>CBDCVP010000001.1:0-13544 GCA_965223025.1 Saprospiraceae bacterium
CAGCTCGATGGACAGCTCGACCTCCGGCAGCGGTGCCGAAAGCGACCAGTCATGCTCGTCATGGCTAATGGGCGTAGGACATCACGCGGCACTCTCCTGAAAGAAGCGGAAGACCTTGCGGTCTGTGTCGTCGGAGCCGGCGACGAGGCGGCCGACCCAGATGCAGATGGTGAAACGATCGCCCTCGACACGCTTGACGATCTCCGAGCGCATGCCCAGCTCGTCGAGCCAGGCGGCCATCTCGGCATCGCTGAAGCCGAGCCGACGGTGGGCTTTCTCGGTCCGCAGCCACTCGGCATCGTGGCGGGCGAGATCGATGACGATCAGCCGCCCGCCCTGCTGCAGCGCGCGCTTGGCCTCTCCGAGCACCGCCAGCGGATCGTCGGCGAAATGCAGCACGTGATGCAGGGTCACGGCGCTCATGCTGCCGTCACGCACGGGCAGGGCGTACATGTCGCCGTGGCGGACATGGCAGTTCCTGGCATCCAGGCGATCGAGATTGGCGCGGGCGACACGCAGCATGTCGTGGCTGGAGTCGATGCCGAGGCCGGTGGAGACGCGACCGGCAAGCAGTTGCAGCACCCGGCCGGTGCCGGTGCCGATATCGAGCAGGTGGGCTGGCGCGCTCATCGGCGAACAGCGCCGTCAACGCCTCTTCCACCCTTGCCGGGTCGATCGCCAGATCCTGCTCGTTGTCCCAGCTTTCCGCCCGCGAATCGAAGTAGCGTTTCGCCTCCTGCCGGCGCATGCCGTCCGGATCGCGTCGAGCCGATGGCGATCCTGTGCCAGAATCTCGTCGCTGTCCGGCAGCAGCCGGCACAGGCTTCGTGCGACCCGTCCGCCGGCGCCGCTCTTGCGCCCGCCGATAGAAGACCCAGCCGCCTTCGCGAAAGCGCTCGAGCAGGCCGGCCTCGGCGAGCAGCTTTAGAGTGTCGCGAGATGCGTGGCTGCGACTGGCCCGTCACCTGGCACAGCTCGCTCACCGTCCACTCGCCGCGGGCGCAAAGCGCCAGCAGCCGCAGACGGGATTCCTCGCCGGCGGCACGCAGGCCGGTGAGCAGCTGCTCGAGATCGAAGGCCGTCTCAGCCACGCAGGGCGTTTCCTCTGTTGGTAAAATTCCCATATGTAGATTTCTTTATATTCGAATAGTCGCCGGCTGCAAGCGAAAATGTCGCAATTCGTGAGGTCAAGGCCGAGCAATCATATCGTCGCCGGTCCGAGCATCGCGACGCCACGTCAGCGACGCCGGGCTTGTCGGGATTAACCTCGTCTTTACCGGATAGATGCCAAGATCGGACGATCACCCGTCACGCACGCTTCGAAGGGACTCCGATGCGGCGGCTCGTACTGTGTCTTGTGCTTCTCTTATCGTTCGCCGGTCCCGACGCCCGCGCGGAGACGAGCCTCGACCGGCTCGAGGTATCACTCTTTCGCCTTTGTCCAAGCCGTCTTGCACGGTGACCGGGCGGACGGCCGAGCAGCAGCTCGATCATCATCCGATGTTCGCCTCGCTGCGCGACAATGGCGGCCTCGCCACCGTGCGCGGCTTCGTCGTGAGCGAGTATCCGCGCATCCGAGTCCTCGTACTATCCCGGTCAGCAAGACGTCGATATCGTCCGCATCGGCAGCTTCGTTCGCGCCGACAGCTTCGGCCAGGTCCGCTTTCTAGGTCGCTTCCGCCCCACCCCCGCCATCTTCTCGTTCACGGTCTACAAGCCCGACGACGAGTGGACCGTGGTCAATATGCGCTTCACCAACAGTCCCGAGCAGATCGGTGACCAGGCAAGCCAGCTGCTGGCCGAGCCCGACCGGCCGGCCCACGGTTTCGAGAAGGGCAAGCTCGAGCACGAGATCGCCGCCTTGCGGCAAGAGAGGCAGCGCATCGATCAGGAGCTGCAGGGCTTGCGGACGCGGCTGGCGCAGGCTCGAGCCTTCCTGATTGACGACGGTGTTCGCGATCCTGTCGACGGCACGAAGGCCGGTGTGGCGTCCTTGGCTCTCGGTGCCGGAGTCGGCAGTCCGCCCCGCCCCGACGCGACGATTGATCGCCGGCCGCGGCCGGTGGCCACGGAGGCCCACGACACCGGGCCCCCGCCGGTAGGAACCATTCGGGCGGGTGTGGAGGCCTATCGTGCGGGCCGCTACGAGCAGGCTATCGAGATCTGGCGACCGTTGGCCGAGCAAGGCAAGGCCAAGGCGCAGTTTCATCTCGGTGCCATGCTGCTCGAAGGCCGGGTAGCGCCGCCCGACGCCGTGGGCGCGCGCCGCTGGTTGGAGAAAGCGCTGGCCAACGGCTACCGGCCGGCATCCTCGCTGCTGTCGACCATTGATGGCGTCGCCGACAAGGCAGCCCGCGACGGTCGGCAGCCCGTCTCGGCTCAAACGATGCGAGCGCGCTGAAACGGACGCATCGTCCATGGTTTGCTCGGGCACTTGGCCATGGAACCCGGCTTCCTTCGTGTCTGTGTCTCGAATGGCCCAAGCGAGCCGCGTGCCGTGAATTGTCGACGAGCTGCTGGTCAAATCGCGTGATCGGTCGAAGCGACCGAACATGCAGCCTTCGGACCCTTGTCGCCTCTAGCCTGCGAATCATCGCCTGACTGCGCTCGGCATTGTCTGCGCTCGGCATTGTCTGCGCTCGGCTTTGTCTGTGCTCGGCTTTGTCTGCGCCATCGAGGATCCGGCACGTTCTCGCCGGGCGAGCGACGTCGGCGCCTATCTT
Organism: Saprospiraceae bacterium; assembly: GCA_965223025.1. Classification (GTDB taxonomy): domain Bacteria; phylum Bacteroidota; class Bacteroidia; order Chitinophagales; family Saprospiraceae; genus JABDMH01. The sequence continues at coordinate 2,724 of CBDCVP010000001.1, forward strand.
GGGCTCACGCGGAGACGATATCAATCCGGCGAGGTCGACATCGGTGGCCGAATCTCCAAGTGCGGTGACAGGCTCACCTGCAATCTGCTGTTCGAGGCAGCCAAAATCGTTCTCTACTGGGCGCCGCCGAGACTGGGGCTAAGGCGCTGGGGCGAGAGGCTCGCGGCTCGAAGCGGTCGATGGTTGTGCCGAGCTCACCGAGCTGGCCGAGGCTCTTTTGACGGCGCGGCAAGCTGGCGACGATCCTGCTCAGCATGTGGCGCGACAGCACATCGCTTGAAGCGAGGAGCTACGCATCAAGAGCTGAATGCGACTGACCATGGCGGAAGGATGCCGACCTCGTCGGGGCAAGGCTGAGACCATCTCGCGACACGCTTTGCAGTCCGCCATCGGCGGGAAGACTGCGTGAAGCACATCGAGAGGTCGGTGTGCGGGCGCCAATCCGAGTCCAGATTTGGACCTCGAAGACGACAACGAGGCGCAAACGCAACTCGAGGAACGCCTCGACAAGCTGTTGACCGATCAGACGACAAGCGCGCGCTACGGCTCCGCTGCGCGGCTGTGGGGACCCCGCAGCCCACAGCAGTCACCGGCCGAGGTATGCACGACGACAAGGTCATGCGCTCCGATCCCCGCCTTCGCCGCCTCCTGGCGGCGCTCTCGTCGGCAATCGGATCATCCGTCTGCTGAGGGATGACGGTGCTCCGGCGGCTTCGAGGCCGGTTGCTGGGACGACGAGGTCGTCCGCGCCGTGCGTCGCCACTCGTACCCGCCGAATCACGCCCGAAGGCCCGCTTCCGGCTCTCTTTCGGCAGCCTATCGGCCTCGAGCGAGGTCTGCGAGCCGGGCCGTGGCGGCCTCGACGCCTCCCGATCGATGGGGGATTGCCGCCAAGCGCATGCCCAGCTCGATAGCTCCGAGCGCGCCGAGAATCATCGGCTCGTTGAGGTCGCCCAGGTGACCGATGCGGAACACGCGCCCTTCGAGATCGCCGAGCCCGCCACCGAGCACGACATTGAAACGCCGGCGCACCAGCTCGCGCAGCGTCTCGGTATCGTGGCCGGGCTCGGCGCGCACGGCGGTGAGCGCGTTGGAACGCTCGTCCTCGCGCCGGCACTGGAAGGAGAGCGCGCCAGCCCCGGCCCAACAGGCGACGGCGGCACGTGTCGCCTCGGCAAGTCGTCGGTGACGCCGGATGACATGGTCGATCCCTTCCTCGGCGATCATGTCGAGCGCCTCGCGCAAGCCCCACACCTGCTGCAGCGGCGGCGTGCCGTGAAACCACATATAGCTCAGCTCGCCTCGACGGAATTGCACGTCCCAATAGCGACGGGGATGATTGCAGCGCTCCGCGATGGCCATCGCTCGACCTCCCAACGCGACAAAGCCCAGGCCCGGAGGCATCATCAGGCCCTTTTGCGAGGCGCTGATGGCGCAATCGATCCGAGCCTCGTCCATCGCGAATGGCTCGATGGCCAGCGATGCGATGGCATCGACGACAAGCAGAGCGGGATGATCGGTCGCGTCGATCGCGTCCCGGATGGCGCGAAGGTCCGTTCGTGAGCCCGAGGCCGTCTCCGTATGCACGCAAAGCACCGCCTTGATCCTGCGCGCGGTGTCCGATCGCAGGGCTTCCTCGACGACACTCGGGTCGATGGCGCGAGTCAGGTCGTTCGGTGTCCTCGTCACCTCGAGGCCCAGATGTTGCGCCATGTCCGCCCATGCCGCCGAGAAACGGCCCGCGAGGGGAACCAGCACCTGGTCCCCGGGCTCCAGCAGGTTCACCAGAGGTACCTCCCAGGCCCCGTGGCCATTACCGGCAAAGACGAAGGTCTCGCCGGTGGTGCCGAAAAGCCGGCTCAGATCCGTCAGGCAGCTGCGCGCGATCTCGGTGAACTCCGGCGATGCAAAGTCCTCGCAGGCACGATGCATGGCGCGCAGCACCCGGTCGGGTACATTGGTCGGCCCGGGTGTATGAAGGAAGATGCGGCCGGTGGTTCTCATGCGAATGCTCGCCTCGGTCCAGGGGACCTCGCGCTGGTAGGAGAGCCCAGCAACCGTGTAAAGGCTCGGATTCGATCCGCTCCACCCCGATTCGCGGCGGCCGGCCAGCGCGCGTCGAATTCACGATCGGTTAACCTCTGCGCACTAGGCTGACACGCCCTGGTGCCCGCGGAACTCACTCGGGCCGCGATCGAAGAGGTCGAGCACGGATGAATCGGATATCACTGCCCGTGGATTTCGTGCTGCAGATGAGCATGGCCTCGTGTGTCGAGGACATTCTCGACGCCATTGCCTATTGGCTTCCGTCCATCATCGAAGCCGATCGTGCCAGCGTGGTGCTGCCAAAGGCGCCGGGAAAGCTCGCGGTCTACGCCTTTCAGGGCGTTGCGGCCATTCCGACCGATATCGTCCTGCCGGTGCGTGGCACCGGCGTCGGTGAGGCGTTCCGTACGCAAAAGCCAATTCTGCTCCGGGCGAACGAGACGCCACGCTACGAGGATCACGAGATGCTGGCCTCCGCCGGTATTCGCTCGATCGTCAACATGCCGCTGGTCAACGGCGACGTGTGTCTGGGCACTCTCAATGTCGGAAGCCAGCAGGCGGATGCCTACGATTCGGAGGCGCGAGACAGGCTGCAAGGGCTCGCGACCTGGATGGCGACCTTCATGCGCGTGTTCAAGCAGATTGCCGAGATCGAGCGCGCGGCGCGTACCGATCCGCTGACCGGTGTTTGGAACCGAGCCTACTTCACAGAACAGGCGGATTCGGTGTTGAAGCGGTCGATTCACTCGTCGGAGGCCTTGTCTCTCGTCCTGTTCGACCTCGATCACTTCAAGTCCATCAATGACACGGCCGGACATTTGAAGGGCGATCAGGTGCTCAAGGAATCCGCGAGCCGTGCGCGATCGGCGATCCGCCCACTCGACTTGCTTGCGCGTTGGGGCGGCGAGGAGTTCGCGATCCTTCTTCCGGGCGCGACGTTGAGGGTCGCTGTCGAGATCGCCGAGCGCGTCCGCTCGAGCATCGCCAGCGAGCCCGTGTCCATCGACGACATGAGCGTTCGGGTCTCAGCCAGCTTTGGCGCGGCCGAGCGGACATCCGACGGGCGGTGCATCGACGAGCTGACGGCCCGCGCCGATGTCGCGCTCTACGATGCCAAGAGGCGAGGCCGCAACCGAGTGGAAGCGGCCTGAACCCGGCTCCGTCTTTTCCGCTCCCGCAGCATGCACGATAGTCGGGGCAGGCATGTACGAGCCTGAGGTCCGGTGCTAGCCTCGCGCGATGGAGCAACGCATCACCATGCTGACCTTAGGTGTGCGCGATCTGCGCCTGAGCACGGCCTTTCTCGAGCGGCTGGGCTGGCGGCGCTCGGTGCGCGCCGCGGAGGGTGTCGCCTTCTTCCAGTGCGGCTCCATCGCGCTCGGCCTCTATCCCCTCGAGGACCTGGCCAAGGATGCGGGAACGGTACCGGGAGGGGCTGGTTTCGGAGGCGTCGCGATCGCCCACAATGTGCGTTCGAAAGAGGAGGTCGACAGGCTGCTCGACGAGGTGGAGCGCGCCGGCGGGACAATCGTCAAGCCTGCCGAGGAGGCGTTCTGGGGTGGCTATTCCGGCTATTTCAGCGATCTCGACGGCCATCTTTGGGAGGTCGCTTGGAACCCGGGATTCGCGCTCGACGAGGAGGGCGCTGTCCGGCTGCCCGATTGACGCTCCATCCGCTACGGTACGCGATCCGTGAGCGTGACGGCGATGAATCGAAACGCGGCCCCACCGACCTGCTCTCGTACCTTGTGGTCGCGACGTGGATCGCCAAATGATGGGCGTGGGCGAACGGCTGTGCTCGCGGGATCACCCCGTGGGGCGAGCCTGCCTCGAACGGAGACGAGATCATGCCACTCGGACGGATCGCCGCGGCCTCTGCGCTGACGGTCTGCATCGCCGGCGCCAGCCAGGCTCAGGATCTCGGTGATGTCGAGACCGGCCTCGCGCTCTCGCAGAAGCTGTGCTCGGGCTGCCATCTGGTCACGCCGGACCAGATCATCGGTACTTACAGCGACGGCGTGCCGTCATTCACCGAGATCGCCAACGGGCCCGATGTCACCTTCGAGCGCATTGATAACGCGCTCATCCAGCCTGCTCACCCCGACATGCCGGAACCGCCATTGTCGGCCAGAGATCGCGCGCATGTCGTCGCCTACATTCTCTCGCTTTCCGAGCGTTAGGCGGCTTGCCTCTCGGGGGCGAGCGGCAGCTCGCCGGCTAGTGGATGATGTTGAGCCATTGGCGAGCCGGTGCCGGCAATCTCCTCCGGCGTCGCGCAAATGTCGAGACGTGCCAGCGCCTCGCCGAGCCGGCGGCGGCTGGTAACCCAGGCGAAGGGAACCGCAAGCAGGAGCGCCAGGATGATGGGCAGGGCCCAGGGCAGGACAGCCGGGGCGAGCCATGCCAGCGCGGCGAGCATGAGGGTGCCGATCGTGGTCTGCGGCCAGAGCCCTCTCAGTGCCTCCGCCCAAGACAGCTCGTGCAGCGAGCGCCGCTGCGCCTCCCAGCGAATGGTCCGCCCCGAGGCCAGACCGAGCACGAAGATCGTTTGCGCAACGGCGACGATCGGGCCGAGAAATAAGGAGAACAGCAGCTCGACAACCGCCGAGATCAACACCCGGCCGCTGCCGCCATAGGCCGTCCTGCGCTCGGAGCAAAGCAGCACGTCGGCGATGCCGGCGATCTTCGGCGTGAGATTGATCGTCATCATGATCGCAAAAAGGCCGATGCCGAGGCCGAGGCTCAAAGGCGTCCAGCCGGCATCGAGCGCCGAGGCGCCGGAGAGGCCGAGGGCGACGGCCTGGCCGAGACCGAGAAGCATGAAGGCGAGCCAGCCGGGCGCAGCCACGTACATGAGGATCGCCAGCAGCAGCTGCAGCCGGGCCCATCGGCCTGAGCCCGGGCATGCGCAGCAGCCGCAGATATTGCATGTTGCCCTGGCACCAGCGCAGGTCGCGCTTGATGAAGTCCTGCAGCGTCGGCGGGTTCTCCTCGAACGAGCCGCTCTCGTCGGCGAGCACGTGCACCTTGTATCCGGCGCCGCGCATCAAGGCCGCCTCGACCTGGTCGTGGCTGAGGACCAAGCCTCCGAGTGGCGGCGAGCCCGAAAGCCGCGGCAGCCGGCAATGGCGCATGAAGGCGCCGGTGCGGACAATGGCGTTGTGGCCCCAGAACGGACCGGCATCGCCCTGCCACCACGCGCTGCCGGTGGTGTAGGCGCGCATGCCATGGCGCATGCCGAGCTGAAAGATGCGCGCGAACGGGCTCTTATTGGGCAGGCCGGCAATCAGCGGCTGGCAGATGCCGAGCTCGTCATCAGCGTCCATGGCGCGCACGAGCCGATGAATGAGACCGGCGCTCATCAGGCTGTCGGCGTCGAGCAGAATGAAATAGTCGAACTCGCTGCCGTGGCTTCGCAGGAACTCCCAGACATTGCCCGTCTTGTGGTCGGTGTTGGCGTGACGGCGGCGATAGTGAGCACGCGACGGGTCGGCCACCTGGGCGCGCCAGTGGGCGAAATGGCTCTCCTCCTTCGCGGCAATCGCGGGATCTCGCGTGTCGCTCAGAACGAATAGCTCGAAAAGCTCCGGCTGCCTCTCGCGCGCAAGATCGTCGGCGATTGCCCGCACATGCCTGAACACGCGATCGGGCTCCTCGTCGTGTACCGCCATCACCACGGCCGTTCGGCCACGCAGGGCCGACCTGGTCCTGGCCGCGACAATGGGCGGGCAGCCCATGGCAATCGGATCAGGGCCCAAGCGCATGATCAAAAAGCCGATGACCGCGTTCCAAAAGCCGATCATCGTCCAAGGAAGCGTCAGAGCGAAGCAGGTGAGCATGCCGATATCGGCATAGCCGAGGCCGTCACCGGAGAGAATAACGGCGAGCAGCAGCAAGGCCGCCGAGGACGACAGGATCACGGCAGCGGCGAAGATCACCCGACGTGCACCGATCCGCGCGCGACGCGCGTCGCGGCGGTGAGCCTCATTGCTCAAGCGCTTCCACTCCTAGCTCTTGCTGCCGGCGCCGCGCGCAAGCTCGGCCGGCGACCGCCTCTCCATACAGCCGCGAGCCGGCGAATTGTAGAGAGATGACAGCAATTTGAGCCGCCAATCACGGCGATGTGCTCGGTGTCGCACGTACGGCGCGAGTGCCGCCGCGGTCGGTCCCCACCCCGGCGAGCATGCCGGATGGGGCGCTAGAATACGGGATCGCCGCGGCCGCGAGCGGGGGGCAGAAGAATGAGATCCCAGGGGCTTGGCATGGGGCCGCACTTGACGTGAATCACGCTCGGCCCGTCATGGGTCAGGGCGCGCTCGAGGACGGGGCGAAGATCGTCGGGTCCGGAGGCGCGCAGGCCGAGCGCTCCGAAGGTCTCGGCCATGGCGGCGAAGTCCGGATTGCGCAGGTCGGTGGCGATCACCCGGTTGCCGTAATGCTCCTCCTGAATGCGGCGGACATTGCCGTAGGCGCCGTCATCCATGACGACGAAGGCGACGCGCACGCCGAACTGCACGGCGGTGGCCAGCTCGGCAAGATTGAACATGAAGCCGCCATCGCCGCTCAGGCTGACCACCGGCACCTCCGGCCGGGCCATCTTGGCGCCAATGGCGGTGGCAACCCCCCAGCCCAAGGTGCCCTGGTAGCCCGAGCACACGAATGTTCGGGGCTTATAGGTCGGATAGGCGAGGCGACCGACATAGCCGACCTGCGTCAGATCCTCCACCAGCACGCCGTCCTCGCCCAGCGCCTCGCGGATGACGCGAAGATAGCTCATCTGCGGCTCGAGCTCGGCGAAGCGCTCGCCGATGCCGGCCTTGACCGTCGCGATATCCCGCGACCACAGCGACCGCTCGCGAGGGTGGCGCCGCAGCCGATCGGCGAGCGCGCGAAGGCAGGCGGCGGCGTCGCCGACGATGCCGACATCCGGCCGCTTGATCCGCGCGTGCTCCATGGGATCGATATCGATGCGGACGACACGCAGCGCGTCGTCCGTGCCCCAGACCAGCTGCTGCGTCTGCAGGCGCGTGCCCACGGCGAGGACGACATCCGCCTTCGCCCAAAGCGCATGGCCGGCGGTCGAGGTGACGCTGAGCCGATGCCGTGCGTCGAGGACACCGTGGCCCATGCGAAAGCAGGAAACGGGTGCCTCCAGCAGCTCGGCAACGGACCGCACCTCGTCACTGGCGTCCAGGGCACCGCCACCGACGACAATCAGCGGTCGTTGCGAAGCGGCAAGAAGCCTTGCCGCTGCCTCGATCGCGTCCTCGTCCACGGGGATCTCGTCGGCGATCGCCGCCGAGGTCGCGTCGACCGCGGCCGATCTCGACCAGACATCGATCGGGCATTCGAGCGCCACCGGCCGAGGACGGCCGCTCTCGAGCTGACGAAAGGCCTCGCGCACGAGCGCCGGTGCTTGCGACGGTGCGTCGATGCGCGCCGACCATTTGGTCAGAGAGGCGAGCATGCCGCCCTGGTCCGGAACCTCGTGCAGCAGGCCGAGCTCGCGGCCGATATAGGCTTGCGGAATCTGACCCGCCAGCGCCAGCACCTTGGCACCCGTGCTGTAGGCGGTGGCCAGCGCTGCGGTGGTGTTCAGCAGGCCGGGGCCGGGCACGACGCAATAGGCCGCCGGCCGGCCGGTGGCCAGCGCCTGACCCAGGGCCATATAGGCCGCACCCTGCTCGTGCCGGCAGTGCACCACCTCGATTCGCTCCTGCGCATCGAAGAGCGCATCGAAGAAGCCGTCGTTCTGCACCCCGGGCAGGCAATAGAGGCGGTCGATTCCGTTGGCGATCAACCCGTCGACAACCGCCTGCGCGGTGCTCTTCCTCGGCACGTTCCTATCCTTCGACGCGGACCCAACGCAGCAGGAAGAAATTGTCCGGCCGCTGCTGCAAGCTGACATTGCTCTTGGCGGCCCACACCAGTGGCTGGACGTGCAACGGCACATAGACCGCGTCGTCTCTCAAGATGGCATGGACCTCGTCCAGCAATGCCTGGCGCGTGTCGGGATCGATCTCCGTCTGGATCAAAGGCAGCAGCTCGTCGACGCGCGGATTGGAGTAGCCGCCGAAATTCCAGCTGCCGAGCTTCTTCTCGGCATTCGGTGTCGCCATGAGGAAGCGGATCGGGTGCTCGGCATCGAACGTGCCGGGCGACCAGCCGAGGAGATACATGTCGAACTTGCCCTCGCGCAGCTCGGTCCAGTATTGCGCCACCGGCACCGCGTCGAGCGTTGTCTCGATGCCAACGCGCGTCAGCATGCCGACTACCGCCGTGCAGATGGCCTCGTCGTTGATGTAGCGGTCGTTCGGACAGCGCAGCGTCATCGAGAAGCCGTTGCCGTAACCGGCATCAGCGAGCAATGCCTTCGCCGCTTCCTCGTCGCTTTCCGGCCGCCGATCGTCCGCCGCCTTGTAGCCCTGCACACCGGGCGCGATGAGCAGGCCCGAGCTCTTGGCGTTGCCGCGCATGATCTTGGCGACGATGGCATCGGCGTCGATGGCCCGATAGACGGCCTCGCGCACGCGCGCGTCCCCGAGCGGATTGGTGCCGCCGGCATCGCCCATGGCGAGCGCCTCGCTTTGGTGGTCGAAGCCCAGGAAGATCACCCGGCTCTCGACCCTTTGACCACATCGAGACCCGGATCGGCCTCGACCCGAGGCACGTCCTGAAGCGGCACCGGCTCGATCATGTCGACCGCACCCGACAGCAGGGCGGCGACGCGCGTGGCCGCGCTATTCAGTGGCTTGTAGGTAGCCTTCTCGAGATTATGCTCGACCTTGTCCCACCAGCCGGCATGCGCCTCGAGCACGGTCTCCTCGTCGACCTTGCGCGAGACCAGCTTGAACGGACCGGTGCCGTTGGTCTCGCCGGTGGCGGCATTCGGGCTCTCGCGGTCCGGCCTGAGCACGCCTTTGGCCTCGGCCCAGCCCTTGTCCATGATCAGCCAGTTGGCGATACCGCTGGGAAACAGCGGGTCGGGCTTGCTGGTCTTGAACTCCACGGTGTGCGGGTCGGGCGCGCTGACACTCTCGACGCTGGCAAAGAAGCTCTTGACGTCGGATTCGTCCGACGAGGCCCGCTCGAAAGAGAAGATCACGTCCTCGGCATCGAAAGCGGCGCCGTCATGGAAGGTCACACCCTGGCGCAGCCGGAAGCGCCAACCCTCGCTGCCCATCGGCTCCCAGCTTGTCGCCAGCGAAGGCTCGAGCGCCATATCCGTCGACCGCCTGACCAGTCCCTCGTAGATATTGTTGAGAAAGCCCAAGACCGGTGCCGTGGCCGCCGCATGCGGGTCCATCGTCGAAGGCTCGCTGTTGGTCGACCAGGTGAGCTCGGCCGCATATGCGCTGGTTGCCCAACCGCAAATCATGGCACCAGCCATCAGCTCGCGTCTCATCCGCCTCACTCCCCCTGCCGCTATCCCGCGTGGTCGCGCCGAGACCGCTTTCGCATCCCGAGATCGAGGACGCAAGCTTCCGGCATCTGCCGACCTGGCTCGGCTCCGGTGCGCTCGACTGTTTCTGGTAGCTTCTCACGCCTCGTCCGAGCTGCCATCCTATGGCACGAAAGAAGCGAATGGAGGGGGCATGGTCTTCTCTCGAATCGGTGAGCTCTTGGTTCACCATGAGAAGCGCGGTGGCGCCAAGGGCTCCACGTTGGCTCTTGCCAACTCGCTCGGCACCGATTTCCGCATCTGGGACCCGCTGCTGGCCGAGCTTTCCGATGATCATCGTATCGTCCGCTACGACAAGCGCGGGCACGGGCTTACCAGCCTCGGCAGCGCGCCATGCTCCATGGACGATCTCGCCCAAGATCTCGCATCGCTGCTCGATCGCCTGGAGGTCGGGCCGGCGGTGATCGTCGGCCTGTCCATCGGCGGCATGATCGCCCAGGCGCTGGCCGACCGGCGGCCGGATCTCGTCCGCGGCCTCGTCTTGATGGATACGGCGCACAAGATCGGCACGGTGGAGATGTGGGATCAGCGCATCGCTGCGGTGAAGGCCGGCGGCATCGAGGCGATCGCCGACGGGGTCCTCGAGCGTTGGTTCTCGCGAGAGTTTCGCGCCAATCGCCGGGACGAGCTGGAGGGCTGGCGCAACATGCTCGTGCGCACGCCCGCGGCAGGCTATATCGCCTGCAGCCGGGCGATCCGCGATACCGACCTCAGCGAGCGCGCGCGGGCGTTGAAGGTGCCGGCTCTGTGCATGGTCGGCGACGAGGACGGATCGACACCGGTGGAGGTTGTACGCGGACTGCAGGCGCTGATTGCCGAATCGGAGCTGGAGATCGTGGAGGGCGCCGGACATCTGCCGTGCATCGAGCATCCGGCGCGGATGGCGCGACGCATCGAGCGCTTCATTGACGAGCGCGTCCGTTGACCGTCGCGCCCGTGCCGTGGCTGGATGGATGAGCGGCGGCTCCTTTCTCGAGCTGATGCTGCGCGATGGCGCCACCGACCGGCTGCTCTCCGACGAGGCACGGTTGCGGACGATGGTCGAGGTGGAGCGTGCGCTCGCCCGCGTCCAGGGCCGGCTGCGCGTCATCCCCGAGGAGGCCGCGCGTGCCATCGACCTGGCCCTTGCCGATTTCTGTCCAGTGGTGGCGTCGATCGAGGCGGGCATGCGTGCCGATTCGGTGCCGGTTCCGGCCTTGGTGCACGGGTGCCGGGAACGGGTCGGCGGCGAGGCGGCTTCGTTCGTGCACTGGGGGGCCACCTCGCAGGACATCATGGACACGGCGCTGGTACTGCGCTTGCGCGACGTTGCC
>CBDCVP010000002.1:0-29288 GCA_965223025.1 Saprospiraceae bacterium
GAAACCGTGGCTGTATTCGTAGAGAGTGGAGGTGTTGGAGATAATAGTGACGGTGTAAATAGATTTGCAGGTGCATTTACAAACCTTGAGACTCACATTAAGTTTCCCGATCCCGATAATAAGATAATTCGGGTAAAGATACTTATGGATCATGCTGCACAAGTAGTTTTCAAATTGGAAGGATCTTTGACTGGTGCAGAGAATTCCGGAGATGTGTTTGCCGACTACACTACACCTAATGAATGGCAGGAAATAACTTGGAATTTCAATAATCTTCCTACTGATGCTCAGTACAGCAGGATAGCAGTCATCATGGATTTCGAAACAATTCCAACTGAAACCATGACTTATTATTTTGATGATATAGCCATTGGTTCTGATGCTGACTGTCAGGTGACAACCTCCATCTTCGACGTTAAGTCCGTACCTGCTTTGTCGGTTAGTCCTAACCCTACCGTAGATGTCATTAAGATAGCATCTCCCGTTGACTTTAGTAGAGTCGAGATATTTAGTTCTGTAGGGGCTAGGTTGATTACGGTTCGTGATCGATTTCAGTCTGAATCAGAGATCAATGTTTCCAATTTGCGGACAGGTCTATATTTTATGCAAATATTTGATCTACAGGGCAAGTTGAGTGGCCATGCAAAGTTCTTCAAGCAATAATTATTTAATCATGGAAGACATGAGCAGGTGAGGTCCTGCTCATGTCTCTACTAATGCTAAGCTGAGGCATGCATCACTTATTTACACAGACCGCTCTCTATACCTATCTGCTGGTGGCCATATTCACCACAGTTGCCTGTCAGTCTGCGCAGCGATCATCTCTGAGCAAGCACTCGCAAGAGATGACTCCATTTTCCACAGATGAACTGCAGAAGAGGACTTTTGCTTACTTCTGGGATCTAGCATATGATGACAACCTACAAATTCCAGATCGTCATCCAAAACTGCGGTTCTCCAGCATTGCAGCTACAGGTTTTGGATTGACCGCGTACTTGGTTGGAGTAGAGAGAGGATACGTGTCCAGATCGCAAGCTGCAGAGCGCACACTGGCCACCTTACAGATTCTGTGGGATTTACCCCAAGGCCCCGACAGTGCCGGAGTGAGTGGATATAAAGGATTTTTCTATCATTTCCTAACCATTGACCGGGCGCTGCGCTACAAGAATGTCGAGTTATCCTCCATCGACACTGCACTCCTCATGGCAGGCATACTGTCAGCGATCGCCTATTTCGATCGGGATGATGAGACAGAAAGTGAGATCAGATCCATCGGAGATGCGCTGTTTCGCAGGGTAGAATGGGATTGGATGTATGTCAACGATGGGAAACTCAGCATGGGATGGAGGCCTGAGCGGGGATACATCAAGTCATCCTGGGATGGCTACAATGAGGCGATGATCCTTGTGATCATGGCCTTGGGTTCGCCGACCCATCCCATAGCCGATGATGCCTGGGATGGATGGACATCTACCTATGAGTGGGGTTCCTTCCAAGGCTATGACTACCTCCAGTTTTCACCACTATTTGGCCACCAGTACAGCCATATGTATGTTGATTTCCGGGGCATCCAAGATGCGTACATGCGCGGAAAAGGGATCGATTATTTCGAGAACTCGCGCAGGGCTACCTTAGCCAACCGCGCCTACTGTGAGGAGAATCCCAGGCAATTTGTGGGCTATGGAGCCAACCAATGGGGACTCACCGCTTGCGATGGTCCAGCTGGAGATTGGCAGGTCTGGCAAGGGGATAGTCTTCGCTTCATGACGTACTCAGCCCGGGGAGCATCAGCTACCCGTATTCGTGACGATGGCACCATTGCACCAACGGCGGCTGGTGGATCCATACCCTTTGCTCCGAAAGAATGCATAGCTGCCCTAGAGCATATGTGGACCACACAATACGAGCATTTGATCGGCGAGTACGGCTTTAAAGATGCTTTCAACCTCAGCTATACTTTTAGTGACGAAACTAAAGATGATGGATGGTTTGACATCGACTATCTAGGTATCGACCAGGGGCCTATATTAATACAGCTGGAGAATCACCGCAATGAACTGGTATGGAACCTGATGAAGAAGAGTCCGTATATAAGATCGGGATTGAGAAAAGCAGGCTTTACTGGAGGCTGGTTGGAAAAGAGATAATCTCTGGTGAATAACCAACTTCCTGTGAGAGAATGGAAAAAAGGAGATTTATGAAAACACTTAAAAGACTTTCAAGCACACTATGGTTGCTACTTCCACTGTGGCTCTCGGCACAGCAGGTGATCATCAACGGAAAGGTCTCAGATGGACAAGGCGACCCGCTGATCGGTGTGAATATCTACGAAAAAGGCATTCCTACGCAGGGCACCACCTCAGATTTCGACGGCGCCTTTGACCTATCAGTTTCTGGCCCATCAGCTGTGGTTGTCTTCTCCTATATCGGATACAAACCCATGGAAGTCACGGCTGGTGATCGTGAAAACTGGGACATACAGCTGCTCGCCGATGTAGAGACCCTGGATGAGGTGGTGGTGGTGGGTTACGGTGTGCAGCGCAAGAGCGACTTGACGGGTTCTATTTCCAGTATCGAGTCGGAAGAACTACAAAAGATACCTACGGCTAGTTTCGAGCAGGCCCTGCAAGGAAAAATTGCCGGTGTCCAGGTGACACCATCCACAGGCGAACCTGGTCGCGGAGCAGAAATCCGCATCAGGGGTGTGGGCACGCTCAACGACGCCTCGCCCCTGTATGTGGTCGATGGGATGCTGCTGGACGACATTTCCTTTATCAACCTGCAAGATGTGGCCTCGGTCGAGGTGCTCAAAGACGCCTCTGCTACCGCCATCTACGGGTCACGGGGTGCCAACGGTGTCATCATCATTACTACCAAAAAGGGTGAGATTACTGCCAAACCCATCATCAGCTTATCCAGCTATGTAGGTGCCCAGCAATTGGCTAATAAGATCGCTTTGACCAATGCCAGGGAGTATGCCACCTTGGCCAATGAGCTGGCAAGTAATGAAAGATTGCCCGCCATCTTTGATGATCCCTCGGTCTTTAAAGAAGGTATCGACTGGCAAGATGAACTCTACCGCACCGCTCTGATGCACAATCATTCGTTGTCCGTGAGGGGTGGAAATGAATCCATGCGCTACCAGGTGAGTGGGGATTACTTTGACCAAGAGGGTATCCAGCAGGGCACAAACTATCAGCGCTTTACGCTGCGCATAAACAACGAGTACACAGTCAGCCCGCATATCGACATCGGTCACAACCTGGCCTTGATTCGAGATTGGCGAACCTCGGCACCTGATGTGTCTGGTACAGTTTACAGAGCTGATCCAACCATACCGCCAAGAGATGAAGCTGGAAATTTCAACGACCTCAGTGTGAATGCCAGCACTGGCAATCCTGTAGCATCCATCTTCTATGCGAATAACAGCAACAAGAGCTACCGGGTCGTAGGCAACACCTATGCCGATGTTACGCTCTTCAAGAACTTCACCTTCCGGTCTAATCTGGGCTTAGACATTGATCAGAGTAACGGAAAATCCTTTACTCCCGTGTTCTTTGTCAGTGCTACTCAAAGAAATGAAGAGAGCGACCTGACAGTGCGCTCTAATCAGGTACAAAATTGGTTGTGGGAGAACACACTTACCTATTATAAGGAGTGGACCGACCATAGGCTCACACTGCTGGGAGGCATTACTTCTCAAGTGTATAATTCCGAAAATCTAAACGGTACCGGTAGAAATCTGATAGGTAGCACCGATGAATTCTTGTACCTGGCTGCAGCCCAGTCTGATGATGAAGATGCAGAAAACAGTGCCTTTGAATGGGCCATGCTGTCCTATTTATTTCGCGCCAACTACGTGTACAAAGATCGGTACCTATTTACTGGCTCTCTTCGTGCCGACGGTTCATCACGTTTTGGTGCCGACAATCGATTCGGCTATTTTCCATCCTTGGCCTTGGGTTGGAATCTGACCAATGAGGCTTTCCTTGCCAACCAGACCCTCTTCAGCAGATTGAAGTTTCGTACGAGTTGGGGGGTGATTGGCAACGACAAGATCGGTGCATATCCAGGTCGCCCGCTCGTCAACAGTCCGTTTTATTATGCCTTGGGGCCGGACGAAAAATTGGCCATCGGTGCCACGATAGAAGGTCTGCCCAATGCAGCCATTCAGTGGGAAGAAACTGCCCAGTTTAATGCCGGCTTTGAGATGGGTTTTCTCAACAACCGTCTCCAGGCCGAGATCGACTATTATAGCCGCACCACGGACAAAATACTCATTGATCTCGCATTACCGGGTCACTTTGGTATTCGCGACAATTTTCCCTTTGTCAATGCGGCCAAAGTCCGCAATAAGGGCCTCGATCTGAAAATCGACTGGAAGGAGACCAGGGATCAATTAGATTACCATCTCGGCATCATTCTCAGTACCGTGGACAATGAAGTACTGGCCCTGGGAGAAAACAAAGCGGAGCTGATCGGCGGATCCCTGAGTGGTGGAAAATTTGGCACCCGCACAGTACCGGGTCTACCGATTGGCGCATTCTATGGATACCAGACCAATGGTGTTTTTCAATCTGAAGAAGATATTGCTGAGTCTCCCAGCCGGGGTGGTGAGGTGCCAGGAGATTTGCGCTATGTAGACCATAACAACGATGGAGCAATCACTACGGCCGATCGCACTTATATCGGAAGCTCTATACCTGATGTCATCTGGGGTACAAGTCTGGGGCTCAATTATGCTGGTTTTTCTGTGAGCATCGATGTCAATGGGCAGTTGGGCAATGTCATCTATAACTCCAAGAAAGCCGCTCGGTTTGGCACCTACAATTTTGATATATCGTACCTCGATCGATGGAACGGACCTGGCACGAGTAATGTCGAACCAAGGGTGACCAACGGTGGCCATAACTACGAAGTATCGGAGAGGTTTCTTGAAAAAGGTGATTTTGTCAGACTCCGGAATGTATACTTGGGATACACCCTGCCCAAAGCGTTTGTGAGCCGATATCAAGTCCAGCAATTGACCATCTATATAAGCGGTACCAATCTGATCACCAGCACTGACTATAGCGGCTACACACCCGAATTCGGCAGTGGAGATGTCTTGTCGAATGGCATCGACCGGGGTATCTATCCAACAGCCAAAGTGGTTACCGGTGGAATCAGGATGGTGTTTTAGACCGACTAAAAAAAGAATGCCATGAAAAAGCTATCCATCTTTGCCTTCCTGATCATCATTATGATATCCTGCAGTAAGGACTTCTTAGAGAAAAAGCCATTGGGTCAGCTGACCTCTGACAACTTTTTTCTCGACGAAAGTCATGCCTTATCCGCCATCAATGCCAGCTACGAAACCCTTAGGAATTTCCGAGTACACGTTTTTTCTTATATAGCCCTCACAGACATCATCTCCGACGATGCAGATAAGGGTAGCACCCCTTCCGACGGCGCGCCGATCCGACCAGCAGATGAACTCACCCTGGATCCAGGGAGCTTAATCATCGACGACACCTGGCAGGGTTACTATCGGGGCATCAAACGCGCTAATTGGGTCATCGCCAAGGTGCCAGACATCGATATGGATGTCGACCTAAGAGCCCGTATCGTCGCCGAAGCTAAATTCTTGCGTGCATACTTCTATTTTAAAATGGTGCGCTGGTGGGGCGAATTGCCACTGGTGACAAGCCCCTTAGAACGCGAGGACATTTCCATTGCTAGAAGCTCAGTGGATGAGGTGTACAGGATCATCGAGCAGGATCTGGAGGATGCTGCCGGTGTACTCCCGACCAAATCTGCTTATCCGACCTCAGAACTGGGACGTGCTACCAAAGGTGCCGCCGAAGGTATGCTGGCAAAGGTCTACTTGACCAGAAGGAACTATGAGATGGCTGCCCAATATGCCCAATCTGTCATCTCTTCAGGAGAATACAGCTTAGCAGAAAGCTACCATAAGATACACACCATTGAGGGTGAAAATGGCCCCGGATCCATATTTGAAGTGCAGGCCACCTCGAGTTTGGATGGGGGCTGGTTGCAATTCAGCCAGGTGCAGGGCATCCGTCCCACCAAGGGCTGGGGGTTCAATCGACCATCCGATGATCTGGTACGCGCTTTTGAACCGGGAGATCCCAGACGTGAGGCCACCATCTTGTATGTGGGCGAATTGGTTCCAGACGGCTCCTACTTTGTCGAAGACAATCCTGAGATGTTTAATGAAAGGTACAATCAAAAGGCCTGGATACCAGATCCAGAGCGAGGAAATGGCCGGGAGGGGGGCGGCAATCTTCGCATCTTGCGCTATGCAGATGTACTCTTGATGGCCTCGGAGGCCCTTAATGAGCTTGGTCAATCAGAAGAGGCACTTGCATACTTAAACATGGTGCGCGATAGGGCCCGTGGTAGTCTGCCACCCCAGATCCTTCCTAGACGCACTGAAACCAACCAGGAAGCGCTGCGAGAGCTCATCTGGCAGGAGAGAAGGGTCGAACTGGGTATGGAACAGCACCGATGGTTTGACTTGATACGCAGTGGCAGCGCTGCTGATGCATTGCAGGCCAGCGGCAAGAACTTTATCATAGGAAAACATGAGTTGCTGCCCATCCCTCAATCAGAGATCGACCTATCAGGAGGTGTGGTGACCCAAAATCCTGGTTATTAAGATTCATTAAGAGGTACGTTTTCTTTTGCGGTTTGAGTATTGGACAGGACCCACCATCACACCCGACGGTGGGTTATTCTTTGGCGGAAGCACTGTGAGCCCTACGTCTGCCATTTCAGCTCCCAAATTCCTCCATGCAGACAGCTTGCAACCTGCCAAAGAAGATAGAACTCACTGAATGACAGCCCATAATTCATAGCGTTCTATGTCTCAAGCAGCGTTTTTAAAATTTCTTCGTTCCTACTCTAGGTGTTAAAATTTTCTTAAGAGGACAGGTTTATCTTAACGATATTTTACTACATTAGTGCGGATTTTTTTACTGCCATTTAAAAACCGAAGTTGGGAATAATCGAAGAAAAACGAACCGCAGTGCCTGGCAATGTCCTATTTCAGGACGAAAAAATGCAGTGCCAATGGCCAGACGAAAACCCTGGTTTTCAGTCAACAACAACACTCCTATCCACCATTTCACCGACCAGTTGTTCAAACGGAAAGACTACTTCTCAGACTTGTTTGAGAAGAACTGCCATATTGTCGACCACAGATATCAGATCCTAAGTGGTCTGATTGTCTGTGTCATAAATCATTGAGTATTAAACTAAAAACGAACAGAATTATGAGAATGTTACTGCTACACAAGAGAGCACGGGCAAGCTTACTGCCCGTCATGCTCATAGCAATGTTGTCGTCTGTACATACGACAAATGCTGCTGTAGAGCTCAGCGAGACAGCAGTCACGAGTACAGAAGAGGTCTTCTTTGGTACTGTGACTGGTAAAGTGACCGATGAGACAGGAGAGCCTTTGATCGGAGTGACCATTTTAATCGATGGCACCAGCAAGGGTACTGTGACCGATTTTGACGGCACCTACTCCCTGGAAGTGGAAGATGAGAATGCTACGCTTGTATTCTCCTACACAGGATACGCCACACAGAAAGTAGCGCTTGCTGGACGCAATAGCGTAGACCTCACGATGGAGGCCTCTGTGGCTGCCCTGGACGAGGTCGTCGTAGTCGGCTACGGCACCCAGAAAAAAGCCAACCTTACGGGTGCGGTGACCGCCATTTCCGGCGAAGAACTCGAGATGCGACCCATCGCCAGCGTAGGTCACGGCTTGCAGGGATTGGTGCCCAATATGAATGTGACCATCAGAAATGGGGATCCCACTTCTGAGGCCAACTTCAACATCCGGGGCTATGAATCTATCAATGGTGGTGATCCACTGGTATTGGTAGACGGAGTACCCATGGCATTGGAACGGGTCAATCCCAACGACATTGCCAGCATCAACGTGCTGAAAGATGCCTCTGCAGCTGCTGTATATGGTGCTCGTGCAGCATTTGGTGTCATCCTAGTCGAAACCAAGAAAGGCAAAACGGGTAAAGCGCAAGTCTCCCTTAGTACAGAACTTTCTGCTGCCAAGCCGATCTTCCATATGGATCCCATCACCGATCCATACCAGTTTGTATTGGCAAGAAATGCTGCCAACATCCGTACATCCGGCACACCAAGCTATAACGATGAATTTGTAGCTGCCACCAAGGCCTTTTCAGAAGGAACCGGTCCAGAATGGGGTGTAGTCGATGGTGTATTACAGTTCTATGGCTTCAATGACTACCAGAACAAAATCATGACCGATTTTGCTCCCCAGCAGAAATATGACCTAAGTGTATCAGGCGGAACAGATAAGGCTAATTATTACGTGTCTCTCGGACACTTAAACAAGGATGGATACTTAAAACCATTCAACAATGAGAGGTTTAAGCGCTACAATGGCATTTTGAAAGTCGATTTCAAAATCAATGACTGGCTTTCATTGGAGGAAAAGATCGTATTTAACTCACAGAACAGTGATAAACCGACCTTCTACCATTGGGATGTGAATATCAATACTTTGGCTCGACAGCATCCGCTGGATAAGATCCAATTTCCAGATTTGGACCACTATCTGGTTCCTGGTGACCGGGCTGAATATGAGCAATACATTGGCAGGTACTTTGGTGGCACCAATTTCTTCCCCTATCTCAAAGATGGTGGCAGACGTACCTTTACGATCAACGATACTTGGTTGACTCAAGGAGTAAACATTACCCCTTTTAAGGGATTTGCCATTAAGAGTAGCTTCTCTTACCAAACCTTTCATCGCAACTTCCAGGATGTACAAAGCAAGGTGGAGGTCGTTCAAGAGGGCGCGGACCTGACCAATATTGTGGTGGATAACGGATTTAGTGGTACAGACTTCATTGAAAACAGACACGACTATGACCAGTACTACGTCTTTAACTCCTACGCAGAATATACGCCAAACCTGACGGGTGGCGATCACTATGTGAAAGCCATGGTGGGCTTTAACCAGGAGTGGGGTCGATATACTTTCCAAGGTGCCCAGGCATTCTCCTTGATTACTCCGCTGATCACGGATCTTAATGCTACGGTGGGAGGTCAAGTGACCGAAGGAGGTAAGGAGCATGTGTCACTGCGAGGTGTGTTCTATCGATTCAATTATATTTTCAAAGACCGCTATATTTTTGAAGCCAATGGTCGCTACGATGGCACCTCCAGATTCCCTACCGATGATCGCTTTGGATTCTTCCCCTCGTTTTCTGTGGGATGGAGGGTATCTGAGGAAGCCTTTATGGACGGCACACGTGATTTCATCGACAATTTGAAACTCAGAGCCTCTTATGGGACACTTGGTAATCAGATTTTGAAAGGCCGAGTTCGCGGACAGAATAATCAGCAGCTCTACTATCCTGCGATTGCCACATTGGGCATTGGGCAATCACCCTATATGTTTAGTGGCGGATCAAGATCCCCATATGTGTCTCCGGCGGGCTTGGTCAGTCCCAACCTCACCTGGGAAACGGTGATCACCAAGAACTTTGGTATTGACATCACCGTTTTGAATCAGCGCCTGGATGCGTCGTTTGATATATACACCAGGGAAACAAAGGACATGCTGACCGATGTAGAATTTCCCGCTACCTTGGGTACATCAGCACCGAAACAAAATGCTGCAGACCTAAAAACCAATGGATGGGAAGCCGCATTGACCTGGAGAGACCGTATTGGGACTGATTGGAACTATCGCCTGACACTAGCTCTATCCGATTGGCAGTCCGAGATCACCAAGTACGAAAATCCCACCGGCGCACTAAATGAGCGCTATGTGGGCCAGAAGATTGGTGAGATCTGGGGCTATCAGACCGATGGTATTTTCCAAGACCAAGCCGAGGTAGATGCCCATGCAGATCAGTCGCGTCTGGGTGCCAACTGGCGACCAGGTGATATCAAATATGCCGACCTCAATGGAGACGGAGAAGTGGGACCAGGCAGCAATACACTGGACGATCCAGGGGATCAGATCATCATAGGCAATGAAACACCTCGCTACAGCTTTGGCATCAATGCTGATATCAGTTGGAGGAATTTCTCATTGACTACTTTCTTCCAGGGTATTGGCAAACGCGACTACTGGCCCAATGATGGCAACTGGACGTATTTCTTTCCCTGGAATGCCGGACATGCAGAAAAGTACTATGTGACCGACACCTGGAGAGAGGACAACAGAGATGCCTATTTTCCCGCAGCTCACATCTCTACCCGAGATGGCAAGAATAAGCGACGACAATCACGATATATGCAGAATGCCAGCTACATTCGACTGAAGGCACTGACACTAGGTTATAACCTGCCTCAATCGCTAATTCAAAAAGCGGGATTGAGTCAAGCCCAGATTTACTTGTCAGGATTAAACCTCTGGGAGGCGTCCAAAATCAGAAAACCGCTGGATCCAGAGTACTTGCGCAGAAATGTGCTAGCAGATGAATTTAATAACAATGGTGCGGTGGAATATCCCTTACAGCGTATATTCTCTCTGGGTGCCAGAGTATCCTTTTAAATCATAAAAGAAAATTAAGTAAGATGAAAAATTATTTAAATAAATATAGTTTCATTCTGCTTGCCCTGTTTTTCTTGGTAAGCTGCAATGATGATTTCTTGGAGCGAGCTCCACTCGACCAGATCAGCGCAGAGACCTTTTGGAATACCGAAAGCGATCTGATGGTCTATAACAACCGCATCTACGACCTGGCACGCAATGACAACGATGTGCCGATCCTGATGGCCTTTCACAACGGTTTTAGCAGCCATCGCTGGAACTACTGGATGATCGATGAGTTTTCAGATAATATTGCCCCACGTCACTCCCGTCATACACGATATCAGCAAGTGCGTGCTGGTAAGCACAACGTACCGAGCAGCCCTCAATGGTATGGTTATCGCAATGGCGGCTGGGGTTTTATCCGCACGATCAACATCGGTTTGGAAAACTACGGAAAAGCCAATATCAGCGATGAAGTGAGGAACAAGTACATCGGCGAGGCACGTTTGTTCAGAGGCTGGTTTTATGCCGACAAAGTCAATAAGTTCGGCGATGCACCTTGGATTGATCGCGAGCTGAACATTGACTCAGAAGAGCTCAATGCCCCTCGTACTCCTCGTGAAGAAGTGATGAACAATGTCTTAGCTGATTTGACATTCGCCACCACTAACCTGCCTGATGATTGGGGAGATGGAGGAGGACCTGGCCGACTAAACCGCTGGGCAGCCTTGCTGGTAAAATCTCGAGTATGCCTGTTTGAAGGCACCTGGCGTAAGTATCATGGATTATCTGGTGCAGATACGTGGTTGCAGGAAGCTGCTACGGCCGCTAAGGACATCATTGATAATGGTCCCTATGAGTTGTACAACACAGGAAATCCACTGACAGATTACAATGCCTACCATCGGATACCTGACGATCTTACCGGCGTACCCGAAGTCATGTATTGGAGAAGGTATGAGCGCGGTATCTTTACCAACCACGCACAGAGTTACCACAAGGGCTATAATGGTGGTGCCACCAAGAGTATGGTGGAGGACTATCTATGTACCGATGGATTGCCCATTACGCTGTCTCCCCTATATAAAGGCGATGCCCAGATCGAAGATGTCTTTGTAGATAGAGACCCTCGACTTCGTCAGACCGTTTTGCATCCCGAAGATGTCTTAGTATACAACTACAATAGGAACTTCTCAGCTGAGAAAGCAAGACCATACCCAAGACTCACTGGTATGGATGGAGGATTACGTATCGAAACAGGATACCACATCATCAAAGTCTATGAGGTGGGTGCTGCGCATGCTACCTATAATACTTCTCAGACTCCTGCCATCATCATGAGGTATGGTGAAGCCCTATTGAACTATGCTGAAGCCGTGGCGGAGTTAGGCACAATCACACAGGAAGATCTAGACATCAGTATTAATCTGCTTCGTGACCGAGTGGCCATGCCACATCTGGATATGGCTACCGTACAAATGGATCCTAGATATGCCAACGACGGTGTTTCAGCGCTGATCTCTGAGATCAGAAGAGAGCGTCGAGTTGAATTGTTTATGGAGGGTTTTCGTTATGATGACCTACGTCGCTGGAAGCAAGGCAAGAAGTTAGAGCAACCGGATCTTGGCATCCGCTTTGACGACGCTGCTGTGGCAAGATATCCAAAGGCAAACATCATGACCTCCATGGTAGATGGTGTACCCTATATCGACGTATATAAAGGCACCGACTGGGAAGGACCAGTATTTGACGAGAGCAAGCACTATTTGTGGCCTGTACCGATTAGTGTGATTTCTCAAAATCCCAATGTCAAACAAAATCCTGGTTGGTAGGAAAGATTTAGCTCCTTTTGTCATCCCAGATGACAGTTAGAAGTAGAAAGGTCCTCATACGGTTTGAGGACCTTTCTTTTTATCTGGATCATGCCACATACATGCATTTCGAAGAGGTCATTTGTATTTCTACTGACGCTCTTTAGTTGCACTTTCCAGGGATAATTGGTAGCTTCCTTGTGGGATCGGTCCTAGTACTCTGATGATACTATGTGTAAAGATCGAAAAGCCATGCTTACGGTCCGACGTTTCAATTGGCTGCTCCTAGCAGCCCTCCTCTCTGCTGTACAGTTTGGTGCTGACCTTATGGCGCAATCCTGCCCATCAGAAGGGGTGGTGTTGAATACCCAGGCTGATGTCGACATTTTTGCAAAACTATATGCAGATTGTCAACACATTGGAGGAAGTTTAAAACTTGGTTATAAGTTAGAAAGCGACATAAATAACCTGTCCAGTCTGTCGAATATCAGATCGATTGGTGGTGATTTGATCATTACCGACAATGCCGACTTAGTAGATCTCAGGGGGTTGGATGCCCTCACGAGCATTGGCGGTGTCTTGCGCATTGCTTCTAATAGGGCACTCATGAATCTCAACGGGTTGGAGCAACTCCGCTGGATCGGAGGCAGTGTCCGACTATCTGCCAATAGATCACTGGTCGATCTGGGAGCTCTAGGCCAACTGACACAGGTCAATGGAGATTTTTCAATATCTGACAACAGCGACTTGCAGGATCTTGCTGGACTGGAATCACTCCTGTCGGTGAGGGGACATGTGATCGTGAATGATAATGCCACCTTGTTCAGCCTTCAAGGCCTGGATGGATTAGGCACCATTGGCCTGGACCTTCTGGTGCAGAACAATGGGCATTTACGAAGTTTAGATGGATTGGAAAATATACGCGATATCGGAGAATCCTTGCTGATTGACAACAATCCTTTCTTGCAAGACATCTCCGGTCTGTCTAGGCTACAGTCCATTGGGCGAAATCTGCAGATCACTAATAATGCCTCACTCCTTACCGTCCAGGGTCTGGACTCTCTACATACGATGAATGGACTATTGCAATTTTTCAACAATCCTGAATTACTAAATC
Source organism: Saprospiraceae bacterium (assembly GCA_965223025.1). Lineage (GTDB taxonomy): Bacteria > Bacteroidota > Bacteroidia > Chitinophagales > Saprospiraceae > JABDMH01. The sequence goes on from CBDCVP010000002.1 coordinate 13,473, forward strand.
TTACCCCTTTGGATGGACTATCCCATGAAGGCATTCAAGACTTGGCCATCCTATCCTCAGAAAAGCTATCCGCCTGCCAGGCACTCAGCATCTGTGACTACCTGAAAATCGCCGGCAATTCGGCATCCATCAGGAGCAACGACGACGGCTGCAACTCCAGGGAAGAAGTGCTGAAACATTGTCCTGGCGATGGTGGCAATAGTTCGCCTCATAGAAGAGGTGATAGTGTGTTCTTCCCCAATCCTACCAGTGGTGAAATCTTCGTCAGGGGAGAAACCGAAGATGGTGATCGTTTTCAAGTGATCGATGCCATCGGAAAGAAAATAGCTCATGGTCTCCTCGATGGCAATAAGATTGACCTCACCAACCTTCCCCCTGGTTACTATTTCGTAGAATACATCTCTAAGGAAGAAGCCGTGGTCGAAGCGGTGATAAAGGTAGAGTAAACCCCGCGGTAACCCTATCATCGCTGTTGCCTTCTATTGATAAACGCTTTCCCAGAGCAACCGTTCTATTTATTTAGGATCTCAATCTTCACTTCAAAGACGGATGCACGACCCCTTCCGAAGGGGTCAAAATCTCAGTAAATGAAATACAACCTTGAAATGTCATGAAAGAAATATTGCTGGGATTTTGGGGGATGATTAGGGCGATGACAGGTTTTGCTTTTTACTCGAACTAAAAACCCATCATCGCTCCGTGAAGGAATAGCTATTTTCGTGAGGCTGTATCTGCCAAGTCTGAACCATGACTTATGTGATCTGGCAGAAGATCTGGGATTAACGCAGTCATCCCCCGCAATGGTTGCTCAATGCTCTTGATAAGGTGAAAGTTTCACAGGGCAACCATTCCGACCCCTTCAAAGGGGTCACTGCCTTACGTCTTGAATATAGAGTGAGTGAAATTTCTGCAACTTGATACATGAAGCATTGTGATGGATGTTATGCTTTGTTAACCCAGGCAAGTGCTTCACTAGATGTCCTTTAGTGACTCGATTCTAGCGATCTCATCGTAAGCCGTTCTGCCACGGCTCCTAGATCGTTATGAACCTCCCAGTCACTGAAACGAACGATTTCATATCCAAGGTCTCTCAAACGATCTTCCCGAATCAAATCCCTTTGTTTGACATCGTCAAAATCATGACTCCTTCCATCTACCTCAATGATCAGAGACAATTCTTTACAGAAGAAATCTACGATATAACGGTCGATAATCCTCTGCCTCAAGAATTGATAGTCACCAAACTGTCTATGGGACAATAATTCATACCAAAGTTTCTTCTCTGCCCGAGTCGAATTGTTACGTAGATCTCTGGCCAGTTGCTTCAATTTGGTGTTGTAATGGAAATTTGAGGCCATTTATATATGAGATCAAGTAGCTTGGATCAAACTGCAACATAATGTTTATTCATGAGAGATCAAACGCCAAAGCAGTTAGTCATGAATTCCCAGAGCAACTGTTCTATTTAGGATCTCAATCTTCACTTCAAAGACGAACGCACGACCCCTTCCGAAGGGGTCAAAATCTCAGTAAATGAAATACAACCTTGAAATGTCATGAAAGAAATATTGCTGGGATTTTGGGGGATGATTAGGGCGATGACAGGTTTTGCTTTTTACTCGAACTAAAAACCCATCATCGCTCCGTGATACCATAAACGGTTCTCAAACTTTTTGATGCCGGCACCCGCCATATACGTCCCAAAGAGATGACGGGTCCGTAATCTTCGCTAACCTGTCATCGCTGCTGCCGCCTAGCACCAGACTCGGTTTGAGTTGTTGCTGCCCCCCTTATTAATATTACATTTTTCCAGAGTACCCGTTTTATTTAGGATCTCAATCTTCATTACAAAGACGAACACACGACCTCTTCCGAAAGGGTCAATAACAAGGTTGAAATCTGGTGAAAACCGATGAGAGCTGTGATTTTGAGGGGTGATCTGGGATTGCGGAAGTCATGACTCCTCTCCACCTGCTTCAATGATCGCAGACAATTATTGGCAGAAGAAATCAACGACATGGCGGTCGGTGATCCTCCGCCTCAAGCATTGCTGGCTACCAGATTGTCTTTTGGACAATACCAATCCCAGTTCCTTAGCATTTCAAGAAAGTGGCACCCACCATGCCCACCCAAAGGGATGATGGGTGAGGGAGCTTCGTTAACCTTCCTATGTCACAACCAAATATTTATTGTGGCCCAAATAGGGGTGAATTCAAACTCGCCACATCTATAAGGTAAACGCACTCCAAAACCAATTTCTAAAGTGACCGAATTATAAACTATGAAAACTTTAAGCTCCCTGTCAAGTCTGATCTGTCTAACCCTGTGGTGCACACAGATTTTTGCCCAAACCCAACATACACAAACCGTCAGAGGCCAGGTAATCGATGGCGAAACACTCACTCCTCTGATCGGTGCCAACGTAACGATAGAACCCTCCCAACCCCTGTTGGGTACCAGCACCGATGCCGACGGAACTTTCAAAATCGAGAGGGTCTCCATAGGAAGAAAGACCCTGACGATCAGCTACCTGGGGTACGAACCACTGGTAGTGCCCAATGTCCTAATCACCACTGGTAAAGAAGTCGTACTGCAACTTGAAATGACCGAGGCTCTGGTGTCGATGGAAGAAATTGTCGTATCGGCAAATTCAGAAAAAAGTACACCACTCAATGAAATGGCCATCGCCAGTGCACGGTCTTTCTCCGTCGAAGAAACCGGAAGGTATGCATCCAGTCTGTTTGATCCCGCACGAATGGCGCAAAATTTTGCTGGTGTATCCACTACTGGCGGCACCTCCGACCTCTTCAACGAGATTATTGTCCGTGGCAATTCTCCCCGTGGAGTTCAGTGGCGCTTAGAAGGCATCGAGATTCCAAATCCCAACCACTTTGGCAGCCTAGGTAATAGCGGCGGTGGCATTAGCATGCTCAGCAGCAGCTTGTTGTCTTCCTCAGATTTCTATTCGGGTGCCTTTCCTGCAGAATTCGGCAATGCTACTTCAGGAGCGTTTGACCTCAACCTTCGAAAAGGTAACAATCAAAAACGCGAGCATTCATTCATGCTTGGCATTCTTGGCACCGAAGTAGCTTCAGAAGGGCCCATTGGTCCAAAGGGAGGAGCCAGCTATCTCGTTAACTTCCGCTATTCTACCCTGGGCATTTTACAAAAAATCGGATTGAACCCTGCCGGTGATGTACTGCCTGAGTATGGTGATCTGTCCTTCAATGTCAATTTCCCCAATACTAAAATCGGACAGTTCAACCTTTTTGGGCTAGCTGGCAAAAACCGAGCATATTTTGATGTCATCCCCGATTCTTCTCAATGGGAATTTGATGATGACATGTATGGTTTTAACGAAACTCAGTTGGTGGGCACCCTGGGACTAAGTCACAAATGGCTTTTGTCAGATCGGAGCTATCTGCACACCGTACTGGCAGCTTCCAAAGACCAAAGCGCTGACGATGAGTACTTTTTGGACTCAAAGGACAGCTATAGATCTGTCAAGGAATTCGAAAACAATTTTAATAACAGCATCTATCGTCTCAGTTCAACGTACCATCACAAGATCGATGCAAAAAATAATTTTGACATAGGTGCCATCATTAGTCGACATAGTTTTGACTTCTATGCTAGAAATTATTTCGACGAAGGTCAGAATTTTGAGACCCTCCTTCAAGATACCGGTGCTGCTACACAGATCCAGGGCTTCTTACAATGGAAACACAGGGTCACAGAAAATTGGACACTCACTGGTGGACTACATGCGACTTACTATCAGCTGACCGGACACGGATCTATAGAACCCAGGGTCGCTACGAAATGGAGATTAAATGCTAATCAGAGCCTACACCTAGCCCTAGGCATCCATTCAAAAGCTGAACACCCCGTTTTTTACTTTGTCGAAACAACAGCGTCCGACACAGAGAAAACTACCCCCAATGCCAACCTTGATTACATCAAGTCTTTTCATGCTGTATTTGGGTACGATCACAATTTCAATAAGGATTTTAGGTTTAAGACTGAAATATACTACCAACACCTATTCGATGTACCTGTAGATGAAAATGTCGGTAGTCGAGAGTCACTGATCAACACCCTTGACATCTGGGATGTGTTCGGTGCCGGTAAGGCAGTCAATGAAGGTCTAGGAAGAAATATGGGCATTGATATGACTTTGGAAAAGAATTTTAGCAGATCGTACTATTTTCTGGTCACAGGTAGTTTGTTTGACTCCAAATTTAGAAGTCGAAACGGACAATGGTACGACACCCGATTCAATAGCCGGTACCAAACCAATATCCTAGCAGGCAAAGAATTTGTGGGTGGAAAAACCAAGAATCGGATTATCGGCATCAATGGCAAATTTGTGCTCAATGGTGGCAATCGAATTACTCCGATCGATCTAGCAGCTTCTCGTGCTGACAATAGGACCGTATTAGATCTCGATCGATTTTATGGGGTTTCCGTGGGAACATATTATCGATTCGACATTGGCTTCAGCTACAAGGTAAACCGGCCAAAAATGACCCATTCTTTTATGCTGGATATTCAGAATGTAACCAATCATCTGAATCCACTGGATAGATACTACCATCAGGGACGACAAAACATTATGACCGAAACCCACACCGGTTTATTTCCCGTGCTAAATTACCGAGTGGAATTTTAACCCGAATATGGCTTGGATGATCTATTACGAGGTAAAAATGCTGCAAACATGGGCACATAAGTACTTTTTGATTCTCACCATGATGACAACCATGCTTGCGAGTCAAAAAATACTTGGAGCACCCATCTTCATTGCATTTTTGCCTCTCATCACGATCACCCAAGCCATATCCGGGTTAAACCCGAATATGGCTTGGATGATCTACTAAGGATTTCCTACAGCAACTCTATGACTCAACATTCTATAACTACCACTTAATTAATGGAAATGCATATCAGCAAAGGACATATCTTATCAGGAATCAAAAGAACTGTGAAAAATGTGGACAAGCATGCTCATGCCATGCTATATGGATCGCGGGCTCAAAATGTAGCTCACGATCAATCAGAGTGGAACATATTGGTCATTCTGGACAAGAACTCTGGACTACGTGAGAAAGTAGAAATCGAGAGGGCATTATCAACCTTCGCATCAGACATGGGCCAAACGTTTGCCATCCATTATGTAGGAATGGATGAGTGGTCACGAGATCGAAAGACCGTTCCGCTCTACGAAAGCATCAGACGACAAGGGATTATTTTGTGAAGTAAAACCACGATACGGACACGATCACCGCACCGCTTTTCACTCCAGTTTTATCCGGACTAGGTCTTGAATGGTCCTGCCGTCATGATCCATCCTCGCCAAGGTATAGACATCTCCGTCGTCAGCCACTGCAATCGAATTTACATAGGTAGGACGGCCTCCATCTTCATAAAAAATCGGCCCATGGTCGATGTATTGATCTGTAGGTATGTGAAAGGTGATCAGATGCAGATTTTCCAGACCCCGGGCTCCGCCCTTGGCTATTGAAGAGGCACCCTCCACCCTTTTACCTCCCTCATATATTGGGCCACCCGTTAAATAGTAAATCGTTTCTAAGTCGGGACCCAGCATAAATCCCAGGTAACCATAGCTAAACTGATCGTACATGCCGCTCCGTTTCGATGGCATCGAGGTGAGTCTCGCTACAATCTCCACCGCTGGCTTATGCACATCAAATCGAAATAAATACCCCGAATTGCCGTGAATGCCATAGGCGACCTGCTCTCGTGGATGCCAGAAAATTTTCCGCCAATTGTACGCCATGGTTCCGGGGTCTTCTACCCGATACTTACCGAAATAATCCAATCGTAGATGGACCTTGTCAAATAGCTTGATTTCATGCTCGTCCAAACTATAGTAAAAGATATCTCCTTCAGCAATCGAGAAAAAAACATGACCGCTCTGTGGCTCAATAAACATCGACCGGCATAGCACGCGATAGTCATGACCCACTTTTCCACCTTCTCCCTTCATTGAAACAGGACCCAGGTTATAGAATCGATCCTTATGTATATCGTATCGGACAAAATTTCCACTGGGCCAGGTAATGCCGTATAACTGATCGCGTTGGTAGTCCATGGTCATCGTTAACACACCTTCCCCACCTGGCACAGTGGCTAAGTCCGAGACCGTTCCGTTACGTGAATCATAGGCTAGAAAATGTCCACCTGGATACAATGCACAGCCATCGGTTATTTGAACGGGCAATCTCTCCATCCCATCTATCATCTCATAATATCCCACATGCGTGGCGAAATAGAGCACACCATCTTTCTCGAAAAATGGCACGTGGCTTTTTCCTTGAGATATGCACCTCGATCTACTTTGACCACAAAAGTCATTGAGATCTCCAATCAAATCTATGGAATCATTGGCGGGATCATAGACACACATTCTCCCACCAATTTCTTTCTCAGCAGCACATAACACATAATAGATCTTACCATCACTCGCTGCCGATATTGCGGCATAGGTATCATGTGCCCATTCAAATCCCGAATAAAACTTGTGAGCAATGAGGTGTTTGTTTGTTTTTTGATTCATGGTTTATTTCGGGTGTATGACAATTTGCAGTTATGCGGCTAACCGAGCCAAATCTTCAATAATAGTCCAAGCATTACTTTTATTGAGGCACCTGAGATTCGCGATAGCATTAGCACCTTTTATGGACCACTTTTGACCAGATAACTTCAATCTTTGCTGAATAACATTGCGATGACCAGCTTCGATCGGTCCCGATCCTATCAGTAGTCCTTGATTTTTAAACGTTTTATACATCATTCGATCGGCATGTTCAACATAGTAGCGTATTGCGATATCCTTTGCTTCTGAAGCCTGTGTATTTTTGGATTTAAGTTTTTTCAGTTTTGAGATGACTTGTTCAACTCCATCATCAAGCAGTAGTTTTTTATTGTCTTCAAGCCAGTCTTTCCTCTCCGATTCCTCACGAAATTGTCTTCGTGCAAACTCTGCAATTTTTTCTATCGCATGATAGTAATCCAAGATCTGCACAGCACCCGGATAATTATCTTCAACCCAATTCCAAATGTATTTAGCCCCATCGCAGACAAATACTTTAGGATTCTTAACCAAGGTCAGATGACGTTCCAATTTTGTGAAAAACTTATCTTTTGGTCCCAAGTGACTTACATATATTGAGTCGACAATCTCTTTTCTATTTCGCTGTATATCAACGTTTTGCCTTTCGTTAAAAAACCGTGCTAATTTCATTTCCTTCCAGCCATCTTCACGAGTAAATAGCATAGATCCATCTACCATCACATAAGTATTTTCATTTTCATTTCCCAGATTTGCCAACTGCGGGATGTATTCTACCTGATTAGCTTCAACAATCGGATCAATTTGTCTGCCATACCATTCACTTACTCGTTGGATTTGCTTTGCACTCAGATCTAAACCTAGAATTTGGTCTAATATTTCGGATGCACTTTCAAACACGGTGTGTTGTCCCAAAAAACATATGAGCGTTTGCAAATAAACCGTGATTTTAAATGATACTCCCCTTGGACAAAGAAGATGTCCTTTACTCAGGTGTATCCTTCCAAAAACTGTCAAAATTCGTTTTTTTTATTCCGATCTGCACTAATCTGACCTTGTCCCATTTCTACTAAAGCTCTACCCATTTTAAGCGTTCTTGATAATGCCTGGCGCTCATAATGAATCGGATCTGTAATATCTTTCTCTTCAGCTAGCCAAGCATCTACCTCTTCGCCAATTGCATCCATAATAGTGGATCGTAGTTCATTCTTATTCATGATTGTCATTTTATTGATTATCATAAAGATACACATTACTGCGTTTTGTCATACACCCGTTTATTTCCTTAATCCTATCGTGCAAAAAAAATCCCATACCTTTCAATGCCTAATCAATTTATTTTCAGGTACTATCACTCCCAGGTCCCGGGCCAAGCCAACCATGTTTTCGATGATGGTGGTCTCAATGTCATAGGACCAGGTACCGTGCAGGCCATATACGATCTGTGACGATGCTCCCTCGTAGCCTCCTTCATGTAAAATGGTAGCTGTGGGTATGTAGCTCATGACATCATTGGTATAGCCCATCACAAATGCATCGCGACCAAATATTTCTTTCAACCGGATGGCATAACCTACAACGAGCTCACCACCGAGGGTAAAAATTGCCTGCCGACCCATTCTCCATACCTGCAGTGGATAGGGGTACTGATCGGGAAATACGTCTCCATTTTTGGTTTCCGCTAACAACCTCTTAGCCCAGCGAGCGTGGTATTCAATGGAGGATTCACAGTGTTTTTCTAGCTCTTGGACAGTTGGTGGCTGGTTAAGATCCAGTGCCACTTCCTTATATGCCGTAGAAAGTACCGGCTGAAGTTCTTGCATCTCCTCCTCCAAGACCCGATCCACTGCAGCTGCCAAGGTACGACCATATTGTCGAGCGAGCGGTACAGTACGGCGGGGCAGCGGATTTTGGTCTGCTCCTGCACCCTGAAAAAAAAGTGCCATCGTACCCGGATGCGCTTTTTCGAGTTCGATCTGAGCAAATCCCGGATAGTCTCCCGACCATTGGTTAATACCCAAGACGGTAGGGTGACATGCATATCCAAAAGCCACAGCGAGAAGGCTCCCATCAGACTTGGCAACCTTAAGGACAGGTACGGCATGATCGTTTGGTCCTTGCAACTCATGTTGCTGAATCAAAGTAGCCTCCGTATTATTACGGCGATTCACTTGAAATCGGGCCACACCATTGGCTGAATAAATCTGTGCAGGTTGAAGAGTCGAGAAAGCATCTTCAACTACTTGCACCAGGTGATCAATCAAAATTTGAGAATATCGATCTATCTTTTCCAATTCCACTTCATTGAGTGGATAAATATCCAAAAGCGCGTCATTTAATACGGGTCCGGTGTGGGTATGGCTTGTGTTTAGAATGATTTGTGATCGATCCAACCCCAATTTCTTATGCAGCAAATCTCTGACATCATCAGATATCTTTTTGGGCACTCCGACTAAATCAGAGGTGATTAAAACACCGCGCTTGCCGTGTTGGTCTTCGACAGCCAACGCCTTGGCCCATAGGTCATGTAGCGTGCCATGGGATGGTGCCTTCCGTGCACCATATCCCGCCAACCACATGGAAAAAGTCGGAGTTATCTTAACTTTTGCCACACCGGCTTTCCAACCATTAGCTGCATTGTTTGTACCAAAGCCCTCTGCGATCAAAATAAAAACCAGGCTCATCAATAGCATCCATGATCTCATCTTATCCATATTTATTTACTGAATAATTCATTTACGTTACAAATTTCAAATCTGGAATCGTGCATGGTGGATGAAGCATTAATCTATTGGTAAGATTATGAAATAGAATGTCTTTATACAGGTGCCTATTGAACCTGTAGGTATACTCATTGAGATACTTTTGTAGATATTTTACTTGATGATGAATACCTCTCAACCAAGATTTGAGCCCCATAATAAACCGATGCATCAAAGGAAAATTCTCTCCTTTTTTAGAGTGGATCTGGTCAACATGATATTTTCCTTTTCGAGCAATGGGGGAGTAACCTCTCCATTTATCGGTCGTTACGATTGCATCTGGGTCAATATGTTGGTCAAAGAATGGCTCTAGCTGTTTGCTGCCAGCATTGGGAATAACCTTTGCATATGCCCTGCTGATTCCACCTCCAGGGTGTTTCTGGATAGCCACAACTACCTGTTTTTTAGTCGATTGACTTCGGCCGCGCTGCTTTTTCACCTTGCCCCCGATCATCGTTTCATCTACAGCCACCGCACCATCAATCGGATATTTCCCACTTGATTTCATTGCTAACATGACCTTCGTTTTAAAGCGCCACACTACCGGTTGATTCATGTCCAACTTTCGAGCTAATTCATAGGTTGACATTCCTTTTGTCGAGGTGCTTAGATAGAAAATAATGTAGAATGCCTTGTGCAACGGAAATTTTACTTTATGAAAAAGGGTATGGGCAGTAGGGGATTCCACAGAACGACATTTGGTACATCGTCTTTCTCCGTATCGAGCTGTCCCACAATATTTCCCATTACCACATTTGCGACATGAATATCCACTGCTCCACTTGATTTCACTCAAGTAATCCAGACAATCCGCTTTACACGTAAATCGACTACTAAATTCAAAAATACTGACTCCTTTAAACATTCTTTCAGTTTCCATTTTCTTTTTGCCTCTAAGTAAGTACCTTACCGTGCAACCAAACTGCATTATTCAGTTTATTTAATTAATTACATAATATTGAGCGCCACCAAATCGGTTGCCAAATCAAAAGCCCTTCTTGTGAACGATTCATCCAAACCAACGGACCAAATGTTCTGTGCCTCTTTTAAAAGGGTCAATCTTCCTCCTCCTTTTTATCATAGTTTGATTCGATTTTTTTGCGCCGACCTATCTCTCATATTAAACACATAATAAAATCAACTGCGATGGTGTGGATTTTTAACGGCGTTATCGGCATATCAGCCAACTCCAACAAATGGAACAATCATCATTAAAAACAGTATTTGCAACATCCACGATCTTTTTTCTCGGGTGTATTTAATCCGGGATCAGTTTGTTAGTGGGCACTACCATACCTATACCCTTTGCCATCTCGACCAAAGTGCCCATGATCTTAGATTCTATATTGTACGTCCAGGTACCATGCAAGCCTGAAGCAAACTGTGAGGTTGCTCCCTCATATCTACCTTCATGTAGGATGGTAGCTGTGGGTATATATCCCATCACGTCATTGGTATACCCCATCACAAAGACGCCATGGCCAAAAATCTCCTTAAGCTGTATCGCATATCCAACCACAGCTTCACCACCCAATGCAAAAATGGATTGATCACCGATCCTCCAGACTTGCAGCGGATATTTATACGCTTTAGGAAAAGTCACTTCAGCCTCGATTTTACCCAGCATCTTTTCACCCCATCTGCGATAATAACCTTGCACCTCCTCACAAAAATGTTGGAGCTCCGACACTGAAGGTGGCGGGTTGAGATCTAAATCAATTTCACGATAGTTGGTCCTCAACTCAGGGGCCAGCTCCTGCATATCTTCCTCTAAGACACGGTCTACTGCTGCCGCCAAGGTGCGTCCATACTGACGCGCTAGAGGCACAGTACGACGAGGCAAAGGATTTTGATCTCCCCCTGCCCCTTGAAAGAAAAGAGCCGTGGCTCCGGGATGTGCCTTCTCCAATTCAATTTGGGCAAAACCCGGATAGTCGCCAGACCATTGATTGATGCTCAATACGGTGGGGTGACAGGCATAGCTGAAAGCAATCGCTACAAGACTACCATTTGAATCCAACACCTTCAAAACCGGTACTGCATGGTCATTGGGACCATGCAATTCACTTTGCTTCAGAAGGGTCGACTCCACATTGTTTCTTCGGTTTACCTGAAATCTAGCAACTCCATTGGCAGAAAATACACTGGCTGTCTGCATATTGTCAAAGGCCTGAACGACTACATCGACAATGTGTGCCATCAACTCCTGTGTATAGCGATGGATCAACACGAGGTCTGCTTCGGTCACAGTATAGGTATGCATACCTTCACGCTCCAGTAGGGGTCCACTATGGGTGTGTGAGCTGTTCAGTAATATTTGATGCTTCTCCAGACCCAGTTTTTCATGCAACTGGTCTCTGATCTTGTCGGAAATGGGCTTGGAGATGCCTGATAAATCGGTGGAGATCATCACGGCTTGGTTTCCGTCCTTGTCTTCCAGTGCTAATGCCTTGGCCCAGACATCGTGTATTTTTCCTTGAGATGGCCCCTTACGACTTGCATATCCTGCCAGCCACATGTGATAGTCCGGTGTAATAATCCTTCGAGCTACACCCGCTTTCCAAGAACCATCAACTTCTTTCAAAGATTGACTGTAACCAAACGTACCGGTCAAACCCAAGATTAGTATCCATGCTGTCATTTTCATTTGAAAGAGATTTCTCGATTCTTAATAAAAGGTCCAAACTTAGGACCTATTGGCATCTGCATCTACTAGTAGAGCATAATAATTTGTTTCTCACAAAGGTAGCTAGACAAAATTCTCACACTTGAGGTGCCCAATATGTGCAGTATGAATCTTCAAACACAGGCCCCTTAAATAATATGCACCCACCACATTTCCGCTCATTTTGTGCCGGAATAAATAAATTACAATTATCGCATCTTTTATCGGGCAACGATGTCACCTCTTCATAGCCAAAGTTCTCACGCTTTTTCAACTCTTCCTGAGTCACCTTTGATAAATCATCACAGGCATCCACATCTAGTGGATCTACAACTGTCTCCCTACTGCCAGGATTTTTAGAATGACATGCTGCGACCAGGAAGCTGCCTAAAACAACCGACACACAACTGGCCATCATCGCCTTGAATAGGGATCGTCTGGAACAAGTCATTATTTTTTCACGGTCACACTCTTTCATCATTTGTACTCTTTACTATTGGATTAATGACTCAGTATTGGCATTGAGATGTTGGAGAATACCGCCAAGGAGGTCTTGAAGCTGCGCCTCACTGGTTTCATCCAGAGACTTAATTTTGCCCTTCAGTTCCTCAGGCACTTCTACCTTAGCCCGTCTCTGTCCCCCTGCCCATCCTCGTATTCCACGTTTGAGATACGCTGGCGGTTGTCCTGAAAGAGTATGAAAGAAAAGCTTCATATCTGATGGGTCATTGCGCGAACCGACGACATGCCCAAAATCTTGCACGAACTGCTCCTTGCCGGGTGACATCCGCTCAAAAAAAGAAGTGGCCACTAAATCATTGAAAAACTCAACGGAGGACCCTGCACTACTACTCAGTACAGCTTGCCGCATCCAATTAGTGTCGGTATGGCGATCCAAGACCTTTGCTAGAATCGGTTGTATCTTTTCTGCTGGAAAGGATCCTAAACTCAGCGTTGCCTGTAAACCTACCCTGGAGTCCTCATCTTCCGTCAATGCCACTATCTCAGGCAAACAATCTGAAAAGGACTCCGCCACGATCAAGCCATGCTCCCGAACCCGGGGATGCTCATCAGTCAGGGCTTTCTTGACAAGATCTGAATGTAGAGCGTTCAAGCCTTCCAGCACATAGAACGAATGCAGTCTTGTTCTTGCATCCTTGTGATTTAGGAATAGTCTGGTGACTGCTTGGATCACATTTCGGTCTTGTCTCTCCAGCAGCATTCTTTGGCCCTGGAGACGATACCATTGATTTGGATGAGCTAGCCATTCTAAATATCTGCCTGATGTAGTTGCGGCCTGCAAGGCCTCAGTGGGCAATAGTGCATCACTTCCCTTTGGTATTATGCGATAGATACGCCCCATATCATCTCCACGCATGAAGTCCATCTCCTCCTTCAAATCCTCAGGTATGGACACGGCGTTTCGATGTGTTGACGGTAAATGTCTACGATGTACAGTGCTCCATCCGGCCCTACTGAAAAATGCGCGGGTCGAAACCAGGGATCCTCCGTCGTCAAAAACTCACTATGCCGTTCACCAGCAGCTCGCTGAGCTGCATAAGTTGGCTGATCATCCGCCAGTGTAATGACATCACGGTGCACAAGATTTCCCATCACCTCACCTGTAAAAATATTTCCACGGTAGGTCTCTGGAAATAAATCGGCACCATAATGAGTGCCCCCTGATGCTCCAGTAAAGTGACTATCAATGTGCTCTATGCGATTTAGATTTTGCTCATCGTATTTCATCTGCCGCCTGTTCGATCGCTCCACTCGCCAGTAGGGTGCTTCAGATACCTGGTACATGAGTAAATCATGATCGGAAATATTGACGACTCCTTTGACAGATGGGAGATGATCGTGGCGATGTAAGTATCTCCAGGGCACCACCATCTCCTGGATATGAATCGTGTTTTGGGTAATGAATCTGTGTCCCCAATCATTGAATGCCTGACCAAACTGAGCAGCTGCAGATTCAGGCTCAAACAATCCACGGTCCAACCGGAACCTAAAATCTGCTCCTTGAAGCTCCAATGGCGTTTGTGTAGAGTCTCCTTTAAATAAAATCTCACCACTTCGGCCGTTGTTGGCAGCATAAATCCAGTTGTCTACATTAAACCTGAGATTCGTTATTTGTGCTTCCTGGTTTTTTTGAAAAAATCCGGTAAACAAAATCTCTTTTTCATCCGCTACATGATCGCCATCCGTATCCTTCATATAATGTATATGGGGCGCCGCCGTAACTAACAGTCCCCCTTTCCATGGTTGCACACTCGTGGCATCTTTGATCCCATCGGCAAACACTACGGCGTCATCGATCTGGCCATCGTTATCTCTGTCGAAGAGTACTTTAATTCGTCCCCTACCTTCAGGCCCTTCTGGCTGAAAAGGGTAGTCGAGCATTTCCACTACGTAGATGTTACCTTTTCTCATCAAAGACCATTTCCACCGGATCCATGACTAGTGGTTCAGCAGCAAATAACTCAATGTCAAATTGATCATCAAGATTGAAGCCCTGCAATGACTCTTCTGGAGTCCAGGGCTCCGAATATTTGCTTTCACCGCAGCTAAGGACGATTACTGCCCATAAAATCCAAATCGGTCTCATTTTAATCATTTTCTATCGTTCTCTTTTCGATGCTCCAAGCAACCACTTTATTCCATTGACCAATATGGTCCTAAAAACTGGTTTATTAAAATCTGTGGGGTAGCCCAACGAGGTATAAAATACCTGGCTTTGGTCACTGGTTTCCCGTATCCATGCTACCGGCTCTGTCTGGTTTCCATACCGCCCGTAAAGTAAAACCTCAGCGCTGTTATCGACCAAGGGTGCGACCTTGTAGGTGTTGCCGTCGCTATGCCAGGATTTTGGTAGGACATCCCTGATGATGGGATGTCCCTCCGAGGAGGAATTTACAGAAACTTCCGTGCCGGGATCCACGGGACCGTAGCCCTGATTGACACATCCTAAGATCTCCGGTACGAAGTCCCACCAATCTTCATATCCGTCATCCAGGCTGTCTCTCAGTGAAAAAGCATGGTTTGCGGTACGAATGCCCATGAGCGGTTTACCCTGTTTAAGGTGATTTTTAATGAAGTTCATCTGCTGTGGAAGCAGGGCCAATCTACGACAGAATATCACCAATAGATCCGCTGACTTCACTTTTTCGATGTCCGAAAAATGATGGGCCGTTCGCGGTCCTGATCCCAATAGGACTGTGGATTCAAATCCATGCTTTTTCTCTAGTCTTCTGGCAAATTTTGGGATGGTTTTATGGGCCTTGTAGTTGTGTACATCTTTACTGATCAAAAACACAATATGTGGATTCTTTGGGCTGTTCTCCCGGGCAGTTTGATGGTCATCACCGACCATGGCCATCGAAACAATGGGCAACATCAGTAGAGATAAAAAAATCGATCCCATTGTAGAAAGGGCCAACTTTATACAATGAGCCATTTTAGATGAGATTCTCATTTTTCGCGATTGGGTGATGGCTGCGCATCAGTCGATTGAGTACAATGGAAAGGCGCCAAAAGAGCCCTTTATAATTTCGTAAATCTGTTCCGGAATGAGTTCAACATTCTGATCCGGAGAATTTTATATGCAATCATCATTTTCGTTGATAAACTTCATGCAAGAGATTCTTAGCTGTCTCGACCAGCATCAGGCCGGCATTGTCCTACGCCAATATTTGTCTTTGCCCCTGTCTCATAACCTCCATGGGCTTTCTCACCTGGCATACCTACATAGTACACACCCTTACCATTGGTGTATCCCAAAACCAGCGTCTGGG
>CBDCVP010000003.1:0-4784 GCA_965223025.1 Saprospiraceae bacterium
TAGGCCAGTGAAGGATGCTCAAACAAGGGTTGAGGTGCCAGAGGATGGCATCTATCATCTCCATGTGCGTACTCGCAATTGGGTTGCGCCGTGGTCTGATGAAGTAGCAGGTTCGTTTCAGGTTGTGATGGATGGTCAGCCCCTAGATCAGGAATTCGGTGTAAAAACGGAATCTTGGTCGTGGATATCAGGAGGTGCCCTTGCGTTGACTAAGGGAAGGCACACCTTGGCTTTGCGGGACTTAACAGGATTTAATGGCAGATGTGATGCCATCATTCTAAGTGAGGATGAGGCATTTGTTCCACCCAACGAAGTGGAAGCTCTTGCTGATTTGAGACAGGATTTGCTGGGCATTTCGAAGAAGCCTGAGGCTGCAGGCAACTTTGATTTTGTGGTGATTGGCGGAGGTATGGCTGGGACTTGTGCTGCTATATCAGCTGCTAGATTGGGAGTAAAAGTTGCCTTGATCCAAAATAGACCTGTGCTCGGTGGCAACAATAGCTCCGAAGTACGTGTGCATTTGGGTGCAAGGATCAATTTGGAACCCTACCCAGCCCTAGGTAATCTGGTCAATGAAATTGGACCTGCCAGAGGTGGTAATGCACAGCCCAAAGATTACTATGAGGACGATAAGAAGCTCAAAGCGGTGCTTGCAGAAGAGAACCTCACCCTATTTCTCAACACGCACGCCAATGGTGTGGAAGTAGAAGGAGGAAAGATTTCGGCGGTCATTGCGCAAAATATTCGTACGGGTGAAAAATGGAAGTTTGAAGCACCACTTTATGCCGATTGTACGGGCGATGGCACCATTGGATTTTTGGCAGGAGCAGAGTTCATGACGGGACGCGAAAGCCGTGCAAAATTTGGCGAGCCCACAGCTCCAGAGGAGTCTGACAACTTAACGATGGGCGTATCGGTGCAGTGGTTTACAGAGACAAGGGATACGCTGGTGACTTTTCCCGACATCGATTGGGGTTTACCGTGGAATGATCAAAAAGCCGAAGCCATCACACGTGGTGATTGGAACTGGGAGACGGGTATGGGCAAAGACATGACCACCGAGTTTGAAAGCATACGCGACTATGGGATGCTGGTAGTCTTTTCCAATTGGTCTTATGTCAAGAACCACGCGAGGGTTAAGCAGCAATTTTCCAAAGAGGATCTGGTTTGGGTGGCCTATATTGGGGGTAAGAGGGAGTCGAGAAGACTGGTCGGAGATTATATCCTGATCGAACAGGACCTGACCAAGCAACGAGTTTATCCCGATGGTACTGTGCCGACCTCGTGGACGATCGATTTGCACTATCCTGATCCCAAGAATTCTGAACTCTTCCCGGGTGCTGAATTTAAGTCGATTGCCAAGCACACTAAGATCTATCCTTATCCCATTCCATTTCGGTGCCTGTATTCAAATAATATCAATAATCTCATGATGGGGGGGCGTGATATCAGCGTATCCCATGTAGCTTTGGGAACCACACGGCTCATGCGCACATGTGGTATGATGGGTGAGGTGTTGGGCATGGCGGCTTCGATTTGTAAGCAGGAGAAGACCACGCCAAGGGGAATCTATCGTGATCATTTTGCTAAGTTAGAGAGATTGATGAAGGAAGGTGTCGGAGATCCGAACCTTCCCAAAATTCAGACTTACAACCAGGGAGGGACGCTCCTTCGGGAAAATCCATAGATTTCACCTGGCAAGGCCGAGATGATCATACAGTATCCATTCGATAGAATCCCAGTCATTGGGGAAGTTCTGTTTTGTTGGTCTCTAGGCATGATCTGGCTCCTGCTATCACCTGTAATTTCTGCCAGACCGGTAGATACGCCAGCATTCCTTTTTTATACACCTGATTCCATTCTGGTGGATGTATATCCAGAGCGCAATGCGGAGGATCATTTGGTGGGCTATGTTGCTCGTGTTAATTCTTCCATCTGCGAAAAAACGGAATGCTATGATGTAGCATTGGATTTCTACTGGGATGTGCTGGGCAATTTTGATCACTACGAAATTGTACCAGAGAATCCACTGACCAAGCGAAAACACGAGCCATTTACTGCGGATGATTATGCCAAATTGATGGAGGTGCTAAAATTGGAAAATCCCTCTTTTGTAGGTATGCAAAAAGAAGCATTGATTGGTGAGTTGGTTAGTGATGGACTGGATGGTTTTACGGGAGCAACCATAGCTGCGATCAAGGATGAAATCGTCCCTGGGGCAGCCTACAGTTGCTATACTTTGTGGCACATTGCTCATGGTCGGGTGATAGACAGCATTAGGGCCTTTTCAAGTAATCATTTGGACGGTGGCATGATTCGTCGATTGGCATCGAGTGAAGATGAAGCGGCACATTATTTTTTAGTCGATCACCTGCCTGACTCCCTTTATAAAGATCATGGTGAGATAATCTTAGATTTAATGAAGAGAAATGGTGGATATTTTACAAGATATGCCATCGATGAGATTCCTAAATCAGTTCTTAAGGAGGTGGTTTTTCAAGAATTTTTTACTGTTTATTTTAGCACCTTCGACTATTTTGCTCAGATGAATCTTGTGAAAAGATTGCAAAAGGGCATCATTGGTGATGGTCTTGGAAGGGCTATGGTCAACCAACTGGAGATGCGTGGGTCGGCGTTGAGAGAAGGAATCATCAAATTATTACTGGCCAATCAGGACTACCTGCATGTACGCACCAAGCAGGCACTGCTAGATAAACTAATTTCTGTCAATCCTCCGCTATCAGCATCACAGCTGCATGACATCCAACTTTGGCGAAATGAGCGGACCTTGAGAAGGCAGGTTAAGATTTTGAGAAGATTGCAGAGGAGGAGCCATCATCCCTCATGAATTTATCTGCTTGTCGTAAGATGGTGCATGCTGTATCAGGGATGACATCATATGACTCGAGAAAGTGCCCCTGTGAGCATGAGCTGGTGCGGATTTAACGTGAGAATCTCGTTGTGAGTGCTTAGTTGGAATAAGTTTAGCGTATTTTGTTTTTTCATTCACTTTCGCACGACAAGGATGCCGGTAAAATATTATTCCACAAATCAAGCTCTAAAGCCATTAGGTCTCTTGATGGTTGTCGGGACCTGTTTTCTATTTTGTTGTTGCCTCGGGCTGGACATTGAGGGAGACAGGGAGAAGAAGCCCAATATCTTACTGTTGATCGCCGATGATCTGGGATATGGTGATCTCGGATCCTTTGGAGGAAAGTCTTCGACACCTCATCTAGATCGTTTGGCAGCAAATGGATTGAGGTTTGACAGCTTTTATGCTGGAGGTCCCAATTGTTCCCCATCAAGGGCAGCCCTAATGACAGGCCGCAATCCAGCCAAAGTAGGGATGTACAATTATCGACCTCCCAATCACCCTATGCATCTGCGAGCTGAAGAAGTGACCATCGCTGAATTGCTTAAAGGGGAAGGGTATCAAACTGCTCATATTGGTAAATGGCACTTGGGTTGTCTTCCCCAGGATTCCTCGTTGATTCACCCGCAGCCGGATGAGCAGGGGTTCGAGTATTCTTTTGGCACGGAAAATAATGCAAAACCTTCGCACCTGAATCCAGTGAATTTCGTGCGCAACGGAGTAGCTCTGGACACGGTGCATGGATATTCTTGTCAGATACTGGTGGATGAAGCACAGTCATGGTTTGAAACCCATTATTCCGATTCGGCGCCGTATTTCATGTATTTGGCATTTCATGAGCCGCACGCTAAAGTTGCTTCGCCTCCAGAGATGGTTTCGCACTATGCTGGATATGAGAAGAAGGATGCAGAGTATCTCGCCAATGTGGAGAACCTGGATGATGCCATTGGTCGGCTGGTCAACTATCTGGATCGTCAAGAGTTACTCACCAATACCATGATCTTGTTTAGTTCCGACAATGGCTCCTATCGACAAGCTTCCAATGGTCCACTAAGAGCCGTGAAAAGCTATGTGTATGAGGGTGGAATTCGTGTGCCTGGCATCGTGTACTGGCCGGGTCAAATAAATCATCCATTGGTGATCCACGAGCCGGTTGGTTTTGTAGACATCCTACCAACCCTCTGTGACATATTGACGATAAGTCCTTCTCCAGCGATCGACTTTGATGGGCAAAGCTTTGCAAACATATTCAGAGGAGAGGATTTCTCAAGAAAAAAACCACTGTTTTGGTATTTCTATCGTACATCTCCCGAAATGGCACTCCGGATGGACCGGTATACCATCTTAGGCAAAGACCACGACACGATACCTCGTACACATCGATTCTCCCTACCTGATATGGAATACATTCAAAAAATGCAGTTTGCTAGCTTTGAACTTTATGATTTACATGAAGACATTTCTCAGGAGAGAAGTGTTTTCGGCCAGGACTCAAATTCAGGAAATATGCAGGAGCTCATTATGCAGACCTTGGATGAGATCCAGAGGGAGGGACACTATTGGAAGGAACTGCCAGTCCTTACCGACACAGCTAAATATAAGAGAGATTGGGTCAAGCTCAATATACCATAGCATTGCAATGCTTAATTTGATATGTCAAGATGCATTCTAACCTTGATGATATGCTTGGCTGCCTTAGGTGTTGCCGCACAAGGCATAGTCCCGGGTTTGCGGACTCCTGAAGTAGATGTGAGATACTACCTTGTTGATGCTGGTCAATGGCTTGGAGGTGCCAGTGGGGCGTGAGTATTCCAATGACTCCGTTTTTATAACCTCGGCTTTTACCATGGAGGGACCTGCAGAGATTGTGTTACACTGTCGAAATAATAT
Organism: Saprospiraceae bacterium; assembly: GCA_965223025.1. GTDB lineage: Bacteria > Bacteroidota > Bacteroidia > Chitinophagales > Saprospiraceae > JABDMH01. The sequence goes on from CBDCVP010000003.1 coordinate 4,763, forward strand.
TGACAAGTATTCCATTCATCCC
>CBDCVP010000004.1:0-16776 GCA_965223025.1 Saprospiraceae bacterium
GATAAGCAAGACGGACTGAGACAATGGTTGAAGACCAAAATCATCTAGAATAATCAGCTTCGCTTTGTTTAATCTGTTTAGCCACTTAATGAGTGTGCCATCTGTTTTTGCTAGAGTGATCTGCTCAGTGAATCGGTTGAGGTTGAAGTAGAGTGTTCTTTTTCCTAGGACACAGGCCTGATGCCCGAGCGCACAAGCCAAGAAAGATTTGCCGCAGCCGGTAGGTCCGGTGATGAGTATGTTTTCACTTCTATCAATATAGGCTGCGTCAGCAAGTTTGGTAATATGCTCTTTTTTCAGATTTCTCGAGGATGAATAATCCAGATCTTTTAGATTGGCATGGTATCGGAGTTTGCTCAGTCGGACAAATAGATTCATCCTTTTGTTAGAGCGGTAGAGCTGTTCGGAGTCAATGAGTTGTGCGATGAGTTCATGATTGTCAGGATGTTGATTGACTGGAAGGTTCAGTACCGCCTCATAGGTGGAAGCCATGCCTCCCAATTTGAGATCTTTCATGGTTTCTAAAGTTGCATTCTTCATAATTTGATGTTTTTTGTTTTTAAATAATTAGTTATTGATAAGCCTCTTTTCCCCTTATATTTTCGTGGTCTTGGGGAGATTTTGTGGCAAATAGTTCAGGTTGGGCTTGGTCAAGATTTTTTTCTAATATCCTTTTCAAAAGGGTGTAATTGACCTTGCCGATCTGATGACATTTCTTGCAAGCTGCTTCAAGCCGAGGATGAGAATATTTCTTAGCCAGACTCAGCACGCCCAAGCAGCTCTTGTAGGATTGCTCTTCGTAAAAGGTGGAGATCAAAATCTGTTGGATAGCCCATTGTGTCATCTGGCCGATGTTTTTTGCCAGGCTGGTAAACTCGCTACTACTATATCCATGTAGACGCTCATAGATCTTATGCTTCTCAGGCATATGCTCTGCGGTTGTCGTATACTTTTTGCCAGTGCGCTGGTGGACTGCAATACGACTTTGCTTATAGTATATCTCCAACACGCTAGAGCTATACCTTACATCTACTCGTTTACCTACATGGGAGTAATGAACAGAATAGTATTCTTTTTCTTTTCCAAGGTAGATGTGGTAGTTCTTTCCTACACTCGCCTTTTTCTGTCTTTTGAGTTCAAACAGAGCACTGGGCAAAGGCCTTAGCAAAGGCTTTTCATATTGTTCAAATATGCTTTTCCGACTACCCTGTTTTTTCTGGAAGGGCTCACTGTTATGCTTCTCAAGCTTTTCTCTGATAGCAGCATTTAACGCCTTGAGGCTGAAAAATTGCTCATTGCGCAGTTCTGCATATATACGGGTATACACGATGCTCACCATGTTTTCAACACTTGCTTTGTCTTTTGGCTTTGCTACCCGGCAAGCTTGTAGATCCAGGTTATAGTGGGCTCCCATCTGGGTACTTAGTTCGGTAAAAGTAGGTTCATATGGATCTGCCTTTTTCACATAGGCAGCGAAGTTATCTGATAGCATCGCATGAGGTGAGCCACCAAAATATAGTAACGCATGGTTGAGTCCATGTACCACATCTGGTGTTTGCTGTGTGTCTACAGCCATCACAAAGGTGTACTGACTGAAAGGAAATACTGCAACGATAACTTCTGTGGGCACCAGCTCTCCGGTTTCCCTGTCTATCCAGCTAAGTTTTTTACCTGCAAAATCTGCCATTATCTCTCTTCCAGGTTCATGCTTCAAATGGATGGTTAGCTTCCGGCTTTCTATGTGCTGACTCAATTTCTCACAAAACTGACTGTACGCAAACCCATCTGGATGATCTGCTCTGTATTCCTGCCATAGTAGTTGCCTAGTCACTCCTATTCTGCGAAGTTCTGATAGCCAGTAATCTACTAGGCTGGTAAAGGTTTGTATGCGCTCAGATTCTTCGATCATGCCTGCTGGATAAATCAATGTTTTGAGGTCTTCATCTTCTAGTCTCAACAGATCCTCCTTTGGTAAATCTACTCGTTCGACAAGTCGCAGATATTTACGCACTGTGTTCTTTGATATGCCCAGCTGGCGTGCGACAACCTTGTATTTACTCGTCTTTAAATAGGCACTGATGATTTGTCTTACTTCTTCCATACGTTTAGATTGATAGGCCATGTCACTATTTATATTAGTAAATGACCTAATGTATGGATATGAATTTCTGTTCCTTGGGAGACCCACAGGGGGTCAGCATGTCGGAATGTCAGTCCTGCACAGTTTGACCCTTTGGGGGTCAGCTTGCCGGAATCTTTACTGAACCATCCCTTTATTTGGGGGTCAGCTTGCCGGAATCATGCTCACCGATCTCCTCTCTCAATAGGGGGTCAGCTTGCCGGAACTAGGGGGTCAGCTTGCTCCCGAATGCGGGGGTCAACATCACCGGAATACGCAATCCAAGATTTATTAATTCAAAATATCGATTACATACACCAAAATCCTCTGGTGATCGGCGCTGTTTCTGATGCCATCGATTATGTCTACAGCAGCGCAAGAAATTACGCGGGTAGGGATGATTATTTGATGAAAGTCTGCTTCATTGATTTCGATGTTCAGGAAGGATATGTTGTAGTGTGATGTCGATCTGAAGTTGTTGATGATATATGTATCTGAAGTTGCAAACTTCAGACAGCGTTGATTGCATAACTTCCTTGGCCCTTCTCAGTGCATCCGGCTCCCATTATCCAATTAATTCCTCGAAAGAACTCCATGGAAGGTCTTCCGTGGACGCAATCCAAAACGCTAATGAGCAAATAATTTCGGGAACTGATTTGCAAACTCTCCTAATTGGAGACACAGCCGTACCTTCATATCCTATACAATCGTCACTCCACCATCGACGATGATGTTCTGACCGGTAATATACTGTGCATCTTCTGATAGCAAGAAAGATACAACCGGGGCAATGTCTTCTGGTCTGCCCATCCTGCCTAGTGGAACTCTGGCCTCATACCTTTTGACAAACTGTGGATCCTGGTGGTCGAATATACCTCCAGGGGACACACAATTCACCCTGATGCCAAATGGCCCGTGATAGGATGCCAAATACCTGGAAAAACTGATTAACCCTCCCTTAATGGCTGAGTATCCAGCTACAGGATTTATCTGAGTGCCTGAGTATAAAGACATATCGCTGGCAATCACACCGTAGATAGAAGCAATGTTAACGATGTTTCCTTGCTTATGCTCACGCATATATCTACAGACTTCTTTGGTGATCGACACATGACTATTGAGCTGCATATCGAGATTTTCCCTCCAAGAACTCATGGGTTCCTGCATAAAGTCCATACCCCAATCTTTGGTTCGTGGGTAAGCATTGTTCACCAGTCCATCTAGTCGATCAAATCTCTCATAGATCTCCTTAACTACAGCCCTGATGTCATCGTCCTTGGTAATGTCGCATTGATATGTAAATCGATCCAGGTTGCTCTCGCAATGTACGTCCAGATTAATGGCGATGCCACCCTTTGCCTGTATGTCATCGATCATGGCCGCGCCAAGGAGACCACAGCCTCCAGTTATCAAAACTACTCTACCGGATAAATCACTCATCTAAGCATATTTTTAGCACTTCAAAAGCCTCCTTTATGGAATTAAATCCCTTCTCCCCCTTTACAACATTCTCCAAAAAATAAATTAGTTGGGCTCGATAAGTATCCGTCATCAAAAAATGATCGACTTCGAAGACAACTTCATCATTCTCGTCTACTACTTTACCTGAGAGTAAATCGACATTCCAGATGCCGCTTCGAGACACGATCTCGATTTCTCTTTTTGGTTTAATCCTATAGTAATTCAGGATGACGCTAACATTAAGTCCCGAATAACTTAACGTATAATTCGCATAGTCGATGGCACTAATGCCCAGGACAGATTTTGAAGTTAGGTGCCGAACGACAGACAGGGGTTTCCCAAAGAGCCAATAAATGTAGTCTAGCTCATGAATCAAGTCGAGATGCACACCACCTCCCAACTCACTCTTCGTACTATATGTGCTTCTGAAATCTCGATCCTTGCGCCAAGTCTGAAGGTCAGATCCACAGTATACATTGACCTCGTCGATTGCTCCAAGTCGACCTATGTTTTCTTTGAGAAAACATAAGGCCGGATGAAATCGCATATTACAGGCTACATATGTCTTAATACCGGCCCGGTCCACCATCGCAATTACTTCAGGTATGCCATCCAAAGAATGTGCAAGAGGTTTTTCAATGAAAATAGGTTTTTTCAAGGTCAATGTGGACCTGATGGTGTCTACATGATAGGCCGTGGGATTGGTGACCATGATGAAATCTATATCAACCAGATCAATTTCCAGCAGATCGTATATCGATTGCACATTCTCAAGCTTGACTTCCGAACTTTTTGAGGATCTTAGTGCATAAATCTGCACGTCAGGGACTAAGGCCCTGATGGTTTTCACATGTTTACCACCTATCGATCCCAGACCCACCATCAGTATATTCATATTTCGAATCCTAATAGACTGTGTTCAAGCAGATAGTTTAGAAAGCCAAGGTCCTTTTCATCGTCGACATCGAAACAGGTATGCTTCACCTCATAATATGTGCTTCGATCACTAACAGTTTTTTTCACTGTTTGATCAAAAAACGACCTTCGGTAAAAATAGAAGGATGCATTTAAATCGAATACTGTGGGAGCAGATTGACGGGTCAAGAAAGTCTCTCCACTTTTAACAAGCTTGCACCTTCCGTCACTAATCTTCTCCACCATATTAAAGTATGGATTTCTACTAGCCTTACTAACAGAAAACATATTGAGTGCCCACCTATTATTAAGGAAAATCGCATAGGCCTCCTTGAGATCCTCGATGGTCCTCAGTGGAGAGGTTATATCAAGATCAAGAATCAGATCATACCTCTGTCGACTTTCTTTCTCCTTATGGCAAATCAAATCCTCTATGACATCCAATTTTCCCACTTCATCGGTGGACAAGTTCTGAGGGCGCAAATAGTCTTCTGTCAGTCCGTGCTCATGGGCCACCTGCTTAATGTCAATAGAATCCGTTGACAATGCAATATCCGCATTAAATATTTCCTTAAATCGAATAGCACAATGGATGCTGTAGGAGATGAGTGGTACTCCCTTGACCTTACGAATATTTTTATTCTTGATACCCTTCGATCCTCCCCTGCCACAGATGGTAATCAGATTTCTCATAAGTCTAGGTGCAAAATATCATGTTGAGCCTTCCTGTAATCATTGGGTGTTCCAATATCGAGCCAATAGTCAAGAAATTGATACAGGAGCACTTTCTTCCCCTCTTCAATGAGCATGTCGATGAGATCAGTAGCATTAAATACTTGTTCTTTTGGTATTCTTGCAAGATTTCGCTTATGGATAATATAGATACCAGCATTACACTGGTAGGTATAGGTTGGTTTCTCCACCAGTTTTGATAGGTTCCTTTCATCAATATGGTGAAGGACTGCGTAGGGCACATTTACCTCAAAAGGGATGGAGGCTATCATTACATCCGCATCTTCCTTAATCGTTTCTTTGAGCATTTCCTCAAAATCAATGTTAGTCAAAAGATCCGAATTCATCAATAAAATGTGGTCATGATCAAAATTGTCGACCAGGGTGATTGATCCTAAGGTGCCCAAGGGTCTGTCTTCCCTTACATACTGAATGTTAGCTTCTTTCGCGTTATCAGTAAAATACTTCACTATTTGATCACCGAGATGATTAATAGATATATAAATATTATTTACTCCAAATGTGATGAGGCGATCTACACTGTGCTCAATAATGGCCTTGTCCCCTACCACCAGTAGAGGCTTTGGTTTGTGTTCGGTGAGTGGCATTAATCGGGTACCTCGTCCACCAGCCATGATAACAACATCCATGGGTAAAATGGATTTTTTCACCTTCAGATTAAGTACACGTGCAAGTTGACGATCTTGATCAAGCACCGGAATGATGGTAATTCCAGCTTCCCTAATAGCATCCACCTGATCGATGGTAAACCTATGAGAGTTAAGATATTGAAAATCTCTATTCATGATGTTAGACACCTGATCCTGAGTACTGATGCCTCTGATCAACGCTCGACGAATATCTCCGTCGGTAATAGTACCAATGACTTGATTGAATTCGTTTTGCACGAAGAGTAACTTATATGACTTCAGCTCCTCGAGTACTGTCAAAGCTAGCCGAATCGTAGCTTTCTCATCTATCGTATTATTTTTCATAATTCTTTACTAGGATTTCCCACGACAGTTTTTCCTGATGGCACTTTCTTGTTTACCATAGAATTTGCACCAATCACCACATCCGATCCGATCTTGATATTCGGTATAATTACTGCACCAGCCCCCACCAATGTCCGATCGCCTATTTCTACTCCTCCACATAAAATGGAACCTGGTCCAATATGACAATAATTGCCGATACTACAATCGTGTTCTATGATTGATCCAGTATTACATATGACGCCTTTGCCAATCTTTGCCCGCGCATTTATTTTAGATCCCTTACCAATCAGTGATCCTGAACCAATAAACGCCGACGCTGAAACCAGTGCACTTTCATCTTGGAGTGTATGGCATACTATGCCATGCCCTTCGAGATCTTGCTGGATTCGAGCCCTGATTTGATTATCCCCGATCGCAATATGCGCACCTACCGCAGCAAGCATCTTGGCTGTTTTTTGGTCTTTTTCAAATCCCAAATATTCTAATTCATAGGGATTTTCGATTTTTTCCCTTGCTTCACAATATCCCAAAACATCGATCCCCAACCTCTGACAGATTTCAATGATTTCATAGGCATGACCAGAATACCCCAAGAGTGCTATTGACCTACGCATGAAAGTCCAGATCTTTAAAGCTTTTAAAAATGATGTTCTGTAGGGAGATGGATGCTATGACATCAACGATCTTCTTGGCAGAAGGTCCACCATCATATGGGTTTTGCAAATCAGCAATATGTTGAGCGAATTCAAGACTCAATCCCTTCTGAATAGCACTAGTAATATCGCCAGTATTGTAGCCACAATTGATGACAGATTTGGGTGCCAACCTTCCCTGTTGGCGATTACCGATATTGATGGTTGGGATATGGAATGATGGAGCTTCAATCAACCCACTTGAAGAGTTGCCTATCACTAAATCGACGACGTTGAGGACAGAGAGGTATTTCTGAGATCCGAGCGACCTGATCAGGACAGATTTGTCCGGATATTGTTGATTAAATCGGATCAGCTCTTTAATGATGATCTCATGGCCCAAATCTGGGTTTGGATAAGTCAATATAACACCTAGATCCGTAAAAGTAAGAAGACTATTTAAGAGATTCCTGGTGTGATGGGCAATCTTTTCATGTGAATAGGCCGTTTCAGCATGAAAGGTCACGATGGCATTTTTTTCTCCAAAGGAGAATGCCAGCGATGCCTCAAGCTCCTCCTTGCTCAAGAGAGGGATCTGCTTGATATTTTCGATGCCCAGTGCACCTACATTGAAGACTTTCTCTGGCTCCTCGCCCATCTGTATGATTCTATTTCTAAATTCTTCAGTGGCACAAAAATGTATGTTTGCCAACTTTGTCATGGCATGACGCCATTGATTGTCGACGGAGCCTTCCGATATTTCTCCGCCATGACAATGAGCGATCGGAATGTGTGTGGCTACTGCTGCAGAAGCTGCAGCAAAAGATTCGTAGCGATCACCCAGAAAAATTGCTATATCGGGTTGTATTTTGTTGAAGGCTCTACCAAAACCAGCCAAGGTATTGGACATGATTTGTGTAATGTTTACTTGGTCACCATCTTCAAAAATGGGAATTCTGGCAGAAATCGGAAATCCATCACTTTCTATTTCGCTGATCGAAAATCCGTGACTAACAGAGAGATGAGCCCCGGTAACCATAAGAAAGAGCTCAATGGAGTCACAAGATTGAGCCTGTTTTATCACATTTCTCAGCAGTCCATACTCTGCGCGATTACCCGTGATAATTGCCACTTTTCTCATCATCCTACCAAATGCCTGGGAAGTAATTTAGTTCCTGCCTCGAGATCAGTGGCAACTTTCTTGTTCAAGATCTTATAGATATTCATGGGAGAAATACCATCTCCGGGCCGCAGCATCTCCAGATCTTTGAGTTCGATTTTTTCTCCACTTCTTTTGGCTTCTCGAAGATGAATACTTTTTCTCACCACTATTTTATTTGCAAGTTCGGAAGGAGAAGCTTTCTTGACTCCATCACCTTTGAGAGCTTCCTCAATATTCCTGATGGCATCCACCATCTGCTTTAATTTGTGTCCTTCCAAAGATGCAGCATGATCAGGTCCCTCCAATGTCCTATCCGTTGTAAAGTGCTTCTCAATGACCCTTGCACCCAATGCCACGGCAGCAATGGGAACTTCGATGCCCAATGTATGATCAGAATAACCTACACTAACAGACAAAGTGTTTCCTATCGTACTCATGGCCAATAAATTGACATCATGCATCGGTGTCGGATACTGAGTATTGCAGTGCAAAATCGTAATCAACTCCCGGGTCAAACCTTTGTTCAGCATAATCTCTAATGCATCCTGAATTTCTTGCATATCTGCCATACCCGTAGACAGGATAGTTGACTTCCCAAATGAGGCAACTTTTTCCAGGTAAGGCAAATTTGTAATCTCACCGGATGGGATCTTGAAAAAGTCTAGATTTAGGCTTGCCAAGTAATCAAGTCCGTCAAGATCAAACGCAGTAGACAGGAACTTAATGCCCCGCTCTCGGCAGTGGGTTATCGCCACCTCATGATCCTCCTGACTGAGTTCCAGTTTGCTGAGCATCTGCAGTTGACTAGTCTCAGTGGTTCCAGATTTCTGGTAAGGAGCTAATTTTGCCCCTTCAGATACAAGCTTATTCGCATTGAACGTCTGAAATTTCACATAGTCAGCTCCGGCTTCTGTTGCGATGTCTATCAGTGCCTTCAATAATCCGACATCACCATTATGGTTGACACCTGCCTCTGCAATTATGATGGTTTTGCTCAACATGTAGAAGTCGGACTACTGGGAATATTAACGATGGTCTCCTCGAGGTTTTCGGCATTTGACAATTCCTCTCTGTAACATAATTTATACATATTTAGTTTATGAGTCAGCCTCCACACCGGTCTGGTCATCACTTGCTGGTCGTTAGATTCCTGAAGAAATGACAGTCTTCTTTTCGCATCTCTAAACTTTACAGCATACAGCCAATAGTTGGAATGAGCGTAAGGAGGTTCGGTGATAAATTTTACGTCTCCACCCTGAAAAAACGTCTTGTACTTCCTTGCAGTCTCCCTCTTAGATGGTTAGAAACTGACCTAATTGCTCAAATTGAGCAAGCAGTAGTGCAGCATTGATATTAGGCATTCGATAGTTAAACCCCGCAGCATCATGGATGTACTCCCATCTATGAGGAACTTTGGCAGTTGTAAGATAAATGCTTTAGTAAGACTGCCAGGTCCTTTTCATCTGTCACAACCGCGCCTCCTCCCCCAGCCGTAATCGTCTTGTTTCCATTAAAGCTAAAAACACCCATTTTACCAAAAGTCCCCGTATGCTTTTTTCGAAAGGAACTGCCAATTGATTCGGCTGCATCCTCGATGACAGTTAGTCCAAATTTATGACAAATCGTGACAATTTCATCAACTCTACATGGATGGCCGAAGGTGTGCATGGGTACACAAGCTTTGATTACTCTTCCGGTTTTCCTATTGATAAGCTGTCCTCCTCGATAGTTTGTCGTCGTTTTTAAGAAATGTTGGAGTTTGGAGGGAGATAGGCCCAATGTATCTTCGTCTACATCGACAAAGGTGGGATATGCACCGCAGTAACTAATGGCGTTTGCGGTAGCAATGAAAGATAGAGGTTGAGTAATCACTTCATCACCCTTACCCACTCCTGCAGCAACTAATGCAAGATGCAAACCAGCAGTTCCATTGGAAGTCACAACAGCGAATTTAGAGCCAACATATTCGGCTATGAAATGCTCCACCCGATCAACAAAAGGTCCCACAGAGGACACATAGGTGCTGTCTATGCACTCAAGCAAATACTCCTTCTCTTTTCCTGAAAACACAGGAGCATGAAGGGGTATAGTGCCTTGAGGCACTCGATATAGAGCCCTAATAAAGTCGATGATCTCTTGACTGGTCATACGTTGTATATGTCAGCCTTATACTTTGCCGCATTTGGTTTTGATCTAAACCATGAGATGGTCTCTTCTAGACCTGACCTTAGATCATACCTTAGTCTCCAGGATGTATGCGCTTTGATCTTATTATTATCACCGAATAATCTGAAGACTTCTGAATTCTCTGGTCGTATTCTGGACTTGTCCGTTACAATTCGTGCGTTCGGGTTAATTAAATCAACGATTGTGTGAGCTAACTCCTCCATGGACACTTCAGAATTCGTCGCGATATTGCAATCTTCACCTATAAGACTTTCAGCCGCAGCGATTTCCAGGAAACCACTAACGGTATCTCTTACAAACAAAAGATCCCTGGTTGGCCGAAGGTCTCCCAGCTTAACCTCCATCTGACCAGCAATCAATTGAGTGATAATGGTAGGTATAATCGCTCTAGCTGATTGTCTCGGGCCATAGGTGTTGAATGGTCTGACAATGGTTACCGGTAGGTCAAAACTCCGAAAAAATGATTCTGCCAAATAGTCTGCTCCAATCTTGGAAGCCGAATAGGGAGACTGACCTTGCCTCGGATGCTTTTCGTCTATTGGAACGTATTGAGCTGTGCCATAGACTTCAGATGTGGAAGTAACTAGTACCCTTCTAGTCTGGAGGTGCCTGGCACTTTGAAGAACGTTTAGTGTTCCAATAACATTGGTATCGACATATGAATGTGGAGACTTGTAGCTGTATGGAATCGCTATTAGAGCTGCAAGATGATAGACGGTATCAATCCCAGTTAGAGCCTCTCTCACGCAGTTTTCATCACGGATATCACCTAGGAAGATTTCGACTGCAGCTAGCAAATCAGAAGGTATAGTTTCAAGCCAGCCCCAGGAATTAAACGAGTTGTATTGAATCAGGGCTCGTACATCCCTCCCTTCGCGTAACAAAGCCTCTGCCAGATGGCTTCCTATAAATCCTTCTGCACCAGTTACTAAGACCTTCTGTTTGCTCATAATGAGTTCATATTTAAGTCAGACAAATATACTCAAATAGTAATATATAACCTTAAAGTAGTCATGCTTAGCAAAAACAGAATTTTCCATGGATCCATGGCCATCATAGCGCAGAAATTTGACTGATGTATCTGGGAACCAAAGAATGGAAAAGCTTCCGATTCCATACACTGTAATTCATGAATGACCAGCTGGAATAACATAAGATAGGATCAAGTAATTTAATTGGTATACTTTTTGCAAGTATACTGTCATGAAACCCAGCAGGCAGCAAACTGCTTGTTTGAACTCCTACAACTTGACATGAAATTCATTTTTGCAATATCCGCGATATACCTCTTTCTCATACCGATTTCAGCCCAACAGGTACTTCCAATGGTCGTCTCCAGTGCGGGGGGGCATTATCAAGGATCTTCTCTGTCCCTCGACTGGACTATCGGCCAAATAGTCACTACGACAACTCGTAGCGAACCCATTGTGATCACCCAAGGTTTTCACCAACCTTCATTGAGCATCACTGCTATTGAAAATCAGCTGCAAAACATCGACAAAGTGAGGGTTTATCCGAATCCGACTGCAGATCACATCGAAGTCGATTTAAAACTAAAAAGGAGAAGCAACATAGAGATCGATCTGGTGGACCTAAATGGCAAAATAGTGGCGACAAAGCAAATCGCAGGTAGACATATGAAAGAGAGATTTGGTGTAACCAATCTCCCTGCAGGGATGTACTTCTTATATATTCGGGTTGACCACGACAAATATCTTAAATCTTTTAAGATTCAAATCTATGCTCATGCTAAATAAAACCTTGCTCTCATTTCTGGTGATCTTATTTACTTTGGATAATATCACAGCCCAGATTCCTCAAGCGTTCAACTACCAAGGCGTTGCCAGGGACTTATCCGGTAGTCCTTTGCCACAGAATACCATTGGGCTAAGCATCTCCATCCTGGCAGATTCTCCAGGAGGAACAACAATGTATGCTGAAACCCACACTGTCACCACCTCGGACCTTGGTCTCTTTACCATCCAGGTAGGATCAGGCAACGTTATCGACGGAAGCTTTGAGTCAATTGATTGGGGTACTGGAGATTATTACATACAGGTTGCCTTAGATGTAAATGGTGGGAGTACCTTCGAAATTGTCAGTACCAGCCAACTTTTGAGTGTGCCTTATGCGATGCACGCCGGTAATGGCAGTCCGTGGAAAATGTTGGAAAATGGTCTACACTATCCAAACAAGGTAACCCTTGGAAAAGAGATTGGTGATCAATACAATTCCAATCTCAATATTTATGATGATGAAAATACCGATTCAGGGATCCAAATCTATAATCCAAATAGGGACGCAAGAGAGATCGTTGCCATCGGCGAAGGAGACCAACAGAGGTATATATATATGGCCTATCAAAACGCCGAAAGGACGGAAGATGATGGAGGAGCTTTCAAAAGCAATGCTGGGTTCATCTTTACTGGTGGCACCAATGGATTGAATTTGATTTCTGCAAGGGAAGACATTCATTTCATAGCTGGTGGTGTGGAAGAAGAAAATAAGAGAATGCTTATAAAGGCAAATGGTAACATTGGTATTGGTTCACCCAATCCAACTACCAAGTTACAGGTTTCCGATGGGGACATTTATATTGAGGATATGAGTAAGGGTGTGATAATGAAGTCACCCGATGGGGCATGCTGGAGAATGACTGTCAGCATCACTGGTCAGAGTGTTTTTAATGCCATTGACTGTCCCAAGTGATCTAAAATCAAGGTCTACGGAAAGTAGTGCAATCAGCAAGTACTTTAAGTAAGCCTATACCAAAAAACAATACTTTTGAAATGAGTTATTTTTGAATGGATTATTAGTTTACCAGGTCAGTGCTGGTTTCACAGGATGATCAGTATTGATTTGATTTGCACCATAAATAGTCATCAGGATCTATCCTTGAAGCCCTACGCAACAACCGTTTTATTCCGTTTCGCTTCACACGATGCTTTGTTTGGCATCAGAGATTCGATCACTTTGTAGAAATGAAATACTGAGACCAAATAGACTACTTTAGTCAATGACACCAACTAACCTCCTTACTTTGAGTATCTCTACATGAAAGACAGCGAACGAAGACCTCATAGGAGCTCGGGGACGACCATTTCACCGAAAATCACTTCACATATGAAACTAGTACACTTTCTCACTACGATACTCCTACTCTCTTTCTCCCTCACTTTCGCTCAGAGTAGTGACGAGGCCGCACTGGATCCAAACAAAATCTCACTTGGATTACCTGGTGCCCAGTACTTTGACAGCAATTTTAATGTACTGGAAAACAAAGCAGCGACCTCAGGCATGCAGGTTTTTAATCATAATACTCAGGCACGGGAAATCATTACTGTGGGTGAGGGAAATCAACAGCGCTACATGTACATGGCATATATCAATTCTGATGGCCCTACTCCGTTCCCTGTTTTCAAGAAGGGAGCGGGCATACTATTTACCGGTGGGTTTAATGGAATGAATTTAATATCGACCAGAAACGATATACGTTTTATCACGGGTGGACTTGGCGATCAAAATCAGAGATTTGTCATAAAACAAAATGGCTGTATCGGAGTGAATACACAGGATCCAAGATCCAAACTTCAGATAACGGATGGAGATGTATATATTGATAATATGAATAGCGGAGTGATCATGACCGCACCTGATGGTAGTTGTTGGAGAATGACGATGGCAAATGGTGGAACTATAGTTACGGACTCAATAGCTTGCCCATAGCTTCATATACAAACCTGCCCAGATCTTCTACTCAGAACCCATGTCGTGAAGCTAAAATGTGATCGATGTTTCCAATGCTCAACTTTAGGAAAGACTTTTCACTACTTATATGTAAAGATGTCTTTTATAGAAAACCTTCTGCCAGTGTAAATATTATGAGTGGAAATCCACTGGCGGAAATTGCCGGCAAATCGCTGTAGAAATGGAATAGTTTTCAGACTGAATATTCTAAGGCGGTGGCCTCTAAATCTTGACTGACTCTTGCCTGCTAAAGAAAAATGTTTCGATTTTTGTCCATACACACCCATGTAGTGACCATAAGGAAGTGTAAGGGCCTGTGGTTTCGCATCGAGGGTATGATTCTCTAATAGAGTATAAAGCTCCTCGTAAGATTGGGGATTGTAGGTGCAGTTCAAATACACATAAAAGGACCTTCCGAACAAAATTGAGGGCTTCCCCCAGTATGTGGCTTCTATACCAGTACTGGAACCAAAAGTAATCACTGCATCGCATGCCATCATAAGTGCATAAGTATCAACAGGATCTTGAGGAGCAATAATTGTAGCATTCTCAAAGTTCATTTGAGCTATTTCACGTATTTGTTGATTATCTACCTTACCGAGATTGGGATGAACTCGAATATAAAAGTGAAACGCTGATCTTTTTGTATAGTGACCGATGATCTCACGAATGGCTTCATTTTGATTCTTGAAAAGGTCCGTCTGCCACTCCATGATCGCCTTCAACTCATCTTCAGATGAATTACAAATCGCGATGTTTTTGCTATCAGCATTGAATCCTTTAGGAAGGAGCTTTTCGTGCTGCTGCTTTGTGAAAGATTGCTCGTATTCTTCGCTGCCTCTTCTTCTGGTGACAAACCAATCATGACCGATGCGCTCCCTTTCAGCAGTGTCTGCATTCTCCCAATAACGTAGGATGTGCCTGTGCCTCACAGAGATACTATGTGGAAGATTGTTTTCAAAGATCTCGTAGTTGGTACCAGCCCCCGCCTCCAGAGTATAAAAAGGAATGCCCAGATTTGTAGCTAGATCCACTACTGGCCACACCTCAGCAAATCTACCGTTAAAAATGTAGATCTCATCTGGTGAGTACGAATGGACAATCTCTCGGAAATTAAGTAAAACGTTGATGGCCTTCCTCATCTCTAAGTCGATAAGAGCACCATATCTGTGAGTACTTATCTGGTAATCTCTTGTGTAGGATATGATGGAGGAAGCCACTCCCCGACCAATTTGGACATCCTCAAAGCGATAGTCAAGCAGCTCATCCAAGTCTGCAAATTCAGGGAGATCAACATTGTAGGCAATTGGAAATCGCTTCAGCGTAAAAGATGCTCTACAATCGATCTCCGATAGAACTGCGATCTGTGTCTGCCTAGCCTGACATGAGGCACAAGCTAGTGTATTATGCGTTCGATTGAAATAACAATTATCAAGTACATTATCACAGAATACAAGGGCCACGTCACTGTTGATATGCTTGAGTCTCATTAATAATTCGCCAGTCAGCCCAACCTGCTTAGAAGACAAGCCTGTATTTGCGTAAACAAGCGTTTTTCTTCGACTTCTTGTTGATGATGGATCATTCACTAGACATCCCCTTTTTCAGATTCTGCTAACATCTCCAGAATTCTGGTACTGGCGTTCTCGATTTGCTTTTCTCTAGGAACGGAGCTATGTTCGAATTTCGTCTCCCAATTGGAAGATTGGATCAAATGACCCTCTTGAGTATAGTAGAGTAAATACAGAAATTGATGTCTTCGGATTTCTTCAGTCGTCATAGATCGCAGCTCTGAAATTGCGGTGCGGCAAGAGGCAACTGAATGAACTACTCTCGTCGCACGACATGCTTTGTAGTATGGTTCACCAAAATTAAGAACGGTCTTACCTTTCATAAGTGCCTCCCATCCCAAAGTTCCAGTGAGTGTAGAAACCATTTGCGATTTTTCAATCAAAATCTGTGAGGAGAACTCGATAGGAACGAGTATCACATTTGGCAACTCAAGCAGGACATCATAAAATTGCTTTGACCTGTAATTATTATTAACAATTTTCCTGACATTAAATTGGTTTGGATGATCCTTTACATAGATCATCCAACCGTCTGGGACACTCTCTGATAGAATCTTAATAGGGATAAGTTGATTGTCGAAATCCTTACCTAATGGCTGGCTAGATTTCTCTGGCTGCATATGCATTCCAAAGTAAATGAAGTCCTTATCAAGCACAGGTTCAGCACTGATTCGGTTGTAGTAATGGTTCTTACGCAGGAGTTTAAAAAGAGGTATATTGATAAGCGTACGATACAATAATCGGGATGTGATGTGATTAAGTGATGTGAAATGTAGAATCTCTTTTTTATAGAGTGACGGAAAAAACCCAAGAGTCATGTTTATACATACTCTTTTTAGGAATCGAAGTACAAGGCGTGGTGCTGACAGAGGGCCCTTAGCTACAATGGCAAGTTTCTCTTTCTTAATGTGTACGCTCACATAACTATTATTCGAGTCATAAGATTCCTTGACACTTTGAGGTAGCAATTCCCATACTTTCTCTGGGCTGAGATCTTGGTGAAAATCGTTTGGCAGTTCAGGGAAAGAACTGTGATCGAGCAGTAAGGAATGGTTGGGTAAAAAGTGGTACTCCATTCTGATGACCTTGATACCCAATTTTATCGCTAATTCATAAAACACCAGTGAATAGAACGAATGAGGTGTATCAAAAACAAGTAGATGAGTGATCTTTCTTTCCGTCAGAACTCTGTAAAAATGGTTGAGAACAATCAGATAATACTGACGCCGATCTTGTACAGGTATGGGAAATG
>CBDCVP010000005.1:0-20998 GCA_965223025.1 Saprospiraceae bacterium
CCTATTGGCTGGCTGGGTGTATGGGCTTTACTCGTAGTATGACTTGCTGATTCTCATGGAGAAATGTTTAATTACCACAAACAACTACCGCGGTCAGCCTGAGTGCAGCGCAGGCGGAATCGAAGGCCGGTGTTTGAAAAACTATGAGGCGAAATACAGCGTCATCATGTGTATCATGAACATCATACAAATCATAGTTCAGACAACTGGGTATGGGTGTAGTGATTCTCGACCTTGTAGTAAAACCATGCCCTGAAGGGGCATCAGCAATAGGATGGAGCATTGCCCCATCTACCAGGTTCATACCATTTCCGAGCCCTGTAAGGGCGTCAGCCGATGAAGAAATCATGTCTATCACGAAAATCGCGTTTTCGCACATGGCGGCAATCCCTTCGGCAGACAATAGGTCATGACTAGATCGAGCCTTTTGTTCGTTTCACTGACTCTAGGGATGGATCAAAGGCGAATACTTGGAGCTGTCATAGGAAGCAAAGGGTTCGACAGGCTCAGTCTGACTTTGGGTATTGGTTGATGATCAGATGAATACTTGGAGCTACTATTGGTAGCGCAACGAAGTGAGGCCATCATGTGGGATATTCATACTAACCTAACGTGAATAATGTTTAAGCAGCATCGAGCAATAACTGATTGCTAACCTCTTTAAGCTGTTCAAATTTGAGAGAAGGCTTTTTAGGTAAGAAGTGGTATGCGCACAGACCGGATAATAGATTGTTCATGAAACCTTGGATAGATCTGTGTCGAGTATGTTCTATGGAGCAGATGTTTTTCAACTCATCATTGACAGACTCTATGAGCGACCGTTTACGTAGCAATAACTTGTCCTCGTCTGAGAGATTTTGCTTTTTCATGTTTCTTCTTCTTTTGTAAATCAGACTAATTCCGTCGTTCCAAAGTAAGTCAGCTAATTTTGTGGATATATATCCTCGGTCACCATAAAGTTTACCAAAGATTGATTGAACTAAACTATTGATTACCTTTAAGTTGCGGTCATCGGTAGTGGCCTTAGAGAGATAAAACGAAAGCAACTCACCCTTGTCATTGATGATTAGGTGGAGCTTAAAGCCGTAAAACCAACCCATTGTACTCTTGCTTTTGGTGGCAATATTTTTGAAAACTCTATGCTGTTTTTCTCTTTTGATATGACAGACTTTTAAGGTGGTGGAATCAATAAAATTGACTCCTCTGCTATGGCCAAGACATTGTTGATTTAAGAAGAAGAAAAATGGAATAATGAGTTTTTTCTGAGACTGATTAAAACGCTCATAAGTAACCAGATTTGGAAATAGATCGATCCAATGCTTGCAGACATAGCCGTTATAGAAAGCCTTAAAATTGGTGTGATGACTCAGGTGGAAGGCAATGTAAATGGTCATCATTTCGGAGTCAGCAAGCTTGGATTTTCTGTTTCTAATCCGTTTTAAGCCGCTCTGGAGCCTCATAGAGTTGATTTGGTCGTCAAATTCTTTAAAAAAGTCATCAACTTTGACAAAAATCTCGATAAGTTTATCTATATTCATGAGAGGAGAATTGTTTATTATATGATTGGTTATCAACATTTAATATATTAAACATTCTCCTATTTTTATACTATAATCACTGCTTTTTCTTATCCATTATTCACGTTAACCTAGGGTCACACTGAGTTTTAGAACGTTTTTCTTAAAAACGGAAAGGGCGGAAAGACGGGCCAACTACCTAAAAATTGGGTCAGACTGAGCGCAACGAAGTGGAGTCGAAGTGCCTTCTCCAAATAGGGGTTCGAGTCCGCTGCGCTTCCCTCACCCTGACGCCACGTTTTTATTTATGGTCAGTGGAAAGGATCCGAGGTCATAGGTAGCGCAACGAAGTGAAGCCGAGCGGTAGTCAGCCAGGGGCTTCGACTTCGCTGCGCTACGCCAGCCTAACATCATACTTTGGGTTTGAAAAACAACATTTTATGAGGCTCTGATTGTGCTGCCCTTTGATCAGCTAGATGCACGTTGTGTGCTAGCCAGAATTAAAGTGGTAAGTCAATTGACGTTTCATCCTCTTTTTCTAGCAAGTCTTTTCAATTCTTCAATTTCTCCCCATACCAATGCCTTTTTCTTTGCCCTGGTCCAGCCCTTCAATTGCTTCTCTCTAGCAATAGCAACCGCTGCAGCCTCATGTACCTCCCAATACAGCAACTTAAAGGGGCGGCGAGTAAAAGTATAAGCCCTCTTATTTGTGCCCCGTTCATGATCAACATATCGTTCAACTAAGTCATTAGTGACACCAACATAATAGGAGTCATCAGAACATTGTATCATGTATACGTAAAGAAACTTCTTGATGATGACCATTGTGATCCCAAAATAGTAAAATCGACAGTCAACCGAGTTCTAGGCCCGATAGGCCCGATACGAGCAAAGGGTTCGACAGGCTCAGTCTGACTTTGGGTATTGGTTGATGATCAGATGAATACTTGGAGCTACTATTGGTAGCGCAACGAAGTGAAGCCATCATATGGGATATTCATACTAACCCTAGGGTCACCCTGAGTTTTAAAACGTTTTTCTTAAAAATGGAAAGGGCGGAAAGACGGGCCAACTACCTAATAACGGGGCCACACTGAGCGCAACGAAGTGGAGTCGAAGTGCCTTCTCCAAATAGGGATTCGAGTGCGCTGCGCTTCCCTCACCCTGACGCCACGTTTTTAATTATGGTAAATGAAAAGGATCCGAGGTCTGTCATAGGTAGCGCAACGAAGTGAAGCCATCATACAGGATATTCATACTAACCCTAGGGTCACCCCGAGATTTAAAACGTTTTTCTTAAAAACGGAAAGGGCGGAAAAGACAGGCCAGCTACCTAAAAACTGGGTCACACTGAGTGCAACGAAGTGGAGTCGAAGTGCCTTCTCCAAATAGGGGTTCGAGTCCGCTGCGCTTCCCTCACCCTGACGCCACGTTTTTATTTATGGTCAGTGGAAAGGATCCGAGGTCTGTCATAGGTAACGCAACGAAGTGAAGCCATCATACAGGATATTCATACTAACCCTAGGGTTACCCCGAGTTATAAACGTTTTTCTTAAAACGGAAAGGGCGGAAAAGACAGGCCAACTACCTAAAAACTGGGTCACACTGAGCGCAACGAAGTGGAGTCGAAGTGCCTTCTCCAAATAGGGATTCGAGTCCGCTGCGCTTCCCTCACCCTGACGCCACGTTTTTATTTATGGTCAGTGGAAAGGATCCGAGGTCTGTCATAGGTAACGCAACGAAGGGCGATTGTCCTGTGCAACACTTATGATAGGCCTTTGAACGTTGCTAAAAGTAAACGCCACCCCACTAAAAGAAATAAGGCCAATCTTTTATGGGGTAGCGTGTACTTTTGGCTTGATCCAAAAGTACCAAAAGATCAAGGCTGTAAGGCCTAAGCCTAATTTAGAGCAGCACTTTCAGAATCCATGCCACTATTGACGGCTTCTTTCACGCCATCTGTATCATCATCGAAATCCTCATATAGCTCTGCTATATTCAGATTTCGCATCTTCAATCTGAGGCAAAATAATCTCGTCACTAGTAGCCATTTATTCTAAAAGTGTTGCTCTGGATTCGGAAGACCTAAATTCTAGAAACTCGCCTCAGTGATGCTGAGCTGATTTTGTGATAGTTGGTATCATGGTCATTGGTTTGGATGATGTAGAAGGCTCAAACAGTATAGAATTTTTAACGGCCTTCCGCATCCGATTTTTGACGGCTTATTCCTTAAGGCCGATTATTAGACCTTTTCCAAAGGTCTTCTGGTGACTCTGTTCTTCGACTAAGATCATGATCCCGAAATCTAAATGGCTGACTTTATAATCCTGGCAAACGGTCCACTTTTTTGGAGCGAAAAGATATTCCACGTAGGTTCATCAACATAACGCAGACTATAGAACATGCTGTCCTTTGCCATAACGGGATTCTAGGGTCCCACCGGTTGACATGATCTCCTCTTTGTATACCAAGAGGATCGGCCTTATTTCTTTTAGTGGAGAAAGCTCCTAAATCCGTGAAGAACTAAAAACTGTATGAGCTAAAAGAAAAATATGGCAGATTTCTGACCTTAAGGAACCCTATCAATCTGACAGAACCCTACTATAAAAGGCGAGTTTTTTTAGTTTAGGATTTTGGAGCTTTCGGAGCGTTAAGAAAGAAATACAGCCGTGATTTTTTGTTACTTTTTCATCTAGGAAAAAGTAAAAAGTCTTTTTTCGAAAGATCCTTTGTGAAATCAGTGCAGATTTCAAATCCGAGTTTCACAAAGGCTGGGAGCGGGTGAAGTGTGAATTGTGGAGTGTGCCATGATTATTAATCAATGCTTATCTCCATCCCCTGCATGAGCTTTGATCATACGCTTGACTTCATCGATGGAAAGGCCCACAATCTCAGCAATCAACTCCACTGAAAGGCCTTTCTCATGGGCATTAAGCACCACATCAATCTGATTTTCGTTTCTCCCCTTTTGAATCCCCTTTTGAATCCCCTTTTGAATACCCTTCTCAATACCCTTGGCTTCACCTTTCGCTATGAGTCGATCATATATGGTCATGATGGCTGATTTTATCTCCTGTGTGCCTTGTGGCAGATCACTGACTATCTCATCCAGTTCTCCATCCTCAAGTTCTACAATTTCGAAGAAATAAACAAGAAAAGGCCGTGTAAGGTTCCTGCTCTGTGTAGGGTCGAGTGCCGCAAAGATCTGACGGATCTTGTCTGCCAGGAAGTTTGGATCATGGCTGTGCTTCTGGACAAACAAGGCAGATGCCAGAAAACGGTTGCCCAATGATTGCAAAGTCTCATCATCTATCTGCCGCAGATCCACAAAGATGACATCGTGAGTGGGTACGTAAGATTTAAACATTCCTGCTCCCCGACTGCCAACAAGATCATCGATGGATTGGTAGTCCCACGGTCGACTTCCCTGATAAATGATCACCGGAATGATCGGTGAATAATCATTTTGCTGCCACTGGGCTTGATACGCTCTGGACAAATAATTCAGAATCTGAAAAGCCGTTCGTGATTCAGGTACGCTTTTATGCTCAAGCAATACAGTAATGCATATCTCGTCTTCTTGATCATTGGCTTTACGCCTAAAAACTGCATCTGCAAAAAACTCTTTCAGATTCTCACTTACAAATGACGATGTGCTGGCTTGCAGCGATCGCAGATCCAAATTTGCCGACAATTGCGTTGGCAAAACAAATTGCAGGAGATCTTTCACTAAATCCACATCGGCCATTAAGCTCTTAAAGAACCTGTCGTGTTTGTTATGCAGATCTGACATTGCATAAATCTAACCAAAAATGTATGACTGCAAACAGAGTTTGAAGGGGATGAGTGTGGGCTTGACATAGGATCCTTGAGCGCACTGAATCGGCGGCCAAACAATAACCAACGTGCGAAGCTCTCCGACCACGCAAGGGGACAACACCCATGTTGGTGCGATCTGGGAGCCGAAAATACGCTTCTTGGCTTTTTGACGTGTTGGCATGTTGGTTTGCTGGCCAGCATCGGTGAGATCCAATCATCTTTCGAATTCGTGATTTAGACAACTGGATGGTCCGGATTGGGGGTGGGGGGCGGATAGATATTCATACTAACCCTAGGGTCACCCCGAGATTTAAAACGTTTTTCTTAAAAACGGAAAGGGCGGAAAAGTCAGGCCAGCTACCTAAAAACTGGGTCACACTGAGCGCAACGAAGTGGAGTCGAAGTGCCTTCTCCAAACAAGGGTTCGAGTCCGCTGCGCTTCCCTCACCCTGACGCCACGTTTTTATTTATGGTCAGTGGAAAGGATCCCGGGTCTATCATGGGTCACCCTGAGTTTTAAAACGGAAAAGACGGGCCAACTACCTAAAAACTGGGTCACACTGAGCGCAACGAAGTGGAGTCGAAGTGCCTTCTCCAAATAGGGGTTCGAGTCCGCTGCGCTTCCCACACCCTGACGCCACGTTTTTATTTATGGTCAGTGGAAAGGATCCGAGGTCTGTCATGGGTCACCCTGAGTTTTAAAACGGAAAAGACGGGCCAACTACCTAAAAACTGGGTCACACTGAGCGCAACGAAGTGGAGTCGAAGTGCCTTCTCCAAATAGGGGTTCGAGTCCGCTGCGCTTCCCTCACCCTGACGCCACGTTTTTATTTATGGTCAGTAGAAAGAATCCGAGGTCTGTCATAGGTCACCCTGAGTTTTAAAACGGAAAAGACGGGCCAACTACCTAAAAATTGGGTCAGACTGAGCGCAACGAAGTGGAGTCGAAGTGCCTTCTCCAAACAAGGGGTCGAGTCCGCTGCGCTTCCCTCACCCTGACGCCACGTTTTTATTTATGGTCAGTGGAAAGGATCCGAGATCTGTCATAGGTGGCGAAACAAAGTGAAGCCGAAGGGCGATTGTGCTGCACTATGATCAAGCTAGATGCACGTTGTGTGGTAAATCAATTGAATTTTCATCTCTTTTCTATAAGCAAAGGGTTCGACAGGCTCACGTTGACTTCGCGTATTTTGATCTGTGCGTGATTATTCCCTATCTCCCAAAAAATCAGCTGCAAATTCCACTAAATCCTCTCCGTGCAGGTTTTTCGCGACGACCCTGCCCTCAGCATCCACGAGAAAATTCGCTGGTATGGTCTCGACTCGTAAAGCCTTGAATAAGGGAGACTCATCCCCCTGTAGGTGTGAAGCATTAAGCCACCGGGAGACCCCATCTTTTGTGATGGCTTTATTCCAGGCCCCTGCATTGCCATCCAGGGCATAACCGATGATTTGGAAGCCCCGGTCGTGGTATTTTTCCCAGAGCGGTACCAAGTAGTTCCGGTTTTCGTGCCTGCAGGGTACACACCACGAAGCCCACAAATCCAATAAGGTGAGTCTTTCTTGTGCCATCAGGGAGGCTGAGAGACGCTGTATCGCCCGACACCATCGGCATTGGAAAGTCAAGCATTAAATCACCCTTCATAATTGGTAGCACCTTGCGATTTCCAATCTTACATAATTCTTTTACCCAAGGATGATCAGCATCGGTAGCGGTCCATTTTTGACATTGACCGAAAATAAACTCCGGGATGCGTTCGTAGTTTCCCACAGGACTCACCCAGCGTGTGGCCAAAAGTGCCGGAAGCAAAAAGGGACTATCGTGGGCAAACTGCATCACGGGCTCTTGAAATTTTAGCAGGGCCTTTTCATCCTGCAAAAGACTGGATGCGTCGTGAGCACCGCCATCGATCTCGTCCTGATATTTTTGGTAGGCTTCTAGCCTGAGATCCCTAAGTTGAAGTAGGGCCGCATTTTCTGACGAAGGATTCCTCATGGTGAGATCCCGTTGAAAATGATTGGCAGTGGTAGAGATGTTTATCCGATCTCCACTCCTCCAGACAAAAGGAAAATAATTAGCATCCTGCCAGTCTTCCATCTCCAGTTTGTTGTGATGGCGTTCGCCTTTTCTTTGGATCGCCATCTGCCACAACTTGGGTCCTGCCGACAGTGGTCCTTGATCAAAGGAAAATCTTCCATCATCGTCAATCTTGGCAGAATCGACCACTTGCCCCAGATAACTGCTGGCCAGTCCCTGGAAAGTGAGGGGGTCGATGAGGTAAACCATAGGCGCCCAATCCTGGTCGGTCATGGCTATGCTGCCAGACAAACCCGGTGGCCGCTGGCAGCTCATCAGTATGCCGGCTACCATGGCCAAGAGGCAAAATAGATGCCCAAACCACCTGCCGATCATCGACAAACGCCCATCTGATCCTAGCATAATTTCCGTATTTTATCTCGCCCGTAAAGGCCACACACTCCCTGAGGGTAAACATATTAAATTATTCTATTATGTGTTGAGTCTTATGGTGGAAATATCTGAGGCTGCTTAGCGGAGATTTTGAAATTGCATCTAACTGCTAGGCCAGCTCAAGATCGAAATTTTTGATATCATGAATAGAAACACATTATCCCGACGCCGCTTTCTGAGGAACAGTGCCATAACTGGTGGTGCAGCCTCCATCGGCTCATTTGGCATAGCAAATGATGGCTTTGCCAGAGAAGTGGTCAGTGAGGGATTGCCACGTGAAGTTTGGATCGGGGGGATTTCTCAAATGAACCTCGATGCACCCGATTCACCCTCGATGGTCGATCAATGCATCAATCTGTGCAGGGATCTTTCGGTATATCGACCGGATGTCATCTGCCTTCCGGAGGTGTTTCCTACCTCAAACATCCGCGCTAAACTGAGTTTGGAAGAAAAGGTAGGTGCATCCGTAAAAGCCATGGAGCGGTTTTCAACTTTGTCGCAGGAAATGAATTGTCACATCATCTGCCCGGTCTATACCTCCGAGGGTAAGAAGGTCTACAACGCCGCCGTGCTGCTCGATCGCCATGGCACCTATCTAGGTGAGTATCGAAAAATTCACCTCACAGAAGACGAAATAAAAGCAGGACTCACACCTGGTCCGGTGACGCCCCCTGTGTTTGATACCGATTTTGCTAAAATCGGAATCCAAATCTGCTTCGACATTGAATGGGATGATGGTTGGACATCTTTACAGGAGCAAGGTGCAGAAATCGTATTTTGGCCTTCTGCATTTGCCGGCGGACAGATGGTGAATACGAAAGCCTGGCGACACCGATACGTGGTCGCTACAAGCACTCGTAAGAATACGTCTAAAATCTGCGATATTTCGGGTGAGGTCCTTGCTCAGACAGGCCTATGGGATCAACATATCTATTGTGCGCCCGTCAAGCTGGAGAAAATATTTATGCATACTTGGCCATATGTGAGGCGTTTTGATGAAATCAGGCGAAAATATGGACGGTTGATCCGGATCACCAATTACCACGAGGAGGAGTGGTCGATCATCGAAAGCCTATCGCCCGATGTTGCTGTGAATGACATTGTCAAAGAGTTCGATTTGAAATCGCATCGGGAGCATACACTGAGTGCTGAGGAAGCGCAGGTTAGAGCCAGGGCATTGTGATGAAGCACCCGACTGGCATATGGATGAGAAGAGGGAGGATTGGCATCATCAGACGTGCTGTTCTCCTCATGATCGGTGGTTTTATGTCGGTAGCTTCCTGGACGCAGCCCATCAAATACATCGACTACCATTTTGAAAATGGTTCTCCACTTTACTACGACATTTTGGAGGATGGGTCCGCTCTGGTAAGTTTGGTCTACGACCATGAACGCAACTCACCCAACCGGGCAAACGGGCATTGGTACTTTCAAGTCTTTTCCGATCAAGGCACCTCTGTTAAACTCTTGTTGCAGAACTTCCACAACGTGTGGAACGGTAAGCCAGCTACTCCAGCCAAAGACAATACAGCGTGCTTTTGGTCGATAGATGGCACCAAGTGGGCGTTTGTAAAGACCTCCAAAACGCCCGAAAACCGACTGGCCATACAACTGACTATGCCAGCTGATTCCATCTATCTGGCACGTCTCGAACCCTACACCGTCACTGACTTAGCGGGATTGTTGTCGGAGATACGAGATGATCCCCTGATTAAAATCACCGAGATCGGTAAAACAGTGGAAAATAGACCTTTGGAAATCATTAGAGTAGGACATGCCAATGCACCCCATCGAATTTTCATCCGCGGTCGGGCGCATGCTTGGGAGCCTGGTGGAAATTGGGTGATCGAAGGCATCATCCGAAACCTCCTGAAGAGCGACAAAACAAATCAGTATCTGGACAGATACAGCGTCTACATCCTTCCTATGGCAAATAAGGATGGGGTGGCAGGTGGCAGGACCAGATTTAATATGAGGGGAAAGGATTTAAACAGGAATTGGGACCAAAAGGCCAATCCCTATCTGGCTCCTGAGAACGCAGCATTGGAAAATTGGCTTGAGATGCAGATCGAACTGGGATTTAAGCCTGACCTGGCCATTGACTTCCATAACGATGACGGGGGCAACCTGCACATATCCAGACCAAATATCAACCTTGAGTCATACCTTTCGAACATGTCAAAACTCGACAGCTTATTGCGGGTGCATACTTGGTACACTGAGGGAAGTACGGGCAGCAATTTTAGAAATCCCGGTTCTATTGGAGAGGGATTATTGGAACGATATGGCATCGATGCATTGGTGTACGAATTGAATGCAAACTGGATAGCGGGATTGCATAAAGTACCTTTTGGTGACGATTGGATGTTGCTGGGCGAACAACTTTGCGAAGTGTTTTATCAATACTTTGATGACTGATTCAGTCTATGAATACTTCATTTTGCCTTGGCCCATTAAATCGCATATACAGATTTTCTCCCTGGGGCTGGCACTTATTATATTTGGGATATTCCTTTCTTTTAGTCAGAATTTGACAGCGCGATTGTGAACCAAAATATGCTCGCCTTGAAAAAATGTAAATGATGCATCCATGACGAAAATCATGCCCTGTTTGTTGTTGATGGTATGTCTAGGTGCCAGTGACCTATCTAGCTCACTATTCGCGCAAGAGGACCTAACCCCAGCCCAATATTTGACCCGTTTATTGAAGGTGAGTCCGGCAGATTTGACGGTTCCAAGAGGTGATCAACTACCAGGTACGCCACCTGCGCATGTCAGTCCGGAAGATTTTTTATGGAGAGATTGGGTAGCACGAACGGGGGAACTTCCACCGGATTTTGATACGCTGCCCTCCTTACCATTTTTACCGGATCCGCTGATCATCGATGAGGGGGGGAGAAATATTCTTGTCACGACGATTCCTGAATGGAATCTCAAGCGTGCGGAAATAAAAAAATTGGCCCAGCATTGGATCACGGGTACGCTTCCACCTTCGCCAAATAACCTGACAGCAGAATTGCTGGATGAGAAAAAAATTGGGCCGTTGGTCGAACGAAAGGTATTACTTCGATTTGGTCCGGGACTAAAAGCAAAGCTCCATGTGTCTTTGTTGATTCCACCGGGAGATGGCCCCTTCCCAGTCTTTATCTGTCCCTGGAAGAAAGATCGCTATGATTGGGTGCAGGCTGCGGTGCGACGGGGATATATCGGATGTCGATTTACGGCGACCGATCCAAAATATGGATACCCCGACGATAGTGAGGGATTTGAGGCGATCTGGTGGCCAGCTTATGATTTCAGCACATTGATGCGTTGGGGTTGGGCTGCGTCAAGGGCCATCGATTATCTATACACCTTGCAAGCTGTCAATAGAGACCAGATAGCCCTTACTGGACTGTCAAGGAATGGTAAAATGGCCCTATGGGCCGCAGCATTTGATGATCGCATTAAGGCGGTAGTGCCGATCAGTGGTGGGACTGGTGGTGAGAATCCCTTCCGATACACCACCGACCAGTATCATAGTGAGACCCTATCATTGCTGACCTGGGCACGTCCACATTGGCTGCATCCAAGACTCAGGTTTTTTACGGGATGGGAAAGTAAATTGCCAGTCGATCAAAATTCTTTGATGGCGTTGATCGCACCTCGGGGCCTGATGCTGACTTCCTCCGTGACCGAGTCAGCCGGCAACGCCTGGGGTATCGAGCAGGCCTATCTGTCGGCTCGCAAGGCCTACAATTTTTTGGGTGCAGCGGACAACATTGCTATTGATCTACGTCAGGGTTTGCATGCACCTTCAATGCGGGACATGGAGCGCTATCTAGATTTCTTTGATTTCGTGTTTGGCAGAGGCCATATCAAACCAGCGAACGAGCTTATGTATGATTACAGCTTTTCCAAATGGCTGGGTCTGAGTGGTGAAATCATAGATCCATATTCGTTTCCTAACAAGGGCAATGATGATATCCTGGGCAGCGCACAATCTGGACTCATAGTGGATTCGATCGAGTGGCAGAAGAAAGCATCGGAGATCAAGCATCACGTCCTTTGGGGATTGGGAGAAGAGCCTCCCTCAGTGGGACCGGGGATTCAGAGTGACTACCTGCAAGAGGTAGTAGGCTTACCTCGTGTGGCTGCCAGTATTGTTAGAGAACCACTATCGTTTGGTCATCTGTATTATTCGCAGGATCATTCTGCTGGCCAAAGTAATCAACTACCAGTGGTCATCTATCTGCATGAATATGCCTACTCTACAGGAATGGCCAAGACGGGCGACATCGTCTCAAGGCTGGCAGATGCTGGATTTGCCGTGTATGTATTTGACCAAATTGGATTCGGTACTCGATCCTTTGAGGAGAGCCGGCTCTTCTATGACAGGTTTCCCCGCTGGTCGAAGATGGGTCGCATGGTGGCGGACGTGCGATGGTCGGTCGATGCCTTGGCGGCACATGAATTGATTGACGCAAAGAAGATTTATGTAGCAGGTTACGCCTTGGGTGGAATGGTCGGCATATATAGTGCGGCGCTGGATGCTCGGATCGCCGGATTGGTTTCTGTGTGTGGATTCACTCCCATGCGATCAAATACACCTGGCAAGACGGCCGAGGGGATTTATGCTTATTCTCATTTGCATGGGTTGTTGCCACGACTGGGTTTCTTTGTGAAAGATCAGACACATATCCCGTATGATTTTCATGAAATGCTTGCCGCGATAGCTCCCCGACCCGTTTTTGTGGTGGCCCCAACCTGGGATCAGTATGCTTCCTTTTCCGATATTCAACATTGTATGAAGGAGGTGAAGAAAGTCTACGGATTGTATGCGAAGGAAGATCAACTAGGGTTATTCGCGCCCGAAGATTACCATCGTTTTTCTGATGAGATGAAGCAGAGAGTCATCTCTTGGCTACGAGAAAAAGCAGAATGATGCATGGCAGAGATATCAAAAATCCAGATAGCACCTCGCCCCAGTGCAGCATTTTCTAAATATCTATTACTACTTGACGGCTTCTTTTCACCAGCTCTTCATCATCGAAAGCCTGACATAGCTTATGGCTATGCGTGGTTTCGCTTCTTGATATGGCAAAAAAGTAAGCTCGTTTTTTAGTATCACATACTTAGGAAATGCACTATTCTGTGACGGCGGCCTAAAAAACCATGAGCGGATTTGGATAGACTAACTTCCCTAGGTTTATGGCTTATTAGATTGGGAAATCATGACTCAGTAGCCGGGATTATCGGAAAAGTATATCAGAGACGACGCTAGTTTCAAGGATTCACAAAACTGGTGAGGTGCCATTTCTGAGGGATCATCTTTGCTTTTCTAGATTCTGGTATGAATGTCCTTTGAGGAGGGTTGTTTGTGAATGATTAGGACGATACTCACAGGTGAATTTATGGCAGGGTTCCTTCGATACCCATATCACTCGTGGAGGCAATCTGCTTGTGCATGTTGTAGTGCTCCAGGAATTGTGGTACCACTTTAGATGCCAGGGGAGTAGCTGTGTTGAAAAGAACGCAAATCGCAATATTTTCGTCGCGATTGATCGCTATCTCGCTACGATAGTGGTTGACATAGCCGCCGTGATAAATGAGCTGCTGACCCTGATAGTCAAAGACGCGCCATCCAAGGCCATAGGCACATTTGTGCACACCAGGCCAGGTGTTGTGAAACTTTCTATTTGACTTTACTAGGGGGCTAAAGACGTAGTCCAGGGTTTTGTCGGAGATCAACTCTGGTCTGTTGCCTAGCAGAAGATTGAGCCACTCAGCCATGTCGGCAATCGACGCATTGATACCTCCAGCTGAGATGGTATTGTAGAATTTCTCACTGATTTTTTTGGATCGGTATTTTTTACGCTTACTGCTATACCAATGGGGGAGGGCTATATTGTCGTGCTGGGTGATGGCATCATAACTACAAGAAGCGTCATGCATCCCAATGGGGTCGAAGAGCTCCTGATGCAGGATGGTCTCAAATGGCAGACCGGTCTTGTCCGTCAGAACCTCTTCGATCATAGAAAAAGCTGCATTCTGATAGGCGAAGTGTTTTCCCTCCTCACCATGCACGGGCAATTCCCGGAAGAATGGGATGGTCTCCTTGATGGACAATCCCTTTTCCACCAGGTTGGTGTAGGCATGTCTGACTAACCCGCTCGAGTGTGACAAGATATGCTGCACGGTAATCCTTCGTGCTTGCGACCGATTTTGCAAATCAAATGTGGGTATGCTCTCACGGATGCGATCATCCCAATGGAGACAGCCATCTTGTACCATTTTTCCCGAGAGTACGCCTGTGAATCCTTTCGATAGACTTGCGATCCTAAACACCGTGTGGATGTCGATGGAGTCGGTGGTGCCCATTTCTCTCAGTCCATACCCCTTCAGTAGGATGGCCGTATTGTCGCGCACTACCACCACGGCAGCACCTGGCAACTTGTGCCTGACGAGCTGCCTTTGTAGATCATCGTCAAATCGCCGGATGTAACCAGGAACCTGCTGGTCAGCATCAATGATGACGCCACGCTGCTGGGGAGGACTGCAGTCCTGATCTGACTGACAGGACATCAGAGTACCAAAGATACATATGAGAAGTAGCCGATGCATGAGTGTAGTTAGTCCGTATCGATCTGGTATAGACTACAGTTGGGTTCCGCTCTTTCCAGAGGAACTCAACCATGCACGTTGAAGTGGGCAGGCTTGGATGTGGATGCATCTGGAAGTCATAGAAAGGTCTATCAATTATCTTGCCAAGCGAAGAACATGTATTATGCAACGACCGTTTTGACGGCTTATTGCACTTTCAGATAAGAGGAATGACCAGATCTAAATATCGAAACCTCAGTAATAGCCCAACTTGTTCTTATTGGCAGATGACCAGGTTCCAGACCAGGGTTCAACAGGCCGCTTATGCAGCTTAGTATGCCAGCTCGAAATGAAAATTGTAGAATCCCCGACTTCTTTCACGCAGCCATCAGCTACACAAATACACCAAGTAGTCAGCCTGAGTGTAGCACAGCGGAATAGAAGGCGGCTAAGAGTGTAGCTGATAGATCTGATGCCTTCCTGAGTAAGGGTTCGACAGGCTGACCTGACTCCGGATAGTTGATTGATCATCAGATGAATACTTGGGTCTGTCATAAGTAGTGCAGCGCAGTGGAATCGAAGGGGCTTAGATCACCCCAATGAATTGGGTGTGAGTGTGGGTTGGTTGTACACGAAAGGATTGACCTTTAGATTCTTCACGACTTCTTTCGCGCAGCCATCAGCTACACAAATACACCAAGTGGTCAGCCTGAGTGTAGCACAGCGAAATCGAAGGCGCCTGAGAGTGTAGCTGATAGTTCTGGTGCCTTCCTGAGTAAGGATTCAACAGACTGACTCTGACT
The DNA here is from genome assembly GCA_965223025.1 of Saprospiraceae bacterium. Lineage (GTDB taxonomy): Bacteria > Bacteroidota > Bacteroidia > Chitinophagales > Saprospiraceae > JABDMH01. The sequence goes on from CBDCVP010000005.1 coordinate 15,191, forward strand.
GATGCACAATTGTCCCAGATTGCAACAGTACGATAGAAATAGCATCATAATATGCAGGAAAAAGCAGCGTTATGATCTAGTACAGCATTTCCTAAATATCTATTAATACTTGACTGCTACAAAATCTTTTTGGTGCTCAGGCAACGTAATCACTCAAATCAAGATCTTACTTAATATATAGGAGGATTTCACGCATCTGAAATCTACTCCTGGTACAAAATATGGACACATCGGACTCATTATTTCAGTCTAAAAATGTGTGCATATGCAAAAGCTCTACTTTTTATCCATTACCCTTTTCTACTTCACTCTGCAAGCTCAGGATCAGTCACCTGGTCATCTCGGAGGTAACCCTGATCATCAGATCGTAGTAACGACAAGCTCGGCGCAACATCGACAGGGCTGGCAAGAAATGGCCTCCGGGGATAAGACGGTCAACGGTGCAGGGCTTGAAGGTCAACTGATGGATGCTTCACGGTTTCTGGCTCAAGCCACCCTTGGCGCGGACCGTCAAGAGATCGACAAGGTGCTTGACATGGGGATGGAAGCATGGATGGAGGAGCAATTTGTCATGGAGCCCACCCTGTACTTAACTACGCTTCAGGATCTCTACTCGGGGATTTATACCAATTATCTCGATGAAGGCGGCGACCCAGACGAGTTCAGGTGTAGGCCCAGGTGGTACCATGCCAATTATGCCTGGTGGGAGATGATCGTCACTGGCCAAGATTTGCTCAGGCAGCGCATAGCACTAGCACTCAGCGAGATTCTGGTGATTTCCAAGGAAAACTCTGATCTCGAAAACTATGGGTATGCGGTCGCAAGCTACTACGATCTGCTGATTCAGCATGCATTCGGTAACTACAAGGATTTGCTACTGGATATTACCCTGCATCCTGCCATGGGCAATTACCTGAGTCATCTTAATAATCCCAAGGCACAACCAGATGAATTTGTATTTCCAGACGAAAACTATGGCCGAGAGTTCATGCAACTTTTTACCGTGGGCATTCATGAGTTGAATTTGGATGGATCTGTGAAACTAAATGAGCAGGGAGCACCGATTCCTACATACACCGATGCAGATATCGGTGGCATTTCTGCTGTCTTTACTGGACTGGGTGCAGGGAAAGTCAGCGATTGCTGGGAAGAAACAGAGCTCAAGTTTGGCATGAGCATTCGGAAGATTGATATGACAGTGCCTATGGCCATGTATCCGGAGTGGCATGAGCCTGGTGCCAAGGGGATCATAGGAGGTATGGAGATTCCCGCCGATCAAGAAGGCATGAAGGACATAGATGATGCGGTCACCCATGTGTTCAATCACCCCAACGTGGGACCCTTTTTGGCCACTCGTCTCATACAGCATTTGGTGAAATCTAATCCTAGCGGTGCATATATTGAGCGAGTAGCCACTGTTTTCAACGACAATGGCCAGGGTGTGAGGGGAGATTTGGAGGCGATGGTCAAAGCGATTTTACTAGATGATGAAGCGAGGACCTGCGCAAGTTTGCAAGATCCGCAACACGGAAAACTGCGCGCGCCCATTCATCGATATACCCATTTGGTCCGCTCCATGGATAAATTCAGTCCATCGGGATATTATTGGAATACCGGCAGTGGATTTTTAGAAGCTACGCACCAACATCCCTTACATTCACCCTCGGTGTTTAATTTTTATCAACCCGGATTTCAACCCAATGGGCCCCTTATGCAGGAAAGCCTGGTGGGTCCAGAATTTCAATTGCATAATTCGGTAACGGGCATCACTTATTTCGATGTGGTCAACCAATGGATTATGAAGGAGGAGTTGCTGAGACATCGCGAAACCGGCTGAAATCGAGAGGTGTACCTGGATATTTATCATTTGATGGGGAGTGCCCGGGAGCCAGAAGTGCTCATCAATAAACTTGATGTATTGCTCACCCATGGCCAGCTCTCTGAGCACACCAGGGCGCTTTTGCGCGAGCAACTCAATGCCTACGAGGGGCGTGGCATTGATCTGCTGATCGACCGCACCCATCTGGCCCTATATTTTATGTTGGTCAGTCCCGACTACGCCATTTTTAAATAGTACATCATGACAAAATTTATCAAAGATATTTCAAGGAGGAAATTCATCAATCGTGCATCGGCAGCTACCTTTGGACTCACGACAGCCGCCTCATCTCTTTTTCGGCTAAATACGCTCAAAGCGGCATCTCGCAACAACTTTTTTGGCGGCAATCAAGATTACAAAGCATTGGTGTGTTTATTCCAGGCGGGTGGCAACGATTCATTCAATATGTTAATGCCGAGAAACGGTGATCTGAATGCAGCCTATAATAGTGTACGAAGTAACCTGGCACTGGATGCCGAGGATATGTTGCCCATCGATGCTGCACAAGGTGGTATTGATTTTGGCATCCATCCGAGCATGGTTGGAGTGCAGCAATTATTTAACGATGGGAAACTATCGTTTTTAACTAATGTGGGCACATTGGTCGCACCGGTGGATAAAGAGGCTTACGATAGCAACAGTGTGCCTCTGCCCCTGGGCCTCTTCTCGCATTCCGATCAGATAGCACAGTGGCAAACCGCCCAGCCTGCAGAAAGGATTTCACATGGCTGGGGAGGGAAGCTGGCAGAGATGTTTCAAGCCATGAATGCCAGTACTGAGATTTCGATGAATATTACTTTGTCGGGAACCAATTTATTTCAATTTGGTGACAATGTGGTAGAATATTCCGTTGGGCCATCAGGTGAAGGTTATGGCATACGTGGATACCAGGGGAAATCCAATCTCGATCAGTCACGCACGGCTTTGATCGATGCCATGCTGCAGCATACCTACACAGATGCCTACAAAAAGACCTATGTAGATATCATCAAAAACTCCATCGAAGCCCAAGCTTCCTTTCAAGAGTCTATCGAGATGGTCGCAGAGTTCACCACAGAATTTAACAATAGCCGCCTATCCCGCAGCCTGGAGATGATAGCCAGGATCATAGCTGCTAGAGGACCTTTGGGATTCAAAAGACAAATCTTCTTTGTCCAGGTGGGAGGTTGGGATCACCACGATCGGTTGTTGCAACGGCAAAATGGGATGCTGGCAGATGTGAGTTCCTCGCTGGTATCCTTCGCCAGTGCGCTTGAAGAAATTGATGCTTTTGATTGTGTCACTACTTTTAGCATGTCGGAGTTTGGCAGAACACTGACCTCAAATGGAGATGGCTCCGACCATGCATGGGGTGGTCATGTGATGGTGATGGGTGGTATGGTCAATGGGGGTCAGATGTTTGGACAGTATCCCAATGTGGCGGTAGGTAGCGAACTTGATATCGGGAGAGGGCGCATTATCCCAACCATGTCCAACGATGAATATTTTGCTGAGTTGGCATTGTGGTTTGGAGTGGCTCCTTCTGATCTTTCCATGATTTTCCCCAACGTGGGGAATTTCTATTCACCAGGTGCGAGTGCGCCGATAGGCTTCCTAAACATTTAATTTTCAAACGATGTATTACCTTTTACAAAAAAGCATAATTCGGCAACTATCTCTCATTGGTTTTTGCTGTCATTTATTTTTGACCGTTGCAACATCGCAATGTTATCCAGATCGGCATAACACTACCTGGTATGATGGCTGGACGTCTTGTGAGAAGAGCGCTAATCCAAATGATGCCCGAGAAGCTTCCCACTGGATCCTTTACAACTTTGGCAAGACGGCATCGTTCGGTGATCTGCAGGTTTGGAATGCCAACGATCCCAAGCATATAGAAAATGGCATCAAACGGGCGATTCTTGATTATTCTTCTGATGGAGTGTCGTGGGAAACCTGGGGTGAGATAACCCTAGAAGCAGCGGGGGGATCGAGTACGTATGAAGGGCAAATAGCTGCCGACCTTGGTGGCATCAGTGCGCAATACTTACTCATTACCGCTTTAGAGAACCACGGGGGTGATTGCTTTGGCCTGAGTGAGGTGCGCTTCTATCTTACCGAGGCAGTCAGCGAAGAAAATACTACACCATCCAGAAACCAAGCGTTCTGTCTTTCCGCACAGGTTTTTCCCAATCCCTTTGAGTCGTCGCCCACCTTGGCCTTGCAATCGAATTGTGGTACCGATGTAAAATACTCGGTGCGTGATGCGATGGGACGATTGATCTTGGAGCATAGACTGGATGGTGTTGTCACGCATGTGGACAATCAACTATCGACTGCCTCTTGGGCACCCGGAATCTATTTTCTCAACATCACACATGGTAATAAAAAACAGATACTCAAATTGGTGAAGATTCAGTGATGCGCTACGCACGTACATACAAGTTCTTTGGCCGCCCTAAGCGAAACGAAGGGAGTCGAAGGGTATTGCTAAACTTTATCGGGGCTTCGGCAACGCTGCACTCTGCACTACCTATGACAGTCCTCGGATCCTTTCCATTGACCATAAATAAAAACGTGGCGTCAGGGTGAGGGAAGCGCAGCGGACTCGAATCCCTATTGGGAGAAGGCACTTCGACTCCACTTCGTTGCGCTCAATGTACCCCAAAAAAACCCAATGGTCTCCCTTGAGCATAACGAAGTGGAGCCGAAGGAAGACGACACTGCGCAGCCCAGAGCCTATCCTTGCCCCATGCCGATGATCGATCCTAGAATCTTATCTTAAGCCCTAACTGAAAGCCAGAAGATCCCTGTCTAGCTTGCAGGTCATAGTTTGTGAAGTTGAGACCAATGGTAGCGCTGATGTTTTTAGTGATGGCTACTTCCAGGCCGGGCTTCAGAGAAAAGGAGTAGATACCGATCGGTCTGGATAATACCGACAATTGGTTGTTGCTTCCAGAAGTGCCGATGCGCCTTCCCACTTCCAAGGTCAGGTATGGTTTGAAAATGCGCCCTTTGGTATAGGTCAGGGTAGCGGGTATAGAAAGGTGGTGGTAATGCAATCCCTGGATTTCCTCATGGGAAAATGGTAGTGATACATTGCTTTTACTCCAGATGTGGGTGCGCTTCGTATAGCGGACACCGAGGGATAGCTGCAAATTCTTTTTTATGGACAAATTGCGTTCTACGGCTAGATCCCAGCCATTGAAATGTGAGTATTGATGCCTTTCTTCATCATTTAATGGAGCCACTGCTGCATATTTGTGCATCGTTTCATCGTGCACGTTGAAGTGCACATTCCATTTATTCGATGCCCTTTGGGCGAGTGTAGGAAAACACATCATGGTCAATAAAAGGATGGAAATATTTCTGATCATCATGTCAGCATTAATTTTATAGGTTAGGTTAGTGTAACAACAGGGAAACGCCATCAACCGGGAAAGCAACAGTGATTGCTCCAGTTTAGGGTTTTATTAACATTATCCTAACACGAGCTCTTGAATTCGGAAAGCAGTTGATCGGAACAGTTCAACCACTTGGTGGTTGGAGGTAAATTGCATGGGAACCTCGGGATATCACCCGAGGCTAAAGACATTAAATCCCTTTCGGGATTCGATGTGATAAGGGACCACGTTATCTAGTCAATTACCCCTCTCACGGTTTGTTGATCTGCAAAGTCTTATGAACGGTCTGGATTCGCTGTCATTAGTGGTCAAGAGGTCTGGTGCTTTTACCGCTACTGAATACTGATTGACCAGACCGAGGACGATCTGGCATCAATCCTGGAGGGATTGAAAGTGAATAGCCTTGCATGCAATGCGAGGTAAGAATGAAAGGAAAAGCAACCACAGAGTGGTTGAATAATCACATGGAATAATGATGTTATTTATGATGAAAATCCGCTATTTTGGAAACACCAATGCTGGTTGGTGAAATGGAAGCAGTTGATC
>CBDCVP010000006.1:0-13778 GCA_965223025.1 Saprospiraceae bacterium
CTCAGGGTACTATCCCTTAGCCATGAATCTGGCTTTCTTACTGGATTAGCTGCCTTGATTGCCATGCTATCAAAACCAGGTAATAGCTGCACTTTATGGGCTTCGTCAGAAGATAAGGACCTAGATAAGCTGGAGTCAATAGGGGGCTTGTAAGAGCGACCTTCGGAGAGTTTCTCTAGAAATTGAGATTGCTCATCGAACCAGACCTCATAGTTTAGTAGCCCGTGTACTGGCATGGATATCACTCTGCCATTTACTTTCAGGGTTCCACCTACTATCTCCAATGTGTCACCAGGTAGGGCAACACATCTCTTAACCATCAGCAGGTTGTTTCTGAACGGTGCCTCAAAAATTACTATATCATTGTGACTGATTTTTTCATAACCTGGCAACTTTAAACATTGCTTTTTCCGTGAGGTCTGCACCGCACTGTTGTATACATCTTGACCATTAGCAAAAAGATAAAGAACATGCAACCAAGGTATTTCCACCAAATGTCTTGGTAACCGTGGACCATATGCTAATTTATTAATAATTACGTGGTCACCTACTCTGATAGTATTCTGCATGGAACCACTGGGTACAGTGCATATTTCAAAAAGAAATATCCGGAAAACCAATGCAAGAAAAATAGTCGCGAAGAAATAGATAGGAAGTTTAAGCATCCACTTCCAATGGTTATCTGAGCGGTTCTTTAACCCCGTGCGAATTACGTACCAGCCAGTGCCTACAATAACTATTAGACCTATTAACCAGGCTAAGCCAATATACACGAGGATGAGAATGACGGAGAGTAGAGCTGAAATACATATATATCTATAAGCCTTCATTAGTCAGAAGGACTGAGCACCCATCAAGGGTTTATCATTTTCAAAGTCGTACATGCATAGCCGCCTGATTTCATAATAATTGCTGATGATGTCGAGTAAGGTCTCATAATATTTCAATAGTGCCTGTTCTCTCTCTTGGCCAGCAACCAAGATGTCTGTGTAAGAAGCTTGACCTTGCAAAAATTGCTGCTGGGTTATTTCTAATATTTCGGTCGCAGTATTCCTTGTATCTGCAGTGGTCTGCAAGGACTGTTTTAATAGCTCGTAATTCGTGACTAGTTCAAATGCGGTGCGAGTCAGGTTTTGCTTTTCCAGTTCTTGGGATAGGTCTTCCTGTTTTATTTGTTCAGAAGCCATCTTTTCACGGAGCTCGTAGCGGCGCCACCCGGTAATAGGCATGCGTAGACCAGCATTAAATATCTCACGGTCTAGTAATGGATTAAGAATGTTGTTTAGTGTTTCCGCAGATGCATTTAGACCAAGGGAAACTCTTAAGTTAAACTGAATATCCTTATCCTTTTCGGCACGCGCAAGATTGGAGAGCGCTTCAGCCGATCGGCGATGAAATTGACTGGTAATGTAATTGTTGTTCAAAGCATGAGTCATGGCATCGTGCCAGGTAATATCAATCTGTTCGAATGATGAAGGAATGCTTAAAAGTAAATTAATATTTCTGTCCAGGCCTGCGAAGTCCGCCAGATCCATTTGAGCTTGTTGCCAAGACAGGTCTTCGCTATTGAGCGCTAGGGTGTTATTCTTTTGATTTAATTCTAATCTCAGAATTTCTGCACGTGAACTCTGGCCAATGGCGAAGAGCCGATCTTTAATCACCTTCAACGAATCCGTTTCGGTGATTTGCTTAACTGCTAGAGCTACTTTTTCTTGTGCTAAATAACAGGATCTAAAAAGATCAATTGCCTGCAGAATTACATCTTCTCTTTTACGAGCATAGCGTTCTTTAAACTCTGCATATAGTAACGACAATCTTTGCTGCTGCCATTGTAGTTCGTTGAACGTAAATAAAGGCTGATTGTACGAAATAGAGATGGGGTTTATGAAATAAGTGCGATTGTAATCAAACTCTCTTGTTTTAAATATATCCAATCTCTCAAATTGTGAACTCAAAGAAAAGGTGCCGCCAGTGCGTTCAACATTGTAAGACAAATCTACACCAACGCCATTATACATGGTAGAACGGTTAACAAAAGCATCTGAACCATCTGGTAGAGGTCTGGCTTCAATGGAACGGTTTAGATTAGGTAACGTGGCATCCAGAAATAGTTGTGGTTGAAAAGCCAAGCGTGCGTTCTCAAAGGCGTACTCTTGCTCAGCAGTCTCCGATTGTGCAATTTTGAGATCGATGGCGTGCTCGACCGCCTGGATAAAAAGGTCTTGAAGAGTCAGGTGTAAGGTGTCTTGACTATACAATGTAGAGGCATAAATGAAGATATTTAAATAAAAGATTATTTGCAGCTTCATGCCCTAATGGTTTTGTAAGCGATATAATAAAATAGGGGTATCAAATAAAGGCTAACGAAAGTGCCGATTACTAGACCACCGAGAAGTGCCACAGCAAGTGGTCTTTGGAGCATACTACCAAGATCTGTACCCCAGAGAAATGGTAGAGCGGCAAGTACTGTAGTCAATGTAGTCATGACGATCGGATTTACCCTTTTAATACTACCCTTGTGGATAGCCTCTTTTAAAGGGGAACCTTGGCGACGGAAGCGATTGATGGTGTCAATCTTGATGATGGAATCATTAATAATGATTCCAATGGTTATCACTATGCCTATCATTGACATGATGTTAAGTGAGGCACCAAAAAGCCAGAGTGCCAGAACTGACCCTGCTAAGCTGATAGGAAGTTCTAGTAGCACAATAGCAGGTTGAATGAAAGATTCAAATTGTGCTGTCATTAAAAAATATAGCAGTATTATCGATACAATCAAAGCTAATCCGGTCTCTTTAAGTAGGTGCTTATGCGCAAAGTACGAATCTGATATTTCCAGCTTAATTTTTGGAAAACTTGATGCTAATGAATGAGTAAAATGTTGGAAGGCTATAGGATCGGAGCATTTGACCCAAATAGGCTCATAGCGCCCATCAGAGGAGGCATGTACTTTAGGTTGGACATATTGTTGCTCGTGTGAGATGAGAAGGCTCAGTGGAATAGATATATTTTCTGAATTTAGTATTTTTCCTTTCTCAATAATATCAGGGAGATGTCCGCTTCCCTCACTGACCACTACCGGAATACTATATTGGAAACTATTTAATTCCAGCAATTCATAACTATTTAAATATTTTTCAATTTCCGCTCTCAGATGATCTATATTAATATCATACGCTACGATATTTTTAAAATTTGGTTTTATGACATATGACTTTTCAGGGGAAAGTGTCTTGACCTCTTTGATAAAAGGGGCTTTACGAATGCGTTGCAATAATCTATTAATGATCGCAGTCCTTTCAGCCTCTGAAGGGTTTGGCATGTGACATTGAAGCTCAATAAAATCATCTTCCCTCGGAAAAAGCATTTCAAAGGCATTCTTTTCATGAGAAAAATGTATTCTTGTGTTGATATAATTGGCTGATATTTTCTCTGAGATTTGGTTTTTCAGAAGAGAAGGATTGCCGCCAGGGGGCACACGTACATATACTGAGGCTGTGCTAAGATCACCCTGATAGAGAGCATTTATCAGGAATTGATCCACTCCTATATAAGCCTCGTACGTCGTAGGCAGCGAATCAAAAATGGATTTTATCCTTTCTTCGGCTACGGCAGGTTGAATAGGTGCATTCCAATTAATTAATACTTCAAATGCCTTTTCGGGAAGAAGAGGTAGACGTTTTACATTTAATTTATCTAAGGCGTAATATCCAGCAACCACAAACCCTAATGAAGCCATTAATGTCGTTCCCTTATGACGAAATACCCAACCTGACCATCCCGTGTAAATATTCATCACCAAATAAGAAGCATTTCTGGGCTTGGCAACCTTGATAAAATGCCTTTTTTGCAAAAGCAAAAAATATAGTGTGGGTAACAAGGTAATAGAAACTACGTAGGAGGTAACCAGACCAAAGGTAATTGCATAGGCCTGATCAATGAAAAGTGCTCCGGAGATCCCACTTATGAAAACAAGGGGGATAAATACGCTGCAAGTGGTAAGCATAGATGTCAGCAGCGGCCTGATCATTTCGTCAGTACCTTGCACACAGGCCACATCTCTTGATACACCTTCGGACCAAGTTTGACTGATGTTGTCCAAAACGATGATACCATTGTCTATCATTAGACCAAGGCCTAGTAAAAGACCTGCCAGAGAAATCATATTTAGCGATAGGCCCCATATCCGAAATTGTAGCAGGGACAGGAGTAAACTGATTGGTATGATGATTCCAATTATTGCGGGAATGCGCCATTGTCCATAGAAGAAAAAAACGATTCCGATGGCCAGCATACAGCCAAGTACCAGACTCGTCTGAAGATTTCCCAAAGTGGCTTTTAATAATTGAGTTTGGTCCCTACTTATCTTGAGTAGGATATCCGGGTGTTCCATTTGAATGGCTTGACTTATTTCTTCGAGGTTGCTCTTCAGAGCATCTAGAGAGGCTTGAGGGCTTTTGATAACTGCAAGACTTAAGGCTGGAGCACCATTGTTTAGGAAAGTGCCTGTCACCAATTTTTTTTGCGAGGTAATGGATGCCAGGTCGCTCAATTTGAAACCGCGACTGCCGATTTCTACATAAACATTTCGTAGGTCTGCAATATCTGTGAGGGGTCTTCCAATGCGTACCAGATACTGATAAGCTCTTTCTTTGACCGTAATAGAACTGATAGCCATGTGATTGTTGACCAGGGCTTTTTGTAGTGCTTGATAGTCAATACCGAGGGCCGACATCTTTTCCTGATAAGGACTAATGAGCAACTGCCTGCCTTGTAGGCCATGCATATCAACGAGTGCAACTTCGGATAATTGCTCCAGGCGTCTACGTAATACTTCCTTTGCAAAAGTGCTCAATTGGGTAATATCGACATTCTTGGTACCAGGTTGGTAACTCAGAGATAGATAATAAACGGGTAAATCTTCTGCCCGCGTCTTTACAACGCGAGGTCGCATGATACCCTCTGGCAGATCATTCATACTGAGATCTATCATTTCATTGGTCTCAATAAATGCACGGTCCATATCAATGCCATAACTAAATCGAATTCGAATATCACCTGTACTCCATCTGCTGGTAGATGATATTTCTTCCACACCCTGCATGGCTGACAAATATCTTCTCATCGGCGCCAGCACTTTATATTCCAATTCCCATGGGGCATAGTTTTCTGCCTCTACAATAATCATCAGATTGGGTATGGATACATCGGGTAGGAGTGAAGTCGGCATTTTTCTGATCAATATTCCTGCCAGCAAAAGAGCAGCAAAATATAAGACCAGGACACTGATCGGGCGATATATCAGAAAACGAATCATAAATGCAGCCCTTGATTCGACACTTCTCCTGTACCAGACTTCTCAATCAAGACCATACCCAGAAAGAAAACAATTCCCAGAAAAGAGAAAGTCAACCCCGCTATCGTACATATAGCCAAGGCATACCAGAAAGGTTCGTCTTTGTCAAAAAGCACAAAGGGAAATAACCCTAATATGGTGGAAAGGATCATCAAAAATATGGGCTTGATCTTAGCATTGAATGCCCTGATAAATATATCCACAGAAGACAAACCTAATTTGGATTTTTTAATATTGTTGTGGTCGTTGATAATAAATATACCTGCATTAACCGAGAGGCCGGCTACCAGAAGTAAGGCTGCAAAACCACCTTGGTCAAAACGAAAATCTAAAAAATGAGTAGCCAAAAAGATCCCAATAAAAGCAGGGGGTACTAATATTAAAGGTATGAGTGCTTGTCTCAATGAATTAAATAAAATAGCCGAAATGATGACAATAAGGAGTAGAGCTCCTAAAATGACATAAAGTAATTCATCTTCGGCTTCATTCCACCACCATCTTGACTGATCATCACTTATACTGTAGCCCGGAGGCAATTGCGGTTTAATTTCTGCCAGGGCTTGTTCCTTCACCCTCTCCGCCAGCCGATGGTTTCCAATGAAGTCGTACTCCAGATACAGTTGATACTGTTGATTATGTCGTACAATGTCATTGGTGCCCTTCCTTTTCTTCAGATTAGTAAGAAAGATGTTCTTAAAGTATGTAGCACTATCCAGTTGATGGATTCTATGCTGGATCGACCAGAGATCGTTCTTTTTTTTATCATCACTAATCATTCGGATGGGCATGGTAAAGCCATGTGAACTAGAGCGCGTGATTATTCCCTGATCGGGGTTTAATTGCTGCCAATCATTTCTAAGGGCAATCAAAGATCCTTTTCCTTGAAGCGATTCAGGCTTAAATTGGGCTTGATAGAACTCATGCTCAGGTGCAAAGTATCGAAACGAGGGATTGATAAAAACTTCCTGTATGCGAATGTGCTTAAGTAATTTCAGCCTTATCTCTTCTGCTAGAAGCCAAAGATGGTCATAATGATAGCCCAGCAGCCGGAGATGGGTGCTAAGCATTGCTCCTCGAAGATCATTGTTGAATCCTCTGCCCACACCATATATCTGAAAATCAGCACTGCCATGCTCGATGGCTTCCCCCTCCAATAGATGCTTTAGCTGATATGGAAAAGAACCATTTCCGTGAGGTTCTTTAAATGTGATTTCTATGGAGGAACTTGTAGGTCCACTTATCCGGCTATGAAATTGTTTTATTTGATCAAATTGTTTTAGATAGTGCTCAAAGGAAATAATAATGGCATTTAGTTGGTCTGTGGTACCACCAAAGGGCATACTGGCCCTTACATGTAGTTTTGTTTCTTCTTTTTGTTCTTGTCGAAAAACAAATTTGTCTTTACTCTGCATAAATAATTGCAGCGTGCCACCGAGATATTTGGATATTTTTGGATGAATAGTCTGACCATAGACTCCATCCATTATTTCATTATATTTTCTGGTTACGAATCCTTCACCTTCAATTTCTGATGGAATTAAAAATAGCGGTAGGCCAAAGGTCAAAAGTAAAATAGGGAATGCCAACCAACGTCGGTGAGAAAGGCACGAGGTGTATTTTTTATAATGTCGGTTAAAGAAAAAGACAAAGCCTTTTCCCGGATGACTAGCTGCCTCGAGTTGTGATTTGACCATGGCCGGCATGAAAAATAATGCTACCACCAACGACATACCTACGGTAATGCAAAAAATATAGACAAAATCTGTGAGCTGCTCCCTATATTCGGGGGAAATGAAAAATATAATGGAAACGGCACCTAAAGTGGTGAGCGTTGCAGCTAATAGCGCCACAAAAATGCGCTGCCGTCCCTGATGCCTGAGGTGCTCAGCCATTACAATTAAATTATCAAGCACAATACCCAGGGAGAGAGTAAGTCCTGCTAAAGAATAAAGATGAAGCTCAAGGCCCATAAAATAGATCGCTATGATGCTTAAAGAGAGCGTCGCGGCGAAGCCAAACCATATAGGCGCAAGCAAGTTGACTTTTCGATATATGATGAGCATGAATACAAATAAGATTGAAAGGGCAACTAGCATGCGTCGAAGGATGGTCGACAGCTCTGATTTTAAATAGGCGGATCGATCTGTCAGTGGAATAATCTCGATTGGGTCTGATAACAAACGTCTTTGTTCAGTAATGAATGACCTTATAGCAGCAGATAGGCTGATCTGGTTGACCTGTGCATCACTCTTTATAACCAGATGGATACCCTTTTCGCCATTAACCCGATAATGGCTTTCTGTTGGTTGGATTCGCTTGAATACCCTGACTACATCACCCATATAAATCATGCGACCCTGTCGGTGATCAAGGGGTAATGATCGCAAGTTATTTGGAATGCTTTCCAAGTCAGCGCCGGCTTGCCATTTCAAGGTTATCATCTGGCCAGTGCCCTCGTCCAGCGCTGTTCCCAGGTGATTGCGCTGGGTCCATTGATGGATCCTTTGTCGGATGTCTTCATAAGTAAAACCCAGGGTCGCCAACGCAAGCTCACGCACTTTGAGGACCCACTCGTACTCGGTAAGGCCCCTTAATTCCACCTCATGGACGCCATCGATTTGTGAAATGGGTTTAACCAGTTCATCATCTACCAAATTATTCAATATCTCAGGTTCCAAAGTACTGGTCAAGGCATACACAAGTAAAATAGGGTTTGCAGAAAATGTGCTCTTGTACTTAATAAGTGGATAAGTGACGGATGCGGGAAAAAACGGATAAATGAGTCTAATTTGAGTGGCGACTTCCAATCGAATATCCTCGATATTTTTCTGCCTGTCAAAACTTAGTCGAAGTTCACCTTTACCCGCACTAGAAGTTGATTCAATGGTAGCTAGGTGATCGAGACTGCTCAATACGCTCTCCAGAGGTGCGGTCACTTGTGCTTCGACTTTTTCAGAGGAAGCGCCGGGATAAGTATAGGAGACATGAATGGTCTGTGTTTTTGGAGAAGGGTTGAGCTGCAAATTTATAAATGGTACTAGGAAAATACCGGAGATAAATGCTAGGCCGAATAGAATTTTGATTTGAAAACGGGCATCTACCATTACGACATTTTAATGGATAATGGAATCCAAGATTACTGGCTCTAAATGGGCTAAATCAAAATTATTGATGACAATGACAGTGTCACCAGCCTGCAGACCAGACTCATCGATAGCGTAGTGGCTGGCATTTTCCTCCACCAATTGCACATACACCCAATGGGCCTGACCATCCTTATATACAAAACTTACGTAGCGATCTTGCCGGTCTACCACAGCCTCTTTTGGCACCACTAATTCATTTTTCAATATTTCCTGTAGACTGACATTAACCCTCATGCCGTCTAAGAGATTTCGTTGTGTGGATGCTACAGAACCATATATCCAAATTAATCCGCTGTCATCTACTTGGGGGTTTATGGCTTTTATTTTTCCATTGATCTTTAGGGAAGGATCATAAATAGGAGAAATTTTGATCGGCATGCCTTTTCGAATAACCTTTAGTTCCGCTTCAAGGACGGGAAACTTTACCCTTAAATTGTTTTGGGCGATCAGCGTGCAAATTTTATCATAGTTTACTGTGGGGTTTCCAACATGCGCCTGGAGATCAGCAATCACTCCTGTAAAAGGAGCCTTGATAACTGCTTCGTTTATTTTTCTTTTTACATCAGTTCGCTTTAACTTTAGCATGGGAATACCGGCTTCGAGGACAAGATTTTTCCATAGGTCTGCATCAATAGATGAAGTATCTTTACCATCGTAACCAAGTGAGATCAGTTTTGTCTTTATTTGCAGCTGGATCTGTTCTATCTCGGCATCGACAATAGCTAATTCATGCTTAAATGAACTTATGTCCAGCTTAGCAATAACGTATCCTTGACTAACTCTTTGGCCAGACTTTACATTAATCTGCGTTATTGTGGCTTCAAAAGGAAAGATGATGTCAGCTTTTGCAGATGGCTCAATGGTTCCCTGCGAAATAATTTCTTTAGCGAATCGATCATAGCCTAGTATCATGCCTGTCACCCTGCTTGTATCCTGCACGATGTGCCCAGAGAGAGCAGGCAGATTCTCTTCATTGGGCTGCTGATTTCCACAACCAGTGAGCATAATCATAAGGACGAATAAAAGCCAGTAAGAAAGATGATGTTGCGAGCATAACATTTGATCAATGTACAAAATCTAACTGTTAATCCAGGCTTCTGCCACTTCGTTTACACGACGCCTCGATATTGGAAATCTTGAGCCATCGGTCATAGTGACCTCCCTGCCGTATCGATCAATAGTAGCAATATGTTCCTTATTGATAATCTGGCAGCGGCCATTTTGGAGAAAACCTCTTTCTGCCAGAGCTTGGGAAATGGTGGAAAAATTCATGGGAAGGACCTTTTTTGCTCCTTTTGTTGGTTCAAAAACGGAGAGGCCGTTGGCAAAGTATATGGTCAAAATTCTTGCATAAGAGAATTTGGTAATTTTCCTGTTGCATTCAACCAAAAAATGATCTGATTTTAAGACGACTTTGGACATAACTATGTATTTATAAGTATATCATAAAAAAATGATATATATATAGTGAGTATGTTCAGCCTTGATTTCACGAATTAGACATCCTAATGATTGCTACTGAGAATCGATTTTGGGCATTAGCAATACACTTTCAATATAAAGATAAGCGTCTTAACAAGCAAGCTGATGGACGTAAAATATTTAATTTTAACATTTGTCATGCAGACAAAATGCGTGGGTTTTGAGTCATTGCCCTGCTAGTGCTCAGAAAAATGTTAAATTGACATCTTTGAGGAAATGAGAGCTGGCATTACGGTTACTACATTTTTAGAGTGCAAAGGTTAGACGTGTTTCACCTCAGATTCCACCTTCACTAAAGGAAGGCTTGAACCAAGAAAGGAGCATTCGTGGAGAAGAAGGTTCTTGTAGCTGCCGACCACCTGTGATTGCTTCACATATTTCTATTACCCTGGTGCGATGTTCATAGTGCATAGGCCATCGCTTGTGAATGGAGATAGCCTCTCCGTCGCTTTTTTCGGCCTTGTTCTCCAAATCTTCATGGGGAAGACTATATGAAAAATTGAACTTCTTACTCAAAGTCATGGCTGCATATGATAGGATAATATCTTCTCCGTTGCCCTTGGGGACTGACCGTAATTCTTTGAAGGATTTTACCATATGTAGGGCTTGGAGTGCAACGTCCTTATGGGCCATACAGCATCGGGTAAGGATGATCTTGACCTGGCCAAAGCGATCTACAGGACTATATTGTCTGCTGCCAGATCGGCCGAAAATACCGTGACATGACAATGGATTTTGCTCCCATTCATGGAATAAAGCAGAAATGGTGGCATGGGGAATGAGAATATCATCATCGACAAAAAGAATGCAATCGTTTGTTGCTAGTGCTGCTGTGGTAAAACGAGAATAAAGACCAAGATCTCTGGTACTTTGGATTATCGTAGTCTTTTGCTCCTCTGGATCCAAATATTCCCTCAGATCTAATAAGGGATTGTTATTCATTATTAGAATTTCATCAATTATATCGAGGTCCAAATACTGTTCAATGAGTTTTTTCACAGTGAGTGGTCGTTTCCAACTGAGCATAGTTAGTGAAATCACAAGAGGATTACTTTAATATCCTATTTGGGTACCATTTTTATCGATGATAAATGGTCGTACATAATGCGAGCGTTCACGATATAAGGTTAGGCGGTAAAGGGTCGATGGAGTCAGGGCTTTGAAACAAATGGCACTATCCCTTGGTTGGATGGCTTTTTCTATAGTTCTCCAACCGTTTTGCCAAACATCCAAATCAAAGGTATCCCTGTCGTCCAGTCGATTTTCATCCCACCCATACCAGTACGATAAACAGGTACTTATTTTCTCCTTTTGGCCAAGATTTTTGATTGCACCATCTTTCTGCAGAATGAATGGATCACCAAACGGCTGCCAGTTTTGACTAGTGCCACGCAATGGGATATATAGCATGTCTGTGTTCAGCTTAGAAAAACAGAGAGAATCCGAAGATTTCTTTGGGTCTGGATAGGCCACTGGCTTCCACCGACCATAATTATATACGCCCAGACAATAATTGCTGTTTAGTTCTTCCTTAGGGGTTGGTAAGGTAGTGGACACCGTTTCATAATATTGATCTGTTACGTCGGAAATTAAGGGACTGTTGACCAGGTTTAGTTGTATCTGGCTGTCATCTGCGGATGTGAGTAGTTTGCTTAACTTTTCTTTATCGATAGTAAAATGGTAACGGTAGATCTTTGCGGCATTTCGGGAAGGTTCATTATGACCTTGCTTTGGATTGCGATATAAGGCATCGAAAGCGAGGGTATTGCCTTCAGGCATAACCAGACCTAACCAATGATGACCGAAATGTGCGGCCTTCGCCCAGGCAGGGGTAAAATCCCGAACAATTGGTATACCTACAGACCGCATGGCCTGTGAAGTAACATTGACCAGGTCTTCACACATACCACCGCCCATTTGATTGAGTTGGTCAAAAGAGAGCTGACCGGGAACTTTTTCTTTAATGCGCACCAGGTCATAGTTTTTTGCAAGTTGATCATTGATAAAACTGCATACTGCAATGATGTCGTCCCTTTGGGAAAAAGTATCCAGCATTGGCAGTAATAATTGCTGAAAGTGTTTCGAAAGCGAATGATTGACCGGCTCTTGGTGAGCGCGATAAGACAGCACATATTGATTGAATTCCTCCTCACTTAAATAACTATTCCAGGGCATATTTTTCACTCTCATGATGGTCTGCACATGATTGTCCATCAGTGAAGCAGTTACAACATCTGCATCCGAAGTCCATGGCAACATAGTCCGACCGGTCTGCAATGCTGCATCGATCGAATACCGATTCCTGTAGATTTCTGGAGAGCTGAAATCCTGATATTTAAGAGCCGCTTGAAATCTACTTGGTTCCACACCTTGACTTCCATGTAGTACACTTTGCCGGAGAAGGTATTTCACCTTTTCGCAATGTTCAGATCCATATTTTTCAAGTGCCGGCTCAGAGGCATAGTAAGCAGATAAATTTGATAGATTTTCATTAAACAGCTGCTCTAAAAGCCTATCTTCTTGAAATGATGGCTCTGTACATGCAAAATTGCCAAGGCTCAGCCCTAGCAGCATCATTAATAGAAGACCGTATTCTGTCATAGCACTAAACCTTCTTGTGCACTTCTTCTTTTGCAGCCGGTAGGCTAAGGGCTGTAATTATTTTATCGGGGCCATATTGTTCATCTATTTTTCGGAAAGCGGTAATATTTTCTCTGATTGTTTTATCGGTCAGCAGAGCATTGACTTTATGGAATATATCTGAGGGACTATCCTTCTTCGTGTTACCTCTAAGACCCATTCCATGCACTGTAATTCGAGCGGCATTACCTATTTGGTCCCAGTTTGGATTTAGCGGATAGACTAACATAGGAGTGGTAGTATAGATGGCGTCCTTAATGGAATTGATACCACCATGGGTGATAAATAGATCTGCTTGTTGGAGCACTGCCGGCTGATCTACGAAATCGTAGGCTTTTGCATAGTCCGGTGTTTCTGAGACTATTTCTTCATCGGCCAAGGAAAGGATAACATGCTTTTTATCTATCAGGTCCAATGCATGCCATATTTTCTTAATCAATCTCTTAATTTTTAGCCTGTATCTCCTGTGCAGGGTTCCAAAGGCTATATAAATCATGTGTTGCCGATCAGCGACTTGACGCGGATTTTGAACATCAGTTTTCGCAGGACCGGGAATTGAATTACTATTTTCCCGGCTTAAATATTGAAATCCCACATAATGGGATCGACCATTTGGTTCAAAACCGGGTAGTTCGAATGACGTAGGCAGGAGCACCAATTCTTCGATGTTGGTAAAAGTACATCCAATAGATCCATACCAAATGAGATTTTTTCGGAGTGTTGGCAATTCCTTTAGCGATCTTAGTATTTGGGCATGATCATCATATCCCTGATATTTGATGAAATCCCAAATTCCTCTGCACATTTTTCGAATCATGTGCCTGTACCATAGGAGTTTATTTTTCAATTTATTGCAACCGATATAGGTAGAATTCAGAGGTGGTAAGTCTGGCCCCATGGTTGATCCTGGTTTGCTTCGCATTATTCTTATCCTGGCCTTATGCTCTTCACACCATTTGTAGATCAAAGCTATGTCAGTGGTATATAGAGCGTCAACCAAGACTATGAAAGGCTCTTCTTGTTTTAAAACCGTTTCCAGAGCATACCTACGCTTCATATAAAGAAATCTTGATTTCCTAAGTAGTAACTTCTGGTAATACCTCCCTTTTCCTAAACCAAGCTCCATTTGACCTTCAAAATTTGTAGCAAAA
>CBDCVP010000007.1:0-389545 GCA_965223025.1 Saprospiraceae bacterium
AAGTGGAGTCGATCATCCGCCAGGCTCGAAAGCTCGCCTCTGATGGGTCTCCTTATCTCCTGTTGGTCGCTCAGGCCGAGGCTCAGGGCCAAGACACCGCGGGGCTGACTGAGTCCGCCACCCAGGCTCGAAGCTCGATGGGTGAGTTCGCCGATTGGCTGGAGTCCACCTATTTGCCGGAGGCCGATCGAGAAGACGCGGTCGGTATCGAACGGTATGAGCGGGCGGCCGATGCTGTCCTGGGGATGGCCATCGACGCCCACGAGACCTACCGGTGGGGATGGGAGGAGTTCAACCGATTGGTCGGGGAGATGCGCAGGGTCGCCGACGTAATTGTTCCGGGCGCTTCGGTTCTGGAGGTCAAGGATTTCCTGGAGTCCGATCCCGAAACGACGGTCCAGGGAACCGATGCGCTGCTCGAGTTCGTTAAGGGTTCCCTCGACGATGCCGTCGAGAAGCTGGCGGGCGAGCATTTTGACGTGCCGGAAGACATCAAACCGTTGACGGTGCAGCTCGCTTCGCCGGGAGGTCCTCTGGGCGTCTATTACTTGCGACCGTCCGAGGATCTGAGCCGGCCCGGCGGCAGTGGCTGAGCTGGAACGGTGTGTCCGTAAGGGAGCAAGGGGTGTTGGCGAACTTGGTGACAAAGGCAAGGGACTTTTCTATTCCAATCCCACCAAGGCCTACGGTATGCATATCGATTACAGGAGAATGGATCCACTGATTAAAAAATGTGCAGACCTTGATATCCCCATTAGTATTCATGTGGCCGAACCGATCTGGATGTATCTTCCCATGGACGAAACCAACGACGGCCTGATGAACGCCTTTAAGTGGCGATTGGACAATCAACCGGGAATTTTAGGCCATGAAGCCATGCTCAAAACACTGTCAAATGCGGCGGCCAAACATCCACAAACCACTTTCATCGCCTGCCATTATGCCAACTGCAGTTATGACTTGGATCTGCTGGGTGATTTATTTGACCAGCATCCCAATCTCTATGCAGATATCAGTGCTCGCTTTGGAGAAACCGCACCGATCCCGCGGAAAGTAAACACGTTTTTCAGCAAATATCAGAATCGGCTTGTATATGGTACGGATATGGGCACTGCGGCTAACATGTATGCCATTACCTTTCGCATTCTAGAGTCAGAGGATGAGCACTTCTATGATCGAGAGCACTTTAACTATCATTGGCCATTGCATGGCTATGGACTTGATGATGAGGTGTTAAAAAAAGTGTATCAGACCAACGCTGAGGAGATTCTCTTCCCTGGAGATGGTCCATGAGTAGCTTCATCCTGCAAGTCGTCTATCGAAGTTTGGCTCGCTTGCCCACCGAGTCCTTGTTCTCCATCGATTTTGAAAATCAGATGTGAGATGATTATATCTAATCTGGATCCTGAAACATAGGTGTTTCAATAAAAGTACTATCGGTCAATGTATGGATAAAAGATATGAGTGCTTCTTTCTCATGATCGAGTAAACGCAGTGGACGGATCAGCGGATCTTTGTTGGCCTGAAAGTGCCCTCCGGAATTGTAATGGTCCACCACTTGCTCCAGGGTCTCAAACCTGCCATCGTGCATATAGGGAGCACTAAAGACTATGTTGCGCAAGGTGGGTGCCCGAAATCTCCCAGTATCAAATTCATCGTTGGTTACCTCAGCTCTTCCGCGATCGGGAAAATCACTGATATCCTTGATGGGTTCTATGCCATTGTTAAAATATTCGTCCGTATTAAATAATGGCGCATTGTGACAGTGGCCACATTCTGCATCTTTTATGTCAGGATCAAGATCGAAAAACAGGACGTATCCAAGGAATTCTTCATCAGAAAACTCCACTTCATTTCGAATCCAGCGATCGTATTTTGCATCCCCGCTAGTCACCAAAGTGCGCTCAAACTGAGCCAATGCCTTAGCGATCAGCTCTTTGGTAATCTCATCACTATCATTGATCCCAAAAGCTCTACGAAAAAGCTCGGGATAAGTAGGATGCTTTTGCACCCGTTCCACTACGATTGGCCAGGTTGTATGTAGCTCCAAGGTATCTTCCACAGGTGCTAGGGCCTGCTCCTCCAGGCTTGCTGCTCTACCGTCCCAAAACAAACCATTGCCGGCAAATCCGATATTGAGCAAAGACATCGAACTCCGCCTGCCCTCGATACCATCAATGCCCTTGCTTAGCGCTTCATTATCTGTAAAGTTACCTTCAGGCAGGTGGCAGCTGGAGCAAGACATGGTAAAGTCATCAGACAAAAGCTCGTCATAAAAAAGTCTGCGACCAAGATCTACACCTTCTGCAGTCGTGGGATTGTCGGGAGGAATCGGCATGGATGGGAAACCATCGGGCACCCTGATTTGATAGGGTGAAGGCATGTAGGGGATGTCTTCCAGATCTCCTTTTTGATCTTTATTGCAACCGAGCGAGATCAAGCAAAAAAAAAGTAGAAAAATCACCACTTCACGCATCCTTATCCGCTTTTGAAGTGTTTAAAAAGTAGTTAAGATGATATAGGTTCCAGATTAAAATAAGGCGTTCTGGCATTGCGTTTTATCTAGAGAAAATCCATATGATCAAAACTCCGTATTTCGGCTTTTTGTTTTGTTTGCTATTGCTTTTTTCAGCTTGTAAAGATGATAAAACAGCTGTATCCATCCTCTTTAAACTGACCTACGACGATGCACCCTTGGTCATGTTTGAAGATTATGTCTATCCAGATGGAAAAAAACTGCAAATCACTCGATTTAGTTTCTATATGTCACAGCTATCGGTGAACGACCGCACAGAATCTATCTTGCTTAAAGACGTGGACTTCATCAACCTCACCAAGAGTCATTCCTCCACGGAGGGTGCTTCTCAAGGCTATACCTACATGGCGAAGGAGCTTCAGTTGGATGGCTTCGATGCCATATCTTTCGATTTCGGATTGACTGAGGTGCAAAACATGAAAGTACCAGCTGATTTTAGCCCTGGTCATCCGATGTCTAAACCAGGTGAATACTGGGTCGCCTGGGACAGCTATATTTTTGTGAAGATCGAGGGATGGATCGACTTGGACGGCGATGAAATGCCCGAGACAGGTCTGGCACTGCACTTGGGATCTGATGCCGTAAACAGATCTGTGGCTATGCCAGTCCATGATCCCGGCAAAGATATTGAGTTTACAATCGATGTACATTCGATCTTTCAAAATACCGAGAGCGGAAAGATCTATGACATTGCTGCCAATCCACAGTTGCACAGTTTGAGTCAATTGCCTGCGGCTGAAGAGCTAGCTAATAATCTCGCTGAAAGTATTACACTAAAAAATTAAGTTATTCATGAAAACATCCTTAAAGATCGTTGCTGCTTCCACGCTTGCTGCTATACTTTTTAGCATCGGCTGTAACAAGCTGGACGATGTAGAACAGACAGGAGCTAATCTCATTTTTGCCTTTGACATCCTGGTCAATGGAGAAGATTTTGAAACAGGCACCGTTTACGACATCAATGGCACAGCTGTCTCCTTTGACATTGTCAGTTATTATGTAGGTGGACTGGTTTTAAAGCAGGGTGAAGCTGAAATTTCTTTGCAAAACAACTACCTATTGGCTAGCCCAGGATTTCGTGCTGGGCTCAATGGCACCATCGCACCCGTCAACATCACGGGCGTAGACTTCTTTATCGGTGTGGATTCCATCACCAATGGTCAGGCGGAGGTGGATTTCATTGATCGCCCCTCCAGCGATCCACTGGGGTTGCAGGATCCAGATATGCATTGGAATTGGAACACTGGATATAAATTTCTCAGAGTAGATGGCGATGCAGACACCGACGGAGATGGCATCGTTGACACTGGAATCGCTTATCATCTGGGATCAGACCCATTGCTGAAAAACTTCTCTTTTTCCACCGATATACCATTGCAAGTAGGTGAAAACACCCTCTCCTTCGTTTTGGATCTGGGATCTTTTTTCGAAGGAGTCGATCTCAGCACAGAATTGGATACCCACACTGGAAACAACCTACCCCTAGCACAGAGATTGCATGACAATTTATCTACAGCTGTGACGGTCAACTAACGGCTTGGATACCATGGGTAAAGTGATATGGTGCCTGTTGTGCTGTGCGAATCTATTCCACTCGTGCACTCATGAAAAGGTGGTCAGTTTGTCTGTGCCTGCCCATTTCCCAGCCATGAAATATCCAGCTGCTAATCAGCCAACCGAAGCTCGTGTAGCCTTAGGAAAAAGGCTTTTTTTTGACAGATCGCTCTCATTGGATAGCAGCGTATCTTGCCATACTTGCCATCTGCCTGAACTTGCCTTTACCGACGGCAGATCCCGCTCCATTGGGATCCATGGTCGGTTGGGAAAACGCAATGCTCCCTCCCTGCTAAATGCCGGCTACTTGGACCTTTTGAACAAAGATGGGGGCGTCAAGAAATTGGATCTACAGGCATTGGTGCCCATAGAGGATGAAAACGAGATGGGTATCCCGATTTTGTCGCTCAGCAAGCGACTAAAGACCCATGTGGAGTACCAGGCTATGGCCAAAGCAGCTTATGATCAAGAAATGAATCCTGCTGTCATCAGTAAATCATTGGCATCCTTCGTGCGTACTTTGATAAGCTGTGATAGCCCATACGACAAGTACCTGCGTGGTGATCCTCCAGAGATGAGTGAATCAGCTCAACGTGGCCTGACATTGTTTGAAAGCAAACGCCTGAATTGTACGGCTTGTCATTCTGGTTTTAATCTCACCAACAATGCTTTTGAAAACAATGGTCTGTATGAAGACTATGCAGATCTGGGGCGGGCACTCATCACGCTTGACTCGTTGGATGAAGGTAAATTTCGGGTGGTGTCTTTGCGCAACATATCCATCACAGCCCCCTACATGCATGATGGCAGCCTGCCTACCCTAGATGCTGTCATTAGTCACTATGAGCGCGTCGGTTATCAACCCAGGTCACATCAAAGTAAGAAACTTGGGAAGTTTACCTTGACTGGACAAGAACGACAAGATCTCATTGCTTTTTTGAAGGCACTGACCGATGCGATGTTTCAACAATCTGGCCATCAATAAGTCCTACCAGGCACAAGCTATTTTCCACTCAGCCTAACAGCAATGTGGCCCCCATGCCCAGAAAACAAATAGGCTGGATATTTGAACTCAACGCGTTTGAGCCGTTCTATTTTCCGATCTAACTCATGAGGTGGTGGATCTAGGGAGATGACGGAGGGTAGCAGATTGGGATGCGACAGATTTTTCACCAACAGTGTTTTCCCATCCTGGTGCAATTGTACCTGGCCAGGTTGCAGGGTCACTTCGGCGGTGGTCATCAGCTGCCAGGTGATGCTCTCCGTAGAATCATTGGTGGTAAAATAATCCTGGATCAGGAGCGCATGATTTGATTCCTTTCGAAAGGTGCGCTTGGCATCTTCCAGATAGCCGGCAAAGGTTGGGCTGAGATCGAAAGTGGCTTCTGGTTTATCCCCAGCTTGAAAATCGGTTAACGAAGCAAACCCATCCACTATGTGGAGTGCATCATTAACGGTCAAGGTACTATGTCCGTAATTGTTTTTTGTCAGCAGTGACCATCGTTCGCAATCCTGGCAGCGACCCCAAAGGTTAAAACCGGTCTTCTCTAAGGCATGATAACCCTGATTGCCGGGATCAACCACCCAGCGCACGCCATCTAATTCAAAGATAAACGACCCACCGTCCATGTTACCGTGGTTGACAGTACCGCGACCACCTTTTCCCCCAAAATAGAGGTTGCGAGGATCGTCATCATGGCCTTTGAAAATCACGATCGGGTTGGAGCCATCTCCCTTCCAGGCTGTTGGCAGCGTCGAAATATCCCCTTCCTGATATTGAGAAAGCCAAACCAGACCCGGACCTGAAATCCGGGATAACTTTCCCATGGAGGCCGGGTCGCTCAGAAAGCGATCTCTCTCTAAGTACATCGGATTGCTGGTATGGGTAGCAAACCATGCGAGCACGATATCTCCATTTTGACTGCGTCTGTCACCACAGTCTGCGAAATTATAGTACATACCAGAGGGTGTGTTGCAGAACAGGCGAAAGTCCGCACTTTCTAAAAAAGCAGGAAACTCCGCTAGGCCAAAATCGGTGTCAAAAGCACTTTGCAGCATGGACGAGGTGAGTACTGAAAAGCTGGTGCCATAGCCCCAATAAGTACTACCTTCAGGATACACCCCGTCGGGTCCATACTCTTCCATCGCATGAGGCATGCCTTCCAAGGCCCGGTGAATGGTCTTAGCAGCTAAATCTGGATCTCTCTCGGCAATGGCAATCGATGCGGCGATCATGCCTCCATGGCATACCTGGTTCCAATTGTTATTGCCGTTGATCCATCCGGTATTGCCTTTCACATCATAGCTGGGCTTAATCCCCTTTTCAATCAAAGCGTCGATGGCGAGATCTACGGTGGCTGATGGTAGCGCTCCAGCAGTCCAATCCAAGGCCAGAGACACTGCCAGGGACATTTCGGCTACATCTAGGTAATGAGATGGATTCCAGTCCGAAAAATTACACACAGCTTTGACCTCGTCATCGATTCTTGTGAGGATATCTGGATCCCGCTCAACTCGATAGACCATACCCAGGACTCCCATGCGGTACAGCATTTCACGCGACACACCAAGTAGCCTACGCCCCACTTTCGTACGCGTTAATAGGGGTTGCCCAACCACCATGTCTGCATTGAGTTTGATGGCTCGGTAGTAATTGCCGACCATGGGATCATCGTTAATCTTCCTTTTCACATTTTGATCCAACTCTTTGGTCAGGATAATCCGCGGCAATTCTTTTCTCAGGTGGTTTTCCAGATAGGTTCTTGACATCGGATTGTCAAGTTTAGGGCCCACAATAGACTTTGGCGGTAAAAAGGGGTGGTGATCGCTGCTGGCAGTAGTGATAAATACGAATCCCAGGAGGGAAAAAATGTGGAGCATTGATTTCATAGCAGGAGATTTAAACTATTTAGGGCAACTTACAAAAAATGATGAATCCACCTGGCAATGTGGAGCATGTGAACTCCATTAGCATTGAATTATCTATTGGATTTCTGTGGGGATGCAGCCAGTATTAGACCAGGAACTCACCTTTTACCGCATCAAATGAATCAGCGGTGATCAAACCATGATCCAGGCAGTGCTTAGCTCCGGAAATAGAATCCCTGATCAAGTGAATGTCATCGATCTGATTTTCTTTGATCCAGTCCCGATACGACTTTTGCTTTCTAGGATGGTTGATATCGCGGATAAAAATAGCCAGAACCCGATCTTTATAGGTGCCCCTGATGGCGTGGTATATTTCGGGATCTTTTCCGGCAATGTCACCAAGAAATACGAAGGGAAGATCGGGATAAGTGTCCATGATGGAAATGATCTCATCTTTCTTATAATCTGGATCATTTCTAAAACTATCGTTGTTGATCCACCCAATGTCGCGCAGCAGGATCGGACCCTTGGGGCATCGATTGTATGCCAGGAAATGCTCGAGATAGTCATAGAGATTGCGAGGACTCTTGGAAATATAAAACACAGGATTATCATCATCTCCATGGGAACCTTTTTTGAGCGCCCGGAGCCAGGCTGCTATGCCTGGCAATGGCAACCTTTGAAACGGACTCTTCAGCAAGGTGTTTCTGAGCAATCGCACCCTATAAGAGACATCGGTCTTGAGGACAGTATCGTCGATGTCACTGACGATGCCGAAAGACGCATTCGTGGAAGGTAGGAGAATCTCACCCATTGCCTGAATATTTAGGTTTGACACATCGCTGTGTTTGGGAATGGTGGTCACCTTAAAGTGAATATTTCTCCACGTTTCGTGCACTTGCCGTCTTTCTTTGATTGGTAGGTCGAAAAGGAAGTACCCCTCTTCATTGGCCACTACCTGATGGGTTGCATCACCAAATGACGCCTCTACCCCAGCTAAGGGAATTTCGTCACTTTCAAATCGGCGGTACGCATTCCTCAAGGATTGAAAAAGACTTTGCTCTTCCCGGATACTGATGGCCTCATCTTCCAACACCCTCCCCCTCACCACCAAGCGGTGACCAGAAGCGTAGCCCCGATAGGGCATGATGATGATCTTGTCTTTTTTCTTCCCAAAAAACATACGCAACAATCAATATAGAGATAACGTAAGAATGATGCAACATGCACCCTCATGGCCGTACGGTAAAAAGTGTAGGAGACCTATTATGTCATCAACAGGACATACCTCCTTTGGCGGGTCGGGGAATGCTGTATGGGCTAGCTCCTCTGCGGATCAATCCAAGTCATGTAGATCATCGTATATTGTCGCGACAAAGCAAAAAATCATGGAGAGAAGCAAGATCTTTGGATGGTCGATTACCGTAGCACTGGCTGGATTCTTATTCGGCTTTGACACCATCGTTATTTCAGGGGCTGACCAACCTATACAGCGCCTCTGGAACACGGGTCCCTTGTTTCACGGCATCTTTATCATGGCTATGGCGTTGGTGGGCACTGTCATTGGTGCACTGGCTGGAGGGATCCCATGTGATCGGTATGGTAGGAAAAAGACGCTGTTTTGGATTGGCATCCTCTACCTGGTCTCTGCCATTGGTTCTGGTATGGCTCCGGATCCTTACTCCTTTTCCTTTTTCCGCTTCCTCGGTGGCTTGGGTGTCGGGGCCTCTTCCGTGGCTGCACCTACCTACATTGCTGAAATCTCCTCTCCCGAAAGAAGGGGTCGATTAGTAGCTCTCTATCAGTTTAATATTGTCTTTGGTATTCTCATTGCATTCTTATCCAACTATCTGATCGGTGAATTTATCGAGCATCAGAGTTGGCGCTGGATGCTCGGAGTAGAAGCCATCCCAGCCGCCTTATACTGCCTGATGGTGTTGCAAGTGCCTGAGAGCCCCCGATGGTTGCTCATCAAGAGAAACGATGAAGAAGGTGCTCGAAAAGTGCTAGACTTTATGTATGCCAAAGAAGAAATCGCCAAAATCATCGAACAGATCCTGGCAGAAACCAAGAGGACACTGCACACCACGCTATTTTCAGGAAAATTTAAATTTGCTTTGACCCTGGCATTTCTCATTGCTTTTTTCAATCAATTATCAGGAATCAATTTCGTCCTGTATTATGCACCACGATTGCTGGAAGCCGCAGGCATCGGTGCTGAGGATGCACTATTTCAGGCCACCAGCATCGGTATCGTCAACCTGATTTTCACCTTACTGGGGATGTATTTAATTGATCGTATGGGCAGGCGCACCTTGATCATTATTGGTTCGATCGGATATATCATAAGTTTGAGTATGTTGGCATATTGCTATGCTACAGCAGCCAATCAGATATTACTGTTGAGCTTTGTGCTGATGTTTATTGCCTCTC
Source organism: Saprospiraceae bacterium (assembly GCA_965223025.1). Lineage (GTDB taxonomy): Bacteria > Bacteroidota > Bacteroidia > Chitinophagales > Saprospiraceae > JABDMH01. The sequence goes on from CBDCVP010000007.1 coordinate 9,392, forward strand.
ATGCGGTGGGTCAAGGTGCGGTGATTTGGGTCTTTATCTCAGAAATATTTCCCACAGAAGTTCGGGCAAGCGGGCAAGCCTGGGGCTCTGGCACACACTGGGTTTTCGCCGCTTTGATTACAGCCCTGACCCCGTTTTTCATCGATCTCGTCGGTGCCAACCCTTGGCCCTTATTTGCATTCTTTGCCGTGATGATGGTTTTCCAACTCCTGTTCGGGGCATTGATGATGCCAGAGACCAAAGGGGTGAGCTTAGAAGCCCTTCAGGAGAAGCTAATGCGAAGAAAAAATAGTAATGGGATCTAATTATTGCCACTCCCAGTACTCTATCATTTTACTATGGAATGGAATCAATGGATCGTAGCTCTTTTTCTGCTATCCTTTTCGGGTTGTCAAGAGCCTGCTGAGGTCGATACACCGTCTGTGGCTGTTCAAGACCTGTACCGGGAGGCACACCGCCCGCAATTCCATTTCTCACCGCCCAGTCAGTGGGCCAATGATCCCAATGGGCTGGTTTACTTTGAGGGAGAATATCATCTGTTTTATCAACACTATCCCGACAGTAATATTTGGGGTCCCATGCATTGGGGACATGCCGTTAGTCATGATCTCATCCATTGGCAAAATCTTCCCATTGCCCTTTTTCCGGATAGCTTGGGATATATCTTTTCTGGGAGTGCAGTGATCGATCGCCAGAATACTAGCGAATTGGGAATGGGAGATGTGCCTCCTATGATTGCGATATTTACGCATCATGATACCACAGGAACATCTAAAGGTGGGGACGCTCTTCAGACACAGAGTCTGGCCTATAGCATCGACAAAGGTCGCAGTTGGGCCAAGTATAAAGGTAATCCTGTACTTGAGAATCCAGGGATCAAGGATTTTAGGGATCCCAAAGTCATCTGGCACGAAAAGAGCGAGCAATGGATCATGGTATTAGCCGTGCACGATAGGGTGCATTTATATCGATCTCCGAATTTGATTGATTGGACTTTCGCCAGCGAATTCGGTTTGGGAGTTGGAAACCACGAAGGTGTATGGGAATGTCCTGATTTATTTCCACTGAAGGTGGACACCGACGGAGCTGAAAAATGGGTGCTCATCCAGAGCTTAAACCGTGGCAATCCAAATGGTGGATCTGGAACCCAGTATTTTGTGGGAGATTTCGATGGCCAAACATTTACCTCGGACTATCCAGATGATCAAGTACTATGGTTGGAATACGGTAAAGATAATTATGCCGGAGTCACCTGGTCAAATGCCCCGAATGGCGGCAGGATTTTTATTGGATGGATGAGCAATTGGGAGTATGCACAAAAAGTACCGACTCGACGCTGGCGCAATGCAATGACGCTGCCTAGAACCCTGCATTTGCAGTCATCTACCACAGGAAATCGATTAATCACACTGCCCACACCCAGTATACGAAAGATGCGAAAAGAGGCCATCGCGATCAGTAGAGGTGACCTATCGGGCCAATTTGACTTACTGAAAAGTCTCCAAGAAAGAAACGGCCTCTATGAATGTCAACTAGAATTTGAAAAACCCGCATCTGGCGAAATTCGAATAGAGTTATTCAACGGCCGTGGCGATGTCCTGTTTCTCGGATACAGTGTGGCACTAAACGAATATTTTATCGACCGGCTCACCACGGGAAAACGCAATTTTCACAAGGCTTTTGCCGGCAGACACACAGCACCGTGTTACTACAGCAATGACAAAGTGAAAATGCATCTATTTATTGACCATGCGTCCATTGAATTATTTGCTGACGATGGAAAAACAGTTATGACGGAAATCTTTTTTATCGAAGAACCCTTTACCGATGCGATGTTGCACATCGAGGTTGCACCCTTGAGAATATTGCGTGGACGGATATTTAGTTTACAATCGATTTGGGAGGGTTGACTTCTCACCTCAGGAAAATGATACTATACATTAATAATGATCCCGCCCTTATTCATCGATAATTACCAATAAGTCAAAAAATTTAATACATGAAAATTATTTCGTGGAATGTAAACGGCATTCGTGCGGCGGTCAAGAAAAACTTCGTGGAAAGCATGCAAGTCAGCAAGGCAGATGTGATTTGTCTACAAGAGACCAAAGCTCAACCCGATGAAGTAGAGGTTGCTCTGCAGAAAATAAAAGATTACGAGCTCTATAGCAATTCAGCAGAAAAAAAGGGCTATTCAAGTACCGCCATATTGACAAAGTCCACACCCATTTCTGTCATCAGAGATATTGGTAAGGAGATGCATGACAAGGAAGGCCGTGTCATTGCCGCTGAGTATGACCACTTTTACATCGTCACTGCTTATGTTCCAAATTCTGGCAGGGGTCTAGTGCGACTCGAATATCGGCTGCAATGGGATCACGATTTATTGCAATATCTTAAGACACTCGAAGCAAAAAAGCCGATCATTTTATGTGGGGATCTCAATGTCGCCCACCAAGCAATCGATCTCGCCCGTCCAAAGCCCAATTACAACAAGACTGCGGGATATACTCAGAAGGAAATTGATGGATTCTCCAATTTTATCGATGCCGGCTTTGTAGATATTTTCAGGCATCTGTATCCCGAAAAAATCTCCTACAGCTGGTGGAGTTACATGTTTAATGCACGCAAGAAAAATGTCGGTTGGCGGATCGATTATTTCTTGATCTCCGCACATCTGGTAGATCGTGTTAAGGATTCTTATATGCTATCTGAAGTGATGGGTTCGGACCATTGCCCAATCGTGCTGGAAATCGATTAGTTTTCTCTTAGTTGGACGTTTCAAAAGGATCGATGCTGGGCGATCCAAGACAGGATTGAGCACTGCATGAGCAAAAATTAACAATATTTTACACGGCCTTTGTCATCCCACATCCAATAGAAGTGCCATCGTAGCAAGGAAGCATCCCGGTCTGAACTCCATCATTCATTGAAATTCTTCTAGTAACCTCATTTCATATTTGTAAATACCCTACTTTTTTGTACTATAGTGGGTAGCTTACAAAGCTCAATATGTATACTAGGACCAATTTCTCAATTCCATGCCCGCAGCACTCTGTGCCCCATACCATCATCAGATGAGATGCCTGGTACATTTGATCGACCAGTTTCTATCCAGCTTATTAAGTGTGTGGTTGGCAGGTGTTGTGATGACACTACTACCTACCACCCTACACGCACAGCTCTACCCTATCACCGCCCAGATCGCCCCTACTCAGACGGCCCTTACACCCTACATCCACGAGTGGGTAAATCCTGCCGCGATGCTCGGTCCCCTGCAGGCCACCCTGTTGTTTAACGATCTGAACAACCCACCCATCACTGCCTCCGTGCGCATTTCCATCGAGGGTAATGGCACATCCGTGCGCTCCAATCCCAATACCCCCACTATCGTCAACCTTACTCCGGGCCACATGCTCACCCTGGACCAAAACACTTTGGCCAGCCTTTTGTCACCCGCCAAACTGAGCAACCATCAGCAAGGAGCTTTGGGCAATGCCCTACCAGAAGGACTCTACACCATCTGCATCGAAGTGTATGACATCGCTCGGCAGGTACCCATCTCCAACCGGGCTTGCAATGTGTTTAGCGTGCAGCACTTCGACGTGCCAGAGTGGCGCATGCTACAGCCCATCACTGAGCTGCCCAGCGATGCCTTCACCATCGGACGCACCGATGCCAGCCTGGCCTCAGCCCTCACCTTCAGCTGGACGGCACGACATCCACCCTTGCTCATGGCCGAGTATGCCCTGCAGATCTATGCCATGCCCAAAGACCCTTCCCTCACCTACGAGCAGGTACTCAGATCAGAGCTGCCGGTGTTTTCTACTACGACTTTTGCTACCCAGTACGTCTACACACCCATGGATCCACCTCTGGATACCAACCGCACCTATCTGGCACAGCTCAACGTGCGCGATCCCATGGAGCAGTACAACTTTGTCAACCATGGCATCGGCCCCATCGCCACCTTTCAGATCATAGCTGATGATGATGACCACGACGAAAGTGAAGTTGACCCTTGCCTGGACCCAGCTAACCGGCCCATCCTCACCCTCGACCATCACACCCCAGATACCGCCTATCTCAGCTGGGAGCTGCCGGCCACCTTGTACTTTGACAGTGTGTTTCTTGATCGGCAAGGTGCATCTGGCTGGATGCCTGACACCGCACTCACTGTTGAGATCAACGCTCATGCCCTGGACCTAAGCACAGCAGAACCCCAGCGCTTTCGGCTGGGAGTCTATTGCACCACTGCCGACACCTTGATTTACAGCCAGCCGGTATCTACCTCACCCTTTCCCCAGATGGCTCCCGATGGATGCGATCCAAACCTGGTCATCCACCCCATCGATCGAACACCCCTGGACGTGCCTCTCCAGATTGGCGACTCGGTGATCTTAGGCGATTTCCTGATGGTCATTGATCAGATCACTCCCGGAGGCCGAAACGGCGAAGGTTATGTGGTCACGCCACTCTTCAATATGTTCAGACCACGCCTGGCGGTCACTTTTGAGAATCTGGCGGTCAACCAGGAGTATCGCATGCTCAGTGGCATGGTCCTGACGGTGACCGATCCCAATGAGGCGGCCATGCTCAATGTCGGTGACCTGTCGGCCATCTTCAAATCACAAAGCGGATTTGACGATCTGATCTATGACAAGTACACCGTAGAGGATAAGATCATCGGCATCGACATCTCTGCGGATGGCAGCACCACCATCACCATCGTCGATGCCCAGGGAAACGTCTCCACCGCTTCCTACCCCTTCAGCACCTCACCCCCACCCGACTACGCTGAGATCTTACTACGCGATGGCTACCTGCTGGTAGGTGATGCCTTTGTTGAGAGCAAGACTGCCACCCCGTCGTCGTGGACGGATTCCACCGGCACGGTCTATGGCAGGGTCGGCAACTCCGTATATCACGCCAGTGACCGGCTCGATCAGGGATTGGCCTCCATCATGGGCACCCTGGGCACGGTCTCCTTCCAGCCAAATCCTGAGGCACCCGGTGGCTTGGACATACCTTTTGATCAGGCCAATGTGGGCGATTACCCCAGCATCGGCGACAGCTACCAGATGCCCTGGAAGGCGATCCGCGTTGGCACCAGTGAGCCCGTTTATGTCGATATAAGCGGTGCCCAGGCCGACACCATCTTTTTTGAGACCGTCTCCGGCTACGCCCTGGACTATGATCAAGCCAGCCCCATCCACCTGGAAGTACCCTGCCGCGGTGAGGGCAGCCAGGAGACAGTCTACGCCATCGGTCAGAGCATCCGTGGCATGGATACCTTGCTCACCACCCTGGGCGCTATGAAAGTGGCGGGCTACCCCCTGCGCCTGATGACCCTCAACATCATTCCCCTCAACGATGCTGTGATCCCAGTCCAAGGGGAACAGCTCGCCGCAGACCTCAACCGTATCTACAATCCTGCGATTGTCAGCTGGCAAGTCAAAATCCTCGATGCCCTCACCATCGATGACCTTCCGGTGCCGCTGGTCGCTGGCAAGGGTGCCACCCATCAGTACAACCGCGAGCTGCGACGCATCGGTCAGCTGCTCAAAGATCATGACCTCATCCACAAGGGCACCAAAGAGTCGCCCATCCTCACCATCGTGGTGCTGCCCCAACTCTCAGGTGATTACCATGGCTACATGCCCCTGCGACGGAATCTGGGCTTCGTAGATGGCGGCAAGGACTACGCTCCTGCCGACCAAGGCATCCATGGATTCTCACGGGTGGTCGCCCACGAGCTCGGCCATGGAGCATTTGGTCTGGAGCACAGCTGGAATCTCTACCCCAAGATGCCCGAGCGATCCAGCCACAACCTGATGGACTACTCCAGCGGTGTCCAACTCACCAAAGCCCAGTGGGACCAGATCCACAATCCCCTACCAGTGCTAGGGTTTTTGGAAACCACCAAGGGGGCGGCCGGCCAAGGGGAGGAAAAAATCCTCGTCAATGAGGCTTTTATCTACTCCAACTACGTCTACTTTGCCCAGGACCAACCTGATCAGGCTTTTGCAGGCATCACACCTTCTGGTCAAAAATTTATCATACCAGGGGATGCCATCGCTGCTTTTTTTCCCGAAAAGGAAGGACCCTGGCCCCAAGGCTGTCTGGCAGGATTTAGGATCAACAATACACGATATTTTGGGTGGTGGAACAAATCTGATCGTCAATTCGCGGGCTACGCTGAAGGCGTCTCCACAGACCAAGGTCAACTGCTCAAATATGGGGAATACCTACCAACCCTACCTGACGCCGAAGTTGCCGTGTATGCGGGTAAGATTGCCGCAGACTGCGAACACCAGATCTGGTGGCAACCAAAAGCAAATGCCTGGACAGTCTTTGAGCAACCAGACCAGATAGCCAATATAGATTTGCAGTCGTTCATCATGCTGGAGAGCGCTCAAGTACCTCAAAGTCCCTGTGGCTGCTTTCAAGGTGAGTGCCAAGAACTACTGCAAACCTACCGGTCACATCCATACCTGCAGGACGACAATGTCCTCAGAAGAGCCTTGTGTGCCAATCCTTGCATACTAAAGGACCTGGAACATCAGCCATTCTTTGTCTATCCCACCAGCGAATGGATGGAGAACCTCAACAACATCTGTGCCTTGATGGTAGCTTTTGGTCTGACCCCTGCAGCGCTCACCGCTGTCACCATTTCTGCAGAAAGCATCCTATTACGCATCGTGCAAAGCATTGCTTCCCAATCGGCAGAACAGCTGATCCTAAGATTCTCGATTGGTAGTGCCAGTGATATCCTGGTACAGAGGGCCATTTACTACTATTTCCCTGCAGAAGGTCAAGCCACCTCCTGGGAAGACACCCGGGACAAAGTAGACCTGACCTCAGCCATAGCCTCAGGTTTTGAGAGTATTCTTGTGCTGAACTCCAAATATGAAGAGGCTGCCGTTTCTGCTGCCATTAGCTGCTTTGTCGATGGCAACCTGACCGAAGGCACTGTTTCTGAAGAGTTTTCTGTGGAGGCCTGCGGTACGGGTCTGCTATCGGCACTAGCGATTCATGGCATCCTATCGGTCAGCTCTTCAGGTCTACGCTACCTCCGAGCACTGCCCCCAAGACAAGTCATCCGGGGATTCATTCGATTCTTTGACCAGACTCCACCGGGGGTCGTCACTGCAGGTGCACATCCGGATGGCGCCCTACTCTGGCGGGCCTTGCGTCAAATCTTCCCCGATCCCCTCACCAACCAGCACTTAAAAGCGCTGCTCGACATCGAAGATGATCGCGTCACCACTCTCCTGGCGGATGCCCTGGACCATGATCCCACCTTAACAACAGACCTATTCGAAAGTGGATTCTTTCTAAGAATCCGTAACTTAGACCTGCCGTCAAATGTGAGGGCAACCCTGGTGGAAGATATCTCAGGAAACAAGCGATTCAGAGATGCTATAATGGGGGATGAAAGGTTGGTTAAGGCGTGGGAGTCTGTTGCACACTTGCCAGTTGAGCTCAGGTTAGATACCTGGTATCTAACCCAGGTCGATGATTACCTGGGGAGAATGAATAAGACGGGAGATGTACTTAGACGCGAATTGGAAGAATTTAACGGGACTGCAAGAGAATTCCTTGATGCGCTAGAAGACACACCAGCGTCTGGCACCTATGCAAGTAATCCAGATGGAGTATGGAATTTAGGGCCTTTAGGAAGAGGTAGAGAAATTGAGAAAGTCGAAGGCCAGAATTTACATGATAATTTCCCGATTATCGACAGATTCGATCCAGAGACTAAAGAGGCTGTTAGCATAAAGAGCACAGATATTTTCGCAAGATCATATCAATCGATGGATTGGCTTGAAACAGTATGGAAAGGGTACATAGACGATCTACTTGAGATGCCTTCACCAGACATAGGTCTCCAATATGCGGGTGATGTGGTAATCGGTTATGAAAAACAAGTTCTAAAAATTGCTATCCCTGATGTCATCAATAGCAATCAAGAGAGAGTTCTGGCAGCTGTTCGAACTTATGGAAAGGGAAAAGGTGTTAATGGTACTGATGTGGAAGTTATTATTTCAATAATTCAATGAAAAAATCTGTTGAGATATATAAAATTGGTGAAGTTTTTTTCTTCATGCCTACAGCTACTATGACAGGGTCTTACTTCAGAGTAATTGAGCCAATTTACATGAGCTCAAACGAGCCAACTCGGCGAGAAATTAATAAACTTCTAAGGACGGCATTTGAAAATTGTATCGAAGCGGACCCGACTACTCTTGATGATGGTGCATTCAAGAAGTTTATCCAAGCAACAGGACTTAGAAGTCACAAAAAACTAATTGAAAAGGCTCTTTATGCAAGAGCTACTCTGAAGGAAGGTGTTTTAAAAGTATTGAGAATTGGCGCTAATAAGAAATACAAAGCCTATATGGTTGACTTAGGCATTCCTCAGGTCGAGACTGTGTTAGAAGAATTAACCAAACCCGAAGCTTTAGGAAAGTTAGTCATTGATCTTTTTGAGCAGAAGATTGCAGAAAATCATGCATAGGCCTTTCTAGCCTTAGCATCCCTAATATAGGTATCCATCAAGTCAAATAGCGTTTTCTTTTTTGCTTCCTCAAGCAAATCAAGCTCTTCCAACCGTTTGATCGTCTTTTTATCAAATGAAGCATTTTTCCCCTCACCAACAAGATAGTCAAGACTGACATCAAAAGCATCCGCAATTTTCTTAGCAACCTCTAAGGAAGGAATGGCGTCGCCTCTTTCATATTTGCCAACCAAAACATGAGAAATCTCAGCCTTTTGAGCCAAATCATTTTGAGACCAGCTCTGGTCTTGCCTGAGCTGAGCTATAATTCTACCTGTTTTCATATCTAAAAAGATAGTTTATCACTTAAAGAGAAATCATTTACTGTAAAGTTCCGGGTTAAGTCCCGATTCTAGTTGAAACTTTGGAAGGACTTGGAAAACAGAGAGGGTTCCATAACTTTATATTTAACAAAAATCATATATGAAATGGAACCCAATCAAATGCAAATTAGCGAAATTGAAAGAAAAGATTTGGCCTGGTTGAAGATGCAACCTCTAGATATGCGCCTAGAAGTGCTAAATCATCATCTTACTATCTGTCAAATGTACCTCAATGAGCTATTCGAAGAAGAGGTAATCCAGAAGGCCGGGGCCCGCTACAGCCACTCAAAGCCGGCTAATGGAATGTACAGTCGCTGGGGTTACAATCCTGGAAGTGTGAAGGTAGGAGATCAGAAGGTAAAGATGCAAGTGCCCCGGATCAAAAACAACCAGACCGATCGATGTGAACCACTGGATCGGTATGAGCAAGTAAAATCTGTCGAGCAACCTAGTGAGCAACTTATCAAGGGTGTGCTATTGGGATTAAGTATGCGAGACTATGGAGGCGTGCTGGATTACTTGAATGAGGGTTTCGGACTCAGCAAGAGTAGCGTTAGTCGTTCCTTTATCGATCGTACACGATCCAAGTTGGAAGAGTTTGAAAATCGTCGATATGGTCAATACAATTTTGTAGCCCTGTTTATCGACGGAAAGTATCTTGCCAAGGAACAAATTATAATATTGCTAGGGGTTACAGACCAGGGAGTTAAGATACCACTGGGCTTCTTACAGACCCATTCGGAGAACGCTGGACCGATATCAGATCTACTTAGGGATTTAATTGACAGGGAGTTCAACTATGAGCAGGGTTTGTTGGTGGTAATCGATGGCTCAAAAGGGATCCATAAAGCAGTTACCGAGGTATTCGGAAAATATGCAGTGGTACAAAGATGTATCTGGCACAAGAGAGAAAATGTGAACAAGTATCTCAAACAAGAGGACCAGGATTGGTTTACTAGCGATTTTCACCAAGCTATTGAACAACCCACCTATGAAGATGCACGAGCAGATCTTGATCAATTAATAAACAAATTGGAACCCATTAATAGATCCGCAGCTAACTCACTTAGGGAAGCAGGAGATGAGATTCTGACATTGCATAAAATCGGAATAGATAAACAGTTGTGGACAACGTTTAGAACAACCAATATCATAGAAAACCTAAACTCACAGTTGGGAAAATACATCCGTAAAGTCAAACACTGGAAAACTTCAGAAATGAGATATCGATGGGTGGCAGCAGGCCTGATAGAAATTGAGCAAAAAATGCGCAGAATCAACAACCACAAAAAGTTGCCGTATATGCAAAAAGTAATTAATGACTATATTAGTGAGCCCTCTCTCAAATCTTAAGTTTCAACTAAGAATGGGACTTAACCAAGTTCCGAAACTAAGAGGTAAAATAAAATCTAATAAGACTTGTCTCAATTGAAACCAAAAGGCATATTTGTGTCTGATAGTTACATGCTAGAGATCTCAAACTTTAACATTTATGACCATCTCCGAAATCAAATCATCTCTCCCCATCCTCACCCTTCTCTCCCACTACGCCATCACCCCCGACCGAAACAAACGCATCTCTTGCCCCTTCCACAATGACAAAACCCCTTCCATGCAAGTGTACCCAGACACCAACACAGTCTATTGCTTCAGCTCCAATTGCCCGCATGGACGCAAAACCATCGACCAGATTGATTTTGTGATGCACAAAGAAAACTGCACCAAACACCAGGCTATCCTCAAATGCAAACAGCTCCTAGGTCGGTCAGGATTATCAAAAACAATCAAACCTATGCCATCTTCCATTTACCAGGACCTCAATCAAATCTTCACTCAGCTACAGAAACGCTTCCACCGAGGTGCCAATGCTAAAAAATATGCAAACAGCCGATCGATTATTGACGCCAATATTCCAATCGGTTGGAACACCTACAAAACGGATTTTGCTCATTTACGCAACTGCATCATTTTTCCTCTGAAAAATAAAGAAGGAGATGTCGTCAGTCTGTACGGCAGAAGCATCACTGGTCAAGGTAACAACGCGCACTACTACCTCAAAAACCGCAAAGGGCTTTACCCGGGTTATCCAGTTACAAATATTAGTACCCTCGTCATCACAGAAGCCATCATTGATGCGTAAGCGATCAGCCATGGACATACCAATATGCTACCCATTTACCTGAGCCCAAGACCAGACTAAAATCCGTTATCTTTCAGTGGTAGAAGTGCTTGGAGGTCATTGATCAAATGATTGTCCATGCGATTGTAAAGCACCCTACCCTCCAACCCCATATCAGAAATATGGATGCTGAGGGGTAGTTTTACGGCTCATAAATAAAGGATAGAATGAAGAGAGCTCAACTGCAAGCAAGAATCCGAGAATTGATAGAAGATTGATCAGAACGGCAACCAAACCAGGTCTGGGTTTTGCGACAGCGGAGGACTTGGAGGGACAGATCTGATAGCAGCTCACTTCCGCAGTCCCTTTGCTGTTCTATCTTCTAGGGGTGGTGCTGGTGTACGTCGGGGTGGGTCGACCTTGAGCATCGCCATGACTTCGCTCACCACTCGCTCAATCTGAGGATCTCTTCCCTGCATCAACAGGTTTGGGTCATCCCAAACTTCTATATCGGGGGTCACTCCCTCACCTTCCCAAAACCAATGTCCGTCGTTGTCATACAGCCTGGCTCCAGGTACGGATATAGTGCCACCATCTATCAAGGTATGGCGTGTGTTGGGTCCCACCAGAATGCCCAAGGTGCGTTCTCCTACTATGGGACCTGCCTTCAATTCCTGGAATCCCCAGGGGAAGCCATCACCACCGGATCCTGCCCAGCCATTGATCAACATACCCATGGGACCGGGATTGGCCATGATCGGCCAGGTATGATCCTTGCCATGACGCCAGTGAAGGTTGTAGACCACTGGTCGCTGTAACAACTCTAAGAAACGATCTGCCAATGCTCCCCCGCCGTTGAACCGTTCGTCTATGATGAATCCCTGCTTATCGAGCTGACCGTAGTACATACTCACCAGCTCTTGTTGTCCCTGGGATGAGGTGTTAGACATGTAGATATAGCCCAGCTGGCCCTGAGAGAGTTTGTCTACCATCTGCCGATTGTGTTCTCTCCATTCGAGATAGCGCAGGCGCGATTCTTGACCTCCGGAAAGGGTCTTGACAACCACCTGCTTCGAGTCGATATCGTCGTTTTGTTTAACTTCCAATGCCACCGTTTTTCCCGCCAGTCCCTCGAATGCAGCATAGGGATCTTTGGCCAGGTCCAGTCTCATACCGTTCACTGCCAGGATATAAGTATCCTCCTGTATGTCCATTCCTGGCTGGTCAAAGGGAGATCTCACATCGGTGTCCCAGATGGCTGGTCTGACAATGCGCTTGATCTTATATCCAAGTTCATCCACAGCCCAGTCAATACCCAGAAAACCCGTTTCCACAGGTTTGACCACCTCGACGTCGCCGCCATTGGTATAGGTATGACCGGCACTTAATTCCGCGACCAGGTTTGATTGAATGTTGGTGACATCCCACCGGGTTCTCGCATCCTCCAAAAGGGCGTAATATCGGTTCTTGAGCTCATTCCAGTCTACCCCATGCATGTTAGGATCATAAAAGAAATCACGATGTCGCCGCCAGGTATCTTCAAAGATCTGTCGCCATTCTACCTTTGGTATGAGGTCCATTACCAAGCCATCCGCAGGGATGGCCTGGTCTATTTTCTGGTTGGGAGCAGCCTTCACAATACCAAATCTCCCTTTACTTCTCACCAAGATCGAATTTCCATCTGCAGTCGGCATCACTGCTTGAACATCCGACATGACCTTCTTCTCCTTACGTGTTTTCAGATCATACAGCATTAAGGTGGCAATGCGGTCTCCCGATCCTGTGTTTGGGTACCGCACGTAGACAAACCTGTCTTTAAATGGGATGATGCTACCGATATTCCCAGCCTTAAGCGGAAGTATGGTAACTCGGGCCTCCATCTCTTCAAAATCTATCCTCAGGTCCTTCGAGGAATCTGCTTCACCAGGTCTTTCGTCATCGGCGACTTTGTCCTTCTTCGGTTTTTTGGGATCCTCACCGTTTGAAGTAGCTTTCTCTTCGTCATCATCCCGCTTGCCAGATTTTTCTTTGGTCAGCACGATCGTATCGTTTCGGACCTCCAGCAAGGAGGGAGTCTCCCTCAATAAATTGATGGCCGCTATCTGGGTGGCATTGGGATAGATCCAGGTGCCATCTCCCATGTCTGAGTACGCAGCTGAGAGATTGCGGTTGGTCATATAAAAAATATACTTTCCATCCTTACTAAAAACGGGATTGCTATCATCAAAATAGGATGTAGTCACTTGATGGGTGGTCTGCCCCTGTACATGGTATACATGAATGCTTCCAAAGGTGTTTTCTCCGTTTTTAGCATAGGTAATCCATTTCGAGTCCGGCGACCAGGAGATCTTGAACCCAGCTCTGCTTCCGTGCCCCAGATTCCACTCAAGATTATCAGCGACGATCGCATCTTTCCCAATATCTAAGATGTTCAGGTCGTTTTTCTCATCCACGAAGGCGAGCCGCTTACTATCTGGCGACCAGAATAAGGTGTAGCCGAATCCTTGGTTGCGATTTGTAATTTTGGTGACAAGATCAGGCTCTACAGTCGAGGAAAGATATATCTGGTACTCACCATCTCTATCACTCCAAAAAGCGATATGTCGGCCGTTGGGTGACCAAGCTGGACTGTGATCGAAGGCTCCACTGGAGCGAGTCAGGTTTACACTGTATCCCTCCTTGACGGGCACATTAAAAAGTTCTCCCCTCGCCTCAAAAACGATGCGATTGCCCTTCGGTGAGGCGCTCATGTTGCGAATGCGTCCACTGACATCTTCCTTTCTGGACATCTCTAAAGATAAATCGCTGACCACATGCACTTCTACCCTCCTGTACGATTCCGTACTTTGGTCTAGTAGAAACAAATCACCACCCACCTCGAATACCAGCTCCTCAGGACCTGCAGATAGGAAAGAAATATCAAAATCTTTAAACTTCGTCACCTGCTTCAACGATCCTTTCCGTGAGTCATAAGACCAAAGGTTGCGCCGGAAATATGATCCCCGATCAGATAAGAAATACAGTTTGTTAGCAGCCCAGGCTGGCTTACCATCATTCGCGGGATTGTCGGTGATGTTGCTAACCTCCCCTTTTTCAAAATCGTATATCAGGATGTCTGAAGCTAAGCCTCCTCGATATCTCTTAAAGGGATAACGTTCGGTGATTTTTGTGATGTACGCCAGTTGACTTCCATCGGGTGAAAAACTTGCTAACTCACCATAAGGTATATCGATTTTTTCTGCCAGTCCACCATCTTTGTGCACCATGAAAAACTGGCGGGAAGAACGTTGACCCAGCTCCCGTCTAGAAGCAAATAGAATATGATCTCCATCTGGATGCCAATCGATGGTCCGATCAGCACTGGAGTGATAGGTCACTCTATGAGGAATGCCACCTGTCACAGGCATGGTATATACATCCATATTGCCACGGTAACTAGCGGTAAAAGCGATGGTCTTTCCATCGGGTGAAAATCTCGGCCACGATTCCTCTCCTGGAGAATGGGTAACCTGCATCGCTGTGCCACCTTCCTTGGGAACCAGCCAAATGTCGCCACCATATACGAAAACAATCTGGGTAGATGACACATCCATGTAGCGCATCAGTTTGGCACTTATCTCGGCAGAGAGGGCATATGTAAACATGAGAAACAAGACGACGACAGCGATTCTTGGCATGACTGGACTTTTATTACGGTTTTCGCTCCAAAATTATCACAAATGAGTCAGCTTATCACAAGTACGTATTCTTTATTAGAGAAATTCATTTTATGAGAATCAGCTGCCTTCACGTAGACTAAAAGCATGCCATGGCAGCGCTAAGATTGTAACAATGAGGGTCCATCTGTCACCATGATCACCGGATGGCCTGAGTGATTCCCTAATCTTGAATAATTCTGTAATTTGATCTTCGTCACAGATCAGCACTTTAGCACATGACTGAAAATTACTGGACTCCCTGGTTTGAAATACCTGTGGTCGACCTGCGCCGAGCCAAGCACTTTTATGAAAAGATCTTCGATTTTGAAATCGAGGTCAATGACTTTGGCAACTTCAAGATGGGGCTGTTTCCCCCGCGCCACATCAGCTGCGCCCTAGTACAGGGAAGGGATTACCAGCCATCCTCAGATGGAGTGCTGGTATACATAAACGCAAATCCGGATCTGAGTATAGTGCTGGACCGCATTGCCGATGCTGGTGGTGAAGTACTCTTGCCCAAGCGCATGATCTCCGCAGAACATGGGTATATGGCCTTGTTTCTGGATTGCGAGGGCAATAGAATGGCGCTACATTCCGACCAGTGAATCCCTCTTTCCACGACAACCATCAATACAACACATATGACTCGATGTACTTGGGCTGGAGATAAAGAACCATATCTGAGCTATCACGATCATGAATGGGGCGTGCCACTACATGATGATCAAAAACTGTTTGAAATGCTCAATTTGGAAGGAGCCCAGGCAGGCTTAAGTTGGATTACGGTCCTGAAAAAAAGGCCGCACTATCAGAAAGTTTTTGATCAATTCGATGCTGAAAAAATTGTGAAGTATTCGGATCAGAAAATCCAGCAACTGCTTTTGGATCCTGGCATCATCAGGAACAGGTTGAAGATTCGGGCTGTGATCTCAAATGCGAGGGCTTATCTAGACATCGTCGATCAATATGGATCGTTTGATGGGTACATATGGCAGTTTGTAGATGGACATCCATTGGTCAATCATTTTGAGAAAATCGAAGAAGTCCCTGCACGCACTCCTCTGAGTGATGCTATGAGCAAGTCCCTGAAGAAAGCAGGATTCAAATTTGTCGGTTCCACAATCTGCTATGCCTATATGCAAGCGGTGGGTATGGTAAATGATCACACTACCGACTGTTTTCGATGGAAAGCATGTCAATAGTGTTTTTCTCTAGGAGGCCAGCTATCTTTGTCGGATAAAACCGATAACATGATGCAAAGCAATGGCTCCGACCTTCAGAACATGGGTAGATTGGCCATCGACAAACTCGCTACCTATCTCGATGCAAGCCAGGCAGCCGATTCTCACGTGGTAGACCTACCACCGCTCGATAGCATCGCCGATGCATTGCAAATCCGCCGGTTCTTAAAATACGGTGGCATGGATCAAGGGGCTTTTTCATCTTTTCTAGATACCTACCTGGATCACTCTATGCATATGCACCATCCAGGATACATCGGTCATCAGGTGTCTTTACCACATATGGGATCAATGATGGCAGATCTCATTCATGGTGTTGCCAACAATCCCATGTCCATCTTCGAGATGGGACCCTCTGCGGCCACGATCGAATTTGAGCTCATCCAATGGATGCTATCCAAGGTCGGTTGGACAGAAGGTGGTGGTGTCTTTACCCATGGAGGTTCAGTCGCCAACATACATGCCATGTTGGCTGCAAGATCAGCTGTCGCCCCTGGGTCCTGGCGTGATGGCAATCCTCCCGACCTGGTCATTCTGGCTCCGGAGAATAGTCATTATTCAATTGCGAGGGCCATCAGCATTCTAGGTCTTGGACAGACATCCATCATCGCCATACCGACAGATCAGCAAGAGGTTGTCAGACCAGATGCCCTCCACCAGCTTATCGAAAAAGTACGAAGAAATGGCCACATAATTATGGCAGTAGTGGCAAACGCGTGCGCCACCGCCACCGGACTCTACGACCCCATCCAGGAAATGGGGATCTGCTGCAACCAGCAAGAATGTTGGCTACATCTAGATAGTCCACATGGAGCCACGGCACTCCTTTCTGAAAAATATCGCCATCTCATGAGGGGTTCTGAACTGGCAAATTCGATGATTTGGGATGCCCACAAAATGATGCAAACATCCACACTGTGCACCGCAGTGCTCTTCAAAGATAAGGCAAGCTTCAAACAGACTTTTCAGCAAGAGGGGAGCTATTTGTTTTATGAGAAGGAAAATCAGGGTGTGGATAGTTTGCCCTACCAAATAGAATGCACCAAGGCACCCCTGGCCACCAAGCTATTTCTCACCTTGGCCATCATTGGGGAAAAAGGAATGGGTCAGTTTGTGGCAGATCTGTACGACAAAGCACAGTGCTTTGCAAGGATCATCGCTGAGCGACCAGGTTTCTCCATTGATCTACCCATCGAATCCAACATCATCTGCTTTCGCTATCGTCCAGGTCAGGTCGATCAACTGGCTTTGCGAGAAATGTTGGTACGTCAGGGGAAGCATTATATCTCCTCGACCGAAGTCAATGGTACTCGACACCTCCGAATTGTAGTGATGAATCCTTTGACTGATGAGAATATTATCGAAGGACTTTTAGACGACATCAGTGCCATTGCGCTATGATCGAAAAACGAAAATATTGGGGCAAATCATCACTGCCGACAATAAAAGAATCGATTTGAAGAAAATAAACTCACTGAGAAAAATCATAGCGGAAAAAAATCACCCTTACCTCAACTATCACAGTAAGAGGTATGAAGAGCTCGTGAAACATATTGAACAACTAATCAGCCAAGACACCAGGATACTCGATATAGGCAATTCTTCATTTGCCGAAATACTATCAAAACTATTTAAATGTAAGGTAGATGAACTCGGTTTTGCAAAAGATTCGCAGAGGGAATTTGGTCAACAGTTCCATTTTGATCTTAATCATTGTCACGATAAATCCACGTGGAGAAATGATATTGGCACCTATGACATCATTCTGTTTGCCGAAGTATTGGAGCACCTTTACACCTCTCCTAATCAAGTACTAAGCTATCTTGATATTTTACTAAATAAGGGTGGAAAACTTATTATCCAAACACCCAATGCAGCAGTTTTTCACAAAAGAATCCAGATGCTCTTCGGAAAGAATCCCTATATGCTAATAAGTGAAACCAGAAAAAACCCCGGTCACTTTCGAGAATACACCAAGCGTGAATTAGTTTCCTATGCCCGCAATTGCGGTTTTGCCATTGATAACATCTACTACGGAAACTACTTTGATTATCAATATGCTTTCTCAAAAGCTGGTCACCGAAAAAATGAAAGCTTTCTCAAAATCTTCAATCTATTCTATTCCATTTGTCCACCTTCCTTCAAACCTGGTATTACCATGATCTTGTCCAAATAGATGGGAGCTACTTAGGTGAAAGTGTCCCAATAATTTATGAGTAACTCCACTATTCTTCGGAAAGTAGGGTGCGTCGCAATATCTTGAAAATATAACTTTTCCACTCTTGAATATCTACGTTGAGGAGTGTCTGGCGATTGCTCCCAGCAGCCACATTCAGTTTTACAAAGCCGATCACAGAACTCCAAGCGGTCAAGTATAGCATCTCCGGTTGTTGTTGATTCTTAATGCTGCCATCTGCCACACCATTTCTCAGCTCCTGAGTAATCAGACTGATGGGTAGATTGTGGATGTCCTGCACTCTGCGATAGTACATGCTCTCTTTCAAGGCATCGGTCAATTTGGCGCGGTCTTTTCCGTACTTGGTCGAACGGTTTAGGGTCATGTAATCGAGAATTACCTCGGAGTACAAGAAGTACTTGTCACAAAAATCGAGATAGGTCTCTACCAATCCCATCACCTTCTCCCGGCCATTCTTATCACGGTCTCTTTCCAGGCTGCGATACAAGTATTCATTTAGGATCTGCAGTGCCCGATAGGTCACCGCCATGTAAAGATTTTCCTTGGTATCGAAATAGAAGTAGACGGTACCTTTGCTCACTCCCACCTTCTTGGCTACATCCTCCATTTTTGCATTGGCGAATCCCACTGCAGTAAACACAGTCTCTGCGGCGTCGATGATCTTGCTCTCCTTGAGATTCCTTTTTGGGCTGGCTGACTGCGAGTTCATATCTCTCTAAAGTAACATTGAGTGCTATAACGAATGACAAAGGTAGTACACTTGTGCTATTAAAAAAGGCCGTTGGAGGACAACAGCCTTTTTCAAGGTGAGATCAAAATGGTGGATCGACTGGAGCATCGATCACGGATATACTTCTAAATCTAGCACACTCATACCTCTATAGATTACATCGAGTTGACATCCCTCGGAGCATACAAGCTAACCAGATCAATAATCTTCTAGTCAATTTATTACTTTTTTTTCTGTAAGTCTCTCTGCATCCAGATCTATGGCATCAATACTCATCTTCTAGTCAATTTATTACTTTTTTTTAAGAGTCCTTTTAAGTTGTCTTAGTTGTCTCCAGGGACGCATTCTTCACCAATTTCTTGATCCCGCAGTTAGATGGCAATGCAAGCCTTTTTTTCTGTGCATCAAATCATGACTTGAGTTGATTAGTGGGTTAAAGATTGTAATTTTTGGAGCTCTATGGCATCAATTGCAACGCTCAGGCATCTGCTGACAGTTTTTTTATCGGGGAAAACCACCAAAGTTCGACCTTTTGGCTCCGTTGATCTTAGACGTACGCATTCTCATGATGCAGATAATGTCTGGACGTGATATGAGGATCTTTATGGAAAGCCTTTTTTTTACCATACTCAGTATTCGATACTTAGTTGACATTTCCGGAACGCACTTTCAGCACTTTCTCATATGCCATCAGAATGTCGAGACAACTGCACTCAAATTCTTGGAACCTTCCCCATGTCATTCGGTGATCAAACACTCTTGTCAACTTCGGGAATGGTTGACATTTCCAGGTATGAATCCACCGATATCCAGTTTGACAAAATATTTGATTTACGGCACCGTGGTCGGATAGCGCTGCAAACGATTACTTTTGTCCTTTTTTCTGACCAAGGCACTTGCTGCCGATTACTACATTCCTCCCAAGCATTCTTAATACAACCCCACATCTCTCCTCCTTGCATAGGTACTGTCCTCTGACTCCCTTTCTGGGTAAAATGGTGCTCTTTCTCTAACTCAATCTTTCCTACCGTCTTAGACGGCGGTCTTTTGAAAAATTCTTAGCATCCAGATTCCGCTCAGTGCCCATTCCATCCACTCCAAATTGGGATTCGTCATAAATGGATCTGCTGCTTTTTCGGATCGTTGGCTGAATTGTTCTGATAGATTTGAAGGTTTTTTACTAATATATAACATCGCTCAATTTAAGTTAGATTAGTGCTCTGTTGAGTAAAATGGTGCAACGCTGACGAAATCGCCTATGGCTATGATCTTACGTATACATGATGCAGATAATGTCTGGATAGAAAACATACCAACCGGAACGCACTTAGAGCTCAATGGTCAGAATGTCACAACCCTGGAACCCATTCAGATCAAACACAAGGTTGCCACCACCGATATCCATGTTGGTGACAAAATATGTATGTACGGCACCGTGGTCGGAGTAGCGCTGCAAACGATTTTTAAAGGCGCTGCCATTACTACCCTAAATACATCACATGCTACTGCTGATCTCAGCTTAGACGGCAAGACCGCTCAGTGGCAGCCACCCAACGTCGATAAATGGAGGGATCGCACTTTTGAAGGATATCATCGCTCTGATGGCAGTGTAGGTACTAGAAACTATTGGATATTCATTCCGCTTGTGTTTTGCGAAAATCGCAATTTGAAAGTACTGCAGGCATCATTGTTGGAACCTCTGGGATATGCAGATCATGGCAGGCAGGTCATGGATATCAGACCTCTGATCGAGGCCATCCAGCTGGGCCATCCGGTCTCGGACATCTCACTGGATCATAGTTCCCTCACCAACACCATCGACCGCCGAATATTTCCCAACGTCGATGGCATCAAATTTCTCTCACATGAGGGAGGTTGTGGCGGATCCAGGCGCGATGCCGATATGCTCTGTAAATTGATGGCCACCTATATCAACAATCCCAATGTGGGTGGGGCCACCATACTGAGTTTGGGTTGTCAAAATGCTCAGATTAAGACTTTGCAATCACACCTCTCCTCCATGAGTCCGGCGTTGGAGAAGCCAGTATTCTATTTTGAACAGCAGGCCAGTACTTCAGAGAGGGCTTTTTTAGAATCGATCATCAAAAAGACCTTCGAAGGCCTTCAACAAATCAACGCCAATGAGCGACGGGAGGCCTCTATTTCAAAACTAACCCTTGGGCTGGAATGTGGTGGATCAGATGGGTTTTCAGGACTTTCGGCCAATCCCGCACTAGGTCATTGCTCGGATTTACTTGCAGCATTGGGTGCAAAAACTATTTTGGCTGAATTTCCCGAACTGAATGGCGCCGAACAAGATCTGATCAACCGCTGTCGAGATAAGGGGACAGCAGAGAAATTCGTACATCTGATGGATACCTATCATGACCGTGCCAGGGCAGATGGTTCAGGATTTGATGCCAATCCATCACCGGGCAATATCCGAGATGGACTAATCACCGATGCCATCAAATCGCTGGGAGCAGCCAAGAAAGGAGGGACTGCTCCCGTAGCAGATGTCTTGGATTATGGAGAAATGGCACATTTACCGGGTCTAAACCTCCTCTGTACACCCGGCAATGATGTTGAATCAACGACTGGACTAGCGAGTGGTGGGGCAAATTTGATCGTATTTACTACTGGACTTGGGACGCCAACGGGAAATGTAGTAACACCTACCGTCAAGATGGCAACCAATAATGCACTAGCCTCACGAATGGCTGACATCATAGATATCAATGCTGGTAGCATCATCTCTGGTGAAGATACCATCGAAGAAAAAGGTGAAGAACTCTTATCACTGCTTCTTAAAGTAGCCAGCGGAGACCACCTCACTGCAGCCGAGCGCCTAGGTCAAGATGATTTTATACCTTGGAAAAGAGATATCAGCCTGTAATGATGACAATAGATGCCCACCAACACTTTTGGACATTCGATCCAGTGCAAGATACTTGGCTCGCAGAACCCTCCATGGCAGTGCTGCAGAGAGACTTTTTGCCACAAGATCTTCAACCGATTATTTCGGCGCATGGTATCGATGCGACCATTGCCGTGCAAGTGGCGCAAAATGACCAGGAAACCAGGGCTCTGCTCAAGCTATCTTCTCACCATCCATTCATAGCCGGAGTCGTAGGATGGATTGATTTGAAAGCAGCTGATCTCAACGAGAAATTGCAACATTACCAGCAGGAGAAAAAGCTGGTTGGTTTTCGCCATATTCTACAATCGGAACCTCAGGGATTCATGACAGACCCTGCTTTTATTCGCGGTGTCGACACCATCTTACAGGAAGGTTACACCTATGATCTGCTGGTGTATGAGCATCAACTGGAGGAAGCTAATTCATTGGTCCGTCAACTGAATGGGCAGAAAATCATGGTTGATCACCTGGCCAAGCCAGCCATTGCTAAGGGTAGCATCGAGGCGTGGAGAAAACAAATGCAAAAGTTGGCTAAAAACCCAGGAGTTTACTGCAAGATATCGGGCATGGTCACCGAAGCATCGTGGACGGATTGGCAGCCTCAGGATCTTCATCCATACATAGACACAGTACTAAACCTGTTCGGGACCAAGCGATGTGTCTACGGAAGTGATTGGCCTGTATGTACATTAGCCGCTACATACGAGCAGGTATTTGAGGTGCTAAATGACTACATCTGTCAGCTATCGAAATCGGAGCAGAGTGATATCCTTGGTAGCAATTGCAGGGACTTCTACGGAATAGCATAGCCTAAGTACTGACGAAAATATTTTTTCCCTGTATGCTTGTTCTTTGGAGTGCACACCCTGGTAGAAAAAATCTCGAATGGCCCTGCATATAGTCTAAATCCAACATCACATTGCCCGTTATAATGACCTCCACATGATCATCCACCTCATTTCTTGTCCACGCACCATTTCAACCGCGCTGATGTATGCGTTTGCTCAGCATACAGAAGTCGAGGTGATTGATGAACCATTCTATGCCATATATTTGGAAGAACACGGTCTTAATCACCCCGGTAGAAAAGTGATTTTGGACGCCCTGCCAGGATCGCTATCACAGATCACCGACAACATAGATGCGCTGGCCACTACAAACACGGTATTTATTAAAAACATGGCCTCTCACTTCCTGGCCCTGGACCCCACTTTTTCACTGAATTACAAGCAAGTCTTTTTAGTCAGAAATCCAGCTTTGATCATCACGTCTTTTAATAAGGTTATTCCCCTTCCCACACAACAGGATATTGGGATCAAAAAGCAATATGAATTATTTTGTTGGTACCGGAATAACGACAACGAGCCCACGATTGTGGATTCTGCCTCAATGATCGAGCGACCGGAAGAGATGCTCAAGAAACTCTGCAACAGGTTGGATCTTCCATTTCAACCAGGCATGTTATCATGGCCTGAAGGACCCAAGCACTATGACGGACCCTGGGCACCCTATTGGTATAAAAGTGTGCATGAGACGACCGGATTTGTGCATCGAAAGCTCGACGAAGTCACTTTGCCACAACACTTAAAGGACATCAACGATGAGGCTCAAATATATTATCGAGCATTATTGCAGCATGCGATATAAAAAAGCCGAAAGCCATGCAGAAATACGATGAGAGAAATGCACTAATACAGGTTTTTATCAAAGATCAATTGCTGCCTCGCAGTGCTGCCAAGGTGTCGGTCTTTGACTCATCGGTACAGGGTGGCGATGCTGTCTGGGAAGGAATACGCTTGTACAAAGAAGGACTTTTCCTCCTGGACAGACATTTGACCAGGCTATACGAATCGGCTAAGGCGATGGCGTTTGATCCACTTCCTGATCTTACCTTCATTAAGCAAAGCATATGGCACACTTTGAATGCCAATAAAATGACCCAGGATGTGCATATCCGGCTGACCCTCACCCGTGGAGAAAAAATCACGTCGGGCATGGATCCCAAACTCAATCAAGAAGGTCCCTGCCTTATTGTCCTTGCTGAGTGGAAGCCGCCCATTTATGAAGACTGCCATGGTATCGAGGTCATCACTTCGAGCATCCGAAGAAACTCTCCAAATCACCTGGACTCAAAGATTCATCACAATAATCTGATCAATAATATTTTGGCCAAGATACAAGCGAATGTTGCAGCTGTCGATGCCGCACTCATGTTGGATGTACATGGTTTTGCATCCGAACTAAATGGTACCAATATTTTTATGGTGAAAGACGGTACAGTTTACACTCCATATGCAGATGCATGCCTACCAGGCATCACTCGGGGACTCGTCATGCAACTCTGCGACCAGTTGAACATACCGATGGTTGAGCGAAACATCTCCTTAACGCAACTGTACAATGCCGATGAGGTCTTCTGCACTGGAAGTATGGGTGAGCTGTCAGCCATCCAAAAGATAGATGGTAGATGCATACCGATCGATCACCTGCCTGTCCTTGACAGAATCCGGATGGCTTTTGTGGAAGCCCGACCTCAATACTCAACGCCACTCTCGGAGATCTCACCAGGAGAAGTCTCATGATATGGAAGGTGCGAATCGTTCAGTAAGTATGCTGCCTATTCCAGAGGGCAATAGGCGTTGGTAAGCTGCCATGGGCGTTTTCTTCACTAAAATCAGGTCACTCCGAAAAGTGCCATCTTCAACAAAATGAGCCAGATGGGATGAGATGTCAAGTCCATGAGATGGGCAGAAATATTGGCAAAAAGCATCATTTTTGATTTGACGACCTTTTTGCGAATGGGCACAAACTAGTAGTTTTGCTTCCTATGTCTAAACCGCTTACGCTCGAACAGCATTACGCACAGGTAAATTCGATCATCCTCGATCGCCAACATCCGATTACGGGATTGCTACCCGCCAGTACCGCCGTCACAGTGCATGGTGATTATCGCGATGCCTGGGTCCGAGATAATGTATACAGCATCATTGCCGTGTGGTCATTGGCACTTGCCTATCGCCGGGCTGGTACAGATCCAGCTACGACCTATGAACTGGAGCAAAGTTGCATCAGGTTGATGCGCGGCCTCCTGAGATCAATGATGCAGCAAAGTAACAAAGTAGAGTATTTTAAGAAATCTCTGGCGTTGCACGATGCTCTTCATGCCAAGTACGACACACAAACTGGTGGCACCGTGGTAGCTGATCACGAATGGGGACATCTCCAGATCGATGCCACCTCACTCTTTCTACTCACCCTTGCTCAGATGATATCTTCGGGATTAGACATTATCTCCAGCAGAGATGAAATCGATTTCATTCAAAATCTGGTCTACTACATAGAACGTGCTTATAGGATTCCGGACTATGGCATCTGGGAGCGCGGCGAAAAAACAAACATTGGTTACGTCGAGCTCAACGCCAGCTCTATTGGTATGGCCAAAGCGGCCTTACAGGCTCTCTCCGGATTTAATCTATACGGCAAGAAGGGGAATAAATCGACGATGATCCATGTGATTCCGGATAACATTGCCATGGCAGAGATCACCCTTAGATCCATGCTACCCAGAGAATCTTCCACCAAGGAAACCGATAGTGCACTTCTGGGCATCATCGGCTATCCAGCATTTGCCATCGATGATCAGGAACTAATCTTGAAAGTACGCGAAGAGATCCGCAGCAAACTGGGTGGCAACTACGGATACAAACGCTTTTTGAGAGATGGACATCAAACGGTCGTTGAAGACATCCACAGGCACTATTACAATCCAGAAGAGCTCAAGGCATTTGAAAACATTGAATCCGAATGGCCACTATTTTACGCTTTTGAACTGTTGCTAGCCCTGTTTCAGGAAAACGATGCAGACGTACAGCAGTTCTATCGCAAGCTCACAGACGTAATGGTCTCCCAACATGGATCGGAGCTCATTCCGGAGCTTTACTATGTGCCAGAAGAGCACATCGATGCCGAACGCCAGTATCCGGGCACCCAGCAGCGAAAGCCAAACAAAAACATACCCTTGGTATGGGCTCAAAGCCTTTTTGTGCTGGGCACTTTGTTGAAGGACGGATACTTAAAATTAGATGATATTGACCCCCTGGGACTTCACTATATCATCAACCGCAGACCACCGAGATTGCAAGTTTTGGCCTTGGCAGAAAACCAACTTTTGAAAAGTAAACTCGCCACCTATGGCATACAGGCACAAACTCCAGATGACCTGGAAGACACGGCAGTGATTCTACCTCAAGATCTGTCAGATATCTTTTCGGTAGTGGGTGCCAACGAAAAACTCAATATGACAGGTCGGAGTCCACGTCGTCTCAAATCTTTGGCAACGAGCAGTTTATTTAACATCAACGGAAAACAGGCTATTTGTGTGTCGCTCTTCTTTCTCCAAAAAGAATTTTACTTGGGTTTTGACAATGATTTTTTAATCAGTCGATTTAAGAGCGAACTAGGGTATATTCATCAGTATTGGAACCAACCGGGTATTCCACTGGTCACTGTTCTACTCACGGATTACATGGTGACACGGAGCGATAAACTCGTATCATTTCTTGAAAGAATTCAAAGGGGTGAGCTCCCAGACCTACCAGTAGAGCTAAGTACTTTTGACGCTCTTTCAGGTGAAACTTCCATCATCACAGTGGACGCACCAGAAGTCTCATTAATCGAAAGACAATTAACCAATGATCAGCAATATATTTACCATTTAAAATCGGGATTAATCCACTCCCCTCTTGATAGCGAAGAAGAATTATCTATCGAGATCATCAATGACATCCCGACCTTAGAGACTTTACTCACCACCGCAGAAAATATTTACGAACAAATAGAGATCCTAAACCAGATCGTTAACCTCGGGGGTTTAGACCAGCCGGTACAATTAAATGGATCTTCTGTGCTGGCCAGAAATCTAGTGGAAGAAATTTACAAGAAAGCGGGAGAAAGAGGTTATTGGTCGGCTATACGTTTAGCTTCCGCCATATTAAAGAAGGTGGATATCAACCTACAAAATTCGGTTAATCTGTTACTTGCTCGCCAAAAGATTATTCAAGTAGGAAAAGCATTTAGTGATGAGTCCATGATCATTAGGCCGCTACCTTTTTCAGAGCTCATGTCCAAAATTGATCGTTTCTGTCGAGATGATCATCGGGATCAAGTATTCACGCAAGAGATACTAATCTATGTAGGTATTCTCAACAAAGCCAAACCCGAGCTCTTTAAGGACCTACTGACCATCAGAATCAGCTACATCATCCTACTCCTAACAGCCAATGTGGCATGGGAGCAGCAAGTTTCGCAGGAAGAAGCCTTGGACATGCTGATGGATATGGCGCCATCTGCAGTGGAGCGACTCCTTGAAAAGGTGATTGTAGAATATCAAGAATCCAGCATACAGGTCAAGAATTTGGAGTCTCTGCGAATCCGTGAAAGAGGAGACGGCATTTCCTGGGTCAATGATCTACGACAGAGGAAGACACCACCCAAGGAAGGATGGCTGAGTTGGAGAAAATCTACCGGCACTTTGAGCAGGCTCTCAAATAACTTTTTTACCAATATCTGGCACCTCCTGGAACATTGTAGGGGCATCATCATCGGTGATAAATTGGAAAAACGCAACCGCCTAAACAGTGCTCAAATACTATCCGATATGACACCTGGTGAAAAAGCATTTCATCTTCGGGTGGAGCACTTGCTGAATAAAATCTCAGCACCTGAATATCGACAATTGACCCTGGAGGCCATGAAGGTGGCTGCCAGTTTTTCCACACAAAATCCAGATTTATTCGTGGATGATTATGTGGTATTTGACGTAATTAACGGACATGCTGTAAGGCTCGCTTTTCTGGATAGGCACCCCGAATTGAGTGAGACTTATCATGACCACAAAGCAGATGCCTGGACGATGTTTTATAATTTAGCACCGGATCAGACGACCTATTTTATTATTGAGGCTTTCAAATTCCTGTTGGAGTACGAGCCTCAAAACACAGAAGGGACCATGGTATGACCGATGATAGATGCTGCCTGTGAAGGTCGATCTAATATATTCTACAATGAGCTTCAACAAAAATGCCAGAACTGCCAGAAGTCAATACAGTCATGAAGGGTTTTCGTTCGACAGTCTTACATGATAAGATTCTGGAGGTCAGTGTTCGCGATTCAAAAATCATTAGAAATTGCACTGCTGAGTATTTTAGCTCAGCATTACTTGACAAGCACTTTATCGATACCTACCGACAAGGCAAGTATTTCTTCGGTGTCCTGGATTCTGGAATAAGTATTCTCTTTCATCTTGGCATGACTGGCGACATTGTGTATTATCGAGATGAAATCGACGCTCCCAGACACGAGAGATTTTATTTGCGCCTAGCCTCCGGAATGATCCTTGGATATGATGATCCCAGAAAATTTTCTCGCATTCTCGTGGTCGAAGACCGGATGGCATACCTAGAGGAAATCAATTTGGGACCAGATGCCCTAAGGATATCTCAGGACGATTTTCTACAGATCTTTGAAGGCCGCCGATCTCCGGTCAAATCTTTGTTGATGAATCAACAATTGATCTCCGGTATTGGTAATCTGTATGCAGATGAAATCTGTTTTCAGGCGCGACTTCATCCGGCAAGCACTGCACTCCTGCTGGACAAGAAGGACCGTCAAAAACTATTCAGAGTCATGAGAAACATTTTGACCCTGGCCTGCGATCGCGATGCTTACTACAAGGTCTATCCCGCAGATTGGTTTTGGCAATGGCGAAGAGACGACGCTGAAATTCCGGGGAAGGGACCGGTGGGTAAAATCAAAATCGGAGGAAGAACCACCTATTATATTGAGGGATATCAAAAAATGGTTTCCGACAAATGATGAATGATGGTTCAATTCTTATTCCAATAGATTTTGAGATTGTGTGTACTTCTCCCAGCAGCAACGATGTCCATTCTCCCATCACCATCCAGATCAGCGACTTTTAAGTCTTCACATGCCATGCCGTTTTGATCGATCCATTCTTCGTGCCATGCATCGTCTAGAAGCATAAAGATTTTAACTCCAATTTCTCCTCGTTGATTTGGGCTTCTCCAACCTACGACAATCTGATCTCTTCCCAGACCCAGCAGGTCTGAACAGGCCAATGCATGACCCTGCTTCAGGTCGTGAGTCAACACCTTTCTGGAGTCAAGTGAAGGATAAATTGCCAAGGTCTCACCGTGGAAGGGTTGGATCCCAGCGATAAAGTCATCCCCGGCCCTGATCTCTCCAAAGCCATGATCTGCAATAGCTTCATCTCCTTTCTCTATCCAAGCCCCTCGCTTAAACTCGAATTGTTTAGCACCTTCGGCGCCACCTATCAATAGGATTTCCTGTTGCCCATCCTCCACGACATCCATATTGTGTGTAATGTGCAATGAGCTGTCTATCAGTAGTCTTGTCCAAGTCTTCTGCGGATCATCAGGCGGTACGTAAGCATAGGTTCTTACTCCTGCCCCACGACCACCCTGATTGCCCCGACCGTGTAGTGGCAATACGATGAGTTGATACCCCGTACCGGCTTTGATCCATCGCATGCGATGAACAGTTGGCTCATGTTCCAATCGGATGGGTGTCCAGCGATCCCCAGGGTTTTCAGGTCTTACTAGATAGTGTACAGAACCCGATGCTGATAGATCCGTGGTTTCACCAGGGTTCCATTGCCCTCCCACAGCGATCTCTACCCTACCATCACCATCCAGATCCCTGGCGGCCAAACAAACGTTATCTCGTTCCGTCAGATTTTCGACCAAGACAAACGATTTCCAATCCGGATTCCGGTACCAGAGAAAAACTTTTTTGTCCGCCAACAAGATGTCATCTCTGCCATCGCCATCTACATCCCCGATGGCCAATCCATAGCCAATCTGAACGCTGGAATCTAGGATCTGGGCAGGAAAACTCACCTGCCCATGCACCTTAAACCAAAGGGTAAAACAGAGGAAGCAAAGCAGACTACGCCACAGAATCGAGCCGCCCTGGTGAATATTCAACCCTGCTCCTTAGGTGGGGTGATCATGATGTGTGCCCGGTGTGTACCAGGGTCCATGATCCATGGACCTCCAGGTACCATTGGCTTCAAGGGTAGACCCGTCGACGCTGCCGTTGCCCAAGGAATATACACTACATACCGGTAGTTGGCATTGACCACTTCACCCTTTTCCTCATCGTATTTGCCCTCCTTACCTTCTAGGAGGTGAAGAGTCGTTGGCTGCTGTGGCATCGACAAGGTGCCGGCTTTCGCCTCAGCCTCCCGCATGTCAAAAACCTCCTGATTGGTCTTCCCCTCGGCACGTAACGTGCGCCCTCGATCCATAAACTCCTGTAGATCTTTATGATAACACACACATTGAAAGCGCTCCTTACTTGGATCGTCGGAAACGCAGATCAAGCTATTGCTGCCTTCCCTAAGTAAAACATAGTTTCCATCTACATCATACCCATAAACGGTGGCTTCTGCCCGATCTTCCTCCGGAGCTGCCATCACAGCGGATGCAATCTGCAACTCCCGGTCTGGTACATTATTTTGCGCACAGCTGGAGGCAGAGGCTACAATGATCATCAATAAACTTATTACCTGAATCTTCATGGTTCTTTTTTTCTACAATTAATATAGTAAACTTTTTTTGTAGACAAGCATCGTGTGTGTATGCACTAGGCCGAGGAACTCAAAGGTACATCGATATAAAACCATCCATCTGTCCAGATCAGTACAATCGGGGATACTTCATGGATCTGTTAAAACGAGTCCCAAAGTGAATTAATCATAGAAAACGAAATTGATGATCATAGCCGTACAGAGCTGGTTTGCACACATTCAGGTGCGCCCTACAAGGTACATAGACTCTTTACCTCTCCATTATCCGAGGATTGGTGCCATCACGTCTCTGATTTGGACGATTTGAGAAGGCTTTCGAAGCATGGCATCAAATTCAGCAAGAATTCTCCGCTCCTCATTTGCCAGTCCCCTTGCGGTCCAAGCCACTACCGGAATACTGGCTGTGAGCGCATTATTCTTGATCACCTGATTGGCCTTATACCCATCCATTTGTGGCATCATCAAATCCATAAAGATCATATCAGGAGTTTCTTCTTCAGCAAGTTTGACGGCCTCACGGCCATTGCCCGCCTCAAGTATGGTCATGTTCTCATCGATCTGCAACAGCATCTTTTTCAACACGATCCTATTTGCTACATTATCCTCAGCAATTAAAACAGTTATGATGCCTTTGCTATTTCCCCTCAGCTCGACAGTTTTTTCACCTGAATGCTGACTGGCATCGCTAGTCACCGGCTCATAGGGAAGCGACACTGTAAACACTGACCCCTGGCCAACCTGGCTGCTTAGATAAATATCACCTCCCATCAGCTCGACAAGTCGTTTGGATATGGTCAGTCCAAGCCCTGTCCCTCCATATTTTCTGGTACTTTGTCCATCCTGTTGCCGAAAGGTATCAAATATCAATTCTTGTTGGTCCTCTTCAATGCCGATGCCCGTATCGATGATGCTAAAAATGATATGCTGACCATCAGGAGATAATGTCACCTCAAGAGATACTCTTCCTTCCTCCGTAAATTTGAAGGCATTTCCCAGTAAATTGTATAATACCTGTTTCAATCTTTGATCATCAATTAAGATGCTGGTCGAAACCGCAGGAGCTAATGAAAGACTGAAATATATATTCTTGCTTTTCTGTGCGACCCTAAATAAGTTATACAATCCGTCAAGAAATACTTTCAAGTTGGTTTTCTGAGGACTAAGTACGATCCTATCTGCCTCAATTTTGGATAAGTCTAGAATATCATCAATCAAGGTGATGAGACTCTTACCGGCTTGTGTAATGTACTCGATGTATTTTCTTTTCTCCACATCCCGGACACTTGACGACAATAGCTCCGAGAATCCCAAGATGGCATTCATAGGAGTCCGTATCTCATGGCTCATATTGGCAAGAAACTCTGACTTTAGTCTACTTGCCTGTTCCGCTTTTTCTTTGGCCTCTGTAATCAGGGCTTCAGTCTCTTTATTCTTGGTGATATCAGTTGTAGTACCAATCATCCTCGTGGCATTGCCATCTTCATCAAACATGGCTACCGCTCGATGCAACGTCCAGAGCAGTGTACCATCGAGGTGATACATTCTAAATTCATAGCTGTAGGTCGGTATCTCTCGATTCAAGTACCTGGTCACCTCCGCAAACATCCCAGGATAATCATCGGGATGGGCTCTGCTCCGTACCGCCTCAAGTGTTTGGGGTGCTGCATTCAATTCATAGCCAAACATTTTCTCCCAATGAGGCGAATAGTAAACGGTATTATTGAGAATGTCCCAATCCCACATCCCATCTCCTGCCCCCATAAAGGCTAGTTTTAACCTTTCTTCGCTGACCTTTAGTTTTTTCTCGTACTCCTGCTGCTTGGTAATGTCTGAGACCATGGACAACACCGAAATGACCTTACCCGAAGTACCCCTGAGTGGTGTATTGGCCCAATCACAAATAATGGTTCGTCCGTCTTTCGTCTGGTTCTTATTGATACTATTAGCGGTCGTATCACCTTCAAGTAGTCGTTGCCAAATTCTATCCACAGACTTCTGACTGCTTTTCGGAACAATTTTCCCATATGGATGCTCCCCAATCATCTCTTCCGCAGAAAACCCAAAGATATTCTCGGCAGCGGGGTTGAAAGATACCACCCGAAAATCGGGGCTCCACACAATGTACCCTATGGGCATGCGCTTGATCTCCAGATCGAAGTGAGCTGCCGTTGATATTCGATTTGCACAATCATCGGCCAACTCCATATCTCTTAGCGTCACTATGTAACAGGTCTCTCCCTCGATGTTGATGTCCAAGGCGGTGACAAGACAAACGATTTCGGATTTTTCTTTATTTAAGACTTTACTCTCAAAGGCTTTATCACCTCCAGCTTTTAAATCCTTTTTAAACGCTTCTTGACTTGCTGATGGAAGGAATGTTTCGACAAACGACAGACCAATGACTTCTTCTGCTGACCATCCCAACAAGACAACTGCCCTATGGCTCCAATTCCTGATTTTTCCATGACTGTCTAACACGACAACTGCATCAGATACACTCTGGTAGTAGCACGAATGCCGGTCCAATCGATGTGTTCTGTCCATGTCTTTGCGTTCAGAAGTTCAACTAAATCACAGATGTAGGCTCCTCAATACAACCCTTCTTTTCATCGCCAAATTTCATGCCCAAGATATCTCCCACACAAAAAATCCATACTCGATTACTTGGAGAGCACCTTTATCAATTATGTTCTGATACCATTAGGCCTCCACGCTAGAGTTCTTCGTCCCAACCGTTTTGGAAACCATCACAAAGCAAAGCAGAAGTATTTTCCCCCCGATCTTGTTCCAGGCTTCCCACCACCCCCGGCGGCGATCACCACGTACTGCCGACCTCCTATCATGTAAGTGGAGGGAGTCGCATAGCCGCCAGCGTCCATTTGATATTCCCATAGTACGCTTCCAGTATCCTTGTCAAATGCTCGAAATCGTTCATCCATCGTAGCACCAATAAAAACCAGCCCCCCCGCTGTCACCAGCGGACCACCCATATTGAAGGTGCCGGTGGGATCATGGCCCTTTCTCTCCAACTCAGGATAGGTACCCAATGGTACTTGCCATACTATCTCACCTCGGTTTAGATCGATGGCGTTTAAGAGACCCCAGGGCGGTCTATTAGCCGGAAATCCCTCGGGGTCTTTGAAAGTATTATGACCAGTAGCGACCCAAAGTATTTTGTCAGCAGCATAGCTCAGATTCATCTCCTTCACGTCTACCTGCTTATCTTTTCCTTGGTCCAGTAAAAATGCAGAGATGACATCTTTCTCATCTTCGGTCAGATACGCAAAACTCGGCATTTGTCCTTGTCCAGAACGCAGTAAATGATCAAGTCCTTCCATACCTTGCTCTGCTACGAAGGTGCGCAGATGCTCCTGAGACGGTGATCCGGGATTCCGGGGACTCTCGTAGCCATGGCAGATAGAACAATTGGCTTGATACACTCTTCTGCCAAAATCAAATTTGCTGATCTCGGCCAGCGGCTTGGCTGGCACCATAGATATCCATTCGGCCTCATTACTGGCATTGACGAAGAGGTGGTGAGTTTGTGGATCGTAGGCAGCACCTCCCCAGTCTGTGCCTCCATTAAACTGTGGCAGAGTCACTGCACCTCTCTCTGATGGAGGTAGAAAGATGTCGCCTGTGTCTAGGGAGTCGAGTCTGGCCTGCACGGCCCTGGCTGCACCGACGCTGATGTTGGTTACGTTGTCGACGGTAAACCGTTGGTCGCAATATCGAAGCGATGTGGGTGGAAATGGCTGGGTAGGTGAAGTCACTTCGCCTTGTATTCTGCTTTGGGGGACAGGTTGCTCTACGATGGGAAAAATTGGCTCTCCAGTTTCTCGATTCAGAACAAAAAGATGCCCCATTTTCGTGGGTTGAGCTATGGCATCGATCGTTTCCACTCCTCGCTTCACTTGCACTAGATTGGGCGGACAAGGCAGATCATAATCCCAGATATCATGATGTACGACTTGGTAGTGCCATATTCGATCTCCTGACCTTGCATCCAGGGCCAGGATGCAATTGGCAAAGAGATTGTCACCAAGGCGATTTCCGCCCCAGTGGTCATAGGTTGAGGACCCCGTACCACAGAACACCCATCCCCGCTCCTCAT
This sequence comes from Saprospiraceae bacterium, assembly GCA_965223025.1. Lineage (GTDB taxonomy): Bacteria > Bacteroidota > Bacteroidia > Chitinophagales > Saprospiraceae > JABDMH01. Next base: position 43,926 of record CBDCVP010000007.1, read on the forward strand.
CTAGGGTAAATCCACCCCAGACATTGGCACCCCCCAACTCTTCCCATGCTCCTTCTGACCAAGTGTCGTAACCGAATTCTCCAGGATGAGGTATGGTATGAAAGATCCATGACAAATCACCTGTGTGCACATCATAGGCACGAATGTGACCAGGGGCAGCCTCCCCCGGTCCCTCACCCAGTGATGTACCCATGATCAAGAGATCTTCAAAGATGATTCCGGGAGTCGCAGCCGTCACCGATAGATGACTCACTTCCCTATCAAGCCCCTCATACAAATTGACGATACCAGATTCTCCAAAGGTGGTGTCGGGCCTACCAGATGAGGCATCCACGCAATATAGATTGGAGCCCGCTACAAAAAACAAGCGGTGCCCAGAGGCATCTCTATAGTAAGTAACTCCTCGGTTTACGCCCCTCGGTCTCATACTAATAAACGGATCAAAAGACCATTTTTCTTGTCCTGTGGCAGCATCGAGGGCCACCAGTTTAAGTCCAGGTGTGGTCACATACATCCTGTCATCAACAATGATGGGATTGCACTCAATGGTCGATGCCGGCTTACTTCTCGCATCACCGGTCTCGTAGGTCCAGGCTACCTTGAGCTGTTGGACATTATCCCTGTTGATCTGCTGATGACTGGAATATTTTGAGCCCGTAGGATCACCGCTGTACATATTCCATGTGTCGAAATGACTGTTGTCAGCGGATTCACAACTACATAAAATGGTCACCCAGAGCAACCATACAATGGGCACATTTTCCTGCCTCCGGAATAAACGCATTGAGTAAAGATAAACAAGGGCGGATAAAAATATGACACATTTGCCCATGCGATTTGGTGTCATTACATCTATATTTGTCGAGGCTAGTCTAAGTTAACTCATCCATACTTGAACTGCTAAAACGTACCAAACTTATCAGTGACTGTTTTCTAGGAAGCCTCTGTGGGGAACTCAATAGTGACGGCTATTCGGCAGTCCATCAGGCCTTCCTGGAATGGTGTCTTTGTCTACTTTGGGATGATTTGAAACCTTGCGAGCATAGCGCCGAATCAGTATGTCGAGAAGGAAAAAAGTTGTTAGAAGACGATCCAAAATTAGGGATCAGTCCGCACAGAAACGTGCGACTCTACCTACTGCATGGGTTTGGCAAAGAAAAATCTGCATTTTCGTATTCCTGGCTGTGTTGGCTATTCTCAGCATGTTATCGATCCTGAAATTCTATGATCATTCGGCACTGGATGGTCTCCAAGCTGGTGGTCGGTCAAAAGTGCTGACCAACATCATCGTCAGTTATCTAATACTAGGTGGATCGATCGGCTATCTTATGCTAAGATGGTTCTCCACCCGGGCAGGGACCGTTCATCGGACGGATTGGATTGTACTCATTCTATCCTTTCTCGCAGTCACGCTGCTGTATGTCGGTAGTTTTAATCCCATGCTTTCTCCCAATGGCGACAATGCAGAATACATCTTGACGGCCAAGTCACTGCTGGAAAGAGGTGGTGCCTACCGGCTTTATACTCCCAATGAGACTCCCAATCGTCTTGCTTCTCTAGGTCTGCCACTTATGCTCACACCAATCTACCTGCAATGGGGATTAGATCTTTTCAAGATGAAGGTGCTGATCATGAGTTTGGGAGTCGGGCTTTTTCCACTTGTCTTCATATTGCTGCGCCAATTTTATGACTTTTCATACAGTGCCGTCCTGACCATTGTGATATCTACCAGTCCTTACCTGGTCTCCCTTTCCACTCAGATCATGACCGAAATACCCTACGTCTTCCTGACGATCTTGGCGATCTTGGCATCACAGAAGTACCTAAATGGCTCAGATTTTAAGGGAATGACAGCAATCTACTTACTGATTCTGATTCTTGCTGCATACCTCACCAGAATTACAGGGATAACCTTGATCGTGGCACTCGTCTTCACCGCTCTTGCCAAAGTACTCTTTGCACGAAGGTTAGGTGCGACAGAAGAACAGTTTGCTGCTCGTAATACGCTAAGAAAAATGGTTGTGTTCGCGATTCCCATCGCGATCGCGTTCCTAATCATCCAAATGAGAAGTGCCGATAACGGAGTATCTCAAATTGAAGTTCTATGGAGAGGTGACCTATTAAAATACTTTCATGACAACTTAGTTGCCGCCTCCAGAGTACTAGGGCAAATGCTTGGTAGTGAGGAGATTTTTAGATGGTGGAATTTTTCGGAAGATGCCAACTTACCTCCCACCAGTGCCCTGTGGTCTGGGATCATGCTGGTGATCTTATTGGGTATTTTTAGAGCTTTTCCCCGTTTGAGCATCATGAGTACCTACATGATTTTTCTGATGCTGGCAATATTGCAAGCCAGCCGTACTCCTCAGGAGATGGTAATCATCAGGTACTTTACGGTCATCATCCCTTTTATGTTGTGCTTCTTTGCCGAGGGGCTGATTTATTTGGGCAAAAGAATGAGTCTAGTCCCTTTCTTGAGAAAGGTGGTAGACCACCGGCTGGCAGTATGCCTTGGTATGGTGTGCTTGTTTGCAGTAAACATGCAGGGAAATTTAGAAAATCTCGCCAAAGCAGAGCATGGGTATGGACCTCATTACGAGAGTTATATCCTGGCTTCGAAATGGTGTGGTGAGCACCTACCGGAGGATGCGTATATCATGACTGCTAAACCCAGAATCACCTATCTATACTCATCTCGAAAAGCGACCAGATTGACAAAATTTAGAGAAACTCAAACTCCTACTAGCGAATTGGAGAAAATCGAGGAAATGCGCAACATGGGCATCACGCATCTGATCGTCGATGCCCTAAGCCATGGCACAAAGGAGATTATCTATCCCATGTTAAAGAATCATCCCGATCTATTTGAAGCATATGATATACCAGCACTAGCAGGAAGGTGTACCGTCTTGAAATTCAAGGGCTAAAGTAATTAGTCTACCTTCCCAATGGTTATATACCAATTGAACGCAGCAAAATTATCACATGCAGCAAATGTATCAAGCATAATTTGCCTACATTTGATGCAGGGATACGGCTCCAAATGGGAGTGACAGGGGCCTGGCCCTAATGAAAGAGATGCACTCATTTGGATAAAAACCGACGGGAGGAATCATTAATATCCGTGTGGACATTAGTTTTGACAGCTAGCATTGTCAATTCTAGGATACAAGACTTCAACAAAGCACTCAGAATTTGGCCAGTAATGAATCTAGATGTCTTTGACAGACATATTGATTCAAGGCGGATTGTGCAACATTCACCTAACCTATTCTATGCGACTTACGTGTTCCTTCTAAAATGGCACAACCACCAGGTGAGACGTAGAACATGAAATAGATGGCAAAACTCAGCCAAAAAAAGAGCCGAAAGAAAAAGATCTCAGGGATGACGAAGGGAAAGTCCCCGAAGACATCTGCACGGGAGTCGACTGTGAAGTGGAATGGATCCTCTCCTCAAACTTATCAGATTCTTTTGGGTCTGGGTCTGATGGTTTTCTTGATTCTCTTTATCGGGCACTTCTTGGCGCACCCTACCTTGCAAACCAGATTTATCACGGAGGATCTCGTCAGCATTCACTTTCAACAAATCTTGGTCTTTGCAGCCATCACCGTTTCCTTTTGCTACTTTTCCTACCACGCAATGACCCTGCGAGACGGTTTTACCAAGCTCGATGGTATCTTTATCGGTGTCCTTTCTCTGGGGATCATTGGACTTTACGCCATGGCGTTCAACCCTCAATTATTGCCCAATGGAGACAATGCCGAGTATCTCATGAACGCTCGCTCTCTGGTAGAGCACGGAGCAGCATACCGACTCAATATGCCTCAGAACACACCTAATACACTGGCTTCACTGGGTCTGCCACTTATGCTCAGTCCCATCTATGCCATCTGGGGTTTTGATCTGATCAAGATGAAAATCGTGGTCGTCCTATTGAGCCTGGCCCTCTTTCCATTGCTGATCTTCTTGTTCCGTATGAAGCTGGACACCAGTCAATCTGTGGTCCTGAGCACGGTGGTGATGGTATCTCCTCATCTCGTATCTGCCTCCTCGTCGCTGATGACCGAGACGCCCTATATTTTTTGGTCGATATTGACACTCGTGCTCATCATCATCTATGCCAGTGATCAAAACAAGGGATGGAAGGTACTGATCCTGCTGCTGATTGCCGCACTCATGACCTACCTCACCCGAGTGATGGGCATCACCCTTTTTGCAGCCATGATAATTTACCTATTTGCTAGGGTGCAATGGTTGCACTTATGGAGGCAAAAAGATTGGAAGTTACTATGGTTGGATCTCAGATTCAGAAAACTAATGTATTTGCTGGTACCATTGCTATTGGCAGCGATTGCCTTTCAGGTCCGCCAACAATCCATAGGAGTATCCCAAGCCAAGGTCTTCTTAGCCGATGGGTTGCTCGAACGATTTGCCCTCAATTTTGACTCATCGATTCGGATCATTGCCCAGATGATCTTCAGTCGAGAAACTTTTTTGTGGTACATTTTCTACGGTGATTACCACCTTCCTCCCATGAATTCTTGGTGGGCCTTCGTATTATTAATCACACTAATTGGTTTCTTGGTCTATCTATGGAAGACCAGCATCACTGCCTTTTATGTCGCAGTATTCTATGTTACCATAATGCTTGCCAGCCGTGCTCATGAGGAGATGGTCATGATCCGCTATCTTACCGTGCTCCTGCCCTTACTGATCTTTCTCGTATATGAGGGATGCAAATATCTCCTCCAAGGTTCTGGTAAACTCCTAAATTTTTCTGTCTATCCACACTTCATCCGAATGAGTGCCTTACTGGTCATGGGCTATTTGCTGTTTTCTAGTTTTGCAAGCGACTTGGCGGTCATCACCATGAACCGTGCAGGGCAAGGACCTGCATATGAAGACTATGTCGAGGTAGCTAGATGGAGCAAGGACAACCTGCCCAGCGAGGCATTCGTGGCAACAGTCAAACCGAGAATATTTTGGTTGTTTTCAGATAAAAATGCCATTAGGAGTTCGTCCATTTCTGAAGATTTTAGCGCGGAATATGCTGTCGAAAAAATCGCCCATTGGAAGAAGATTGGCATCACCCATGTGGTGATCGATCGCATCAGCGCAGCATCCAGAGAAAATATTTATCCTATTATTGAGGCTAATCAAGAATTATTTAGGACCTTATATGTGGCCAGTACTGCAGGAACCAGTGTCATTTTTGAAATTAACTACCAGTAACCTACCTAAGCCGATATGCACTTTTATCAATGGCTAGTACCACTGATCGCCATCTTTTATATGGCCCGCATCATACGCCAATACATCAGGCAAAAGCGATTGGTGGGCAGTATGCTTATATGGCTCCTGTTTTGGATGATCGTCAGTCTACTGGCACTCCTACCCGATTTTGTTTCGATCAATATTGCAGACTTCTTAGGCTTTAAGTCCAACATCAATGCAGTGATTTTTGTGGCCTTAGGCTTCTTACTCATTTTTATGTTTTACCTCACCGCCACCGTCGAAAAACTTGAGCGACAAATCACCGAGATCGTGCGAAAACTGGCACTGGAAAATCAACGTCTGAAGGAAGATCTGAATGAGGCGAAAAGACTTCAAAATGAAGATTCTCCTCATACTTGAATACTACCATCCCAATATTGGTGGTTTAGAGAAACTTTTTAAATCGCTGGTCGATCAACTTACCGAACAGCAACATCAGGTAACCATCATCACCAATAAGATAGCACCAGACCAGCCGAGCGTAGAGAAATTCGATCAGACCACCATCCATCGCTACAACTTCTACAACCGTTACCTATTCACACTGTTGGCCTTTTTCCCTGCCATCAAGTTAGCCCGAAAATGTGATCTGATCCAAACTACCTCCTATAATGCCGGTCTGCCAGCATACTGTGCCGGATGGTTAACTGGTAAAAAGGTATGCATCACCTTTCATGAAGTATGGCTCGACCTATGGTTTAGACTTCCGTTCTTCAGTCATGTGTCAAAGTGGTTGCACTACTTATTTGAAAGGTTTTTGCTCAAATTACCTTTTCATCATTTTATTGCAGTTTCCGAACACACCAAGCAGGCTCTGCTTTTAGCAGGCATATCCTCAACAAAGATTTCGCGGATCTATAATGGCATTGACTACACTGCCTTAGATCAATATAAACCTGATAGCAAATTGGCCATCGAGAAGCCCTTCACCTTTCTCTACTTTGGCCGACTGGGCATCTCCAAAGGATTGGATGTACTCATCAAAGCAGTCAAAATCCTTAGGGATCAGGATAGCCATTTCCAGGTTATTTTAATTTTACCAAGAAAACCATCCAAACTTTTCAAGCAGATACAAGGTATGATGGCAGAGCTCAAAGTGACATCGCAATTCATCATGAAGCACGAACTGAGGGAGGATGTTCTTTTTCAACAAGTGGTCAGCGCAGATGCCATCGTCATTCCGTCCTACAGCGAGGGCTTTTGCTTTGCAGCTGCTGAAAGCGTAGCGCTTGATAAGCCCATCATCTCTTCCGATCAGGGGGCTTTAAAAGAAGTAGTAGGTGGAAAAGTTCTCACCTTCTCCCACCAGGATCCTACAGAACTCGCTGCGAAGATGATCGATGCCATGAATGGACAATGGCAAGAAAGAGAGAAAAAACGATTTCATTTATCCGATACGGTGGCAGCGTATATTGCCTGCTACGAGCGAATCCTTCAGACCGGCTGAATGAAAATCATCTTCCTAGGCGATTCCATCACTACGCAGCAAACCGGTATCCATTACTATGGGATTCAATTGGTGAAAAGGATCGTCGCAGCACTGCCTGAACATGAGTATGGCATCGTGCTGACCGCTGCCAGAAATGATCTGGACATCGATCAGATCATCGTGCCCGTACATCCATATATTCCTGGTCACCTGCGCATTCGTCAGCTGACCACCATTCCAAAAAAGGTCGCTGCCCTGGATCCCGACATCGTGATAGAATTGGCACATTTCGGCCCATTCTCTCTCCCCGATCACATAAGGCGCATCACCGTCGTGCACGATCTAACACCTTTGAGCCACCCCCAGCACCACAGTCTGCTAAGCACATTGATGCACCGTTGGCTACTCCCACAGATCCTGAAGAAGGCCCACATCCTGATAGTAAATTCCAATCAAACTAAGCTCGATATCGTGGAACGCCTGCGGATACCCGATCAAAAAATCCGCGTCGTCTATCCCCAGGTCATCATCCCCCAGATCGCGACAGACACACGTGCCTTTCAGCACACGATTCCCAGTCGACCCTACTTTCTCACGGTAGGCACACTTGAACCGCGAAAAAACCATCTTTGCATACTAAAGGCCTTTGAAATAATTGCACAAAAGCACCCGGACCACCAATGGGTGATTGCCGGCCAACCAGGATGGAAGTCTAGATCCATGTGGAGAGTTTTGGCCAATTCAAAATATCGAGACCGGGTAACCATCACAGGATACCTCCCCAGAGCGGCCCTCTGGGCCCTGTACGAAAAGGCCCATGCACTGATCATGGCGTCTCACTATGAAGGTTTTGGTCTACCCGTCTTAGAAGCACTCCAATGCTCCTTGCCACTGATATTAAGCAATATGCCTACATTGCCGGAAGTGGCCGGTGAAGCTGCACTCTATTTCGCCCCCACTGACCACCTAACTCTAGCTCAACACATGGATGCACTCGTCACCAACCATGAATTGCACGACAAGATGCGGATCAGAAGTAAGCAGCGCTACGACCACTGGACGTCAAGTATTCGGGAGGATTTTAGCTTTGTGGTCACCTGAGAAATGTTGTAAATGAATCCGCCAGCATTGGATTTTGTCTGCTCATACCGCATCGTCGCTCCCTGCTACCATCGGTTTCCTGTATGTCAAGGTAAAGTAGCCGCGACATGCATACCATAGCAATGACGGGTTGGCACTGGCTCCAGACAAGCCACAAGCACAAAACACCGCACACCCATAGAAAACCTACCCAAGCTAAAAGGGATTCAGCAAGCGACCCAACATCATCAAACCCTGGCGAAAACTCTGTCCCTTAGCCAGTGTTTCTTTGGTGTAGGTCACACCAACGGGCATTTCCGCAACGATCACTTTTTCCAAACGTGCCTTCTTGATGATGTCGATACAAAACTCAAAACCATTTTGGTCAATAGTCAACCTTTCTGCAAAATTGCGGGTCATCACCTTGAACCCAGATTGGCTATCAGACACCAATATCCCCGTCTTTACATAACTGATGATGTTTCCAACCAGGTTGTACAGGATCCGGAGTCGCGGCATCTTATTCTGTCTGAGAAAACGTGAACCGATCAGTAGATCTACGTTGTTGTCGAAAATACCCACCATCAATGTCAGCAGATCCCGGGGATCACTTTGATGATCCGCATCGATGGTAGCTATGAAATCAGCATCCTTCTGCAAGGCATAACTGATGCCTGTCATCGTGGAGGCTCCCGGACCCAGGTTGGTGATGTGCCGCAAAACCCGGACTCCCCTTTCTTCAGCTATGGCGCTGGTTTGATCATCACTGCCATCGTCCACCACTACGAGATGTTTGAAACCACAAGTGTGGAGGCTGTCGATCACTTTGCCGATACGTGAGGACTCGTTTAATGCTGGTATGACGACATACACTCCACTCAAATCAAGTGCCTGAACTGGCACTGATCCATTCTCTGACACCGACTTCATCCCGGTAGTAGCCATTTTACAAAAATAGTGAATTCAAGTAATATGTGGGGACTCCATTACCGATAAGCCGTTGGATACCCCCATGTGCCCATGTCAACAGCGCATCACCACAAATATCACATACATCTGCTATATTTGTCACATTACGGTTCTGATAGATATATTCAAAACTCAATGGCCCTATGTTACAACAAATACTCAGTCCCATCGCTGAGCGCCTTCCCGAAAACAATCGATTGGAACGCATCTGGAAGTTGGCCCAAATTGACTTTAAAAGAAGGTATTATAACGATCGTCTGGGACTGTTGTGGGCATTGATTAATCCTCTGTTTCAAATCACCATCTACTTCATAGTATTTAGCCAGATTTATAACAATCGCACCGACAACTTCATCCTATTTCTTTTCAGTGGCATTCTAATTTATGGCGTTTTTTCAGAGATATCGAAGGGTGGCATGACGGTCATTAAATTCAAAAGATATCTGATAGAGAACATTCAATTTGAAAAAGTTGATTTGTTCATCAGCCATGCCATCAGCGTATTTCTGGGTTTTGTTTTTAATATGACGGTGTTCTTCACGGTAGCACTCCTCATGGGAGCTAACCTCAATGGCAATGTCATATATTTTATACCCGTGCTAATATCTTTGTTTTTACTATCGAGTGCTGTGGCGATGATTTTGGCCACAATCGTACTTTACATCGATGATGTGCGACACCTGTGGGACATGATCGTCTTCCTGGGCTTTTGGAGTTCGGGGGTGATCTTCAAAGTTGACAAGTTAATCGAATGGATTCCTGCCATAGCCTACCTCAATCCCTTTATCGGCTTATTGCACAATGCACGAGCATCGATTGTGTACGGTACACCACCTGACTATTTCATGATGTTCTACACGCTGTTTTACAGTGGGGCGTTGATGGTCTTTTCCATTTGGCTTTTCCATCGTAACCAGCACCTGATTCTAGAAAAATCATAGCATGACCCCAGCTGAGACGGTCATCAAAGTGACTAATCTTAATAAGACCTTCCATGTTCGAGAAGAATCCGTATCCTCGATCCGCAATCTAATACTCAACTTCAGGCGACTGCGCAGAAAACGACACACCATAGAAGCCCTGCGGGCCATCAATTTTGAAGTGAAGCGTGGTGAGGTTATTGGCATCATAGGAAGGAATGGCAGTGGAAAATCCACCCTTCTCAATTTGGTTATGGGATCTCTGAAACCAGACAAAGGAAGCCATATCGAGACTCGCGGACGCATCATCCGCCTGGCCCTAGGCATGGGTTTTGACCCCAACTTGAGCGCTCGTCACAACATCTATGTCAATGGCAGCATACTCGGATTGACCTTCAAGAAAATTGGCAGCATTTTCTTTGACATCATCGACTTTGCCGACTTGCAGGACTTTATCGATACCCCTTTGAAATACTTTTCTAGTGGAATGCGTAGCCGATTGGCCTTTGCCATCGCTGTACATGCAGAAGCGGACATCTTCCTGATGGATGAATTTTTTGGGGGAGTAGGTGATGCCAATTTTCAGGAAAAATCCAAAAAGGTCTTCGAAGATGCCTTTCTAGATAAGAGAACGATTCTATTTGTAAGTCACGGCCTCAAGAACATCGTAGATTTTAGTGATAAGGTCTTACTGATCGATCAGGGAAAGCAAATTGCCTTTGGCGACCCCAAAGAAGTGGTCTCCCTATACAAACAAATGATGCAGTGAATATCGCCGTCACCATGCGCCACCCTGGGCCTATCGAACCATGACTTTCTCATTTTCACTAGTTCTTTACAGGTATACTTTGTGAAAAAAAATTGAATAGCACCACTATGCCTGCTTTTTTTGCCTTGTTGGCATCAAAAATAAGGCAGCGCCTTTCGCGGTGCAATAATGGCTCAGTGGTCCCCTAGGGGCAACCATCGATGTCGATAGACACAATCCCTCCTGCTGACACTTCAAAGCCCGAGTCGAGGTTCACATTGTTGCCGGAATGCATGGTGACCTGGCCATTGTGCATGACCTTACCGTTGGCCTGGATCGAGTTTGCCGCATTATAAGTACCCGATGGTATAGGCACCTCAGATAGCGTCAAACTTGGAGGACAGTCGCCGGATGATGACCCGACGGTGAAGGGCTTGGGGCATGAGAATCCACCCCAACCGCTGCTGCCACAGTACAAGACGGCTGTAGCCTCATAGTCTCCTGAAGCCAAGCCAGTAAACTGATATGAACTGGCGCTGGTAGCAGATGGAGAATAGGTATAACTCGAAGTTCCGGCTTCCCGGTAACCCCAGTAGTAGTATGAGATCCCACTGGTAATACCGCAGGATATGGTAGCAGATGAAGCAGTGGTGGTGACTGTCAGGTCACTGGGTAAGGGAGTAGCACATCCGCCACCACCATTGGTTAAACACCCTGCAAACTCAAAGATCTTAGCTGCCACCTGAGTATGAAATCCAATGGATAGGTCGATCCCTACACTGTTATTGAGATGGCAATAACTCATGATGGTCCCCTCACTGGGTATGATTGGACTGCTGCTGTTGTAGCAGCTTCCGGCACCTCCAGCATAGACATTGCCACAATCGTCTATTTGGGTATCATTACCATTCCATGAGCAGGCATGAGTATGAGGTGACGACATATTATGGCCGAGTTCATGGGCCAGTACATTCACCGACCAGGAGTAGACATTTAGATTGCTGCTATACGAGGTATGAATGTTGCTAAAGCCATGGATGGATCCGGAGTAGGTGCCGTTACTACAACTCGGCCGGTTGGCAATGCCACCTAGGTTGTAAGTCGATGTAGACAGCAGATGCGCAATATGTCCATCATAGACACATACTTCGTCTTCAAAGGCATTCAACACCGCCGAAGAACTATTCCCTGATGTGGCTCCATATGGATCTGGTGTATTCCAAATTTTTAACTGAGAAATCACCATCGTGACGCCTGCATCGCTGTAGATTCCCTTCACAACATTAAACAATCCGGTCGCATAACTGGCAGTACCACTTCCCTTATCCGTGTATGTCTTGTAGTCGCATTCCAAATATATCTCAATGTCACCAGCAGCTGATCTGGCAGTGGATTTTTTACCTACCGCTTGCATGCCCTCAGGCATTTCCAAAATCGTGTTGTCGTCATCAGTAGCACAATGGAAGGAGTCTGACATTTGATCGGGCTCCGGATAAAGAGCATAGGCTGTCCTTCGCTGCCATCCAGGGGCGAGGCGTTCCAGATTGTAGTTCACACCCTGATAAGAGAATGTCGCAACCATCTGGTCATCAAAGACACTGACAGCGGCCGTAGATCTCTGTTGTCCTTCCACCTTGCCATAATAATGCTGTCCAGTGTTAGCCAGCAGTACCGGTGCCTCACCACCCGAGGTAACCAAATGGGCTCCCGGGGCAAAGATATCTTGGCGGTGTAGTTTCAATGTGACCTCGTCATAGACATCGATGGGCACGGACACGCTGAGAACTGACTGGCGTTCATCACTGACAAACTCCTTAGTATTCGTCGGTGCCTCCAAGATGATGGTCCGGTCAGGCAGCGATAGATTGGATAGTTCTTGATATGAACGTGCATGTGCGGCATCCATTTTGTGAAATACAAAATCGGCTTGCGCTGTTGCTACTGCAGAAGCAAGCAAAATAGCCAGTAAGAGGCAACATGATAGCGGGTACGCAGGGTATGGGGATGCCAAGCCACGGCTTGACGTAAACATCAAATATCTCATCACAGTCCTTAATGGTCGATGCACAGGGGCATCGTGTAATCCTTAATAAATTCAATCTATCCTTGAAGGGGACTGCTATGAAACGGGGGTCAGAAAAGCAACTCGACTATTACCGAGCCAAAACAATGCCAAAAAGAAGATTGTGCGTGTAAGTTATTTATAGTCAATACATTAGATGCTAAAGTCACATGAAGCGTCCCTACCCTCTGTGCTCTGATTTTCCAATAATCGGTATTGATTCTGGTAGCTGGATATCACTTCGGTAGCTTTCCAACTCCAGTACTCCTGTACCCTTGCTACCTTTTTTCTGCCAAGCGGCCATGAGCCCATTGCCTCGGATAGCTTCAGCCTTCTGAACAGACATTTTTGGTCCGGATTCTTTGTCACCTTTTTCACTCCCGATACCCTTCCATTTCCTGCCACCACGCATCTCGTATGCTCTGCTCCCTGCTCCCACTTCGCATGGTAGGGACCATTTGACAAAAGTTATTACATGTGGCTGGCTGGCAGCCCCTTGCCTCAGACAACATCGGGATTCTACCTTGGCTACCCCTTTTACTCTTTTCTCTCTACTTTAGTACTCGATAAAATTCCACCTTCATTTGAAGCCTACCCGAAGTACCCACGACATACCGATCATCATCATCAATTGGAATGGTCTGGCAGATACCCTGGAATGCATAGAGTCGGTTTTGGCTATGAAGGAGGTCAACTACACCATCTACCTTGTCGACAATGGTTCTGAAGATGGCCAAGCACGGCAATTAGCAGATCAGTACAAGGATGTGGAGCAAGTTAAAGTCATTGCACTGCCTCAAAACATTGGATTTGCCAAAGCCAACAACCTTGTCCTTGAAAAAGTACTGCGCTGCGGTCACAAATATGTGGCACTGCTCAACAACGATACCCTGGTGGAACCAAACTGGCTCTTCGAATTGGTGAAGGTCGCGGAAGAGCATGAGGCTCAGGTGGTTTCGAGCAAATTGATCCACTACTATCACCGGAATAAGCTCGATAATGTCGGGCATCAGATGCTCAACACAGGTGAGGTGATCCCTATTGGACATGGAGAGTCACCCGATAAATATCAAGATAAAACCATCAATTTTGGGAGTTGTGCAGCAGGAACACTCTATGCCACTGAGATGCTTCAGAAGATCGGCTATTTTGATCCTTTCTTCAGTACCGGATACGAAGACGCCGAGTTGGGTGTGAGAGCAGCAGTAGCCGGATACAGGTGTCTACTGGCACCCGATGCCATTGTGTACCATAAAGTTGGACAATCCATCGGAAAGATCTTTGACCATCACTACACCACGATGATTCAGGAGGGCATCTGGTATACCTATCTTAAATTGATGCCTTGGCCCGTCCTTCTGATTTCACTGCCATTCATACTCTTCAAAATAGTAGCCTTGACGCTCGTGAACCTACTTACGCTACGATTTAAGTATGTGAAAATCATGTGGAAAGCCATATACAATCTTGCATCCAAACATCGTAGACAAATCTGCTCGGCCCGTCGTGACTTTAAACCTCACCGTCTGGCATCCAGCTACCATATACTTTCACGACAGCGCTTCTTTCTGCTTTTTGATTTGAAGCGTTTTGTTCGGATTTACATCAAACGACAACCGTCGGCGTTGGATCGTTATGGGCTATGACACGTGAGAGCGGATTCGTGCGCAAGCGTGTTGGCATGTTGCACATTGGTCTATTGGCTCCTTGGCTTGCCGGCAACCTTGGGCTTTACTCCATAGTCTGCGTAGACTTTTGCCATGGCCTGCAACATTTTTGGAGGTGCAAATTCCTGAGCATAAGTAGAGCGCACAGCTGCGACTCGCGCTTCATAGTGTCCAAATAGATCGTCCAATCCCTCTTGCAAGGATGGCAACGACAGTGTGTCGATGACTGTACCTACCTTATGTGCCTCCACAAAATCTGCCATGGGAATCATGCGGCTCGTGATGATCGGCTTGCCTGCCGCCAGACTTTCCACCAGAGAGTGCGGATAAGCTTTGACCAGATTCGGCTGTGCCACTAAGAGCACCACGGCATGAACCCGCTTCAGATAATCGTTGATGTCCACATGCTCGTTGACGATGGTAACTTGCTCATCTACTCCCCATCTTGCCACTCGTCTAAGCAATGAAGGCATTAAAATACCTCGCCACAGCAGCATCAGTTTTAGTCGCCGATCGTTGGCAAGGGCTTCTAATAATAGGTCCACTCCCTTGGTCCGAAACTGTCCCTCCTCCCACGGTGCCGAGGCCATCAGCAAAGTCATTTCGTCTTTGAGGGGCAGCCTCGAAGGGTCGATGTGTCCGGTCTCTACCCCGGTCCTGACCAATGTACAATTGGATACATTCCATTCCTTCAGTAGAGCCATATCCCTATCGTTATTAACTATCAGTTGTGCCACCTTCCTAAGGCGGGTTAACTGCTTCGACCTCAGCTGTAGAACGCCGGCCTGTACACTCACAACGACTGGCTTACTCAATGTGTCTAAGATGGGATAATGTTGCACGGATGGCATGAAAACATGATTTACCGCATGCTTGGCCTCCGCCCTATGCAGACGTCTATAGATATGCCATCCATAGGCAGCTCTAGGTAGAAAACTGGTGGGCCTACTAAAGGGAAACAAACTAATCTCCTCTCCACCGAAGTGCGTTCTGAGTAGTGCCGTCTCCTGGTAGGCAGCGTCTGTATGCTCCAGACGTGGACGGGGGCCAGTATGTAGATACAATACGGACAACGATCAATATGGTAAGGCCTCCAAGTTAATTATTCTTGCAAAATCGGTGAGATCACCGTCGGGAAAAGGATGGATGGGGTTTGTCGTACCCCATGGGACCCGCCATCTCCTTCCAAGTCCTAGAAAGAACAAAAGCTTCCGCACAGGTCACGCATCAATGGCCAGCAGGAGCATTGATGCGTTTAGCATTACGAAGGCAAGCCGTCATCGCGATTTCGCAGTTTCAAGAGATTTGTCACAGAAGTGAGATAGCCTTTTAAGAAATGCTTTAATGGCGGTGAAGGTTTTTCATGTCCCAAAAGCGATTGCATCTGATCACTGGCTATGGCCATCCGGTGACGGCGTCTTTTCCTTTCATTCCATATTTGAGGTAGATATCTCATGAAGCGCAGATACCCAACTAAGGAAGCCAGAGGTTTCCCGTAGGCAATAAAAAAATAGATCTGCCCATAGAGGAGCTTTCCACGATTTCTCCATAGTAAATGAATGGGAACATTTAAGGCAAATAAAAACAAGCGGTTGCAAGTGATCAATTTTACATAGGTGGCTCTTACCAGTTTACTACCTTGCCCGTGGTGCAGAACCGTAGCCTTGGGTTCGAATGCAATGTCATATCCCTGCAGCTGAGCTTGAAAGCCCAAATCGACATCTTCCAGATAGGCGAAAAAAGGTGCATAAAAACCGCCAATAGTATTCAGGAAGCTTCGTCTGAATAGGGATGCTCCACCGGAGGCAGAAAAAACGGTCGTAGGATATGACCGTGCTTTTATCGACTTCTGATGGTCCAATTTGGTAGCACTCCCATACCATGAGAGGTGGTTACCCGCATCATCGATGAGGTCTGGCTGTTGCATCGAAAGCATGAGAGAGGCTACACCTACGACATGCTCACCGCCCTCTTTGAGACGCTGAGAGAGGTGGGACAACCAACCGGGACTGACCTTAGTATCATTGTTTAAGAAGGCAACATATGGGGTCTCAACCATCAGTAATGCAAGATTCATGGCGGAAGCAAATCCTACATTCTTCTCCAGTGCGATCACCCGCACCAAAGGATGGTGACTCTTGAGGTATGTGAGGGATTCATCGCTGGATGCTTGTCCACAACCACCACCTCAAAACCCACATCATACATACCAAAGATGGCCTCCAGGCAGTCTGGCAGCCAGCGCATCCCATTCCAGTTAGGGATAATGATGGTGGTATTGATGGTGCCTGTCACTGGATGAACAAATCGTTTTTATTGCCAAAGGAGCCCATCCAACCATGCACCAACGCTAAACGGATAGCCCTGGCTTCAGACCTACGCCTGGTCAATAGCAAAGCTACCCACTGCCTTGACCCGCTGATTGACCATTTCAAGAATAACCTCAACTTGTTGCTGGAATGATGCTTTCGGATAAAGAGAAAGCGATTTCGCAGACTGTAGTATCTATAGAGAGTCTTTCGCAACAGACCATCCTTGTTAGCGTGGTGTGTAGCTGCCACATCCCTATCCACCCCTATGTGGTGGCCAGCCTTGCGAGCCCGGTGACACAGATCAGCCATCTCCCCACTGAAAAAGTAGTTGGCATCGAGCAACCCGATCTCATCCAGTATCGAGCGATTCATCAATACCACCATCCCCGGTATGTAATCAACATCAGCGGGTCCATCGACCAAAGTATGATCAAAGGGGATTCTGGTATCTGTATATAGCGCTATATCCCTGCCTCCGGCAAAGACATAAGTACCTTCTGACCTCACCTCTCGGATAACTGGACCGATCATGCAAGCCTGACTTTGTTCAAGGTATGCCAAGAGGGCTGTGACATCACCCTCCTCCAGACCGACATCTGAGTTCAGCAGTAAGAGATGCTTACATCCACGATCGAGGGCCGCTTGAATGCCCACATTATTGCCTCCAGCAAAACCGAGGTTTTCCCGATTCCTGATCTTGATTGTCGATCGTGTCTGCGATATTTTGTCCCAGCCCTCCTCATGAGAAGCATTGTCAACCACCAAAATCAGGGGTTTTAGCTTGTTCCAGCCTTGGAGATGCTCGACCATGGCAACCACTCGATCGGTATCTTTCCAATGCAGGAGTATGATACCTAAAGTAGCGGATGCGAACGAAGGGGGCATGATCTGAAGCCAGCATTTGGATCATGGTAAAGGTAAAAAATTAAGGAGGAGGCATTGTCAACCATCCGATCCCCTAAATACCCAGTTACTACGCATCCTTATCCCCCGCTGGCGGGGGCAGGGGGTGGTCACCTGCCGCTCTGCTAGGCTTAAACCTTGCAGCCTTGATCTTTACACAATTTTGGATCAAGCCAAAAGTGCACCTCATGTTTAAGTTCATCAACGGACGATCTACCGCTAAGCACGCATCCTTCTCCCCCGCTGGCGGGGGCTGGGGGTGGTGAGCACCGACCATAGGAAGACACACAATGTCTGTAAATGCGCTATGAGGTTTCCAACCCACATTCAAGGACCTGATCAGCGTTTCTACTCGCAGCAGACAAATATTTTTGATGTTTCTCCCAATAAACTCCTCTTTGCCTCGTTACTTTTTTATCAGGCACGCAAAGGTAATTCTTTACCGCAGTGATTCTGAGAAAGAATCACACAACTATTTTCTACGAACATTCCGGGTATTCATCACGCACACATGCATGTAGCATTGATATGGTCGATCAACTTGTGTTGATTGCAAACGCCATGCTACTAGTGCGATGAGCTACTCTATCACTACGTCGCTCAAAGCTTTTTTGATGAAGATTAAAATGGCTTACATGTTTATAGATTATACTTGTCCTTTTCACACTCGATTCCCCGCAAAGAACGGCACAGTTATATGGATCCTGGTGGTATTGCTGATGGGGACTATAACATCCATACATGCACAGATAGCTCAGTCTTCCGTGATCTCTGCCTTGACGATGGAAGTCAAGGATGATAAGTTAAACCATATGTTTGCCAAACATCAGCGGATACTGCTGAGCAATGAAAAGCTCTTTGACCTCGTCCACGAGCCTGATTTTGACAATGAGATCAACTGGAAACTAGGTGATCTGGACCTCCAGACAACCCTGTTCGAGCACGATCTGCGCGCTGACGATTATCAACTGGAGATCTATACCAGCAATGGTGTACAGCATCTTGAGCGCACCCCTTGCACCACGTATCGAGGATGGAGCAAGGGAGCAGGTGAGGTGCGGCTCAGCATCACAGCCAAACGAATCAGTGGATTCTTTACCGATGAACAGGGTATGGAGTTCTACATCCAGCCAGTGCAAGATTTCGTGGACACCGACGAGACCTACAGCATCTTATATCGGAAGAAAGATGTCATTGCCGATCCCAACCGGGTTTGTGGTTCCAGCCACCGTCACGAGATAGGGGGACGAAATCCTTCCAACAAGACAAATAAACATGCAAGATCCATGGCCTGCGTCAGTGCCGATGCCGCCATTGCGGCCGACTACTCCATGTATCGGGAATATGGTTCAAATGTCAGCACATTGGAAGCCCACCTCCTCAGCTTAAAGAACATGGAGGAGGCCAGTTACGCGTTTTACCCCGTGGAGTTTTCTGTGGTCAAAACCACCATCATCACCAGTGCCGGTGGGGATCCTTGGACCAATTCACTCAACGCCAGTACACTCTTAGATGATTTTAGCTGCTGGGCAGGATCTGGCAGCAGCAGCCAATTAAATTGCACGGGCAGCAACGGTTTCGGCATCGACCACGACATTGGCGAGTTGTGGACCAATCGAGACTTCTCCGGAAGTACGGTGGGCGTGGGTTGGATCGGTACTGTTTGCAGTGGTATGTTTAGCTATAGTGTCAATCAAGACCGGGATATGAGTCTAGAGGGACTGCGGGTGTTGATCTCTCATGAGCAAGGACATAATTTTGGTGCCAGTCACTATTCGGGCGTCTGGATTATGAATGCTTCGGTGGATCCCAATGCTACCAGCTTCTCTCCGAGCAGTCAGACCACCATCACCAATGAGATCGGCACATTAACTTGTTTGGGCGCCTGTGGGGGAGGTGGAGGCAATTGCAATGCCACTGTAACCGTCACCCCCGGTAGTGCCAATGCCACCCATCAAGCCTCGGTGATGATCACCACTTCAGGCAATCTGGTGATCAACTCACAGGCAGTGTACGATGCGCCTACGGTACAGATCAACAGTACTTTGCAAGTGATGGCCGGATCTACTTTCAAGATCATGAGCAATGGATGCAACTAATTTTCACATATACATCAAAAATGGCACTATTATTGAGCTCTACCACATACCATGAAGATACTTTTGACGTTTACCCTATATCCTTTCATGGTCAACTTGGTATCCGGTACAAACAGCACCGGCACCAGACGAACAGACCACTCATCTCGATATTTCAGCATGCAGTCCAGCCTCTGGCAGGGCCCATTGCCCTAAAATTCACCCATTTGGGTGATGTTTGACAGTGATGCATCGCTTACCTTTGATCTAATCAGAGGCAACTGTGGCTCACAAAGCAGACTTTTTGCTTCATCTCTTCACTGAGTAACAGGAGAATTCCTATATTCAGTGTATGGAAGAAGCACACTTTTTGAATCACATCATTCTTAAACAAAATATGTTCGCTTCGGACCATTAAATTTTAAAATCATGAAAAAAACAATTTTTACTCTATTACTATGCGGATTGGCATATGTGGGCTTTGGGCAAGCGCTGAAAGTGAATGCAGGAGGGAACGTTGGTATTGGTACTGCAAATCCATCTGTAGCTTTGGAAATAGAAAGATCTGCCTTTTCTGGTCTGATTTTGAAATCTACCGGTGGCACGTCCCAGATCAGAATGCAAGGTCTTGTCACTGGTTTTATTTTTGACGATCAGAACGGTAATTTAAAATCTCGATTTGAGTATAATAATGGCTCAAATCAATTGAACTTTTTTAACGATCAACAGGGAGCTATAAATTTTCAAACCAATTCATTAAATCTTCACTGGAATTCACAGGGTAGGTTGGGTGTTGGAACTAATGTGCCAACACATAATCTACATGTGATCGGATCAGCTGGGAAAACTGTTGGTGGATCAGTGTGGACAGTTCTTTCCGATAGAAGGTTAAAGCAGAATATTAAGGAATATACTGATGGACTAGCTGAAGTCTTAGCAATTAATCCGATAACATACAACTATAATGGTAAATTTGGAACAGACCAGTCTGAAGAAGTAGTTGGTGTCTTAGCTCAAGAAATTCAAGAGATTGCTCCCTACATGGTGAAAAAAGCCATGCTTCAGGCAAATGAAAAAATGGATAAAGAGGGAAAAAGGAGTGCCGCTGCAGAGAGTGGAGAATATTTGACCTATAATGCCAATGCACTTCCATATATGCTTGTGAATGCTATCAAGGAACAACAAGAGCTTCTGGAGGAAAAAGACGCAAGACTTCAGGAATTAACAGAAGAGATTGGTGAGATCAGGCAAAAATTAGAAAAGGTACTTCTAGCCGTAGAAACATCATCGAATGGAAATGAAGGTAGCATTTCAAAAACTACAGTAGAAATCAAAGGTTTTGATAGTGCAACACTTAGTCAAAATCGTCCTAACCCCTTTAATGGAGTTACGACTATTGACTATAAGATACCTATAAACAGTTCACAAGCACAAATGAATTTCTTCAATTCTAATGGGCAATTGCTAAAAAGTGTCCCAGTCCAGCACAAGGGGCAAGGAGAACTGACATTTAGGGCTACGGATGTACCTTCTGGAACCTACTCTTACACTCTGGTAGTCGATGGTAATCAGGTAGAGACGAAACATATGGTTTTTGTGAAGTAGTATACTTCATATACACTTTTTTATACGTAACTTAAACTTATAGATTCTCTCTTAAAGATAAAGAGCAAGGGGTGAGATTTAGAATCTTGCCCCTTTGTACTTCAGTGACAATTGTGTATTTGTCTCACCAATGTAGTTTAGAAAATTGATCACACAGCAGATAAAATGCTCCTTTTCCTGATTGGGAGTAAGCTTGTACTTGCTTGTACAAAAGTGTATCCACGGGCAGGGCAAGGTGCCTACAAATACATCCACTTCTACTAGTTCTCCCGTGCTCTTGTCTACCCAATGTAATTTCTTGCCCGTAAAATCTATCATCAGCTGTGGGTTGTCACCGAAAAGTGTACCAGTAAGCACGAGTAAAAATAGAAAAAAGGGATTCATATTGGTGTTTTATTAGATGGAATTGAGTTTTTTAGATTCCTTTACTCTGAAGGATTTTCCGTTCATATTAATAAGAACTGCTTTGTGAGTGAGTCGATCAACCATTGCAGCTGTGAGAACTTGGTCTGTGAAGATTTCAGACCATCGGTCAAAGCCTAAGTTAGTGGTGATAATGATGGACTTTAGTCCAGCCCTTAAGCTGAGATGTGTGAATAGGATTTCAGCAGCATCTTTATCGTAAGAGACGTAACCAAATTCATCGCAGATCACCAGATCGTATTTTTCGAATCTGGATTCTAATACTCTGAGAGATTTTTGGGACCTAGATTCTTTAATCTGGGTAATCAGTCTGGTGACTGTTGTAAATAGAACAGAGTAATCATTTTGACAAGCTTGAATGGCCAGACTAATTGCCATATGTGTTTTGCCAGTGCCGGGATTACCTGCAAGTATTAGATTGCGTCCTTGTTTGATAAAATCTAGTCTAGCCAGATCGTCAATTTTGGCCTGTGCATCATCGGGCAGTTCAGATACGATGATATCAGCTAAGAATTTCTTGTAGGGAAAGTTGGCCCTTGAGATACGCTGTTTTATTCTTCTAGCAGCTCTTTGCTCATATTCTACTTTCATTAGATCGAGCAAATAATGTTCGAAAGGTTGTCGATTCGAAGCTGATTGTTTGGCCATATGTTCGTACTCGTTACGAAAGGCTGGTAATCTAAGTTGTTTAGAATAGTATAGAATTTGATCGTGAATAGCTTGTTTTGTCATCATTGGTGTCTTATAAATTAGCAAAGAAGGTTTTGAATATCAGCTAATTGCTGGCGACATTGCTGCGCTATGGCGCTGGACATTGAATCGGCATTGATGCTCGTATGTGGCTCTTGAACCTGTCCAGACCTATTCAATAAATGGATAACTCGATCTGCAGTGTGTGGGCTGTTCAAGAAGATCTGTTGACATTCAAGCATGACTTTCTCCAAATCTTGAGAAGACACATTGTTCTGGCGACAAAACAACATGATCTCGATAAAATCACGATTCTGATCACTGAAAAACTGATGATAGACTTTCTTGATTAGCGGATCAGCCTGTTGCATTCCAACGCTCATGGGAAGTGCTCCAGGTTTTGTCTTTAAACTTTTCCAGTAGTGATCAATATCAATAATCCATTGACCAATAGCATGTTGGCGTTCGTGGGTTGCTACAACATGTCCTTTCGAATCATGGATCTTGATTTGCAAGGGCAATACCTTGATTTGAACCATAGAAGCCACAATAGTTTCTGGAACCGAGTAGTGGTTACGATCAACTTGTATGGTACGATATTTATCAACCTTGCACCATAGCATTATTCCCACTTCGTATCCAACACTTGGCAATGGAACAAGGTAGCTTTGCTCATCAGATAATTGCTCACTGATGGTCGCTTGTTGTCCTTTTGCTGTCCTATTATTAAGCTCATTAAGCTTGTCGGCCAGGTGTGCATTGGCTTGATCGAGTGAGTCAAATTGATATAGATCACAGAATGCTTTTCTTCGTACATACTCTACGCTTTTCTCTACGTTGCCTTTCTCATTGCCCTTACCAACATTGCAGAACCGATAATCATATTGGTAATAGGTACATAGCTTGAGTAAATCTTCGGTCGGTTTCTTATCAGACTGCCTTATGGTGCATTTGGCCACTGCCACCTTCATGTTGTCATAAACGACTTGAGCCACTACTCCTTTGATGTGTTGGAAAAACAGGACGTGAGCCCATAGAAAACTAGGCATATCTTGGCGGTAAAACAGATAGGCCCATCGATAGTTGGAATGTGCCAATGTAAACACTGCCATCATGCATCGCTTAACTTTATCACCCACCTTGAGCTGCACTTCGCCCCAGTCAAACTCAGCCACTCGGCCCGGTATCGTATGTTGCTTAATGTACACTTCGGAGGACAAGCGCTTGTGCTGCCTGATGTGACGACACACACTTGAGTAGCTGATCTGATAACCCAACTTCAACAGCGCCTCGTGTATATCTGTGCCTGCCATACACTGCTTGGCCAAACCTGTGGCTCGCTTGCGCTGATTTTCTCTCAGATATTCACCGATCAGAACACAAACCTCCTCTGTCAACTTGATCTTCTTCCGACTTGAACAATCGTACTTCGGTGGATTTACAACTCCGGCATCCGGAGAGCCACGTTCCTTTTGGTACTCATTTAGGTGGCGCGTGACTGTATCTCTGTGAAGATTCATCGACTTGGCAATGGCCCGCTTTGACATGCCTTGTTGAAAGTACTTAATGACCAGCTCTTGTTTTTGCATCATAGTTATCATGGTTAAAGATCAATATCATATGACAGATACCCATCATGTGATACCCCATGCTAACCGGCCTATTTTTCAATGGCAAGAGTGGTACACTTTTCAGTGGCAACCCACAGCAGGCATGCGCCTGATCTACCCCAATAAATTAGACAGTAATTTTAGTTAACTTTTAACAAAAAACCATTCACGGAGTTTCCGACAAGTGCGCAATGAGCATCCTTGCTGAGATTGGCACCGACATGAGTCACTTCCTGTCACATCGTCATTTGGCATCTTGGGCAGGTGTCTGTCCGAGTAATAATGTGAGTGCAGGCAAGAAGTATTCATCTCGCATCACCCATGGCAATAAGCATTTAAAGACTGTGCTGGTGGAAACCGCCTGGGCTGCATCCAGATCGAAGAATCACCCCGAAATGTCAACTAAGTATCGAATACTGAGTGGCAGACTCGGTAAGAAAAAGGCTTGCATTGCCATCGGGCATAAGATCCTCACTGCCGTATATCATGTCCTGCGGGATCAAGAGCCATACCAGGCATACAAAGTGGATCCCAAATATTTAGAAGTAAGGAGAATGCGTAGGATAGAACGTCTAGAAAGACAACTAAGACAACTTAAAAGGACATCTTAAAACAAAAAGGTCGAACTTTTTTTTGGTGGTTTAACTCCCCGATAAAAAAACTGACAACAGATGCCTGAGTACCAAAGTGTGGTCTATAGACATCACCTACATTCCGATGCAACGAGGATATATGTATCTGGTAGCGATCATAGATTTGCACAGTAGGATGGTGATCTGCTGGTCGTTATCCAACACCATGGAAGCCGAGTGGTGCGCTCAAGTCTATAGAGATGCAGTGGATCATTATGGAGCCCCACAGATCATGAATACCGACCAAGGCAGCCAATTTACCAGCACTGTGTTCACAGAGGCAGTCATGTGCTACCACTTGTCTCAATCGCTCAATCGCTCGAATCATTTCCTTCTTCTCATGATCAACACTTACTCGCCCAGCTCGTTCCAGCCCTGCTATCCCCTCAGTTTCATCTTCCTTCTCCATCTGTCAATCATTGAGGATGATACACCTTGCTAGCGTGATGCAGCAGCCTGTCCTAATGCCTCAGAATCTCGCACAACCTCGAGCTTCTCTGAGGAACTCCATTTTCTTCTTGTCATACTCATAATCTCCCAAATTTAGTACTCTTATTCTGAGAAAGCTTACTCCAGTTTTTTAGGGGGCTACAAGGGGATAGACACTTATTGCTTATTTATTTGTTATCTATTATTATTGCAAAATTCATGTTTCAGACCAAGTTTGCAAAGGTTTAGTATCTCGCACCTTTGATATTGACCCATTTTCAAGACAAGAAAATCATAAACAAGAGCAATACTTCCCTTATTAGGCCAGGACGGCATTTTTTCTATTTATTATGGAATGTAGTTTTATTTGATCTTCTTTTGTACCTCCAGTAAAAAAGTCATTTCCAGTTATCTGCACGAATTCTATAACTCTGTAAACGTTTCCAAACCAAAAAAGGAAGTTCCCGAAGTCGCTGATACTTTAGATAAAAACGGCTGCTTCTTTAAGAATTTTAAGCTTCTCCTCCTTGCTGAACTTCTTCGTTCCCTTCTCTGTGGTCTTCATATCTATATCAATCTATATCTACAAAAATTTTTCTGTAGCTTTGTCTTATCTCTTTGGGGCCGTTCCAGGTTTGGCAAACGAAAATGGTTTAAGCGGAGGAGCCTGAACAATATTTATCTGACAACGAATTGCTCTTTTTAACTATCAGAACAATTATTGCCTATTAAATGTCTCCTACTTAAACTTAAGATACACACATTCAACTCAATTTTGCACCCTTAACCGACACACAAATCGTCAAAATCCTTGGTATCCTGCAAAAAATCGACTTATATTTACCATTGTTAAGTATCTTAATCCCCTCTCATGAATCTTCATAGATTGAGTATATTGCTGGAGAGTTATCTTAGAAAGCCGATATCCACCTCCCTGCACCCTAATGATCATATGTATAATTCTAATCCTAGACTAGAAGATTACACCTCAGTTGGGGAGTCTGCCATCAATGCTATAATTTCTTCCCTTGCTGTTGCTCGCAAAGAAGCTGTCTGGAACATTCTAGATTTTGGATGTGGACATGGTAGGGTAGCGAGACATTTACGTTCGATCTTCCCCAAGGCTCATATCTACTTTTCAGACATTGATCCATCCTGCACCGAATTTTGCTCCAAATCCTTTGATGGAATTCCCGTCCAATCCAACAACGACTTTTCGAAATTGCAACTTCCCGAAAACATGGACTTGATCTGGGTTGGATCCATCTTTACCCATATTGATTATAGCAGGATGCAAGTTCTTTTTGATAGACTTTTCAATTCATTAGGTATTGGAGGCCTACTTATTGCAACTTTTAGAGGTCGCCGGACTTATGAGGTCACACTGCAAAAGAGTTCTCAGGCTAAATTGTATGCATCCCTTATAGAGCAATATAGAAAACATGGTGTTGGATATCAGTCCTATGGTCGAAAAGATCTGGGAGATTGGGGATTATCCTTAATTAGCATTGACAAATGCATTTCTCTAGGTGAGGAATACTCCAACTGTCGATTAGTCAATTTCACAGAGGCTGGGTGGGCAAATATACATGACCTCGCATCATTTACAAGAATTGACAAATAGTCATCCATGATAAAGAGCGAACGACAACCTGAAGATTTTCTCTTTACTACCTATGGCTTTTGTCCCTGCTGTGACAAAGAAGTCACCTTCTCGTCAAAATATAGTTGGTTAAGGGATCACTTTAAGTGTCCCAACTGTGGTTCCATCCCGAGAGAACGCGCCTTGATGACGGTTATTGAAAGTTATTATCCGAACTGGATGGATCTATGTATACATGAGTCCTCACCTGCCAATAGAGGAGCAAGTAATAAACTAAAGCAGAAAGCAAAGGGGTATGTTGCTTCACACTTTTTCTCCAACCAAGCTAAGGGCGTGCAAATCAATGGCTACCGTAACGAGGATCTAGAGGAAATGACATTCGAGGATGAAAGCTTCGATCTAGTGATCACACAAGATGTTATGGAGCATATCTATAATCCAGCCATGGCATTTAGCGAGATCGCTCGGATCCTACGGGTTGGAGGTGCCCATATTTTTACAGTACCACTTGTCAATCGTCACAAAAAATCTGAAGTTTGGGCAACGAAATCTATTGACGGGAGTCCCATTTTTTTACAAACACCAGAGTTTCATGGAAATCCAATTGATCCCACGGGATCTCCTGTCACTATGCACTGGGGATTCGATATCGTAGATTTTATCAGAAGGGAATCGGGACTTACTACTAGCATTGAACACCTTGATGACCTATCACGCGGTATCAGGGCTCAGTATATCGAAGTATTGGTATCCAGAAAGAATTGAGAATAACAATGAATATGTCGCATCCCTGTACTAATATTAGACCCAATAATAAATGTTTATGGCATGACTACCTCCATTGGCTTAGGAGTAAATATATATTTTCCAGTTTCCAGTTAATCACATCATGGAAGAAATTCCATATCCCATTTTCTATAGCTTTGTTGGTACGTTGTTCAATTCATAAAATTTCTTTAGAATTTCGTAATTCAACTTGCTCTTACTCGTAAAACTAGTCAGGTCCAATTCTCTATATAATTCAAGAATGTCTGAAGCTTCCAATTGATCTTTTGAAAAATCAAATCTACAAGTGGGAATACCACAAAACTGCGCGATCTCCTTTGTCCTACTATCATGTTGAACTAACAGTGCCGGGATTCCAGCCAATAAGGCAGCGATCGTGCCATGGACTCTTGTCCCAATGAAAAAATCATAGTTCTTCATTGCACTAATCCAGTCTCTAACGCTAAAAAAAAGCTTTCCATGTGTCCGGATATATTGAAAAACATCTGGGTATTTGGTGGCTCCATAGGTTCTGACTAGTTGTTCAAGATTGATATTCCCATAGCTATCCCTTGATACCCCATTATCAGTCCAATCTGTCATTCTCAAGATAAATTCAAATTCCGGTATTTCAGATTGATATATAATGTCTGTTTTCAGATTATAAGCTGTTTTGAACAATAACCAATTTCCAGCATTAGAACCGCTAGTACTAAAGAGCGATTCCTCCAAATAGTACCTAGTAGAGGAAATTGCTATTTTATTCAGTTTGGCTACCAATGGTTTTCTTACTTCTTTAGTTCTCTCCAGATCCATAAAGATTGAAGGACAGCCAGTAACTGTATAGTTGCTAAATCCATAGAAATCGAGTACTTTCGCCGTGAAGGGACCCCTGATTGATAGACTTTCTGACCTATCACTGATAGCAGTTATCAATCTGATTGAACCCTCTGCTAATACTGGAATCCTCCCTTCAAGATCGGATTGCGCTCCTAGGCCAACTATTACACATGGAACAGTCAATTTTTCGACTAAATCGGCCAGAAATCCCATATCTACATATTCACCTAACCAATTGGCCGCCGGTATTACGACGATGTCATATTTCTCATTTACCTCGGATGGATCAAACGCATAGCCTATCCTAGATATCGTCCCCTTCAATTGCTTTGTAACAGCATGTGTAAACATAAGATTGCCAGTATTCCGCCCCACCAATTCATAAAGATGCTGAGGATCGACGTCATGGAAGTTAGAGATTCCATCCCGGATCCCCAACAGGGCTATTTCACAATCTTTGTCGCTACTATATTTCCTCATAAATATTCAAAATATTCCTTTCCAAATATGCCCACCTAGTGTCATGATTTACAAATTCGTATAGTAAAATATTATTTAGAAAGAGGTTTGCCATCGTAGTTCCAACTAAAAGGTTTTGCTCTTGTAGAATTGTAGGTCTGAATATATTCAATGATCTGATCTACCATTTCTTGTCTTGACTTCCAAATACCTCCTTTGATCACATCCTTACTGAGAATACCGAACCAGATCTCGATTTGATTAAGCCAGGATGCATAAGTAGGTGTGACGTGCACTTTGATTTTGTCACTTTTCGATTCCAGCCATGCTCTTACATCAACTTGCTTGTGAATGGAGTGCTTGTCAATGATTAAGTGGATTTCTTTATGGCGATATCTCCTGTAGATCTTTTTGATAAACTTCAAAAAAGTGACCGAGTCATTCTTATCCACTGGTTCTGCCATGATCTTACCGGAATGAACACTAAGAGCCGCCATCAGTGACACGGTGCCATTCCTCTTATAAGTAGTGGTCAGCCTTTTGGGTTTTCCAGGTTTCAGGGGCAGTAGAGGTTGGGTGCGATCTAGAGCTTGCATTTGCGTTTTTTCGTCAACGCAGATAACTAAGGCATTCTCAGGAGGATTCATGTATAGTCCCACTATTGAGGTCATCTTATCGGTAAACTCTGGATCAGTAGTCTTACCACACCAGTACTTTATCTTATGTGGCTTGATATCTGCTTCGGATAGAATCTTTTGTACCAGGCTTTTGCTTATCCCGCATTTATCAGCTATTCGCTGTTGAGACCAATTTGTGTACCCGTCTTCTGCTGGACTACAAGCCAAACGAATCACTTCGGCTTTTGTCCCTGCTGATATTACAGGTGGTTTACCTGATCGGGGAAGATCGTCCAGCCCTTCGATCCCATCTTCTCGAAAACGATTGCGCCATTTATTTGCTGTCGCCTCTGTTATTCCCAGTCTTGAGCTTATTTCCCTGAGTTTACAATTGTCCAAACTCATCAAAATAATTTTTGAGCGTAAAACATATCTGGACTCCATTGTTTGACTCAATGACCAACGCTTTAATTCTTTGTGATCAGCTTCACTGATTTCAATTTTACGTGCAATTCTTCCCATATATAAATATAATAAAATATTATTATATTTATATGCTTATTTAGTAATCGTGACACTAGCACAGGCCCAACTGCTTTGAAACATCACCAAGGTACTTTAGACTTCGATCTTCCAATTCTTCATCGAGTTCAACAATCTCCGAAACTACCTCATGCATTTTAGCTATTTCAGCTACATGCCTTTTTGAGTCCAGAGTGAGAGTCCTACTCTCTTCATGACGACGATGAATATTCAAAGAGGAGTAACAAAAGCCAATATTATAATCTCTCAGCACTTGCACGTACAGAAACCAATCGCCAGCAACTTTGAATTGTTCGAAAGCACTTTCAGAGTAATGCAGAGTCCTCTGTAATCTCGCCAAGTCCCATAACACACTACTCACATTCAATATAGTGTTCTTTATCGACAATGCTTCTTTGATTTCCGCCAATCCATCATTCACGTAGTCCTTCAACCATTTTGTAGGATTGATATCATCAGTGTAATATCTATAATCGCCAGCTAGCGGCTCTCCTAACGAGTCTATTTGCTCGGACTGAGCATAAACCAATCCAATATTATCATCAAAGTCGTAAAATCTTACTAGTCGCTCCAAAAAACTCTCTTTTGCACTATCATCGGCTTCTGCTATCCAAAGATAGTCGCCCCTGGCCAAATTGACTCCCTTTTGCCACTGACGGAAAACTAATCCAGAATTACTTTTATTCGTAAATAATCTAACAGTACGGTCATGCACATGACATAATTCCAACAGAACGACCAAACTGCCATCAGCCGAAGCATCATCTAAAAAGACCACTTCAAAAATCGGATAACTTTGGTTCCATATTGCGGATAAACGCTCAGACAAATAATGAGCATAATTATAGTTGGGAACCACCACTGATATTTTCTTATATTTTCCAGAAAACAAAGTACTAAGGAAGAAGCAATATTCATCAAAGCGGTAACTCTCCTTGACAATTTTCAATCCTATCTTACTACGACCATTCAGACCATCTTCGTCTGCTAAATGACGATGGATTTGTTCGGCCATCATTTCACAGTCATTCTTTCGAATAAAAATTAGTATATCCTCAGATTGATTTAAATCGACAATTCCGCCGGAGCCTTCAAACACCATGCACGGCACGCCTAATGCAAGTGCCTCAAGCACAACACTTGGAAATGGATCTTCTCGAGATGTCAGTATGAACAAATCTAGATCATTGATACATGAAATAATATCCGATCTAAAAGGTAGAATATGGATATTTCCTAGATTTGACATCCTGTCCCTTGCTGATATCAACAATTGTCGCATGGATTCTTCCAAGTTTCCTATCCACACAAAATGGATGCTTGAGTCCTTCGACGAAACAGCTTCAGCAACAGTGAGAAACAAATCAAATCCTTTACGGTAATCACCAAACCCTACATTACCAACAATCTTAGAATGAGTTGAGATTTCAAGCTCATTTCTTAAAGTTCCAAATGGGACATTAGCAATGTTATCAAAGTCGATTGAATAAGCACCTTGGGCTCTAATTAATTGCTTATCCCACAATGGATCTCTCAAAAAACTATTAAATCCATCCTGTACAATGCTGCTTGCAAACACAATCTTGGAGGCATGCTCATTAATAGCCTCTACATGAGGAACAAGTTTATAGTCCATGATCAAGGTGGGTAATTCATGAACAAGGCCCAGACACTCAAAACCAATACTTGATAATTCTTTCAGAATCAGGCCAGATACTGTAGTATTACATATGGCAGTATTATAGCCTCTGCTCCACAAATCTTTGAATAAAGCAATCTGTTCGTTCGATGTCAATTTTTCTAAAATATGACATTCTGAGACATCATTAAAGGAATCAGACAGCAATCCTCCTCGCAATAGTAATGTCACAACATCGTATCCAAACTGACGTTTGAAAATCTTGGCTTTATTCAAGGCGTTGATCTGTGCACCATGTTGATGAGCATCATGAGAAACAATTACGATTCTAGCCTTCTCAAAACGGTCTTGCTCATTGAGGACATTGTAAGTTTCCTCCAAGTAGGCATATCCGAAGTGACGATCAGGCTCCAAATAGGCACCTTCTCCCCATTCATTCCAGGCATTAATAAATACAAGGGACTCACCAAATACAGGATTCTCTATGGAGTATTTACAAGCAAATCTAAACCACTCTCGATAAAGCCTAGGAGTTGAAAAAGCATAGCTTGTTCCCTTGCCTTTCTTTCTGGCTTCATTATCCCACGAAGGAAACACCGTCCTAACTAGTGGAAATTCATCCCTTGGAACAGACTTAGCCACATCGATAATATCCTGATAAGAATGCACTCTCCCCTCATAGTTATCATCGAAAAATTCCAAATGCCGATTAATGGGCTCAACGAACTTACCCAACTTATGCGGTGGAAATTCAATGGCCAGGTCAAATCCCAAATCCCTCGGATCATCTAAATCAAAACCCTGAGCCATAGCAATAATTGGATCAGGAAAATCCATCCTACGGAATTCTTGTCTCCACTTCTCGACGACCACTTTCACATTAGGAATTATACCTGGTCGATAGACAATGACTAGGTGCCTTCCATCAATTTTGATATATCGATCATCACTAAGGTATTTTAAGAGGTCTCTTACAAATGCTGCGGGATCATCATTTTCATGATCTTGCTTGATCAGAATTTCATGATCCATCCCATCCCAGCGTCTAGTCCAGTTCTCATTTGCCCAGCAAAGGCAGAAGTTAAAATCGACATCACTTTCTACAAATGCATCAAGCGGTCTCTCCAACAGTCTTTTCCCCGCAAACCAATAGTAGTGAAAGCAAAAACCATCGAGTCCGTAGTTTCTTGCAATCTCTACCTGCCTGGTAATTGTCTCTTTCGTCGACAAATCATAAAATCCCAAATCCCCCGGGAGTCTAGGTTGATAGTGTCCCTGATAATATGGCAACCCTTGTGTTGCGTTCGTCCATTCGGTAAAACCTTCGCCCCACCACTCATTATTCTCAGGAATCACGTGAAATTGGGGAAGGTAAAAGGCTATCGCCTTTACCTTGTTTCCATCCAGTTTGGGATTTCTAGTAAACTCCCGGAAGTAAGTAGGACTTGAGCTTTGAAAATATCTAATTTGTTCAAGTACGGTTTTTCCATAATCACCTTGCAGTTTATCTTTTAATAGGTTGAGATCCTCGTGAGTATTTAAACCAATCTCCTTATGGACTTTCTTTTCTTCACCTGACAGGGCAGCCCTCATATTTGACCTTATGTCGTTGAATTCTTCCTCTTCAATGGCCTGTTTCAATCGCCTGAAATTCCTTGTGTTCAAACTCCTAATGGCAGTTATCGGACTACTAAAAAAAACTTTCAAATAATCCAAAGCCAGTGCCCTGTACGTCGAAAATCTACTAATTGATCTGCCACCATCCAGCAACCAACCCAAAGGTCTTGTCAGCATCCAACCAATTCTAAAACTCACTGAATTCCTAAGGTCTTGAATC
The DNA here is from genome assembly GCA_965223025.1 of Saprospiraceae bacterium. Taxonomy (GTDB): domain Bacteria; phylum Bacteroidota; class Bacteroidia; order Chitinophagales; family Saprospiraceae; genus JABDMH01. The sequence goes on from CBDCVP010000007.1 coordinate 77,063, forward strand.
TCCTTCCAATGAGATCTGACCTGTTTTAGAAGATCAGATTCCCTTGCTCTCGAATTCACTATCAAGGCCTCCCGGTCCAGCAGACTCTCTTGTAAATTCTGGACTGTCTGACTTGCATCGGTCAGTTTAAGTTTCTCCTGATTAATCAGCTCTCTGAGTTCCTTGCTTCTAACATCAAACTCGATTTTGTTTTCCTCACTTTGCCGAACCAACTCATCCTGCTCAGCTCTACTTTCAGTGAGTTCGATCTCGACTCGCTCAAGATCATTTTTTACTGATTCAAGCTTATGCTTCAGACCCTCTTCGATCTCAATTCGAGTTATGATCTCCTCTTCCTTCGCATCTAATACTTCTCTATTGAGGTTGAGCTCTTGCTCAAGTCTAGCTAAATCATGTCCTAGACTCTCATTATCTTCCTTGCGTTCACGTCTTTCCCTTGTGAGCGCCTCCCTTAGAGCTTCTGCATGTCCATGAAGTTTCTGATCGTCGTCAACCAGCTGAGTATGCTCTTCTCTTATTCTGCTGAATTCTGCTCTGCTTTCTCTAAGCTTACGTGTAAGCTTAACGAGATCTTCCTTGAGCGTAGCTTTCAACTGGCGTTCGTGTTTCAGCACCGCCTCTGCCAATATTCTACTTCCCAGCATTTCAAAACTCTTCGTTGCAGATTGTAGCTGAAAATCCTCAGTTAGCCTGTAGATCTTGGTCAACGACTTATCCGTACCCACAAACAGACAGCCCAGTCCGTGTGAGTGTCTAAAGTTAAAGGAAGGATACTTGGGACTAACCTCTTCCCAAAGTTTCCATACTCCAAAATCCCTTTCCCTGACCTCCGTATCGTGAAATAATATTATTCCTCGATCACTCATTTTAGGTAACCATGACTCAAAGTCGTGCTTCACATCCTCATAACGATGACAACCATCGATATGTAAAAGATCAATAGAGCAAGGATGGAAGCGTGACAAGGCATCGTCAAATGTCATTCGCAGGAGCTGAGAGAAGTTGCCATATTTCTCAGTCTGATAGGCAGCAAGGTCTTGGTAGACTTGCTCTTCATAAGCGCCAGAATGTTCATCACCCTTCCAAGTGTCGATTCCAAAGCACCGGGTCTTGAAGTCTAGAAAGTCCACAGCTTGACAGAAGGCATTGTATGAATTGCCAGAGTGTACACCAAGTTCTACAAAGAGACTTGGTCTGTGAATGCTGGTCAGGTAAAAAGCGAATGGGATGTGCTTGACCCATGCTCTAATTTCAACATCTACTCGATCTGGTGAAGTAAATATGATCGGGTGATTGGGATTAGTATTTTTCTTCATACCTCCGCTCCTTCTCTTACTATTTTTCAAATCAAAGATAAACATATATGGCAAATCAATCAGCTTCACATGGAGATACATGAAACACTATCAACCTGTTATCCATACTTCTATTTTGTGTGATCGTAAGATCTCAAAACCAATCAAATGCCTGACCTGGCCAAATGCATGTTAGAACTGGATTAATAAAACTCCAAGATGCCTCACCGCTAACGGCATTTTCTTCTAACTTCAAACCATCTAACCTTATGAAATGTGACATGCAGTCCTTCAATGTGCCCAACTTATTCATTCTTGGTGCTGGAAAGTGTGGTACCACTACCATATACCATTACCTAATGAGACATCCGTCCATCTACATGAGTAGAATAAAGGAACCTACACATTTTTGTAGACTATTTCAGGTAGTGAAAAACCCTATCGAATACTATCAACTATTTGATGGAGCCAAGGGTGAATCATTCATAGGTGAGGCATCTCATGCTTATCTCACTGATCCTAGCAGTTGTCGAGTGATCAAGGCCCTTTTCCCACTTGCCAAGTTCATTCTCATTTTAAGGAATCCGGCAGATAGAGCTTATTCGCTGTACAACCACATGAGATATCACGGTTTTGAGTCAAATGTCTCATTTGAGAAAGCGCTCTTGGTGGAAGAAAAAAGACTGGGATCCCATTCCTTTCGCTATAACAACCCTCACTACTTCTATAACTTTCTCTACTTCAATTCTGGACTTTATGGTCAACAAATCGAGCGCTATTTTGCACTTTTTGACAAATCTCAATTTCACATCACCACCCTGGATCAATTAAGGCTCAATGCTAATAATGTACTTGGTGAAATCTGGCAATTCTTAGGAGTTAAGGCTCAACCAGCAGCGACACCAAGAAGGTTTAATCGCGGATACACCTTGAGATCATATGCACTAGATCGATTTAGCAAAAGCTGGTTTTGCTCTAATCCTATATCTGACCAACTGAAGCTTCGACAGAAAATCAGGAAGTACAATAAAATAGAAATTCCCCCAATTGATCAGAAAACAAAATGCCTCCTTATGCAGAGATATCGCTTGGATCAAAAGCTATTACTGGAGCTGACAGGAATTTCCTTTGTCTGAATCGCTCAAAATGATCAGCAGAATCTCACCTCTTCCGCCAATACACACCGGTCCAGTCCACTTCTACTATTTCTTCCCCAATACCATTCGCTTCCCTATAGTCTCTGACTGCCTTCCTACATGCAGGAACAGCTCCCCAATCATCGACAATGAGATATCCTCCAGATACCAGCTTTGGATATAGATTAGTCAAAGCATCTATGGTTGATTCATACATATCACCGTCCAACCTCAACAGAGCCAATCTATCTATTGGAGCACCAGGTAAGGTCTCACTGAACCAACCCTTTAAAAACATCACATTGTCAGCGAGCAAATCAAACTTCTCAAAGTTTTTCCTAACGGTTTCTAGGGACACCGACAGTTCATTGATACTGTGATGCATATCACCTCGATCCGCTTCGTACAAATACTCATTTGGTTTCGGGAGTCCTTGAAATGAATCCGCAACCCACACTTTTCTATCTTTGATGCCGTAGGCTTTCAGCATTGCTGCCATAAAGATGCAGGCACCACCCCGCCATACACCTGTCTCCATGATGTCTCCGGGGATGTTTTCTAGCAAGATCTGATCAATACAATACTCTAGATTAGACATGCGTTTCCATCCGATCATTGACTCAGCGTAAGGTGGCCAATCTCTACCGTTAAGACGATCTTCAACCCGGCTAGTAGCTCTCCTGCCAACGAAAAATCCTTCAGATTCAATTACCTCCATGCTCTTTCGCAATTGGGTGTTAAGTCGTAACTTTTGATGGCTTAGTAAAGGATGGTATTCAATCTGATCAACACGATGAAAATCAATCAGCACTTTCTTCATCAGATCAACATATAGTTGATTCTTATTCCTTTTTGACTTCACACTCTTATTAAACCACCCCATTCATCAGACGATTTGTTGCATCATAAACCAATCCTATTAAACTTGTTAGTCGATGAGACCGAATTCCATTTTGACTACTATCAATTGTGGGCGAACTTCGTGACTATAATGGGCCTCATATAATCATCAATGTATATGCGTAGTCCTCTTTTTGTAGATGCTTTCAACACCCGGTCCTTGATGTATCCACAGTAGTTAGGGTACCGTCTCACTAATTGTGTATAATCCTCTGCATAGCCCTCGTAAGCAAATATCATCTTCACCGTATCAAGATAGTGATCCACAGCCGATATTACTTCCTCACAAGGAGTTGGCTCGAGCGGAAAATCTGCTCGGACAACATCAATATCATAACGCTCATCATCAATCTTTCTTACTTGAAAAGGTCTAGTAGTAATCACGTTCTGGCCATCAAACACTTTGAAGACAAATGGCCCCCTTGGATAATATGTATTTTTATCAAATGGTAGTCCTACTCCAATTGTTGTCTTGTCTGTATAGTATGTCATCAATATGTGAGGATTGGCTATCACGATCTGAATTTCACCCATCCTGGGCGATTCGTACCGCACTAGTGGTTTGCCGTCATCATCGAGTTCAAAGATCAGCTCTGCATCAAATTGCTTCGTCACAAAAACAGGCTGACCATCCTCATCATCAAAAGTGTTATAGTAATTGATGCATAGCGGACCCGATTCCCTAAACTGGCTTATGTCTGATCCATACTTCCAGATTCCAATAATACCTATCGATATACTATTGTAATCAAAATTATGCTTCTGAACTTCGATGGGGTCAACCGGCTTACCTTCAAAGTACATTGTAAATCTCTCAATTGGTAGTTGTGTGAATTCCTGAGGCTGAGCTGAAAGGAAGAACGATGATAAGAACAGAGCCGTAGAAACAAATGAACATCTAATTTTCATACTTAGCCACTTATTATCAAGCCAATTGGAGGTACTCCAAGTCAAGATACAAGATGCATTTCAACATACCAAACACAATTCTGTTGAGTAACTAATGTGCTCCATAAGATTGCTATCCTCCACTTCAACCATACCACCTACCTTGGTACCACGATCCTGATTCCAAATAACCGCTACTAGGCACATCTTCAACCACAACAGGTACTCTAGATAGATTCCTGCGAAATGACATCAACTTCCAAAAAATGAAGGCTCACCTACCCCTTCCTGGCAACTACACTCACATTGGCCTCTCTTATAAATGCTTGTATCTCAGGGGCTAAACGATCCTTGGGGTGCAATGGAGATAAATCTGTTCTCGAGGAAACCACTTTCTTGCAGTGGACTCCTAAAAAGCATAGCTGGCACCAAGATGGTTACCTCCATCTTCTATCCTCTTTCACTTCTCTCACCCTTTCTCCACCCCCACCAACAAACTCACCCCAAACGGCAACCTGATGCGGCGTCTCACCATTGAAGCTTCGCTGCCCAAAATCCTTCTCAACATATTGTTTATCAGCCCACTATGTCCCATAGCACGAAAATCGGCACCTACCTCATCCTCCATAACTGATGTTTTGTCCAGTAGGATGTTTAGCCATCGCCTGAGGATGCGAAAGACAGCAATCGGCACAAACAACCAAAAGTTAAAGTAGGTACGATAGATGATGTGCTCCCTCTCAAACAGCCGCATCAGGCTGCGCATGGTATACCTGCGTTTATGCATATTCACCTCATCATGACTGCTCCACAAGGCCATGAATGCGGGTACAGTCACCACCAAATGGCCGTGCTGCTTACATACCCGCTTCATTTCCTCGATGGCCCTTTGATCATCATCCACATGCTCGATAACATCAAAAGCGCAGACCAGGTCATAGGCGTCTTCAGCAAAGGGCAGGCTGGTGATGGAGCCCTGAATCACGGCCAACTCTGGATGCTGCTCTCGCAAGAACGCCACAGAATCCCCATCATACTCCAAAGAAGTCACTGCTCCAAGCTGACTCAGTAGAATGGACGTATGGCCGGTAGCGACCCCGATATTGAGGATGCTGATCTGTTTCCTTCCAGCAACCAAGGACTTCACAAAAGTCATGATGATCTCATTACGAGCGAGGAAAAACCAATGGGAGCGCTCCAGCTCGTAATACTGATTGTAGTAGGACCTATGCATGACCCATGAGATGTGTACCTGCCAGCCGATGCGCAAGCACCGTCATCTGTGTGCCGATATCCGAAACATAGAGTCCGGAAGGCTTCATGCTGGGTGCAAAGAAAACAGATGCCATATTGCGCTGATCTGTCTGATAGGTGACGTACAACCTTCGGCGCAAAATGCGTTCTGCGATCGCTTGCAACTGAAAAATCGATATCGGTCTGGTAGACACCACGTACTGTACTACAGGAGCTGAGAACATATGAAAGATCTGATCCACCACAAATCTGGCCAAGTCACCGGCATAGACGTAATCTCGTAAGGTGCCCGGTCTACCGTAGAGCTGAGTGGTTGCCCCTCGTACACCATTGATCAGCAAGGTACTGACAATACCCCTGTGGGCATGCCGGGCACTGTCCGTATAAACGGTGCTGATGCGAAAAATTGAGACCCTACCAAAAAGGCCCGCCTCCCTGACAAACTCCTCCTCACGGAGCTTCTGCCTGCCATATTCGTTGATGGCAAGTAGGTGAAGTGGATCCTCGACATATTGCTGACCCGCATGCAGACCTCCTGCTGATCCCATCAAGAATAGATCCGGCTGCACACCGTATTGCTCAATAAGTAAGGTACTAGTACTACGTAAGCAATGCCGAAACATGGAAAACTCCTTCATGGTATCCTGCTTATTAGAAAGGAAATCTGTCTTCCCTGCTGACCAGATGACGAGGCAGCGACCGATGGGAAATGGAGCAAACTCATGCATGGTCTGTTTGAGCATTTGGAAGAACTCCGTAAGATCAACCTCCTTCCAGGTCATGGGCACATATAATTGCTTCAATACATGTCCGGATTTGTAGAGCCGATCGAAAATGGCGGAGCCAATTTGACCCAATCCAAAGTGTAGGACAAGCGTCCGTCCGTTTTTCTCAGGATTTTTCAGCAGGTAGATTCTCATGATTGATGTCCTGAAGTGAGCGACAAATTTCTTGATCTCTGGTACGATCAACAACGAAAAAGGTAGGCCTCCCGTTGATGCCCATCAGCATATCAGAGATGCTCTCCAGCGCCACACCCAGCATCAAGGACGCCAAGCCCCCAAAGAGCAAAATCGCCAGCATTAGGGAGGACCAGCCCTGCACACCGATGTTCTCGAAATCCAAAATCCGAGCTATCAAGGAATATGAGCCTAACACCACACTGAAAGCAAAAGCGATCATGCCAAAGAAGAGTCCCCATCGCAAAAACTTCATCTTGGTGGTCATGATCATTCGTTTGCCGTGACCCATCAACCTCCATAGCGAATAGCCCGTCTGTCCTGAAGACCGAAAACGCCTATCTGACACCGTCAACGGACAGGTCACCACCCTTGTGGTAAACCAACTTAAAGCAATGTCTAAGTAAGTTTGATGTCTGGATATAGCCGCCGCCGCCCGTGCAATCTCCCCACGGACAATGCGAAAGCTATTGAAATACTTGGCTTGAGGAGTCCCCGAAAGCCTGCCAATCAACCGCTTAAACAGGACGGACAGCTTATCCCGGATTACGGAGCCATGTACACTTGTATTTGGCATCGCATAGACGATGTCTGCACTTTGTGATGTGACTCTCTCCCAGAGATGCACTATGTGCTCAGGTCTATGCTGTAGATCTTCATCTAATGTGGCCACCCAATCACTACTGCTGTGCAGAAAGCCCGCCACAGTAGCGGGATGTTGGCCAAAATTTCGCGAGAGCGAGATCACCCTGATCCATCTATGTTCACCAGCTAACCTGGCAAGAATTTCATCTGAGTCATCCACGCAGCCATCGAGCACAAAAATACTCTCTTCGAGCCTGATGGTCTCTGTCTCATTTTGCAGCAGCTCCCTCAATTGAGCCAATTCTTGCACAAGCTTCTCAAGATATGCAGCGCCCCGATACACTGGCGTAACTGTACTTATGGTATGTGTTTGTGGCATCTATCGCTGCAAAATCATGATAAAAACACTGTAAGGTAGAATTCTTGTGTATTTGTCGTCAACAAATCCATCTACGGATGAGAAATATCGCTGAGCAGCGTCCAGATATCCCTTCGGTGTGCGGATGTTCTGACCGCGGTCTTGGGAGACCATCCATCTGCTTAGCTTGGACTGCCCTTCATGAAAAACGCCGTCCACAGTGAGCATCCTGCCACCCGGTCTCAGATATGCATGGCAAGTTTGCAGAAGTGCATCACCATCGGCATCATTCAGGTGGTGCAACAACCCGTGAGCATTTACCAGATCAAAGGAAGCACGCCACTCCTCCCGTACTTCTCCCCCTATGTTCTCCACCATAAAAGTATGTCTCCCAGAATGCTGTGTCCGGGCATATTCAATATACCTGGCCTCCATGTCGCATCCGATGTATTCGATATCCTCAGGGATCAACGATGCCAATATACCGGTACCACAACCTACATCAAGCACTCGAGCATCGCTTCGCAGTTGCAAATATTTATGGTAGAACTTGCGCCTGTGCGCATTCGCTCCCAACAGCTCCTGTAAAAGGTTATACCAACGAGGGTGGCTTAGAAGGGACCGCCATCCCCTTGACACATGCGCATCTGCATCCATCTGACCAATATCGTGTTTATCGGAAACTTTATTGGGTTGACGGGAGTGTGGGGATCCCAGAGCACGCCGCACCAACTTTTTGGCATTAGCACTACACGCTAAACAAGCAATCATATAATAATATCTCAATCTAAAATGCGGGATCTGGGAGCCCAAGTTATATGTCCGGCTCCCATGTCCGGCTCCCAGTTCCCTGCGGGCTCAAGGATCCGAACCGACGTTTCGCCGGGATCCCAGAGCACGCCGCACCAACATTTGGCATTGGCACCACACGATAAACAAGCAATCGCATAGTATGATCTCAAACTAAATTGCGGGATCTGGGAGCCCAAGTTACATGTCCGGCTCCCATGTCCGGCTCCCAGATCCCTGCGGGCTCAAGGATCCGAACCAACGTTTCGTCGGGATCCCAGAGCACGCCACACCAACTTATAGCATTGGCACCACACGTTAAACAAGCAATCGCAAATAATATCTCAAACTAAATTGCGGGATTTGGGAGCACAAGTTACAAGTCCGGCTTCCAAGTCCGGCTCCCTGATCCCTGCGGGCTCAAGGATCCGAACCGCTCAAGGATCCGAAGCTCACCAATCCACCACACTGCCATCCGACTCCATGTAGGTCTCCGGGCTGCGCCAATCGTGGCCCATCTTATCTGCCAGGGCGGCATCGTCTAAAGTGATGCCCAGGCCGGGCTTAGTGGGTAGGTCCACGTGACCATCTTTGACCACGAAGGGCTCGGTGAGGTAGCCCTCACCCAGTGTCACTTGCTCCTGACATAAGAAGTTGGGTATGCTGGCGGCTAGTTGCAGGCCACATGCCAATGAGATGGGACCCAGCGGATTGTGCGGCGCAATACCCGCATAATAAGCCTCCGCCATACCGGCTATCAATCGCCCTTCAAAGATGCCTCCTGCATGACAGAGATCCGGCTGTAAAATCGAAGCGGCTCCTTTCTCGAGGATCTCACGGAAGCCCCACTTAGTAAAGATGCGCTCACCGGTGGCAATCGGCAGATGTGTTTCTTTGGCCAACTGTGCCATCACATCCACGTTTTGGCAGTTGATGGGCTCTTCTATGAAGTATGGCTGGTAGGGCTCCAGGGCCTTGATCAACAGTCCTGCATTTTGGGGGCTGATGGCGCCGTGAAAGTCGATGCCGATATCCGCATCATCACCCACCGCAGACCGCAGCTCAGCAAAAGCTTCGGTGGCCTCCTCGATAAATTTGGGTGAAGCCACGATGCCAGACTGGCGAGCGTTCTTGACGCCCGTCTTAAAAGCTGTGTAGCCCTCTGCTTTGGCGGCACGGATGCGGTCTACAGTGCGTGCATGTGCGTACACCCGGATGCGATCACGGGTGGGACCACCCAGCAACTCGTAGACAGGCACTCCCAGTGCTTGGCCCTTGATGTCCCATAGAGCCTGCTCAATACCGCTTAACGCACTGGTCAGGATGGGACCTCCACGATAAAAAGTATGCCGGTAAATAGCCTGCCAGTGATGCATAACCCGCCTTGGGTCTTTGCCGACCAGATAAGGAGATATCTCTTTGACGGCTTCAGCGCATGTATCGGCACGCCCCTCGGTAATGGGCTCTCCCAGTCCCACAATCCCCTGGTCGGTGTGCACTCTAAGAAATAAAAACCTGGGTTTCACCTTAAAAGTCTCAAGCTTGGTAATCACAATGCCTTCCTTGTTCCCTTCATAATTCTCCCGAAACCGGGTAGAAGCCATCAAGGGGGTGCCCAAGCTGGCACCAAATGCCGCTGCTATGGTCTTGCGAAAGAACTTTCTACGAGAGGTAGACTGGTAGTTGGTAGACATGATTGCTAATTTAATGACCTTTAAAGTACATAATACAGAAAGTTCTTTCATCCAGCATCTGAAGAACTTTGCAAAAGCAACCATCACCATCAACCAATTAGCTTCATGGATACCATTCTATGAGGAATTTGTAGCTTTCAACTGCTAAAGTCGATCTTATGCGCTGCTCCTTGGGTACATATCGGATCCCTGGCTTTTTTCAGACCTGGATTTGGGTATGGCTGCTCATGTCAACGCCCCATGTATTGTACGCCGAAATACCCAAAATCACCAATCATTCTAAGCAAGAATACCAGGCACAAAAGCAAAACTGGCAGGTAGACCAAACGGAAGAAGGTCTGATGGCCTTTGCCAATACAGGTGGACTACTGTTGTACGAAGGTCAAAATTGGCACTTGTACCAAATACCCACCCAACAGATCATCAGGACGATCTGTGTGGACGGCGATCGGATCTATTGTGGGGCTTACGGAGAGTTTGGGTACTGGAGTCCCAGCACAGAAAATGGACAGTGGTCATACCACAGCCTATCATCCCGGTTGGAAGATAAGGCACACCAAAATGAAGAAATCTGGAACATCATCAAACAAGAGGATGACATCCTCTTCCAGTCTTTCGGTGTCATATACCGCTATCGAGATGATCGCTTGTACCAGGTGACACCACCCCATTCCATACGATTCATCTATGGCGTCCATGACAGATTTTACCTGCAGGTGGTGGGTCATGGTCTTATGGAGTTGACGCGGGAGGATGCATTCCTTCCGGTATTGAGCAATGAACAGATCGGTGATGTAAAAATTGTGGGCATTCAGTCTGGTGGGCCCAACACCCTATTGATGGCCACTGAACGGCATGGCCTCTTTCTTTTCGATGAGGAGGCAGGTTTAAGGCCATGGCAGCATGAGGCAAATGCCAGCTTTCAGGCACATCAAATCAATAATATTCTGGACATTGACCGTGATCTGCTGGTGGTTGGTACCATATCGGATGGCTTATATGTGTTGGATCAGGATGGGGACCTCGTCTATCACATCAACAAGCAGTCCGGGCTTCTCAACAATACTGTCCTCTCCCTCTTTCAAGACCGGGAACGCCATCTCTGGGTTGGAACGGATGATGGAATCTCTCACATTAACATACACGATCCCATCGTCTTTCACCGAGATTTCACCGGTCAAATGGGTACGCCCTATGCAGCGATGCTGGCCCAGGACCAGCTATATGTGGGTACCAATCAAGGGCTATTTTGCAAACATTGGAAAGCAAGCTTCTCTGATGAATCTCCCTTTGAACTGATACCGGGCACTCAGGGTCAGGTCTGGTTTTTACAGCTTATTAATGATCAGCTGATATGTGGTCACAACAGCGGGACCTATATCATCGAAGACAGGGATGCACGCAAGATCTCAAGTATTTCGGGAGGATGGGACCTCTGTCATGTGCCCAATCACCCAAACAAAATCATTCAGGGTACCTACAATGGGCTGGTCTTGTACAAACAGGATGAACGGGGTAGGTGGCAGTTCGACCGACAAATTGATGGCTTCCGCGAAGTGGTCAGTCAGGTGGCATTCGACCAGCATAGCTGGCTCTGGGCAGTGAATCCCTATCGCGGTTTACACCGAATCCGATTTGAAGGGGATGCCTTTGAGATCAAGGATCTGCAATCATTTAGTATAGACCAGGGTTTGCCCACCGATTATAAAATCCAACTGCACGAGATCAATGATTCGCTTTTTTTCTTCGCCAAAGGAAGATACTATCAATATGGAGAGAAGACGCAGGAGTTCACCCTCTATCCGGGTTACCACCATCTATCGCTGGGCACCAAGATCCTGAATGGACTCGACCACGAACAATTTCATATCAACCATCAAAACGTGGACTACTGGAATGGCGACCACCTGGCCAGCAGCTTTTCACTGGAAGTCGTACCTGGATTTGAACGAATTTTTGCCATCGACACGCAATACTATTTGATTTGCTTGGAGGAGGGATATGCACTCTTGGATCGCAAGGCCCCCATAAAAAGCTCTTCACCACTTCAGCCAATGATCACCAGGCTCTCTGCCCATTTCAGCAGTGGAGACAAGATTGAGCGGTGGAATCTACATAGGAACAAATGGTCCCAAATGAAGCTTCCGAACAACCTGACACGCATCCAATTAGAATTTGCATCACTCAGTTTTGGCAAGAAAAATCTGTTTAGCTACAGACTGGAAGGATTCGATGCCGCCTGGTCGCCTTGGTCCTCAGGAACGTCGGCAGAATACACCAACCTAGGAGGTGGAACCTATACTTTCCATCTTAGTGCAGATCATAGTAACCAGAATGCTTCCGTAAACTTTGAGATTCTACCAGCCTGGCATGAGACCTGGATAGCCGCCATTGCGCTCACCATCCTCTTGATTCTTGCCACCCTTGCCATCATTAGGTTTTTCAATCGAAGGCTAAGTCTTCATAAAAGAAGGCTGGAGATCGCCAAGCAACGTGAACTACATCGACAGAAGCTTAATATGGAGAATCAAATGCTTGAAAATCAAGTCAGATCCAAAAGTCTACAACTGGCTGACTCAACCATGAATGTCATCCAAAAAAACAAGGTGATCATGGAGCTTCGGGATGATCTGAAAGTCCTCAAAAAAAGTATGGGTGCTTCCCTCTCTGACCCGGAATACAATCGCCTAATGATCCGCCTACAGCGCAACATCACCGATCAAAACGATTGGAAAGTCTTCGAAACCAATTTCAATGAGGTGCATAGCGGATTTTTCAAATCGCTCAAGAGCGACTATCCAGAGCTGACAGCCAGTGACCTCAGATTGGCTGCCTATCTTAAAATGAACCTGACTTCTAAAGAAATTGTGCCCTTGCTCAACATTTCTCTGCGTGGTGTGGAAAACAAAAGGTATCGACTGCGAAAAAAGATGCATCTTGACAAGGATGACAGCCTAGTCGACCTCTTAATTTCTTATTGATCACTATGCTTCCGATTTGGCGTAGTATCAGTGATGCTCTCCTCAATCATTAGTAACTGATAATCTGTATCTTACGATCCTAATCATGAGTGATATGATGAGTTAATTGACATTTGGCGTAGTGAGGATGAGGTCGATTTCAAGCATTCGCACTACAAATAAATTAGATTGAGTTTTGAGAATAATCCCGGTTAATGCTCTATTGGATATTGGCTAATCTCTTTGCTTGGTTTACGATCAGATGTCATCGTCAAGGTGCCACTTTTCTCCGTAAAAGTTATCCTTTTGTGTGCTGCGCGCTCCTGCAATGTGCTGCCCAGCCGGTCTCCAACGGTGACAGCAACTATCGATACCAGCGCGCCGCGGTGCCTATCGACGAGGTGGATCAATTGCTGATGCTAGAGGACGATTCTTTGCTGGAGGCCATCCAAGCGGCCACTTTCAAATATTTCTGGGATTTTGCTCATCCCATTTCCGGGATGGCTCGGGAGCGAAACACCTCTGGTGACCTGGTGACCAGTGGAGGCTCTGGCTTTGGGATCATGGCGATCCTTGTCGGCATGCACCGGCATTTCATTTCACGAGAAGAGGGCCTCAATCGCTTACGACAGATGGTCGATTTCCTCCAGGATGCCGATCGGTTTCATGGAGCATGGCCGCATTGGTTGCATGGTGGCACAGGAAAAGTCATCCCTTTCAGTGCTAAAGATGATGGAGGAGATCTGGTGGAGACTTCTTTTTTGCTGCAAGGCCTTCTTACCGCCAGGTCATACTTTGATGCAGACACGGAAGCTGAAGCAAACATTAGACAAGACATCAACACCCTATTTGAAGATGTCAATTGGAATTGGTATCGAAAGCAGGTGCAAAAACAACTTTTCTGGCATTGGTCACCCAACCACGGATTCGACATTAACTTGCCGATCAGGGGCTGGAATGAGACGATGATCGCCTATATCCTTGCCATCTCCTCTCCCACACATCGAGTACCAGCAAACCTTTACCATGAGGGTTGGGTCAGTACCAACTACGTCAACAATCAAACTTTCTATGGATATAAGTTGGAGGTAGGACGCGGCACGGGGGGACCTCTTTTCTTCACGCATTATTCGTTCTTAGGCTTTGATCCGAGGAACAAACGAGACGCTTACGCCAACTACTATTTTCAAGGGGCAAACCAAACGTTGATAAACAGGGCCTATTGCATCGAAAATCCTAAGCAATTTGTAGGATACGGTCCGACTGCTGGGGATTGACGGCGAGCGACGATCCCGATGGATACAGGGCTCATGCCCCAAACACCAATGCCGACAACGGCACCATTACACCGTCGGCATCGATCAGCTCAATCGTGTATACTCCCGAGGAGTCACTGGCTGCGATCCGGCACCTCCTCCAAACCTACCGAACCAAAGTCTGGGGACCGATGGGATTCTATGATGCGTTCAATCCCACGCGCGACTGGTACGCTGACTCCTATTTAGCCATTGATCAAGGACCCATCATTTGTATGATCGAAAACCATCGTTCAGGATTATTGTGGGAACTCTTTATGAAGAATCCTGAGATATCGGGTGCCCTTGATGCCATTGGATTCGTCTCTGATTCCACGACAACACTGGTTGCAAGCGAAACTATTTTCGACCAAATCCGGATTTACCCGAATCCTACAGACGAACTATTGACGATAGAAATTCCAAAAGGTGCCGTCGGCCTAAAGACTGCTGTGATGGACCTCAACGGTCGACATTCTTCCATTCAGCCTGAAAGTGCTCACGAATCTATCCGGCAATTCAGTGTCCAATCATTGCCGCCGGGAGGTTACTTCCTACGCATCGATCTTAACCACACTTCCGTCATCAAAAAATTTGTCAAGAAATAAAGGTAGCTCAGCCCAACATTTTTATATCAATCAATTTAAAAAGTAGAAAAATGAAAAAGAATTTACTATTTCTGATCCTTCTTCTCTCTGCTGCGATGACCTATAGCCAGCAGATCTGGGAAGACTTCGAGGATGGAGGAAAACTCACTTGGGAAGCAGGTAATGGCACCTTCAATGGCATCATTGCCAATCCTGATCTCGTTGGGAATGCCAGTGAACATGTAGGATCCTACAGCAAATCAGGTGAGCATGGTTTTAGCCTGTTTAAAGCTGTGCTTGATTCTCCGATTGATCTATCTGTCAACACCCTCTGGAAAGTGCAAGTCTGGTCGCCTGTGGCTACTGAGGTACTTTTGAAACTGGAAGGTGGTGGTGCCGTAGAAGATAGAAGGAGCATTCCTGACTCAACGTGGACCACCCTTTCCTATGACCTTAGTGGAGGATCAGATCTGACTGAACTAAATACCATCATTCTCTTTTTTGCGCCTGGCAATAAAGAAAATGCGGAAACCTATCTTTTTGATAACCTCACAGCAGAGCCGCTGGCGGACATGCTGGTCCTGGAAGACTTTGAAGACGGAGCCCGGCTAGATTGGGAAGCGCGTAATGGCACCTACAACGGCGTCGTTGAAAATCCCGAGCCGATGGGCCTGAATACCAGCACTAATGTTGGCTCCTACACCAAATCAGACTCCCACAAATTCAGCTTGTTCATCCATGAGCAAGAGGCACCGATCGACCTCTCCGTGTTTAACTCGGTTAGCATCGATATCTTTTCTCCTGTCGCCAGCGAATTCATCCTCAAGTTTGAAGGTGCCGGAGAAGCCAAAGAAGTACGATCAAATATACCCACAACCCATAATTGGCGCACCTACACCATGGACTTCAGCGATGCAGCTGATTTCACAACCCTCACCAAAATCATCTTATTCTTTGATCCCGGAGTCGAAGAAAGCAGCGACACCTACTTGTTTGATAATCTTGTGCTGATGCCTGCGGGCGAATGTGCCGGTACCGAACCACTGCCTGGACTGGTCGACAATTTCGAATGTCAACGCAATGCCACCTACGCCAATGGCTGGGATCAAATCACTGTCGTGGAAAACCCAGATCTATCACCTGTGAACAACACGGTGTCGGTAGGGCAATACATGAAACCCGCCGGTGAAAAATGGGCAGCCATCGTGGCCGACTATGACAATCCCATTGATCTTTCGACCTTAAACACCTTAAATGTCAAAGTATGGTCGCCAGTAGCCGAGCGGGTCCTGCTCAAAATCGAAGGTGGAGCCTCCCCGCCCCGGGAACTATTTATCGACGTGCCTGAAGCAAATACCTGGGTGGACTACAGTGCTGACTTTAGCGAGGCTGCCGCAGAAGACCACAAAAAAATCACCATCATCCTTGCTCCCAATGTAGCCTTTGACGAGGCCACGACTTTCTATGTAGATGAGATTGTCTGGACAGAAAAGGTGGTCTCAGCTGAAATCTTGGAAGACTTTGAGGACGGTCCCAATCTGGCCTGGCTTCCCCTCAATGGAGACGTGGCCAACGGTACCTTTGAGGTGATCGCCAACCCTGACCAAGGTGATGTCAATCCCAGCGACTCCGTAGGCGAGTATGCTACCGGCGCCAATGCCATCAGCACCCTTTCTGCCATCCTCCTGGCAAACCTGGACCTATCTGAAAGTACTCAGCTCAACTTGGATGTTTGGGCTCCTGAAGGTGCCTCTAGCATGACCATGCAACTGGTAAGTCCGTTGGAGGGCACCCGCGACGTGATGCGCGATATCACCGAAACCGGTGTCTGGACAACCCTATCCTTCGACTTCTCTTCCGTAGCCACCATCACTGATTTTCAGCAAATCAACTTGACCTTTACGGCGATCAACGAAGGCACCTCTGATACCTATTACATCGACAACCTTTCTCTTGGAGAGACCACGGTCGACGTATGTGAGGGAGTAGAAGTAGATCCGCAGGTTGTCGATGACTTTGAATGTCAACGCAATGCCAACCTCACGACTGGGGCTGCTGATCTAGTAATGGTCAACAATCCCGACATCTCCCAAGGCAATAACAGCACCACCGTGGGACAGTATACCGAACCCGACGGAAACTGGGCTTCGGTAGTCTATGAATTTGATACACCGATCGATCTCAGTACTTACAATCAGCTCAAGATGAAAATCTGGGCTCCCAGCGCCGTGCCCATGCTTTTCAAATTGGAAGGTGGAGATGGTGTGCAAGAAGTATTTATGGACGTGACAGAAACCGAAACATGGGTCACCTATTCAGTGGACTTTAGTGAGTCTGCGGGCAAAGGTCACACTAAATTGGTGCTGTTTATGAATGCTGGTCAGCCAGCAACGGTGGGTGAAGTCTATTATTGGGATGATATCAGTTGGGGACTAGCACCCTTCGAAGACTGCATCATTAATTTTGAAACAGATCCCTTTAATCCTACCGGCTGGATGTACTTTGCTAACGGAACCTATCGGGACAGTACCATCAAGGTCGTGGCCAATCCCAGTCCTGATGATGTGAATAATTCATCCAGCGTTGGTCGATTTGTTGAATCAGCAGGGATTGGTGACAACAGCGACGGAGTCCAGAAGTTTGCTGGTGCCTTCTTGCGCGGAGAGACTCCCATCAATTGGGTCGACCCAAACAACCAGACCATCAGCATGGATGTATGGATGGATCATGAAGCCATGGTGGGATTGAAGGTGGAGAATGGTGAGACGGTAGGTAATACTCCGGATAATATCGAGATGTACACTACACCCAATCAATGGCAGACCATCACCTGGAATTTTAGCACCCTGCCAAACGATCAATTCAAAACAGTATCCATCATCTTGGACTTTGAAACTATTCCAACGGAAGACATGATCTACTTCTTTGACAACATCAGAGTGGGAGGTACCACCTGCGAAAGCTCTACGGCGATTTTTGAGATCACACCAGTACCTAGGCTGGTAGTACATCCAAATCCTACCTCCGATGTCGTCAGAATTTCATCACCGGGAGAATTCAGCAAAGTGGAGATCTTCAATACCGTGGGTATCAAGATGATGACACTGCGAGATCGCTCACAACTAGAATCTGAGATCAATGTATCTGCATTGCGAGAAGGACTATATTTTATGCAAATATTTGATCTGCAGGGCAAGTTGAGTGGCCATGCAAAGTTCTTCAAGCAATAATTATTTAATCATGGAAGACATGAGCAGGTGAGGGCCTGCTCATGTCTCTACTAATCTCAAGCTGAGGCATGCATCACTTTTTTACCAAGACCGCTTTTTATACCTATCTACTGCTGGCCATGCTCATTGCTTGTCAGTCTACACAGCGATCATCACGGAGCAAGCATTTGAAAGAAGTGACTCCATTTTCCGTTGATGAACTGCAGAAAAGGACTTTTGGCTATTTCTGGGATCTGGCATACGATGGCAACCTGCAAATTCCAGATCGTCATCCAAAACTGAGGTTTTCGAGCATTGCAGCTACAGGTTTTGGATTTACAGCGTATCTGGTCGGGGTAGAGAAAGGGTATGTATCCAGATCTCAGGCTGCAGAGCGCACCCTGGCCACCTTACAAATTCTGTGGGATTTACCTCAAGGCCCCGACAGTACGGGTGTAAGTGGATATAAAGGGTTTTTCTATCATTTCCTAACCATTGACAGGGCGCTGCGCTACAAGAATGTCGAGTTATCTTCCATCGACACTGCCCTCCTTATGGCGGGCATATTGTCGGCGATCGCCTATTTCGATCGGGATGATGAGACAGAAAGAGAGATCAGATCCATCGGAGATGCGCTATTTCGCAGGGTAGAATGGGATTGGATGTATGTCAACGATGGGAAACTCAGCATGGGATGGAGGCCTGAGCGGGGATACATCAAGTCATCCTGGGATGGCTACAATGAGGCGATGATCCTTATCATCATGGCCTTGGGTTCGCCGACCCATCCCATAGCCGATGATGCCTGGGATGGATGGACATCTACCTATGAGTGGGGTTCCTTCCAAGGCTATGACTACCTCCAGTTTTCACCACTCTTTGGCCATCAGTACAGCCATATGTATGTTGATTTCCGGGGCATCCGAGATGCATACATGCGTGGTAAAGGGATCGATTATTTTGAGAATTCCCGTAGGGCAACGTTGGCCAATCGCGCTTACTGCATAGAGAATCCCAGGCAATTTGTGGGCTATGGTGCCAACCAATGGGGACTCACCGCCTGCGATGGCCCAGCAGGAGATTGGCAGGTTTGGCATGGAGATAGTCTTCGCTTCATGACGTACTCAGCCCGGGGAGCATCGGCTACACGCATTCGTGACGATGGCACCATTGCACCAACGGCGGCTGGTGGATCCATACCCTTTGCACCGAAAGAATGCATAGCTGCCTTAGAGCATATGTGGACCACCCAATACGATCATCTGATCGGCGACTACGGCTTTAAAGACGCTTTCAACCTCAGCTATACTTTTAGTGATGAAACTAAAGATGATGGTTGGTTTGACATCGACTATCTAGGTATCGACCAGGGGCCCATCTTAATACAGCTGGAGAACCACCGCAACGAATTGGTTTGGGATCTGATGAAGAAAAGTCCTTATATAAGATCGGGATTGAGAAAAGCAGGCTTCACTGGAGGTTGGTTGGAAAAGAGATAGTATCAGCTTTCTGTGAGAATGGAAAAAAAGGAGATTTATGAAAACACTTAAAAGACTTTCAAGCACACTGTGGTTGCTACTACCTCTGTGGATCTCTGCACAGCAGATGACCATCAACGGAAAGGTCTCAGATGGACAAGGCGACCCACTGATCGGTGTGAATATCTACGAACAAGGCATTCCTACTCAGGGCACCACCTCAGATTTCGACGGCACCTTCGACCTATCAGTTACTGGCCCGTCGGCGGTGGTTGTCTTTTCGTATATCGGATACAAGCCCCTGGAGGTCAGGGCTGGTGATCGCGAAAACTGGGACATACAGCTGCTCGCCGATGTAGAAACCCTGGAAGAGGTGGTGGTGGTGGGCTACGGTGTGCAGCGCAAGAGCGATTTGACAGGGTCTATTTCCAGCATCGAGTCGGAAGAACTGCAAAAGATACCAACGGCTAGTTTTGAGCAGGCCCTGCAGGGAAAAATCGCCGGTGTACAAGTGACACCATCCACAGGAGAACCTGGTCGCGGAGCAGAAATCCGGATCCGAGGTGTGGGCACCCTCAACGACGCTTCACCCCTGTATGTCGTCGATGGTATGCTGCTGGACGACATTTCCTTTGTCAATTTGCAAGATGTAGCCTCAGTCGAGGTGCTCAAAGACGCCTCAGCCACAGCCATCTACGGGTCACGGGGGGCCAACGGGGTCATCATCATTTCCACCAAGAAGGGCGAGATTACTGCCAAACCCATCGTCAGCTTATCCAGCTATCTAGGTGCCCAGCAATTATCGAATAAGATCGCATTGACCAATGCCAGGGAGTATGCCGCTTTGGCCAATGAGCTGGCAAGTAATGAAAGATTGCCCACCATCTTTGATGATCCCTCAGTCTTTAATGAAGGAATTGACTGGCAGGATGAACTCTACCGCACCGCTCTGATGCACAATCATTCGTTGTCCGTGAGGGGTGGAAATGAATCCATGCGCTACCAGGTGAGTGGGGATTACTTTGACCAAGAGGGTATCCAGCATGGCACCAACTATCAGCGCTTTACACTACGAATCAACAATGAGTACACAGTCAGCCCGCATATCGACATCGGTCACAACCTGGCCTTGATTCGAGATTGGCGAACCTCGGCACCTGATGTGTCTGGTACAGTTTACAGAGCTGATCCAACCATACCGCCAAGAGATGAAGCTGGAAATTTCAACGACCTCAGCGTGAATGCCAGCACTGGCAATCCTGTAGCATCCATCTTCTATGCGAATAACAGCAACAAGAGCTACCGGGTCGTAGGCAACACCTATGCCGATGTTACGCTCTTCAAGAACTTCACCTTCCGGTCTAATCTGGGCTTAGACATTGATCAGAGTAACGGAAAATCCTTTACTCCCGTGTTCTTTGTCAGTGCTACTCAAAGAAATGAAGAGAGTGACCTGACAGTGCGCTCTAATCAGGTACAAAATTGGTTGTGGGAGAACACACTTACCTATTATAAGGAGTGGACCGACCATAGGCTCACACTGCTGGGAGGCATTACTTCTCAAGTGTATAGTTCGGAAAATCTGAATGGTACCGGTAGAAATCTGATCGGCAGCACCGATGAATTCTTGTACTTGGCCGCGGCCCAGTCTGATGATGAGGATGCAGAAAACAGTGCCTTTGAATGGGCCATGCTATCCTATTTGTTCCGTGCCAACTACGTATATAAAGATCGGTATCTTTTTACTGGCTCCCTTCGTGCCGACGGTTCCTCTCGTTTTGGAGCAGACAACAGATTGGGCTATTTTCCATCATTGGCCCTGGGTTGGAATCTGACCAATGAAGCTTTCCTTGTCAACCAGACCCTCTTCAGCAGATTGAAGTTTCGTACGAGTTGGGGGGTGATTGGCAACGACAAGATCGGTGCATATCCAGGTCGCCCGCTCGTCAACAGTCCGTTTTATTATGCCTTGGGGCCGGACGAAAAATTGGCCATCGGTGCCACGATAGAAGGTCTGCCCAATGCAGCCATTCAGTGGGAAGAAACTGCCCAGTTTAATGCCGGCTTTGAGATGGGTTTTCTCAACAACCGTCTCCAGGCCGAGATCGACTATTATAGCCGTACCACGGACAAAATACTCATTGATCTCGCATTACCGGGTCACTTTGGTATTCGCGATAATTTTCCCTTTGTCAATGCAGCAAAAGTCCGCAATAAGGGCCTCGATCTGAAAATCGACTGGAAGGAGACCAGGGATCAATTAGATTACCATCTCGGCATCATTCTCAGTACCGTGGACAATGAAGTATTGGCCCTGGGAGAAAACAAAGCGGAGCTGATCGGCGGATCCCTGAGTGGTGGAAAATTTGGCACCCGCACAGTACCAGGTCTACCGATTGGCGCATTCTATGGATACCAGACCAATGGTGTTTTTCAATCTGAAGAAGAGATTGCTGAGTCTCCCACCCGGGGTGGTGAGGTGCCAGGAGATTTGCGCTATGTAGACCATAACAACGATGGAGCAATCACCACTGCCGATCGTACTTTTATCGGTAGTTCAATACCCGACGTGATCTGGGGCACAAGTCTGGGGCTCAATTACGCTGGTTTTTCTGTGAGCATCGATGTCAATGGCCAGGTGGGAAATGTCATCTACAACTCCAAAAAAGCC
Source organism: Saprospiraceae bacterium (assembly GCA_965223025.1). Classification (GTDB taxonomy): domain Bacteria; phylum Bacteroidota; class Bacteroidia; order Chitinophagales; family Saprospiraceae; genus JABDMH01. Next base: position 99,121 of record CBDCVP010000007.1, read on the forward strand.
GCTCGATTCGGCACCTACAATTTTGATATTTCGTACCTCGACCGGTGGAATGGACCTGGCACGAGTAATGTCGAACCAAGGGTGACCAACGGTGGCCATAACTACGAAGTATCGGAGAGGTTTCTTGAAAAAGGTGATTTTGTCAGACTCCGGAATGTATACTTGGGATACACCCTGCCCAAAGCGTTTGTGAGCCGATATCAAGTCCAGCAATTGACCATCTATATAAGCGGTACCAATCTGATCACCAGCACTGACTATAGCGGCTACACACCCGAATTCGGCAGTGGAGATGTGTTGTCGAATGGCATCGACCGGGGTATCTATCCGACAGCCAAGGTGTTTACTGGTGGAATCAGGGTTGTGTTTTAGACCGACTAAAAATAGAATGCTATGAAAAAGCTATCCATGTTTGCCATCCTGGTCGTCATTGCATCCTGCAGCAAGGACTTCTTGGAGAAAAAGCCATTGGGTCAATTGACCTCTGACAACTTTTTTCTCGACGAAAGTCATGCCTTATCCGCCATCAATGCCAGCTACGAAACCCTTAGGAATTTCCGAGTACACGTTTTTTCTTATATAGCCCTCACAGACATCATCTCCGACGATGCAGATAAGGGTAGCACCCCTTCCGACGGCGCGCCGATCCGACCAGCAGATGAACTCACCCTGGATCCAGGGAGCTTAATCATCGACGACACCTGGCAGGGTTATTATCGGGGCATCAAACGCGCTAATTGGGTCATCGCTAAGGTGCCAGACATCGATATGGATGTCGACCTAAGAGCCCGTATCGTCGCCGAAGCTAAATTCTTGCGTGCATACTTCTATTTTAAAATGGTGCGCTGGTGGGGCGAATTGCCACTGGTGACAAGCCCCTTAGAACGCGAGGACATTTCCATTGCTAGAAGCTCAGTGGATGAGGTGTACAGGATCATCGAGCAGGATCTGAAGGATGCTGCCGGTGTACTCCCGACCAAATCTGCTTATCCGACCTCAGAACTGGGACGTGCTACCAAAGGTGCCGCCGAAGGTATGCTGGCAAAGGTCTACTTGACCAGAAAGAACTATGAGATGGCTGCCCAATATGCCCAATCTGTCATCTCTTCAGGAGAATACAGCTTAGCAGAAAGCTACCATAAGATACACACTATTGAGGGTGAAAATGGCCCCGGATCCATATTTGAAGTGCAGGCCACCTCGAGTTTGGATGGGGGCTGGTTGCAATTCAGCCAGGTGCAGGGCATCCGTCCCACCAAGGGCTGGGGGTTCAATCGACCATCCGATGATCTGGTACGCGCTTTTGAACCGGGAGATCCCAGACGTGAGGCCACCATCTTGTATGTGGGCGAATTGGTTCCAGACGGCTCCTACTTTGTCGAAGACAATCCTGAGATGTTTAATGAAAGGTACAATCAAAAGGCCTGGATACCAGATCCAGAGCGAGGAAATGGCCGGGAGGGGGGCGGCAATCTTCGCATCTTGCGCTATGCAGATGTACTCTTGATGGCCTCGGAGGCCCTTAATGAGCTTGGTCAATCAGAAGAGGCACTTGCATACTTAAACATGGTGCGCGACAGGGCCCGTGGTAGTCTGCCACCCCAGATCCTTCCTAGACGCACTGAAACCAACCAGGAAGCGCTGCGAGAGCTCATCTGGCAGGAGAGAAGGGTCGAACTGGGTATGGAACAGCACCGATGGTTTGACTTGATACGCAGTGGCCGCGCTGCTGATGCATTGCAGGCCAGCGGCAAGAACTTTATCATAGGAAAACATGAGTTGCTGCCCATCCCTCAATCAGAGATCGACCTATCAGGAGGTGTGGTGACCCAAAATCCTGGTTATTAAGATTCCTTAAGAGGTACGTTTTCTTTTGCGGTTTGAGTATTGGACAGGACCCACCATCACACCCGACGGTGGGTTATTCTTTGGCGGAAGCACTGTGAGCCCTACGTCTGCCATTTCAGCTCCCAAATTCCTCCATGCAGACAGCTTGCAACCTGCCAAAGAAGATAGAACTCACTGAATGACAGCCCATAATTCATAGCGTTCTATGTCTCAAGCAGCGTTTTTAAAATTTCTTCGTTCCTACTCTAGGTGTTAAAATTTTCTTAAGAGGACAGGTTTATCTTAACGATATTTTACTACATTAGTGCGGATTTTTTTACTGCCATTTAAAAACCGAAGTTGGGAATAATCGAAGAAAAACGAACCGCAGTGCCTGGCAATGTCCTATTTCAGGACGAAAAAATGCAGTGCCAATGGCCAGACGAAAACCCTGGTTTTCAGTCAACAACAACACTCCTATCCACCATTTCACCGACCAGTTGTTCAAACGGAAAGACTACTTCTCAGACTTGTTTGAGAAGAACTGCCATATTGTCGACCACAGATATCAGATCCTAAGTGGTCTGATTGTCTGTGTCATAAATCATTGAGTATTAAACTAAAAACGAACAGAATTATGAGAATGTTACTGCTACACAAGAGAGCACGGGCAAGCTTACTGCCCGTCATGCTCATAGCAATGTTGTCGTCTGTACATACGACAAATGCTGCTGTAGAGCTCAGTGAGACAGCAGTCACGAGTACAGAAGAGGTCTTCTTTGGTACTGTGACTGGTAAAGTGACCGATGAGACAGGAGAGCCTTTGATCGGAGTGACCATTTTAATCGATGGCACCAGCAAGGGTACTGTGACCGATTTTGACGGCACCTACTCCTTGGAAGTGGAAGATGAGAATGCTACGCTGGTATTCTCCTACACAGGATACGCCACACAGAAAGTAGCGCTTGCTGGACGCAATAGCGTAGACCTCACGATGGAGGCCTCTGTGGCTGCCCTGGACGAGGTCGTCGTAGTCGGCTACGGCACCCAGAAAAAAGCCAACCTTACGGGTGCGGTGACCGCCATTTCCGGCGAAGAACTCGAGATGCGACCCATCGCCAGCGTAGGTCACGGCTTGCAGGGATTGGTGCCCAATATGAATGTGACCATCAGAAATGGGGATCCCACTTCTGAGGCCAACTTCAACATCCGGGGCTATGAATCTATCAATGGTGGTGATCCACTGGTATTGGTAGACGGAGTACCCATGGCATTGGAACGGGTCAATCCCAACGACATTGCCAGCATCAACGTGCTGAAAGATGCCTCTGCAGCTGCTGTATATGGTGCTCGTGCAGCATTTGGTGTCATCCTAGTCGAAACCAAGAAAGGCAAAACGGGTAAAGCGCAAGTCTCCCTTAGTACAGAACTTTCTGCTGCCAAGCCGATCTTCCATATGGATCCCATCACCGATCCATACCAGTTTGTATTGGCAAGAAATGCTGCCAACATCCGTACATCCGGCACACCAAGCTATAACGATGAATTTGTAGCTGCCACCAAGGCCTTTTCAGAAGGAACCGGTCCAGAATGGGGTGTAGTCGATGGTGTATTACAGTTCTATGGCTTCAATGACTACCAGAACAAAATCATGACCGATTTTGCTCCCCAGCAGAAATATGACCTAAGTGTATCAGGCGGAACAGATAAGGCTAATTATTACGTGTCTCTCGGACACTTAAACAAGGATGGATACTTAAAACCATTCAACAATGAGAGGTTTAAGCGCTACAATGGCATTTTGAAAGTCGATTTCAAAATCAATGACTGGCTTTCATTGGAGGAAAAGATCGTATTTAACTCACAGAACAGTGATAAACCGACCTTCTACCATTGGGATGTGAATATCAATACTTTGGCTCGACAGCATCCGCTGGATAAGATCCAATTTCCAGATTTGGACCACTATCTGGTTCCTGGTGACCGGGCTGAATATGAGCAATACATTGGCAGGTACTTTGGTGGCACCAATTTCTTCCCCTATCTCAAAGATGGTGGCAGACGTACCTTTACGATCAACGATACTTGGTTGACTCAAGGAGTAAACATTACCCCTTTTAAGGGATTTGCCATTAAGAGTAGCTTCTCTTACCAAACCTTTCATCGCAACTTCCAGGATGTACAAAGCAAGGTGGAGGTCGTTCAAGAGGGCGCGGACCTGACCAATATTGTGGTGGATAACGGATTTAGTGGTACAGACTTCATTGAAAACAGACACGACTATGACCAGTACTACGTCTTTAACTCCTACGCAGAATATACGCCAGACCTGACGGGTGGCGATCACTATGTGAAAGCCATGGTGGGCTTTAACCAGGAGTGGGGTCGATATACTTTCCAAGGTGCCCAGGCATTCTCCTTGATTACTCCGCTGATCACGGATCTTAATGCTACGGTGGGAGGTCAAGTGACCGAAGGAGGTAAGGAGCATGTGTCACTGCGAGGTGTGTTCTATCGATTTAATTATATTTTCAAAGACCGCTATATTTTCGAAGCCAATGGTCGCTACGATGGTACTTCAAGATTCCCAACGGATGATCGCTTTGGATTCTTCCCATCGTTCTCCTTGGGATGGAGAGTATCTGAAGAAGCCTTTATGGACGGCACACGTGATTTCATTGACAACTTGAAACTCCGAGCCTCCTATGGTACTTTGGGTAATCAGATTTTGAAGTCGGGAAATCGTCAATTGTACTACCCCGCCATTGCCACATTGGGCATTGGCCAGTCCCCTTATATGTTTACAGGTGGATCCAGATCCCCTTATGTATCTCCAGCAGGTTTGGTCAGTCCCAACCTAACCTGGGAAACGGTCATCACCAAGAACTTTGGTATCGACATCACCGTTTTGAATCAGCGCCTGGATGCGTCGTTTGATATATACACCAGGGAAACAAAGGACATGCTGACCGATGTAGAATTTCCCGCTACCTTGGGTACATCAGCGCCAAAACAAAATGCCGCAGACCTGAAAACCAATGGATGGGAGGCTGCACTGACCTGGAGAGACCGTATTGGTACCGATTGGAACTATCGCCTGACACTAGCTCTATCTGATTGGCAGTCTGAGATCACCAAGTACGAGAATCCCACCGGCGCACTAAACGAACGTTATGTGGGTCAGAAGATTGGTGAGATCTGGGGATACAAGACAGATGGTATCTTCCAGGACCAGGCCGAGGTAGACGCCCATGCAGACCAGTCGCGACTCGGTGCCAACTGGCGACCAGGAGATATCAAATATGCCGACCTCAATGGAGATGGAGAAGTAGGACCTGGCAGCAATACGCTGGACGATCCGGGTGATCAAATCATCATAGGCAACGAAACTCCTCGTTACAGCTTTGGTATCAATGCAGATATCAGTTGGAGGAATTTCTCACTGACTACTTTCTTCCAGGGTATTGGCAAACGCGATTACTGGCCCAATGATGGCAACTGGACGTATTTCTTCCCATGGAATGCCGGACATGCCGAGTGGTACTATGTGACAGATACTTGGAGAGAGGACAACAGAGATGCCTATTTTCCAGCAGCGCATATCTCCACCAGAGATGGTAAGAATAAGCGACGACAGTCACGATTTATGCAGAACGCCAGCTACATTCGTCTGAAGGCTCTGACTTTGGGTTATAATCTACCACAGTCTCTGATTCAGAAAGCAGGACTGAGTCAAGCCCAGATCTATCTGTCAGGATTAAACCTCTGGGAAGCGTCCAAAATCAGGAAGCCTCTTGATCCGGAATACTTGCGCAGAAATGTACTAGCTGATGAATTTAATAACAATGGTGCGGTAGAATATCCACTTCAGCGAATATTCTCCTTGGGTGCCAGGGTATCCTTTTAAATCATAGAAGAAAAAAATAAGTAAGATGAAAAATTATTTAAATAAATATAGTTTCGTTCTGCTTGCCTTGTTTTTCTTGGTGAGCTGCAACGATGATTTCTTGGAGCGAGCTCCTCTTGACCAGATCAGTGCAGAGACGTTTTGGAATACCGAAAGCGATCTGATGGTCTATAATAATCGCATCTACGACCAAGCGCGTAATGACAACGATGTTCCGATTCTGATGGCGTTTCATAACGGCTTCAGTAGCCATCGTTGGAACTTGTGGATGATCGATGAGTTTTCTGATAATATTGCCCCACGTCACTCCCGTCATACACGCTATCAACAGGTGCGTGCCGGTAAACACAACGTGCCGAGCAGCCCGCAATGGTATGGCTACCGCAATGGTGGTTGGAGCTTTATTCGTACGATCAACATCGGTTTGGAAAACTATGGAAAAGCCAATATCAGCGATGAAGCGAGGAATAAGTACATCGGTGAAGCACGTTTGTTCAGAGGCTGGTTTTATGCAGACAAGGTGAATAAGTTTGGAGATGCGCCATGGATCGACCGCGAGCTGAACATTGACTCTGAAGAGCTCGATGCCCCTCGTACTCCTCGTGAAGAAGTGATGAACAATGTCCTTGCTGATTTGACATTTGCCACTACGAATCTGCCCGATGATTGGGGAGATGGAGGAGGACCTGGCCGACTAAATCGCTGGGCAGCCTTGCTGGTAAAATCTCGAGTATGCCTGTTTGAAGGCACCTGGCGTAAGTATCATGGATTAGGTGGTGCAGATATGTGGTTGCAGGAAGCAGCTACAGCCGCTAAGGACATCATTGATAATGGTCCCTATGAGTTGTACAACACAGGAAATCCACTGACAGATTATAATGCTTACCATCGGATACCTGACGATCTTACCGGCGTACCCGAAGTCATGTACTGGAGAAGGTATGAGCGCGGTATCTTTACCAACCACGCACAGAGTTATCACAAGGGCTATAATGGTGGTGCCACCAAGAGTATGGTGGAGGACTATCTATGCACCGATGGATTGCCCATTACGCTGTCTCCCTTATATAAAGGGGATGCCGAGATCGAAGATGTCTTTGTAGATAGAGACCCTCGACTCCGCCAGACCGTATTGCATCCAGACGATGTCTTAGTATACAACTACAATAGGAACTTCTCAGCTGAGAAAGCAAGACCGTACCCAAGACTCACTGGTATGGATGGAGGATTACGTATCGAAACAGGATACCACATCATCAAAGTCTATGAGGTGGGTGCTGCGCATGCTACCTATAATACTTCTCAGACTCCTGCCATCATCATGAGGTATGGTGAAGTCCTATTGAACTATGCTGAAGCCATGGCGGAGTTAGGCACAATCACACAGGAAGATCTCGACATCAGTATTAATCTGCTTCGTGACCGAGTGGCCATGCCACATCTGGATATGGCTACCGTACAAATGGATCCTAGATATGCCAACGACGATGTTTCAGCGCTGATCTCTGAGATCAGAAGAGAGCGTCGAGTTGAATTGTTTATGGAGGGTTTCCGTTATGATGACCTACGTCGCTGGAAGCAAGGTAAGAAGTTAGAGCAACCGGATCTTGGCATCCGCTTTGACGACGCTGCTGTGGCAAGATATCCAAAGGCAAACATCATGACATCCATGGTAGATGGTGTACCCTATATCGACGTATATAAAGGCACCGACTGGGAAGGACCAGTATTTGACGAGAGCAAGCACTATTTGTGGCCTGTACCGATTAGTGTGATTTCTCAAAATCCCAATGTCAAACAAAATCCTGGTTGGTAGGAAAGATTTAGCTCCTTTTGTCATCCCAGATGACAGTTAGAAGTAGAAAGGTCCTCATACGGTTTGAGGACCTTTCTTTTTATCTGGATCATGCCACATACATGCATTTCGAAGAGGTCATTTGTATTTCTACTGACGCTCTTTAGTTGCACTTTCCAGGGATAATTGGTAGCTTCCTTGTGGGATCGGTCCTAGTACTCTGATGATACTATGTGTAAAGATCGAAAAGCCATGCTTACGGTCCGACGTTTCAATTGGCTGCTCCTAGCAGCCCTCCTCTCTGCTGTACAGTTTGGTGCTGACCTTATGGCGCAATCCTGCCCATCAGAAGGGGTGGTGTTGAATACCCAGGCTGATGTCGACATTTTTGCAAAACTATATGCAGATTGTCAACACATTGGAGGAAGTTTAAAACTTGGTTATAAGTTAGAAAGCGACATAAATAACCTGTCCAGTCTGTCGAATATCAGATCGATTGGTGGTGATTTGATCATTACCGACAATGCCGACTTAGTAGATCTCAGGGGGTTGGATGCCCTCACGAGCATTGGCGGTGTCTTGCGCATTGCTTCTAATAGGGCACTCATGAATCTCAACGGGTTGGAGCAACTCCGCTGGATCGGAGGCAGTGTCCGACTATCTGCCAATAGATCACTGGTCGATCTGGGAGCTCTAGGCCAACTGACACAGGTCAATGGAGATTTTTCAATATCTGACAACAGCGACTTGCAGGATCTTGCTGGACTGGAATCACTCCTGTCGGTGAGGGGACATGTGATCGTGAATGATAATGCCACCTTGTTCAGCCTTCAAGGCCTGGATGGATTAGGCACCATTGGCCTGGACCTTCTGGTGCAGAACAATGGGCATTTACGAAGTTTAGATGGATTGGAAAATATACGCGATATCGGAGAATCCTTGCTGATTGACAACAATCCTTTCTTGCAAGACATCTCCGGTCTGTCTAGGCTACAGTCCATTGGGCGAAATCTGCAGATCACTAATAATGCCTCACTCCTTACCGTCCAGGGTCTGGACTCTCTACATACGATGAATGGACTATTGCAATTTTTCAACAATCCTGAATTACTAAATCTTACCCCTTTGGATGGACTATCTCACGAAGGCATTCAAGACTTGGCCATCCTATCCTCAGAAAAGCTATCCGCCTGCCAGGCACTCAGCATCTGTGACTACCTGAAAATCGCCGGCAATTCGGCATCCATCAGGAGCAACGACGACGGCTGCAACTCCAGGGAAGAAGTGCTAAAACATTGTCCTGGCGATGGTGGCAATAGTTCGCCTCATAGAAGAGGTGATAGTGTGTTCTTCCCCAATCCTACCAGTGGCGAAATCTTCGTCAGGGGAGAAACCGAAGATGGTGATCGTTTTCAAGTGATCGATGCCATCGGAAAGAAAATAGCTCATGGTCTCCTCGATGGCAATAAGATTGACCTCACCAACCTTCCCTCTGGATGCTATTTCGTAGAATACTTCTCTGGAGAAGGCGCTGCGGTCGAGGCCGTGATAAAAGTAGAGTAAACCCCTCGGTAACCCTATCATCGCTGTTGCCTTCTATTGATAAACGCTTTCCCAGAGCAACCGTTCTATTTATTTAGGATCTCAATCTTCACTTCAAAGACGGATGCACGACCCCTTCCGAAGGGGTCAAAATCTCAGTAAATGAAATACAACCTTGAAATGTCATGAAAGAAATATTGCTGGGATTTTGGGGGATGATTAGGGCGATGACAGGTTTTGCTTTTTACTCGAACTAAAAACCCATCATCGCTCCGTGAAGGAATAGCTATTTTCGTGAGGCTGTATCTGCCAAGTCTGAACCATGACTTATGTGATCTGGCAGAAGATCTGGGATTAACGCAGTCATCCCCCGCAATGGTTGCTCAATGCTCTTGATAAGGTGAAAGTTTCACAGGGCAACCATTCCGACCCCTTCAAAGGGGTCACTGCCTTACGTCTTGAATATAGAGTGAGTGAAATTTCTGCAACTTGATACATGAAGCATTGTGATGGATGTTATGCTTTGTTAACCCAGGCAAGTGCTTCACTAGATGTCCTTTGGTGACTCGATTCTAGCGATCTCAATCGTAAGCCGTTCTGCCACGGCTCCTAGATCGTTATGAACCTCCCAGTCACTGAAACGAACGATTTCATATCCAAGGTCTCTCAAACGATCTTCCCGAATCAAATCCCTTTGTTTGACATCGTCAAAATCATGACTCCTTCCATCTACCTCAATGATCAGAGACAATTCTTTACAGAAGAAATCAACGATATAACGGTCGATAATCCTCTGCCTCAAGAATTGATAGTCACCAAACTGTCTATGGGACAATAATTCATACCAAAGTTTCTTCTCTGCCCGAGTCGAATTGTTACGTAGATCTCTGGCCAGTTGCTTCAATTTGGTGTTGTAATGGAAATTTGAGGCCATTTATATATGAGATCAAGTAGCTTGGATCAAACTGCAACATAATGTTTATTCATGAGAGATCAAACGCCAAAGCAGTTAGTCATGAATTCCCAGAGCAACTGTTCTATTTAGGATCTCAATCTTCACTTCAAAGACGAATGCACGACCCCTTCCGAAGGGGTCAAAATCTCAGCAAATGAAATACAACCTTGAAATGTCATGAAAGAAATATTGCTGGGATTTTGGGGGATGATTAGGGCGATGACAGGTTTTGCTTTTTACTCGAACTAAAAACCCATCATCGCTCCGTGAAGGAATAGCTATTTTCGTGAGGCTGTATCTGCCAAGTCTGAACCATGACTTATGTGATCTGGCAGAAGATCTGGGATTAACGCAGTCATCCCCCGCAATGGTTGCTCAATGCTCTTGATAAGGTGAAAGTTTCACAGGGCAACCATTCCGACCCCTTCAAAGGGGTCACTGCCTTACGTCTTGAATATAGAGTGAGTGAAATTTCTGCAACTTGATACATGAAGCATTGTGATGGATGTTATGCTTTGTTAACCCAGGCAAGTGCTTCACTAGATGTCCTTTGGTGACTCGATTCTAGCGATCTCAATCGTAAGCCGTTCTGCCACGGCTCCTAGATCGTTATGAACCTCCCAGTCACTGAAACGAACGATTTCATATCCAAGGTCTCTCAAACGATCTTCCCGAATCAAATCCCTTTGTTTGACATCGTCAAAATCATGACTCCTTCCATCTACCTCAATGATCAGAGACAATTCTTTACAGAAGAAATCTACGATATAACGGTCGATAATCCTCTGCCTCAAGAATTGATAGTCACCAAACTGTCTATGGGACAATAATTCATACCAAAGTTTCTTCTCTGCCCGAGTCGAATTGTTACGTAGATCTCTGGCCAGTTGCTTCAATTTGGTGTTGTAATGGAAATTTGAGGCCATTTATATATGAGATCAAGTAGCTTGGATCAAACTGCAACATAATGTTTATTCATGAGAGATCAAACGCCAAAGCAGTTAGTCATGAATTCCCAGAGCAACTGTTCTATTTAGGATCTCAATCTTCACTTCAAAGACGAATGCACGACCCCTTCCGAAGGGGTCAAAATCTCAGTAAATGAAATACAACCTTGAAATGTCATGAAAGAAATATTGCTGGGATTTTGGGGGATGATTAGGGCGATGACAGGTTTTGCTTTTTACTCGAACTAAAAACCCATCATCGCTCCGTGATACCATAAACGGTTCTCAAACTTTTTGATGCCGGCACCCGCCATATACGTCCCAAAGAGATGACGGGTCCGTAATCTTCGCTAACCTGTCATCGCTGCTGCCGCCTAGCACCAGACTCGGTTTGAGTTGTTGCTGCCCCCCTTATTAATATTACATTTTTCCAGAGTACCCGTTTTATTTAGGATCTCAATCTTCATTACAAAGACGAACACACGACCTCTTCCGAAAGGGTCAATAACAAGGTTGAAATCTGGTGAAAACCGATGAGAGCTGTGATTTTGAGGGGTGATCTGGGATTGCGGAAGTCATGACTCCTCTCCACCTGCTTCAATGATCGCAGACAATTATTGGCAGAAGAAATCAACGACATGGCGGTCGGTGATCCTCCGCCTCAAGCATTGCTGGCTACCAGATTGTCTTTTGGACAATACCAATCCCAGTTCCTTAGCATTTCAAGAAAGTGGCACCCACCATGCCCACCCAAAGGGATGATGGGTGAGGGAGCTTCGTTAACCTTCCTATGTCACAACCAAATATTTATTGTGGCCCAAATAGGGGTGAATTCAAACTCGCCACATCTATAAGGTAAACGCACTCCAAAACCAATTTCTAAAGTGACCGAATTATAAACTATGAAAACTTTAAGCTCCCTGTCAAGTCTGATCTGTCTAACCCTGTGGTGCACACAGATTTTTGCCCAAACCCAACATACACAAACCGTCAGAGGCCAGGTAATCGATGGCGAAACACTCACTCCTCTGATCGGTGCCAACGTAACGATAGAACCCTCCCAACCCCTATTGGGTACCAGCACCGATGCCGACGGAACTTTCAAAATCGAGAGGGTCTCCATAGGAAGAAAGACCCTGACGATCAGCTACCTGGGGTACGAACCACTGGTAGTGCCCAATGTCCTAATCACCACTGGTAAAGAAGTCGTACTGCAACTTGAAATGACCGAGGCTCTGGTGTCGATGGAAGAAATTGTCGTATCGGCAAATTCAGAAAAAAGTACACCACTCAATGAAATGGCCATCGCCAGTGCACGGTCTTTCTCCGTCGAAGAAACCGGAAGGTATGCATCCAGTCTGTTTGATCCCGCACGAATGGCGCAAAATTTTGCTGGTGTATCCACTACTGGCGGCACCTCCGACCTCTTCAACGAGATTATTGTCCGTGGCAATTCTCCCCGTGGAGTTCAGTGGCGCTTAGAAGGCATCGAGATTCCAAATCCCAACCACTTTGGCAGCCTAGGTAATAGCGGCGGTGGCATTAGCATGCTCAGCAGCAGCTTGTTGTCTTCCTCAGATTTCTATTCGGGTGCCTTTCCTGCAGAATTCGGCAATGCTACTTCAGGAGCGTTTGACCTCAACCTTCGAAAAGGTAACAATCAAAAACGCGAGCATTCATTCATGCTTGGCATTCTTGGCACCGAAGTAGCTTCAGAAGGGCCCATTGGTCCAAAGGGAGGAGCCAGCTATCTCGTTAACTTCCGCTATTCTACCCTGGGCATTTTACAAAAAATCGGATTGAACCCTGCCGGTGATGTACTGCCTGAGTATGGTGATCTGTCCTTCAATGTCAATTTCCCCAATACTAAAATCGGACAGTTCAACCTTTTTGGGCTAGCTGGCAAAAACCGAGCATATTTTGATGTCATCCCCGATTCTTCTCAATGGGAATTTGATGATGACATGTATGGTTTTAACGAAACTCAGTTGGTGGGCACCCTGGGACTAAGTCACAAATGGCTTTTGTCAGATCGGAGCTATCTGCACACCGTACTGGCAGCTTCCAAAGACCAAAGCGCTGACGATGAGTACTTTTTGGACTCAAAGGACAGCTATAGATCTGTCAAGGAATTCGAAAACAATTTTAATAACAGCATCTATCGTCTCAGTTCAACGTACCATCACAAGATCGATGCAAAAAATAATTTTGACATAGGTGCCATCATTAGTCGACATAGTTTTGACTTCTATGCTAGAAATTATTTCGACGAAGGTCAGAATTTTGAGACCCTCCTTCAAGATACCGGTGCTGCTACACAGATCCAGGGCTTCTTACAATGGAAACACAGGGTCACAGAAAATTGGACACTCACTGGTGGACTACATGCGACTTACTATCAGCTGACCGGACACGGATCTATAGAACCCAGGGTCGCTACGAAATGGAGATTAAATGCTAATCAGAGCCTACACCTAGCCCTAGGCATCCATTCAAAAGCTGAACACCCCGTTTTTTACTTTGTCGAAACAACAGCGTCCGACACAGAGAGAACTACCCCCAATGCCAACCTTGATTACATCAAGTCTTTTCATGCTGTATTTGGGTACGATCACAATTTCAATAAGGATTTTAGGTTTAAGACTGAAATATACTACCAACACCTATTCGATGTACCTGTAGATGAAAATGTCGGTAGTCGAGAGTCACTGATCAACACCCTTGACATCTGGGATGTGTTCGGTGCCGGTAAGGCAGTCAATGAAGGTCTAGGAAGAAATATGGGCATTGATATGACTTTGGAAAAGAATTTTAGCAGATCGTACTATTTTCTGGTCACAGGTAGTTTGTTTGACTCCAAATTTAGAAGTCGAAACGGACAATGGTACGACACCCGATTCAATAGCCGGTACCAAACCAATATCCTAGCAGGCAAAGAATTTGTGGGTGGAAAAACCAAGAATCGGATTATCGGCATCAATGGCAAATTTGTGCTCAATGGTGGCAATCGAATTACTCCGATCGATCTAGCAGCTTCTCGTGCTGACAATAGGACCGTATTAGATCTCGATCGATTTTATGGGGTTTCCGTGGGAACATATTATCGATTCGACATTGGCTTCAGCTACAAGGTAAACCGGCCAAAAATGACCCATTCTTTTATGCTGGATATTCAGAATGTAACCAATCATCTGAATCCACTGGATAGATACTACCATCAGGGACGACAAAACATTATGACCGAAACCCACACCGGTTTATTTCCCGTGCTAAATTACCGAGTGGAATTTTAACCCGAATATGGCTTGGATGATCTATTACGAGGTAAAAACCCACACTGGTTTATTTCCCGTGCTAAATTACCGAGTTGAATTTTAACCCGAATATGGCTTGGATGATCTACTAAGGATTTCCTACAGCAACTCTATGACTCAACATTCTATAACTACCACTTAATTAATGGAAATGCATATCAGCAAAGGACATATCTTATCAGGAATCAAAAGAACTGTGAAAAATGTGGACAAGCATGCTCATGCCATGCTATATGGATCGCGGGCTCAAAATGTAGCTCACGATCAATCAGAGTGGAACATATTGGTCATTCTGGACAAGAACTCTGGACTACGTGAGAAAGTAGAAATCGAGAGGGCATTATCAACCTTCGCATCAGACATGGGCCAAACGTTTGACATCCATTATGTAGGAATGGATGAGTGGTCACGAGATCGAAAGACCGTTCCGCTCTACGAAAGCATCAGACGACAAGGGATTATTTTGTGAAGTAAAACCACGATACAGGCGCGATCACCGCACCGCTTTTCACTCCAGTTTTATCCGGACTAGGTCTTGAATAGTCCTGCCGTCATGATCCATCCTCGCCAAGGTGTAGACATCTCCGTTGTCAGCCACTGCAATCGAATTTACATAGGTAGGACGACTCCCGTCTTCATAAAAGATTGGCCCATGGTCGATGTATTGATCTGTAGGTATGTGAAAGGTGATCAAGTGCAGATTTTCCAGTCCCCGGGCTCCACCCTTGGCGATTGAGGAGGCACCTTCCACCCTTTTACCTCCCTCATATATTGGACCACCTGTCAAATAATAAATCGTTTCTAAATCGGGACCTAGTATAAATCCCAGGTAACCGTAGCTAAATTGATCATACATTCCACTTCGTTTCGATGGTGTCGAGGTGAGTCTCGCTACAATCTCCACCGCTGGCTTATGCACATCAAATCGAAATAAATACCCCGAATTGCCGTGAATGCCATAGGCGACTTGCTCCCGGGGATGCCAGAAAATTTTTCGCCAATTGTACGCCATGGTTCCGGGGTCCTCTACCCTATATTTACCGAAATAATCCAATCGGAGGTGCACCTTTTCGAAAAGCTTGATTTTATGCTCTTCCAAACTGTAGTAATAAATATCTCCTTCAGCAATTGAGAAAAAAACATGACCACTCTGTGGCTCAATAAACATAGATCTGCATAGCACCCGATAGTCATGACCCACTTTCCCACCTTCTCCCTTCATTGAAATAGGACCCAGGTTATAGGATCGATCCTTTTGTATATCGTATCGGATAAAATTGCCACTAGGCCAGGTAATGCCGTATAACTGATCGCGTGCGTAATCCATGGTCATCGTTAACACACCTTCCCCAGCTGGTACCGTAGCTAAGTCCGTGACCTTACCGTTACGCAGATCATAGGCTAGAAAATGTCCACCAGGATACAATGCACAGTCATCGATTACTTGAACGGGCAATCTCTCCATCCCATCTATCATCTCATAATATCCCACATGCGTGGCAAAGTAGAGCACACCATCTTTTTCGAAAAATGGCACATGGCTTTTTCCTTGAGATATGCACTTCGACCTACTTTGACCACAAAAGTCATTGAGATCTCCAATCAAATCTATGGTATCTTTGGCAGGATCATAGACACACAATCTCCCACCAATTTCTTTCTCAGCAGCACATAACACATAATAGATCTTACCATCGCTCGCTGCAGACATGGCGGCATAGGTATCATGTGCCCATTCAAATCCCGAATAGAATCTTTGAGCAATGAGATGTTTGTTTGTTTCCTGATACATGGTTTATTTCCTTAATCCTATCGTGCAAAAAAAATCCCACTACCTTTCAATGCCTAATCAATTTATTTTCAGGTACTATCACTCCCAGGTCCCGGGCCAAGCCAACCATGTTTTCGATGATGGTGGTCTCAATGTCATAGGACCAGGTACCGTGCAGGCCATATACGATCTGTGACGATGCTCCCTCGTAGCCTCCTTCATGTAAAATGGTAGCTGTGGGTATGTAGCTCATGACATCATTGGTATAGCCCATCACAAATGCATCGCGACCAAATATTTCTTTCAACCGGATGGCATAACCTACAACGAGCTCACCACCGAGGGTAAAAATTGCCTGCCGACCCATTCTCCATACCTGCAGTGGATAGGGGTACTGATCGGGAAATACGTCTCCATTTTTGGTTTCCGCTAACAACCTCTTAGCCCAGCGAGCGTGGTATTCAATGGAGGATTCACAGTGTTTTTCTAGCTCTTGGACAGTTGGTGGCTGGTTAAGATCCAGTGCCACTTCCTTATATGCCGTAGAAAGTACCGGCTGAAGTTCTTGCATCTCCTCCTCCAAGACCCGATCCACTGCAGCTGCCAAGGTACGACCATATTGTCGAGCGAGCGGTACAGTACGGCGGGGCAGCGGATTTTGGTCTGCTCCTGCACCCTGAAAAAAAAGTGCCATCGTACCCGGATGCGCTTTTTCGAGTTCGATCTGAGCAAATCCCGGATAGTCTCCCGACCATTGGTTAATACCCAAGACGGTAGGGTGACATGCATATCCAAAAGCCACAGCGAGAAGGCTCCCATCAGACTTGGCAACCTTAAGGACAGGTACGGCATGATCGTTTGGTCCTTGCAACTCATGTTGCTGAATCAAAGTAGCCTCCGTATTATTACGGCGATTCACTTGAAATCGGGCCACACCATTGGCTGAATAAATCTGTGCAGGTTGAAGAGTCGAGAAAGCATCTTCAACTACTTGCACCAGGTGATCAATCAAAATTTGAGAATATCGATCTATCTTTTCCAATTCCACTTCATTGAGTGGATAAATATCCAAAAGCGCGTCATTTAATACGGGTCCGGTGTGGGTATGGCTTGTGTTGAGAATGATTTGTGATCGATCCAACCCCAATTTCTTATGCAGCAAATCTCTGACATCATCAGATATCTTTTTGGGCACTCCGACTAAATCAGAGGTGATTAAAACACCGCGTTTGCCGTTTTGGTCCTCGACAGCCAACGCCTTGGCCCATAGGTCATGTAGCGTGCCATGGGATGGTGCCTTCCGTGCACCATATCCCGCCAACCACATGGAAAAAGTCGGAGTTATCTTAACTTTTGCCACACCGGCTTTCCAACCACTAGCTGCATTGTTCGTACCAAAGCCCTCTGTGATCAAAATAAAAACCAGGCTCATCAATAGCATCCATGATCTCATCTTATCCATATTTAATTAACTGAATAATTCATTTACGTTACAAATTTCAAATCTGGAATCGTGCATGGTGGATGAAGCATTAATCTATTGGTAAGATTATGAAATAGAATGTCTTTATACAGGTGCCTATTGAACCTGTAGGTATACTCATTGAGATACTTTTGTAGATATTTTACTTGATGATGAATACCTCTCAACCAAGATTTGAGCCCCATAATAAACCGATGCATCAAAGGAAAATTCTCTCCTTTTTTAGAGTGGATCTGGTCAACATGATATTTTCCTTTTCGAGCAATGGGGGAGTAACCTCTCCATTTATCGGTCGTTACGATTGCATCTGGGTCAATATGTTGGTCAAAGAATGGCTCTAGCTGTTTGCTGCCAGCATTGGGAATAACCTTTGCATATGCCCTGCTGATTCCACCGCCAGGGTGTTTCTGGATAGCCACAACTACCTGTTTTTTAGTCGATTGACTTCGGCCGCGCTGCTTTTTCACCTTGCCCCCGATCATCGTTTCATCTACAGCCACCGCACCATCAATCGGATATTTCCCACTTGATTTCATTGCTAACATGACCTTCGTTTTAAAGCGCCACACTACCGGTTGATTCATGTCCAACTTTCGAGCTAATTCATAGGTTGACATTCCTTTTGTCGAGGTGCTTAGATAGAAAATAATGTAGAATGCCTTGTGCAACGGAAATTTTACTTTATGAAAAAGGGTATGGGCAGTAGGGGATTCCACAGAACGACATTTGGTACATCGTCTTTCTCCGTATCGAGCTGTCCCACAATATTTCCCATTACCACATTTGCGACATGAATATCCACTGCTCCACTTGATTTCACTCAAGTAATCCAGACAATCCGCTTTACACGTAAATCGACTACTAAATTCAAAAATACTGACTCCTTTAAACATTCTTTCAGTTTCCATTTTCTTTTTGCCTCTAAGTAAGTACCTTACCGTGCAACCAAACTGCATTATTCAGTTAATTAATTACATAATATTGAGCGCCACCAAATTGGTTGCCAAATCAAAAGCCCTTCTGGTGAACGATTCATCCAAACCAACGGACCAAATGTTTTGTGCCTTTTTTAAAACAGGTCAATGTTCCTCATCCTTTTATCGTAGTTCGATTCGATTTTTTTGCGCCGACCTATCTCTCATATTAAACACATAATAAAATCAATGCGATGGTGTGGATTTTTAACGGCATTATCGGCATATCAGCCAACTCCAACAAATGGAACAATCATCAAAACCAGTATTTGCAACATCCACGATCTTTTTTCTCGGGTGTATTTAATCCGGGATCAGTTTGTTAGTGGGCACTACCATACCTATACCCTTTGCCATCTCGACCAAAGTGCCCATGATCTTAGATTCTATATTGTACGTCCAGGTACCATGCAAGCCTGAAGCAAACTGTGAGGTTGCTCCCTCATATCTACCTTCATGTAGGATGGTAGCTGTGGGTATATATCCCATCACGTCATTGGTATACCCCATCACAAAGACGCCATGGCCAAAAATCTCCTTAAGCTGTATCGCATATCCAACCACAGCTTCACCACCCAATGCAAAAATGGATTGATCACCGATCCTCCAGACTTGCAGCGGATATTTATACGCTTTAGGAAAAGTCACTTCAGCCTCGATTTTACCCAGCATCTTTTCACCCCATCTGCGATAATAACCTTGCACCTCCTCACAAAAATGTTGGAGCTCCGACACTGAAGGTGGCGGGTTGAGATCTAAATCAATTTCACGATAGTTGGTCCTCAACTCAGGGGCCAGCTCCTGCATATCTTCCTCTAAGACACGGTCTACTGCTGCCGCCAAGGTGCGTCCATACTGACGCGCTAGAGGCACAGTACGACGAGGCAAAGGATTTTGATCTCCCCCTGCCCCTTGAAAGAAAAGAGCCGTGGCTCCGGGATGTGCCTTCTCCAATTCAATTTGGGCAAAACCCGGATAGTCGCCAGACCATTGATTGATGCTCAATACGGTGGGGTGACAGGCATAGCTGAAAGCAATCGCTACAAGACTACCATTTGAATCCAACACCTTCAAAACCGGTACTGCATGGTCATTGGGACCATGCAATTCACTCTGCTTCAGAAGGGTCGACTCCACATTGTTTCTTCGGTTTACCTGAAATCTAGCAACTCCATTGGCAGAAAATACACTGGCTGTCTGCATATTGTCAAAGGCCTGAACGACTACATCGACAATGTGTGCCATCAACTCCTGTGTATAGCGATGGATCAACACGAGGTCTGCTTCGGTCACAGTATAGGTATGCATACCTTCACGCTCCAGTAGGGGTCCACTATGGGTGTGTGAGCTGTTCAGTAATATTTGATGCTTCTCCAGACCCAGTTTTTCATGCAACTGGTCTCTGATCTTGTCGGAAATGGGCTTGGAGATGCCTGATAAATCGGTGGAGATCATCACGGCTTGGTTTCCGTCCTTGTCTTCCAGTGCTAATGCCTTGGCCCAGACATCGTGTATTTTTCCTTGAGATGGCCACTTACGACTTGCATATCCTGCCAGCCACATGTGATAGTCCGGTGTAATAATCCTTCGAGCTACACCCGCTTTCCAAGAACCATCAACTTCTTTCAAAGATTGACTGTAACCAAACGTACCGGTCAAACCCAAGATTAGTATCCATGCTGTCATTTTCATTTGAAAGAGATTTCTCGATTCTTAATAAAAGGTCCAAACTTAGGACCTATTGGCATCTGCATCTACTAGTAGAGCATAATAATTTGTTTCTCACAAAGGTAGCTAGACAAAATTCTCACACTTGAGGTGCCCAATATGTGCAGTATGAATCTTCAAACACAGGCCCCTTAAATAATATGCACCCACCACATTTCCGCTCATTTTGTGCCGGAATAAATAAATTACAATTATCGCATCTTTTATCGGGCAACGATGTCACCTCTTCATAGCCAAAGTTCTCACGCTTTTTCAACTCTTCCTGAGTCACCTTTGATAAATCATCACAGGCATCCACATCTAGTGGATCTACAACTGTCTCCCTACTGCCAGGATTTTTAGAATGACATGCTGCGACCAGGAAGCTGCCTAAAACAACCGACACACAACTGGCCATCATCGCCTTGAATAGGGATCGTCTGGAACAAGTCATTATTTTTTCACGGTCACACTCTTTCATCATTTGTACTCTTTACTATTGGATTAATGACTCAGTATTGGCATTGAGATGTTGGAGAATACCGCCAAGGAGGTCTTGAAGCTGCGCCTCACTGGTTTCATCCAGAGACTTAATTTTGCCCTTCAGTTCCTCAGGCACTTCTACCTTAGCCCGTCTCTGTCCCCCTGCCCATCCTCGTATTCCACGTTTGAGATACGCTGGCGGTTGTCCTGAAAGAGTATGAAAGAAAAGCTTCATATCTGATGGGTCATTGCGCGAACCGACGACATGCCCAAAATCTTGCACGAACTGCTCCTTGCCGGGTGACATCCGCTCAAAAAAAGAAGTGGCCACTAAATCATTGAAAAACTCAACGGAGGACCCTGCACTACTACTCAGTACAGCTTGCCGCATCCAATTAGTGTCGGTATGGCGATCCAAGACCTTTGCTAGAATCGGTTGTATCTTTTCTGCTGGAAAGGATCCTAAACTCAGCGTTGCCTGTAAACCTACCCTGGAGTCCTCATCTTCCGTCAATGCCACTATCTCAGGCAAACAATCTGAAAAGGACTCCGCCACGATCAAGCCATGCTCCCGAACCCGGGGATGCTCATCAGTCAGGGCTTTCTTGACAAGATCTGAATGTAGAGCGTTCAAGCCTTCCAGCACATAGAACGAATGCAGTCTTGTTCTTGCATCCTTGTGATTTAGGAATAGTCTGGTGACTGCTTGGATCACATTTCGGTCTTGTCTCTCCAGCAGCATTCTTTGGCCCTGGAGACGATACCATTGATTTGGATGAGCTAGCCATTCTAAATATCTGCCTGATGTAGTTGCGGCCTGCAAGGCCTCAGTGGGCAATAGTGCATCACTTCCCTTTGGTATTATGCGATAGATACGCCCCATATCATCTCCACGCATGAAGTCCATCTCCTCCTTCAAATCCTCAGGTATGGACAACGGCGTTTCGATGTGTTGACGGTAAATGTCTACGATGTACAGTGCTCCATCCGGCCCTACTGAAAAATGCGCGGGTCGAAACCAGGGATCCTCCGTCGTCAAAAACTCACTATGCCGTTCACCAGCAGCTCGCTGAGCTGCATAAGTTGGCTGATCATCCGCCAGTGTAATGACATCACGGTGCACAAGATTTCCCATCACCTCACCTGTAAAAATATTTCCACGGTAGGTCTCTGGAAATAAATCGGCACCATAATGAGTGCCCCCTGATGCTCCAGTAAAGTGACTATCAATGTGCTCTATGCGATTTAGATTTTGCTCATCGTATTTCATCTGCCGCCTGTTCGATCGCTCCACTCGCCAGTAGGGTGCTTCAGATACCTGGTACATGAGTAAATCATGATCGGAAATATTGACGACTCCTTTGACAGATGGGAGATGATCGTGGCGATGTAAGTATCTCCAGGGCACCACCATCTCCTGGATATGAATCGTGTTTTGGGTAATGAATCTGTGTCCCCAATCATTGAATGCCTGACCAAACTGAGCAGCTGCAGATTCAGGCTCAAACAATCCACGGTCCAACCGGAACCTAAAATCTGCTCCTTGAAGCTCCAATGGCGTTTGTGTAGAGTCTCCTTTAAATAAAATCTCACCACTTCGGCCGTTGTTGGCAGCATAAATCCAGTTGTCTACATTAAACCTGAGATTCGTTATTTGTGCTTCCTGGTTTTTTTGAAAAAATCCGGTAAACAAAATCTCTTTTTCATCCGCTACATGATCGCCATCCGTATCCTTCATATAATGTATATGGGGCGCCGCCGTAACTAACAGTCCCCCTTTCCATGGTTGCACACTCGTGGCATCTTTGATCCCATCGGCAAACACTACGGCGTCATCGATCTGGCCATCGTTATCTCTGTCGAAGAGTACTTTAATTCGTCCCCTACCTTCAGGCCCTTCTGGCTGAAAAGGGTAGTCGAGCATTTCCACTACGTAGATGTTACCTTTCTCATCAAAGACCATTTCCACCGGATCCATGACTAGTGGTTCAGCAGCAAATAACTCAATGTCAAATTGATCATCAAGATTGAAGCCCTGCAATGACTCTTCTGGAGTCCAGGGCTCCGAATATTTGCTTTCACCGCAGCTAAGGACGATTACTGCCCATAAAATCCAAATCGGTCTCATTTTAATCATTTTCTATCGTTCTCTTTTCGATGCTCCAAGCAACCACTTTATTCCATTGACCAATATGGTCCTAAAAACTGGTTTATTAAAATCTGTGGGGTAGCCCAACGAGGTATAAAATACCTGGCTTTGGTCACTGGTTTCCCGTATCCATGCTACCGGCTCTGTCTGGTTTCCATACCGCCCGTAAAGTAAAACCTCAGCGCTGTTATCGACCAAGGGTGCGACCTTGTAGGTGTTGCCGTCGCTATGCCAGGATTTTGGTAGGACATCCCTGATGATGGGATGTCCCTCCGAGGAGGAATTTACAGAAACTTCCGTGCCGGGATCCACGGGACCGTAGCCCTGATTGACACATCCTAAGATCTCCGGTACGAAGTCCCACCAATCTTCATATCCGTCATCCAGGCTGTCTCTCAGTGAAAAAGCATGGTTTGCGGTACGAATGCCCATGAGCGGTTTACCCTGTTTAAGGTGATTTTTAATGAAGTTCATCTGCTGTGGAAGCAGGGCCAATCTACGACAGAATATCACCAATAGATCCGCTGACTTCACTTTTTCGATGTCCGAAAAATGATGGGCCGTTCGCGGTCCTGATCCCAATAGGACTGTGGATTCAAATCCATGCTTTTTCTCTAGTCTTCTGGCAAATTTTGGGATGGTTTTATGGGCCTTGTAGTTGTGTACATCTTTACTGATCAAAAACACAATATGTGGATTCTTTGGGCTGTTCTCCCGGGCAGTTTGATGGTCATCACCGACCATGGCCATCGAAACAATGGGCACCATCAGTAGAGATAAAAAAATCGATCCCATTGTAGAAAGGGCCAACTTTATACAATGAGCCATTTTAGATGAGATTCTCATTTTTCGCGATTGGGTGATGGCTGTGCATCAGTCGATTGAGTACAATGGAAAGGCGCCAAAAGAGCCCTTTATAATTTCGTAAATCTGTCCGGAATGAGTTCAACATTCTGATCCGGAGAATTTTATATGCAATCATCATTTTCGTTGATAAACTTCATGCAAGAGATTCTTAGCTGTCTCGACCAGCATCAGGCCGGCATTGTCTACGCCAATATTTGTCTTTGCCCCTGTCTCATAACCTCCATGGGCTTTCTCACCTGGCATACCTACATAGTACACACCCTTACCATTGGTGTATCCCAAAACCAGCGTCTGGGGATAAGGTGATGTCTCCCGAATTTTCATACCCAATGCTGTCATGGGTTCACCGGGAAGGCTAACCAACGCTAGCGGACCGATCGCGATGACCTGTACCTCTACAGGCAAGGATTCTATGCCCGTTATTTTCTTCCCATACTGAGTCAGTGGAAGGCCCACCTTTGCCCGTCCATTTAGCAATGGCCCTACTTCCAATCTGGCACAGTACTTTTTGGCCTGCAGCACTTTATCGCAGAGCTCCTCAGCCATTGCTGATACCGCTTCAGAACCTCTCCTCCCAGGATTGATATCACCGGCAGTCCCCTGAAGAAATAGACTTTCGCCATTCGTGACTTGGTCCAGTTTTCTCAATGTCTCTCCAGGCCAGTCTCCAGATATGCCATCCATAAATGGATAGATGGCCACAGCGTGGGCGGTCATGTGCAATAGGGTGGCCACCGTTTCGCCTTCTCTGTTCTCAAAAAAGACGGCAGTCAAGGCTCGGTCTACCGGCCCAAAAGACATACCGTTTCCAAGCACATCGGGATCCCAATCTTCATGTTTGTAATTGTAATTCTCCGGCAACCTGGAAGTTTGGAAACCCCAGCTTGACGGCCTTGGTCGTCGATTTTGTACCAAGCTGGCAATATCTGACTTGCCTAGCCAAACGGTCACCATTTGCATAGACTCTACCGCTGCCTTCACTGCTTCCAAGCTCTGCACCATGAGCACCTCCATCCAGGTACGATAAGGGGCATAATCGTACTGCGCTGGCATATATCGAACGGCCCACCAAGGGTCCTTTTCCTTTCCACGCATACCCTCATGGTACACAGGAGACCAAGGGGCAGAATGATTGTGCGAAGCATTCACTAAGATATGCCCAGCTGGAATGCCCAATGCTTGGGATACCCTCGATCGGAGCAGCAAAGTAGCCGACTCACCGGCATCTACCAACTCCCAATTGATCAGAACCGATGTATCATGACCGTCGCTTATGGCCATGGCCCGCACGAAGATGGAGTCATGGACGATGTCGTAAGGTTCACCGGTCACCCAATTTCGCACCGCGATGTCGGGAGTGATGTTGCGCTTCGCTATTCCAGCCAGCAATTCATTCTTGGCCAGGGACTGCTTCGATTGTTGAGCTGAACAAGGAAATATAAAACCACACAGCAGTGTCAATCCCAGAATCTGACGCAAACCCCCAGGTGAGAAAAAAAATATCGGAAAAGTCAATCTTACTCTCACAGTATTATTCGAGATCGTGTGCTGATGGAACATAATTAAAGTTCTTATCAATAAACTGGTACGCCTCTAACCTAACCTCATCGGGAAAATCATGCTCCGCCACCGGATAGCGCACTAACAGATTGTCTGGTGATTGGAGAAAGCGATAAACTGCATGGGCTTTCTCTATACCTACCCGCACACCCTCCACATCAAAATTTGCATCTTGCAACGGTGCATTGGTAAAGCATGGCCTGGGAGCGATGAGGCCAATGACCTCGTGAAAATTAAATGGCAGCAGATCTCCATTCAATTTGTATTTTTCCCTGATCAATGGCATGTACCGGTCTTGTGCCCAGGGCCCCAGTCTGCCGCCGTATCGATCGATGGCCGAAGGGCCCACATCGTAATATTCGAACTGTGTCCAGCCGCAACTAGTGACCACCACCTTGACACGATGATCAAAGGCAGCAAGAAAAAGCGCATTATGCCCACCCAGGGAGTGACCAATGACACCGATCCGCTGGGGATCTACCTCTGGCCGGGCACACAAGAGATCGATGCAACACATGTGATAAAAAATGGCTGCCATGGATCCAGATTGATAGCGGTCATGGTCAAAGTCATAACCGGTAAGATCACCAAAACTGGGGTAGTCTGGTGCGATCACCACATATCCACGTTTGGCTAGTTCCTTAGCATATCCCCTATTTGCTTTGCCCTGTCCATCCACTATCTTCTTGCCGATTTTGCCGGTGGGATGCAATGCGATCATTGCCGGCAGCACACCCAAGACACCTGTTCTTTTAGGTATATACAAGTATGCATGTACTCGCTCATTGGCAACTGGATTGAATTGGATGGTTAACCGCTGGTATTTATCGGTGTCCAGCGTATCGGTAATTCTCACATCAAAAGGGGACGATCTGGCTGGTGATGGCAGTGGCCCCATCACGGCTTGCATGCTTTCCCGCATCTTCCACTTATGCAATTCCCAATCCGCCATGGTCCGAATGACAACTTTCTGTCGATCTGCTGATGCGTAAAATTCGAGTACTTCAGAATCCGATTCTTGACCAATCAAATCAAAGCCATGAAATAGTGTGACATATGAAGAGATAAGGATCACCATACATGATCGTACCATTCCATCACTGAAATAGACAGTAAATCGACGATCCACCATTGAATTTCCTACCAACATCAAACTCCAGGCTATTCGATTCATTTTTTTCGACTGGTTCGATTTATACGCACGTCGCTCTCTATTCATCACCTACAGCAAAACTCCAAGCGATATCCTCTTTCTTCACTGACGCAGCCACAAACTTTCCTCTCCACTGATGTTGCCTTCCAGCAACCTCGATGCTCAAATCACCTGCTTTAGCTGCGTGTAGGATATAATCTCTTCCTTCCGAAGTATCAATGACCAAGACCCCATTTTCATCTATTTGCACCCTCTGAACATACGAGGTTTCTGATGTAAATCCTTCAAAAACCGAAATAAATCTTCTGGCTCCATTGCCCTTACATCTTCTCAACACATAAGGTATGGTGGTCCCAATATCGGCATTCTTCCAATCGCGCTGACCCCAACCCTCTGCTATATAAGCTAACTCATCAGGCTGCGACAAAGACCAAGCTCGACCCGTAATCTCCTTACCTATTTTCCAGGTTACCGACCATACAGGATCATTTTCTATAGCTCTGATTTTCTCAAAATCATAAAGTTGCCCCTCCCATGAATGATCGACTGCACTGTTTAATTGATGTTTTCCAAGTCCCAGATGGAAGACATAGTCCTGAACATGGCCTCCTTCTACCGAAAAAAAATCTACTACATAGCTGCGCCCTGATCCATGGTCCACGATGGCGGAGGTCCTCTGATAAACAGCAATGTCGTAGGCATTGGAAGAAGCTTCCATGACTTTTACCTGCTCACTTGTCTTGAAAAAATGTACTTGTCCGATCCTTCCTTTGGATCTTTGATCTTGCTCGTCGACTACCACCGTATTGTGGGCCAGCGTTCTCTTGGTTTTGTACTTTAACGGATGGTCCCAGAGATAGCCCAAATCTGATAGGATCTCCGCTCCCTCTTTCCAATAGTACAGGTGTAGGCTGTCCAGTTCGTGATGGCTCGCTCGCCAGTCGCCGGCATTCATGGTGAGCAATCCCTCTCTCCCATACACACCTGAGCGAAGATGACCGATGCGTAAATCCTCTGCAATCCAGTCGTTGAATCTCAGGGTTGGTGCAGGCACATCCTTGAGTGTGGGAGAGCGATAGTACAAGGAGAACGAGCTGAGTTTGTGTGGTTTGGCCAGATCGTAGGGTAGGACCAACCTCTTCACTCGCAAATCAGAAGCCTCTGTCTCGTAGTACTCTGGTGAAATGGGACCGCTTGGGATCTCTAGTTCGCTACCACACTGTTCCTTCAACAGAGCCAAATAGTCCCTGCGAGCTGGATAGTTGGCTACCATGAGTTCTAGATAGGACGGAACCAAAGCAGTGGCTCTGAAAGAATCTGCCGATGGTGGGTAGGTCAGATCTCCCTGTAAACCCTGAAAGAAGGCATCCCATACCTTAGAGAAAGTCGGATCGCGATATAAATTAAGATCATCGATCCTCTTTCCCGATACATCTTCATATTCCTTGGGATCACAGTAGCCACGAGATGCCTGGGCCAGATCCCACACCCCCCCGAGAGTCATCAAGCCGTAGAACGGTGATTCACTAGTGGTGCCATCGGGTAAATATTCCTCATGCAACGTCTTATGAAAGCCATCCAACCCAAAGTGGACCAATCCTGGATGTCCCACACAGATACCCACCAGGGCTGCTGCGGTCCGATTGCTGATAGACTTATTATTGATCTTTGGATCGCTCACCAATAAAAGCGTACTCTCCAGGAGTAGGTCTCTTTCGATCTTTTGACGTTCCTCATCCGAATAAATCGGACGACCATGCTTATCATGGGAGGTACATGTAAGATCGTAGGCCTCTACGACTTTGCGGACAAAATCGCATTCCAAACCCATGCCACACGATCGACCTGCAGCCCAATAGCCCTTCCATAATTTGTGATTGGGCTTATTGGGAGGAGGTGTCAACTCAGCCGATGCCAGATTTTCGATATTGGCAGCTGCGATTCTCGGATCCATATCGGCGTATTCACCATATCCCACATGAACCAACCAATTTGGATAACAGGTGGCTAAGCGCAATAATATTCGTCGGCATGCTATGGCATACTCATCCTTTTGAGTTAGGATGAACACTTCGGCCAGCGAACGGCAAAAGGTAGCATACCACAGTACTTTTTGGGACCGGATATTTCCAAGGAAACTAGGCCTACCCTGTTTGAATCCAAAGATGACAAAGGGCTTTGCTCCACAGTAGGTCAATTGCTGCGGTTTCCCCCACGTGGTCTCCAACACAATGTCCTCAGGATAACGAGCCTGGGGAAAAACGGTCCCACACACGGTACATTCGAGTTGATCAGCTTTGCGTATGTCCCAATGCCATAATCCGTGGGGATGTACAGGTTTACCCTGGTCGCGACAGGCAGGGCATGGGGTTTTTAAGGTGTCACCAGGTGTCGTTTCTTCAATGTATTGTTCCACCCAGTTCCATTGAGCATATTCCAGGTATGACTGGACATGTCTCTCCATATTCTCCACATAATTTTTGGCCCAGCGAAATTTTTGAAGATTACGCTTGGCAAAGGAGATATCCTCATTCTTGATCGTCAATGATGGGTGCTGGACCTCACCCCTAAAACGCTCCCACGGTGACCAATCAAAGAGAGGGTTGACATGCTGATCATCCTGGGGCTGACCTATTCCTGGTAGAAATGAGGTCCCAAACCCTACTCCAACTGATCCGGCAGCCAAATGCTGGAGAAATTCAGAGCGGGTATATTTCTTTATCATATATTAATTTCTATGAAATGCCATTCCAAACCAACGGCAGATCTTGTTCAGATCTTAAGATTGTTACCAAACCATTTTCCCAGTGAAACCTCGTTTAACTTTCTATCTCGATTCATGTGTGAAGCTTCCCTGATGATCAGCCAGGTCTTGGTCCTATGCTCACCAAGAGGATCCCGTTAGTAAGGATGGCTATCATGAATTAACATAAATCACTGATCAAAGCGACGGTGAGCAACCCAATTTAAGTAGGCTAGTAGGAACTGCCTGCCCCGCTACGGGACAAGCAGATTTCCAATAAAACTAAATTCAATCGTCTAAGTAATTTTCAAACATCTGTGCATACGTCCTACTGCATCATTCCACCGTTTGCAGTGGAGGCTTGTTATTCTGTGCGCCAGCATAGCCGAGATTCTGGTTGATTGTGCCCAAAGTATTGGCATTGATCAACCGGTCATCAATCGGCCAGTGAAAATGGTGTGGTTCAATTTTGGGAGACTGCCCAATCACCACGAGGTTTTCTCCAATGGGCATCGTCAATCCCAAAAAAGTCTCTGTCCGCGGACCAGAATACTGCGGATAAAAGAAATTAAGACGGACAATGCGATCATAGTACCAATTGCTTTGATGCAAATTCTCCTCGCTATATCCGTTGATACCCATGGCGGCCATGATATAGGACACCCTGACTAATTCATTTTGGCGGGGTGTCTCAGCAAACAATTCTCTAACCCGCTCATCGAAAATATAATCAATAGTAACTTTATCAGGAGTGATCGAAGTGGCCTGCGCCCGTTCTCTCACCATATTGATGTCCGCTGCGGCAGATCCCAGATCATTTTTCCAGAAATGTGCTTCTGCGCGAATCAGATAGGTCTCAGCCAGCCTAAATACATACCAATCACCATTGCCTCCAAATGGTCGGGCAGCTGGATCGTGTTGAGGGTTAAATGTTTTATAGACAGGCATGGCGTACATAGAACTCAATACGCGATAAGGGTCACCTGTCATCCAATCGAGTCTCCAAGGTTTGCCAAAATCGACAGATTCTGGATTATTGTATAACATCTCATCGATATCTTGCCAATTGGCATCTGCACGGCGTAGATCAGGCGTATTCTCCCAGGTAAAACCCTCCTCTTCCCAAATATCATATTGGTACCATTCTGTTAGAGCTGCGTCGGGATTTCCCCTTCCCAAGATATCGTAGACTGGTCCCTGATCGATCATGCCGCGATTGCCCTCGCTATCTCTGTGACGGGAATGCCACCATGAAGGGTGGTAGGTACGCATAGTCCAGAGGCCCCTGCTTTTTGCAGCATCAGGCGCTTCGAAACGATCCACGATCGACAAGATATTCTCCGTATTCGAGCTTAGATTTTTATTATCTGCCCGGTGCAAATCCCAGATCACATTTCGTGTTGGATCACCTTGATCTTGTCCAAATCGATCGGTCATCAGGGCATAAGGGCCGTTAATCACAGCACTGGCTGCAGCGATGGCCTGATCAAATTGCATATTTGCCAGGTAGATTTTTGCCAGCAAGTGATTGCCAGCTCCGCGTGTTACTGCACCTGGTATCGCTGTCTCTGGTAGATGCTGCACAGCAAATTCCATGTCGGATTGGATCTTGTCAAGGATGGCCCAACGGCTGTGTGAATTAAAATCCAAACGGGCGCCTTCCACTTCTTCTCCAATAAAAGGTAAGTCTCCATAATTGTGGATCATACGATAGTACCAATATGAACGATGCCAATAAGCCTCTCCTAAAATCTGGTTTCTGGCTTGTTGGTCTTCCCATTCGATGTCATCGATGCGGGTGATGGCCACGTTGGCATTTTTCACAAACTCATACATGTTGTTAATCTGGCCAACAAAGTTTGAGTAGCGATCGGTACTCGGTGTCAACTGCGTCATGTCAAGCTGTACCAGCGGTACAGCAGCATCAGAAGCATTCCACTGATGGTGCATGATATCTCGGTTGCCCGTGTGTTCCCGCACTATTGCTTTGCGCATCGTGACCAAGAGCGCTTCGAATCCGGCTTGGTCCACATAGATACTTCCAGGTGAGAAAAAAGATAATGGCTCTGGTTCGAGAAATTCATCAGAACAAGATGGCACAAAAAGAATAAGTGCGATCAGAGCCAGTCGAAAATCTATATATCGTTTCATAATATTTACATTTAGTCAAAATTTCCTTTAAAGATTTATAGCGATAAACTGACACCCATGGTATACGTCCGTGGCATAGGTGCATTGATTGCAGATTCAGGATCCCAAGCAGGCCATTTGGTAAAGGTGGCCAAATTGCGCACTGAGCCAAAAATACTCAGCCGCTGTAAGTTGGCCCTCTGAGCTAGCGCAACTGGCAAAGCGTAGTTTAAGGTCAAATCCTGGATTCTAACAAATTCTCTTGACTTAAAAACCATGATACCACCACCATATGGTGCATCGTTCTGACCGAGTCGAGGCCAGTCATTGGATCGGTTCTGCTCCGTCCAGTAGGGTGTTGGGGCTGTATTACGCCGATCGTAGGTCGAGTGTCGATGAATGGCATCCGAAAAAGCCCCAATATGTCCCAAGTCGGCACGTATGAAGATGGCTGCCGTAAAATTCTTTAGAAAAGAAAATTCATTGCGCAATCCCAAACGTGCTCTCGGTTGTTCAAAACCTACAAAAACTTTATCCTCGAGTGCCTCATAGGTGCCACTGCCATCAAGGTCTCTAGCTTTGAGATCGCCAGGTTCTAGGCCAAACACATCCGCTGCTTCCCTTTCCCCTTCTTGCCAAATCCCGGTAATATCATAATTCCAGACCCTGTCAATAGCTTCGCCTGGAAACCATTCGTTTTCGAAATCTGGAAGTTCTCCATCTCGGCTTTCTCCGGCAAGTGTATACGCTCCTTGATCGCCAAAAAGCGATAAAATCTTGTTGCGGTTCATAGAGAAATTGAAGGTTGAACGCCAACTAAATTCCTCTGCTGCTACATTCACTGAACTGATTGTCATTTCAAATCCCTTATTAGCCAACTCACCAATATTGGTCGTAATGTTTTCAAAACCTGTTACTCTCGGCAAAGTTCGATCTACCAATAAATTGGTGGTTTTCATGTCGTAGTAATCAAGACTGACATTGATGCGATTCTCTAAGATCCCCAGATCAAGACCAATGTTGAGCGACTGAGTTTCTTCCCATACTAATCCAGGATTGGCTAGTGAGGAGGTAAACACGCCAATTTGCACCTGTGATCCGTCATAGTATTGATTGGAACTCAACTGGGCCAAAGAGGAATAGGCACCGATATCCCGATTGCCGTTTACCCCCCAGGATAAGCGCACCTTGGCCTGGTCGATCCCACCGACGTTAAAAAAACTTTCGTCAGATATTTTCCAGGCAAGGGCAACGGCGGGAAAGGTGGCCCGTGGATTATTCAGACCAAAAGCTGAAAATCCATCTCTGCGCACCGACGCGGTTAATAAATATTTGTCGTCGAAGGTATAGTTTACGCGTGCCATCATGGCGTCACCCGTAATTTTCGTATCATCGGTAGAAAGCGCTGGATTGATACCAAATTGCAGCCCGGAGTAACCCAATACTGGACTCGGTTGGAAGGTATTATTTACAGCGTAGCTTTGCCATGTTCTATTTTCCTCCTTATTATATAATAATGTTACATCGACATTGTGCTTATCAAATTCCCTATTCCACTTTATCAGGTTATCTATCATCCACTCAAACCGGTTAAAATCAGTGCGTTCAGCTCTACCTCCCGATACTGTCTGCCCCCCTACAATGGTCTGCGGAGACCAATAATTGTAATCACGTATACCCTCGATGCGAGGTTGGTAGGAGATCTTGTATGTAATGCCGAACGGTAAAGTCACCTTGGCATAAAGTGAAGTAAAGAGGCTATTAATTTTCCTATCTCGATCTTGGCCCAAGGTGTTGATCAGTGGGTTCTGACCTCCGACATAATCTCCTGGATACCACCTCAGCGAACCATCCTCGTTGCGAAAGCGAGCAAAAGGGCTGGTCGTTTGCATACCACGAATATTGGCTGTGACCGCACTTTCGTCGCGTACCGAATACTGGGTGTTGGCACCAGCGTTGAGCCAGGGAGTGACTTGGAAATCTACATTTAATCTTGATCGAATGGTAGAGAACTCATCGCCTCTGATGATGCCTTCATTATTGACGTACCCTACCGACCAATAATACTGCGAATTATCCGTACCTCCTGCTACACTTAAATCGTACTCCTGGCGCAAGCCTGTACGCATTGTTTGATCAAACCAATCGATGGTCTCACCGGCTAAATAAGTTTCTATTTCAACCGGGAAGAGATTGAGCCGGGAAAGGTACTCCCGGGTATCATCAGGCAGGGGATTAGGGTTTAGGGCACGCCATTGATCGAGCGTGACTCCCTCGCTTAGATTATTGGGATCATCCCAATAAGAATCAGGAAAAGGTTGGACATTACCCCGATAATAGGCCTTTCTGAAGTCAATATAATCTTCCGGCCCGCGCACACCATACTTGTCGGTCGTGGGTTCGGTCAGGCCCAGTCTGGTGGTGAAATTGATCGTCGGTTTTCCTTTCTGACCTTTGGTAGTAGTTATTAAGATCACCCCAGAAGCAGCTTTAGACCCAAAGACCGCAGCCGAGCTAGCATCCTTTAAGATATCAATGGTCTCGATGTCGTTGGGATTAATATCACGCAGACTTCCATTGAAAATCACCCCATCCAACACCACTAATGGATCTGTAGCCGCTGTCAACGAAGTAGGTCCCCGAATCTCGAGTGAGCTCCCACCTGCTGCAGAAGTCCCCTGATTGGCATTAAATCCAGCCACTGAGCCTGTGAGCATATCAGTCAACTGGGTCATCGCTTGGTCCCGGAACTGCTCAGCATCGACACGCTGTACCGAACCTGTTAAGTCACTTTTCTTCACCGTTCCATAGCCAACCACCACCAATTCATCGAGTGTATGGGCATCGGCTTGCATCTGCACATCAATGATCGATCTACCAGAGACAACGATCTTAGTAGTCTGATAACCGATGTAAGACACCACTAATACAGCATCATCCGGTACATTTTGCAGCTGAAAACTGCCATCAAATTCTGTAGAAGTACCGTTGGTGGTGCCCTCCACAAGCACATTCACACCAATCATCGGCTCTCCGTTTTCGTCAATGATCTTACCGGTGATGTCGATATCAGCCTGCAGGTCCAATGATGTGGAGGGCTCTGACACTCCCTTAGCCATCGCATTCATTGATGGAACAAGCGGAGGGCCGACCATACAGACCAGCAAAAAACTTACAATGAGGGTAAAGAATCTTTTCATAGTAGAAGAGTTTTATTTGGTAAAAGAGTTCATGTCTTAGCAGCAATGGTAACGTTACCGTAATTTAAGCATAAAATCCTAAAAACATACGCTTGCAGCCTAACAAAAAGGGATAATATCAGTCTTTTACAAATATATTTTGCCTATCGCTGTCCCTCACGATATAAAAACATGTAACTCACGCAAATATTGCAGGGATCAGGTCGAAGCCATACACCGGCACACACAGGGATCGCCCTGATTAATCGACTCACCCCTGGTTGAGATGAGCATCACTTCAAATCATCAACATGCTGGTATATTTTCTCAATCGCACCAGCTATTTGCTCCATGTCGTGATCAGAGCCTAGCAGTACATTTTGACTGATCCATACTGCCTCTTCCTCGCACAATCGGTCATTTAGGGGGCAATGATTTGCTTCGGCATATTG
This sequence comes from Saprospiraceae bacterium, assembly GCA_965223025.1. Lineage (GTDB taxonomy): Bacteria > Bacteroidota > Bacteroidia > Chitinophagales > Saprospiraceae > JABDMH01. Next base: position 134,059 of record CBDCVP010000007.1, read on the forward strand.
GGAATAATTCAGTCGATCAGCCGGATAGAACTTTTTAAAGTTGCTGGATTGAAAAGCATGGGCCAGATAAGGCATTTTATTCAGTGGCTTGTATCCACTGGAGCAAGGCACGCCTTCGGCACTAAGCGCTTGCAAGAATTTTTCGCGAGAAAGACCTTTGAAAGCTTTTTTGTCATAGCGAAATGCATATAGGTGGAAGGCCGCCCGGGTCACATCGCCATACAGCCGATAAGGATGAATACCTGGCATTTGTGCCAGCATCGAACTCAGCAATGCAGCTTGTTGATTGCGCTTCTCTGTTTGCTGTTCTAATCGCTCCATTTGAGCTAGGCCAATGGCAGCTTGATACTCGGTAATTCTCAATTTTGTCCCCACCATCACCGCTCCACTGGCGACCTCACCAGCCATCGCACCAAATGGATTTCCATAATTATGGTAGGAATAGCATCGGTCCATAAAGTCGTCGTCATCGCTTACGATTGCACCCCCCTCCCCGATCGGCATATTCTTGGAATTTTGAAAACTAAAGCACCCAGCCTTTCCAAAAGTGCCTAGTTTCTGATGATCGATTTCGGCAAGCCAAGCTTGACAGGCATCTTCTACGACAACCAGATCGTGCTTGCCGGCTATTTCCATGATGCGCTTCATATTGGAGGGCAACCCCAGAATATGTACCGCCATGATTGCCTTGGTGTGTGGCGTGATTTTCTCCTCGATCTTGTCAGGATCCATTTGGAATGTCTCCGGGTCTACATCTACGAAGATGGGGATAGCCCCATTAAACATAATGGAAGAAACAGAGGCAATAAACGTATAGGGTGTAACGATCACTTCGTCTCCCCAGCCAATATCCAACTGAGCCAGAGATGCATTTAAAGCGTTGGTGCCGTTTACGACCGCCAAACAGCGCTTGGCACCAATGATTTCGGCCCATTTCTCCTCAAATTCATCTACGACTTTCTTTCGAGACCATACACCACTGCGCATCACCTCCAGCAATCTCTGCTCATCGGTTTCTGGATTCCAAATCGGCCAAGATGGCCAGTCGTGTTTGATGATGGGATTGCCACCCAATGCAGCTGGGACCTTAGCTTGGCCCGAGATATGCATCGGTAGATAGGTGCCAGGTATGGTGAAAGCCGCAGCGGCACCAAGACCCGCCATGGAATTGTTTCGGATGAAATCTCTTCTCGTAGTCTCTTGCTTTTCCATAATGCTAGTTTTTTAGGTAGGGAACATGTATTGTATTGTAGATTAGATTATATCCTTGATCGATTTGGTGATCGACTATTTTGGGAGTAGATCACCGGCATGCCTAATTTTATCATCAATCGTCCGACAAAATGAGCACAAGTACAGACAATCATCATAGCTTCATGAGCTTGCTGATATTTCCGGAGCGCAATTTTTCCTTTACTGCCTCATCTGCCTCAGATTTTCGCAAAGACTCAATCCGGAGGAGGCCCGTACAGTAGTCGAGAATGGGAGCGTGCGTACCAAAAGCAAATTTATCATCTCCGAAAAGTTGGAGTAAAAACCCCAACCTAACGATGCTCCTTCCCGAGGTATCCATCACGAAATCTGTATTTCTAAGCAGGGTTAAATTTTCTTCGCTCAGATCTATGCGGTTGGCCACATTCTGGATAAGGTATTTCGCGTCAGGTACATTTCTGATCATCGGCATGACATCATTGAGCGTGTACTCCTCAGATATGTCCAACCAAGAACTTGGTCTGCTGTCCACCACTCTGAGCGAAAGCGCCACCACTACCCCGGCTTCCTGAGCCAGGCTTACCAACTCAACACAATTAGGATGATGAAAATCATAGCCATGGTACTTGGGATATAACTTAATGCCCTTCATACCGTACTGGTTGATGCACACTTCAAAATCATCTTGCCATCCTCCATAAATGGGATTGATGACACCCAACATGATAAAACGATCCCGATAATTTTGCTGTGATGTCACCTGCGCAAACAATCTTTCATTGGCCGTCTGTGGGTTTTTATAAAAACATCCACTTAAATTGCTGATGACTGCCTGGGTCACACCAAACTGATCCATGCGTCTTAATAGACCATCGCATGTATTATTCTCACGGTGCCTGAATGGCCAGTGACCGATGTGGGCATTGCTGTCAATCAACATGATGACCAGATTTTCTCAATATCCGATTGTAATTATCAAAGTATATCTTCTGGCGTTGCGCATCTGAAAGATTAGCGGCGATGACATGGCCTACACCCTGATAGAAGCTATTATCACAGCCAAACAGCACCCTGTCCTCCCCCAAATACTTGACCGCAAAATCAACAATGGCGGCATCGTTGTTGCTCCCAGATATATCCACATACACATTTGGTGAATGCTTCAATGCCTTGCAAGCATCTTCCCAGTCCTCTCCTCCTGCTAAGTGTGCAAACTGAAACATGGCTTCGGGATAACGTGCTGCAGCCTCCACAAAATCATCGGGAATGGACACATTCTTGGGCTCGCGAGCATCGTATACGATTCTTGATTTTCCAATGCCCACGTGCATCAGGATGATCATATTCAAATCGATAAACTTCTCAATAATGGGGTAGAATAATGGATCGTTGATTTTGACATGATTGTACAATTTGAGCCCTACCATGCCATGATCCATACAGCGGCTGATCTCGTCAAGTGACTCCTGGGCAAACTGTGGATTGAGCGTCATCTGTCCGATGAATCGATCAGGATATTTCTCGACACATCCCAACACCAGGTCGTTGCAAGCTCTAAATTCCTCGGGGGTGCCCTTACTTCCCGGCCTCATTGGTCGTGAAATGACGAGTTTTTCTATCGATAGGCGATCGGCAAAATCGATTTGAATATCAGGGCTCTCCGGCTTGAAATACACATGAGCATGTGCATCGATCTTCCGATAATTCCGGACTTCCTTCATGACATCCACCACCGGGATGTTTGGGTCCTTGCTACTGCGTCCATCCAGCAGTTTTCTCCCCAATGCCAAGCCCGCTGCCGACATTGCCGCATCTTTAAAGAATCCTCGTCGATCAGTGTGACTCATGTGTAGCGATTCGATGTTTGATCCATCTCTCCTAGTCTAGCAACCATCCTTTCCCGTCCACGGTAACGTTACCGAAATGTACTGATTTCCCAGAACAATCTAGCATTTATCTTTTGTAATAAGGTAGTTGACTATATAATAATTTGGGGAAGTGCGAACTTTCTCTGGCTGGGACCAGGGATATGTGCTGTATGGCATCATTTATTCCGATTTAAAAGACAATCTTATCTTTGGCTAGTTTTCCAGTACAGGTTGGTCCATGTAGATTGGTCAATTATCTCTGTTTTAGATAGCTGCGTTTTTATGCCATCAGCCAAACACTCAAGAACTCCCATGGGGATCAAAGAAATTGCGAAAAGAGCCAAAGTATCTATTGCTACGGTAGATCGAGTGATTCACGATCGACCTGGTGTAGCCCTTAAGACCAAACAGAGGATCCTTCACATAATCCGTGAAATTGATTATCAGCCCAATATCCTAGCTAGCAGGCTGAAGTCCAAAAAGAACTATACGCTCGCAGTGCTCATCCCAAAAATCACGGCCAAAAATAACTTTTGGGAAGCCCCCTATCAAGGCATCGTAAAAGCACTACAGGAGGTGGAGCGCTATGGTATTCGCATCAAATCTTACCGCTATGACAAAACGGTAAAAAACTCCTTTAAGCAATCGGCAATCAGGATCCTTGAGGACCATGCTGATGGAATCTTGATGGCTCCCTTCTTTGCCAACGAAGCACATAAGGTGGTTAAGAGCTTTACGCAAGCTGGAATCCCTTATTTGTTTATTGATTCATACCTCCACGATAATGGATGCATCAGCTATATCGGTCCAAATCTATATCACAGCGGTTTTGTGGCAGGGCAATTGGCCAAGTATGTAGTAAGGTCTAAAGAGGATGTCATACTTACGCTCAATATTACCAACACCAATAGCAACCGAGAAAACCTTAAAGAAATTGCCAGGGGTTTCGCCAACTATTTTGGCGAGGAGAAAATCCCAAATCCCTTACAGACCATTGACATCGTGCAGGAGGATTACCCTTTCATCAGGCATAAACTCGCTCGGTATTTTGAAGCCCATCCGACCACCTCTTGTATTTTTGTGACTAATGCAAGGGTGTATTCTGTTGCCAGGTTCCTCAAGGAAACTCAGCGGCAATCGATAGTATTGATCGGATTTGATTTTATCTCAGAAAATATTAGATATCTAAAAGAAAATGTCATCGATTTTCTCATTTGTCATAAGCCAGAAGAGCAAGGTTACCGTGGCATCAAGTCACTGTACAAACACTTAATCCTGAGACAAGAGGTGGAAGAGATTCAATTCATGCCCATTGACATCATCACCAAGGAGAACATGAATTTCTATCGTAACTAATTCACAGAAGAGCGACAGCAACAGGGTGGTGTGCCGCCCCACTGAGGTGTACCTAGCAATCCAGGCCAGCAATGTCTTCAGCGGTACTCTACCTCAGTCAGTCTTAAGAGAATGCTCACATCGTCATCAACACCATTCTCATCTGATAACTTCCTCAACGCATCTTGGGATGAAATCTCGAGGATATTCCTCACCGATGGCACAGTGACTGTACTCCATTTTCCTATTTGGCAATCTTTGCCCATTCTGGGTAAACATCCACAGCTATGTCAAAAATGTAGATCCCAAAATAATAGGTGATCACCGAGACCAGCAAAATCCCAATCATATTGAGGACAAATCCCGTCTTGGCCATTTGGATAACCGTGATTCGTTTGCTACCAAATACGATGGCATTAGGAGGTGTGGCCACGGGAAGCATGAATGCCAGGGATCCGGCAATCGTGGCGGGCAACATAAAAAGCAAAGGGTTAGTTTCTATACTGACGGCAAGACCAGCAAGTATGGGAAGCAAGGTCTCGACGGTCGCAGTATTTGAGGTGACCTCGGTCAGAAATGTAACCAGGACACTTATGCTCAATATCAACAAGAGTGGATGCACACCACCCAACCACTCCAACTGCTGACCAAACCATAGTGACAACCCAGATTCTTTGAAACCACTGGCCAGGGCAAAACCTCCACCGAAAAGCAAAATGATTTCCCACGGGATTTCTTCCGCAGCCTTCCAATCCATAAGAAAAGTGCCCGGCTCGGTGCGAGAAGGGACGATAAAAAGGATCACAGCAATAAAGATGGCGACCGTACCATCATTAAAAAACTGGGGTTGCTGAAAAAGGTGGGACCAACCCGGAATGCGAAAACTTCCTACATCGATATCTACCCGAAGAAACCACAATGCAGCCAGTGCGACAAATGCCGCCAATAGTATTTTCTCTTCATAATTCTTTGGGCCTAAATCTTCGTATTCCCGTATTATCTCATGGCGACTCAGGCTTTTCCAATTCTTCTTTCTCTTCACGAAAATGAAATATAAATATCCGAAAACCACGAAAAACAAAATCAGAGTAATGGGAAAAGCATAGAAAAACCAGGTAGCAAAGGAAATCTCTGGTGCATCAGGAAAATATATGTAGAATATACGAGCAAAACTTAGATTGGGAGGGGTCCCCACTAATGTTGCGATACCTCCAATGGAGGCACTGTAAGCAATACATAGTAACAAACCTACGGCAAAGTGCTTCACCAAGTCTTTACCGTTTATTTCTTCAAGCTTGGCAATAATAGAAAGTAGGATCGGCACCATCAACATGGCTGTGGCTGTATTAGAAATCCACATAGAAAGGAAAGCTGTTGCAAACATAAACCCTAATAAAATGCGCCCCGGACTACTGCCAATCACATGCAAGATCTTCAGCGCTATCCGTCTATGCAAACCCCACTTTTGAATGGCTAGGGCCACCAGAAAACCTCCAATAAACAGGAATATCACATGGTTGAAGTAAGTGGCCGATACGTCTTTACCATCCATTATACCCAATGCAGGAAATAACACGATGGGCAGTAAGGACGTCATGGCCAGTGGGATAATCTCTGTCACCCACCACAATGCCATCAATATCGCTACAGCCAGCGTATTGGTCAATGCCGGATGATCAGGATCGAGCTCCACAAAAAGTATTAAGTATAAAGCAAGAATTGGAGCAAGAACAAAGAGAGACCAGCGAGCTATTTGCCCAGGATTATTTCCAATGTATTTTCTGCCGGTGGACATCAGACCTCTATCTTAAGGGATCACTTTGAGCTCTACACACTTTGCAACATATAGATCTCTTAGCCTTCGAACAACATCCGGATACGCTTTTGCAAGATTCACGGACTCATAGGGATCTTCTCCCAAGTCATACAATTCAGTTTGATTGACCAACTTCCAGTGCCCTTCTCTAAATGCAGACTGATCGTTATACTTCCAGTAAATGTTCCTTTCCATTTTCCTTCCCCTAAAAATCACATCAGAAATATCCAAACCATCTACCTGGGTATGATGCTTGGGCAAGGCTGGAATCTGCAGCAATGAGAGTAGCGTAGGAAGTATGTCGGTATTGCAAATCGGTTGCTCAATCACATGATGAGCAGGTACCTGCCCCTTCCATTGCAGGAGTGCGGGCACTCTTATACCCCCTTCCCAGATGGTACCTTTCTCCCCTCTCAAACCACCATTGTCGGCATGTCCGTAATGACGGATGGAATAACCACCATTGTCCGATATAAACCAGATCATCGTATTGGCCATCAGGTCGGCCTGATTCAGATAGTCAAGGACCCGGCCTATATTCTCATCTAGGCACGCTACCATGGCTTTGTATGCCTTGCGATATGGATCTTCTATGTGAGCAAATCTCTGCACATATTTTGAAGGTGCTTGAAGCGAATTTATAATCCCATAGCCGTGGTAAACTCCCTCACTAAGTGTGACTGTGTGTTCAACTACGGTGTCTGGATCCGTTTTGCCATAGTGTGGGGCATTGTAGGAGAGGTAAGTGAAAAAGGGTGCCGGCTGCTTCTCCATCTCCTTCATGAATTTCAGTGCATGGTCGGTGATCAGATCTGTGGAATATCCCTCCTCCCAGCTTTCCTCGCCGTCTACAAACCAATCATGGCCCATCTGGCCATACACATGAGTAAAAAAATCTATACATCCCCCTTTGAATCCCGCAAACCGATCAAACCCGTGCATCTCCGGACTACCTGATTGGTCGGCAAATCCAAGATGCCATTTCCCGAAAATCCCTGTCTTGTAACCATCTGCTTTGAGATATTCAGCCAGGATCACCTCCGACTCATCCAAGTAGTTGGTATCCACCGGCATCAGTGCGTTTGTCAGTCCGTGTATCGATCGCTGAGGATAAGAACCTGTCAACAGACTATATCGAGAAGGTGTACATGCAGGTGCCGACACATAGAAAGAGGTAAACCTCACACCATCTCCTGCAAGTCTGTCGATAGAAGGTGTGGGTATATCGCCTCCGTAACAACCAAGGTCACCGTAACCGAGGTCGTCGACGTAGATGATCAGAATATTCGGCCTGGGAGCACCCTGGATAGGCTTGTTGACACACAAACAGCATACAAGGCTATTTAATAATATGATCCCAATATTTTTGTACATAACGAGAAGAATATTTAGTAAGATCCAACATCAGTGAACAAAGGAAGATTCGATGTCTAAATAGTGCTGGACTTCATCCGTCTTTTGCTTGAAAGCAGCCTTTAATTTATCTACTAAATCTGTTCTTTCATCAGCTAGGTTATTGCTTTCCGAAATATCTTTTTTTAGATTGTAGAGTTGCCAGTCGGCATGTGGATCTTCGCGGATGATCTTCCAGTCGGACCAGTGTAGAGCTGCAAAATTTCGATATTCAAATAACAGGGTTGCATGTGGTGAGTAATCTGTGACACCGGTCAGCACAGGTAAAGGATTCTTACCATCGACGAACCGGTCTTGAGGTAGAGGCGCTCCCGATAACTTAGCACAGGCAGAGAAAATATCTAAAGACCATAAGCGCGTATCGACCACGGCACCTGCAGGCACCTTTCCTGGCCAGCGTACCAGCGCCGGCACCCTGATGCCACCTTCCCAAAGTGTAACACCCGCTCCCCTAAATGGTGCATTCGATTGAATATCTAGATAGGGATAAAAAGCACCATTGTCTGAGTAAAAGAAAATAAAAGTTTGCTTTGCCTGATCAAAAGCCTCTAGTGAATCTAATAGGCGGCCTATGGCCATGTCTATGGCGGTGACCACCGCATTAAATCTCTTCTTCGGGTCATTTTCATCTGGGGATAGACCGTAGGGCGCAAATGCGTAATCTGGCGCCTTCCAAATATTGGGCTCCTCGGGATCAATATTTCTATCCCCTGGATGGTGTGGTGCGTCAAAAGGTAAATAGACAAACCATGGACGACCTAGATTGGCCTGATCTCCAATAAATTCGATGGCAGCATTGGCAAATAAATCGGTGCTGTATTCTCCATGGCGATTGATCGATTCCGTATCGCAATATAAGTCATGTTTACCCGCATATACATGGGTAAAGTGATCGGCATTACCTGATGCAATACCCAGGTAGGTATCAAACCCTCGCTCAGTTGGCCTGGATCCCGGAGCGAAACCAATATTCCACTTACCAAATGCACCGGTAGCATATGGCTTGGGAGCCGACTTCAACATTTGCGGAATCAGTATCTCAGTCTGTCGCAACCCTATGCCATAATTCCCAGATATTCCTGCAAGTTGGTCCACCAGTTGATGCCGCTGGGGGAGCCTGCCCGTCAACAGCGAAGCTCTAGACACCGTACAAGTAGCTCCTGCAGTGTAGAAATTGGTCAGCCTGGCTCCTTCTGCTGCCAAACGATCGAGATTGGGGGTCAATATTTCCGACGCTTCATTGTACAGCTTAAAGTCACCATAACCAATATTATCTACTGTGATGATTAATATGTTCGGATATATGGAGTCTTGTCCTGAATGGGCAAAGCCCAGGAGGGTCAAGAAAATAGCAGGTAGGGATAAGAAAAAGTATTTTTTCACAAAACAATTTTCAATAAATATACGTCAAGATCGATCAACTCGTCGCAAGAAACTAATTAACGCGGACGGAATATTCATGAAAAAGGTGAGATGATAGCTAGGCATAGTGGGAATACTGGTCCACATGAGTATCGCAACCACCCGAGGGACTATCTGAAGATGGCTTCAGGGCCAGTGCCAGCAGCTGGCTTATGCTCATGCGGGTATCGGCAACCACAACCATTTATGCCGGTCATTTTATTACGGGAAAAAACAAATACCGCTGCCGCCACGATTGCTATTATTGCCTTCATGCTTTTGTCAGGACCTGGCGCAAATACCGTCGCTTTACAAGCGATCGGATCCGCATTTTCGATATGGTGCGGACTGGATGGTAGCTTCATTTGATAGTCATCCTTCTCTTGACAATTATCCTATATTTGGTCATGGACCCTTTGATGGGTATTAGACTTTGGAAACGCCCACTTGGATCCATCCATCATTAAACTTAATCTTCATGAAATGGTCAATCCGAATTTTCGTAATGGGCATTTTTTCATCTGCCTTCCTGACCTTGCCGCTATTTTCGCAAGAAATACACCATCAGATCAAACTCGATCTCAGTCTTGAGGTTGAATACCTGATGTATCTTCCCGATGACTATGTGGAGACTGCCGAGCAGAAATATCCACTCCTAGTGTACCTCCACGGTGGAGGTGGCGGAGAAAGCATTGAATATGCACGTAGGGGTGGACCTCCCCAGATGATCAAAGAGGGAAAGGAATATCCCTTCATCGTACTGTGTCCCTATCACTCAGAACCCAGGCGCTACTGGAATGATTATGCCATGATTGCCCTAATTGATCAAATAATAGAAGCATATCCCGTGGATTCTACTAGGATATATCTGGCAGGAATGAGTAGAGGAGGCTATGGAGCTTGGCGACTGGCCATCAACTATCCAGCCTATTTTGCAGCCTTGGCTGTGGCCAGTGGAGTCACACCAACCGCCTACGGCTATGCACTTTGGATCAAGGATCTTCCGATCTGGGTATTCCACGGTACCAAAGATGATGCCATCCCCTATCGAGAATCGTCAGAGATGGTTGCGGCACTCCAAAAAGCAAATGCTCCAGTGAGGTTTACATCTCTCAAGGGCAAAGGACATAGGATTGCAGAAGAGGTCTTTGGTCGTAGGGAATTGTACGACTGGATGCTGACGTTTAGCAAGAACTAGTCATTAAGGCCTCCATCGAATGCGGACACTCCAATTTTAAATGACATGTTGCCTTCTTACTTTCCACCTCCACAGCCCTGCGCAAAATTTCTTGATGGACAAAGGTGAAAGCGGTCCCCATGTATGGGTCAATTTACCACATATAGAAGCTCTAACCTATATGCCGGTGGACCAGGTTATACGGTCAATGGTCGGTTGACCTTCGGTGCAGCAGCGGGGTTAGAGAAATTAAAAGATAGGGACAAAGGCATAACAGCTGTGTCGGTTAACCTCAGTTATGTGCCCATAAAACAAACCGAGAAAATACCGGTAAGCTTGTTTCTTGGCGGCTCTCTCCAGCAGAGTACGGCATGGAATATTACCGTAAATTCATCCTCCATGACTGCAGCACTCTTACATAAAGCCTATAGCATCAAAAGATCAACGGTGGTTCCTGCCATATTTGTCGGATGGTCACAATCTCGATTATCTAGTGGTGGTCCAGTAGATAGCAGAACGGGGTTTGGCATACAACTCTCCCTTTTGTTTAGACGAATTCATTTTACCCCATCTATCTCATTTCCACCCCAAGGAGCGGTTTTCTCTCTTTCAGCAGGATTGCTCTATCCGAAGCTAAAAAGTAAATAATGGCTACATTGAGCCGCGACTAAACTTAGGTAATCAAATTCACGATGATCCCAAATGCATCACATCAGTACCAGTATCGGATATCTATGATCTTCCTTTCTTCCTTATTACGGAATCAAACATCGCTTAGCCAGTAAACCATGTCGATGAAAGGTATCCCCTCCTCAGCTCAGATCGGTCTGATCCTTGGCCCAATAGCTTTCTTCAGTATTTTGCTGTTCTTTCATCCTCCCGGATTGACCAAAGAAGCCAATGCCGTCCTCGCTTCTACACTTTGGATCGCCATATGGTGGATCACAGAGGCGATCTCCATCTCGGTCACCGCGCTCTTACCGATCGTCCTATTTCCCCTGACTGGCGGCCTGGCTCTGCCCACAACCACTGCATCTTATGGTCACAAGTTTATTTTCTTATACATCGGTGGATTTATCATCGCCATTGCCATCGAAAAATGGGGTCTCCATCGTCGCATTGCCCTCAACATCATCCATATAATTGGGTCTAATGTTACCAAGATCCTCCTGGGCTTTATGATAGCGACCGCATTTATGTCGATGTGGATATCTAATACAGCCACCACGGTGATGATGCTTCCGATTGGGATGGCCATCATTGCCCAACTTCGCGACAATCCTGCCACCATTGAAGACGAAAATGTAATCTTTGGCAAGGCTTTGATGTTGGCGATTGCATACTCCGCCTCCATCGGTGGCATGGCTACACTGATCGGCACTCCTCCAAACTTAGTACTGGCTGGTGTTTTATCAGAGACCTACGGCATCGATATTTCTTTCGCCAAGTGGTTTAGACTGGGTTTACCTGTTTCGATCCTGTTGTTGACCATCTCATGGTTGTATCTCACCAAGGTGGCATTTACCTTCAAACAAAGAGCTTTCCCAGGAGGTAAAAGAGAAATTTCAAGGCTACTGAGCAATCTCGGTGCCATGACATATGAAGAGAAGTTGGTATTGGTGGTCTTCGTCAGCACGGCATTGCTGTGGATCAGCCGATCAATACTTCAAAGCATCATTCCAGCCCTGGATGACACCATCATAGCTATGGTAGGAGGGATCGTCCTGTTTCTAATATCATCTAAGGATCGACATGATAAACTCATCACCTGGAGAGAAGCGGTGAAGATGCCTTGGGGTATCATCATCTTATTTGGAGGTGGTATGGCGCTCGCAGAAGGATTCAAAAGTTCAGGACTTGCAGAGTGGATCGGCAACCAGATGACTCTGCTGGAGGGAGTGTCGTTGTTTCTCTTGATCATCATCTTAATAGCAGCAGTCAATTTCCTGACCGAAATTACCTCAAATCTTGCCACCACGGCCATGCTGTTGCCGATCCTGGCACCCATGGCACTTTCGATCGATGTACATCCCTATATCTTAATGGTGTCAGCAACCGTGGCGGCTTCATGCGCTTTCATGCTCCCGGTGGCCACACCACCTAATGCGGTAGTATTTGGCTCCGGATTCTTGCGCATTCCCGATATGGTGCGGACGGGTATTTGGATGAACGCCATGTCCATTCTGCTACTTTCCCTCATCTTTTACTTCGTGCTGCCTGTATTTTGGGATTTTGTACCAACCGTCTTTCCGGAGGCATTGAAATAATATTGCAGTCGCCCTTAGGGAGATCGTGTCTTCTCTACGTGATCTCAATGGGCCGATGCCCTTTTGGGGTATTCTCTTCAAAGATGACGTCCCACCGGATAGGCATTTCGATCAATACCGCACGGACCATTGAGCGAAAGTCTGCGAATCCGGCAAGTGGGTAGGAGCCCCAAGTCTCAGACAGCGTCGGCATTTGAACACTAAAACTATTTTGCTCCTTTTTGCCCCTTCCACCCTATTTACTCTGTGACCAAGTGCCTTTTGACCATTGCTTCAGTCAGCTCTGTTCCAAAGCCGGGTTTATCTAAGGGCAGGTAATGGCCATTTTCGAAAGGTGCAGTCATGGCTTCCATCAGTTCGGTGCCTGAATCGTTGGTACCGAAACTCTCGGCCCAATTGCATTGGCTGGAGGTGAGGCAAAGAGGTAATCCATACAAGCTTCCTCCCCGGTGTGGGGTGAATTCTAAGCCGTGAGCCGCTGCCAGCGCCGCCACCTTTCTGAGAGAGGTGACTCCACCGCACCAACTGACATCTGGTTGCAAAACATCGGCTGCCTGATGATGTATTAGTTCGGCAAATCCGAAACGTGTATATTCATGCTCTCCACTAGCGATCCTGGTACTATCGATCTTTCGAACTAGAGTGTGATAACCAGTCAGATTGTCAGGAGATAACGGTTCCTCGATCCAATAGAGCTCAACCTCTTCCAGGCGTCTGGCCATATCGATGGTATAATCCACATCGTCCCAGCGAGATCCGCAGTCGATCATGAGAGAACAATCTGGACCTATTATCTGACGTATCTGATGGAGCAATTTTAGGGTACGAAGCTTGCCGTCTTTGCCCTGGACGGTGCCGTCTTTAATCGGCACTTTAAAATGCTGCACTCCCATTGACAGTGCAGCTTCTGCAGCTGCCTTGTCAAGAGCTGTCTGGTAGATGGGAATTTTCTCCCTGGTAGCACCTCCCAGCAGTCGATACACAGGCTGATCCAAATACTTACCCAGGATATCCCAGAGCGCATTATCCACGCCACTCAATGCCATTACAAAGACACCCCGCCGGCCGTAGGCCATGCCAGAGCTATACATCTGCTCCCAGAGTAGTTCCACATTGAGAGGATTAGTACCCATCAGCAGGTGCCTCAGATGCCCATGAACAATTTCTCGTGCAACACTTCCACCTGCACCGAATCCATAACCCGTAATTCCTTCGTTGGTCTTGATTACCGTAATCGTTGCACTGGTCAGCTGCGAAAACTTACCCCGGTAGTGCCACCTGCTGGGATCAAAGTCTGACTGAAACAGCGGGGCACCGCGATTGGGCCGGTCCCATAATTTGACCGGAAAGACCTCCACGGAGTCGATCTTCAGTTTGCTTCCTTCCTCATACTTGGCGAAAAAAGATTGGGGAAAATGGATGCTCGCTATGACACTGGCTGTGGCGAGATCTCGGAGAAATCGTCGACGGTTCATCCATACAAGGTACAACAACCATTCGTAGCAGTACGGCGATCACAAGGGTACATCATGCGCTACCTATGAGTTTATCTGATGGTCCGATTCTCGAGGTAAAAATGCACATTTCCCCTCCAGGGTTTCGTGCAGATGTCTATATCTCCATCAACATCCACATCGCCTGCCACCATCTCGTGACTTTCCTTACCCTCGAGGATCAGGTGCTCCTTCCAGCTCATTCCATCCCCTGTCAAGTTCTCCCAAATAAACAGTTTATAGGGATCGACCGACAGGGGACCACCTCCAGATGCAATGTCCTGGTCACCATCGTTGTCAAAATCTGCTAAGACTAGGGAGTGAAAGTCTTGGTTGGTAGAATCTCGAGAGATCAAGTAAAAATCAAATGCCTGGGCATCACCAGCATTTTTCCACCAAAATATCCGTCCATTCTTACTGTCGGCTTCTGCCTGAACGATGTCAAGGTGACCATCATGATTGAGGTCGATGCACCAAGATTTTAATGCCAGACCAAATTCGTCCGGTCGACTTCCACCATCTGGCAACAATATATGATGCATATCCCATTTCAACCCCCTTCCATCGGTATTTTCATACCAGGCATCTCCACAAACGATATCGATGTCGCGATCATTGTCCATGTCTCCCCAGCCCCTGGGTGAAATACCTCCATGAATTCCACGGGCCACCTTATGATAGTCCCAATTGCCGCTAAAATCTTCACCAATACGATACCATGCGAGCACTGGATGGTCACGATCATTTGACACAGAAACTACATCCTTGTTGCCGTCCTGGTCGATATCGACCACAATATTATCATGACTGCTGATCATGTTTTTGCGATGCAATATAAATGGTCCCTGCCACTGATTTCCTGGGTGTTCATACCACGAGTCTCCCACCACATAATCTATCCATCCATCTCCATTTACATCCAATGGACATCCTCCCACATCGGTGACTGCGCCCTCCCCAAGATCATGATGTATCCATTTACTAGACGCTATGTACTCATAGGCATACAGATTCCCCAAGCGACCAAAGACAAAATCCAGATCACCATCCTTATCCAGGTCGACAAGACTAGTCTGGCCCATCCTATTTCCGAATTGTCCCATTTCGTGATAAGTGAATGGAAACTTCTGTCCATAACAATAATGTGCGGCATGAAATATAAGGAGGTAAAAAATCACAGTCTTCATCTTCAATTACATTAATGGTCAAAATAATGAGCTTACCTTAATGAACCATTCCGAAAATATACAAACTAAGTAATGCTTATTCTGACAATATTTTATAGTAGAAAATACGCTGTGCGGATTCACTCGTATTTGGGACTATTAAATGGTGGGTGTAGTGCCAGTCTCATTACTGTATATCAACCACATCGGTTGTAGTGATCTCATCCCTGCAAGCCAGATTAAAATAAACTCAAGTGCGAGGACATCAAATTGACATGTTATGGATGACTCTTCGATTAGCTGCCGCGATGATTGATTCGGCTTGATTTCTAACCCAGTCAAATCAAATGGTCGATGGGTAACGGTAAGAAGCTGATCTCCTTCAATGTGAAAAATCACGCACTCTCACCCGATCATACGTCCCAAATTCACTCGGCTGTCGCTTTACTATATTCTCCGGTATTCTTTGTAGTATTTTGTGGAATGCCTCATCATCGAGAGATGCAATGAAGTCTGCAAACTCATTTGCGCCATCGTCCGGAAAATATTTTTTACCCATCTTAACGATGGACTGGAGCATTGGCAGATAGGGTTGTATATCGGTGGTAGTAGAAGCTTGCTCACTGTCGATCCAAGCAATGGGCACTTTGGTCACAGAATCACGCTTAAGCAGTTCAGTTTTTACCAGTAATTCTATGTCGAAAGCAAATTTCTTCTCAATTAAGTCATCAATGATCTGGGCAACGATTTCGGCTTTAAACGCCTTAAATCCACACTGAGTATCCACGATATCTTTCAGATTGGGTATCAGCCTTTTCCATAAATAGATGAATAATTTTCCCCTGTTGTTTCTGGTACCTTTTTTAATCACCACCGATTTTGACTCCCGGCGTGAGCCAATTGCCGCGTATTTCTCTTGACTAAGTAAGGGATTCACTAGCAGCATGGTCTGACCCAAATGTGTTGATAGGTCTGCGTCTGTAAAAACCACGACATGCTCCCCTGACTTCTTTTCCTGGATGGCATCCCACATGCCATATACAATAGATCCCCCCTTCTGGCTCTGGTCTGTCGATGACAAGGAATGTGCTGGTGGAAGGCTCTTGGCAATAGCTTGCGATAAAAAGAGCACTCGAGCTTTTTCCGCCAAGCCCTCCGTGTCTATCATTTGAAGCGCTATTTTACCACTTCCTTCCGGGCAACCGTCGTCCACAATAATCAACTCCCAAGTGATATTTTGTTGGTCCTTAAACAGCCATTCCAGTTGCTTTACTTTCTTGGTCAAGAAGTCCTCTCCGTGAGGATGCTCACTACTTCTACGAATTCGGTTGTGCTCCTTGTAAATGGCAAAAACTACCGAAATATGTAGCGGTCCCTTTACCAAAGAGGCAAAGATTTTAGATTTCACAATTTTGAGCGCTAGCAATACGAAAATCTGTGAATCGTCATCCGTATTCAACAATTCATCTTCGATGGACGCTATCTCTGACAAACTATAGTTGGCCCCCAATAATGATGCGACGATTTCATCAATGATCTCCGAATGCCTATCATTTGTCAAGTCAATCTCAGGAGGACACAGCGCCAACAATTCTTCTATCATCTGTATTATCTATTAGTTCTATCCATATCGGATGTCCAAATCACCATCAATCTCAAAGCTAACTGGTACCACACGGTGCCCGGCACCATGGATATGTGCCGTATATTTCTGGTAAAAAGAAGAGGTACGAGCAACGACTGGACTGATGTAAACATATTGTCGGACAAATATAAGTAAAACTTCAGTGACCGAGTAAATACGCGTTTAATTTTGTCAGCCGGATTTTGAGAAAATGATTGAGCTTCTCATCCTTTCGTCAGCGATGTAAGTGTGGGAAATTGGAGGCATCAATCCCACTGGTCAACTCGCTATCCTTTCATCTCTCAGGACGAGGACTCTCGTCATCTTGCAGCTCCTGTGGATGGCACGACATTTGTGCTCATTAGCTCTGATGATGTCACCAATTTGCATCGAAGGTCGTCCATCAAATGGTTTGCGACCCTATCCTGCATCGGCTACTATTATTATGAGTAGGCCGAAAAAGATGATATTCTCCCTATAGTATGAGTGTATCATCCATGAATAAAATCAAATCCAAAACTCTCCTTCAAACCGCAATCGACCACTTGCCTGGTTATCTCATCCAATGGAACATGGAAGGTCGAATTGTAATGGCCAACCACACACTGGCCGTCCGATTAGATCGCCAACCAGAAGATCTTGTGGGTCTTGGTATGCTTGATTTACCGGGTCTACCGAAATACCTTGGATTTGATAAGAACCTTCTACAAGATGATTCAATAAAAACAACAACTAAGGTCGTCCAACCCGCCGGCCATGGACATGACCAAACCCATCTTCAGGTGACAGCGTCCAACATTCAGTCCGAAGATCACGGGCATCTCCTGCAGATCACAGCCATCAAATTGCTCGGTTTAGAGCCAAAATATACAGGGAGGAAGAAGGAGTACAATGAGATTCTGATGCGTCTATCTACGACATCCTTCGAGCAGTTTATCTCCTTATACTCTTGCCTCAACACGATCACGGAGGCTTGTGCCCAGGGCCTGGATATCGAGCGAGTTAGTGTCTGGAAACTCGAGCGAGATGATTGTACATGTCTTGATCTCTACAGTCTGGATCTAGATGATCACACCCGTGGCCAAAAACTGCTTTTGAGCGATTATCCAAACTACTTTCATGCATTGAGTACCAAGCTGGCCATCGTAGCCCCAGATGCTCCTAATCAAATCGACACTGCTGAATTCTCTGATTCCTATTTTCATCCACTGGACATCAAATCTGTCTTGGACATCCCTATTCGGATAGAGGGGCAGTTGGCCGGTTTCATTTGGTGCGAAAAAACCGGAGCATCGAAGATTTGGACAGAGGAGGACATTTCCTTTGCCAGGCATATTGCGGATTTTGCCACCCTAGCCAAAGAAACATTTCGAAAAAAAGAGGTCACCCAAAAGCTCATCCGATCAAAACTTAGGCTTGAAACACTTCTCAGTCACTCCGGAGATCTGGCGTTCGTCTTAGATCAAAACTGGATCATCAAACAGTACTACCAGAACAAGGCTAAAAACCGGCTATACTTTCCTCCTGAAAGATTTCTTGACAAGCAACTGCATGAGCTGGATCTTCCAGATGAAGCCCTATCAAAGATCGTGCAGGCCATATCCAAGACCCGTGAGACAGGCCAAAGGCAAACCACCAGCTATTCTCTTGACATAGGACCCAACCGTGAATGGTTTTCCATGACAACCACCATCACGTCGTATGAAAAACCATACTCTGAGGAAATCATTTGTGTGGTGGAGAGTGTGACTGAAAAAAGGAATTACATCAATGACCTGGACCGCACTACACGCCTACTGAATGAGACCACAAGTTTTACTCAGGTTGGAGGTTGGGAGCTTGATGTAGAGTCCGGAGAGATCAAGCTTACAGATGAAGTCTACCGAATATATGAAGAATCTCCAGATGACTTTGAGCTCACGGTGGAAAATTCGTTGAAGTTTTACTCTCCTGCAGATCAAGCATTTATTCGATCCAAGATATTTGAAGTCATCTACGAGCAGATCACTTTTGATACCATCTTAGATACCACCACTGGAAAAGGCAACAAGAAGTGGATTAGGTTCAGGGTTCGGCCCTATGTGGTTAATGAGCGGGTGGAAAAAATTATTGGTGGACTCCAAGATGTAACATCCATTAAGAAATCAGCGGATGACCTTCAGGAATCCAACAAGCAATTATCACTGCTGCAGGCTTTTCTAGAGGGAACTAAAGATGCTATTCAGGTCTCTGATGAGCAAGGACAACTGCAATACATTAATCAGCAGGCAGCTGAGCGATTGGGCATATCGATCGACCAGGTCCGGCAATATAACATATCGAGATTCGAACCGATGTTTCAGCAAGCCGGTGCTTGGGAGGCACACGTACAACAATTGAAAAAGTCGGATTTTGTCACCAGCAAGGGTCACACGGTCAATATTAGGACGGGGAAATCCATACCAGTCGAAGTGCGAGTTAGACATATGTACATCCAAGGAAAGGGATACGTCATTGCAGTGTTGAGAGACATTTCAGATCGAATTAAGGCCGACCGGAATTTGAAGAATGCGGTAGCGCAGGCAGAAATCGCCAACCAGGCAAAATCAGAATTTCTGGCCAACATGAGTCACGAAATCCGTACACCTCTCAATGGCATCATCGGCTTTACAGAGCTTCTGCTTGGCACCCAGCTTACTCCCACCCAGTACCAACATCTGGAGATGGTCAATAAATCAGCCATGTCTCTACTAGATATCGTCAATGATATTTTAGACTTTTCGAAAATTGAAGCCGGTAAGATCGAACTCAATGTCACTCGAATACAAATCACTCAAATCTGCCATCAGGTCACCGATGTGCTAAAATACTCAGTGCACCAGAAAGGTTTAGAAATGCTCCTCAACATTGGTCATGATGTCCCCAATTATATTTGGGTTGATGAGGTGCGTGTCAATCAGATTTTAATCAACCTACTTGCCAATGCCGTCAAATTTACTTCAGAGGGTGAAATTGAGTTTTCGGTCAAATTGCTGAAACAAATGGATGCCCATACTTGCAAGTTGAGATTCTCGGTGCGAGACTCAGGCATAGGTATCGATGAAAAGAATCAAAAGAAAATATTCCGGTCTTTCGCTCAGGGTGATGCTTCAACCACCAAACAGTATGGTGGGACTGGCCTAGGACTCTCCATCTCCAACGAACTTCTATTTCTCATGGACAGTAAGTTGCAGTTAGAAAGTAGCCCCGGTCAAGGTAGCGACTTCTTCTTTGATCTGCTTGTAAAATCAGAAAACGTTGATGTCACTACCAATCTTGACCTGGATGGTGTTGGACAAGTACTCATTGTTGACGATAATCGACGAAGCTGTCAGATCCTTCAGGAAGCATTGGCTCATGAAAAGATCTCCACCGATTGTGCCTGTTCGGCGGTGAGTGCCATGAAACTACTGGCAAAGAAAAAATTCGATAGGATTTTATTAGATTGTTCAGTAGCTGAATGGAAAGAAGGGTTCATCACTCATTGGTTGATGAATAAGTATCCACACATGAGCGACAATCTGGTGGTCATTATGTGCAATGCGCTTGATCCCGAAAATGACCCCAGGGTCAAGGCCATGCCCAGTATGTTTGGGAGAATCCCCAAACCCATAGATCTGCATCAACTCTACCATGCTCTGGCTTATCCTTTCTACCCCAGAAAAAGTGATCGGCAAGCGAATCCACCCAGTGAAAGTGCGCCAGCAGATTTAAAAAATTATGAGCAGATCCAAGTGCTTATTGCGGAAGATAGTGAGTTTAATATGATTCTTGCCAAGGCCTTTCTTGAAAAAATTCTGCCGAAAGTTCAAATCATTGAAGCTAAAAACGGACGCGAGGCAGTTACTCTATTTCAGGAGCACTCAGCGGATCTGATATTTATGGACATTCAAATGCCTCAGCTCAATGGATACGAAGCTACCATTCAGATTAGACAGCTAGCAGAGGGAAAACAGGTGCCCATCATTGCTCTGACGGCAGCTACTCTCATGGAGGAAAAAGCCAAATCGCAACAGGCCGGAATGAATGATTATTTGACCAAACCAGTCACGATAAAAACCCTTGAGCTGGCCTTAAAAAAATGGTTGATGGTAGAAAATCACTAAAACTACCTCAATTCCTTCCTATCAAATGGAACCGGTCAAGATCCTGCTACGACCTGACATCCTGTACAGTGTTAATAAGGCAGCAATGATGATGATGTTCTTAAAAATATATTGCCCCACAATAGTAAGATAAAAAGGAGAACCATTGAACGACAAATCGGGAAATAAAATTAATGGTGTAAATGTGAGTGCAAGATGGGCCAAGGCTATTACAATCATTGGTCGTCGATAAATATTTAGTATCAGACCCAAGCCCACAATTGTCTCCCAAATTGCCAGCAAAATAATCGTGACATTTTCGGGTATCAGTCCGAAAGTTAAAATGTGAATTGTATCTTTTGCGAGACTTTCGGCTGGGCTCAAATCGGGAAAGTATTTCAAAGCCCCAAACCATAAATAGACCAATCCAATACTGATCGCCAGGATGTGATTTTCTGATATTCGTTTTGTTATATTCACGGTGGCCATGCTTTTAAAATGCCTTAGTAGCCTATGTAACACTGACTCCGGCCTATTTTCCTCTGATCAACAGTAAACCCGGATGCTGTAAATCATCCAACGATTTCACTCAATTATGTTGGTGTAATGTAATCATAATCCAATGATTGTCCAAGGGTGGTGCCATTTGACCACTCATGAAAGCCCAAGTCGGTACCTACTCCCCATTTATGGCTGACACAAGACGCAATCTACCAATATGGCTACCACGCACCACACCTGATCAGTCACGTGTCCTGATGTCTTGATCTGTGCCATGAAGCAGTCCTGAGCAACAACACCCTTGGGACCGATAGGAATAGTAGGGCTTCACCTGCCTATGAGAACTTGCGCAGTCTTATCATAGTAATCAAAAACACCAACATGGATATGAGGACCACCACAAAACTGATCCTTACGGTATTCCATTCCATGGCAAGGTCCTCTTCTTGACCATGAAAGATATCTGTCAATGCCAGAGCGGAAAGGAATAAACAAAGTAAGCTAAGGATGCATAGAGATATCGAAAGTTTTGTCATGGCTTGCATTACATTCTTAAGAGAAATAAAATTGATATTCAATGACCAAAGGCGAATTTGGCAAATTATTCGCGCAGTTTGAATGCCACCAGGCTGCCTCCATGTACTAGTTTCTTTTTTGCACCACCGGATGAGATGACGACGTATTGCTCGCCATCGACCATATATGTACTGGGTGTAGCATTTCCATCAAAAGGTAGGTCGTGCTCCCACAAGAGGTCTCCATTTTCTTTGTCAAAAGCTCGAAATTTTGCATCTGCAGTAGCACCTATAAAAATCAATCCACCAGCAGTGACTACCGGACCACCATAGTTTTCTGTACCCGTTATTGGAATTCCGCGCTCAGTGAGTTCTCTGAATTCCCCTAAGGGGACCTTCCACTTAATGGTACCATCGTTTAGATCCACGGCATTTAGGGTGCCCCAAGGAGGTTTGATGGCTGGATACCCCTCATCATCAAACCAACGTTGAAAACCTCTAAAGGTGAAAGGAGGGTCATCCTCTTCAGGTACGGCCGGCGCCGGGTGTTCAACACCATAGAGATAATCAATGATGGCCTTTTTGCGGGCAGCTTGAAGACGATTAAACGAGGGCATTCGACCTCCTCCATGGTTTACAATCTGAACTACCATGGATCTTTTTAATCTTTGCCCCACATCATCAAGTGCAGGAAAGCCACCAGCAGGATCACCCATGCGGTCAATGCCATGACATGATGCACAATTGATCCTATATTGTCTCTCTCCGAACGGTAGAGCTGATCCATCTGGTCGCTTGATGGGAACCAGCTGATAAAACCAGGGAATTTCATTGACATTCACGTATAGAATGCCTTCGGGATCTGCTGCAGATCCTCCCCACTCCATACCGCCATCGTAGCCCGGAAACTGGATCGTTTGCTCATAACTAGGGGGTGGATATGGCCCATAATTTCCTGACTTTGCGAGTACCTCAGCTGTCATCATTTCTGCTCTGGGTGAAATGTTAGAGACATCATCAGCCGTATATTTTTGGCGCATTAGTGGGGGAGGTTTTGTGGGAAAGGGTTGTGTAGGCCAAGTTCTTACCTCAGCGATCCGCGATGCTTCCACCGGGCGTTCTTCGATGGGCCAGAGGGGATGCCCAGTAACGCGATCAAAGACAAAAAGTAAGCCCATCTTTGTGCCTTGAGCCACCACATCCACCTTCT
The DNA here is from genome assembly GCA_965223025.1 of Saprospiraceae bacterium. Classification (GTDB taxonomy): domain Bacteria; phylum Bacteroidota; class Bacteroidia; order Chitinophagales; family Saprospiraceae; genus JABDMH01. Next base: position 157,160 of record CBDCVP010000007.1, read on the forward strand.
CACCCTGGTGTCTTACCGATAGCAGTGTAGGTGGCGTGCATAGATCAAGATCCCATAAATCATGGTGCACCAGCTGATGGTGCCAAAGTCGCTCACCAGTACGGGCATTTAGGGCAATCAAGCTATTGGCAAACAGATTCTGTCCATACCGCCCCCCACCATAAAAGTCTGGTCCAGCAGTCTCAGTTGACAAATAGACGATGCCCCTGTCTGTATCCAGGGCCAGCCCAGACCAGTCAGATGCCCCGCCTGTCTGGTCCAAATAACCCTTTGGCCAAGTGTCCGAACCGTACTCACCAGGCCTTGCCAACGTATGGAAAATCCATCTGCGAGCACCACTCCGCAGATCAAAAGCCCTGACGGCACCAGGTACATCTTCCGCAGTATTGGCACCGATGATAAACATGTCTTCGTAGATGACACCCGGAGTGTTAAGGTGCACCTTTGGCCTTCCTATCACATCCATGCCATCACCCAAATGGATGGATCCTTCCTCCCCGAATGATGTCACAGGCTCACCAGTGATGGCATCAAGGGTAAACAAGTGGGTACCTTTCATAGTAATGATGCGGCCTTGATTGCCGTCTCGCCAGTACATGAGACCTCGTTGGTCTCCATCAGATAGCGAATCATGTACTGCAGAGGGATCAAAGGTCCATAGATGGGCTCCAGTAGCCGCATCCAAAGCCACTACCCGGCTGTAAGGGGTGGCTGTATACAGACGACCATCAATGATCAGATTATTGGTCTGGTACATGGCACTGTCTCCCGTCACATAGGTCCATGCCAATTCCAGATTCTTGACATTATTTACATTGATCTGATCCAGGAGAGAATATTGGTTGCTGCTGGGATGGCCTAGGTAATGCCCCCAATCAGTATCTGCACCAGCAGGCACACTTTTATCACACGATGAAATTACCACGATGATAGCACACATCCATAGCGATGGGGAAAAAAGCCGATTTCCTTTCAAATGCATATGTACAGAAGTAAAATTAACAGTAGCCACATGGACAACTCTTAAACCCGGATCATGCACTACTACGTCGAGTCCACACTTTTCTTTTTGCAAAATAAGTATGTGCCTGCCATTATCCTTTTCGACGTCACCAATGATGACGATTTACTAGACAGATGGCAAGGCTATGCACCATCCTTGCCTAAAGATAGAAATAACGAGAAACTTGAAAGATATCAGTGAGCGTATTGGTGTGATGACGCATTTGTCTGTTGGCCACTAAATATGGCCAAGAGCCGTGAAATCCAGTCTTAACTCAATCTCGACGTGATTCTCATGCACTTACTTTTTCCTGATGTAAAGTATCGTAAAATATCACCGCCTTCTTTTTAGTGTTTTGCTTTACCTTTATCTACCCAAGACCGTGGTGGCAAGGGTGATCACCATGCAAAGAGAACGTGTACTTTTGGCTGGTCTAACGGAAGATTACTTAAGCCAAATAAAATGCTCCAAAACTTGAATAAAAGCAATGGATTATAAAATATTTGTTTTCGACCTAGACTTTACTCTTTGGGATGCTGGAGGTGGTTGGTGCGACACAACTAATCCGCCCTATTTTTGGGAGAACGGAAAATTACTGGATAGTGCGGGTGATTGGATTCGCCTATACGACGATGTGACAGACATTTTGGAAGTTTTAAAAGCCGAGGATAGAATGATCGTTGCAGCATCGCGAACTCATCAGCCAGTTTGGGCGCAAGATTTATTGCATCTCCTTAGTGTGGACAAATACTTCGATTGGAAAGAAATATATCCAGGCAGCAAAATCCAGCACTTCAACAAAATCCAACAACGCTTTAAAATCCCATTTACCAACATGGTATTTTTTGATGACGAATACCGGAATATTGATGAAGTTGGAAGCTTGGGAGTAAATGCAGTCTACGTGAAAAATGGCATTAATAGGGAAATGGTCATCAAATACTTGTAACCGAATTTTTGTTTCGAACAGATTTAACTAGTTGATCCGTCCATCCACGAATTCATCAAGTGGGGGTTCATACAGCATATCGCTTTTTTTAGCCTGAAGCCAATTTGGATGGGTTTAATTTATGGGAATAATGTTCTAGTCAGAAAAAAGAATTTGAGGTTCGGTTTCCATTGTACCATATCGTCATGGTCTAATCGTATATCTTGCATCGGCAATTCACCATCCACCCACTCCTCCACCTCCGCCACCTCCGCCAGAGAAGCCCCCTCCTCCACTACCACTCCCACCGTCGCTTGGTTGGGTGGTTGCAGTGGAAATGCTCTCAGAAAAGTCCCGACCGAAATGATTGGAAAAGTAAATCATATTAGGGCTATTGTTCCATTGTGGTTGATATTGTGCCTGCTCCAGAATCTGCTTGAACTTACCTGTCCACTCATGCTCCACACCGAGAGCAAAAGCAAAAGGCAAGATTGACTCGAAGTGCTCAGGCGTCATCTCCGGCGGATTGAGTAAGCGCAATCGGTGCTTTTCTGCGAGTCCGAGATACATTTTGAATCCCTTTATTCTGGATCGGAGATCTATTTTTTCAGGTGTTGGCTTTTTTATCAGATAAGCATACAAAATGATGGCGACAATTGCGAGGGGAAGAAAGGTGATCAACGCAATGCCGTTAGCATTGGTGCCGTATGGGCTTGTCATCATAAAGTAAAAAGCCAGGCCGAAAGATACTACCGTGACCAGCGCCGGAATCACCAGCATGTGATAGTTATTCCCCTGATTGACAAACGAACTGTGTTGATTTGCTAAACTCGCACGATGTCCATTATAGATTGCTTCCATCTCTCTGTCATACTCGCCGGTGACACCGACTCTGTCGGTTGACCTAAAAAGGGCATCCATCAACTGTCTTTCTTCGGGAGTTACTGAATCGTCGCTATCTTTCAACTTCAAAAGATCATAACTGGTCGATTTTGACAGGAAGCCCTTTTTCGTGGTTTCTTCAATCTTGAGATATCCGTTGATGGCAAGCTGTACGATAGATGCTGTAAAACTCTTGCTACCGTGACGCTCTTTAAATATATAGTTGAGTGAGGCTGCAGATAGGCCATCGGGAGCCTCCCAGATGGGATACACAGCTGGAGCTGGTGGGTCCTGGCCGTACTTCCACCAGGTGTACAGATAGTATGGTAGTAGAAAAATCGACGCCAGTATCAACAGAATAATACTGCCCAGTCGACTAAAAAATCCTGGTGCAGCAACGACACCTTTTTCGAATCCAACCGCAATAGTAAAAGCCTCACCAGGTGCCAGGCCTCTAACCGTTTGGTAGGAGATGGCATCACCTTCTATTTTTTTTGAATAGTTGGTTCCCTTGGTACCATAAGTACCTGCATAGGCAGTCTCTTGAAGAATTCTCGCTCCGGAAGGCAGCTGAACACGACATGTAGCCTTATCGATCTCAAACTCCACCTCGGTGCCTATGGCATTCCAGTAGATCTCATCGTAGTCACCATAAATACCAATTTGGTTAGGTACCCTATACTTGATCTTGTACTGATACACACCAGGTTCCAGGAGGACCTCTTTCCTGCCAACATATAGCATCAAATCCTGACCCTTTTCTACATGATAGGGCTCAGGTCGCCCATCTTTTTCTATCTCAATCTTCTTGTACTTAACTCGTACTTCCTGACCATTAAGCAGCCTTTGGGTGGGAAGACGACGTGTGATACCACGTTTTATGCGATCTCCCCCCACCTGCACCTCCATAAACTCTACTACCGAAATTGATCGATCACTTTGCACCTCAATATTCACATCATAGTGCAGTATTTTTTCTTCTTGACTAGAAGCATCAAAGAAGGTCCCTAAGGCAAAGCTCACTAAGACTACTCTACTCCAATACTGCCATGGTACCGATCTAAACATTCGAAAGCAGATCATCTTGCATAATTTGCTGATGGCCATAGTGACAAACGAGCTGCCATCTACCGAGTCCCCAGTCCTATTGTCCATTTAAGCCTTGGGGTAGCTAAAATTTCACCTTCGGCACACTTCGCTCCCCTGGATCATCTATTTCAAAGTAATCAGCAAGGTCGAAGTTAAACCCATTGGCAAGGAAATTGGTAGGGAAGGATTCCACCATAATGTTATTCTCCCGGACAGTGGCGTTGTAATACCTGCGCGCCTTTTCAATGCCATCCTCAATACCTGAAAGTTCTTGCTGCAGGTGAATAAAGTTGGTATTAGCTTTAAGATCGGGATAGGCCTCTCCGAGCGCAAAGACATTCGCTAAGGCGGAATTGAGTTGGTTCTCTGCTTGCGTCTGCTGCTTGACGCCTTCTGCTTGAAGTGCTGCATTGCGTGCTTCGATCACCTGGCTAAGGGTTTCCTGCTCATGCCTTGCATAGCCCTTTACCGTCTCGATCAAATTGGGAATGAGGTCATGGCGTTTCTTAAGTTGCACATCGATGCCACTCCATCCCTCCTCCATCATAGCCCGCTTGCGAACAAATTTGTTGTATGCACCCACGAGGTACAAGAGCAGACCTACCACAATGGCCAGGACGATCAGTATGAATCCCATAGCATTAGTTTTTTATATGATGAAAAGTACAACTTTTCAATCTGTACTGCCAAGAATTTCTACCAAACCACATCTCCAGCAGATCATCACAAAATAATGATCGTCCATTCGAATTTTCCCACGGTACGCTTGGGGCAGGTTTCTTGTTTCAGTCACGTGGTAATGACCGATTGCCATTAAGACCGCTAGAGCCAAAGCATGCTCATGTTTTTGAAGCCTTGTCTGAAAAGCCAAATCGAACAGGACGAATCAACTATTATTTATACTTTGGTCTACTATCCACCTACCTCGGGAGACCGTATGAAGCGTCACATCATAAGTGCCTTGATAAGCACAGCTCTGGCCGTCATGGGACCTACCACAAAACTGGTGGCACAAGATTTTGCCATTGATCTTCTATCAAAGGGTGAATGCCATCGGGATAGCAGCCAATGGGATAGTGCCATTTACTACTTCGATCGTGCAGCCACCGCTTTCGCTACAGAGAAATCTTGGGCGCAGTCTATTGAAGCACAGCTGAAGGCAAATAAGGTGCGTATCGTGGAACTCCAGTACGATAAGGCTGATTCTACTCTTGGTCCACTCCTGACTTTAGCAAAAGAAAAGTTAGCTCCAGGTGCATTGACCATGGCCCATGTGCTGGATCAGAGCGGGAATTTGCTGATGAAAACCGGGCGATATGATCGTGCCTCAATCAAGCTGCAAGAAGGTCTTGCTATCAAGAAAGCCTTGAAAATGCATGATGATGATATTGCCCACAGTTACTATTTGCTGGGAGATGCATGGCGGTCTATGGGTATCATCGACTCCGCTATGAGTGCCTATCAAAATGCTCTAAAAATACGTGAAAAAATATTCGGCACGCAGAGTAAGGAAACGGCTGGAGTCTGGAGCAACATTGCTATCCTACACAGAATCAATGGAGATTTTGACAAGGCGATCAACATCTATCAAAAGAGCGACTCCATTAATCTGAGGATCTTTGGCAGTGAACATGAACGAAGAGCTTCAACGCTCAATGGTATGGGCATCATTTATGCCCAAAGTGCCAGATATCCTGAAGCCCTAGATTGCTTCACTCAACTCCTCAAGATTGACCAAAAGACCCAGAAGAAAGACAGCCCGTTGCTGGCGAAGACTTACACCAACCTCGGCATCTTGCATGAGCTGATGGGCGACCTAAAAACTGCCCAGGAGATGCACAAAAAGTCGCTCGGCATCAAATTAAAATCATTTGAACCAGATAATCCTAATCTCATCGTCGACTATCAGGGCCTGGGAGTTATTCTTAGCCAAATAGGGGACATAGACCAAGCACTGCTGTACTTGAGACAAGTAGTAGAAATGGAGCTAAAAGCCTACAGCTCAAATGATCCTAGATTGGGCACCACTTATAACATGCTGGCCAGCGCTTTAGAAAAGAAAGAAGCTTGGGATGAAGCCCTCCACTATCTTGGATTAGCAGAAAGCATCTTTCTTAAACACGGTGAGTCACTGATCGAACTAGGCCCACTATACCATACCATAGCCTCCATTTATGCCAAACGCAATCAGCATGACTCTGCCCTTATCTACTGTCATAAGGCGCTCATGACTAATCAGGATTTCCAAAAGGAGCATCCAAATGTTGCCGGTAATCACTTGTTGATGGGAAATCTCCTGGTGCAGATGAACAACCTAGACTCTGCCGATATGCATTATCGAGAAGCACTCAGAATCAATCATCTGGTTCATGGTGACAAGCACATCGATGTCGCGACTGCTCATAGTAAGGTGGGATCTGTCCTAGCTACAAGGAGAGCTTATGAGGAAGCGCTTAGGGAAATCCAGTTTGCACTCCGGGCCGTTACCGACGATTTTAGAGAGATGGATTACCATCACAATCCCATACCCGCCCAAACAATGACCCCCCGCACTGTAGCCATAGTCCTGGGAGAAAAAGGAGAAATTCTAGAAGACTATGCAGCCCAGGAGGACAATGAGGAGATGATGAAATTGGCGCTTTCCACTTTTGATCGAGCTATAGACATGATCGATGCTGCGCAGTTTAGTTATAAGGCTAGTGGATCGGTGGCCAAACTAAAAGAGGAGCTCGATCCGATCTATGAGCATGCGATTTCAGCGGCACATGTGCTTTTTCACAAAACAGATGATCAGAAATATCTTGAACAAGCTTTTAGATTCTCGGAAAAAAATAAGGCTGCTTTGCTTGTAGCAGCTATCAACGAAACGCGCGCAAAGGAATTTTCGGGATTACCCATTGAAATTCTTGAGAAGGAAAATAACATCAAGAGAAACTTAACTTATTACGAACAACAGCTTCTTGGAGCAAATCACCCACAAACAGACTCCACCATATCCGAGATCCAACATAAGCTATTTGTTTTGCACCAACAATATGACAACTTGATCCACGATATCGAAAAAAATTATCCGCAATACTACAAATTAAAATACGAATCTAAAACGATAGAAATCGAGAGGCTTCAGAAAGCGATACCTTCCGATGAAGTATTCATAGAGTATTTCTTGGGCCGAGACCACATCTATGCATTTCTTTTTGGACAACGAGTAAGAAGATTTGTAAAAATTGAAATAGAAGCTGAATTCCCCAGTACAATACGCGGACTCAGATCTGCCATCGCCGACGTGGATAGCGATGAAAAGGAATATGAAGAAATATGTAGACGCCTTTACCGTACTTTGATTTCACCATTAGAGTATGACTTTTCGAATGAAAAGATCACTATCGTGACCGATGGAGAACTAGGATATATTCCATTTGAAATATTAATTGCTGACGGATTGGGAGATCCTTCATCTTCGAAACGGCCATATCTATTCCTCAATCATGCCGTCTCATACGCTTACTCGGCCACCCTCGAACAACAATTATCAGATCAGGAAAACAGCCACAAACAAACGGATTTACGCTATCTTGCATTTGCACCAGATTTTAATGGCCGCAACGAAAATGGCGACGCTGACATACCCAATTTTTTGGCGCATAATCAAATGGTACGTGGCAGATTATTGCCCCTGCTGGGAGCTAAACGAGAAGTGGAGTCACTGAATCAACAATTTGAAGGAGACTTTTACTATGAGCAGGATGCACAGGAGTCAACGTTTAAAAAAATTGCAAGCCAGTACGGCATCATTCATCTCGCTACACATGCCATCATCGACGACATAAACCCACTCAATTCAAGGTTACTGTTCACCATCATGGGTGACAGTTTGGATGACGGAAATTTATATGCATGGGAACTCTTTGGTATGGATTTAAATGCGAAACTTGCAGTGCTCTCTGCCTGCAACACAGGATTTGGCAAGATTCAAAAAGGAGAAGGTGTACAGAGTCTAGGAAGAGCCTTCGCATACGCTGGATGTCCCAGTCGCCTGATGAGTCTGTGGCCATCCCAGGACGCGAGCACTGCAGATATTATGATCAATTTCTATCGTTACCTCGCTGAGGGATTCTCCAAGGATGAAGCACTGAGAAAAGCCAAGATAACTTATTTGGAAAACGCCCCGGCATTCAGCACCCACCCCTTTTATTGGGCAGGATTTATTCTGCAGGGTGATCCCTCCCCTCTGGTCGAATCCACACCGATGTTATGGTACGTGGTGGCTTTGTCCATGATCGTTTACCTTGTGGTTATTGTTTTTTTTAAAACCAAGCGAAGAAGGGATTAATACAATGGAGCCCAACAAAGAACACTCTGCCAGGCTCCTATAAAAAATCAAGCTTCTTTTATCCAGGCACACTGTAGAGCACCAGGATGACCTAATCTGAGACTGGAAACTCCAATTTGGTACAAAACATAAAAATTAATCAGTCTATCGCATTTCCATTCATCCCGAGCGTCCTGACAACACGGAAATGAGATGCCAGAAACTATGAGAAAACCGACTACTTGGTAGACCAATTCAGGTGGATGTTGATCGTGTATTGTCCTTTGTTGAAAGACGCTTGCACGGGATATGGATTGGATGGCTCAGGATTGCTGGTTGTTCGCAAGAAAGAACGCAATGAAAACCTCACTTCGCCCATCGTATGATAACCAAAAGCATCGGCATCCACAAATTGTACTAAAAAGGAGGACTTCAAATCATCTTCTGTAATCGGGTAGTCGGTAGCAAACGTGTATGGCAGATCCTCGCTAGTACAATCTTGACATCTCTGCTCCTCATATGTCGGCCCAATCTGCCATTCGTTGTTTTCGTACTTCTGGATGTCTAAAAAAATGTCGGGATTTTGTGCGGCTCCAATGGCGATCTCATCCCAGGGTTTGTTGTCATTGGACGCATCGACCGATGGAAATGCAGTGACATCAATCTTTTTGATCACCACATGATTGGGCAGCGTGCTGCAATCCAGTACTTCGTATTCTACGACACCTCCGATAGCGAGCAGCGGATATGCCGGATCTGACAATTGTCGGATCTTGTACTGGATAGGAACACCGAGAGACGGATCACTTCCTCCTGATTCCATCCATTGGTAAGCGGCTTGTATTGACTCCATGCCCAAACCGCTACCTGCAACCTTGGAAGCTTCCTGGGCATCCCCACCCAGTATCGCAACTTTGAAGGTGGAGTTCTTGAAAAACTTTTTAGTCTTGACATCTAATTCAGCATCCACCTGAGCCAGCCCCTTTCTAAACTTGCCAGCCACCTCAGTAGAAGTAGTAAACTCACTGCCTGTGTAGGTGAATATCCCAATGAGCATGCGACCATAAGCTACCTCGGTAATGTACCCGAGTGGACCAACTTCTGTAATTAAATGCTGGATTTTCTCCAGGGGGACACTTGGATCAAATAACTGAGAAGGACTGGTCGGATTGGATACCGAAGCGGTATGATATATTTGGTAAAATTTGACGGCAAAAGAGTGCTTTTCTACGGTTGAGTTGACATCAAAACGCCCCTTAACTGATTGGCCCAGATATCTGGCATCTACGCCGACATGTACCATGGCTTGATCAAAAGAGTATGCTTCTACCGATTCGGAAATAACTTTGGCGGCAAATTGGGGGTGCTCCAGCTCCATCTCTTTCAACATTCTATCTACGTTACCGCGTTGTGTTGGGTCAATAACTTCCCGTATATCACCCAGGTCATTGGACACTTCAATGGGTTGTCTTTGGAAATTTCCAATTCCGTTTAGATCCCTCTGCTCCACATAATCCTTCACTTTAATGATCGATCCTGGATAAAGTGCTGCCGTATTTGTAACAGACCGGTCGTCAAAAGCATTTAATGTAAGTTTATCCAAAACGACTGTTTCCTTGATGCGTTTGCCATTGCATAAAAAATCTTTATTGTCAGAAGTGTTTTCGCTACTGTAGCCCGAGGGTGTCTCTTCATAATTGGCTTTTGGCGCAGGAATCACTTCACCTCCTGCGATGATTTCATTGACTGCATCCTGCTGGAGATCTGCTATGGTTTCTTCTCCTTTTCTACAACCTAAAGATGTGAGTATGTAAATTAAAATTATGATTGGATAAAATGTGCTAGTTTTCACTGGAATTATTTTATGAGATGATTAAATTAAAAATGCAACATACCCTTGCCCCCAAACCGGGGACAACGACTTCCCTTTCTTCTTGCTGGAGTCAAGAGCCTGACTCCAATATCTATGGAAAGCATATGGCTACCAGTGGCAAAGGTTCGAGATTCAAAATCCTGCAATACAAATTGATCGCCACCAGGTGTGAATTGATAATGTATGCCAAAAACCAGCCACCGACTGCCAGCCTGTATGCCCGCACCAAAGGTGTATCCAGGCCTGGAGATGATCTGCTGGTCAAGGACCACTCCAGCACCATGATCTAGCTGATCGATGGTTTGAAATCGACTACTTATCAGCGAAGCGCCAACCATGGCGTAAGGATCTAAGCCATACGGCAACCAGTCAAGATATTGGTTGAAACTATATTTGGCATATATACTTTTCATCTGTTGCTTGATGGAATACTTATAAAAGTCGTAGGCTTGATAGAAGCTGTGCTGCACACCAACACTTAAGGGGCGAAATTTCATACCTACTTCAGCATAGGCCAATATTGAAGTGCCTACTTTATCGAATCCGAGCTGCTCTACCTGGTCCATCAGGAGATAGCCTCCCCCCAACTGTAGATAAAACCTGGATGTCTGAGCGATGGATGCTGATAGCGTGCAGAAAAATAAAAGTGCGCACAACAGTCGAAGAATTGTTTTCATGATGCTTGATTTTATCCTTCATTGCATCGCAAAGGACTTGGTTACCCTCTTTTCTGGATTCCAACTGAAAAAGCTAAAGATCTAGCCCATCTATTGGGTAGTGTGGGTGTGGGTCTGAGCCGGGGTACAGATGATTGGAGAAAACTACTTCAAAGCATGAAGAATGCTGGCGGACTCCTCTCTATAGCTATTTTCTGACGAAGACAACACCTCAAAATAGGTAAGCGCCTCGCTAGTCTTCCCCAGCTTCAGATTTAGCAATCCAAGGTACCATTGCAGCGACTGGTCATATATTCCTGGATCATCTTGCAAAATCTTAAGGGTCTGGAGTGCATGGCTGTAGTCCTCATTGGCCATCTGACTCATGCCGTAAAAAAACCGGGCAGCCTGGTGCTCGGGATTTGCTGCCAAGAATGACTGGAAATGCTGTGATGCCAGATCGAAATTTCCAGCAGAATAGGCCTTCACTGCTTCAAGAAGATGGGTGTCATGAATTTGCTCATTTCTTACGGTTAGGTTTTCTTGTGGCACCACAAAATGAGCTGCATACAGCTCATCGGGAGATGGCTCAGACAATAAGAAGTTTACAGCCAAAAGCAGTGTCACTGCCGCAGCCACAGCTAGGATAATATTGGTCATAGACAGCCGTCTCACCTTGCGAGTCTTCGTCTTTCCTTCCTCCAACACCTTTTTTAAGTCCTCGCGAAATTCGGCTGACTCAGATTTGATTGCGACAGGCAAATCTCGCATGATTTCCACCTGCATCCGGAATCCCTGATCACTCTGAAGTCGACGTTCAGTCTCAGCGAGAGCTGCCTGTGACAACTTGCCTGCTAAGTAAGATTCTATCAGTTCAATATCCTTTTCTGTGATCATGAGGTACTCAGTTCTTTAAACAATGGATCCTCGGAAATTGCCTGAATCAACCTCTGCTGACACACAAATTTTCTTTTCTTGGCATATGACTCGGTGAAGTTCATGGCTTCGGCTATCTTCCTCAATGACTCACCCTCGAAAAACATCTGGAGTACAGTTTGACATTTTGAACCCAACCGAAGGAAGTGCTTTCTCATCAATTCTTTTTTTCTTGAGAAACAATATCCTTGTGGATATTGGGATCCACCCCCGCTGGAGCTGTTTCTCTTAGCACAGATGTTCGTTTGGTCTTTCTCTTCCGCAGTTGCATGAGCCATTTGTTTTTACAGACCGCATATAGGTAGGTCTTTAAGCTGCTACTCAAAGTAAAATCTACGTCCATAGCTTTCTCGTACACGACCACCATGCCGTCCTGAAAAAGATCGGATGCATCTTCACTCGAGCCTCCATTCTTCGAAACAAGGTCCTTAACCATGGAAAAGTATGTTTGGTACATATACTTCATGACACCCATGTCACGATGCCTCAGCCCATCGATCAGTTGGAAATCTGTGTACTTACTCTCCAATAAATTTTGATTTTGCCGCAGTACAAGATAATCTATTCAACCTATCTATTGCAAAACCATCGCCAAGGTTACCCCCGTAATTGCGGTTCCCTTCGAAGGTGATCTTACAAGATCTACTTTCTTGTCTCAAACGCAGACACACTTGAGGCCATGATGTGGATTTCATCGCTTTCGGTGTACCGAGTTTCCACCCGTCATGAAATGTCTCGGCCACCGGCTAACTCCACTGAATAATTGCCGGGATAAATAAATTGATGAAGATCTCATCGACCTTGGCATCCGACATGATGGCTACATCTGCCAAGAAATGGGTCATTTTGGCTAAACTTTTCGGAGCAGGCTCTATGTTATCTGTTCACTGTGAGGATGCAAAGTTGGGCTCAGCAAATGTTCGCAGCATATCTTGGATGATTTCCCCTTTGTCAAAATGCTCCCAGATCGTAATCTCTCTGGTATTTCCGGTACGTTCTTGCCACTGCCCATCTACATATCGCGGAGCAGGATGTTGGCGAGCACTTCCCCACTTAGGATTCTTCACGATCGCCACCGCCACCAAATCAAAAAGTGATCGAACCCTGCTTTCGTCATGGTAGTCAATATATTCAAATAGGCTGACAGAATAATCCCCAAAGGTTTGATAGGTGCCGCCATGCCTTCCGGTGACGGGTCTGCCGATTTGTGGGCCCAAACCCGGCATTTTATCGTTGACAAATTCTTGGCTCACCAGTACGGCTCCACTACCTGAGGGCTTACCGTATCTGACAGTGACCATCTCAAACGGCACCCCTGTATTCAGTACATAATTCATCGAGGGCACATCATTATCCTGATTGTATTCACCGGGCTCAGGATAATTTGATCCCAGCCACACCACCCGCACATGCTCAGCGATGCTCGGTGCCTTGGCCAGTGCCAAAGCAATATTGGTCAACTTTCCCACTGGCAGTAGAATGAGTTTGTCTGACCTGGGTTTCAAAGATTCCTGAATGATAAAATCCACGGCCTCGGCACCATCATAGCTTTCTTCATTGATTTGCATTTTAATATCCTCGAAGTCAGCGTTTGCTCCTTTGAGTATGGGAATCTGACCCTCCAAATTGCATAGCTTCAGCACTCGTTCCGCTTCCGCGAAGTGGCCATCAATATCTCCGCCGTTATTCGTGGCATTCACGGTAATTCCGGGGACCACAAAATGATCACCATTGAGCAATAAGTAAGCGAGGGCGTGTTGATCATCAAGCTCATTGTTGGCATCTGTGTCAAAAATTACCGTATGTTTTTGACTCATCTGCACTACTTGACTTTCGGCTTCAGTCCCGGATGTTTGATTCTGATCTTTGGGACCACCGCATGACCATAGGCTAGTGACCGTCAGTATCGTAAAAAGGCAACGTTTCATTTTTCTTTTTTTTCAGCATTAATTATATTATTCGAGTACTGATATCCGATGTTGAGCATACTCCGACCAGTGAGCAAGCAATAATGTTTCTTCTGGTGATCTTGTCACTTTTCATAAGTTTTCTCAATTAATCTAAACTCAGACATTTCCCAGTCTCCAATGGGTACCCCCGAAAACTCATTGAAGGGTTTCCCAAATTATTAATTTGGTCCTTTGTGATTTTTGTCTGAGCATGATCATTGTATCAATAATTGCAGTATCTCTTCGCGTGTCGGAGCAGAGGGTTGTGCTCCATTGCGGGTTACAGATAGGGCTGCAGCGGCATTGGCAAAACGACAGGCTTCTGCTAGGCTCTTGCCCTCGGCTAAAGCCACACATAAACTGCCATTAAACACATCTCCTGCTCCAGTTGTGTCTACAGCCTGTACTTCAAATCCGGGAATGTGGTGACTGCCTTCCTGGCTGATGAGAATGGCACCGTCGGCACCTCGAGTTACCAGCACATGATCGACTCCTTTGTCTAAGAGTACTCGGCCAGCGATCTCCACCTGCTCCAATGTCTTGACTTCGCATCCTGTGAGCAGTGCTGCCTCCGTCTCATTGGGAGTGATCAAAAAAAGTGCCTGATAAATGTGATCTGGTAAAGTCTGGGCGGGAGCTGGATTCAGCACAAACAGGGCCCTGCTCCTACCGGCCCTATCTAGGACATACTGTATGGTATCAAGGGGGGATTCCAACTGCATAAGGACAATATCTGCGGAGGCAAGATGTGACCAACGGGGCTCAATATCTTTGCTCCCTAAATGCATATTGGCACCAGGCGCTACTACAATGCAGTTTTCCCCATGATCATCCACCAAGATTTGCGCCACTCCTGAGGGATGCTGAGGATCAATCATGATCTGAGAAGTGTCGATTCCATCGCGATTGAATCCCTCGATGGCTTGCCTGCCAAATTGATCGTCGCCTACTTTCGCAATGAAGGTGACACTACCCCCTGCCCTGGCAGCAGCCACCGCTTGGTTTGCACCCTTCCCTCCGGCTGCCAGAAAAAAAGTATGCCCTAGAATGGTTTCACCAGGTCTGGGCAACCTACTGGCTTTGACGACCATGTCCGTATTGGAGCTTCCAATGACCGTGATCTTCATACTTAGACAATTCTAACCTAAATTAATAATAGCAAAGCTCCATGGTACTCACTGCTCAACTTATCCTTTGGAGTAAATAATTAAGACCAACCCAACGATAAAAAACAGAAACATAAACCCGATCAATCTATGAACAGTTGGGGAGGCTCCTCTAAATTCCTTCCAAATAAAAACTCCCCAAAATGCTGCCACCATGGTCGCTCCCTGACCAAGTCCATAGGAAATGGCAAAACCCGCTTGGTCGGAGGCCAAGATACTTAGCGACATTCCAACACCCCAAATCACACCTCCAAGTATGCCTATAAGATGAAGTCGCAAAGTGCCTTGATTTATATATGCCTGATAAGTCGTGCGCTCACCCGACAAGGGCCTGTACATAGCCACCGTATTGAATACAAAATTAGAGATTAAGATGCCGAGTGCAAAAATCACTAATGCTGAATAGGGTGTCAATCTTCCAGCCTCAGGAGTGTAAAAATCAGTGGCCATTGAATCGGCCACAAAACGATAGAACAACCCCATTAACACACCGCCAATCACCGAAATAATTAGACCCTTCTTTTTATCAGCCTGATTGGAACCTCCCATTTTATTATAGGCAATGGCATCCAGCACAATCGCCACGGCCACCAAGGTCACTCCAGCAAAAAGGATCACGGGATTCCCGATCGGATCACCAAGATAATTCACAATGACACCCTGTACCAACGCAATGCCAATACCTACTGGAAAAGCAATTGCCATGCCTGCAATATCAATGGCTATGACGATCAAAATATTGGCGAGATTAAAGACTACGCCCCCAATCAATGCATAGACTACGGACTGCATTTGTGCTTGCGATAAATCCGCAAGAAATGCCCTACCCGATACGCCGCTTGAGCCCAAAGTAAGCCCAAATACTAAAGTGAGTAGGACTATGCCCAAAGCATAGTCCCAATAGAACAATTGAAACGGCCATGACTTGCTGGCTAACTTTTGAGTATTCGCCCACGACCCCCAGCAGAGCATGGTGACAAAACAAAGGATCACAGCAAGCCCATATGATTCGACGATGTACATCTAGTCCCTGATTAAATTGTTTTTCGCCAGATATATGTCGGTGGCTGTATGATCAAAATATCGAAAAAAATCAATATCCCCATCGCCTTCAGCATCGACAGCCTGGCCATTATAAATCCCATTAGTAAAAATCTCTTTTTCCTCCCATGCCTGGTAATGGGTTACTACTTAAAAAGACACTTACCGGAAAGGTCTTCTTTCCTAGGTTTAGGGCACGTCCCCTATTTGATCCTACCAAGACATCATAATCACCATCGTTGTCAAAATCAAAAACCTGGAGGGTATGACAGGCGGCAATACTATCTTTGATCACATATTCCTGCCAGTTATGCTGGTCATCTCTGCGATAGAAGGAAAGCGGATAACCAGCTCTCTCAGAATGGCTTATGAAGACCTCTGCACTGCCATCATCGTCCAGATCACGCATAAAGACCTTGGTGCCATTTCTTGACCAATCTCCGCCTTGATTATTCCATTTTTCATCGATATTACCCTCTTTCCATGCACTTTTAGTCTGACCTGGATTGTAAAAAACATATCCCGTGGATACGATGTCCGGATAGGTATCTCCATTGAGGTCACCTATGGCCATACCTTCATGCAGATTGTGGTAGTTGGGATAATACTGCACTCTTTCCCAGCGATCACCGATATCCTGTTGGAAGATGCTCAAGGTGTTTTCGTCAAAAGTCAAGATCGCAAGGTCCATCAGTCCATCACGATTAAAGTCTGCGAAATTGACATCTTTGACAGCATCTGGCACTTGCCCAATTGGATGCACTTGCCAGTCGGGACTCTCATACCAATACAGGGACGCCTCCGCTCCCGCATCCTTCCATTCTCCAGGATGCTCCACGGCAAAAATATCCGTATCGCCATCACCATCCATATCGGCGCACTCGAGATCACCGGAGGCAAATAAACCGCCACCAGGTGCCTGGTCGGCTACCTTCACCACTTTCCAAAGACCACCACCTTTTTGTCCTTCCAAATAGCCGAGAAAACCTCCTGTAGAGTTGTTATTAATGAATACCAAATCAGCTAGACCGTCATCGTTGACATCAGCAGGACAGTGAGCCCACAGATGTGACAGTGAATCTCCGATCTTCATCAACTCAAAACTAAGTGAATCGGCTGAGACCATTGTGCTTCCATCGATGCCAGTATTCTGTGCTGATTGACATGCCCCGGCAATCAACATCCAGGCAATCAAACAAAGGGTATGGGTCTTCATGAGCTTAATTTTACCTTCATGTCCTCAAACTGTGTCAATAATACGAATTCAAGACCTATCGCAGAAATCGGCATCACTTCTCCTCATCCAACCTGGAAGATAAAATCAGACATCTCACCAGATCATCTAGTGAGGAAATCTGAAAATCAGCGTTGTGAGTTAAATCATTTTTGTAGTTTTCTATGAAATACTTTTCTGACGAATAATGGAACAGCATGGCAAAAGCAAAAAACAAGACCACTGAAACAGATGCAAGTGTCGACGACTTTATCGATTCAATCGAAGATGAACAAAAGAGGTCTGATGCTAAAAAGATCTTGCGTATGATGGAGGAAATCACTGGTGAAACTCCCAAGTTATGGGGGACCAGCATTGTCGGTTTTGGCAACTATCATTATAAGTATGAAAGTGGCAGGGAAGGTGATTTCATGAAGATCGGATTTTCTCCTCGAAAGCAAAATCTGACCCTATACATCATGAATGGCTTCGAGCATCAAGAAAAGCTTATGTCGACTTTGGGTAAGCACAAAGTTGGAAAATCATGCCTTTACATCAAGAAGTTGGAAGATGTAGACTTCGATGTCCTTACGAACATTAGTACCCAGTCTTACCAATATATGACCGAGAAGTATGGTTGACGTGGAGATACTCTCTTACCATTCAATAAATGCCAATTAATCCTCTTTTGGATTCCTGAAGCATTACCCTTGGTCATTCCATCCGGGCTGTGTACGGTGTCTGGATTATTAGTATTTTGAGGTAAACTAATCCGTAATTTCACTCAGTATGACTCGAATATTACATCTAGTGACCACACTACTTATCGGTGTTTTAGTGCACCCTTGCACTAGTCAGCAATTATCCAAGGAACAGTTGATTTTTCTGACACCGGAATGGGAAGGAGAACGTATGGAGGACGGGCGCCCCAAGGTCTCCGATGAAATCATCGAACGAATGAAGGGGGTGACACTTGAGGAAGCTTGGGCAGTGCTGAGAAATGCCAATTACAACCATCAATACGCTGAAGGATGGTTAGTGATCAATGAAGAAGGTGTCCTAACTGGGAGAGCCCTCACCGCCACCTTTATGCCCGGGAGACCCGACGTACATAGAGCCATCGACAAGATGGGGCATGAGCAAGAGGGACGGTTGAAATCTCAGAATTCTTGGCCTGTAGACATGCTGCTACCTGGTGATGTATATGTGGGTGACCATTTTGGAGCACACATAGACGGACCTACCATCGGCGACAATTTAGGTAATGCCATCTTCGCCAATTCGGGCAACGGTCTCGTCTATAATGGACCCATTCGAGACATTAATGGATTAAAAGAGATCAAAGGATTTACAGCCTTCGTAAGAAGTTACCATCCATCTCATCATTTAAACAAGCCAGATGGAAAACTCAACACTACTTTGGTCGGTATCAACACGCCCACACGAGTGGGTCAGGTCATGGTCATGCCCGGAGATATTGTGTTGGGTAGAGATGGCGGTGTGATGTTTATACCTCCACATTTGGCAGAGAAAGTGGTCACTACTTCAGAGGTGGTCAGACTTAGGGACATGTTTGGTCATACGCGCTTGAGGGAGAAAGTATACACAGCTGGTCAAATCGATAATCGATGGACAGAAGAAATCGAAAAAGATTTTTCTAAATGGCTCAACGATCACATCGATGAACTTCCGGTAGGCAAGGCTCAAATTCAAAAGATACTCGAGTCAAGAACATGGTAAAACAAAAAACCCATCTCCCTTGAGTGCCCCCCTGCCTGCATTCAGGCAGTCGACCAGCTAGGTGCGAGGATTGTAAAAATACACATCGATGCGACGATTTCTTTCTCTGCCAACACTTGTCTCATTGTCAGCTGTGGGATGAGCCTCTCCGAAACCTTTTATTTGCATTTTCTGAGTAGGTACACCATGGTTTCTTAGGTATTCACCGATGGCCGCTGCGCGTTCTTGAGACAAAGTCTTGTTTCTCTCTTCACTCCCGGTGTTGTCGGTATGCCCCTCAATACCAACACTCAAATGTGGATGAGCCTTTAGAAAATTGATCACTCGATGTAGGTCGGGCAAGGATTGTTTGGTTACCTCGGTCTGACCACTGCCGAACTTTACTTCATCCAGTGTAATCACTTGGCCCCGCTCCAGATCTCTTATCTTCTGCCTTGAAAATTCTAAATCAGCTAGAGGCATGGTAAAGTTGATCTTGTCGACACAGATGCTGTGCCGATTGAAATACCGGCCTGTGGCAGAAGTAACTCCCCAATAGACGGTCGAATTGTCTCTAAAAACTTCACTAACTAAGTCTCCCTGGTATGAAATGACCACGTCGCCATCTAGCTTGACAGCCAACAATTGCTGCTCCTCGTCCCATGTGATCACTAAACCATGCAACCGGCAATCTTCGACATTGGAAATAATTTTAGGTCCCACTAAATTGTAGTAGTGATTGACATAACCATCTTGCAATATGGCAACATGGTCCTGGGGTGGATCAAACAAATGCTCATTTTCCCAGGTGTCAATCTCGATACCCAAAGAGGGCTGTAGACCGGCAAATCCCATGCCTTCACCTTGATAACCAACCATTCCACGATGTGGTGTGAAGACGAAGACCACACCATCGGCACCTCCGGTGTCGTCACAACCAAACATCATCCGCAGCTCCATCTCAAAAGAGGATCGCAAGTCGATGGGAGATTTGTGCCAAATTCCTCCCGATGACCATTGACGCTCGTGCGTCAGCTGAAAGCAGTTTGCATCCGTGAGCACTGCCTCACCTGATGTGATAAAATCATCGGTGGTCACACGAGCTTGCTGCGCCCATACATGTACTCCCGTGAACAACGACAGCATTGCTACATAACAGCCATGAACGATCAAAAATTTGGTTAAAAGCATCGCAGTGTGAACTCGGATGGAATAAGTTTCACCATTAAGATATGAGATTTAAGCTCTGGTGTCAAGCGCCTACGAAATGATTCGTATCTTACTCATGAATGCCATGAGCATCATTCTCAACGTCCATTGTCATCACAAATCATGAGCGTCCCTGCAGGTCCAAATCTATCTGATGTGCCTCGGCTCCTGGGGTTGACCATTGCATATGTCACTGGCCTGATCCTTGTGTGCGGTTGTGGCAACCGTCCTTCACCATCTGGCGACATTGCTGGAGAAAGTCTGCGGTTGGTTCAGAAATGGGAATCCGACACCACCTTGACGACCGCAGAATCGGTCATTTTTGATGAAGACGTAGGCTTGATTTATGTATCCTGTATAGGTCAGGTGCCACCGGATGCTAGAGATGGTGACGGATTCATCGCCCAAGTGTCTTTCCGTGGCAAGGTCTTGAAACAACGGTGGATTAGCGGTCTGCATGCGCCCAAGGGTATGGCAATAGTTGACGACACCCTCTATGTGACGGATATTACTGAAATCGTCAAGATCCAAAGGAAGACTGGTCAAATTCTTGATCGTGTAGGGATCCAGGGTGCCATATTTCTGAATGATATTGCAGTTGATCAATTTGGGGCATTGTACATCAGTGACACGAGAGCCAACCGAATCTATAAAATGGCCGAGGATTCAGTGGAGGTCTGGCTAGATGATCCCGAAATGGGTGGTCCAAATGGTCTTTGCGTAACGCCCAGTCAACTTATGGTGGCCACCTTTGGTTCTGGTAAATTCTACGGTGTCGATTTGAAAAGTAAAGCAATCGGAAGTACACCGGTTGACATACCCTCAGGAGATGGGGTTGTAAAGATCTCTAGCGGTTACCTTGTATCAAATTGGAATGGCGCAGTATATCACGTGGATGATGACGGACAAAGCAAGCAAATACTCGACACCAAGAGTGACCAGGTTAACGCCGCTGATATTGGCGGGATTGCTCTTAAGAGCATGTTGCTCGTACCCACATTCTTTCGCAACTCAGTGGTAGCTTATGAGATCCAATAATACCTGCCTCAGTTGCCAAACAACCTAAGTCGCAATAGTAGACAGTCTAATCAGTCGATCTGGCATATTCGTCAAGATATAAACGCAGCCATCAGGCCCCATTTTAATGTCCCTCACTCTCCCCAGGCTCTTTAAGATCAGTTCCTGTTTGACCACCTCTCTATCTCTAATCTCCAATCTACGAACTTCTTCATGGGCCAGGGCCCCAACGAGTAAATTATTTTCCCATCGTGCAAAAGCGGGATGATGGACAAATGTGATTGGGCACACGGCAATAGAAGGTGTCCATTGCAGAATGGGTTGCATCATACCTTCCTGCTCTGTTTTATCGGAGACTTTACTGCCGTCATAGTCTATTCCATAGGTGATTTCCGGCCAACCGTAATTCGCACCTTTCATCAATATGTTTAGCTCATCACCACCCATTGGTCCATGCTCGCTGGACCAAATCTCACCGGTGACTGGATGTCTGTCCATGCCCTGTACATTTCGATTTCCGTAGGTGTATATTGCCTGCAAAGAACCCTCGCTATGTCCAAATGGATTGTCCGCCGGAATAGATCCATTTGGCCAAATGCGAAAAACCTTTCCGGCAGGTTTGCCAAGGTCCTGAGCGAACCACCCTTGAGCCATGTCACCGATACTGAAAAATAGGTGTCCCTCCAAGTCAAAGACAAACCTACATCCCCAGCGGGTGCCATGCTGTACAAGCAGAGAATCTGGCACGTCGAAGATTACTTCTTCAGCATGCCATTGATGATCCTCGACTTTACCCCGTACCACCCTCGTCATGGCCCGGGCAGACTCATCTTCGATATCGCCTGGAGTGTAACTATGTGCAAGGTAAATCCAACCATTTTCAGCAAACTGGGGATCAATGGCTATGTCCATATAACCTGCTGTGTTTATGTCCAATGTCGGCGGTGTACCATGAATTGGCTGAGGATCCAGCACACCATCCACAATCCATCTGAGTTGACCTGGACGCTCCGACATCAAAACCGTACTCGAATCAACGAACTCTATGGCCCACGGTACATCCAGCCCCTGATTCACAACTACATCGACTCGCAGTGAATACAACTCACTTTCCAAAGTTTTTGGAACTGGTCCAGGAATCGCTGGAGAGATGGTCTGTGACTCAAGCACATAATTGACCACCGCCTCTATTTTCTCTGGCGATAAGACCTTCCCCCATGCAGCCATCTCCGTGCCAGCAATGCCAAATGTGACAGTCCTCAGCAAATGTCCCTTTCTTCTCCCGTACTGCCAATCCGTTTTGACAAGTGGCCCTGCCAGGCCTCCGCCTTGAAGCTGTGCTCCGTGGCAACCAGCGCAATAGGATCGAAACACCTTTTGACCTTCTGGAAGGGGCTTGCAACCACTAATGAGCAACAACCACAAAAGTATGCCCACCGTACCTAACCATGATTGTTGCAATCCGATCATTTATTCTTATTGCAGATAGGTGCTCTTCGTCAATTGACATTTTGATGGGCACCTCCCTACATCCGGCACCAAACTTTTTTGAGAAGATTCAGTGCTAGATTCCGAAATAGGTGTCACCAGCACTAGCAGGTCACTGCTTGAAATTAGGAAACATCTTGCTAAATGCGAAAAATCGGCTTTGGGGCAGCATTGTCCTGGTGGAGGATTCCTATCGCCTTATTTTCCATACAGATCCGAGCAAGTCGGCTCAATAGTGAAGCTCTATCGGCTGCAAAGACTGAGTACATTCCGAAGAGCTCGTCATATCAAAAAAATGGCTCATTTTGCGTAGAAAGACACCTTCTGGAGTGGCTGAGGAGTGTAGAAGTTTGGCAGAATCTACCCTTCCAGCCAGGTGGGCTTTGTACGCGAAGTATGGGGTTTTGATAGAATTTCGCCATATAGTTCTGGTCTGCGGGCATTGCGATATCGAAAGCCTCCAGCCAGCGTCAACTTATCTGCAGTGATCGTCGCTGCTGCGATTTCTGATCCAAGCGACCGACATTCAGCAAGTACCTCACCGTAGGGATCCAAGATCATGGAATTACCATTTTTCAACTGACTGCCATCGTAGCCTATGGGATTGGTAAAAGCATAAAACACTCCATTGTCGTAGGCACGTGCTGGGAGCCAGCGCATCAGCCATCCACGACCTTTCGGACCATCAAGCTCGGCTCTGATAGCCTGTGGATCCCGCTGGCGATTTTGCCATAGATGGTCATCGACAAACCCTCGACCTGGCATGGCAGAGGGTGTACATCCTGTGACATGTGGAGCAAAGATCAATTCTGCGCCCAACAAGGTCGTGGCTCTCACGTTTTCGATCACGTTATTGTCATAGCAAATGAGGATACCACACTTCCAGCCATTCACATCAAAAGTCACATACTCATTGCCAGCATGCAAATACCGGCTAATAAACGGGTGAAGTTTGCGATATTTTGCTAGTAATCCGGCCTCACTGACGCAGACGTAAGTGTTGTAGTGACCATCGGCCTCGTGCTCAAGCAGACCAGCCAGTATGATGATCTTATACTTCTTAGCCAATTTGATCAGTAGCTGAACGGAAGGTCCTGAAGGCACAGGCTCAGACAATTCTGCTAATTCGGAGCGTGAAAGTGTGCTGGTGAATGTATACGCTGTGATCGACATTTCATGAAAACATACCACCTCGGCACCCCGATCTTTGGCAAGGGACGTCAAAGCTTCGATTTGTGAGAGGTTGAAAGCCTTATCACCATCTCTTGGCTCAAACTGAGCAACGGCAAGATTTAATGTTTTCACACTTCAGAGATTGTTTCTGGCATCCCATTCTGCAAAAAACTGATCCAGAAATTGCTGCAAAAATGCATGTCTGGGTTCAGCCAATTCTCGCGCCTTCTCAGTATTCATGAGGTCTTTGAGCAAAAGTAATTTCTCATAAAAATGATTAATCGTTGGTCCGGCACCCTTCTTATACTTCTCTGTACTCATCTGAAGATCTGGTGCGATTGCCGGATCAAAAAATGTATTGCCTTTGTGCCCTCCAAAGCTAAATGCTCGCGCCACTCCGATGGCTCCAATGGCATCTAATCTGTCGGCGTCTTGTACCACTTGCAGTTCTTTGGAAGGAGACGAAAGCACCTCTTTTCTTCCTCTAAATGAAAGATTCCTAATGATCCTAATAATGTGCTTGATAGGTTCTCTGCTCAATCCCACACTATGCAGAAATTCTAGCGCTACCGTTGCCCCGATTTCTTCATCACCATGATGAAATTTAGCATCTGCGATATCGTGCAACAATGCAGCTAATTCAACCACCAACAGATCAACCGTTTCATCTTCAGCGATGATTAGGGCATTCTGCCACACCCTTATGGCATGCCAATAGTCATGACCTCCCTCTACAGCTGCCAGCCGATCCCGCACAAAGTCCTTAGTGATGCGGATCAGTTTTTCTCGCCGACCAAGATCGATCATGCACAGTGATTTCTCGATGACAAACCGAAATTAGTTGTTGCCGATCATATGCACATCCACCTGCGGGAAGGGAATGTTGATACCCTGCTTGTCAAATTCTTTTTTCACATTCTCCTGCATGAAAAAGAGTGTTTCCCAATAATTCTCACTTTTGCAGAAGGGGCGGGTGGCTAAGTTTACTGAGCTATCACCCAATTCAGAGACCACGACCCCTTGTGGTGGATCGCCTAACACATGAGGGCAGGCCTTCCCCACTTCTAAAATGATCCGTCGAGCCTTGTCAATGTCGTCACCGTACCCAATGCCAAAAGTCAACTCAACACCCACTGTACCTTGGCCAGTGATGTTGGTGATATTATTGCCAGTTACATTGGCATTGGCAATAATGATGCGCTTATTGTCCAAAGTGCTTAACGTTGTATTAAACGCATTGATGGCATCGACTACTCCAGTTTTCCCTCCTCCAATGGTGACTAGGTCACCTACTTTAAACGGCCGAAATAACATCAACATGACACCGCTGGCCAAGTGTCCCAAGGTACCATTCAAGGCCATACCTACACCTACCATGAGTGCACTGAAAATGGCGATAAAAGATGTCGTTTCAAACCCAAGGCTAGCTGCAACGGAGAAGAGCAGCATGACCTTCAAGGCAACACTTATGACGCTTGAAAGGAACTTAGCCAATGATTCTTCCAGGCCGCTTTTCATGAACCTCTGTGAAACAAAACGGATCACTCGACCAATGATCCAAAATCCAATGATCAAGGTCAGCAGAGCTAACAGGACTCTTGGTGCATAATCCATTACGATATCCGTGGCCTGCTCTAGATAAGACGAAGTTTCTTCCATATTTTGATGATTTTAGTGATGACAAATGAGTGAGTAGTAGTACAGAGGATATTTATTATCTGGGCCAATGGGATAGAATTTCTTTGGGGTGCCTCCAGAAATAATTTTCGGGTCAGGAACCTAAGATAATAAATTGGTCGAAATACCTTCTGGTGCCATCCCCTAGGCACTCCGCATTACGTCGGCACATAGCTCATAAAATTCAACTGTCCTTCCTGGAAGGGTATGACCACTGGAAATCGGCATCCAAGTGCTCAACTTTAGGAATGTGCATTCCTGGATAAAATGCCTGTGATGGTCCCGGAGCGGCACATAATTATCAGGGAGGTAGTGGTACTCCCATGGAGTGCCGGCCTCCGAAATGTATAGATCATGAGCCATCAAGACCGGCACTTGAGCAGCCATCTGATGTCGATGCTCCTCCAGAAACTGTCCCTGCAAGTGCAAGGAGGTGCTGAAAAAGTGTCCCCACCAAAACATGGTGCGAAAAGCAAATACATCTTCACCTCTGAAGTACGCCGGAAAATCAAGGATTTGATAAGGCAATTCCTGATAATTTTCACCTCGCGATATCTTTCCTGAAAAAGCATTCCGATCCTTGGGTATGGGCAATGGATGAGCCCTTAGGCTTTTCTCCAACTGTGATCTAGTCAATCGTAAAAGATCGTATACTTTCTTTTGTACTCTCCTCTTGCCCTTGAGAAACTGCGTATTTTGTAATACCTCAAGTTCGGCATCGGTGAATACCTTTTCCTCTCTTCCTTCATCAATCACTCCATCACAAATCTGCTTGCCAGCTGTCCATGATCGGTGGCGATTCGATAGTAATAACTGCCGGGAGTCAAGTGAGTCAAGTCAACTCTGTACTGATGTCTGCCCACACTCCTATCACCCAAATCAAAGTGCCTCCATCGCTTGCCCGAAAGATCATAAATCTGAATCGACACCTCACTGGCATCTTCCAAACTGAAGTTGAGGAAAACCTCGCTGCGAGAAGGATTGGGATAAGCGGGATGCAGCCTCAGTGCACCATTATCGACAAAAGCATCCGTGCTTGTCGCATCATCAAACTCCACGACAGCACCCATCAAGTAATCCAGGTCGACATTCCAGGAGTTTGCGCTATCGCCCACTGCAAACCACTGACCACCCGGGACTAAGTCCCAGGTATTGGCACCATCACCACATCCGTGGTTGGTGGAAAACAGGGCCAGCGTGTCCTGACTGGCATACAATTGAGAAATGTCAATGGATACAAAAAAATGCTCTGAGGCTGGTCTCGCATCACTGGTTTCGAGAAAAGGAAAGAAGGTCGCATTCACAAAACTGTCTGGCACAGCTAGGGCACTGACCATCAATGATACGCTCTCTCCAATAGAGTCACCAGGAGACTGAGTATCGGAGTCAACATCATATATGATGGCTTTGACCATCCCGTCTCCCACGATGGATGGCTCCTCAAAGTACGCATAAGCAGCAATAACCTCATACTCAGCACTACCCGTAAAAGTCAATTGTTGAGCTTTCTCCAGATCGCCAAATCCATTGGTCCCCTCAAGAAAGCCCCAAGCCCTCCCTGAGCTAGCGGTGACACTCCAACCCTAAATGAACAACTATCCACTATGCTCGGATAGTCGACAAATTGCTGCGCTACCCTTGATTGACGAGGTAGCTCAGCCGGTTCAAGGGTACTGATTTCCCGTACCAGTCGCTTTCCCACATCAGATCTGGTCTGCGCTAATCCTGTCACACAAATGCCTAATATCAGCACTAGAAAACTAGTAGCTCTATACATCATATCTTGATTTTTGAATGAGCAATATCGACAAAAAATCGACGAGTATCGCTGCCGGATCCATTTTTATGGTAACCAACAAGACAAATGGGAGGCCTCCCAGTTTATGACATCGGTTTCAAACTTCCAATGAGGTTGCTTCAGACTTGGTGAGGGCACCTTTATCATTCCATGGATGCTTCCGTTATGCCGCTGCTTAGCTGAAGTATAAAAACTAATTTGGAGTCGATCAACGCCTGCTCTGTATCCAGTGCTGAATGATGAGCCCTAAAAAATTTCTCTTACCGAGTACTCATAGACGGGTGTCATTTGATTATATTGAGCTTCCTTATTGTGCAATCAAGGATGAACCATGGAGATAAAGGTAGCTGACATCATGAAATCACCCGTTGCCACCTGCGTGCTGCAATCGGATGTTGGGAAGGTGCGAGATCTTATGCGACAACGGGGATTTAGTGCCATGCCCATTGTGGAGATCAAGAGCGAACAAATACTGATCCGGGGTATGGTGACCAACAATGACTTAATGGGCGCCTTCGACGACAACGTCCCCATCGAGCAAGTCATGACCCATGGAGTCTATATGATCGGTCCAGAATCTACGGTGAAGGAAGCAGCCAAACTCATGATTCATCACAAGGTGCATCATTTACTGGTCATCAAAGAAACCAGAATTGTGGGCATGCTAAGCTCACTTGACTTTGTGAGGATGATTGCAAATCCAGTCCGAAAATCTGCAGCTACGGAGTAGAAAACCCATCATTGCCCACGGGATGGACGTGCAGGGAGGAGGCTGAGTTACTCAGCTGCACCATTCTGCACCCAACAGTTGATCATATCTATCTGGTCCTGAGTCAGAGCCGGCTTGCTGGGAGGAGGCATGGTTTTAGCGACTACCCTGGAGCGAATCGAGGTACGTCCGGCAAACACAGCATCATAGGTGTCGAATATAGGTCTGGGATTCGATCCATCGTGACAACCCGAAGTGCCGCAATTGCTATCAATGATCGATTTTATGGCATTGGTGTAGGTCGCAGTAATGGTTGAGCAGTCAACCTCAGTATTCTCGTCTGTAGGATCATCATCGTCCTTGCTACATCCGGCGACCACCAGGGAAAAAATGAGCAGTAGTGGGAGGTAATTCTTCATTGTATCGTTGTCTTTCAGATTAATGCCGATTGTCCTTGCCTCTGATACCTACCTAGGTAAAAAAGCCTTTGGAGAACCAACGTAAACATAACTCTCGAAAGATGAATTTAGGATGTAGATCTGACGATATTCCGCTGACTCAGATTGGATTTGTCATGAATCAGATCAAAATACAGCTGATCAAGGTCAGGCCTTCAATTGAAATAATAGGAGAGCTTGGCAACCAGAGCTCGGTTCTTGTTTTGCCACGGTGATGGATTGGAGTTATCTGAATAGACGAGGAAGAAATCTGACACTGGTGCATATCTCCATTGGAAGCGCATATTCAGATTTAGGTTTTCGATCTGACTGTTGTACTGCACGAAAGTGGTGAAGAAAATGGCGTTGGTCAAAGTAATGTCTAGTTTTGGTCCGATCAAGACCAAATCAGCATCCTCATATGGATCAGGTAGGTTGATGTTGTGGTAAGCTCCGATCAGTCCAATGCTTCCGTAGGGTTGGAAACGGTAGTTTAACGTGCTCTCGAGACCGAAACGGTCGCCATTGAAATACTGACCCCCAAAAAGCACCACATCATAATTGAAAACACTTCGGGCATTAGAGTTATAGGCCGAGATGACCTCATTCCATGTAAACGAATCACCCTGGGGCAATGGATGTCCACCTGTATTGGTGGGATCGAATGGCGCGGTAAGCTTAATGAAGCTTCGCTGCAGGGAAAGGTTGAAACTACTGCGGTCACGCCACTGTATGCGATAACCCGCCTGAGCTATCCGGTCTGTAAATCGATAATGCCTGTCAAAAAAAAGATTTACCCCAATCGATGGTCCGTGGCTGGCAATGCGCTTATCCTTAGTATACCAGCGGTACGCAATGCCGGGACTAGTCTCGTAATATCCTCGCCGACGAACAAATCCTGTTTCTGCAATATACCGGGCGCCAACTCTGGACTGAGCCAGTGCTACATTCCACGCCTGAGTACTGAAAGTAACTTCGCCAGAGAGAGCCATTGATTCTCCCTTGGCTCCCTTGTAAAGAGACTGATGTGCAAAAACTTTACCTGTCCAACGGTTATCTCGACTCGCAAGGTTAAACTCCGTACCAACCACTCCGTTGTGCCTGAGGTCATCGTCGTGGTAGTTGCCTGTCAGTAGTTTGTTGACGGCGAAAATCCCGATGTTGGATCTTTGTAGTACCTTCTTTTGTACAGCGGCCACTGTGAAATTAGCGGCAGCAACATCTCCCTCACTTCCAGTCTGTACATTCATTAGGCCGATGCGCCAATCATCTTTGATCTTCCCACTAAGCCTGAGTCCTGCATGCACAGGAGCATTTAAGCCGATGCGCCGGGAAAAAAAAGGACGAATGTTTTGCGATCCCAGACTCGAAAAGAGATCACTGTTTTCCAGAAAGAATTGTCTTCTCTCCGGAAAAAACAATTCAAAGCGATCGAGATTGGTCACTTGTCTATCCACCTCCACCTGTGAAAAATCAGGATTGACAGTGAGATCAATATTCATCGACGTGGAGAGAGTCACTTTTGCATCGAGTCCTGCATTTCCCTTCCACGTATTGGATGCATCATTTTCGCGATCAGATACGATACTCCCAGCGAGATAAGGTATCAATGAAAATCGGGGTCCCAGCTTAGGAGGGGGTTCATCCCATATCAGGGTACCAACGAAAGCCAAGGAAGCGGTCGGAAACTGACGTGGCACTGGTGCCCAGCTCGATTTTTCTGCTGTCTTAAGATCTAAGCGGCTAAAATTAATGCCCCATTCTTTTACTCCTTCCTGATAGCGAATACTGCGGAAAGGTATGGCAAATTCCGCGATCCATCGATCGTCGTGACTGGATAGTGCTGATCGCCATTTGCAATCCCAGTCCAGTGAGACACCCCCGCCATTAGATTGCAGTCCATCCCACTGTGCTCCTGCTGCTGAAATACCGAACGAAAAACCATTGGTCTGATCGTTGTAGGTATCGATAAAAACCAAGAAATTATCATTTTTGCCAAATGAAAAATCACGCCTTAGTGATTCAGATGGCCTTCGTCCTGGTCTGGGATCAAGGCAAATGATGGCCATATATAGGTGCTCCTCATCATAAGCCACCATCACTTCTGTTTGTGCTTCTGCCTGTCCGGTATCGATGGGCAACACCCGATAAAAGTTGGCGGCCCGCTGAGCTCTCTTCCAGGTCGATTCACGCAATGTCCCATCAATGTTGATTGGATCGACTACCTTACCGGCCCTGATTTGAAAGTCTTCTCGATTGGTATGATTGGTTTGACTATACAGGGCATCGGGTACGGTCATCAAAGCAATGAGGAGAACCACGCTGCAACGCAAAGACCACCTGCAATTACGGAGAGATATGTGACGCATTTTAGTCAAGGTGGCGAAGATAGGAAAAGGATGATGTCGGTCGTTGCTGCGGTCGGGATAAATCCCGGAAGTCAATCAGTACATCACTAGACTAGTAAGCTCCACATAAAGGTAAAACACCTGGAAAGTGTGAGAACCCTGCCATTCGATCTGTGTTTCGTCGACTCCGCTGATGGGCACTTTACCCATGAAAAAGATCTCAGGAGGATTTTTCGGGAATGGGCATCATCCAACCGAGATCACACCGACTGCATGTTTTCGAGGTAACCTTTAATGTTTGTGAGGATTCGCGTTGGCATATGATCAGTATCTGCTTTGATGAAAGCTTGGCCGGTGATTTTTTCAAACAGCTCAATGTACCGGTCAGTCACCGTATTCACGAAATCGTCCGGCATGGTGGGCATCAGCTGCCCTTCCAGGCCCTGAAAGTCATGTTGCATGAGCCATTCTCGTACAAATTCCTTAGACAACTGCTTTTGACGAATCCCTTGCTTTTGTCGATCCTCATAACCATCTAAGTAATAGTACCTCGAACTGTCAGGAGTATGGATCTCATCAATGAGTACGATCTTCCCATCCTTCATGCCAAACTCATATTTGGTATCCACCAGTATCAATCCGCGCTGTCTAGCCATCTCACTACCCCTCTTGAAGAGCGCCGTGGTATACCCACACAGCTGGTTCCATTGTGACTCCGTCACCAGGCCTTTTTCCAAGATGGCAGAGGCGCTGATGTCCTCATCGTGACCTTCATCTGCCTTTGATGCTGGAGTAATGATGGGTTGTGGAAACGCATCACTTTCCCTCATATCATCTGGCATCCTTACGCCACACAAGTTCCTTTCACCGGAACGGTAGGTTCGCCAAGCATGACCAGCAAGGTATCCTCTGATCACCATTTCGATCTTGATGGGATCACAGCGATGACCGATGGCCACATTTGGATCGGGTGTAGCCATCAACCAGTTTGGTACAATATCCTGTGTATGCAGTAGAAAATGTGTAGCGATCTGATTGAGGACCTGCCCTTTGTGAGGAATAGCTCTGGTCAAGATATGATCAAAGGCAGAAATGCGGTCGCTGGCGATCATCACCAGCAGATCACCAATGGTGTAGACGTCCCTAACTTTGCCTTTGTAAGAACCAGTCTGTCCTGGCAAGGCAAAATTCGTCTCAAATAATGCACTCATAATTTAACTAGGTATGAAGGTGCGATGGTAATCATTTTTCAGATATTCACCCATCATGTGACTGCAAAAAGATATGACTAATGGTTGGAGACTGCCGCGTGCAGATCAATCTTCTTCTCTTTGAAGAGCAAGGCAAACAAGACCGTGACTCCCAGTGCCATGATCGCAGGTACCCACCAGATGGATTTCCATAGATGGATGGTTGCTTCTCCATCCATTTGCGTGTAATGATCCACCACGATCCCGGAAGACCAAGATCCAATCAGCATCCCCAATCCATAAGTGACGACCGTGATGAAACCTTGAGCACTGGCCTGAATGCGCTTGGGTGCAGTCTCATCCACGTAAATCTGACCCGTTACGAAAAAGAAGTCGTAGCACACTCCGTGTAAAAGGATCCCGATGTAATACATGAAGACAAGCTCCTCATTGTTGCCATAAGCGAATAGAATATAGCGGACTGCCCAGGCCAACATGCCGATGATCAGCATTTTCTTTACTCCAAGCCTCACGAAAAAGAACGGGATCAGCAGCATAAATAAGATCTCAGAAGCTTGACCGAAAGTCATTTTTGCTGCAGTGTTTTCCATGCCCATTTCATTGAGAAATCCGTTGGTAAAACTGTAATAAAAGGCAAGGGGAATGGAGATAAGAAGCGAGCTTATAATAAAGATGGCAAACGAACGATCCTTCATCAGTTTTAGAGCGTCCAAACCCAGTACGTCACTGATAGTCACACGTTCTCCAGTCGACTTGGGAGGTGTTTTTGGCAGCAACAAACTGTAGATAGCAAGCACAATGGAAGTCACTGCTCCGATCCTAAAGGGTATCGCAGTATTCTCGATCGCTACTCCCCAAATCTCGGGCACCGCAATTCCAATGACCAAGCCCGCGACTATCCAGCCGATGGTACCCAGGACACGAATGCCAGGAAATTGCTTACCTGGTTGGTCCATTTGATGAAAACAGATGGCATTGGCCAGGGCCAAAGTGGGCATATAGCAAAGCGCATAAATCAGTAGGATCCAGAAAAAAGGACCAGGATCGGTCACAGAGGCCACATACCACAATATGATTCCTCCCACCAAATGCAGCACTGCCATCAGCTTTTCGGCTGCAAAAAACCGATCTGCAATCATACCCACCAGGACGGGTGCTACTATGGCTCCCCAGTTGACGGTGCTATAAGCAGCGCCGACACTAATGCCTTCGAAACCAATTTCCAACAAATAGGTGCTCATGGTGACGTACCACGTGCCCCAGACAAAGAATTGAAGGAACATCATGACGGATAACTGGAGGCGTATATTGACATTCATGGTATTAGATTAGGTTGACAGTGGTTGATTTCGTTTTTCACGCTTATGCCATGGAATGTAATCTACGACAACAAATCACATTGACCACCTTCTCCATAGCTTTTGTGGTCCTATCAGCATAAAAGGTAAGAAAGATTGCAGATGTTTTGGATAGCTGAGGCTAAGATTGTGGTAGGGAATCAGGCGTATGCTGATCTAATGCCCTCTTGGCGGTTGGTTATTGGTATCCAGCCTATGACTGAGGCAATACAGTTTTAGATTTGATGGCTTGAGCAAGTGGCTCGGTAGAGATCGATCGTGTGCCACACCTTATGTCGATGGGATCAACAATTAGATATTTTCTGTGAGGTTTCTGTCGGTGAGGATCTCCTTGAGTTCTTTGAGGAAGGCGTATTCGTAGGGCAATACCTTTTTGACGGCTTCTTTCACGGCCACGAAGGTGCCCTTTTCCAACTCGGGAATCATGGTGATGAGCCTATCTTTGACATACAGCATGTCGTCCTTCATTAGTGAGCGTATGGAAGGGATGTCGTGATAGTCTCCTTCAATGGCAATGGCGCGGCACTTGCTACCATCTTCCGTCTCAACTTCATCGAGTTCGATCAACTGAATGTCCTCCTCCAGGTGATCTGCGGAACTGGTGAATTCCTGCTGGGGGATCGACCATACTGGATTCTCATCGCCAGCATCATTTACCAAGAAAATCTCCAGTCCTTTTTCAGCGAATCGATAGACGATCAGACACGCTTTACCAAAAATGCTCATAAATAACCTATTAACAGTGAAAGTAAAAATAGGACTATTATTCAAATCTTTCACGATCATCCCAGATAATATCAATAATGGCCAACATCCTAGTGTATGGGTCGATGGCAGGTGAGTCATGCACCATACACATCGATGCTTCATAGCAGATCACGATCAAAGTGCACGACTTGGATCCCTGTAAATCGATGGCCTAAAAGCATTGATCGGAAGTTAAAAGGGTGAGATGGTTGGCAAACCTTCCCTTGTTTTCTGCGATTTGGCTTGAACCTACCCAATCTGATTCAGGTTAGTATCTTTGCGCCAATCAGTGTGGTGGATTGCATGTTTAGTATTATCAGTATAGTGATTTTTATCATGTCGGTTTATCTGATGAACAAGATGTTTATCGGATTTCAACCAGGCAGCAGCAGGGTGAATACGGATGTAAACCGTTTCAGAAGCCAGGCCAACAAATGGAAGGATGAGTTGGTACCCTGGAAGCAGGAAGAACTCAGTTTGGTCTCATTGTCGGAGAGAAACAAGGTATCCAAGCGTGGCTTTGGCCGGTCATCAGAAGGGATAGTAGAATCCATCTATCATGAACCCATGCTCTACTACTACTATAAGGAGTATCCTGCCACCAGTAGAAATGCCCTGCTCTTCGTACAGACTCATCGATATGAAATGGTCTACCGAATGAAGCAAAAAGCCACGCAAGTATTTGTCAATGAGGAGCATATCGGGAGTCTGTTGCCCGACGGAAGCCTCCGATCGAATCAAGGTGAGGTCATGGGGAGCATTGATAGGCGAGATCCATATATTCGACCGATTGTACTGGAGGACATCTTGGTCGGAAGTGTTTTGTTTCCAAGTGAAGAGCTGAATATCAAACCAAGGGCCTTTGACATCGACGAACAGATGAATGATGAACAGAGGCTACTCTTTATGATTTTGGGGATACATGAAATCGTGCTTCACCTCTCCAATGCCCGTCCCAATTTACCAGTGAGATAGCATCTGCCATTTTTCGACCATTCTAAGGTATCAGGGCTGCTTACTTACCTAGATATGATCTAAGTGCATTTCGATTGTAAGATCTGCGCAGTCTGCGTAGAGCTCGTTCCTTGATCTGGCGCACCCTCTCACGAGTTAGTCCATAAAGTTCACCGATTTCGATGAGTGTTCGTGCATTCATACCGCTGAGTCCATAATATGCTGACAGTACGTCCACCTCCCTAGGGGACAGTAGGGATAGTCCACTCTCCACTTCTCTCTTGAGTGATTCTTCCATAAGCTTCAAATCGGGACCATCGCCGTCACTCATTGAGATCATATCCAGCAAGGTAGAACTGTCATCCTCGTTGATCGGTGCATCGACTGAGAGGTGCCTGACACTGCCTTTCATGACCGTACTCACATCGTTGGGTGTCATGTCGAGAAGATCTGCCAATTCCTCCACGGAAGGATCTCGTTCGAATTCCTGGGTAAAATATGTGATGGCCTCATTGACTTTGTTATACTGCCCAACCTTATTGAGCGGCATGCGTACCAGCCTGGAATATTCCACTATTGCCTGCAGTATAGATTGCCGGATCCACCAGACAGCGTAAGAGATGAACTTGAAACCCTTGGTTTCATCAAATCTCTTAGCGGCCTTCATCAGGCCCAGGTTGCCTTCGTTGATCAGATCGCTCAGTGAAAGGCCTTGGTTTTGATATTGCTTGGCTACCGAAACTACAAAACGCAGATTAGATTTGGTGAGGGTATCTAGAGCTTCAGTGCTCCCATTTCTGATCTCCTTTGCCAATCGCGCTTCATCCTCGGCATTAAGCAAAGGGATTTTAGATATATCATTGAGATATTTATCTAGGGCAAGACTCTCACGATTGGTGATCTTATTCGTGATCTTAAGCTGTCGCATTCAATTGCTTTCAAGGCTCAAACAAAGGGTTTCTTAGGAGGGAACTTGGTCGTCTCTATCTCAATAATAGACAAAGATCATACTAAAAAAGTTTCCCCCGACCACTTTTTTGCGATGCAGCTGGTTAGAATGTTGGTTGGATCTTGATCACTGGACGTCGGATGCCTGCTTTTCAGCACCCTAACCATACCGTGAAATCTAATGCCGGAGAGCCTTAGTTTTCGTCCCTGTTTAACAGCGCTTTTCGCGACAGTCTTATCTTTCCAGTGCGCTGATCCACTCCGATGATTTTAATTTTCACTTCATCTCCCTCTTTCAGCACATCTTCTACCTTAGCGATGCGAGAATGTGCGATTTCAGATATGTGTAATAATCCACTCTTACCCTGAAAATCAACGAAAGCACCATAGGGAGCGATGGTTTTTACTACTGCGTCATACACACCACCCACTTCTGGCGTGAACGTGATCTTGTTGATCATCGCCAGAGCTTGATCGATGCCCGATTTGTCTGAACTGGAAACATGTACGATTCCTTGATTGTCCACTTCTTCGATGGAAATGACCGTACCCGTTCGTTCTTGGATGTCCTGAATCACCTTTCCTCCTGGTCCGATAACCGCACCAATGTAGCTCTTGTCAATGGTCAATTTCACCACCCTTGGTGCATGTGGTTTGAGATCTGCTCGTGGTTGATCGATCACTCGATTCATCTCATTGAGGATATGTAGTCTCCCATCACGTGCTTGTTGTAGGGCCTTCTCCAACATTTCGTAGGGTAGTCCATCGATTTTAATATCCATCTGACAAGCACAAATTCCCTTTCTGGTACCTGTTACCTTAAAATCCATGTCTCCTAGCGCATCTTCATCTCCCAAGATATCAGAGAGTATGGCAATATCATCACCCTCAGCAATCATGCCCATGGCTATGCCGGACACCGGTGCCTTGATCTGGATACCAGCATCCATCAGGGCCAAAGTTCCAGCACATACTGTAGCCATAGAAGACGATCCGTTGGACTCCAGAATATCAGAGACGATTCTTATGGTGTAGGGTTGCTCATCTGGAAAGACTTGTTTTAAAGATCTCGCAGCGAGATTGGCATGACCCACTTCTCGCCGTCCAGGTCCGCGCATTGGTCTCACTTCGCCCACGGAAAATGCTGGAAAATTGTAATGAAGGATGAAGTCATTGTAGGAAAACTCCAATGCTGTGTCCACCAGAGCCTGGTCGACTTTAGAGCCCAAAGTCAATGAAGTCAGCGATTGCGTCTCTCCCCGATTGAAGATTGCCGAACCATGCGCTGCCGGGAGATAATCTAC
This sequence comes from Saprospiraceae bacterium, assembly GCA_965223025.1. Taxonomy (GTDB): domain Bacteria; phylum Bacteroidota; class Bacteroidia; order Chitinophagales; family Saprospiraceae; genus JABDMH01. The sequence goes on from CBDCVP010000007.1 coordinate 194,305, forward strand.
TTCGCACCAAATGGGCCGCACTTCGTCGTACTTTCGTCCATCCAGTCTGCTTTTTTCATTCAGTACCATACGACGAATCGTATCTTTTTTGATCTTCCCAAGATACTCTGAGGCCAAGTCCTTTTTTTCTTCATGGTACTCCTCACCCTTATCAGCAAGAATCTTCTCATCCAACTCATCCGCAATCTTTGAAAAGGCATCCTTACGTGTTTTTTTATCGAGTGCACCTCGAGAGACCTCCAAGATCTTATCTTCGGTAAAGGTCCTGACGAATGTTTTCAATTCTTCGTCTTCCTGCACTTCTGGCAACTCCCTTTTTACGGTGGCAGCTTCACCGACTTTAGCTGCTAGATCGAGCTGAGCCTGACATTGTACTTTGATTGCCTCATGTCCCACTTTGATCGCTTCGATTAGGTCTTGCTCTGAGCATTCGGCAGCTTCACCTTCCACCATCATCACATTGTCAAGAGTAGCAGCTACGATGATTTCGAGATCGGATGTTTCCATCTGCTTGCGATCGGGATTAACGACCATCTGACCATTGATTCTGGCCACTCTTACCTCTGAGATGGGTCCAGCCCAGGGAATATTGGACACGGACAATGCGGCCGAAGCTGCCAGTGCAGCCATGGCATCGGGGGCAGCATTCTCATCTGCAGAAATCAAGTTGATGATTACTTGAGTGTCATTCATGTATCCGTCTGGAAACAAAGGACGAATGGCCCTGTCAACCAATCTGCAAATCAACACTTCATAGTCCGACAGCCTGGCTTCTCTGCGAAAGAAATTGCCTGGGATGCGTCCTACAGAAGCAAATTTTTCTTGATAGTCTACCGAAAGTGGAAAAAAAGCTGCATTTTCTCTGGGCTCCTTATTGGACACGACGGTAGCTATCAGCATGGTCTTACCCATTCTGATCAGCACCGATCCGTCGGCCTGGGTGGCCAATTTTCCAGTTTCTATGGTAATCTCCCTACCATCTGGTAAGGCAAAGGTGGTGGCTATCGGAATCTGTTTTCCCATAATTATGCTTTCGTACGCAGTTTTATAAAAAAGATGTGGCTGTCCTGGCTGGCGAGCACTGATTGCCTCGATCCAGGACCTATCATGAAGTGTGAAAATTTAACACAATATCGTTTACTCACGATGTGGCTCTACTTACGCAAGCCCAAACGCTCGATCAACTCCCGGTACTCATTAATGTCCCTCTTTGCAATGAAGTTTAGCAACCTCTTTCGTTTGCCAACCAGAGACAATAATGTCCTTCTACTGGAGTGATCCTTCTTATTTCTTTGTAAGTGTTCGGAGAGACCTTTTATGCGATGGGTGAACAAAGCTACTTGTCCTCTAGCAGATCCCGTATCTGTTTCTGATCCGCCATACTCTTTAAAAATTTCCCTTACCTTTTCTTTGCTAAGATATTCAGCCATGAGCTAATAAAGTTTACCATTAGTGATTAAGTCAATCAGTTATAGCGGCGCAAAGATATAAAATAATCTGAGCTCCAGCTGGCACCCCAGAAGTGCAGTGGTGAGAACGGCAGAGATATTCGGAAGTCTCCATCAGCAGGAACCTAACACTGCCATATTTAGGCGGATTTAGCCTCCTCCCAAAGAGCATCCATCTCTGATAATGTCATCTCTTCCAGTGACTTAGGTGCATGATTTTCTATGTACTCAAATCGCTCTTTAAATTTTGCATTCACCATAGAAAGACAGGTCTCGGCATCTAGTTCATGGAACCTTCCAAAGTTTATCAACGAAAATAGGAGGTCACCAAATTCCTCTTGCCGCTGCTGTAGGGTAGATCCTGAATGATGCAGCACCTCGTGCAACTCTTTGAGCTCTTCTTCTACTTTCTTCCAGACATCATCTGAGTGTTTCCACTCGAAGCCCACTTGCTTGGTTTTCTCTTGCATACGAAAGGCCTTGACCATGGCAGGCAGGGACTGCGGCACTCCAGACAGTACTGATTTTTTACCACCCTTCTTCATTTTAATCTGCTCCCAATTCCTCTTGACCTCATCTTCATCTTCCACCTTGATATCGCCATAAATATGCGGATGGCGCTCTACCAGTTTATCACACACATGCTCAAGAGCGTCGGTAATGTCAAAAGCGCTCTGCTCATCGGCGATCTTTGCATAAAAAACCATGTGTAGCAAAAGGTCTCCGATTTCTTCCTTCACTCCCTCAAGATCTTTATCGGTGATGGCATCGGCCAGTTCGTAGGTCTCCTCGATCGTAAGATTTCTGAGTGACTCCATGGTCTGCTTGCGATCCCACGGACATCCGGCCCTTAGTTCATCCATAATAGTGAGCAATCTTTCAAAAGCCAGCAATCGTCTATCCATGATAATTTTGTCTACTTTTGGAGCATGCCAAATGTAGGGCTTTTTGAAGGGCTCAGGACAAACTTTGACTCAGAATAGATGTTTATAAAATCAAGCGGTGAAGTATGACACAGTTTTTAGCAATGTTGGTGATTGTGGCCGTTGTTTTTGGTATTTCATTTGCCTTGATCAATCTGCGGCAGTTCGTCACGGGGCAGGAATTTAGGGGGACTTGTGCCACCAATAACCCAATGGTCAAAGATAAATTTGGCAGTTGCACGGTGTGTGGTAAGACAGGTGACGAAGCGTGTAAGATGCCCTCATCAGAGAAGGGGTCCAGCTGATTTAAGTCTATTATTGTGCCCACTCCCAAAGATGACCAATTCAAAAGTAGCTCTTTCGGTGATCCTCCCATTTCTCCTAATCAGCTCATTCTCAGGCATCGCCCGAGGAGTATACTGCTGATCTCATGATCGGCACATTTGATGACGATGGCACTTTTCTGAGTGGGTCACCAGCTAGTCTAAAAGATGGCCAAGTACTTTCTTCTTAGTCTGCATGTAAAGCTTGTTGGACTCACTGGGTTCTATGACGATCGGAACCCGCTCCAGGAGTTCAATGCTAGACTCCTCAATTGCCTTGATTTTATCTGGATTATTGGTGATCAGTCTTATGGAGCGGATGGTCAAGTCCTGCAGGATTTGGACCCCAAGATCGAAGGATCTTTCGTCGGGGGCATGACCCAATTGCACATTTGCCTCCACGGTATCAAGACCTTGATCCTGCAACCTATAGGCTTTCAACTTTTCTATTAATCCAATGCCTCTACCCTCTTGCCTCAAGTAGATGAGAATACCACCTTCCTTCTGAATCAGCTCTAGAGACCGATGGAGTTGGGCTCCACACTCACATCGGTGGGATTGGAACAAGTCTCCCGTCATACATTCTGAATGGATGCGTACTAATATGTTCTCCTTACCCTTTGTGCTTTCGTGTATCAGGGCCAAATGCGGCATCTGGTCTGCTGCATTTTCACCATAGGCCAGTACCTTGTAGCTACCCCAATCCGTAGGAATGGTAGCCTTGGACATTAACTTCATTGATATCGATATGACATGCAAAGGTACACAATCAAGCAGCAAGCTCAAGAGTGAGAAAAGCAGAAACTCACTTAGTCATGGAAATCACATCCAAACCCTGCAAAGGTTTGGTCGGGTTGTTAAAGGATCCTTCTTCGGGTAGACATCACTTTGGTGCCTGTAATAATCGCTGCTCCCAAAAGAAAAGAAACGGACGTAATGCACAAAATCAACATGTTGGTTATCTCAGTTTTTAAAAATCTCCTTCCTTCGATATCTGCTAAGATGACAATTTTATTTCATAAATAAAACAAATATCGAAAGAATTAATATGAAATTAAATATCATATGTAATTCTCACCGAGATAACAGGTTACATGGTAGAACTAGCGCTATATCAAATAACTTTATATGATATAGTTGCTTATATGAAGCAAATATTAGTACCTACCTAGCTGGTCGCAAATTTCGGGCCAGGCTCACACTTTCTTGGATGATGTGTCTCCGAGCATAATTTTTTCTTGGTGATTGATCGATTCTTGATGAATGGCCTTCAAGAAACTTGAGATAAACTCCTTGCTCAAACCGAGCGGTTCTGCCTGCTTCATGGTGGAGTCAATGATCTCATTCCATCGAGCCTGCTGAAGGACGGCAATGTTGTTCTTCTTCTTGTAAATCCCAATTTTCTTAGCCACATTGACTCGATTGCCCATCATTTGCAGGATGTCCTTGTCGATGGCATCAATCTGAGATCGCAAGTCCTCAATATCATGTTGAAAATCCGGATCATCCTCTCCCAACTTTCTCAAAACCAACCGATCAAGGATCTGCTCTTTCAGATCAAAAGGTGTAATCTGCTGCTTAGCATCGCTCCAAGCATTGCTAGGATCGCAGTGTGACTCCAGCATCACGCCATCAAAGTTGAGGTCAAGCGCTTGTTGACTCACATCATAGAGGTTATCTCTTGAGCCACAGATGTGAGAAGCATCCACTACCATCATGAGGTCTGGAAAATTGCGCTTCAGCTCGATGGGTATCTGCCATTGGGGTACGTTGCGGTATTTGTTGTGCCCAAACTTGGAGAAGCCCCGATGTACGGCACCAATTCTCGTGATGCCGGCGTTGTAAATCCGTTCGATGGCACCCTGCCAAAGTGCGAGATCGGGGTTGATGGGATTCTTGATAAATACGGGTATATCTACGCCCTTTAGCGCGTCTGCAACCTCTTGTACGGAAAATGGGTTGACGGTGGTTCTGGCTCCCAACCAGAGTACATCGATGCCTACCTTCAAGGCCTCGAATACATGTTGAGTATTGGCAACCTCAGTGGTCACTCTAAATCCAAATTCCTCTCTGACTTTTTTCAACCATTGCAAACCGTCAAATCCAATCCCCTCGAAGTTATTGGGACGTGTCCTGGGTTTCCAGATGCCGGCCCGAAACAGGTCAATCTCCATATCCAGATCGGCAATCATCTGAGCTGTCTTCATCACTTGTTCCTCCGTCTCTGCACTGCAAGGACCAGTGATCACAATTGGGCGTGTTGGTTTTTTTGCCAAGGGTGCGGCGATATTCATTTCCATGATTGGTGAGCGTTTATTTGATTATTTTTTTGATTTTATTGGCTTGTTCGATCATTTTTCGGAACGAATCAAAATCCTTCTTTATTAAAAGAGTGCGAAACAGGCTAATGTTGTTAATATGTTCGTCCAGGACGTCAAGGATGTAGTCTCTATTCTGCTCGAATATCGGGATCCAGGTATCGGGATTGCTCTTTGCCAGTCTTACGGTCGAACTAAACCCGCCTCCGGCCAGCTCAAAGATGCGTTTTTCATTCTTTTCTTTCTCTAGGACTGTTAAAGCCAATGCAAAAGAACTAATATGTGATATCTGTGAAACATACGCAGTGTGGATGTCATGGTCGTGTGATTCATGATATACGATGTACATGCCCAATGTGCGATAAATGGTCTCCACCAGATGTAAAGCATCGGGATCAGATTGTTCGTGATCCACTATGACTGCACACTTGTCCTCAAACAGCCCAGGTATGGCTGCTTCAGGACCTGAATATTCAGTTCCTGCCATGGGATGGGTACCCACAAACCTACCATGCTTTTCATGTTTCTTCACTGCCTCCATGATCTGAGCTTTGGTAGATCCTACATCCATGACAACCTGATCATCGATCTGATCCAACACGGAAATCGCCAATGCTGTCACGTGGTTGACCGGCGTTGCCAAGATGATCACATCTGCTTGTGAGATTCCCTCCATCAGAGATACACCTTCATCGATCAGGCCCAACTGTACGGCCTTGTCCAGGTGATCGGGATTTTGATCCACACCTACCACACGATCAGCAAATCCATTTGACTTCAGCGTCAAAGCTAGAGAACCACCGATCAGTCCGATACCAACTACACAAACATTCATTTTGACCCTTTTTTATTAACTGTCAGTGCGTGATTGTGACACCGCTCAATGGCCTCTTTTATGATCTCCTCCTCACTGCACAAGGACACTCGAACATACTGGTCGCCTCCGGCACCAAAGATGCTACCCGGCGTGATGAATGTATGTGCTTGTGCTAATATCTGATCAGCCATCTCGATGCTGTTCTGATAATGATCAGGAATCCGAGCCCAGACAAAAAGGCCGACCTGATCTTTATCCATGGTACATCCCAAGCCTTCAAGTAGCGCCTCAGCAAGTAATCGACGTGACCTGTACACCGCATTCATCTGCTGATACCAATCATCAGATAGCTGCAATGCTTCAACTGCGGCGAGTTGCAACGGCTTAAACATGCCAGAATCCATATTACTCTTAAAGCGCAGAACTTCTTGAATCCGCTGCGATGCAGCAGCCAGGAATCCTACCCTCCATCCAGCCATATTAAAGGTCTTACTCATAGAATGTAGCTCCAACACTACATCTTTGGCACCCGGTAGCGACAACATGCTCAAAGGCTCGTCATTGAGGATGAAAGTATATGGATTGTCGTGACAAATCATGATGTCGTTCTTCAAGCCAAAGGAGATGAGGTCCCGGAGGGTCTGTTGTGAAGCCCGGGCTCCGGTGGGCATGTGTGGATAATTTACCCACATCAATTTTACCCGATTGAGATCTTGGTCCTGCAAGGCATCCAACATTGGCTGCCAAGATTGTTCAGCTGTCAATCGATATGGTCTCACTTCTGCACCGGTCAATAACGTCGCAGACTGGTAGGTGGGGTATCCAGGATCTGGCACCAGGGCCACATCACCGGCTTCGAGATAAGTCATGGAGATATGCATGATGCCTTCCTTAGACCCAATCAATGGCAACACTTCTGTATCTGGATTCAAGGTGGTGGAAAAATGGTGAGCAAACCACTTCACAAAGGCTTCTCTCAGTTCCGGGATGCCGATGTATGATTGATAGCCATGTTGATCTGCCTTTCTAGCCTCATGACATAGCCTCTCAATGATGCTGACCGAAGGCATTCTGTCCGGACTGCCGACGCCCAGATTAAGGACATCTATCCCTTGCCCTCGCATAGCTGCGATCTCCCGTAGCTTTCTTGAGAAGTAATATTCCTCCACATGATCGACCCTGCTTGCTAACTTAATCTTCATGATGTACACCGGCTTTATATCTACCTAGTATCTTGAGCCCTTTTGTCGTCTCAGACAATCCCTGGATCAGTACACCAAACTTCTCCTGATCTTCCAACATAAAATCAACAAAAAAGAGATATTCAAATGGCCTTCCAGCAATGGGGGCTGATTGAATCTTAGTCAGATTAGCACCTAGATCATTGAGTACTTTCAATGCCCGGTATAGGCTGCCAATTTCGTGACTCACGGCAAAGGAAAGCGACACCTTGTCAAATGCGTGGTCACTTGGTGCATTCATAAAGTGATCCAGGACGATGAATCGTGTATAGTTTCGTTTATTGGTTTCGACACCAGGAACCACGATCTCGAGATCATATAGTTTAGCTGCCAGGTCACTGGCCAATGCTCCAATGTGTGGAAGTTGGAGTTCACTAATTCTTTTCGCACTCTCAGCGGTATCCTTGGTTTCGACAAGCTTGATATGTGGATGAAATCTGAAGAATTCCTTGCATTGGGCAATCGCCATATGGTGTGAGTGCACCTCGGTCAAGTCCTGGATACCAGTGCCTTGAAGCGCCAGTAGATTGTGCTTGATTCGAAGGAATATCTCACCACTAATGGTTAACGACGACTTATTGATCAGATCATAATTGTACAACAAACTACCAGCAATTGAATTTTCAATGGCCATAAGGCCCACGTCTGCTCCCGCATTATTCTGTACCAGCGATACTACTTCATCAAATGTATCGGCTGGTACGATCTCGATCTCCTCATCGTAGTAAAAGCGGGCAGCGATCTCATGGAAGGCTCCCGGATACCCCTGAATAACTACTTTCTTCATAGCATTTTTGGCAAAAAAAAAGGTCCGCAAGGGACCCAAATTATTTTATAGTGTAATGGCAACAGGATCCCTCTTTAAGGACACTTAAAAAAGAAATAAAAATAGAAACTGCTGCTGTTACAAGTCATTGTCAATACTTAAAGAGGTGCAAAGGTACACAATGATGGTGTAGGTGCCAAATAATCAGAGAATTTTATCTCCAGTACGAGGCGAGGGCTCTCCACTGCAAGGAGCTTTCTCAGCCAATCTCTATGGCCGAATAGGACTTGCCTTCCAGTGTGGTCTCCCCCATCAGATACTGATCCACCGCCCTTGCCGCTTCGCGACCTTCTGATATGGCCCAGACCACCAGACTTTGCCCTCGCCGCATATCGCCGGCTGAGAATATGTTCTCCTCGGTGGTCTGATAATGATCGGTCTTGACATTGCCACGTGCATCGTATTCCACACCTAGGTCATCCAAAAGACCTTTATGCTGTGGATGTAGGTATCCAATAGCCAGGAGTGCCAGGTCACAAGGAATCCTTCGCTCGGTACCTTCCACTTCTGTAAAGGAAAAACGCTGAGTTTCTGGATCCTTACTCCAGTTAATATCCACCAGTGTTAGTTCACGAACATGACCATTTTCATCGCCATGAAATGACTTCGTCAGCAATGCCCAGTGGCGATCAGCACCTTCTTCATGGGAGGAGGAGGTACGAAGTTGCATGGGCCAGAGGGGCCATGGAGTCTCTTCTGCCCGTGTCTCAGGTGGCTTGGAGAGCAATTCAATTTGGGTCACCGACTTGGCTCGATGTCGATTGGAAGTACCCACACAATCCGAGCCAGTATCTCCACCCCCGATGACCACCACATGTTGATCGGTGGCCAGGATCTCAGTCGCTGGATCCATGCGGTCTCCAGCCACTCGCTTGTTATTCTGCTCTAAAAACTCCATCGCAAAGTGCACACCTTGCAAGTCGCGACCAGGAATGTCCAGATCACGAGGCACGGTAGAGCCTCCACAAAGGACGATGGCATCAAAATCTTGTCGAAGTTGCTCTGTGCTTATGTCCACACCAACGTTTACTCCAGTTTGAAAATGGATTCCTTCCGCCTCCATGACCGCAAGGCGCCGATCGATGATCGACTTTTCGAGCTTAAAATCCGGTATGCCGTAGCGCAGCAGACCGCCGATGCGTGAATTGCGTTCTAGAACGGTCACCGAATGGCCGGTCTTGTTGAGTTGGGCTGCCACCGCCAGACCCGCTGGCCCTGAGCCCACTACGGCTACCTTCTTACCCGTCCGCGATATCGGAGGGATAGGCTTCACCAATCCCCGACTAAAGGCCTCCTCAATGATGCTTTTCTCGATATGCTCGATGGTAATCGCGGGCTGATTAATCCCAAGTACACAAGCAGTTTCGCAGGGAGCCGGACAGATACGACCGGTAAATTCGGGAAAATTATTGGTGGAGCTCAGTATTTCATAGGCCCTGGACCAATTTTGCTGATAGACCGCATCATTAAAATCTGGGATAATGTTGCCCAGCGGACAACCATTATGGCAGAAGGGGATGCCGCAATCCATGCATCGTGATGCCTGATCTACCGTCTTCTCGGCTGGAAAGGGTAAGTAGATTTCCTTATAATCCTTGACGCGATCTTCCGGCGGTCTGGCTTTGGGAAGCTCTCGAGTTTTTTTCAAAAATCCTTTGGGATCTCCCATCTGTTTCCTTTTATAACCATGAACATAAATACAAGGTGCTCAAAGCGGTGATCTCCCAATCAGCACACTTGTGGAGTACTAACTTACCTTTGCGGGGCTTTTTGATGCTTCCTTCATTCTCAGCAGCACGGCCTTATAGTCTTTAGGCATCACTTTAATGAAATGTCGGCTATGATCGTCCCAATCCTTTAATATCCCAATGGCCAGTTTGCTGCTGGTAAATCTGAAGTGATTGCGTATCAGTCTGCGCACATCCTCCAGATCCTCCAGTGCTGGTGGTTCCAACTCGACCATAGCCGGGTTGCAAGACTCGTGAAAATGTTGGTCTGGATCATAGATGTAGGCGATACCTCCGCTCATGCCTGCAGCAAAATTTTTACCCCAGGATCCGAGATTGACCACGATGCCTCCGGTCATATACTCACAGCCATGGTCACCCACACCTTCCACTACGGTCTGTGCTCCAGAATTGCGTACGGCAAACCGCTCTCCTGCCATACCCTGAATGTATGCCTCTCCAGAGGTAGCCCCATATAAAGCCACATTTCCGATGATGATGTTTTCCTGTGGCTTGAAAATAGCTTCTCGATCAGGGGTCACAATAATCCGGCCTCCTGACAATCCTTTACCAAAGTAGTCATTAGACTCTCCCTCTAGTGTAAACTGTGCTCCAGGTGCCAAGAATGCCCCAAAACTCTGGCCTGCGGACCCCCTAAATCTAAACTCAATCGTACCATCCGGTAAGCCCTCACTGTGGTAACGTTTAGAAATCTCATTAGAAAGCATAGCACCAACTGCTCGATCGGTATTTTTTATTTCAAAGACTCCAGAGATCGGTTTTTGGTCTGTTAAGGCATGATCTGCATGATCAATCAATTTTACATCCATGACATCTTCGATGCCGTGATCTTGTTCCACTTTCTTGAACTGACCTACCTCCTCATCAACAGGTTCCTTATACAATATGGGACTTAGGTCGAGGTGACGATATTTCCAATGGTTGATATCCTTTTTCATCTTGAGCATCTCTACCTTACCCACCATTTTATTTACCGTTCTAAACCCGAGCTTGGCCATGATCTCCCGAAGCTCCTGAGCCAAAAAGGTAAAATAGTTGATGACGTGCTGCGGATCTCCCGCAAATCGCTTGCGCAGTTCTTCATCCTGCGTGGCAATACCCACTGGACAAGTATTGAGATGACATTTCCGCATCATGATGCAGCCCTCCACAACGAGTGCTGCAGTGGCAATGCCCCACTCTTCTGCACCCAGCAAAGTCGCTATGGCAAGATCTCTTCCCGTACGAATCTGGCCATCTGTCTGAAGCACTACGCGATCGCGCAATTTGTTCTTGACCAATGTCTGATGTGATTCTGCCAGCCCCAGCTCCCAAGGCAGACCTGCATGTTTAATAGAGGTAATGGGTGAAGCTCCTGTACCGCCATCATGGCCAGAAATCAGAATGGCGTCTGCATGTGCCTTGGCCACCCCAGAAGCAATAATACCCACGCCAGCTTTTGATACCAATTTCACATTGATGCGTGCATCCCGATTCGCATTTTTAAGGTCAAATATCAATTGCGCCAGGTCTTCGATAGAATAGATGTCGTGGTGTGGCGGAGGTGATATCAATCCTACACCGGGGGTAGAATTTCTGACCCTTGCGATCCAATCATTGACCTTGTGACCGGGGAGCTGACCACCTTCACCTGGTTTAGCTCCCTGTGCCATCTTTATCTGCAGCTCATCGGCATTGGTCAGATAGTTGCTCGTGACCCCAAAGCGTCCAGAAGCCACCTGCTTAATGGCAGATCTTTCTAAATCACCATTTTCGTTGGTCGTGAATCTGACCTCATCTTCTCCCCCCTCTCCACTATTGCTCCTACCTCCAATGCGATTCATGGCGATGGCCAAGGTGGTATGCGCCTCGTGGCTAATGGAACCGAAAGACATGGCTCCAGTCGCAAACCTTTTTAAAATCTTTTGTACCGGCTCTACCTCCTCGATCGGAATGGATTTTCCCTTCCTCAAATCAAATAGGCCTCGCAGCGTCAATGCTTTTTCAGATTGCTCATCGATCAGTCTGGAATACTTCTTAAAGGTAGTGTAGTCTCCTTTTCGGGTGGAGAGTTGTAGTAGATGTATCGTCTGTGGATTAAATAGGTGCTCCTCACCTCGATGTTTCCACTGATATGCTCCCCCCTCATCCAAGGACTCTGGCTTATCTTTAGCTGGGTATGCCAATCGATGTCGCTGTAAGATCTCCTGAGCCAAATTGTCAAATCCCATGCCCTCAATGCGTGAAATAGATCCTTTGAAGCACTTGTCGACCACATCTCTATTGATGCCCAGGATCTCAAAAATCTGAGCACCCTTATAAGACTGAAGGGTGGATATCCCGATTTTTGACATAATCTTTAGCAATCCTTTGCCCACCACTTTGATGTATAACCGCACCATCTTGTCGTAGGAGATGGTATCACTGACCACTTTTTTCCTCTTAAGATCTGCGATGGTGGCAAATGCTAGATACGGATTGATGGCATCAGCACCGTAGCCAAGAAGCGTAGCTACATGATGTGTCTCCCGGATATCGCCAGCCTCAGCTATAATGGATGTTCTCGACCTCAGACCGACCTTGATCAAATGATGGTGTACAGCTCCGACTACCATCAGTGATGGTAAGGGTGCATAAATCTCACTGGCATTTCTATCCGAAAGGATCAAGATGTCATGATTGTTTCGCACCAGATCTTCTGCCGCAGCACAAATGCCATCAAGGGCAGCCACTAGTCTTCCCGCCTGTTTATCGGCAGGGAATACCGCATCAATGACACCGGCCTTATGGTCGGTATGGTTGATGTTTTTCAATTTATTGAAGTCCTCATTGCTCAGGACCGGCTGATCCAGGAGTATGAATTTTGCCTGGTTGGCTCCAGGCCGCAGAATATTATCCGATTGACCCAAGTACGTAAATAACGACATCACATCGCGCTCGCGAATAGAGTCAATAGGTGGATTGGTCACCTGGGCAAACAATTGCTTAAAGTAGTTGGCGATATGTTGTGCACGATGCGATAGTACTGCCAGGGGTGTGTCATTGCCCATTGATCCGACTGGATCTTTACCCTCCTTGATCATGGGGCCCAGGATGACCTTTATGTCGTCCTTCGTAAAACCATGCAGTATCTGTTGGCGTAACAGTGTACTATCATCCAGGTTGTTATTGCCAGTGATCTGGGGCGGGAGATCATTGATCTTCAGACGATGGGCGTCCAACCAATCTGTATATGGGGCGTTCTTACATATGATCCTCTTTAATTCTTCATCGCCCACCACTCGCTTCTCATCCATATCGGCAATCAGCATCTTACCAGGTTGTAGCCGTCCCTTATAAACGATCGTGGCGGGATCAACCGGAAGCACTCCAACTTCTGAGGCGACGATGAGGGTATTGTCGTCGGTGAGTAGATACCTCGAAGGTCTCAGACCATTTCTGTCCAGCGTAGCGCCGACCAAGATGCCATCGGTAAATGTGATGGATGCGGGTCCATCCCAAGGTTCCATCAGATTGCTGTGATACTCGTAGAAAGACCTCTTGTAATCTTCCATATTTTCATCCATCTCCCACGCCTCAGGAATCATCATCATCAAGGCGTGCGGCATGGATCTCCCACTGAGCACTAAGAACTCTAGGACATTGTCGAAGGCCCCTGAATCAGATTGACCAACTCCAATAATCGGCTTTAGCTTTTCTTGCTCTATCTCATTAAAATAGTCAGAATCCAATAAAAACTCCTTTGCTTTCCAGCCATTGACATTGCCTTGGAGAGTGTTGATCTCACCATTATGTGCTATGTAGCGAAATGGTTGAGCTAGCTTCCATTTTGGGATGGTATTGGTGGAAAAGCGAGAATGGATCACGGCAATTCCGGAAGTAAAATCCTCACTCTGAAGGTCAGGATAATAACCTCTAAGCTGACCAGCGGTCAACTGCCCCTTATACACAACAGTTTTGTAAGACAGTGAGCAGAGATAAAACTCATCTACCGTCTGCGGAAAAGTCTTATGTATGTTGTGTATGGCAAACTTCCTCAGCACATGCAACCTTCGCTCAAGTTGTCTCCGTTTGATATCCGTTTTTGGTTTGACAAACACCTGCTCAATGCGAGGTTCTACATCTATGGCTCCCTTACCGAGACCCTCGTTATCCGTAGGTACCTTGCGATATCCCAGCAATTCGAAGCCCTGCTCGTCGATGTAATCGTTAAAGCTGATCCTACATTGCGACATCAGATTCTTGTCCTTGGGTAGGAACACCATACCTACTCCGTACGCTCCAAATTCTGGCAAATCAAAACCGGACTCTCGACACTTCTTGACAAAGAAATCATGAGGAATCTGGGTGAGTATGCCTGCTCCATCACCAGTGTTAGGCTCACATCCGCAAGCTCCGCGGTGCTCCATGTTGTGGAGCATCGTCAAGGCATCATCGATGAGCTTGTGACTTTTTACGCCATTTAGATTGGCTATCAGGCCCGTACCACAAGCATCTTTCTCTAGCGAAGGTACATAGAGCCCTCCACCATTAACTGGATCATTTAACATTTCCAAAAATTTAAGCGAACTCCAAAGCTACGGAAAAACACCAAAATGGGAGGTTCGAGCAGAATTCCTCATCGGGCAGGACTTCTCTCCGCCATCACTTTTGACTATTGTGCCCCTAACATGCTGTCAGAGGTCAGCTATGCCGACTTTTTAGTACTTCGATGACATCTTCAAGCCTAAAACCCTTCTCTTCTAGTAAGACCAAATAGTGATACACCAGATCTGCTGCTTCTCCCAAGAACAGTTCCTTGTCATCATTCTTGGCTTCAATCACAAGTTCTACGGCCTCCTCTCCCACTTTTTGGGCGATCTTGTCGATGCCACGTCGAAAAAGACTGGTCGTATAACTTTGATCATCCGGATTTTGCTTGCGATCCGCGATGATGTCTGCCAGTTTAGCCAGAAATGAGAGACCATACCTATGATTTCCAAAGCAAGTTTCTGTGAGTAGGTGGCAGGCAGGTCCAGATGGTCTTGCCAATACTAAAATAGTATCTCTGTCACAATCGGCTTTGAGGTCACAGAGCATCAGGTAGTGTCCCGAGGTTTCTCCCTTGGTCCAAAGGCGTTGTTTAGACCGGCTAAAAAAAGTGACCTTGCCTGAGGCAATCGTAGCTCTTAGCGAATCTTCATTCATATAGCCAAGCATCAACACTTGTCCGGAGGTTACATCTTGTACGATGGCTGGCAGCAGACCATCACCCTTGGTAAAGTCCAATGAGTCGATATCTGCCTGGTCAAAAGTCAATGCAAGCTTCTTCTTCATCTGATTTCTATGTTTCTTTCCCGCAAATAAGCCTTGAGTTCTGGAATTGGTATCTCTTGAAAATGGAAAATACTGGCTGCCAAACCTGCATCGGCCCTCCCCTCCGTAAAGACATCCTCAAAATGCTTCTTTGTACCCGCTCCTCCAGATGCAATGATTGGTATGTCCAGCTGGTCGGACATTTTTCGCAAGGCCTCCAGGGCAAACCCGTCTTTTGTACCATCGTGATCCATAGAAGTAAATAGGATTTCTCCTGCTCCTCGATCCCGTACCTCTTGGGCCCATGAGAATAGTTCCTTCCCGGTAGGAATGGAACCTCCCGCCACATGCACCATCCATCCGCTGCTGGACTGCTTGGCATCGATGGCCACTACAATGCACTGGCTGCCGAACCTGTATGCCAAATCATCGATGAGAGATGGATTACGCACTGCCGCAGAATTGACCGAGACCTTGTCTGCTCCGTGATCCAGCAGCACATCCACATCGGCCACACTACCTATCCCACCGCCGATCGTAAAGGGTATATTGAGATGATGCGCCACCTTATTAGCCAAGGCTGCCAGGGTCTTTCTTTTTTCCTTCGTTGCTGTAATGTCCAGAAAAACCAGTTCATCAGCACCCTGGTCACTATACAATTTGCCTAACTCAACCGGATCTCCCGCATCTCGGAGTTCGAGAAAATTCACCCCTTTAACCGTACGTCCCTCCATGACATCAAGACATGGAATAATTCTTTTAGCTAACATCAGCCATTTTTTCCAACTCTGATAAATTGATTTTCCCCTCATAAATGGCTTTCCCCACGATGGCACCATAGCAACCCACTTGCTTTAGATCAACCAGGTCCTGTACACTTGAGACACCACCGCTAGCGATTAGTTTTAGATCGGGATAAACCTCTAGAACTTCTTTGTATAGACCCACAGCTGGACCAGTCAGCATACCATCTCTTGCAATGTCGGTGCAGACCACATAGCTGGCGCCATGGTCCAAGTGCAGTGCTAGAAAACTCTTCCAAGTATGGGCCGATGTTTCCAACCATCCGCGTGTCGCCACCTTTCCATCTTTTAAGTCAGCCCCCAGGATGAGTTTTTGGTTACCGTAGAGTTGTAGCCAGGAATGGAAGAGTTCAGGGTGTTCTGCAGCAATACTGCCCACTGTGGCCTGGTTAGCTCCATTCTCGAAAACGATGTCCAAATCCTCTTGTTGTTTGATGCCACCTCCGAAATCAATAATCAAGTCAGTCCTCGTAGCTAGCCGCTGCAAAACCCGCCAATTGATCACTCGACTTGCCTTGGCACCATCGAGGTCCACCAAATGTAAGTGGCGAATGCCTGCATCCTGAAACATCATGGCTGCATCCAGGGGATCTGCATGGTACAAGGTCTTTCGGTCGTATTGCCCTTGCTCAAGTCGAACACATTTGCCATCGATTATGTCGATGGCGGGGATGATGTACATAACTATGGAAGATTTAGAAATTGATGAAGAATCTTTGCTCCCACCTCACCGGACTTTTCTGGATGAAACTGGGTGGCATAGAAGTTGTCCTTATGCAGGGCAGCGGAAAATGGTCGACAGTAGAAGCAGGTCGCTGCCGTATACGATGTCATTTCTACATAATAACTGTGCACAAAATACACGTGTTGTTGCTCCAGGTCTTGAGGAATCAATCGCACGTCAAGATCATAGATGGTATTCCAACCCATATGCGGTACTTTCTCGCCCTCAGTGGGTTCAAATCGCTTAACCTCTGCATCAAATATACCCAGACAATCAGTATCCCCTTCAGCAGACCACCGACACATCAACTGCATCCCCAGACAGATTCCCAGGACGGGTTGAGAAAGAGATGGGATGATTTTGTCCAAACCCTGCTCCCGCACAAATGCCATCGTGGTACTGGCCTCACCGACTCCGGGAAAAATGACCTTGCCTGCTGAACAAATCTGCTCGGGATCTTTGGTGAAAACGGCATCCACGCCAAATCGTTGAAGCGCATAATATACCGATCGTGTATTTCCGGCATTGTAGTCTATCACCGCTACGCTCATATTACAACATACCTTTAGTGGTGGGCAAATCAAATTGGTCCATGTCTCTCTTGACGGCTCTCTTCACCGACCGTGCGAAGGCCTTAAAGATTGATTCAATCATATGATGCTCATTATCGCCGGTCGCCTTGATATTTAGATTGCATTTGGCCGCATCTGAGAAGGATTTAAAAAAATGGAAGAACATCTCAGTGGGCATATCACCCACTTTTTCTCTTTTAAAATCCGCCTCCCAGACCAGCCAAGGTCGCCCTCCAAAGTCAATGGTGACCATGGCTTCACTATCATCCATCGGCAACGCATATCCATATCGTTCGATACCTCTTTTACTTCCCAAGGCCAGTCTAAAAGATTCACCCAATGCCAGCGCAGTGTCTTCGATGGTGTGGTGTTCATCAACTTCCAGATCACCCTCTACAGAGATCCGTAGATTGATCGATCCATGTTTTCCTAATTGATCCAACATGTGGTCAAAAAACTTCAGTCCGGTAGAGATCTGAGTTTCGCCAGGTCCGTCCAGATTTAGCGCTATGTTGATATCTGTCTCATTGGTTTTTCTTTGCACATTGGTCCAGCGATCCAGACGCTGCAGGTACTGATAGATGTCTTTCCAGTGGTTGGTTCGAAGTGCTATGGTGGGTTCCAAGGATTGGTCATCTGCCAGGTGGTCCTCTGAATCATCCAGAGACTTGCCGAGGAAAATACCCTTAGCTCCCAGGTTCCTAGCAAAGATCATGTCCGTAATGCGATCGCCAATGACATAGGAATTTGCCAGGTCATATTCACCTCGCAGATAGTGACGGACAGATTCTATCCCGGGTTTTCGAAATGGTGAAGCATCTTTAGCGAAACTTCGATCGATGACGATCTCCTGCCATTGCACCCCGACACTTTGAAGTATCTTCAGCATCATATCATGCGGACCCCAGAAGTCATCTTCTGGAAAGGAGGATGTACCTAGACCATCCTGATTTGTCACCATGACCCACATATAGTCTAAATCCTGAGCCATCAATGCTAGATAGGTTAGGGCATCTGGCAAGAATGCCAGCTTAGCATAGCTGTCAACTTGATAGTCTTCAGGTGGCTCTTTAATGATGGTGCCATCTCTATCTATAAAGAGTATCTTCTTCATGACCAGTCACTCAGCATTTTGATTACCAAATCATTTTCTGTAGGTGTCCCCACCGTAATGCGCAGGCATTGATCGCAACCAGGAGCCGTCGATCGATCTCGGACTACGATACCTTGATTTTTGAGACTGTGAAACACTTTCTGATGGTCTGAAAATTTTATCAGCAAAAAATTGGCATCAGATGGATAGATCCGCAAGACATGAGACAAACCCATTAGGGCATCTGCCATCCTTTGCTTTTCTTCGACTAAAACTGTCGCCAATGCTTGGACTTTTCCAGCTCTATTCAGCATGACATCAATAGCCTGGGATTGAGTGAGCTGATTGACATTGTAGGGAGGCTTCACCGCATTCATCAAGCGGATAATGGAAGAATGCGCAAATGCCATACCCAATCTTATGCCAGCCAAACCCCAAGCCTTAGAGAAAGTCTGCATGATTACCAGATTATCGAAAGTGTCCAACTTCTCCGTCCAACTGGGTCTGCCGCTGAAGTCGCCATAAGCCTCATCGATCACGACTATGCCCTTAAACCTGCTCAGGAGCAGTTCAATGGCATGTCGATTCATGACGTTGCCCGTAGGGTTGTTGGGAGAACACACAAACATCATTTTTGTGGCCGCTGTACACGAGTGGATGGCTCGATCGACATCGATTTGAAATTCATCGGTTAGTGGACAGGAGACGACCTTGATATCAGACACATCGGCGCATACTTTGTACATCCCATACGTCGGAGGAAAAATCAGTACTTCTTCGCTACCGGGTTGACAAAATATGCGGATCAAGATATCAATGGCCTCATCGCTGCCATTGCCCAAAAAAATGCGATCCACTTCTACACCCTTTGATGCAGATATCAGTGACTTTAGCTTGCGTTGAAGGGGATCTGGGTACCTATTGAGGCCGTTGTCAAAGGGATTTTCATTGGCATCTAAATAGACATCTGCTCGGCCTTCAAACTCATGCCTAGCGGCACTGTAGGGACGCAAATTCCAGATATTGGGCCGAACCAAATGTTCTAAATTCATCGGGTAAGTTTTTTTCTCCGCACCTCAACTGCCCGTTGATGTCCGATCAGAAGTTCTGCCTCAGCCATGGCCTCCACAGTGGGACCAAGATTCTGAAGCCCTTCTTTGGTGACTTCCTGGAAGGTGACTTTTTTCAGGAACGAGTCTAATGAAACCCCGCTATAAGCTTTGGCCCAACCGTTGGTGGGTAAGGTGTGATTGGTGCCCGATGCGTAGTCTCCTGCGGACTCTGGACTGTAGTGACCTACAAAGACGGATCCAGCGTTGGTGATTTGTGACAAATAATCGTGAGGCCTTTCAATACTCACAATCAGGTGTTCAGGGGCATAAGCATTGGAGAAGGCAAAGGCCTGGTTGAGGTCATCCATGAGCACCATCAAACTATTTCTGAGTGCTTGGAGGGCAATCTCTTTGCGGGGGAGGTCCACCAATTGAGCTTCCAGGTTGATTTGTGTCTCACCTAGCAATCTTTGGTCGGTGGTCACCAATACTACCTGGCTGTCGACTCCATGCTCAGCCTGGGAGATCATATCGGCTGCCACAAACTCTGGATCAGCCGTGGCATCTGCGATCACCAAGACTTCTGATGGGCCAGCCGGCATATCGATGGCTACGCCATGACTCTGTGCATACATCTTAGCTTCGGTGACAAAATGATTACCTGGGCCAAAAATCTTATCGACCCTTGGCATGGTCTCCGTACCGTAGGTCATAGCAGCAATGGCCTGGGCTCCTCCTGCCCTGTAGATGCTAGAGACCCCGGAGATCTTGGCAGCATACACCATAGCAGGATGAATGCTGCCATCTTCCTGGGGTGGTGTACACATGATGATGTCTTGGCAACCTGCCAATTGAGCAGGTATGGCCAACATCAGGACGGTGGAAAACAATGGAGCGGTACCGCCGGGAACATATAAACCCACCTTCGTCACTGGTCTGGCCTCACGCCAGCAAAGTACCCCCGGCATAGTCTCCACGCGCTGCACAGACATCTCCTGAGCTCGATGGAAGATTTGAATGTTCTTGCATGCCTGATCAATGGCTGCTAAGAGATGAGGATCCAGAGAACTCACCATTTGATCCTGCAGCTGTGGGTCCAACCATAGGTCCTCTAGATCCACCTGGTCGAACTTCGAAGTCAATGCACGGACCGCAAGGTCACCATCCGCAGACACCTGATGCATAATCTCCTCAACAATCTGGGACACATCGGAGACCTGAGCCTCAGGCCGCGTGATCAGACCAGGCCATTCTTCCACGCTTGGATTGTTGTATACTTTTAGTGACAAAGCCATCAAAGCACCATTTTTTCAATGGGAATAATCAGGATGCCTTCCGCGCCAAGTGATTTCAGTTGATCAATAATCTGCCAAAATTTGGTCTCGTCGAGCACAGTATGTATGGAACTCCAGCCTGCCTCGGCTAAAGGCAGGACCGTGGGACTTTTCATTCCAGGCAGTAGATCGATGATGGCTTGGACGTGATCATTAGGCGCATTAAGCAGTACATATTTGTATCCACGAGCCTTCAGTACTGCATCGATGCGAAACAGGAGTTGGTCAAGAATCAACTGCTTCTCGGTATCTATACTCTTATGGCTGATCAGTACTGCCTCAGATTTCAGTACGATCTCGACTTCCTCAAGCCCATTGCTAAGCAGTGTACTACCAGTACTCACGATATCCATGATGGCATCCGCCAGCCCAATACTTGGAGCTATTTCAACAGAGCCAGAAATCGAATGAATTTCAGCTTCAATGTTATTCTCGTCCAGGAATTTCTGTAAAATTACTGGGTAGGAAGTTGCTATTCTTTTCTGCTGAAAGTATTGAACTCCCTCATAGGGTTCTGAGCGTGGTATGGCCAGGGACATCCGACATTTCGAAAAACCAAGTCTCTTCACCAAGTCTACCTCGCCGCGATGCTCCAACAAGACATTCTCACCAATAATGCCCAGATCGGCCACACCGTCCTCTACATATTGTGGTATGTCATCGTCGCGCAGAAAGAGCACTTGCGCAGGGAAATTTTGGGCGGGGGTAACGAGTTTACCCTTGCCCCGGCTGAACTTGACATCACAGTCTTTCAGTAGAGCCAAGGATCCATCACTCAACCTACCAGACTTTTGTATGGCGATCTTTAACATGTCTTCATTTTTACCTGATGGTTTTCGCAGGCTGATTTAAAAAAAATGTAAAACGGCTTACCACATTCAAGTGATAAGCCGCCGGTATTTCTCATTGGTACTACACAGTCATCTCATCACTTGCATGGCAAGAAATGGTGATGATGATCATATGTAGTCACATTCTTCATTTATGAACTTTCAATCTTGAGCACAAATCTAAAAATTTTTTCTAACACCAACAGCATCTTGTTGGATGTGGGAGCAAGTAGATGACCCGAGCTAGTTTCGCTTATTGAAGTAAGCGCAGTGGGGGTAAACATCCTTGATTTTGGCACCGACAAACGTCATCTGTCTAAAGCAATAAAGTACTTATGAGTGCACACTGGAAAATGCCATCTTCACAAAATCTGCCGATTACAGATGAGATTTTCGCTTTTCGGGATTGCGTGATACCTGAGTATCAGCCGATTGAAAAAAGAACAATCCCCAAAGAGCCAAATTTGATTTGGTTCTCTTATCGGTGTGGACCCAGTACTGATGATGGATCTTTCTTAATACGGATCAATCCACTCGGCGAGACTTAAACAGTTTCACCTGATTGATGGCCCAAAGAATAAACATGGTGGTCAACATTTGAAAATAATTTTGAGTTTGTGTGCATTGCCAATGGGAATACTATGGCTAAAAAATTACTTTAAAACTTTGGGCTTCAATCATATGACGTCCACAGAGCTATAATTCCATAAAATCTGGAAGATTCTCTGCGATTTTTTTTTGGGAGCTGGGTCTATTTCCAGGAAGATATCAACACCACCCAGTGCCATATTTCAGGAGTTTCGATGGTCATTTTTGTCCTTATTTTCTCTGGCTCTCCCTCTTTCCTTCGCGATACAACCAATGCTATGCCGGGTATAGCGCTCCTCAATGTCAAAAAAACCTCTCATATCAGTCAACATTACCACGCAACGCTCAGCACCTGCGGGCTAATCCAATTGGATCTTATCTGATTACTTTCAACAGTAGCTCTTAAACTTCTGGACATTTTACCTTGAAACGCTTGCGCTGGGGTCTGATGAAGTCGAGAAAATGCATCACCGACAGTTCGGGACCGCCCACTCCATTGCTAGCCTTCTGCAGTGGAGATATATTCAAGTCGAACGAAAATGACAACACCGTTCGCCGAAAATCGTAGCGTAAGGATGCTATCAGGGCGTCGCGATTGAAGTCACCGTTTTTTGCAGACCATCGATACCAGAGGCCAGCATAAAAAGCATACTCTGGTCGCAAGTAGGTCCTTGTTTCTCGTGTGACCTTAAAAAATGTGCCCAGGTTGATCTCTCGATGTGGATGCTGGTCAAAAAATATGAAACTTGGCTTAATGGTCAAATATTCATTGAGCCGAACGCTGGCTCCTCCGTGCACAATGTATCTGGGTATGAGCGATGTGCCGGGCAGCGCGTCATCTCTGTTGCGATTGAAAGAAACGAAGGCTTGATTGAGGTGGTAGGCTGAAGCACCTATGTAAGCAAAGTTCTGACGATATAGGGGCACAAACCAAGCTACTCCAGCATTGAGGTCATAGTAGCTGTTCTTGCCCGCAAATTCGGGATTCTGCAGGAAAGGATCTTGGTCAAACAACTTCAATTGTGAAAGATCCAAGCGATTTTGTACAAATCCATTGGATATCCCCACGGATATGAAATGGTCCCCCAGGCCATTGAGGGCCTTTAGGTACGACAAGGTAAAATTGGCAGAAATGGTGCTGTAGTCAAGGTCGCCAGCCTTATCTGAGCTGATCTGAATGCCCGCTCCCACATCGTCCTGCAGTCCAAATCCCTGATTCAGTTTCATATCGGCGGATCCCAGGAAAGTCTGAAAGCCATTGGTAAAGGTCTGCCACTGACTACGGTAGTTGCCGATAAACCGCATGTCTCCATTAAACAATCCTGTCATCGCAGGATTGATATACGTGGGTGAGGCATGGATGTGCGATAAATGGATATCCTGTGCACCCAATCTACTTTGTACAAAGTGCAATATGGCTACAACCAATGCAATGCGTCTTGCAAAAAGCCATATGTCAGTGGGAAGAAAGGGAGGTATGGTACGGGGATAGGATAGCTCTACAGCCGGATGGTGTGTTCTGAAATTTCTCATAGCCTTGTTTTTCGGAATGGTGCCCAAGCGGATTTTTCCAACTCTGCCTCATCCCATTTTTCTAGCAGCGGGGACTGCTTTTCTCATTTTTAACTTTTCTCCAAATGATCTTATTTGTTGTAAGAGGATGATGTCAATAATGTGGACAATCATCTTTTATAGACTGTCCTTCTATTTACCTATACATAAACCCTGCCGGAATTGGCGGTCTGCAGCCTAGTGCGCTTCTAACAATTTTAACACGTACTTATTTATTAGATTTTTGCGATCCAGTTCTGCATCC
Source organism: Saprospiraceae bacterium (assembly GCA_965223025.1). Classification (GTDB taxonomy): domain Bacteria; phylum Bacteroidota; class Bacteroidia; order Chitinophagales; family Saprospiraceae; genus JABDMH01. The sequence continues at coordinate 218,035 of CBDCVP010000007.1, forward strand.
GCTGAGTATGCGTTAGTTGTGACGCTATTACTTTTTCGAAAGATTGTCAGGTAATTTATCGCCTGTACCGTTCCTGTCATTGTATCTTATTACCATCTTGGCAATGGTCTTTTACAAGTAGGTTACCTAATTAATGTTACGTTGCCGACTAAAATCGCAGTACCAATTTCCGCACAATCCACATGAATCATATACATGAATACCGCTGGATTTAAGGGCTCACCTAGATACGTGCCATCCCAGACCTCCTCTGTACTGCTCGTCTCAAACACGGTTTGCCCCCATCTATTAAAAATCTGGATTAGGGTAATGACTGCATCTCCATCGTTGATGACCTGGAAGTTGTCATTAAAACCGTCATCATTGGGGGTAATGGCATTGGGAGCTTGAACCAAGCCAATGTCGCAGGGATCACCGGAAATCAAGACCTCCACAACATCTTCAGACATACAACCAAAGTCGTCGTAGGCTGTGACGGTGTACTGGGAGTTTTCTGTGGGTTGTTGTACTAGTTCAGGGCAGTCACCGCAAAGCAGTTCATCACCCTGGTACCAATCTACCGTGTAGATTCCATTAGTCGTAGTGGCAGACAAGGTGACCGACTCTCCCAGTAAAATACTTTGGTCCTCACTCACCACCAGATCTGGTATGGGTCTCACCTGCACGGTAACCTCTGCCTGCATGAGGCTGTCTAGGCATCCGGGTGTGGAGACGACATAGGTTGTTGTTTGAGTAGGGCTTGCCAGTGGTCTGGCACAATCCGTGCATGATAGTCCCTCTGCAGGTGACCAGCTCAGCGACCCACTTTGAGAACCCAAGACCTGAACACCAAGCTCCACGGATTCACCTTCACAAATGACCGTGTCATAACCAACCAAATTGACACTGGGTAGCACCACCACCTGGTAACTAATCACGCTGTCACATCCTTGAGTACTTGCCAGTGTGTCTGAAAAAAGCGTATCAGTAGAGAAGTAGAGATTACCTATACGCACGCTATCTCCTGCACATATCGTATGTGATTCTGAGGATTCCAATGTATTAAGAACCTGTAGTTGCAATGTAACTATGCTATCACAGCCATTGGTTGATGTGGTGGAATCCACATAGGTACCTCCTACAGAAAGGGTTTGACCGGCAAACTGATAGGTTGAGCCTGTACAGATCTGGACCTCCAGCTGCTCGACGATTTCGTCAACGACTTGGATATGTAGGTGCACAATGCTGTCGCAACCACTTTCTGAAGTCAATAGTATATCATGGGTGCCAGATTGACTGTAGTCTTGACCGTTGTAAGTGTAGTTAGCTCCTTGACAAAGCGTGATGTTTTTGTCTTCTTCATAGCTTTCTATCACAGTCAAGTCAAGCTGGACAATGCTATCGCAACCCTCTGACGAAACCAGTGTGTCTGAGATTTGAATACTCGCTGAGTAGTCTACACCATTAAAAAAGTAAGACTCTCCTTGACATATGGAGACGCTCACCTGCTCAATCTTTGGTGACGCTGAGGTGATGGAAATGTGTACAATGCTATCACACCCGCCTGAAGAGGTCAGGGTATCTTGATAGGTGCCAGCCGAGAAGTAGGCCTTATTCCCAATTGTTACAGAATCTCCCGAGCAGATAAAGGCTTCAAGATCTGTGTTGATCGTCGCCACGGTAAGTAGTGTCAGGTCTACGATACTATCACAGCCATCCACACTGACAAAAGTTTCCCGGTAGTCACCAGCTGCGGTAAGGATTTGTCCATTAAAGTCATACATCTGACCAATGCATATCTCCACTGTAGATTGTACTTGGATGACATCTCGTACTTCAAGAATCAAGACAGTCAGGCTATCGCAACCATTGGCAGCTCCCCTGGTTTCAAGGTAGGTACCGGATACATTGAGTGATTGCCCATTGAAATCAAAGGTTTCGTTAGCACATATGGTCGCTGCGATGGTATCACTCGCAGCTGCCTGCACTACCAGCTCCAAGACCTGGTAGTGATTGCATCCCTCGCTGGTCTGTGAGGTATCTACATAGCTACCGCTGCTATTGTAGACTTTACCCTGGAAGTCATACGTTTCTCCAATGCAGATCTCAGCGAAGGTCGTATCGTAGTGCTCTTGAAACACGGTCAGATGGACTTTGGAGATACTGTCGCAGCCAGCAGTGCTGGTGAAGGTATTTTCATATGTTCCGGAAGTAGTCAGCGTGTCAGTACCAAATAGGAAGATTTCTCCTGCACAAATAGACACGAAAGACTCTTCTGTCAATAGTTCTCTTATCACCAGTGAAAGGGTAACTACACTATCACAGCCGGTACTACTGATCAGTTGTTCAGAGTAAGTGCCGGTCAACGTGAGTTCTTGATCAAAAAACTGATAGGATGTGCCCTCGCAAATGGTGTCACTTAGTTGTGTATTGAGGACGTCAACCACCTCGAGTTGTACTGTAACGGTACTATCGCAGCCGCCAACTGTCTGCAGATCAGCGGTGTATGTGCCGGAAGTTGTCAGCAACTGACCATTAAAACTGTAACTCTGTCCTAGGCAGATCTGCTCCGACAATTCTATGTTAGATGTATCGAGCACGGTCAGAGACAAAGTCACAATGCTGTCACAACCATCAACAGTACTCAGTGAATCTAGGTAGTAGCCAGTACTATCGAGTGTCTGGCCGGCAAACTCCACGCTTTCTCCTGCACAAATGGTCTGATCCAAATTGGTCTCTGCTGCGGGTGTGAAAGACAAATGAAGTGTTACTGTACTGTCACAACCCAGGGATGAAGTGAGCGTCTCTTGATAGGTGCCAGCAACATCATAATTCTGTACTCCCAAAGTAAAGGCCTCACCATCACAAAGTTCCTCGAAAAGGATGGTTGTCAACGTAGGATTGACGGTCAACTCCAAGGTGACCACACTGTCACAACCGGCCTGTGAGGTATAAGTCTTATTAAATGAGCCACCGGTCGTTAGCATGGTTCCATCGAAATCATAAACTCCACCCTCACACATTTCTTCGCTAATGGTATCGCGGAGCTGAGATAGAACCTGCAGATCCAAGGTAACTACGCTATCACAACCTTGTGAACTTGTAAATGTCTCTGTATAGGTTCCAGTGCTGTTGTAAACTATTCCTCCAAAAGTGTAGTTATCACCCTCACAAATTTGGACATTTTGAAACTCTTTGATTTGTGCAACCACCACTAAGTCTAAAGTAATGACGCTGTCACAGCCGTGCTCAGATTTTAACGAATCGACATAAATACCGGTAGAATCATAGGTATTCGAACCCACGGTCACGCTCCCACCTTCGCAAACTATCTCATTTAAGGATATATCATATGCAGGAGAGACGGTTATGTCCAAATGTATGGTACTATCACAACCAGCAATGCTAGTGAAGGTCTGCGTATAATAACCAGAGGTGGAATAATTCTCGGACCCAAGTTGGAACGTATCACCAGCGCATAGATTTACCGTATAGGTAGTGTCATACAGACTATGGACGGTGAGATCAAGGTGGACGATGCTGTCACAGCCAAAGGCAGTGCCGAGATTCAAAGTGTAGTTACCAGAAGCATTAAATGTCTGACCACCTGCCTCAAAAAATGACCCATGGCAAATATTGGCGATAATGCTGGTATCATAGACCGGATGAACCACCAGATCTAGCGTTACAATGCTGTCGCAACCGCCATTTGAGATCAATGTGTCTACGAAGTGGCCGGTTGCCGAATAGGATTGTGATCCAACTTGAATAGCATCTCCTTCGCACAGTACGGTGTCGATAGAAGTCATCAATGTCGTGGCAAGTTTTAGGTCCAGAGTGACAATGCTGTCGCAGCCAGCAGCAGCTATCAACGTATCAATGTATTGGCCCGCAGTGTCATAAAATACTGTTCCGACCTGAAAGGAATCACCCACGCAAATGGTACGGTCTAGATAAACGTTGATTTCATTGGTCACTACCAGATTTAGGGTCACCATACTGTCACAGCCCGTCACCTGGGAGATAAGATCGATGGTATAGGTGCCAGGAGCACTAAAACTCTGATTGCCGACGGGATATCGCTGTCCAAAGCAGATCTCGGCATTAATGGTTGTGTGCAAGATGGGATGTACGGTGAGATCTACATTGTAAATACTATCGCATCCAAATCTATCCGTTAAGACCTGAGTGTAGTGACCTGTAGAATCATAGGTCTCATCTCCGACCATGAGTTCAGCCCCTTCGCAAATGGTATCAACTACGTTGAAAATTGTTGGTTCATGCACGGTAAGGTGAAGGGTGATGATGCTGTCACATCCGGCGTTGTTGGTCAGGCGTTTTTCATAGGTTCCGGTCTGACTCCATGCTGAAGTACCAATGATAAATCGGTCACCTTGGCAAATGAACGTATCCAGCGTAAATTCAGAGTTTTCGAGCACCGTAAGCTCCAGATTGACCACACTATCACAACCACTGCTCGCTTGCAGAATATCTGTGTAGCTTCCTGTCGTCTCATAGGTGGAGGTACCTACCGTATAAGAGTCTCCTTCGCAAATGGAGGCAACGAGATCTGTGACTACAGGTTCGATGACCACCAATTCCACGGTTTCGGAGACCACGTTGCAATCCTCGTTGAATATGTTGCTCACAGCATCGGCAATCAGTAGGCGATAACTACCTTGGTCATCAATATCTACTCCCTGCTTGGTAAAGGGTACCACATTTCCACCGCTCACATCGGTCCAGGTGCCGTTCCACAAGAACTGCCATCGGTACACAGGATGATTGTAATTATCCGTGATCAATGCATTAAATGTTACATCTCCGTTCAAGCAAACTGGATTGGGATTGATCGAGATATCTACATCAGGCCTGCAATCAGTGACCATAATATTTTGCACTGCCTGCACTTCATTGCCGCAGTCATCACGGGTTGTCCATGTCCTGACAATCCCGTAAATATTCTCACATACACCAGGTGTGATCTCTTCCTCAAAGATTATGGTAGGATTAACGCAGTTATCGGTTGCCACAATATCTACTCCGATGACCGGTGGTTGTGGCACCACAGTACAGGCCACTGTCCGATCTCCTGGCACTCCGGTCAGTTCAGGTGGAATCGTATCATTGATGCGAATCTGCTGAGTGCAAGTCTGGATATGTCCACATACATCTCTGACCTCATATGTTCTGACTCTAATTTCGGGACAGGACTGATCGTCTGAGACCTCACTAATCAATCTAAAACTGGCATCGATGATGCCACAAGTGTTGGCAAAAGAGCCGCCCGCTGCTTCAAAGGCGGATACCGAGCTAAATGGCTGTGGCACATCTGCTTCACACTGAACATTGATGGGAGGAGTGCAAGTCATCGTCAGGATCGGTGCGATGGGCACCGTAAAAGTCGCAGAACAACTGGTACGGTTTCCACAGAAATCCACGACCTCAAAGACAATGGTCTTCTCACCTCCGCAGGCATCGGGCGAATCCACCGTATCCAGACGTGTCAGCTGAACATTACAACCATCGCCCAGATACTGAAATTCAGCCTTCCAGGTAGTAAATAGTGCATCCACTTCACTCTGAGCCAGACAGGATGCAACTACCATAGAAGCTGGACAGACCGGATCAATCAGTGCAACAGGCAGCAACTCCAGAAGCTGAGTGCAGGATGCTTGTAGGCCACAGCTATCGTATACCGTAAACTTGCGCTGGATTCTTATAGGGCAATTGGGGGAGATGATCTGATCGATATATCTCACCTCCAGTACTCCACAATTGTCATCAACTGCGCTGACTGGATCTAAGCCAACGAAGGTTTGACCATCGATTGACCTCTCGACTCCACTGTACTCTAGTCCTGTCAATGTGATCAGTTCATCCGTAGTACATCCTTCCACTGATATGTCCGAAGGACAGGTTATCACCGGATCTTCTGTATCTTGAATGACGATCTCCTGCGGACAAACTGACAGCAATCCACAACTATCGATTACCGTAAATGTCCTGGTTATGATCAACGGACAGGACGCCTGGTCTATAACATCTACATAGTTTATTTCTGCAATACCGCAATTATCGGAGACGCTGCCTGGCACATTAAGTTGCTGAAACTGGACCTCTGAGAGTATCACGGTCACTGGGCTAAATGGAAGTCCAGAAAGGGTCTCCACGACCGACACATCGCAACCCTCCCCGGTCAGGTCAGAAGGACAAGTGATGACAGGTAATTCAGTATCTTCTACCGTAATCTGCTGTATACAGATATTGATGTTTCCACATAGATCGATGGCCTCAAAAGTCCTGGTAATGACCAAGGGACAGGATGATTGATCTATCACATCCACATAAGCTACCTCCCTGATGCCACAGATATCGGATACTGCACTTTGGGCATCTAGGGCATTGAATATTTGCTCATCGATCACCGTTCTTGCATCTGTGTATGCCAACCCTGAAATCTGGACGACATCCACGACATCGCAGCCTTCACCCGTCACATCATTGGGACAAGTCAGACTGGGAATGGTAGTATCATCGATCTGAATCTCTTGCACGCATTGCATACGATTGCCACAGCTATCTACCACCACAAAAGTCCGCGACACCAGGATCGGACAGGTATCGATGTTGGTATCATAGTAATAGAGACTATCAATGCCGCAATTATCATCAGCGTTACCACCTCGTCCTTGAAATTCGAACAAGGTCAGGAACCTCACGGTCTCACTATATTCTAGATTTCCCACTTCTGTCGAAGTAGCCAGGTCGTCGACAGTGCATGCTTCAATGGTTCTATTGGGTGGACATGTGATTGTGGGAACGGTAGTATCGTTGATTTGGATTTCCTGAGGGCAAAAAGCTGTATTGCCGCAGGAATCTTTGACCACGAATGTTCTTGTGATGACGATAGGACAGAATCCCGATTGTGCATCGAAATAGTATAAGCTATCGATGCCGCAATTGTCCGACGCATTGCCCGACAAACTCATCAAATCTGTCAACCCTATGCTGCGTGGTGTTTCACTATATTCAAGATTTGCTACTTCTATGGAGGATCCTAGATCCCCTACGTTGCAAGCTTCGATGACCACATTGCCGGGGCAAGTGATGGCGGGATCAGTAGTGTCATGAATCTCGATGTCCGTGGTGCAATCTACCCGATTTCCGCAACTGTCCACTACTACAAAGGTCCTTTCGATCGTGATCGGGCAAGTACCTGTCTGAACATCGATGTAGTAGAGGCTATCAATGCCACAATTATCCGACGCATTGCCACCGGCAGTGCTTATCTCACCAGTGGTGATGTTTACAGGCACGGTACTGAATCCCAGGTTGCCGACTTCTAGTCTTGTAGCTAAGTCGGACAACCTGCATGCCTCGATAGACACACTGGGAGGACAGGTCAGACTAGGCAAGGTAGAGTCATCGATCTGAATCTCCTGGTCGCATTGTACACGGTTACCGCAGCTGTCAACCACCACAAAAGTCCGGGTGATCACGATCGGGCAGGAGCCCGCTTGACTGTCGAAATAATACAGACTATCTACAAAGCAGTTGTCGCCTGCATCGCCTGAAATTCCGTTAAGATCGGCTATAGTAATCAGCGCTATATCTTCGCTATAGGCGAGATTACCCACCGTACCAGATGATTGAAGTGCTGATGCATCACACCCCTCGATGACAGCATCGGGCGGACAGGTTATGGTAGGATCGGTGGTATCGTTGATTTGGATCTCTTGCTGACAATCTATGGTATTGCCACAGCTGTCAACGACCACAAATGTTCTGGTAATAACGATTGGGCAACTTCCAGATTTGACATCGTAGTAATACAGACTATCGATGCCACAATTATCAGATGCATTTCCTCCAGTAGCCTGCATCTCAGCCACCGTAATCAATCGGAATGCCTCACTATATTCCAAATTGCCAACTTGTGCTGACAGTGCTAGATCTGCCGTGGAGCAACCTTCAACTACATCGTCCGCTGGACAGACCAGAATCGGATCGGTAGTGTCATTGATCTGAATTTCCTGCGGACAGTCGACTCGATTGCCGCAGCTATCCACTACGACGAAAGTACGGGTGACCACGATGGGGCAAAATCCTATCTGCGTGTCAAAGTAGTACAAACTATCAATGCCACAGTTGTCACTGGCTGTGCCATTCAAGGCTTGAATATCTGCGACGGAGATAAACCTGATGGCTTCGCTGTATTCCAAACCCCCAACTTCCACAGCACTTTCCAAATCGGATACACCGCAAGCCTCAATGATCTCATCTCCTGGACAGGTGATTTCAGGGAGGGTGGTGTCATTGATTTGAATTTCTTGTGGGCAAGAGATACTATTACTACAGCTGTCTACTACCACATAGGTACGCGTGACCACGATGGGACAAGAACCTGTCTGTATATCATAATAATAGAGACTATCAATTCCGCAATTATCAGCAGCTAATCCACCCAAGCCCACTAAATCAGACAGCTGAATGGATCTGACAGTCTCGCTGTATTCCAGACTACCCACTTGAGCTGAAGATCCCAGATCTCCAACCCCGCATGCTTCTATTACTTCATTGGCTGGACAGGTGATGGTTGGATCTGTCGTATCATCTATCTCAATTGTTTGAGCGCAGTGGACCCGGTTGCCGCAAGTATCCACCACTACGAAAGTACGGGTGACTACGATGGGACAAGATCCATTTTGTACATCAATGTAGTAAAGACTATCAATTGCACAGTTGTCAGAAGCATCTCCACCCAGGCCCTGGAGCTCAGTCACGGTCAGAAATCTGACAGATTCGGAATATTCAAAATTGTTTACTTCAGCTGCATTCTGGAGATCTCCTACCCCGCAGGCTTCCACAGTCTGATCACCTGGACATTGCAATACAGGATCGGTCGTATCATCGATTTGGATGGCCTGTGGACAGCTAACTCTATTTCCACAACTGTCTACTACCACATAGGTCCTCGTCACAATTATCGGACATCGACCAGTGCGAACATCAAAATAGTAGAGACTATCAATGCTGCAGTTGTCGGAGGCATCACCACCCAACGCCTGGATGTCAGAAACGGAAATACTCCTCGGCGTTTCACTGTATTCCAGGTTACCCACCTGTGCCGATGTAGCCAGATCATTGATATTGCAAGCTTCCACAACATCATCAGCTGGGCAAATCAGTACTGGATCAGTCGTATCGTCAATCTGAATTTCTTGATCACAACTTACCCTGTTTCCACAACTATCGACCACAGTGAACCTACGTATCAGAATGATGGGGCAAGAGCCAATGCGACTATCCACATAGTAGAGGCTATCGATGCCACAATTATCGCTAGCATCTCCTCCAGTCAGTTGAATATCTGCCACGGTGATCGATCGAATGGTTTCGCTATACTCTAAGCTTGCTACTTGGGGTATTGAAGCCAAATCATCTACCCCACATGCTTCCAAGACTACATCTGATGGGCATGTCAACAGTGGCAGGGTTGTGTCGTCGATGGTAATCGTCTGTGTGCACTGTACCCGATTGTGGCATGAATCCACTACGACAAATGTGCGGGTAATCGTAATGGGACATGAACCGGTCTGACTGTCAAAAAAGTACAGACTATCTATGCCACAGTTGTCGGAAGCATTACCCCCTGCCCCATTCAATTCTGTGACCGTTATGTGATTGATTGATTCACTATATTCCAAGAAGCCTACCTGGGCAATATTCTCAAGATCATAGACACCACATGCCTCCAGATCCTGAGGTGCCGGACAGGTAAGCATAGGAAGTGTCGTGTCGTCGATCCTAATTTCGTAACTACATGAACTGTCATTGCCACAAGTATCTATAGCTACGAAAGTTCGCGTCACTATGATGGGACAGCTACCCGTCTGACTATCGAAATAATACAATTGCTCAATCCCGCAGAGATCACTTGCAGCACCACCAAGGCCAGTAAGATCTGTGATATCAATGGTATGGTTGGTCTCACTGTATTCGAGGTTACCCACCAAAGGAGCATTAGCAAGATCACCCACATCACACTCCTCCAGGATGATGTTGGCGGGGCAAGATATCGTCGGTGCCGTTGTATCGTCAATCTGGATCTCTTGGGTGCATTGTTCTTCGTTGCCACAACCATCTACGACCACAAAGGTCCTGGTAATCACAATGGGGCAACTCCCCGATTGGGTATCATAATAGTATATGCTGGCAATGCTGCAATTGTCGCTAGCCCCTCCACCGAGGTTGGTGAGCTGTACTAAGAGGATGACTTGATTGGATTCACTATACCCTAGGCCACCCACTTCGGGAGCTGATGAGAGAATCCCTACATCACAACCCTCAAGAAGCACCTGGGCTGGACAGTTGATTAGCGGAAGAGTTGTGTCGTCAATGTCGATCTGCTGCTGACATTGAACACGATTACCACAACTATCAACCACCACGAAGGTCCTTGTCACAACGATCGGACATGATCCTGCTTGTGCATCGTAGTAATAGAGCGAATCGATGCCACAATTGTCGTCGGCATCGCCTCCAGCTGCTTGAAGTTCAAGCAGGGTCAAGTCTCTAATAGAGGGACTAAACTCTAGATTGGCGACCAGACTATGGGTGGCCAACGTATCTACATCACAGGCTTCTATCAACACATCCGATGGACATGTGATGCTTGGATTCATATTGTCATTGACGGTGAATGTTTGATCAAACAAAGCAATATTGCCACAAGCATCCGTGACTCGATATGTCCTGACGATTTGAAGGTTACAGGGATTTCCACCACCTACATCCGATACCCATTCACGCGATACATTGCCACAGACGTCTGAGGCCATGAAATTGGTGTCCACGGGTGGGATCTCGAGTACGCATTGTACGGTGATATCATCTAGATTCGGATCGTTGACAGTTGGGAGGGCTGTATCTTCTATCGTGTAGATCGCGCTGATGGTATCTTCCTGACAACCATCACTCACCGTGTAAATGACTCTGATACTACCGGCTGTGGTTCCATTTCCACAATTGGGATCGGGTGTGTAATTGTCGGGATCAAAATCTGAGGTTACGATCCATGGACAATCATCGGTAACACAGCCACTGGCATTCTGGAGGATGGCTAAATTGGCATTGTGCCAGGCCAAAATATTGGCGTCATTTTGCGCAGTACCCCCACATTCAACCGTGGGATCTGGCAAATTACAGCTAGAAAGATCAGGCGGAATGCTATCGGCCTGAAAGACCCTCATCACAGTACTATCGCAGCCCTCCATCGAGGTAACGGTTAGTATTGCCAATTTGTCACCACAAGTGGAAAAGTTCCGGGTGGGAGTACGTGAAGAAGAAGTACTAATCAGACTGTTGCCCGGATACTCACGAAACTGCCAGGCATAGCTTGCACCTGGGACGTTGGGAGTGGAAAAGCCATATTCTGTGTTGATACAAATGAGTGGTGGCCCGGAGATCACTGCATTGGGCAGTGGATAGGTGCTGATGGTAAAGTTTACCGTGTCGTAGGCACAGACCCCAAATCCAAGTGCAACTATAGAAGGATCTACAATCACCACTGATTTGTCGCCAGGACTGGCAAAGGTATAGTTATCGGTGGTACCGGTACTGGTGCCTGATCCTGGTGCATTGTGGCCGTCAAACCACGTATAGTTGAGTGTGGTGGAACCTTGACCCGTCACCTCGGCGTAGTAGGGATCACCAGGGCAAACCGTCGGTGCATCGACAGTGGCACTTGGCGGTGACACCACCGTGACTTGGACGGTCGCGCAAACTTGTGGCAACACACCACATCCTGCCACACCAGATGCCAGAGGATCGGCACAGACTTGATAAACCAGCACAGGTGGCGTGCCTGGAGGTAAAGGGGCACCCTTAGGTACGGTGACCGTTACCGTGGTATCGCCCATGGTGGAGCTTAAGTAGGCATTGTAGGCTGGATTTTGGGTGGAATTCCAGGTGACACTGGATACGTTGATGTCTTTAGCACTCACGGATACGGTCGAGCCGCACCCCTCAGCCAAAACCATGATGTCGGGGTTAATTTCGGCCTTCAAAGTCTTGATGCGGTATACGTTGGCATTGTTACCTGTTTGACAAAACAACAAGAAAATGGTGTCGTTGAGTATGGACCCACTGAGACAAGCAGGTTGATCTCCCTGGGCTCCCCCGTAAGGTCCCATGCATGCTCCTGAACTGGTTTTGATACGATACGTATTGATGGATGGCTTGGCACCAGGGGATGAAGGAACTGGGTTGGGTCCTGAATAACTATTCTGATCATTTTGCCATTCAGGTTCATTTGATTCTGGAATCTCCAGAACAATTGCATCGATGTCTTGATCAACACGAACCTTAAACTCAATGCACTGATCATTACCTCCTACAGCCACACCGCAACAAAGGGAGTCCTTAGGTCCGCGAGAAATCTTGCAAGAGTACCATTTCTGAGTGACGCTGTTGCGCATGTCAACATACATACTGGGTACCGCATCTACGCAAGAGGAAACGGTGACACCCACGGTATCGCATTCAAACCAATCTGTTTGAGCCCACGTCGGTTGTACTGATAGGATGAGCATCAGCAAGGAGAGAAATCGCACAAGAGGGAAATGACCCATATCGACAAAAAGCGATGATAGATCGGGAGACACCATGCCACTCACTTGCGGAGCAAAAAATGTACCACGTTTGCAATACTGGGTAGATAGATGTACTCAGAAGGCAAGATATCGCCAGTTTGGGACGATGATTTTGTCCCAGATATTGCTTCTCAAACCCAGTTATATCATCAAAACAAGATGGGAAAGTGATATGTTTTAAGGTCACAAATTACGCTTTCAACCATCAACTTTCATCATACGAATGACCCCTTTTTATTCATTTTACACCTCGGGACATTTCACTTTAATGCGCTTGCGTTGCGGTCGTATGAAATCAAGAAAATGCATCACAGATAATTCTGGACCACCTATCCCATTGCTTGCTTTTTGGAGGGGTGAGATGTTTAGGTCAAATGAGAATGACAATACAGTCCTACGAAAATCATAACGAAGAGACGCGATTAGGGCGTCCCTATTGAACTCTCCAGCTTTCACGGACCAGCGATACCATAGACCAGCATAGAAAGCATACTCCGGCCTCAGATAGGAACGTGTTTCTCTTGTGATCTTAAGAAAAGTACCCACATTAACTTCACGATGTGGATGCTGATCAAAAAATAGGAAGCTTGGCTTGATAGTCATAAACTCATTGAGGCGAATACTCGCACCTCCGTGCAAAATATACCTTGGTATCAACGATGTCCCTGGCAAAGAGTGCTCCCTATCACTTTTAAAGGAAACGAATGCCCGGTTCAGGTGATAGATCGATCCTCCAACGTATGCAAAGTCCTGGTGATGCAGTGGTACAAACCATGCAGCACCTGCATTGAGGTCATAATAGCTGTTTCTACCCCCAAAATCCGGAGTCTGCAAAAATGGATCTTGATCAAACACCCGGAGATCGGACAAATCCAAACGCGTTTGTACAAAACCATTGGAGATGCCAATGGAAATGAAATGATCGCCAATTCCGTTCAGTGCCTTGAGATATGAAAGCGTGAAATTTGCTGAAGTTGTATTAAAATTCAGATCACCAGCTCTATCAGTGCTGACTTGGATTCCGGCACCTATATCGTCTTGATTTCCGAATCCCTGGTTGAGCTTCATATCAGCGGATCCGAGAAAGGTTTGAAACCCATTGGTGAAGGTCTGCCACTGGCTGCGATAGTTGCCGATAAAACGCATATCTCCATTAAACAATCCCGTCATTGCAGGATTGATGTAAGTTGGAGATGCATGAATATGCGACAAGTGAATGTCCTGTGCTGACATCTTGGCCGCACCAAATAGCAAAAGGATGGCTATCACCAACATTGCTTTCACAAAGTCGGCAATAGCGGCATCCGGTTCAACAGTCATTCGCTTGTGCGGATGCTGCACAGGGGGAGTTTCTTGTGTAGGGGTATCGTACCGTCTCTCCGTAAGAAATCTCATGCTAAGATGATTGTAAAAATCTAGTCAAATAAAGCTCATTACATCGATGATTAGATTTCGTTTTTCATTCCTATCTGATCACGGTTACATTGCCTGATAATAAATAATCCTCGTCGCCGACACAGATTCCCTGGATGATATACATATAGACACCTGGGTTTACTGGCTCTCCTCTGAAGGTTCCATCCCACATTTCTGTAATAGATCCTGTCTCGAAGACAATTTCTCCCCACCTGTTGAATACCTGGACCAGAGTTATCTCTGACACTCCATCATTTCGGATTTCAAAGAAGTCGTTGAATCCGTCCCCATTGGGTGTAAAGGCATTGGCTACTTCAATCTTTCCTACTTCACATGGGTCTATCACGGTGATCGTCACTACCTGCTCCTCTCCACAGCCTATAGAGTTGGTTGAGGATGCTCGAAAATGATATTCTCCTGCTGCATTAGGTGTGAAAACCGTAGATGGACAGTCAGTACAGATCAATTCACCCGTATCATCATTGTACCAATTAATGGGTATGGTCGGTTCCTCATTCACAGCCGATAGCGTTATGCTCTGGCCTAAGTTCATCGTCTGGTCTTCTGAAATAGTCATGCCTGGATATGGCACCACGGTTACGGTCACCGTTGTCTCAACCACTTGTCCTCCACAACTGCTTGCTGAGACTGTATAAGTCGTTGTTTCCAGCGGTGATGCCTCCGGATTTGGACAGTCTGTGCAGCTCAACCCCTCTGTGGGCGACCACGTGACTGCCGCTGTATCGGCCCCATCCACGTCGACAGAAAGTGCTACACTTTCACCAGTACAGATCGACACATCCTCTACTGTCAATGATACCGTCGACATAAATGTGACTACATGCGTGACAGTACTGTCGCATCCGTCCACAGCGGTATAGATCTCATCAAAGGTGATATCCTGGGTATACTCTACGCCATCTATGAGGGCCACCTCACCAACACATAGGTTGTACATCACTGTGGTAAATGACAATGGTCGAACCTCCAGATCTAGTATGGCAAGGCTATCGCAGCCGCTGGCTGACACTAAAGTATCTATGTAAATCCCTGAGCTGTCATAAGTGACACCATTAAATAAGTAGGTCTCATCCTGGCAAATGGTCACCGTATCTGTATGACGCACCGTCGGTATGATGGACAATTCGAGATGGACGATGCTGTCGCAGCCACTGGATGACACCAAGGTCACATCGTACATGCCTTCTAGGGTGAAAGCGCTGTCTCCTACATGGTACTGCTCACCTTCGCAGATTGATTCATCTAGATTCGTGTGGATCGTCGAAGTGACTGAAAGGGTCAACTCGATGATGCTGTCGCAGCCAAATCTGGAAGCCAACGTGTCAGCATACATTCCCTCCGCACTCAATAGGGATCCATGGAAATCAAATGTGTCGCCCTCACAAATGGATTGTGAAATGGATGTATACTCAATCGGCGCTTGATAGATGTGGATATGTATCACACTATCGCAACCACCTCCTGCTACCAGTGTATCGCTAAAATCACCAGGTGAATCATACATTTTACCATTGATCGTGACAAAGTCAAACTCACATATCGTGTCGTGTAGATCTACTTCGATCGTTTCCACCACCGCCAAATCCAATATCACGATGCTATCGCAGC
Organism: Saprospiraceae bacterium; assembly: GCA_965223025.1. GTDB lineage: Bacteria > Bacteroidota > Bacteroidia > Chitinophagales > Saprospiraceae > JABDMH01. The sequence continues at coordinate 233,715 of CBDCVP010000007.1, forward strand.
CATTATCAGCGCTTAGGGTATCGCTGTAGCTTCCACTGACCGCTAGGTCCATATCATTGAACCTGAATGTTTGGCCGATACAAATCTGACGGGATATGCTAGAATGTTTCACCTCCAGCACCTCCAAATCAAGGGTCACAATGCTATCACAGCCCAGGCTACTGGTGATTGTATCTACATAGGTCCCGGTGCTATCCAACTGCCTTCCTAAGAAATCAAAGGTGGCGTCATCACAAATTGAAACTTGGATAGATCCAAACCTAGTCTCGAGCACTTGCAGGTCGATAATCAGAATACTATCACAACCTCTACTGCTGGTTAGGGTGTCGCGGAAAAGACCCGTCTCGTCGTATGTTTTGCCGGCTACCATAATCGAATCTCCCTCACACACCGAATATGACAGATTAGTGCTGTAATTCTGGTTGACCAGTAGATCAAGCGTCACTATGCTGTCACAGCCCACTGAATTTATAATGGTATCTACATAAGTACCCGTTGTCGTAAGCTGGACACCAAAGAAATCCAACGTATCTCCTTCGCAGATCTCCTCTGATATTTGACCATGTGTGACCGCGTTTAGACTGAGCTCTAAGACGGTGATGCTATCGCACCCGATAGAGCTCGTTACTGTATCTCTATATGTTCCAGCCTGAGCTAGATCCTGATTGCCAAATCCAAACGTATTTCCATCACAAATGGTTGTCCTGATCGTGTCACGTAAGACTGGTAATACTGTCAGATCCAGGGTTCTGATGCTATCGCAGCCATTTACACTGGATAATGTATCTGTATACACTCCGGTATTCATCAGATCTGTACCATTGAATGAATAGGCTTGACCTTCACAAATCGTCGCTTGCACACTGTCCACATAAGTAGGATGCACAGTTAGATCTAGTGTTACAATACTGTCACAGCCAGTGATGCTAACCAATGTATCCACGTACAGACCTGTACTATCCAGCTGTCTGCTGCCAAAGGTATAGGTAGCATCGTCGCAAATCTCCTCAGCTAAGTGAGTTCGCAGTATCGGGTTGACCACTAATTCCAGTGTCACTATGCTATCACAACCATTGCTGCCCGGCACCGTCGCTACATAAGTGCCAGCATCGGTATAGTCTGTACCGTTGAAATCGTAGGTCTCTCCCTCACAGATCGTATCATGTACTGTCTCGGTGTTGACTGGCAAGACCGTCAAGGTCATAGTCACCACACTATCACAGCCTATCGAGCTGGTCGTGGTAAACGTCTCGGTCGTAGTCGTATTCAGCGTCTGTCCATTGAACATGATGCTCTCACCGGCACAGATGCTGTCTGTCAAGTCGGTCGTGAGAATCTCCAGCACGGTCAGATTCAACGTCACAGCACTGTCACAGCCGTGCACCGTCTGAAGCAAGGTATCGTAAACGCCTGCTGCACTCAAGATGCGACCATTGAAGTCGAACGTTGTGCCTTCACAGATGTCTTGGTCTACCGTCACATCATAGGTAGGATGTACCGTCAAGGTCAAGGTGACAATGCTGTCGCAGCCAGTAATCGTGCTGGGGAAAGTATCTACATATACCCCAGTACTAGCCAGCTGTCTGCTGCCAAAGGTATAGATAGCATCGTCGCAAATCTCTTCGGCATAATCATACCGCAGTATCGGGTTGACCACTAATTCCAGTGTCACTATGCTATCACAACCATTGCTGCTCGGCACCGTCGCTACATAAGTGCCAGCATCGGTATAGTCTGTACCGTTGAAACCGTAGGTCTCTCCCTCACAGATCGTATCTCTTACCGTCTCTGTGTTGATCGGCAATACTGTCAAGGTCATTGTCACCACACTATCACAGCCTATCGAGCTGGTCGTGGTAAACGTCTCGGTCGTAGTCGTGTTCAGCGTCTGTCCATTGAACATGATGCTCTCACCGGCACAGATGCTGTCGGTCAAGTCGGTCGTGAGAATCTCCAGCACGGTCAGATTCAGGGTCACGGCACTGTCACAGCCGTGCACCGTCTGCAGAAGAGTGTCATACACGCCTGCTGCACTCAAAATGCGACCATTGAAGTCGAATGTTGTGCCTTCACAGATGTCTTGGTCTACCGTCACATCATAGGTAGGATGTACTGTCAAGGTCAAGGTGACAATGCTGTCGCAGCCTGTAATCGTGCTGGGGAATGTATCTACATATACCCCAGTGCTATCCAGCTGTCTGCTGCCAAAGGTATAGGTAGCATCGTCGCAAATCTCTTCGGCATAATCATACCGCAGTATCGGATTGACCACCAATTCCAGTGTTACTATGCTATCACAACCATTGCTGCCCTGCACCGTATCGACCACCGTACCAGCACTGTTGAGTATGTTGCCATTAAAGTCGTACAAGTCTCCTTCGCAGATCGTATCATGTACTGTCTCGGTGTTGACTGGCAAGACCGTCAAGGTCATGGTCACCACACTATCACAGCCTATCGAGCTGGTCGTGGTAAACGTCTCGGTCGTAGTCGTATTCAGCGTCTGTCCATTGAACATGATGCTCTCACCGGCACAGATACTATCGGTTAAGTCGGTAGTGAGGATCTCCAGCACTGTCAGATTCAGGGTCACAGCACTGTCACAGCCGTGCACCGTCTGCAGCAAAGTGTCGTACACGCCTGCTGCACTCAAGATGCGACCATTGAAGTAAAACGTTGTGCCTTCACAGATGTCTTGGTCTACCGTCACCTCATAGGTAGGATGTACCGTCAAGGTCAAGGTGACAATGCTGTCGCAGCCTGTAATCGTGCTGGGGAATGTATCTACATATACCCCAGTGCTATCCAGCTGTCTGCTGCCAAAAGTATAGGTAGCATCGTCGCAAATCTCTTCGGCATAATCATACCGCAGTATCGGATTGACCACCAATTCCAGTGTTACTATGCTATCACAACCATTGCTGCCCGGTACCGTATCGATCACCGTACCAGCACTGTTGAGTATGTTGCCATTGAAGTCGTACAAGTCTCCTTCGCAGATCGTATCATGTACTGTCTCGGTGTTGACTGGCAAGACCGTCAAGGTCATAGTCACCACACTATCACAGCCTATCGAGCTGGTCGTGGTAAACGTCTCGGTCGTAGTCGTATTCAGCGTCTGTCCATTGAACATGATGCTCTCACCGGCACAGATACTATCGGTTAAGTCGGTCGTGAGGATCTCCAGCACTGTCAGATTCAACGTCACTGCACTGTCACAGCCGCGCACCGTCTGCAGCAAAGTGTCGTACACGCCTGCTGCACTCAAAATGCGACCATTGAAGTCGAACGTTGTGCCTTCACAGATGTCTTGGTCTACCGTCACATCATAGGTAGGATGTACAGTCAAGGTCAAGGTGACAATGCTGTCGCAGCCTGTAATCGTGCTGGGGAAAGTATCTACATATACCCCAGTGCTATCCAGCTGTCTGCTGCCAAAGGTATAGGTAACATCATCGCAAATCTCTTCGGCATAATCATACCGCAGTATCGGATTGACCACCAATTCCAGTGTTACTATGCTATCACAACCATTGCTGCCCGGTACCGTATCGATCACCGTACCAGCACTGTTGAGTATGTTGCCATTGAAGTCGTACAAGTCTCCTTCGCAGATCGTATCATGTACTGTCTCGGTGTTGACTGGCAAGACCGTCAAGGTCATAGTCACCACACTATCACAGCCTATCGAGCTGGTCGTGGTAAACGTCTCGGTCGTAGTCGTATTCAGCGTCTGTCCATTGAACATGATGCTCTCACCGGCACAGATACTATCGGTTAAGTCGGTAGTGAGGATCTCCAGCACTGTCAGATTCAACGTCACTGCACTGTCACAGCCGCGCACCGTCTGCAGCAAAGTGTCGTACACGCCTGCTGCACTCAAAATGCGACCGTTGAAGTCGAACGTTGTGCCTTCACAGATGTCTTGATCTACCGTCACATCAAAGGTAGGATGTACAGTCAAGGTCAAGGTGACAATGCTGTCGCAGCCTGTAATCGTGCTGGGGAAAGTATCTACATATACCCCAGTGCTATCCAGCTGTCTGCTGCCAAAGGTATAGGTAACATCATCGCAAATCTCTTCGGCATAATCATACCGCAGTATCGGATTGACCACCAATTCCAGTGTTACTATGCTATCACAACCATTGCTGCCCTGCACCGTATCGACCACCGTACCAGCACTGTTGAGTATGTTGCCATTAAAGTCGTACAAGTCTCCTTCGCAGATCGTATCATGTACTGTCTCGGTGTTGACTGGCAAGACCGTCAAGGTCATAGTCACCACACTATCACAGCCTATCGAGCTGGTCGTGGTAAACGTCTCGGTCGTAGTCGTATTCAGCGTCTGTCCATTGAACATGATGCTCTCACCGGCACAGATACTATCGGTTAAGTCGGTAGTGAGGATCTCCAGCACGGTCAGATTCAACGTCACTGCACTGTCACAGCCGCGCACCGTCTGCAGAAGAGTGTCATACACGCCTGCTGCACTCAAAATGCGACCATTGAAGTCGAATGTTGTGCCTTCACAGATGTCTTGGTCTACCGTCACATCATAGGTAGGATGTACTGTCAAGGTCAAGGTGACAATGCTGTCGCAGCCTGTAATCGTGCTGGGGAATGTATCTACATATACCCCAGTGCTATCCAGCTGTCTGCTGCCAAAGGAATAGGTGACATCGTCGCAAATCTCTTCGGCATAATCATACCGCAGTATCGGATTGACCACCAATTCCAGTGTTACTATGCTATCACAACCATTGCTGCCCTGCACCGTATCGACCACCGTACCAGCACTGTTGAGTATATTGCCATTAAAGTCGTACAAGTCTCCTTCGCAGATCGTATCATGTACTGTCTCGGTGTTGACTGGCAAGACCGTCAAGGTCATGGTCACCACACTATCACAGCCTATCGAGCTGGTCGTGGTAAACGTCTCGGTCGTAGTCGTATTCAGCGTCTGTCCATTGAACATGATGCTCTCACCGGCACAGATACTATCGGTTAAGTCGGTAGTGAGGATCTCCAGCACTGTCAGATTCAGGGTCACAGCACTGTCACAGCCGTGCACCGTCTGCAGCAAAGTGTCGTACACGCCTGCTGCACTCAAAATGCGACCGTTGAAGTCGAACGTTGTGCCTTCACAGATGTCTTGATCTACCGTCACATCAAAGGTAGGATGTACAGTCAAGGTCAAGGTGACAATGCTGTCGCAGCCTGTAATCGTGCTGGGGAAAGTATCTACATATACCCCAGTGCTATCCAGCTGTCTGCTGCCAAAGGTATAGGTAACATCATCGCAAATCTCTTCGGCATAATCATACCGCAGTATCGGATTGACCACCAATTCCAGTGTTACTATGCTATCACAACCATTGCTGCCCTGCACCGTATCGACCACCGTACCAGCACTGTTGAGTATGTTGCCATTAAAGTCGTACAAGTCTCCTTCGCAGATCGTATCATGTACTGTCTCGGTGTTGACTGGCAAGACCGTCAAGGTCATAGTCACCACACTATCACAGCCTATCGAGCTGGTCGTGGTAAACGTCTCGGTCGTAGTCGTATTCAGCGTCTGTCCATTGAACATGATGCTCTCACCGGCACAGATACTATCGGTTAAGTCGGTAGTGAGGATCTCCAGCACGGTCAGATTCAACGTCACTGCACTGTCACAGTCGCGCACCGTCTGCAGAAGAGTGTCATACACGCCTGCTGCACTCAAAATGCGACCATTGAAGTCGAATGTTGTGCCTTCACAGATGTCTTGGTCTACCGTCACATCATAGGTAGGATGTACTGTCAAGGTCAAGGTGACAATGCTGTCGCAGCCTGTAATCGTGCTGGGGAATGTATCTACATATACCCCAGTGCTATCCAGCTGTCTGCTGCCAAAGGAATAGGTGACATCGTCGCAAATCTCTTCGGCATAATCATACCGCAGTATCGGATTGACCACCAATTCCAGTGTTACTATGCTATCACAACCATTGCTGCCCTGCACCGTATCGACCACCGTACCAGCACTGTTGAGTATATTGCCATTAAAGTCGTACAAGTCTCCTTCGCAGATCGTATCATGTACCGTCTCGGTGTTGACTGGCAAGACTGTCAGGTACATCGTCACGATGCTGTCGCAGCCTATCGAGCTGGTCGTGGTGAAGGATACCGTATCTGTTGTGGTCATCGGCTGACCATTGAACATAATGCTCTCACCTGCACAGATACTATCGGTCAAATCGGTCGTGAGGATCTCCAACACGGTCAGATTCAATGTCACTGCACTGTCGCAACCGTTCACTGTCTGAAGGATCGTATCGTACACTCCTGCAACTGTCAGCATCCTTCCATTGAAATCGAAAGGTGTGCCCTCGCAGGTCTGCTCATCTACCGTTATATCATAGGTAGGATGGACCGTCAAGTTTAGGGTCACTACACTGTCACAGCCCGTAGCACTTGCCAGGGTATCTACATAGGTACCGGTGCTGTCTAAGATCTCCGTACCAAAACTGTAGGTCACATCGTCGCAGATCGTCGTGTCGTACTCATGGTATACCGTCGGGTTGACCACCAGTTCTAAGGTCACCAGGCTATCACAACCATTGGTGCCTGGTACCGTATCTGGATAGGTGCCACTCAGGGTCAACATCGCTCCATTAAAGTCGTACACATCTCCTTCACAGATCGTGTCATATACCGTCTCGCTGTTGATCGGCAAGACCGTCAGGTACATCGTCACGATGCTGTCGCAGCCTATCGAGCTGGTCGTGGTAAAGGATACCGTATCTGTTGTGGTCATCGGCTGACCATTGAACATAATGCTCTCACCTGCACAGATACTATCGGTCAAATCGGTCGTGAGGATCTCCAACACGGTCAGATTCAACGTCACTGCACTGTCGCAACCGTTCACTGTCTGAAGGATCGTATCGTACACTCCTGCAACCGTCAGCATCCTTCCATTGAAATCGAAAGGTGTGCCTTCGCAGGTCTGTTCATCTACCGTTATATCATAGGTAGGATGTACCGTCAAGTTTAGGGTCACTACACTGTCACAACCCGTAGCACTTGCCAAGGTATCTACATAGGTACCGGTGCTATCTAAGATCTCCGAACCAAAACTGTAGGTCACATCGTCGCAGATCGTCGTGTCGTACTCATGGTATACCGTCGGGTTGACCACCAGTTCTAAGGTCACCAGGCTATCACAACCATTGGTGCCTGGTACCGTATCTGGATAGGTGCCACTCAGGGTCAACATCGCTCCATTAAAGTCGTACACATCTCCCTCACAGATCGTATCATATACCGTCTCGCTGTTGATCGGCAAGACTGTCAGGTACATCGTCACGATGCTGTCGCAGCCTATCGAGCTGGTCGTGGTGAAGGATACCGTATCTGTTGTGGTCATCGGCTGACCATTGAACATAATGCTCTCACCTTCACAGATACTATCGGTCAAATCGGTAGTGAGGATCTCCAACACGGTCAGATTCAACGTCACTGCACTGTCGCAACCGTTCACTGTCTGAAGGATCGTATCGTACACTCCTGCAACTGTCAGCATCCTTCCATTGAAATCGAAAGGTGTGCCTTCGCAGGTCTGTTCATCTACCGTTATATCATAGGTAGGATGGACCGTCAAGTTTAGGGTCACTACACTGTCACAGCCCGTAGCACTTGCCAGGGTATCTACATAGGTACCGGTGCTATCTAAGATCTCCGTACCAAAACTGTAGGTCACATCGTCGCAGATCGTCGTGTCGTACTCATGGTATACCGTCGGGTTGACCACCAGTTCTAAGGTCACCAGGCTATCACAACCATTGGTGCCTGGTACCGTATCTGGATAGGTGCCACTCAGGGTCAACATCGCTCCATTAAAGTCGTACACATCTCCTTCACAGATCGTGTCATATACCGTCTCGCTGTTGATCGGCAAGACCGTCAGGTACATCGTCACGATGCTGTCGCAGCCTATCGAGCTGGTCGTGGTGAAGGATACCGTATCTGTTGTGGTCATCGGCTGACCATTGAACATAATGCTCTCACCTGCACAGATACTATCGGTCAAATCGGTCGTGAGGATCTCCAACACGGTCAGATTCAATGTCACTGCACTGTCGCAACCGTTCACTGTCTGAAGGATCGTATCGTACACTCCTGCAACTGTCAGCATCCTTCCATTGAAATCGAAAGGTGTGCCCTCGCAGGTCTGTTCATCTACCGATATATCATAGGTAGGATGTACCGTCAAGTTTAGGGTCACTACACTGTCACAGCCCGTAGCACTTGCCAAGGTATCTACATAGGTACCGGTGCTATCTAAGATCTCCGTACCAAAACTGTAGGTCACATCGTCGCAGATCGTTGTGTCATATTCATGGTAGACCGTCGGGTTGACCACCAGTTCTAAGGTCACCAGGCTATCACAACCATTGGTGCCTGGTACTGTATCTGGATAGGTGCCACTCAGGGTCAACATCGCTCCATTAAAGTCATACACTTCTCCTTCACAGATCGTGTCATATACCGTCTCGCTGTTGATCGGCAACACCGTCAGGTACATCGTCACGATGCTATCGCAGCCTATCGAGCTGGTCGTGGTAAAGGATACCGTATCTGTTGTGGTCATCGGCTGACCATTGAACATAATGCTCTCACCTTCACAGATACTATCGGTCAAATCGGTAGTGAGGATCTCCAACACGGTCAGATTCAATGTCACTGCACTGTCGCATCCGTTCACCGTCTTCAGAAGAGTATCGTACACTCCAGAGACCGTCAGCATCCTTCCATTGAAATCGAAAGGTGTGCCCTCGCACGTCTGTTCATCTACCGTTATATCATAGGTAGGATGTACCGTCAAGTTTAGGGTCACTACACTGTCACAGCCCGTAGCACTTGCCAAGGTATCTACATAGGTACCGGTGCTATCTAAGATCTCCGTACCAAAACTGTAGGTCACATCGTCGCAGATCGTTGTGTCATATTCATGGTAGACCGTCGGGTTGACCACCAGTTCTAAGGTCACCAGGCTATCACAACCATTGGTGCCTGGTACTGTATCTGGATAGGTGCCACTCAGGGTCAACATCGCTCCATTAAAGTCGTATACACTTCTCCTTCACAGATCGTGTCATATACCGTCTCGCTGTTGATCGGCAAGACCGTCAGGTACATCGTCACGATGCTGTCGCAGCCTATCGAGCTGGTCGTGGTGAAGGATACCGTATCTGTTGTGGTCATCGGCTGACCATTGAACATAATGCTCTCACCTTCACAGATACTATCGGTCAAATCGGTAGTGAGGATCTCCAACACGGTCAGATTCAATGTCACTGCACTGTCGCATCCGTTCACCGTCTGCAGAAGAGTATCGTACACTCCAGAGACCGTCAGCATCCTTCCATTGAAATCGAAAGGTGTGCCTTCGCACGTCTGTTCATCTACTGTTATATCATAGGTAGGATGTACCGTCAAGTTTAGGGTCACTACACTGTCACAACCCGTAGCACTTGCCAAGGTATCTACATAAGTGCCGGTGCTATCTAAGATCTCCGTACCAAAACTGTAGGTCACATCGTCGCAGATGGTTGTGTCATATTCATGGTAGACCGTCGGGTTGACCACCAGTTCTAAGGTCACCAGGCTATCACAACCATTGGTGCCTGGTACCGTATCTGGATAGGTGCCACTCAGGGTCAACATCGCTCCATTAAAGTCGTATACATCTCCCTCACATATCGTGTCATATACCGTCTCGCTGTTGATCGGCAAGACCGTCAGGTACATCGTCACGATGCTGTCACAGCCTATCGAGCTGGTCGTGGTGAAGGATACCGTATCTGTCGTGGTCATCGGCTGACCATTGAACATAATGCTCTCGCCTTCACAGATACTATCGGTCAAGTCGGTAGTAAGGATGTTTAACACGGTCAGATTCAATGTCACGGCACTGTCGCATCCGTTCACCGTCTGCAGAAGAGTGTCGTACACTCCAGAGACCGTCAGCATCCTTCCATTGAAATCGAAAGGTGTGCCCTCGCACGTCTGTTCATCTACCGTTATATATATCATAGGTAGGATGGACCGTCAAGTTTAGGGTCACTACACTGTCACAGCCTGTAGCACTTGCCAAGGTATCTACATAGGTACCGGTGCTGTCTAAGATCTCCGTACCAAAACTGTAGGTCACATCGTCGCAGATCGTTGTGTCGTACTCATGGTATACCGTCGGGTTGACCACCAGCTCTAAGTTAATGACACTATCACAACCGTTGATGGTTGGGATGGTATCTACATAAGTGCCCGTGCTATCCAAAGAACGGTTAAAAAAGTTATAAGTCTCTCCCTCACATATCGTATCATTAATATCAATTGAATAGGTGGGAAACACCGTTAATGTCAAGGTGATGATGCTGTCGCAACCAATACTGCTTGGCAACGTATCGGTATATACACCGGAAGAATCTCGATCTATACCTGCAAAAGGATACGTTTCACCTGCACACAGCGAATCTGTCAATTCAGTAAATAAGATGTCGAGTACTTCAAGATTTAAAATGATGATGCTGTCACAACCATCAATGGTGGTGAATGAGCTATCTACATAGGTACCCATGGTTGTCAACATAGCCCCGTTGAAATCGAAAGTTTGACCATCACAGATCTGCTGATCTAGGATCGTTGTGTCTGGCAAGTTAACAATCAACTCGAGTGAATCTGATCGTACATTACAGGCTACATTAGTTATGTTGGCGGGATCATCAGCGACGATCAATCTGTAAAATCCAGATTCAGTCAGCGTTACCCCATTCAAAATGAATGGCACAGTGGTGGCTCCAGGTATATTCGACCAAACACCGCCTTGAAAATGTTGCCATTGATAGATGGGATTTGGATAGTTACCCACAATCACTGCATCCAAGGTCACGTCTTCAAACAAACAAGTTGGGTTTGGATCAATGGTAATGGTGGCCTGAGGAGCACATCCTTGCACAGTAATCAGCTGAGTATCTCTGGTCTCATTAAGACAATCGTCGATGCCAGTCCAGACTCTTTGTAATATATACTCATTCTCACAAATGCCAGGAAGGCTATCTTCTGTGAAGGTTATGGTTGCAGTACCACAATTATCTGTCCCACTGATTTCCAACCCAATTGCTGGAGCAGGTGGAACACCTCCGCAAGGTACAATGGTGTCGTTCGGTACATTATTTATAATCGGGAACGATAGATCCTCCACGGTAATCAATTGAATGCAGCTGCTGGCATTCCCACATTCATCAGTAGCCGTCCAAATTCTATATATCTCATAGTTGTTCCCACAGTTGCCTTGAACCGTACTATCGGCAAATATGATGGTAGGTGCTGGTCCACAATTGTCCACAGCGGTTGCTATACCCAAACTAGATGTATCTGTGGCAGCATCGCAGGCGACCGTACTATCCGGTGGACAAGAAATCACTGGAAGACTGGTATCCTGCACCGTGATGGTTTGGATGCATTCAGCGATGTTCATGCACTCATCCTCAGCAGACCAAATCCTATAGATGGTTAAGTTCCCTCCACAGGTGGAACTCTCAATACTGTCACGATAGCTAAGTGTTGGAGGTGGACCGCAGTTATCAACGGCAGTCGCTACTCCAGTCGCAGTCGTGTCTGTCGGTCCATCGCAATCAATGGTCAAATCAATTGGGCAGGTGATTACAGGAAGACTAGTATCTTGTACAGTAATCGTTTGTATACATTGACTAGTATTCAGGCATTCATCTGATGCCATCCAGATTCTATAAATACTGTAATTGCCAGCACAGGCGGTGGTGACGACGCTGTCACGATAGGTGATCACTGGTGGAGGACCGCAATTATCAATAGCAGTTGCAACACCAGTTGCCGTTGTGTCTGTCGATCCGTCACAGTCTATTAATACATCAACGGGGCAGGTAATCATAGGAAGGCTTGTGTCTTGGACCGTAATTGTCTGGATGCATTCACTGACGTTGAGGCATTCATCTTCAGCACTCCAAATCCTATAAATCGTATAGTTACCAGCACAGGCAGTAGTCTCTATGCTATCGCGATAAGTGATTGTGGGTATTGCTCCACAATTGTCGGTGGCTGTTGCCACACCTGTTGCTGAGGTATCCGTTGATCCTTCGCAATCGATGAGTAAATCTGCTGGGCATATAATCGATGGTGCCATCGTATCCTGGACAACAATCATCTGAATGCAGGATTGTATCCGACCACAGCTGTCACTGACCGACCATATGCGTGCCACCGTGAATTCACTCGGGCAAAGACCGGGTACAATGCTGTCCCGATAGTTAATGCTGAATGAAATGTCACAGCTGGCCGTAGCACTTGCTGATCCCATGAATGTGGTGTCGATATCCGTGCCACAATCGACCACAGTGTCGTTTGGACAAACTATGCTGGGAGGATTATTGTCAATGATATAATCTACTAGACAACTGTCTCGACGGCCACAACTATCTTCTACTATATATTCTACGGTGTAAATCCCTGGACAACTGGTCGCTGTAGGCAATCTTACTTCAACCGTATATTCTATGTTGCAACTTATGGTGACGATACCCCCGACTGGATCGGCAATCAGCGCACTGTCACCCGCAACTGAAGTCAATAAATCGCTCCAACACATGCTATTATTTGCCCCAAGTGTAGAACAGTCCAAACTCATCCCGTTATCGATGACATAATCTACCAGACAGCTGTCTCGGCGTCCACAACTATCTTCCACCACGTACTCCACTGTATAAGTCCCTGGGCAGCTATTCTCCACAGGTAATCTCACTTCAACCGCATATCCAATATTGCAAGGGGCCATTACCACACCACTCGCTGGTTCTGCAATCAAGAAGCTATCTAGGGAAACCTGGTCTAGAAGATCGTCCCAACAAGTAGAAACTAGAGATCCAAGCGTTGAACAATCCATGCTCAAGCTGTTGTCAATACTATAGTCTACCTCACAACTATCCCTCCGTCCACAACTGTCCACAATCACATATTCTACTGTATATATACCGGGGCAGCTATTTGCATCTGGTATTCTTACTTCAACGGTATATCCAATGTCACAGGAGATACTCACAATGCCTCCTGATGGATCGGCAATAGATCCACTATCGGCACTTACAGCGGCTAACACATCATCCCAACACAATACGTCATCTGCACCTAAACTGCTGCAATCCATACTCAGACTATTATCAATACTGTAATCGACCAGACAACTATCTCTCCGTCCACAACTGTCGGCGACCACGTACTCCACGGTGTATACCCCCGGACAACTATTAGCGGTGGGTAATCTTACTTCAACGGTATATCCAATGCCACAGGAGATACTCACAATGCCTCCTGATGGATCGGCAACTGCTCCACTATCGATACTTACAGCGGCTAGCACATCATCCCAACACAATACATCATTTGCACCCAAACTGCTGCAATCCATACTCAGACTATTGTCAATACTGTAATCAACCAGACAACTATCTCTTCGTCCGCAGCTGTCGGCAATTACATACTCCACTGTATATATTCCTGGACAACTGTTGGCAGTTGGCAATCTTACTTCGATTGTATAGCTTATATCACAGCTAATACTCACAATACCTCCCAATGGATCGGCGATCAGCATACTGTCCGCAGATATGGCTGCTAACACATCATCCCAACACAATACATCATTTGCACCCAAACTGCTGCAATCCATACTCAGACTATTGTCAATACTGTAATCAACCAGACAACTATCTCTTCGTCCGCAGCTGTCGGCAATTACATACTCCACTGTATATATTCCTGGACAACTGTTGGCAGTTGGCAATCTTACTTCGATTGTATAGCTTATATCACAGCTAATACTCACAATACCTCCCAATGGATCGGCGATCAGCATACTGTCCGCAGATATGGCTGCTAACACATCATCCCAACATGCTACATCGGTAGCACCCAAGCTAGTGCAATCCATACTCAGACTGTTGTCAATACTGTAATCTACCAAACAACTATCTCTCCGTCCACAACTGTCGGCAATCACATACTCCACAGTGTACACGCCTGGACAACTATTGGCGGTAGGTAATCTTACCTCGACGGAATAGTCCATATCGCAGCTAACCGAAACCATCCCACTTTGTGGATCAGACATCGCTCCAATCTCGTTTGTCACAGTGGCAACAAGATCCTCCCAGCATGTCACCGTCGCATCCGCTGGGCAGACATCGATCACCGGTCCTGCATTGTCGATCGTATAGTCCGTAGTGCAGTCGATTGCACGACCACAACTATCGGTCACCGTCCAGGTGATCGTATAGGTGTTGGGGCAATTGTCAAACGCTGGCAAAGCACTCCTGGTCACCACATAGCTCATACCGCAAGCACTGGTTACTCCACTTGCACTCAGCGCTAGGCTGTCTGCAGTAATCTGGGCCACCATGTCGCTGAAGCACGCTACCGTAGCATCCGATGGGCACACATCGATCACCGGTCCTGCATTGTCGATCGTATAGTCCGTAGTACAGTCGATTGCACGACCATGGGCACACATCGATCACCGGTCCTGCATTGTCGATCGTATAGTCCGTAGTACAGTCGATTGCACGACCACAACTATCGGTCACCGTCCAGGTGATCGTATAAGTGTTGGGGCAATTATCAAACGCTGGCAAAGGACTCCTGGTCACCACATAGCTCATACCGCAAGCACTGGTCACTCCACTTGCACTCAGCGTTAAGCTGTCTGCAGTGATCTGGGCTACCATGTCGCTGAAGCACAATACCGTAGCATCGGCAGGGCACACATCGATCACCGGTCCTGCATTGTCGATCGTATAGTCCGTAGTACAGTCGATTGCACGACCACAACTATCGGTCACCGTCCAGGTGATCGTATAAGTGTTGGGGCAATTATCAAACGCTGGCAAAGGACTCCTGGTCACCACATAGCTCATACCGCAAGCACTGGTCACTCCACCTGCACTCAGCGTTAAGCTGTCTGCAGTGATCTGGGCCACCATGTCGCTGAAGCACGCTACCGTAGCATCCGCAGGGCAGACATCGATCACCGGTCCTGCATTGTCTATCGTATAGTCCGTGGTGCAGTCGATCGCACGACCACAACTATCGGTCACCGTCCAGGTGATCGTATAGGTGTTGGGGCAATTATCAAATGCTGGCAAAGGACTCCTGGTCACCACATAGCTCATACCGCAAGCACTGGTTACTCCGCTTGCACTCAGCGTTAGGCTGTCCGCAGTGATCTGGGCCACCATGTCGCTGAAGCACGCTACCGTAGCATCCGCAGGGCAGACATCGATCACCGGTCCTGCATTGTCGATCGTATAGTCCGTAGTGCAGTCGATCGCACGACCACAACTATCGGTCACCGTCCAGGTGATCGTATAAGTGTTGGGGCAATTGTCAAACGCTGGCAAAGGACTCCTGGTCACCACATAGCTCATACCACAAGCACTGGTTACTCCGCTTGCACTCAGCGTTAGGCTGTCTGCAGTAATCTGGGCCACCATGTCGCTGAAGCAGGCTACCGTTGCATCCGCTGGGCAGACATCGATCACCGGTCCTGCATTGTCGATCGTATAGTCCGTAGTGCAGTCGACTGCACGACCACAACTGTCGGTCACCGTCCAGGTGATCGTATAGGTGTTGGGGCAATTATCAAACGCTGGCAAGGGACTCCTGGTCACCACATAGCTCATACCACAAGCACTGGTTACTCCGCTTGCACTCAGCGTTAGGCTGTCTGCAGTAATCCGGGCCACCATGTCGCTGAAGCACGCTACCGTAGCATCCGCTGGGCAGACATCGATTACCGGTCCTGCATTGTCGATCGTATAGTCCGTAGTGCAGTCGATCGCACGACCACAACTGTCGGTCACCGTCCAGGTGATCGTATAGGTGTTGGGGCAATTGTCAAACGCTGGCAAAGGACTCCTGGTCACCACATCGCTCATACTACAGGCACTGGTCACTCCACCCGCACTCAGCGTTAAGCTGTCTGCAGTAATCTGGGCCACCATGTCGCTGAAGCAGGCTACCGTTGCATCGGCAGGGCATACATCGATCACCGGTCCTGCATTGTCTATCGTATAGTCCGTGGTGCAGTCGATTGCACGACCACAACTATCGGTCACCGTCCAGGTGATCGTATAGGTGTTGGGGCAATTGTCAAATGCTGGCAAAGGACTCCTGGTCACCACATAGCTCATACCGCAAGCACTGGTTACTCCGCTTGCACTCAGCGTTAGGCTGTCTGCAGTAATCTGGGCCACCATGTCGCTGAAGCAGGCTACCGTTGCATCGGCAGGGCATACATCGATCACCGGTCCTGCATTGTCTATCGTATAGTCCGTGGTGCAGTCGATTGCACGACCACAACTATCGGTCACCGTCCAGGTGATCGTATAGGTGTTGGGGCAATTGTCAAATGCTGGCAAAGGACTCCTGGTCACCACATAGCTCATACCGCAAGCACTGGTTACTCCACTTGCACTCAGCGTTAAGCTATCCGCAGTGATCTGGGCCACCATGTCGCTGAAGCACGCTACCGTTGCATCGGCAGGGCATACATCGATCACCGGTCCTGCATTGTCTATCGTATAGTCCGTGGTGCAGTCGATTGCACGACCACAACTATCGGTCACCGTCCAGGTGATCGTATAGGTGTTGGGGCAATTGTCAAATGCTGGCAAAGGACTCCTGGTCACCACATAGCTCATACCGCAAGCACTGGTTACTCCACTTGCACTCAGCGTTAAGCTATCCGCAGTGATCTGGGCCACCATGTCGCTGAAGCACGCTACCGTTGCATCCGCTGGGCAGACATCGATCACCGGTCCTGCATTGTCTATCGTATAGTCCGTGGTGCAGTCGATCGCACGACCACAACTATCGGTCACCGTCCAGGTGATGGTGTAGGTATTGGGGCAATTGTCAAACGCTGGCAAGGGACTCCTGGTCACCACATAGCTCATACCACAAGCACTGGTTACTCCGCTTGCACTCAGCGTTAGGCTGTCTGCAGTAATCTGGGCCACCATGTCGCTGAAGCAGGCTACCGTTGCATCCGCAGGGCAGACATCGATCACCGGTCCTGCATTGTCGATTGTATAGTCCGTTGTGCAGTCGATCGCACGACCACAACTGTCGGTCACCGTCCAGGTGATGGTGTAGGTATTGGGGCAATTGTCAAATGCTGGCAAAGGACTCCTGGTCACCACATAGCTCATACCGCAAGCACTGGTTACTCCACTTGCACTCAGCGTTAAGCTATCCGCAGTGATCTGGGCCACCATGTCGCTGAAGCACGCTACCGTTGCATCCGCTGGGCAGACATCGATCACCGGTCCTGCATTGTCTATCGTATAGTCCGTGGTGCAGTCGATCGCACGACCACAACTATCGGTCACCGTCCAGGTGATGGTGTAGGTATTGGGGCAATTGTCAAACGCTGGCAAGGGACTCCTGGTCACCACATAGCTCATACCACAAGCACTGGTTACTCCGCTTGCACTCAGCGTTAGGCTGTCTGCAGTAATCTGGGCCACCATGTCGCTGAAGCAGGCTACCGTTGCATCCGCAGGGCAGACATCGATCACCGGTCCTGCATTGTCGATTGTATAGTCCGTTGTGCAGTCGATCGCACGACCACAACTGTCGGTCACCGTCCAGGTGATGGTGTAGGTATTGGGGCAATTGTCAAACGCTGGCAAAGCACTCCTGGTCACCACATAGCTCATACCGCAAGCACTGGTTACTCCGCTTGCA
This sequence comes from Saprospiraceae bacterium, assembly GCA_965223025.1. GTDB lineage: Bacteria > Bacteroidota > Bacteroidia > Chitinophagales > Saprospiraceae > JABDMH01. Next base: position 251,541 of record CBDCVP010000007.1, read on the forward strand.
CTCAGCGTTAGGCTGTCTGCAGTAATCTGGGCCACCATGTCGCTGAAGCAGGCTACCGTGGCATCGGCAGGGCAGACGTCGATCACCGGTCCTGCATTGTCGATTGTATAGTCCGTAGTGCAGTCGATCGCACGACCACAACTGTCGGTCACCGTCCAGGTGATCGTATAGGTGTTGGGGCAATTGTCAAACGCTGGTAAAGGACTCCTGGTCACCACATAGCTCATACCGCAAGCGCTGGTTACTCCACCGCCACTTAGCGTTAAGCTGTCTGCAGTAATCTGGGCCACCATGTCGCTGAAGCACAATACCGTAGCATCGGCAGGGCATACATCGATCACCGGTCCTGCATTGTCGATCGTATAGTCCGTGGTGCAGTTGACTGGACGACCACAACTGTCGGTTACCGTCCAGGTGATTGTATAGGTGTTGGGGCAATTGTCAAATGCTGGCAAAGGACTCCTGGTCACCACATAGCTCATACCGCAAGCACTGGTTACTCCGCTTGCACTCAGCGTTAGGCTGTCTGCAGTAATCTGGGCCACCATGTCGCTGAAGCAGGCTACCGTTGCATCGGCAGGGCATACATCGATCACCGGTCCTGCATTGTCTATCGTATAGTCCGTGGTGCAGTCGATTGCACGACCACAACTATCGGTCACCGTCCAGGTGATCGTATAGGTGTTGGGGCAATTGTCAAATGCTGGCAAAGGACTCCTGGTCACCACATAGCTCATACCGCAAGCACTGGTTACTCCGCTTGCACTCAGCGTTAGGCTGTCTGCAGTAATCTGGGCCACCATGTCGCTGAAGCAGGCTACCGTTGCATCGGCAGGGCATACATCGATCACCGGTCCTGCATTGTCTATCGTATAGTCCGTGGTGCAGTCGATTGCACGACCACAACTATCGGTCACCGTCCAGGTGATCGTATAGGTGTTGGGGCAATTGTCAAATGCTGGCAAAGGACTCCTGGTCACCACATAGCTCATACCGCAAGCACTGGTTACTCCACTTGCACTCAGCGTTAAGCTATCCGCAGTGATCTGGGCCACCATATCGCTGAAGCACGCTACCGTAGCATCCGCTGGGCAGACATCGATCACCGGTCCTGCATTGTCTATCGTATAGTCCGTGGTGCAGTCGATCGCACGACCACAACTATCGGTTACCGTCCAGGTGATTGTATAGGTGTTGGGGCAATTATCAAACGCCGGCAAAGGACTCCTGGTCACCACATAGCTCATACCACAAGCACTGGTTACTCCGCTTGCACTCAGCGTTAGGCTGTCTGCAGTAATCTGGGCCACCATGTCGCTGAAGCAGGCTACCGTTGCATCCGCTGGGCAGACATCGATCACCGGTCCTGCATTGTCGATTGTATAGTCCGTGGTGCAGTCGATCGCACGACCACAACTGTCGGTCACCGTCCAGGTGATGGTGTAGGTATTGGGGCAATTGTCAAACGCTGGCAAGGGACTCCTGGTCACCACATAGCTCATACCACAAGCACTGGTTACTCCGCTTGCACTCAGCGTTAGGCTGTCTGCAGTAATCTGGGCCACCATGTCGCTGAAGCAGGCTACCGTTGCATCCGCAGGGCAGACATCGATCACCGGTCCTGCATTGTCGATTGTATAGTCCGTAGTGCAGTCGATCGCACGACCACAACTATCGGTCACCGTCCAGGTGATGGTGTAGGTATTGGGGCAATTGTCAAACGCTGGCAAAGCACTCCTGGTCACCACATAGCTCATACCGCAAGCACTGGTTACTCCGCTTGCACTCAGCGTTAGGCTGTCTGCAGTAATCTGGGCCACCATGTCGCTGAAGCAGGCTACCGTGGCATCGGCAGGGCATACGTCGATCACCGGTCCTGCATTGTCGATTGTATAGTCCGTAGTGCAGTCGATCGCACGACCACAACTGTCGGTCACCGTCCAGGTGATCGTATAGGTGTTGGGGCAATTGTCAAACGCTGGTAAAGGACTCCTGGTCACCACATAGCTCATACCGCAAGCGCTGGTTACTCCACCGCCACTTAGCGTTAAGCTGTCTGCAGTAATCTGGGCCACCATGTCGCTGAAGCACAATACCGTAGCATCGGCAGGGCATACATCGATCACCGGTCCTGCATTGTCGATCGTATAGTCCGTGGTGCAGTTGACTGGACGACCACAACTGTCGGTTACCGTCCAGGTGATTGTATAGGTGTTGGGGCAATTGTCAAACGCCGGCAAGGGACTCCTGGTCACCACATAACTCATACCGCAAGCACTGGTCACACCACCCGCACTCAGCGTCAAGCTGTCTGCAGTAATCTGGGCCACCATGTCGCTGAAGCACGCTACCGTTGCATCCGCTGGGCAGACATCGATCACCGGTCCTGCATTGTCGATCGTATAATCCGTCGTGCAGTCGATCGCACGACCACAACTGTCGGTCACCGTCCAAGTGATCGTATAAGTGTTGGGGCAATTGTCAAACGCTGGCAAAGGACTCCTGGTCACCACATAGCTCATGCCGCAAGCACTGGTCACACCACTTGCACTTAGCGTTAAGCTGTCTGCAGTGATCTGGGCTACCATGTCGCTGAAGCACGCTACCGTAGCATCCGCTGGGCAGACATCGATGACCGGTCCTGCATTGTCGATCGTATAGTCCGTAGTGCAGTCGACTGCACGACCACAACTATCGGTTACCGTCCAGGTGATTGTATAGGTGTTGGGGCAATTGTCAAACGCTGGCAAGGGACTCCTGGTCACCACATAGCTCATACCACAAGCACTGGTTACTCCGCTTGCACTCAGCGTTAGGCTGTCTGCAGTAATCTGGGCCACCATGTCGCTGAAGCAGACTACCGTTGCATCCGCTGGGCAGACATCGATCACCGGTCCTGCATTGTCGATCGTATAGTCCGTAGTGCAGTCGATCGCACGACCACAACTGTCGGTCACCGTCCAGGTGATGGTATAGGTGTTGGGGCAATTGTCAAATGCTGGCAAAGGACTCCTGGTCACCACATAGCTCATACCGCAAGCACTGGTTACTCCACTTGCACTCAGCGTTAAGCTATCCGCAGTGATCTGGGCCACCATGTCGCTGAAGCACGCTACCGTAGCATCGGCAGGGCAGACATCGATCACCGGTCCTGCATTGTCGATCGTATAGTCCGTAGTGCAGTCGATCGCACGACCACAACTATCGGTCACCGTCCAGGTGATCGTATAGGTGTTGGGGCAATTGTCAAATGCTGGCAAAGGACTCCTGGTCACCACATAGCTCATACCGCAAGCGCTGGTTACTCCACCGCCACTCAGCGTTAAGCTATCCGCAGTGATCTGGGCCACCATGTCGCTGAAGCACGCTACCGTAGCATCCGCTGGGCAGACATCGATCACCGGACCTGCATTGTCGATCGTATAGTCCGTAGTGCAGTCGATCGCACGACCACAACTGTCGGTCACCGTCCAGGTGATGGTATAGGTGTTGGGGCAATTATCAAACGCTGGCAAGGGACTCCTGGTCACCACATAGCTCATACCACAAGCACTGGTTACTCCACCGCCACTCAGCGCCAAGCTGTCTGCAGTGATTTGGGCCACCATATCCCAATGACACTCCAAAGTGGCATCGGCAGGGCAGACATCGATCACCGGTCCTGCATTGTCGATCGTATAGTCCATAGTGCAGTCGATTGCACGACCACAACTGTCGGTCACCGTCCAGGTGATGGTATAGGTGTTGGGGCAATTGTCAAACACCGGCAAAGCACTCCTGGTCACCACATAGCTCATACCACAAGCACTGGTCACTCCACTTGCACTCAGCGTTAAGCTGTCTGCAGTGATCTGGGCTACCATGTCGCTGAAGCACGCTACCGTTGCATCCGATGGGCAGACATCGATCACCGGTCCTGCATTGTCGATCGTATAGTCCGTAGTGCAGTCGATCGCACGACCACAACTATCGGTCACCGTCCAGGTGATCGTATAGGTATTGGGGCAATTGTCAAATGCTGGCAAAGAACTCCTGGTCACCACATAGCTCATACCGCAAGCGCTGGTCACACCTCCCGCACTCAGCGTTAAGCTGTCTGTGGTGATCTGGGCTACCATGTCGCTGAAGCACGCTACCGGCGCATCCGCTGGGCAGACATCGATCACCGGTCCTGCATTGTCGATCGTATAGTCTGTAGTGCAGTCGATTGCACGACCACAACTGTCGGTCACCGTCCAGGTGATCGTATAGGTATTGGGGCAATTGTCAAATGCTGGCAAAGGACTCCTGGTCACCACATAGCTCATACCGCAAGCGCTGGTCACACCTCCCGCACTCAGCGTTAAGCTGTCTGTGGTGATCTGGGCTACCATATCGCTGAAGCACGCTACCGTTGCATCCGCTGGGCAGACATCGATCACCGGTCCTGCATTGTCGATCGTATAGTCCGTAGTGCAGTCGATTGCACGACCACAACTGTCGGTCACCGTCCAGGTGATGGTGTAGGTGTTGGGGCAATTGTCAAACGCTGGTAAAGCACTCCTGGTCACCACATAGCTCATGCCGCAAGCACTGGTCACTCCACTTGCACTTAGCGTTAAGCTGTCTGCATTGATCCGGGCCACCATGTCGCTGAAACAGGCTACCGTTGCATCCGCTGGGCAGACATCGATCACCGGTCCTGCATTGTCGATCGTATAGTCCGTGGTGCAGTCGATCGCACGACCACAACTGTCGGTCACCGTCCAGGTGATGGTATAGGTGTTGGGGCAATTGTCAAACGCCGGCAAGGGACTCCTGGTCACCACATAGCTCATACCGCAAGCACTGGTCACACCACCCGCACTCAGCGCTAAGCTATCCGCAGTAATCTGAGCCACCATATCCCAATGACACTCCAAAGTGGCATCGGCAGGGCATACATCGATCACTGGTCCTGCATTGTCGATCGTATAGTCTGTAGTGCAGTTGATTGCACGACCACAACTGTCGGTCACCGTCCAGGTGATCGTATAGGTGTTGGGGCAATTGTCAAACGCTGGCAAAGCACTCCTGGTCACCACATAGCTCATACCGCAAGCACTGGTCACTCCACCGCCACTCAAGGCAAGGCTGTCTGCAGTGATCTGGGCCACCATATCCCAATGACACTCCAAAGTGGCATCGGCAGGGCATACATCGATCACCGGTCCTGCATTGTCGATCGTATAGTCCGTTGTGCAGTCGATTGCACGACCACAACTGTCGGTTACCGTCCAGGTGATCGTATAAGTGTTGGGGCAATTGTCAAACGCTGGCAAGGGACTCCTGGTCACCACATAGCTCATACCACAAGCACTGGTTACTCCGCTTGCACTCAGCGTTAGGCTGTCTGCAGTGATCTGGGCCACCATATCCCAATGACACTCCAGCGTGGCATCGGCAGGGCATACATCTATCACCGGTCCTGCATTGTCGATCGTATAGTCTGTGGTGCAGTCGATCGCACGACCACAACTATCGGTAACCGTCCAGGTGATCGTATAGGTGTTGGGGCAATTGTCAAACGCTGGCAAAGCACTCCTGGTCACCACATAGCTCATACCGCAAGCACTGGTTACTCCACCGCCACTCAGCGCAAGGCTGTCCGTAGTGATCCGGGCTACCATATCCCAATGACACTCCAACGTGGCATCGGCAGGGCATATATCGATCACTGGTCCTGCATTATCGATTGTATAGTCCGTAGTGCAGTCGATCGCACGACCACAACTGTCGGTCACCGTCCAGGTGATGGTATAGGTGTTGGGGCAATTGTCAAACGCTGGCAAGGGACTCCTGGTCACCACATAGCTCATACCACAGGCACTTGTCACTCCACCGCCACTGAGCGTTAAGCTGTCTGCAGTGATCTGGGCCACCATGTCGCTGAAGCACGCTACCGTAGCATCCGCTGGGCAGACGTCGATCACCGGTCCTGCATTGTCGATCGTATAGTCCGTAGTGCAGTTGACTGGACGACCACAACTGTCGGTCACCGTCCAGGTGATCGTATAAGTATTGGGGCAATTGTCAAACGCCGGCAAGGGACTCCTGGTCACCACATAGCTCATACCGCAAGCACTGGTCACACCTCCCGCACTCAGCGTTAAGCTGTCTGCAGTGATCTGGGCCACCATGTCGCTGAAACAGGCTACCGTTGCATCCGCTGGGCAGACATCGATCACTGGTCCTGCATTGTCTATCGTATAGTCCGTGGTGCAGTCGATTGCACGACCACAACTGTCGGTCACCGTCCAGGTGATGGTATAGGTGTTGGGGCAATTGTCAAACGCCGGCAAGGGACTCCTGGTCACCACATAGCTCATACCGCAAGCACTGGTCACACCACCCGCACTCAGCGCTAAGCTATCCGCAGTAATCTGAGCCACCATATCCCAATGACACTCCAAAGTGGCATCCGCAGGGCATACATCGATCACCGGTCCTGCATTGTCGATCGTATAGTCTGTAGTGCAGTTGATTGCACGACCACAACTATCGGTCACCGTCCAGGTGATCGTATAGGTGTTGGGGCAATTGTCAAACGCTGGTAAGGGACTCCTGGTCACCACATAGCTCATACCGCAAGCACTGGTCACTCCACCGCCACTCAAGGCAAGGCTGTCTGCAGTGATCTGGGCCACCATATCCCAATGACACTCCAAAGTGGCATCCGCAGGGCAAACATCGATCACCGGTCCTGCATTGTCGATCGTATAGTCCGTGGTGCAGTCGATCGCACGACCACAACTATCGGTCACCGTCCAGGTGATCGTATAGGTGTTGGGGCAATTGTCAAACGCTGGCAAAGGACTCCTGGTCACCACATAGCTCATACCACAGGCACTGGTTACTCCACCCCCACTCAGCGCAAGGCTATCCGCAGTAATCTGGGCCACCATATCCCAATGACACTCCAGCGTGACATCGGCAGGGCAGACATCGATCACCGGTCCTGCATTGTCTATCGTATAGTCCGTAGTGCAGTCGATCGCACGACCACAACTATCGGTCACCGTCCAGGTGATCGTATAAGTGTTGGGGCAATTGTCAAATGCTGGCAAAGGACTCCTGGTCACCACATAGCTCATACCGCAAGCACTGGTTACTCCACTTGCACTCAGCGTTAAGCTATCCGCAGTGATCTGGGCCACCATGTCGCTGAAGCACGCTACCGTTGCATCGGCAGGGCATACATCGATCACCGGTCCTGCATTGTCTATCGTATAGTCCGTGGTGCAGTCGATCGCACGACCACAACTGTCGGTCACCGTCCAGGTGATCGTATAGGTGTTGGGGCAATTATCAAACGCTGGCAAAGCACTCCTGGTCACCACATAGCTCATACCGCAAGCGCTGGTTACTCCGCTTGCACTCAGCGTTAGGCTATCCGCAGTGATCTGGGCCACCATGTCGCTGAAGCACGCTACCGTTGCATCGGCAGGGCATACATCGATCACCGGTCCTGCATTGTCGATCGTATAGTCCGTGGTGCAGTTGACTGGACGACCACAACTGTCGGTTACTGTCCAGGTGATGGTATAGGTGTTGGGGCAATTGTCAAACGCTGGTAAGGGACTCCTGGTCACCACATAGCTCATACCACAAGCACTAGTTACTCCACCTGCACTCAGCGTCAAGCTGTCTGCAGTAATCTGGGCCACCATGTCGCTAAAGCACGATACCGTAATATCCGCTGGGCACACATCGATCACCGGTCCTGCATTGTCGATCGTATAGTCCGTAGTGCAGTCGATCGCACGACCACAACTGTCGGTCACCGTCCAGGTGATGGTATAGGTGTTGGGGCAATTGTCAAATGCTGGCAAAGGACTCCTGGTCACCACATAGCTCATACCGCAAGCACTGGTTACTCCACTTGCACTCAGCGTTAAGCTATCCGCAGTGATCTGGGCCACCATATCCCAATGACACTCCAAAGTGGCATCGGTAGGGCATACATCGATCACCGGTCCTGCATTGTCGATCGTATAGTCCGTAGTGCAGTCGATCGCACGACCACAACTATCGGTCACCGTCCAAGTGATGGTATAGGTGTTGGGGCAATTGTCAAACGCTGGCAAGGGACTCCTGGTCACCACATAGCTCATACCGCAAGCACTGGTTACTCCACCGCCACTCAACGCAAGGCTATCCGCAGTGATTTGGGCCACCATATCCCAATGACACTCCAAAGTGGCATCCGCAGGGCAGACATCGATCACCGGTCCTGCATTGTCGATCGTATAGTCTGTGGTGCAGTCGATCGCACGACCACAACTATCGGTCACCGTCCAGGTGATCGTATAGGTGTTGGGGCAATTGTCAAACGCTGGTAAAGGACTCCTGGTTACCACATAGCTCATACCGCAAGCACTGGTCACTCCACCTGCACTCAGCGCTAAGCTATCCGCAGTGATCTGGGCCACCATATCCCAATGACACTCCAAAGTGGCATCGGCTGGGCAGACATCGATCACCGGTCCTGCATTGTCGATCGTATAGTCCGTAGTGCAGTCGATCGCACGACCACAACTGTCGGTCACCGTCCAGGTGATCGTATAGGTGTTGGGGCAATTGTCAAACGCCGGCAAGGGATTCCTGGTCACCACATAGCTCATACCACAGGCACTGATGACTCCACTAGCACTTAGCGTTAAGCTGTCTGCAGTGATCTGGGCCACCATGTCGCTGAAGCACGTTACCGTAGCATCCGATGGGCATACATCGATCACCGGTCCTACATTGTCGATCGTATAGTCCGTAGTGCAGTCGATCGCACGACCACAACTGTCGGTCACCGTCCAGGTGATCGTATAAGTGTTGGGGCAATTGTCAAATGCTGGCAAAGGACTCCTGGTCACCACATAGCTCATACCGCAAGCACTGGTTACTCCACTTGCACTCAGCGTTAAGCTATCCGCAGTGATCTGGGCCACCATGTCGCTGAAGCACGCTACCGTTGCATCGGCAGGGCATACATCGATCACCGGTCCTGCATTGTCGATCGTATAGTCCGTAGTGCAGTCGATCGCACGACCACAACTGTCGGTCACCGTCCAGGTGATCGTATAGGTATTGGGGCAATTATCAAACGCTGGCAAGGGACTCCTGGTCACCACATAGCTCATACCGCAAGCACTGGTCACACCTCCCGCACTCAGCGTCAAGCTGTCTGCGGTGATCTGGGCTACCATGTCGCCGAAGCACACTACCGTAGCATCCGCTGGGCAGACATCGATCACCGGTCCTGCATTGTCGATCGTATAGTCCGTAGTGCAGTTGACTGGACGACCACAGCTGTCGGTCACCGTCCAGGTGATGGTATAAGTGTTGGGGCAATTGTCAAACGCCGGCAAGGGACTCCTGGTCACCACATAGCTCATACCGCAAGCACTGGTCACACCACCCGCACTCAGCGTCAAGCTGTCTGCAGTAATCTGGGCTACCATGTCGCTGAAGCACAATACCGTAATATCCGCTGGGCATGCATCGATCACCGGTCCTGCATTGTCGATCGTATAATCCGTAGTGCAGTTGGATGGTCGACCACAACTATCGGTCACCGTCCAAGTGATGGTATAGGTGTTGGGGCAATTGTCAAACGCTGGTAAGGGACTCCTGGTCAATGAATAGTTCATACCACATGCCGTAGTCACTCCTCCACCACTTAAGGCCAAGCTGTCGGCGCTAATCTGTGTTAATAAGTCACTATAGCATTCCACCGTTGCATCTGAAGGACAGGCATCGATCACCGGTCCTGCATTACTGATCGTATAGGTAGTGGCACAGTTTGTATTGCGGTTACAGCTATCCGTTACCGTCCAGGTGATCGTATAGGTGTTGGGGCAATTGTCAAACGCTGGCAAGGGACTCCTGGTCACCACATAGCTCATACCACAGGCACTGCTCACACCTCCCGCACTCAGCGCTAAGCTGTCCGCAGTAATCTGGGCCACCATATCCCAATGACACTCCAAAGTAGCATCGGCAGGGCAGACATCGATCACCGGTCCAGCATTGCTGATCGTATAATCCGTGGTGCAGTTGGTTGGTCGACCACAACTGTCGGTCACCGTCCAGGTGATGGTATAAGTGTTGGGGCAATTGTCAAAGGCTGGTAAGGGACTCCTGGTCACCATATAGCTCATGCCACAAGCAATGGTTACTCCTCCTGCGCTTAGCGATAAGCTATCCGCAGTAATCTGGGCCACCATATCGCTGAAGCATGCTACGGTAGCATCCGCTGGGCATGCATCAATGACTGGTCCCGCATTATCTATTGCATAGTCAACCACGCACGTGACAAAGTTTCCACATGGATCAGTGATTGTATAGGTCAATTGTATAAGTGGATTTGGACAGTTGTCAAGGCTAGGGATGGGTGAGATGCTCACGCTAAAATCATCCCAGCAATCATCAGAGACAATACCTGAAATTTCGTTGGTGACCGACAGACTATCTGCATAGATCTGGGCCAGCAGCAGGTCATAGCACTGAAAAGTACCACCTGGGATGGCTCCACAATTGATGGTCGGTGCTACGGTGTCTTGAAGGAAAACACTGCCGGGGCAAGTAGCTGGATTACCACAAGAATCTGTGACCGTAAAGGTGATTAGAATGCCTCCACTCATTGGATCACAGGAATTCAATACGGGTACATTGGCAGGATCCCAATCATTGTCGATATCCAGGATGTCTCCACAGGGATCGGTGGTGCCTACACTAGCCAGGATATCTGCCTGTGTATTGGCGATCCAAGCAGTAATCTCCGCCTGAATATCCGCCGAGCAGTCTAAATAGAGGTCACTGACTACACAATCCACCGTTGGAGGAGTGGTATCATCGATGATGATGGTCTGAGTGCATTGATCACTGTTGCCACAACTATCCACCACCACAAATGTCCGGGTAAACTGTGCTGGACAAGTGCCTGTCTGAACATCGTAGTAGTATAAGCTATCGATGCCACAATTATCATCAACTGTGGGAGATCCGGGAGATAGCCCCAGAAAAGTGCCGACCGCAATGGGGACCTGTACAGTGCTATAAGCCAGTCCAGTAGCCGCGAGTAAATCTTCTGCACCACATCCCTCCACCTGCACCAATCCTGGACAAGTGATCGTCGGTGCTACCTGAGTAAATGTGTAAGTTACATCACAGGATCCTGTACGTCCGCAGCTATCTGTAACGGTAAAGGTGACCGTGACATCTGCAGGGCAATTAGTCAAGGATGGTATGGGGCCTACGGAGACGGTGTAGCTCATATCGCAGGCGGTGACTACATTTGATGGATTGAGGAGAAAGAGGCTATCGGCCTCTACTTCTGCGATCAAATCATCATAACATTCAAATGCAGTGCCCCCATCGCAGGTTGGCACCGGATCAGCATTAGCTATCTGATAGGTGATGGTGCATGTGCTCGAGTTGTCACAAGCATCAGTGACCGTGTAGGTGATCTGAATATTGTTTTGCGGGCAATTGTCGAAAGCTGGGATTCCACTGATGGTAATGGAAAAATCTGTATCACAATTATCACTCACATTGGTTCCCTGGGCGAGCAAGATGCTATCTGCTACGATGATGTCTCGCAGTTCTTGATAGCATTCTGCGGTGGCTCCGGGGTAGGCAGCACAATTGATGTTTGGTGGAATATCATCGTAAATAATCACTAACAGTGGGCAAACCACCCCATTTCCGCAGGAGTCGGCCACGGTAAAATTGACCGTCATACCTGTGCTCAGGTCGCAACTCACATCGGGCACTGAGGTACCATCCCAATCATTAGTCACAGTTAGTACGTCCCCACACGGATCGACGGTACCTGCACTACCCAGAATATCGTTTTCTGTATCAATGATCCATTGGGTGATCAATGCCTGATAGTCATCACCACACTGCATCTCCAAGTTCTGTGCAGCACTGCAGTCTACCGTTGGCGGAGTGAGATCAGTGATCGTAATATTTTGGGTGCAAACGTCTGTGTTACCACAGCTATCCGTCGCGACAAAGGTCCGGACGAAAGATGCAGGACAAGTGCCAGTCTGGACATCTGAATACTCAATGGTTTCAATGCCACAATTGTCAGATACCGATTGGTTGCCCGGAGGCAAACTGTTGAAGGTGCTTTCAGATATGATGGTAGTGCTGGGGCTGTAAGCCAGTCCGGTGTGCGTAGCCAGATCTTCTGCCCCACATGCTTCCACTGTGATCTGACTGGGACAATCGATCGTTGGACCTTGATCATCGTTTAAGGTAAAAAGCTGCAAATGAGTGGTCACATTGCCACAGACATCTTCGAGCTCATAGGTACGGGTAACGACAAAGCCAAAACAGGGATCGCCTGAGGGGCTATCTCCTATGTAAGTAAGCGTCGTGTTGTCACCACAGCTATCTTCTAGGGTCGCATTTGCCAACGGTGCCGGAATGCTCAACACGCAGTCAAAACTCATATCCTCGAGATCAGGATCATCGATCGTAGGAGGTGTGGTATCCTCAATCGTGAAAGTGGCTGATACGGTAGCGGGGGACCCACATCCATCGTCCACTGTATAGGTCACCGTAATCGAGCCCGTATTTGAGCCTGCCCCACAACCACCATTGTTAAAATTACCTGCATTAAAATCATGGGTTACGACCCAGGGGCAGTCGTCAGAGACACATCCATTGAGATCTTCCAGCAGGGCTACATTGTTGAGATGCCAGGCTAAAATGGTTGCGTCATTCATGGCTGTCCCCCCACACTCCACGGTGGGAGAGGGTAAGCAATTGGCGCCAATCACTGGTGGATCTTCGTCACCCTGTATGACCAATGTTGTCTGATCAATACAGAGATCTGGGGATACGACCGTCAGGGTGATCGTTTTATCCCCACAGGTAGAGTAGCTGACGTCGGGTGGGTTTCTACCACTATTACCTGTATTGGTGTAGGTGGAAGGAGAAGCTCCAGCACCAAAATCCCAGGTATAGATGGTGTTGCTTCCGGTGCCAGCATCGTCGGCAGTGAAATCATAATCGATATCATAACAGATAAATGGCGGTCCATTGATGGCTGCCACCGGCTCGTCATACAGAGCTATGTTAAAATTTATAATGCTGTAGGCACAGGCCCCAAAGGATATCAAGTCGAGATCCACCACCTGCACCGACTTGGCACCCGGGGTCGAGTAAGTACAGGTGGTGGAAGAACTCTGTGCACAGACAACGGTGCCAGTACCACCGGCAGCATCATAAAAGGTGTATTCGTAGTTTCCCATGGGGTCCAGTGGTGTCACTGTGACCGTATAGGGATCGTCGGGACAGAAATTGTAGTCAGCGATGTTGATCTCCGGAGGTTGAAGCACCACCAACTTGGCAATCGCACAGACCGGTGCGAAAATACCAGAACATGAAGAATGCACATCGGCACATACCTCGTAGTAGATGGTATCTGGCAGCGACGGATCGTAAGGCACGGTCGCAGTGGGATTGTCACATCCTGACGTACAACTCAAAAATGACTCGTAGTAATTCTTCAAACTTGATGGGGTGATGGGATTTCCGTTCATGTCTACGGCATCCCAGGTCATGCTGGGAAGGTGGTATTCACCTGTCACCTGCATCTGAGCATTACAGCCGGAGACCGTCACTTCTGCTGGCCCCTGGGCAAATCCAGATACAGATGTAATCCGGTAGGTGTTAGGATTGTTGCCAGGTTCACAGAAATCGATGGTGATGATGGCTCCTGTATTATTGACACAAATGGGTTGACCAGCTAAAACTGCTGGACCACAATCGATGCGGTAGTATAGGATGGAGGGAACGGCGCCTGTGGGAACTTCAAAGATGATCCCCACGGCATTAGGATGCAATTGTAGTTGAAACTCGATGCAGCGATCGTTGCTATGTAGCTGTGTACCACAGCAGGTATCAAATTTGCTGCCTCGACTGATATTGCACGAGGTCCAGATCGCATCAGGATCAGAGGTCAGGTCCACAGCTAGGGCAGGTACATTGGCTGTACAGCCAGTCGCAGGATTCAAGGTGGTATAGACACACTGACCATACGTATTGTACATGGCCGCTGAAGCCAGCAGCACGAAAAATACAATAAACGCCCTTGATTTTGAGTAAAGGGTTCGATCCATATGCAACACGGATTACAAAGTGTATGGATCGAGATAGGCTGTGGTTCAGATCTTTGAAGTCACAAATCGCATGCCACAAATGGTTTTGGGCCCACTTCACTGTGCCAGACAAATGTCTCTGTGCAAATGCATAGCAGTAGCTGACTCACAAAAGATCAAATGAAAGACGGTCCATAGCCGGACAAACCACAAAGTTTGTAGGAACGGTCTTACTGATTCCCAGCCTCGTAGTTTGAGAAACAATACCCTACTTCAATTCAATGGTCTTCAGCAACTAAGAAATCAGTCACCAATTTCTCGATTTGTTCAAATTCAATCAAAAAGCCGTCGTGGCCAAAAGGGGAATCGATGGTTTGAAGCAAGGCTCCCGGAATATGTGCCTGGATATCTTGCTGTTCGCGGATGGGAAACAGGAAATCTGTCTCGATGCCAAAAATAAGGGCTCGCGCCCTGATCGTACTCAAGGCCGCCTGGTATCCTCCCCTGCCACGACCAACATCGTGGGTATCCATAGCTTTACATAAAACCCAGTACGCTCCCGCCGTAAAACGGCTGCTGAGCTTTCTACCCTGATATTGCTGATAGCTGCTGGCTCGATAGTCGTCGATGCCCTCTTCCTCATCCATCTGCGTACGATGATAGGCCTCGTAATTGCGATAACTGAGCATCGCCACAGCCCGGGCTGCTTCCATGCCCAATTTTCCACCCTCCTCCTCACCATTAAATAGGGTGCGATCGGCGAGTAGGGCCATACGTTGTGCCTCATTGAAAGCAATGCCCCACGGAGAATGTCTGGCATTGGTGCCAATCACCACCAGATGTTCGATCAAGTCCGGCTCCATGATGGCCCACTCCAGCACCTGCTGACCACCCATGGATCCTCCTGTGGCTAGATAGATCTTCTCAACACCCAAATAAATTCGAAGTTCCTGCAGGGTTTTGACAATATCTCTGATCGTAATCAATGGAAATGTCCGACCATATGCCTTGCCCGTGACCGGATCGATGCTATCGGGGTTGGTACTCCCATAACACGAACCCAGCATATTGGCACATACGATGAAGTACTTATCAGGATCATAGAGCTTGCCGGGTCCCACCAATCCCGGCCACCACTCTTCCGGATTGGAATCAGCAGTCAGGGCATGACAGATCCATACCACATTGGTCCTGCTTGCATCCAATCGACCATAAGTCGTGTAGCCGATCTCGATCTCAGCAAGTGAGGCACCGGATTCGAGATGAAGGGTGTGGGGATACTTAAATATTTTCAAGCGACGATTGGTCATTGAAAACGCAAGATAAGCAAGCTCTCTGGAACACCCTATGGTCTCTTGTGAATTATCTCATAGGTGAAGTGCACATGGTCATCCACAAAAATCGCAGACTTGCCTTACTAAGCATTTGAAAAGCTGTCATTTATACATCTATGAAAATCAATATACCATTTTAGAAACACTTGCCTGATGCACACTCAGCTGACTAAACATATGATCTCTACACCTGTGTCGACTCAGGCATAGCTGCCATTTATCGCAGCCAGATGATCATTTTGTTAGAGAGACACACCGCATCTGCATAAATATTTCCCACATTTGCAGGGTGAAAATAGACCACACTTGGACAAAATCATGGCTGAAGTAAAAACATCGACAAAACGAGTCTCAGGCAGCTATCACCTTCGCAGTAGCAACGCACAGGGAAATACCGTTGATACCGATGGTGCACCATCCATTGGTGGGGAAGGCAAAGGCGCCAGGCCCATGGAGTTATTGCTGATGTCTTTGGCGAGCTGCTCAGCCATCGATGTTCTGCTGATCCTGAAGAAACTAAGACAGCGATGCACGGACATTAAAATCACAGTGGTGGGTGAGCGCACAAAAGTTGATCACCATTCAGAATTTTCGACCATCCATATGCGGTTTGATTTATTTGGCGACATCAAGCGGGAGAAAGCCAAGAAGGCCATCGATCTAAGCTTGGATACCTATTGCTCGGTCGCTCAAATCCTCAAGAAAACAGCGGTGATCACCTACGATTTCAGCACCTCATCTGCAGCAAATGAATGAGAAAAAAAGGGAAACCAAGACGATTCGTGCCCAAACCCCACGCACCCAATATCGTGAGCATAGCGTACCGATGTTCCTTACCTCAAGTTTTGTATTTGATGACGCAGCCCAGATGGCGGGTATGTTTGCCGGTGAAATCGAGGGGGATGTCTATTCCAGGTACGCCAATCCGAATACCAAAGAGTTCATTACCAAGATGTGCATGCTCGAGGATGCTGAGAGTGGATTTGCGACTGCTTCCGGTATGGCAGCTGTATGGGCAAGTATAGCCGGGATCCTAGAGTCGGGCGACCACTTGATAGCCTGCCGCGCACTCTTCGGGTCTACACATCAGCTCTTGACACAATTGCTACCGAGATTTGGCATCACACATTCCTATGTGGATAATGACGACATAGATCGTTGGGAGGAAGCCGTCCAACCCAACACTAAAATGCTCCTTCTCGAGACTCCTTCAAATCCTGCATTGCAGTTGATTGATCTCAAAAAAGCAGGAACGTTTGCCGAGGCAAATGACCTGATTCTCAACGTTGATAACTGCTTCTCTACCCCCATTATTCAAAAGCCTATCGAGTTGGGTGCTCATATGGTCACGCACAGTGCCACTAAATATATCGACGGTCAAGGGCGTGTATTGGGTGGTATAGTTCTAGGCAGGCAGGATCTGATTGAGAAGGTCAATTTCTTCTGTCGCCATACCGGACCAGCCTTGTCTCCCTTCAACGCCTGGCTACTCTCCAAAAGCTTAGAGACTTTACCCGTACGGATGGAGCGTCATTGTAGCAATGCCCTAGAACTGGCCAACAGACTTGCCAATCACAGTGCCGTAGATCAGATTCTCTACCCACATCTCACTTCACACCCGCAATACAGTTTGGCCAAGTCCCAGATGAAGCTTGGAGGTGGCATATTAACCATCGTCCTGAAGGGCGGACTTGAAGCGGGTATTCGATTCCTCAACCAGATTGAGATGAGTTCGCTGTCTGCCAACCTGGGCGATAGCCGAACCATCGTGACCCATCCTGCATCCACCACCCATTCGAAGCTGACCGCTGCTGAGCGACAGGCAGTCGGTATTACCGATGGACTGATCCGGATCTCAGTAGGATTAGAGCACATCGATGATATCAGCGACGATGTGATAAGAGCTTTCTCCTAAAGCTCCTGGAGCATAGTTGCCATGCACATTGGACCATGAGTGAAAGCCTTCCGTAGCAAAGGTTATGTGATGGACAAATTATCACCCACTCCTTGGGCCGGCTCAGGAGGAATCAACTTGCAAAAGACAGGGATATCAGCAGTCCCAAAACTTATACAAAGGTGGACTAATGCAAATCCTTTGGATAGCATCCATGATGTGGCAAGGCCTTATTCCGATCCGGCCGTACCGACCGATCCACCAAGGACCTGCTGATCCAGATCGCTCGGTAAAATAATCATCTCCACGACTGAAGTATCACAAAGGACAACACCCGGTCCACGGTCACAAATGCGGTAGAAAAATCGATCTTCACCAACAAAGCCGTCATCCGGTGTATAAATGATCAGCTGTACATCGGTATCCACGAATGCCGATCCATGCATGGGAGGCCTTAGACCATCTACTGATAGCTGAAAAGTTACGGTACGCCGATCAATGCTATCCTGGTCATTGGATAGCACATCGATCACCGTGGGCAGGTCCTGGTACGTCGTGTCGTAATCTGGGACCGCCTCGGGGACATCATTCTTGGGAGATACTTTGAGATACACCGTGGCTGCACCACAAAGTGGTTCATCCTCCAGATTCTGCTCACAAACTTGATAGACAAAGAAATCTCCCCCAAAGTAGTTGGCATCAGGAACATACTTTACTTGCTGCGTGGATTCGAGTGTCAGGGCGCCATAACGAGGAGGTTGGAGAATCTCAAGACTCCCAGGATCCATGCTTTGGGCATCCATCGTATCGTGATCATTGGCAAGCAAATCGATCTCAATGGAGCCATCTTCATCTACGACCACATGATCATCCTTGATATAGGGGGGATCATTGATGGGATGGACCTCCACAAACACTTTAGCGGAGGCACACAGCCCCTGAAGGTCACATATGTTGTAAGAGAACGAATCCAAACCGTAGAAATCCCGATGGGGTTGGTAGTGGATGTAGCCTTCCTTTGCACCAGTCGTAGCTATTCCATGTCGGGCCACATCGTGACTGTCCAGCACCAGGGAGGATGTATCTAGGGCTGCATCGCGAGATTTGTCGTTGAGTAGCACTGGTATGAAAACCGACACATCTTCGGTCACATCTGAACGATCATCTCCAGCCAGCGGTGGTAATGCTGAAACGGAAGTATCTATTACCATACTGCGCATAGCAGGCAAGGTTACATCAACGTAAATGGCACCCAGGTTGACAGCAACCACCAGCGCCAAGCCTATGGATAGCATGTAAGATATATGAACCAACTCCCTATTTGTATAAGCTTGAGAAGCAGATGGCTAAAGATAGTAATTAATCTAATTAGAGAGGCTTGATATCAGTGTGTGCATAGAGACAAAGATCCCTCACTTGGCCATTAAAATGAACTTCTTGACAGACATCCCTGGAAAGGACATGATGGCTGGATGGGAGTAATCGTGGTATAAAAAAACGCAACCAATTTGGTTGCGCTTCCTCGTGATCGAGCTGGGGTTCGAACCCAGGGCCCACGGCTTAAAAGGCCGTTGCTCTACCAGCTGAGCTACTCGATCAGTACTCAATCTGTCGGATTAAGCATCATATCTAGTCCGTCAGATCGATTTAAAGCTCACAAAGATACAATCTCCTAAAGTTTACACAACCCTTTGCCAGAAGAATAAATTATCGCGGAAGTGACTCATCATCTAATCGTGGTTGCCGGGGATGTAGGGCAGAGAGCACCATCGGGGCACCAGAGGGGAGGAAAGGAAGCATGATCAATGGCAGATCGTGCACAATGATCATACATGTACTAGCCTCCCTTGAGACTAATCATCACCAAAGAAATGAAGGCCATTTTATGACTAGAGGACGTTTGTTGCGCCAAATGGAAAGGATATACGAGTATCTCCCGTTTGCAGACCCATCAGAGATCATGCTCAATGCCTATATAAAAATCCGGTATCCGGTTAGCCATTACAATTTGGTCAACTTAAGCACCGTACTTTGGTGATCCTCCACGATCCTCAAATAGTAGATGCCTGGCACCATATCCGGCAGTTTTAGTTGCATGGTTCTATCGGAGGTCTGATCAAGAGGCATAGTCTGAAGCATTCTACCTGCAGCATCAAGTAACTCAATACGTTGCAAGTGGAGGGACGAAAGTCTTGATCTGAGGAATAGATGCCGGTCCACAATCGGATTTGGAAAAATGCCGATATCCGACTTTACCACCGCCGAAGACCCCAACTCGATCACTTCAGAGTAGGTATGATCACCATTTGACCCAATCACTAAGAGTCTATAGTAAGCGGTCCTCTGCAGATCATCCGGTATGTCTTTGTACCCGGTGTGCTTTATGTCGTGGCTATTGCCAGCGGAAAAAGCAGCAATTCTTCCGAAGGTCAAGCCGTCTTCAGACCGCTCTAGCACGTATGAAGTACGGTCATTGATTTCGTCACCGATCTTCCAGAATAAGTTATTCACCCCCCCTGATTGATCGCCGTCAAATTCGATGATCTTGGATGGGGGCTCGAGTCCATCTACTATGAGGGAGTAGTCCTCGACCTGGCCATAGTATGGTGCATAGCAGGCGTTGGGAATCGGTAGTCCAGGATATCCGCTGATGGCTCTTAATCTGATGGGCACGGCTTTTCGTGAGTGACCTGGGATGGTCATCACGCCAGCATGCAGGACAGCATTGTCAGATGAAAGTACTTTTTCACCCACATCGTCAAAGTCACCATCACCATTGTAGTCACAGAAGACCGCTACATTTTGCTTATTCTTCAGGTGCAGGGAGATATTATAGGAAGTACCTGATCTTACGTTGAAACTCGCACACCAGTTGTCTAGATAGCCCCCATCCTCCACGGCGGTGCCGGAAGATTTGGCCATGGTACCTAGTCTAAATTCTATGATGCCGTACTTCAGATCGGTCGCAAGATTTTTGGTTTGTGGGCTGCAGGTAGCTGACACCGGGCCACCCGTGACCACTGGTAAGTTACCATTTGACAACGCTAGAGATGCCCGTTC
The DNA here is from genome assembly GCA_965223025.1 of Saprospiraceae bacterium. GTDB lineage: Bacteria > Bacteroidota > Bacteroidia > Chitinophagales > Saprospiraceae > JABDMH01. The sequence continues at coordinate 271,955 of CBDCVP010000007.1, forward strand.
TGTGGCAAGTACAGCTCTCATCCGCGCAATCTGACCAGCGGTAAATTCAGTCTGGCATGCTTCGGAGGAGTAGTCCATGAAATTGTGAATAAATCGGATGTTGGAATGACCTCCATCACATACATTGGTTTGATTAGGCTCACAGTTTCCCGCAGATCTCCGGTGCGGAGGTGTATCTGCCACACAATCGCCATTATACGCTCCACATCCGGATGCTGAAGGACATCGATCTCCATAACCATCTCGGTTGTAATCGTCGCCCTCGAAGCTGTGATAAAGCCCCAGGGAATGACCGATTTCATGTACTAGTATGGCACTTAGTCGTGTGGTCTGTTTCAGATTGTAGCCTTTGGTTTGTGCCAAATCATATCCCATCGCATTATGCAATATGACCACCCCATCGGTGGCAGGAGCATCTCCTGGAAATTGTGCAAACCCCTGTATCCCATTTAAAGCATTGTTGCCATCGATTTCTGACACGACCCAGATATTTAGATAGGACTCCGATGGCCAGTAGCTAAGTGCTTTGACAGCAGACTCATTTTTACTGGTTATACCCACCGTACCATAGCAATCGCCCGCTTCACAGAGGCCATTGGCATTGACTCTTACGATGCCACTGGAGGGAGCACAATCATTGGTGCGAGCCGCCAAGGCAAATCTTATGTCTGATGTGGGCCCTGTATAGTGTCCTTCGCCATTAAAGGCCTTGTTCAGCTGGCTGATAGCACTGTGGATCTGGGCATTAGAAATGTTTGTTCCGGTGCCGATTCGTTCACCCTTGTGCAATACATGTACCACCACCGGGATGGTGGTAACACCCCTATCCACCCGTCTTTGTTTTAATCTGGTGGCAATCGCATTTTCCCTGGTCTGCAATGTTCGTTCAAAGGCAGGATCTTGGTCCAACCGCTCGTGAAACCGCTGATCAAAACCGCAATTACTTTGAGCAAAGAAGGAGGATCGGGGGGATAGGGCAATGCAAAGCCCTATGAAGGTCAGTAACACTCTTAGCATTCCTTGAATTTGAAGAGTACACAATCATTATCTCACATCAAGGAATGACAAAGACTAAGCCAGGAGAGGCCAATAAATCATATATGAATCACGCAAGCATATTATGCTTCCATTATCAGCTATTTACACATATAGAAAGCAACATATAGTTTTATTCAAATATGTTAAATCTTTTTAATGGGCGATGGGATAAACCTGGCCTTCTATCGCAATTTGAGTGTTTTGAAAAACCATTTGCGCCTCTTCCTGAAAAACTTTTAGGTCTTGATATCTGGAACTAAAATGTCCTAACAGTAATTTTGATACAGACGCATCCCTCGCTATCACAGCAGCTTGAAGTGCCGTGGAGTGCCCCCTCGCCTGGGCCTTCTCACGCATATCATCCAAGAAAGTAGCTTCATGATACAATAGGTTGGCCCCCTCTACCAAGGGTATGATGCTCCGATCGTAGGCTGTATCGGAACAATATGCATATTTCAAGGGTTTTCGTCCCTCTGCGGTCAACACATCATTGGGAATCACTAGTCCATCATGCTGCTGCCAGTCTGCTCCGTCCTTCAGTGCGGCAAACGCCTGGTATGGTACACTGTGCTTTCGAGTAGCTTCAGCATCAATGCTTCTCCTGTCTGTGCGCTCGGTAAACCTGTATCCTGTAGTGGGAACACGGTGCAGCAATGGTATACTGTGGACTACAACAGATGGGCTTTGCCATATTTCCAGTGACACGTCGTGAGGATGCTCGGCAATGTGTAGAGGAAAGTCCAGATTTAGGTGAGTAGTCTCGACGATGCTTTCCACAAAGGCCTTTATCCCCCGAGGACCATAAATATTCAGGGGGGAAGTACGGCGATTGAGATTAAACGAAGTAATCAATCCCGGCAGTCCAAAGATGTGATCTCCATGTAGGTGGCTGATAAAGATATGGCCTATTCTTGAGCCCTTCACACGGTAGGCCCTCATCTGCATCTGCGTACACTCCCCACAATCGATCATAAACAGTTCGCGGCCAGTATCCAGCATTTGGGATGATGGATGTCTGCCCTTCATTGGGACGGCAGAATTGATACCAAGTACCTGCAACGTCCATTCCATAGTCTACCTTCGAGCTCTTAGGGTGCTTCCTGCTACCCAATTTGTCCTGCCAACACCATGCTGGCACCACCGATTGATTCATAGCGCCTGTCATCACAGGTATGACTATCCACGTTCCATAATCTGTGAGGTCTCCTTATACTACTCCTCCTCCAATTGTCTTTCCAGGTTTTCCATAAATAGGAAATCAATGGACTCACTTACGGTCGGCACTACATTGATGATTGAATCGAGACGTGAAATTTCGATTAGTTTCTTCACGGCATCGTGATCCACGCCTGTCACGATAAAGGTACCGATGCCTTTCCATAGTCGATTGCCGGTAAGGATGGCACTAAGGCCCGATGAATCAACATACTTTACATTTGTAAGATTCAAGACAAAGTTGGGAATGCCTTCGTTGCGTAGAATGACGAACTCGGATTTCAGATCTGGTGCCACGACCGAGTTTAAGTTCTCTAGATCCAAAGTCATAATCGCGTATCTATCTTGCTTATCTATGGAATACTTCATGTGCCATCTCTTATTAGTGGCGCCAAGGTACAAAGAATGACTTGATCAGCATACCCGTCAGATTATCAAATTTGTACGAGATCTCCAAAGCTTCCAACCTCGGATATTAACGCTTGGCATGACAGTCAAACATGCTGGTTCAAGACACAGTGGGATGATCCATCTCCTACAGAGTGTTATGGTACCATTAAAACCCACATAAATGGGAGTTACCCATGCTCTATCCCTGTTACTTCAAGTAGGGTACTTGCGCAATTTTGACAAAATAGCAGCAAAATCGATTATGGCATGGTTTTCTCGCACATTTAGGAGTATCGCTAAAACATATTGTTACTTACTGCAATTAATAGTATTATTGTTTGGCAAAGCATTATGAACATATGAACAAGTTCTCAAGAGAAATCAAAGAGATCATTAAAACAAGTCGCAGTGAAGCGCTAAGGCTGGGAAATGATTTTGTGGGCACAGAGCACTTATTGCTAGGCATTCTGCACGGGAGAGATTATCTCACCAATAAAGTTTTAGAGTCACTAGAAGTCGATATCGATGAGGTACGGGAATATATCGAGCAGAACATTGAGAGCAAACGAAGTAAGTCTAGTGATTTTGCACCTGACAAAGAGTCAGACAGGAAAGTGATAGAAGAGAGATTGGACAAGTATGCTGCCAAGGTGCTCAAAGTCTCACTATTGGAGGCCAAAGTTCTCAAGAATGATGAGGTGACACCTGAGCATTTGATGCTGTCTATATTGAAGCACAAAGACAACCGTGCTTCAAAAATTTTGGGACAGTTTGACATCGATTACGATACTTTCAAGAATGAACTATTCTATTTGTCTGAGCAGCAGGACGAATTTCAGGACGACATATATTCAGAGTCAACTTCCGAGTCAGATATGCCCCTGGAGGAGGAGCCCGGATCCGGCAGGTACCAGCGTAAGGGCACTTCGAAGTCAAGGACACCTGTTCTGGATAATTTTGGACGCGACATCACAAAATTGGCGGATGAAGATAAGCTAGATCCCATCATCGGCAGGGAAACAGAGATCGAGCGTGTGTCCCAGATATTAAGCAGGAGAAAAAAGAACAATCCCATCCTGATCGGAGAGCCAGGAGTCGGCAAAACAGCCATTGTAGAGGGTTTGGCCATTAGGATCAATCAACGCAAGGTCTCACGCACTCTATTTGGTAAGCGCATCGTGATGCTAGATCTAGCAGCACTGGTAGCTGGCACTAAGTATCGTGGCCAATTTGAGGAGCGGATGAAAGCCATCATGAATGAATTGGAAAAATCACGCGACGTCATCCTCTTCATCGATGAGATTCACACCATCGTTGGTGCTGGTGGAGCTACTGGTTCTCTAGATGCGTCTAATATTTTCAAACCTGCCCTTGCACGTGGTGAACTGCAGTGCATCGGTGCCTCGACCTTGGATGAATATCGACAATACATCGAGAAAGACGGAGCACTGGATCGACGTTTTCAGAAGGTCATCGTTGATCCACCCACCGCAGAGGAAGCGGTCAACATCCTACAATATATCGCACCCAAGTACGAGGATTTTCACAATGTCAGATACAGCGATGAGGCAGTAAAAGCTTGTGTGAGGCTCAGTGACCGTTACGTCACTGACCGTTTTTTGCCAGACAAGGCGATCGATGTGCTGGATGAGGTCGGCGCTCGTGTGCACCTGAAAAACATACACGTCCCCAAACATATTGAGGAACTCGAGAAAAAGATAGAGGGGCTGAAGGAGCAAAAGAACCAAGCCGTCAAAAATCAGCAATATGAGAAAGCTGCCGATCTGCGCGATCAAGAATCTCGTCTGGTCAGGCAGCTGGAAGAATCGAAGGTCAATTGGGAAGAAGACTCCAAAACAAAGCGATTTCCCGTTTCTGAGGAAGACATCGCCGAGGTAGTGGCTATGATGACCGGGATACCCGTCCAAAGAGTGGCACAGAGTGAAAGTAAGAAGCTGGTGCACATGACCGATGACCTAAAAAAAGTAGTGATCGGCCAAAACGAAGCCATCGAAAAGATCACTAAGGCCATCCAAAGAAATAGGGTTGGCCTCAAAGATCCTTCACGACCCATCGGCTCATTTATCTTCTTGGGCCCGACAGGAGTAGGAAAGACAGAGCTCGCCAAAGCCTTGGCCAGATACATGTTTGACTCAGATGAGTCCCTGGTGAGGTTGGATATGAGTGAATACATGGAAAAGTTTTCTGTGAGTAGACTCATTGGGGCGCCCCCGGGATATGTAGGTTATGAAGAGGGTGGTCAACTCACAGAAAGGGTACGTAGGAAACCTTACTCGGTGATCCTGCTTGACGAAATCGAGAAGGCACATCCCGATGTTTACAACATCTTACTACAAGTCTTGGATGATGGTCAACTGACAGATGGACTGGGTAGAAGGGTGGACTTTAAGAATGCTTTGATCATCATGACATCCAACATTGGAGTGCGACAGTTGAAGGATTTCGGTCAGGGTGTGGGGTTTGCCACCAAAGCCAGACAAGACAATGCGGAGCAAAACTCCAAGACGGTGATTCAAAATGCACTCAAGCGGACTTTCTCACCAGAGTTTCTTAATCGGATCGACGATGTAGTTATTTTCAACAGTCTTGATCAGGAGGATATCTTTAAAATCATCGACGTGACCCTGAAAGACCTCTTCAAGAGACTGGATGCCATGGGATTCCAACTGACCTTATCCGAGGAAGCCAGAAAGTTTGTGGCGGAGAAAGGTTTTGATCCCCAATTTGGGGCAAGACCTTTGCACCGTGCCATTCAAAAATACATTGAAGATCCATTGGCTGAATACATACTCAATGAGAATCCACCCGAAGGAGCATCCCTGGAAGCGGTCTTAAAAGAAGACCTGGAAGAGCTTCAAATCGTAGCCAAGGAAATGGAATCAGACATCAAATAACCCTGATGAGAATTGTATTCCCTGAAGGGTCAGGTCGCAGCAATTAGGGCCGGCAGAGCCATCCTTGACACCACTATTTTATTATCGTTCTAATTTATTAACAAAACAAATTCATTTGGCTAAAAGACACAAGAAAACAAGACAGAAAGACACTTATCATTATCGTACCAACGACTCCATCAGAGTGCCACAAATCAGATTGGTGGGCGACAACCTCAAGACATTAAGTGAAACCATTGGTCAGCCTGTAGACGCGGGCATTTATCAAACTGATATCGCCAAGCAGTGGGCACTAGAAATGGGCCTTGACCTGGTGGAAATCTCACCGACTGCAGATCCACCGGTTTGTAAGATCATCGACTACAAAAAATTTATCTACGACAAGAAAAAGAGGGATAAAGAGATTAAATCTCGTACCATCAAGACGGTCATCAAGGAGTTGAGATTTGGTCCAAACACGGATGATCATGACTTCAATTTCAAGCTAAAGCATGCCAAAAAGTTTCTGGAGGAAGGTGCCAAAGTGCGTGCCTACGTCCAGTTTAGAGGTCGCTCCATCGTGTTTAAGGAAAGGGGCGAGTTGCTACTATTACGCTTTCTAAAAGAACTCGAAGAACATGGTGCTGCAGAGGAACTACCCCGATTGGAAGGTAGGAGAATGTCTGTGATCGTGACGCCCAGAAAGAAGAAATAGTGTCAGACATAGCGCTCCACTTGAGGCACTATACCCTTCCCCGTTACTACTGAGTGGGGATATCGTGATTTTTAGGTAGAAAAGGAACTTGCATATAGCTATGTAATTTGTACCTTTGCGCTCCTTATTTTGAGTTTTAAATCAGAAACTTTGAGCATATGCCTAAGATGAAGACGCACTCCAGTGCAAAAAAGAGATTTAAACGCACCGGTTCCGGGAAGATCAAGAGGTTTCAGGCTTACACTTCTCACATGATGAGAAACAAGAGTAAGAAGGCAAAAACCAGACTGGTGAAATCTACTTTGATCAGCGAGGCCGACCAAAAGCGCATCAAACGCCTGCTCTGCATATAGTTTTTTTTTCAGAAGAGCTGCAGGACCCAAGTATTTCGTTTTGAGAAATCTCTGCACTCTATAAACAAATAGTAAAATGTCAAGATCAGTCAATTCAGTTGCCTCCCGTCGCAGGAGGAAGAAGATCCTCAAACAAGCTAAAGGATATTTCGGTGCCAGGTCTAAAGTGTATACCGTAGCTAAGAATGCTGTAGAGAAAGGCTTAACTTATGCATATCGAGATCGACGCAACAAGAAAAGATCGTTTCGTAGATTGTGGATCGTGCGGATCAATGCTGCAGCACGTATGCATGGGATGACTTACTCCACATTCATGAACCAACTCACCAAGAAAGACGTAAAGCTAAATCGCAAGGTTCTGGCCGACCTGGCACTCAACCATCCAGACGCTTTTGCTGCAGTGGTCGACCACGTCAAGTAAGGGGCTCTCTATATCTAAATACATTTCAGGCTAATGTCAGGGGAGCTAACATGGCTCTGTTGTGCAATCTAAGCTGCCTGCGTTCACCCATTATTTGCGCATAGCGTCCACTGGATCTAACTTGGCAGCCTGATAGGCAGGTATCACCCCCGACACTACTCCAATCACGATGCTTAAGAGTAGTCCCACCAGGACATTTCCAATCGACAAGTACATCTCAAATTCCAGTACTTGCGAGATGACCTTCATGATGATGTAAACCATCCCCAAGCCCATCAATCCTCCCAATATACAGAGTACGATGGCCTCCACCAGAAACTCCAACAGTATGAAGTAACGCCTGGCACCCAGAGCTTTCTTTATGCCGATAAACCTAGTCCGCTCCTTGACACTGACAAACATGATGTTGGCTACACTAAACATGCCAACTAGGATAGCAAAGAGACCAATCATAATGCCAGCTAGATTTAGCACATTGAAAATGCTGTCCAAAAATCTGGTGATGATCGAAATCTCATTGATGGAAAAATCATCAGCTTCTCTAGGTTTAAGTCTGCGATGAGCTCGCAATATACCTGTCACCTCATCCCGTAATTCATCGATGCCCACATTCGTAGCGGCCTTCACATTCAATTGGGTTCCCCAGGGATTTCTACGCATGCGTACATCCGCTACCTGCTTGGCCAAGGTATATGGCATCAACAATGCCTCATCATAGTCGAAAGGATTGACTAAGGCTTTGCCCGATTTCTTGATTTTACCAATCACTTGCATCGTCTTGCCCATCAGCTTCACCTGCTTGCCGATCGGGTCAATGGAGCCAAAAAGCTCATCACAAATCGTGGAACCCAGGATGATCTTGTTGCTGCCGGTGGCGTATTCATGTGGAGAAAAGTACCGACCTTTCTCCAATTGTAGACTAAACATGTCGCCATATTCATAGGTCATCGCCATGACAAACACACCTTGGACATTGTTTGAGCGATACTTGATCGTCCGCGACCCTATCCTCACCATAAATGAAACTGCTTGCGCAGATCTGACCCTTTCCTTTATGGTCCGGTAATCGTCAAGATCTGGAACTGGTCGCTGGAAATACTTCCAATAACTCTCGCCGGGATTCTCAGCCCAGGGTAACTTGCTGATATAGAGCATATCGTTGCCCAATTGCTCAAAACTGCCTTTGATATTGTCTTCAAGCGAATCGACGGCAGACATGACTGCAATGATGCAAAAGATCCCAACACAGATTCCCAGCAGAGAAAGAAAGCTTCTCAGCTTGTTGGACCGAAGCTGATGGAAGGCCTGGTACACACTTTCCTTAAATATCCTATAGAGGATCTGCATATTGCTATTATCATGGATAAAGATATAAGCAAAAGCTCATTCCCTGCACATCATATCGATTAACTGGTCCAAAATATCTGCTAAGGCACTCCCTTCACTGCATCCCCAATGGATCATCCCTTCCCACCGTGAGGTGATGACTTGATGACATCCTTTCTAGCGCGATAGCCAGGACACAGATATGTGAGTGAAAGACAAAAAAAACGGCACTATTATGATACATCAGGTGTATAGATTATGTAGCACCCTCGGAAGTTAAGTTTTCATACATTTGTGAGTCTTTCTGAAAAAATATAGTGCATGAAGTCCAAGCTTTCTCAGTTTAGTTTCAACCTCCCCAAGGAGTTGATCGCCAACTATCCATTGCCAAATCGAGATGATTCCCGGCTCATGGTGATTCACAAGGATTCGGGCAAGATTGAACACAAGACTTTTCGAGACATCCTTGGTTATTTCGAGGATGGAGATGCCATCATTTACAACAACACCAAAGTCTTCCCTGCGCGGCTATATGGAAGAAAAGAGAAGACAGGAGCAAAGATCGAAGTATTCCTATTACGTGAGCTCAATGCGGATGCGAGGCTGTGGGATGTCCTGGTAGACCCGGCCAGAAAAATCAGGGTTGGAAATAAGCTATATTTTAAGAATAGCGAGGATGAAGATGTGATTGTGGCTGAAGTGGTGGACAATACGACCTCCCGAGGCCGTACCATACGCTTTTTCTTTGACGGCCCGGACAATGAGTTTAAGAGAGTACTCTTTGATTTGGGCAATACCCCACTACCGAAATATATAGATAGGGAAATCGAAGATATTGACCGCGAGCGGTATCAGACCGTATATGCCAAAGAAGAGGGTGCAGTGGCTGCACCAACGGCTGGATTGCATTTTAGCCGCGAACTGCTCAAGAGACTCGAAATCAAGGGCATCAACTTTGGTGAGGTGACACTTCATGTGGGCCTAGGTACATTCAGGAATATTGAAGTCGAAGACCTTTCTAAGCATAAGATGGACGCTGAGTACTTTCGCATCGAGCAAGATGCCGTAGATGTCGTAAACGAAGCAAAAAAGGGTAATGGACGAGTCTGCGCTGTAGGGACGACCTCCATGCGTTCGATAGAGTCGGCAGTATCTGCTGAATCCATGCTTAAATCTGCCGAGGGATGGACCAATCTCTTCATCTATCCTCCCTTCGAGTTTCATATTGCAAATGCTATGATTACCAACTTCCACCTCCCTAAGTCTAGCCTACTCATCATGATCTGTGCCTTCGGTGGATATGAGTTGATCATGGAGGCATATCAGGTAGCTATTAAGGAGAAATATCGATTTTTTAGCTACGGCGACGCCATGATGATTATATGATCATCATAATCACCTGATCAAAAATCGAGATTGTGCCCCCTTCATACTACACTTTTTTGTCATGTGTAATGCTCAGCTCTTGAGGTTATTATAGGAAAATTAAGATTTCAAAGAGCTGTGGGAACTTTTCAACCCTAAATGTGGTCATGAAAACGTGTATTTGACCGCAAAAAGTTATTTGTCTATCTCTCAGTATTTGATAGTTTTGCGCAAATTACCGGGCATGCACATATTACTTTATTTGAACTAGCTTTTTTTTATTTATGTATTGGACACTAGAACTCGCTTACCATCTCGAAGATGCACCATGGCCCGCCACCCGGGATGAATTGATCGACTATGCCATCCGATCAGGTGCACCACTCGAAGTCATCGAAAATTTGCAAGAGATGGAAGACGAGGGAGAAATCTACGAATCAATCGAAGATATCTGGCCAGATTATCCCCGAAAAGATGATTTTCTCTTTAATGAAGATGAGTACTGATTTATCCTAGTGCCTATACATCGAGATTTCTCATCACCTCCTTTGCTGACCCATATAGACATGCGACTTTATAGCAAATCAGTTGCGAAACCTCGTGCATCAGGGAGGTGGCTAGCCGAAATAAACGGTCAGGCTTGGGCAAGTTTCAGGTTTGGCTGTTTCTAGAAATTGGGATGGCATGACCACCTAGCTGAGTATTTTTCGCTCAATAACAGAAGCATGATGATGGGATTTGGGATATACTATTTGCAAAGCGACAACGTAGAACTAGATGTGAAGCATTTGGGATCATGAATCGACAACCAATTATAGCCATCGACGGATATTCTGCTTGCGGCAAGAGCACCCTGGCATTTGATCTGTCACGAAAGTTTGGACTGATACATATAGATTCAGGAGCCATGTATCGTGCGGCTACCTTGCATTTTCTCAACACCAAGGTAGACATCCACAATATCCCAGAGGTCGGAGCAGCCCTGACAGACATTCATTTGACCTTTGTACCAGATGGAGTAAAACATGTGGTTAGTCTCAACGGCACCTTACCTGGCGATGCGCTAAGATCACAAGAGGTCGACCAGCATGTATCCCAAGTAGCTAAGATATCTTCGGTCAGAGAGACGATGGTAAAACTACAGCAGGAAATTGCTCAGCGCAGAGGAGTGATTATGGATGGACGGGATATTGGTACTGTCGTATTCCCCGATGCAGAATTAAAAGTCTTTCTTCGCGCCGACCTGGATGTACGCGTCCGTCGAAGATATCTGGAACTCGGCACACATGAGATGCACATTCCAAGAGAACAAGTCACCAGAAATTTGAAAGAGCGGGATCGAATCGACACAAGCCGGAAAGTGAGTCCACTGGTGAAAGCCGATGATGCGGTGGTCATCGACAATTCTAATCTGACCAGAGAAGAGCAAATGGAAATGGTTTCTGCGCTGGTACGATGTCGGATGAGGTAAATTTTGTAACTTTTGTACGACTTTTACCGGAGATCAGCAAATGTACATCAGGACAAGGTTTACAAATCATTTCAATCCAATTTAAATCCACTAACTACTTATGAAATTTGAGATTTTTGAAAGCAAGGGAAAGCACTACTTCAGACTGAAAGCCAAAAATGGACAGACGATCCTACGAAGCCAGGGCTATGCCACCAAAGCAGCATGCACCAACGGAGTGCAGTCGGTCCAAAAGAACGCACAGCTTGATGAGCGTTTTGAACGAAAGACAGGGAAAGATGGAAGGTACATGTTCAACCTTCTTGCCGCCAACAAGCAGGTTATTGGCACTAGCCAAATGTATAAATCAGCTGCTTCTTGTAGAAACGGCATCCAAGCAGTTCGACGCATAGCGCCCTATGCCCGTATTGTAGAGGTCGAAAATTAGGCCTGTCAAACGGGGTTAATTAGTGCAACAATGCCATGTCTCCAGCTAAGATTTTCGTCTTACCACGGATGTCAATGGCCTTTACTTGGTAGATGAAAACACCGGGATTTAGCAATTCACCTCGATAATTGCCATTCCATCGGGCTGCCTCAGATCCTGGTGGAAAATTGAATGCACTAAAAACATTGTTGCCCCAGCGGTCGTATATCTCGAAAGAAGCAACATGCTGAATATTCGCACCAGTGAATACCTCCGCAAAGTCATTCACACCATCGTTATTCGGCGTGAAGGCATTTGGTACAAAAATGCCTCCTGGGTCAGTGACACGTATTAGTACAGTTTCCTCCATCAGGCAGCCTTCCTGGGAGAGTACACCCACCTTGACCTCCGTATTATAGAGTGGCATTAGTACGATGCTGGGGCAGATCTGACAAGAGCTCGTATCTGGAGTACTTGGCCCACTCCAGTCCACTATGAGTTGATCTTCTTCTGGAAGGTCAGTCTCAAAAGCCAGTTCGAGATCATCACCTAAATTGATCCGGTATTCGTCCTGTGGAAATGCCAGGTCGAAAGTTGCTGCTCGATCGACCATTATAGTGGTGTCGTAAGCACAGCCATTGACATCCTTAATGTGTAAAGTATAGGTCTGAGGTGTTAAAAAAGTAAATGCATTTCTGCTGGTGAAAAAATCACCACCCAGCGAAAACATATAGGGTCCATCACCGCCCCTTACACTGTCTATACGTATGACTGCATCGTCATCGCCATGGCAGTCAGCTGAAGTCACCTGGAGCAGCACACCTGTCAAATCGCTGAAGGACTCCTCCACCAAAAAATTGTCAACAGCCACACAGCTGTTGTGTCTGCTGGTCACCTCCAATTGGTACAGTCCCGGCGTGTCGACGGAAATGGCCGGTAGCGTGTCTAGGGTCACTATGGTTCCGTCCAGTGTAGACCACCGATACAGTACCGCGGTGTCTACTTCTGATCCCAAGGTGATCTCCCGGTGGGTGCAGATGATCGAATCGTTTTCTACGATTTGCACTGCGGGTGCAACGGTATCGATGACGATCGAGACCTGATCACTAATCAAGCAGGCACTGGGGATATGGAGTGCCTCCAACCGAAAATCACCAGGATCTACAGTGGTCACCATCGTATCCACGAAAGCATCGGGTCCGTGGATCCAGGTGTAGGCAAAATCCTCCATCACATTGGTGATGGCCATTGATCCAGTTGGGTGCGTGCAGTCAATATTTTGTGTGGCAAGGATCGGGGCCACGAGTTGAGGATCGGCATTGACCAGCAGGGAATCCACGACTTGACATCCATTCGGTGCTTTTACCACGATGTAATAGACCCCGGCATCCAGGGTATTAGCTATGGTATCGGCAACGTAAAAATTATTGGGACCAAACCAGTTGGCCTCAGCTAAGACACTGGTACTACTAAAGGATAGTCTGACAGAATCCCCACTACAGGGCAGAAATGTATCGTCGACGGAGATCTCCGGAAAAAAAACATCAGAACTAATCAAAGACTGCTTCTCTGTGATGCACTGATTAGCCGAAGTGGCCCTTACAGTGTAAATACCAGGTTCTGTGATGAGAGGATTTGCACGATTAAAGGTAAAGCCATTGGGTCCTTGCCAAGCATAGCTCCATGCATTGTTAACCACGGTGGGCCGCAAGGTGAGTCTCGTCACCGAACAGTCTAGGGTGTCATTAGGCAAGTCAAATTTTGGTGAAATGGTATCTGCCCTGACCTGATGGTTGATCTCCCTCTCGCAACCATTGGTGTTGATGGTGGCCAGTGTATATATGCCACCGCCGATCACCGTTGGTTGACGGTCGGTACTAATCACCATCGAATCAAATGACCATCGATAACTTAAAAAATCGAAAAAGGTGTCTAGAGTCAACTGAGTACTCGGCTCGGCACATGACACCAGACTAGAAGTGATTTGCTGTCCGATAGAAATCGTATCGATTTCAATGCGTACTTCTTCTATGACCCGGCACTCATTTTGATCGATGATCTCCAGCTGATATGGGCCCACGAGTGTGGTCCTTATGCTCTGTCGTAGGCTATCGAGGCGACCACCTGGATCAAGCCACTTAAAACTGTAACCCACTGGTGCATCCGTCCTAAAGGCTAGGTCCCCTGCTGGGTCATAACATGTGATCGTATCTCCCACTAGCTCTAGCTGAGGCAATCGATCGGTGTAATAAACTAAAGCTGTGTCCGATGCTGCACATCCATTAGATCCCAATATATTTAATGTATACACTCCTGGCAGCGGTACGATCGGATTTCGCTCATTGCTGGCAAATGCATTTGGTCCGGTCCAACTGGTGAAGAGGGGTTCTTTTGTACTGGAAAAATCAAGGGTCAAGCCTGCATCCCTACACCTAAAACCACCTCCCAGTGCCTGAACTGCAGGCTTGCTAAAGTTGGTGTCAACCACCCCAGAAACGGAGCCTACACAGCCGTTTTTCATCACCACTGACAGCGTGATATTGCCTGGTTGTGAGACCTGGGGAATGGCTGCCGTACTGGCGCTCCCACCTGGCAAGACCCAGCTATAGGAATCGATTTGAGACGTAGGGTAATTGCCGATGTGGGTGGCCACTCTGACCACTTCATTGGCACAATTGATCGTATCGGCCCTCAGGGAAAGATCCGGTGCATCATCCATCCGCGTCATGCTATATCGATCTCTGGCCAGGCAACCATTTTTACCGCGACTGACAAGATCAAACACCGTGGGCGCAAAGGTGTTGATGGTGGCTTTTATCGAGCTATCGCCAGAGGTGCTGTCCCTCCAAATCCAATCTGAAAAATTGTTCTGATTCCGAAGGCTTATTTCGCCAGATCGCGTACATCCAATCGATCTGATTCTGACATCTCTTTTAGGTGCCACGGTATCAACACGCACAATGAATGCACCTTTACTAAAACATCCGGATGCCAGATCCGTCACCGTGGCCTGATAACTACCACCAGCCGTCACGATCGCTGTATCTCCCATCATAGCAAATCCATTGGGGCCTGTCCAAACGGTGCTACACCCCGCTACACAGCTGGCTGTCACGACCAGCGTGTCCTGACTCTTTGTGCAGTTAATCACTCCATTTTCAGTCTCGATAACAGGTTGTTGTGGATCTGGACTGACCACTACTTCTGCTTTGGCAGAACAACCATTGACCGGATCCTCCACAGTCAGAGTATAGGTGCCTGCCTGCGTGGCTGTGGCATCTTGAGAATTGCTGGCAAAGTTGTTGGGACCGCGCCAACGGTAGATGGCTGGGTGCAGGGAGGAGACTGAGGCAGTCAGGATGAAATCCTCCTGTTTGCACCTGAGATTCAGATCGTTTGCCGCGACCACGGGGTGGATGGTGTCGACCGTCACTGCCGCTGTCTGCAAGTAGGTGCACTGGCGTGAGTCGGTCACCACCACTTGGTAGACCCCTGGCGTGTTGACAGTTGGAGACTTCGCTGTTGAAGTATATCCACTGGGACCAGTCCACTGAAAGGATGCCAATGGATCATTCACGGAGGTGATTATTCTCTTTGTAAGACCATCACAGTCCAAGGTCGCACCGGTAATATTGATCACCGGCTCACTGAAGATGCTGACCACTTCGGTCTGCCTCTGTTCGGTACATCCGCCGGAGGGAGAAGTGACCCTGACTGTGTAAAAACCCACCTCCGACACCCATGGATTGGGATCCTGGGATGTAAAACCATTAGGGCCAGTCCAACTGTATGTCACCCCAGGAGTAGAAGAACCAGCACTGAGCATCACTGTGTCCATGGCACACCTGATGGTACCACCCTCCACCGTGACGTCATTTGGTGCGTCAAAGTCAGCTGAGACCTGGATCGTTTTTCGCACTGCACAGTTGGTGCCTGTGGCCACCAAAGTGTAGGCTCCTGGTTCTGTCACATCGATATTCTTTACCGAAGCTGTATATCCAAAGGGTCCTGACCACTGATAGCTCGTAGCATTTGACACCGGTCTGAGTAAACCGATATTTGCGTTGCAATCCATCACCACATCCGATATTGCCAATTCTGGTAAGGTGCCATCATCCAAAACAGAAATGGTTAAGGTGTCCCTGCATTGATCCAGGCTCATAGCCAATTGATAGGTGCCTGGCAGGTCAATATCTACTGTGTGCATTCGAGCATCTGATAAAATACTGCCATCCACAGTAGACCACTGGTAGCTGGGGGTTTTGGCATACTGATTATTCGTCCAGGCAAGGCTCAGAGGCTTATTGCTGCATGTCAACGTACCGGGATCGGTAATGGGATCGGCAGCCTTAAACTCCTTTACACGCAGTTCGACAATACTATCACAGCCCCTCGATGAGGTCAGTGTCTCGACAAAAATTCCAGGAGTTGTGATGAACTTGGTACCAAACTCGATCGGTGCTGCTGCACAGATAAAAGTATCGACCACGTGAAAGGTGCCGGGATCAGACAGAATCTCCACAATCTTGAATCCCTGAGCAATAGATCCACAGATCCTAAGTTTCTTGGGATTGAGCTCGTTTCTCAAATAGCCGATGGTACGCCCAATCATACCTGGCAGGACCCCTAGGTCTTGATTGGCGATGGAAAGTCCCCAGATGACATAATTGCCCTTAGCGTCCCCTGATAAATCGGGCACTGGAGCAATCTGGATGATCCTTCCTGCCGATGTCACAACATATCGATAGCTATACTTGGCCGGATCGGGCTCGGTACCGGTGATGGTGGGAAAAATCCGGATATTGGAAAGCATGGGATCACCACCGCAATAGGATAAGGTGTCGACGGTCACTCTTCCGGCATTGAGCACACAATCTGAGCAAGTCATCCCCTGCGGATTGCAAAATACTACCTCAAAAGCTTCGATCTCTCCACTCCCCTCACCGGTGACATCCACCACCGATACAGTCCACATTCCATTGGCAGGACCAGTATTGATCGACTCTAGGCAGGTGACTGGATGGTACGAACCGCGATAGGTACGGTTAGTTCCCCAGTCCTGATCACTGTCCCATGCTGGTTTGATGAAGTTACCTTCATCCGGATTTGGGGTCTGGTTGCAGCCGACAAAGGTGATATCCCAGGTAGTTCCCGCTGTAGGTCGGGACCCTGCAGCCTCGATCAGTCTGTATGATTTTCCATTTGGTGCACTGAGCGCCAGGGTAACATCTCCAATCGATGCGTGTCTAAATCGCACGTTGATCTGACAAACACCCTGTCCGGGACTGCTCAGATCAGGTACGGCGAGATTTTCTACCCTAAAAAACCCGGCAGTCGTATTCAGGTCTCTGATAGGGAGTTTATTCGGCAACGCACATTGACTCAGCAGGTGCTCCGTTGGAGCAACCCCCATCAAGGTAATACTGAGAAGGATGCAAATCTTTTTAATCAAATCGATTTCTAACTTTGGCTACAGGCAGCTTCTTCCCAACATCAGATCCATTCAACGCTTCAGTAGATCCACCCAATGACTATGCCAGCGACAGCAACCAGCGTTTTTCCCTTTGCCGAAACTGGACAAGATTGTTATCTGGCACGCAAATATAATGGTCTCAGCCGCTCCTATTATAATGATCCATTCAATGTCGAAATTGTTGTTAAAGAAGTTTTAACATCTCAAGACGACCGAAGAAGATATTCTATCTTAGCCGATATGGCGTCACTGTGCTGCAAATATTAAAACCACCTATGAAAGTCAGTTTTGTCTTCACCATGGTCTTAACCTTCGCACTGAGTTTAGGTGCATCGGACATCCAGGCACAATCCAGTCGACGAAAGACGAGCAGCAGCTTTGCCCAGCAACTCTGGTATGGGGGTGGTGCGGGATTGGGATTTCAGTCTTTTAATCAGCAGAGTTCTTTCCTGATTGCACTCTTTCCTATGATGGGCTACAAGATCACCGACGCCATTTCACTTGGCCCTAGGCTGGGCATTTCTTATCAGTACATCAAGATCAGGGGTCAAAGGGAGACTTTCAAGTTTAATCCAGTTGAGCTATCAGGAGCCATTTTTGCCCGTGCCAAGGTTTACCGGCAGATTTTTGGTCATGCCGAGTACGAAATCGCCAACGAAAAAAACGCCTTCATCATCAATGGCATACCAACCCTGGTAAAAGAGACAGCAAATAATTTCTACATCGGTGCAGGGTATAATTCTGGAGGCAAATTTGCATCCGAAATTTCCATCCTTTACAATCTGCTGGAAGATGAGAACTCACTCGACGTTCCTTTCAGCATCCGGGCTGGATTCACCTACAACTTCTGAAGATTTAGAACCCAATCTTCAGATTCACTAAGATATTTCGACCAGCCTGCGGATAGTACCCTGTCAGGTTGTATAAATTACCATGCTCCTTTCGCGCATGAGCATCGTCGCTTCGGGGATCATAGCCCTCAGATTTGAAGCGATAAATCCAGCCATTAGAGACGATGTCGAGATCAAACACATTTTGCAATGAAAGTCCCAACAATACTTCACGGCACCAAGACGGTGTGACATGATACCTTATCTGTAGATCTGACAGGTGATATGGATCCAAGCGGCTGTGGTCACTGCCGGTATTATCTAGGTATTGTTTACCAATATACTTTTGCAACCATTCACTCTCCAACTTGGATTTACGCCCTTTGAGCCAGCGATATCTAGCACTTGCTTGCAAAATCGTGGACGGTGAAAACGCTATGGGTGTTCGCACATGCGTAGTTAGGACCTGCCATCCACTGTCCCAATCGTCGATGCCTTCTTCAAACTCGTCGATCCGGTTGTCACTGATGGTTGCATTAGCCGTCACGTCCAGTTTTTCATGCAGGTGGGCGGCAGCCTCTAACTCTAAGCCAGCACGATAACTATCCTTCACATTGGTGCGGATATACTCACCTACATCGTTAATCTCACCGGTCAAAATCAATTGATCACGGTAGCGCATATAGTAGAGATTAGCACTGCCATCAAATCGATGTGCTTGCCATCTGACACCTGCCTCGTGATCGAAAAGGACTTCTGGCCTTGGCCTGCTGGATGGTGAAGATTGTACATAGTCGTCTCGATTAGGCTCGCGATGTGCTATACCCAGAGAATAATACCATTGCTTTTGCTGATCAAAGATCACCAAACCAACTTTGGGATTGAAGAAAAGCATATCCACCTGCTGATCCGCAATCTCCAAATTTTGATCAAAGCCTTCAAACCGATAGTCTACATATCTCCACTGGAGGTCTGTAAATATTTGGGTAGCAGGAGAAAAACGATATTCGACCTGGCCATATACATTAGCATCTTGCTTCTTGGCATCATTTCTATAATACTCGTGTCCCTGCTCAGCCGACCCAAAAGTGCGGGCCCATGTCACCTCCCCAAAATGTCTGCCTAAATAGGTGTTGTATCCACCACCGAGAGACCAATCTACTGGGCCACGACCTTGTTGCTCACTCGACAGCGAAAAAACGAAACCATAAAAATCGTTATCGAGCCAGCGACGCCGGATAAGATCAGAAGACGAAATGACGGCATCCTCCACAATCACATCGGCCAACTGATAATCTTGCAGTGGGTCCTCCACCCGGTATTGCTCGAAGAAACCCTCTCCATGGGTGTAGTGCAATCCGAGTTGTCCCACCACACTGCGGCCAAACTCGCGATTGTAAATGGTGTGCAAGTGTGTCTGCTTATAATCGTCCACTTCATCGGGATGAAACGAACCATCAGCCCTTTTTCCAGCAGAATTGTAGGTGCGCAATACGGGATCGTCGATATATTGAGCAGGGACACCATTCCATGCTTGATAGGTCCTCTCCCTGCCGTCGATCAGTTTCACCTTTAGAGACTGTTTATCATCCAGATACGTGCCTGCCAGATACAAGGAAGTCAAATCAGCAGCTCCTCTGTCGATGTAGCCATCGGATGTGATTTTCGAGACTCGCCCCTCCACGGTAAACCGATCTGAAATCAATCCAGATCCAAAGCGTAAACTAGACTTCTTCGTCCCAAATGAGCCCAGGGTTGCATCTAAGATCGCATGGGCTTTCGACCGAAAGCGCTGTGACTTCACATTGATGGTGCCTCCAAAAGCTCCTGCTCCCTGCGTCGAGGTGCCCACACCCCGTTGCACCTGAATCTCCTCGGCACTGCCAGCCAGATCCGGAAGGTCCACCCAAAATACTCCTTGGGATTCGGCGTCGTTCACCGGTATCCCATCTATGGTGACGTTGATCCGGCTTGGATCACTACCTCTGATGCGAATACCTGTGTAGCCAATACCTGTGCCTGCATCTGAGGTAACCACCGTAGATGGCATTGCCCTCAATATAAAAGGCACATCTTGGCCTACGTTTCTATTTTCTATCTCTTGACGACCCAGGTTTGCGAAGGTAAAGGGTTGATCAGAGGCAATCCAGCTGCCAGAAATTTCGATCGGAGCAAATGCATATATTTTCTCCCTTATGACAAATGCACCTAAGTACTGCGATTCATCAAGCGATATTTTTCTACTTAATGAATCATAGCCAATTCCATGAATCTTCAGTTCATACGGGCCCGCCTCGATAGAAGTGAGGGAGAAATGCCCTTGATCATCGGTGACGGCCATCAATCGGTCAAGCGACACATAGGCCCCGACCACAGCCTGAGAGTCCTGATCGATGACTTTTCCATAATAATGCGATTGGGCTGTAATGGTCATGCTCCCGCATAGAAAACACAATATCTTCAGAGTACGAATCATTGCTTGACAGAATTTATAGAGCTACTGCTCCCTCTGTGTATAAATGACTCCAAATGGGTAATCTTGTCCCTTCCCGGCATTACCCGGGCAGGTTCCTGCACATATGGTGTGCAATGGGTATGATCTCAGCCTTTTTATCATCTTCAACAAGAAGATAGGCACCCCGATTTCGAGCTATAACGGGACGAAGATAATCACTTTTTTAATGGCCAGTTGCTTCCATATGTTCCATCACGGTGTGCAACCGTTGTTTCAGAGATCCCCTGACCACCAGATAAGCTGCACTACTGTCGAGCAGCAGCTTATGGTACAAATAGAACAAAGACCATCGATCCGTGGGATTTTCCCGCAGTCCATCCTGCCTCCAGACCAGATCTGGTGCACACAACACATATAGATCGCAGCTCCTGTCCACAAACATCCTTTCCAAAATCTCATCCACAGCACCATATTTTGACATCGACCATATTCTTAGCACCAGGAAACCAGTGTCACAAATGACGGGGTATCGACCTAGACCCATAGCTGCATCTTCGAGAGCAGCCTGACCTAGAGCAATGGCAAGCAGGTCAGATCGTTGATACTCACCAGACAACAACGAGACATAGGATCTAGCATACTCCGGCACATACACGCCAGGGCAACTTTGAGCCAATGCGCGTGCTAAAAAGGTTTTTCCACTGCATTCCGGGCCTGTTATGACTATTTTGTTCATTTTTGCAAGATATGAGCTTTGACATCAACATGGTGGAGATGACCATGTCATCAGAAATCTATTTAGGTGAATCATGCACGATATAGAACCTCAACATAGATGGCGGGATAAGTACGTTGCTTCTGAAGATCAACGCTCACCCCACTATGGGCGCATCTACAATGAGTTTCAGTTTACTAAGCGTGTTTACAATTACTTTATTCACCCTCAGTGGGATGAATTTGGTTCCAGTACACTCTATGGAAAAATCATCTATGTAGACTATGATGAACAGGTAGGCATCCTTGAGCTGATTGGAGAATGGAATGACTGTCTGACCAACGACATCCTATTTCTCAAGCAAAACATCGTAGACTACCTCATACATCAGGGCATTTATAAGTACCTGCTGATCATGGACAACGTCATGAATTTTCATGGTTCGGACGATTGCTATTATGAGGAGTGGAGAGAAGATGTGATGGATGAGGGTGGCTACATCAGTCTTCTTAATTTGCACGAGCATATTTACGATGAGATGTTGGAAACAGGTCTTCAACATCATGTTCAGATGGAAAAAAATCTGCAGATCCCAAATTGGCGTTCATTCGAACCCAAGCATCTGATTGCACAAGTAGAGTCTATCTTTGCCAATCAGACTAAGCAACTCACCTAGATGTTTAAATCTGGTTTTGTCAACATTATCGGTAGACCCAATGTGGGAAAGTCGACCCTGATGAATGCGCTGGTTGGTGATCATGTTTCAATTGCCACCTTCAAGCCCCAGACGACCCGTCATCGAATCTTAGGAATCATCAACGGCCCTGATCACCAAATCGTTTTTTCAGATACTCCAGGATATGTTCATGAGCCAAACTACCGGATGCATGAAAAGATGAATCGCTTTGTGATGACGGCATTTGAAGACGCAGACATCATGATGCTGGTCACGGACATGGACGATCAATACACGGAAGACCACAACCTGATCCAAAAACTCAACGACCTGGAATGTCCGGTATTTCTCTTGATCAATAAGGTTGATATGCTTACAGAAGAGGCTAGCCTGCAGCTGGTGCGCAAGTGGCAAAATCTACTCAGTTTTACGGAGTGCATCCCTATCTCCGCATTGCAAGGTACCAATGTCGACAAGCTGCTCGAACTGATCATAAAATACTTACCAAAGGGCCCGGTGTACTTTCCGGAGGAGCAACTCAGCGACCGCTCGGAGCGATTTTTTGTCAGCGAAATGATCCGAGAGCAGATCTTCTTACAATACCGTGAGGAAATACCATACTCCTGCGAAGTGACCGTAAATTCTTTCAAAGATGAGCCGGCACTGGTCAAAATCGAGGCATATATCTTCGTAAACCGCAAAACACAGAAGTCCATTCTCATCGGCAAAGGTGGGCAAGCCATCAAAAGTCTCGGGATTGCCTCCCGCACTAAGATCGAATCATTTTTCAAGAAAAAAGTATTCCTTCAGCTGCGGGTGAAAGTCAGAGAAAATTGGCGCAATAACGAGGACCTGCTCAACAAGCTGGGATATAAAGGCTAAGTACCCGGATGTCCCACTCCTTCGCCGGCACCACGCATATTCTCATCTACTATGACTTTGATTCTAATCCTTCACACATGTATTTGAAAGATAATAAAGCTAACTTGAGCCAGATGTTGATACATCGCCAAAGGGGCCCGAATCTTTATATCATCTCTGATCAAATGTCTGTCAGTATATGAATAACGTAGTAGCTATCGTCGGCAGACCGAACGTGGGCAAGTCTACACTGTACAACCGGCTGATCGGTGAGCAGGAAGCCATCATCGACAATGTGCCAGGTGTCACCCGCGATCGCATCTACGGCACTAGTGAATGGAATGGCGTGTCCTACACCGTAATCGACACGGGTGGGTTTGTACACGGCTCGGATGACATCTTTGAATCAGCCATCCGCAGACAAGTAAACATCGCCATAGAAGAAGCCAATGCCATCATATTTATGGTGGATGTGATGACTGGAATCACCGATCTCGATGAAGAGATTGCTCGCATCCTTAGAAAAGGTGAAAAGCCCACCTTACTGGCTGTCAATAAAGTGGACAACAGTCGTCGCATGCTTGAAGCCAATGAATTCTGGAGCTTGGGGTTTGAGGAAACCTACTTTTTATCTTCCATTACTGGGAGTGGCACCGGTGAGCTGCTGGACTCCTTGGTAGAGCA
The DNA here is from genome assembly GCA_965223025.1 of Saprospiraceae bacterium. Taxonomy (GTDB): domain Bacteria; phylum Bacteroidota; class Bacteroidia; order Chitinophagales; family Saprospiraceae; genus JABDMH01. The sequence goes on from CBDCVP010000007.1 coordinate 295,243, forward strand.
TCTGGAAGAGCTGCCAGGTCTTCCAGCAGATGACATTCCTCGATTTGCAGTGATTGGCCAGCCCAATGTTGGCAAATCTTCGCTCACCAATGCATTGCTTGGAGAAGAGCGCAACATCGTAACAGAAATAGCAGGCACGACCCGAGATTCGATCCATTCTCTGTATCAGAAATTTGATAAGACTTTCTACCTGATTGACACAGCGGGGCTCCGCAAGAAATCAAAGGTTCATGAAGACCTGGAGTTTTATTCGGTGATCCGAGCAATTAGAGCCGTGGAGCAATCGGATGTCTGTCTACTGATCATCGATGCTACCCTTGGTATCGAGTCCCAGGATATGCAAGTGTTCCAGTTGGCTGTGAAAAGAAAGAAGGGGGTACTCATCTTGGTAAACAAGTGGGATCTTGTGGAGAAAGAGACCAATACAGCCAAGGAATATTCTGAAAAATTATCGAACAAACTAGCTCCCTTCAACGATGTGCCGATACTCTTTATCTCTGCATTGACCAAGCAGCGCATTTTTAAGGCCATTGATGTGGCCTTAGCGGTATATGAAAGGAGGAGACAACGCATAAAAACATCGGTATTAAACGACATCATGCTCAAGGCCATTGAGTACTACGGACCACCGGCCCACAAGGGGCGTTTTATCAAGATAAAATATGTGACGCAGCTGCCTTCAAAGACCCCTGCCTTTGCCTTTTTCTGCAATTATCCGGAGTACATCAACCATAGCTATCGAAACTACTTGGAAAATCAGATCCGTAAGCATTTTGATTTTAGTGGCGTGCCAATTAGCATTATTTTTAAGAAAAAATAAGAGGTCCTGCATTAACATATGAACATACAGCATACAGATTTTCAAGACCTATCGATCATAGAGCCGACCGTCTGGAGTGATGACCGAGGGTATTTTTTTGAGAGTTATCGACACCAAAAATTTACGGCCTCAGGCATCGATCGAAACTTTGTACAGGATAATGAAGCCTTTTCCAAGAAAGGTGCCTTGCGTGGGTTGCACTATCAATTGCCTCCCTTTGCACAGGCTAAGTTAGTGCGTGTCATCAAGGGATCTGTCATGGATGTAGTCGTAGATATACGACCGAATAGTGCCACTTTCGCACAGCATTTTAAGATCATCCTGAGTGAAAAAAACAAACTGCAACTGTTTGTACCTCCTGGATTTGCACACGGATACCTTACTCTAAGCGATGAGGCCATCTTTGTCTACAAGTGTGACCAGTACTACGCACGAGATTATGAAGGTGGGATCCGCTTTGACGATCGTGTGCTCAACATTGATTGGGAGATGGATCCCAGACAATATGTCATCTCAGAAAAAGATCAGCATCTTCCGGACTTTGGACATCACCTGCCATGGCCAGCTGCATGAAGACGATCTTGGTGACCGGAGCTCGCGGACAATTGGGACAAGAGTTTCAAGTAGTGGGCAGGAAATACCAACAGTTTAAGTTTGTATATACCGACAGGTCGCAAATAGATCTTACCTCACCAGAGTCCCTGCGATTCATCACTGAGTCAGAACCAGACCTGCTCATCAATTGTGCGGCATACACCGCTGTAGACCAGGCAGAATCAGAACCCGACCTAGCGCTGCAGGTGAATGCCCTAATCCTGAAGGACCTAGGCACGATCTGTCATGGGTTGGATATTCCCATCATTCATTTTTCTTCAGACTATGTTTATCATAACTACTTAAGAAGACCGCTGCGCGAAACCGATCCCACCAGACCAAAGGGCGTTTATGCAACAACAAAATTAAAGGGAGAAAAACTCCTTCTAAAACACCATTCCTACCCCCTGGTCTTTAGGATCTCTTGGCTTTATTCCTCATTCGGTCACAATTTCCCCAAGACCATGTTGCGCCTCACCCAGGAAAAAGAAAAACTCACCATAGTCAGGGACCAAATTGGGGCACCCACTTATGCACGCGATGTGGCAGAAATGGTCATGCATATTGTTTCCACTACCAAAAAGAAGGAGGATTGGCAAGGTCACATGGGCGTTTTCAATTACTGTAATACCGGTACAACCAGTTGGGCGGGAATAGCTCAGCATATCGTGGAAAAAACGGGCAACTCCTGCGACATCTTACCCATTCCAAGCATTAAATATCCTACCCCAGCACCTAGACCCAGGTACAGCGTCTTAAATCTTGCTAAATTCAGAAGAAATTTTCATCTTCCCATCAGACATTGGAAGGAAGGTTTGGATGATTGTTTGGATTTGTTGTTAAACGAAATGGAGCGATCCACCGTTATACAGTGACAGTACCTACATCTATGCACATGCTTGCATGGCAGAGTTCTTCATGGATCAGAAAGTGCGCGCTTGCTCTTGCATGCGCGATCGGTAGTATCGTGATCACGTATGCTACCCATAACCGGGCAGGTGAAATCACCTACGAACAGATTGGGGAGCTCACCATCCGCATCACCATCACGACCTACACAAAGACATCCAGCATCCCTGCCGATCGGGATACCCTGACCGTATTTTGGGGTGATGGCACCCGGAGTGAGGCAGGTCGAATCAATGGTGAGGGAGATCCACTGCCCAATGACATCAAGCGCAACTTTTATATGGTCGAACATACTTATCCCGGCCGCGCTACCTATCACATCACCACCACCGATCCCAACCGGATCGGAGGTATCCTAAATGTGAATTTTCCCAATTCGATCGGGATCCCCTTTCATATAGAGACCAGTTTTACCTTTTTAAGCAGCCAATTTCAGGGATCTAATAGTTCAGCCATTTTACTCCAACCTCCCATCGACTATGCCTGTGTTGGCCAGCGCTTTGTGCACAATGCCAATGCTTATGATCCCGACGGTGATAGCCTTGCCTACGAGCTGATCATCCCCCTGCAAGATGTGGGAGATGAAGTACCCAATTATCGTTTTCCTGATCAGATAACGGCAGGACCTAACAATATACTCACCTTAGACCCTGCCTCCGGTGATCTGGTGTGGAATGCGCCACAGAGGCCAGGTGAGTACAATGTGGCGTTTAAGATACATGAGTACCGGCAGGGCGTTTTGATAAACTCCATTATCCGAGATATGCAAATACTTGTGGAGGACGATTGCATGAATCAACCACCGGTCATACAAGTCGAGGATGAGATTTGTGTCATCGCCGGAGAAATGATCACATTAGATGTCATCGCAACCGATCCCGATGAAGATCAACAATTATCGCTGACAGCCTTGGGTGGACCTTTTGAAGTCATGGTCAGTCCAGCTTCTTTCTCTAACGATGGACGCTATCGGGATCAACCAGTTACGGGCATTTTTCAGTGGCAGACCACCTGTGAGCATATCTCTGAGCATGCATATTCTGTGGTGTTTAAGGCGGTAGATGATGCTCAAGACACCTCCGGTCTCGCAGACCTCAAAACCCTCAGGATCAAAGTAGTAGGACCGCCTCCAGAAAATCTCAGAGCTGAGCCTACCAGTGGTGGAAATCTCGTCTCATGGGATAAACCCTATGTATGTGAAACCACAGAAGATGACTACTTCAAAGGTTTTACCATTTGGCGGCGTTCCAGCAGCAGTCAGTTTCCGTTAGACACCTGTAATCCAGGCATGGAAGACCGGGGCTACACCCGTTTGGCTTCCTCCGTGCTCGATTGTGAAGGAGATCGATACTTCTTTATTGACATGGATGTACAAGAAGGAGATACTTATTGTTATAGAGTGACCGCAGCTTTTGCCCGGACATCCATCGCGGGTTACCCGTTTAATACCGTGCAAAGCCTACCTTCCAATGAAGGCTGTACCGGAATCACCTTGGACCTTCCCTTTATCACCAAGGTGTCAGTCACAGAAACGGACATTACCAATGGAATCATACAAATCGAATGGACACGGCCAAGGCCTGGAGCCATAGATACCATTGCCCATCCAGGACCCTACCAATTTGTGCTGACCAGAGGATTGGGGTTTTCACCAGCTAGCTATGCTCCAGTTCCGGGAGCCACCTTTAGCAGTCCAACTTTTGCCGGCCTGGTAGACACCACATTTGTGGATGCATCTGGACTTAATACGCTGGAATCTCCCTACACGTACCAGGTTTTGTTTTATGCTGGCAACAGTGCCACTGTGCTGTCAACCTCACCGTCCGCATCATCTGTGTTCTTGACCGTCACCGGGGGCGACAAGAAAAACATCCTCACTTGGGCTGCTGAAGTACCTTGGCAGAACTATACCTATAAGATTTATCGAGAGGAAGTCACTTCTGGATCGTTTGAGCTCTTGGCCAGCACATCGGAACTCAGCTATACTGATCTGGGCTTACTCAACGATGTGGAATATTGCTATTATGTGGAAACTGAAGGATCCTATGGGTACGAGGGGATACCAGAACCTCTTTTCAACCTCTCACAAATAGCCTGTGACCGGCCTAGAGATACCGAACCTCCCTGTATTCCCAATCTCAATGTGACCAACTCTTGCGATGATCCCACTCCATCGCAAGCTGGTGTCTTTGTCAATCGCTTGTCATGGAACATTCCGGTGATTGGCTGTATCAATCCCGATGATGTAGCCGGATACAAAGTATACTTCGCACCGACCCCAGAGGCAGTATTCGAATTAGTCGGAATGGTGGATGACCCAGCGATCACGACTTTTGAAGATGGATCGGATGTAGGGATTGCCGGTTGTTATACAGTAACGGCGCTGGATTCTCTAGGCAATGAAAGCGACACCTCAAACATCGTATGTGTAGAGAATTGTCCATTTTATGCTCTGCCCAATGTTTTTACCCCAAATGCAGACGGAGCCAACGATCTATATAAACCCTTTCCCTACAAATTCATCGAGCGCATCGAACTGAAAGTATTCAACCGTTGGGGCCAGTTGGTCTTCGAAACCGCCGATCCAGACATCAATTGGAATGGCACCAATCTCAATGGTAACGACCTTTCTCAGGGAGTATATCACTATGTTTGCAATGTCTTTGAAGCTGGCACACCATCAGCCTCAGAAAGTAATATAGAGGTGCTGCGTGGATTCATCGAGCTCATCAGATAACCGATATGTATGTTCACAGGCATTATTGAAACCCTTGGCATCCTTGCTCAGGTCGAAGAGGACAAGTCCAATCGAGTATTCACCGTGACCTCCGACCTGGCGGATCAACTCAAGGTCGATCAGAGTTTGAGCCACAATGGTGTGTGCCTCACTGTAGTGGATTTGGGGCCCAATTGGCATAGAGTAGTAGCTGTGCCAGAGACTCTGGATCGCTCCAATCTTGGTCGTCTCCAAGTCGGTGACCGGGTCAATCTAGAGCGTGCCATGATTTATGGGGGCCGGCTCGATGGTCATCTGGTACAGGGGCATGTAGATGGCATGGCCCATTGTCTTGAGGTCACAGAGATAGACGGAAGTCACGTATTCACTTTTAGATACGACACTGAGAGTCAACACTTACTGGTAGACAAGGGATCGATTGCCATTGACGGCGTCAGTTTGACCCTCATCAATCCCACCGACTCGACTTTTTCCATCGCAATCATCCCTTATACCTGGGAGCACACCACCTTTGGCACCTTGAAAGCAGGAGATCAGGTCAATCTGGAATATGATATCCTCGGAAAATACGTCGCACGACAATTTGAAATTCGTCAATGATTTGACCCCACCTTACTTGGAGGCGACATCACACCAGTTGGTAGAAGCATCGCTGTTGCCTCGTCGTATTAAAATGACATCCCAGTTTTCTAAACCCTATGCCATAACACGACATCAAGACCATCTATTTTTAAGTTTTTACACAGTATCTTAATAAATAGTAATTTAAACCTTCCATACATGTGTAATAATGAGAGTATTGGTGATTCTCTAAATCGCATTTTCGCTGACAAATTCAAGGTGCCACCTCAGGTCTGGCACGATTTTTCGAAAAAGTTGCGCAAAAAGACCTACTCCAAAAATGAGATAATCAAGCACCCAGGTTCCAGGGAAAAACATCTCCAAGTCATTTGGAATGGATCAGCGGGAATTTTTGTCATGAAAAATGACAAACCAATATGCTTGGATCTTTGCTATGAGGGTTACTTTTTTGGAGATGACAAACCAATATGCTTGGATCTTTGCTATGAGGGTTACTTTTTTGGAGATTATGCATCGTTCTTAAAACAAGAAGCCTCGCATATCTACACCCAAGCCCTTGAAAAAACCACACTCCTCTCCATTGAATTTAGCGACCTCCAAAAGCTCTATAAAGTATCTCAATACGGCTATCAAATCAGCAGAATATCTACAGAATTGCTTTTCATCCATAAGCAAAATCAATTAATCGATCTTAAAGTCCTATCAGCCGAAGAACGATATAAGAAATTGCTGCGAACCCAACCAAATATCATAAAAAGACTCCTCAAAAAATCATTGCCTCCTATCTAAATATCACGCCTGAAAGCTTTAGTCGAATCAGAAGAAAAGTACTGCTCTGATTTCTTATCATACATCAATTTTTACCCCAGCTGATTGCACTACTTTTGCGCTCCTTATCATGATTCAGGTAGTCCTATTGATTGTCAAACAAGTGTACCTATGAGGGGTAAAACTATCTCTGCAATTGCCTTGATGTGTATTTGGCTGAATACAATCACATCGATAGCTCAAGGTTCTTCATCGCAGGCTCCTGCAGGTGAAAACCCCAATCACCAAATCAGGCCCAATATAAGTCTAGGAATTCACAATGGTGCCTTTACTTACTCATATGGAGTGCGCACATTGCTGCTTGCCGGTGTAGATAAAAAATTTGGATTAGAACTCTCCAGATTTCATACACCCGAAACTGATGCAGATTTCTGGACGTTAGGAATCATTCTTGAAAAAAGGGCATACAAGTGGTTCAATATTGCCATTGGAACAATAGGTTATATTGATTATGGAGAAGATGCAGATAACGTATTTGGCTTGGTAACCAACATTGGTTGGGAACCATTGAATAGTAAGATGTTAAGCCCATATATATCTTTCAGAAAAGATTTTGTTTTCTACCAAGAGCTGCACTCATTATTTTTACTGAATGTAGGTATAAACATCAGATTCTAGATTGATGGCTTCACGAGCTGGTCACACCAATCAAAAAAGTTACGCACATCAAAAATTGCATCATTTGGCTGCTAGTTCATTTGTACTAAACCCTCATTATTCGATTCTACCAACAATGGCAAGATGAAAGCATTTATTCTCGCACATATACTGCTGGCACCCTTTATCATTTTCACCATAGGTGCTCCCTTGGGATACTCATCGGCTAGTGCCTTGATTGGCTTGGTGGTTGGCGTGATGATCTGCGCATTCCGGTATGGCACCCAAATTCCACCAGCATTTATGTCTTCACAATTACTTGGCCTGACATTGGTAGTGGTCATCTTAATGACATCGTCTACACTGACTGAAAGTAAGGGCTTAGCAATCGTGTTCGCCTTTCTTACCAGTGGTGCCTTGATAAGCGTTATTCAATCCAAACCCTGGACCATGGAATTGTCAGCTGGAGGCATGAGAGATTTTGCCAAAACCACAGCATTCAAAAAGGCAAATAACCTATTTTCCATCATGTGGGCTTTAATTTATGCCTGGTTTTCTTTTGCCAGCTGGATCGAGTTACCACAAGTAGTACGTTGGATACCTTTTGCGCTCGGCGGTATCATATCTGTCGTTGGTCCCAAGATCTTGATGAAGATCGGAATCAAACGCGGAATGTTCGAAGATCCACTGAGCGAATAAATCGATGTTCGATCACTGATCATACACGCTCCACCCATGCAAAAATCCTCCATTACTTCTCCAGAAATGATCAACGGTGAGGCCAAGACTTTACAGCAGTGAATGAGTGACTTAACATCCAAGCATTCAGCAGTCCATTGACTAGACCAAAATCTTGCTAAACACCTCCTTTTTTCTGCGTCACCCTCTTAATCACCTCATCCGCTACAATCTCCTGAATGCCTTGATCCAGATGGCTCGTGAAGCCTACACAAGAACAATTAATCTCACCAAGAACATACTTGTCCTTACCTTCCTCATCCCAGTCGAGCATGAAGTCTGCTGTCCAGATCAAGGGGATGTCATAACCACCCAGCTTCTCAGAGATGGTGGGGAGAGATGCATTAAACATACTCACAAGTGCAGACCATTTCTTGGGGTCATCATAGGTGTACTTTGCTCCTGAAAAAAGCGTGGCTGAAAATGCATCAGCACCCTGGGCAGGTTTCTTGTGCACCACAAAAATGGGAGTTTCTCCCACCATCAAAATTCTGATTTCACCTTCCTTGATGCGTGGCATAAAACGCATATCCACGAGCATTCCATTTTCACCAACTATGTATTTCTCACAAAACTTCATAAAGTCCCCCAAAGTGAAATATTCCACGTGATTATCCACAGCCTCTGTACATTTCAGTTTGGTATTTAGCGGAATCGAGTCACCGGGGTTATAGTCAATATCATCAGCTATCTGCACACGCCAGATACCTTCTCCGGTAGAGCCTCGATTTTGCTTAAGTACCCGCTCACCATAAGAAATACTTTTTGGAAATGTATCTATAAAGGCATCCATGTCATAGTAAGAATAGGTATCGTCTGTAACCAGCTCCGTAGAAGCTAGCTTGACCAAAGCATCTTTGGCACCAAAATTGGTCATCGCATCAGGAGTCGACATACCCAACAATCCATAGGCAGATAACTTCCTCAATGTTTCAAAATATACCTGCTCACCATTGGGCAAGTTGCCAGGATTAATCCTGCTGATGTAAGCATCAAATCTATCCTTGGCATATTCAATAATGGGATCTTTCCACTCGTCCCTGAAATAGACGACCTCTCCATCCCACCCCCTCGATTTGATGGCATTTAAAATTGGCATGGTATCCTTTCGGTGCCCATCAAGCCATTTGTCGGAACCTCCCTCCGCTTCAAAAATCACGATGTTCTTCTTCATGCTTTGTGGTTTTACTATTTAGTTTACTGGAAGACATTGTGTCAGATCCAGCAGTTCTTTTTTGCAGTTTTTGAGCCTCGATCAAGATAGTGAGTTAATAAAATTTATCCTGAATCTGGGTACTGATAATCTACGCAGTGGTAGATGATCTTCATCATTCAGCTAGGCTCCGCACTTGTGTCCATGGCTCCTAGGTATTCGGATCAACCTATGGTGTAATGCAAAGAGCCATTTCACATACAATGGTGAAATGGCTCTGGCAATCTTATTCTATAAGAGGTTACTTACATCAAGTCATCATCACAACCTCCGGCTCATCGGCGAGGGCTGCTCCATCCTCCTCCTTAGCTTCTGTCACTATCAAAGATCGGAACTTTCTCAAGCCGGTACCGGCTGGTATTGGCTTGCCAACGATGACATTTTCTTTCAAGCCTAATAGGTCGTCTTGTCGTGCCCCAATGGCTGCAGTACTTAGGACTTTGGTTGTCTCCTGGAAGGAAGCCGCAGAAATCCAGCTCACAGTACCCAATGACGATTTAGTAATACCTTGCAGCACTGGACTCGAAGTAGCTGACACAGCATCCCGATACTCAACAGGCTGAAGGTCGTTGCGCTTGAGATATGAATTTTCCTCTCTCAGCTGCCGCAATGTCACCAATTGTCCTGCTTTCAATTTGTTAGAATCCGGTGCCTCCGTCACAAACTTCTTGTCAAAGATCCAATCATTCTGTTCGAGAAAATCATACTTCTCGACAGCCTCTCCCTCAAGGAAGGTAGTGTCCCCAGGATCTTCGATGATGACTCGACGCATCATCTGCCTGACGATCACTTCGATGTGTTTGTCATTGATTGTAATGCCCTGGGCACGATAGACTTCCTGCACTCCATTGACTAAATATCCCTGTACAGCCGATGGTCCCTTGATGTGCAAAATATCTTTAGGGGCAATGGCACCGTCTGAAAGTTGTGTTCCTGCCCGTACAAAATCACCCTCCTGCACCAAAATGTGTTTAGAGAGACCAATCAAATATTTTCTCACTTGCCCATCTTTGGCTGTCACAATGACCTCGCGGTTACCTCGTTTGATCTTACCAAATGAAACCACTCCATCGATCTCTGCGGTCACCGCTGGATTGGATGGATTTCTGGCTTCGAATAACTCAGTCACACGAGGTAGACCGCCCGTGATATCGGAGATCTTACCCAAATTCCGCGGAATTTTGGCGATGATCTGACCAGGTGTAATCTCCACACCTTCTTCGATGGAGATGTAGGCTCCAACCGGAAGGTTGTAGGTCCGCAACTCTTCTCCGTCTTTGTCTACGATCCGTATAGTAGGAATCTTTCGCTTCTTCTTGGACTCCACGATAACTTTCTCAGCATATCCCGTCTGGTCATCGCGTTCGATGCGATAGGTTTCACCTTCTTCGATCGACTCAAACTCGGAAATTCCTCCAAACTCCGATATGATCACAGCATTAAATGGATCCCACTCACAAATGGCATCGCCCTTCTTAATCTTTTGTTTGTCCTTTACATAGAGGTTTGCGCCATAGGGTATGTAAAGCGAGGTGAAGATTTTGCCACTCTTGGGATCCACCAATCTGATCTCACCCGTTCGTGAGAGGACAATGACCCTTGTGCTTCCATTCTCCGAAAGCTCAGTGGTTTTTATGCCATCAAATTCAATGACGCCATCAAATTTGGCAATCAGTTCTGATTCAGCCTTGGTGACAGAGGCAATACCTCCCACATGGAAGGTCCTCAATGTCAACTGTGTACCAGGCTCACCAATGGACTGTGCGGCTATGATACCGACTGCGTCTCCGGCTTCTGCTATTCTGCCTGTGGCGAGATTCTTACCATAACACTGTCTGCAGACACCCCTTTTAGTCTCACAAGTCAGCACTGACCTGATGGTCACCATTTCTACTCCCGACTCATCGATGTACTGGGCCGTCTTGTGATCGATGTATCCATCTGCCTCCAAGATCACCTCATCGGTAACAGGATGTATCACATCGTACAGCGTATATCGTCCTTCAATCCTATTGGACAGTGGCTCAATAACTTTTTCATTATCCTTTAGGGCGGTGGTTTCACTTCCCCTCAACGTACCACAGTCCTCTTCCATAATGACCACATCTTGGGATACATCTACGAGCCTCCTGGTGAGGTATCCCGCATCGGCGGTCTTCAAGGCCGTATCTGCCAGACCCTTACGTGCACCGTGTGTCGAAATAAAATACTCTAGTACCGACAATCCATCGAGGAAGTTTGACAAGATGGGATTCTCAATGATTGCCGCACCAGTGTCGCCCGATTTCCTTGGTTTTGCCATCAAGCCTCTCAGTCCGCAGAGCTGCTTAATCTGTTGCTTTGATCCACGAGCGCCTGAGTGCAGCATCATGTACACAGAATTGAAGCCGTCCTTGTGTTCTGAGAGCTCCTTCAGTAAATTATCCGTAATCGTATTATCGGCGTAAGTCCATTTGTCGATGATCTGATTATATCGCTCATTATTGGTGATGAGACCCATATTATAGTTCTCCCACACCTCATCGACCTCGGTCTGAGCCTCCTCCAAAATATTCATCTTGACGGTGGGTGTGATCAAGTCACCCAAGTTAAAGGATAGGCCTCCCCTGAAAGACCAATAGAATCCCAGGTCTTTGATGGCATCAAGGAATTTAGCGGTGATAGCTAGATTCGTGCGATTGATGATATTGCTGATGACGGTCTTCAGATTTTTCTTGGTAAACAGCTCATTGACATAAGGTACTCCTTCAGGTACCGCCAGGTTAAATATCACACGACCCACTGTGGTCTGAACCACCTCTTTCACCAACGATCCATCCTCTTTTTCAACGGTAGCTTTCAACCGGATCGGCGCATGTAGGCCAATCCGCCCTTCATTGAAGGCAATCTGCACTTCTTCTGAAGAATAGAAGGCAGGCAGTTCTTTGGAGCCATTTTCCTGGGTTCGTTCCTTACTCAGGTAATACAATCCCAAAACCATGTCTTGTGATGGCAGAGCTATAGGTGAGCCATCTTGTGGATTCAGAATATTGTGCGATGAAAGCATCAGCACCTGTGCTTCCAAGATGGCTGCCTGGCTTAAGGGTAGATGCACGGCCATTTGATCACCATCAAAGTCGGCATTAAAAGCACCACACACGAGCGGATGCAATTGGATGGCTTTACCCTCAATCAGTTTGGGCTGGAAAGCCTGGATGGATAGCCTGTGCAGGGTGGGCGCTCGATTGAGTAGTATCGGATGTCCCTTCAGGATGTTCTCCAATATCTCCCAGATCACCGGATCCTTTTTATCCACCAACTTCTTGGCTGATTTCACCGTTTTTACAATACCTCGTTCGATCAACTTCCTGATGATGAAAGGCTTAAAGAGCTCAGCTGCCATGCCCTTGGGCAATCCGCACTCATGAAGCTTCAAGGTAGGGCCAACTACAATCACCGATCGACCTGAATAATCGACCCTTTTTCCCAGGAGGTTTTGTCTAAAACGTCCTTGCTTACCTTTCAAAATATCGCTCAAAGACTTCAGAGGTCTTCCTCCCTCTGCCTTCACTGCATTTGACTTTCTTGAGTTGTCAAACAATGAATCTACTGCTTCTTGAAGCATGCGTTTCTCATTGCGAAGTATGACCTCGGGTGCTTTGATTTCCAGCAGTCTTTTCAGGCGGTTATTTCTGATGATTACTCTCCGATATAGATCGTTTAGGTCCGAACTAGCAAATCGACCTCCATCAAGGGGTACAAGTGGTCGCAATTCGGGAGGTACAACTGGCAAATACTGGATAACTGCCCATTCTGGCCGGTTTTCTATTCTTGTCAGGCCATCTCTAAAGGCTTCCACCACCCGGAGTCGTTTAAGTGCCTCAGATTTTCTTTGTTGAGAGGTCTCGGTAGCTGCTTGCAGTCTCAGAGCATACGACAATCCATCCAGATCGAGTCGCATGAGTAATTCGCGCACGGCCTCTGCGCCCATCAACGCTATAAATTTGTTGGGATCCTCATCGTCTAAAACTTGATTTTCGCGTGGTAGCGTTTCGAGGATCTCAAAATATTCTTCCTCGGTCAGGAGATCCATCTTCGCAATTCCTTCCGCTTCCTTTACACCGGGTTGCACTACTACGTATCGCTCGTAGTAGATGATCGATTCCAACTTCTTGGATGAAAGCCCCAGCATATACCCAATTTTGTTGGGCAAGGACTTAAAAAACCAGATGTGCACCACAGGTACTACCAGTTTGATATGTCCCATACGCTCTCTTCGGACCTTCTTCTCTGTCACTTCTACTCCGCAGCGATCACAAACGATCCCTTTATAGCGGATCCGTTTGTACTTCCCACAATAGCACTCATAGTCTTTCACCGGACCAAAAATTCGCTCACAAAACAATCCATCCCTTTCTGGCTTATAGGATCGATAATTGATGGTTTCTGGCTTTAATACTTCACCGTATGACCGCTCCAAAATGTCATCAGGTGAGCACAGACTAATGGTGATGCTATCAAAATCGGCTCTTTGCTTGTTAAGTGACTTCTTCAAAGACATATATTAGATCTTTTAGACAACTGTTAGACTAATCAAATTTCACATCCAATGCCAGTCCACGCAATTCGTGTACCAGTACATTAAAGGATTCAGGAATGTTCGGTTCGGGTAGATTGTCACCCTTGACAATTGCTTCGTAGGTCTTCGCCCTTCCGATAATATCATCAGACTTAATGGTAAGTAACTCCTGCAGGATCGTAGAAGCACCAAATGCCTCCAGTGCCCAAACCTCCATCTCACCAAATCGCTGACCACCAAATTGGGCTTTCCCGCCAAGGGGTTGCTGGGTGATCAGTGAATAAGGCCCGATAGATCGCGAGTGCATCTTGTCATCGACCATGTGGGATAGCTTGAGCATATAGATCACTCCCACCGTAGCCTGCTGGTGGAATCGATCTCCCGTACCGCCATCATATAAGTAGGTTTGACCTAAGCTTGGCAGCTTGGCATCTTGGCAATACGTATCGATTTCGTCCAGGGAAGCGCCATCGAAAATCGGGGTAGAAAACTTCATGTCCAGTTTTTCACCAGCCCATCCCAGGACGGTCTCAAAAATCTGACCCAGATTCATCCGTGAGGGTACCCCCAATGGATTAAGGACGATGTCTACCGGTGTACCATCATCTAAAAACGGCATATCCTCGACCCTCACAATGCGTGATACGATACCCTTATTACCGTGACGACCAGCCAGTTTATCGCCTACCTTCAACTTGCGCTTCTTAGCCATATACACTTTGGCAAGCTTCAACACACCTGCTGGCAATTCATCCCCAATGGAAATATTAAACTTTTCTCGCTTGTATCGCCCGATCTCCTCGTTGATCTTGATCGTATAGTTGTGTAGCAATCTGGCTATCAGCTGATTGGTCTCCTCTTTCTTGGTCCAATTGGTATAGTCGACCACGGTAAAATCTATGTTCTTGAGCACCGACTTAGTCAGTTTTGTACCTTTTTTCACCAAGGCCTCATTATAGATACTCTTGATGCCCTGAGTCGAAGCTGAGCCAATCAAGGCATTGAGTTTATCAACCAACAATGTCTTGAGCTCGTTGAGAGCAATAGCATGTTGGTCATCCAGCCTTGTCAACAGCGTCTTCTCTTGTGCTTTTTTGGTTTTATCCTTTTTAGCACGAGCAAAGAGTTGCTTATTGATGATCACACCTTGGGTCGATGGAGGTGCCTTCAAAGAGGCATCTTTCACATCACCAGCTTTGTCACCAAAAATGGCCCGCAGTAGTTTCTCTTCTGGGGTAGGATCTGATTCTCCCTTGGGAGTAATCTTTCCGATCAGAATATCTCCTTCTCGTACCCAGGCTCCGATGCGAATGATGCCATTCTCATCGAGGTCCTTGGTTGCTTCTTCACTGACATTGGGAATATCGTTGGTAAGTTCTTCTTCGCCGAGTTTGGTATCTCTGACATCGAGTTCAAAATGCTCGATATGGATAGAAGTGAAAATATCCTCCCGCACCACTCTTTCAGAAAGCACGATGGCATCTTCAAAATTATAACCTTTCCAGGGCATGAAAGCCACTTTGAGATTCTGACCCAACGCCAATTCTCCTTCATCCGTAGCATAGCCATCACATAGAATCATACCTTTGGTCACCCGCTGCCCTTTGCGGACGATGGGCTTGAGGTTGATGCATGTACCCTGGTTGGTCCTTCTAAATTTGGTCAGATCGTATGTACGCAGATTATTTTCGAAGGAAACCAGCTGATCCTCGTCAGTGATGTCATACCTAATCACAATGCTATTTGCATCGACGTATTCTACAATACCATTACCTTCTGCATTGATCAGCATGCGTGAATCCTGGGCAACGGTGCCTTCCAGCCCGGTCCCTACAATCGGGGAGCTTGGTCGCAGCAGTGGCACAGCCTGTCGTTGCATGTTGGATCCCATGAGGGCACGGTTTGCATCGTCGTTTTCCAAAAACGGGATCAATGAAGCCGATACACCTACGATCTGGTTGGGTGCTACATCCATGTATTCCACCTCCGTGGGGGTAAGCACTGGAAAATCACCGTGCTCCCGGCATTTGATCCGGTCAGAAACAAAGGTTCCCCGATCGTCCAGTCGTGAGTTGGCCTGAGCGATTCGTTTGAAGTCTTCCCCCTCTGCCGACAGGTATTCGGCACTGATCTTCATGTTCACTTTACCCTTATTCACCTTTCGATAAGGCGTTTCCAGGAATCCCATCTTATTGACTTTGGCATGTACACAAAGGGTAGATATCAAGCCAATATTGGGGCCTTCCGGAGTCTCGATGGTACATAGCCTTCCATAGTGCGAGTAGTGTACGTCGCGCACCTCAAATCCTGCGCGCTCCCTAGAGAGACCGCCAGGCCCGAGTGCTGAAATACGACGCTTGTGTGTGATTTCTGAAAGTGGATTGGTTTGGTCCAGAAACTGGGACAGCTGGCTGGTCCCAAAAAACGAATTGATGACCGACGAAAGCGTCCGCGCATTGATCAGGTCTATCGGCGTGAAAACTTCATTATCCCTCACATTCATTCTTTCTCGAATGGTACGAGCCATTCTAGCCAATCCGACTCCAAACTGTGCATACAACTGCTCACCCACGGTGCGTACTCGTCGATTGCTCAGATGGTCAATATCATCTAATTCTGCTTTCTGATTGGTCAATTTTACCAAGTACTTGACGATCTCAATGATGTCTTCCTTGGTGAGAATGAGGGTATTACTCTCTATGTCTAAGGCCAGTTTTCTATTGATCTTGTATCTGCCAACCTCACCTAGATTGTATCGCTTATCAGAGAAAAAGAGCTTGTCAATAATACCTCTTGCGGTTTCTTCATCTGGTGGATCAGTACCACGAAGTTGGCGGTAGATCTGCTGTACAGCCTCGACCTCAGAGCTGGATACATCTTTCTGTAAAGTGTTGTAAATGATGGAGTAATCCTCATCAATATCGTCACGCTGCAAGATCACCAGATCTACATCTGCTTCTAGGATGTGCTCGATGTGCTCTTCTTCAAGTACGGTATCCCTCTCCAGGATGATCTCGTTTCTTTCGATGGAAACCACCTCTCCCGTATCTTCATCGACAAAATCTTCTACCCACTTTTTCAAGACTCTCGCTGCCAGCTTCCGTCCTACGGCCTTCTTGAGCGATCTCTTGTCGGCTTTGATTTCCTCAGCGAGATTAAAGAGATCGAGGATCTGCTTATCTGCATCATAACCAATGGCACGCAGCAGGGTGGTCACCGGAAATTTCTTCTTTCGGTCGATGTAGGCGTACATGACCGAATTGATATCGGTGGAGAACTCCATCCATGCCCCTTTAAATGGGATCACTCTGGCAGAATAGATCTTCGTGCCGTTGGGGTGAAAGCTCTGGCTGAAGAAGACACCGGGTGACCGGTGCAGCTGCGACACAATAACCCGCTCAGCACCATTGATGACAAAGGTGCCTTTGGGAGTCATATAGGGGATGTTGCCTAGAAAAACATCTTGCACAATGGTCTGAAAGTCCACATGCTCTTCATCGTTGCAAGAAAGCCTCAATTTTGCCTTTAGCGGTACACTATAGGTGAGTCCACGCTGCATACATTCCTGAATGGTATAGCGAGGAGGATCAACGAAATAATCCAGAAATTCTAAGACAAAGATGTTCCGGGCATCGGTGATGGGAAAATTTTCTTGAAAAACCCTGTAGAGCCCTTCGTTGGCTCTATTCTCAGGTGTGGTTTCCAGTTGAAAAAACTCCTGAAAGGATTTCATCTGTATTTCGAGCAGATCTGGGTATTCCGACGCCAAATTGATTCTTCCGAAATTAATTCGGCCATTCTGTTTATTGCTAGCTACAACATCCGTTGCCATGGATTCCTTTTTTATAGTTATCAATCTTAGAGGCTTTCCCCTTAGTTATATATACAACGATAGGCTTAGCTCGGTGTCATCACCGAGCTAAGCCTTAAAGCTTCCAGTCCGTCTGTTAGACTGACCGGATGCCAACTGGCGCACAGGCTACTTGAGTTCAACCTCTGCACCTACTGCTTCGAGTGCAGCTTTGATACTTTCAGCTTCTTCTTTGGAGGCACCTTCCTTTATCACTCCAGGGGCAGAATCAACAAGATCTTTTGCATCTTTCAACCCGACGCCTAACAGAGTTTTCACCTCTTTAACGACTTTCAACTTAGCTGCACCAGCAGAGTTTAACATCACGTCAAATTCTGTCTGCTCCTCAACAGCCTCTCCACCTCCTCCGGCGGGACCAGCAGCGACTGCTACTGCAGCAGCAGCTGGCTCAATGCCATACTCGTCTTTTAGTATATTTTTCAATTCGCTCACCTCTTTAACTGTGAGGTTCACCAATTGTTCCGCGATAGCACTTAATTCTGCCATTGTTTTTCGATTTTAATAATTTAAGTTCAATGAATATATGCGTGTGTACTTGGAAGCCAATGTTATACTTCTTCTCTCTCCTCCAATGCCGATAGCAAGCTGGCAATGGTCGACCCAGCATCGAGTGCACCCAAGACACTCTTCACAGGTGATTCGAGTAGAGTAATGATTTCACCGAGCAACTCCTCTTTGGATTTGAGACTGGCCAGGGAATCAATATGTTCATCTCCGATAAAAACATCGGAATCTATATATGCCGCTTTTAAAGTAGGTTTCTCATGCTTCTTTCTAAAATCCTTGATGATTTTTGCCGGATCACTGGCTGTTTCGGTAAACATGATTGCGGTCGGACCCTTCAGTGCATCGTAGAGCTTGTCAAAACCCCGCTCTACGGCCAGGGATTGCATTGCCTTGATGGCCAGAGTATTTTTTACGACCCTAAGCTCTACTCCTTTATTAAAACATTCCCTACGCAAGTTGTTTACTTCCTCCACGGTCAGTGCCGATGAATCAGTGAGGTAGAAAAAGTTGCTGTTTTTGAACTTCTTCTTAAGTATTTTGACTGCCTTTGCTTTTTCTGTTCTAGTCATTGACCTATTAATTTTTAGCCCACTGAAGTGGAATGTTGTACTGACATTAAAACTTGGTACTTACCTTAATACCTGGACTCATCGTGCTTGCGACGGTGACCGACTTTACAAAGCTTCCCTTCACCGAGGCAGGTCTGGATCTCAGGATGGTGTCTATCAGCTCCTGAGCATTGTCCTTCAGCTGTTCGGAGCTAAAGGAGATCCGTCCGATCGATGCGTGTATGATGCCAAACTTGTCCACCCTGTATGAGATCTTACCGCCCTTTACATCAGTGACAGCATCACCTACATTGGGTGTTACGGTTCCAGTCTTCGGATTGGGCATCAGCCCCCTTGGTCCCAATACTCTACCTAGTCTACCTACCTGCGCCATCACATTGGGTGCGGCAACGACTACATCAAAATCTGTCCAACCTCCCTGAACTTTGGCCACCATCTCATCTAGCCCCACATAGTCTGCCCCAGCAGCCTTGGCTTCTTCCTCTTTGTCAGGTGTGCAAAATACCAGTACCGTCTTTGTCTTTCCCGTTCCGTGTGGTAGTCTGACAGTGCCCCTCAGAGCTTGATCGGCCTTCCTTGGGTCTACCCCCAAACGCATGTGTACGTCCACAGAAGCATCAAAGGTGGCGGTATTGACTTCTTTGACTTTTGCCATCGCATCATCCAAAGAATACAATGTCTCTCGATCGACCAAGGCCTCGACCGCCTTGCGCTTCTTAGTTATTTTTGCCATCATTAAATCTTTTAGGTGCTAGCGTTGGTGGACTTGCCTTCTAGAAGCATGTAAGACCAACTCCCTGTTATTATTTAAATATGTGTACTATTCTTCTTCCGTAGCAAAGGGTGCTGTGCCAGACACCGTGATACCCATACTCCTAGCAGTGCCGGCAACCATCTTCATGGCAGATTCCACTTTAAAGGCGTTGAGATCCGACATCTTGCTTTCGGCTATTTCTCTCACCTGATCCCAGGAGACCTTTCCAACTTTTAATCGATTGGACTCTGGCGAGCCTTTCTTCAATTTGGCTGCTTCTGCCAATTGTACGGCTGCAGGTACAGTTTTGATGATAAATTCAAAAGACTTATCCTTAAACACAGTGATGACAACCGGCGTCACCTTCCCCTGCATCTCCTGAGTCCTGGCATTAAATCGCTTACAGAACTCCATGATATTGACACCTTTAGCACCCAAGGCAGGACCTACGGGTGGTGCCGGATTTGCCTGGCCTCCCCTCACTTGCAACTTGATAATCGACTCTACTACTTTTGCCATTTTCTGATCTTGCTTTTAAACTGTCTTATGTTTGCTTTTCAATCTGCATGAAATTGAGCTCGACTTCCGTACCACGTCCGAATATCTTCACAATCACCTTCAACTTCTTCTTCTCCTCATTGACTTCTTTGATGTCACCCACAAAGTTATTGAATGGTCCATCGATGATCTTCACAGTCTCTCCTTCTATAAATGGTTCGATCATGATTTCATCTCCCTCCTCAGACTCGTCAGCTTTGCCCAGCATCCGATTGGCTTCAGCCTGCTTCATGGGAATGGGATTATTTCCACCCAGGAAATTGATCACATTTGTCATCCCAGAAATGGTCTGAATCATTTCTCCGGTAAACTTAGAGGGCAGTGTCTCGATCAAGATATATCCGGGCAAAATATTTCGCTCTTGAATAACTTTTTTACCGTTACGGATCTTATACACTTTCTCGGTCGGTACCACGACCTGACCGATCACATCTTCCCAACCAGAGCGCTTCACTTCCAACTCAATGCGCTCTTTGAGTTTACGCTCTTTACCACTGATCACTCTGAGTGAATACCACTTGCGTTCTTCCTCGATGGTCAAATCATTAGATGCCATATATAATGTTCACTATTTGACGAGAAAAGGAATCAAATACAAAAACCAGCAGGGCAAAGATAACGGAGGCAACCAGGACGAGAATGGTACTACTTTGCAAATGCGACCAGGTAGGCCAGGTCACCTTATTGACCAGCTCATAATAGCTTTCCTTGATGCTCAGAATCAATCGTTCCATCGTTACACTGCTTTAATACACCTAGGAGTCATAGCCCCTTTTCTAATTTGCACGGGCAGGAGGACTTGAACCCCCAGCCTACGGTTTTGGAGACCGTCGCTCTACCAGTTGAGCTATGCCCGTCGATATTGTATTTTCCAAAACCTCATGCAGAATACTGGCAAAGAATACCTACAAAAAGCAAATTAAGCACCCTTAAATTAGGATGCTTAATTTTCTATTTTATCAGTCGGCTAAAAAACCGCTGTTTAGTCGAGGATCTCTGTCACCTGCCCAGCACCTACTGTCCTTCCACCCTCACGAATGGCAAAACGCAATCCTTTCTCCATAGCAATGGAGTTCAGCAGTGATACATCTAAAGTGACATTATCACCTGGCATCACCATCTCCACACCAGCTGGCAGAGTTACATCACCGGTCACATCTGTGGTACGGAAGTAAAACTGGGGTCGATATCCGTTAAAAAACGGTGTATGTCGACCACCTTCGTCTTTACCTAAGACATACACTTCACACTTAAATTTCTTATGTGGCTTCACAGAATTGGGAGCGCAAATCACTTGACCTCTCTTGATGTCATCCTTATCGATACCCCTCAACAGGAGTCCTGCATTGTCGCCTGCTTCTCCTCGAGACAATATTTTTCTAAACATCTCGACACCCGTTACGACCGATGTCATAGGCTTCTCGCCATCCTTCATCATACCAACAATCTCAACGCCATTGCCGGTTTCGATCACTCCTCTTTCAATCCGACCGGTAGCTACTGTTCCACGTCCTGTAATGGAGAATACATCCTCGATAGGCATCAAAAAGGGCTTATCAATGGCACGTACTGGTTCTGGAATCTCTGAGTCAACGGCATCCATCAATTCGCGGATGGCCTTTTGGGAGGCATCGTCTCCCTCCAGTGCCTTCAAGGCAGAACCTTGAATGATCTTGGCATTGTCCCCATCAAATTCATACTGATCCAACAGCTCACGAACCTCCATTTCTACCAGCTCAAGCATCTCCTCGTCATCAACCAAGTCGGTCTTATTCATAAAGACAACGATATTAGGCACACCCACCTGACGAGCTAACAGTATATGCTCTCTGGTTTGGGGCATCGGTCCATCCGTAGCAGCTACCACAAGGATGGCACCATCCATTTGGGCTGCACCTGTCACCATGTTTTTGACATAATCAGCGTGACCTGGACAATCCACGTGTGCATAATGACGATTGCCAGTTTCGTATTCGACATGTGCCGTATTAATGGTGATTCCCCTTTCTTTTTCCTCGGGAGCAGCATCAATCGCCGCGTAGTCCATTTTCTCAGCCAGTCCTGATTCTGATAGTACATAAGTGATGGCAGCAGTCAAGGTAGTTTTGCCGTGGTCTACATGCCCAATGGTACCAACGTTGAGGTGAGGTTTATTCCTTTCAAAAGTTTCCTTCGCCATCGGATAGTTTTTTTACGATTTCCAATTAAATAAATGAGTTAACTAATCTTTTATATTTGATATGCCTGCCAGAGAAGCCCGAGCATCCCAATGCTGGCGACATAAATCATCCATTTCCCTTGAGCCAATGAAGGGATTTGAACCCCCGACCCCTTCCTTACCATGGAAGTGCTCTACCCCTGAGCTACATTGGCATTTCCTTCTTTGAGACCAGTTTGTCCACTCCAAACTCGGTCCCTGCCTGGTCGATCATGGCTCTCGCCTCTTCAAATCAATACATCAGTACGATGGGCAATAAAAAATGAGCGGGCGATGAGACTCGAACCCACGACCCTCAGCTTGGAAGGCTGATGCTCTACCAACTGAGCTACGCCCGCATAAATTTGGTCCATGGCAAAGTGCACATGCTGCCAAATGGTGGGGGCGATAGGACTCGAACCTATTCAGTCGTAGACAACAGATTTACAGTCTGCCCCGGCTCTCCAACTCCGGCGCGCCCCCGCATTCATTATTGTTGTACGAAGTCTGCCTACTTGCGACACCACCACCTCCCGATTTTCCGAGAGCCCCAACTATTGAGCCAATGGAGGGACTCGAACCCCCGGCCAGCTGATTACAAATCAGCTGCTCTACCAGCTGAGCTACATTGGCTTTGCGCTCAAGCACAATCGTCCATCCAAATGCAGCATCACTTAGCTGGATATCTGGATCTTTACATCTGCTTCAGGTCTTATTTGGCAGAATCGACTTCGATAGGTATGGTCTAGTAACCTTCGTTCCAATCCGACATTCAATCTTGTTCTCACCCTACACCTTGCTCACCAATTGAATGACAAATATTCAAATCTGTAAACAATTGAATTGGTGCACATAGTACTGAGAAATTCTGGTACTGAATTCAGAAACCTGCTGACTCCCTGTACCACTCTAAGAGAACTTTTTCTCAAAGCGATTGCAAAGATATTACTTTTTCCGTAAAATGAAAATCGAATTTTGTTTTTCACATAGTTTCCCAGCCCAGTGATCACGGGACTTCTGAGCCCTTTTGCCATCACACTGGTTTGCCACATTGCACAACAAAAAATTTTCATATCGGTGCCGGAATGCTCACCGAAACTAGACTTCACATGACCTAGGAAAATGACCTGGAACGCTCCTTGTGCCTGATCAACCGTCGCCTTAAAATGTCGGATACCTCGTCAATGGATGACTCAAATGCTTTGGTAGTAGATTTGGCGATCAATACATCACCTGGTACAGCGAGCTTCACTTCGGCCACCTTATCCTTGACCTGCCCGCTATTTTCCAGTTTCAACATCACGTGACAGTCGATGATCCGGTCGTAGTATTGCTCTAACTTGTCCAGCTTACCATCGATGAAATCTGTCAACTTTTGATCCGCCGAAAAATGGATGGCTTCTATTCTCTTGTTCATAAGCATGTATTGAATGTTAAAACTCGTTTAGTTGTCTATGATTTAGGATGAGCCTGATACGCTTGTTTTAGCTTCTCAATGTTGTTATGCGTATATACCTGTGTAGCACTCAAACTTGCATGCCCCAATAAATCCTTGACGGCATTCAACTCTGCTCCCCGATTGGATAAATGTGTAGCAAAAGTGTGTCTCAAGGTGTGTGGACCTTTCTGTGTGATGGTTGATATGCCCGAAATGTACTTTCTCACAAGGTTGTACACCAGCTTGGGATAAAGCTTTCGGCCCTTATCCGTGAAAAATAAACAAGTCACCTGGGGAAAGGTTTCCTCGCAAAGAGAAAGGTAATGTCTGAGTTCTTCGGCATAATCTTCACTAAAGGGCACAAGCCGCACCTTATTGCCTTTGCCCAAGATTCTAAAGCATTTCTTTCCCAAATCAATATCCTTCTTGGTAAGATGAATCAACTCTGACTTTCGAATTCCCGTCAAGTAGAATGTTTTGAGCACCAGAATATCCCTCATCTCACTGAAATCAACCATGTCTCTAGTGTCCTGATCAAGAAAAGAGGCTTGATCTTCCTGGATATAATTGGGCAGACGATGTGGCATTTTAAGGGCTCTGAGCTTTACCGTGGGATCCTTGGCAATCTCCCCCCTCCTGATCTGGTACCTAAAAAAAGAGCGCAACGATGATATCTTTCTGTTGATCGTCCTTGGTGATTGCTTATCTCCCACCAGACCGACCACCCATGATCGCAAATGCTTGGGTTGTACCTCACCCAATGCACCTAGGTCATATACTTCACGTAGGTACGCCCACATCGCATTGAGATCCGATACGTAGGCGGCAATGGTATGACTCGAATATCGTTTTTCGTACTGCAGGTAGCGTTGAAAGGACTGTAGTGCGATCATATATGGGAATAGTGCTGTGTTTAAGTTATTAAAAAAGAATCAACTATGCAGCCATTGTCCATGAGATTTGTACTTCTGCAGTGACCGCTGCACGAAACATGCCAAATTCTCTTGAAGGTAATCAGATGGATGATCGATCACACTCATCAAAACTCATACAGACAGACGTTATTTTTGTCAGATGACCGTGGGGGGGAATATTAACCTCACATTAACGGGATGATAGTACACTTTAACAGCTAAAGTATGGTCTTTTGGGTATACTTCATCATCAGAAAGACAACCAGTTATGAACGCTTTGATTTGCATCGCATTGGCCTGTTTACCAGCAATGGCTACAGCCCGTAGTCTACAAGTAGAAGGAACTTGGGAAAATACTCGAGCACAGATCACTTTGTTGGTCGAGATTACATCCGAGGGTATAAAGGTGCTCCGCAATAATCAAAGCAGATGGTACTACTACCAAGAAATTCGGACCGACCAATATCGAGACCAGGATGGCAACACCTACTCCTTGATCGATCACAACACCTTAGAATGGGAGAGCATCGACGGTGAAAAGCGCATTCGTTTTTATAAAGGAACACGAAATGGTTCGAAAGCAAGGATCAAATCTAATTCCAGAAGTGATGTTCATATTCAGCGAAACCACTACTACAAGGGTGGAAAATCACGCAGATTCGGTAGCCGCACCGTCCATCCGAGAACGTTGGAAGGCAAATGGCTTAATAACCACACTGGGCAAACCATCAGAGTGAAGGCCAAGAGAAACCGGCTATATGTACGAGCTAAACGAACGGGTTGGGTAAGATTCCATCAGGGATATGACCAAACCTTCACCGACCAATACGGCAATAGTTATGAGTATGATCATGGTCGACTCACATACATCAGTCGAAACCGCGACTTCAAGATGACCTTTCACAGATATCATTGACGACCGGGCAGATTCAAATATCCAGTGGCTGCACATCTCGGACTCTCCCGATTTTAATGGGGGGGATCCAGTACAAGCTTGAGATCCACTTGATCGTCTCCACGCAACACCCGTACAGCGACCGTATCTCCTCCCTTAAACCGTTCTAGTGCCAGGGTCAGATCGGAACTGGTTTTGATCTCTTCTTTGTTGATTCGTACGATGATATCTCCCAGAACGATTTGACCACGTCGATTCCTTCGCGTCGGCACCAGGCCAGCTCGCTCGGCGACACTACCCTCCTGCACACTCAACACCACGGCACCCTCTATGCCGGCCCTGGTGATGTAATTTTGTGGCCAGAACTCCACTCCAAGGGATAGTCTTTTGACCTTGCCATATTTTATCAGATCCGGCACTACCCAGCTGACCTGATCAACGGGAATCGAAAATCCGATTCCAGCATAGGCACCGGAAGGGCTGAAGATGGCGGTATTCACTCCGATGAGTTTACCTTGGGAATCTAGTAAAGGACCGCCAGAATTGCCAGGATTAATGGCAGCATCGGTCTGGATGACATCGCGGATGGGGATGCCGGATCGAGATTTTATCTCCCGGCCCAGTGCACTGATGATACCTGTGGTCAAAGTCTGGTCCAGCCCAAAGGGATTGCCGATGGCGTAGACCGACTGACCTACCATGAGATCCGCTGATTCACCAAGTGGAATGGGAACCAACTTATTTCTTGGTGCAGAAATCTTAAGGATGGCCAAGTCTTTCTCTGGAGCATAACCTACCAGATCAGCCTTCCACGTACTTTGATCTGACAGGGTAACAGTGGCCTTATCGGCATCCTCTATCACATGGAAATTGGTCACAATATGACCTTGCTTATCCCAAACAAAGCCAGTGCCGCTCCCGCGAGGTATCTCACTGATATCACTTGTCCAGTAATTCTGTCGGTAGTTCGAAGTATTGATAAAGGCAACTGATGGAGCTGCCTCCTCAAAAAGGCTGATGGTTGCGGTCTCTTCGGCATTGAGCAGCCTGGGCTTGACGATGGTTTCTTCATAAGCGGTTGCTGCAACCGCTGACACCTCACCGGCCTCATCGACCGGAGCTTGATTGCTCTCTACACTAGCAGACTCCTGGTCAAGACCCAGGACATAGCCAGCACCAAAAAAGACGACCCAAGAAAATGCCCAAAGTAATGATTGATACCTCATTTCCAATGATTTTGTCTTTCCAACGTACCGATCCCTTCTCTTATTTAGTATTTACAACGTCGAAAATTAGTGTATTTACCACGAATGGTCGCAGTCTAGTACAGGGTCAAGTCAGAAATGTGGAGAATTCTAATGAGATTTTGCATGCAGGCATGGCGCCAAAATGTAGACAAAGCCGGTAGCTATGGCGTGCCGGTAGCTATGGACATTGCCATGCAAGCCTGCCCTGAGCCCTGTCACGAGGAGATCAGAATTGCCCACAATACTTTGTGTGATGCTCTAACAGTCTCCCGGAAGATCTGTTATTTTCCTTGCTGTCATTATTTTCAAAATTTTCCAGCTAACTTTAACTGATCTAATTTTAGTCCATGTTGCGATCAGGTATAGCGGGGTTCATACTCATCCTGCCTTTCTCATTAATAATATCCCTCCAGGCACAGGAAAAAGTGCTTAGTGAAATCAATACTGCGATCAGGAAGTACGGTCTAGAAGAAAGTCAAGTGATGGAGATCGCAAGTTGGCTCACCGATGTCTACGGACCCAGACTGACTGGTTCTTCGATGTTGGATCAGGCTACTACCTGGGCCACAGATCAGCTCGAAACGTGGGGTTTGGAAAATGTACACCTAGAGCCATGGGGTCCATTTGGGCGTGGATGGGATCTTGAGCATTTTGAAATGCATATGATCCAACCCAGTTATGCACCGATCATTGCCTATCCCAAAGCATGGTCACCATCTACGCCGGGTGAGGTGCAAGGATCAGTGATTTACCTCAATGCCGCAAGCAAAGAAGATCTCAGTCATTATCGGGGTCAGCTCACGGGAAAAGTGGTCTTTCTAGATACCGTAAGGCAAGTAAAGGAACCTTTCACTGCCGATGCCAAGCGATTTGACGATCATACCCTTTTAAGCTTAGCCAACCGCAGAATGCCCACACCAACACGGGGTCGTGGATATAGTCGCAGTGGAGCAGGATATAGTGCGTACCTATGGTCCTTCCTTCAGGAAGAGGCACCCCTTGCAGTGGTAGACAGAAGCTTTAAAGGAGATCTGGGAACAGTATTCGTTGCCGGTGCCCGTCTTTCCAAGGGAGCTCCCGAAAGTCCCAATCAGCAGGTATTACCCCAAGTGACTATGGCCATAGAACATTACAATCGGATCCTTAGACTCCTGCATAAGGGCATTGAAGTACAAATGGCGCTCGAGATCCGTGCTCGATATACCAATGAGGATCTTACTGAGCACAACGTCATCGCAGAGATACCTGGTACTGATCTAGCTCATGAGGTGGTAATGTTTGGCGCTCATCTCGACTCCTGGCACACCGGTACAGGAGCCACCGACAATGGAGCAGGCTCAGCCGTGATGATGGAGGTTGCAAGGATTCTCATGGCCACCATTACCGAGACGGGTGTGAGACCTCGGCGCACCTTACGCCTAGCCCTCTGGACAGGTGAAGAGCAGGGAATTCTGGGATCCCGTGCTTATGTCCGGGAGCATTTTGCCAATACCAATCCCTTTGGCAACCCCTCCGAGGTATATCCATTGCAGGATTCCATCTCGGCATACTACAATTTTGACCATGGTACTGGGAAGATCCGGGGGATATATCTGCAAGGCAATTTGGCGACTGCTCCCATCTTTCGGAGTTGGCTAGAGCCATTTTCTGACCTTGGTGCCAGTACTTTGAGCTGGGACAAAACCGGCAGCACTGACCATGTTTCGTTCGACGCTGTGGGTATCCCTGGATTCCAATTTATCCAAGATCCTATGGCATATGGTACAAGGACCCATCACAGCAATATGGATCTTTGGGACCATCTGGAAGCCGACGACCTGAAGCAGGCAGCCACCATCATTGCTTCCTTAGTATTTCATACAGCCCAACGAGATCAAAGAATGCCAAGAAAATCATTAGAAGACATCTTAAATTAAACTCCAATTATGAAGATTTGCTTTAGCATATTATGCTCACTTCTCTTGGTCATGGCGTGCCAGCCACCCCATGCCACTGCTCCCCCCATCGAATATGCCTTTGCCGACGATGACGATGGACTGAGCCTCCCCGACGGATTTCATGCCGTGGTTGTGCACGATTCAGTAGGAAGAGCTAGGCACCTCGCCGTCAGGGACAACGGAGACCTTTACGTACACCTCCGAAGTAAAACTGAAGATGGCAACTCTTTGCTAGCCTTGCGAGACACCACTATGGATGGTCGCGCAGACATCGTGGAAGATTTTGGGCCCTATCCCGGCACGGGTATCGAGCTTCACGACAACCATCTTTACTTCGCGACCAAAGACCGAATCTACCGACAGGCAGTCATGAAAGATGACCTGGTGCCGAGCGGTAATATTGACACGCTGGTAAGACTAGATAGTGGCACCGAGGGGCACTCAGAAAAGACCTTCGCCATCAACAGCCACGGCGAGATGTTTGTGAATGTGGGCTCATTCTCCAATGCGTGTCAAGAGGAAAAGAGAACGAAGGGATCAAAAGGTGTCGATCCGTGTATTGAGTTGGAGACCAGAGCGGGCATTTGGAAATTTAGTGCTAGCGAAACTGACCAAGAACAGACCCTAGATAGGCGCTTTGCCACCGGCATTAGAAATGCAGTGGCCATCACCTGGGATCCAGTCACCTCCTCCCTTTTTGCAGTGCAGCATGGACGCGACGACTTACATCGTTTTTGGCCGGATATTTTCACCGAAGCCCAAAATGTAGAACTTCCAGCGGAGGAACTACTCCAAGTCTATGAGGGAGATGATTTTGGCTGGCCTTATTGCTACTATGATCAAGTAAAAAACCAGCGATTCCTAAATCCAGAATATGGGGGGGATGGAAGCAAAGTAGGGCGCTGTGATGACGCCAAAGCACCGCTCCTGGGATTTCCAGGTCATTGGGGGCCTAATGATATGTTGGTATACCAGGGTACACAATTCCCAGAGAAATACCGACACGGTGCCTTTGTGGCCTTTCATGGTTCATGGAACCGACTTGGACACAACCAAGCAGGATACAAGGTAGCCTTTGTACCGATGGCGCAGGGCAAAGCAACTGGCCCTTATGAAGTGTTTGCCGATGGTTTTGCAGGTGCTGAAGAACTCAAAGCTCCCGGTGATGCCAACTACAGACCTTGTGGCCTGGCAGAAGGACCTGATGGCTCTTTATATATCTGCGATTCTTCCAAAGGTAGAATTTGGAGGATCATACACTCACCCAGTACCTAGAAGCATGTTTCTAATGAAAAAAATAATGCTTGTCACACTCCTACTGACCAGCATCTGGGCGTGCTCGGTAGACACGAGCACACAAGGTGGCCACGTGGATGGCAAATATTTGGCCCAGGTGGTCGATACTTTGTCTTCAGATTACTTTCTCGGGCGCAAGCCATTCACACTTGGAGAAGAACGGACGCTTGCCTACCTACAAAATGAACTCAAGGCTCTGAAACTGTCACCGGGCAACGGATCTTCTTTTTTTCAGGAGGTACCCCTGGTAGAAGTAACAGGGCAGTCCGAAAAGAACATGCACTTCCGAAGTGCTACCAAAAACATTGATCTGCGACTCAAAGATGAATTTGTATCCTATACTCAACGCATAGAAGAACAAATCAAGGTAGTCGATTCTGAAGTGATATTTTGCGGATTTGGGATCACTGCACCCGAGTACGAATGGGACGACTTTGAAGGCATAGATGTACAAGGTAAAACCATCATCGTCTTAGTGAATGATCCAGGCTTTGGCTCGGAAGATGACAAGTTATTCAAGGGGAACACGATGACCTATTATGGTCGCTGGACCTATAAGTACGAAGAAGCCGCCAGACAAGGTGCGGCAGCAGTATTGATCATACATGAAACCACTTCGGCCGGTTATCCATGGTTTGTAGTATCGAGCTCCTGGTCAGGTAGCAAGTTGGACCTGCGTTCGGAAGGTGGAAATCAGGACAAGGCTGCAGTTCAAGGATGGATCACCATCGATGCAGCTCAAAAGCTTTTTGAAGGGGCTGGACATGACCTGAGCAAAGCAATTCGATCTGCGAGGACCAAAGACTTTAAGCCTTTTTCACTCGGATATTCGATGAGCCACCAGATTGAGAATGCTTTTGAATTTGATCAATCACAAAATGTAGTCGGAATGATTAAGGGTGCGAGCAAACCTGAAGAGTGCATTATCTTCTCCGCTCATTGGGACCATTTGGGTGTGGGCCAGGTAGTAGAAGGTGATTCGATATACAATGGTGCAGTCGACAATGGAACCGGAGTAGCAGCAGTCCTATCGATTGCAAAAGAGATGGCCAATGCTCCGCCACCAGCGCGATCTGTCATTTTTCTTTTGGTCACAGCTGAAGAGCAGGGATTACTCGGATCTCAGTACTATGCGGAGAATCCGATCTATCCACCAGCACAAACAGTAGCCAATCTCAATATGGATGGGATGAATGTCTTTGGACCGATGAAGTACTTGACACTCACGGGCATGGGCCATTCCGAACTGGATGAGTACGCAGTCGCAGCTGCAGAGGCGCAGGGAAGGTCAGTGCGACCTAATTCCGAGCCGGAAAAGGGATACTTTTTTCGCTCTGATCATTTTAATTTTGCCAAAATCGGGATTCCTGCCCTCTATGCTGAAGGTGATATTGAACATGCAGAAAAAGGAGTCGACTATATAAAAGAGCAAAAGGATGACTATATCGCCAACCGCTATCATCGTCCAGCGGATGAATACGATGCCCAATCCTGGGACATGAGAGGACTGCAGGAAGATGCAGATTTCTACTTGCATATCTGCCAGCGACTTGCCAACGAATCCACCTGGCCCCAATGGAAGGAGGGTTCTGAGTTTGAAACCGCTCGCAATAATTGATCATACGACATCAAACTCCTGCCAAGTGTAACATCACATCACCAAACAAATCAAACCAACTGCTATGCAAGACCGAAAATATCCCATTGGTAAGTTTAAGATGCCCAGTGACTTCCATCTGAATGAGGTCAATCAATGGATCGACCAAATTCAAAAACTTCCGGACAGCTTCGAAAAAGCAGCCAACTCCCTCACTGCAGAAGCATTGGAGCAAGCCTACCGTCCTGGAGGTTGGACAGGTCGTCAGGTGATTCATCACGTGGCAGATAGTCATCTCAATGCCTACATCCGTTTCAAGTGGGTGCTAACGGAAGATAATCCCACCATCAAGGCATATGATGAAGACCGCTGGGCCCAATTGCCAGACAGCAAAATGGGCGACATCAAGGTGCCGCTACAGTTACTTAGGGCCATCCATGCTCGTTGGCATCAACTGCTCACCACCATGGATATGGATGACTTTAGGAAGCATTACCATCACCCAGAGAATAAACGGAACTTCCCACTCGGAGCAGTATGTAAGCTGTATGCCTGGCATGGCCAGCATCATCAGGCACATCTCGAGCTGCTTAAAGACACAACCGCCTAGGTAGCTCAGATCGGTCACTGACCAATTCCACCTGCCAATCTGTGAAATAGCGTAACTTTTTCATTAGCTTAACGGCCCATTAACAACTCCGGCGAGATCTTGTTTTTGCCTGGAGGTGAGAGACGATCAACCAATTTATCATGAGTGTACAACCCTTCCTCGACGACAATTTCTTATTAGAAACAGATGCAGCCCGGCAGCTATACCACGACTATGCCCGTGATCTCCCCATTGTGGATTACCATTGCCACCTGTCCCCTAAGGAAATAGCCGACAATCGACAGTTTGAAAACATCACTGCCATGTGGCTTGATGGAGATCACTACAAATGGAGGGCAATGAGAACCCTAGGCATCGATGAGTCCTTCATCACTGGTCCTGCTGATCACTTTCAGAAGTTTCAAAAATGGGCGTATACGGTACCGTATACGATGCGCAATCCTTTGTATCATTGGACACACCTTGAGCTAAAGCGCTATTTTGATGTATCGACCATTCTAAACCCAGACACGGCAGATCTGATCTATCATCAGACCAACGAACTCATCAATACTCCGGAAAACAGGGTCAGATCCATCCTGCAGAAAATGAATGTCGAAGTCGTATGCACCACGGATGACCCAACCGATGATCTGACACATCATAAAAAAATCGGTGATGACGAATTTGACGTCACCGTACTACCTGCTTTTAGACCGGATAAGGCTCTGATGGTTGAAAAAGGCAAGAGTTTTCGCAAGTACATCAAATCCTTAGGCAAAGCTGCGGGCATTAAGATCAATGATCTTTCTACCCTACTGGCAGCATTTGAGCAACGCATGGATTATTTTCATGAACGGGGTTGCCGTTTATCAGATCATGGATTAGAAAGAATTCATGCTGCCAGTTTTTCTCTGAAAATTGCCAACAAAACCCTGAGGAGAGCCCTCAAGAAAAAAACCTTGGATCCCTCAGACATAGAGGTGTACAAATCGTCTGTCCTATTTTATCTCTGCCGGGGATATCATAAGCGGGGATGGACTCAACAATTTCATCTGGGAGCTCTTAGAAACAACAACTCTCGCATGGTCAAAAACCTCGGACCGGATACGGGTTTTGACAGCATCGGAGATTGGCCCCAAGCTTCAGCCCTTGCCAAGTTTTTCGACAACCTCGATCGCCGAGACAACCTAGCGCAGACCATCATCTACAATTTAAACCCAAATGATAACGAGGTGCTAGCTACTATGATCGGCAATTTTAACGACGGTTCCAAAAAAGGGAAAATGCAGTTTGGATCTGGATGGTGGTTCCTTGATCAGAAGGATGGCATGGAGAAGCAAATGAATGCCTTATCCAATATGGGATTGCTCAGCTGTTTTGTTGGCATGCTTACCGACAGCCGAAGCTTTTTATCATTTCCAAGGCATGAATATTTTCGGAGAATTCTTTGCAATCTATTTGGCAACGATATTCAGAAGGGTGAGCTACCCAACGATATTTCATGGATAGGCAAAATAATATCGGATATCTGCTATCACAATGCACGTGACTACTTCGACTTTTGGCCAGCCGAAATCTCCGATTAATGCAAGGTCATCGTACGCTTAACTGCCAGCCATTTTTATGAATTGCATTATTCGATTAAATAGCAAACTTCTAATTGATACAAGTGAGCACTTTGGGGCAACCAACATAAAATATTCCATTTTTTTACTTAATAATAAATCAATCATACAAAATTCGACCTATGCCCACTGCAAATAAAGTCATCACCTTTGGAGAAATCATGCTGCGTCTGACACCTCATGGTTTTAGGAGATTTTCACAGGCTGACTCTTTTGAAGTCATCTACGGTGGTGGTGAAAGCAATGTAGCTGTATCTCTGGCCAATTATGGTGTAGACGTAGATTTTGTTACCAGACTTCCTGACAACGACCTGGGTGATTGCGCGATTATGGAAATGCGAAAGCGCAATGTAGGCACCAACAAAATCATCCGGGGTGGCAACCGTCTGGGTATTTATTTTTTAGAAATGGGAGCGATCTCCAGAGGTAGCAAAGTTGTATATGACCGGGCACACTCGGCCATGGCTGAGATCAAGCCAGGCATGATCGATTGGGAAGACATTTTTGAAGGGGCAACCTGGTTTCATTGGACTGGCATCACACCAGCCATCTCGCAAGGCTCCGCCGACGCCACCAAGGAAGCACTTGAGGTGGCTACCAAAATGGGCTTGACCATTTCTACCGATCTTAATTATCGGAAAAATCTATGGAAATATGGAAAGACCTCACATGAAATCATGCCAGCTCTGGTAGAGCACTGTGATATCATACTCGGAAACGAGGAGGATGCAGAAAAACACTTTGGCATTCACCCGGAAGGCGTCGATGTAACGCATGGAGACTCGGTGGATGCACAAGCCTATATTTCCGTGTGTCAACAACTCATGGAAAAATTTCCCAGGTGTAAAAAATCCATCATCACTTTGCGAGGATCCATCAGTGCCTCACATAATAGTTGGGCTGGAGTACTTTATGACGGACACACCCTATACCAATCACCCACCTACCAAATTACCCATATAGTGGATAGAGTAGGTGGAGGAGACAGTTTTATGGGTGGATTGATCTATGGATTATTACAACATCCAGATGATCATCAAACGGCCCTAAATTTTGCTGTCGCAGCATCGGCCTTAAAACATACCATTTATGGAGACGCAAATCTTTCCACCTTATCTGAAGTGAAAAAACTCATGCAAGGTGATGCCTCCGGAAGAGTAAGTAGGTAGAAAAGTAATTAAACCATTGCAAAACAATCCTAATCCATAACAATAACGATGGCCAAATACTCGAGAATTGAAGTAGCCCAAACCATGCATCAAAATGGTATGGTTCCACTCTTTTATCATCCAGACACTAAACTCGGCAAAGGAGTCATCAAGGCTTGTTACGATGGGGGTGCCCGGATTCTAGAATTTACCAATAGGGGAGATTTCGCACATCAGGTTTTTCAAGAATTAAATCGCTACGCACTGGAAGAATTGCCAGGCATGATGCTGGGCGTTGGCTCTGTGCCAGACGCGGGCACAGCAAGTCTGTTTATCCAGTTGGGTGCCAATTTTATTGTAAGCCCATCGCTCCGAGCAGATATTGCCACAGTGTGCAATCGTCGGAAGATATTATGGTCACCCGGTTGTGGAACACTCACCGAAATCGGACAGGCCGAAGAACTCGGTTGCGAAGTGGTTAAATTATTTCCTGGCGGCACCTACGGACCAGGCTTTGTGAAGGCCATTATGGGCCCCCAACCATGGACACGAATCATGCCCACCGGAGGCGTTTCACCCGACAAAGAGAACCTTAAAGGATGGTTTGATGCTGGAGTCACTTGTGTCGGTATGGGATCTAAGCTGATCACTAAAGAGATTCTAAAGCATCGAGATTTCACTACTTTAGAGGAAAACGTGCGTCAAACCCTTGCACTAATTGCTTCATTGAGAGATAAATAGTATGAAACAAATTCTGAGGATCAGCCTGGGAATGGTGTTGGTATGTGCCCTGGTAGCCTGTGATGTCAATACCGACATAAAGACCATTAAACTGGCTCATGGTTTGGATGTCAGTCATCCAGTGCACAAGGGTATGGTTTTTATGGCTGAGGAGTTGGAACGTGTTTCCAAAGGAAAGATGATCATGGACATCTATCCGAGTGGCCAACTTGGTTCCGAGCGCCAACTGCTGGAGCTGCTGCAGATTGGTAGTTTAGACATCACAAAAGTCTCAGCCTCGGCAGTCGAAAATTTTGTTCCCAATATGAAGGTCTTAGGTCTTCCCTATTTATTTCGTGATGAGGATCATCAATGGAAAGTACTGCTCGGCGATGTCGGCGAAGAACTATTGGCAGATGGGGCAAATTATTGGCTGCGCGGATTGTGCTTTTATGACGCTGGGAGCAGGAGTTTCTATACCAAGGAACGGCCTATTCGAAGTCCTGATGATCTCAAAGGTCAAAAAATCAGGGTCATGAATAGTCAAACCGCCCTTCAGATGGTCAAAGCCATGGGAGGTGCTCCTACACCCATCGCCTATGGAGAGCTGTACACCGCCTTGCAGCAAGGCGTGGTGGATGGTGCGGAAAACAATCCACCTAGCTTCTACACTTCTCACCACTACGAAGTGTGCAAATATTATAGCATCGACCAACACACCTCAGTACCGGATGTACTCTTTATCAGTACTCATACTTACCACAAATTGACCGACCAGCAGAAAACATGGCTAAAAGCTGCCGTCGATGCCTCCGTCCCCGAACAACGTAGACTGTGGAAAGAAGCTGTGGAAGAAGCTATGGCTGCGGTAACGGAAGCTGGTGTCGAAATCATCCATCCAGATAAGGCTCCCTTTGCAGAGAAAGTAGCCGATATTTTCGAGAGCTATAAAGACGAAACAGAAGTCTATAATTTGATACAAAGAATTCAAGCAGTAAGATGAGAAAAACCATTGATAAAATCTTAGAAATTACATTGGCTGCCCTATTGGCCATCATGACACTTGATGTACTTTGGGGAGTTTTCACCAGGTATATCGTAGGCTCTCAAGCCTCTTGGTCTGAAGAACTCGCACGTTTTCTGCTCATATGGATCGGCATTCTCGGTGCTGCTTATGCCTCTGGCAAAAAAATGCACCTAGCGATCGACCTCTATCCATTGTCGCTGTCGCCCGAGCGGAGAGAAAAATTGTATCTGTTCATATACATCCTCATCATCGCTTTTGTATTGGTGGCTTTTGTGATTGGTGGATCCAGATTGGTTTATGTAACCTCTACATTGGGTCAGACTTCCGCAGCCTTGCAGGTGCCTCTAGCTTTCGTATATAGCATCGTGCCCATTAGTGGTTTATTTATCATCTACTTCAAAATCTCGGATATCATAGAAGGTTCTCATCACTCTTAGTGTGCCTCAACTTATTCGGACAACCTACTCACACTCATGGAAGTACTAATTCTCGTTCTTAGTTTTGTGGTATTGATAGGTATAGGTGTACCCATCGCATGGAGTATTGGCATTTCTGGATTGCTCACGATGCTCCCTAGTATTGCAGTCATGCCAACTTTGACCACGGTTGCACAGCGCATGTCCACCGGTCTAGATAGCTTTGCCTTACTGGCCATACCCTTTTTTATCCTGGCCGGACAAATCATGAATCGCGGTGGAATCGCCCATCGCCTGATCGCCTTTGCCAAATCATTGGTCGGATCACTGCCCGGAGGGCTGGCACATGTCAATATAATTGCCTCCATGCTTTTTGGTGCTATTTCTGGATCGGCTGCAGCCGCCGCCTCTGCCATTGGAGGGTTTATGGGGCCCCAAATGGAGGAAGAAGGCTATTCTAAAGAATTTGGTGCCGCGGTTAATATTACTTCATCAACCACCGGATTGGTCATACCTCCAAGCAACATCCTGATCGTATATTCATTGGCCAGTGGTGGTGCTTCCATTGCGGCACTCTTTTTGGCAGGGTACGTCCCAGGTATTCTCACCGGTCTCTTCTTAATGATTGTAGCGGCATTCTGGGCAAAGCGAAAAGGTTTTCCTACCGGCAAGAGAACTACACTTTCGCAATTATCCAGCACCTTCATCAAGGCGTTTCCCAGTCTTTTATTATTGGTCGTTGTCATTGGTGGAATCGTAGCAGGGATATTTACAGCAACGGAGGCATCTGCTGTGGCCGTACTGTACTGCTTCTTATTGTCCCTTTACTATCGAGAGATAAAAGTGTCAGACATGTTCAGCATTTTGTTGTCGTCCGTGGGTACTACCAGCATAGTCATGCTATTGATCGCCACATCGATCAGCATGTCATGGGTTATGAGCTACGAAAACATACCACAACAAATTACGGACTTGCTCCTAAATATCAGTGATAATAAATTCGTCATTCTTTTTATTATCAACCTCATTTTATTATTTGTTGGCATTTTCATGGACATGACCCCGGCTGTCCTAATTTTTACGCCCATATTCTTGCCGGTCGTTACAAAGCTAGGCATGGATCCAGTGCATTTTGGTATCGTCATGGTGATGAACCTCTGTATCGGCATTTGTACACCTCCCGTGGGATCAGTCCTATTTATAGGGGTCGGAGTGGCAGGGACAACCATTCAAAAAGTTATCAGGCCACTGCTGCCCTTATTCGCCACAATGCTCGTCGCACTACTTCTGACCACCTATATTCCATCCCTCAGTTTATGGTTGCCTTCTGTATTTGGCTGGTAGTAATCATAAATACATAGCACTGGCTTGAGCCATCGTCAGAAATGGGTGGCAACCTGCCAAGCCTTAGCCGACAAGCACCAATAAGTCATCGGTGTGCTGATGATCAGGAGGTACTTCATGATATGTTAATATGTCATATTGTATGATCGAAGTAGAATAAATCCCCCGATCAACCTTTTGGTTCCGAAACGTCGATCCGTTACATCCAATAAAAAAAACAGCTGGTTACAATGTCCCGCCAAGATCGAGAATAAGATCACAGTAATTGGTAATGGTAACAATCTAAATAATTAACGTGAATAATGGATAAGAAAAAGCAGTGATTATAGTATAAAAATAGGAGAATGTTTAATATATTAAATGTTGATAACCAATCATATAATAAACAATTCTCCTCTCATGAATATAGATAAACTTATCGAGATTTTTGTCAAAGTTGATGACTTTTTTAAAGAATTTGACGACCAAATCAACTCTATGAGGCTCCAGAGCGGCTTAAAACGGATTAGAAACAGAAAATCCAAGCTTGCTGACTCCGAAATGATGACCATTTACATTGCCTTCCACCTGAGTCATCACACCAATTTTAAGGCTTTCTATAACGGCTATGTCTGCAAGCATTGGATCGATCTATTTCCAAATCTGGTTACTTATGAGCGTTTTAATCAGTCTCAGAAAAAACTCATTATT
The DNA here is from genome assembly GCA_965223025.1 of Saprospiraceae bacterium. Lineage (GTDB taxonomy): Bacteria > Bacteroidota > Bacteroidia > Chitinophagales > Saprospiraceae > JABDMH01. The sequence continues at coordinate 334,161 of CBDCVP010000007.1, forward strand.
CCATTTTTCTTCTTCTTAAATCAACAATGTCTTGGCCATAGCAGAGGAGTCAATTTTATTGATTCCACCACCTTAAAAGTCTGTCATATCAAAAGAGAAAAACAGCATAGAGTTTTCAAAAATATTGCCACCAAAAGCAAGAGTACAATGGGTTGGTTTTACGGCTTTAAGCTCCACCTAATCATCAATGACAAGGGTGAGTTGCTTTCGTTTTATCTCTCTAAGGCCACTACCGATGACCGCAACTTAAAGGTAATCAATAGTTTAGTTCAATCAATCTTTGGTAAACTTTATGGTGACCGAGGATATATATCCACAAAATTAGCTGACTTACTTTGGAACGACGGAATTAGTCTGATTTACAAAAGAAGAAGAAACATGAAAAAGCAAAATCTCTCAGACGAGGACAAGTTATTGCTACGTAAACGGTCGCTCATAGAGTCTGTCAATGATGAGTTGAAAAACATCTGCTCCATAGAACATACTCGACACAGATCTATCCAAGGTTTCATGAACAATCTATTATCCGGTCTGTGCGCATACCACTTCTTACCTAAAAAGCCTTCTCTCAAATTTGAACAGCTTAAAGAGGTTAGCAATCAGTTATTGCTCGATGCTGCTTAAACATTATTCACGTTAATTAATAATGACTGCAAAAAAGCAAAAGTCTTTTCTCCTAGCCTCCCTTGCCTTTTTCCTTACGTTCATGCCTGCAATGGGACAGGATGGATTGCCGGCATATCATCACTATACACTTGAAAAACTAGCAGAAGGTGTTTATGCAGCCATCCACAACGACAATGGTGGATATGCAATTTGCAATGCCGGAATCATCGACTTGGGTGACAAAACAATCATAGCTGACGCTTTCATGAGCCCCTTGGCAGCTAGAGACTTGAAAAAACATGCTGAGATCCTGACTGGAAAACCCGTGTCGGCGGTCCTTAATCTGGATCCTCATTACGACCACACCCGAGGAAATCAAGTCTTTTGGCCCGAAGCAGATATTATCGGGACCGTTAATGCTCGTGTGTTAATCGAAAAAACATTTCAGTCGAAGCTCGATTATGATAAAATATCGGCACCAAAGGAATTAGACAGAATAACCAGTCAACTTGAACAAGCATCAGATACTGAAAGACCCGAGTTGATCATGTTCCAGGGTTTCCGAAAGGCCATGATCGAATCTTTTGGTGAGTTAAAAATGGTTCCTCCAAATATTACCATTTCCGATACATTGACGATGTATGGCACCGAAAGAAACTTAGTCTTGATACCAACAGGATTTGGTCACACTATAGGAGATATGGTAGCATATCTGCCAAAAGACAGCATAATTTTTATGGGCGATATGTTCTTCAATGAGAGGCATCCTTTCATGGGAAACGGCGATCCAATGTCGTGGAAGAACACACTAAAGAAAATAGCCTCATTGGAACCCAAAATCATAGTCCCTGGTCATGGACCCATTGGTGATGTCAATTCACTTCGAGTGTTCATTAATTACTTTGAGACGTTGATTGACTTAGTTGAAAAGCAAATCAGCAGCGGTGCAAACTCAAACACGGTCAAGGAATTAGCAATGCCTAAGCAATACGAGAGTTGGTGGTTTGGACAATTCTATAGTAGTAATCTTCAAAGAATCTATGATCAAGCAACGAAAGGAAACTGAGGTAGCACAGCCTTCAGACACCATATAATAGGTACCTGTGACTACTCATCTGCAACGTGAAACATTTCGTTACTTGTTGATGCGAGAACCTCTTTTTGATTGATCAAAGTCGTGCGTAACCGGAAGTCTGGATGGGCATCTCCTTCTTGAAATAATTCGGCTCTTGCCCATATTGAGTGGGTTGTGGTCAAAGAACCCCGAGAAGGTGAATTAACAGACCATCGTGTTTAAGGAGTAGTAGATCTGGACTAACCCCCTATTATTTGTAGCATCTTGCAGAAGCATCCTCAGCTAAGAGTATATCATCCCCGTTTTCGACAATAAATAACCCAAGTGGGATACCTAAAGGTTTCGCCCATATTAACCCATTCACCCACCCAATTAAACCCTTCCTCGGAAATATCTGAAAAAGTGAGTCGATAAAATCCATCGGTGCCATTAGGAGCTGCTTGCTGGCGATACAGCACGATTTTATCTTCGGATACTTTGTTGCCCTCCCAGACCGGTAATGTGGTGGAAGGAGAAGACTGGGAGAAATAATGTACATACCACTTGGCACTATCTGCCACATATTGCCTAATGCTGCCTGAATGGGCTCCATCGGCCTTAAGGGTAAGGTCTTGTACAGCCATGCCATTCATGATGTACTTAAATGTCCATTCCATTAAAACGGTATCTGCCCAGGTCTGCTGGTTGATGCGAGATACGGATTTGCAATCGCAGGTACCGATCAATGGTGCAAAGTCTGCCACTGCTTTAGGAGCAGCTGGATTCAGCAGACCAAACGGATGGGCCATGGATGGTTCATAAGGATATAACTCATCTGCCACTTGAGCTTGCAAACTAGTGAAATTCAGTGTGACCACTGCAAAGAACGAGAGTGTATACCAAGGTTTCTTCCTCATCATAATCACTAAACGTATGTAACACTTAAATGGCTCCTTTGTGGCATTTATGCAGCGATCCTCCTTAGTGTGTTCAATGCTTACACCATCTACCACCAGTCATAAATGAGGCCTGTCGTAGCAATAGGAGGTCATAGCAAACTAAGGGCAAAATGCTATCTTAGACTCATGCATCTTAATGAAATCATCTTCATTGCCTTGCTTGTCCTTGGCTCATCACGGCCTGGCCTATCACAGGATATTAAAATCACGATCGTCGACAGTGAAACCGAGCTTCCCCTTATCGGTGCTTGCATCACGGTGACCAATGACAACACAGGAGATTGCACCGACGATCAGGGTGTCATTGTACTTAGTGATGTAAGTGATCTGCCTAAACAGATCGTAGCTACCTACATCGGATATGAAGCACAAGAAGTGACGCTCACTGAATATGGCGACATCAATATAGCCATGGAGCAAGAACAGTTGAACCTCGAGACCATTGAGGTGCGAGGTCAAGGCTCTAGATTGAAAGCAGATCTGGCACTCAGTGTGGAATCATTGAGCTTGGAAGAGATACAGGGAACCTCCGAGTCTAGCTTCTACAATGCATTGGGAAATATGCGAGAAGCCGATATTATGACAGTGAGTTTTGGAGTGAAAGTTGTCAACACACGCGGGTTTAATAGCAGTACACCTTTGCGATCCCTACAGCTCATCGACGGCGTGGATAATGCCTCACCCGGCCTCAATTATCCCCTCGGCAACTTCGTCGGTTTGCCCGAATTGGATGTGCAAGGTGTGGACTTAATCATTGGAGCTAGTTCTGCCTTCTTCGGCCCCGGTGCATTTAATGGTGTGATCAATATGCGGACCAAGAGCCCCTTCCGGCATCAGGGCTTGGACATCCAGCTTAAAAAGGGAGAGCGGCAGTTTTTTGAAGGCGGTGCACGCTGGGCCAAATCCTTCCAGAATAAAAAGGGTGAAGACAAGTTTGGGGTCAAAGTCAATCTGTCATACATGCAGGTATATGATTGGGTCGCTAACGAAGCCTCTCCCTCATTAAGCAACCTCAGAGACAGCATCTATGAAGATAATCCTGGTGGCTACGATGCCATCAATAGATATGGCGATGAAGTCAGCGGTAACTATACCTCCCTGTTTGAGCAATTCCGCCATCCCGGACTTGGCAAGTACTTTCGAACGGGCTATTGGGAGGAAGATCTAGCCAATTACGACAGCTACAACCTAAAGACCAGCCTGGGACTACATTACCTGGTCGATGAAGATTTTGAGATCGTCGCCAGCACAAATTATGGTCGAGGTACGACAGTGATGCAGCTGGACAATCGACTCAGCCTTAACGATGTCTGGGCCATGCAAAATCGATTGGAGATCAACAAAAAAGACAGGTTCTTTCTGCGACTTTATACCACTGGAGAAGATGCGGGAGACACCTATGATATCGTTTCGACAGCAAGCAAACTTCAGTCGAGATGGCGCAGCAACAATGATTGGCTCAACCAGTATAAAAACTTCTGGTTTAGCCAGATTAATCCTCAGGTCAAGGAGCTGCCCGGATTTCCCCAAATCGGTCCTCCACCTGATTTCTTTTATGACTTTGAGGCTGCCAGTAATGTCATCAATGACAACCAGGACCTCATCAGTCAATGGCACACCGAGGCTCGCAATAGCCAAGATGGAGGGTACCTTGTTCCGGGCACGCCAGAATTTGATGAAGTATTTGACAATATCATCAGTACAAAGGTTTCCGAGGGCGGAACCAGGTACGTAGATCGATCAAGGCTCTATCATGCCCACGGTGAGTATCGATTCAAACCAAAGTATTTTGACGAGGGGACCATTGGGGCGAATTATCGCCTATACACACCTTATTCAGAGGGGACCATTTTCGTCGATACATCAGGCACTACCTTTACTACTTATGAATATGGTTTTTACGGAGGTCTGCAAAAAACCATTGCTAATAATCGGCTCAAATTAAACCTGGCTGTCAGGCTCGACAAACATGAGAACTATCAATATCTATTTAGCCCGGCATTTTCTGCCAATTATATCCTAGGGCCACTGCACTCTCTTCGGTTCTCCATATCCTCTGCTTTGAGAAATCCCACTCTGATTGACCAGTACTATTATTTTAGGGTAGGCTCTGCCCTCCTTCTCGGCAATATTACTGGGTATAAAAATCTGATTACTCTGGAGTCGTTCGAGACCTATCTGGAGGAAGGCTTGAATGCATCTCTCCTCGAGTATTTTGATGAACCACCGATTGTGCCAGAAAAAGCACTTGCGCTGGAGACCGCATATAGTGGAGCCATTTTAGAAAACAAACTCGATGTGGATGCCACACTCTACTTGAATAGGTATCGAGATTTCATCGGATATAAAATCGGATTAGATGTACCCTTTTTTATGGGCTTTCCCGGAATCCCAAGCATTTTTCGTTTTGCGGCTAATGCTAAAGATATCACCATCACTACTGGTATATCCACTGGTCTAACCTATTTTGCCTCCCCCGTTGTCACGGTCACCGGCAACTATTCGTGGAACAAAATCTTTAAGGACAGCGAAGACCCCTTGATACCCGCATACAATACTCCAGAGCATAAATTTAACCTCGGCATCAGAGCATATGACTTTGAGTGGCTTGGCATCAAGCACCTGGGGTTTGGACTAAATTTTCGCTGGGTGGAGAGTTATACCTTTGAGAGCTCACCTCAATTTACCGGTGTCATTCCTGCACAGATTTTACTCAACGGATCGATTGGTAAAGGCTTTCCCAAAATAAATAGTATTTTTAAAATCAGTGGGTCTAATCTGCTCAATCGCCAACAGAATGGTCTCTATGGCGGACCCAAGGTGGGGCGATTTGTCTTCGCATCATGGACCTACTCACTATCAAATTCTAATAAACAGCAATAATGATCAATATGAAAAAAACGATACTCACGTTATGCACCTGCATGATATCATGTGGTTTAATCCTAGCCCAAGAAAGGTACATTGATAAGATCTTTGACGAAGTACAGATGACAGACGGGGTCCTATATGGCACCAACATCACGATTCTACCAGTACTATCCGGAGGAGATCCAGGTCCACAAGATCTACTCCTAGACATCTACGAACCTGTAGGTGATACGGTGTCAGAGAGGCCGGTTGTCATTTTTGCTCACCGTGGTGACTTTCTGCCACCGATCGTAAATCTGTCTCCATATGGAACTCGTAAGGACAGTGCGGTCGTTGAATTTTGCACAGAGCTAGCCAAAAGGGGTTTTGTGGCTGTCTCGATGGATTATCGCTTGGGCTGGGCTCCTCCCCCATTTGGTATGGACATCGAGATAAAGAGTACGGTTCTACAGGCTGTATACCGGATCACCCAAGACATGCGCACAGCAGTTAGGTTCTTCAGAAAAACAGCAGCAGAGGACGATAATCCCTATAAAATTGATCCCAACAGCATTGCTGTTGCAGGTATGGATGCGGCTGGATTTGCCGCCAATAATGTAGCATACCTCAAAAGCACTGATCAGGCCGCACTTCCCAAGTTTCTAGATTTTAGTACGATGCCGCCCACTCCTTTCATTATTGAAGAGCTTCATGGTGATCCCTATGGCATCACTCAGACACCATTAAACCTACCCAACCACGTAGATTACTCCTCGGATGTGAGTGTGGTCATTGATTTTGAAGGTGGTTTGGGAGACATCAGCTGGATCGAAGCAGGAGATCCACCTACGATCACCTTTCAAGCTGCCAATAAATTTGGCAACCCCGGCATCAGAGATGTGACGATCGGGGTAGGAGGTGAAATCATCATTGCCGAGGGGGCCTTTCCCGATACTATTGTACATACCACCCAGGCATTTGGCAATCAGGACGTATTTTTAGACAACGTAGCAGTAGATGAGTTGACTGAAAAAGCCAGAGCAGCCACTGGAGGCTTGGAAGGTCTGTTCCTCTACCATCCCTATACACAAGAGGGATCTGTGCAGTGCGATGCCACAGCAGGTGTGCCCGCTGTCAATTATGGTGGTAATACCTACGCCTGGAATTGGTATGATGAAACGGTATTTGGTGCCATCTGGGACATGGTAGAAAACCAAACCATTCCCTCAGAACAATTCATCTGCCAATATAACACGGGCGAAGGAAATCCCAACGACCCAGCCATTTCCCGATTGATGATCGATACCCTGGTCAGATACATGGTGCCTCGCCTGGTGGCTGCCATGCAGTCGCAAGAGACCACATCGTCCGAGCTAAAAGCAGAGGATATTTCACTCAGGATCTTTCCCAACCCCTCTCATGGTCGCATCTCCATCAGCGCTGCCGAGGATTTTCACCGAGTAGCAATTATGGACATTAATGGTAAAAATGTATGGAGTCAAAATGTACAGTCACAACAACATGAAGTACATGTGGGCAACCTATCTGCTGGACTCTATGTACTTGAGCTCGCTTTTGACAATGGGCTTATTCACAAGAAAATATCGATATCCAGATAAATTTGAGATAACGCTATTAAATAATTGAGGTCGCCGACTGTATATGAAGTCGGCGGCCTCTCCCAATAGTAGCGTACATGGGTGATCATTCGCAGGCGTGCACGAAGTGGGCATAACCTGATCATTTGGTCGTCTCGCCGCCCATTTGAGTCAGTACACTATCGATAGGCTCCCACAACTCGATCTTATTGCCCTCGGGATCCATGATATGAACAAACTTGCCATAGTCATAGGTCACTATTTCATCAACCACCGTCACACCATTTTTCCTAAGCTGCTCGACCAACAGTTCAATATGCTGTACCCGATAGTTGATCATAAAGCTTTTCTCAGAGGGATTGAAATAGTCCGTATCCTCAGCGAAAGGGCTCCATGACAAGAAGTTAATCTCATCGGGACGATTAGCGTTCCTACATTCAAAAACAGATCCGAAATCATTGATGGCAAGCCCCAAGTGTTTACCATACCAATCTTTCACTTTTGCTGGATCTTTACAGCGAAAAAATACACCACCAATGCCCGTTACTTTCGGTTTCGATTCATTCATATTTATGTCGTTATTAAAGAATACTAAACAGTTGATTTTGTTCTCAGCGTCTTAGCGCTTCACATGCAGAAGGACAACCCAATCTTTATCTGGGTCCCTTGGTGGATAGCCCAAAGGGGTATTTCTCTCTCCATTAATCGATTTAATGGATCCTTCTACCATTGCTCCACCCTCCCTCGGATTGTACCATGCCACCGAATACTCCTTGCCGGAACCTCCCAGATCAATGGAAGTGGTGTTCAGCTCCATGGGCAGATAAACCACATAAATCTGGTCTTTCTTAGCCAAACAATAAGACAATGTGTCGGAGGTCAAATCGTCGGATGGCTCCATTTCCCAAAATGGAATATGCATCTCAAAAAATTTGCGGGCATAGCGATTTTGGTCCCAAAACAGGTCCCGACTTCGAAAATCCTCGCATGTCAAATCGGAATGCACGCTCTGATACCCAAAGTACCATTCTACCCCATAGCCACCGGCCATTAAGGTGCCCCATAGGGCTCGTGACCTGGCAAGATCATGCTCCATATCTTCTGCATCTGGAAGCAATGCGATTGTAGCTTTCCCGGGCTCATCCACTGCGAGCGCCCAGGCCTTTCCCGTACTGGCTGACCTTGCCCTCCATTTAAGTACCCTGGCATGCACGTCTCTAAATTCTGGATCGCTCAATTGCAGGGATGCACCAGTCAAGGGTGATTGATCGCCGATCAACTCGCCATATCGATCGTCTTTGTTTGGGAAGGTGTGGATCACCAGATGGTGATGATAGGGATCAAGGTCATGTAAATACTTTGCCACTTTCTTCACCTCTGCCATGGGTTGATTATTCTCCTCACCAAGATTCCAATTCATGGCTAGGTGATGACCAAATCGTGCCACAAGTTCGCGGTAATACAACTTTCCCTCAGTGCCAAATACTCCTCCATCCATCAAATGGTCCGTTTCAGTTTCATGGGTCTTAAAGTGTAAAAACATACCTTGCGTCTCGGCATAGTCAAAAATGCGCTCCCATTGCTCAAGTTTCGAGACATCAAATCGAGTTTTATGAAAAAGCGAGTCCCATGCACCGACATGTGCCTTAGTATCTGCGTAGCTTTGATATTCTTCTGGTGTAACTCTTAACAAATAGGGGAAAACATTGCGATCATCTCCATCGACATTAAAGGTGAGAAAAGAAAAAACATTGAGTGATTCGCTAGCCAGGTAGTGAATGGCACCCAGTAAATTTTTGCCTTTCTCTCCCTTCCATAAATAAGGCCTTGCATCTTCCGGAAAATCTTGGGCATGCGGCTGCCAATCCTTGCGAAGGTCAAATACATTGGTCGAGGCATCAAAATCGACATATCCCAACAAATTCTCTGGTGCATCCACGCCCACCTTGATGAAATACTGCTCTGAATCCTTGTACTGCAAATAGGGTCGCCCAACATATTTGAGTCGTCCCTTGGCCCTGTTATCCACACCAGATCTATCGCTAGGAGTGATGTGAAAAGTCCCCGTCAAACCATCCATATAACCGGCCGAACTATCCACTGATTTGCCCATAAGTATCGCAACATTCTCACCTTTGACAAATGAGACGGAGTAATGCCACTCTCCCGAATTATTGGGTGTAAACCGAGCCATCCAAATATTTCCCCGGTCCGCACTGGTCTCCGCAGCATCACCATCTGCAGCGTAAAATCCTGGAACGACAAATGTATCCGTGCCTTGAGTAAACGTCACATCTAGGCGATAGTTTAAGTAAGGATTATACTCATCCAGCTCGCTGGTTTCTGGTCCATCAAAAACCAGGGTTACTTTATGCCACCTCTTGAGCTCTCCTCGAATTTCCGCTGTGGGGCTATAGCATCCAATGGAAGCTAGCACCACCAGGATAGTTAAAAAGTAGACTTGTGAAATATTGAATACCGTCATATGCTATGTGTACCAGGTGTAACCATAGTGCTGTAAGCCAAAATGCTCTATATGCTTTTCTCTCTTGATCCTCGGAGAGGAGAATGCTGGTCAGACAGCCGTCGGGATGCAATCTAAACATATTCTGGAATACTTGAAATAAGGGCACACCCTGGTGAGAGGTACAAAGCCCCTTGCCTCAATCCCTACCTACGTGTCAAGTACCCTCTTAATGTGGCTGTTGGAAAATTTGGATCAATCGGCAGTTTCTTCCTGTGCCAACCAGTTTTCCAGTTTTGGGAGGATTACTCAGTAGTTTCTATATTTTTATCTGCACTATTTCGGTGGAATTGTCACCGGAGGGCTATTAATAAGGAGCTACTTTCATTGTATCAACACGAGGCACATCAATAAACGATCAAGAATCACATGATGAAAAATCTATTTTTATGCAGACCTTATCTATGTGCATCAGCACTTTTGCTGGTGGCCCATCTATGCATATCACAAGACATCATTGACACACTGGATCAGCCGCGAATAATTGTACTCACAGATTTCTTCAAGGATCCCGACGACAAGCAATCCCTTGTGCGTTTTTTATTGTACGCAAATGAATTTGATATTGAGGGCATTATCGCAACTAGTTTAGCTTATGGTACAGGGGAAGTCCACCCAGAATGGATACGACAAATGTTAGATCACTATGAGAAAGTCCGACCAAATCTGCTGCTTCATGATTCCAAATATCCCGAAGCAGATTCATTGAAAGCTGTGGTTAAATCAGGGGCACCTGTGGTACGAAAATACGTAGGGCCTGATAAGGGATTCACAACACCTTTTGGTAGAGATTCTAGAGAGTGTGAGCCTGCCAGCAAATACATAGGTGCAGGCAAGGATTCAGAAGGCTCACTGCATATCATCGACGTCATCGATGGATCACCTTCACCCACATGGGTGCTGGTTTGGGGAGGTGCCATGGATCTTGCACAAGCTCTGTGGAAGGTAAAGAATACCAGAACACCCATTGAATTCACGGAATTTGTCAGTAAGGTTAGACTCTATCAGATTCATTGGCAAGATACGGGAGCCACCTGGCTATGGAAAAATGTCCCAGAACTATATAGACTGCAGGGTTTATCTCTTTTTAAAGGCATGTACCTAGGAGGGGATGCTGTACACAGAAATCAAATCTGGGTAGATACCAATATTAGACAGAACCATGGTGACTTAGGCGCTCAATATCCCAAGATCGCTGGTATTGATGGTATAAAGGAAGGGGATAGCCCATCCTTTCTATATCTGATTCCCAATGGACTTTCCGATCGTCGAAAACCCGAATTTGGCAGTTGGGGAGGTAGATTTAGACCTTATAAAGAGAGTAAATCTATTTTTATCGATGCTATCGACAAGCACCCGAGTAGCGATGATAAACTGAGTCAAACGTACTGGACAGTAGCTCGGTGGAATGAGGCTTCGAATAAGGATTTTGCCGCTCGAATGGATTGGTGCGTCAAGGATTATGAAAGTGCCAATCATCCGCCTGACGTCCAATTAAATGGTGATCCTGGTCAGCTTGTGCTTTATACGAAGGTACGTAGCGGAGAAAGAGTGATGCTAAGTGCGCGTGGTTCTAAGGATCCAGATGGTGACAATCTCAATTACCGATGGATCCCGTACCTAGAAGCTGGCTCCTATGACGGCAAGATCTCTATTAATAATCCTGCAGCCCAGGAGGCCTTTCTGACAGTCCCAGAAATGAATCGGCACAAGACAATGCATATTATTCTTGAGGTAACAGATGATGGTGTCCCAGCGATGAGCAGATATCGAAGATTAGTGATCAACATAGATGGTAGTCGGTAGGACAGCCTACTCCAACCAGATCAGCAGGCACAGCTACTCAGTAAACCTGACGACCTGGTTCGTAATGGGTTTTCTTGTCTTTAGATAGGCATAGATTGCCCTTAGATCTTCTTCCTCCATCTTACCATACATGGTCCATGGCATCATCGTGTTAAAATCGCCCGGATGGATAGAGGCTGGAACAAATGAAGGATCTCCATATTCCTTAAACTTACCCACAAAATCCTCTTCGGACCAACCGCCAATACCCGTCTCTACATCCGGAGTAATATTGGCAGAACGCACCACACCACCAGTGATCAATGGAAATTCAAAGCCACCTGCCAATTCCATTCCCTCGATTGGTTTTCCCTTAATTCGCTTGGTGTGACATTCTTCACAAGTCGCTGCATTAAAAAGATAAGCACCATAGGCTAGCCGGTCATTGCGATCGGGCATTTTGGAAAATTCGGCCCTCTTTGGAATGGTATTTAATATGAGATTCATAGGAAAAGATGGAACCGAAGGAGGAACTGTATGATCAATGGGTTTCAGTGTCCTCAGATAGGCAATAATCGCATACAGATCTTCACGATCCATCTTACCGTAACTGGCATGTGGCATGACAGAAAATAGCGGCTCACCATATTTGTTGACACCTGAAGTGATAGCCCTAAGTATCTCACCATCTGTCCAATCACCAATGGCTGCGGAAGTGATGTTTCTCGAATAAAACTTTCCTGGAAATCCAAGGCTTTCATCAAATACCTCCCCACCCCGTCCGACCGTACCCGGAACCAGTGGGCCAGAAAATCTATGCCAATCTCTGGTAGAATGGCAATCCGTGCAGACCGTCACATAGTTTGCCAAATACCTCCCTCGCTCGATTCTTTCTTGGGTAATATCAATAGCTATATCTTCAGGCTCTCCGACGTTTGGCAAAGCAAAATGAATATAACAGACCAAACTGATCAATAAGAGTACTAATACTGCGATGGCATAGGCAAGAATTTTCATGTATCTCATAATAGATATTTCAAGAAGATCCGAAGACATCCGACTTTTAATCAATTAAAATTGTCGAAACAAATATCTTCCTGCATTAATCTAGATTAAGAAAATGACACTACACACCTATTTTCCCGAGGAGTTATTTTCTCCTGGCTTTGTCCCCCTTCACCTTACTGAGTGCTTCCGGAGTGATGCCCAAATACGATGCTATCATCCTTTGAGATACACGCTGGGTGATCTGCGGATATGTCTCAACAAAATGCTCATAGCGCTCGATGGCAGTCGCACTCATCAACATAATCACTCGCTTCTGCAAGGTGTATATCCGCTTGGTCAGCAGTGATGAAAAGCTCAGATCCTGGTTGGTGACACCTTTTAGAAAGATGCTTTTATCAACAATGTCTACTTCTGAGTCCTCTAAGGCGTCGATAAATAAATGCGCTGGCTCATCGCAATCAGCACTATCCACAATAATCCAGCCTTCAGGGCCAAACATAAAGATGTGTTCCTTTCCCCTTTTGTCTATTTTATAGCTGCGAAGTAAGCCTTTCCTTACCCGATAAAAATTGCAAGCCCTCTCTCCTTCTCGCTGTAGTACCTCACCTTTTTTGACCAACTTGATCATAATAAGCGCATTAGGTTGATCACTGGCTTTCCCGATCAGCACTCAATTTGAGCAATCGATCTATACGATAGGGCAATGCTTCCAAAAACGACAAAAGATCAGCCAACTCAGCTGAGGACAACAGTTGATCCATACCAGGTGGCATAAGAGATAGTGCATCCACTCCTATGGATGACACATCATCTCGTCCTATGCGAATATCCACCCCGGGACCTATAGACAAGACAATCTGAGTGGCTGTTTGCTCCTTGATGACGCCGCGGTGGACAACTCCCTGCTGCGTTTGCAGTTGATATGTTTCGTACTCGCGGGCAAAACTGGAACTCGGATAAATGATGGCTTCCAACAGGTCGTGGCGCGATCGAATTTCACCAATGTTAGAGAGATCAGGACCAAAATCAGATCCTCTACTGCCCACTGCATGACAAGTCGAGCAAGTGGCCTTCCCAAAAAAAAGAGATCTCCCTCGACCCACATCACCTTTCTCAAGTTGCCTTTCGATGTCTTCTAATCTGGCAAGTCGCTCAAACTGACGCTGTTGCACAGATGCGATCAATGGAGCTGCTTTTGCACTTACCTCTGTCCCGAAATTTTCAAACAACTTGTGTAGGTCCTCTACTGCAATATGTTCCAGACGATCATCTGCTCTTTCCAGGGATTCTATCAACGCCGATCCCACAGCATCAGCGGTGCTGCCTTTGAAAGCATCCATCAGATTCGGTAGTAGAAATGCATCCGCTTGGGGAATCAACTCCTTTGCAACAGCAAGGAGTTGTGCATCGGATATTGCCATTCGTGAAAGCAGAGCAACGGCCTGGTGCTGTGCCATGGGGTTTGGGTCAGATGACAGAATCTTCATGATCAGTGCAAATTCAGCAGCAGTCGCATTCTCCGCAATCATCAGCTTGGCGCCCAAAGCCCTGAGTCGTTCTGGCAGTGCCAACGTAGGATCTTCTGTCAAGGCCGTAAGAATCCTTTCCAGCCCCGGAACACTCCTTGCTTCCACCACTTGCAAGACCTGGCTCCTAATCCGTGCATCTTGGTTTTTGAGCAACACGGCTAGTGCTTGAACCCAGCGTTCAGGTACAACCTTATGTGCACTCACTTTCACCGTCTCCAACAAGAAAAACAAAGCTTCTCTGGACACTTCAGGTGACACCAACTGCTCGGCTACGATATCCTCAATGGCTGCATGAGCAGAAAAGGTGTGCATCAGAGACTGCATCCCCTTTCGCTCCAAGATGGAAGGGCCAGTGGTGTTAATCTGCTTCTGTATGTGATCCACGATACCCGCTGACCATTCTGGGTGTTGTGCAGCAATCCAGACAGCCACCTGCTGATCGGAGGTGTCGGAGCTGGTCAAAAATGGAAGGAGTACCTCCTGGCTTAAGGTCTGATGCATCATCTGATCAAGTGCTATCATGGCTGCCTTTCTCACAGCACCGGAATGACTGTCCAGAGCCGCCATCAATGACTGTCTATCTCCAATCTGCATTAAGGCAAATACCAGTGTGTGCTCCAGGATTCGCTCTCCTCCCTGGTCAATAGCTTGCAACAAAGCATCCACTGCCTGGGCTGAGCCGATCTGACCCAAAGCGGTAGCAGCCTGACGCTGTACAGCTGCCACGTCACTAAGCACCATGGCAGACAATGCTTCTACCGAATGTCCATCCCGCTTCAGACCTGAGATCCTTGCTGCTGCTATGCGTACCGCGACACTGCCATCAGTCAATGCCTTCCTTACCACCGGATGTGCAGTATCGACATCCATACGGCTCAAGGCAAATAGCCATGCACATTTTTTTTCCTCATCATCGGTCTCAGCCAGTGCCTGAGTCAAAATATCAATGGCAGCATCCCCCTTACTACTCAGCATCGCCAAGGCTTTTTTTCTAACATTTGGCCTTTCATCGTCCAGGAATTTTGCCAGTTGTCCTGCCGGCATGTCTTCGAAAGATAATCCTCTTCCCCAGGCATCCCTCACCCTCTCCTGATCTTTCTTACGAATGCGATAAATGCCTCCCCGAACATCCGGTTTAGCTACCCTGGATAGTGGGCAACCGGCAATAAACCATCCTCCCGTAATCACCACCAACATACTTCCATCGGCATCCTGCAATACATCGGTCACATGGATATCGGAACTGCTGGCATTGACAAATGAGGAGCCGTTAGTCTGAAAAGTCGCTCCATGCCGGCTCACCTCAAACCGCATGATTCTCCCGGTATTAAATTCTGCAGAAAATAGATTGCCCTGATATTCAGGTCCCCAATTAGACCCTTCATAACGCATCAAGCCAGATGGTGCAATCCGTGCTAACTTGGTCATCACCGGCATTAATGGTCCGGTCCGAGGTAACTTATCTTCTGCGATCGTGGGATGAGGCTTGGGGTAGATGCCACCTTCAATCCAGTGCATCAGAGCATCGCGTTCACCATCTCTGGGATCGGTGAAATAAGTCATGGTGCCCATGGTTTCCCCAGATGGGGTGAAAATGATTTCAACAGCATTGTCAAAACCACCGCCACAAATCCATTCCAGCTTCGTACCATCTGGCAAGCACCTCCATATCCGGGCACCCCTCCCCTGCAATCGCTTCTCCTCCCTGGTGAGGATATCAAATCCTCGTCTGGCATCGGCTAAATAAAAAAATCCATCGGGACCCATGAAAGGTCCACTTAGGATGGCACCGTTGGAATTCAGAGTCCAACCCGTCAAAATGACCTCCCTTTCATCGGCAATTCCATCACCCTCCGTATCTGTCAACTTCAGCAAATCAGGTGATACTGCCGTATAAAAACTTCCCTGGTAAAACTCACCACCCATTGGGAATGCAAGGCGGTCCGCGAAAATCGTGCTTTGGTCAAAGACACCATCGTCATCCGTGTCTTTCAATAGACGAATGTGGTAAGAGGGATTTTCGATCATCGAATCGGTACCCATATTATTGGTAGCGGTAGATTCACATACAAATAGGTTACCAGCATCGTCAAAGGAGGCAAAGGTGGGATACGACAATAGCGAAGGCAGCACCGCCGATTCGATAGAAAACCCATCGGGTACAGTCAGACCGTCTAGTGAGGTGATCAGATCTGTTTTGCATCCCATGATCAGCATTGCCAGTACTACTACAGATGGATACGCAGACCTCATAAGGTTACCCTCTTATTGCTCGATGTAATAAATTATGGGTGATTTTCTGCACCCGTGCATCTGGACCATGAGGTCGACTCCAATGCGACCATGGCAGGGTATGGCCAGGAGGGTGGCTCAGTCCCTGAGACCAAAATATGGTAGCAGCGTTAAAAACGAAGTTCTCCTTTGGTCCAGGATAGATCGTAGCAGCCCATTGCTGTGGCTCTTCCCCACCCACCCAGGCTGTACCCTCGGCGACTATCTCCAGACCCGGTATGCTTGCCGGATCACCGTGGTATTCCCATCCGACCAATCCGGGTATGCGATCTCCCAGCTCAATCCCGGTTCCCTCATAGATCCAATGGTCGGGATGAGTGATGATCCAGTCGCCACCTCCATTGACGGGCTCCACATTGCGAGCTCCCATAAGATGGCCTTCATCTGGTCCTTTTTCAGGAAATGGTCCGTGTTCTCTTTCCCTCAAAATTCCATAATCACGCTGGGCACCATAGGGCCCCCCACGATAAATAATACGGTTGGCACGGCCATCACTACTCGACTGGAAGGGGGTGACCCAACAAACAGAATTTCCCGATAAAAAAAGTAAACTCACCCCGGAGTCTCTCAGCTTTTCAACGCTTCGAAACTGTCGTATATCCCAATATTCATCGTGTCCAACGCTGATAAAACTCTTACATCTCAGAGCTCGATCCGGAGTAAGCATGTCGCTATTCGAGCAGTAGGTGACGTCGTACCCATGTTTCTCTAAAAAATATGCCAAAGGATACTCAAACAGCAGATATTCTCCCGAGCCGACAGACAAAGGGTCATTGACGATGGCTTCATATTGTGCCTCCCTTCCATAAGGTCGATCGAAGCTCACATCTGCCCATGGACCCTGGTTGCCGTCCGGATGAGTGTAGATCGAATAGTTGTTGGGCCAGCGATTGTATGCTTGCCAAGTATTGTCCGAGCACTGAAACAATATGTCTGCTGGACGATTGTCGGTGACTATGAATATGACATAACTCTGCCAGTAGGGTGCACGATGCTCAGGTAAGGTCGTCAATCTTCCCAAATAAACACCACTGGGCCAATCCACCGGAATGGTCATTTCGACACTAGCTTTCCACTGGCATTCATGGATATTCTTGCGACCTTGCTGTGGCAGCTCTTGTTCTACCCCTTGTAAGGGCCCCACCTTTCTCATGAGCCGGGCACCTCGTCCAGCATAATAGCCAGTACGAAAGATCTCCAGCTCAAACTTACTTGCAGGAAAAGTGGACACCATGATCTTCAGCTGGTCTCCATGGGTCACACTTTGCCTGGAACAGTAGCCCTCAATCCACGGCGATCGAAAATGATCCTGATCGAGACGCACCCGCGTGAGTTGCCAATCAAGGGCACCGACCTTGGCATTCTCATCTGTGATGAGATTCGTTCCAGCTCCTGTCTCTTTTGCTGAAGCAAGAATGGTGAGTGGAGAGGTGGTACTCACCAAGCCCGCAGTGACCGTTTTCTTGATGGCACTTCTTCTAGTGATGCCGTCACTTCCACCTTCATTCATTAATGAATCCATGATTTGTGGTTGGATCAACACATGTCTGGCCACCACCGTACATTGTGATCAGGATGATGGAGTTCGCTACAACCTCCTAATCGATTCCAGCACATTCGATATGCAAGACAATGGTAGAGGCCCATAAATACCTACAAAAGATACGTTTTAAGCTTCAGGAAGACACCCTCTGGAGTAAAAAGATTCATCCACAAACATTTCAAGAGGCTCGAGGCTGGCCCTGCGATGGGTAGCATTCGACCGATAGATCAGTAATCTACGGTAAGGAAAACACAAACATGGTTTTCTCCTCATATTCCTCACCTGGTCTTAGCACAGTACTAGGAAAGTGCGTGTAATTGGCAGATGCGGGAAAGTGTTGGGTTTCTAAAGCAATGCCAAAATGGTTTTGGTAGGCTACTCCACCTTTACCAACATACTTACCTTGCAACCAATTAGCTGAGTAAAACTGCACTCCCGGTTGCGTAGTAAAAACCTCCATCTTCCGACCACTCTCCGGATCTGTCACGGCAGCGGCAGCACCCAACAATCCTGGTTCTTTCCGGATCACATAATTATGATCAAAACCCGGACCGAGTTTATCGATGCGATCACCAATTCTTGTCAAGTTGCGCAAATCCAGAGGAGAGTCCTCCACCGATAAAATTTGACCGGTGGGCATAGCGCTATCATCGGCCTCGGTATAGTACTCCGCATTGATTTGAATCTGATGATCGTAAATATCCCTCTTACCGCCGTTGAGGTTAAAATAGGCGTGGTTGGTCATGTTGACATGGGTGGGCTTATCTGTAGTGGCCTTGTATCGAATCGTCAATTGGTTCTTGTTGTTGAGGGTATATTGAACATGAGCATCTACCATGCCAGGAAAACCACCATCGCCGGAAGCACTATGTAGGGTCAAGTTAATTCCAACAGTGCCTCCATCTCCAAACATGTGGGCCTGCCACAACATCTTGTCAAAGCTATTAGTACCACCATGAATGTGATGCTCACCGGCATTCTTTTCCAATTCATATACTTCCCCATCAAGGGTAAACCGGGCGTTCTTTATCCGATTGGTCACTCTTCCCATCACTGCTCCAAACTTTGGATGACCTCGTAAATAGGGATCCAGGTCATCAAATCCCAGGGTGATTTCTTCAATGACACCATGTTTGTCTGGCATTTTAATAGATGTTATGATGCCGCCCAAAGTCATAATTTGTACTTGCAGTCGCTGACGATTGCGCATGGTAAATAAGTAGACTTCTTCTCCAGTGGTCGTCTCGCCCCATTTCTCTTTGCGAATAGTAAGATCTTGTCCACTCATAGGATGTGCCGATATCGTAAAAATCAATGCAGTAGCAATAAGAAATCTATACATGAATTTAGATCAAAAGCTGATGTAGTCTAATGTAGAAAAAATCGATCACTCAGATCAGTTGCACCGATATAAATCCATCTACTTCAGTTCAAAAAAGAGGTCTTCATAGTGTTTTGATGGCTTCAGAATACCAGCGCTGTGTTTATAAAACTTCTTACCGGTATGATATACACCCTTGTCGGGTTTGGTCCAAGGGCCATCACCCATGGGATGGTAGGATTTCATCTTTTCCCAATACTTATAGTTTTGCCAACCGTTGGTTTCTTGCATGCCCATATTCCATCCTGGAAACGCAGGCAGTCTTGCTGCCACCACTTTATTCCAATCGACTAGAAATGGATTGACGGTGAGATCTGCACAAAAGCAGGGTACATTTCGCTCGTAGGCGGCTTGGGCGATCTTGATGGTCATACTCATCGTCTTAGCCACAGCCTTCACGGCAATGGCATTATAACCTTGCTCAATTCGGTCAATGGTCTCCTGGTCTGTATGAGCACTTTCGTCTGCAGCCACCAACGGACCTCTGGCTGTCAGTTGTCGTACATCTTCCTGATTACGCTCTCCAAAGGGCTCCTCTAACAACGCGATTTGATCAATAGCACCTATAGTTTCAGCGTAATCTAAAAATCTCATCAGAGAATCCTGGTGTTCATATCGACCGTTGGCATCAAAGTAATAGGGCATCTTACCATTAGGAGCGTAGGGGGTTTCATAGTGACCAATGGTTTCATGAATGGCCTTTAAAAAAGCCTTGTCTTTTTCCAGCATCACCTGTTGGGAACCCGGTGCACCAATTTTTATTTTCATGATAAAAAAACCTTGATCTGCCAGGCTCTTGATCTTACTCATCGGAGTGCCATAACCCAATGCCGGAATGGCCACCACCTTGTCATGCCGGGCGGAAAGGCCAGGTCTATATTCGGTTGGGACCACCTCATCAAAATGATCTAAACCATTGGCCGCAGCATACATGAGCCATGCAGCATTATCTACAGACACCAGCGCGTTGAGGGCGAAAGTGGTGCGTAAATCCTCGTGGTTGGTGATCTTCCTTCCATAATTCATCAACTCATCCAAAATCTCTTCGACCATAACAATGGGTGTGTCAAACTGTTGCCCTTTGACCATCTGTAACGCCCGCTCCGTCATGGCATACATAATGGCATTTCCACCACTCTCAGAATGCTTGCTTGCCACCATCGAGTCAGACCAGAGCGGACTTTGTACCCCCACGCCGACTCTCGACACACCATCAATGGATTTCATCTGGGAGAGCACCTGCCAGGCTTCTGTAATGGCACTGCCTTTAAATCCAAAAGGTTGTGCAAGGGGCTCGCGTTCAAAGTTTGAGCTGACATTTGCAATTCGAAATGGTTTCATCATATCATCTTGTCTTTTATTAAACAATGGATGTAAAGTTACTGCGGCACCTGAGAGCGCTGCCGATTGAATAAAAGTTCGCCTCGATAATTTTCTTTGCATTTCTATATTTAATATAAATGATTCGCAAACATGTACATTTTTTCTGCTATGCAATTGTCAGGAAGTGAGCAGTGCAAATAAATCCCTACTTTGATCAACATTGGCGAAAAAGTTGGCCATAACATGTCTGATGGAAAAGTGATGGTATAAATATGTTTATAGATGATCCAACAATTTGACTAGATATTAATCTCCGGAACGGCGTTAAGCGTATACCACGATTCACCACTCCACAACCGTTCACCGTCGGCACTCTCGAAAGTAGGATCAAAGGAAAAATATATCACATACCCCAACTTCCTATTTTCGGTTGCGACACTCAGAGTACGCCCGTCCTCACTGAGTTTCATATGCTTAATACTCACCATATGTTTATCCAACTTTGGTCCACCATAGGCGGCGGTGGGCTGATAGTACCATTGACTTAAGGATAGGGGTATATCGGTCATCTTCGTTTCATGCGACAAAGGCTTGGTAAACTCGATATCAAAGCCATCGGCGGTTGCCCGGATCGACAACATTTCAAAAGGCACCTTCTGATTAAATACCAGTTTTTGCAGACCAAACTGTCGACCTTTGTGTGACCATCCACCCGTCATGCCAACACCTCCCACATATAGCGCCCCATCGGGTCCACGCAGGATCCGCTGCACCCCAGCCTCCAACCCCTGACAAAACCTAAACACGCATCCCTGATAGGCTCCATCTACTTTCTCCAGAAAAGCCCTATTGATCCCACCATGAGTAACCTCACCAAAAATCATTTGACCTGCATAGATTCCCTCAGTCATCAGCAAGGGCTCACTCGGTGAATTTCCAATTTCATCCTGAGGTAACCAGATCGTCGGTGGTGTCATCGATCTGCCGTCAAAGCGATCACCTTGCCGCTGGACACATCCGTGAAAGTCTCCTTCCTTGATATGAATCAACTTGCATGCCGGCACCCACCTGCCTTGATTCTCCGTGGTAAATAGTTCACCATCAACCCCTACTCCAATGCCGTTGGGCTGTCTCAAGCCCTCAGCAATCACGCTAAAATCACCCTGTGGGTCCAATCTAAATACGGTACCTCGATGTGGCAACTGACGTTCTGTAGTCATCAGCCTCATAGCTATACCGAGTGTGCCAAAAAAATATCCATCGACATACTCAACGTCATAGGCGAATTCATGAAAATCGGTGGTGACATCAAAACTGTGGCAAATGGATTTGTATTCATCGATCTTTTCATCACGATCATGGTCGATTAGCTGGGTTAGCTCATGTTTTTGCATGACATATAGGTCATTGCCTACCACCTCCATACCCAGTGGCTCGGCCAAACCCGAAGCTATTTGTACTATCTCGATCTGGTTGGTATCGCTGGTCTCGACACCCGTCAGTTGAAATACCGAGCCTATGGAGTCCCATGTACCCACGTACAGCTTTCCATCTGAACTAAATTCCATCGATCCTACCCTTGGCCTAAACCATGAAGGTCTAATCGTCTCCAACGTGTAGGCTGGATGCACATCGACCAATGCCGATCCAAATCCAGGTACAGCTTCGTGGGTATCAGCGATCTTATCCCGGTGTACTGGTCGTGCAACTTTGTCGCTCTTCGGTACCAACGAAAGGATATCCATGACCATCCTTTCGAGGTCAGCCTCTGCCACATTGGGATGCGGGATCATCACAG
Source organism: Saprospiraceae bacterium (assembly GCA_965223025.1). Lineage (GTDB taxonomy): Bacteria > Bacteroidota > Bacteroidia > Chitinophagales > Saprospiraceae > JABDMH01. Next base: position 356,411 of record CBDCVP010000007.1, read on the forward strand.
CCTCACCCCAGGTACCTGTGGCTCCATTTTTCACCCTCGACACCAAGACGCTGATGGTCTCTTTATCATCATCGTAGGCTGCGGCAATCTCCTTATAGCTGGGACCCACCATCTTATAGTCCACCGCATGACAAGTATTGCATCCGGCTTTATCCAACCAATAGTGACTCGTCTTGGCGATGACCTCACCAGCTGGGTAGGGGGTCGGTGGCACACTTTCTAACGGGTAGCTCACCACCATCGGGCCAGTCCCTATAGCGGTCGAATCTACATAAAATGTACTTCCGTTGGGAAGTCCCTCCACGGTGAAGATCCGAAGAAAAGCCAGCTCTCCATCATCGATGAAGACCGGTGTTTCATGGATCTCGACTTGTCCAAAGGCAGTTGCATCCACACCGTAATAGAAAGTCAGATCCTGATCGCCCACGGTATATCCTCCATAAGTGAGCTCCACTGGGCTTTTTTCTCCTTCTTTGTTTTGAATTAAGTAGGTGGTCTCCAGCTGTGATAGGTAGGTCTCCCCATAGGTCTCCGGTTGGATCTGTTTGATATTGTTGTAGTTCACTCCATTCCAGGTCACACCACCCCTCCACACCTTGTAGATATGAGGAGGATCATCCAGTGAATAAGCTACATGACGATCATTCCCGTAGCGCAGTGTCATCATCCTCACCTGTTGATCCAGTACCGACCGTCTAAACTGAGTCAGCGGAAGACCGTAATCGATGGATGGGGCTGCGCACTGCATAAATATAGCCAGCATGCACATGCATCCCATACCATATACGAAGGTCATGCAAAGGGATGTCTTTGCGAATGTCTTTATGCCTCGCTCCATATCCTTTTTGCCAGCTCCAGATCTTTCTTCATCATACCAAAGATCTCCTTCTTGGACTTACCGTGTATGGTGCGATCACCATGCTCCACCCCTCCTAGATCATACTCATAATGTATGGTGACTGGTACAGTAATGCCCTTAGATTTGAGCAGTTTGAAATAGTTTATCCAATCTACCATTCCCTCTCCCAAGGGCACATTGACCACTTTCCACTTGCCTCCATCTCGCTTCCAGATGTAATCTTTGAGCACAATACTGGTGATCTGTTTCTCGATCAACCTAAGTCCGTTTTCCCAAGAAGTGCCACCTTCGACCATGGCGTGACGAACATCATATTGCACACCCAGTTGAGAGGGTGAAATATCCTTCATGAGGTGCCACAAGTCCCAAATTTCTGCACCAACTCTCATACCAGCGTGATTCTGGTAGGCCCCCATTAGGTTCAGCGATCGATTGAATTCAGCGAGTCTCAGCATCACCTCGCGATGATGCTCCAGTGACTGGGGAATCGTGCGATCATCGTGAAAATTAAGGTAACCCATGCGATAATACTTGACACCTTGACTTGCTGCTGTTTTCAGCACATTTTTATGCGTCTTTTGATCCGCATCCGTCACTCGTGTCACCATCATATCAGCCCTCAATCCGGCCTTCTTGATCGCCTCCACTGCAAGTGGTAGATCATCCATCACCTTTTCGGGTTCTACATGTCCCTTTGGCCTCACTGTCAGGTCCACGCCATCAAAGCCCAATTCTGCTGCAGCATCTGCCATGTCCCGATAGTTCAGGAATTGCAAGTGCTTCGAAAAGATATGGGTAATCAGACCGTCTTCACTCTTAACATTTGGGGTGCTGCATTCTGTGACAAGTGGATTGAGAAGTAGTGCCGCACCAGCTCCCAGAGTCCGCTTGACAAAAGCTCGTCTCTCTTGATTGACCGAAATCATGCTTACCATCATTTTTCATTAAGAACTGAAATTACGCATTTACCAAGACACCAACATACATTCTGATCATTGGCTTTCCCCTCCCTTCATGGTCTTGAGGTATGATACTAAGTCTCTGATCTCTCTTTTACTCAAAATTGCTCCCATCGCAGGCATGCTCGACATAGCATCAATTCGCTCATCGATATCTGAGTGAGCTACACTGACTTCTTGACCATCACTGCTTCTCATCGTAATTTGATGTACTGTCTCGGAGATGGTTATGCCTGTCATCGTCGAATCATTTTTTAATCGGAGGGTAACCACACCAAAGCCTGGTGCAACTTCTGCACTCGGATCCACTAGGGATTGAAGAAGTTTTTGAGGAGAAAGGCGACGGCCCACTTCATCGAGGGCAGGGCCGGCCACACCACCATTGCCCTTTATCTGGTGACACTTTAGACATTGAGCATTGGCGTTCTGGGTCAATATTCTTCTACCTTTTCGGGGATCACCTCCTTGCAGACATTCAAAATATTTGGACGACACTCCATCGGCAGCATGTGCCTGGCGAAAATGTGCTGCCAAGGTGTCCAGGATGGGATCTGACATGGACTCCGTGACTTCCATGAGTTCCAGGTGAATGACTGGATCCACTCCTCCCTGTTCTAGTCGATGCAACATCTCTTCTACTAAGGGCTTAGAGTGGGTCTGGGGAAAAGACGTCAATCTCTGAATGGCTGCTTGCTGTTCAGCAACGCTTCCGCGGTCCAACACATCGGCAAGCAGTGACACCAGCATGTCGGCATCGGTATCGATCTGATCGATCAGATCAATGGCAGCGATGCGTACTTCTTTAGACGGATCATTCAGTGCGGATTGCAGCAGCTCTGGCATCTCTTTAGCAGAAACCAATGCCAAAGTCTGCAAGGCCTTGGCTCGCAGTGCTGGCACCTGGTCTTGAAGTAGGACCTGCCGCAGAGCTGACTCTGCCATGCCCAGATTGAGCTTTCCAATCGCCAACATGGCCTCACGGCGCACCATCTTTTCATGATCACCCAAGAGCTCGATCAATCCACTCTGAGCTCGAGACTTTGTAGTACTATCATCTCTCTTCACTGCGCCTCGATATCGACCATCCACGCGATCAAAAACCGATGGCTTAGGCCAAACACCCAATGTGGCAGTGGCCTCTACCCGCATCTCAGCAGATTTGGTCTGATCCAATGCAAATGACACTAGATTTTCAATGGCATCTGCTGTGCCCACACGCAAGTTGGCATTGATTGATCTCCTGATCAGTGCCTCATTACTAAATGACGTCCTGTTTAGCAGATTACCCAAGGATTCCAGAGCCGGTGCGATCGATAAATCGTCATTGATGGCCCTGGCAGCCTCGGTGACCACCTGTTCATCGGCATCGTCGAGGAAAGCGATGATCTCCGGAGCACGCAGCCGTCTTAAGGCTATGACCGCTGCCATTCGCAAGGCTTTGCTTCCATCTTGAGCCAAAGACACGATGGGGTCGACGTCACCGATTCTGGCCAGTGCCAGACTTCCCGCATGTCGCAGGTAGGCATCTTCATCGTCATTAGCTCGCAGCATCTCAATAATGCTCGCAACAGCATTTCTTGAGCCCATCCTTCCCAATGCTTCCGCTGCGAAGAATCGCACTCTTGGATGATCATCTTGCAGCAAGTCGAGCATCTCTCCCGCGGCATTACGGTATCGCATGTCACCCAGCGCCCTGGCCGCCTGTGCTCTCATCTCAGGATCCTGATCACCTAACAATGGAAGTATGCGGGTAGCATAGGTTAAATCACTTCTCATGAGTTGCCCCATGCCCCAAAGCCCATGCAGGCGCCTTATCTGGTCCTCTGCTCGAATTGCTATGCCCAATGCGGCGGCGCCTTCAGGTCCGCGCCGGGCCAGTGCAAATTGCGCTTTCATACGTAGGCGCATGTCCTGGTGACCAAGCAGCTTTCCTAGATCTTCAGTAGGTAACTTCATGAAATCTTCCAAAAGCAGTCTTTCTGTCTCCACACGGATTCCAGCCAAGGATGAGACTTTAGTGTCGAGCTTCCAAATGCGTCCATGGTCTTTCTTTGCCCAACCATCGATCCAATCTGTGAAATAGAGAGCTCCATCGGGACCAAAGTCCAAGCCCGTAGCCAGGATTCCGCCCATGACTTTTTTGCCTTCCACAAATTTGAAAGTCGCACCGTGGGGTGCCAATCGAAAACTATGAATCCCCGATCTTGCCGGATTACCATTGAATTCGACCACGAAGAAGTGGTCTATCCAATCACTATCCAGCCCAGTACCTGGATTGTAGACCATACCCGTGGGACCATTGATGAAATTCTGGATACAGGGTATAATATATGCGGGCTGATTCTGGTGCCTGGGAAGATGCAATCCTTCATCCATCCACACCTTATAGTCATTATTGTCTGGATCACGATATTTACCAAACTGCCAATTGATGCGCCAACCACTATCAGATCCATCTACCAGGTAGACCACTCGTTCGCTCTCACCAGGGTGGTCTCCATCGTTATCCACAGAGATCAGATTACCATACTTGTCAAAGGCAAATTCATGAGTATTTCGCAAGCCCGCAGCAAATACTTCGAAGTCGCTACCATCGATATTGGCCCTACAGATCACACCCTGATTAGGGTAGTCCCACCGTCTGCCCGTCTTATCCACACCGCTAAAGCCAATGTCGCCAATGCCCCAGTAAATCATACCATTTGGTCCCAGTTTTATGCCTGACATATTATGTCCTCCAAAACCAATGTGCACCTGAAACCCCGATATTAGAGCACTTCTCTCCTCGGCATATCCATCACCATCGGCATCGGTAAGCCGCCAAAGATCTGGTGCCACCGCCAGAAACACATCCTGACCATGGGCCATGACTCCACCGGCAACATCGGTCACCTCACTGCTGAATCCTGTCGCAACCAGCGATGCATAGTCTGCCAGGCCATCTCCGGAGCGATCCTCAATGCGGTATACCTCTTCTGATTCGACCAATAGATCTTCCCATGTATTAAACCCATCATGATTAAAATCATGAGGACGCTCATGCTGACCACTATTCTCCTTGGTAAGCGTCTCCCGGAGAAAATTCCGTCGATCTTCGACCGTGGAGAAAGACTGAGAGGCCACCTCCCAATCCCGGTGATTTCGGATATCAAACTCGGAAGTTCTACGGCGGTTGGTCCTGGTCACGTAGGCGTGCCCCTGGTCATCTATATCTAAGGCCACAGGATCTGCCAGCAGGGTATCGACAGCCCACAGGGCAAGGATTAATGGGGAGTCGATCTCAGCCGACACCTGCTTGCGCAGCTGGGCGGCGCGTGTGCTGGCATAAGCATCTGATATCTCTAAGGGAGGCGCTGCTGCCACAGCCTCAGGCTCACCGGAAGGCCGGCAGGCAGCTATTGCAATCGTGATGAAGATCAGAGGCCAAAGCGATGTCTTACTCATTATTTACCTACCCTGATTTCTTGGCGACCCGAAATTATTAAAACTTGAGTCAAATTTGGTATGTTTTCCCCCTCGAGATAAATATCTTAGAAATCCAAAATTTTCACTACCAGATGAATAATCCCACATATCACGCAAATGACCTGATTGAATTTGCCTCTCAGATCTTGCAAACAACTGGACTTGCAAAAAGCCGAAGCGACATTGTCGCACGAGTGCTGGTAGAGTCTGATCTGATGGGTCATACCACCCACGGACTCCATCTACTGTATCTCTATGCCAATGAATTGGTTAATGGCACGATGGCCAAAGAAGGCCTACCAGAAGTAATCAACGACCAAGGAACAGCCGTGGCATGGCATGGAAAGCATCTGCCCGGGCCATATCTTATGCATCTTGCCTTAGAGCTTGGCTTTGAGCGAATTCAGAAGCATCCAACTTTCTCCTTGACCATTCAACAGGGCCATCACATTGCTTGTTTGGCAGCCTATCTAGAAGCTGTCACTGACCGTGATTTGATGATCATTCTGAGTAGTTCCGATCCTCGGACCAAGACGGTCGCACCCTATGGGGGTACCACAGGAGTGTACAGTCCAGATCCCGTAGCTTATGGCATCCCGACGGAAGGGATTCCCCTACTCTTCGACAGCAGCACTTCGACAGTGGCAAATGGTGTGGTGACACAGAAACACGGACAAGGAGAGGATCTAGATGGACCCTGGCTACTAAGCAAGGAGGGTGAGGCCACGGCAGACACCAAGTCATTTTTCTCCGATAATCCGTCTACAGTCCTTCCGGTGGGTGGCTTGGACTTGGGATTTAAGGGCTTTGGTTGGGGCATTTTAATCGAAGCTCTGACCAACGGATTGTCAGGTTATGGAAGAAGAAATCATGTCACCAGGTGGATATCCTCCATCCACATGCAGCTGATAGATCCTGAACAGTTTGGTGGTATTGAAGCCTTTAAAGGCGAAATGCAGCACCTGGTGAATCAATGTAAAGCCAGTGCATTGAGTCCCGGTTTTCATGAAATTCGCCTGCCTGGAGAACGTGCCTTAAAAATGAAAGCTGAACAGCAGAAGCACGGTGTGGCACTGCATCCAGGTGTACGCACGGTGCTAGAAAAATGTCAGGGGAAATTTGGTATAGAAATACCAGATCCAATCTGATCTACTCAACGACTGGGGCAATTTGTTCGGGGGTAAGAATACCTCCAGGTAATTCCATGATCCTGATATTTCGAAAGTGAATTTCAGCTCCTTCAGCCTCCAGGCAGATGTAGCCCTTCTTGCGTCCACTTTCTCTGATGCCATTGACAAACTTTCCATTGATGGCAAGTTTGACCGTCCCATCGACGGCCACGATCACATACTTATTCCACTGCCCCTTTCCCAAACATCTCTTTTCTAGTGATTTACTTCTTGGACCTCGAGGATTGTCGGGAATCGCAGTCATACCCATGGTGGGAAATAGTTCTCCATGTACATAGGCATCCGTTCTATTATGGATCGTCGACCACTCCAACTCCAACATTTGTACTTCCATGGCCTTAGTAAGGGGCTCATCATCAGCAAATTGAGTGCCCTCACTCCAGATAAACATACCGGAATTTCCCCCAGCCTCCATATGACGCCACTCCACCTCTACAATAAAGTTTTCATACTGCTTCTCAGTGCGCATCACACCAATCGGCAAGCCTGTACAGATCAAAGTACTGTCCTCCACTCGCCAGGTCTCCGGCGAAGTATTCACATCTATCCATCCAGTCAAATCCACACCATTAAATAAAGGCTTGAATACCAGATCCTGCCCCATCAAACTCACCCAACCTAAGCCGATCATGGTCGCGATTAGTAAATACCTCATTTTCATAAACAATTTATTATGGTGACTGTAAAGTTTCTAAAGTAACAAATTCCCTGTCTCCAAGATTCACAACCACCGGGATTATAATTTCCGCAGAATAGTAACTTGCGCGCCAACTATGAAACAGTACCATCCTCTATTGGTTTCTCTGACAGGATTATTCCTACTCGCGCAGTGCATCACGCCTAGGGATGATCTTATGCAGGCCTCTCTGCCGGTGGTGCCGCGAGAGTTTAGGGCGGCTTGGGTTGCATCCGTCGCCAACATCAACTGGCCAAGCAGCACCGCTTTGTCAGTAGATTCTCAAAAAATGGAGGCTCTAAACTATCTTGATCTCTTACAAAAGCACCACTACAATGCCGTGATTTTTCAAGTAAGACCTCAATGTGATGCACTCTATGACAGCACCTTTGAACCCTGGTCCTACTATCTGACCGGTGTGCAAGGCCAAGCACCTGATCCTAACTATGATCCGCTAAAGTTCTGGATCGACCAGGCACACCAGAGGGGTCTGGAGCTACATGCATGGCTCAACCCATATCGAGCACATCATCCCAGTGGTGGAGAGGTCACCAAGGCGTCCATCGTGCACAGGAAACCTGAGCTAGTCTTATCGCTTAAGCATGGATACTGGTGGCTGGATCCCACCTTGCAAGAGACTCAAGATCATACCTATGCAGTGGTGATGGATTTGGTGAAACGCTACGATTTGGATGGAATACATTTCGATGATTACTTCTACCCCTACCCTGCCTACAATGACAATGCTGATTTTCCAGATTCCACCAGTTGGCACAAGTACCTCTCTAGTGGAGGTCGGTTGAGCCGGGGTGACTGGCGCCGCTCAGCGGTCAATGAGTTTATCGAACGCACTTACAAGGGCATTAAGAAAGAAAAACCATACGTGAAATTTGGGATCAGTCCTTTTGGTATTTGGAGACCAGGTTTTCCTAATTCCATCCAGGGGTTTGACCAATATACCAATCTATATGCAGATGCCAAGTTGTGGTTTAACAAGGGGTGGGTAGATTATTTTTCACCCCAGCTGTATTGGCCTGTCAATCAAATCCCGCAGAGCTTTCCAGTACTCTTGCAATGGTGGAAAGATCAGAACCGGAGTGGTCGCCACCTTTGGCCGGGTCTGAGCATCGGTCGGATCAAGGGAGGTCCCGGTAGAGATGAAGTACTCAATCAAATCATGATTGCCCGTGGTATGTTAAAGCAGGCGGCAGGTAACATCCATTGGAGCATCGGCCCACTGCTCAATCGCGATAGTCTAGCTGATGCAATATCCAATGGACCGTACCAAGGTGTAGCCCTGGTGCCTTCCATGCCTTGGCTCAGCAAGAGGAAACCAACCGCTCCCAGGGTCGCATATGACATGCAAGAAGGCGCCCTGAAGCTGGATTGGTCGGCCTCCAGGATGGATCATCTACAACAAATCATCGTCTACCAATTCTTTGACTCAAAGAGCAGCTATGACATCGTACCGGTCGGTAGAAGTCAGGTGGAGATCGGTCTCCCACAGACGAGTCATGATCCCTCCCATGCACTCAAACAAGTGGGCGTCACAGTAGTTGATCGATTTGGACAGGAGAGCACAATACAAATAATCAGCGTGAAATAATCACCCTCGAAAACCACCGGCATTGAAAACCATCCTTTCTTTCTATCTCAAATCCTTCCAGGGACTCAGTCGGGAAGTCTGGGTGTTGGCGATCGTGATTTTCATCAATCGCAGTGGGATGATGGTGCTACCCTTTCTAGCCCTCTATAGTACCAATGAATTGGGATTTAGCATTGCAAGAGCTGGCATCGTTACCGGCATGTATGGAGCTGGGTCATTAGTGGGGTCTTGGCTGGGCGGTATATTGACCGACCGGATCGGCTTTTACAAAGTGCTATCCCGGAGTTTGGTGTTGGGAGGCATAGGCATGGCCTCTCTGATTTTCTTTCGCGACTTTTATCTGCTGTGCCTCGCCATATTTGTCACCAGCACCATTGCGGACGCTTCTCGACCTCCGCTCATGGCAGCCATTTCCCTTTTTAGTAAACCCGAAAATCAGACCAGGGCGATTTCTCTCGTTAGGATGGCATTAAACCTGGGCATTTCCGTGGGACCGGCTGTGGCGGGATTTCTGGCCGGGAATGTCGGCTACGATTGGATCTTTATCCTGGACGGAGTCACCTGTATATCGGCAGCTGTCTTTCTCATCATACAATTGACACCGAAACAGAAAATCCGTCAAGAGCATTCTGCTGAAGAAGTGGCAGCAGAATCACATATCTCTTCCGATTGGTTGTATATGCTTTTTCTGGTCGTCACCGGAATTAACATTATTGCCTTTATCCAAATTCTATCGACTGTACCTCTCTACTTTCAGGAGCAGCTATTGATGACAGAGACACAGATTGGGCTATTCTTCACCTTCAATGGCTTGTTGGTTTTCTTTTTTGAGATGCCCTTGGTTGCCTTTTCTCAAAGGCGCTGGGATCCCTTTACCAGTATGATTCTCGGAGCTGTCTTCATCGGCCTCGGACATCTTTTCTTGAATCTTCCCTTGCACTGGCTGGTGATCGTCATCGGATACAATTGTCTAGTATCATTGGGAGAGATCATAAATTTCCCCTTTGGCAATAGCTTATCGTTGGCACGAGCCCCCAAAACCCAGAAAGGTAAGTATATGGGATTGTGGGCTATGATGTTCTCATCCGCCTTTATCTTAGCACCTATCCTAGGTACCCAATTGGTGGAGAGCACCGGGTTTGTAAATACCTGGTATATTATTTCTGCCATGAGTTTTCTCATGGTGCCGGGATTCCTTTGGATCAAATCCCATTGGAATTTGGAAGCCTATCAGTAGACAAACAAAACTTTTATCATGCTCCCACTTAAACTGTTTTTCATGTATATTACCCTTTCAGATCAATCTAAGAGCACACAACTGAGGTCTACCTTAAGAATCCACAATGACTAATAGGAATCCACAAGTCGATGAACATTTGCAAAAAATGAATCACCCTCTGGAAAGAGAAATTAATCGGGTACGAGAAATAATTTTATCTATTCATCCCGACATCCAGGAAACCATAAAATGGAAAGTCCCCACCTTTATGTACGGTGGTAATATTGCTTCATTTATGAATGCCAAGAAATTTGTAAGCCTGATGTTTCACAAAGGCGCCAGCTTCAAGGATAAATACGGACTGCTCGAGGGCGAAGGTAAAGTAACAAGAGTAGCTAGATTTCAGGACATGGAAGATATTGAGAAGAAGAAAAAGGCACTCATGGCGATTATCGAGGAATGGATCGCGATGCAAAATACCGGTTGAGCGGTCCTCCTTAAGATCATCCACATAGCAGATGGAAGCATTAAATGAAATACTGGCTTACGAGCTCATTCATATCGGTGAGCACACACTGCACGTCTATTCACTGGCTGTAGTCCTCTTGATCATTCTCTTTACGAGAGCGATTTTATGGATGATAAAGAAAACGTTGTTTCGCCATAAGAAATTCAAAAAACTCGATGCTGGTAGCGCCTATGCCCTATTTCAAATCATTAAATATTTCATTTGGATTCTCGCATTTGGATTTATGCTAGAATCACTTGGCATTAAGGTCACGGTGCTTGTGGCCGGATCAGCGGCTTTATTGGTCGGTGTTGGATTGGGTTTGCAACAGACTTTCAACGACATCGTATCAGGTATCATTTTGCTCTCCGAAAGATCCATCAAGATAGACGATGTATTGGAAATCGACGGTGATATCGTAAAAATCAGACATATCGGGGTGCGAACCTCTGTGGGATTAAATACCGATGACATATCGATCATCATTCCCAACTCTCTAATCACCACAAATAAGGTGATCAACTGGAGTCATCAGTCAAAAAGGAATCGTTTTAGCATTGAGGTTGGTGTGGCCTACGGTAGCAATGTCGACTTAGTACTTAGCATTCTGGAAGAGAGTGCCAACACACATCCCGATACAGATGACCACACATTGACAGAGGCAAGGTTGGTGAACTTTGGTAATTCATCTCTCGATTTTGAAGTCTTGTTTTTTAGTAAAAATATATTTAGAATCAGTAAGGTCAAGAGCGACATCCGGCGTACCATCAATCAAAAATTTGCCGTGCACAACATCACCATACCCTTCCCTCAGATAGACCTACACTTTAGATCTAGCCATGTCGATCTAGGGCCAAAGGAATCTTGACATCGGACAATCCTGCAGAAATGGTGGATCAATCCTTTGAAAGCACGAATGAATTTTGCAGAACCCGATGCTCCCGATAGCACAGGCACGAAAAAAACCACCGATCGAGTCCGCGCTGGTTTTTCTATATCCTCCTAAGCAAGCTCAATCTTTAATCGAATTGCTAATTCTTTGAGCTCGGAATGCATTTCTTGCAGACGCTCCATTTGTTTCTGACTGAGCTGCTTATTGGTTCTCCTGGCAATTGGTAGTATGTCTAGCCCCCTCAACTTCATGAAATATTTAGCGGAATTTGGGTATCCAGCACCGATGATCTTGTCGTTACGCAATAAAAACTCATTGACCAGTTGGATTTCCTCCACACGTGATTTCTTATTAGCATGAGCAATTAAATAGGCGTACAACTCGGGATAAAAATTTGAACCAATCGGAGAAAGTCCAGCTCCATTATGTTGCATGGTGAAAAGTGCATCCGGAGTATGAGCATTGTATAGCCCAAGAATTGAGCCCTTGGCAGCCCGGATTTTTTCATGCACTACTTGAGCATCGCAAGAAGTATCTTTCAGATAAACAAATCTGCCCGTAGAGGCGATTCTTTTCAATAACCTAGGAGTTATCAATCGCTTGTAGGGGCTGGGGCACTCATATAAACCCAGGGGAATATCTGGGGTACCCTTTACGATCTCTTCGATATGTGTCCACAGGGCATCGTCGTCTTCGCCTTTGCCTACCAAGATGCTTGTAATCAAGACAACCGCTTCTACTCCGGTCTGATGCATCTTCTTGATGAATGCTATGTTCTCCTCGGGAGATGCAGAAAAAGTACCGGTAGATACGACCGGCTTACTGGATACTTCTACCACCGTCTTGGTGAGATTCAATCGCTCCTCGGGATCCAAATCGTACATCTCACTGGTGGCACAATTAGCAAAAAAGCCATTCATCCCCGCTTCCTCATACCACCTTACCAGGGATTTCACCCCATCATGATCGATCCTTAATTGGTCATCAAAGGGTGTGACCATGACTCCATAAAGGCCCTTATCCAGCCGCTTCAATCGGCGGTCCACACCAAGCCCAAATGGTGCTCGAATCCAAGGGGCGGTGGCTATACACCCGACCATAGCACTACTCTTAAGTATAAAATCTCTTCTTGTCTTCATGACCATAGATTTCGTTCATTCAATGGGGAAAGTGATACTTTTTCCTGAATATACACCTTTGGGCAAATCTATAATAAGTATGGTGCTCCGACCATCAGTGTCAGGAGTCGCTAACACATGCTGCTCATTGCAACGATACTTCCCAGTCAGCGTAATCATCATTTTATCGAGTTTTCTCGATGGGTCTGCAACTGTCATCTCATAAATTCTATCATTCCTCAATTTAGTCATCACCATACCCTGGCTTGCTAATCGCAGCCTTAGTTGTGGGACTATCAATACTTCTCCCGCCTTGTAAAAGGCAATCTGACACATATCGAGTTTACTGCTTTTTACGGCATGAATATCAGAAGTATTAGAGATAATATCGACCTCACGAAGATCGCCGCTGGTACTCTGCAATTCATCGATGGAGGTGTTGGGCACCACGATATATTGATAAGATGCATTTTGGGGACGCTGGCCGTGATCGAATCCCGCGGTAAATACCTCCATATTTACCAACTCATCAGAGATGTTTTTCTGATCGGTAATATCAGACCATCGACCCTGCTCCTGCTGATTTGAAATCATAATTTTAGGTGATTGGGGCAAAATATACCCCACACTGTCATGAAGGATCCAGGCGACATTAGCCAGTTCATGACTACCGTGAGGCAGATCCTTGACTTCTCCCTCTTGCGAAATGATCACATCAGTACGCAGCAAGGCTTGATCGATCGTCGTAAAGACGGGCAGATTGGGCCGAGAATAGATATCAGTACCCAGACATACATATTCGTCCTCAAAAAAGAACCAGGATTTCCTAGCTTTAACCATGTCGTGTGGGCTCCGAAAATCGAATGCCACCGCACCGTGCATGCCATCTGTTACAGCTCCCACAAAATCAGTGAGTCCATCCATTTGTATATTTTCAATACCATGCAGTGCTGGTTTTTGCATAATGGTAGTACCCGATATTTTCTGCCAGTCGTAGACAGGCCAAATATTGTGGTATTCATCCCCTCGCCTCATGTGGTAATTGGTACCATCGGCACGATGATGTGTCGTTTTTCCCGGCCCATTATATGGCACTTCCATGTTTCTATTCCTGGTCGAATACATACGCACCGTGGTATAAAAATCAGGTCTTTGAAAAACAAAATGTTCTGTTTGCCAGAAAAACTTGCAGAAGGATTTTGTCGGTACTAATTCCCCTTTACGCAGTTTAATGATTTCTTCCAATTCGCTCTTTCGGTAGTCTGTACCAAAAATCAACCGCTCCACCTCCAGCACTCCTCTCGGCTCAAAAGTGGCTTTGTGAGAAATGCTCCTATTTTTTACGCTGATATCGGTATAAACACCATAAACTAATTGCTTGTAGATACCATCCAAATAATAATCAACCAGATGATTGATCTTATCAATCGAAAAAGCATACCTGGTATTGGCTACATAGTACGACCACTCCCCAAAGGCATTGGCATACTTCCCATACCCATAAGAGATCGTATTATTGACTCTATCCACCCGATGATGAAAGCTATAATCGTGTTGCATACCCCTTTGGCCAGTACTGAACTTCACTTCACCTTCGATCAGCCTGATGATCTCCTCAAATCTTTCTCTATCATTGATGAAGAGCAGATTTTTTGCCAAAATACCGGCGATCACAATGCGATCACCACTTGGTCTGGCTCCCGATGCATGCATATGTGCCCTGCCTATCATCGGTTGGGCTTTATCCACCAAATCCTGTGACAATTCATCGCCAATCACCAACATCAAGTTTACCAGATTAGTCGGTGTACTAATCTGATTATTATGCCAATTGTCACCAAAGAAATCGTGCGCAACCCAATACTCGAGACCAGTTATTATTTTTTCCTTGACCGATCCGTTTTTAAAATATTTTGAATCCTCATTTTTATACGCCTTGGCTAAATAAACCAGATCGTAGGTGTGTCGGCGATGGGGAAAGCCAGCCCTACGGCTGAGATCCCCATAATCGATGTCTGCAAAGCTACCATCAGACTGCATCCTATCCATAATCGCTTGAACTTGAGCATCGTCAATCTCAGTCTTCATCAACTCCGCAACCACCCGGTCTTTGACTAGGTAGAAATCGTCGACCTGCGCTGATGAAGCCATCAAGCTCAAGCTCAATAAAACTGTCGAGAGAAATTTATGCATGAGGAAATTGGTTTTAAAATTAATTTTCAAGATTGTTGCTCCACCTTATTTCTAAAATTAAAAAATCGCGGTGAAAATCGATCCAGCAATCACACTTCTGCTAACCAAATCAATGGATTTCTGATGGGCATATTTCTTTTGACTTCTACTACCTCATAAAAATGCTTGTACTTTTTCCAAAGTTCAAAATAATCGCGACGACCGAAATAAACACCACCAAAAAGAAATGAAGGATGCCCCACCGGCCATTCATCCCAGTACATGACATCCGGCTTGTAAGGCCATGATGACTTGTCGGCCACGTATGGCTTCATAAATTCCAATCCTTTTTTGATACTCCTGCCATCAGCTGTAGAATAATTCCATAGATCATTGTCTTGGTCTGATAAAACCATACAATTCATCGTCATGGCATCGAGATTAAATAAAGAATATCCGTATGGTTTTGTTCGCTCTATTTCCAATGGAAAACTACCATCTTCTGCCATTTGACTAGGAAGTAAGCTGTTTTTATAGTTTTCTCTACAGAAATCCAGTATATTTTTATTGTCGGTGAATCGGGCAAAGAGGCCCACTTGCATATTCCAGCACATACCATGATTATTAGGGTGTACCATCTCGTCACGTCCATATTCATGTGTAACCAACCAAGTGACAAATGCAGAAAACCAATCTCTCATCTCAGCAAGATCTTGATCATTCAGACTACTGTACGCATCTAAGACCATGGCGGATCTCACCACCTCCATAAAATGTATGGCATCAATGATCCCGATGCCCCGTCCCGTATGACGGCCCTTGATGGCCTGAGCATATAATAGATGAGGATTCATCTTTGTCTCAGCATCCACAAACCATGCAGACAGATGCTTGCCAGCCGCAGCTGCATACTTGTCATCTTTGCTCAGCAAGTAAGCAGAAGTCAAATTGCCGACTATATCGCCAAGCCTTACTAGGGCCAGTCGGTGAGCCACAAAATTGGCCGGATTGGTCATGCCATCCCTTCTGATATAGGGTCCATCTGGATTACTTTCGTCTGGCCACCAGTAATCTCCTTCTGAATAGAAATCATGAAGGCCACCCTCACTTCTTGGACAGACTGCGGCTGTGACCGTGATGGGCTCCTCTAGTAGGTATCGGTCTGCATGGAGTAATATCGTATCCCGCAACACAGAGGCAGTTTCTGCAAAGAAGTCCGTCTTCTGCTCCCTGCAGGAAATCATGACCAGCATCGCGCAAAGCAGGAGAGCTATGCCTGTACTGCCTTCGACAGGTGAACCCAAATGCACTCGGTAAAGGATCATTTATAGAGAATTTTGCAGTGGTCAGTACCATGATCAACCACAGATGGTGAATCAATCATCTTTGTGATTTTTCAAAAGATGATGATGAAATATACGATATAGTTTAAGATGCGTCCAAGTGTTCATGACCTCGTACGTATCATGTGGCTTCTTCTCCCAAAAGTTATTCACATGAAATGGTGGATTTCTGGAATATTATACATGATGATTATCGTGAACATGTGGTCGGGATCCAACTCCCAGCTCATTATTACGGCAGAAAACTCAACCATGTCTTGAGGTTACGCAAAGCAGCATATGCCTGTTCTAAGGTTACCCATTCAAACATGATCTCGTCACCTGGCTTTAGCTGTGCCAGCCGGTGCATGTCTGCACTGATGACATTCGCTACTCTGTAATAGCCTCCAGTACTTTGACCATCGGCAAGCAGAATAATGGACTGACCTGCATTTGTCACCTGAATAGTACCGGGTACCACACCAGACGAAATCATGGGGTCTGTTGGCAGCGAATGCTCCATCGGTCCATCCAATCGATAGCCCATGCGATTGGAGTCCTGTGTAATACGATAAACATCTGCTAGCAATTGTCCCTGGGTATTGCTGCTCAAGATCTCATATTCAGGACCACACATCACCCGGATTGGACCATCTCGATAGATGGCAGGTAGCACTCCTTCTGGTACGAGTCTTCCTATGGGAGCCCGACGCAGATCGATAAAGACCCGGCTATCTTTCTTAATCTGGTTGCCCCGAAGAAGACCCGCGACTCCTGCCACCGGTGCGCAACTGCCCTCCCACCTATCCACCTGCCATTCACCCGCGATAGCCAGGTAAGCTCGGCATCCGTACACCGGCCGGCCAAAAGTAAGGCAATCACCTTCTGCTACTCTGATGCAAAGGTGGGTGGCCACAGAAACTCCATTGATCTTTGGTTTGAGGTCAGCTCCAACAATGGCAATTGCACTTTCAGCAGAGAACATCAACTCAGGACCAATCAGCGTTATTTCAAGCACTGGATGATCCGATGGATTTCCGACTAGCCAATTGCCTATTCGATGCGCTATGCGATCCAGAGATCCACCCTGAGGCATTCCATATGCTTGGACCCCAAGGCGACCATCATCCTGAATGGTCGTCAGCATTCCAGGTCTAGCGATATGGATGTGAGACCGCCTACTCATAAATCTGCGATGTTTGGTCGGGATGATCTCCCCAGATCTGCGAGAGGTTTGCAAAATGATCCTGGGTAATGCTGAAGAAGGTCACCTCATCACCGATCTCAAATGCAAACTGTCTTTTACGATGCACATCAAATGGTTTGACGGGAGTTCTACCAATGATCTGCCAGCCCCCAGGAGAACTCATGGGGTAAATGCCAGATTGCCTTCCCGCCAATCCTACCGACTGTGCTGGCACATCGATCCTGGGTACTTCTTTACGAGGGCAGGTCAGCTCGACTGGTGACAAACCCAGGTACGGAAAGCCGGGAAGAAAGCCAATCATGTAGACCCGGAAAGTGGTATTGGTGTGCAGGCCCACTATTTCTTCCCAATCTAGTCCCGTTTGACACTGCACTTCTTTTCTATCCAAAGCAAACGAGTCCGAGTAACAGACCGGCACC
Source organism: Saprospiraceae bacterium (assembly GCA_965223025.1). Classification (GTDB taxonomy): domain Bacteria; phylum Bacteroidota; class Bacteroidia; order Chitinophagales; family Saprospiraceae; genus JABDMH01. Next base: position 374,023 of record CBDCVP010000007.1, read on the forward strand.
TTCACTTTTCGTCTGGAAACATCCAAATCTACCATCGCTTTGTGCTTAGCTCCAAACCGCATAAGACGTTCCTGCAGATCGCTAAATCGCCATAAATGAGGGTCATAAGTAACCGTGATCGATGTATATGCAGACCAGCAGCCAGTGATGCCTTCGATGTTACGACCGACTAAGTCATGAAAAATGGCCGATAGCTGGGCATGGATTTTCGGATCGATGCGATCTTCAAACTGGATGATCAATGCCTGATCTCCCAATGGAGTGATGTCGATCATTCGGAAAAGGCTGCCATGGTGATATCACGCTCGGTCAGTGCCTCACTGATCGCCTTGACAATGTGAATGATTTTGGGATGGTCACTATGCACACAGATGGTCTCGGCATGAACGGTTAGTGGTTCATTGTGATCATCCAACACTTTTTGATCCAGTACAATCGATACCACCTGCGCCGCAACTTCTCCGGGTGCCATCAGAATGCCTCCGGACGCCGTACGTGGCAAGAGGTGACCATCTTGCCTATACCTTCGATCGGCAAATGCCTCCGGTACAAATTTTATCGATGCCTGCCCGGCTACTTCCTGCATGAGACTGCCGGCTAAGCCAACCACCGACATCGACTCATCGATATCACGAATGGCCCGTATGATCGTCTTTGCCTCTGTCTCATCATTTGCAGCACAGTGATATAAGGCACCATGTGGCTTCACGTAAGTTACCTTGGCACCAACACTCTCGGCCATCCCCTTCACAGCGGAAATCTGATATTTGAGCGACACGTAAAGGTCCTCGGGAGCCATCTGCAAATAACGTCGGCCAAAGCCGTTTAGATCCGGATACGAAGGATGGGCACCAATCCTCACACCGTGTGCCTTCGCCATTCTCAGGGTATGGTCAATGTGCATCGGATCTCCACCATGGAAACCGCATGCCACATTGCACGAAGTGATATAGGGATAGATCATCTCGTCCGAACCAAAATTGTAGTTCCCAAAACTCTCACCCATATCACAGTTTATATCGATCTTCAGCGCTGACATTCAGTTTATTTTTTAATGGGGACTGCATGAGAAGATGCGGGTCTGCTTCCAATAATTTTCTGCAAGTTGATCACCATTGGATCTTTCATACACACCGTGCTGCTTCGTCGTGCTATATTAACCAGTAAGATCTGCATTCTTGACAAGAATATCCAGTTTCCATCAGGAAATCATCCAGATTATTTGCTATCATGTTCATGCTTGACATCAAGATAGTCTGCTCGCGGTTGATCTTGCAGGCCGATAAGACCATTTGAATATCCATGGAGATTTCACTAAATTTTTAGATCATGACGGTTTTTATGTTAAGAAACTGACCAAATCACCCTTCCAATCATATCACATCATATTAGTAAAAACCTAGCTGGCTTGAATTTCGATCAAAGTATACTGAAAAGTCTTGGACTCATTCTCTCGACGGTGACCATAACCTGGTCTGTCGTTATGCCTCAATCGATGCCACCACCAATGGATGACTGTGCTCTTGAACCCGTCAGGTACACTGGAAAAATCAATACTGATAAAAAGTACTATGATGGGGGCTTACCACTTGCACTTGGTGTACATCACTACCAAGTCTTTAGGGCAAATCGCAAATACCCCGCCATACCTGGAGTGGTCGGATGGACCTATAACCATCAACCCTACTTGAGCTTTTGGAAGGGTAAATTCTACTTGCAATTCTTGCAGGGTGAAATACAGGAACATACACCACCTACGCGAATTGCCTTGACCACCTCACAAGACGGCATACACTGGTCGGTGCCAAAGATATTGTTTCCTCCGTATGACCTACCAGACATCAATGATGATGGAGAATACATTCCAGCAGGCACACAAGCTGTCATGCATCAGCGCATGGGATTTTATCAGGCCCCGAATGGCAAGCTTCTGGGCCTTGGTTTTTATGGATACTGCACCAGTCCCCGGAGATCACCCAATACGGGCAATGGAATAGGACGCGTCGTCTGCGAAATCGATGAGGACGGAACATTCGGACAGATCTATTTTATCAGGTACAATCGACACGCTGGGTGGAATGAGTCTAATACTGGTTACCCTTTTTATAAGTCTAGCGATGACAAGGAATTCATCTCCGCCTGCAACGCTCTCTTAAGCGACAAACTAATGACTTTCCAATGGTGGGAGGAAGATCGAGCCAGAGATGGATTTTATTCGACCAATCCCACTCAGGTACCAGGTGGCGACACCTTTACTAAGAAAAGTACGACAGCCAAAGGTGCAGGAAAAGCCTTTAATTATTATACCAGAGCGGACGGAGTGGTAGTTGGGATATGGAAAAATCAATATGGGGCGTTGTCATCAGATCGAGGTAAAACCTGGACCTCCATCGCCAAGAATGTGACATTACTCACCTCCGGTGCTAAAACCTGGGCACAAAGAACAGATGATGACCGATTTGCCATTGTCCATAATCAATCAGCGACCCGTCGCAATCGTTTTCCCATGGCTCTTTTGATAAGTGAGGATGGCCATGACTATGATCGCCTTTATGCTCTGCGTGGAGACGTACCACCTGGACGTTACCAGGCATTGCACAAAAATCCGGGTCTACAATACTTTAGGGGAATCATCGAGGGCAATGGAGATCCACCGGGAAATGACATGTGGACCGTCTACAGCGTAAACAAGGAGGATATCTGGATCTCAAGAACACCCACACCTATTCGCGCTTCCATGAACACTGAGGTGTCACATGATTTTGAAGACATCGGCAGTATTGAGGAACTTGGTCTTTGGAATCTCTATATGCCTACTTGGTCTTTGATAGCTGTCAAGGGAGGTGGCAATAAATACCTGGAACTCACCGACGAAGAACCCTATGATTTTGCAAAAGCAGTACGTATTTTTCCTGCATCTGCTACCAAGCGGATCGAATTCAGATTCCAGGTACCGACCCTACCACAGGGATCAGCCGCCGAGGTGGAGGTACAGGATCAGCGAGGAAGGCGAGTCTTGAAACTCAGAATCGATCGCAACTGGCTATCGTTTGATATTACCAAAGTTTCTGAAGATCCAGTTAGGATTAATCCATCTCAGTGGAATCATGTGGTATTGAAACTCGATTGCGATGCCGAAGAATATGAAGCTTGGATCAATGGTTTGAAATATCCAGAAACGATCGAATATGCTGACGAACCTGATATGGTAGAACGAATTGTTTTTCGCACCGGGCCATATCGCAACTTTGTACCCAGTGATGTGATGGATTCAGGTATCGGCGACCAGCCCGGCTTCGACATGGAAGACCTTCCTGGTTCTGAAAACAAGTCTGCACCAATAGTCTTCAGAATGGATGATCTCAAAACATCGAATGAGTAAGACCTTGATATCATGTCATCAGTTGTTCTGTGACATATCATCCTCTTCTTATCAAGCGTTCATTCAGATATTGACATCTTTCGCCCATGCCAACCGACACCATACGAATACCTCATCCGAATCATTTCGATTTTGCACAATGTATGTTTTACTTGGACCGGGGCTATGATGAATGCCTCTATCAATTAGAGAATAACTCCATCATCAGAGCTATTCACTTGGGCGACCGATCAGCTTTGATTCGGGTTGAAAATCACGCATCATATCTGGACATTACCATTCTGCAGGGGCATGAAATTCCCAGGATCCATGAGAGGGTCAGGGCGTACGTTGAAAACTGGTTTGATCTCCCTAGGGATTTGACCGCTTTTTATCGGTTACTGTACCAAAACCCAATCACATACTTTCTCCGCGAAAAGTATCGCGGTCTGAGACTCATCGGTATTCCAGACCTATTTGAAGCACTCTGCTGGTGCATCATCGGTCAGCAGATCAATCTGACCTTTGCCTACAAGCTCAAGCGAAGATTGGTAGAGAGATATGGTGAGGTCATCTGGCACCAACAACATCCCTATTATCTATTTCCGACAGCGGATAAACTGAGAAATGCAAATCGCCTGGTCCTGAGAGAAATGCAGTTCTCCAGGCAAAAAATCACCTACCTTCTGGGAATAGCTGAGAACATGGCATCAAAGACACTGTTAACCCACCATCTGCGACATTTGCCCAGCATGGAGGAACGACAAAAACTCCTACTCAATCAGAAGGGCATAGGCATCTGGACAGCAAATTACGTGACGATGAAAACGTTTAGAGATGCCAATAGCATCCCCTATGGTGATGCGGGATTGAACAAGGCGCTTAGACGACTAAAAGTCATCGACCATGGTGGTGAGGTGGACAAAATCAAAAGATTTTTTCAACCTTTCGACGGATGGCGTAGCTACCTCACTTTCTACTTATGGAGAAGCCTCTATGATTAGACACCCAAATAGTAAGAAGCATTTTGCCTGGTGAAAAAATCGACACCTCACCCAACGAAAAGGCGCGGGAAGTCGTCTATGGTCATAACCAAGATCTGGTCAGTAAAATTTGATAAGTCAAGATGATGCAACAAATGATGGCGGTTCTCATCACTTTGCTATGGTTATCTGCTTGCACCAGAGACAAAGATCTAATGCCACCAATAGAGACTACGACTTGGACCATCGGTGCCCAATCGGTCATGGATAGCACATTGGTATTACCCTTTAGCCCAGAAGCAGCACTGTCGCTGACCGGATACTCCGTGTGTCCCAGTCACAGTGTCTCATTGGTGGTGAAACAAGGTAGTGATCTAATCGTCATAGATACCACACTGAATGCCGAGGCCAGGTCCATACACATCACGCCTCAGAATCAGCATGATCTGAACATTCAAACTGCCCTATTTGCCAATGGAGGCCGAGAACAATGTGTATGGCTAGGGCAAGCAACCTTCACTTACCAGTACACCCAATGACCTCATCATATTAATGCGAGGTTAGCTCGTTTTCATACCCTGTGAAAGGCTATATTTAGCAAACAAAATATAGTCAAATATGAGATCTTATCTGCTGGTTTTTTGTGCCTACCTGATTTTACCAGGTCACTTGGTGTGGAGTCAAAAAGAGGTTGACTCACTATTTACCGAAAAGACATTTGCTGGACTATCAATGCGCAGCATTGGTCCCGCCTTTGCCTCCGGTCGTATTGCCGATATTGCGATTCATCCAGAGGATGACAACATATGGTATGTGGCTGTTGGGTCCGGCGGAGTTTGGAAAACAACCAATGCAGGCGTCACCTGGATCCCCATCTTTGACAAGCAAGCCTCTTACTCCACCGGGTGTATCACCATTGACCCGAATAATCCACACACCATCTGGGTCGGAACGGGTGAGAACGTGGGGGGTCGACATGTTGGTTTTGGAGACGGCATCTATCGCAGCACCGATGACGGAGCCCATTGGAGCAATATGGGTCTCAAAACATCCGAGCATATCTCAAAGATCATCATCCATCCCAGCAATGCCGATATCATATGGGTGGCGGTCCAGGGGCCACTTTGGAACAAAGGCGGTGAGCGAGGTCTCTATAAGAGTACGGATGGTGGGAAAAACTGGGCACGCACCCTTGGCGATGAGGCTTGGGTCGGTGTCACCGACTTGATCATGGATCCTCGGGATCCCAATCGGCTATATGCTGCAACCTGGCAAAGACATCGCAATGTCGCCGCCTATATGGGCGGAGGACCTGGATCCGGACTCCATCTAAGCGAAGATGGAGGGGAAACTTGGGTCCCCCTAACTACGGGGATCCCAAAATCTAACTTGGGTAAGATCGGTCTAGCCATTTCACCGCAAAATCCCGACGTTATCTATGCTGCCATTGAATTGGATCGTCGCAAGGGTGGTATTTTCATGAGTACAAATCGGGGCGCATCCTGGCAAAAGCAATCGAATGCAGTGTCCGGTGCCACAGGACCTCATTACTATCAAGAACTCTATGCTTCGCCACATCAAGAAGGTCGATTGTATCTGATGGATGTCAGGGTGCAAGTGTCGGAGGACCATGGAAAAACTTTCAGGAGGTTATCAGAAAATAAAAAACACTCAGATAATCACGCCTTGGCATTTCGCCAGGATGACCCAGACTACCTGTTGATAGGCACCGACGCCGGCATATATGAAAGCTTTGACCTAGCCAAAAACTGGCGTTTTATTGATAATTTGCCCCTCACCCAGTACTATAAAGTCGCGGTGGATGATGCTGCCCCATTTTACTTTGTCTATGGTGGCACACAAGACAATGGATCGCATGGCGGTCCCTCAAGAACGGACAATGTGCATGGCATACGCAATGCTGACTGGTTTAAAACACTCGGTGCAGATGGTCATCAATCTGCCACCGAACCTGGAAACCCCAACCTCATCTATGGCGAGTATCAGGAGGGAGTCCTGCACCGCATCGATCGCATCACAGGTGAGCAGGTGCGTATCCAACCACAACCCGGTGAGGGTGATCCCTACGAACGCTACAATTGGGATGCGCCAATCCTGGTCAGTCCACACCATCCAACCCGTCTGTATTTTGCATCGCAGCGGATTTGGCGGTCAGATGATCGTGGAGATAGCTGGAAGCCCATCTCCGGTGATCTTACCAGAAATCAGGAGCGCTTAGCACTCCCGATCATGGATCAGGTCCAGAGTTGGGACAATGCCTGGGACCTGGTTGCCATGTCGAATTACAACACCATTACCTCGATATCAGAATCTCCCAAACAGGAAGGTCTGATCTACGCCGGGACCGACGACGGCTTCATTCAGGTAACTGCAGATGGAGGCACTAATTGGCAAAAGATCGAGCTGGGTAGCATCAAGGGCCTTCCTGCAACTGCTTTCGTCAATCACATCCAGACCGATTTATTTGACGCGAAGACCGTCTACGCCGTCCTAGATAACCACAAATATGGCGACTTCAAACCCTATCTCATTAAAAGTACCAACCAGGGACGATCCTGGAGCAAGATGACAGGCGACCTCCCAGATCGAACCCTCCTTTGGAGAATTGTGCAGGATCATATAAACCCGGATCTCTTTTTCGTAGCCACGGAGTACGGCATTTATTTTACACTTGACGGTGGCACACAATGGACTAAATTGACCGGTGGAGTTCCCACCATCTCTTTTCGAGACCTGACCATCCAGCGTCGAGAGGATGATCTGGTGGGCGCATCATTTGGCAGGGGCTTCTACATCCTCGACAATATCGATCCAATACGCCAGACGACCCCTAAGATCCTGAGGCAGGAGGCGCATCTATTCCCCATCAAGAATGCCTGGTGGTATGTACCTCGAACGGTAGTGGGAGATGTCGGTGCCTCGGGTTATGCAGCCAAGAATCCACCATTCGGAGCGGTCTTTACCTACTATCTGAGTCAGGGATTACCCACCCTCAAGTCGCTTAGGCAAGATGCTGAGAAGAAGAACAAGGAGGAAATCGGGTTTCCGGGTTGGGATGCTCTCGAAGAAGAACGGCAACAGGAGAAGCCCGCAATATTTCTGGTCATCAAAGACAGGAAAGGTAAGATGATCAACAGGGTTTCTGGCAAATCCACAAAGGGCTTTCACAGGGTCAGCTGGAATCTGAGATATGCCTCTAAGAATGGCATTGCCCTAGGCAAAGCTGGATCACAGGATGGTTTTTTGGCACCGCCAGGAAAATACACTGCCACCTTATTCAAGAAAATTGACGGTATCATCTCTGAACTAAGTGGTCCCCAGAGTTTTGAGGTAATACCACTTAGAGATGGTGCTCTACCACGCATAGCTCAAGAGAAAACTGCTGCTTTTCGTGTCGAGGTGGAGTCCTTCCAGCAGGATCTTACCGCAAGTAATCTGGTTTTGCAGCGGAGCTTAAAAAAGTTAGCGGCCATGCAGACCGCCATGGGGAGATCCACCGTCAGAGATGCAAGCATAGATCAGCGGATTCATGAAATCAAGGAACAACTCCTGGATCTTGATCAAGCCATGCATGGCAATAAAGCCAAGACAGAAGTCGGCCAACATACTGATCCGACACCTGGCAGTAGAGCTCAGCAAGGTTTTGGTGCCCTGCGTACAACCTATGGTCCGACACCTGCTCATCAAGCACAGTTGGCAATAGGCCAAAAGCAACTAAACCACATCAAAGCACAACTTAAACCATTGGTCGATGAGGTGATTCCTGCTTTAGAAGTGTCCCTGAGAGCTGCTGGGGCTCCATGGATAGAAGGTCAGGGACTAATGATCGAATGATGTCTGAGACATACGCCAAATCAAAAATGATCCGACCTACGACTGACCATGCTTTCATCGATCATGCTTGTTATTGGCAGCCATATAAAAAGGAAGTTTAACGGTAGCTGGATATTAGTTCATTACAAAAGTGATAATGTCGATCGTTATGTGCCAGCTGTAGTAAATAATGATCATGAAATTTGGGAGGTTGGGAATTTTTGTTATCGGTACTATTTTGCAAAAAATAGAATGAAGGGAATTGGATTTTCAACCTTTTATAAACTTGAGGTTGATCGTGCTATTTGGAAGCCTAAACTAAAAGATATTAATATCCCAGTAGAAAATATCGTATTTATAGAACAAGAAATTTAGCTATGCATGGTTTAGTGTCTTTGTTGCTGTGTGGAGTTATTATTACTTCTTCGGATCCCCTGAAGAAAGAAATACTTATGACTTTTGCAGGATTACCTGTTGATAAGGGAGTGAGAGCAATTATTGAGGAAAGCTCATTGGAGTTTGATCAGTGGAAAACACAGATAACGCTCACTGATGGCAATAATACAGAAACATGGCAAGCGAAACTACCTGAATACAGGTATCTTATTATTTGTAATATGGCTTCCACGTGGTTATGTGAAAATCCACCCTTGATTGAGAAAGGAATTTAATAGATATGTGCTCCAAAAATAACTGCCAACCAGCAGTAGAATTGCAAAGAAAACTTGGACACCAAAGGTAAGAGATTTCCTCACGAGTAAGAACAAGGTTGAAAGAGCGCACAAATAGAGACCAGCGAACCGAAACTGCATTTTATCTCCACCTGCAGGCACACAATAAAGGAATATGGAAAGTAGGAGCCCGCAAGCTATAAATACTGATAAGGCAGGTACAACCGTGGAAATATCGAGTCGGACTAGCAATATTAGCATGGCAATATAAAAGAAGGGCGAGCACAATGAAAATCTGTAAAAACTATGAAGATTTCCTCCGGAGGTGAGCAACGTAAAAACGAAGACACCAACCAAATAGGTCACACTAGCTAGCAACAGCATCTCCTTTCGAAATTCCAGAGATCCATCGACCTGTTGGCGTGCCACGGCTTTCTTATGATATGACACGAGATAAACAAGGTATAACAAGGCTGGTAGACTAATGAAGAAGATTGTGAAGGTCGATAGACCGAAGCTCTCAACCGACCAGTCACCGATCTCACCGAAGGAACGTAGCCCTATGTTCCACTTTTCATGAGCACGGTAGAAGGCAGACCAACTTTTGGTATAGATGAACTGCACAAAGAACACTACAAAATATCCAAGTAAAAAGGGAAAGACCGAATAAAATAAATGAGCAAGAGATTGGCGAGTACTAGTTGGGTGATATCTAAAATGAAAATACTCAACCATGGGTATTGCTATGACAACGAATATAGTTGCAGGTCGAACCATCGCCATTAAAAGACCACCGACCAAGTAGATCCAGTATCGTTCTTTTATAAATCCATACGCTGTCATCACCCCGGTTATCAGGAAGAGTGATTCGGAATAGGGTATATAGTATATAATGGTCGAAGGCAATGTGAAGATAATCATGGATACTATAAGCTGATCAAAGAGAGTAGCTCGATAAAATAGTAGTATGAGCACAGTAATCGATACTACGAACATGCCATAGTTGATCAGCGAAATTCCAATTGATGATGTACCGGATAACTTCCAGAGAAATGGAAAAAGGGGAAAAAACGCAGCTCGTACGTTTCCATGGCACTCCATGGTAGGCTGATACATGTGGTCACGAAGACAGCTATAGATGGCTGCATCCCACGTATTGAACTTATGATCATCTACGTCTGTGAAAGGTTTGGGCACCATAGCTATACCGTTTTGAGCATTGCGTTCGTAGTTGAGTGAGATTTTTCCCAGTGTAGATTGGTAAGCCTGGTCGTTTTGAAGCAAACGAAAAGTGCCCGCAAAGAATAATAGGTTGATGAGTCCTAGCAGCAGCATATAGGTGAACGCCTTCTTGAAATTTTCTTCCTCAGACTCTAGATTCTGTGATTTCTGCACACTCCAAGATAACTGCTAACAGAGTAAAAGACAATATAGATGCAAAAATTGTGAAAGATGCCACATGAGCCCATGACATCTGATCATCAAAATAGTGGAAAGGGATTTGGCACCTGTCAGATGATGGGGATGGATGTGAGGAGGTCTTCTCTAAAGAAGAAGATCAATTGCGTGCCTAGGGAGTGAAGGAAAATATGGAAACAATCTAGATAAGGTAGCAATTTGAAGAGAGGAGGAGAAGGCATGTACGAATACATAGTGTAAGCTGTGTTATATTACAACTAATTTACAGCATTTATATTGTTGACGTACAGTGAATAAAACTTTAACAACATCTTAATATGTGTGGTGGCCATAAATCATATCGCTTGCTGCACAAACATCAATGGTGTAAACACGTAGTACGAACACGATCCCTTCGTGTTTGTAAGTATGAATGTTATTTGTACATTGGACTGACTTGAAGTACTGAGAAGATAGAGGTATCAGATAGAACCCTGCTAAATCCGATCTAAATGAGGAGTTTGACTCCATGGCTCATTTTATGCATCAGTATGATGCTGATAGCGCAGAGCTATGCAAATGTATATGGTGCTGATCCGGAGCCTATTTTAATCTGTGAGGATGATGAGCTGATGCGCTGGTGGAATACGGCAGAGTACGCTATGGATATTGACACGCCACCACCGGAGCGACGACTATATCGGCAACTGAAGACCAATGAATACATGTACACCAAGCGTGTACGAGAGTCAAACAATAAAAAACCTCAGGCGGATCTTGAGCGATGGATCAACCACATGGCCATTAGAAAACCTCAGAAGGAGGAGGTAACCATACCCATAGTCTTTCATGTGCTGCATAGCAATGACAAATCCCGCATCACAGAGGAACAGATCCTTAGCCAGATCGAAGTATTGAATCAAGATTTTTCCAGCCATCGCACCGAGCTGAGCCATCCATCGGTGGTCAGGGAAAGATTTTTCGACAGGGTAGGGTATGCCAACATCCGTTTTTGTGTGGCTATGACTGAAAGAGGCTCGAAGGGCATCACCTACCAGGAGGTAAAAGAGGGCAACTGGACCTACGATGATCGCATCAAAAGCGGCGGTACTGGAGGCGCTGATCCTTGGGATGCCAGCAGGTATCTGAATGTGTGGATCGGCACCCTGGCTGATAGTGTGAGTGGCTATGCACAAATGCCTGGCCATGCTAAAGCTACAGATGGCATAGTGATCGATCACCGGTACTTTGGCACCACGGGCACCGCTACCTATCCCTATGATGGTGGCAGGACACTAACCCACTTGGTAGCCAACTATCTGGGTGTGTATCCGCTTTGGGGGTTAGTGCGATGTGCCGATGACAAGGTGCGTGATACTCCGGTGCATAATGGGCCCAATTTTGGCTGTCCAGGAGGCAACCATGTGAGTGTCTGTACCGATCAGCCAGTAGAGATGCTGCCCAATTTCATGGACAACACCGATGACCGCTGCATGTCCTTTTTTACTGCGGGTCAGATCAGCCGCATGTATGCTGTGGTTGCTAAAGACGGGCCTCGAGGTGAACTCAGCAGATCTGGATCCAGCTTGTGTGATCAGGACACTGAACCAGATAGTCTTGATGGAAAAGATCTTGAGATACCCACTGTGAGCATCTTTCAAGAATCCAGCAAACGTATCCTAGTAGTGGAGAGCAAGTATCTCTCTCAAAAGGAAGTGCACGTCGACATATTAAATCATCAGGGTGAAAGTGTCATCCGCAAGAAGACTTTGGCAGCTAACACTTCCACCCAATTCGATTTTTCCAAGCATTATCCGGGAGCTTACTATCTGAAATATTCGCTGGCTACTCAAACCCATCTAAAAAAAGTAATCCTGCGATGAAAAGACTGCACCTATACCTACTGCTTTGTGGTGTGCTATCTCATGGTATTTATGCTCAGAATCACAACGCTGCTACCAGCCTTGGTAGTGCGGCCAGGTTTGCCGACATCCCGGTCAATTATAACAAAGGCCTGACCAACATCCCTATTCTCCTGGAGACCATTGGCGAAGGACCTCTGAGCATACCGCTTGGTTTGCAGTACCATTCAGCAGGTAGTAAAGTAATAGAGATCGCAGGAGCTGAAGGTCTGGGGTGGCAATGTACAGCCTTGGGGGCTGTACTGCGCACGGCTGCTTTGGGATTGCCAGATGAAGAAAGAGTGTTTGATCAGGATCTCAATCGAAAAGGGTATATATACTATGGTCAAACACTCGATTTTTTTTATGATCGTTCAAATGTAGCGGATCTTAAAACGGATGGCCAGCCTGATCTTTTCACTTTTTTTACACCGGATGGTCTGGCTGGCAAATTTGTATTTACAGGAGGGGATATCGACAATGGTATCGCATCAGATATAGTAACGATCCCCGAATCCGATGTGAGTATTGAGATGGTAGATGGAGGTTGTGGGGGAGGATATTGTAAGATCAATGGATTTGTCATTACAGCCTCCAATGGACTCCGTTATTCCTTTGGAAAATACAATTCTAGTGCCTCTTTTGACGTAGAGCGTACCGTGGATCTTTCTATACCGCTACAAGAGGCTTTTCGCGACTTACATACAGGCTGGTATCTCGCCAAGATCGAGACCCATGACGGGAGGAATAGCATCGACTTTGAATATGAGACCAGCAATTACCTTTATCGCACCTTGATGCCATGCAGTCAGAAAATCACCTGGGATCCGGGCAACAGTCCAAACTATGTGGTCCAATGCCCGGATGTCAATGGCAACACTTGGATAAATAAATTATCAGGGACGGAGATCATATACAAGACCATGCAGGTCTATAGTAAAGTCTTGAGCAAAATCACCACTAGAACGGAGGAGGTCACTTTCAGTCATGCCCCAAGACTGGATGTCCAGCCTGTGGGTGCACAAAATGATAGTAAGTACATCACTGGTTTCACCGTTGACTACGGGAGTGAAAAATGTGTCAAATACGAATATGTCCAATCATACTTCACCGACGGATCTGGCCTGTCTGACCCCTTTCTCAAACGCTTAAAATTAGATAAAGTACGTCGGAGGTCCTGCGATGGACAAGTAGCGGATCCATACCACGAATTTACCTACTACAAGCCCAATGAACTGCCTCATCGACTTAGTAAAGCTCAGGATCACTGGGGTTTTGCCAACGGGCAGACCGGCAATGACGACGAACCTACCATGATCCATGCTGGCATTCATCGCACCAATGATGGCTTATATGACCTTTCCTACGGACATGCCAATCGCTCTACTTCCTTTGAACATACCCGGCGAGGTGTCTTGGAACAAGTCAAGTACCCTGAAGGTGGGACCACCACGTTAACGCATGAAATAAATCGAGCTATCGACCAGAATGCTCCAGGAGCTAAAACGCCCATTGGTTTTTTCGAAGCCGGCGCGGATAGTGTTAATTGTACTCCTGCCAGCACCACCGGGCAGTGGGACGTAGTACTTACCCAGCAGAAGATAGATAACGGTTTCTATGCCTTGGGAATCTCCGAGCACTTTGGTACCTGTAGTCCAGCATTGACTTCTGTACAACTGACCATTCAACAGGGAGGAAACAATTTGGAGACCACCAGTTTTGATAATGACATTCCTGTAGAATTGACCGCCTACCCACTAGATAATGTACCAGGTCTAATGCCGGGCACCGTACGGTTTATATTGACGGTCAATAATCAAGGAAGAGGCTACGCCGATGTCCACTATTATCCCACTACAGTTGCTGAGATAGACGTGGGAGGGCTTCGCATCAAACAACTCAAATCCTTTGACGGCCAGCATCACAGTCGTGATATTATTCGCAACTTCAGCTACACTGCCGGAAATTACATCGGCCGGCCTCATTATGCTACTGAATTGTTCAATGATTCACCTACCATCGATTATCTCGTAGTGGCAGAGCCCTTTAGCCTGAGTCCTCTACAATCGGTGGAGGGCTATCACATCGGATATGAAGAAGTCCAGGAAGAGCAAAATGGCAATGGAAAAAGTGTGTATTTATTTCAGCAATCTGAAGATTTCACCCATGTTTACAATGAATATCCACCCTTTCCAGCTCAACCAAGAATATTGAACGGAGCATTGCTGTACGAAGGACAGTTTGAGGGAGCCACCGAATTGTCGCTGAAGGACTTCACCCATCTGGACGAAGAGTATTACTCACTCCCCAATTTGTGCATTACAGCTAAAAATGTTACCGATGTGTCCATATTCACTAGCTCAAAGACACGCTATTTGAGAAATCGAAGGCCGGTAAGAAATGAAACCGAACGTGGGGGTATCGATGGTGTGATTACAGAAAGGTACATGAAATTTGATGATGCATTGCAGTTGGGTCCTACGTCGGTTAGTTATGTGAACAGCGATGGCCAAGTATTTACGGACTCTATCACTTACCTATCCACCTATGATGGAGATCCTGCCTTAGAAACGGAATTTGATGAAGATCATCGGCATATGTTTGGTATACCGTATAAAAAGCAGACCTACATCAGTGATGATCCTACCACACCGATCGACGGCAGCGAAACGGTATATTCCTTCTTCAGCAACACGTCTGGGACTCCCAGTAGTTCCGGGACTCCGTATCCCTACCTAACAAAACGCTTTGAAAGGACCTGGCTGGCGAATGGAAACCTAGGAACGGGTGCCTGGCGCACCTTGAGTACCAATAAGGAATACAACACTACTATTGGAATGCTCGAGCGTTGGCAAGATGATGGCTGGGACGACCGAACATTAAGCTACGACGTCTATGGCAATGTGCTGAGCACGACCTATAATGGATTTACGAGCACTAATACCTACTACCCAGGCTCAAGCTTGCTCAAGGTAACAACCGCGATTGATGGTCAGCAGACACGGCGAGCATACGACAAACTGTTAAGGATCGATTCGATCATAGATCTGTGCAAAAACATTGTCACCACCAACCAATACATTTTCGGGGATGCGGCTAATAAGGGTCTCAATAAGATCATCACCAAGACTGATTATCCACTAGTGTCGGGCAGCAATGTAGACATCATCGAAGATGTCACTTATATCGATGGGTTGGGTCGCAGCGTTCAAACGGTGAGCAAGAATCAGAGTCCAGCTGGCAATTATGATATCATCCTGGCCTCTTCATTTGATAACCAAGGCAGGGTAGATAGCATTTTCGAAGCCTATGAGTCTGTTCTAAACAATAATGGAAAATATGTGGATGTGCCCACTACCCACGATGTGACCGTGC
>CBDCVP010000008.1:0-15444 GCA_965223025.1 Saprospiraceae bacterium
GTTTATTTAATTGTGAAACCAGGCTGCTCTCAATAACAAGAAATTGCGCAGCCTGGTCTACAGCTTTTTTAATAAGCTAAGAGATCTTCAGGATTACTAGCATCTTCGACTGCCCATTCTGATGGATATTCCTGTGTGAATGTTTGCACCCCGTCCTCATCAGTATAAGAATTTTCATGCTGAGCATGCATCATAGCCGATGTCCCTAGGATCATGGATAGTAAAGAAAATTTTGCCAACAGATTCTTAATTCTCATGTGAAATAATTAAATAATTGTTTATGTCTACTCTATTTAAGCTTTTCGACAATCCGCTTGATAGTGTAGTCGTAGTTTATTAATTTGGTTCAATATGCAGTACTTCGACGTAGTTGTCAACGATACGAGCTCATTACTTTATTAGTGGCTAAGTTTAGTATTCAATTGGTCTCTTTTCCAAATTGAATGGGAGTCGTGTAACTGGACTAACCCCCAATTAATTGGAGCGCTTTCTCTTAGTGATGATCTGTTTCGCAGCAGTATGCTACCCACAAACCCCAAATTGGACCTATGCAAAGTCATCTTAGCATCTGCCAGATCATTGCTAATTAGATTATGAAATGAGGAATTGATTTCACTAGCAGGAGAACGGTATAGCCGAAATAAGCCATTTAATGGAAGGTACAGTCGTTGGGGAAGCTATCCGGCAGTATAAGGGTGGAGATCAACGAGTAAAGGTGGAAGTGCCAAGGGTCCGATATGGATAAAGGCCAGTGTCAGCCTCTGACCAGTTATGAGCGCACGCAAAGATGAGTGAGCAAATCGTCCAGGGTGTGATATAGGGTTGACCACGCGTGATTATGAAGGTGTTATCGATCATATGAGGGGTTTGGATTATCCAAAAGTGCAGTAAGTCGAAGGTTCATACAGAATAGTCGAGATGAATTAGAGGATTTCATGGATCGGGATCTATATTGATTTGTTCAATACTGAAGAACATCTGATTGCCCAATTCAGCATATATCTCTTGATACACAATGCGAACACTAGCCTCAAAACTGGCCTTATCTCTTGGTTTGCGAACACGTGCTGTGATAGCCGTGGTCCCGTAGTGTGTCGCAAACTCATCCATCAAATCAGTGAAAGTGGGTTCATAGCGGTCTGCTTTTGTGACTGCACTGAGCATATTATCCACTTTGACAGCCTGTGGTACACCTTCATAGTATTCCATTGCATGACCTAGCCCTGAGATCAGGTGTTCCTGTTGCTGGTTTTCCAGCACTTCCAGATAAATCATTTGACTGAAGGGAAGCACCGTAACTAAGGACTCACTATCAATGAGTTCGCCCATGTGTTCATCAACATAGCTCAACTTCTTTCCTGCAAAATCTACTTCCAATAGCTCACCTGGTTTGTGATCATGATGCATTACGATCTGACCTGCTTTTCGCCATTGTTGTAGGTAATCGCAGAATTGAGAGTAGCCATAGCCATCAGGATGTTCTTGCAAATACGCCTCCCAAAGCCGTTTTCGGGTGACCCCTACTTTCGCTAAATCCCTCTCCATGCGCGGTAGTTGCTTACAAAGAATCGTATACCGCCTGTCATCCTCAATGATGGGCTTAAGCAGAAGTCTGCTCAGCTCACCATCATCAAGCTTAAGCAGCTCTTCAATATTGCGAGAAATACCTGTGTCCCTATCGATCTTCCGTATGGACCAGCCTTTTTCAATGCACTGTAGAATCTTTCTAACCTGAGTCATTGTCTTTGTTTTTCCTGCCATGAAGTAGATGCTTTTTCAAGCAACTGAGCTCATATTCGACTTGCTCAAATCTTACTTATCTGGGGTGGGTCAATATCACCGGAATGGGTGGGTCAGTATCAACGGAATAGGTGGGTCAGTATCGCCGGATTTTGCATCCATCCTTGATTGTCACGTGCCTATAGCTCATAGAGTGGAATTAAATGGTAAAGGTAATAGTTTGAGGAAACAAGCAATACAATTAATTAAACAATGGATATGAATTTTTAGGAGGGAGTCAGGGGATCAGTTTGAATCGGAATATACAGGTCAGCTTGACCGGAATTTATTGTTCAACGCCATCGGATAACCAGTGTTCGCATCTTAATGTCCTTTCGGATAGGCCTAAGTACCAGTCACCAATCGTATTGAATCACTGGCATAATTTCTACAAAATATTAATACTACTTTCTAAGAATTAGCTACCTTCTGGATCATGTTAATGAATGAGCTCGGCTTTAGACACGGTGGCACTTTGGAGCTAGGCATTATTCTAGGCCTATACTCTGTCTTGTTGTTGTTTGCCTCATCGTTCTTGCCGCCGGAAATCTCCGGTGGATTTCCAAGGTATTACCAGCCATCCTTCCTTTTCTATCTTGGCATAGTAAGTTTGCTATTGGTCTGGGCAGCAATAGATTTATGGCGTCGAGACCAAATTACAATGTCGAGGCTAGATTTACTTCTGCTCGCATTCTCATTTTATGTCTTTGTCCGCTTTCTTTCAACCGATGAAAGTCATTGGACTCAAGGCTCTAGTATGTGGTGGTTGGGAATTTTGTCGGGCTATATAGTTTTAAGAAGACTTTTATTATTTGTGAATGTTGATCGGGTTGTGATCATGCTCCTAATATTTGGACTTTTGCAAATAGCTATTGGCCAGTTACAACTGTTGGATTACTTTACATCGTATAATAAGTCCTTCAAGGTTACAGGTACCTTCTTTAACCCCGCTCCTTATTGTAATTTTCTCGCTTTACTATTTCCTTTCACTCTCTCACTAGTGCTGAATGCGAACAAGCCGAAGAGACTGAGGAAATTAGGATGGCTATGCTTGTCAGGTATCTTAATTATTGTCCTTCCTTGTCAGATTAGATCTGCTTGGCTTGCAATAGCAGTCACATCTCAATTCATTTTAATTCTACACTTTAACTGCATCGCAAGATTTAGAACATTCTCAAATCGTGCAAAATTCACGCTAATAGGGCTTGTAATCCTAACCACTTTACTAAGCTCCTATGGCCTATATCAAATCAAGCCCGCCTCCACGCAGGGACGTTTTCTAATTCTGAAGATATCCTCCCAATTGATGGAGAAAAGTCCTGTTTTTGGTCAGGGATTTGAAAGGTTTGCGCCTCAATACATGCTAGCCCAAGGTCAATATTTTCAGTCAAACAAGGGAAAAGAACATGAGAGGCTTCTTGCTGGCAATGTAAATACTCCATATAATCACTTCGTTGAATTAGGGGTTGAACTTGGAGCTATTGGTGTGTTACTATTTTCCACTATCTTATGTTTTCCTTTTTCTCTGTTATGCCAATATAGACATCAATATGATACGCTGTCCTTAAGACCTTGGCTAGGATGCTTTTTATCTCTAGTTATACTTTCTCTCTTTAGCTATCCTCTTGATGTTCTTCCTGTCTTTCTTCTTATTTTAGTCGCGCTATGTTTCATTTCGATTGTGGATACAAAACAATACCAGTTAAGATCATCTTATGTCAGCAAATTTACTGCCGTAATCTGTGTCGTTATATTAATAATCAGCTTTATCTGGCTTCATAATTCGAGACTTGCAATAACAAACTGGAAGAATGCTCAAATTGAATACAGATCTAGTAATTTAATTAGGGCTGCAGAATATTTTAAAACTGGCTACAAGTACATGTTTTACGAAGGACGATATCTCCAAGAACTGGCTAAAAATCTACAGGCACTTCATGAATATCATGCCAGTAATGTCGTCTTGAGATGGTCTAGAAAATATTATATTGATAGCTTCACTTACAGTCTTATTGGAACCAATCACAAGGAACTTGATGAGATTGATTCGGCTGTGAAAGCATATGAGTTTGCAGGGAACATTACACCGGCGTACCTATGGCCAAAGTACCTTCTCGTTCATCTTCTATTCGAAATAGGTGAAGTTGAGCAGAGTAAGGAACTTTCTGTGAAAACGCTTACGAACAAAAATATTAAGATTAGATCTATAGCCTCAGATGAGCTAATTGATAAATTAGAATTTTACGCAAATATAGATGTATGTAAGTAAGCGATCAGCCACGGACATACCCCATGGGCTGTTCATCTAACTGCGGCCACTGCCAGGACTAAAAGCCGTTTTTTTTCAAGGGCAGAAGAGCTTCGAGGTCATTGAACAGATGATCATCAATGCGATTGTACACTTCGGTGAGCCAGGTGTGTGGGTTGACCTCATTGATTTTGCCGATGGCAAAGAAGGTGTAAAACATAGCTGCATAACGGGCACCCTGGTGTGATCCAGCGAACATATAGTTTTTCCTGCCTAGTGCCAGGGGCCGTATTTGGTTTTCGATTAAATTTTTGTCAGGCTTTAGTTTGCCATCCTTGGTGTATTCGATCAAGCCTTTCCATCTTTTGAGCGTAAGCGTCCGGCGGCTAGGGTATTGTAATATCCGCTTTATTTTATAAGGGAGCGTGATTACTAAGATCTATTTGAAGACAAACTTCTGATCGGGGATAAGTTGATGGAGCCTGTTGATGGGATGGTATCGATGCGTTGGATGATTTGTTGGAAGACTCTTTGGGGGTCATGACCGTGATGTAGGCTAGTGCCAATCAGGGTGTACATGATCGCCGCTACATATGCACCTCGATGCGAACCACAGAACAAGTAGTTTTTACGACCCAAGGCCAGGGGGCGGATCTTGTTTTCTAACAAGTTGGTATCCAGCTTGAGTGATCCATCACCAAGGAACCGGGTAAGAGGTATCCATCTTTTCAGTGTATAGGCTAGTGCTTCTTGAAAAGGATCGGTGTATCCACCGCTGAAGTAGTGAGACTTACAATAGTTGTAGACCTTTCTCAAGATCGGTTTGACATGCCGTTTTCGATAGCTTTTGATTTGTTCTTCGTTATATCCTCTGTCGACCATGAGCTGTTCCAAGCGGTAGATCTTAGAGAGTAGATCCAGTACCACCGTACTGCGAACATGGTCAAATTCCTTTGCCTTGACAAAATATCTGCGAGCATGCACCCAGCAATTCATCAGAATGGCTAATTTCCCTTGCGTCAATCCCTTGTAGCTCTCGTTTCCATCTACATGTAGCAGACCTTGAAAAGACTTCAGGGCATCTACAATATTGATTTTATGCTTTGTCTGGATGTAATTAAACAACACCAGACCTTCCCGGATGGCAAGGATGGCCAACATACAGCCTTTTAATGTACTACCCGGTTTGTTTTTGGTCAGCACCGGGATGCTAGACTCATCTGCCATCAGGTAATGACTTTTAAGGCCAATATGTAGCATAAGATCATAGAGCAGCTCCAATTTGTGCCCTATGCGCATCACCGTGTCTGACAGGGTAGATCTGGCCAACTTGACACCGTTTTGCTTAAACATCTTGACTTGACGGTACAGAGGTAGATGATGCTGGTATTTGTTGTTTATGATATGCGCTACCAAACAAGGTGCCATATTGCATTTGGGGAGTGGATCGTCATAGCGAGCTATATGCATATTTCCTTGAGCATCTACATATTTAGGCCGTTCGATGCGTTGTACGACTAGCTTAGCTGGTATGATTTTGAGCTTCTCATGTACTATTACCTCTCTAAGTACATGACAAAAGTTTGGCATAGAATCGGAATTTTACGAGATCAAAAATGCATACAACTCTCAGAAATTCGTCCAAACCCACTCGGAAAACACTTTTAGATTCTCTTCCATGTTTCTTCACAATAATCCGTTTGGGATTATTTTTTACAACTATTCTTCCAATTTTTTATCATCCATGCGTAGGCTATCGCTAGTACGAACATTAAAGTTTCTAGTCTGTTGGATATTGTGATGTGAGTACTTTCAAGATTAAATCCATTTGATTTTAGGTCTTTGAACATATTTTTCAATATACCATCGTTCGCTGTATCGTTCTATACTTCCACCAGGATCATCGTAAGTTATCACTATTAAGAATTCTTCTTTATGATTCTTCGTGTTGACAATCCGGGATCCTTGCATATAGACTTGCGCATCTCCTATCATTACTGCGTGGGGTATTGTTTTTATCTCCCCAACTTTTAATTTCGAAAATATCTTCGAAACCCGCATTTCCTTCCTCCGATAAAGAACCTTAAGATTCTCTCTAATCCTTATATCATAAGGGATCTGACTCATATTTAAATACGAAATCCACTGTGATCCTATAAACTCACGATCAGCTAGCAAATCGTATATCTTTCCTTTACCACATATGGCAACAAAGCGGTCCAGTAATTCTATTCTTTCTTCTTGACTGCTATTTCCTTTCTTTGGCAATACTTTCCATACAATCGGGACTGGGCATGTCCTCAACCTAGTTGAAATTTAGCCGACTAAGAATTGGTAAAAAGGAAGCGGCTCCATAAATTGATCATAGACAAAAAAAATCAAAAGATGGAACCACTTACGAGTAAATTTACACAAGAAAATCGAGCAAACCTAGAGTGGCTACTGGAGCAACCATTGGATGTGAAGATGGAGGTAATGCAGAGTCATTTGAGTATATGCCAGATTATAGCCAACCAAATCATGAACGAGGAGCTGATCAGATTGGCAGGTGAGCGTTATAGTCGAGACAAGCCGCTGGATGGCAGATATAGTCGCTGGGGAACTAACCCTGGAAGTATTAGAATCGGAGACCAACGATTAAAAGTGGAAGTACCTCGAATTCGAGATATGGAAAATGGGCATTGCACACCCCTAGAGAGCTATGGTCAAATGCGTGAGATGGAAAGCATGAGTGATCAAATAGTAAAGGGAGTGATAAAGGGTCTAAGCATGGGTGATTATGAAGGTGTGATTAATCATATGAGTGAAGGATTTGGTTTATCAAAGAGTGCTGTGAGTCGGAGGTTTGTGGAGGATAGTCGAGATGAGTTAGAGGCCTTTATGAGTCGGGATCTGAGTGGACACCAATTCATAGCCATATTCATCGATGGCAAGAGTCTTGGTGGGGAGCAAATCATAATTGCACTGGGAGTTACCGAGCAGGGCAAGAAAATACCACTTGAATTTGTACAAGCCCACAGCGAGAAAGCAGAGCCGGTAGCAGATATGCTACGCAGGATAAAGGGAAGAGGGGTGAAGATTGAAGATGTGTTATATATATTAGATGGATCTAAGGGATTTCGCAAAGCCGTAAAACAAGTATGCGGCGAGCAAGCATTAATTCAGAGATGTACATGGCATAAACTTGAAAATATCAAAGGCTACCTGGCCGAAAGTGAACATGACCAAACAAAAGCCGACTATTATGAAGCTCTCGGACGCGAAAGTTATGAAGAAGCAAAAACTTCCCTGCTAGAACTTGAATATCGAATTCGTCCTGTAAATGTAACTGCGGCTAACAGCAACTGGAGGGATTAGAAGAAATCTTAACGCTGCATAAATTAGGAATCAATCAAAAGTTGTGGCAAACATTCCGCTCAACAAATTGTATTGAGAGTCTCAATTCCCAACTAGGAAAATATCTTCGAAAAGTCACTAATTGGCAATCTTCAGATCAAAGGTACCGCTGGACAGCAGCAGGACTCCTTCAATCCGAACAAAAAATGCACAGAATCAGAAATTATAGATTATTACCTCTCATGAAAACAGCAATATTGCTACCTTACACCAAGAACAGAGCTGATTCCTAATTTCAACTAGGTTTGGGACATGCCCAAAGGCTGCATCTTCACTGGTTTTGATTGGGGAATAGGTACACAGGCCCAGACACGAATTAGGAGCAGAATAATCGGGATCATGTCCCGGTTAGGTCCGCAGACGCGGTTGGAAGAGATTGCCGACTGCCTAAATGCGCGTCTTCGAGGCTGGACGAATTACTTTGCTAAGATTGATCGAGAATCAATCACAAATGTACTGACCCCAGTCCTTTAGACAGATTAAATCATAACTAAAATCATCAACATCATCACTACGTTTTTTCTTTTTGCTACTTTTTCTTTCTTTATTTTCCACATCCAAATTGTTAATAACTCCTAGGCTGCTTGCTTTTTCATTGGCTCGGGCAGTGCCGTCCATGCTCAGTTTTGCTCCTGATGCGATGACTGCCTCGGTGAACACAGTGCTGGTAAATTGGCTGCCTTGGTCGGTATTCATGATCTGTGGGGCTCCATAATGATCCACTGCATCTCTATAGACTTGAGCGCACCACTCGGCTTCCATGGTGTTGGACAACGACCAGGAGATCACCATCCTACTGTGCAAATCTATGATCGGTACCAGATACATATATCCTCGTTGCATCGGAATGTAGGTGATGTCTATAGACCACACTTGATTAGAGCTAGTAATGGCCAGATCACGTAACAAGTATGGGTAGATCTGATGGTCCTTGTGACGCTTGGATGTATGTGGACCCGGCAAGATAGACCGCAGGCCCATTACTCTGTAGTATAGACGTGATATCCGATTCCCAGCTCACCTTTAGGCCCACATCCCTAGTTAAGTACGTATGCATTCGACCCGCTCCTTTAAAAGGATATTGCAGGTAGTGCTCGTCTATCATCGCATCAACTTCAAGTTGAAAGCATCCTCTCCCTTAGCCTCATAATACAGACTTGATCTACACAATTGCAAAAGGATGCATTGTTGCACAATACTCAACTATATGTTCTTGTCTACCAGCTTCTTACGCTGTTCAACCGGCATGGCTAGAGCTTTTTTTTTTTAGAAAATCATTCTCTACTTTGAGTTGCCCAATCGTCCGCAATAACTTATCACGCTCACTTTCTTGTTCCGTCTTTGGTGATTTGACACCCTTTGCAAATACCATACTTGCGCCGTCTAAAAAGTCTCGCTTCCACTTGGCTATCTGCTGTGGATGAATCTTGTATTTCTCTGCTAACTGCTGGGAAGTCATCTGCTCCTTGAGCGCGTCCAACACAACTTTTGTCTTAAAATCTGGGCTAAATTTTCTCCTTTTCATTTCAGTAATTTACATTGTTAAAAGTTAACTAAAATTACTGTCTAATTTGTCTAATTTATAGGGGGTAGATCACAAAGGTCTTTGGGTTTGGTTAAATCACCGACTACTGAAATGGTTAATGCGACATCGGAAACGATTCAAGGGGAGAGTGAAAGCGACAGTGAAATGGCTGAAGCATCGTTCTAAACAAGACTGAATCTGTTTGCACAGTGGCAATTTGGTTGTACTCCATGATGAGACAATGAAGAGCCGTATGACGGGAGACTGTCACATCCGGTTCTGTGAGAGGCTAGGGGTGAGATTTCCCTGGTCTACTCGACCGTATGAAAATGATCAATTGGCCCACTCCTCCTTTCAATAATCGAAGGTTATAAGATTGTTGTTATCAGCAGATAGGGCATGTGCAAACAGCCTTCCATTGCCTTCATCCAGAGCGATATTCACGACAAAATAGTTCAGTGAAAGGACCTGTAAGAGCTCGAGATTAAAATCAAAAATCAGAATTCTACTTTCAATATCATTTTGCATCAATGCCAATTTTTGAAAAGTCTCATTGATATAGAGGATAAATATCTCATTTTTCCCGATAGCGAGGTCTAGGGTGTAAACGATAGGTTCATCGATAGTACTGATATATCTCCGCGCTTTTACTGACAGGCTCTCATTGAGCGACACCATGTTCTCCAATCCAAAGTCATTATTATAAATTTGAACATATCCCAATGTATTGGCGATAAGAACATATTTTCTTCGATTCTTGTGGTAACCAATACGCGTGCTAAGGACCCCAGCCATATTTTTTTCAGGGGCAGCAAGTAGAGCTTCTTTCTCTTCATTTGCAAAATCTACTAACTTATTAATTCTACCAGTTGATATTTCAATCTCCTGAATTAAATAATTCATGTCATCTACGAACACGACTTTGTCCTCCTCTTCGACGAAAACAAAGTCTTGAAATACGTGTTGTATTTTCAATAGGGGTTGTGATATTGGTGAATAATCGAAATCAGCCAATCCTATGTCTTCGTTTAAAAGTAATTGTAAATGATATAATCTTCTGTCATTAGAATTAAAAGCAACTAGCTTTTTAGAATTTCCTTTAACATTGTTTCTACCAAATATCGAAGTGTTGGCAAATTCGTTTGGGCCTCTGCCAAGTAAGCCAAATGAAGTAATTTTTTTGAGATTCTTTGAGTCTATAACAGTAAAAATAGAGTCGCTTCTTTGATCTTGGTATATAACATTATCTCCAATAAAATTGAGATCAACTGGGTCCAAAACATTCGTAAGTAGGTGATTGACATTGGGAGATTCTGATGGAATATTCTCGATCTGAATTACTTTTATATCAGATGTGAACTCCGTCTGACAAGACGTGAAAAACACCAGATGAGACATTGTTAACAGAAAGAATACGTATTTCATTCCCGGACACATCACTCTGAATAAAGCAGAATATGTCATTTCTTAATTCTTGTGATGAGCATAATGTACAAAAAAAAATGATGGGGGACGGACATTCCATACTAAATCACATAATGACCGAGTTTACATTCAAATATAATATTGAAGCCTTAGCACAGCATCACCAATCATTGTTAGACCATACAATCTGTTAGATAGACCAGATACAATCAAAATTGATCCAATCATGAAATCCATTACAAATTCTTATGATTTAAGTAATTAAGTGCATTAAATTGTAAATTGATAATAGGATAGGAACGCCGAAGACAGTAAGGGGATCACTAAGATAAGATTCTATTCCCTAGGTTAGGTCTTAAAGCCCTAGGTCTTCAAGGAGTAAATTAGAATTCAGTTTTTGTGCTTATTCAAACTATCTAGAATTTCATTCTCATTCATTAAAAATCTTGTTTTATGAAGAAATCAATTATTTATGCCAGCTGGACAATGCTATTTCTCGCGATATTGTCGATGAATACCGTATTGCATAACACTGGCCAAGAAGAAAATGCATCAGATTTAACATTATCATCACTAGAGATCGAGCCTTATAGCGTGATGGCCGAAGACGGAGGCTGCGGTGGTTGTTGGCAGAATGGAGTCCAATCTGTTAGCTGGGGCTTTACATGGTATATTTTATGCAATTGTGACTCACGCAAGGGCACTGCCGGTAATGATTGTGTATGTAATTAATTCCTATTTTCAGTTGAATGATGATCATCATCACATCTGTATGGTGACCACTTATTAATATGAATTGTGTCATCATACAGATGTGTACTATCATTTCATTGTTGAATTAGCACTCTTATGTGATTAGAATAATTAGAACATGAGGATGTAATAAACGAGATACAAGTCATACATATGTGGTCAATTGAGTGTAGACGTATCTTAATGGGAGTTGAAATGACGAACTATATGGAAGCAGTATGACACTTGAGCAGTATTTGGATAGAGTATTTTCAGCAAATGATTTTGGGATAGATAATCTATATTCTTATTTATCGTAGTTATGTCATATTAGTCAAAACTTATAATTAAGCACCAACATGCTCAAGTGAAAAAGGAAGTAGTAATTCTTTTTTTTGAAAGCCCAGGGCATGTCCTCAACCTAGTTGAAATTTAGCCGACTAAGAATTGGTAAAAAGGAAGCGGCTCCATAAATTGATCATAGACAAAAAAAATCAAAAGATGGAACCACTTACGAGTAAATTTACACAAGAAAATCGAGCAAACCTAGAGTGGCTACTGGAGCAACCATTGGATGTGAAGATGGAGGTAATGCAGAGTCATTTGAGTATATGCCAGATTATAGCCAACCAAATCATGAACAGAGGAGCTGATCAGATTGGCAGGTGAGCGTTATAGTCGAGACAAGCCGATGGATGGCAGATATAGTCGCTGGGGAACTTACCCTGGAAGTATTAGAATCGGAGACCAACGATTAAAAGTGGAAGTGCCTCGAATTCGAGATATGGAAAATGGGCATTGCACACCCCTAGAGAGCTATGGTCAAATGCGTGAGATGGAAAGCATGAGTGATCAAATAGTAAAGGGAGTGATAAAGGGTCTAAGCATGCGTGATTATGAAGGTGTGATTGATCATATGAGTGAAGGGTTTGGTTTATCAAAGAGTGCTGTGAGTCGGAGGTTTGTGGAGGATAGCCGAGATGAGTTAGAGGCCTTTATGAGTCGGGATCTGAGTGGACACCAATTCATAGCCATATTCATCGATGGCAAGAGTCTTGGTGGGGAGCAAATCATAATTGCACTGGGAGTTACCGAGCAGGGCAAGAAAATACCACTTGAATTTGTACAAGCCCATAGTGAGAAAGCAGAGCCGGTAGCAGATATGCTACGCAGGATAAAGGGAAGAGGTGTACAGGTTGAAGATGTGTTATATATACTTGATGGATCTAAGGGATTTCGCAAAGCCGTAAAACAAGTATGCGGCGAGCAAGCATTAATTCAGAGGTCTACATGGCATAAACTTGAAAATATCAAAGGCTATCTAGCCGAAAGTGAACATGACCAAACAAAAGCCGATTATTATGAAGCTCTCGGACGCGAAAGTTATGAAGAAGCAAAAACTGACCTGCTAGAACTTGAATATCGAATTCGTCCTGTAAATGTAGCTGCGGCCAATAGCATACTGGAGGGATTAGAAGAAATCTTAACGCTGCATAAATTAGGAATCAATCAAAAGTTGTGGCAAACATTCCGCTCAACAAATTGTATTGAGAGTCTCAATTCCCAACTAGGAAAATATCTTCGAAAAGTCACTAATTGGCAATCTTCAGATCAAAGGTACCGCTGGACAGCAGCAGGACTCCTTCAATCCGAACAAAAAATGCACAGAATCAGAAATTATAGATTATTACCTCTCATGAAAACAGCAATATTGCTACATTACACCAAGAACAGAGCTGATTCCTAATTTCAACTAAGGTTGGGACATGCCCAAAGCCCAGCTCACAACATTTCCTACTGGAAATAAACAGAATACTGGATATACTTTTTGGCTGTTGAAGGAAAAGACTATAACGTAATCTCCAAGTCTACTGCATATCGTAACTATGACAAGTGTCTAGATGAGGCTTTGAATTCTTAGGATTGATAGAATCCAAGTCCAAATCTTCTAGTCATAATCAATGACTCCCTTTTATGTCCGCTGAGAGACCCATATCAAAAGGTATTCTTGGAAACATTCATTCTTACAGAAGATTTGCTATTCTCATAACGACATATCGTAGGCCGAGTCTGCTATCCAGATTGCTTAAGAATCTTAGAGTCAATTCAGAAAACTATCTGATTCACTACTTCATCTATGATGATAAAGTCACTAGAAATGGTAAGAAGAGATTCTGGAATACTATAAATACTTTATGGACTGAGGTACGAATGCAGCATTTTGATTACTATTTTCATTTGCAAGATGATATAATTCCATGTTCTGATTTCATTAATAGAACATTGTCTATCTGGCATGGAATAAAAGACCCCAAGAAGATCTGCCTAAATCTCTTCCTAGATAGGCACCGAGCAGGTGCCAAGGTATGGAGTGACCAAAAGCCTAGCATAGAATATTTTGAGGATCTCAGAGTTTTGAAAACACAGTGGACAGATATGATTTTTTTCTGCGAAAAAAGTTTTTTTGAAAAGTTAGAATGGCGAATTAATCCAATTAGTGTGGAAAGATGGAAGCGGAAGGCACCTCTCTCAAGCGGTGTCGGTGCTCAAATTTCACGGCGCCTCCAGGAAATGGACAGCTCGCTTTACCTTGTTACGGACTCGTTAGTGGAGCACTTCGGATCAGAGTCCCGGATGAATCCTGAAGTGCGACCGAAGGAACCTTTAGCTGCATGGAGGCTGCCGAAAATATATGTAACCATCACAGGTTCTTATCTTGCAAAAAATTCACTACAGAAGTTTAAAGAAGGTTTGATGAAATATGTTGATATCTTATTGATGTATTCTGATACTGCCGAATATTGCAAAGAGGAGGAAAGAGTCCTCCAGTTGCCGAGATCAAGTGGATCATATGTCCAACAGTTTTTTTTCAATTTAGGGACTATCAAAGTAATGAAAGAGGAAGATTTCTATTATTTGTCTATAAAGGATTTAAAGAATTTTGAGCCTTCGCATGTTTGGAATATCGTCAGGACGATTGAGGCAAGTGAGCGATTGTCTATTATCAAATTTGATCCTGAAGCTAAGAAGATCATTGGTATAGAAAGTGAAAAAATAAAGACACTACTAAACGAGGCTAATGATAGTAGATTAAGTTCATTCTTTTCAACTGGTGTATGTGCCTGTCATAGTTCCATGCCCATAAGCCAGATTTTATCATCCGGCGTAAATCAAAAATAGTACGATGAGGGTATTTATACTATGTACGGGCCGATGTGGTTCCATGACTTTTCATAAAGCTTGCACCCATATCACCAATTATTCAACTGGGCATGAGTCACGAACTTCTTTTTTTGGTTATGATCGCCTGGCGTATCCATCACATCATATCGAAGTCGACAATCGCCTATCCTGGCACCTAGGTTTATTGGATGAAAGATTTGGTGGTGAGCCTTTTTATGTCCATCTAGAGAGAAATCGAGATGATGTGGCACATAGTTTTTACAAGCGCTATTTCCGGCCCCATAGTATAATCGATGCCTTTGCAGCTGGTGTCCGCATGTTGCCACCAAAGCGCCTCACCCAAGAGCAGCGGTTGCAACTGTGCTATGATTATGTGGATACGGTAACGGCTAATATTCAGCTTTTTCTAAAAGATAAGCCAAAATATCTTTGCTTGAATATCACCAATATTGAAAAGGACTTTCGGCCTTTTTGGGAGAGAATTGGAGCTGCTGGCGATTTTGAACGGGCGATGTCAGAATTTAAGCTACTATATAATGCAGATTCATGACTTTATTTCCGATGTATTTGTCTCCTAAGCCTAGAGGAATATGAGAATGTTTGACAAACTACTTGGGAGAGATATGGTGAAGAAGAGTCTGACCATTCACAAAGAATTACTCTGGGCACAGGTATATCATGATAGCATCAGGGGTTATCCTTGGCTCCAAAACCTGTCACTTAATATTGGACGCTGGGCAGGGAGTTATGCTTTCTTCTACGTTTTGCACCGTGTCTTAACTGATAGCAGGCCCTCACGAATACTTGAGCTTGGTTTGGGAGAATCTTCTAAATTTATTGCTGCACATATCGTTAATTCATCAAAAGATAGTGAGCACATTGCCATTGAGCATGATAACACCTGGATAGAACACTTTAGGTCAAGGTCTCCGATTGCGGAGAGTATGAACATTCATCATCTGCCTTTGGAGGTAATAGATGTGGATGAACATAAGACAAAAGTGTATGGTGGCCTGCAAGAATTCATTCAGGGGCCTTTTGATTTGTATGTGGTGGATGGGCCCAAAGGTGCAGAATATTATTCCCGGTATGATATGGTGCACCTCAGTGCTAACTTTTCCGAATCCGACGATTTTGTAATAATATTCGACGACTA
>CBDCVP010000009.1:0-15456 GCA_965223025.1 Saprospiraceae bacterium
CTTTTGTAGATATTTTACTTGATGATGAATACCTCTCAACCAAGATTTGAGCCCCATAATAAACCGATGCATCAAAGGAAAATTCTCTCCTTTTTTAGAGTGGATCTGGTCAACATGATATTTTCCTTTTCGAGCAATGGGGGAGTAACCTCTCCATCTATCGGTCGTTACGATTGCATCTGGGTCAATATGTTGGTCAAAGAATGGCTCTAGCTGTTTGCTGCCAGCATTGGGAATAACCTTTGCATATGCCCTGCTGATTCCACCTCCAGGGTGTTTCTGGATAGCCACAACTACCTGTTTTTTAGTCGATTGACTTCGGCCGCGCTGCTTTTCACCTTGCCCCCGATCATCGTTTCATCTACAGCCACCGCACCATCAATCGGATATTTCCCACTTGATTTCATTGCTAACATGACCTTCGTTTTAAAGCGCCACACTACCGGTTGATTCATGTCCAACTTTCGAGCTAATTCATAGGTTGACATTCCTTTTGTCGAGGTGCTTAGATAGAAAATAATGTAGAATGCCTTGTGCAACGGAAATTTTACTTTATGAAAAAGGGTATGGGCAGTAGGGGATTCCACAGAACGACATTTGGTACATCGTCTTTCTCCGTATCGAGCTGTCCCACAATATTTCCCATTACCACATTTGCGACATGAATATCCACTGCTCCACTTGATTTCACTCAAGTAATCCAGACAATCCGCTTTACACGTAAATCTACTACTAAATTCAAAAATACTGACTCCTTAAACATTCTTTCAGTTTCCATTTTCTTTTTGCCTCTAAGTAAGTACCTTACCGTGCAACCAAACTGCATTATTCAGTCTTTTTGTTTTACAAGGAAGCAAAAAGAGATTATATATATGGAGCGAAATCAATTTATCGTTTCGATGGGTGCCAGCTTGATTTCCTTGCTGTCGGGTTCTTCACACAAGATTGCTTTAACTCAGATAGCTGGTAACGCTCGCAAAGGGATAATACCTTGCAAAGCAATTGTTCCTGCTGCATTAACACCTATTGACGAAGATGGCAAAGTTGATATAGTCGAGTTCAAACGTCACATGCGCACCTTAGCTGATGTACGTGGTGTCTCGGCCATAATGATTAATGGAGGTTCCGGGCATGACAAAACACTGACTCGTTATGAGCGACGGAAACTGCTATCCGTAGCTCTAGCGACCGTAGGTGACCATGTTCCAATTATCGCTGCCATACGTGAATCGGAGGAATGTCCAACCCTCGAACCATTAGCAAAAGACGTGCAGCGTGAAGGAGCACATGCAATGACAATGATGCCACCTGCTACCAAAGAGGGTTTTCTGTGGGAATTTGCACGCAAACGATTCGAGGAGGCGTGCTCCGCGAGTAGTCTTCCCGTAGTCATTTATCAGTCGAGGTATACGACCGAGACATTAAGTCAATTGGCCAATCTCTTTCCTGTATTTGCAGTCAAAGAGGGCAGCAAGGACCCTTCGACATTTGAGCGCAATATGCGGGCTTTACGTAGTTTGGGAAAGGATGTGGCTGTGTGGTCCACACATAGCAAGTGGTTACTTGCTGACCTGGCCACAGGTGCAGATGGAATTCTCTCCGGTATGGGTAGTGTGGCAGCTGATCTTCACGTAGCATTGGCAGAGGCTGTGGAGGCTTCAGACCTGATGGTTGCCAGGCAAATAAATGATCTGATATTTCCCTTATCGCAAGCTTTTTATAAACCAGGACAAGATGCTCACGTGCGAATGAAGTATGCCCTTAAGAAACTTGGCCTTCAAAGGCATGATTTTGTCAGGCCTCCACTGCAGCCTGTAAGTCAAGTGGATCGTCTGGAAATTGACAAGGCGCTTTTACAGAGTGGGTTGCTAAAAGAATAGCCTCACTCGTAAATATCTGGATTGATAGAAATGGGATGTAGTTTGAAATTTCTGCCTTGAAGTAAATAAAAGAGGATCCTCTAGCGACATCCAAGATTTAGAAGTAAATATCAACATTTACGAGCGATCATTCCGATATCGATGCCACACTGCCAATTGGTGGATTTGCATATAGATTTTGGAATAGCCCTTAAAGAAAAACTGGACGAATTAAATATTGAGGCTCACTTACATATTCTGGTTCAGAAGCCCAGTATAAATCATTGGTTAGGTTCTTAGCGGTTAAATTATTGGAAGAATATCGTGGTGCAACAAATATTTTTTAAGTTCCTAAATGATTAGATTAATAAGAAAAGCACGAATGCACAACAAAGTGTAAATTTAATAGCGGGTTTGGTGGGTGTTCCGACGTTGGATTCACGCCCAATTATCCGTTCCTATTGGACGAATAACCGCACGTGTACGCTACTAAACTTACACCAACCCGTTGAACAACATTCAAAGAAATTGGCTAGACGAGCTCTAAGTACATGACAAAAGTTTGGCATAGAATCGGAATTTTACGAGATCAAAAATGCATACAACTCTCAGAAATTCGTCCAAACCCACTCGGAAAACACTTTTAGATTCTCTTCCATGTTTCTTCACAATAATCCGTTTGGGATTATTTTTTACAACTATTCTTCCAATTTTTATCATCCATGCGTAGGCTATCACTAGTACGAACATTAAAGTTTCTAGTCTGTTGGATATTGTGATGTGAGTACTTTCAAGATTAAATCCATTTGATTTTAGGTCTTTGAACATATTTTCAATATACCATCGTTCGCTGTATCGTTCTATACTTCCACCAGGATCATCGTAAGTTATCACTATTAAAAATTCTTCTTTATGATTCTTCGTGTTGACAATCCGGGATCCTTGCATATAGACTTGCGCATCTCGTATCATTACTGCGTGAGGTATTGTTTTTATCTCCCCAACTTTTAATTTCGAAAATATCTTCGAAACCCGCATTTCCTTCCTCCGATAAAGAACCTTAAGATTCTCTCTAATCCTTATATCATAAGGGATCTGACTCATATTTAAATACGAAATCCACTGTGATCCTATAAACTCACGATCAGCTAGCAAATCGTATATCTTTCCTTTACCACCTATGGCAACAAAGCGGGGGGTCAGATTGCCGGAATCAGGGGGTCAGTTTACTTCGGAATGCGGGGGTCAACATCACCGGAATACGCACGTAGATATCATGTCCGATCAAAACTGGATACAGACCTACATCACTTTACCGCGAAACAAATCATCACCGAATGCGACCTATGGCATACCATAATACAGATGTGACGTGCTCCCAGGGTGGGAGAGGTATATCCCCTACCTATGATTTTAGCCACTCATTGGCCGGATTACAGAGTCGCGGGAGCAAAACACAATCGATCTTGGGGATACAGGCAAACCCAATCTCAATATCCTACTTATCCTACTTACATAGTGCCTTAATTGTCATATCTTAGCGGACAAGAATCTATGCGCCCTATTGCTGGGCTTCGTTCAGCTGAAATGTCGATGTCGAAATTCAGGGATGTGGCCTGACTTGTAGACTTTGAGTGATAGACGCAGACATTCCTTTGGCAGTCATTTGAGAAAACCCATCCGCAGTAACTTTTAAAATATTTGAATTTCATGCTGACTGATATCAATCCAAAATTACCAATGCGTGATAAAAATGTGACGCGCGAATTTTATTCAAAAAAGTTGGGTTTTAAGGAATTTGGGAAGGTTGATTATGATGGCTACTTGATGATGGATAAAGACCGAATTCAAATTCATTTTTTTGAATTTAAGGAACTTGATCCGAAAGTGAATTATGGACAAGTTTACATAAGAACCGACAATATTGACGAGTTTCACAGATCAATATTAGAAAAGCAGACAAAAATTCATCCGAACGGAAAATTGGAGATGAAACCTTGGGGGCAAAAAGAATTTTCGGTGCTTGATCCAGACAATAACCTCTTGACATTTGGACAGAATATTTAGGAATAAAAGCGAATCGGACAACCCCTATGATTCGGCGAGAACTGTTGGTTATGATGAAGGAGCATTCCCACATTCAAACTCCAAAGAAATCTAAGATAATTATGTTTAAAATGGCTAGCCTTACCAACTTTGATTTCAAGAAGAATATAGATATCTTAAAAGGAAACAGGGCATTGAAGCTCAACATACTTAGAATTCACTTGATGGTATAATTTCAATGATACATACTCCCATTGGGTTTAATAAATGCTTTACCTGGATATTCCCGTTTGCGTAGGGTGTTAATAATTTCTTTCCTTCTTGAGTTATCAAAAATATTTTTCCGGAATCTGGTAATTCGTATTCATTTGATTTGAAAGTCAAATCGACTTGAGTTGAATTGCGAGTGATACTAGCCAAAGCAATACCAAGTCCATTATCATCCGATTTCCAGGTTCCAGAATAGAGAGTTGGAAACTCTTTATGGTATGTAGAAACATTTTCACCTCTTCTCTCTGAGTATATGGATAATTTTGAGATGGTTAATTCTTCACTATTTGCCGGCATCTGCGGTGAACGTTGGAATTTTCCCCACAATAAATACTTCATTCCTTGATTTCTAACTTTGGCAACATTGAATAAAAAATCAACTTCCTCCTTTTTCCTTGATTTCAGAAATTCGTGATAATTTGCAATGGTTGGTTGCATTCCCCAAACAAAACCCCGTGCTTGCTCCATTAGAAACTGCTGATCGTAAATGTCATCCAGCGGCTGTTCTTGAGAATCAGGAGCGTACTCTTTAGGCCATAGCTCTTCATATGGTGGTGTAACCAGCGAAGAGTAGCTTCCATAAGTAATACCGTACTGATGATAAACGGCCTGGAAAAATGGAATAGTTTCAGCACTGCTTACTCCTGAATACCTTTCTCTACTTACCTGAAGTGTCATCATTAGGTCGAGGTAGGGTAGAAAAGTTTCTCCGCAATCTTCCCCGGCCAAAGCATAGTTCTTGGTTTTTGCAATTTTTGATCTAATCTGATCTGTAAGTTTCCCAAAGTGTTCAACCCAATATTTTCCTCCCCCAATGGGATGGCCATGACTTTCATCAAAACATAATCTGCTTCGACAAGACTGATCCATATATACACCACTTGTATTGTAGGTGTTAACAGCACTATCGCACAATGCAGAATATTTATCTTTCCAGAATTGCGTGGCAATACACATGCTGGTTAATGTATTCCCGGTAAACTTATTATACATAGTGGTTTTAACGTTCCCTTCGTAATCTTTCGCAGCATAAGCGAAGGCATTTTCTTTTTTCCAACTCTCAGTGGCATTTCCCCACTGAAAGTGGTTCATATATATGATAGGATTGATTCCTTTTGCACGGGCTGCTGTTACGGCGTCCACAAATGATTTTTTACCTTCGCGTGGAGGAAAGTATTCCGGGAAACCTTCATCATAGGAGCAGCCATGCCACCAGTGCCACCAGACACTTACGGGTAAACCCAGGCTTTCCATTAATTCAGCTGCTGGTATTAATACGTTATCTGATCGACCTCTGTTCCACATCCATAAGGCTGTGTTCTGAATCCAGTCGGGTACTAGTCCCCTGTTTAGTCTGCTGTTTATACTCCAACTTTGTTTTGATCCCCATTCACGATAGATTTCGACGGCAGTTATCCAATCGCCCTTAAAAGTTCCGATTATTGCACTGTATGGTGTAGTATAGGACTTGATTTGTGGATCAAATTCAGGGAAATTATATATCTGGTAGGTTAAAGTATTTAGCGTATCCAGCGCTAAGGAGTATTCTTTGACAATCGCTTGGGTGTCGTTGCTGGCTAAGTATAAACCCGACTGTTCAGCGTTATATAAGGCCAAACACTGTAGTGACAATCGGCTGCTGGGATAGCGCCAGATTTTGGTGTGATCACTGTCAGATAAACTGGCAAGCCATTCTCTTGGTTGAGAAATCAGTTCCCCCATTACCTCCGGCACGGCTAGCTTTTCATTCCCCAGATCCTTTAAGCCTTCTATCTTGGGAAATACTACATTGCTGAATTCCAATCCTTTCAATCCTTCTATGGATATGTCCCAGTACGACATACCTGTTTTGTCATCTAGGGTAATGGTTGCTGTTATCTTGATATCATGGTCCAGTTCTTTAAAGTCTTCCCAAGTCAAAATTAAGTTATTCTCCTTTGGCAGTGAATGGCTGAATGTTAAAGGGGTTAAGCTTTTTATTTTTGAGGACTTAGGGAAATTAATTTTCCACGGCAGACCTTCAACAACATCTCCGTTTAATAAATCAACGGAATTCTCTAGATCACTTAGGGTTAGAAAAGCACCTGTGTTTTTATTGAATTCCAATCGAATGTTTTCATTTTCTATTGCAATTCGTTTTCCAGATTTTGTATCACAGCTTTGAGCAAGAATAGAAACTAGTAAAACTAGTAGATTTAGCCCAGCGGTAGAGACCTTCATATATTTCTTAATTTATTGTTCAGGGGATGGTTAAGTTTAGGATAGTACATATTGGTACAATGCTACTATTTAGATGGTAAGTGCGTATTTTTTGGATCAAATTTCAAAAGCTGAAGCTACAAGCGCATTTACGCAAGGCATGGAGCTTATGGAGTTAATAATACATAAAATGATTGGCATTAATGAATGATGGAAGTGGTTTGAGTTATACAATTTTACAACCAACCTAGTTTATGGAATTATGGCTCAGCCCAGCAGTGGGATTATTATGGAAATATGAAAGCCACCATCTATGGAGAAGGAAAGAACAAAGATTCCTGATTGCGATCAAAGAGGTTGCGTCATTTGCTGTGGCTTCGATAGGCATTCTTGCTGCGAGAAATAGAGCTGTTGAGCTGGGTGGGCCAGAAGCATTGAGTCCTATTGAAGAAGTAGATATTTTGGAGAAAAGCAAAGGAAATAAGATTGAACTACAGTTTGTACCGTAAGAAACGAGTAGAGCTAAAAAAGAGGAGGGCACAAGACCCATTGAGTGAATCCTTTCCTGCTTTGATGCTAGGACTGGAAATTGGAAGTGAGACTTACATGGAAAACAAAATTGATGTTTTCCGCATTCAACCAACCTCTGTAGGAGATTTTGCAAAAATGTGAGTACCTTGATTACCAAGGCCACACGGCTAGTTTAGTATCTAATTTATGCTTGGGATGAGTGCATAGATAGAATACTATAACCCTTACAAGACTTTGTGGAACAAGTGTGAGCAAACCATGTTAAACTATTTTCGAGTTGAATCCATGTTTCATGAATTTCGGAAGGAGAGCAAGATACTCGATCGAATCAGGGGGATTATTGAGGTGGTGTGCAAAATCCTGGAGCGTATCAAAACCTATGGTGTGGGTGCCGGCAAGCGCAGAGGATTGCCGCATTTACCTTACCCTAATTGTCATATCTTAGCTAGATAAGTATCTAGGCGATGCCCGATTATATGGCTTCGGACCGAATCTGAGTCAAAAGAGGTTCATCCGAAACGCGATGCTGAGATGACAGGGGTTCGGGCACAAGCCGGCTTTGGCCGTAGGGTTGGTGCTGAAACTTTATCATCATGATGAAAGAACTCCTCTTTTTTCTTCTTCTTGTTTACACGTCTGCGGCGCAGGCCAATGATCGTCCTAACTTCGTGATCATCATGGTAGACGATATGGGCTACGCCGGTGTCGGGTGTTTTGGAAACCCGTACTTCAACACACCCCAAATCGACCGTCTTGCCACCGAAGGTATGCGACTCACCGATTTTCACTCCTCGGGCACCGTCTGCTCGCCGACTCGAGCAGGGTTGTTGACCGGTCGGTATCAGCAGCGAGCGGGAATCGAAGCTGTGATTCATCCACGGCGCGACCATCCTGAGCATCGAAAGGGATTGCAAATTTCGGAAATAACCTTTGCAGAGATGTTGCAGTCGGCAGGCTACGCTACTGCCTTGATAGGTAAATGGCATCAGGGCTATGTGCATAATTCGGAGAACTATCACCCTCAGAATCATGGGTTCGACGAGTTCATTGGCTACCACAGCGGCAACATTGATTTCGTCAGTCATGTGGGCGATCACAACAAGCACGATTGGTGGCACGGACGAAATGAGACTAATGAGGACGGATACGCCACGGATCTAATCAACCAATATGCACTTGACTTCATCGAGCGGAATAGGGATCGACCGTTTTGTCTCTATATCCCGCATCTGGCGATCCATAATCCTGTACAAGTGCGCGGCGACCCGGTACGGCGTACAGAAGAAGGGGGTTGGAAACGTTGGAAGCCTAGAGATGAGAGCGAGCGCATTCAAAAATATCGTGGCATGACGTTGCCGATCGACGAGGGTGTGGGTCAGATTCGTGAAAAGCTAGTGAGCCTAGGTCTCGATCACAAGACGCTGGTGCTGTTCTTCTCTGACAACGGCGCAGCGGCCTATGACTTTCCCAGCAGCAGTGCGGAATTGCGCGGCAACAAAGGCAGCGTCTACGAAGGTGGGCACAAGGTGCCCTTCATCGCCTGGTGGCCCGGCAGAATTGAGGCAGGCAGTGAGAGCAACACCCCCAGCATAACCTTGGATATCATGCCGACGCTGTTGTCACTTGCCGGAGTCAGATCTCCAGTAGATTGTCCCCTCGATGGTGTCGATCTCTCGCCATCGTTATTGAAACGGCAAGCCCTACCTGAACGACCGCTGTACTGGGCCTCGCTAGGCAACGGTGGCAATCGTGCCGAAGCGATGCGCGACGGACCTTGGAAGCTGGTCGTCAGACATCCCAAGGCTTCACCGGGAAGCTTTGAGAATGAGCAGGTGGAGCTCTACCGGCTCAACCAGGACCCGTCTGAGAAAACCGATCTGGCTGCCGAGTACCCCGATCGAGTGGCCATCATGCTAGCACGTCTCAGAGCCTGGTACACCGACACACAGCGCAACGCCACAAGTCAACCTGGTGGTTGGCCACGTTGAAGCATAGCGAAAGTACTCACAAAGAAGAGCATTGCTCAGATGACATCAGAAAATAGGGATGGAGAATGATGAAAAGAAACGATCCTGTTAGCTACTTTGATCGGATACCCAGGAGTTTGCTCGGCTTTCTCTATCTACTCTCCATCATATGTGGTTTTTCACAAAATAGCGCGGCCCAATTGGCCTTAAATGGCATTGTGCACCATCAGTATTATGCCGGTGCTCAGCCAGATCTGGTATCACACGTGAGTTCACTGCCAGCAACGGGTAGGCCCCTGATACGACATGTTTGGCTGGCGCATAAGCATATCTTGGCAATCACCATTGACGAGCGCACAGTGATCCACACCAACCTTAGACCCTACAAACCACACATTGGTGATTCCATTCTTCATGAAGGATATCACGGATATACTAAAATCCTCAAGCGAGGTGGTCATCGGATCGGCTATATCTGTGGCCCGCATAATAAGTGGTTTAGAGGCTTCAACGCAATCTCAGGAGAAAAACTCAACACATCCACCCTCCTCCGTCAGAAAAAAATAACGGTGAGTTCGAAAACAGATCAAAGGTTTGCTACCGGGCTAATTTCAAAAAAAACATACAGAAAATCCTACCCCATCAGTAAGACGCATATGTCGCTGGAGCAGTCGTATCCTTTGAGACACGACATCTTCCTCGAATTTGACCACGAGTTTGAAAGTGGAAATATTTATACGATCCATCTGGACCATTCTCCCCAAATGCCAGACTCAATCACCTTCACTTTTGCCGATAGCCGATTGCGGAGTGAGGCTGTACACGTAAATTTGCAGGGATTTGATCCGAATGATAAGAAAACGGCTTTTATGTCGGTCTGGATGGGCGAAGGGGGAAGTTGTCGATATGAAGAGAACTTCAAATTTAAGGTTGTGGAGGTAGGCACGGACAGCGCTGTATTTAGCGGGATGACCATGCTAAGAACGCCTGGCAATGGAGTAGAGTATACCATCGACGGAAGCGACCAAAATCATAATTTGACCGATGTGCTCATGATGGATTTTACGGAATTAAGAAAACCCGGTACGTACGTAATTGTGGTGGAAGGTATTGGCCGTTCTTTTGAATGGGTAGTCGATCCTGAGATCTGGGACAACACAGCCCGGTTGCTCATGAAAGGGTATCTGCACCAACGATCAGGCATAGCTTTGGGGCCTCCCTATACAGAATATCTTCGACCTTTAAATATGCATCCTGACAACGGTCTTGTCATTCACAAATGTGATCCCACATTATTCTTTGATCCTCCTGTAGCACTCAGTACTCGTGGGCAAAAGGCCGTATTTGAGCGCATAAAAGCCAGTATTCTTTGGGACACGGAAATTCCTGAGGCATGGGGTGGATGGATGGATGCCGGGGACTTTGACCAGCGCATGACGCACCTGTGGTCAGTGCGCAGGATGGCGTACCTCCATGATCTCAATCCCGAATATTTTCGAGCTAAAAACTATCATCTGCCCGAGTCAAAAAACGCAATTCCCGATGTCCTTGATGAGGGAGCTTGGGGCCTGGATGTGTTCAGGCGAACGCAGGGAGTATATGAAGGAGGAGCCGTGAGCTGGTGGGTGGAAGCGGTAGAACATCCTCACCAGGGCGAAACCAGCTGGACCCATTCCGTTCCGACTGCTCTGGTCCCTCCTACTCCAAGAGCCAGCATCTTGTATGCCGCCACAGCTGCACAGCTTTCTGAATCCATAAGTAACTATGATTCGGCAAAATCAGCTGAATATCTGAGTAGTGCCCTCAACGCCATGAAATGGGCAGATGCACAGCAGGATGCTCCGGATGTTTTTGGCCAAAAATCGAGAAGATTTTACGAATCACTGGCCAGCGCACATCTCTACCGCCGTACCGGTGAAAAGGCCTGGCGCGGGAGGTACTTGCAGACACTAGATGAAATTTTCACCAATGGTATTGCGAATGACATCTCAACCAACAACTATGAAGTGCTGGTAGCCTACCTTTTGATGGAAGAGCGGAACGTGGATGCGAGTCTACGGGAGGAGATCGAAAAAGCTTTTATCATTCTTGCTGAAGATCTACTGGACGGTGCCGCACAAAACACCTACAGCATATTGAAGCCATCCCAACATGTACTCAATAGAATGGCCACTTTGGGTAATAAGATCCTCCCCGTGCTGATGGCCCATGTCATCACTGAAGATGCAAAATACCTTGACGCGCTGGTGAGTACCGTACAATACACATTCGGGGCCAACCCAATGAATCGAAGCTATGTCAGCGGTCTGGGTGATCGTTGGTATGAGCCTTTTCATCATGATTGGGCCGGCAACCACATGCCAATGCCGGCCGGCATTCCAAATTTTGGACCTGTGACACAGACCGAGACAAGCTGGGGTTGGCGTGGAGTATCATCCATAAAGAGCACAGAGGCTACCGGACTCTATCCGAGTATCCTGACGAGCTGGCCACATGCAGAGAAGTGCTTCAACGGCACCTGGATGCCACCGGTTAATGAATTTACTGTATCTAGTCCTATGGGAGAATTGCTCTTACTAAGTGGGTACCTGGCGGCGCAAAGGGCAGATCATTAATGAGTTTGAATCGCTTTGTATCGTTCAGTTTCCAATCTATATTTATAAGATAAGATAGGCAAATGACCAGAAAAAAATTTCCACTGCTTCACATGGAGAATGCCTTTTGATATTTGTAAGTACAGAATGGAGAGCTGGAGATAGCAGATGGAACTAGGATTGCTGTGGTAGTGAAAACTAACTGGGGCTGACATAAGGCTGATGACGGCAGCCGGTAATTGCAGCCTCGGTCCTGGATGGATGTTTAGGAATTATTAAATTGTAGGCCTTGAGGAGTAGAGTGATGCTGTCAAACTGCTCACCGGCACGACCGCAAAGCCCAGAAGCGTTGGCA
The DNA here is from genome assembly GCA_965223025.1 of Saprospiraceae bacterium. Taxonomy (GTDB): domain Bacteria; phylum Bacteroidota; class Bacteroidia; order Chitinophagales; family Saprospiraceae; genus JABDMH01. The sequence goes on from CBDCVP010000009.1 coordinate 11,822, forward strand.
CCAGTTAATACGACCAATATGCTGCGAAAATCAATAAGATATCTCTTGATAATAGTAGGAGTGATACTCCTCTTCATCGCAATTTTAGGTCAGACAGAGATTGGCAACAGATATGAAGGTGATGTCGAGGGGTTCAAGTTTGTGAATTTGCTGGGTGAATCCATTAGATACATCCAGCAGGGGGCGGGACACGACATTCTCCTTATTCATGGAACTCCAGGTTCCATTGAAGACTGGCGATTACTGATGGATTCCTTGGTTGGCTCATTTCGCGTGACGGCTTTTGATAGACCCGGACAAGGGTATAGCTCAAGTATGGAGTATGAATACCATATCATCGAGAACGCCTCCATGGTCATTGAGCTTATTGATAAACTCAACTTAGAATCACCGATCATCGTGGGACATTCGTACGGTGGATCAACCATTGCCCACTTACTGACCTCCCATTACGATGACGATCTGAGTTATATTATGATTGACGCACCTTTGTTCAGAGCTGAGGCAGATGCGATCTTTAAATTACTGTCCATTCCAATTTTGGGAAAGGGAATTGCACTAGCTGCAAACTTCACAATCGCCGAAAATCAAATCATAGATGGTATAACATCGGCACTGGTCAACCAAACGCCATCCCAACTTGATAAAATAATCAGCGAGCGAAAAGAAATATGGATGCAGCCAAAAGTCCTCTATGGCAAGGCTAAGGAATCTGTGAATTATCAGTCAGATTTGGACGAAATTGCGCCGAATTATAAAGGAATTAGCTCTGATGTAGTTGTTATTACCGGTGAGGACAATTCGCTTACTTTCAAGGACCAGGCAAAAAGATTCAGTGATATAGTAAAAACAGATTCGCTGGTAGTATTGTCAGGCACCGGCCACTACATTCAGCTAGATAGACCCAATGATATCATTGCTGTCATCAAAAACAAAATGAGGTAACGAGTGCTGATAGACGATCACAAAGCCAGCCCAAAAAGCTGTTAAGGAATGAACTGAAATCTAGAGTTACACAGTTGGTTGATGCTATAATGATTGATTACGTATTGGCAAAAAGTGGGTCGTAGTACTTTTTGGAGGAATGGGGGCGTTACATATGGCAGCAGCACTGATTTTAGAGTGAAGAAAAATGCAAAATGAACGAAACAAACAATCGCCACAAGATCATTTATTACGTTGCAACCGGACTGCTGACCGTCCTGATGTTGTTCTCTGCAGGGATGTATTTTTTCAATCACGATATGGTTAGGGAGACCTTCACCACTTTGGGCTATCCCACCTATATTATTTATCCCTTGGCTATCGCTAAAGTTTTAGGACTGATTGCCATATGGACTCGAAAGTCTTCTATGCTTAGGGAATGGGCTTATGCCGGTTTCTTTTTTGATTTCCTGTTGGCTGTCTCAGCTCATTGGAGTGTGTGTGATGGAGAATATGCTCCTGCGATCGTTGCGATGGTATTGTTGTTTGTCTCCTATTTATTTGGGGGGAAACATTTTGGACAGAACTAAATGTCTTGGTGCGCCGGTAAAGAAAATGCCATATACCTATTGACGGGAGTGGGCTGATTGTCGTACCGGTTTCGCTACCTTCCACAATAGCGACGTTTTACTTACCATCGATGACATATCATATGTAATGAGAGTCTCAAGGCCATGGGACGTAGGTCCAAGAAGTATCAAGTTCGTACAGATTGTCACTCCTTGACCTGGGACCACAGGGAGTTTAAGGGACTTTATCGTAGGGATGTTAGATTCTGTTTTTACCAAGTGTACCTTGGACAACTTCAACCTTATTCCTTGAATAATACATCTAGTGCTACGTTTTAGTTGTTAGTGAACCAGTGTCTTACATGTGATTGATTTATTAGACTATCATGGAATACAGACGTCTATGACAATGAGAAAATGTAATGCCTAATGAATATTTTAGGAAAATGGCTACTGCTTTTACAAATGTCACTCCTAATACAGCAACTGAATGCTCATACTAGGATCATCGGTTCATTGGAGGGAAAATCTGGGCAGACTGGAAGGATTTATGCCTTCGTAGACTACATTTCAAGAGACCTGGTTCAGATAGGCGAATTTTTGACCGACGAAATGGGAAACTTTCATGTTGATCTAGACATATCTCGCAAACGTTTACTTCAGATTGATATTGGCAGATTGACATTGATGCTGCATGTAGAAAATGAGGGTGAGTATTCATTGAAGCATGATTCTGGAGGAATTCTTGTCATTGAGGAAAAATATTCAGAACTAAATAGCGAGATAGAAAAAGTAGATCTATTTATTTCGAACATCGAAAAAGAGTATCTAACCAGAAGGAAGTCAAAATTAGCTGTTGGCCTTCAGCATCTAAGGCAATTTGCGGGTGACTACCAGAGTGAGGGAACTTACCTGAGAGATATCGTGCTTAGTAAGATCTTTCGATCGCGGATCAATTTCTTACAAAATTTGAAGTTACGGGCAGATGCCGATGAGCTGAAGCAAATTGATGAGGAGTTCAGAAATACAGGCTATCAATCTGACAATCCCTTTCAGGCAGATGCTTATTCCACCTACATATATTTAAGGTACAATTCTAGATGGAGGAGAACTCCTACTTCTCAGCCAAATATTTTTGCGGCGTTACTAGATGAGATGGACTTTTACAACGACAGTGATGTCTACGAACTTGCTAGAGTCCTCGCTGTGCAGTTGGTATATACGGGTCATTGGTATAATAACAGACAAGTATTGAGGTCTCAAGTGCTAGAGATCATACAACCGATGGGCGATAGAGATCTTGCTGAAATAGGTCATCGAGTTATTCGGAAGCACAATCGATATGGAATAGGAGATCGATTTCCCAATGTGAAAGTATTGGACCAACATGGATCGCTCCTATCGATAAACGAAGTGGGTGGCGATTACTTGTTGGTTGATATTTGGGCAACTTGGTGTCGAGAGTGCATTAGAGAAATGAGGACATTCGCAGGACTTCAACAGAAATATGGAGAAAAATTGGGGATTGTTAGTGTAAGTGTGGATCAGGAGATAACCACTCTAAAGAGGTTTGTCCAGAAGAAAGGATATACATGGACGTTCTTATTGGATGCCGAAGGCAAAATGTTGGTGAACGATTTGGGTATCAAAATGCTACCCACCTTCTATATTTTGGACAAATCAAGATACATTGTTTCGATGTCAAAGTACGGTTTCAATGTGGCAGATGAATTGAAGAAGGTATCCGATAGATACGTACTACCATTTTTGAAAAAATGCCTTACCGCTCTATTTGTGATCTCCGTTAGGCAATCGGAGATATCCTCAGTAGTAGCTAGTAACTGGGCAGGATGTTGGTATAAGTACTCCAAGGATCGTTTAGTCCTTTGGCAACATGTAATTTTGTATTTTTTCGATCAATCTGACTATCAAGGTCATCAAGATCATTTCAGTGTTATTCAGGCTGGTCTCAGATGAGAAAGCCATCACCACATGGAGCCGGTCGGAGTGACCGAACGGAGTAATATTGTTTCGCACAAGTGAATGACGGTCTTAGACCGCTTTTCATCTCTAAAGAAATAATTATGAGGGATATCTACATAGGTGCCGCTCAGTTTGAGCATAAGAACGGTGACAAGTCAC
>CBDCVP010000010.1:0-5489 GCA_965223025.1 Saprospiraceae bacterium
AAAAAGTTGGTGGCCCTTCCAGGGAATTGTTCAACTATTTCTCCGCTACATATACCCCTTCTAAATAACAACTGTGTTGAAGCAACCTGCATAGCTGGTGAAAATTGCTCCATTTCCGTGAATACCTGTGGCATCGGCCCCTGCACTGGTGAGACGGAAATCAACATTACCTATCCAGATGGACAGCAGTTTACATTGAATCACTTGGATCTAACAGTTCTACCACCAATCACGTCACCTGGACCATTATCAATCAATTATGATGCCTCGCGCTGTTTTGGAGATAATTGCTACCACTTGGGCAGTGGGACCTGGACCGAACAGATCATCGCGATTAGCTGCCATTGTGATTCAGATACAGACATGGATGGTATATGTGATGAAGATGATTGTGCTCCTGACAATTCGGATCTTCCCTCAAGGCCAAGGATACTGGGATCCGGACTCTTTGGAACCAGAGTTGCACTAGAAGACAGATGCACTGAACAGGAATTAATAGGCTACGAATGTCAGATCCTAGAGTTCATCAATGGCCTACCAGTCGGTGTCGCCTATCTAACTAACCAAGACGATGTCGATAATTTTGCCTCATTATATCCTTGCCCAACTTTGATTGGAGACATTATCATATCAGGCTCAGACATTGTGGATCTTAATGGTCTTTCACAAATAGAGAGGCTTTATGGCAAGCTAACCATTATCGAAAATCCACAACTGGCTAGATTGGATCAAATTGCCAATTTACATTTCGTTACTCATCTGTCAATCATTGAGAATCCATCCATGACAGATATCGACATTCCAACGCTCATTTCAGTGTATGACCTTGAGATTTTGCGGAACAACCTTCAAAGAAACGTCGACATTTCCGGGCTAAATTCTTTAGTAGATATCTATGGGAATTTCATTCTTGATGATATGCTTGAGAGTATTACTGGTTTACAGAATTTGAAATTTATCGAAGGAGACTTGCAGATTACTAATACAAATTTGGATAATCTTGAAGCTTTCTCCTCAGTTAATTTCCTTGGTGAGAAGATCACAATCACTGATAATCCCAATTTATCACAATGTGCAATACAACCTGTATGTTTACATCTTTCGCTTTTTCAGGGCGACCAATCTAGGTATGAAATTCATTCAAATAAATCAGGAGGGAACTGCATTGGAGCTACGATTGTCCTTGATGATTGCAAAAATCAGTGTCTGGAGATAATAGAGATTAGGAGACCTATTACTCAAACGCTTGATCTCGAAGCTGGTGTTGAAGTTCGCATTGGTGCTAGTTTGACTAATAGTGGTCTTACTCTATCGGCAAAGGCAGGAGAATCGATTTCGTTGTTACCTAATTTCTGCATACTCAAGGGGTCAGAATTCAAGGCAGAGATCGGCAACTGTGGAACGAATTAGGATTGGTAAATTAACTCGGCCATTATTCACGGTTGGACAAGTACGAATTTCCCAATAGATGAAACTAGAAAGATTATCAAACAGATCGGGTCTGAACCACATGCCGCCATCAAAGCTTTATTACATGAAGGCCATTTACCAATCTCCAATGTTCACTACCACTTTTTAACTCACCCCAAAAAAGCACAAATCAAAGCCCAAAAAAACAGGCATGCTCACCAATACAGAATTCAAGGTACTGCGCGCAGCTAGGCATGGACTTAGCAATAAGCAAGTGGCCTCCCAGCTCTATGTCAGTCCCCGTACCCACTCTCACTGTAAGCTTATCCATCGAAAACTCGATCAACGAGGCAGGCTGGAGGGGATCAATGTGGTCTTTGGTGGGTAATACTAGGAAGTCGAATTATGAATACCATCATTTTATAACACGATCTTGGATTACCAACCATTCAGATTCGTATACGGTAGCAAGAGCATCATGATCAAAGTGAAAGTGGGAATGCAATCAGATTCGAATATCACGAAAAACTAAAGCGATTATAGATAAAATGAATCAAGAACAAACTAAGACTATTTACAATTTGATAAAGTCTGCAAATATGAAAAATACATTTGTCCCTTTGGTCTTCATTTTATTAGCTACTGTCGGTTTTGGCCAGGAAGGATCATCTTTCAGATGTGGTACGGATGCCCTGCAAAAGGAAACGCTGGATAACAATCCAGAATATAGGAGAGCACAGGAAAATTTTGAGGAGATATACCGAGCACGCATCCTGCAACATAGAAGCAGCAATGCGGCGAGAAGCGCGGTTGTTTACACTATCCCAGTGGTTGTACATATTGTGCACGACGGTGCCTCGGTTGGCTCTGATGCTAATCCCACAGATGCGACCGTCGCATCAATCCTTGAGGAAGCTTCCGATCGCTTTCGACATATGCATCCTGGAGCCGACACCTATAGCAACCCTTTGTATGGCATCGATACCGAAATTGAACTATGCCTAGCCGATACAGATCCTAGCGGTAATTACACCAGCGGAGTCCTTAGGCATTACGATCCAGTCAATGCAGTGGGTGAATATCCTACAATTTCACCAGGCCTTAATGCCTATACATGGGATAAGAGCATGTATTGCAATCTCTTCATTGTCCAAAAGCTCACGAATGCTTCTGGAGTCTATGTCCCTACTTACGACATCACCATCTTCGATGCCCCGTCATTCTGGTCAGGGTTGGTCGCACATGAGGTCGGCCACTATTTCAGCCTCATTCATACTTTCTATGGAGGTTGCCCCAATGGTGATTGCCTAGTGAATGGAGACCGGGTCTGCGACACTCCTCCGAAAGAAATCCCTGGATTTGCCGATGGTACATGCAGTGCCCCAACCAATTCGTGCACGACGGATGACCATGATCTCAGCAGCAACAATCCATACCGACCTATTGCCAATGGAGGTCAAGGCGACCAGCTCGATATGCTGGCCAACTATATGGATTATACCGGTCCTTGCTGGGATGCTTTCACTGATGGTCAAAAAGGGCGTATGCGTACTAACATTGAGATAAATCGCGTTCCCTTGACAAACAACTCGACTGCCTGTTCAGGACATGCACCCCCAGCAAATGATGCTGGCATTACTTCTATATCTACCGATCAAGCTGATGAGTGCGATGAAACCATCTCCCTAACCATCGATCTAAGAAATTATGGCGCATCGACGCTGAGTGCTGTAAACATCCATGTGGACATCGATGGACAGACTGTTTCCACTCAGCATTGGACAGGATCTTTAGCTCCCGGTAGTTCAGCTAATATCGTTCTAAACGATGTCATTATAGTTCCCCTCGGAAATCATCTAATGAAGATATACACGACCTTACCCAATAATAGTGCAGACGCAAATATTCACAACGATGCAGACTATCGCAAAGTCAAATATCTCGGAGGTAGTCATTGCCTTCAGTTTAGTGGATGCTCGACCTTTAATCCTAATACCCATCTAGGTTCTCCAAACAACACGGTAGTAAACGTGACCGCTAGTTTTCCAGAAGTCGTAGCTCCCATTGATTCGATCGAAATATGCGTGACCGTGCAGGGGGATGTGAGCACTTTGTCCGAAGTCTTCAATATCTACGATGAAGACAACAACTTAGTGGGGCTCACCAAGACTGGAGCAGACTGTGCTGTGCCAGCAGAAGCTTCGTGCTTCAAAGTACATAGATCTACATACGATAACTGGAAAAATGACGGCACGATAACAGTCACATTATCTCCCACTTCCACGAACATAAATCCAGCACTGTGCGCAACAAATGAAGCCTGCGTCCAAATCAATGTCCCTGTCCTACCACTCTGGACAGGCACGCAGTCACGAGACTGGTATAATCCCCAAAACTGGCTTAACTTAAGAGTGCCCAATGAGAATGACAGAGTGATCATCCCAGCCTCCCGTCCCTATCAACCAGAGATTAGTTCACCAAATCTGCCGCTAATTAACCCAACAGCCAGTGCCAAGAAAATTCAAATCCAAAATGGAGCTGCACTCACTGTGCAAAAGCTATCTTCATCCAGCACCAATGATCTTAATGTGGAGTCTATCACGAATGACGGATCATTAAACAATTATGGGACTATCATCATCGATACTGAAGACACCACCGGAATATACAATACTGGTGCACTCAATAATGGTCTACAAGCGACCATCAAAATTGATCGTGCCGCAGGCCATGGCATTCAAAACAATGCCGCGACTTTTGATAACCGGGGATTGATTCAAATCAAGAGGATCCAAGCAGATGCCATCTACAATGCCTTCACGCCATTCATAAATCATACCACTGGTGAAATCATCATTGACTACGTACATGGCAGTGGCTTGAACAATTATCAAGCCTATATAAACAATGCTGGTTCCATTAAGATTGGCACTGAGATCCCTGCAGTAGGAAGCAACTTCATCAACCAAGAAGGGATCTTTAATCTCGATTCTATAATAAATCTTTCCACCGGTACGATCGAAATCAATAGTGTCACTGGTGATGGCATTGCCAATCATAGGAAGTTTATAAATAATGGGAATATCCAAATTGGTGCACCCCAAAATAGTGTAATTGGAGGGCTGGGTATTTACAATTATGGCTACAACACTGCCAGATTTTATAACCTTGGTGAGCTGACCTTTTATATGAAAAATGCTCCCGGCTATTGTATATCTGGAGATCATTTCAACAATCTGAAAGTGATCAATGAATCTGGTGGAAAAATCTCTGGTGAAGGCAAAATCGACAATCTGGTCTTCGAGAATCAAGGGATCTTGTCGCCTGGATTTTCGCCGGGTAAGATCACTATCGAAGGTGACTACTCAAATCGAGATGGTACAGTGATCATCGAAATTGGAGAGACCAATCATGACCTATTGGAGATCCAGGGAAATTTTGAGGGAGGAGGAACACTGGATATAGATCTGATAGATGGATTTGTACCGACTCCAGGCAATACCTATACCATCGTAACTTCTGATTTGGTAACACCTGCTTCCAACTTTTCAACCATCAACCTTCCGCTGGCTTTGCAAGGATGGCAGGTGAATGTGGTACAGTCTACCATCAATGAAATCGTCCTGTCTTATTCCGGTAGTATCCCCTGCACACCTGACCTCATTATTTTCCCCGAAGATGCCAATGGCTCCTATATAGCAGGTTCGTCCATTGCAACCGATGGACAATTAATGGTCACTTTACCCTCGCACTACACAGCACCAGAGATTACACTAAATGCCGGCTTTGAAGTAAATGCCAATGTTGCATTTGAAATCATCAACGGAAGTTGCTACGGTATGATCATCGATGTGGAGGGAAATACGTACCGCACCGTTAAGATTGGCAGCCAAGAGTGGATGGCCGATAACCTTAAGAGCACACATTTAAATGATGGGACTCTACTCACGAAGCACCTTTGTCTATTTCCCTTAAATAATGGAGAACCAGGTTATTCGTGGTATGATGATGATTCCATTGCCAACCATGTATCTTATGGTCCCTTGTACAATACGAACGTAGTAAGTTCGCAAGATTTA
>CBDCVP010000011.1:0-22935 GCA_965223025.1 Saprospiraceae bacterium
AATGAAATAGAAGCCGCATAGGATTGTACCACTTTCTTCCATTGATGGTTATCGATGACCCACTGGTGGATCTTTCGGCGGCCATGATCGAAGGCGTCCTTCAAGTCATCATTATGGTAGTGAGGAAGGGCAACCTGATCCATCGGATACATATCAAAGTACTTTTGGGGTACCTCCCAGGGATCATGTGGTTTCCACGTACCCACCGCCAGAAAGAAAGGACGGTCGTGGTTTTGCCGCAATTGGTGAGATGCCCAATCGACAATATGAAAATCTGCCATCTTCTCGTCACCCACTTCTTGAGGCCCCCAGGTCCACCAACCACCACCAGGTCTGGTGCTGTTGTCCACATCGTTGGGAAAAATGACTTCATGAGGTGCCCTGATCTGGTAGGGATGCGAGATATATGGGCTAGGATAGTAAAAATCCCAATTTGCCGGTTCCACCTGGCTGGTGGGTGTCCAAGGTGGTGCTTGACTATGGTAGATCTTGCCTGCACCCAGAGTTTTGTAGCCTTTCCCCCGGAAAAACTGCTCGATCGTGGGCACATCTTGCAAAGCTTCAAAATTTCGCCATAGTGGTTTGTCACCCCAATGAACATTTTCCACACCAGACCGGATGTGGTGTACACCTGTGAGGATGGCTGCCCTCGCAGGAGCACATGCAGGGGATGGTGTATGGGCATTGGTAAAAACCATGGATTGGGCTGCCAATCGATCAATATTGGGGGTATGAATCTTCATACCTGGATGGCCATCCATAAAACCAACCCAATCATTCATGTCATCAACCGCAATAAATAAGATATTCGGTGGTTCCTGCACCTGACTGGCAGCCTGATTGAGCAGCGGAAAGCAGATTAAAAATGCTACTACAAATGTCAACTGCCTTGCAAGTTTGGGTGAGCTCCAGGAAGCGCCATTATCAGAAATTGTACCTCGTTTGTATGAGTTGATCACTCTTTCGTGATGGAGTGCGGTCTGAGCATCAACCGACTGAGAAAAATGGAATGATGGCGAGAAGAGCCCTTTTTGATCTGGCAGCCTTTTCGAAATGCGATCTAGTCCCATTGGATCAATAGTTTTAATAATCAAGGATTAAATCAGAAAGATACCTAAGATTCTTTCAGCTATCCAACGGATGTGATGATTCATGAGAATCTGTCTATTCCATCAATTGTCCCTACCGGATGAATGATCCTCTGCAGACCACACGTCCATACCATATCCTTTGGCACCCAGGACTGAATCGGGTGCATTAGAAAATGTCGCAACTAAGTTATATATTAGTAAAAAACCTAATATATTATGAACAAGGCTGATCTATCAGAACAATTCAGCCAACTCAAGAAAGAATTTACCGAAAAAGCAGCAGATCCAAAGATGAGTTTTTATGACCATGAATCCCAATTTGTAGAGCAATGGATGGAATTGGGCAGGAAGTTGTATGAGGAATGCATGGATGTAAGAACAAAAGACCGCCGTAAAAAAAAAACATTGCCACACGGGTAGGAAAGATTGAGTTAGAGAAAGAGCACCATTTTACCCAGCAATTGAAAGGGAGTAAAATTAGCCCAAAACTAGAGGACGTGTTGACCTATGTTGGCAAGGAGGAGAGATACAGTTTCGGGGTTGAACTACTAAGAATGCTTGGGATAAAAACGAATGAATTCATGCTACATCAGTTGACCAATCGGAACGGGTCGATAGCCGAACAGTGGTTGACAAGTGAGCAGCTATGGAAAAAGGATGAAAGTAGATCAGAAGAAGTAGTTTATTGTGAGGTAGACGGTTCAATGATATTGACGCGGGAAGATAAATGGAAAGAAGTAAAACTGGGTCGTGTTTTCAGATCTGGATCAATTTTACCAGAAGCTACTGATCGTCAATGGATTAAGGAATCAGAATACATTGCACATTTGGGGAATCATGAAGAATTTGAAGAAAAGATGTCCGTTTTACTTGATCGATATGAAAAGAAAGATGAAAGTCTAGTGTTCGTAACGGATGGAGCTAAATGGATTGATCAATGGATAAAAGCCTGCTATCCCACAGCAACAACGATTCTGGATTACTACCATGCCGCAGAACACATTGGAGAATTTGCCAACAAATTTTTCGATGATGATAAAAAGTCAAAGAAATGGACCAAGCGGATGAACACTAAGTTAATAAACCAAGGTGGAAACTATGTGATCAAAAGAATCCAAAGTCTTTCAAATACCGACGAAGAAAAAGAAGAAGTCAAGCAAGACTTACTAACATACTTAAAGAATAATGCTCATAGAATGAATTATCCCAAATACAAAAAAGGAGGTTTATCTGGAGCTCATCTGGATCTGGAGCAATCGAGGCTGCACATCGTACCGTAATACAAAAGCGACTTAAATTATCAGGACAACGATGGTCTAAACCAGGAGCACAAAATGTTCTTAACTTGAGAACTCTTCACATGAGTGGCCATTGGTCCCATTTTCAACGCTATCTTGGTGCAGCTGCATAAATGCCATTTTTCTTAACGACAAAATCTAATGCACCCACTGAATCCGGTACATCAGTTGGCCGTCAAGATTTCACTATTTTCATGAAATGCAACAACGCAATATGGAACTCCGATCAAAGGTTTCATGTGGCCGAAAAAAGACATGCTACATGAGCTATCCCATGCTCCTGGTGCTTTCTCTATGTGCGGTATTGTCCACAGCTCAAGAAAAAATTCCTTTGGATAAATACGGTGGTGCCATCCATCTCAATGGTAAGAAGACTGGGTTCTTCCACATACAAAATCTCAACAACAGGACTTTTTTGATGTCTCCAGAGGGTCACGCATTTTTTGCCCTTGGTCTCAACCACATCAGTAATTGTGAGCAAGAAATCTATCATCACATTGGAGCATTTCAGAAAAAAGAGACGAGACTAAAAAAAATCCGGGACGATCTCTCCTCCTGGCAGATGAATAACTGCGGCAATGGATGCCCCAAAGACCTGCAAGACCAAATGCCATTTTTCTTAACCCTCTCTCTACTTTCAAACGGTCATTACAAGGCTGTGGATGAATTTACTTTTGACGATATCTTTGATCCCAATTTTGTGCTGAGGTGCAAGAATAAAATCCGTACAACCTGCACCCAATATGCCGACAATAATTATTTAATTGGTTACTATTTTACGGACACCCCACGCTGGGACATACTGACTTCGAGAAGGAGGCATGGTGACAACTGGGTTTCCCATTTGAGAAACCAAAATGGCAGGTCTGCTGGTAAAAAAAAGTATGTAGATTTTCTTCGAGCCAGATATCAAGATATCTCTCTGTTTAATGCGGCCTATGGCCTACACTTCCGGCACTTCGATCAGTTGTACGAAAGTCGATTTGATCACATCGATATTGATCAGCGTCACATCCTTGCCGACGACCAGGCTTTTCTAGGGATCATTGCCGAGCAACTTTACGCACTGATTTCTGCCGAGATAAAGAGGTATGATCCCAACCATCTGCTATTTGGCGATAAACATATTGCCGGTGATCATCCTGAAGCTGTCCTTCGGGCGGCTGCCAACTACGTGGATGTCATTTCTATCCAGCCAGGGCCAACTAAGGGTCCTGGTCCTGGCCCTGGAGTTGATGAACAATTATTCGATGAAATATTATTTGACAATGTGCATCGCATCTCACATAAACCAATCATCATATGTGATCATCAAACCAGCTTTTATACAGAAGAATACCCCGTGACTCTCTGGCACCAATTTCGAAGTCAAAAAGAATCAGGCGAAGCATACGAACGGTATCTACAAGCCTGCGCCGCCAAGCCATACGTGATCGGTTACGAACGCTGCCAATACATTGATTTTTATGACCATCACAGGGGCTTATTGAAACAGGGTCTTTTAAATCAACAGGGTGCCCTCTATCCAATCATCAGTGACTGGACTGCACAGGCCAACTTCAGCGTTTTGCATGCCCTGTATCAAAGACCGTAAGACAAATTAAGGGCATCTTAACACTACGAGCATCTTCGGCGTGCTACCACACTCCATGTACTACCATCTCGTAGCCTCAAAAGTCCAGTCAGGGTGCACTTTTCGCATTTCCACCTGATCATCTCGCTTGGTCAAACCACAATCCAAGTAATTTTTGTGCAGTTTGGCCAGGGCATCGTGGTCCAACTCCACACCTAATCCCGGACCGTCAGGCACCATAACCGCACCATCCACAAAAGGTATGCGACCTCCTTTGATGATCTCTTCAGACTGCCAGGGGTAGTGTGTATCCAATGCATAGGTAAAATTGGGAAGCGCAGCACCCAAGTGAACCATAGCAGCCAGTGAAATGCCCAAGTGACTATTGGAGTGCATAGATAAATCACGGCCAAATGTTTCGCAGATTTTAGCCAAATGCATGGATGCGGTGAGACCACCCCAGAAATGATGGTCGCTTAAAATGATATCCTCAGAATGCAACTCGATGCTGGCAGGAATGTCAGAGAAAGAAGTAGTGCACATGTTGGTCGCAAATGGAATCTCAAAGTGTTTCCATAATGCTGCCATATTCTCCTGTCCCCTCACTGGATCTTCCCAGTATTCCAACACATGTTCCATCTTCTTTCCGTAGACCAGTGCCGTTTCCACTTTCCAGATGGCATTGGGATCATGGCGTAGAGGTATTTCTGGTCCGAAAGCTTCCCTCAGGGCTAGCATGGCCTCTACTTCTTCCTGGGGTGGAAATGCTCCCCCCTTTAACTTGATCGATTTGAAACCAAATTCCGCACACATGGCCCTGGCCTGGGCCACCACTCCATCAGGATCGATGGCTGCTTCCTGACGAGATGCCTCCCACCCCACGGCTCCCGGATCTTTAGCAAACGCCCATTTTCCTCCAGCCCCCTCATACTTGTAAAACAAGTATGCTGCAAAGGGCACCCTATCGCGCATCTTACCTCCCAGCAGATCCACCACTGGTCGATCCATTGACTTGCCGATGATGTCGAGACATGCCACCTCAAGAGCGCTATAAATATGTACGACTTTTCGCTGATCCCAAGGAGCGTCACCTCGTGCATCTTCCTCTCTACCAAACGTTTCGAAAATCATGTTGCGCATGGCTCCCAACTGAAAAGGATCCCAGCCAACAATGCGATTCCCAACTTCCTCAAGAGCGATGTTTACCTCGGCGGTCCCTGGTATTTCGCTGATTCCTGTAATCCCCTGATTGGTCTTGATCTCCAATACCGTACGTAGCGCATAGGGTGCATGCAGGCCGGCTGCATTCAGCAAGGGTGGATCGGTGATGGCAATCGGGGTCACGATCATCTCTTCGATCTTGAGGTCAGTGGTCTTCGTCATATTACTATCCATATTTTGAAACCTCCAAAGTAACACATCCTAGCCCAGTACTTTATGATATAGATAAGCCCTACAGAGACTGCAGGGCCTGATCATTATTATCATTTGCTAGATCGTCGAATGGGTTAACTCCAGAGTCGGTCCCATGCACGAATTTCATTCCACTCCGGAGTCGGAGCAAACATTTTCTCACCTTTCACCAAGTATTTCTCTACCACCTCTTCGTTCAGTTCAACTCCAATGCCTGGTTTGTCAGGCACTGTCACATAACCATCTTGTACGATCGGACCATCGAATCCCGTCACTAGGTTCTCCCAATCTTTCTTGTCGACAGCATGGTGTTCCAACCACATGAAGTTTTCGGTGGCCGCAGCACTATGCACCGACCCTAAGAATGAAACTGGTCCTGCTGCGTGATGATGCATAAACCCGATGCCGTGTTTGGTAGCGTAATCTCCGATACGCTTAGTTTCCAAAATACCTCCGGCTGTGTTGGGATCAGGATGAACGATATCTACGGCATGCGTATCAATGAGATCTTCGAAACCTCCTTCTAGCTTGTAGATATCCTCACCTGTCTGAGTGGGTGTGGTGGAAGCCTGGGTGATTTCTCTCCATTGATCGGTAAAGTGCCACGGAATAATATCCTCCACATATGCCAGGTTGTACGGTTCACACGCCTGTACAATCTTGATGGCTTCGTTTACACCAAAATGCCCCCAGTGGTCCGTACCCATTGGGATTTCATAGCCAATTTGCTCCCTCATAACGTGGAGATACTCCATTAGTTTTTCCAGGCCCTTCTGCGTGATTTGTACCCTGGTGAAAGGGTGCTGAGTCCTTCTGTAGGCTCTGTATTCATTCTTGTAGGGACTATAGGGACCGTTGGGACCATTGACGATGGCACCTGGCACATCTCTGAGTAAATTGATACCAATGTCCATTTTTAATGCGGTGTATCCCTGGTCCACACGTTTCTGCATTCGACGGGCATACTCATGTGGATCTCTGGAAACGGTCGTATCACAATACACTCTGACCTTATCTCGATACTTACCCCCTAACATTTGATATACGGGCACTCCAAAGGCCTTGCCAGCCAGATCCCAAAGGGCCATTTCGACACCCGAAACACCCCCACCCTGACGGGCGTGATGACCAAATTGACTAATCATCTTGAAAAGCCGCTCGACATTACAGGGGTTTTCACCCAGCAACCGGCTCTTTAGAAACAACGCGTATTCCTTGGCAGCTCCATCTCGTACATCTCCGTGACCCACAATACCTTGATTGGTGTAGATCCGAACAATCGGCGTCCTGAAAACGACATCTCCACCAATCTCTGCTATGCGCATATCAGTGATCTTGAGCTCACTGGGCTTCGAATTCTTGTTTACATTTTGTGTCAGGTAAGACACCTGCTCGCGAACCTCCTTAGTAGGAAAAGCTGCCAGGCTGAGTCCTCCCAATGATGCCTTTTGTAAAAAAGAGCGTCTACCCTGTGCCTTCTTTGATTTGCCCTGGTTAGGACTTCCATACTCAAAAAGACGTCTTAACTTTTCATTCTTCAATTTCATCTAGCTGTGATTAATTGGTTATCAAAATTGAGGCTCAGGAGACTGCTGTGCCCTTTCGATCGGCCTCTTTCATCGCAAAATTAGGGCTGCAAAAGATAGTACTTTTCTCTTACTTAGTTACTAGCAGCAGACACTTATGAAGGTGCTGAGTTGAAATCGAGCGACCCTCTCGAGTAAGGAATTTACTATGCAGACTCAGCACATGAAGAGTCGATACCAGGAAAAAATAGTAATCTTGTTCATTTGTGAAGAATCATGCATCACAAGGTCAATTATTCAAAGGTTGTTTATCTGCTTCTCCTACTGGGTTGCAATGTTCATCTGTTTAGTCAGGAAATCGTAGTACGTGGTCTCATCCTTGATGCAGATAGCGGGGAAGCCATTGAATATGCCAGCATCGCCTTCTACTCATCTGCCGATTCCAGTTTACAGGCTGGTACCATCAGTGATGAGCATGGACACTTTAGCATTGCTGTGGCTAGCAGTAGCCCGATGTACTACATGGTGCAATTTATGGGTTACAAGACTCACTACTCACCTGCACAGTCCTTCACTGACCACACAGATCTGGGAGTCCTCCGGCTTTCGATAAATGCGTCCACATTGAGCGAAATCACAGTCACAGGTCGTGAGGTTTCGACCCAACATCGTCTGGACAAGCAGGTCTTCGATGGCAAGCAATTCATGAATGCTCAGGGAGGGAATGCCACCGACCTCCTACGCAACCTACCCTCCATCGCTATCAATGCCAATGGAGTTGTGACAGTGCGGGGAGTCTCAGGTTTTACACTGATGATAGATGGTAAACCCATCCAGGCTGACCCAGCAGTGTTGCTCAATCAACTGCCTGCCAATGCCATCGATGACATAGAAATCGTCACGGCTCCTTCGGCAAAATACGATCCTGATGGGAAGGCAGGAATCATCAACATTAAGACGAAGAAAGGGAAGGTCGACGGCGTCTATTTTATAGCTAATGCCCAAGTGGGACTCCCCAGCATCGAAGACTATGACAACGCTGAAAGAGCATCCAGATATGGTGCTGATCTCACCCTCAATTACATAAGAGATCGCTGGGATCTATCCCTAGGACTCGACTACAAACGCGATGATGTGTCGGGAAGGAGGGTCGGATATGTAAACACCTACCGAAATGACATACTCACTGAATTTCCCTCCTATGGAGAGCGAAGCTTCGATCGCGAAAGCTATACGGGCAGGATCACACTGGCTTACCACCCCACCAAGGACCAGACAATTTCCACAGCTTTCTATGCTGGTAAAAGGTCTCAATTCCGGACTGCTGATATACTGTACGATTATCAAAGAAGAGCCCGACTGACGCCAGATCAATTTCGCAACCCCACCACCTATTGGGATGATTACAACCGGAGTGGACGGGTATCTACTTCGGGAACAGGGATAGATTCTCTCCAGTATTTTAACACAAACCTGAGGGTAAGGCGCGGTGACTTTCTACTGGGTCAAATTGGCTATGACTTGAACTTGGGCAACGACTATAAACTTGAGATGTCTGCCTTATATGAGCGGACTATCCTTGGTGGTCCCACAGACAATTCAAATCTGAATTACCCCAACGTCACGGATACTTTGCAATTTCAGTTTAATGACAACGACAATCCGCTGGATGGCATTCGTCTCCAGGTCGACCTGACCAAGGAAATTGGTCATCATTCCTGGCAATCCGGGTATCAATTCAGACACTTAAAACATCCTGGGGATTTTATTTATCTCGACCGTGACCTCTTCTCCAATGAGTGGGTGGTCAATCCAACGTTCACAAATCGAATTGACCTACGCCGTTCCATCCACTCCATATACAGTCAGCTATCAGGCACCTTGGGCAAACTCGCCTATACTGCCGGACTGAGACTGGAAGCTTTTGACCGAAAAGTGACCTTGGCCACACCCGACAGTACCTATCGGCTGCAACAATTCAATCCATTCCCATCCTTGAACCTTTTGTACCCGATCAGTGAATCGCTCTCACTCAAGGCAGCCTACAGCCGGCGGATTGCACGAACAACCACCTTCAAAATGACTCCTTTTCCTGAGCGTGAGCATTCCGAAACTTTGGAGCAAGGAGATGCAGAGCTAAAACCTGAGTTTATAGATTTGGTTGAAGTGGGCCTGGTAAACTCATGGGAAGACAATCAGTTTTACGCGACAGGTTACTGGCGTAACACCGCAGATGTAGTAAATCGAGTGAATACGATCTATAATGACTCCATCTTGAATCGGATCTATACCAATGCCGGTCAGGCAACTGCTTTCGGTTTCGAAGCGGGTCTCACCTTATACCCACTGAAATGGTGTCGACTTTTTCTGGGTGTAAACATATTCAACTATCGCATTAAGGGAAATCTCTTCGGAGAAAAAATCAATACTTCCAGTACAATGTACTCGCACAACTCGAATGTTCGGTTCACGATTTCGCCCACCATTAAGGCCAATTTGGCGCTCAATTACTTGTCCCGGAGAATCACCGCTCAGGGTGAGGATTCAAGATTTTATAATCCCAGCTTCACCCTTACTAAAAGCTTTCTGGATGATCAATTGCAAGTCAATTTACAATGGCTAAATATCGACATGGGATTGTTCAGCAGCAATGAACAAAGGATCACCACGGTCAGAAGTAATTTCTACACTACCACTAATTACATATATGAGGTGGATGTCATCATGCTGGGTGTTACTTACCACTTAAATAATCCGTCCAAGCAATCGAAGTTGTTAAAAAGTGAGTTTGGCGATCAGGAGTTTTAAAAAGGGTAGCAGGGGTATCAAAAGCATAGTGCAGAGGGCAGTAGGCCGGGATGGGCGTTGGTGAAAGAATATCGCAGCGTGATAGAAAGATTAAGCGAGATGAATAAATTTCTCCGCTTCAATGGAAGTATATGCATTCTGTGGCACGAGAGAGCAGCATCTTTTTGCTGCAGCTCTATCACAGATTTCGCCTCGCAACTACACCACGTTTCGCTATCGGTGACTCGATTTGGTCAACCGAGTTTGATACCCTTAGCTAGCACTTTCAGCCGTAACGGCCTGGATTAGGGCGATGATGTACCCATAAGCAAAGGAAAAAGCCTGGTCTCTTCTGGGATCATCATCGTGACTGGGCACATGGTCGGGCATGACCATGCCGTCAAAGCCTACGTCACGTAGAGCTCTAATGACTTGCAGAAAGTCCATGTCTCCATTGTCTGGATAGACCTCCATGAAGTCATTCCATCCACCCTTGATGTTGCGAAGATGAATATTAAAGATTTGCTTTCTGGCACCCACCCACTCGATGATTGGAATGATCTCATTTTTCGGGTCTTTGAGACCCTCAGCTATGGAGCCAATGCAAAAATTAAATCCGTGGTAAGGATTGTCATAAAGCTTTGCAAATCGCTTGATGCCCTCGAATACATCTGGACTATTCCATCTCGTAATGCCCCGGTGACCGACTGGTGTCGGTGGATCAGCGATGTGATTGCCAAGTTTTACCTTATACTCCTCCGCCACCGGCAAAATTCTATCCAGCACGTAAGTGATTCTTTCAAACATATCATCTATGGAGACATCGCCGGCGATGGTCTTCGACATGTCTTGAGTCAGTGATGTCTCGTAGTGCCAGGTGCTATAGGAGGCGTTTCCTCTCTTTGGATCGACCGTCCTTCCAGTACGAAGCACACGGTGAATGGTGGTATTGTAATTCAGAAGATGTACTCCTGTCTTTGCCGCCACCTGGATCATTTGCTGAATGATCTCAATTTCGCGATCTCGCTCAGGACTTTTCCCCAACATCATATTCGGGTACTTTACTCGTGTGATGCCTGCAGAGGTGAGGGGTAAATGGTAAGCGTCAAGGCTAATGCCATATTTCTCACATGCATCGCGTTTGCTCAGAGAGTCCTCAAGATCCCATCCTACACCTTCAATTATTTTTGGAGCACCTCCATCAATGTTGTATACACCATGTCTAGCCTTCAACTCAAGGTTGTAGGTGGACGTTCCACCGGATTGACATCCCACTTTCATGAGGACTTCTCGCTTGGCATTTTCAGGTTTATCTTTCTTACCGATCGCTTCGTGGCCCAGCGCCGCTGTTCCCAATGATCCTGCAGTCAGTCCCTTAACAAAATTTCTCCTTTTCATAATGATGTTTTAACTCCACAAATTATTCCACTAGAAAGTTACGACATTTCTCAGACGTGGCCAAGAATCGGACCTAAGCTCATGTCGCTAAATGAGTGGCAGCACCCTGGCAGCGATAAGGATGACTATCAGTCCCACTATGCCCATGATCGTCAGCAGTGGAGAGAAGGTCTTGAGTGCCTCCTTTTCTGTCAGATTACTCATCTTACACACGATCCAAAAGCCACTGTCGTTCATCCATGGTATCAGCTTGGATCCACACGCGATGGCCAGGCCCAGATACAACTGGTGATAATCCAATTGCGCTTCGTTTGCCATCCCTGCCAATATGCCCGAGGCAGTTATCATTGCTACGGTGGCCGATCCTTGGGCAGTACGAACCACTGCAGTGATGAGGAAGGCTAATGGGATCAATGCCATCTGGTATCCCTCGGTAAGTACTGCGATGCGGGCACTGATGCCAGTCTGCTGAAGCATCCCCCCGAAAGCGCCTCCCGCAGCGGTAATCAATATGATCACACCACCACTCATCAGCGCAGCCTGCACGGACTCAATCAGATCATTCTTGTCTTCAACTTTTTGCAGGACCAGCAAAATCAGTGCTGCCAATGCCCCGGCAACCAGGGCTAGATTTTTCTCTCCAAGAAAGTCAATAACTCCACGAAACATCATTTCTGCTGTCGACAAGGTTGCCACATCTGTTACTGGCCACAAGGACTGCATAGCCGCACGGGCAGTGATAAATCCTAGTGGAATGAGAATCGGCATCACCGACCATAGCAAACCGGGTAGGTTGGAAGTGTCCTGCGCTGCCAAAGACTTAATATGCTCGATCGGAGCATCTATCGAATCTCGCAGTGGAATGGGCCACTTGCGATTTGCCCAAGCGGCAAATAAATATCCTGCCACAATCGTAAAAAGTCCTACTAAGAAACCTCCAATCATCATCATCCCAATCGGAATATTCATCTCACTGATCAAAAAAAGTGGACCAGGTGTCGGTGGCACCAAGCTGTTGGCCATCGCAGCACCAGCAGTAATGCAAAGAATCAACAACAGATAGTTTTTGCCCAAACGCACCGCCATAGCTTTGGCCAAGGGCACCATTAAGTAGAAAACCGTATCAAAAAACACCGGTATTCCCAGGAAAAAACTGCTGCCAAGGAAGGTGACTGGTGCCCGATTTTCACCAGTGACATGCAAAGTTGATCTGACTATCTTTTCAGCTGCTCCGCTCTCCAACATGCATTTTCCGATGATAGCGGCCATGGCGATCAATATGCCGATCTTGCCTGCAGTGGCACCAAAGGCAGTGGCGATACGTTGACCTACTGGCTGACCGGCAAGGCTGGTAGCAACCTCTGCTGACATCCCCTTGCTTAGCGCATAGAGCTCGATTGATGCCACGGGAGTGAGTATAGCTACCATAAAAGCTCCGACCAACAAGGCTAGAAAAGCATGCAGACGCAGTCCGATAATGCCACCTACGACTACTAGAATTCCGATAAGTAAAAGAACAAGAGGGTCCATATTTTGTCGAATTGTTTTTTGTGTCTGTTCAAAATCAGAAGCGATGCTTTTGGCCAGTCTCTCAATGCATTCCCAGTAATTTATTTAAGAATCTGTGCTCATGGGTTCCAGATTCCGCCAACATAACTTCGACCAACTGTCGAAGATTCTTGTCGTATTGTGAAGCCAGCATAATCGTATAAAGACTTTCTTTGCGATCCCAGAGTTTACCCGGTTGGTAAAAGGGATCTTGTGATTGAGCGCGCCTTTGATCAAATTCCACTTGACTCCCAATCCATTCCTCATGCGATACTTCGCCGCTGGCATAGGGTAGCATAAAATCAACACTTGTCTTCAGCGAGCCACCATCCGCAGTTTGCCATGTATAGATCTCAGAAAGCCAGGGATCGATCAAATGAGCGACTTCCAGAAGCAATTGTAGACAATTTATGTTGTAGTGCATCGATTTCCTCCTCTCCAAATCCGTAGTTTGACCACCCGGTAGGAGGCAAGTAGTCAGAAGCTCTTGATAAGCTATCACTGCAAAATTTATCAAGCGTTTATTTTCCAAACATCTTCCAGCCATCAGGATGAGTTTGACCCTTTTAGCCTGGCGATTGCTAGATCCAACATTTGGATTCCACAGTGCAATATGCCGCTCAGCGATCGATTTCATCCAGATCGACACCTGTGTACGTAGGTCTCGATGGAGGAGGGGATAAAAGACCTGATATGCTAGAAAGATGGCGTCGAGCTTGTTTTCATTAACGTCATTACCAGTGGGCCGATAAGCTGATGTCCAAGCCTCCAGATACCTGATTCCTTGTTGCGCGAAATCATCACTTCCAGTGATCACAAAACTCCAGGCTAAGGCCCTCAACACCTTCATATCCTGAAGGTGGTCAACACTTTGGTGACGCAGGAGATCATTACTTAAATGGCCTTCATAGTGAATGGAATCAATCGGATCAGGAGCTATGAGCAATCCCTTTTCTGCCAGCCTTTTCACAGCTATAAAGGACGAATCTTTCAACCAGTCTGCGAGACCACCCACCGATGTTTTATCAGGCCACACCATGGGAGGGGGATCAAACTCAATATATCGACTGCTGCTTAGCGTTTGTCCTTGTAAGTTGCTAACCATGCAGTGAAGCATGGCACCTAGGACCATTATCTGCCATTTAACTGGGACCATCCCGGTCAACATACTGAAATATTTGTTGAACACTTCAAGTCAATGCAATATTAGTCATGCACTACAGGGGGTAAAAGGTAATAATACAGGATGAACGTTGTTGACCTCAAGGAAGTCCGGCGACCAGTACAACTAGGCCATGCTCTGCAAGTATGTGATGCAATTATGCGCATTATTTACAGTTTTCGAACAAAAGTTGGAAAATTTGGGATAAAAAAGTGGTGTTATTGGCTTCCTGATGTATCTTAATCAGCACAAGTAAGCCATAGAATTTTTTCAGCCGAATCGACGGTTTTTGGTTTTTATGGCTGGATCAATTTTTTAAAGTAATCTTTACAATCGACCATTATGAAAGATAAGAGACCCATTTCAAGCACATCCTCTCGAAGAACATTTATAAAACATGGAGCGATGGCATCTTCCTTTTTTATTGTACCGCGGCATGTACTTGGTGGTGCAGGTTTTATGGCTCCCAGTGATCAACTCAATCTAGCGGCCATAGGAGCTGGTGGTAAAGGAAGGAGCGATATTCGCAATGCCTCTGTAGATGGTCGAGAAAGAGTAGCAGCACTTTGTGACGTCGACTTTTCTGGATCAGCAGCGAGCTCTGTTGAAGCATTTCCAGATGCAAAGATTTATCATGATTATCGGAAAATGTTGGATGCCGAAAAGGATATCGATGCAGTGACCATTTCAACCCCAGATCATATACATGGTCCGGCAGCCAAATATGCTATGGAAAGAGGCATACATGTGTATGTCCAGAAACCAATGACCCATAACATCAGAGAAGCACGGATGCTGACTCAATTGGCGAGAAAAAATAAGATTGTGTCACAGATGGGCAACCAGGGCGGTTCAAATCCACTCTTGGGTATGGTGCAAAGATGGGTGGACTCCAAGGTGATCGGTAAGATATCCAAGGTGCAAATCTGGACCAATCGGCCGGTGTGGCCGCAGGGTTTTGCCATGCCAGAACCTGACCCAAGTCAAAAGCCCAAAGACCTATATTGGGACTTGTGGTTGGGGCCAGCCAAGAGCATGCCTTATACTCCAAATCTGCATCCGTTCAGCTGGCGAGGTTGGTGGGATTATGGCACTGGAGCATTGGGCGACGTGGGATGCCACCTCATCGACATACCTTTTAGGACCTTGGGCTTAAAATATCCAACAGATGCAGAGTGTAGTGTGGGCGCCATCTACTCTCAAATGTGGAATGCCAACCACAATCCAGAAGGATGTCCCGCCTCCTCTTTCATCACCCTGCATTTTGCGGCCACAAAAAAGAGCAGATCTCCGATCGAAATGACCTGGAGCGATGGAGGGATAAAACCTTCTCATCCCGAAATCATTCCTGCCGACCATGACATTGGGGGAAGTGGAAGTCGAAACGGTGTGATGATTATTGGGAGCAAAGGCATCATCTCTACCAATATCAATGATAGTTCACCATTGATGCCCAAACTGTACCTGAAGAATGGAAAAACAGAGTTTGGCCCTGAGGTGGAGAAAGGTGATGAACCCGAATATGGTCATCAACGCAAGTGGGTGGATGCCTGCAAAGCTGGTTTCAACAGTTCAGAGCATCGGGCATTGACCTCCTCATTCGACTATGCCGGTCCCATGACTGAGACGGTCCTGATGGGCAATCTGGCCATCAGAAGCTATATGCTCAGCAAAAAGAATAGCAAGGGTAAACTGGAGTTCTACGGTCGAAAGAAACTGCTGTGGGATGGAGATAATATGCGGATCACCAACTTTGAGGAAGCCAACCAGTTTGTGGGTAGGACATATCGAAAGGGATGGGAAGTGTAATGGTCGACCACGTATCAAGTCGGGTTGATGTCACCATATGAAACGTACACACTATCCCACGGATCACCCTGAGTGCAACGAAGTGAAGCCAAGGTAGACCTCGCTGCGTTATGCTACCGACACTGACCTTTCTACATTGCTGTTTATCATTGAGTTAGCCTTACTTTAGAAATGCTAAGACTAAAATAAACGACAGGTGCCAGAGCACGGATCACCAGTTTAAGTCAGTAGGGTACGGCAGTGATCCAGACATCTACTCACTTCAGCTACTGCATCTGATCCATCTGGAATGGGGTATTCGAGTTCAATACTGCAAGGGATGGGATATTTGTTGATTCGAATATGCTGCAAAATCTCACCGATGGGTGTATCTCCTTGTCCCCACGGCATATTATCTTGACCATTCTCTTTGTTTTTCCTATCCTTCAAGTGTAAGCTCTTGATCCTTGCATGTTTATCCTGCAAAAGCCGAATGGAATCTCGATGACCCGCTGCCACATAATGTCCAAAGTCAGGATTCATAGCATTATAGGTAGATTGGCTTAGCGCTACATCCCATATGGTTGGGGTCTGCTGCAAATGACCGTGGTAGGCGATATAAACCTTGTGCTTAGAAGCAATGCGTGCGAGGCGTGCTGTATGCTGGCTATCTCTTGGAATCTCAACCGTGAGATGGCTGGCTCCCAGAGCTTTTGCCGCTCGGCAAGCATAATCAATTTCACCATCTGAATTGTTTTTACCCAGTGCACTGAGTTTAAAACCATAGATCTTGACACCGGCCTTCTTATACAACTTTCTAAGACGCTCATACCTGGACATTGACAATCCAGTCCTCCAGGAGGCAACTTCATCGGCATGGGCTCGCATGGCAGCTTTCATTTCGTTCCATTCCTTCTGCTGGTCTACAGTCAGATTTTTACTACGACTGAACTTTCTAGCTCGTTGGAGGCTGGCCTTGTCTAGATGACTCGGAGGGATCCCAGCATATTCCTCGGCGGGACCTCCCATCAACTCGATGGCATTGATGCCACTATCCACCACATACTTCAGGACTGCCTCGGCACTTTGGTCAGGCATACTTCTATAGGAGTAGGTGATGACCCCAACCTGCACACCGGCGATCTTGGACTTGGGCTTTCGTCCTTGCCTCATGATATGGAATGGGTGAATGACCTGAGGCACTAATAGTGCTAGCGTCGCTGTCTTTGTTGCCACACCGAGAAAACGGCGTCGAGATGTGTCAGAAATGGAATGATTCATTTTCGGTGATCAATTTTCACGTACAATATACCACGCATAGTGCAAATAAACCGCTTGCTTGCAAATAGCACAGGCCATGTATGACAAACCTGGTTTTTCAAAGCGGTTCTAAGGTCTGTAATTTAGGTTACATTATGAGAGTGAGCTCATCTTTTAGATCAGTGAAATTCAGAAATTGATTCAAATACGATTAGTCAATGAGCAGTCTTGAGGAGAGACCAAGTCACGAACGGATTGTATTTTGGTGCCTGGCAAACGAAGAGAGCATATCTGAGTAGACGGCTTCTCCTGACCTAGTTGATATCACTCACAACATTCAAAAAGCAAAATCCATGAGCAGTTTGATCATCCGAGATTCCTTAGCTACTGAATATGCAGATATTTATACGCCAGATGCATTGCACGCCTTAAGAGAACTGGCACCATTCAATCAACGCATCCACACTTTGATGGACCAACGCATGGATCGACGTGACCATCGCATCAAACACAATGAGCACTTAGATTTTCTTTCGCCAGATAGCACGATTGAAGGAACCAACCTGAATGTCGCTGATATCCGTGCTGGCAAGTTTGAAGGATCGGTGATCCCTGCGGATCTGCAATGTCAATGGATTCAGGGCACCGGACCGGCGGCAAGACCACATGCATCTTTAGAAGTCAATCTTAGGAATGTGGCTTATGCCCTTCTCTCCGGTGCCGATGGATGGATGTTTGACTGTGAGGATGCCTTGGGCCAAGTCAGCACGATGTCGTTGTCACATCAACGTAGTTTAAAGACGGCCATTGCGCGCGATAAAATTTTTATGGAAGTGGCTGAATCTGTGTCGCATGAAATGAATCAGTGGGCACACAGTTTCTTCGGGAAAAACATCATTGAAGACTGGAGAAAACAATTGGACTTTACCACCATCATTTGCCGGGCCAGAGGATTGCACCTCGACGACCGGCATATTAAATTGCAGGACGGTACACCGATGGCTGCATCCATAGTCGATACTACCTTATTTGTAGTCAACAACCATGCAAATTTGATGCGAGACGGTAGATCGATTGTGCTGTACTTGCCCAAAATTCAAACAGCAGAAGAAGCTGCCTGCTGGAATCAACTGTTGTCCTCACTCGAACATCTTCTGACCCTCGATGAAGGGACCATCAAGGTGTATGTACTGGTTGAGCAGCTGGAGGCCACCTATCAGTTGATGGAGATACGAGCGGCCCTTGGAAAGCATTTTGTGGGATTCAACACTGGAAGGTGGGATTACATCAATAGTGTCTCTGATGCTTTAGCCGGAGATCCTGGTTTTATCAATCCAAACATTGAAGAAATTAGCATGACCTATGGTTATATGCGCAACTATGAGAACCGGGTGCGGGAGATTGTCAACATTCCTGATCAGAACGGCCATTTTGCGCTATGGCAGGGTGGCATGGAGCCCAATATCCCGGTTGGCTCCCAAGTCGGCGTAGAAGCAAGCATGAAAAAGGCGGTGGTGGGAGCGCAGAGAGAGTTCGAGGCTGGGGCAAGTGGCAAATGGGTGGCACATTGGAAAATGGTACACATCGTGAGACCGATCTGGGAGCAGGGCAAAGCATTGAATCAGTTAGGTCGATCATTCCCACGGCCAGGTTATAAATTGGAGCAGCGCGATGCCTTGATTCAGCTGGAACTGGCGGCACGGACCATTAGAGGTGCTCGAAATCTTCTCAGTGTGGCGCTGCAATACGGCAATGCTTTTGGTCAGGGATATCAGGCGGCTGCGCTCAAGGCTGCAGATTTTTTTGGAGATGACGATGTACTCTATTTGATGGAGGATATGGCTACCGGAGAAATCAGGGTGAGTATCTTATGGGAATGGGTGCATAAGGGAGCTCAACTGACCGCCGATGATCCCGAAACCGGTCTAAAAAAGGATGACATATTCTCCCCAAAAGTCTTCGACAGACTGCTTGAAGAAGAATATATCAAGCTGCAGAATGCTAGCAATCGGGATGTACATGATCACAGCAAGGCGACCACCTTGCCCATTGCCAGGGAAATTGTCCGGGTCTATGTCACTAGTCCTACGAAGCTTCCGTGGTACATAGATTTACTAAACTTAAACCTCAACAACAGTGATCTCACTATAGCGAAAGCACGCATCGATCAATATATGCAAAAATTGAAAGCACAAAATCGAAGGATCACCAAAAATCTTGATTTTTGAAAAGAGTGCTGATTCTTGGATGCTGTGGTGCTGGTAAAACTCAATTTGCCTGCAAACTTGCTTCGATTATCGAGTTGCCCATCATTCATTTAGATCAGCTGTACTGGCAAAAGGGCTGGCAGGAGCCCAACAGAGATATCTGGATTGAAAAGGTGATGGAGGCAACAGCGCAAAATCGTTGGATCATCGATGGCAACTACTATTCCACACTTGATATGAGATTGCAAGCAGCCGACACGGCTATATATTTGGACTATTCGACCTGGACTTGCCTTCACCGAGTTTTTGTACGCACATTGACCTACTGGAGAAGAGTGCGACCTGACATAGCAGATGGCTGTCCCGAAAGATGGAGCCTAAGTTTTTTGTACTATGTCCTGACTTATCGCCGTAGAAAACGCAAAAAGATGCTAGCGACCTTACATCATGAGCGAAAGGCAAAACGTACCAAAATTCATATCTTCAAGAATGATGAGGATGCTGTTTTTTTCTTAAGATCCTTGTCAAAGAAGTCGATGACTGCACTAGATAATTGACAAAATTTGTTGACCATAAATCCTTTTGTAAATGAATCTCCTCCTATTTCTTCTGGGATTATTCGTGACCGCTCCTTTAGAAACTCCGCATCCAGCTCCGATCAACCATTTTGATCTTCGAGCTAATGAGCAGGCTGTGCTTGATGCCGAGAGAACCAGGTTCGCCGCCATGGTGGCCAAAGATTTTGCCATCCTGGATCACGTCATTCATGAAGACTTGTATTACATTCATTCAAACGGCAGCGTCGATACCAAACAAAGTTTTATCAATGCCCTCAAGGATGGTAAACGTTTCTATGATGATATTACCATCGATGAGTCTCAGGTGCGCACCTATGGAAAGGTCGGGATTATCAATGCAAAATGTACCTATCACCGTACCAGCCGTAAGGGACAAAAGAATAATCTGAGATTGCACTACACATCTGTCTATGCCAAGGAAAAAGGCCGTTGGCAGCACGTCTCATGGCAATCTTTTAAGATCACCGACTAATGTTTTCTCTTCAAAACCCATCGCAACTGATGCAATATTCCCACACCTAAATTATCAAGTCATGAGGTATCTCCTTAATTTCTCTCTGTTCGTTTGCACCACTGCGTTGATTCAGATTGCCGCAAGTGCTCAGCATAATTGGGAATGGGTAAAACCTGCCCACGATGAAAACAGCGTCAGCATTCTCCTGATGGGTGACATGAACATTCAACACCGTAGAGATCCAGCATCGGGTTTCAAACACATCATGCCAACACTGAACCAAGGGGATGTGCTGTTTTGCAATCTTGAAGGTCCGTTTGCCGGCACATCTCCTGGCACACCAGATATACCTCACAAGAAATCCTGGACGCACTCAGATCCACTCATGGTGGAAGGCTTGGTTGCTGCTGGGTTTGATGCGGTCGGAGTAGCGAATAATGTCACCTATCCCTACCAGGCCCTTATGCGCAGTCTCGAAGTTTTAGACAAAGCCGGCATAAGACATACCGGTGGTGGTGAAAATATGAAGGAAGCCACCAAGCCGGTAATCATCACCAAAAAGGGTGTGAAAATTGGTTTTGTCCAATATGCTACCACGGTCTTCCCTTTCAACCACGCTGCTTCTGCCACTCAACCTGGCATCGCTGAAATGAAAGTCCTGACATCCTATCAACCACCCCCTAATCTCGATAAACCTGCCCAGCCCCCCATCGTACATGCCGTTCCAGACCCGATGTATTTGGAGGACATGAAAGCCAATCTCAACTCACTAAAGGAAAAAGTTGATATCGTAGTGGCTTCGTTTCATTGGGGAGTGTCAGGGGTGACAGAACCTCACGAATATCAACGCATCATCGGCCATGCAGCTGTCGAGGCAGGTGCCGACATCGTATTTGGCCATGGAGCACATAAATTACAAACCATAGAAATGTGGCAAGATCGACCGATCTTCTATTGTGTGGGCAATGCGGTTTTTGATTGGTGGAAAGTGCGCTCCAGCCTCAATGGTCTACTCATCAGGGCAGTGGTAGAGGATAAAAAGTTATCGCAAGTGTCCTTTGTCCCACTTCAGCGTGATCAGGACAATGCACCCATTTTATATGATCCCAAATCGGAAATGGGAAAAAAGCTGCTCACCAGAATTGATGGGAAAGGGGGCATTTATCGAGCAAGGCTAGAAGTGCATGGGAATGAAGTTGTCGTTTTCGATGCTGAGGCAAAAGAAAAAGTACCAACCCTGGAAAGGGTATGGCGATCTGACGGTTTCTCCTTCCCGGAGTGTGCGGTATACGACCAGAAGAGGGACAGACTATTTGTAGGAAATATGGGTAATGCTGAAACCGGAGACGGCTATATCTCTACCATCGGCCTTGACGGCTCAGTGCAGAAAATGCTTTGGCTCACAGGTCTTAATGATCCCAAAGGGATGGACATGCAGGAGGATACACTTTTGGGTAAACGACATTGATCACATCTTGAAAATCGACGTCATCCAAGCCAAAATCATTGCCAAGATCCCGGCCCCTGGTGTAGTAGCACTCAACGATCTGGCTGTATCTCGCGAGGATGGATATGTATTTTCCAATGATGCGGATGGTCATAAAATGTATCGCATCAAACACAATGAAGCGCAGCTCTATTGGCGGGATTTAGAGCGAGGAAGACCCAATGGAGTTTGGGCAGAAAAAGACAGATTACTGGTGGCTACCTCAAATTCACATAAGCTACTTTCTATCTCCAGGCAGGATCGCAAATCTACCCTCCTAAGCCATGGATTGGGAAGGGGTGATGGCATTGAAGCCCTAGACAATGGTGGATATCTCCTGACTGATTACAGCGGAAGAATATTTTTATTTTTCTCCTCAGGAGTTTCTACATACGCTGCATGATAGTCGAGGAAAGATCCATACCGCGGACTTAGAATTTATTGCTTCGCAAAATCTCCTGGTAGTTCCAGGTCACCGTAATAATGTAGTGCAGGCATTTAAACTGAGGTGGTAGCGTGGTTTGGCGATGGCCCGGGAAAGTTGTTCGGTGATGGAAAGTCCCGATAAACAGTGCCAACGCGGGACCTGTCAACGGAGCCTGGATTTTTCTACGTAACGTGAATAATGGATAAGAAAAAGCAGTGATTATAGTATAAAAATAGGAGAATGTTTAATATATTAAATGTTGATAACCAATCATATAATAAACAATTCTCCTCTCATGAATATAGATAAACTTATCGAGATTTTTGTCAAAGTTGATGACTTTTTTAAAGAATTTGACGACCAAATCAACTCTATGAGGCTCCAGAGCGGCTTAAAACGGATTAGAAACAGAAAATCCAAGCTTGCTGACTCCGAAATGATGACCATTTACATTGCCTTCCACCTGAGTCATCACACCAATTTTAAGGCTTTCTATAACGGCTATGTCTGCAAGCATTGGATCGATCTATTTCCAAATCTGGTTACTTATGAGCGTTTTAATCAGTCTCAGAAAAAACTCATTATTCCATTTTTTCTTCTTCTTAAATCAACAATGTCTTGGCCATAGCAGAGGAGTCAATTTTATTGATTCCACCACCTTAAAAGTCTGTCATATCAAAAGAGAAAAACAGCATAGAGTTTTCAAAAAATATTGCCACCAAAAGCAAGAGTACAATGGGTTGGTTTTACGGCTTTAAAGCTCCACCTAATCATCAATGACAAGGGTGAGTTGCTTTCGTTTTATCTCTCTAAGGCCACTACCGATGACCGCAACTTAAAGGTAATCAATAGTTTAGTTCAATCAATCTTTGGTAAACTTTATGGTGACCGAGGATATATATCCACAAAATTAGCTGACTTACTTTGGAACGACGGAAT
>CBDCVP010000012.1:0-6060 GCA_965223025.1 Saprospiraceae bacterium
CACCTATGGGTGCATTAGATTTTGTCGTTTATGCAGCTGCACCAAGATAGCGTTGAAAATGGGACCAATGGCCACTCATGTGAAGAGTTCTCAAGTTAAGAACATTTTGTGCTCCTGGTTTAGACCATCGTTGTCCTGATAATTTAAGTCGCTTTTGTATTAAGATCGCAAGCAGCAAAGTGGTAGGGGTAGATGAGAGTGGTTGCAGTGTGGAAGGACACAAAGCATGGGCTTGGACTTGGGTCACCCCAAAATATTCCCTGATACACATTTCTGATAATCGTGGCTTTAAAACGACAGAGTCTTTATTCCCCGGAGGTTTCCCAGGGTCAATCTTAAAGGCTCTTGGCCATATTTAGTGGGTAATCCCAAATTTAAGACCCTCTACATAATCTCTTCTTTTACTCTTATTCTTCCAGAATAGGATACTATTCACTGCAGATTTCGCTTCTATCTCGAGTTTTGACCTATACTTATTCCTATCAGGTTTAAGCTCATCTGCTAACTTCTCCCGGTAATTCTCGGAATCTATCTTGATCCTTTCCAGCTCTAAATCTGCAACACCTAGAATTTTCGGACTCTTCTTGTGTAGTGAAGTAAAGATCTGATTTTGTTCATTCAATGCGTTCCTTTTCTCCAGTGAGGCTTGAATTAGCCTTTCTTTGTAGACCTCAGATTTTCTAATTTGTCGAAGAACAGCATTATCAGTGATTGATTCACCGTAACTCATTTCAGTTCCGTTCGGTAAGATGCCATCAGTTCCCCAGAATATGAAAGGGCTTCCTTCGTCATCAATTTCCACATAGAATTGAATTTCTACCTCAGTCACAGTTTGGCCACTCGACTTACGTCTTGTTCTACTTATTTTCTTTCTACTATATAAGCCAGTTCCAGGAATACTTGTATTTAGGAAAGCACCCTGCTTGCCGAAACTTAAAGATGCTCCCCTGCCTCCGATTGAAAATCCTGCCCCTGACTTGGAGAGGTTCACATTTAATCCCTTTGCGAGTCTAATTCTCTTCCTAAATCGCATGGTTTTGAATTAATTGCATTGAGCACAACGTTTAGCTATGCGCAGTGTCCCGAAGGGCATTGCGTATAGGTGTTGTTGTAGGGCGTTTTATCTTATTTATGAATTCGAATACTGATTTTGCTACTTCTCGTACCAACGGCGGTGGTACGCCATTTCCAATCATTTTGAACTTCGCTGACAATCCTACATGTCTTCTTTTTTTACCAAGTAAACTGGGGAGCACATATTCATCTGGGACCCCTTGAATCCGTAATACCTCTCGTACTGAGAGTCTTCTAGGTTTAAATGGATGTAGATGTACTTCATTATTGCCGTAACACGCTGTCGGGCTATAACGAAAACGATGAAGTCTTTTAAAAGATTGGCTCCTGGTATCACCTTCCGCCACCTGATAAAACTTGTCTGAATAAGCTTTAAATACCTCACTAGCATTGGCTAATGTTCTGCTTTTCTCATTTACTAGACAAGATTTCACACACAATTCGGAGGGAATTCCTTTTGCTTTTCTCGGTCTTCCACCAAAAGGATTTCGAGATGGCCAATTAAATGCATCCAAAGGATTTTCATAAAGCTTCTCCGGCCAATTGAACTTGTTGGGAACATCAAAGTCTGCATTTGCAAAGTGACTTCTTGAAAATCCAACAATAAAAAGCCTTTTTCTGTCCTGGGGAACACCGTACTCTAAAGCATTCAACACGTTTGTGACAATGTAGAACTGATCGGAAATGTTCTTTAACAAATCGAGTAACTTATCTCGATTTTTCTTCACTTTCCTTAACCCTTCCACATTCTCCATAACGAAAAACCCAGGAGATAACTCACTAACCCGTTCAAGGAAAGTTGCTGTCAACTTCCCTCGCTCACCATTAAAGCCCTTAATATTTCCGGCGATACTGAAATCTTGGCACGGAGGGCCACCTATAATCCCGAAAATATCAGGAACATTTTTCCCAAAAGCAGCATCAATAATTTCAGTTGCAGGAATGTCTTGTAATGGTCGTTGTTCACTTATTTCTGCAGCATGATTCTCTCCATTAGATTTACGCCAACTTGTGATTCCTGAGGCGTACATCTCTGCAAACTGAGATTCAACCTCATTAGTCCAAACAGTTTCGAAACCTGCCTGTTCAAAGCCAATGTCCATAAAACCGCCCCCTGTAAAACAAGAAATAATCTTGACTCTATTCTGTTTTTTATTATTCATAAATCATTGTAGTCCTTCCAGCTTTATACCACCCCTCATTTTCAGATCGAATGACATTATAAATTGCTATTTGTGAGTTTAATTGGTCTCTTAAAGGTTCTACTTCAGATGGAGGAATATTGCTGACAACAACTCTATTTCCGTTCGTTCTAATTGTTGCATTCACATTTCCATTTCTAAAGGTCTTGACCTCCTCGAGAACACCATTGATGTTTGCGTAGAAACTATCTTCAGTATCAGGTAATTCCCAATGATATTCACAGGCCGGACGATAGAGGCAGTAACTGCAATTTTCATGTGATGGTTCCGCCAATCCTTGTTTGTTTCCTTGAGTAACATAAGAATTTGTAGATGCAAGCAAATCCTTCGCTTCTTCACCTGCCTCTAATATGTCACTTTCGGTAAAATCAATTTGATATGTATTGCGTTCCAAATCAACTAATACAAGCTCATTGGGAAACCGATCATTCATAGAATAATATAGGTATGCGTACAATTTGAGCTGATCTTCATAATCCTGTTTCACGTCCCCTTCATCTGCCAAGATTTTCCCACTCTTAAAATCGGTGATACGAACAAATGAGTCCACTGTGCTGATCAAATCAGCCCTGCCAGCTATTAAGGCATCTTGTGTTTCAAGCAATACCTCATTCTCAAAAGAAATATTAGAATGATCACTCATCGAAGTACTTGCTGCTCTGTTTAACAGTGAACGAACCTGCATTTTCTTAAGAGAATATCCTTTCTTCATGGATTTCTTTAAGGGCACCATAAAGTCAAATCCTAGTTCAACCAATCTGTTCTCTTCAACATCAATTAGCTCTTGCCATTTTTGATTGAATCCTTCTATAGTTGTTACGTTTCTTGTTAATACTGCTCTGATGGCTTCATGTACCACATTACCAAAATGACCGTACGGGGCATAGGGTAAAAGAGGGTTCTCATAAGTATTCGCAAGAATTACCCTGTAAGCGCATGCTTTGAGGAAAGTGTACCTGCTTGGTGATATTCGATCAAGCGGTGCCATTGGTATTTGTTCAAAACTATTCACGAATTATTAAAATAGTTTTTGATAGCACCAGCCTGGTCTGCGATGAATATTAAACGTGTCAATGAATTTTATTCCATCAGTACCTCCCACATGTTGAATAATTTCAAATATTCGTTCACTAATCCATGCATCCTCGGGTAGTTCTAAGTTTCCATTTTCATCTATATGACAATCCCACATCGGATGAATTATTATTACATGAGAGTTTCCAGTTCGAGTTGATAGAACAGCAGGAAGATTGAATTCATCTATCACTTTAAAATCAAAACTTGAAGCAAAACTATCCCTTAGTCTGCGAGCTTCGTTGGGCCAATCCCGAAGTTCAAGATACCCATCAAAAAGACCATCGGCACCTGCGACGTAATTAGGATTCTGCAGGGATCTTAATATTGAAACCCCTAGTCTCCAGTCAAGCAGGCCGTGATAGTTCATGTTTCTGAATACTTTAAGGCAGTCATAGCAAGCATCATTGCAAGAGATTCTATGTGCCTCAGAATGTATGTTTCCTAGATAAGTATCTTCCGGTTGCGCGTTAACGCACTCATTCAAAATTGTCTCGATATTATCATAAAGGTGCCTTACGAATCCGGATCCATTTGGCAGTTCATCCGTTAGTATTAACTCTGCGGTATAAACATCTTCATCCAATTGGCACTTTCTAACGTCTGCAATTTCTATCTCAGTTGGGTCAACATCAAGCCTATCTGCAAGAACCCTTTGCAACATGAATGCAGCTGAATAAAATCCTGAACGGATTCCCGCATATCCAATTCGGGAATGGTCAAACATATTAAGGTTTAATCCTTCAGGAATTGAAGATGGTCGTAGTCGTAATATCTCTGTATTTTTGTGTGCTGCTAAGGCTATTGTCTCAAGCTCATTCCCTCGGTCATTTGGACTAAATACGAATCGACCATCCGAGTCACTCTCAGCGTACTGCTCAAGTAACCATTGGTCGTTCAGATTAAACCAATGACCTGGTCTAAAGGGAAACTGATTCCCAACTCTGTATGTTTTGCCCGTAAAGAAATTGTCTGAGTTTGTGTTTACACGCCAGGATACATCTCGATCTGCAATGGAAAGCGTGGAAATTATTTAACTCCTTTGGAGTTATGTCCGAGTCAGCATTGCTTTCAGCAAATATTGGTGGACGTGACAATATAATTTCACTATGTTCTTTTGAGTCGCTTCCAATTGACAAATTAGTACGGTATCCTTTAGGAGATTTAATTTGAAATACGTCATCCGGTACAGTCAACGATTCTCCGCAATTTTCACAGACATACTCTGAAGGTTCTGTAGAGCTTGTTTCGATAAATCCGCATGCTCGGCACCTTGTCATCCATCGTTCATTATAAAACGGTCCTGAGCTAACTCTTACTGTTCTGTTCCAAGGTCGGTTTAGAATTACTAGATCGTCAGTAAACCCAATTGATGTATGTATGGCCTTGTCCTTGGTTTTTTGAGCACCTGGCGCGAATTCATAAATGGCCAGATCGGTTCCCCTATCTATAGATTTAGAGTACATACTCTGCCCGTCATCGAGTACTTCATGATATAAATTTCTAACTGATGTCGGCATTCCGAACATTTGTAGTATTCCACCTTCGGCAAGTTTTTCGGATATATCGTTGGTTGCGATTTCATCATTGTCAATTACAGCACATATTTTAGGTAACATACAACCGTCACTGGTTAAATCGACAACCCAATCGGTCAGCTCAGAAATTATTTCTTCGTTAGCTGCCGGTTGAAGTGCTCTTGAAATATTCTCGATTGTATCATGGTTCTCAGTTATCCAAGATCTGATGTGAGGTTCATATTCCGTCCAGAAGTCAGTTTTTCCAAACTCTCCATGAACGCTGCTTCTGCGCTCACCAATATCTAATTGGTGTAAATGTTCTTGGATGTCTCCAGCTATCGGTATAAACGCTTGTCGTAATACTTCTTTCGCAAGTAATCTCTTTGTAATTCTTAATTGTTGGAGTGCTAAGAAAGGGGTAGGAGGAGGATCACCCGTAATCTTATGTGGATGGTTAAAATAAAACTCATCATGACTTCTACCTCTGCAGAACGTAAGAATAGACGAGTAGGCTTGACCTCTTCGTCCAGATCGACCGACCCTTTGTTGATAGTTGAAGCGTTGGGGCGGCATATTCGCTAACATAACTGCTTGTAAAGCACCGATATCAACTCCCACTTCCAGTGTGGTTGTGACACTAAGAAGATCTATGGTTTTTGCCAGTGGTTGACCCTCGTCCTGTAATATGATATTTCGAAAATGTCTTTGTCGCTCAAACTGATCATCGGTCTGACCGGTAAGTTCTTCGCAATGAAGACGTATTGAATTTCTTTTCCGAATCGCTGCATGGTAGGATAAGTAATTGCCTTCCCAAAATTCGGCACATGTTGTTTGTGGTTGCTCTGAAATCTGCGTAGTTCGAGGATACTGAGTACACACTCGAGCAGATCTGTGGAGATGTGGGCGCTTCCCCCTCTCACTTATCCATACTGGGTCATCTCCTTTGGCTACTTTGATGTATAGTTCTCGAATATTTACACCATTATTTGTTAGAGCATTTGCAGAAGTCAGTGCATCTAATACAGCCTCACCAACTTCTCTTTCAGTCGCACTATGAAGATCAGCTACAGCTAGAATATACCTTCTAAACCAAGCTGGCATCTGACTATACCCATTAATATTCAAAGGACGTGTGTCCCAATCAGGTGGAGTTGGTGTATATCTGTTTTTATCGCCTATTATACGTATAC
>CBDCVP010000013.1:0-4930 GCA_965223025.1 Saprospiraceae bacterium
AGATTAAGGATAGACTAAGTTTTCAACGCTTTGTTGGGATGACATTATCCCATAAAGTTCCAGATGCGAATACATTTTGGGATTTTAATGAGGCCTTGACACAAAAAGGAGTTATAGACGATATATTTGTAAAGCTGACGGATGATTTGCGCGATCAGGGTTTAATAGTAAATAAGGGGTCAATAATAGATGCAAGCATAGTAGATGCGCCTATCCAGCGTAATACCCGTCAGGAGAATGCCAAGATTAAGGAAGAGCATCAACCAAAAGACTGGTCCCCTGACAAGGCAAAACAAAAGGACACAGATGCTGATTGGACTACTAAGAATGGCAAAAGTCGTTTCGGCTATAAGAATCATATTAAGGTAGACAAGGGGAGTAAACTAATCACAAACTTTGAAGTAACAAGTTCAAGTGTACATGATTCTCAGATGATAGAATCTCTGCTGGAACAAACCGATAGTCACCATGAGCTGTATGGAGATTCAGCTTATAGAAGCGAACAAATCGAACAACGATTAAAAGAGCGAAAGATCAAGAGTCGAATTCATAAGAAGGGCTACCGCAACAAACCACTTAAGGAAGTCGACCAAAAAATAAATACAAACAAATCAAAAATTAGAGCAAGAGTGGAACATGTATTCGGCGATATGCATCAGACCATGGGCAGAGTAATAGTACGTCAAATAGGAATGGCCCGCAATGTGGCGGCAATTACAATGATGAATATTGCCTATAATATGAGACGATCAACTTATTTAAAAGGGGTGCTGACTTCACATTACGCTGTATGCCAATAATTTAAAAAATAGACTTTTTTCGTATATGTTTGTATTTCAACACTTTACAAACAAAGAAAAAAGCCTATTATGAATCTTGAAGCACTTACCAACGAGATATCGGAACTATTTCGATCAAATCTAGAGGATTTCTTTAAAAATGAGTGCACAACCTCCTTGACTCCATCTTCAGCACAGAAAATGATTGAGCGAACAAAGACCCTAATTGGTAAGATCGGAGTATTGACATTGGAGCAATTTTTTGAAAGTCATGATATAGAAGAGGATGCCACTGTGATTGATGGGGTGCTTTATCGCTTCAAGTATAAGAGTCATCGTAATTTTATGACTAGTCTAGGAAAAATAAGAGTTCATCGATGCGTTTATCAAATGGATACTGGTGGCAAAGCAGTAGCCCCTCTTGATCAAATGTGGAATATGGAACGCGAGTACCTTAGTTCGGAACTGAAGGAAGGAGTGTTGTATTCAAGTGCACACAATACACCTGAAGAAACCTCAAGAATCATGAATAAATTTGGCATAGCTGGTCTAACCCCCTATAAACTGGACTAAGAATTCTCTTAATTAATTTATTAAAGCAATTTGGCCACCCGCCGCAGACTCTTCCTGTGGCAACCCCTCGGATTGGTGGCTTAAGAGGGGATTACCACCGGAATAGTCTGCAACCCACACTGGCTCAAAATCTGGCCGATGTTTATGGATTTCAAACAAGGGACATTCATAGTCTACACCTGAGTGAATGCGATCCGTATTGTAAAATGCTATAAATCTTTTCATCGTTTCCCTTAGATCTTTTTCATTTTCAAATTCAAATCGTCGACAAATAGTGCGTTCAATAATGGAATGAAATGCTTCAATGTGACCGTTCTGTTCTGGAGTGCTTGGGCGTGTAAATTCTTGCTTCGCACCGCTCTTTTGATCAAAAAATGACCTCACCTGATGAGCTACAAATTGGCTGCCATTGTCACAGCGGACGTAAAAACTCACTGGAAATTTAATGAGGGTACCTCCGGAAACTGGAATAATCTACGTAATTTGTAAGGAACAAAAAAAAGGCAGAATGAGTTTGTTTGATGAGCAATTTCGATTGGAACAAATATCAGAGATGGGAGACCCATTAGAGCGTTTAGATACAAATATAGATTTTGAGTTATATCGGGATTTATTGGAAGGGTGTTATGAAGAAGTTGATCGTCGCAAGGGAGGAAGGAAGCCATTTGATAGAGTAATGATGTTCAAGTGTTTAGTGCTCAAGTCGATGTTTAATTTATCATTTGAGAAATTGGAATACCAGATTAAGGATAGACTAAGTTTTCAACGCTTTGTTGGGATGAGATTATCCCATAAAGTTCCGGATGCGAATACATTCTGGGATTTTAATGAGGCATTAACACAAAAAGGAGCGATAGACGATATATTTGTAAAACTGACGGATGATTTGCGCGATCAGGGTTTAATAGTAAATAAGGGGTCAATAATAGATGCAAGCATAGTAGATGCGCCTATTCAGCGCAATACCCGACAGGAGAATGCCAAGATTAAGGAAGGTCATCAACCAAAAGACTGGTCCCTAGACAAGGCAAAACAGAAGGACACAGATGCTGATTGGGTTACAAAGAATGGCAAAAGTCGTTTCGGCTATAAGAATCATATTAAGGTAGACAAGGGGAGTAAATTAATCACAAATTTTGAAGTAACAAGTTCAAGTGTACATGATTCTCAGATGATAGAATCTCTGTTGGAACAAACCGATAGTCACCATGAGCTGTATGGAGATTCAGCTTATAGAAGCGAACAAATCGAACAACGATTAAAAGAGCGAAGGATCAAGAGTCGAATTCATAAGAAGGGCTACCGCAACAAACCACTTAAAGAAGTCGACCAAAAAATAAATACAAACAAATCAAAAATTAGAGCAAGAGTTGAACATGTATTCGGCGATATGCATCAGACCATGGGCAGAGTAATAGTACGTCAAATAGGAATGGCCCGCAATGCGGCTGCGATTACAATGATGAATATTGCCTACAATATGAGACGATCAACTTATTTAAAACTTAGTATGTACAAACAATAAAATTGCCGCAAAATGGCAATTAAAGTGTGAAAAAATCAAAGAAACAAGTCAAATATCGATCTCTATCTCAGTGAGCATCCAAGGCGATGCACACTGGGAAAACCCAACTATCCAAACTATCCAAAATAAATAGGGGCGCAAAATGAAAAATTCAATATATCTCCCAAAAAATGAGGTTATCGGAGGTACCCATGATTGAAAATATCTTTTCAAATAAGGCTATCACATCTCGATGTCCTATCCGCTTGCACAGTGTATAACCTAAAACATACCTAGACTTCACATCCAGCACTGTCAATTGCATCATATTTTGTCGTGTTCCAGCAATATGGATATACTTGATATCGATCTCGAGATGCTCAAATATTCCATCTGGTTGCGGCACAAGTTCCTGCACCCATAATCTGGGCTGCCACTGAATTAATCGACTACTATTCAATAACTTATGCTCCTTCATTAAACGATACACTTTCTTCTTGTTAATCAAGTAACCTCTTCGTTTGCACAGCCAGTGCGTTACTTTTATGTAGCCATAATCCACAAACTCGTGCTCCAAAAGTTCTTTGATTTCAGCAACAACATCCGCGTTTGGAACGAACTTCCCATTTGATTTCATGGTATACTCACTGGCCTTCTTCCCTCTACCTCGATTGCGCCTAACATAGTAGTAGCTACTGCGACATACATTGGTCGCCTTCAGACAAACCCTTACCTTATTTCCCTGATCAATATACATGCGGGCTACTTCTTTTCTCTCTGTTAGGGGTATCGAGTTTTTTTTAGCATATCTTTGATCCGGATAGTCAAGGCTTGATCTGCAACAACTTGACGCAGTCTTTCAATCTCTCGATGAAGCTCCTTTTTCTCATGTTCCAAACCACGATTGGCTGATCTATCTAATCCCGATACACCTTCTGATTCATATTTATCCCGCCATCGGTAGATCATATTGGCTGATACACCATGCTTTCTCGATGATTCTGCTACACTTAGTAACTCAGCATCTTGTAGTACCTGCATCTTCTCAGATGCTGTCCATTTTCTTCTTTTCTTACTCATGATTCCTCTAATTTAGTATTCTCTTATTTTAAGAAATCTTGTTCCGGTTTTTTAGGGGGCTAGAAGGTAGCAAATGTTCATGCACGTACGATAAAGAAAGTGATAGATCAAGTTGGGAGGGATATTGGAAGGGTAAAGGAACAAATTACTCAGCGGATATATGAACAGGAATCTCTGCCAGATGACTCCGATGTTATGGTGTGTAGTTTGGATGGAGTTAATGTTCTTCTCAATCAAAAGGGTAAGCGAAAAGGGCGACCCAAGGAGAGACCACATTCATCTAGTGATAATACACCGGCTTCGAATTATAAGAACGCAATGTGTGGTTCGGTGTCCATGTATAACATTGAATATCAAGAGGATAAAGGAAGACTCCAACCTGTTAGATTGAACAGTAAGTACGTGGCACGAATGCCCGAACATCGCTATGAAACTTTTAAGAAAGAGTTTGAAGAGGAGCTTAAACATGGAATGAATTCCAATCCCAAGGCCAAAATTTTGGTGGCCGATGCACATCTATCAATCCAGGGATACATCAAGGATAATCCACTACTTAAGGATTTTCATTGTCTGATTGATTTTTACCA
Source organism: Saprospiraceae bacterium (assembly GCA_965223025.1). Classification (GTDB taxonomy): domain Bacteria; phylum Bacteroidota; class Bacteroidia; order Chitinophagales; family Saprospiraceae; genus JABDMH01. The sequence goes on from CBDCVP010000013.1 coordinate 4,524, forward strand.
TGCATGTGAGCATTTATATAAACTATCGGAGATTATATTTGGAAAGAGAAGTGAGGAGGCTCAAAAGTGGTATGATGAAAAAAGAGAAATTTTGAAAAGCTCTCCACAGGGCGTTGATAAACTGATCTGGTCAGCTAAGTATTATATCCGATCCACTCTAACTAAAAAGGCAAAACTAAAAGAGGCAAGCAAAGAGCTGAAATACTTCACCAAGCATAGAAGAATGATGCAGTATCATTCTTTTGTGGATAAAGGCTGGCCCATCGGGAGTGGTGTGGTTGAAGCAGCATGCAAGTCCATAGTAAAACAAAGAATGTGTAGAAGTGGTCAAAGATGGTCAATTAAAGGAGGACAGAATATACTCGAACTCAGGACATATAATAAGTCCAAACGATGGGACCAATTCT
>CBDCVP010000014.1:0-15165 GCA_965223025.1 Saprospiraceae bacterium
AGCAGTCACGCTCAGAAAGGTGCGCTACTTTACCGTGTTGGTCGCCGATGATCTGAATTTCGATATGGCGTGGTTCTTCGATAAATTTCTCCAGATAGATGCCATCGTTGCCAAAAGATGCCTCGGCTTCCTTCCTGGCGCTGTGCCAAAGCGATTCAAACTCTTTGGCTTCCGGCACAATCCGCATACCTTTACCACCACCACCGGCAGTGGCTTTGATCATGACCGGATAGCCGATTTGTTTGGCTACTTTCTTGCCGTGATCTACATCTTTGATCAAGCCATCAGAGCCTGGTACTACCGGTACCTTAGCTTTGATCATGGTCTCTCTGGCTGTCACCTTATCGCCCATCAGGCGTATCATGGTCGGTGTGGGTCCGATAAATTTGATGCCATATTCGGAGCAGACTTCAGCAAAAGTCAGGATTCTCGGCCAAAAATCCGTAACCAGGATGTACACCATCGGCATTGGTGATTTCTACCGCTGCCATGATTTTTTGGTATGCTCAGGTAGGACTCCGACGAAGGTGGTGGTCCAATGCAGACCGCTTCATCCGCGAAGCGAACATGTAAACTCTCCCGGTCGGCGGTGGAGTACACGGCAACCGTCTCAATACCCATTTCTCTGCAGGTTCTTATGATGCGCAAGGCGATTTCTCCACGATTGGCAATCAGGATCTTTTTCAGCATAGTTTTTGAGTTTCGACAGCGCGACTGTCTACGGTTCAATCAAAAAGAGGACCTGATCGTACTCGACCGGAGTAGCATCTTCAACGACCACCTTCACTACGGTGCCACTTATTTCAGATTCTATTTCGTTGTAGAGCTTCATGGCTTCAATAATGCAGACGACATCGCCTTTGGCAATGGTATCTCCCACCTTCACGAAGGGAGGTTTGTCTGGAGCCGATGACCGGTAAAAAGTGCCTACCATGGGGGAGCTGATCTCCAGATAGCCATCATCTTGGGGTTTTTCAGCTTCGCCACTGCCCTCCTTACCGGCGCTCGGAAGGTCGGGAGATGGGGCAGCAGCAGGCGGTGCTGCTTGTACAGTAAATGCTGGTGTAGCTACTGGGGCACTAGGTGGGGTTGCCTTTTGCTTTGCACTGGCTTTTCCGTGTTTATTCGTCAGCATTGATATCTCAAAGTCACCCTCCTTGAGCCTAAACTCAATGAGGCCACTCTTTGACACCAGTTTGACTAGATCTGTTATCTGTTTAAACTCCATGGGTTATTTTTTTACACGCTCTTGGTAGTTGCCGGTGCTGGTCTCGATTCTCACAAGATCCCCTTCATTGATAAACAAGGGCACGCGGATCTTAGCACCCGTTTCAACGGTCGCGGGTTTAAAGGTATTGGTGGCCGTATCACCCTTGACACCAGGCTCGGTGTAGGTGACCTCAAGGATGATGCTCTGTGGTTGTTCGGCAGTCAATGGCATCTCGTTTTCTGCATCAAAGAGTATCTCGATATCGGATCCTTCTTTGAGAAACTCGGCATTGGCGATCATCTCTGGCATCAACATCAGTTGGGCATAGGTATCCTTATTCATGAAGTGAAAACCCGTATCATCTTTGTAGAGATATTGGAATACACGGCGCTCCACCCTGACATCCTTGATCTTATGTCCTGCCGGAAAGGTATACTCAATGTTCTTGCCCGACGTGACGCTTTTGAGCTTCGTGCGTACAAAGGCATTGCCCTTACCTGGCTTCACATGTTGAAACTCTACGACTTGGTAAATGTCATTGTTAAAATGTATGCATAGACCATTTCGAATGTCTGAAGTTGTAGCCATAAAAATTTCGATGTTCTCTTCTAAATAAGTTATGCTATAAAATACGATTTCTCACGCACCGCTGTAGGCCCACTGCAGGTAAGTGGCACCCCAGGTAAAGCCTCCACCAAAAGCTGTTAGAATCAGATTATCTCCTGCACGTAATTTGGATTCCCATTCCCAGAGACAGAGAGGAATGGTGGCAGCCGTGGTGTTGCCATAGCGTTCGATATTCATCATGACCTTCTCGATTGGAAAGTCCAGGGCATCGGCCACCGAGTCGATGATCCGCTTATTGGCCTGATGTGGTACCAGCCAGTGCACATCATCGGCGGTCATATTGTTTCGCGAGATGATGCGCTGTACCGTGTCAGTCATGCCCTTGACTGCAGCCTTGAAGACCGGTCTTCCTTCTTGATAGACGTAGTGCTCACGGCGGGCTACGGTCTCGGCGGTGGGAGGATGCAGCGAACCACCTGCCTTCATCACCAGGTATTCCCGACCACTGCCATCGCCGTGCATGATCTCATCTTTCAAGCCGAAACCATTTTGGGAGGGTTCGAGCAATACTGCCCCAGCGCCGTCTCCAAAAAGGATGCAGGTGGCCCGGTCACTGTAGTCGACGATCGATGACATCTTGTCGACCTCCGATCACCAATACTTTGCTGTAGCGACCGGATTCGATAAACTTAGCCCCAGCACTTAAGGAGAAGAGAAACCCTGAACAAGCTGCATTGATATCAAATCCCCATGCATTGCTAGCACCGATCTTGGTATTGATGGTATTTGCAGTATCAGGAAAAACCGTGTCTGGTGTAACCGTGCCACAAATGGTCAGTTGGATATCAGCTGGATCGGTGCCTGTCTTAGCCAGTAAGCCTTTCACTGCCTCCACCGCCATATCAGAACTCGCTTTTCCCGTGTCTTTCAGGATTCGCCGCTCTTTGATACCGGTGCGGCTGCTGATCCACTCGTCGGAGGTATCCACCATTTGCTCGAGCTCAGCGTTGGTAAGGACATAATCAGGTGTATAGCCATGAATGCCTGATATACTTGCCGTTTTTCCAGCCATCTAATTCGTAAAAATTGCGCTGCAAGGTAAAAAAAATGTACCAGATAGCACTTTGCCGTCGTTATCTAATCCTTTGTATCTTGCTTGCGATTTTGAGTGCACTTCGATAAAGTTGCCTGATTAAAAACGGCTCCTTTGGTGATCTTTTTCCAACCCATCCGCTGTACGCGGTCATCATCGCTTCGAGGTCCACTGGACCTCGTCTGAGCTTGCGCTCAGATCGCTTGATGATTCAATCTGCCGATCAGTAGGCATCACCTGGATCTGGGTCAAATGAAAATCTTATCCAAAATCGCGAACTTATCTGTAGATGGCACGTCCTAAAAGGCATTATTTTAGACCAATGAGATTAAGTATAGTGATTTTTAGTCATATATAAATACCTTTTTGATAAAGCGTTGGCATTAATTTTGATATTATTATAGATATGGTATCGTTTTGTGGATTCTGGTTTTTAAAGTGGGTGCTTCCTCTAGTGGTGAGCTTTGCTCCTGCTGCCGATGATACCAGCCATATAGGCATCCAGTTTTATCATGGCACCTTACAGGAAGCCCGTGACCATGCCATGGCCGACGATAAACTGATTTTTATTGAGGTGTATGCAGATTGGTGTACCCCATGCAAAGTCATGGAGGAATCTACCTTTCGCGATGCGCAGGTGGTCGACCTCATCGAGAACCACTTTTTAGCCTGGAAAGTGGACGTAGAAAGTACTTCTGGCAAACTTTTCGCCATCCAGGAAGGCATTCACTCCCTGCCAACTTTATTGGTGCAGGACGCCCATGGCAATCGATTGGCGAAAACCAATAAGGCTCTGCAACCGCAGGCTTTCATCCAAATGTTAAAAGCACATCTTTAGCCGTCTGGATAGGCAACAAATATCCCCGACTAGTGATCCTAGATATAGGAGATCCACACCGAACGGTGTAAGTTGTGGAGAAGTATACCTTTTAGGTGCAATATATGAAGACCTGCATCGTTGGAATACTTGTTTCCGAAAACCGAGTGCGCTGAGGCCTCCGGAGTAGCCTGGCGTAAGAAAAGGTATTGTGCATGATCCAACCCATGAAACTGTGTACTGCTGCTTGCTTTTGGCTGGTATCTGTCTCTCTGTATGCACAAGTGGCGGAGGAGCTGATCGTCCCTGCCACATTGCTGCATCAAAGGGCAGCTTGTGGTGGTGCTGCCATGGATGCCGGTACCATCGGAAGCATCAACCGCCTAGATGAGACCGGAGAAAGTGCTGGTGGTGATGATCCCATTGTGCTCTGCTTTGGGGAACAGATCTTCATCAATCACAATGGCGATGCCGTCTTTGATGGTGACCCCGATACAAGCACAGATCCAGGTATTGGGTACCTTTTCTATGATTGTGCACCCAACAACAGTGTGACGGGAGATGATGAGGCTTCCTTACTGAACGACAACTGTCTGATTACCAATAGCCCAACGCCCACCAAGGGCATTGCCTGGATTGCCAGAGGAAACACCGATGGCGACATCGTGTTTAACAATACGGGGCAGATACAAGAAATGTTTAATGATGGAATGCCCAAACGGATGTGGTTTGCACCCGTTACCTTAACCAATTTCGACAGCCTTTCCGTTTTGATATGCGGTACATGCCTGGATGTAAATAAAGACCAGGGATTTTCTGTACTGTACCTCAATGATATTGACCTCATTGATTTCTCAACGGAAGATGGACTACTAAATGGAACTTTGAGTTTAGGAGGTGGAATTCCTGAATACTACCCCGACAGCACTTATTCTGTCTCTTTGGTCAATGTTGAAGATCCCACAATAGAAGGAACAATCTTTGATTCAAACATCCTTCATGGTGGTACATCAGGATTTGATGTCCCCAGTACCTGGAAACTATCTACTTACAGTGACTGATGGTGCACGATGTACAAAAACTTTCATTGTCAGTGTTCCCGCATGCCGACCCGGTGGGATTGTGCTTTACCTCTGAAACGGTACCTGCCAATGACAGTATATGTATGCCCGTGCTGGTAGGCAACTTTGACAGCCTCACATTGGTGCAACATCCTTTACTGCATCATGGGATCCATCGCGTGATTAGACTAGTTCTAATGTGGGTAAGATCCATCCCGCTTTGGGAAGCATCACAGCCAGTTTTAATCAAGAACTAGGGCCAGACATGGGTGCACTATCCATTCCTTTGGTTTGACCTACCAATGGACCGATGGCATCACCTTGGCAGATGGAGGATACCCTCCTAACTTTGAGATGTGTTTTGACGCTGTTCGGTGCACCAGGTCAAAGTACGAGCCTGCGAATTCTACGAATGATGTCAGCGCTTAATTTCCGTCTGTAGGCCTAACCGCTGAACTTGCCGTTTCAGACTGAAGGATGGCTCTGTCATTAATCACTCATACCCGAGTATTCCCACCATCTACTACCCAGGCTTGCCCCAACGGCGACTGGAACTACGGGCGACCTATCTTATATAGGTTATGGTGGTGCAGATCCCTATACCTTTTCGGTTAGGAACAGCACTGGCACCTTCATTGTCGAAGATTCGCTCATCCGTGCCGGAGAGGAGGTTAAATATTTCGACCTTGATCCTGGCGACTATGAAATAACTCTTGAGGATAAGAATGGTGTTCCCGATGTGAGAACAGTGATCTTGGATGCCACCCTCTTTACCATTGACACCACAGTGATTAACCCCAGCTGTATGGGCACCCAAGACGGCAAAATCAAGTTGGATGTCACGGGCACCACCGGCCCCTTCAGCACCACTTGGACTAGTCCGATGGATTCTACCCTGTACAACCTGGACAGCCTCACCGATCTCGGACTCGGGCGATTGGTCAGCTCATCATCAACGACGTCAATGGCTGCGCCGATACGGTGATGTTTTCCCTGGAAGAGGACAGCCTAGCAGGTAGTCGTTTAGCAAGCCGGTATTACTCGGCCTTTTTGCGATGGCCAGCTTAACAGTGAGATAGAAGCCGCCGATAGATACCAGGATCGAGCTGGGATCGATTTTACCTGGCAGCTTGGATGGACGAAAGTGGTGCGCACAGGTGGGAAATCTGATCACCGTCACCTTCGCCCTATACCGGCTGCGAGGATGTGCGAACCCGGTCAATACTTCACTGTCTCTAAGCAGGGGAGGTTGCACCATCATGGACTACGGTCGATAGTGGGGGCTTCTGAAGAGACTGCTAGTTTCCAAAACGGGGATGGATCCAGCCACCATCACTGAGGTACCGTGTCCAGGGGACACAAATAACTTCAGGATCGAAGTCTGACGGCCTCTGCTGATCGAAATCCCAGTTCGTTTGATTTTTTCTGGGATTCTGAGACACAGGCCAATGGATTAATCACAATTGATGCATTGAACAATACGTCATCTGTCACTGGTTTGCCACCTGGAAGCTATTCACTTTTAGTCAGGGACCAGGAAAACTGTGAACTGGATACCACCTTTGTCATCACCGAGCCAGACAGCATCAAATTTAATTTGGAAATTACTCCTCCATCCTGTCCCGATGGGCAAAATGGGGTGATTGATGCTTTTTTTGGCGGGGTCAGTGGTGGCACTCCGATTGTAGGAAGCCCTAGTGGACATGAATATATGTACCGTTGGTACACTGTTGATGATACAAGCACCACTTTGATCTTTAGGAATTTTTTGAGAACTCGATTATCGGACCGGGGTGCTGGGACATATGCCCTAGCTGTCACCGATGCCAATGGCTGCACTGACTCGACCACAGTCTCTCTTTTCTCTGGACCCAGCATCGAGATCCAGCTCGATCGGGATCTGACCTGCCCGGGTGACAGCATCGCCCAGCTATCTGTAGTGGGGGACCTCACCGGCAATACCATTGCCTGGTCTACCGGATCGGATATGGAGACCATCACCCAGCTCAGTGCCGGCCTCTATCAGGTATCGGTCACAGAGACTATCAACCCGGACTCCGTCTGTACCAGCGTCGACACTTTGCGCATAACTGATCCAGACTTGGGAGTGAGAGCGCAGAGGCCAATGCAGTTTATGTTACGTTCTCAGTGCAATGAGCCCGATAGTGGCCTCCTTTTCAACCTACTATTAGATCCACCTCAACCCTACAGCTATCAGTGGGATGGCTATCCCGATGAGACCCACCCATTTCTCTTGGTATCAGAAAGCGGCAGCTATCATCTAACAGCCACGGCAGACCGGACTGGATGCCTCGTATACGACACCGTGATCAATGTGCAGTTTCCTGAGCGTCTCGAAGTAACAGTGGATACCATCCGTCCCAGCTGCAACGGCGATGCCGACGGATCGATCGAAGTACTGGCTACCGGGCGGGGTGGTCAATTTGATTTTAGTTGGGGGGCGCCTGTGAGCAGCCCAGTGAGCGACGACACTTCCAGCCTGGTGACTGGTCTGACTGCTGGCACTTACGACATTACAGTGACAGAATCTGCCGATCCTACCTGTGCAGTGACGTTGATGCTACAAGTCAGCGAGCCCGATGTGCTGACCCTGGACATCGATACCGCGGGCACCCAAAACATCCGCTGTTTTGGACAAAAAGACGGACAGATCTCCCTGCACTGGCTGGGAGGCAATCAGGACATGGCCCCCACCATACGATGGTCTGGTGATACCATATCCAATACACTGCTCGCCAGCGGTCTGGATGCAGGCACCTACGATATAGTTTTGACAGACCATCGGGGCTGCAGCGATGCGATCACCATAGACATTACGGAGCCAGGAGAGATCTTTGCCACGATACCACAACCGACAGAGCCAGCATGCAATGGCTTTCAGACGATCGTGACCGTAAATTCGGCCTCAGGTGGCACGGGCAACAACTACACCTACAGTGTCAACAATGGGTCGACGCAAGCACTCAACTTCGAAAGCAGCATCTTTGCAGGCCAGCACTTGATCTCGGTCTTTGATGAGATGGGTTGCCGCCTCGACACCTTCATTGAAGTGTCGGAGCCCCCACCCCTTACCGTCGATCTGGGTGAAGATTTTAGCGTGGCGCTGGGAGACAGTGTGCGACTCGATGCCACGGTCGACGCCTTGGCACCAATAGATGCTTACATCTGGACTCCCATGGAGGATCTTTCTTGCCTCAATTGTGAAAATCCCTTTGTGCAGCCCTTCGAAAGCCGGACCTACGAGCTTACGGTAGTGGATATGGATGGCTGTGAAGGAAGCGATGACATCATGATCTTGGTCGACAAGGCACGCAAAGTATATATCCCCAACGGTTTTACTCCCAACAACGACGGCCTCAATGAAGTATGGAAAGTCTATCCCGGTCCGGGTGTGCGCAGCATCAAGAGCATCCACCTCTTCGACCGCTGGGGCAACCTGGTGTACCTGGAGCAGAACGAAAGTTTGTTTCCAGAGGGTTGGGATGGTGTATTCGATGGCAAGATGATGAATCCCGGCGTTTTCGCATACCTGGTAGAAGTAGAGTTTATCGATGGTAGGATCTTCACCTATCGAGGAGATGTGACGATGGTGTACTAGACGAAAGGTTGAAAGTGTACCAGCAGTGGAAGGATTTACCTCTGACACCTCTGCTACCTTTTTTTCCACCTGTTATCTTCAAGCAGAATAAGCAGGAAATGAAAATGAATATCGAAATATAAGATTTTAGAGGTTTAACGACGGAATGCACAAGTTTGATTTAGAAGGACGATTGATTGAATTTTCAGTTTTGATCATTGAAATCACGAAACAAAATCCTCCAAACAACTTCTCCGATCAGGCACATCTGAGTCGTTAAATTATGGCGAAGCGCAAAGTGGTGAATCAAGAAAAGATTGCGTACATAAGATGAAAATTGTTCTAAAGGAATTGCGTGAAACATTTTTTTTGCCTGAAAATTATTGAAAGGACCAAGCCATGCAAAACGAAATCGAAAATTGACCAAGCTAAGAAAGAGAACAACGAATTAATTTCCATATTCGTAAGGAGTATTCTATTCAATAATTACGAATAATTCTAAAATCCTGTAACTACTCAGCTTAAAAATAGATAAATGCAAATTGGCGATGTAGTTATCCACATTTTGAGTAAAAAACACTGGGATTCATTAAATCCATTTATCGAAAATGGCGGAGTTATGAACACTCGTTAGTAAGTGGTTAATAACTTAGGGTTTTAGGTGTTGTATGGAAGCCATATATGTGCGATTATGCACATATGAAACGTGAGAAACAAACCAGATCATCTTTAGAGTCGGCCTCTAGACAGGAGCTTATTATAATAATTGAACTATTGCAGAGACAAGTCAAGGAGTTGCAGCGTCAAATAGATGAGCTAAAGAATAAGAACAGTAGGAATTCATCATTGCCACCCTCAAAAGATAAGCAATCAGACAAGGAAAAGACAAAGTCATTGCGCCAAAAGAGTGGCCGTAAAAGCGGTGGTCAGCGCGGGCACAAGGGAAAGACATTGAAAATGGCTGAACAAGCGGATCACGAGGTAGATTATCAAATAGAGCACTGTACACATTGCAACCATAAATTGACTAAAGGACTAGGGACTATGGTTGAACGCAAGCAAGTATGGGACATCCCACCATTAGAACTAGAAGTGACAGAGCATCGACGGTATAAGAAGTGTCGTGATAAATGTGGAGCCTGGAGTGCTAGCAAATTTGGAAACGATCTGGATGCTGGACCACCGGTTAGATATGGTGACAGATTATTGAATCAGCTGGTGTACTTGTCAGTGCGTCAACTAGTGCCCTACAAGCGTCTAGCCGAGGTGGCAGAACTGTTGTATGGCCAACCTATTAGTGAAGGGACCATAGACAATATGATAGCTCGTAAAGCAGCCCAGGTGTCACCGGTTTGTGATCAGATTGTCCGCCAGATCGCAAGCAGCAAAGTGGTAGGGGTAGATGAGAGTGGTTGCAGTGTGGAAGGACACAAAGCATGGGCTTGAACTTGGGTCACCCCAAAATATTCCCTGATACACATTTCTGATAATCGTGGCTTTAAAACGACAGAGTCTTTATTCCCCGGAGGTTTCCCAGGGTCAATCTTAAATAGTGATTGTTGGAAAACTCATCTAAAAACAAAGGCCAAAGGACACCAAATATGTATACCACATCTGATAAGAGAATGCCAAGGGTTAATAGATTTCCACCATTCAAAATGGGCCAGAAAATTAGATGCGGTGTTAAGAAGAATAATGATGGTATGCCGAAAGGGCCGGATCAATACCAACAAGAAGCAAAAAATTGAGCAGGATTTGGATGAGTTGTTGTCCCGACCACTGTCCAGATCAGCACGCCCTGTACAAAAACTAAAAAACAGGTTAGTGCGACTTAGAGAATGCATCACCATATGTCTTTATAATCGAAAAGTTCCTCCTGATAATAATGCTTCGGAAAGAGCCATCAGGATGATCAAATTGAAAACCAAAATCTCAGGAACCTTCAGGTCAGTAAACGGTGCTCATAGGTTTGCTAAACTACGTACCATTGTCGACTCAGCTATCAAACAAAATCTACACCCCATAGATGCATTGGCTAACCCCCAAATAATCCTGCCATCGACCTGAGTAGTTACAAAATCCTTAATCGGTGTTCCTTGTTCCTAATCAAAAACGAATGAAGATAGCCAGAAGAGAACAACAGATATAGCTACACTACCTATCGGTCGTACAGGTTCACATCCAAACCGAAACCCCTTTCACCCTTACTACCTCTTTCATTCTTGCTACCCCTTATACTCTCTTTTCCCCTTTTTACCCCTCCCCCGACACCTTTTTTATCTTTTTCTTTGGCAATTTATTATTTTAAGTACATCAATACTTCATGGATTATGGGTATTGGAGTCTATTATTTATTTCAATCCGGATTCAAAACAAATAACAAATGAAACCGAATTTCTTACTCGCTTGTCTGGTTGGTGGCATCATTAATTTTCTAGGTGGTTTTCTGATTTTTGGTAACCTCTTGGCAGGTTATATTTCTACGCATACCGGTCCAGATGCTGTCCTCAAGGAACCTCATGATGTATTATCCATTGCTTGGGGATGTCTCGCTTATGGCATCTTGATTGCCGTAATTTATCACCGGTGGGCTGGCATCAAAACCGCCAAAACAGGTGCCGAGGCTGGTGCGATCATAGGACTGATTTCTGGTCTGGCCTATACTTTCTGGGAACATGCAGGCACCTTCTCCTTCGATGGATATCTATCCATTTTTATCATTTCTCTGGCTTATGCCGTACTATCTGCCTTGACAGGAGCGGGTGTTGGATGGATGCTAGGAAGGAGGGAATAAAAAAGGCTTTTACTCTGTTCTCGGCTTTACCTTCACCATACCAAACAATCCCAATACCACCTCCGGCTGGGTGGGATCATTGGACTGGACAAATATCCGTGCTCTTTGTCGACCTTGCTTGCCGACACTGTTGTAAGTGACCTCAATGCTATCTTTTTGACCTGGAGGGATGGGATTTTCGGCAAACACGGGTTTTGTGCAACCACATGAGGCCCGCGCATGCTTGATGACCAGGTCACTTAGCCCTTCATTGCTAAACACATAGTGCAGGGTCACCTTTTCACCATGAAAGATGTCACCAAATTCCTTCCTGAGCGTCTCAAATTGGATCTTTGCTGCCATCGCTGTGTCCACTACTTCGCTACTTGGGCTATCGGCTGATTGGTCAGAAGCGGGATTTTGGCAGCCAGGTTCAGATAGGCTGATGACGATTCCTAGGATGATAAAACACACTGATCGCATGGGATTGATGATTATCGGATGAGCATGATGCTGCCAGATTTCACGAGATCTTGTCCCTGGCAGGTATATTTTATCTTGTACATGTACAGCCCTGGATTGACAGGCTTACCGCGGTAATAACCATCCCAAGAGTCACGGATATTGGTCGTCGTAAAAAGAACATTTCCCCAGCGATCGAAGATTTCAAATGCTTGGAGTACCTCGAGGGCAAAGGGATTACTGATGAAAAAGACATCGTTGCGACCATCACCATTGGGAGTAAAGGCATTGGGCAAAGGCACCTTACCACATTCGATATTGTCGGGATTGATCACTGATACGCGCACAGAATCTGTCGCGGTACATGACTCGTACTGATATTGAAGCATGAAGGTTTGAGTGCTGGGAGGGGTAGCCAAAGTGACCAGACCATCTACCGGGCTGGTCTGAGTGCTGGGCGTCCAAGCATAGGTTGGCGCACAGGTGGCGCCAGACTTGAGTTGGGCATTGCTGCCCTGATAAATCGTGGTATCGGCAGTGATCAACCGGTCTGGGGCCAGGTAGAGACTGCTGATTTGTGCTGGTGAAAGGGCTTCGTTAAAAAACTTGATTTCATCTACCAATCCGGCAAACTTGCGATCGCTGGTTCCGATGCAAGGGCCATTGCCTATTTGCAGTGGTGACATGGTGGTCAAGTCGATCAAGCTAGTCACGGGTTGACTGGCCAAGAATTCACCATTGACATATATACTATGGCTTCGACTGTCCTTGACCACTACCAAGTGTATCCAGCAGATCCCGGGATCGAGTCTCTCACTAAAGGAGGTCCTTTCGGAATCCGATTCTGCAATATCTACTACCAAGGTTCGAGAGGATGGGGTGTACCGCACCGCAAAGGCATGATCCAAATTACAACTGCTCCGCTTGGACAGAATATCGTGGGTACCGGCATTGTCGGTGGTGCGGAAGTACATACTGAGGGTGAAAATATCCGCATCGAAATAGCTCTCCACATTTCCGGCAAGCACCACATGGTCATCTACGCCGTCTAGTGAGAGGGCATTCCCTTCTACTCCGCAATCGCAGGTAGGATCACCGAAAATAATGCCGTCTGAGTTATTGAGACTTACATCAGTGGCATCGCAAGCTTCAAAAGAGTAATGGGCCACCAGGCCGGGAATATTCTGTGCCGCCACCTGATAAGGTAGAAGATAAAGGAAGAGTGAGAGCGATATTTGCTTCATCGATTAGCTATTCAACCCTCCCAACAGACCACCAAGTCCCGGAGGCATCAGGTCATTGATCATTTTTTCGGCTTCGGCAGCTTCACGTTCTGTCGCGATCTCCAATGCCTGATTAACAGCGATCACCAGCAGATCTTGCAGTTGCTCTAGGTCCTGCACATCCACTTTCTCGGCGTCAATCGCAATATCCACAATCTCACGATTGGCGTTGGCCTTGACCATGATGCTCCCTCCATCTACCTCTGCTTCCACTACTTCCAGGGCAAGCCGCTTTTTCATCTCAGCCTGCTTCTCTTTCATGTTGCCAAACAAGTTTTCTAGCATATTCGATAAGTTGTTAATCAATAACGATGCCGCAAAAATAAATGTTTTGATGGTTTGAATTTAGTGCCGGAAGATGGTGGCTATCCGTCTTATTGTTTGAAGCACTTCACGCTTGGATAGGCAATGGGATCGAATCCCTTGGCCAATGAATGTGGAAGTGCCAAAATCTAGAATGCGCCTTCAAACGAATGGTTGAAGAAGAAGATATAGAAGAGCAATAGCATATAACCCTCCCACTTGGTGATGCGTTGGCCGATGGAAATGATGGCAAAAATGACGGTAGCAGCCACCATAAACGGAAGTGAAAATCCCAGCGTCGTCTCAGTGATCACCAGGGGACCAAAAAAAGATGGGATGGCGATCACGGCATAGGTATTAAACATATTCGAGCCCAATACATTGCCCACCGCGATGCCCGGTTTGCCTTTGCGGGCTGCGGTGATGGACACTGCCACTTCGGGAAGTGAAGTGCCGAGTGCCACCAGCGTCTGAGCCAAGACCGTGGAATCCAGTTCGAAGCTGCGTGACAGATCATCTATGGCATCGACGGTAAAGTCGGCACCATACTTGACAAATACCCCACCTAAAATCAGTAAGAACACATCTTTCCAGGTGGCCTTTGGTCTCTCTTTATCAGATTGCTGGATCCCAGATAATGAGTTTGCCAGGAAAATGACCAAGCCTATCAGCATGACGATGGCTTCAAAGTTGCTCAAATGGTGATCGGCGAAACAAAACCAAAGCAGCAAGGCCGAGCCAACCAACATGGGCATATCTACATCCATCAGATCGTAGTCCATTTTCGCCACTCGTCCAACCGAAGCCACCAACCCTAGTACCAGTAAAATATTGGTGATATTAGACCCAATCACCACCCCACTCACGATCTCTGATTCGTCATTGAGCACAGCTGTGATGGATGAGGCCAGCTCAGGCAGTGAGGTGCCAAAAGCCACGATGGTCACTCCGATGATAAAAGGTGAAACTCCCAATGAAAGGCCAATCTTTTCAGCAGAGTCGACAAACCAGTCAGAGCCTTTGACCAGTAAAAAGATGCTGCCAGCTAGAATGACAAATCCGAGAAAAATATCCCAATCCATGGATCTGATTAAGAAGTGTGTGCAAATGTAATCATTAAATGCAGCACCTCCTTATTGGTGCATGGTCGCATTGGTGAGGCCGTGTGCAAAAAAAATGGATGACAAAGAATGATGCGGAATAGTACATTTGTGCTATGGCAAGTAAGAGTGTCCAACCACATCAACCGCAGCTGGAGAGCGAAATGTCCTTTCTGGAACATTTGGAGGTCTTGCGTTGGCATTTGATACGATCCATCGCTGCCATTGCCCTCTTTGGTATTGTGATGTTTCTCAGCAAGGATTTTGTCTTTGACCGGATCATCTTCGGTCCGAAATTTGGTGATTTTCCTACCTACAAGTTCTTTTGTCATTTTTTCAATACGATGTGCGAACCTCCACTTTTAGAAATTCAGACCATCAAGGTGGAAGAGAAATTTATTACCCACCTCAAAGTGTCGATCATTCTCGGCCTCGTGGTAGCATTTCCCTATATATTCTACGAGGTCTGGAAATTCATCAAACCGGGTCTGTACCCAAATGAGCAACAAGCTGCCAGGGGTATTGTACTGATCTGCTCGTGTTTGTTTCTCATTGGTGTGTGTTTTGGCTACCTGATTATCTCACCTTTTGCATTGAGTTTTTTATCCGGATATGAGGTTGCGGATACAGCGTCCACTGCGACGCTGACCTCTTATGTGAATAATATGACCATGTATACAGTGCCAGCCGGTATCATCTTTGAGCTGCCCATCGTCGTGTACTTTCTTTCGAAAGTGGGATTGATCACACCGGAATTTATGCGGAAGTATCGCCGCATGGCCGTCGTGGTGATTTTGGTTATGGCCGCCATCATTACACCACCCGATCCCACCACGCAGATGCTGATCGGAGTGCCTCTGTACATTTTGTACGAAGTGAGCATTGTGATATCTAAGCG
>CBDCVP010000015.1:0-16831 GCA_965223025.1 Saprospiraceae bacterium
AGCCTGGTATGATGATCGGCAGGTCATCTTCGAATCTGTACCAGGTCGGGCTGAAAACCTACCCGTACGACGGATTTATCACGTTGAAACAAGAAAACTAGGTACCCTTGATGAATAGGATTTTGAACGCATGCAGTGTGGTCACTGCCATGGCCATTGCGATCGGCTGCCAGGAGCCGATTCGATCGGAAAGAACGGTGGCGGTGCCCATGAGCCAAGATGGAATCACAGCCTGGCAGAAAATGGATGGTCCAGAACGATTCATGACTTATCATCGCTTGATACGCACGAGGTCTGGAATGTCAAAACCTGCATATAAATCGGGTGACGTTTTCACAGCATTTACCCACGCACGCGGGCAGCGCCGGACTAAGCGCGCTGCATCTTTACCCTGGATAGAGCGGGGACCGGGAAATGTCGGTGGCCGGACTCGCGGCCTCTGGGTAGATCCTTCTGATCCAGATAGAAAGACCATCTTTGTCGGTAGCGCCGGAGGGGGGATTTGGAAGACGGAAGATGGATTGACCTGGAGAAATTTGACTCCACATCTGCCAAACCTGGCTACGACCACTATTGCTGGAAGTGCTGCTGCACCTCAAGTGCTTTATGCCGGAACTGGAGAGGGTTTTGGAGCTGCTAGAAACATTGTGGGCAGTGGTCTCTGGAAAAGTACGGATGCCGGTGAGAGTTGGTCACGGATCGAAGCCACCGCCCAACGTGATGACATTGCCGTAGTGTACCGTGTCATAGCCAATCCAGCCGATGCAGATGAGTTTCTGTTTTCGACTTTGATTCATCCCAGGGCACCGCTGGAGGACAGCATTTCGTCCATTATGAAATCTGTCGATGGAGGGCTGCAGGTCAGATCTACCTATGTCTCCGACCGTGCCATTCAGCAGTTGGTTGCGGATCCCACAGATTTTAATATCATCTATGCAGTCATCAATGGAGAAGGGGTCCTTAAAAGCCAGGATAGGGGAGACACATGGACACCAATCTTAGAGGTCGACTCCTTTCGAAGAATGGAAATGGCGGTGTCACCCACACATCCAGATTTTCTCTATCTCTCGGCAGAGTTGAGGTCACCCAATCTTGACAATACTGGGTCATCTAGTGCTTCCCGCCTACTGACCTCATCGGATGGCGGCAGTACTTGGATGAATGTGCAACGCGAAGATGCGTCCCAGGGATTTGGAGACTGGTTTGGAGGTCAGGGATGGTACAACAATTGCATCGCTGTACATCCATACGACAGCAGTCAGATATACGTAGGGGGTGCAGGAGCAATCCTGCACATCACCGTAGAGAGATTTGACACTTCCGGGAGACGATATATAGCGGATATGCAACCGGTGACGGACGGGTATGGTACCTACCGGCAAAGCGAGTTTGCAGGAGCGAGTAGTAAGGGTGTACATGTAGACCACCACAACATCCAGCTGGTGCCCATCGACAAGATTAACCAGACCTTTTATTTCTATGATGCCAACGATGGCGGTGTGGCTCTTTCATTTGATGGGGGTGCGACATTCATCCAGACTGGAGATTCCTTCAAGGAGGAATGCATCGACCCAGGATGTACCAACATGCGCACTTTCAAAACCCTGGACGGCTACAATACTGCCCAATTTTATGGTGTTGACAAAGCAAACGGGATGGATAGATATGTGGGTGGTACTCAGGACAATGGAAGTTGGATCTCTACGGTGGATCCTGAGGCCAGTAGTAAATGGATTCAGGCACCTGGTGGCGATGGATTTGAGACAGTGTGGCATTACAATGATCTCAATAAGATCATTGAGACTGCCCAATTCAATACAATGTTTCGATCGGATGATGGGGGAGTGACTTGGCGGCAACTGCAGACTCCAGGCCTGGGACCCTTTCTCACAAGGTTGGCAGGTTCCAAGCAAGAACCGAACCTTATCTTTGCCGTGACTACCCAAGGACTCATTAAGTCGATTGATTTTGGAGAAAGTTGGAAGGTGATAGAGATGCCAGAGCAATGGCAGTCGGGGGGTCTTCCCACACCTACCAGGATCTCACTTGCCACACCAAATGTCGTATGGTCAGGAGCTTCACTAAGTGCCGAATCCAGCATGACGGTGTCTCAAGATGGAGGCAATAGTTTTTCTCCCATCAGTCCATACCTGTCCGCCGAGCTTGGCATCATGACCAATGTAGCCACTCATCCTTTGGACGATAGTACCGCCTACTTTCTATTTTCTCAAGCCAATGGACCAAAGATCATCCGCACTGAAGACTTAGGTCATACCCTGGATGACATCTCTGGATTTGGAGGCAACCAGAATGACAGTGATAATGGATACCCTGATGTAGCTACCTACTGTCTCCTAGTGATGCCATACGACGATCAAATACTGTGGGCCGGCACCGAAATCGGGCTCTTTGAGAGTACCGATCGCGGGCTCAGTTGGCAATACTCAGATAATGGATTGCCTCCTGCCTCTATATGGGATATGAAAATCGTGAATGACCAGGTAATAGTTGCTACACATGGCCGAGGGATATGGAGTGTTTCTCTGCCCGAATTAGATGGATATGAACCACCGGCAGTGACTTTCCTGAGTCCCGAACTTGCGACAAATGACTATGCCCTGGATGGGATGGTTTGGGGAGCATACAACCTGCGTACTGCTTATGATTCGACGGTGATCCAATTCATCTATCTGTATGAGGGAGATACGATCACCATCACTGAAAGGTTTGGTGAAAACGAGGTACCAAAGGTTGATGCCAGGGTGACGATGCTTTCACCCCTGCCAGCACAGGAAATTGTGGAGGTGGATGTCGTCATGAAGAGTTATCAACAGGGAGTGCCTTTGATGCATCTCACATCCTTGTATGCCTTCTCAGTGCAAGATGAAGTGGCATCCGATTACTTCAACGATTTTGAGGCAGGTCAGCATGATTTTGCCACCTTAAACACTTTCTATTCGAGCCCCGTTAATTTCTCCGACCGGTCATTAAACACTCCCCATCCTTATCAAGGCTTATCTGAGTATGCGGCGATTTTTCAAAAACCTATTGTGGTAGGTCCAGAAACTTCAGACGTGAGCTTCAATGAGATCGTGTTGGTTGAACCTGGTGATTCTGAGCCGTTTCCATCGTCCGATTTTTATGACTACTGTGTCATCGAAGCGACGGCCGACCGGGGAGCGAGCTGGCAGGTGATCGCGGGCTATGATTCTAGGGCTGAGTCCATCTGGGCAAGTGCGTACAAGGAAAGTCCGAATACGGCTACTCCGGCTTTGCGATTGCAGCGAACATTTGATTTGCAAGATTTTTTTGACGAAGGAGATACCACCTTTGTACGCTTCAGATTAGTATCCGATCCCTTTGTTGAAGGTTGGGGATGGCAACTCGATGAATTTCAGGTAGGTACGATGGCAGTCGGCATTGATGACCTGGACAAAGCCCGTGATTTGGGTGTGCAGATTCATGGAAATCCTAGCGGTCAGGACTTGCTGCTATGGTTGCATCCTGCCTATCCAGTGGAAGTGATATTGACCTTGTTGAACCTGAGCGGTCAGAAACTAAGTAGTGAGAAAATACATCTGCATGAGGCCAGATATCACTCAGTCAGGACAGGAAATCTCACATCCGGGGTGTATATGCTCCATGTCCAGGCAGAGGGGCAGCAGCAGACATTGCGCTGGGTAAAAAATTGAGTATACGATGGAAGGAGTAGTCAGGTAAAGGACCGATTGGTGACTTGTTAGCACAGAGCAGACCGTTGATACCTGATTGTAGCAATAGAGAAAGAATGTGCTTATTTGACCGTATTTATGGTCGACATTTTTGAAGATCCGGTAGAGCGTTAATTTTTTTTTAAAAAGGTATTTCCCGAGACTGTTTTCGGAACAAAAACGTCATTATAGTGCTTTATTATTGTCAGTTGTAGATCGCCCTTTTTGGGCGTCAGAATAACAGTCAGTATCTATCAAATGTCAAAAAATTAACCTTAGATGAAAAACGTATTATTATTTGCATTTGCGGTCGTGTTGGGTGGAGCGATCATGTTGGGAGGGATGGAGTTTTTCGATATTGGTGTGACCAATAAAATCGTCTCTAATGCGGATACACCTGTACATTTCACCCTGAATCCCGATACGGAGAATGGGCTTTCAGAAGCCATAGACTTCACCACTGCTGCAGACAAAACGTTGCCAGCAGTGGTACACATTCGATCATCGGTGCGTGTCCCACGCAATGACCAAGCGCAATCACCCTTTGATTTTAGGAACTTACCAGATCCATTCCGTGATTTTTTTGGCACTCCACAACCTCAGGAGCGGGGAAGGCAGGAAAGACCAATGAGACAAGGCACCGGTTCAGGAGTGATCATCAGCTCTGACGGATATATAGTCACTAATAATCACGTGATTGATGATGCGGAAGACATTGAAGTGACCCTTCATGACAAGCGCAACTACTCGGCCAAAGTAGTAGGCGTTGATCCATCCACGGATATTGCATTGTTGAGAATCAATGTGGAGGACCTGTCCTTTATTCAGTTTGCCAATTCCGATCAAGTGAAGGTAGGAGAATGGGCTGTGGCAGTTGGCAATCCTTTCAACTTAGCTTCCACGGTCACAGCAGGTATCGTCAGTGCAAAAGGTCGGAACATAAACATCATGAGGGATCGCACACCGATCGAATCATTCATTCAGACCGATGCAGCCGTAAATCCGGGCAATAGCGGTGGCGCACTGGTCAATCTCCAAGGTGATCTGATTGGCATCAACACCGCCATAGCTTCGCCGACCGGCAGCTATTCTGGTTATGCTTTTGCCGTACCCAGTAATATGGTCTATAAAGTGGTGACAGACTTGAAAGAGTATGGGGTTGTGCAACGAGGATTTATCGGTGCACTGATTCGGGATGTAAATGGAGCCATGGCAGAAGACAAAGGGCTGGATATCAACTCAGGTGTTTATGTCGACAGCCTCACCGGCGAGTCTGCTGCGGCAGAGGCAGGTATGAAGGTCGGAGATGTCATCGTTGAGGTCGAAGGTGTGAAAACTGCTGAATCATCCGTGCTGCTGGAAATGATTGGCAGGCATCGTCCAGGCGATGTGGTGAAAATCAAAATCTTGCGCGACGGTAGGGAGAGGGATCTGATGGTGACTTTAAAAAACCGCGATGGTAACACAGAAGTGGTTGCTATGGCCCCAAAGGATGAAATCATAGAGAGATTGGGCGCCTCTTTTGCCAACGCCTCGGATGAGGAGCTGGAGGCCTTAGATCTCAGTGGCGGAGTCAAAGTGGTCAGATTAGGCCGTGGTAAATTACGTACACAGACCAATATGGAGGAGGGATTTATCATCTCCAGGGTAAATAAACAACGCGTTGGCACCGTCGAAGATCTCGTGGAAATTTTAGAGAGTGAGAAGGGCGGCATTATGATCGAGGGTAAATACCCCGGGGACGATGAGACTTATTATTACGCCTTTGGTTTATAAGGTATGTAGAGTTAACAGGGTTTTAGAAATTTTGGAAGGGCACATCTCGTTGGGGTGTGCCCCTTTTTAATGTTCAACCTGTTTTTGCCATAAAGGAAGACACCTTTCACTTATCCTCACCACCTTCGGAAGCATGTCAATTCGTTATCTTAGGTGAAAACTGGACCACATGTACCTCTTTTACTTGTTTCTGGGGATCCTGGCATCGGCTTGCACAGGCCAAACTAGCTCCGATGTTCATGATAGTCACATCTTAAATCGGGACTCTTTGGCCAATGAAATGGAGCGATTGCTCAATACCTCATGCCTTGGCAATTGGTATCCTGCTGTCATCGATACTGCGGAGGGCGGATTCTACAGTGATTTTGATCATGAGTGGAATTTAAATGGGCCGCAAAATAAGATGATTGTCACTCAAGCACGGCATATATGGTCGCTCTCCGTGGCAGCTGAGTTTTATCCGGATCGAAACTACTTAGACCATGCAGCACATGGATTCACATTTCTTCAGGATTACATGTGGGATGAGGAGTTTGGAGGTTTTTTTCAGACGGTAGATCGACAAGGCAATCCTATACCAGGGGGTGATCCTGCGGGTATCGTCAAGACAGCCTATGGAAATGCATTCGGCATCTATGGTTGTGCGGCCTACCACCGGGCATCCGGAAGTCGCGAGAGTCTGATGCTTGCAAAGAAAGCCTTTAAATGGCTGGAGCAGCACAGTCATGATCCGTCGTCGCTGGGATATTTTCAATTCCTCCGTCGAGATGGCCAGGCTATGAAGGAGGGACATACGGCCCCACCCAAGGACCAAAATAGTTCGATTCACTTATTAGAAGCCCTGACCGAGCTGTATCAGATATGGCCCGATCCACTAGTCAAAGAACGACTGGATGAAATGTTAATACTGATCAGAGATACCATCACGGGTGAAAAAGGCTATCTGACTCTCTTTTCCCAGGCAGATTGGAAACCCGTAGAGTACCGCGACTCAGCAGCAGCTGTGCGGGAGGCGAACTACCATCGGGATCATGTATCTTTTGGTCACGATATTGAAACTGCCTATTTGCTGATGGAAGCATCACATATCAGTCATCATGCCGAGGATGATAAAACAAGAATGGTGGCCAAGCAGATGGTAGATCACACCCTAAAACACGGATGGGATGAGGAATCTGGAGGGATATATGATGCGGGATATTATGAAGTGACGGGTGGTCCAATGAAGATCATCCATCATACCAAAGCTTGGTGGGCACAACTGGAGGCCATGAATACCATGCTCATCATGGCAGATATGTATCCCAATGATGCACTTCCTTATATCGAGTTCTTTACCAATCAAGTGGAGCATATAGATCGTTATCTCGTGGACAAGACCCACGGAGGTTTCTACATACACAGTACGGATGAATCTCCTGAAGCAGTCAAAGTCCACAAAGGATCAATATGGAAAGGAAATTATCACAATCTCCGATCATTGGTGAATGGCATTAAGAGATTGAGAGATGACCATTAGAGAGAGCCCAAGGGAGTATCCTATTGCATATCCTCCGACTGGTTCGATGTTAAGAATTTATTGAGAATGCTCGCAGCATTGGAAAGGGTCGGTGCGTTGTAGTCAAAGCATGAAAGTCCTAAGAGCCTGACCATATTAGTTCTAGTTAGTCGGTAAAATAGATCAAGTACAATATATTATACTAATTTTTATTGATACTGCCAAGTAATATTGTGAAATATAGAACTAAGTGGAATTCTGGTTTGTAAATTGATGCAATATTGTAAATTAGCGCTCCTGTAACGCAAAGGTTAAGAACTTGACTCCTTTAGTCAAGATGTTTTAGGCCTCCACAGAAGAGGCTAGATAAAGGGAAGAAACAATCATTTTTTTAATTACTTAATACTGCCATATGAGACTAAATTTTGTGCAATGCTGCAAATCCAGGTTACATCTTTATAAGTATGTGATCACGGGCATGATCATGCTCACGTGGGGAACCAGCCTAATAGCCCAGGTATCGGGAGTTTGTGTCGACCGCCACTGGTGAGACCCTTCCTGGTGTGACTATCCAGGTAAAGGAGACGACCCAAGGAACCGTCTCTGACCTAGATGGACGATACTCGATTGAGAATGCTACACCCACTACAGTTTTAGTGTTTAGCTACACCGGATATGCCTCTCAAGAGCAGACGGTGGGAGACAGAAGTGTCATCAATGTAACACTCGTTGAGGACACCAAGACCTTAGAACAGATCGTAGTGGTGGGCTATGGGACACAGAAGAAATCATCGGTGACCGGTGCGGTCTCAAGTGTCTCGAGCGAAGATTTAAAGGCACTGCCAGTGGCTAGTTTCACTCAGGCAATGCAAGGTCGTGTCCCCGGAGTACAGATCACCAACAACAGTAGTCCTGGCACTGAACCCATCATTCCGAATACGCGGTGTCGGTTCAGTCAGTTTAAATCCCAATCCTCTATATGTGATCGATGGAATACCTGCCGGAGGGATAAATAATATTGATCCAAAGGATATCGAATCCCTGGAGGTCCTTAAGGATGCAAGTTCGGCTGCCATCTATGGATCCAGAGCTGCCAATGGAGTGATTTTGGTGACGACTAAGAAAGGGTCAGCTGGTAAGATGAAGGTGAACCTCGATAGTTACTATGGCACTCAATCGGCCTGGAAAACACTCGATTTACTCAACCGTGATCAGTACATCGAATATGGCACAACACTACTTACTGCTTCGGGACAGCCCGTACCTGGTCGCTTCACAAGTCTTAACACGCCAATCTATGAAGGTGCCAGTACCACATTTGCAGATACAGATACTGATTGGCAGGATGTCATGTTTCGCAATGCCCCGATCAGTGATAATCAATTATCGATATCTGGAGGCAATGATATATCTCGATTTTATACCTCATTTGGCTATTTCCAACAGGATGGGATCATGCCCTTTACAGATTACAATCGAAAATCATTTCGCGTCAATTCCGATCATAGCATCGGAAAACACATCACAATTGGCCAGACATTTACTGCATCAGCAGATCGCCAAACGGCAGAAAGAGATGGTGGTGGAAGAAGCCTTGTCATGAACATGATGCGGATGGATCCCCTATTGGCCTGAGCGCGATCCCACCAAATTGGGAGGATTTAGTACGACCGCTCAAGGTCTGGACGCAACAGATCCTGAAAACCCTCTTAGGGTTGCAGAGCACGAGCAACAAAACCGGGTAAACCATGGATTCAAATTAATCGGATCAGTATTTACGGACATTAAATTTACCGATTGGTTGAGCTATCGCTTTACGGCAGGATTAGACTATGCAAACAATCGCTTCAGTGGATTCTCACCCATATATGACGATGGAAACCGCACCAGACCGATTGCATCCCTACAGGATAATAGGAATCAGTTCACCTCCACCGTTTTCACCAATGCACTCACATTTGACAAGGATTTTGGCCAGCATCACCTCAACGTCTTGGCAGTTGCAGAACGACAGGATGCGAAATTCCGAGGATTAAATGCTTCCGGTCAAAGGCCCGACAACAATATTCTGGTACTCCAGGGTATTTCCAATCCATCAGTCAACTCAACTTTTAACGAAAATGTGTTGATTTCATATGTTGGCCGGATTAATTATGAGTTTGCAGGTAAGTATCTGTTGGGAGCATCAATGCGACGTGATGGTTCTTCAAAATTTGCTCCGGGAAGAAAATGGGGTACTTTCCCCGCCGTATCGGTGGGCTGGAGATTGAGTGAAGAGCCCTTTTTGAAAGACATACCTGCCATCAGCGAATTGAAGATTAGGGGAAGTTGGGGTGAATCCGGATATAACTCGATCGGTGACTACGAATGGCAACCACTGATCCAAGCCAACAACACCCTGTATCCATTTGGGAATGACCCAACTTTGGGATCATATTTTAACCAATTAGGTAATATCGACCTTAGTTGGGAGGTTACCACCATGACAAACATTGGTGTAGACGCCTCCCTATGGAACAACAAGGTATCTTTGACGGCCGAGTATTATAACCGAGAGACCGATGGTCTGCTCCTGCGAGTGCCGATACCAGTTTCAATCGGTTATTCCTCAAGTCCTCTAGCCAACGTAGGAAGTATGCGTAATTATGGTTTTGAAGCAACCTTGGGCTATAATTACAGCAGTACAGACTTTAACTGGAGTCTGACGGGTACCTTCGATGTAACTCGTAATGAAGTATTGAGTTTGGCCACGGCCAATGCAACCATAGATGCAGGAAACAATTCAGATTTTGGTGGTTTTGACATTACCAGAACCCAGGAAGGGGAACCCATCCAGTCATTCTTTGGTTGGGAGGTGGAGAGTATCTTTCAATCTCAGGCCGAAATTGATGCGCTCAACGATTCAGCACCCAATGGCTTTTATCAAAACGACAATACAGCACCTGGTGACATAAAGTTTAGAGATATCGATGGTGATGGTCAGATCAATGGAGATGATCGTACTTTCTTGGGAAGTTACCTACCAAAATTATCGTACGGCATCAATTGGGGAGGTACATACAGAGATTTTGACTTTACCTTATATCTTCAGGGAGTTCAGGGGAACAAGATATACAATGGTACCAAGGTCATTGGTCAGGGTATGTTGAGATTGTTTAATTCTACCACCGATGTATTGGATGCCTGGACCCCTTCAAACACAGATACGGACGTACCGCGTGCAGTGAGTGGTGACCCCAATCAAAATTCAAGGACCTCAGATCGATTTCTTGAGGATGGATCATATCTGCGAGTAAAGAATCTGAGCATTGGCTATACCATTCCTACAGATAAGATCGGCGCATTGACCAACAGCATCATCAGCAGATTGCGAGTCTATGTTTCAGCTCAAAATTTGCTGACCTTTACTAAATACACTGGCTACGATCCTGAGATTGGTTCTAAATATGGAAACTTGCTCACTCAAGGTATTGACTATGGCCAATATCCGCAAGCTCGTACATTCATGGCCGGACTCAATGTGAGTTTCTAATCTCTTTATTGTGAACAAAAGACAATTAAAAAAAGCAGAGATGAAAAAAATCTTGATGATTTCCAGCCTTCTCCTACTAGGAACATTCCTAAGTTGTGATAAGGACGACCTTAATAAAATCAACCCCAATGGGGTTACTTTCGATACCTATTTTAATAATGGTGCTGAATTGACCGCTGGTGTGAATTCTATATATGCGATGGTTCAATCCAACAGCCTCGTTTCTCGTGAGTGGTATTTCACCCATGACTTGCACAGTGATGAGATGGCATCAGGTGGTGGCCAGCTTGAGACCCCCCGAAACCAGCTGCTCATCGGAGTACACGATCCGGGCAACCGGTTGGTGAATTTTGTGTGGAGGGGTTGGTATCGTACCATACATCGAGCAAATGTGATCATCAGTAAGGCCCCCGATGTGGAAAATATCGATGATGGCTTGCGCAATCGACTCTTAGGAGAAGCCAGGTTCTTGCGAGCCTGGGCATACTATGAGATCGCCTCATTGTACGGCGATGCTCCTGTCTATACTGATTTTGTAAAAACGGTAGACGGCTCGGTAGCTAAATCTCCACAGAGCGCTGTGTACGCAGTAGCGGTCGATGATCTTAATTTCGCGCAAGGAGCACTGCCCGACACCTACGATGATAGTAATCTGGGAAGAGCCACTAAAGGCGCAGCCCAGGCACTGTTGGCACGGGTGCATTTACAACTCGGTGACTACAATGCCGCAAAAACCGAATTGGATAAAGTAGTGAATTCCGGTCTGTATGCTTTAGTCGACAACTATCTTGATTTGACTAACGAGGAGGGTGAGTTTAATGCTGAGTCGATTTTTGAGGTCGTGTATGCTCCCTCAGGCGGTGCTTACAATTGGGGAAGCGACAGCGATGGACAAAATGTGGCAGAAGAAACGGTGCGCACCCAAGAATACTCTGCAGTGGGGTGGCGAAATGTGATTCCTTCGGATAAATTATTAAACTCCTACGAGCGTACTTCAAAAGGAGATGCCAAAGACGATCCTCGTTACGATCATAGCTTTTGGCTAGAGGGTGAACCCTTCAATAATGGCGAGAGTGTAATGACTCCCGATAGGGTACAGGGAAATACATCGATCGTGGACGGTGTAGAGCAGAAAGTTTCGTGGCAGAAATACTCAGTTTTGTACAAGAAGGATGCAGGATATTCCACCAGTGGTATCAATCAGCGCATCATTCGTTACGCCGATGTTCTACTAATGTTGGCCGAGTGTGAGAATGAACTGGGCAATATGGATCGAGCCTTGGAGCTGGTCAATCAAGTGAGAGCTCGACCATCCGTAGATATGCCACCACTACCCACCGCCAATTATCCTGCAGGCAGTCAAGACGAACTGCGAAAATCCATTCAGCACGAACGTTATATCGAGCTCTGTGGAGAACAGGTCAGAGACTTCGACATCATTCGTTGGAGGAAGAATGGCAAATTGGATGAGGAACCATTGTCATACTTTTTGGCCAATAAACACGAACTGTTGCCGATTCCTCAAACTGAGATTGACAACAATCCAAATTTATCGCAAGCTGACCAAAATCCAGGATACTAAATCAGCCCTACTGAGCACAGCTATCCAGACTCCCTTTATTGTTGCAGTAAAGGGAGTTTGTGCTTTCATATCAGTACCAATTTCACGACCTTTGACGCACATATAAATCCATCCAGATGAAGCATATTACCTCGATTGTCTTTGCTTCGATCTTACTATTAGGCTGTGCCAAAAAAGAACCACGATTATTTAGTCGTTTGGATGCTTCAGAAACAGGTATCACTTTTGTAAATGATCCAAAGACAAATGACGTCGTAAATGCTTTTACATTTACCAACTTTTACAATGGTGGTGGTGTAGGTATTGCAGACTTCAATGTCGATGGCATTCTCGACATCTGTTTTACTGCCAATCAGAAGGCACCTGAGCTCTATATGGGAATGGGCAATCTGAAATATGAGAAAGCCGTCGACACTGGTCTGAAAAATGGAGGTTGGGTGACTGGCATCAGTATTGTGGATATCAACCAAGATGGTTGGCCTGATGTCTACCTTTCGATGGCACAGCATGAAGGTTTTGATCAGAGCGCGAACCAGTTGTACGTCAATCAACAATCAGAGGATCCCAGCTTTCAGGAGCAAGGAGAAGTTTATGGATTAGCCTTTAGGGGCTTCACCATGCAGACTGTTTTTTTTGACTATGACCTAGATGGAGATCTGGATGCCTTTATGCTAAATACAGCTCCAGATCTATCCAATCCCAACATCCTTCGGCCTGTCGTAAATGATGGTACACATCCGTCAAGTGACAAACTTTTTGAGAACCTCGGAAAACAAGCCGATGGAACCTACCAATATAAGGATGTTTCGGAGCGGGCAGGTATCTTGAATGAAGGACTTGGACTGGGCGTCGCGTTGGCTGATTTTAATATGGACGGCTACACGGACATCTACTGCTCAAATGACTTTCTGAGTAATGATGCTCTCTATCTGAACAATGAGGATGGCACTTTCACCGATATACTGCAACAAGCGACCAAACACACAAGTTTGTACGGAATGGGGATCGATGCTGCAGATTTTAACAACGATCTATACTGCGATGTTCTTCAGCTGGACATGCTTCCAGAAGATAATGCCAGATTAAAACAAATGATTGCTCGTGGCGACTACGATAAAAAGAACCTGAGCGTCTCACAGTATAATTATCAATTGCAGTACATGCGCAATTGTCTACAGGTAAATCAGGGCACATTGGATAGTATACCATATTTCAGTGAACAGGGATTTATGTATGACGTAGCCACCACCGATTGGAGTTGGAGTGTACTCCTGGCGGACTATGATCTCGATGGTTGGAAAGACATGTTTGTTACTAATGGTTATCGCAAGAATGTGACCGACCTTGATTTTATCAATTTTAATAAAACTCAGAACTTCTTTGGCAATGCAAAATCTCAAGAAGAAAATCGTGAGCAGATCTTGAAGGAGATCCCGGAGATAAAACTGAGAAACTATGCCTTTAAGAACATGCCGGATGCTGCCTTTAGAGATGTCTCAAAATTATGGGGACTTGACGATGCATCGTTCTCCAATGGAGCAGCCTACGCAGACTTGGATCTTGATGGAGACCTCGAGCTCGTAGTAAACAATATCGACGAGGAAGCATTCCTATACCAGAACCACAGCGTTAAGAATAATTACTTGCAAGTGGCTTTTCGGGGTGGTATTGGGAATATCGAAGGAATTGGCACTTCCGTGATGGTTCATAGTGGTGGCAAAAGTCAGGTACTTGATTACTATCCTACACGTGGATACCAATCGAGTATGAATACCCCCTTGACTTTCGGACTAGCTGACATGGACCAATTAGACCGGCTGGATGTGACCTGGCCAGGAGGAAAAACACAGTCTATCAAAGCTATTAAAGCCAATCAATTACTGATCCTAGAGGAAGCTAGTGCTAGCACAGCCAGGAAGCCACTACCGACTGCTTCGCTGTTTCTTACTGATGAAGGTGGAAGACTGCTTTATACTCACCGGGAATCTGACTTTGTAGACTTTAGGCAAACACACACCTTACAAAGGATGCTTACTCGCAATGGTCCGGTCATAGCTCAAGGTGATTTTAATGCCGATCAACGGACGGATATCATCATTGGAGGAGCATACCATGGTAGTCCCACGGTCATCTTTTATCAGCAATCCGATGGTGTATTCCTCCCATCGGATACCCTACCTACCAGCCAGATGGAAGTAGGTGCATTGTCTGTTGTAGATCTTAATCAAGATGGTTTTAGTGATGTGGTGGTAGCACCTGGTGTCAGTGATCAGCCCATGACCGTGCGAGATGCTTACCAGCCCCTGTTATTCATGGGGAGCGAACAGGGCATCACTGCTGTGAATGCTTTTCCATCATTGACCGTTTGCTCGCAGAGCATTCTTGCTCATGATTTTAATGCAGATGGAGCTGTCGACCTGCTCTTTGGAGGATATTATATCCCTGGTGCATTTCCAAATCCTTGCCCAAGTCTCCTCCTGCTCCAAGATACTGGCGGATTTATAAGGACCCAGGTCTCATGGCTCCCAGATGATCTGGCCATCGAAGCCATGTTGTCTCTTGACATTGATCGGGATGAAGATGAAGATATTATGCTCACCGGGCATTGGTCAGGTGTACATTTGCTGCGTAAAAATGATCGAGATTTTGTCCATGAGGAGCTGAGCCTCCCGTCGGGATGGTGGAATTGCATCAAAGCGGCAGATCTGGATGATGATGGAGATTGGGACCTTGTATTGGGTAATGAAGGATTAAATTCCATATACAAGGCCTCGGACGAGCAGCCGCTAAGCCTGTTGGCAAAGGATTTTAACGAAGATGGAAGCACTGATCCAATTTGGGGTGTATTCCTAAAAGATAAGGAAGTAGCCATCCATCCCCTAGGTACCTTGAGTGACCAGATTATTCAATACCGAAAGAGATTTCAGACCTATAAGGAATATTCAGCTGCTAGTTTGGATGACCTTTTTACCAGTGGTGACCTAAGAGGAGTCTCTAAGCGCTATGCAACAGAAATCCGCACTGGCATTGCATTCAACCACGGAGATGGAAGGTTTACCTTTACAGCCTTGCCTTTCGAGGCTCAACAATCACCCGTCAACGATGTACTTGTCGAGGATCTCAATAGTGATGGGACCCTTGATGTGCTCCTTGTCGGAAACAATTTTGCCAAAGAGCCGATCTTTGGCCAAAACGATGCTTCATTTGGCACATTCTTAAGTGGTCGTGGCGATGGCACTTTTGACGCAATACCAACCAGGGAAAGTGGTCTAAAACTAGACGGTGATATGCGAAAAATCACTTATCTCAAGCATGAAAAACTCATCATCGTAACCGAAAATCAGGGGAATGTGCGGTTATATGGTCATCACAAGTGAGCCAATAAGGTAAGCACCATTTTTCATAAAATAAGCCGATCTTGGATGAGATTTTCACTCGATTCCCATGCCACCTTGACATCGTAGTCCAGATACGATGACTCCTAGGCAACGGATTCGTCGATCCCGGGATCTTGTTACTACCAAGGACATACTCAAGGACTCCATGCCTGTGTTGATAGATAAATCCTGACCGTATGTCAAAAAATTTACTTTGCGTTTTAAGTTTGTTGCTACACTATTACACAGGCGCCCAGGTGATTCAACTGGGCGCCGGTAATAGCGATCAAATTACAGTAACGACCAGTAGTGACTACCAGCCCGAATATTGGCCTCAGAAAGCCTCGGGTGATAAAACCATTGATGGCGCAGGCCTGGATGCGGAAAAACTTGCCGCTTCTCGATTCTTAGCACAAGCTACCTTGGGATCGGATCTTGCAGAGGTAGAAAACGTAGCTGAAATTGGTTATGATGCATGGCTGGATGGCCAGTTTTCCAGTCCTTATACCAGTATGCTAGAACAACTGCGCCAAGTACACGAAGATGTAGATGACTGGTTTGTGGCCAATGGTGGTGATACCAGTGAATTGGGGTACCGGCCCAATTGGAAAATATTTAACTACACATGGTGGGATGCTTTTACCCAAGGAGATGATGCACTGCGCCATCGCATTGCTTTTGCATTGTCTGAGATTTTGGTCATTTCTATCAATTCAGAACTGGAAGGATATGGGGATGGCCTGGCCAGCTACTATGATATTTTCCTAAAAAATGCTTTTGGCAATTATCGAGATATCCTGAGTGAAGTATCACTTCACCCCTGTATGGGATTTTACCTGAGTCATCTAAATAACCCCAAAGCTATCCCTGAAGAGAACATTCACCCTGATGAGAACTATGCACGAGAGGCGATGCAGTTGTTTTCGATCGGTCTGTATCAGCTCAATCCCGATGGTACCCGTGTGGTCGACGACCAAGGCAAAGACATTCCCACCTACGGCCAGCATGAAATCAAGGAGTTTGCAAAGATCTGGTCGGGACTGGGTGTGGCCGATGTGATACCAAATATGTATGCTGATGAAGTTTATTTTGGTGCAGGCATCTACACTGCAGATATGACCCTGCCCATGATCATGTATGAAGATTATCATGAACCAGGGGAAAAACAGCTCTTGAATGGCACCGTCATACCAGCAGGTCAGGCCGGTATGAAAGATATAGTAGATGCTGTCGACAATCTTTTTCAGCACCCCAATGTGGGGCCTTTTATCGGAAGGCAGTTGATTCAACGGTTGGTAAAATCAAATCCTTCACCCGCATATATTCAACGGGTGTCTCAGGCTTTCGATGATAACG
>CBDCVP010000016.1:0-9982 GCA_965223025.1 Saprospiraceae bacterium
CTTGTCCTATTAGAATCTCGCATCGCACGGACTTCCACCTACAAGTATCGCCATTCTCCGTACTTTTACAAGAATGATTTAGTAGCCATTCAAGGCACATAAGTGTCATGAGATTCAGTCCTGCTATCGCCAAGTCCGCTTCATATCATCGAACCGTTGTTGGCGAGCAAAAGAAAAATATAGTGTTTAAAGTTTCAAAAAGGCTTGTAAATTAACGGTACTAAAGATGAAAAAAGAAATAGCAAAACAATACATCGAGCACCTCTCAAAAGGTAATGCGGAGGGAATAATTAGTTTATTCGCAGAAAATGGAAAAGTTAGCTCGCCAATATATGGAAAAAAAGGAGCAAGTGAATTCTATAGGACACTAGCTGAGGACACCCTCAATTCAGAACTAAAAATAATTGAAATTTTTGAAAATTCTGATTTTGGAAAAATTGCATTGCACTTCAAATATACCTGGACAGTAAAATCAGGAAAAATTGTCGTATTTGATGTGATAGACATAATTGAATTCGACGGTCAAAATAAAATCCTGGAATTAAAAATCATATATGACACAGTAGTTAGTAGAAGTTTGGTTGAAGAAATGAAAAAATAAGCTAGACGACAATAATTGAGGATACAAGTGGTCGGCAAAGCCTGTCCTGCTCTAGCAGGGACCCAATTTGAATCCTCTGGCGAATGGGATCGCTGGAAAAAACCAATCGACATGCTCGTCAATCCTAGCTTACGAAGAGAGAATCTGCCGAATATTTCTATAGTACTGATCGACCTGGAGGGATAATTATGCTCATGGGGTGATGAGATTACAGCATATTGGCTTTCTGGACATAGGATTGTCATCTCGTATCTTGGCACGAGTTGTTGCCAGATTGATTTTGTGACATTAGGACGCAGATGACATAGGGGGAAAGCAATATCTTCCAGCGTTGAACACGAATTTAAAATTCTTAAAAATAAATCATGGAAATAAAAAAGGTTAACCTACAGTCGAAGTTAAAAACATTCAACGAATACTGGACTCCAAAAATAATTGGAGCGCTTAACAATCAATTAGTTAAACTAGCAAAATTCAAGGGAGAATTCGTTATGCATAAACACGAACAGGAAGATGAACTGTTCTATGTCATAAAAGGCAAACTGTTCATTAAGTTAAATGATGAAACCTTAGAGCTAAACTCAGGGGAATTTGTAATCATTCCAAAAGGAACTGAACACAAGCCATACGCTCCCGAAGAGGTTAGTGTAATGCTTTTTGAACCAGCGACAACGAGAAATACTGGAAACACTGACAATGAATTTACTGTTTCTGATCTAGACACAATTTAATCTTACAAAAATGAGGTTTGCACATACAAATATTGTGAGTACAAATTGGAAAGAACTCATGAGCTTTTACGTGAAGACTTTCGACTGTAAAATTCTTCCTCCAATAAGAAAACAATCTGGAAAATGGCTGGAAGAAGGGACTGGATTACAAAATGCCAAATTAGAGGGAGCACATTTATTACTTCCTGGACATGGAGAAAATGGACCTACACTTGAAATATACCAATACGAAAATATTAAAACTCAAGATTCTGTCCCGCCAAATAAGAGAGGATTTGGACACATTGCTTTTGAAGTTGAAAGTGTTGAGGTTGTTCTCCATAGTCTAGTGCAGAACGGAGGTGAGAAATTTGGAAAAATAACTAAAAAAGAAGTTCATGGTGTTGGTGAAATAACTTTTGTCTATGCAAGAGACCCAGAAGGAAATCTAATTGAACTACAAAGTTGGAATAAAGCCGAAATACAATAACTGAGGATTCAAGTGGTCTGCAAAGCCCGTCCTGCTTTCGCAGAGACCCAATTTGATTCCCCCTGTTGAATGGGATCTCTGGCAAAAGCCAATTGCCTGGCCGTCAATCCTAGCTTACGAAGAGAGAATCTGCCGAACATTTCTGTAGTACTGCTCGACTTGGTGGGATAATAGTACTTATGAGGTTATGAGACTACAGCATATTGGGCTTTTTGTACATAGAATATCAGCTCGTTTCATGGCACGAGTTGTGGAGCAGACTTGCCGGTGCCACACCAATGCAATCTTGTCCGGTCCAGAGAGGAACAAACCATCAAGGAACTCAAACACATTCCAACTGCGAATGGAACGAGGTAGTACACGTGAGATGACGATATACCGCTCCCTTTGCGATGCTAAGAGGGTGCATGACATTCTGCATGTATTACAAAATGTCATACACACAATTTCAATATTTTACTTACATAGTGACTTAATTGTAATATCTTACCGACGCAGGAATCTATCCGTTGCCTATTTCAGAGCTTCGATCAACCTGAAATATCTGCGCCAGTATGACATATCATAAATGAAGCCTGGCTTAGCCTGGCTTACGGACATTAAGGGCACCTCCGATAACCTCATTTTTTGGGGGGCACATTGGATTTTTCATTTTACGCCCTTATTTATTTTGGATAGTTGGGTTTTCCCAGTGTGCATCGCCTTGGATTCTCACTGAGATAGAGATCAATATTTGACTTGTTTCTTTGATTTTTTCACGCTTTAATTGCCATTTTGCGGCAATTTTATTGTTTGTACATACTTACTTTTAAATAAGTTGATCGTCTCATATTATAGGCAATATTCATCATTGTAATTGCCGCCACATTGCGGGCCATTCCTATTTGACGTACTATTACTCTGCCCATGGTCTGATGCATATCGCCGAATACATGTTCCACTCTTGCTCTAATTTTTGATTTGTTTGTATTTATTTTTTGGTCGACTTCTTTAAGTGGTTTGTTGCGGTAGCCCTTCTTATGAATTCGACTCTTGATCTTTCGCTCTTTTAATCGTTGTTCGATTTGTTCGCTTCTATAAGCTGAATCTCCATATAGCTCATGGTGACTATCGGTTTGTTCCAGCAGAGATTCTATCATCTGAGAATCATGTACACTTGAACTTGTTACTTCAAAGTTTGTGATTAGTTTACTCCCCTTGTCTACCTTAATATGATTCTTATAGCCGAAACGACTTTTGCCATTCTTAGTAGTCCAATCAGCATCTGTGTCCTTTTGTTTTGCCTTGTCAGGGGACCAGTCTTTTGGTTGATGCCCTTCCTTAATCTTGGCATTCTCCTGACGGGTATTACGCTGGATAGGCGCATCTACTATGCTTGCATCTATTATTGACCCCTTATTTACTATTAAACCCTGATCGCGCAAATCATCCGTCAGCTTTACAAATATATCGTCTATAACTCCTTTTTGTGTCAAGGCCTCATTAAAATCCCAAAATGTATTCGCATCTGGAACTTTATGGGATAATGTCATCCCAACAAAGCGTTGAAAACTTAGTCTATCCTTAATCTGGTATTCCAATTTCTCAAATGATAAATTAAACATCGACTTGAGCACTAAACATTTGAACATCATTACTCTATCGAATGGCTTCCTTCCTCCCTTGCTACGATCAACTTCTTCATAACACCCTTCCAATAAAGCTCGATATGACTCAAAATCTATATTAGTGTTTAAACGCTCCAATGGGTCTCCCATCTCTGATATTTGTTCCAGTCGAAATTGCTCATCAAACAAACTCATTGCCTTTTTTTAATTCCTTACAAATTACATAGATTATTTCAGTTTCCGGAGGTACCCTTAAGTGATAGACACAGACTTTCCTTTGAGAAGGCTCAATGAAATTCAAAAAACATGACATACAAAATTATGACAACCTTGATGGCACTCTTTCTGATTTTAGGGTGCAAATCGAAAAAAGCCATTACAAAATCAGTTGATAACTTATCAACGAAATAAGAAAATGTAGAAACCATAGGGCATTTGAAGATGAGCTTGATCGATTATGAGTAATTGATACAAGTATAGCAAATCGAGAAATGGTAGAGATGATGGTTGGAATGATGAAAACATCTATGGAGTCTGAGTTGGTCTTTAGTCGCCACAAATCTGCTGAGTTGGTAAAAATCAATGGTGAATCAGGGTATACGAGAAGATTTTTATGTGAAAGGATGAACAAAACTCCTGGCGCTGGGCCGCAAGAATTATTTGCTCGCTAAAAACGATGAAACAGCGCGGTACATAGCCACATTCTACTCAATCGTGGCCACCTGTCAACAGAATGGCATAGATGTGTTTAGTTATCTATGCTGGCTCTTTGACAAGATATCCACAGAGAAAATGACTGACGATGCAATCAATTGGTTGCCTCCTAAAGTCGACCCGGTTTTATTGGAATAGATACCGGGTTGGTGGGTAGGATACGGTACGCCCTTTTTACCACACATCATGGTGGCAACAAAAGAAACTATGGGCCTTTTCTGAAAAAAAACCAGCGTAAACTGGTACATTTAAATTCAAAAGCAAAAATGTACTCGACATGGATATTTTAAAAGCAGCCATGGATTGGGCAAAAGCCGAACTAGTTTCCACGCCATTTTTTGTGGTAACCGGTGTAGCTTTTTTGGCCATAAGCCTTGGATTTTGGCAAGTAGGTAAAACCGATTTAGCACGTGCGTATATCATCCCCACCTTGGTGGCTGGGGTTCTGCTCACGATTATTGGATTGGGTTTGTTCTTTACCAATAAAAACAGAATAACCCAGTTTGAAACCACTTACAAGATCGATGCCCCGACATTTATCTCTTCAGAATTGGAACGCACAGACCTGATCTAGACACAATTTAATCTTACAAAAATGAGGTTTGCACATACAAATATTGTGAGTACAAATTGGAAAGAACTCATGAGCTTTTACGTGAAGACTTTCGACTGTAAAATTCTTCCTCCAATAAGAAAACAATCTGGAAAATGGCTGGAAGAAGGGACTGGATTACAAAATGCCAAATTAGAGGGAGCACATTTATTACTTCCTGGACATGGAGAAAATGGACCTACACTTGAAATATACCAATACGAAAATATTAAAACTCAAGATTCTGTCCCGCCAAATAAGAGAGGATTTGGACACATTGCTTTTGAAGTTGAAAGTGTTGAGGTTGTTCTCCATAGTCTAGTGCAGAACGGAGGTGAGAAATTTGGAAAAATAACTAAAAAAGAAGTTCATGGTGTTGGTGAAATAACTTTTGTCTATGCAAGAGACCCAGAAGGAAATCTAATTGAACTACAAAGTTGGAATAAAGCCGAAATACAATAACTGAGGATTCAAGTGGTCTGCAAAGCCCGTCCTGCTTTCGCAGAGACCCAATTTGATTCCCCCTGTTGAATGGGATCTCTGGCAAAAGCCAATTGCCTGGCCGTCAATCCTAGCTTACGAAGAGAGAATCTGCCGAACATTTCTGTAGTACTGCTCGACTTGGTGGGATAATAGTACTTATGAGGTTATGAGACTACAGCATATTGGGCTTTTTGTACATAGAATATCAGCTCGTTTCATGGCACGAGTTGTGGAGCAGACTTGCCGGTGCCACACCAATGCAATCTTGTCCGGTCCAGAGAGGAACAAACCATCAAGGAACTCAAACACATTCCAACTGCGAATGGAACGAGGTAGTACACGTGAGATGACGATATACCGCTCCCTTTGCGATGCTAAGAGGGTGCATGACATTCTGCATGTATTACAAAATGTCATACACACAATTTCAATATTTTACTTACATAGTGACTTAATTGTAATATCTTACCGACGCAGGAATCTATCCGTTGCCTATTTCAGAGCTTCGATCAACCTGAAATATCTGCGCCAGTATGACATATCATAAATGAAGCCTGGCTTACGGACATTAAGTGATAGACACAGACTTTCCTTTGAGAAGGCTCAATGAAATTCAAAAAACATGACATACAAAATTATGACAACCTTGATGGCACTCTTTCTGATTTTAGGGTGCAAATCGAAAAAAGCCATTACAAAATCAGTTGATAACTTATCAGCGAAATAAGAAAATGTAGAAACCATAGGGCATTTGAAGATGAGCTTGATCGACTATGAAGTAATTGATACAAGTATAGCAAATCGAGAAATGGTAGAGATGATGGTTGGAATGATGAAAACATCTATGGAGTCTGAGTTGGTCTTTAGTCGCCCCAAATCTGCTGAGTTGGTAAAAATCAATGGTGAATCAGGGTATACGAGAAGATTCTTATGTGAAAGGATGAACAAAACTCCTGGCGCTGGGCCGCAAGAATTACTTGCTCGCTAAAAACGATGAAACAGCGCGGTACATAGCCACATTCTACCCAATCGTGGCCACCTGTCAACAGAATGGCATAGATGTGTTTAGTTATCTATGCTGGCTCTTTGACAAGATATCCACAGAGAAAATGACTGACGATGCAATCAATTGGTTGCCTCCTAAAGTCGACCCGGTTTTATTGGAATAGATACCGGGTTGGTGGGTAGGATACGGTACGCCCTTTTTAGCCACACATCATGGTGGCAGCAAAAGAAACTATGGGCCTTTTCGGAAAAAAAACCAGCGTAAACTGGTACATTTAAATTCAAAAGCAAAAATGTACTCGACATGGATATTTTAAAAGCAGCCATGGATTTGGCAAAAGCCGAACTAGTTTCCACGCCATTTTTTGTGGTAACCGGTGTAGCTTTTTTGGCCATAAGCCTTGGATTTTGGCAAGTAGGTAAAACCGATTTAGCACGTGCGTATATCATCCCCACCTTGGTGGCTGGGGTTCTGCTCACGATTATTGGATTGGGTTTGTTCTTTACCAATAAAAACAGAATAACCCAGTTTGAAACCACTTACAAGATCGATGCCCCGACATTTATCTCTTCAGAATTGGAACGCACAGAAGCTACCTTAAATGAGTACAAAAAAGTGGTTTTTACGGCTATTCCCATCATCATTGTCATTTGTGCAACGATACTTTTCTTTGTTAACATTCCCATTTGGCGGGCCAGCATGATAACGAGCATCGTGATGTTATCGGTTATTCTGCTTATAGATGGTTTGGCGCACGCCCGAATAGGTGAGTACAACAAGCAGCTATTAAAGGCGAAACAAGAAATGAATGAATAAGATGCAGCACTTAAAACACTTTCAGGGCCAATATGATTTGCAGCGTCCATGTGCAGAGTGACCCATGTTTAGCTTATTTACGACCAGGACAATGGCTTTTGCCTTGCCCAAAGGAGAGCTCACCGCCCATTGCCACCGATTGGCGCACAATTAGTTACTATTATAATAATAATAGTTAGAATAATGATTCGAATATCTATAATCACTATCGTCCTTCTTGGTGTGGTACTTTGCACCAAAGTAAGTTGCACTCAAAATTCCTCTTCCAAAATATCACAGACACATCCGTCTTTGGGCTCACCAGGAGAAGATTTTGCCCAAGCTACTTCTGACGGCAATTGGGTTACCACTAATTCGCCAAGAGCAATCTATTTTCACGGAAAATATAAAAAGACCTACTCGGGATGGATTGAGCGACAGGGTTCTATCGTGATTTGGTCCTATAATCATGAGACACGGAAAGAAAAAACATTTACTTTGCATAAGAATTTTCACAGTGATACGCATGATAACCCTGCCATCCATATAAGGAAAGACGGACGCATTCAGGCGTTTTATACACAACACGGCAAAGAAAATTTTATTCGCAGTGCCATAACCACTAACCCGGAGGATATATCGCAATGGAAATCCATAGATCATATCCAAACCATCGAAGGTGCAACTTATACACTTGTCTGTCGGTTGTCGGGAGAAAATAATCGCACGTACCTAATTACACGTGCCTTAGAATGGCACCCTACTGTGCTTATATCAGAGGATGATGGCGATACGTGGAATGCTCCTGTTCAACTGGTGGGAGGAGGAGGCGCTCGGCCTTATCCAAGAATGGTATCGGATGGCATATCTAAAATTCATTTTACTTTTACCACTGGACATCCCAGGAACGAACCAATTAACAGCGTATATTATTTTTATTACGAAAAGGGTGCTTTATACAAAGCAGACGGTACCTTTATCAAATACTGGGAAGATCTTCCTGTTTTCCCTTCTGAGGCAGATCTTGTTTATGACGGTGACACCAAGGGGAGAGCATGGACTTGGGACCTTGCCATCGGTCTAGATGGCCAACCCGTGATTGCACATGGGGTCTATCCGGAGGAGGCAGACCACAGATACTATTATGCCAGGTGGACAGGTACAGAGTGGTTTGATAAAGAGATGACCAAAGCCGGACGGTGGTTTCCTGAAACCCCGGAAGGGACCGTTGAGCCTGAGCCTCATTACTCGCCCGGTTACAGCCTCGATCACCATGACCCGTCAATTGTCTATCTCTCCAAACACACTGATGAAGATTCCGGTCCAATTGAACTTCAACGATGGGTTACTCCTGACAAAGGTAACTCATGGACATACAAGAGTATAACTCATGGGTCGAAGAACTTAAACGGCAATCCGGTAGGCAATTGGGCTTATCCATATGGTTCCCGCCCGTTGCAAAAAATGGTTTTATGGATGAATGGCAAGTACCGGCATTATACTGACTATAGTACCAGTATCCGATACTGGATAGAGGAGAAGTACTAACAACCCGTGAAACGACTCCGGCTAAGTATTGTGATAACGGGTTAATGACCGCGGTTGTGTCTTGTATCTCCATTGAATGGCTCTCCATTCTTGGAGCCACAGATTTCTAAGTTGACTAGAGATGCTAAAATAAACAGTACTTGTCGAGGCTTACCTATCAAATGCATCGCGCTTCACGGTTTCATGATATGATCGAACTTAAGTACCACATGATCCGAAGGAACTCGTATTGATGCCTATTCTACAAAAATGGCAACATTGAAATTAAAGAAGTAGAAATTGATTCTAAATTGGTAGAGCAAGGAAGTAAATAGCCACGGATTTGGATGACCCCTTCGAAGCGCTAGAACAATCAGGCCCGATCCTATACTATTCCTTTAGGTAGCAAAAGAATATGCCATAATGAATACTAACCATTTGATATTGCAATCTATGAATTTTACCTTTACCATCATGAAGAGATCAATTACAATGGCTGTTACGATGTTATATATTATTGGTTCTAACATTAACGCCCAGACTTTCCATGTGAAATATGAGAAATGGTCGGAGAAGATTGAAATATTCAAATCTTCTTTTAAAAACCCTGTCCTCACTCAAAATGTCCGACCGGATATGAGGACATATTTACACCCCGTTTTACTACCTGATGGTAAAGGGGTTCTTACGCAAGTACATCCAGATCATCACCCGCATCAAACAGGTATATATTGGGGGTTAAAAAAGGTAAATGGCAGGGATTTTTTTATCAAGAGTGGTGAAACCCATTATCGGAAAGTTAGCGCCAAGGTATTGATCTCGAAGGGTGAATCAGTTTCATGGCAAACCACTTATGATCTTCTGGATGGAGTTGGGGAGCCTATTCTTCAAGAAATTCAGACATGGACTTTAAGCGAATCTGGTGGAAAGTTCCTATTGGATTTGGAATGGACAGGAGAAGGCTTGACAGACATACATATCGAAAAGTTTTTCGTAGGTGGCCTATTTATACGTATGCCCTGGTTTGAAGGTATTGCAGGTGAAGCAGTGAATGCTCTGGGAGAAAATAATCGCAAAGAATCTGATGGCCATAGGGCAATTTGGGCTGACGTAGGCATGGCCATTGAAGGACGTAAAGACTGGGGACATATTGCAATATTAGATCACCCAGATAATGTCTCTTTTCCGTCACCGTGGCAAATCGACGGTCAGTTGGGCATTGGTCCATCAAGACAAATTTTGGCTGACTACCATATCCCCAAGGGAGGCATAGCGACCGAAAAGTATAGATTGCTAATTTACTCAGGACAACTCAAGCCAAATGAGCTAAAAAGCCAGTGGAAATCATACATTTGTCAAAGGCATCCTTAAGAAAACTCCGGGTTCCGCCATTGCAACCGGAGTAATGTGACACTAAGGACACATCCGGAAAGTCTGAACAAGTACAAAAATGAGAT
>CBDCVP010000017.1:0-9197 GCA_965223025.1 Saprospiraceae bacterium
GTAGATTGCTCGTCCTGCGGAACGTGTGAAGATTAGTAACACAACTACGCAAACTGAAGACCTCTGGTGTTGCAGCACCAAGTCTTCTTATTATTTCAAATAAACACCTCGAATTAACTTTTTAACTCGATGAATGAAAGCCTACAGACAACAATGTGTATGAGATAATAGGCATCAAATACACGGATTAAAATTAGTTACATTTGGCATGGATGCCTACTATCCATACACTAAGCGTTCTGTGGAATAAATCAAACAAGACTTGCATATAAGGAGCAAAAATGCTACCTTTGAAGTATGACAGCCAAAGAGGTCGAAAAACTAGTGAAGGGAAATGGATGGTACTTTGTCAGGCAAACGGGTAGTCATCGAATATATAAACATGATGAATTGAACGGAATTGTTGTAATACCATTCCATGGAAAACGCGATCTTACTAAAGGTACTCTAAACTCAATTTTAAAGCAAGCAAAATTGAAATAAACATGAAGTTATTGAACGCGGTAATAGAAAGAGGTGAGGACAGCTTTTATGCATATATTGAAGGATTGGATGGATGTGTAGCTGGTGGTTCAACTTATTCGGAAGTTAAACAAAATCTTGAAGAAATGATAAACCTATTTCTCATAGAAGATGAACGCCTACGAGAAACATATGTTGATGGATATGAACTTAAATTTGAAGTCAGTCTTGAGTCTGTTTTTGAATTACTCCCGGAAATAAACGTAAGTCAATTAGCTAAACTCGGTAAACTAAATCCAGGCCTATTAAGGCAATACGTTTCTGGAAGTAAAAAGGCTTCGGAAAAACAGGCTCAACGTGTAATGGAAGCAATTGACAAACTAGCGAACAAACTGAATTCAATAGCACTAACAGCATAAAAAGGGAACTCCACAGAACAATGTACATGAGATCATGCCTGCTATCGCGACGGCACGCTCCATGTACCAACCGTTATGTCTCATATACCAAATGAAATTTCTAAATAACATAAAAGGTCTTGAATACAAAGTCTCAAAATTTGATGATAATAAGTATGATATTGATTCAACATCACTTAATGATAAGCAATTGAGTGAACTGTTAACTCAAATCCCCAAAACATCATCCTTTGGATTTTGGGATATGCTACATCCAACAGTAAGTGATCCAGGTGCTTATGTAACAATTCAAAAATACAACAATGGTTTCGT
This sequence comes from Saprospiraceae bacterium, assembly GCA_965223025.1. GTDB lineage: Bacteria > Bacteroidota > Bacteroidia > Chitinophagales > Saprospiraceae > JABDMH01. Next base: position 1,194 of record CBDCVP010000017.1, read on the forward strand.
CTATAAGCTTGGAAATCACGGATGGTCAACAAAGTATAGACCAATTAAAGCGTTTCAGATAATACGATATATAAAAAGTCTAAAGACTAGAAAAGACATTAATTTGAGAATTAACACTTTTGGAGATACTTCGAAAGGGATTCAAAATAGATTAGGTGAAAATCAAATTAGACAAGACCAATTAAATCTTATAGAAGAAGAAAATTGGGAATACAAGCTTTATAAATTGAACGGATATTACCTAATTTCCAAAATTCAAGGAAGTGTTGGTATTTATGAACAATCTTACCTTTTAACAGAAGAAGAATGTTATGCATATGAAAAGGAGGGAAAGGAATATATCGATGAATTGAGCAAGTCAATTGACAAAAGAAAACTATTTAGTAAGAAAAGAGAAACAATCGAAATATTAAGATGAACGAACTAAGTCTTTGGACATATTCAAATAGAGAAATCACTGACTTGAAACCAGAGTTCGAAAATGAATTTAAAGTAAAGCTTATAAGAGATTATGAGAATGTCTGGGAATGGATTTGGAATGGCAATCAACCAAACAACAAGATAAACATCAGTAGAGAACACAATTATAAAACTGGCGAGTACTCAAAGCCACTGAGAATAAGAATAAGTTGGAACAATTCTGAATTACAAAGTGAAGAAATAACGGCAAAGATTCAGATAATACTGAAATCTGATTTATACATAGGAACAATTTTAAATAGAGGTATTAATTTAGAAGATTACATAGTCAGTAAAACAATAAAATACGAGACATAACAATAGATATGATCGCATATCTCTTCGTTCCTCAGAGAGACGACGACATATCATCATCCGTTATGCTTAATGCAAAAATGAAAAAGAGAATAGTATTTGTTGGAGGAATACATGGCGTCGGCAAAGGAACGATATGTAAAGCGATTGCAAAGGAATGTGCTATTCCCCATTATTCAGCCTCACAGTTATTGAAATGGACAGAGATTAGCACAGAGCAAAATAAAAGAGTTACGGACTTTGATGAAACACAAGAAAGATTGCTAAAGGGAATAGAAAATACTATCCAAAATAATGTACTTTCTCTTTTGGATGGACATTTCATATTATTAAACAAAGAGGGAATACCAGAGATAATTGATGAACAAATATTTATCAAAATTCATCCCATTGCGATTGGAGTAGTCACTAAAAAACCAGAGCTGATTAAAGAGCAGTTAGAAAACAGAGACAACAAAGAATATGATTTGAATATACTTATGGAGATGCAAAGACTTGAGCTTTCACATTCAAAATATATTTCAAAAAAACTGAAATTGCCATTCTTTGAAATCAACGGCGGAGGGCTGGATGTACTTCAAGACTACGTCAAACGAAACAAATGAGAGTACTCTTAGATACAAACATCCTAATTCACCGGGAGGCAAGCAAAGTCTACAATAAGGACATTGGGCTGCTTTTTAATTGGTTAGATAGATTGCATTATAAAAAATATGTCCACCCTCTATCAATGGAGGAAATTAATGGTCATCAAGATGAAGATGTCGTAAATACCATGAGAATTAAAATCTCAAACTATCGCACTCTTCAAACAGAGTCATCTGAGACATTTGAAATAGCTCAAATCAGGCGAGAGGACAGATCACGCAATGACGAAATTGATACAAGTATAATTAAAGAACTATTCAACCAAAGAGTTGACTATCTAATTACAGAGGACAGAGGTATACATCGGAAATCCAGGATTCTGGGTATTTCTGAAAAAGTATTTAAGATTGATGCCTTTCTTGAGAAGGTAATTGCTGAGAATCCTGAACTTAAAGATTACAAAGTACTTTCCGTTAAAAAAGAGCTCTTCGGAAGGATCAATCTCGCTGATTCATTTTTCGATTCATTTAGGAATGATTATGAGGAGTTTGAAAATTGGTTTAACGGAAAATCCGAAGAAGTATCGTATGTCTGTATGACAGATGAAGATGTTAGGGCATTCCTCTACCTAAAACTGGAGGATGAATCAGAATCTTACACAGATATTACACCTTCATTTAGTCCTAAAAGGAGACTTAAAATCGGTACATTTAAAGTAACGTCTACAGGATTTAAATTGGGAGAGAGATTTCTGAAGATAATTTTTGATAATGCACTACAATATGGAGTAGACGAAATTTATGTCACGATTTTCGACAAACGAGAAGAGCAGGATAGATTAATACAATTACTTCAAGATTGGGGCTTCATGCACCATGGAATAAAAACCACTCGAAATGGAATAGAACAAGTTTATATAAAGTCATTTGTAATACACCAAGATTTATCAACCCCAAGAAATTCTTTTCCTTTTGTTTCAAGAAGAACGAATAAACACATAGTTCCTATTTACCCTAAATACCATACTGAACTATTCCCGGATAGCATTCTAAATAATGAGTCACCTAATGACTTTATTGAGAACGAACCTCATAGAAATGCTATAAAGAAAATCTACATTTCAAGATCAATTAATAGAGATCTTAAGAGCGGTGATTTGGTTCTTTTCTATAGGACAGGTGGGCATTACAGAGGAGTCATTTCCACTATTGGGGTAATCGAAAGTATAATCACAAATATTCGGGACGAACAGCATTTTATAGAATTATGTCGTAAGAGATCGGTCTTTAATGATGATCAGCTTAGAGATTATTGGAATTGGACACCAGGTAATCGCCCATTTATAGTCAACTTTTTATATCTTGACTTCTTTCCCACTCCCAAGGTCAATTTAGCGACCTTAAGAGGATTAGGGCTTATCCAATCTGCCCCAAGAGGATTTGAGCCTCTTTCGAATGATACCTTTAACCAAATATTAATTCAAGCAAGAGCTAATGAAAGTTATATTGTCGATTAAACCTCAATTCGTGGAAAAAATATTTAACGGATCAAAGCGATTTGAATTTCGCAGATCAATATTTAGAAAGTCAGCAGTAAACAAAGTAGTAGTATACGCATCTGCTCCAGTTAGCAAGATTGTCGGTGAATTTGAAATTAAAGATGTGTTGAATAGCGAGATTAATTCATTGTGGAAACAAACAAAAAAATTCTCAGGGATATCTGAAGAATACTACCTAGAATATTTCAGAGGGAAAGAAGATGGATATGCTATTAGAATTGAGAATCCTAAAAAGTATAAGAAGGAAAAGTGCATAAAGGAGACATATGGAATTAAAGCCCCTCAATCCTTTGCATATGTGAGGCACTAAGCATAACAGGGGCTCATGACGCCATGCTGGCAATTGCAGACTTTGTTCTAGATTGAATGTATAGAAATTGTTAGATTGTAGTGATATGGAGAGAGTGACTGCTGTCAAACTGCTTGCCAGCACGACCCGCATAGCCCCGATCCGTTACCTGGCATAATGAATAAAGAAACAGGTTTTCATATTGAGAACATTTTACTATCTTTACCGATGTGAAGCGAATCATTTCGAAAAGGACTTTGAGAGAATTCTGGGAACAGTATCCTGATTCCGAGGATTATCTGAAGACTTGGTATGAAACGGCTAGATTGGCAACTTGGAACACTCCAAACGAGATTAAAGAATTTTATGCAACAGTGACCATCCTGAAGAATTCAAGGGTGGTCTTTAATATTGCAGGTCACAAGTATAGATTAATAGCAAAGATTAACTATAAGAAACAATGGCTTTTCGTAAGATTCATTGGAACACACAAGGAATACGATAAAATAGATGCTGATACAATATGAAAACTAAAATAATTAATTCGGAACGAGAATATGACCTGGCACTTAGCCGATTAGATGAGATATTTGATGCAGGACCGACAACCAAGGATGGTCACGAAGCGGAGTTGTTAGCACTATTAATTGAGGACTATGAGTCACGTGAACATCAAATTGAAGCACCTGATCCAATTGTAGCAATTAGAATTAGAATGGAGGAGCTTGAACTGAAACAGAAAGATCTAATTGGAATTATTGGATCCAAAGGAATAGTTTCAGAAGTATTGAACAGGAAAAGAAAATTAACGGTTAACATGATTCGAAATTTATCTGAGAAACTGAAGATCGCAGCACAAGTTCTGATCCAAGACTACGAATTGATGAGGTAACATAGGTACGCCAGGTAACAGGGCGCCATGATGATCATGATGCCCAAAGAGAATTTTCGTTAAAATGAAATATGCAGACTCAATTGATAAACTAGTCTTAGTGGATATCATCGGATAAGGGCATCACGACACATGCGCCCAAAGCGTTGGCAGCAAGCAAAAAACAAAAATGGATAAATTAGCTCAACATATAAAAAGTCAGGTCACGATAACGGACGATACAATGGGGCCGATATTGAGTAAATTTTCAGAAAAGCACTACAATAAAAAGGAGCATTTGCTTCAATTTGATAGCATATCAAATTATGAATTTTTTGTAACAAGTGGTTGTTTAAGAACCTATATTGTCGATTATAATGGAGTTGAACATAATATTTTTTTTTCAATAGAGAATTGGTGGTCAGGAGATTTGCAAAGTTTTATTGACAGAACGCCTGCTTCATATAGCATTCAAGCCCTCGAAAATACGACTGTCTTAGCCATAAGCCACGAAAGTTGGAAAATTTTAATCAATGAGGTTCCTGAATTTTTGAAATATTCGAGGGGCTTGTTTCGCAATGCCGTCATAGCACAACAAAATAGAATAGTCCAAAACCTATCCTTTACTGCAAAAGAACGTTATCAATATTTTATTGAACACTATCCAAATTTGGTTCAAAGAATTGCACAAAAACATATTGCCAGTTATTTAGGTATCACGCCAGAATTCTTAAGCATGCTCCGAAACAAAAAGAAAAGATAATTTCTTAAACTACCTTAATTTTTTTCTTCCTTTTTACCTTGACCTTTGTCTTATAAAATCAACAACCATGATTTACAAGACATTTTTTTTGGTGACCGCTATCTTGATAGGATGTGGAGCGGAAACCAATAATTTAAAAGCAAAAAGAAATATGAAAGTCAAAGAAGAAAAATTCATTCTACCGATGCGGATAGGAGAAGCTCCCGAAATTGGTAAAGTACCGCCTCAGTTACAGTTTACTGATAAAAGTCCAAAAGAGGTTTATCAAAAACTTCATGATTGGATGTTCTCAACCTTCCCGAAGGTGAGAAAGGAACCAACAAGAATTTCTGTCCCTTCATCTATTGCTATGTGGCTGGATGAAAATGAAAATGTAGGTCACATAGATGCTTTTATGCCACCTCCAGGAAGCAGGGAATTCACTCATTTGCACTTAGATGGCAGTATTCATACAGTCCTTGGGACAGAAATTGAAAACGAAATCCTCGCAAAGAAATGGGGCGTAAGACATATGTACTACAACCGAGGCGTAAAGGAGGTTCTTGTTTATGCACCACGCAATGAAGAAGAATTGGAGATATTGAAATCGGTAATTATAAAATCATATGAATATGCAACTGGTTTAACCTTTAAAAAATAAAAGATGAGAAAAATAGATTTCGCAGTAAGAATCATTTTAGGAATGGGGTTAGTATTTTTTGGACTCAATGGATTCTTTCAGTGGATAGCTCCACCACAAGGGTCAGAAACCGAAATGATTTTTATGATGGCCTTGGCTTCAGCAGGGTATATATTTCCCATCACCTACGCTGTTCAAATTATATCAGGGTTAACTTTTCTGACCAATCGATTTGTTCCTGTCGGACTACTGATATTAACTCCCATTCTGATTAACATCGTCTTGGTTCATTTAAGATTTAGTCCTGAAGCCATACTTTTTGGAGGCATATTCTTTATCCTTATGCTTCTCCTTTATTACACCAGAAGGGATAAATTTCTTCCCTTATTCCAATAAATTTATTCACTTTTTTAAAACAATAATTCATGACAATATTAAAGCATGTTTCAAATTATTTGTAATAACAGTTATTACACTTGCCATGGCATCTTGCAGCAACAATGAAAACCAAGTTGCTGAATTACAAAAGAAAATAGTTGAGCTTCAATCCAAGGTGGATGCCTTTGAAGCGGAAAAAAAGCAAGTAGAAAAAAACCTTGCATTATTTGATGAACTGGATTTGGAAGCCTTTAATAATAGGGATTTTAAAAGAATAGAAGAAATACATGGTCCAAATGTAAAAGTATATAATACTAATAATACTTTGACTGAAGGTTGGAACCCAGACCATAAAGGAGAATTGGAATTTTTATTCACCACATTCTCAGATTTTGATATCTATGAACATACAATAGGATTTGGCGCAGGTAACTGGACAGCCGGAGTCAGTAAAAGTCGAGGAACTTTTGATACTCCTATGAAATTGCCAAACGGCAAAGTAATTCAACCTACTGGTAAAAAATTTGATGTAAGAATTGCGACTTTAGCTAAATGGAAAGATGGTCGAATTGAAGAAGAGTGGCTGTTCTGGGACAATGAAGACTGGATGAGGCAAATAGGTGTAATCGATTAAATGAATTATGGCTTATTCGTCCTAAAGACTAAAAGTAAATAATAGATAAAACAGCAATGGCAGAAAGGTTTGCCATTGCTGTTTATAGAATAAATTTTATGGATATGTTCTAAACTCAACCTTATGTCATGATACGTAAAACAATAATTCTCACTTTGATAATGCTATATGTAGCGAAAATATCTGGACAAGAGACATCTCATCAAACACATTCGGGTAATCTAAGTCTGACGGGAACGGTACAAACTGGTAATAGCGAAAGAGTGTTGCTGATTAACACTTTGTCCTTTACATGGAACAACAATAAAGGGAATACACAATTTAAAACAATTGACAGATATGTTTATGGTACTGTAGGAAACTTCAATAAAGAAAATGATTTCCGGTCGGCTAACTATGTAATATTTAGCAACCGAAACAAATGGAATCCTATTGTCGGATTATTTTTTGAAAAAATAAAAATAAAGGGAATTGATGCTATTCTAAAACCAATGGTTGGAGTTCAGTACAAACTAATAGAGAAAGAAAAGTTCCTTGTCCGACCACAGTTGATGGTAGGATATGCGTGGAAGCGATATTCTGGAAGTGCCTTTATGGGTTTCGATAATAATGGTGGTAGAAACATAAACGGAACTAACATCAATGCCGCTGTCAATGCTACTATAAAGCCCTTTAACGACAAAATTATACTTAATATTTTCAGTATTTACCAATGGGGAATAGAGGAATCTGTTGACCAGCGGTTTTGGTTTGATTTAAATACTCAAATACCTATTTGGAAAGGACTTTATGGTCGTATTTCTTTCAACAATTACTTTGAAAACATTAATCTTGAGGGTACGAAAAAGAATGATGTAAACTTTAGTTATGGAGTTGGGTTTAAATGGTGAGTAGGAAATATATTTATTGAAATGATTAACTTCACAAACAGTATAGAAAAAATGCCTGCTGCCAACAAAGTGTATGATGTTCATAGCTGCTAAACGCAGCTACGCCACATACACAGACCGTTAGTGGCAATTAAGAGAAATAACCGTCAGCAATGAATAAAGCTTCCATTCTCATAGTCCTCGTAGTCCTCTTGGAATGTAAAGACAAACTAACGCTCATATCCGAAAACACACTGATTGAAAAGATCGTTGCGAAGGACCTACCTGAGCCAGATAGATTAGCAATCATTGATCCACATGGAAACACAATATCTGTGGATTCACTCAAGGAATTGGAACTCACTGGCAGGTATTTTGAAGACTTCTATGTCAACAAGAGAAATGAAATAAGGGAACTAAGAGTACGACTAAAAACCGCTGACGATGATATATTTCTAGCGAAGGTAAGTCAGAAATTGAACCCTGCACGAGAAGTAAGAAAGATTGAAATTGACTGTCAGAAACAAGTAGATCTTCTACACCAAGTCTATGAACTAGATCAAAGTAACTAGAACGGGTGGTTCCAGTGTAGATCCAGATGTAGATCACAAGAACCTAGAAATCATAGTAAACCTCCTGGAATCATGCGGTATGCCCACTA
>CBDCVP010000018.1:0-15057 GCA_965223025.1 Saprospiraceae bacterium
TTGCCATATTACTCTTTTCGAAATCACATTTAGAAGCTAGTGTCTGCTGAGATATTCCCTTCTCCTTTCGTATACACCTTATTCTCAAGCCAATGTGCTTTTGTAATTCTTTCTTTTGCATTCGATCCAGTATTGACTTGAAAGGTTTGCTCAGAAATCATTACTTTGGTTATCATAAATGATAACTGACTGTGAAAACTGGACTCACTCTACTACTTCTTAGCACACTGATTGCAATACACAGTGACATACTTGCACAATCCTCTCAAATTGGACTTACAATTGGGTTGGGATTGCCTATAGGAGATTTTGCAGATTCCGACGGTGACAATAGTGATGCTGGTCTGGCTCAACCTGGATTTCAACTTGAAGGACTTGTTGACTATGCATTCAGCGAGAATCTTGGAATATCCGGCTCATTACTTTATGGAATAAACTCCATAGATGAGGATGTGCTTGATGATTTCGTTGGAGCTGGTACTGGTATAGAAACAGACGCATATTCACAATTCGGATTCTTTGCAGGTCTTATGGCACAATTCCCATCGGACGGTCTAACTTTTAAGATGCGATTCATGCCAGGAGTGATCTTCTCCAAATCTTATGGTCTTCAAGCCTCGGCACTAGGAGTGGTTCTGGACGTAGACCAGGTTAATGCTACCTCACTCGGAATTAAGATTGGAGCAGGTCTCGATGTTCCTATCACGGACCAGCTCAACTTTGTAGGTAACATTGACTTTGTGACTTACAAAGCCAAATATGAGGGTGATTTTGACACAAATCTAGGTGTGATCTTCAACAACCAAGAGTGGGAACAGCCAACAAGTATTATTGGAATTAAAGTTGGAGTGGCTGTGAGATTATGAATATTTTGGCATTCTAATCATTTAAATCTGATTTGCCATGAGCTTGATTGCACATCCCATACTTTTTATCTTAGTCCTACTAGTCACTTGCACAGAAGATACCTTTGCTCAAGATTACTCATACACAGCCTTCAATGGCATGAGCTATAATCTAGCTCCGTTCGAAGGGAATAGAGTAGTTGTACTTGTTCCACCCCAAAATACATCTTCGACAGATAGTTCTACTATCAGACAATTGGTCAAGATTTGCGATGATATATATGATTTCTATGCCACAAGCCTTGGTTTTGAACCTCCAGGAGGAAACGTGGACTTCGATCAAAAAACCAGTGTTGCATTTGTTTCCCAAACATGTGGAGGAGGATGCGGGTTGATAGGAGCCAAGGGGATTGAGATAGGAGATGGCTTCTTTGAACCCCTTGTAAATGAAATACGAGACACTCTCAATTCGGCAGAGATCGATATAATTGCTTATGAATTCGGAAGAAACTTCTTCATCTATAGCTCAAAGATTCTCGTTCCAGGTCCTTACGAACCCAATGGTCAAAACGGGGGATTTGCAGAGGGATTTGCCAATCTTCTGGGATTGAAAGCATTGAAAGCTGCATATCCCGAAAAAAATAGATTTCTGAACGAGAATGCATACTATGAGAAAGAGTTGTATCGAGTTGGCATGGCATATATTGGAAACCAAGGTGTCACTCCCGATAGCGTTTTGTTTAAGAAAGGTGTATTTGTTGACAAGAATAGAAATAAGCGAGGTCTTTACAATCCAGCTGGATTCCCGGCTTCTGGACTGCTATTTGTGCTTGATAGCCTTTTCAAAGATGATGGATTTTATCCAGGGTTCTTTGAGGAGCTAGTGATGTTACCAAATGTTCAATCCACTCAAAATGCAATGGATAATATTTGTATCGCCACCAGCAGAAGTGTCAAAGCTGATTTGACGGACTTCTTTAGTAACACCTTAAAGTTCGATATTTCCAATTCTGGCAGAATGGAAGCCGCAAGTTTCCCGATATTTCCTGAACATCGCCTAGTGAAAGAAGTTGACGACTTGGTTTTTACGACAATTGATGACTCGGTAACATTCACGGTAAATTCCATCCGTCCCTTGCAGAGTGGAGAAACATATTCACTCAGTTACTTTGAAAATGGAATATGGAAGACATTGTTTGAAGACACCACTGGAAAATTTGTGATCAACAGGGAGGATCTTCCTTTTCTTGGTTTTGAACCTTTGTTTATTAGAGGAGCTGTTGAAAGCGAGGGTATATTATTAGACTCCATCGAGACGGAAATTTCTTACCGAACCGATTATAACTTTCAATTCGATGATTTCTCAACACATGAGGGTTATGTTATTGCAACTGAAGGAAGTGCAATGGTAGAAAAATTTGAAAATGGATTTAGTGTCATTGGTCCAAGTGATTCGATTTGGAGTGGAATAAATATTTGGTTGCCATATTGGCTGGAAACTGGGCACGAATATGCATTTCATTGCCAGGTAAAATCAGAACCTCTTTTTGCTCAGAATGATGGAGAGATCTTGTTTCGGGACATATGGGCAACTAATGGAGTATTTGCAATGACATTTGGAAGCAATGAAGCAGGGGGGGGAGGAGGAACTAGACTAGGAATTGATCAGAACATGTCTGAGGGGTGGCAAGACTATGCATGGATATATGATAGTAAGCTAGAATCTTCAACAATTCAGCCTGAATTATTCACCTGGAGAATATCATTGCAGACTAATGGTTGGAATCAATACAAAACTGATGTGAGGAATTTGGTTGTAACGGATTTGACACTAAGGAATCAAATCCAGGAAATACTTGATGGCACGACTTCACTGGAAGAAAACAGCCGAAGACAGATGTTCCTATATCCAAATCCGGCTTCAGCGAAAGCTGGAAAAATATTTATTTCAGGTGCTAATAGAGGCACCTTCAAGATTGCAGACATACAAGGGAGGGTAATAGTCGACCTTGAGTTAGATGAAGATGATTATATGGTTTCTTTGCCGACCATTGAACCAGGAATCTATTTCGTACTATACACTGATCTTAATGGGTTGTCTTCGACATCTAAATTGGTCTTGCAATAAAAATCGTGCAGAGAATTGCCCGAAGTGCTATGATTGATTTGAATTTTTTTAACTCTGCCACCATTGGAAACAATCAGAGAATCTCCATCCATTGAAGATGGGTATACTACCTGCAAATACTGTCGGAATCTAGAATCAGGTATAAAGTATCGTCCATTTGTACTTGGTTGCCCTGAAGCACTCTCACTGAAAGTCACAGTAATTTCATCAGAACTAGTTGAACAGTCGTTGAAATGTTGCCACCGCAAAGTATAGCTTTGCCCAGGTGACCCTGTGAAATGTGCTTGAGGATTTGAGATATCGCTAAGTATTCCACCTATGCCGCTAAGAATCTCCCATTTTCCCTGAGACTCCGCTTCCAGCGCATTTCCTGTCAAAGTGATGGTTTGATCCATAATTGCAAATAAATCTGTCTCTGCATCCGAAACTGATGTTTCAGTGTTAGTTGCGATAGACACATTTAGTTGGTCAAAGGAGCTACTTCCCCCACCATGTTGCACAGTCCATTGAAGAAGGTATGATTCGCCTTCCTGACCAATGAAGAGAGCTTGAGGCAGTGTCTTGTTTACGAGATTGCCACCTACACCTGATAATATTGACCATTCACCAGTTGTCCCTTGCTGAAGGGGTGCAGCCTGAAAATTGAATGACGTTTCACAGGCACTGACTATATCGGCACCTGCATTGGCAAATCCATTTCCAGTATTGGATGAACTTAGACCAGGTATAATGACAAAATTTCCCCCAGTTATTCTTAGAGTGTCTCCACTTGCAGAGAGCTGTGAGAGACGATAATTTCTCTGTGGACCATTGCCCTACTAAGTCAGAGAAAGTCGCTTGTAGGGGCTGTGACAGGCTCTGGGAGTATATATGAGACTATTTTTATATCTGTATTTATGTGATATATAGGCATTCATGCGGTAGCTTGACTAAAAGTCGTACATTAGATTTGGAATAGTTGGATGAAAAGTTCATTATTTTTCGAACTCCGAAAGCTTGAAAATGAGAGGAAGTTTAGATACTAGGGATAAGATAAGAGGACTCATTTTCGGACAAGCGATTGGCGATGCACTCGGTCTAGCTACAGAATTTATGAGTAAGGAGGAAGTCCAGTCAAACTATCCAGATGGAGTGAACCACTATGGCCAGATTGTTCAAGATAGGCATCGGTCTAGATGGCAGAGAGGAGCCTGGACAGATGATACGGACCAGTTTCTATGTGTGCTTAGGAGTATTTTAAGGCAAGGTGAAATTGACCTGTTAGATATTGCACGGGAGTTCAAGGAATGGAAAGATGGTACTCCTTTGGGCATTGGTAAGACCACGGATCAAGTCTTGTCACTTCCACAGTATGACCTATATCCACAAAGAGGGGCAGAACTGGTCTGGAAGCTCAAGAAGAAAGACCTTGCACCAAATGGGGGACTTATGCGGAATGCTGCGGTTGTGCTCGCTACATATTGGGACTTGGACACCGTGCTTCATAACTGTGAAGAAGTATGTAAGCTAACACATTTTGACCCTAGGTGTACTGATAGCTGTAAAGTACATGGCTTTCTTTTGTCATCTGAATTAAATGGTCACTCTCCAAGTCAAAAAGAGTTGGAGCAGTTCATATCAAATCTTGATATCAGGATAAGGGACTACATTCAGTTTCCAATTAAGGATGACATTGCAGCCCTTCAAGTTGATGACGCAAAGACAATAGGCTACACCCTAAAAGCTTTGTCTGTGGCTCTATGGGCTTTTTATCACGCAAATGATTTTGAGTCTGGAGTTCGAACTATCATTGAAGAGGGAGGTGATGCTGATACGAATGGAGCGATTGCAGGAAGTCTGCTTGGAACTAAGTTTGGATATTCAGCTATTCCTACCGATCTGGTAGATGGTCTTAACCATATGCAGGAGTTGGAGAATATATCAACTTTGTTAGCAAGTTGTGACCGGGCTGATAAAAGCCTGTTCTCACAAGTTTAAGCTGCCCATTTCAGTAGGTATAGAGCTTGCGGACGAACATTAGATCACCACATGAACCATGGAGAGCACTCATCACAGATGTTTGCCGTGCTTTCCCTTCATACCGGTAGAGGTAAAACAGTATCGAGGGATCATTTTGGTTAGATGAAAGTGGGCAACACGGTTTAGTATGTGTCACAACAGATCTCAATACTGGGATTGGGGTGGCACAGGTGCAAGGAAGTGTCGATGGGAAAAGAGCGGGAATAATGAAGACCATATACATGAATGCCCATTGGAACTACCCCTTAACTGGCCGGAAAGTATTCTATCAAAGACCACTTATCCCTAACTCTCAGTAGTTACATAAAACGGTCCTACACCTAGGTTTATGTTACTTTGATTAATATTACGATTTTTATTACCCCTTGAGAAAGCGGGAGGCTACAGTCTCGATGAACATTGAGGTGTTACACAAAAGGAAGGTTTTATTTTACAGGAGTAACTTTTTGCGATAATACAAAGTCTCTAGATTCGGCAACGTTGGATGCAGAATTTTAATTTATCTGCATTATTGCCTAACTTCTGTTGACAGCATAGCTTAATACGATTTTCAACTCCTCCGTCCCTTCCTAAACTCTCCTCTCATGAAAACCACTCGACACACATTATACGCAGGATTCATCTTTATGATCTTGTTTTTGGGTCAAAATGCATCAATTCACGGTCAGAATGTAGCAGTTGATGCAGCTCTCTCAACAAATCTACAAGCCGTCATTGATAGTATTCGGCTAGCCAAGAACATTGCTGGTATCTCGGCGGCTGTAAACTTTGGTGGCGATGATGTGTGGTTAGGAACATCAGGTTGGTCCGATCCGATAATAAAGGACACCATACGTTCAGATATGCTTTTAGGAATAGCTAGCATCACAAAGGTTTATATTTCAGCACTTATCCTTCGCTTGGTGGAGGAGGGAGAACTGACCTTGGATGATTCTCTACACAAATGGCTGCCTCCTATAAAACACGTTGACAGTTCAACTTCGATTCGCCAGTTGTTGAATCACACGAGCGGCATATACAATATATTTGGACCAGGTATACTTTTTCCTGAAGACGGAGTTTACACACCGGAAGTATTGGAATCAAACCTCAAACCACCCCTTTTTAAACCTGGCAGCGAATGGTCATATTCCAATACCAATTATATCCTACTTGGTATGATAATACAGACTGTCACCCAATCAGAAATATCGACCGAACTTCGTAAGCGCTTTTTCATTCCTCTTTCCTTGACAAGCAGTTTTTTATGGCCAGAGGAGGCTATCAAAGGTGACGTAGCTCCAGCATGGGGTTTTGATAGTGGCAACTTTGTGTTGTCGTCAAGTCAAGGCCTGTATTCTTATAAGATCTGGTGGACAGCTGCTGGAATATTATCTACTGCAGAAGACCTTGCTGGCTGGACTCGAAACCTGTTTGGAGGCGACATACTTTCTGAAGGGTCTCTTAGTGAGATGCTCACTTTTGAAATTCTTACAAATGACTATGCTTCTGGTTATGGTCTTGGGTGCGAGAAATTGTCACTATTTGGAATGGAGTTGTGGGGACATAGCGGTTCCATCGCTGGATACAACTCGATTGCGATGTACAGCCCAGATCTGGATGCCAGCATTGTTGTGTTACTCAATACTGATTCGGGCGCTGCCTTTCTAGACCTGGTCATGGCCTTACTGGATGTTCTTATCGATGATCAAGTTACCGATGTCTACGATTTCGTTGAATCGGACAGTAAACGATTTCACTTAGAACAGAATTTCCCTAATCCATTTGATCATCAGACAGTAATTCAGTATTCCCTTAGTACACATGCGGACGTTGAACTCTCGATCTATGATGCGCTGGGATCAAAAGTAAATACTCTTCTGCCAAGGCAAAACCAAGTAGTTGGGGACTATCAAATAATGTTTCAAGGTAAGAATGAACATGGTATGGATCTTTTTCCCGGTGTTTATTTATACAGGTTAGAATCTGCTGGAGTTGTTACTACAAAGCGTATGTTGCTAATGCGATAGTTACATTAAACGGTCGTTTACCGTTACACCGCACCATTGTGCCTCTATGAGACAGATGAGAGCCTGAGGATAGCATAAGAGAAAGATATTGTGTTCCTTGACACACTAGCCTGATCCGAAGGTCTTCGTCAAAGCTGCTGCAAAAATTTCAGCTGTAGTGCTACAATGCCAAGTCTTCAGATCGATACGGAGAAATTGAACAATTGGAACTTAATCATATTCATCTGCGAATTGATGGCAAGAGCAAGTCAGCTAAATTAAGGCCAACAACATGGGGTGCTATGATAGGTTGCGCTGCTGGAGTCTTATATGGTATCTATAGAGTTAGCAGACCGGAATGGGACGCTTATTTTCCTAAAGCTTTGGTTCCTGTCTTCCCAGGATTTGCTGGGGGCAGGAGTCCGATATCTTGTCGGTCATGTCATTGAAGAGGGATAATATAACTAAGACTTCGGAAGAGATCAAAAAAGAAAACTAAATGCAAGTCCCAATGTATGATACAAGTCATTGTAGAAGGCTACTATTTCAAGTATACTTATACAAGGTTAAATGATAATATCATGGACACTATCAAACCTATTTTGATTATGCTGGTGGCTTCTATATCATTATCTGCCCAGACGATATATCGAGGTTACGCCAATAGTAATTCAAATCTCACATATAATGAGGGCAATTTAGCAATTGCACGACAGGAATTTGCTATTTATCAGCCATCAACGGTATTGTATCTCAATCATTTTCAGATTGAAGATGCTGTAAAAGATGATCCATCATCTGGGTCTACAGTTGAGAATATGCTGCCTACAGGAGTTAACTTCCGGGGTGGTAGATTTATCATGTGTAGTCTGGTGGGATTAGTGCAGGCCAGAAGCGTCAGCTTGAAGCCTAACTTACATTTTGAAAATGAAAGGTTGATCCCATATAATGAGAAATCTATTATGTTGGACCAAAGGTGCCTTCTGAAACTGGAGTATTCAAAAGCTAATGATGAAGGGCAAAGAACAAAAGAGCGAAGAGGCGTTTTTATCGGAGCCATTGCAGGTGGGTTGTTAGGATATGTCGTTGGGGGGGGAAATGATTTAAGTACATTATTCACGAGTAAAATCACTCTCACCTTTTTTGGTATGTTAACTGGGGGTATGGTTGGTGGGGCGATTGGTAGCAAATATCCACTAAACACTAAGCAATGAATTTGATCGTATAGGGTTTCTCAGCTAGATAAAACGGTCCTTTTCCCTTACTAGAGAGTTCAGTTACATAAAACGGTCGTTTTCTGTTGCAGTTGCGTCTAGTCCATTCAAATTGGATTAAACTCATGCACTCGGAAAGTTGTAATTTACAGGAACAAAACATCATCGGCTTATGGATGTCAGACCATTATTTGTTATTCTTGTGGATATTAGCGGCTACACGAATTTCATTCGGATGCACAAAGTATCGCTATTGCATGCCGAAAAGATCATTGGCGAACTCATGGAATGTATTCTGGATGAGGTTGAATCGCCAGTCATCATTCATGAGATTTTGGGTGATGCGATTAGTCTCTATGCCTTAGATGATGGCTCACCTGACTTGGCTGACAGAATATATGTGCAACTTGAAAAGTATTTTCTAGCATTTCGTGCAAGGGAAGCATATTTACTCAGAGAATGTGGATTTTGCATCTGCGATGCATGCAATAAGGTCGGTGAACTCAAACTTAAAGCAATTTTACATAGTGGCGAGGCGGCTTTTACGAAGATTCGTGATATTCAAAAGATTTCTGGCCAAGACATTATCACGGCACATCGCTTGCTTAAGAATTCAATCCCTTCTAATGAATATATCCTGGTAACCAAGTCCTTTTTGGAGAAGTGCCAATCTTTCGACCAGACTAACTACCGGGAGCATGTGGAACATTATGATCACTTAGGGGCTGTAGAAGTACTGGTTAGGAATTTCGAGCCTGTGAAAGCAGTGCCAGAGGCAATTTCACCCTGGAAGAAATTAAAGTTCTTCATGAAAATCGAAAGTTACATGTTTGCGCGTATTTTCAGTAAATCAAAATTGAAATTTAGAAATTTACCAGCTTAGAAAATGATCCCTAGGCATTCCTCTTATTTCAGATCCAAGATTTGTAATACTTGGTCTCAACTAGTTGTGTGTATATCAATCTCATTGGGGGCATACTTGACAAGTCATAAATATCTGAATGTCGATTAGCTATTATCAGAAACCCGAAGATTTTCAATTTAATCTGATAAAGTACTGATTCCATAGTACTTCAATCAGTGCGTCACAAACCGACAGTTACAAATAACGGTCGTTTAGCGTTACATATGACTCAACAAATGAATGTAAAACCATAGTTATATTTCAGGCCCTCAGAGGCACGATTATTTTCAAGTGGGCCCATACCCCTCTGAGGCAGAGAAAGTCGCCTGACAGGACTCTCAGAAGGTCTCACGGTAACATATTACATTAAGTTTACAGATATAAATTACTGTATAAGAGAGCTTAGTCAAGAATTCTTCTGAAATTGAGTGAAAAACCAAGTTCAGTGTATGACTTTTCAGACTGAGAGCTTATGAAATTATGCTGCCTATATATTCATCGGCTTTTAGCGGAAGACTATACTCAATTAATATTTTTTCCTCCTGACCTCTATCCTCAAGTACCTTTACCAGAAACTTCCTATTAATATGACAGTATCAGGGCTTGGCAAAGACCACCAGCGTGAACTATCATCATCACAAGGCGACCTTGAAGTACGACATCGACTTCTTTCCCCCCTCTTTTCTAATATGCATGAAGACAAAGTGATTTTCCATTCAAGAAGTAAGGAAGAATCCATTAAAACGCAGCTAAGCAAGATGAAATGGAGAAGTTAACCCACCAACTTAGCAAGTATAAGTTCTTTGCACAGGACATAGGTTCTGCATTGACACAATTTGCAAAAATCGCAGTGGAGCAACGGGATCGACAAGAGAAAATTCTAAAACCATTAATCGATGCAGGTAGACCCGTTTTTATGACTTTGAAACCCATTGGGTTAATTGATGGAGAAGCTCTGAAGTTAGCGAGTCTTTTATCTTCTAGTGCTGGTAATGCGCTAAAGGATTTTGCAAAGACTATGGAGCCGATAAGGACTCAACTCCGCGACAGCTTTAATGAATTGCCAGTACGTTTACAACGTACGTTATTTCATCTTTCTGAGAACGGTTGGTTTCTTGATACATCTATTTCCATAGCCGAATTTTCAATTCTTCAGAATTTGATTGAGCAGGGGGATTTCGACGAGGTTGAACGGTTCCTGCTGACTCATTTTGAGAATAAATTGGATCAGATTGAAAATCTAATTTCGAAACGTTTTCCAAATAGACAGAAAATCATTAAATCAGCATTTAATGCACACAGAAGAGGTGAATATGAGCTATCTGTTCCTGTACTTCTATCGCAAACGGATGGAATTTGCAATGAAGTGGCAAAGGGATATTTATTCATGAGAACTAATAAGAAACCACAAGTAGCAAGATTTGTTGAATCGTTAAATGCATATTCTTTGAAGGCAATCATCCTAAGTCCATTGGTTGCAACACTGCCGATAAATGCGTCTGAAAAAGAACGACCAGATGGATTTACCGGATTAAATAGACATATGGTATTGCATGGAGATTCTCTGGACTATGGCACTCATGTTAAAAGCCTTAAATCGATATCTCTTATGAATTACATTGTCCAATGCTTATAGAAATAAGCATGGCCGTAGCCAATAACGAGAGCACACGAGAACTTATGGAAGACGAAACGCTTAGGCAACTCGCCATATATCTGGTTGAAACCGTCAAGAAGAACGCGTCGATCGACTGGACGATAAAGGTCAGCACACGAGCGAGACTCAAGGTCATGGTGAACCGTGTATTGCGGAAATTCCGATACCCGCCATATCAGCAGAAGTTGGCGACGGAGACGGTGTTGAAAAAGGCTCTGTCCAGACCTATTCAATAAATGGATAACTCGATCTGCAGTGTGTGGGCTGTTCAAAAAGATCTGTTGACATTCAAGCATGACTTTCTCCAAATCTTGAGAAGACACATTGTTCTGGCGACAAAACAACATGATCTCGATAAAATCACGATTCTGATCACTGAAAAACTGATGATAGACTTTCTTGATTAGCGGATCAGCCTGTTGCATTCCAACGCTCATGGGAAGTGCTCCAGGTTTTGTCTTTAAACTTTTCCAGTAGTGATCAATATCAATAATCCATTGACCAATAGCATGTTGGCGTTCGTGGGTTGCTACAACATGTCCTTTCGAATCATGGATCTTGATTTGCAAGGGCAATAACTTGATTTGAACCATAGAAGCCACAATAGTTTCTGGAACCGAGTAGTGCTTACGATCAACTTGTATGGTACGATATTTATCAACCTTGCACCATAGCATTATTCCCACTTCGTATCAATCACTTGGCAATGGAACAAGGTAGCTTTGCTCATCAGATAATTGCTCACTGATGGTCGCTTGTTGTCCTTTTGCTGTCCTATTATTAAGCTCATTAAGCTTGTCGGCCAGGTGTGCATTGGCTTGATCGAGTGAGTCAAATTGATATAGATCACAGAATGCTTTTCTTCGTACATACTCTACGCTTTTCTCTACGTTGCCTTTCTCATTGCCCTTACCAACATTGCAGAACCGATAATCATATTGGTAATAGGTACATAGCTTGAGTAAATCTTCGGTCGACTTCGGAGGACAAGCGCTTGTGCTGCCTGATGTGACGACACACACTTGAGTAGCTGATCTGATAACCCAACTTCAACAGCGCCTCGTGTATATCTGTGCCTGCCATACACTGCTTGGCCAAACCTGTGGCTCGCTTGCTCTGATTTTCTTTCAGATATTGACCGATCAGAACACAAACCTCCTCTGTCAACTTGATCTTCTTCCGACTTGAACAATCGTACTTCGGTGGATTTACAACCCCGGCATCCGGAGAGCCACGTTCCTTTTTGTACTCATTTAGGTGGCGCGTGACTGTATCTCTGTGAAGATTCATCGACTTGGCAATGGCCCGCTTTGACATGCCTTGTTGAAAGTACTTAATGACCAGCTCTTGTTTTTGCATCATAGTTACATGGTTAAAGATCAATATCATATGACAGATACCCATCATGTGATACCCCATGCTAACCGGCCTATTTTTCAAGGGCAAGAGTGGTACACTTTTCAGTGGCAACCCACATCACTATGCTCAGCATAGAATCGATAACTAAGCTATTTCATCTTGCTTTATGGGCTCTAAGCCACATTTAGGTGAGCCTTCACTTAGTTCTTCATCCAGATTTTGTCCTCCACAGCACTTCTCGTCGAACATTTTATCTCCTGAATCCTCTGCGGAGTAATCGGGTTAAGGTATACTCATTTTATCGGTACCATGTAGATAAAATAATCCATTCAAAGATAAACGGTGGCAGAAAACACTATAATGAGTGGCCTTAGATGCCCTCCAGAGTGTCATACAGCCCGTCTACGGCACTTTTTATATTATTTAGCTAAGTACATGACATAACACAAAAAGACCATATATTGTGATTTCATAAGTTTCTAAACAGCGAACCACCTGTTCCCGCTCTTTCCATTAGCATGGCAGTTGTCTGAAAATCCCGTCTAGCGTTTTTGGTCGAGTGGAACCACTTTTTGATTTCGGCACTTGTCTTCAAAATGCCCTTGTATCCCATATTCTTAATCGGCGGATTTAAAAATTCGGTAGCATTACTCTTTATAGCCATTCTTACCGCTTTTCTCAGGTCGTTCAACTGTCCCATTTTGGCAGTAATGGTGTAGCTTCTGTTTTTAGACGACATTGGTCCTTTTTCACTTCTGGCGAGTTCAAGGCTGCCCAAAGTTGTGGTAACCTTTCTACCCTGTTGGTCAGTGTCGACTAGATAGGCAAATCGATCATCGTAACCGTACATGGCGACATAGTGACCAGCAAAATGGAATTTGTTGGTAAAATAATCTAAATGGTAACAGTCCAATTTGAGACCAACAGCTTTTCCACAGTCAATTTGGTCTTTCACATTTTTCCAAGCCTTCGATTTTGAAGTGGTCTCTTGTACTTTCAAATCCAGATTTAAAATGCGGCATAAGTTTTCTGTGAGCAAATCGGTTTTGACACGACCACCGATAAATGGGAAATCCATTTTTTTCATGTTCCAGTAAATAAATCCAAGTCCTTCTCCCAATCCAAAAAGCATGGGTTCTGACAATTCGATTCCGATCTGTTTTAGCAGACTTCCGGTTGCTGTGGTTTCACAATGTTGACCAACAAATGGACTAAAATTCTCTATTTTCACTGCTTTTCCTTAGTGTACTAACCTATCATCTGTTTCATAGTGGATGGTCCTCAATGCTCGATTCAATGCTTTCGCAGATGCACCTATTTCGCATTAAAAATACAGTTTGATTGACATTCAACAAGGCTAGACCGCTATACATAATCAGCTTTGATACCATATCGCAGAAGTTGTGAGAGGTGGCTCAAGTGCATGCATCTCCTGTTTCGGCCAAAGTAATGGAACACATGAGGACGACCGACATTAGCAGGCTGAGGTGATTTCTCCGGTCGATATCCAACCAAATCCTCATCAACAGTACTTCTATGGTGCATTTTTCTACCTAGCGATCACGATCCGGGACGTCCTTGTAACCGAACCTTCCGGTACACTCACCAAGTAAACGCCGGCAGGCCATTGGCTGACATCCATGCTAAAGATGGTCTCTGAGGTATCTCTCTCCGTCAAGTTCTTTTGAAGTACTCTTCTACCTATAGCGTCATAGATAGCAATATGCTCCACACGGGAGTTCATCTGCCTAGGTGGTAAATGAATATGGAGCGTATGATGGGCAGGATTCGGATACACACCGGCACGTAGCAAAGCGTGAGTACAATTGTTCAAGGTGCGAAACTCCAGTAAACTCACCGATTGGACTCTTGGCTCAGAAATTCTGCCCTCCACCCGGTTCTTACGCACTCGAAGAGGCTCTGGTGAACAGATGCTAAATTGGGCCGTAGCGAAAGTATCCGTCCGAATCCACTCTGCAAAAATCAGTTGATCACCCACATCATAGCTGTCGAGCGATCTTCCACAGTCAGCTCCGTTGCCTGAGCGGATCTGAATGCTGGTGATCGATCGTGGATTATAGTACGATTCGAGAACCTCAACCATCAGATCATTGGAAAAGCTGTCATGCAATCTCGATGGTACCTTGTCAACGACTCGTACCCTAACAACCACCATCCTGTCATCATCATCAGAAGGCAGATACTGGCTGACCAGCTGACAAAAGGACTCTATTAACACACAACTACAGGCATGTGCTTCCCATGGACAACTCATGGCAATCCACATGAAAACCAGTGTCAGTTGATATCTCAATTTCCGCACCATATTCTAATAGACGTATTCTGCCTACCAATGGTTGGGAATCCTAGAGGAAAAAAATATACGGACACATGTAAAATAATTCATATATTTATCCTATTATTTGTCAAGGTTTTCAAAGTAATAGACATTGTCTAAGTACATGACATAACACAAAAAGACCATATATTGTGATTTCAAAATCAATTAGTTAACCTAATTTCACAAATATGGTCTCGAAAGTGCAAGATAGCAGATTTTTTAAAGTTTTCCTACTACATTTTAAAGGGATGGACAAGCGACGTGTTCAATTTCTCTACCTTTTAGTACGTGCAATTAGTAGTGTAGGTACGATAAACCTTGTCAAGGTTGCCATAGCAATTCAGAATGATGTAAGTCGATCCAGCAATTACCGTAGAATTCAGCGATTTATTGCCGGAGTATCGGTCAATTTCGATGAGCTTATTCCGTTTATCATACGATTGGCAGGAGTACAGGATCCATACACGTTATTACTGGATAGGACTAATTGGCAGTTTGGTCGAGCAGATATTAATTTTTTGGTATTGAGTGTAAAGGGACAGAGTTGGTCTGTGCCAATATTATGGACACTGCTACCAAAGAAGGGAAGTAGCAATTGTGAG
>CBDCVP010000019.1:0-1190 GCA_965223025.1 Saprospiraceae bacterium
GATATTCTGATATTTTAGTTTCATTAATTATCGATGTTACTATTTGTTATTTTTTAAAGAAAGTAAAGTTCACACAGGAGGATCATATTTATCAATAAAATCGTCTATAGAATACAGTCTCTTATCAAAATTGTTATAGTAATTACTGTTGTTTATGTTTCCTTCAGGGTCAATGAATATCATTCCATTAAATATTTCTGACACTACCTTAATGAGCCTAAAATAAATCACTCTCTCATTTAAATCGCTTAAAGTATCTGGGCCTCCAGTTATTTCAATAACATAACTCGGATTCAAGTTTTTTTTGAAAATATTTTTTAAATAATTGTTTTCATAATAATGTGAACCGTAGTTAAGGACTTTGCCAATAAATTCAGCAGTCCAATCTTTTTTATAAAACCTGAACTCACACTCATTTCCAATATCAAGAGGTTCAACTAGATCAAACAGATCAGGATCACTCTTTATATTACCTCTTAAATGCATATCAATTTGTTGCTCATATAACTCATTCATCCTATTCTTTAACTTCGATAGGGTCAGGATGTTTTCTACAGTAGGTATGATATAAATACTATTCATATTAAAGCAAATTTAAATTAGTATCATAGCGAAGAACACTTCCATCATTAAATATGAACTTGACCTCATTAAACATGTTTTTAGTACTGGAGTTATTTAAAAACTTATTGGGATTAGTGTCAAGCAGGTTTTTAAATTCTGCCTTAGTAAATTGACCAATCTTTAATTCAAATAGAGTGTTAGAATTAGATCCTGTAATAAGACTTCCTTTATATCGACTTATATTACTATTGACCTTACTTACTACATCATCAACTTCGCCAATTATTGTATTGAAATTTGCATTAGGTAAATTTTTCAAAGAAACAGGAAGCGGAGAAGATCCACTCTTAAATAAAAATCCTTCAATTCCAGGTGCATTCTTCTCAAAGAAAGCACTTGTATATCCCTTTTGAGTCATTATATC
This sequence comes from Saprospiraceae bacterium, assembly GCA_965223025.1. Taxonomy (GTDB): domain Bacteria; phylum Bacteroidota; class Bacteroidia; order Chitinophagales; family Saprospiraceae; genus JABDMH01. Next base: position 989 of record CBDCVP010000019.1, read on the forward strand.
AGTGGTGTGCCCAATTTCATCACCTACAAAATCTCCAAATAACTTCTTACCTCCAACATCTTGAGGATTAAAATGCTTATTGAAAAAACCCTTCTTCTTTGCTTCCGTAGATACATTATTAAAAGTCGTCTTTAAATAATCTAAAAACTTAGTATCATTAAAAGTCGAAGTTTTGAGAACATCAACCTTTGCCAAGTTATCC
>CBDCVP010000020.1:0-4736 GCA_965223025.1 Saprospiraceae bacterium
ACGTACCACAGGATTATTCCAGCTCGGTTCATTGTACAGTTTTAAGACTGACTGGTCCTTGCCACCTTTATTATTATAAATTGCCAGGGGTACAAAATAGGACTCAATGGTTTCTACAATCATCGGATGGCTGAGGACCAGATTTCCATATCGCTGACAGGTCATGCACCCCGGTACTTCTTGAAAGAGAATCAAAATAGGCTTCTTTGCCTTTGCCGCCAGTTCAGTCGCCATGTCGAAGTCTCTAATCCACTCTACCTTGCCAAGCTCTATTGGATTTGAAGGAGAAAGGTGCGAAGGTAGTAGCACCATTCCCACGATTGCCAAAAGAAAAAAAGTTACGATTTTCATGCGGGCATCACTTTCGTGACTTTGTCGAAGCATGGATTAAGGTAAACAATTTTTAAATCTACGATCTTGAAAAGAGAGCACCGTACCAACAATATCCCATGAAGGACAAGCACCTCTCCATGGCTTTTGAATTGTTTGAGAAATGGGAAGTGTTGCCCTTTCCTTTTCAGGAAACGACCTGGCAGGCATACCTGGCCGGTCAATCCGGACTGGTGAATGCCCCCACAGGTAGTGGCAAGACCTTGTCCCTAATGGTGCCGATCTTTTTGGAGGGACTAAAACATAGACGGGTTAAGGGCTTGCAGGCCCTTTGGATCACACCGATTCGAGCATTAGCTAAGGAAATTAAGAAGGCCGGAGAGGAGGTTGCAGTTGGGCTCAATAGTAGTTGGAGTGTTTCTATCCGTACGGGAGACACACAGACTCCTGACCGAAAAAAACAGTGGGAAGATCCACCTCAGGTACTCATTACCACGCCGGAAAGCATCCACCTTCTCTTGGCCACTCGGGGCTACGAGTCATTCTTTAGGGATCTACAGGCAGTAGTAGCCGATGAATGGCACGAGCTCATGGGATCCAAGCGAGGGGTGTTGATGGAGTTGGCACTAAGTCGGTTGAAAGCCATTTGCCCTGATCTAAAAATCTGGGGAATCTCTGCTACCATTGGCAATATGGACCAAGCTCAAGCTGTACTCTTTGGCAACTGGCATCAAGATCGTCAAGATCAGATCTGCATTGTGCGGTCGGATGTGAAAAAAGAAATCTCCATTGAAACCATTTTTCCCGAGGAAATTGAAACATATCCCTGGTCAGGACATCTGGGAGTAAGGTTAGTGCACAAGGTGGTACCCATCATCCTTGGTCATCGCTCCACATTGATCTTTACCAACACACGTGGGCAGTGTGAGACTTGGTATCAGAAATTGTTGGATGTAGCTCCTGATCTTGCTGGTCAGATCGCCATGCATCATGGATCTCTGAGCCGTGAAATCCGAGACTGGGTTGAAGATGCCTTACATACCGAAAAAATCAAGGCGGTGGTGTGCACCTCCAGCCTGGACCTAGGTGTAGATTTTCGACCCGTGGAAACCATCGTTCAGATTGGCAGCCCCAAGGGAGTTGCGCGATTTATCCAACGCGCCGGGCGGAGTGGTCATCAACCTGGGGCAACCAGCAACATCTATTTCTTGCCTACCAACGCTCTGGAAATCATTGAGGGGGCAGCCCTTAAAGAGGCCATCCGCAGGGACATTGTAGAAGAGCGCATTCCCTTTGTTCGAAGCTTTGATGTGCTGGTGCAATACCTGGTCACATTGGCGGTCTCAGAGGGCTTTGATGCCGAAGAGATTTTCCAAGAGATCAAGACAACCTTCTCCTTTCAAAGTCTGGACACAAGCGAATGGGGCACCATCCTGGAGTTTTCAATATCAGGTGGTAGCTTGGAAGCCTATGATGCCTATAAGAAGCTAGGCCGCGATAAGCAAGGACGATATCGGGTGATGCAAAAGCGGATCGCCATGAGGCACCGACTCTCGATAGGCACGATTGTAGGTGACAACGCCCTTATGGTCAAACACCTCAGCGGTCGGAAACTGGGTAATGTAGAGGAATCATTTCTGACGAGGCTGACTCCAGGTGACCATTTCTGGTTTAGCGGTAAGAACCTGGAACTTGTCCGTATCAAGGAAAATACGGCCTACGTGCGCCGCAGCCATGCCAAAGATGGTAAGACACCTTCTTGGCAAGGAGGTAGGATGCCTCTTTCCTCCCAACTCGCTGCCATGATTCGCACGAAGCTGGATGAGTACATACGTGGCAATCATCGCGACGAAGAGATCAGAGCCCTACAGCCATTGTTTGACATACAGCTGGCACATTCAAGAATTCCCAGAGCCAATGAATTTCTCATGGAGTCCTTCCAAGATCGCGAAGGTCATCACCTACTGATGTATCCCTTTGAGGGACGATTTGTGCACGAAGGTTTGGGGGCATTGCTATCCTATCGCTTGGGAAAGGTAAAACCCATGACTTTCTCTATGGCCATGAATGACTATGGATTTGAGCTCCTATCTGACCAGGAGATCCCGATCGAAGATGCCTTACTAGCTCCCTTATTTGATACTAATAAACTGCAAGAGGATATCTGGGCCAGTGTCAATGCCGTGGAAATGGCTCGTAAGCGGTTTCGAGATATTGCCGCTATCGCCGGATTAATCTTTAAGGGATTTCCAGGTAAGTACAAGAAAGAACGGCACTTACAGTCATCTAGTGGACTGATATTCGATGTCTTTAAAGATTATGATCCCAACAATCTACTATATCTACAAGCATACGACGAAGTGTTAATATTTCAATTGGAGGAAGCACGCTTAAGGGCTGCGCTCAACCGAATTGCCAAGCAAGAGATCATACTCACATTTCCTGAAAGACCAACTCCTTTTTCCTTTCCAATTATAGTAGATCGCCTTCGCGAACGACTGAGTACCGAAAAAATAATGAAGCGCATTGAGCGCATGAGGATGCATTGAGCTGACCAGCGCATCAGTCTACCGTTAGAGGAATTGGCTTTTCTACCGACCTGTGAAATCTCAATTATCGACGAGAATAGGGGCAGAGGATCCTCAAATTAAAAAAAACTATATTTGATCTACAATATGCTGGAGCACCTGCAATGTGGGTCAGTCAAGGTTATTCTGATTTGTAGCCTTCCATGATTTGGAAAGTCTTTTTTGTAAAAACATTATAAAAGACACATTGACTTTCAATGTTGATTATTCTTGCTCACGTTTTCTGAGAGCTTTCAATTTGCATCCGACTTTCAAAAGTCCAATTGTCGGCAAGAGCATAATTCTTGCAATCAGCATCGTACTCACCACTCTGACCTTATGTAGCCTATCCGTCAATAATGCATTTGCTTTTGCATCATCCGCAAGGCAGGAAGTCGAAGATCATTGGAGATTCCTAGAAGTCCAAAAAATGGTGCGAGAAAGTCACCCTGATGCACGCTATCAGGTGGATCTTCTTTGCACTTCAGATCCTGGCAACACATCTTATGTACAGCTCAGGGCTATCTATCAAAGGAGAAACCTTATGATGGACTCAGCGCAATTCACTCTAGATCATCTTCTAGAGACGGCCACAGATTCGTTAGAAATTGCTAGGCTACTCCTGGAAAAGGGATACACCGAAATTCTTTTGAAAGATTTCACCCAGTCCATAGACCATTTAAAGCAAGGGCAGGCCATGGCAGTAAACCTGAGCAACAAATTTCTGGAAGGCTTGGCCAATTACTATCTGGGAATATATCAAAGAAATACCTTAAACGAAGGGCTGAGCAAAGAAAACTATCTGAAGGCTAAAGAGATTTTTACGGAACTATCAGAGTCATACTATCTCGCGAGCACCTATCTCAAATTATACCGATTCTATGACGACTCTCTTTGGCTGGATATGATAGATTCAGCACAGGTTATCGCAATAGAAAATCAATTTATGGATCTTCTAGTCGATGCCAACAATGCCAAAGGGCATCATTACCTGACACAATATGATAAGACTGTCCGAGGAGGAGAATGGGAAGAACATGCTGAAACTCTAAGAAAGGGAAGTATTAAACACTTCTTTCGGGCTATTGACCTCTGTCCCAATCAATCCCATTCCCACAAGGCAGCCATCATCTATGGCAATCTCGGGTACCTGAATTTTGACCGGGATCCTATACAGTCTCTCATCTACTATGATTCCAGCATGGCTATAGCAAAGCGAATTAGCAATGATCACATCCTGGTTAGTACAGGTCAGGAGGTATGCAATAGATACCATAATATCGGAATTGCGCCGAAAAAGATTCTGATGTATTGCAATGAGGCGATGCTGGCAGATAATAGGATATACACCCGAGAAAATCAGCGCGTGAGCAAAGAAATTGAGACGAAGTATCAGGCTGAGAGAATGCAGAGAGAATTGCTCCAACAACAGCTGGAATTAAAAGATCAGAAAACCAAGAACACCAGAATCAGTCTCCTCACACTGGTTGCTATTATGGTACTTGTTAGCATCACCCAATATAAAAGGATGTTGGACAAGAGAAAGAGAATGGCTTACAAACTAGAAATCAAATCGAAAAAACTTGAAGCTGAGAAACTACTTGAACTCGATAAAATTAAGTCCAATTATTTTGCCAATATTGTTCATGAAATTAAGACCCCTTTGTCTTTGATCATTAATCCAATAAATGATCTATTAAGGAGCGCAACAACAAAAGAGACTATTTACTCTCTGCAAAGAATTAAAAAACAATCGACTAGACTCCAGGGGCTAACTCAGCAACTACTGGATACTTCGAAGCTGGGATCTGCTGTTGAAATTCCAAAACTTGTACCTCT
>CBDCVP010000021.1:0-783602 GCA_965223025.1 Saprospiraceae bacterium
GCAGACCTGCTGGTCAGACCTTGCAGGTTGTGTTGTTGCACCTGTGGCCGCTGGGCCTGGCACACCTAATGCTTTCGAAGAGGTGGCAGAAGGATACTGGAGGTGCGAGTACTGGATCATCGATCTAGATACCATCCCACCAGAGTCTCAGGTGAAGTACGATAAGCTGCAAGAGCAGAATGTGGTGCAGTCTCAGTTTTATCCTGACTTGGATGATTATGATGAGAGTCACTGCTTTTGGACGCCACGATCTCCTTCTGAAAGGGAATCATTCCACTACCAGCCAATTATTGTGGTGCCAACGACTACACACGAATGTGCCGGTCATACATACATTCCACCTCTATGTGTATATGACGATTGGAGCGGTGTAAAACAAGTGAAAGCACGCATCATTGACTACGATGATTTTCGTGAAAGCAACGGTATGGTACATACCGATGTGAACATAGGATCTTTTGCGGCGGAAGGACCGGGAGAAGAATGTGATTTCTATCACGATCCTCCGACTCAGCCCGATCACGGCTATTGCTATGAGTTCCACGATCAAGTGAAGTTGCCTAAGTCTCCAGATCCTTACGTGGTATTCTACGAGGTGTATGACAACTGTCATCAGATCGATACTGTATATGCCTACATGCTGGTGAAAGATCGTACCAGACCTGTAGCTGTGGCGGACAAAGGTGTCACTGTGAGCCTGGGATCTAAAAAAGTATGGGTACATGCTGAAGACTTTGACGAAGGCAGTTGGGACAACTGTGGCATCAACTTCCTATTGGCCAGACGTGCTGATTGGTATGATGACATTAAAGGCTGCGTGGACTTATGCGATAGCACCGAGTGGTGTGCAGCAGGTCCTCACGGAGATACCATCCATATGGCATTCCTGGAAAAAGACAAGCATGTCGATGAAGTGGAAGCATTTTATGCTAAGACCTTAGAATGGTTGTGGGCCGATGGTCAAGAATGTGCATCCATCATTTACAATGCATGGTTGTATGACCTGATGAAGTATGCTACTCTAGAATGTGTAGACCATCCGTACGAGGTGGACAATGATTATTTCCGTCACATATTTGAGAGATGTTACTTTGACTGGTTGAATGGATATGCTCCTGGTCGCGGTGGAATAGGTACTATTGCGAACAAGAATGGTGAAAAACCTGTATATGAGCCTTCCATCTTCCATGACTTGGATCCAAGCGATGACTACTATTATTGCTTCGATAAGTTCCATTATATCCCGGAACATCCAGGATTTGGATGTGGTATCCGTGGTGGCATCGCTGCACCACTCTCCGGAACAGGAGATCTAGTAATAGGTGGACCTGGATTTGGACATGTCACTGCAGAGCAAGTTTCCGCCAAAGTAGATCTGTACGAGCAGATCGGCGGCGGTTGGGCAGAATCTGTACCATTCACTTGCGAAGATGCTTGTGGACCGGTCACTGTGGAGATCCTGGTGATGGACTACTGGTGCAACTGGACGAAGAACTGGACGAAAGTATGGGTCGAAGACAAGACACCTCCAGTCGTAGCTAAAGATGTCTATGATACCGATATCACTTGCTACTCTTATAAGGATGCCAGATACTACTATCCTGGCGAAGACCACCCTGTAAGCCTTGAGTACTTGGTTGAGAAAGGTAAGGAAGGTGACACGGATGCATTCAGCGTACTCGACACCGTATTAGGTGGATACGTGAAAGCATGGGTAGATCCATACGGAAACTACGTGGACATTGATGGAGAAGAGATCGATTGTGATATCACTTTCAATGACTATCAGTGTACTTGTGAGTATATTGATACGCAGCTCAGGGTTTACGATGATCACTTAGGATATATCTGGAAAGATAGTACTTACACCAAGTGTTACTACGAAGATGTACCCATTGAGCTACAGAGTGGTGTGGTCACCGTACTTTGTGAAGAAAATGTACAGTGCACCCAAAAGATCTGGTGCGACATTGACCATTGTGGTCAGGGAGTGATCTACCGTAAGTGGAAGATCTGGCAAGGATGTCCTCCAAATGAGGAGCATCAGTCAGGACACGTGCCCGACACGACCTTCAGAATACAGAAGATCTATGTAGGCAACAATTGCTACTTGCGTAAAGGTATGTTTGACGTACCAGAAGACATGACAGTATATGCCTGTGGTATCGATTATGATCCCGATGGTAGTGGAAATGTGGTTGGTGCTGCTGGACCAGAGTATACTGGAGAGGCTGTATACAAATTTGATGATGACTGCCGCATCGTTGGCATCGCCCACGAAGACAAAGTCTTCAAGATCGTAGGTGGTGACGAGGGATGCTACAAGATCATCAGATCTTGGTACTTCGCTGATTGGTGTGATGGCAGACCTACCGAACAAAGATGGTGGGGACGCGGTCGACCAGGTCGCGACTACATTCGATGTGACCAGAAGATTTTGGTCATCGATACTGTACCACCTTCATGCGTGATCACAGGACCTACTGCCGATGGAGACACCATTCAGGCTGCAGGTTGCTACTATGATCTCAACGCTACCGTAGATGTCACTGATTCTTGTGGATTGGTTGAGTACTACTGGGAGTTGAAGGATATTACAAAAGAACCACACGAAGTGGTAGAAGGCGGATATGGATCAGGTACATTGGATGGTGATCAAGCTAGCTTTGACATCTCCGTGACTGATCTGAGCGATGGTGACTATAAGCTGAAAGCGAGAGTGACCGACGAATGTCAGAACGAGAGCTACTGTGAGTACACCTTTACTTTGGTGACTGGCAAGAAGCCCGCTCCAGTATGTATCACTAGCATTACTGTTGAATTAGTGCCTTGGGATACCGATAATGACGGAGACGCTGATACAGCGGCCGCTACAGTTTGGGCTGATGAGTTTGATCGCAGCAGTTCTGCTCCTTGTGGATTTGACGATGACGATCTCGAGTTCTTCATCGAATTCCTCGAAGGTGATGAAGGTGATGAGACACTTGGTGACTCAGATCTGGATAGTTTGGCCGTGGGTTGTGAGCATGTAGGTACACACACTGTACGTATGTGGGTACAAAGTCCAAGTGGTTCAGCTGACTACTGTGATGTATTGTTGATTGTTCAGAATAACATGGGCGGTTGCGGCGACATTAGTGCTGCAGTAACCGGTGTGATTACCACTGAACTTGAAGACAAAGTAGAGCAAGTACAGGTTGTAGCCCGTACCGACGATGGTGCTATCTTGAATGGCATAACCAGTGCAAGTGGTGCTTATAGCTTGGCTACCGCACTCGACGTTGATGTCACAGTGACACCAACCAAGAACATTGAAGCCGACAATGGTGTAAGTACGCTTGACCTTGTTAAGATTCAAAAGCACATCCTGGGTAAAGCTGCTCTGGAAAATGAGTTGAGAGAAGTGGCTGCTGATGCCAGCAACGATGGTAAGATTACTCCATTGGATCTACTGGAGATCAGAAAGCTGATCTTAGGTAAGACTGATAAATTTGCAAATGTTGATAGTTGGAGATTCTTCAACAAGCGAGATGACCAAGAAAGCTACACCATCAATGGTATCAATGGTATCATGGTAGTAGACTGGACTGGTGTGAAGATTGGGGATGTAGACAACAGCAATGATCCAAGCAGAAGTGCTGGACGTAGCGGCAAATCATTGGTCTTCAACGTAGACAATGCACAGCTAATTGCTGGTAATCAGTACAAAGTAGATTTCAAAGCCAACAACTTCAATGATATCTCTGGATATCAGTTTACACTGAACTTCGACAAAAACGCTGTCAAGGTGTTGAATGTTGAGCCAGGTGTACTAGAGGTTGATGCTGACAACTTTGGTTTGAATCATATCGAAAACGGTATGCTGACGACCAGTTGGAATGGGGCAGAAGGTATGAGCATTGCTCAGGGTGAAGTAGTCTTTAGCTTGATTGTTGAAGCAAAGGATGCTGCTGAACTAAGCAATATCATGACCGTCAATAGCCGCATAACCGCAGCAGAGGCTTATAACAGCGCTGATCAAATTCACGACGTAAGCTTGAATTTTGGTGGAGAGTTTGCTGAAACAGGTTTTGCCCTGTACCAGAACGAGCCGAATCCATTCAAAGAAACTACTATCGTAGGATTCAACTTACCTGAAGCCTTGAGTGCGACAGTGACTGTATACGACGTAACTGGTAAAGTATTGAAAGTAGTAGATGGTGACTATACTAAGGGTTATAATGAAGTAACATTCAAGCGTGCGAACCTGAATACTACTGGAGTACTATACTATCAGTTAGATACTGAAGCATTCACTGCTACGAAGAAGATGATCGTGATTGAGTAATCAGTCTAGATCTTGACTTAAAGATTGTGTAAGTCGAACCGAGTTTTAGAGGTAAATTAAAATCGGTTTTTGGGATGGCCTCTCTCCACTTAGTGGAGGGGGGCTTTTTCAATTTTGTTCCGACAAGTCTGCTCATTGAGCAAAAGGGCTCCCGCCCTCTTTGCGAACTAATAGATGTTTCCGATCCGGTTCTTACCTATGTCAGGATGAACTTCGGCTTTGTCGCACCTCACTAATAATTCCAACATCCAGAGATGATTTTCATGGGAGGCATCACTTCTTTCTTGGCTGCCGCCCTTACAGGGCTCAATTCTTGTCAACTCAATAGATAGGGCGCTACCCCATCCTATTGATGATGCCCTTACAGGGCATGATTGCAGATAGGCCACGCGGACACCAGCAAACTCCACGGCACACCCAAGTTGATGATTTTGAGTTGGTGAAGTATCCTACGGGCCGTTCATGCTCTGAGCAAAAGGGCTCCCGCCCTCTTTGCGAACTAATAGAATAGATGTTTCCGATCCGGTTCTTACCTATGTCAGGATGAACTTCGGCTTTGTCGCACCTCACTAATAATTCCAACATCCAGAGATGATTTTCATGGGAGGCATCACTTCTTTCTTGGCTGCCGCCCTTACAGGGCTCAATTCTTGTCAACTCAATAGATAGGGCGTTGCCCCATCCTATTGATGATGCCCTTACAGGGCATGGTGTATAAAAGGCCACCCGAACACTTGTACACTCCACACGCACACCCAAGTGGTGATTTTGGGTTTACAGGTCCGCTCATGCTACTGAGCAAAAGGGCTCCCGCCCTCCTTGCGTACTAATAGATGTTTCTGATCCGGCTCATACCTATGTCAGGATGAACTTCGGCTTTGTCGTGCTCACTATGAATTCCAACACCCAGAGATGATTTTCATGGGAGGCATCACTTCTTTCTTGGCTACCGCCCTTACAGGGCTCAGGTATTGTCAACTATTTAAATAGGACGTGCCCCATCCTATTGATGATGCCCTTAAAGGCATGATGTATAAAAGGCCACCCGCACGCCTGGACACTCCACCCGCACACCCGAGTAGTGATTTTGGGTTTACAAGTCTGATCATGCACTGAGCAAAAGGGCTCCAGCCCTCTTTGCGTAATGCAAGGAGGTGCCAAAGTTTTGTTTTTCCCTACCAATCAGCAGGTAAAGAACTACTCTTTTGGTGGAACCCAACCCACCAACCCACCGAAAAGTCGTTAGGCAATAAGCCGACACCACTCACACCCAAGTATCAGGAGGATTCTAATTTTTGGTATGAAAATTGATAGTAATATGATCAGACATTACCAGCTATCTATGAATCTGTGGTTTTTCCTGCTCATCCCCCTTGGCCTAAAGATCGTGCGTACCCTCCTGGCAAAACGCGCCTGGTCGTAGCGAATCTGCATCTGCATAATAAGTACGTTGAGAAGATCCTCGCTTTTTGCAACGATGGGTACCATAAACCCTTTCTACCCCACCTTCGCCCAATCGAATGATCGTCAGAAGGTCGTTTTCTTTCCTGTGACCTTTTGGTAACTCTTGGACCAGATTCGTCGTGATGCAACATCGAGCCGACGAGAAACGATCTCCTCACTTTCACTAATTACCCCCCTTCCAAGCTGAAAGGCTCCCCAAATGTTAAATTTTCATACGCATTACATACTTACTGATATATAGGTAGGTGATGATGAGACCTCTACAGATATGATATTGTCAATATGAAAAATAGGTAGGGAAAAATTATATATTATGAAAAAACATAATATATATTTGTCTTATTGATAAGCGGAAAGACCACCACCCCCACCTCTTGAGTTTGTATTGGAGTGGCTGGATTCTCCAGACCGATGAGCGTTTAACACCAACTGCTTACATGACTATGGTAGACTGTTATCAGCACTGCTGAGGATGGTTTTTTAATAAAAGTCTAAATCTAAGGTCTCATGAAAACGTGTACATCTCGTTTGACACTGCCTTGCTATGTCAACTTGTCTCCCCGAAAACTCTCCCTATTGGTCTTGTGTGCTATGATTTGGGCATATAGCGTGACCACCTTATCTGCCCAAATCAAATGCGAACCTGTACTTGATTGCACCTCCCTGGTGGTGTCATGTGTCGATCCAGCTGCACAATTTAGCGGTGATCCGGGATACAGGCCAGCGGTTATCATGGGCTGCGATGGGATGGAGGATGAAGCGATCCAAGCTCAACTGGTGCAGGGTACTTGGCTGGACAGCACGATCGTGGACTGTGAAAGCGATACTTCACACATCTTGCTGCGTACATGGAACCTTCCTGGAGGCCCTACCCTCTGTGAAGACACGATCTATGTGATACGAATCATGTTAGACTCCATCGTCTGTCCTAGTGGACGTGATACGATTTATTGTGGAGATACACTCAATGCGATTGACTCAGCTGCATTGCGAGCACCCCGTTTTGAGTATGATGGACTGGATTCTTTCAGCCTCTTAGATGTACACGATGCCGATCTTTGCGATTTACAAATCACTCATGTGGACTCATGGTGGCCTGGCTGCGGTAAGTCAGGTACAGTATGGCGTGAGTGGAGTATTCATGTATGTGGAGAGCATCTGATATGCTACGACACCTTGGTATTGATCGATACACTACCTCCATCGGTCTCCTTTCCAGGTCTTAAGAAAGAAGTTCATGACTTCCTTGAGTTTTCAGGTAAGTTTTACACCGACACCATCCCAATGGGCGAAGCCTGTCTAGGTCGTGGCCTGGCACCGTATGCCGTGGTCAGTGACTCATGCAGCAACCGCGAAGATATCACCGTTCAAGTAGAGTTGCTGGGTGGTGGCATTTTGCATGAGTACAAGGGTGATGAGGAAGTCGCCCTTCCCATCGATAACATTCCACCGGGTGGTACCGTCTTGATCTACAAGACCAGGGACGACTGCTGGCTCTATAGCTATGATACTGTGGTCATCGTTGTCGAAGATATTACACCTGCCAATGCAGCCTGCCATGCAGCGGTCAATTTATCCCTCACCAATGTGGATGGCCTTACCTTGATGCAGGCATTGAGTGTGGATGCTGACAGCTATGACAATTGTGGCATCTACAAAATCTTGGCGAGGCGTAAAGACTGGAAGACCGCCTGTGGTTACTCTGAGGATGAAAGTTCACCAGTTCGTGATTTTTATCTTCGATACCAGGAATGGGTCGATCTTGATCCGGGTATCTGCCAGGATATCTACGATTTTGGCTTCGCTGAACAGGTACCTTTCTGTTGTGACGATGTTGGACGACAGATCAAGGTCGAGATCGTAGTAATCGACTACAATTGCAATGTGGATCGTTGCTGGGGTTACGTAAATGTGGAAGATAAGGTTCCTCCACGGGTGGTAGAACCCTTACCGGATATTTCGATAAACTGCACAGCATATGACACCTACTACCAAGCCATTGTGGAGAGCAGCGACACCAGTGCCATCCGAGAAGCTTTCGGTGAATATCAACTTTCTCAGTTGGATCGAGATAGTTTTTCTGTACACGATGTGACCTGTGATGACTTGACGAACTCATTTGTGGTCAAGTACTTTGATGGCCTGGTCATTGACAACTGCGGCAGCAATGTGCGAGAGCGATATTCTATCGTAGACAATGGGTGTGGTGGCAGCATCATTGTGAGGGACTTTATTGCCCTGGTTTCTACCGACCATGGTATTACCGACCAGACATTTGCCACACAGCATATCTATCTGACTACTTGTCTACTGGACGATCTTGAAGTGTCTTATCCCGATCATGATACTACCATTTTTGATTGTGGCATCACCTTTGGCAGGGATGGAAACACTACGATCAAGACGGTTGGACCAGCTTTACCGGATGACTTACCGGAGTGCAGTCAATTTGGGATGGGATTTTTCGACAAAGTATTCGACGTGGTCAGTGGTAAAGGCTGCAAGAAGATACACCGCACCTGGTGCATTGTAGACTGGTGCGAAGTGACCTTCAGAGGCTCCTGGCCGGATATGGTTGGTTTACCAGGCGTAAGGACCTTTCATCAGTATATCAAAGTGATGGATACCGTACCACCCGAGATTACGGAGGTGGCTGTCTCCGACATGAATACACGTGGTTGTTCCACACCATTTGTAGGTCAGATCGACGCCACAGATGGCTGTGGACAGGAACCAGAGGTATGGTGGTATATGCATCAAGAGGGTAATGGTCTGGTGGACCAGGGTACTGGTGAGACTGCTGCGCCGGAGGATCCCCTGCTGCCAGGCAACTATCAAATACTTTGGAGCGCCAAAGATGCATGCAATAATGTGACAGAATTTATCTCAACCTTTAGTGTGACCAGCGAGGCATTGCCAGCATTGGTAAATCACTCTTCAATAACAGCAGTGCTCACCCGTACGGAATCAGGAGCGGCTGTTTTTGGTCAAGCTGAAGTTTGGGCTAGTGAATTCAACTCTAGTAGTGCTGCTCCTTGTGGCGGTAGTTTCTCCGACTTGCTGTTCTTAATTGCCAGGGGTCATGCCGATGACTCGACACCTGTACCTTCGCGCGACGCAACGGCATTGTCACTGACCTGTGCTGACTATATCTCCGAGCCCACTGCTGTTCCCGTGCAAGTTTGGGTAGTGGACACTGTTAATAATACATCCGATTACAGCAATGTGGTTGTGATGTTGCAGGACAACCATGATCTCTGTGGTAACACGGACACAATAGCCGGAAAACAGCTCGTTATCACTGGCAGTATCATTACGGAAACCAGCGAACTGGTAGCTAATGTGCAGGTCAAAACTGTCGATAATGCGCAGGGACAGTCGGTGACAACCAATGACGACGGTAAGTATGAGATCGTACAGGTCACCGGATCATCAGGAGCAATGATTCGACCTGAAAAGGATACGGACCATGGCAATGGGATCTCTACTGCTGATCTAATACGTTTGCAAAAGCACATGCTCGGTATCAAATACATCAACTCACCCTATAGTTTGATCGCCGCTGATGCCAATCGTGACCAGAAGTTAAATCCTATAGATTTGATTCAGATGAGAAGAATTGTGCTAGGCAAGGCCGAGCGATTCCCAGATAATACTTCGTGGAGATTTGTGGATGCAGACTATCGCTTCAAGCATTTGTCCACCGCCCTGGAAGAAGATTTTCCCGAGTACTACCACATGGAGGATATCCGTACAACCATTGCACATAAGGACTTTATAGGGATCAAGATTGGAGATCTAAATGGAAATGTTTTTGCCGGCAGATCCTCCAAGAGGAACCAGGAATATCAAACGCTGATGACGGTCTCCGAGCGGGTGTTTGAAAAAGATGAGGTGGTGGTCATTCCCGTGTACTTAGGTACTTCTATCATTGCAGAAGGCATGCAGATGCGTTGGGCTTATGATGTGAATCAACTTACCTTTTCCGAAGTAATCGGGGATAAATTAGGTCTGGATCCCGAAATGGTCAATTTAGAGCAGGTAGAAAATGGGGAGTTGACCATAAGTTGGTCGGAGATTGAAGGAGTAAAGATCAATGAAGATGAACCTCTCTTTTTATTGAAGTTTGTCACAAAGAAGGAAGGACGCATCTCTGAGTCGATTGCACTGGATAGGCGCTTTGATGCTGAGTTGTATGACAGCAAGAGTCAGACATCCAACCTCGGCTTACATTTTGGTCGATCTAAGCTGACTAAGGGTGGTCCGATGCTCCACCAGAATATGCCAAATCCGTTCAGATCCACAACCATCATTGGTTTTAATCTGTCATCAGAAGGCAAGGCACAGTTGACCATCTACGATACGGCCGGACGCCAGATCAAACAAGTCAATGGCACCTTTGGAAAAGGGTACCATGAAGTTGAGATCGAAGGTAGGGATCTGCTACCCGGAATCCTTTACTATCAGTTGCAGACAGCTAACACTCAGATAACCAAGAAAATGGTCCTATTGGAATAGGACATTCGCAAGACCTTTGTGAAAGCGTCATATTGAGTAAGGATCCCCTTTCAAAAGCTGGAAGGGGATTTTTGTGCGTATATTTGTATGATGCGCGTAATTGCTGTGGATTACGGAAGAAAAAAGACTGGAATAGCGGTCACAGATCCATTGCAGATCATTGCTACCGGATTGGAAACAGTACCAACCGCTGATCTACATCAGTATTTACAACGATATCTGGCTGATGAGCCGGTGTCTAAAATTGTGATTGGGTATCCGCGACATCCTGATGGAAATCCTGCGCAGCTGGCACCGACGATTGAGCTATTTAGAGCCCGGTTGGTGAAGGACCATCCACAACTGGAGGTCGTATACCAAGATGAGTCTTATACTTCTCGTGATGCTCGAGAAATCATCCTTCAAAGCGGTTTGAAGAAAAAGAAAAGGAGAGATAAATCATTGGTAGACAAAATTAGCGCGGTCCTGATCTTGCAAGCCCATCTTCAACATATCTGATAAGAGAGATGATCCGTCCTATTTACGCATTTGGCACTAAGATACTTAAGAAGAAGGCAGTCGATATCGAGCGAGAATATCCAGGTCTGTCGACATTGATCGAAGACATGTGGGAGACCATGTACAATGCTAATGGTGTAGGACTGGCTGCTCCACAAGTGGGAAAATCGATTCGACTTTTCATCGTCGACACCACCCAGATCTCAGAGGAACGCGAGTTCGATGGCATCAAAAATGTATTCATCAATGCCACAAAGATCAATGAACAAGGTGATGCGTGGAGCTATGAAGAGGGCTGCCTAAGCATACCGGAAGTAAGGGGTGATGTGGATCGTCCCAGGGAGATTACCGTGAAATATCTCGATGCAGACTGGAATGAAGTGACCGAAACTTTTACGGATGTAGAGGCACGAGTTATCCAGCATGAATACGACCATTTACAGGGTGTACTCTTTACTGAATTGCTCAAACCCGTCAAGAAACGGCTGGTAAAAAGAAAACTAGACAACATTAAAAAGGGCAGGGTAGAGGTAGACTATCCCTTGAGATTTTCTTAAAATAGTGCGGTCAGCCTGAGTGCAGCGTAGCGGAATCGAAGGCGGGTTAGATCAACTCCAAATGAGTGTCGTTGCCTGCAAGTGTGAGTTCACGCAGAGACACGAAGAGCACAGAGAGGTGGTGCCATCTTGTGATTCAAGGTGGGATCGTTAAGTCCGCCTTGCTTTGTAGATTTAAGTATGATCATTCCAGGGGGTATTATGCGTTCCATCCTTACAGATGGAGGGCATTTACTTTCTTCCGAAATCAGCTGGTATTTCTCCCCATTCATCTGTTTTCCACTTGATGATGGGATTTTTATAATGGTTGTTCGCCAGCCAAACCATTGCTCGATCAACCAACTTAAACATGGGTGCATTATGACGGTCCCGCTTAAGGGTAGTCTTTACTTTCTTATTGCGTACCCAGGCCAGGGCAGTCCGTGAGTCGGTATAGATGGGCATCTCGAGCTTATCCTCCTTATTCAACAAAGCCAATGCATGTACTAGAGCAAGGAACTCACCGATGTTATTGGTGCCATTCTTGAAAGGACCTTTTCTGAATAATTCGGTCTTTGTATTCGTATCGACACCACGATACTCCATAATTCCGGGATTACCACTGCATGCGGCATCGACGGCAATACTCTTCCAGATGATGCCTTCCAGATGATGCACCTTCGATACTTTCTTGCTGGCTGTGCCTACATGATCACTAAAGCTATCGGCATAAGCCGACTGAGCCTGAGCCAGTTTAGAGAAGGCTTTGTATTTTGCACCTGGGTAACCGGCTATCTGGGCCCTGCATTGGTCCCAACTATGATAAATCCCTGGTTGGACACCTTCCCATACCACATAATATTTCTGCTTCTTTGCCATATCAATTACATGTACTTGTAAAGACCAAAGCTAATTCATTATTTTACACAACCGTGCGTCATTACAAATGGTTGATGTATACGCATCATTTGTCTCCCTTATCAATGTCAAAATCAGCCTTAATATACAAGATAGCACTCACCCAGATTCCCATGGTGGGTGCAGTGTTGGCAAAGAATCTGGTCAGCTATTCTGGCGGTCCAGAGGCGGTTTTTGCCCAAAAGAAGCAACATCTCCTCAAAATACCTGGCATTGGTCCTGCAGTAGCTGATCATATCGTGCAAAAAAGATCATTTCCCGAGGCAGAGGTAGAGTTAAACTTTATCGAAAAACATGGGATAGGAGTGTTGTTTTATCTGGATGACGACTATCCCTATCGTCTAAAGCGCATCAACGACGCTCCTATCATCCTTTATTCGCAAGGCAAAGTAGACCTCAATGCCCAGCGTGTCTTGGGAATTGTAGGTACACGTAAACCTACTTACTACGGAGTGAATCAATGCGAGAAGCTGGTAGAATCACTGCGGGACCATGGGGTGATGGTGATCAGCGGACTGGCCTATGGCATTGATGTGACTGCTCATAGGAAAGCGCTCGAAGTAGGATTGAGCACCGTCGCTGTACTAGGTAGTGGACTGGGAAGGATTTATCCTGCTGCACATAAAAAAGTGGCCCTGGACATGCTTAATGATGGGGCCCTGTTGACTGAATTTGTGCACGATGCTAAACCAGACCGTGAGCATTTTCCCATGCGTAACCGCATCATCGCCGGTATGTGTGATGCACTAGTCGTCGTCGAGTCGAATGCACGAGGTGGATCGATGATTACGGCCGAGCTGGCCAATGGCTACCACAAAGATGTCTTTGCCTTCCCAGGTAGGATCGGAGATCAGTGGAGTAAAGGGTGTAACAACCTGATTAAATCGGATAAGGCACATCTACTCGATAGCGGAGCTGAGTTGGCAACATATATGCAATGGGTCGATCAGAGTCCGGTGCGAGATGTTCAGCGTAGTCTATTTGCTGATCTAAGTGAAGATGAGCAGTTGGTCTGCAATATGCTGCAGGAAGCAAGTCCAATCAGTATTGATAAGCTCTACAATACGATGCATCTGACCGCCAGCGAAATGGCCTCCATATTGTTGGGTCTAGAGTTTAAAGGCTTGATTAAGGCATTGCCAGGCAAGATGTATATGATTGTGTAAATCTACTCGAGTCTTTCACGGTGGAGAATACAGGTCTTATACTTCAGCGAAATAAAGTCTGACATACAGTCTTCGGTATAAATCGAAGGGATTTTGACCAACGGTTATTACAGGTGTCGCTCAGCATGGTACGATGATCGCACTAGGGGACCACTCTCGACAAAGTCAAAACCTCTGGACATTCCTTCATTTTTGTACTCCTCAAAACGATCTGGATGCACAAAATCTGCGACTTCCAGATGCATCCTGGTCGGCTGCAAGTATTGACCGATGGTCAGTACATCGCAATCGTGCGCAATGAGGTCATCCATGGTCTTTAAAACCTCATCACGGGTTTCACCGAGTCCGACCATGATCCCGGATTTTGTGCGCTTACCAAAGGCTTTGGTCCGCTTGATTTGCTCTAAGCTTCTGTCATATTTAGCTTGAGGTCGTACTTTCTCATACAGACGGCGCACCGTCTCCATATTGTGCGAGACTACCTCTTGTCCTCCTTCGATCATATGGATCAATGCATCCCAGCTTGCTTTCACATCGGGTATTAAGGTTTCAATGGTAGTATCTGGACTGCTTGATTTCACAGCTATCACCGTCTGATACCATATCTCGGCTCCTCGATCCTTCAGCTCATCGCGATTTACCGAGGTGATCACAGCGTGTTTTACCTGCATTAGCCTAATGGCCTCAGCTACCCTACGAGGTTCATCTTTATCATAAGCCGGTGGTCTACCTGTTTTTACTGCACAAAATGAGCAGGATCGAGTACAGGTATTGCCCAGTATCATGAAGGTGGCAGTACCAGCCCCCCAGCATTCACCCATATTTGGGCAGTTGCCGCTCTGGCATATAGTGTGAAGTGAGTAGCGATCGACGAGTGCGCGGACATGTTTGTAGC
This sequence comes from Saprospiraceae bacterium, assembly GCA_965223025.1. Lineage (GTDB taxonomy): Bacteria > Bacteroidota > Bacteroidia > Chitinophagales > Saprospiraceae > JABDMH01. Next base: position 14,323 of record CBDCVP010000021.1, read on the forward strand.
TTTCACCGATGGGCAGCTTCACACGCAGCCAGTCGGGCTTGCGCGACCTTCTATCGCCTACGACGGGTAGATCTATCATGGTACAGGATGTGCTTACGAACGTTTACCAATCTGCAAAGTTAGGTAAACATTGAGGAAGTAAGGTTTGTTCTCCTCAAGAATCATGATGGGTACTTTGTTGAGAAATACATCTGCCATGATGCCCACCTCCAAAGCCTTGATGAACCTTTCGTTATTGCCCCAGGCAAAATTTGCTCCGATTTTTCCATGAACACCGGGTCTAATCTTCAACTCATCCAAGCCATATTTAAACTCTGCACCCCCGAAAATGCTAGTTTCGTCCAGAAATCTATCCGCATTTTCCGGAGTGTATTTCTCTACTTCGATATTTGGATTTGGTCCATCTGAAAACTGGGAGAGTTTGAGATAATAGGGTTTGAGTAATCCCAGAGTAAAACCATATTCATAACTCACACCGACTACGACACTCTTTTTACGTGCCTTCTCCGAAAAGAGACGTTTTTTACCGATCCCGGCCCTCAAAGCATATAAGCGGTTTTGCTTGCCATAGACAAATGGCTTGGAGGATTCGCTAAGCAGACCAGCACTAAAACTTCGATAATTCTGAGTATATTCTTTGGGATTCTTCAGAGATCCTATATCAAAAAAGTAGTACCGGGTTCGATACCAAGTCTCAATGTCAGCGACGCTGTATCCGATGGAGATGCCATTGGAATGAAATCTCAACTCAAATATCCGCTCACGCTCAAAGACCAAGGACTCATCTCCAATTGGTTTCGGTAAAATCTTGTACTGACCATAGACAGGGGAACACACAACAGCGGTCATGAAGAACAAGAAGAGACACTTTTTCACACGGGTACAGATTTATAGGAGGTTAAAAGATAAGGCAATTGCGTCAACAATCCAATTAAGGATCTAAGTTTTGAGTCAAATGCAATACAAACTACAAATTACGAGAAAGATATGATGCTGTCAAGTCCACATGGGCTGACTTGTGATCCGCCTCGTCTAAGCACAAATGGTGATCCAACTTCGTCATATACAAACCTGTGCTGGTGAACAGTTATATTATATCTTTATCCGATTAATTGATGATGGGTTGGAGGTCGCATATGCTGACTTCAGCATTTTCTTTGAGGAGCTCGAAGGCCTTCTGATATCATCATATGACCATGTCGCACATATTACTGTACATATGCCATTTAAGCTAGTAGATCATTCGAGCATTGCCAACCAGTTCATCGCAGAGCTGCGGGAAGTATCGGTACAAAACGATCGCATGCGGTTTCGAAAAAATATGGAGCGCTTGGGACAGATCTTTGCCTATGAGATAAGTAAGACCTTCCGATCTAAAAAGAGGAGCTGTGAGACACCTTTAGGTGTCGCGCAAGTATCGGTGCCCAGAGAGCGAATCGTCGTTGCAAGCATTCTTAGGGCAGGACTGCCCTTACACAATGGTCTCTTGAGTTTTTTTGATGGAGCTGACAACGCCTTTGTATCTGCGTATCGCAAGCATCATAAAGATGGCACCTTTGAGATTAGTCTCGAGTATGCCACTTGTCCGGATTTGGATGGGAGTATTCTGATTTTGGCAGACTCGATGTTGGCTACTGGAGCCTCCATGGAGGCTGCCCTCGAAGTATTAGAAAAAAATGGGACGCCCAAAGAAATTCATACAGTTGCGGTCATTGCCTCTGTAGATGGGGTGAACTATCTGCGTCGGATACGGCCAAAAGTGCACCTCTGGCTTGGGGACCTGGATGATGAGTTGACAGCCAGATCATATATCGTACCGGGCCTGGGAGATGCGGGAGACCTCTCCTACGGTGCAAAAATGCAAGATTAGAACAAGATCCCTTCAAGAGCCCCAGCAATTTTCGTTGCATATGCAGGAAATATCTCCTTATCTGATCTTGGTCATCATCGGTGGCTACTTTGTCTTTTTGATGATTATCTCGTTCTTCACCTCTCGAGGGTCCCAGAATGAGGATTTCTTTATTGGAGGCAGGCAATCACCCTGGTATGTGGTGGCCTTTGGGATGATTGGTGCCAGCCTCTCCGGAGTGACTTTTATCTCAGTACCGGGCATGGTGGCTGCTGATGAATTCTCATACATGCAGGTAGTTTTTGGTTATGTAGTGGGATATGCCATGATCGCGTTCGTGCTGATGCCCATGTATTACCGACTGAAGTTGACCAGTATTTACACTTACTTGGATCGTAGATTTGGGGGAAGAGCCTATAAGACGGGGGCGGCTTTCTTTCTGCTTTCCAGGTCCATCGGTGCTGCCTTTAGACTCTTTCTGGTAGGCATTGTCCTACAGCAGTTCTTAATGGAGCCACTAGGTGTGCCTTTTGCTGGCACCATCTTAATGACCATCGCCTTGATCTGGATCTATACTTTCCAAGGTGGCATCAAAACCATAGTTTGGACCGATACCTTGCAGACTGCTTCGATGCTTATCGCCGTGATTGCAACCATCATGTACATAGGTAGAGAGATGGACATCGGCGGATGGCAGATTGTGCAGACTGTCAAGGAAAGTGCATACGCCAAAGTGTGGTTTTTTGAAGGCGGCTGGTCCGATTCACAAAATTTTTTCAAGCAGTTTCTAAGTGGTGTATTTCTAACCATTGTGATGACGGGACTGGACCAGGACATGATGCAAAAGAACTTGAGCTGTCGCAATATTGGCGATGCACAAAAAAATATGATGACTCTTAGTGGAGTTCTGGTTTTGGCCAATATCCTTTTTCTTTCACTGGGTGCATTGCTTTATCTATACGCTGCAAATCAAGGCATTGATATGCCCACGAGAATAGTCGGCGAGGAAACCAAGCCGGCTGCAGATCTATTGTATCCTACCATTGCCCTAGGCTACCTAAGTCCAGCCATAGGCATAGTGTTCCTGATCGGACTGATAGCGGCTGCATATTCTAGCGCAGACTCTGCCTTGACCGCGTTGACTACCTCTTTTTGTATCGACTTTTTAGGTTTTGAAAAATCGGATAAAGAAGAAGCTGATAAGAAGAGGACCAGGTTAATGGTGCACCTTGGAGTCTCGATGGTACTATTCGTGATCATCATGATCTTCTACTACATCAATGATGAATCTGTGATTACCGCTTTATTTCACATCTCTGGTTATACCTATGGACCTTTGCTAGGATTGTATGCTTTTGGCTTTTTTGTAAGGCGCCAGGTCTTGGATCGCTGGACCCCAGTAGCTTGTGTAGTGGCTCCCCTCATCTCCTACATGGTAGATAGCAATTCTGAACAGTGGCTGTGGGGATATCAATTTGGATTTGAGATACTCATCTTCAATGGATTGGTCACTTTTGCGGGATTGTGGATGTTTTCGAGAAAGGTGGATCCCGATCTGCGCTTGTTGTCTCGGCACGCTTTAAAAATTTGACCAACGAATGGAGAAAATCACAGAACAGCCTTCCCAGCACCGACATCTGGAGCAAATGCCTACCAGGGACCTTTTACTTAGGATCAACCAAGAGGATCGGAAGGTGGCTGTGGCTGTCGCTTCAGCGATACCAGTCATCGAGGCATTGGTCGATCATTTGGTGGCAAAGTTTGATGTGGGAGGCCGACTGTTTTACCTAGGTGCCGGCACCAGCGGGAGGCTAGGTGTCCTTGATGCTTCGGAGTGTCCTCCTACTTTTGGAGTACCATCAGATTGGGTGATCGGCTTGATAGCAGGCGGAGATGGTGCCTTGCGAAAGAGTGTGGAGCACGCGGAAGACGATACCGGGCAGGCAATGAAGGACCTGGAAAAATATCACATCAATACCAGTGATGTGGTGATTGGCATCGCCTCCTCTGGTACCACCCCTTATGTGGTATCCGCACTTGAGGCATGCAGAGAAAGGGGTGTCACCACAGGATGTCTGACGTGCAATCCGGGATCACCCATCATGGATCATGCAGACTTTCCCATCTTGGTGGTCGTCGGTCCTGAGTTTGTCACTGGGAGTACCCGTATGAAATCTGGTACAGCTCAAAAACTGGTGCTCAATATGATCAGTACGGCCCTGATGATCAGATTGGGTAGGGTCAAGGACAATCGTATGGTCGATATGGCGCTTTCCAATGAAAAGCTCAAGGATCGAGGTACCAAAATGCTCATGAGTCAGTTTGGTATTGACTATGAGCAGGCCAGGAATCACCTGATGAAGTTTGGAAGTGTAAGGGCAGCGACGGCTAAATTGCAAGAAGGATAGACGGGGCAGACATAAGATCGATTGAGCCTGCCCGTACGATAGTTGCTGCAGTACAGTTTGAGCCTGCTCATTTGTTGCCCACGGAGCCATTCATAAATGATTCCATTGAATGTGCGGCTTAGCGGTCCTTTCCTGGAGGTATCTCCTTGCCCCAGCACTTAAGAAGCCCTAACAAGCGAGCCCAACCCCAGAAGGTGCAATGAACAAATCAGTAAATCCCGGTCAGAAAGTAGAATCTGAAAACCATCGATCCTGATCTTCTCCCTGGTCCCTCTTCCTAGGCTCAAAGGTGTCTCGATCGAGAAAGTAGTTGGTAGGCTGATCTTCGGTAAGCGCTAGGTCTGATGGCCTTTGTTCGTCTTCTTCGATGGAATGACGGAAGAGGAAAGAGGTGATGACACCAACGATACCTCCTATCAGATGACTTTCCCAGGAGATGCCGGGTTGATTGGGTAGTACCCCTAAGAACATACCGCTATAAAGGAGTACGATGATGAGCGCCAGCACAATGGATTTCAGATTCCGTCGAAAAATCCCGCTCCAAAGGATAAAGGAGACAAGCCCATATACCACTCCGCTTGCACCGATGTGGAGGACCGGTCGGGCAAAGAGCCAAACACCCAATCCGGTAAGCAAGTAGATGAGAAAAATGGCTTTGCCTGCGATGCGATGATAGAATAGGATGATCATAGTCATACTCACAAAGAGCGGTACGGAATTATTGACCAGGTGCATGAAGTCGGTACTGTGAATAAAGGGAGAGGTGAAAATGCCCTTGATGCCCTGTGGATGTCTGGGAAATACACCGAGTCCGCTGAGACTGATGTGTGTGATAAACTGAAATGCCTGTACCAACCAGAGTGCTAAAAGCACCATCGCAGGGATCTTCACACTTTGCGAGAACTTTGATGGTTTACTATCCGTCATATCCTTATATCAGGTATCGTCTTTCTACCAACTTAATGAAATCCCTGGCTTCATCTTGTTTTCCTTCGTCCAGCCATCCATATTTATCGACGATGTACCTAAGTAAGTATGATTTTGCTTCCTCAAGGCTATACTTTGAGTTTAACACATCAAGAGTTTCATTGAAATGTTCAAGATCTCCATCAAAGAGGTGATTGATCACTAGGAGTTTGTCATTGATACCAAAAGCTTTCTGAAGATCTTTAATCGGAGCCCTGCTGAGGCGTTCCGAGAGCTCATGGTTGTTGCTTGTTTTGGCAAAAAGTTTCTGGTACTGCTCGGGAATGTGTGTCTTCTGCCCAACGATATCCTTGAGATTATCCTTCACTTCTGCGGATGGATTTTGGATGGTGGGAGCGAGCTGCTCCTCGGACGAAAAAGTGGTATGCCCATTGGAATCCTCGGTAGTACTCCGCTGGACGGCATTGTCTGTCTTGTCTGACTCGTCCCATACGGCATCACCTGAGTGGTGCTCCGCATCGATCAACGGTCTTGTCCCTGCCTCGGGTTTTTGTCCTTCCTCTTCGAGTTTCTCGATGTCCAAGTTGGAAGCAATGGGAGTTTGTTCAGGAGCAGCCTGAGCTTCTTTGACGGGTGCCGGTGGATCATCGTGAAGAGGTGCTGGACTTTGCTCATGTCGAGATGTCAAGCTGGGCTCATTGCGGTTTTCTGGTGGGACCGGCTGGGTAGGAGTCAGATCCCTGGGCATAGAAGACGTTGCATGGGTTGCGGTCTTTGGAAAGTATGCGGTGGTCTCCTTGAGTTCATCCACCAACGCATACAGCTCCCTCAGATAGTCTTTGACCAGATCTTTCTCTAACCGGCTGATCTCAGTCTCTGCCGATAGGATGATTTGTAGTTTCTGTAGAAGTGCGTTGATTCTTCCTTGTGCCATAAAGTTGTGTCGTTTAGTAGGGTTAACGCATTAATCGAGGCACTTAGGGTCTCAGGGGTATAAAAAATGCAAAAGGTACCAAGGGTAGCGCAAGATCACATAGGTAACAATGGTGGCGAGGGTATCAAGGCTAAGGGGTGACCGGGATTTCCGGGGCCAAAAGGTTCCGGTCTCTTGCCGTATGAGAAGAAAGGTGTCAAGGTCAAAAGGGGTAGCTCTTGTCCCAAGCGTAAGAAATGCACCGGGTGTGAGGGAGCAGGAATTCAGGTCCACCGACAGGCACCGTTTTACTGGCTGGACGGTCGTAGATCGAAGCACGAAAAAATCACCAGCAACCCTCTATCAAAGTCCCTTCTAGTCGGCCCCAATTTGTACCTTTGGGATCCATTCTAAAATCGGATTAATGAAGACCAAGCAAATACGATCAGCACTCATTTCGGTATATCACAAGGAAGGCCTGGATTCCATCATTAACAAGCTCTCTGCACTGGATGTGACGATCTATTCTACTGGCGGAACGCAGCACTACATCGAACAGTTGGGTGTTGAAGTAGAGAAAGTAGAGGACCTGACCTCCTATCCTTCGATATTGAGTGGAAGGGTGAAGACTCTGCATCCCAAAGTATTTGGTGGCATTCTTGCTCGTCGCGAGGATGATCATTTACAACAGCTGGCAGACTACGATATACCAGAGATAGATCTGGTGATCGTCGACTTGTACCCATTTGAGCAGACAGTAGCTACCACGAATGAAGAGGCTGCCATCATCGAAAAGATCGATATTGGCGGTATTTCCCTGATCAGAGCAGCCGCCAAGAATTACCAGGATGTATTGGTCGTCGCCTCACAGGAGCGCTATAGTAAGTTAGAAAGACTGTTGGATGAAAAAAAGGGTGTTGCAGATTTGGCAGATAGAAAGTCCTTTGCCAGACACGCCTTTAGCATCTCTTCACATTATGATCAGGCGATATATAACTTTTTTGACACAGATGTTGACCCACTGAGCTTTAAGAAGAGCATCGACGGTGGGCAGGAGCTGAGATATGGCGAAAATCCTCATCAAAAAGGTGTGTTTCATGGACGACTTGATGACATGTTTGAGAAGTTAGGTGGCAAGGAGCTTTCATACAATAACCTAGTCGATATCGACGCTGCTGTGGCACTGATGCGAGAGCTGGCAGATGGTCCTCCGACCTTTGCCATTCTAAAGCACACCAATGCTTGCGGCGTAGCCGTTAGGGACAGTCTGCTGCAAGCATGGACAGATGCACTTGCTGGAGATCCGATATCTGCATTTGGGGGTATCTTGATCTCTAACCACCCAATAGATCTCGCCACTGCTGAAGCCATCGACAAGATATTTTATGAAGTTCTGATCGCTCCGGGATTTGCAGAAGATGCCATGTCGCTCCTGAAAAAGAAGAAAAAAAGAATCCTTCTACAGATCAGGCATTATTCTGCCCAGCCCCGACAGTTTAAATCCATCCTCAACGGCGTCATCAGTCAAGAGACTGATTTAGCTACTGAAACGAGATCAGATCTGAAGGTTGCCACCAAGAAGGCACCCACCACAGCACAAGAAGATGATCTTTGCTTTGCCGCCATCTGCGCTAAGCACCTGAAATCAAACACCATTGTACTGGCTAGAGACAGACAGCTGATGGGTATGGGCTGTGGCCAAACTTCTAGAGTCGATGCGTTAAAACAAGCCATAGCAAAGGCCAGGAATTTTGGTTTTGACCTCAAAGGGGCCGTCATGGCATCCGATGCCTTCTTTCCCTTCCCCGACTGTGTAGAAATTGCTGATCAGGCTGGCATCACTGCAGTGGTGCAACCTGGAGGATCGATCAAAGATGACCAAAGCATAGCCTATTGTGATCAACACGATATGGCGATGGTCCTCACTGGCACTCGCCATTTCAAACACTAATGATGTGCATCCGGCTAGCCATAGACGTCGGTAATACTCGCGTTAAGTATGGGGTTTTTCAAGGTGATCGATTGGTAGAGACCGGATCGGTTTCTCATTGGCATGTGCCGGCACTGCAGGGATTGATCAATAAATATGATGCCCCATACGTCATAATATCGAGTGGCAGACATCTTACAAAGAAGATGGAAGCATTTTTCAACCGGAATCAACGCTATTGGATGCTTGATCACCGCAGTAAATTGCCGTTTAAAAACACCTACCAATCACCTGAGACTCTGGGCAAGGACAGAATGGCCTTGGTCGCGGGCGCATCCAAGCTATATCCTCACGACAATGTGTTGATCATTGACGCAGGTACATGCATCACTTATGATTTGCTTGATTGTTCTAATAGCTTTCTCGGTGGCAATATCTCCCCGGGACTGCACATGCGTCTCCAGGCAATGCATCTTTTGACCGACCAACTGCCACAAGTGGAGCTTCCTCAACGTTCATTATCCATGGGAGTTGATACAGATTCGGCTATGCAGGTGGGTGCAGCTCAGGGAGCCGTCTTTGAGATGGAGGGATTTATTCAAAAATATAGGAAAACCTTTAGGAAACTTAACATTCTCTTAACTGGTGGTGATGCACCTTTTTTTGTTAAAAGACTGAAAACAAAGATATTTGTATCCCCTCACCTGGTCCTACAAGGTCTTAATGAAATACTAAACCGTAATGTGCAGATTCTTGAATAGTGCTTTATTCATCTTCCTGGGTATTGGGATTTCTATCCATGCGCTGGCTCAAGTCAAAGCTGACTCCCCCTATTCGAGGTTTGGCATCGGAGATTTGACTAATCAAAATTTTGCGGCAGTACAGTCAATGGGTGGTATTTCTGCCGGGTTTGCCGATGCTTACTATACTAATTTGTCCAATCCCGCTTCATTAGCGGCCTTAAATGCCACCTCCTTTGAGGTGGGTTTTGATGCCCTTAATTCTCAGTTGAGGAAAGGTGATCAGAAATCTGGATTCTGGACCGGTAATCTCAAGTACTTCTCCTTGGCATTTCCACTGATCAATCCTGTCAACAGGGTGCTGGACCGCAAGAGTGCAGACTTCAACTGGGGAATGAGCTTTGCACTGACACCCAATAGCAGGGTGGGATATTTCACTTCTGTAGAGGAGGACTTACCGGAGATCGGGCGCATTAAACGTGAGTATGCAGGCGATGGAGGTACCAACAGATTTACTTTTGGCAATGGGGTCCAGTACAAGAAATGGCGTTTTGGTCTGAACATGGGCTATCTCTTTGGTGCCATTGAAGACGAAAAGGCGGTGCTATTCAGAGAACTCTTGCTGGCATCAAACAACTATCAATCAACCAGAGCCAGCTACCGAGGCTTTTTTTGGAATGCAGGTTTGCAGTACGAGGTGGACCTCTCAAAGGGCAAGGGCAAGGAGGATGCCCGGGCAGCCAGGTCTATTACTCTAGGATTGTCAGGGCATAGCCAGTGGGGTTTTCATACCGTATCGGATGAACTATCTACACTAAAGGATGTGAGCTATTTGGGATTAAATGATGAATTCACAGACGAAGTTACGGATACCCTATCCTATCAGGAGGGCGTCAAAAATGATGGTAAGATGCCGGGAGAACTTTCACTAGGGGCCGTATACAGACGCAGTAACAAGCTTTTACTGGGAGTAAACTTCAAAACCTCAGCCTGGTCAAAATATAGAAATGATCTGAAGTCGGATCAGCAGGGAGGTGAGCTTGACAATGCCTACCAATTTTCCATCGGTGGACAATATGTACCCGACGCAACCTCCTATCGATACTATTACAGGCGTATGTACTATCGTGCTGGCTTAAACTTTGGTACGGATCCGAGAACATTTCAAGGTGAGCAGATCAAGAATTTTGCGGTAAATCTGGGATTTGGATTGCCTATTGTGCTATCTAGACAGTTATCATTTATTAACTTAGGGGTGACATATGGCAGGAATGGTGGAGACATTCCTGTAAAAATCAATTTCTTTCGTTTCAACGTTGGAGTAACCCTGAATAATAATTTGTGGTTCTATAAAAGAAAATTTAATTGATCATGGTTTTCAAGAGAGGAATATATCTACTACCGATTTTGCTAGTGCTGGCGAATATCCAAACAGGTTCGGCTCAGTGTGAAGTATGGAATGATTCTCCGAAAAAGGAAGAAGCGGAAAATGCACATACAAATTATAGGTCGGCCTTAAAGATGAAAGATTTTGCCCTCGCCTTTACCGAATGGCAAAAAGCGTACGAAATTGCACCCGCAGCTGATGGATTGAGAGACTTTCATTACATGGATGGGATCAAAATTTACAAAGAACAGTTGAAAGGTGTCAATGATGAAGCGAAGAAAAAAGAGATCGTTGCAAAGATTCAAACGCTCTACGATCAGGCAGTGCAATGCTATAGAAGTGGAGCCATCCAATTAAAAAACTGCGATGAGGCTTGCCAGAAACAAAAGGCAGGTCAGGTGTTAGGTCGGAAGGCCTTTGATATGTTTTATGAATTTAATGCTCCCTATGAGGCCAATCTCGCTGCATTTGAAGAGTGCTTAAACATGTCAAACAATGACGTGGAATACATTGTCTTTGAACCCACCGCCAATATCTTGGTGTATCAATTTCAAAAGGAAAAGATCGATGCCGATAAAGTACGGGAGCTGCATGAAAAACTCGTGGAAGCTGCTGACTACGGTATCGCAAACAATGAGCAATACAAGGCATATTATGAATCCTCTAAAGCAAGAATGTTGGCCAAGCTGGCCGAGATAGAAAGTGAGGTCTTCGACTGCGACTACTTCAAAGGTAAGCTGATTCCGATGTATGAGGAGAAGCCCGACGATCCCGAGGTGGTCAAGTATGTGTACAACAAGCTAGTGCAAGAAGGCTGTGCAAAAGAAGATCCTTTTTTGACAAAATTAGAAGCGGTGTATCAGCAATATGCCGAGGAAGAGAATGCACGCATGAAAGCTGAATTTGAGGCAAAAAATCCTGGTGTGCTGGCAAACAGATTGTACAAAGAGGGAGATTTTGCTGGAGCCATCAGCAAGTATGAAGAAGCTTTAGAGAAGGAAACAGATACGGATAAGCAAGCACAGTACTACCTGAATATTGCCTCTATCGAGTTTAGAAAACAAAAAAAGTTACAATCAGCACGTTCACATGCTCTCAAGGCTGCAGAATTGCGGTCAGACTGGGGCCATCCCTATCTGCTGATCGGCGACATTTATGCAGATGCCGCCAACTCCTGTGGTGGAGACGCATGGGGTGCGCGAGTGGTCATCTTAGCTGCTCTGGACAAATATCTAAAAGCGAGATCTATAGATCAAACTGTCTCTAGTGAAGCCAACAGAAAGATTTCGATCTATAATGCCAACCGGCCCAATAAGGACGATGCATTCATGCGTGGTCATAAGGAAGGCGACGTTTTGAGTACAGGTTGCTGGATTGGGGAAAGGACCAAACTGAGGGTTCAATAATATCGCTACTAGAGAAAATGATAGGAAGCTTCGTGACCAGCAGTTTGCGGAGCTTCTTTTTTATAATAAGATATGGTGGTGAAATACATGAGTTTTAGTAATATAATTTCAGGCATTGTAAGCCTGCTGCTCATCAGCATGATGGCCTGTACTCCTAAGATCTCATCTGAGGTGACTCAGCAAGATGACTTGACAGCAGAGGCGAAGCGAGACAGTTCCAAACCAGCTGGTCCCTGTGGCACTTTTGATGATTCTAAGGACAAGGAGCAAGCCCTCAATGCACATGTAATCTATCGCGACTTTCTACGTCAAGGTGAATACGAAGAAGCCTTTCCCTATTGGCAGGAAGCATACAGGCTAGCACCAGCTGCCGATGGTAGAAGAAATACCCACTATGCGGATGGCATTAAATTCTATGAGCATTTTTATGCGCAGGAGAAAGACGAAGCCAAAAAGCAAGCTCACATCGACCAGATATTCAAATTTTATGATCAGATAAGCACTTGCTACAGTGCCGACGGCTATGTGAAAGGTAGGAAGGCTTTTGATTTGTATTACAAGTACAAGGGTCGTGCATCTAATGAGGAGATTTACGATCTCTTCGTCTCGTCCTTGGAGGCGGATGGAGATAGCGCTCATTTTTTTATACTCAATCCATTCACAGATCTAATGGTGCGAAGGTTTCTGGGTGAGGAGATCACCTTGGCGCAAGCGCAGCATTATGACCGTATGGTTAGAGATCGGCTGGCCAAGGGTTTGGAGAGCGGAGAGAATAAGGAGCAGTGGCAGATTATCAATGACTATATTCCCAGGCGCTTGGAAGCTTTCGAAGGGGTGAAGGGTTTTTATGATTGTGCGTATTATCGCGACAAGTACTTCAACCAATTCTTAGCCGACTCCACCAACTGTGAGGTGATCGATGATGTCTTTGGTAAGCTGAAATGGGGAGGCTGTGCCGACGACGATGCAGGGCTGGTTATGATAGATAGTGCTCGCTTGCGGCATTGCGTGGTGGTCATACCTCCATCGGATGCCCGGCTTGCTTATCAGGCTCTGCGAGAAGGGAGTTATGAAGAGGCGGTTGAATTGTTTCAAAATGCTGCCGATGCCACCGATGATAGGGAGAAGAAAGCCACCTACTTGCTGCTGATTTCCAAAATCTACTATGCACATCTTAAGAAATTTCCATCAGCAAGATCGTTTGCTCTCAAAGCTGCAGAACAGCGTCCCAACTGGGGTGAACCTTATCTGCTCATTGGTAGGCTCTATGCATCAAGTGGACCGCTCTGTGGACCGGGTCGAGGCTGGGACAGCCAAATTGTGGTGTGGCCTGCCATCGACAAGTGGAATTATGCCAAACGGATAGATCCAACAGCTGCTTCGGAGGCAGACAGATGGATCAATACCTACGCCCAATATATGCCCAATCGAGAAGATGTATTCCAACGCAACTTTAAAGTGGGAGATGCTTTCACCGTTGGATGTTGGATCCAGGAAGGTACCAAGATACGTACGGTCAAATAGTAGTGGAGGCACATGCAAGAGACATGGTGGTTGGTGCGAGTGGTCCTGATCGGTTTGTTGACCGGGAGCTTAGTCGGGTGTGGTGATTCAGGGCAGAAGGTAGATCGGGACCAGACCTCCTGGGAGGAGCTGCCCCGAATATCAGAAGATGCCATCATCGAGCGCATGTCAGCCCACATGGTTCCTGATCCGCAAGATACCAGTGAGATTCAACACAACGAACTGATCGACTACATCATTGATGGATCATGGGACATGCACCTGGATCAATCGGGGATTTTCTATCACATTTTGGATTCTGGTACTTTGCCACCTGCAAAATGGGGAGACAAGGTCACTGTCCACTACTCAGGATATCACCTGGATGGAGCCTGCTTCGACAGCAGCCTGAAGCGGAAGAAACCATTCACATTCTTTGTGGGAAATACCATTAGCGGTTGGAATACCGCACTGACTATGCTGGGAGTCGGTGGCCGGGGTATCTTTCTCATTCCTGCATACTTGGCCTACGGTCAGGGTGGATTTGGAAATTTGGTTGGGCCAGATCAGCATCTTAAGTTTGAGATAGAACTGCTAGAGATCATTCATGAGCCTGGTTGAGATAATCATCTATCACTCACCCTATGCGGTCGGCCTGAGTGCAGCGCAGCAAAATCGAAGCGGGTTCCTGCAAATGCAACTGAACACAGAATCCACCTTGATCGCGATACCATTACTTACTCAGAAAGTCAATAATCTGATCGGCCAGTTCTCTGCCGATGTTTGCCTGAGCTTCTCCCGTGGCCGCTCCTATATGAGGGCTTACCGAAATACTCGAGTGATTGAGCAAAGCAGCATCCGGTGTAGGCTCGTTGTCGAAAACGTCTAGTGCGGCAGCTCCAATCTTGCCGCTCTCGAGCCCTGCCAAGATAGCGTCCTCTGCAATAATGCCACCTCTGGCCGTATTCACTAGTATCACTCCATCTATCATCTTAGCCACCTCCTCGCTGCCTATCAATGCCCGATCACCACTGAAGGGTACATGGGTGGTGATAAAGTCGCTATTGGCAAGCATGTCGTCCATGCCGATGGTCTTTATAGTAACGGAGAGGGGAGGGTGATCGATTTGGAAAAGATCCATCTCGATCGTAGCTTCCTTCACGTAGAGGTCGACGGGCATTACTCGCATGCCCAGCCCCAATGCCACCCTTGCTGTCTCCTGTCCTATTCTACCAAATCCCAAAATACCTAGGGTCTTTCCTTTTAATTCCATTCCCCCGGCATACTTTTTTTTCAATGCCTTAAAGTCCGATAAACCTTTATCTGGCATTTCTCGATTTGATAAGTGGAGAAATCTTGCCAGCGAAAGTAGATGCCCGATAGCCAGCTCTGCAACTGAGCGCGAAGAGGCTGCTGGTGTATTGACTACCCTGATCCCCTTCGATTTTGCATATTCTACATCGATGTTGTCCAGACCCACACCACCCCGAGCGATCATCTTGAGGTTTGGACATGCGTCGATCAGTGCTTTTCGAACCTTGGTAGCGCTGCGAACAATGATGACATCAAAGGCTGGTAATTTCTTTGTGAGATCTTCCTGAGGAACTTTCTCTGTGACCACCTCATGACCAGCGTCTTCCAGCATTTTTTGTCCTGCAGCATCGATACCATCATTGGCAAGAATCCTTATCATGGTGCTTGTTTTTATTGCCGGCAAAGAACGTAAATTTTTTCTCCTTTACACCCTTCTGAACCTGCAAAAAAGGTGGTTCTTTTAACTCTTGACTTTCACAACATCATCCGGATGGAACCCCGACCAAAAGCAAACTGATTTCTCTCTCGGGAAACGTCTAGCTATGGAATGCCAGTATTCCAGACCAGCGATCCTAGGCACCCATGACGCTGTTTTCGATCATGGCTTAATTCTGTTTGGCCTGCTGACAGTTTTCTAGCTCTGACTTCAGTCTTTCGGTCTCTTGCTCAGCATTTCTGAGTTGCTTCTTCAATGTCGACAATTGATCCTCCAAATGGGCAGTATCATCTTCAGGACTCTCAACGCTTTTTGAACCATCCAGGCCGATCAGCGCCTTCAGATTTTTGATGCCATCCTCGCCATTGTAGTATGAGGCTCCAATGTAGGCCAGTGGAGCAAGTACCAACAGTATCAGGAAGAATTTTGCGCAGCCAGTCAACTGATATTTTTTCTTCATTTGCCTTATTTTTTTATCAACCTAAAACTTTCAAATTTCTCGCAGCAACATAAATCTACCAAACATTGCGGAATCCAGACTTATTGCCGTGTAAGCAAGGCAGACCTTGGTTCTTTTATCGGAGACATGAGGAACGATCACAGCAAAACTGACTTCTCTGTATCATCCAATCTTACTCCAATCCTTGGCTTCCTCGACATATTTTTCTAGATAAGCTCTTAGAGGTAGATGATGATCAGAGCGCAGGTCTGGGTCTTTGTCCAAAATCCGCATGGCGATCTCTCTAGCAGTTTTAAGCAGGGCGTTGTCGTGGACCAGACTGGCAATTTTGAGGACAGGTAATCCGCTTTGCTGAGTGCCTGCCATACTTCCCGGTCCTCGCAACCGAAGGTCTACTTCAGCGATTTCAAAACCATCGTTGGTAGATACCATGGTGCCAATGCGTTCTTTAGCTTCGTTGGTTAGCTTGAAGCTGCTCATCAAGATGCAGAAAGACTGGTCAGCACCCCTCCCGACTCTTCCCCTTAGTTGGTGCAGTTGAGAGAGTCCAAATCGCTCGCTATTCTCAATGATCATCACCGAAGCATTGGGTACATTGACACCGACCTCTATGACCGTAGTGGCCACCATGAGGTGGGTGACGCCTTGTACAAAACGCTGCATTTCAAAATCCTTCTGCTCCTGTTTCATACGGCCATGCACCACACTGATCTGATACTCTGGCGGAGGAAAATCTACCAGGAGGCGTTCGTACCCCGTGTTTAGGTTCTCGAGGTCTAGATGAGCGGATTCTTCGATCAGTGGATAGACTACGTAGATCTGACGACCAATGGCAATCTGCTGTTTGACAAACTTGTACACTGCTGGACGGTGATACTCGGTCTTGTGTTGCGTTTTGACGGGCTTTCTGCCGGGAGGGAGCTCATCGAGTGATGAGACATCGAGATCACCATACAAAGTCATATGTAGGGTGCGTGGTATGGGTGTAGCCGTCATGATGAGGATATGGGGTGGATTTTCCTTGCCTTTCTCCCAGAGCTTGGCCCTTTGTGCTACACCAAAGCGGTGCTGCTCGTCGATGATGGCAAGGCCCAATTGCTTAAACTGTACCCCTTCTTCGATCAGCGCATGCGTGCCGATTAAAATATGAATCTCACCCAGCCGCAACAGTTTGAGTACCTCCTGGCGAGTCTTGCCCTTAACAGATCCCGTGAGTATGGCCACTCTTAGCTTCAGTTTTTCTACCATCTTGCTGATGGAGGCGAGGTGTTGTTGAGCCAAAATTTCGGTCGGTGCCATCAGACAGGTCTGATACTGGTTGTCGATGGCCATGAGCATTGCCATCAATGCCACGATGGTCTTGCCACTGCCTACATCTCCCTGTAGTAGGCGGTGCATCTGCTGTCCTGATCTAAAATCCTTGCGGATTTCCTTCAGCACCCGCTTTTGAGCATTGGTCAGATCAAAGGGCAGATGCTTTTTGTAGAAATCATTGACATACCTCCCGATCTCGGGAAATATGTGCCCCTTTATCAGCAAGCGATGGTTGATGTAGTGCTTGACAATCGTGAGTTGCATGAGGAAAAGTTCCTCAAATTTGAGCCTTTGCTCAGCCTTCTTCAGGAGGTCGTTATTGGGAGGAAAGTGAATGTGTCGGATTGCCTCAAAGTAGGATGGAAAATGCAGTTTCTTGACCAGGTAGGTGGGTAGATGTTCTGGTACGTGTGCTTCCATGAGCTGCCGAAGAATGTTTTTGACAATTTTTCGGCGGCCCTTGCTGTCCAAACCGGAAGCACTAAGACGCTCGGTACTGCGGTAGACAGGTACAAAAGTGGAGGTTGATCTTAGCTTTTGCTTTGAAATGAGCTCGAGTTCAGGATGAGCAATGGTCATCTTGCGGCCAAACTTGCTGACACGTCCGTAAAGGATGTAGGGCCGGTGCATTTCCAGATTGTCTTGCAACCACTTGATGCTTCTAAACCATACCAGCTCGATTGATCCGCTCTCATCCTTAAATTGCCCGACCAACCTTTTTTTTCTGGCTGAGCCCACGGTAGCAAGGCTCGTAATGATGCCTCTGATCTGGACCACATCATTGCTTGAACCGATGTCCTTGATCAACGTAAACTGGGTGCGATCCTCATAGCGCATGGGGTAATCCACAAGGATGTCCCTGATGGTGACGATCGAGAGTTCATCCCGGAGCAGCTCACTCCGCGACGGCCCAACTCCTTTAATGTACGTCAGCTCTTGATCAATAAATGCGATAGCCAATTCGTATTCCTTTCCTGCAAAACTACAAAGAGAAGTGCCAAAAATTCCCTGACCTGCAGAAGCACCATTTTTTTGCCCTCATTGCATGACTATGGGATGGCACGACAGCCTGATTTTTCAAGGGTGAGAAAGCTCTATATTTGCATGGCAATGGAATCAAAGCGTCAAAAGCAAATCGCTCAGGTCTTAAAGCGGCATTTCAGTTCGGTATTGCAGTTGGAAGGCAGGTACATCTATGACGATGCCCTGGTTACCGTAACCAATGTCAGAGTTACTCCAGACCTCGGCTTGGCCAAGATCTACCTGAGCATCTACAATACGGATAACAAGCAGGCAGTACTGCTTAAACTGGAAGAGCAGCATCATCGACTCAAACAGCTGTTTAGCCAGCGCATCAGAAAGCAAGTTCGGCGGATACCAGAATTTGATTTATATATTGATGAAACCCTCGATGAGATGTATCGACTGAATGCTTTGTTCGATCGTCTTAAGGAAGAGAAGACCGGTCGGGAAGAGGAGGAATAGGTATGTGGTACACGACAACTTACCGCAACATCAGAATCCAGTTAATAGCTCTTAGGTGCCTTCATTGCACGCCAATTTTATTTCCCGAATGGGCTGATTGACACGAAGCCAGTGCAGTCGATGCTATGACTCCAAAGTGTTGATTTTAGTCGCCAGTGCTTTTTTCACCGACACCCTGTGTTCACCTAGCTGTAGCAACATGGTGTCCTCCTGCTTTTTTTCTATGTGTACCTCACTGCCTGGCATCAGACCGAGTTTCCAGAGATCAGCTGCGATAAGCTGGTTGGGCTGATCGTGGGCGATGACTACCTGATTACCTGGGGCTACCTGCCAAAGAGAGGATTTGGGATCGCTTGATTTTGAGGGGATGGGAGAACCGTGCGGATCGATCTTAGGAAAACCAAGCGCTGCATCTACCTCATCGAGGATCTCGTCGGTCAGTACGTGCTCATATTTCTCTGCTTCTTCATGGATCTGCTCTTGGCTAAGCCCAATTTGATCCACCAAGTAGGTTTCCCAGAGTCGGTGAGCACGTACCAGCCTGCTAGCCTCCTCTGTACCGGCCTTGGTTAGCTTGACCGTAGATCCTTCCACGATCAGCAGATCGCGCGCCGCCAATTGCTTTAAATAGTTGATGAGACTGGTAGATGTTATAGCCATGCGGTCCATCAATTTGTCTATGGTTATACTACCGGTACGATGCAATCTGAAGGCTTGCTTCAGAATGTCCTCTCTACGCACTTTCTTCTCCTGGCGCCTCTTCTGGAAAAAACGAAACAAGACTCCCTTACTGGGCGACAATAGGGCTGCCAAGAGATAGATGATGGTCGCTACGACGGCCATCGCTGGTCCGGGAGTAGTCTCAAAAATGATTGCAGCGATCAAACCAAGAAAGGCAGAAAGCATGCCGATGACGGCTGCCAAAATGATGACTCTCTTTAGCCGGTCTGTGAGCAACAGAGCTGTGGATGCTGGAGTAATGAGCATGGCTACTACCAGGATTACACCCACCGTGCGCAATGATGCCACCACAGCGAAGGATAGGAGCAGCATGATGAAGTAATGAATTAATTTGATGGATATGCCCATGGTCTGAGCAATAATGGGCTGAAAGGTACTTAAGAACAAGTAACGGTAAAAGATAATGACACTAGCGATGACGTAAAGCGTGATACCGAATGTCAGATATAGGTCCTCATCAGAAACCCCCAGCACATTGCCAAATAGGAAATCTTTGAGGTCGAGATGAACTCCTTGCCCTCGGCTTATCCAAGAGATGCCAATCACTCCAATCGAAAACATGGCTGTGAAGACAATGCCGATGGCAGCGTCGTTTTTCGTCTGGATCTTCTGTTGGATCCACGTGATTCCCACTGCTGTCAGTAAGCCGGCAATCACAGATCCAACAAAGAAGCCAATCGTAGAGTAACCAAATAACATAAAGGCAACCACAATGCCTGGGAGGATGGCATGAGACAGGGCATCACCGATCAAAGCCATATTTCGCAGTACGATGAAGCAACCCAAAATGCCACACATGATGCCCACCAAAATCGAGGCTATCAAGGCACGTATGGCCCATACCTGTTGAAATACGTCGAAAAGTTCTTCCATATGGCACCGATACTGATAAAAAGTGAAAATTACGGAATAAAACTTGGCTTCTTGGGCTATAGATTATTTGGCCATTCACATTGCCAAACTGTCACGCTAGCCTTCCAACATCTCAGCAATTAGGCCTTCCTTGAGGGCATATCGACTGATGTCGACAGCCGCAAAATCAGAAAGTTGCAGCACTTGCTGCAGCAAGATGACGGCCACTACAATCATGTCGATCCTACTGTCTGAGATGCCCGGGTGGGCCATACGGTCTGCCCAGGTCATATGGCTGATCTCATCCAAGAGCTTGGTGACCCCCTTGGTAGGCAGGGTGTCGTATGGCTGATCTGGATCTATCTCAAATATATCCGCAATGACGTCAAACGTACCGGAAGCTCCGACCAGGATCTGTGGTTGGTACTGCTGCAATGGTGCCAGTAGGATGCCGAGGTGCTCCTCAAGAAAGGCAACCATGGCACACCGCTCAGCTGTGGAGATGGGATCATTGTGGTGATATCCACGGTAGAGCACGGATACCCCAATGGGCAAGCTGATGGACCAATGTACCTTGTTGCCGTCGGCAATGATAAACTCGACACTCCCGCCACCAATGTCCATGATCAGCACTGGAAAGCTCGTGGGATTCCAGACCTGGCTTACGCCTTTATGTATGAGTGCTGCCTCTCGCAGTCCATCGATGATCTGGACCTTCAGCCCAGTCTTTTCATCAATCGATTGCAGGTAAGCATGCCCGTTTGTAGCAGTCCGCAGAGCAGCAGTACCGACTGCCACAGTCTGATCTACCTGGTACTCAGCGATCAACTGCATAAAGTCTACCAAAGCATCGAGACCTCGCTGCATAGGAGCTTGACCCAGCCGATTTATTCCTTCATCAGCCAGCTTGACAAAGACACGTTTTCTGAATATGACGTCAAAGTCTTTATCGGATCGTTTGCTGGCTATCAAGAGATGAAAGGTGTTGGTGCCGAGATCCAGGACGGCTACAGTATTGGTCATCACAAGAAATATAGGACTCTGAAGGTTAAGAAAAAACCCCTCATCCTGGTAAAGCCAGTGGGTAAGTTTTGCGACAGCAAGAAATTGATGGACTGCGTATAACGGGCTGAAAAAGCCAGCTGCTCACTACTATGGTATGTCACCCCAACCAGCCATGATATATCCGTATCCTTATAGGCGTCCACTGCGACGGTACCTGTGGCATCTTCCATTTCACCCTTGAGGAGCCGGCCCAGCGACAGTCCTCCTTCGAAGCGTAGGCGATAGTAGTCATCTCTCAACCAGTCTTTGTAGGCGGCAATCAACGGAATCTCTACATAGTTGATCCTGATAAAAAAGGGATCCACAAATTTACCGCTTGCTCTACTACCTCGCTCCGAGTAGAGCAATTCCAGGCTACCCTCTAGTCGATCGCTGATGTCACTCACTACCTTAAGTCCTCCATGCAGACCGAGCTTGTCAAATCCTGCGATTAGGTCGCCGTTGATTTGTGAAGCATTGACGCCAGCCACCAAGGCTGCTCTAAAGGTCTGTGCTGTAGTGTAGAAGCACGCACATAGAAAGAGCAAACAAAGTATATTTTTTTTCATCATATGATTGGGCTTTCTTTATGTGATTGTTTCTACCTTTGTGCCAGCCATCTCAAGAAAAGAAATGAGTAAGTTTACTAAAACCACCCTACAAAAGCTCGAAAACGTTTTTGAGCAACTCGAATATAAGGTAAGATATGAGAAAGGCAACTTTCATTCTGGCTACTGCATTGTCGAGGACCGGAAGATTGCCGTCATCAATAAATTCTTTGACATAGAAGGTCGGGTGACCACCTTACTGGAAATATTGAGGCACATCCCCTTTGATCCGAACCAACTGGATGAGCCTGGTCAGAAGATCCTCAGCAGGTTCTCCCATGAGCAGGTTTCGTTGCTGTAGCCACATTTAAGGGACTAGGAGAAAATTTTGAAATTCATACTCACCGGTACAGGTACTTCACAGGGAGTACCAGTTATTGGTTGTGCCTGTCCTGCTTGCATATCTGACGATGAACGAGACCACCGCTTGCGTACAGCGGCCTATGTAAAACATCAAGGCACAGGTGTGGTCATCGATGTAGGTCCAGACTTCCGTCAGCAGATGCTGCGTATCGGTGCCGAGCGTCTAGACGCCATCTTACTGACCCATGAGCACAATGACCACGTCGCCGGGCTGGATGACATCCGCCCTTTCAACTTTCTCCAGCGTCAGCCGCTGGATCTGTATGCGCTGCCTAGGGTGATCAAAGATGTGCGTCAGCGCTTCTCCTACATCTTCGCTACCGAGGCATATCCTGGAGCACCTCGTGTGCATCTCCATGAACTGGATGCCTATCAGGCGTTGACCATCGGTGATCTTACAGTACAGACCTTTCCGGTGCGACACGGCCAGATCGAGGTAGTGGGTTTTAGGATCGGTGACATCAGTTATGTGACCGATGCCAATATGATCCCACGGAAGAGTATGGACATCATAGATGGTAGCAGCACACTGGTGCTCAACGCCTTACATCACCGACGCCATCATTCTCACTTCAACCTGGAGCAAGCCATCAAACTAAGCGACACTTTGGATGTGGACACGGTATACTTTACCCACATCAGCCATCATATGGGTTGCCATGCCACCGTACAGGCTGAGTTGCCACCGGGCAGATTCTTAGCCTACGATGGGCTGGAAGTGCCATGCTTGGGTCACTAGTCAATAGGCTGTTTACCCCATCGAATCAACGGGTAGCGAATCTCTTTGCCTCACCACCGAACTCACATCCAAGTCGACTTGAAGCTGAGAACCAACTTTTCGATATTCTGAAATAGAGTTCCGTCACTGAGCATGGGGGCTCCGGTCCTCTTTGCATAGTGAAGAGCGTTGAGACATATGTTTAGCCAAGCCCAATCCGCAAATTCGTCTCTTTTATTCCCTTTCAGCTTCTTTCAGTTGACATTGATCGCAGAAATGACGATCATTGAGTAGTGATGTTGAGGCTATACGATTTATCGTTCTCTCTGATGGGATTAATCGTCCTATCCTGCCTGGTAGGTGATTTACATGCCCAACAGGTGCCACAGTATACCTTAACCATGCTCGACAAGTATCGCGACAATCCTGGATATGGAGGTATGGACGCCTCATTGAGCATCACCGGAGCTATCAAGACACAGTGGGAGACTCTGCCGGGTAGTCCAAAGTTTCAGAGCGTCACCGCACATATGCCTTTGTACATTGCCGGAGGAGGGGTGGGCATTCAGTTTTTTCACGACGCATTAGGTGTGGAGGAGACAACCGGGTTTGAGGCATCGTACAATTATGTGTATGAAAGCAGCATCGGCTTATTTTCATTTGGGCTCAGCTTGGGGTTGATGCAAAAAAGCCTGGATGGCAGCAAGTTGCTCGCGCCAGATGGCATCTACGAAGGATTTACCATCGTGCACAACGACCCCATCTTGTCAGATACGAGGGGTAGTGGCATCGCTCCCTCGACTAACTTTGGTGTGTACTTCGCCAATGATTACATCGAAGCGGGACTATCTGTAGATCAGTTTCTCGCCAACAAGGTTACTTTAAACAATACAGAAGAAACGACCTTTGAGCTAAAGAGAACGGTGAATGCATTCGCAGAATACAGCTATCCATTGAATGACCTGGTACAGCTCTATCCGGCGGTCTTTGTCAAATCTGATTTGGTGCAGACGCAGGTCGACTTCACCATACGAGCAGATTACCAGGATGTATACTTTGGCGGTTTGCTGTTTCGTGGTTACAGTGCTCCCACCATCGATGCATTGGCCATGTTCGTGGGTGCGAGGTTGAGCAGCAAGCTGTCGGTCAGCTATGCCTACGACATCACTTTGTCTAGCTTGAGTAAATTTAGTGAGGGTACGCATGAGATTGTTTTGCACTATAATCTCAGCAAGCCCATTGGCATCGGCCGACCGGAACGCATCATTTATAACCCCAGATTTTAGCCAACATTTGCTGACAAATTAGGGTCATCTCTGCACATTATTTTCCAAATCTGCATTTATGGCATCTTCTTTGAAGGATGGTAGTTGTGCTTGCCCCTATCAGAGATAAGAAATCCTAAGCACCATAGTCAGTAAACACACCATTGAAGTATCGGTAGCAACCTTTTTTGGGTCACCGCAGGTTTACACACAGGACCACACATTACCGTAATATGGCGATTCGTCATGATTTCTAATGCATATTCTGGGTGAAAATCAGACGGAAAAATATCTGATTTAAAATTGGATTTCTGAAAAATATTGGCAAGGTTCTTGTCGTTAGGCTACCAGTGTGAAGCCCACAAGGAAGTTCAAATTGTGATTAATTTGAATATTATTTGAATCAATTTATCTTTACAATTCTCAAATCGGTAGCTGCAAACAGGTAATAGCAATGGAAAGAATAATTGTGTGTTTCTTTAGCATCGTGGTGCTTTCGGTCTTCATGCCCTCGTGTGGAAGTAATAAAGGAGGAGGTGATCTTATTGGCGTTCAAGACAGGCCTAAGTGGAAAGCCAGCGTGCCATTTGGCATGGTATACATTAAATCTGGCACATTCCAACTCGGAAGTGGCGATGAAGATGTGAGTCATTATTATATCAGAAGGCCCAAGAGTATTTCTATCAACGGCTTCTATATGGACGAGACAGAAATCACCAATAATGAGTACCGTCAGTTTGTGTATTGGGTCAAAGATTCACTGGCACATACCATCATGGGCGACTTCTATACCAACGACAATGGTGAGGAGAGAATAGACTGGGAGCTGGAGCTGGACTGGTCTGACGAGACGTTGGATGAGTTGTATTATCAAGGCGATGATCGTCTCTCAGGGAAGAAAGAGCTGGATGCCGGACAATTTGTCTACGCCTATGAGCGCATCGATATGAAAGCAGCTGCCAAAGATCGTGGCCGCTCACCACGAAATTCTTTTATCAGAAAAGAAAAGACAAACATATATCCTGATACTTTGTGTTGGATACGTGATTTTGCCTACTCATACAATGATCCCATTGCCAAGAATTATTTCTCACATCCCGCATACGATGATTATCCTGTGGTAGGAATCAACTGGAATCAGGCACGCGCTTTTTGCAATTGGAGAAGCAAGCTGTGGAATGGTGCCAATGAGAACTCTTTTGGCGAAGAGTTTAGGTTGCCTACGGAAGGTGAGTGGGAATATGCTGCTCGTGGTGGTCATGAGCATGCCATGTATCCCTGGGGAGATCCATATGTACGCAATGCTAAGGGTTGCTTGTTGGCTAACTTCAAGCCCGGCCGGGGCAACTATCCTGAGGATGGTGGTCAGTATACGGTCAAAGCAGATGCTTACTATCCCAATGACTACGGTCTCTACAACATGGCCGGCAATGTGTCAGAATGGACCAGCAGTGCTTTTGTAGAAAATGGATACTCTTTCATACATGATATGAATCCAGATATCCAGTACGAAGCCATGGAAGATGATCCAGTAACATACAAGCGCAAAGTGATTCGCGGTGGGTCGTGGAAAGACATCGCCTACTTCTTACAGGTAGGTACCCGCCACTGGGAATATCAAGATACCACAAAGTCGTACGTCGGGTTCCGGTGTGTGCTACCTTTCTCAGGTAGGTCAATCAATGACTTCAAGTAGAAATTCATAGTGTTGGGCAGCCTGGGGGCTGTACTTCGCGATGGCCAGATAAATAGATGCTCTTTTGACCGATCAAAATCCATTTGAAAGGGGTGACATAGATGTGCCCAGTATTAAGAAAACCTTCCCGTATCAGAACACACTAATTTGAATACTATTTACGTAATAGATATTGGTTTTCTTTTATTTCTTTAATTTTTAAAAACGGTTTTTACGATGGCTTTTTATAAGAGTAATTGGTTTAAGTATCTCAAGAACCTCATCATCGGGGTAGGTGCCTCATTGGTCATGCTGGGTGCTTTGGGTAAGATTAACAGCGAACCCTGGGGCGGAATCATGATCACAGTAGGACTGGTCACAGAAGCATTTCTGTTTCTCATGTTGGGATTACTACCTCCAGAAAAGGACTACTACTGGGACAAATTGTATCCAGGACTGGGCGACTATACCTCTAAGGTAGGTCCAATCGGTGGCCTAGCTACCAACGGCGCTTCTTCTGACTATCGTCAGTTGGACGGCGAGAAAGTTGAAACACAATTGAATGGTATGCTCGACGAGTTGCGGGGCATGTCCAAAAATTTAGGATCACTAAAAGCATTGCAAGAAGTAGACTTCACTTCTACTGCGCAGCAGGTCAAGACGATGAACAACTTCTACAATCGACTCAATGAGGCGATGGCAGAGCTCAATGATACGGTCGATGATACTAAGGAGTACCGCGATCACATCACGACGCTCAATCGCAATTTAGGATCGCTCAATACGGTATACGGCAACATGCTCAATGCAATGTCCAATCCCGTAGGCCGTCAAGTGTAATCTTGAGCCTGAGCGAGGAATCAATTTTTAGTGAACTAACTTTTAAACGATAAAATAATATGGCAATTCCTAAGGAGCCGCGTCAGTTGATGATTAATATCATGTATCTGGTGTTGACCGCCCTACTGGCACTGAATGTTTCTGCTGAGATATTCAATGCATTTAAAGTGGTCGACAAGGGGCTTACTGCATCCAATCAATCTTTGGATGAATCAAACAGTAAACTCCCAGATATCATCAAAGAGCGCGCTAAAAAGAAAAAGGAACTGGAAGTATACGCAGAGAGAGTGGGGCCAGCCCGCGAGCTGAGTAAAGAACTTTCAGTATACATTGACGAAATGGTCGATCTGATGATCGACGAAGCCGGTGACAAAAACGGTGAGGTAGATGAGGGTGACTATGTAGAGGTGCAGGGCATCAGGGAGCTGAGGGGTAAGAAAAACAAGGATGTCACCACTCGCCTTCTGGTAGAGGAAGGTAGAGGGAAAGAGCTGAAGGCAAAGATCGAAGAATATCGAGCAAAATTCTTGGAGCTGATCGATGAGGAAGATCGTGCAGCTTTTGAGAAGGATGTGTCTTTGGTCATCGACGATGAGACGTGGCGAAAATCTAAGAAGAAGAAAAAGAATGGTTCTTGGGAAGCATTCAACTTCCGACAAATGCCGCTCGCTGCCACCCTACCGATTTTTAGCAAGTTTAAAAACGATGCTAAGTCTACAGAGTCTGCAGTGCTCAACTATTTGATGGGCAAAGTAGGTGGTGAGGACATAGTCCTGGACAAGTTTACCGTAGTATCAGCACCTAAGAAGTCTTATGTCATCAAAGGTGAAAGATTTGATACGGAAGTATTCTTAAGCGCCTCAGCCTCAGCAGCATCTAATACTGGTGTAAGCATTCGGGTCAACGGTAGTCCGGTACGTACCGATGAGAACGGTGTGGCTAAGTGGTCTGCACCTGCCAGCAGCGTAGGTATCAAGACATATACAGCGGATATATCGGTGACAAATCCGGTGACAGGTGAGGTCGATAGCTACAAGCGTACCTTTGAGTACGAAGTAGGAGAACGGTCTGTGTCGGTATCTGCCAGCAAAATGAATGTGTTTTATATCGGAGTGGACAATCCAGTAGAGGTTTCTGCAGCCGGTGTATCGAGTAACCAGTTGAAGGTAAGCATGAGTGGCGGAGGCGGAGCGAGCATCAAGCGACAGTCTGATGGAACCTATGTGGTCAATGCCACCAAGCAGACCAGGAGCAGTGAATTTGCAAAAGTAAATGTGAGCGCACCTGGTGTGACGGTAGCCAAAGACTTTAGGGTAAAGAGGATCCCAGATCCAGTACCGATGCTGAGCGGCAAGAAAGGTGGAGCGATTGGCAATGGCGAGTTGCGTGCACAGCAGGCTTTGATACCTCAACTGATCGGCTTTGACTTTGACGCAAGATGTGCCATCAAAGGCTTCCAGCTGATCAGGTCAGCCAAACGTGAAGATCCTGTGATGAGTCCTAATAAGGGAGGTAAGTTTAACCCCAAGTCAAAGGAACTGATCAACAAGGCTAAGCCAGGTGACATCTATGTCTTTGACAACATCAAGTGCGGTTGTCCGGGCGATATTGCAGGACGTACGCTACCATCGGTTGTATTTAAAGTACAGTAAGTACCACATATCAAAATTAAATAGCATGAAAGCGGTAAAATTTTTCCTTCTTCTCTTCGGTCTTGGCATCAGCTCGATGAGCATCGCTCAGATCGCAGAAGAGATCGTGACAGAATCTTCACAACCAGAAGAGTTGGAGGAAGTCATCATCACTCCTTTGAATGACATTGTGGAGAAGAAGATTATGCAGGAGCGATTTATTCTCCCCTACGAGCCCATCAGAGAGGCGGACCTTTTTTGGGAGAAGCGCATCTGGAGGGTCTTGGACATCCGGGAGAAGCAAAATCGACCTTTTGCCTATCCTGAAGCGCCATTCTTTCAAGTGATGACGGAGGCTGTCGAAGCAGGGGAAATTACACCCTACACCGACGAAGATTTTACCTCGCCCATGACCAACGATGAGTTGAATGGCATACTATTTAGTATTGACACCGCGTGGGTTACCAATCCTGATACATATGAAGACGAGATGACGATCGTCCAAAACGAGATCAACTACGAAGACATCAAGCGTTTCAGGATTAAAGAGATTTGGTTTTTTGATGAGGAGAGCTCAACCATGCAAGTGCGCATCTTGGGTGTGGCTCCTGTCAGGGACAGACACGACGAAGCTACTGGTGAGTTTCTCTTTGAGGAGCCACTGTTCTGGGTGTATTACCCAGATACGCGCGAGTATCTAGCCCGGCAGAAAGTGTACATACCTGGCAATGATGCCAATCCACTTTCGTGGGAAGACTTTTTTGAGATGCGGCCATTTTCGAGCTACATTTATAAGGAATCCAATGTAGACGATTACCGGCTGCAGGACTATCCATCCCTATCGGGTGACGATATGTACAGTGGCATTCAGCGGTTGCTGGAATCTGAAAAGATCAAGGCTTCGATATTCAATTTCGAGCACGATTTATGGAGCTACTAGCCTGAATTGAGTCTTTCAAAAAGATTATAGAAGAAAAAATGTGTTGTCGAAAGGCAGCACATTTTTTTATGCACATACACCACACAAGGGTCCAGCTTGGGATCGGTAAGTCCGCCTTGCATGGCAGATCTCAGGATGATCCGTCCAGGAGGTATCATGCGACGTGCTGTGCTTGATCTAGCACTAGGAATTGCCGAGCCATGCGTAGTCGTTGGATGTTTAAACACTCAAAGCGGAAAGTGGTCTCTTGCGTCGTTGGATCATGCCAGCGCGCGATCGGTAAGTCCGCCTTGGATGGTAGATCTCAGGATGACTTTTCCAGGGTGTATTATGCGACGTGCTGCGGTTGATTTGGCGCTGGGAATTGCCGAGCCATTCGTAGCCGGTGGATGTTTAAACACTCAAAGCGGAAAGTGGTCTCTTGCGTCGTTGGATCATGCCAGCGCAGGATCGGTAAGTCCGCCTTGCATGGCAGATCTCAGGATGACTTTTCCAGGGTGTATTATGCGACGTGCTGCGGTTGATTTGGCGCTGGGCATTGCCGAGCCATTCGTAGCCGGTGGATGTTTTGCCACTGTGAGTTCAGCGCAGAGAGGGGGTGTTGGTTAATTGTGAATCAACGCATCAAAAAACATCCAGCTTTCTCACGGCTTAATCTCTAACTCCCCACCCAAATCAACGCTCAGTGAAGCCCCAAGCTCTACGACCAGAGTGGCCCCATGGCCAGAATGATTGGCTTTTATTGCAATCATTTCATTACCGGTCACCTGCACATCGTTGCACAGGGTGGGGAAATAGCCCTCCGACCAGGTGGTGGACTCTGTCCAATTTCCGGAAACGACACTCTGGTTTGTCGTTTGGCTGGCCTTGCTGTCGCCAAGGAAAGTCCAGCCCAAATTTAGTAATTCCGTGCGGGCACTTTCACCATCACAGTATTGGAGACCATTGGCTCCAAGGTCAATTCCGGTGGGTGGATTGACCGACCACCCAATCAGAGTAGCGTCGTAGTTATTGATGTCCATCTCAATGGCCCTAAGCATTCCAAACATCGCAGTTACATTAGTGATGTTCCAATCACCAATGTTCTGATTAAATGCGCTGGCATTTCTGAACATAGAACTCATGATAGTGACACTGGAAGTATTCCAACCACCAATATCTTGATTGAATTCGGCGGCAGATTGAAACATTGCATCCATATCAGTGACATTGGCAGTATTCCAACCACCAATATCTTGATTGAATTCGCCGGCAGATTGAAACATTGCACCCATATCAGTGACATTGGCAGTGTTCCAACCTCCAATGTCCTGATTAAATGTGCTGGCATATCTGAACATTTCACTCATATCAGTGATATTGGCAGTGTTCCAACCTCCAATGTCCTGGTTGAATGCATGAGCAAACTTAAACATGGAGCTCAGGTTTGTAACCTTGCTTAAATCGGGCACGTCCAGTGCCGGCACGGTCAAATTACTACAACCCGCGAACGCCTCTGCCATACTCGCCCACTCGATGCTGCCCCACTGATCCACGGACAAGATCTTTAGGTTATCGCCGCCGTTATTGAAAAAGATGCGTGGAAACTTCCCGTGAATGGCTACCTGGTAGGTCCCGGCGTGCCCGTAATCGTGGGTGATGCTGCCATTGATATCAGTGTCATCAATGGTGCCATCGTTGTCCCAATCCAGATCGTAGTCATAGCCTCCTCCAGTTGTAGGGATGGTAATGCAAGCTGTGCAGGAAGTGCCATGATTATCAGTCTTCCAGGTGGTGATAAATGGGGTCTGTGCCAGGACAGTACCGACCTGCCCCATCAGAAACAGCAATATCCCACATAATACAGCAAGCTTTAGCGAACGCATATCTTATGATTTTACAGCAATGTAAGTGAATCATAGGAAGCGCACCCTACACCACAGGGTAGTTTTGGCTATTTGTTGACGCAGAGCGGTAGTGGTCTCTTGGGTTGTTGAATCTTGACTCATTCGGTGAGCCACCAGGATCCAACTTGGGATCGGTAAGTCCACCTTGCATGGCAGATATCAGGATGATCCGTCCAGGAGGTATTATGCGACGTGCTGCGGTTGATTTGGCACCAGGAATTGCCGAGCCATTCGTAGTCGCAGGCAAACACCCTTTTCATGGTTAGCACTGAGGCACCAATGCGCACTTCGACTTCACTAAAGGTGACCAGGTTTCTGTGGGTACAGACAGAGCGGATTTCCGATCCCAGGAGTCTTCACCATCAATCCTGAAACCGTATTTTTGTCTACATCGATTTGGAAACTATGATCGTACTGTACTCCGTACTCTTTATCCTACTGCATATCATGTCGACTCCGGGACAGGTCATCTCTCTGCCAACGGAGTGTCGGCAGACCACAGCAGTGACTCTACCATCGCGTGGGTTGTGTGCACATCGCGGTGCCATGACTACACATCCGGAAAATACGCTGGTTGCATTTCAGGCGGCCATCGATCACGGTGCTCATATGATTGAGTTTGATGTGCACTTGACCAAAGATCAACAGTTGGTGGTCATCCATGATCTCACAGTAGATCGCACCACTGATGGATCGGGCACCATAGTCGAAATGTCCCTGCAGGAGCTGAGGGCACTCGATGCAGGAAGTTGGATGAGTGCCAAATTTGCCGGAGAAAAAATACCCACTTTGGAGGAGACACTGGCCATGATGCCGGTTAATATCTGGCTGAACGTACACCTGAAAAGCACCAAAGGTATTGGCAGCCTGGTTACCAAAGAGATCTTACGGCAAGATCGCCTCCATCAGGCTTTTTTGGCATGTGGCCATAAGGTTGCTATGGAGGCCAAATCGGTGAGCCCCCATATAAAGATTTGTAATATGGATCGTCAGAGCTCCAACTGGGACTACGTAAATCTCACCATAGATCATCATGCTAGATTTATTCAGTTGAAAGGTGAGATCACCGGGGAATATTTAAGGCTAGCCAAGCACTTAAAACAAAACGGTATTCGCATCAATTATTTTGGTACCGATCATCCTGCGGAGATCGAGCTCCTTTTTGCCTATGGTGTTGAGTTTCCGTTGGTCAATGACATCGCAGAAAGCATCAAGATCAGTTCTGATCTTGGTATTGCACCTCTGGTGCCAGTCTATCGTTGACCAGGAATGATTGCGGGAGCTATACCGACAAAATGATCAAAGGATATTTTTACAGATTTGCAGAGATCCTTAAAATCACATTTATTGTTTTGACTTTGGATGAGCTAGTTATCATGATAATTTAACCTATAACACATCAGCATACAAGGAGAAAAATTAGATGCAAATATGGATTCTTGTACAAAAACACAATCGTTTTTCTGGCACGCTAACCCTGGGAGTATGTTAAATTTTGTCGGTGGAAAATCTTATAAGGTTCTTGGAGACTTGCTTGCCATGGTTGGTTTACTACTTTTTATGACATCGATAAACATCAGAACTGCCTTCGGTCAAGATGTCGCTAAAATAGCGCTTGGTAGTTACACCCAGGAAATGAAAACAGACATCGCGATGCCCATAGGTGCCGACTCCAATGTCATCAAATTATTTAAGGCAAATGACCGGATCAAGGCGGTTACGACCAATGGAATTTATGTCTATCAACAGGGCAGCTGGCACCATGGGGAATCCGGATCAGGCTATCAGACTGCGGTAATGGATCTTCATGGCAGACTTTGGTTGGCAGGCGCGGAATTTATAGTTAAAGAAGGAGGCGTCCAGAGAATAGCATTGCCTGATGTAATAAGAAACATCTCGGTCACCACCCTGTATTGGGAGACAGATATGATACTGCATGTGGGTACGACCAATGGACTGTACTCTTACGATGGCGATTGGTCTCTCACTCCTGAAACCGAGGGAAAAAGGATTAATGCAATCGTGCTGGATGGTCACCAAAGACTTTGGATAGCTACCAATGGTGGTCTCTTGAGAAGGACTCACCTCGATTGGCAAAACCTAGACGACATGCTGATGGCCAGCGGGACCAAAGGGGTTTACCTTAGTCTGGCCAATCCGGATCCTGCCGATGAAGTTCTCTTTGGTGGATTGCTCTCGATTGGGTGCATCGCTGAAGATGGAAATCATTGGATGCATAGTGGGGCCGATGGGTTACCCTTTGGTCCGATTACAACCATCCGCTCCCACAAGGGTGTTCTCTGGCTGGGTACTGATTTTGGTGCGATTAAAAAAGACCAGGAGTGGCATTATTATTTGGGTAAAAGGTGGCTACCTCACAATAGAATCAACGATATTTTAGTGATCGATGACAAGACAGTTTGGCTAGCCACGCCGCGAGGCATCAGCCAGATTGAGGAAGTTGACTTGACATTAGCTGAGAAAGCTGAAGAATACGAGCAGATCATTAATTTGAGACATAATCGTCGTGGATTGATCAACAATTCTCATTTGACGATTCCTGGTGATTTAGCATCCAATAAAATGGTGAATGAGGACAATGATGGACTCTGGACATCCACCTATCTCGCGGCCGAATGTTTTCGATATGCCGTCACTAAAAGTCCCCTTGCAAAAGAGTACGCCATCAGGACCTACGAAGCTCTGGAGCGGCTGGAAACGGTGACCGGTATTTCCGGACTGCCTGCCCGTTCGTATGCATTGGCGACAGACCATGTGGAGCAATCGCGTTCTCCCCATGCAAAGAAATGGCGACCATCGCCCGATGGAAAATGGCAGTGGCTTGATGATACGAGCTCTGATGAAATCGTGGGACACATCTTCGCCATTTCGTTGTTCTACGATCTGGTTGCGGACGGTGCCATCAAAGCGAGGGTGAAAGCATTGATCGAGCGCATCATGAATCACATCATCGACCATGATTTTCACTTGATCGACTACGATGGGAAACCCACAAGATGGGGCGTTTGGCATCCCGACTCGATCAATCATGCCAATAATTGGGCTTATGAAAAAGGTCTGTACTCACTGGAGATCCTCGCCTCGCTAAAGGCTGCTCTGGCCATCACTGGAAATCCAAAGTTTGAACGGACTTATCAGCATTTGATCGAAAATCATCATTATGCCGAAAATGCCATACAGGCAAAGATCCATGGTCCTTTCGAAAACAGTCATTCCGATGACATCTTGATGTACTTTCCATATTATACATTGTACCGGTATGCCAGAGAAGACCAATATTGGCCTCTTTATCAAAAAAGTATCGAACGGAGTTGGCCCATATCCCGGCCCGAAAGGATGCCGGTCTGGAACATCATTTGCAGCGTTGTTTTAGGTAGAGATTGTGACTTAGAAACTGCCCTTGCTGAGTTGCAGGATTATCCAATGGATTTAATCAACTGGACCATGAAGAATAGTCATCGGTGGGATTTGCAGGAAGATCCTATGGTCGGCAGGGGAGGTGTTCGACAGGCTGTATATCCCATCCCTACACCCGAGAGTGGCATATCGCGCTGGAATACTAACCCCCGAGAATTTGACACAGGTGCAGGTGGATTGAAAGAGGAAAGCCCGACGTATTTCCTTCTCCCATACTGGATGGCAAGGTATCACGGCCTATGGATGGAATAGCTGGCAGCATTTTGATGGATATAGTTCTTGAGATGCCCACCGGTGGTCATCTCAAGACTAAAATCCTCCAGATAGTTGTTTCTATCTCAGGAAACATTTAAATTGGGTCAGAAGAAGCAGGAACCCTTAGGGACTAGCGAATATTTCTCACTCATTTATGTATGGTTCTTTTGAGAATACTTGCTGGAAAAATTTCTAATAACTACACTATGCTGTCTTTTTCTGCCTGGTCTACATCCAAAATAACGGAGCATCAAATGGTGAATTTATTGTTCGGCAGTTCCCAAGATGGTTGCTTTGATTCCAGGATAATGGAGGGTGAGGGTTTATATATAGATCTCAAGGACCGAGAGAATGCCCAAAGGAGAGTAGGTAAATAGCCATGAAATTATCATACATTTATTTGAAACCAATACACAGAGAATATGAAGTCAAAGAGCTTACTAGCCCTCAAGGATACCCCAATGCGTGACCTGAGAAGCGATAGTCGGGATACATTTGAGCTAAAAATGGATTTGCTTGGTGAAGCAATCAGGAAGGCACGCAAGGAAAGGAATCTCACGCAGGCAGAATTGGGCAAACTAGTGGGGGTCCAGCGAGCACAAATTTCGAAGTTGGAGAACAGTCTGACGGATGCTAGATTTCTAACAATTGTGAAGGTATTTACTGCACTCAATGCCAAGGTAAACTTCCAGGTAGAACTGGTCGATAGACAGATGGACGTTATCGAGGGTCATCGAAAATGAATGCTTTCATGGGTGCAGGTGCAAGTCATCGGCATTTACCAGCCATTTCCAGCGGCAAGGTGCCACTGGGCTGCAAGGTGCCGTATTAGTGCTGGCAGTGGGAGATGAATTCCAGCTAATGGGTGATTAGATCTAGAGGTATGGCAAAGTGCTTGGCAAATATCTTAGTGCTCCCTCTATCTTAGAAACTACCCACCTCAGTGTCCTCCAGATAGGGTTTGGGTCCTGGGTTTAACAGATCAACTATGGCTGGTCTGATGGCCTGTGCACAAAACATGTTTCCTAAGGGATTATAGTGACCGATGAAATACCGCTCTAAATAAGTCTTAAGATCGGTATTAAACTGCTTGAATTCTTCCAAGTGTTTTTCACCCAAGTCCACCAGGGGTAATCCCCTTGCTTGGATAAAATCAATGAGGGGCTGATCCCAGCGTTTTTCCTCAGTGTGGATTTGAGCGATATAATCAGCTGGATAAGAAAGGACAAACAAGACTTTTTTATGATGCTCATTTGCAAAGCGTTCAATTTTTTCGATGATTCTTTCCGTACTGAATAATGCACACTCACGATGATAGGTATTGACCACCTGAGACATGGTTGTGGTGGAATCTAATATGGTTGATATGCCGTGTGTTTTGGTGAGTTTTTGAATCTCCCGGTAACCTAGGTTGGTGTTGCCCTCCTCCGATTTTTCGTGGGCGATGAGCACCTTGGCGACAAAATCATCTTTGAAGATTTGATAGGTCTCTTCCAATTCGCACAGCCGGTAAAAATCATCTTGCGTGGGTGTAGGATTGGGATGTTCTGTAAACCGCCTGTTCTTTAGATCTACCTTTATGTGCGGTAGGGGTGGTTCGATAAATCGCACATGTTTTCGCACCCGAATATTTCTCCACGCATCCAGATTACGATAGTGGTCGTCACTGTAAATATTGAAAATGATGTGTCGTGCAGGGGTACGCATTTCCTCTTTAATCATACGCAGGTATGCCTGATAGACAGACCAACCTCCGATGCCAAAATTCTTTACCGGTTCCTGGAGATTAGCCGCCAGCACTTCTTGCCAGGTTTCATGGTCGCTCACCTGGTGGCACTGGGTGAAACTGTTTCCGTAGGTATTGATGCGGCAAGACTGATCTGCATAGTTTGACATGACGCGCTCTCCGTCGGGCTCGACATAGTGATACACCGATACAGAGTCATCGACACCATCTCTAAACCTGGCATTGCGTAAAAGCCAGCCAAATTCAGAACTGTGCTTCGAAAAGGGAAATGCCCGGTCGGCAAAGTAATCATCCACTTCCTGGCGGGTGTATAAGATCCTGCTGAGAAAACTGCGGATTTCCTCTTCCGTGACCCCGTCTAGGATCGATTGATCTTGAGATGTATGCATCCGACTGGTAGGTAATATGCTGATACCCAGGCCTGTCATCATGCCCTTTTTAGTAAATGCTCGTCGATTCATATATTATCTGGTAAATATCGGTAGATCAAATAGGTGAACACGGAGTTACGAAATTTTCTCTAAAAAGTCAGCATCCCAAACTTGGGTGTGCCTGTAAGATGAGCAGAGTGAGTGTACTAATGCAGATAGTCGATCTTACGATTGACTAGGTATTGACTCAACTCGCCCAGCCTTGAAGGGTTTTTTTGACCTTTTTCATAGCGCCAAAGAATCAGGTGGGAAAACGACCTTTTTTCAAAGCACATCTTATCCCATGGCCAATGAGTGTTGTTATTGAGTTGGGGATTGGCCTTTTTTTTGATCACTACAGATTCTCCAGTTCCCTTTCCAGTTCCTTCTCCAGGTTTAATTGATCTACATATTCTGGCGGCGCAACACGATTGTCACAGTCGGGCATGGAGCAGCGCTCACAGGTGGTGTGGACGATCTTTCGCCTGATGTTTGGATCTTTGATGAAATTGAAGGCCCCGCGCAATCCTTCGGTCATAAGAAGGCCTAAGGTGATGCTGCCTGCTCCTTGGTGGTGAAAGTCTTTGGGTTGTGCCACAGAAATACAGAAATAGGATTTATTGGTCTGCCAGTATTCCGATACCTGTGCATCGATCAAATAGGGTTCTTTGGTGCTGCGAATTTTCTTGATCACACTGATAGAAACCCAGCGGGGACAAAGGTGCTCTTCTAGTTCCGTATGGTAGGGTGTGTGCAATTGTGACAGATGCAGTTCTTTGGTGATGTCATACCTAATAAGGTCTTGAGTGCTTCTCAATCGAATGAAAAACAGATCTCTCAGATTAAAATGGTGGGGGAGAATGTTGGTAAAGCGCTGCAACAAGGTTTCAGGGGTGACCTGGTATTTCTTCAATAATTTACTGATGAGATTGGGAGACCAGTCCCTAGCCCTGGCGATGAGCTCGATGTCTTTGATCACTTCATCGGCATCCATCATCAGGGCGGCAGCAAAATAGGACGCCTTAAAGTTGTTGAGTAGTTTCTCAAAAGATGCTTCTTTTTTCAGCTGGGTTTCAAAAGGTCTTTCGCTGATGTCTAAATAATGAAAGCCAATTTCTTTGGAGAGAATAAAAAGCTCTTGCCCAGCCGAAAGACCTTTATTGAGATAGAGCACTTTATTTTCAGCAGAAAAATAGGATCTGAATCGGCGCAGTCTGGGGTTTTCAGCCAGACTGACCCGGTCGATAGTAATGTCATAGTCTTGTCGCAAGATATCTGCCATCTGATCGTAGTCATAGGGGATCTTTTTGATCAGCTTTCTTTCCTTCTTAAAGGATATGGCTGCTGCTTCCAGTGCCGGAAAATAGTTGTCGTGCATATCCTGGTACGACCGCAGTGCGATGCGATAAAAATGCTCCTTTTCGATCTGATAGCTCCTCACCATTTTCAGAATCGTACTGATAAATGCGCTGAAGCGATCCGGGGAATTGCTGAAGACATCGATGAGCTTTTCCATGCTGATGCCAAACTCACTCAGCGGAAAGAATTTGACAAAGCCAGACTTTAGCAATTCAATCACCGGCTGCAATTTCTTGTCCGTTCTGGTACTGACCAGCTCGTCGTACTCCAAGCCGAAGACCTTGGCCAGAGCTGAAATCTTATCGGGCTTGGGATATTTTTTCCCTTTTTCAATGTCGTTGAGATAGGAGATGGACATACCCGTCGCATTTGACATCTCCTGATAAGAGATCTTCTTGCTCAGGCGCAGGTGCCTGATTTTGAACCCAAGAATAAGCTTTACTACGTCGCTGTCGCTGATCATAGGAGCACAATATAAAGGTGTGCTAAAATACGCTAAAGAATCGAAAATATCTTACTAGCGAAAATTACGCTAAATGAATAATATCGTATATTTGGAGAAAATTCCTTCCATGAAACAACTGCATATTTCACCGGACAAATTGGCTTCCTATCACGACATCTTCTCAGATGAAGTCTGGGATGCTCTGGAAGCACTCTCACCCCTAAACGAGCTGCAGAAGCAGTTGATGGCCGATCGAAATAGGCGAAGATCAGAGAGAATCAAGCAAGGTGTTTCCCCTGATTTTCTGCCACCGGATGCAGAAATCGGTCCTCAGCAAATGCGTGTATCAGATATCAGAGCAGGTTCGTTTGTGGCCAGCACGATCCCACCAGATCTGCAACGTCAGTGGATCCAGGGTACAGGTCCGGCCGCTAAGCCCAAAGCCTCTCTAAAATCCAGCATCCGCAATGTGGCTTACGCATTGCTTTCCGGTGCAGATGGTTGGATGTTTGATGGTGAAGATGCGATGGGCCAGGTCAATGCCATGTCGCTGGACAACCAGCGAAATCTAAAACTTGCAATCAGTCGGCATCCCATGTTTATGGAGGTCGCCGAACAGGTGGCGGGGGAGATGAATAAGTGGTCCAGCTCATTCTTGGGCCACCCCATTGTCAAAGACTGGAAGCAACAACTGGATTTTACCACGTTGATATTTAGAGCCCGGGGATTGCACCTCGATGATCGACACATCATCATGGCCGATGGTGCATCCTTCTCTGCATCGATTACCGATGTCACCCTTTTCGTTGTCAACAATCACCGGGTACTGCAAGGACGGGGAGCATCGATCGTGCTGTACCTGCCAAAGATCCAGACCGCTGAGGAGGCAGCATTTTGGAATACGCTTCTATCAGCTTTGGAAGCGCATCTTGGATTCCCAATCGGGACCATAAAAGCCTATGTGCTGGTTGAGCAACTCGAAGCCACTTTTCAATTACTGGAAATCAGGGCCGCCCTGGGGCAGCATTTTGTAGGCTTTAACACTGGCCGGTGGGACTACATCAATAGTGTGGCCGATGCGCTCTGCGGCGTTGAGGATTTCATCAATCCAAACATCGAATCGATTACTATGACCTATCCATATATGGCCGCCTATGAAGATCGGGTTAGGAAAGCGGTCAATACACCCGACAAGCTAGGTAACTATAGTCTATGGCAGGGAGGAATGGAGCCCAATATTCCTGTGGGATCAAAGAAAGGTGTGGAGGCTAGCATGACCAAGGCACTGGCTGGTGCCAGGAGGGAGCAGGCTGCTGGCGCATCTGGTAAGTGGGTTGCTCACTGGAAGATGGTCCACATCATACGACCAGTCTGGGAGGAAGTTGGCGATCCCAATCAGCTAGGCCGTGACTTTGGACCCCTGACCTATACCGAAGCAGACCGTCAGGCACTCATCTCTCTCGAACCCGCACCGCTGACTATACGCGGTGGGCGCAACTTACTCAGTGTGGCACTGCAGTATGGCAATGCATTTCTGCAAGGATATCAAGCTGCTGCCTTGAAGCCAGCAGACTACTTCAGCGACGACGATGTGCTCTATCTCATGGAAGATATGGCTACCGGTGAAATTCGACTCAGCGTACTTTGGGAATGGCTCCATAAAGGGGCGAGACTCACTGAAAGTGATGAGGCTCTTGCAGTGGAAAAAGGTGACAAGTTCACACTGGAGCTATTTCAGCGAATGCTGGAAGAGGAATACCAGAAATTAATGGATGCTCAGGACAGAGACGTTCATGCGGACTCAAAGCTGACGACCTTGCCAATCGCCAAAGAAATTGCCCAAGTATATGCGACTTCTCAGGTGAAGGCACCGTGGTACATCGACCTACTCAATTTGAATTTGAACAATGAGGACCTGCAGGAAGCTAAGAAACGCATTACACAATATTATCACCTGCTTGAATCTACTGGTGAGCGCATCACCAAAAACATTGACCTTGCATTAATCAACGAATTGATATAAAAAAATAGCACATTATGAAAACGGAACAAGAATTAATTTCCGGTGCGATAGAGAAGATGGAGGACTATTTTAAGAAACCTCGATTTGCCGGAATCAAAAGACTGTATTCTGCACGGCAGGTAGTAGAGCAGCAGGGTTCGATACCAACGGACTATCCCATTGCGAGGGAAGCTTCATGCGCTTTCTTTCAGCGACTGCGTGAGCTTTTTGCCGAGGGAAAACAGATCACGACATTCGGACCCTATTCACCTGGCCAAGCCGTGATGATGAAGCGGGCAGGCATCGAAGGGATCTATCTTGGTGGTTGGGCTACCTCGGCTAAGGGATCGGCTAATGAAGACCCAGGTTCTGACCTTGCTAGTTATCCACTGAGCCAGGTGCCCACGGAAGCAGCCAGCATCGTACGTGCACTATTGGCTGCGGACAAAAACCAGCGTTTTGCCCGCATGAAAATGACAGCTGAGGAGCGAGAGTGCACCAAGGCAATAGATTATCGCCCATTTATTATTGCCGATGCAGATACCGGGCATGGCGGCGATGCACATGTTCGCAATCTGATACGCCGATTTGTAGAGGTTGGGGTCACCGGTTACCACATTGAAGACCAAAAACCAGGCACTAAGAAATGCGGCCACCAAGGTGGTAAAGTATTGGTATCGGTCGATGAGCAAATCAAGAGGCTGAATACAGCACGTCTACAACTGGACATCATGCGTGTGCCGGGCATCATCGTAGCAAGAACCGATGCGGAGGCAGCTTCACTGATTGAAAATATGGCAGATGAACGCGACCAACCCTTTATCCTTGGAGCAACCAATCTGAACGTGCCCTCATACAAGCAAGCCTTCCTGGAATTGCAAAGATACATGCACGAAAAGGGGGCAGAGCAGATCAAAGGCCATGAACTATATGCTATATCTGATGAGGCGAGCCAGGCGGCCCGTATCTGGCTTTCTGAAGTAGGCCTCTTGGGAATCGCAGACGACTTAAGACCTGCTTTGAGCAGCATGGAGGCAAGTGCCTTTGAACCCGCGTACAATCAGATTTCTACGGCCTTTGTCACAACTTGGGAAAGAGAAGCAGGGGTAAAGACCTACCGCGATGCAGTGGCAGATCAGTTGGAGGAGGATCAACCAGGTCAATCCGGAGGGAGCCACCATAGCTCATGGAAGCAATTTGCAGCCACTGCATCTCTGACACAGGCTCGCAAGAAGGCAGCTGCACTAGGTGTTGAGGTGGCATGGGACTGTGAGTTGGCTAGAACGCCAGAGGGATACTACCAGGTCAAAGGAGGCATTCCATTTGCCATCGCCAAATCTCTGGCAGTAGCACCTTATGCAGATGTTTTATGGATGGAGACCAAGACTGCCCACGTGGCAGATGCTAAGAAATTTGCCGATGCCATTCATGCCGTATATCCCGATAAAATGCTGGCCTACAATTTATCACCATCTTTCAATTGGGATACGACCGGTATGACTGATGAGGAAATGACTCGTTTTCCAGAAGAAATTGGGAAGCTCGGATTTGTATTCAACTTCGTGACCTACGGTGGTCATCAGATCGACGGTTTGGCCAGCGATGAGTTTGCAAACGCCATCCAGACAGAGGGCATGCTAGCGCTGGCTCGAGTGCAGAGAAAATTGAGGTTGCTGGAGTCACCCTACATGACTCCACAAACCCTGGTGGGTGGTCCGCGATTGGACAGTGCCCTGGCAGCGTCATCTGGACGGACTGCGACTACCAAGGCTATGGGTAAGGGATCCACACAATTTCAGCACCTCAAACAGACTGAACTGTCTCCGACCTTGCTACAGACTTGGGTCGACAGCTGGGTGGATTACCATGACCTTTCGGAGGAAATTTCTGTTCATCTGAAACCACATATTCCTGGATCGGAAGTGATGGAACTCAGCTTGACCACAAGTAGCGAGCATATTGCAGACTTGCTCTTTACGACGGTGACTGATCGAAATGGACGACATATTCTATCGGTCAAAGATCAGAACATGTTTAGGGAGGATTTCCGTCAGAAGAGATTGATGACCCTCATGCACCTTTTCCTGATCAATAGGTATGGATCTCAGAGCGTGCATTATCTGACGCCGAATGAAGACAATCTGAAGCAGTGCGAAGGCATGAAAAATATGGGCATCTATACATCTTGCCAGGGGGGGATAGATGACGTCATCGTAGCCAATGTCTTATATGATGCCATGCCAAAATATTTGGAGGCAGAAAGCGGAGCAGTACAAGAATTGATTAGGAAAGAATCTGAGTTTGCAGATTTTGCCCATGTATGATATCAGTACGGCCGATTTGTGGGATCAGTATTCTGCTCGACTAAAGTGTGCTGATCCCATCTTTTGCTCCTTTGGTAAGAGGAAGAAGTTTGCTGGAGAGATTGTCACTATCCAATTATTCGAGGACAACTCCTATGTCCGAAAATTACTGGAGACACCTGGAAGGGAAAGAACACTAGTGGTGGATGGGGGCGGCTCATTACGCTGTGCCTTGCTCGGAGACCAACTCGCTGGCCTTGCTATCCAAAATGGTTGGAGTGGGTTGGTCATCAATGGATGCATTCGCGACAGTGCCTTGATCCGGCATATGGAGATTGGCGTCATGGCGTTGAATACCTGCCCAGTCAAAAGCAAGAAGAATAACGAAGGCCAGGTGGATATCGCCCTACATTTTGCAGGTATTGATTTTGTACCTGGACACTTCCTCTATGCAGATCAAGACGGTTTGCTGGTTAGTGAAGATTGGCTTGAGCCCTAGGAACCATTAAAGGGGATCAGAGATCAAACGTATGTACACCCGATTCAGTAGGTCATCTTTCTATTGAATTCCAGGTCCCGGAGTTCGTCTCCTGGGGCCTGGTTTTTTTATGATTAGGGTCACTTTTTGTGGCCAACCTATTGAAGGTATGGACAAGGTGCTGCCCCACGCCCCATGCTAAATCACCGTCTAGCCGTCACAATATACTGGTAGTCAAGTGTTTGGTCGTCTATGTGGATCTCAGAATATCCCGCCTGGCGGAGCTCCGTAGCTACACTGGATGAAGACACTTTTTCATCCGTAGGTGGTCCATTGGGAATGTTATTCATCTTGAACTCGATGATCACAATTTTTGCCTGATCCGTGAGTTTTGATTTCAGGCGATCGAAATAGGTGATACGGTCGTCCATGTATGCATAGGTGTTGACCAACAATATGGCATCTGCTTCCGACGGTGCCAGCATGGGATCATCTGGCTGAGCCAATCTAACCTCAAATTTTTTCTGC
This sequence comes from Saprospiraceae bacterium, assembly GCA_965223025.1. Lineage (GTDB taxonomy): Bacteria > Bacteroidota > Bacteroidia > Chitinophagales > Saprospiraceae > JABDMH01. The sequence goes on from CBDCVP010000021.1 coordinate 57,923, forward strand.
AGATGTGCGGGCAGCTGCGCTTTCTTTGCATGCAGGAATGCAGTGAATTCTTCATCGATCTCCACAGCAATCACTTTATGTGCTTCGGAGAGTAATCGGAAGGCAAAGTAACCCGTACCCGCGCCAATATCAACCACGGTTTTATCATTGAGTGGTCCCAATAGATCTATCACTCGATCAGGTTTCTGCCATATATCCCTGTTCTCATCTTCGTAGGTAGAGACTTTGTCCTCAAATTCTCCCTCTTCACTCCAGTTGGCATCGGGTGCAATCAGTTGTTTGTCATCGGAAGTACGGTTGCCACAGGACCAGAAGAGACCCACTGGAGCCCATATGAGAAGACATAGATAGACCAAGGGTAGGATCCTGTTGTTTGTCATATTTGAGTGGTCCTAAGTTAGCGACTTCCTGATAATCAGAGATCGATCATGTTCGCTGCTCTCCATGTTCCATGATTTTCTTGGTTAATGCATTTTGGTTCTTGGTGTAGAATAGTCAAATTTTCACAGAACTCATCCATTTTTTCATCGAGAAATTGTCTTGAAGTCCAATAATCATCGCCCACCGATTAGTAAGTGAAGTATAGGTCTTCCAATAATTGTTCTAGTTTCTTCCTCACCGAACTCGACGAACATGCGGGGTTGTGCGTTAATACGCAAAAGGCAAGGTTGTTGCCTGATCTGGTGTCGATATATCCTGCATAACTCCTGACGCCACTGATGGATCCACTCTTGGCATAGATATGGCCCTTGGCCGCTGATTTAGTCCATATGCTTTTCAGTGTGCCTGTGAGGCCTCCCACTGCCAATGAACTCAAAAAACCTGGATATTTCTCTGGCCTGTGATGGATCTCGATCAGAACCTCCACCATTGCTCTTGCAGTAACGGCGTTGTCTGGTGCAAGACCCGCAAAGTCCGAGAGTCTGCAACCATTCAGCTCGATACCTGCTTCCTTCCAATATGATATGAGAAAATGATCTTCTGAATCACTGGCCCCAACAGCTTCTGACCGCATACCAAGGCCCTCGGCAAACAAATTGATACTCTCTACATTGGTGAGCTTGATGATCTCTTGAAGAGGAGGTGAGGGAATCTCACCCAAGTTGGTGCGAGGCACCCCCCTTTGCTGGAAGGTAGATTTATGGGTGCCCTGTACCAGTATACCGTGGTCGTGCAGGCCATGGCTCAGGGTGAATGCTAAGAAAAATGCTGGATCCGGTAAGGAACCCTTGATCTTAAACAGCCCACTGCCGGGAGGAATGGTGCCGATGACCATGCGCTCATGTTGGTAGGGCGCACCCATGACATATGCTTGATCGCCGCTGCCTAGTGGCCCAGTACGCACAAAGCATTCCAACCTTAAGCTCGGAACTGCTGGTGTAATGTGGGCAATGCTGACCAAATCTCCAATATTTCTTTGCTGTTGGAAGTGAATGTCGCAGAGATTGTCGTATGCATTGAGGCCAATACAGGCACTGCCATAGTAGTTGCCCAGATCCTGATATGGCCATGTAGCACTTAACTTGTCTTTCGAGAAGTATGATGCATCGCCGATGATATCACCCAGGATTACCTCAATACCCGCTTGCTTTACCAGGCCAGCCACGTATTTACTTAGATCGGGTAGGGGATTGTCTGAGAAATGCCTGGAAGCAAGAGTCGGGTCACCAAAGCCATGGATCACCAAGTCACCATGGAGGGTGTCGCCACGGATCGTGCCTTGATATTGGACGATGGTCTTATACCGAAAGTCCTCGCCAAGTAAGTCGAGTGCGGCGGCAGTGGTCCAGATTTTTAAGGTAGAAGCAGGAGGCAGTGCGAGGTCAGGAGCACGATCGAAAATCCATTGTCCTCCATCCAGATCTGCGACCACCAACCCGAGGCCTGCTGTCTTAAAACAGGGGTCAGCTAAGAGGTCTTCTATGGATTGAGTATGAGTAGTTGGCTCACCTTGAGCGCATCCCAGGCACGGAAGGATCAAGAAGAATGTGCACAATATCCACTTACTGAGATCCATCATCCAGTGTTTCTACGTCGTACCCTACATGAAAGAGAGCATCGCCCTGGTGAACAACGGGTGTATTGTTGTGCCCTAGGATGTATCCGTCTCTCTTAGCAGTCACTGCCACGCGTACCTGTCCAGAAGGGTCGAAGATGCTACCTAAGGTTTCTCCCTTGGTCACCTGTGCACCGGATTTTTTTGACCAGATGAATATACCGGCGTCTGTGGCTCTGATCCAGGTCGATTTTTTAAAAATCAAGGACTTTTGCGGTTTTACCTCCTGATCGATCAAGCCATTACGTACCAGCAAGCGCTGTAAACCGCTGAGGGCTGATTCGATCACATATCCATCGAGACGTAGTGCCTCTCCTCCTTCAAAGACTAAAAGGGGTATCTTCATATCCTTAGCCACTTTTCGGAGCGACTTGGAGATTAGACCTTTCTCCAGGAGGTACGGTGCGGCAAAAGCCTGCGCCAGGGACCGCGCCTCAAGATCTTTGCGTGAATATCTGATTTGGGGATAATTAAATCGATTATCACCACCTGTGTGAAAGTCTACCCCAAAATCGACATGTGGTAGGACCCGCTTGGTTAGTACTCGAGCCACCCTCGATGCCAGCGAACCAGTCATGGTACCAGGAAAGCTGCGATTTACATCTTTACCATCGGGTACCTCTCGCGAAAAATTGATGAAACCATAGATGTTCAGAATAGGGATGACGATGATGTTTCCTTTGATTAGACGGTCAAACATTCCCTGCGCCATGGCCCTCCTCAAAATCTCCACGCCATTGATCTCATCTCCATGCAGGCCAGCGAGTAATAACACATTTGGACCATCTTCTTGGCCCGTATAGATATAGGTCTTCACCGAAATTTTAGCACTCGATGGCAGCTTGCCGATGTAGAGGCTGAGTGATTCGTATGATCCTGGTTTTATATCATTGCCATTGATGGAAATACCTAGACTCATATGCGCGTTTTGCGTGCTTTGCGATGGCTTCGTTTTCTTACTCTGCGCTCGACGTATTTGACGATTTCCCCAGCAATGTCCAATCCACTCACACTCTCGATACCTTCTAATCCTGGAGAGGAATTGATCTCGAGGATCAGTGGTCCGTCCTTTGAGCGTAAGATGTCTACACCAGCTACCTCCAGCCCCATGATCTTGCAGACTTTTCGCGACAGGTAGATCTCCTCTTCGGTAATGGGTTCTACCCTGGCGATGGCACCGCGATGCAGGTTGGACCTAAATTCTCCATTCCTTGCCTGACGTTTCATACTGGCTACCACCTGTCCATCTACGATAAGCACACGGATATCTTCACCTTTAGACTCCTTTACATAGGCCTGGATGATGGCGCTCTCTCTTAAACGATTGAAAGCCTCAATAGTGCTGGTTGCATTGTGAAAGGACTCTGATAAAATGACCCCCAGACCGTGTGTACTCTCCTGCAACTTCACCACCAGGGGTATGTCAAATTGCCCTTTAATCAACTCTAGGTCGAGCTGGGCAAAATTTGGCAAGAGAGATTTGGGAATGGCAATCCCTTCAGCAGCTAATAGTTGATAGCATCGCCATTTGTTGCGTGCCTTCAAAATGGCCTCTGCCCTGGTTGCGGTAAAAACACCCTGCAACTGAAAGTGCCGTATGACGTTGGTGCCAGAAGTGGTCACCGAACTTCCAATTCGGGGAATGATGGCGTCAAAGCCTTCGAGTTTCGCACCCTGGTAAAAAACAGAAAGCTCACCTTGTTCGACCATCAGGTCACACATGACATGGTCGACGACTCTGGCTCGATGACCCCGTCGGTAGCAGGCTCGCAGAAGACTTTGGGTGGAATACAGGGATGGATTCCGCGAAAGAATCAGGAATCTCATAGCTCTGGAAAGAGTTGATTATGGTGCATAGGCATTTTTTCTACAAACATCATTGATGATGGGTCGGTTGGACCGGCAGCTGATCGGATTCCAAGATAATAACAAATTGATTAGTGCCGGGTGGTACCTTGCTATCTGGATTCCTCAGCTAAAAACTTGGTTTTCGTTGGGACGCCCCTTCTGGATAAGGTAAAGGTATCATAGAAGGTAAAAAGGTATCTGGGTTGAAACCTCTAGGACAACCAATGGCGGTGATCCCAGAGCTTGGCAGCCTTCACTCACCTTTTGGTGAGATTCAAGCCTTAAATTAATCCTATCTTGCTTCCCAACTTTACCTGGTAAGTGCAATTCACCAAAAACGACAAGCGCATCATCCGCGGTTGGGCCATCTTTGATACGGCCAACTCATCTTATGCCTTGGTGATCGCAGTGGCCATCTTCCCCAATTATTTTATTCGGATGACAGATGACGTGATCGACATCTGGAGCATGTCTATCAGCAACAGCTCACTGTATGCATTTACGATTTCCTTGTCTTATCTTATCATCGCGTCCATACTGCCCATCCTATCGGGCATCGCCGACTCCAGTGGTCAGAGAATGACCTTTCTCAAGATGTTCACCGTTCTGGGATCGCTAGCCTGTATGATCCTTTTCTTTTTTCAAGGTCCGAGAGGTGTAGCCTTGGCGCTGGGTGGATTTATGCTGGCGACCATTGGCTTTGACGGGGGTAAAGTTTTTTACAACTCCTACTTGCCCATCATTGCGACCGAAGACAGATTTGACAAGGTGAGTGCCCAGGGCTTTGCCTATGGTTATTTTGGCAGCGTTTTCCTTCTGATCATCAATCTGGTGATGATTATGCAACCGGGTTGGTTTGGGATCACAGATGATACCCTGGCTGTAAGGATATCGTTTCTGATGGTGGGTATCTGGTGGATCTCTTTCGCTCAGATCCCTTTCAGGAGATTGCCTCGAGACCTTCGCACAAGATTATCATCCAATGTCTTACAGCTGGGCTTTCGGGAGATCAAGTCAGTATGGAGGGGCCTGCGACCTCAAAAAAACATCAAACGCTTTCTTTTGTCTTTTTTTTGCTACAGCGCTGGAGTTCAGACGATCTTGTATTTAGCGGCTACCTTTGCAGAAAAAGAATTGCAGTTTGGCACCACTGAATTGATCATCTTGATCCTCATCTTGCAGATTGTGGCCATCGGAGGTGCCTATCTTTTCGCTTTCGTATCCCAGCACTTTGGCAACAAAGCGGCATTGATGATCATGTTGGTGATTTGGATGTGCATATGTTTTCTTGCCTATTTGGTGGCCGAAAAAAACCAGTTTTATCTGATCGCTGCTATGGTGGGGTTGGTGATGGGAGGCATTCAGTCCATGTCGCGCTCTACCTATTCCAAACTCATCAAAGATCATGTGGCTGAAAGCACTTCTTACTTTAGCTTCTATGAGGTACTCGAGAAACTGGCGATTGTCTTTGGCACCTTTAGCTTTGGCCTGATTGATCAGATTACTGGCGGTATGCGCAATAGTATCTTAGTGCTGGGCATCTACTTCGTGGTGGGCATTTTACTGCTGAGCAGAGTGCAGATGAAGCATCGCGCTGTGGCCACCGAGTCTGGCTCGTAAGCTAGATTTGCCAACGCCACGTTGGGATGCAAGGATTCTTGGCTCCAGCCTCGGCCTGAGGATCTCATAAACCACCTAGCGATGATTTCTGGGATAGACCAGTGGCCAATAAGCTCACTTTGTGACGTCGGAAGCGTCGAGATTTATTATGGCACATACTCATAGCAACCTACATCTGGCTTGGTAGCATCGCGATCATTATTTTCTAGGTCGCGCTTCAGATTAATAATCGGAACCCCCACTTCTTGGGCGATCGAAAGACTATCCAGGTGATAATCATTCATGTCTGCATCCTCGAATACAAGAGATTGAAAATCACCATTAATGCAGGGATCGCAGAATTCGAAAAAGTCGGGATGTCCGCCTTCTTCAGTAGTTATTTCGTCTACCCTCACAACACAATGTTGAAAGCGATATCGAAAGAAGCTGGGATCCTGATCTCCGATGGCATCGAGCAGGGCGATCTCATCCTTGGAAGAGCCATAGATGATGGAATTTCTAAAATTCATACTTAGCTGGGCAGCCACCGGTCGCTCACAAAGCGCTGTACCATCCAAGCAGGTAAAATTGGATGCCCTCAGTGCTTCGGTCGGTGAGCCATAGTTGGCCAACGTACAATAGGTGAAGTCATAATCCCCTCCCAGAACAAACGACACATTGTGCCCACCACTGGTGTGGAAGAGACAATTTTCGGCCACAATGGAAGCGTTGTAACCTGCTAGGTTGGTACCGGAGGCGTTGAATATCTTTGTATTGCGGATGGTGAGATCTGCCAACGAATCTACTAGTAGACCTAGGATTCCGTTCTTGATTACGGCGTGGTTGATGGTGTGACCAGTGCTCAGTGGACCCAATTGGATGCGACCCCATTGACCTGCCTGTTCGGCGAAGGACGTTTCCAGCCGATCTCCCTGAATCACCACGGGATCATCAAAAGTGCCCTGTATCTGTAATCGTCCATGTCTGAAAAAAAAGAGGATGCCATCACTGTATGGTGCTCGCTCCTCAGTGCGCGCAATACCTCCATGGATGTAAACTTGAGTGCCAGGAGGCATCACTAAGGTACAACTGTCTATGACCAAGGCACCAAATATGACGTAGGGCTTGGGATCGTCCCAGACCCATTCATTAAGGTCACAGGTAAACAAGCTCTGCCTTCCAGAGAAAAATCGACCGGGAATGTAATTGGCATTTTGGCCCCATGCCTCTAAGACGACCGATTGGGTGTTGTCGTTCGTCAAAAAATTGACCCGATCCTCAATGACAAAGGGACTGATGGATAAGGGTTGATCAGGATCGACCGTCACTTCAAAAAAGACATATATGCTGTCATCGGGTGGAATCTCCACATCCCTGATGTCAAAACCTGGAATCCCATCTACATTCATGCGGAAGTCGGTGGATTCAGGATTTTCAATCCAGACTCTGCTGATCTTGATAAATCGACTGTGTGGATTGTATACTTTCAGAGAAAGAGTGGCACTGCCTCTCTCGGTAAATACCGTATCAAAAGTGACTGTATCTAGCGAAAAAGTAAGCTTTGCGTCGCTGTCGGTGATAAACTCATCCTTAGTGCAAGAACTGGCCACCACCATGAGTACGGAGATCACACAGATGAAGAGATAGTCCCTAATTAGGTTGGATCGTGGTGAAGTGTAGCTCAAACAAATGGAAGTTTTGGCAAACATACACAACTGTCGTTTCATAACCTGGTGTTCGTTAGATCGCATGCAATGCGGAGCTCGAAAAACTTCTGTCACGATGGCGACTATACAGAGATCATAGATTAATCAGCAAGAAAAGACACCATTGCGATTGCCTCAACACTGCACGAAATGAGGAAAGCCAACCATCTCGATCACTGGTAATCAGCCATTCTCAGGATTAAACGTACGGCCATTGCCTTTATTTTTACTATATGATGTCGAGGTCAGATGTGTCACGACAAAAACCTTTTCTACCATCCAATTGGCTTACCTTTACGTGCTTATAACAGCCAATACTCCTGATATGCCTAACTTTAGATGAAGCCAATAGTTGACGTAATCATACCTGCCTACAATGAAGCATCTTCCGTCGAACATGTGATCAGAGATATTCCCAGGGACATGGTGCGGGAGATTGTAGTCTGCAATAATGCCAGTACCGACCGAACCGGTGAAGTGGCCAAAGCTGCCGGGGCTACCGTTGTTGACCAACCAAGGAAGGGCTATGGAAGTGCCTGCCTGGCAGGGATAGAGCATTTGCGTAGCAAGGATATCACACCAGATATCGTGGTGTTTCTCGATGCCGATTATTCTGATCATCCTGATGAAATGTTGCTCCTGGTACAACCCATTGCCTCAGAGGACTTTGATTTAGTCATAGGATCCAGGGCTTTGGGTGCTATGGATGATGGTGCTATGATGCCGCAGCAGATTTTTGGAAACTGGCTGGCTACTAATCTGATAAAACTGTTTTACGGTTACCATTTTACAGACTTAGGTCCCTTTAGGGCCATACGCTATCGGCAGCTAATAGCCTTGAATATGAAGGATCCAGATTTTGGATGGACGGTGGAGATGCAGGTAAAGGCGGCCAAACACAAATTAAAATGCACCGAGGTGCCCGTGAGTTATCGACAGCGCATTGGCAAGTCGAAAGTATCTGGCACTGTAAGAGGCACCATTTTAGCGGGTCACAAGATCTTGTGGACCATCTTTAAACTCTGGTAGTTAAGGTATGACGTTTCTATATTATTTCTTATTGACCGTATACTCGTTGGTGCTGCTCTATATCACCATCTATTGCTTGATGCAGTTTCACCTGTTGTATTACTATGGGCGCTATCATCGTCAGATCGGTGACCAGGGTGTGCCTCAAAACCCAAGCCACCATCACCTTCCCATGGTCACTGTGCAGTTGCCGATCTATAATGAGCAATATGTCGTGGAGAGACTCATCGATTCCGTGATAGCCTTTGATTATCCTAGGGAGATGATGCAGATCCAGGTCTTGGATGACAGTGATGATGAGACAGTCGATTTGGTTGATAAAAAAGTGCAGCATTATGCTCAGCAAGGATTTAAAATCAACGTAGTCCGGAGGGAGCGTCGTACGGGGTTCAAAGCTGGAGCATTGCGTGATGCGATGCCATATGTACAGGGTGCGTATATTGCCATCTTTGATGCTGATTTTCTTCCCAGGCCTGATTTTCTGCTGCAGACTATACCTTATTTTACTCATGCGGAGATTGGGGTGGTGCAGACCCGATGGGAGCATATCAACCAAAATTATTCGCTGATCACCCGATTGCAAGCATTACAGCTCAACGTGCATTTTACCATCGAACAGCAGGGACGTGAGGCTGCAGACTACCTTCTCCAGTTTAATGGCACAGGTGGAGTATGGCGTAAGGAAGCCATCGAAGATGCGGGTGGTTGGCAAGATGATACGCTGACCGAAGACCTGGACCTCAGTATGCGGGCCCAGCTTAAGGGATGGAAAATTATCTACTTGGAAGAAGTCAGTGCTCCCGCCGAGCTTCCCGCGGAGATGAATGGCTTTAAATCACAGCAATATCGCTGGATGAAAGGCGGTGCTGAGACGGCAAAGAAAATGATACCCAGCATTTGGCGATCCACCATACCCTTGCCAAAGAAAATTCATGCCACCCTCCATTTGATGGGTAGCACCGTCTTTGTTTTTGTGTTTATGCTGGGTGTGTTGAGTGTGCCTCTACTGCTGGCTCTACAGGCACTCCAGATCAGTTCTACCATCTTTTCTTTCTTCATCATTGGCACCTTGGCGATCATCTGCGTGTACTACGTAGGCAATGTTTCCAACCCATATACCAACCCCAGTCGGTCATGGCTCAGGGACTTCGGTAAGTTTTTGTTCATGTTTCCACTTTTCTTGGCTATGTCCATGGGATTATCACTGCACAATACCATCGCCGTCATCCAAGGTTACCTGGGAAAGAAGTCGGCCTTCGTACGCACACCGAAATTTGCCATTAAGAGCCTTTCGGATCGATTGCACCATCGAAAATACTTGAGTGGCAAGTTGAGCTGGACTACGGTCTTAGAGGGATTGCTTTGCCTCTATTTTCTCTTTGCGATAGTTTTAGGATTTCGCATTGATGATCACTCATTGATCATATTTCATATCTTATTGGCCTTCGGGTACGGAGCGATTTTCTATTTTTCAGTGAGACATTTGTCTTATAAGGATGCGCCCAACGCAAGCTGAGCAGACATAAGAAACCAACAGCAACACGTGGAGCAGCACCCAGCAGTGTATGTAGACCTTGAAATATCTCGTTGCCATATTGTGGATAGCCTTTGTTGTTTGCTTGGGATACTTACCGAAGCAGGATGATATCTTGTGGATTTTGGGCTGTTATTTTCCGCTCTTTGTGCTCTATATTGGGACCTATCGTTATTTCAAGACACACGGCGATATATTGTTTTTCATCTTTCTCTCTATCCTCCTACGATGGCTGCTCGTCTTCGCTTTTCCCAATTTATCAGACGATATCTATCGATTCTTATGGGATGGATATTTGATCAACGACGGCATCAATCCGTATCTGTACACGCCCACTGAACTGTTAGAGATCCCGGGCCAGGATCTTGCAACATATCAAGAGTTGTACCCTCTTCTCAATTCACCCGATTATTATTCCATCTATCCACCGGTTTGTCAAGCCATCTTTGCCAGTTGTACCTGGGTATTTAAGACCAACATCTATTGGGCGATGGTGCTGATGAAAGTCATGTTTGTAGGGGCAGAAACGCTATCGATATACTTTCTGATGAAATTAACTAGGATGGCAGGTTTCAAGCTGCGTAAGGTACTGCTGTATGCGCTAAACCCATTGATCATCATCGAACTGTGTGGCAACCTTCATTTTGAAGCATTGATGATCCTTTTTCTCATTCTAGCCCTATGGGCATTTATCAGAAGGCGGTACAAGTTTTTTGGCATCTTCATGGGCTTGTCGGTGGGTGCTAAACTGCTTCCCTTGATGTTCCTTCCCTTCTTCTTATTCCGTACTAGGTCTCATGACTTGTTGCGTGCCCTTTCCGTCATGGTCCTGGTGTTGGTGGTCATTTTTCTTCCATTTATCGGTTGGGATCTGATTTATCACCTATACGATAGCATCAATTTGTATTTTCAAAAATTTGAGTTTAATGCCAGCATCTACTACATCGTGCGCTGGATAGGGTATGAGATAAAAGGGTACAATGTGATACAGACGATGGGACCAATTCTTTACCTGATCGCATTTTCAGTGATTCTATTCCTGATGTTTACGGAGCGTCGCAAGACTTTCAGAAGTTTGCTGGAGCGGATGTTGTTGGCATTTACAGCCTACTTGATATTGGCCACCACTGTCCATCCCTGGTATGTAGCCATGCCATTGGTGCTATCTGTATTTACACACTATCGTTATCCGATTTTTTGGTCAGGCCTCATCTGTTGCACATATGTCAACTATGCCTACGATCCTTACCATGAGAACCTATGGGTGGTGGGCATTGAGTATAGCATTGTCTTTGCGTTGATCATGATTGAGGTTTTTAAGGTGCCCCTGGCGGGTATGTTTGTACATTATTGGAAATGGTTTAGAAAATTGGTAGGCACATAAAACCAATTCGACGACTGCAGAGATGCTACCAAAGAAAAACTCACTTCTCACAGCCATTGGTCGGATTTGAGTGTTGGCATGTATAAACCTAGGGTTTAGGATGAAGGCCGTTTGATCAACTTAGCGCGCTCCGGCCCGGTAGAGATCATGCTAAAGTTCACGCCCAGCTTTTCTTCGATGCTGGTTATGTAGTGGCGGGCTTGTGCTGGCAAATCTGGATAATTGACCACCTTATCTAAAGACTGCTGCCAACCGTCAAAACTCTGCCATGACGGTGCGAGATTTTGATCAACGATATCAAAAGGTAGGGTGTGAACAAGGTGGTCTTTGAGTTGATAGGCGGTAGAAATCTTGATATGTTCGAAGGTGTCGAGTACGTCTATTTTGGTCATCACCAATTGAGTGACACCATTGACCATGATGGTGTACTTCAGTTGGGGGATGTCGAGCCAGCCGCATCGACGAGGTCTGCCAGTCGTGGCCCCAAACTCATGCCCGAGTTCAGCCAGTCGTTGACCATCTTCATCAAAGAGTTCGGTTGGGAATGGGCCACTGCCGACACGCGTACAATAGGCCTTGGTGATGCCTATGACCTCACCGATTCTCGATGGTGCGATGCCCAAACCAATGCATGCCCCTGCAGTCACCGTGTTGGAAGATGTGACGTAAGGATAGGTGCCATAGTCGATATCTAGCATACTGCCTTGAGCACCTTCTGCCAGTACTTTTTGACCTGCGTCCAAGGCCTGGTTGAGGAAATACTCGCCATCAACAAAGCGCAAGGTTTTAAGGGTTTCCACCTTGTCCAACCACTGCTGCTCTTCAACCTCGAGGTCAAAGTCAATCGCTGGATAGAGTTTGAGCAGCATGGCATGTTTTTCTTTGAGTGCACGATACTTGTGCATGAAATCGGGAGATGCTAGATCTCCCACACGCAGTCCATTGCGCCCAGTCTTATCCATGTAGGTGGGGCCAATGCCTCGTAGGGTGGAGCCAATCTTAGCTGATCCTTTGAATGCCTCTGACGCCTGGTCTAGCATACGATGCGTGGGAAGGATCAGGTGCGCTTTGCGAGATACGAGGAGGTTTTCCTCCGGAGTAATGCCGGCGGCCTTCACCGCTGTCAGTTCGCGTGCTAACGTGACAGGATCGATGACGACACCATTGCCAATCAAGTTGGTTAGGTCTTTTCTAAAAATGCCCGATGGGATGGTGTGGAGAACGTGCTTAGTGCCACCAAAATTTAAGGTATGCCCGGCATTGGGTCCACCCTGAAATCGACAAATTATATCGTAATGAGGAGCTAGATAATCTACAATCTTACCCTTGCCTTCATCTCCCCATTGGAGGCCAAGGATCACATCTACTGCCATGAAAGGTGGTTGACTGGTGCTAAATGGCAAAGATAAAAAACATGCTGGCTTGAACCCGGAAATATGTAGGGTAGATTACAGGAAGGATGTCTTGGGGAAGATGATGGTTGGAAATCTCCAGGAATGAACCTGCCTTCGATGATCCGGCTGGTCAGCCTTTCGTCCGGTTGGGCGGATGATCACATGCTCCATCGCACAATCCGTAGAGGTTGAGTGCGTGATCGACGATGGTAAATTTTAGTACCTCGCCGACGGTCCCTTTGATTTGCTGGATTCGTGGGTCGCAAAACTCCGTGACCTTGCCACAGTCCAGGCAGATGATGTGATCGTGTTGTTTATATCCGTGTGATTTCTCGTACCTGGCAAGATTTTTTCCAAACTGATGTTTTTTGATGAGATCGCAGGTGACCAGCAGTTCGAGGGTGTTGTACACAGTGGCCCGGCTGACCCGATAGTTTTGATTCTTCATGTGAATGTACAATGCTTCCGCATCAAAGTGATCGGTGCGGCCATAGATCTCTTCGAGTATGGCATAACGTTCTGGAGTCTTGCGAAGTCCCTGGTCTTCCAGATGTTTCGAAAAAATCTTTTTGACTTCAGTAACAATTTCGGGACTGCTTATTTGTTCGGCCATCGCATCAATTTTCTCTAATCACGCTAGACACCCCAATCAATGATTTTAGAGCTTCAATCGCCTTGCCGAGTTGATTGGTGTTGCTGACAATAAGGCTGATCTTACCCTCATAGAATCCCTCCTCACCTACGATAGACAGGGAGCGTATGTTCATTCCCAACTTGGAAGAAATCTCATTGGTCACCCGTTCTATGACACCGGGTCCATCGTCGATGCCGTTGATCACCAGATGGGCAATAAAATCTTGATTTTCACTAGATACCCACGAGGCTTTCAAGGACCGATATCCGTAGTTGGTCATGAGATGTTCCGCATTGGGACAAGCAGTCCGGTGGATTTTTACACCGGTGTGCGAACCTACAAATCCGAAAATGTCGTCTCCAAAAACAGGATTGCAGCAGTTTGCAAAGGTATATTCATATTGGTTACCAGGCTCACCATTGATGGTGATGAGCGGCTTGGGTTTGACCTTGACACGTTTTGACTTGGCAGGAGGAAGGGGTGTCTCAGGTTTTTCCACATCAAATTTGAAGCGGCCATAGGATATGGGAAACTGCTTTAAGTCAGCAAGGACCACATCACCTTTGATGATGCCCACATATAGGTCCAGGCGGTTCTTGTATCCAAAATGCTTGGCGATGGCATCGACATTGTTTTCAAAGTCGACTTTGAAGCTCTTGAGTTTGCGTATCAGAATCTCGCGACCAAGTTCACCGGTCTTTTTCCGGTCCTCACGCAAGGCGGACTTGATCCTGGATTTTGCCCTTCCAGTGACCACCATTTTCAACCAACCTTCGTTGGGCTTCTGATTTTTGGTAGTAGTGATGTGCACTTGGTCACCATTTTCCAGCTCGTATCCCATGGGTACCAGCCTGTTATTGACCTTTATAGCAGTGCAATGCTTACCCACATCGGTATGGATGCTGAAGGCAAAGTCCAAGGCTGTAGCACCCTTTGGCAGCACTTTCATATCACCTTTAGGCGTGTAGACGAATACTTCTACTTTAAAGAGATTGCTCTTGAAGTCAGATACAAATTCCAGGGCATCCTTATCCGCGTCTTCCATCAGGTCACGAATATTATCCAGCCATGATTCGTAGATGTCTTGCTGGTTGGATACCTTCTTATATTTCCAATGTGCAGCGAAACCCCTTTCAGCAATCTCGTCCATCCGCTCACTGCGTATTTGTACTTCTACATACTTGCCCTTAGGCCCGATTACGGTCGTGTGGAGAGATTCATAACCATTGGACTTTGGCGTGGTCACCCAATCCTTCAACCGCTCGGGTATCGGGGTGTGGACATCCGTAACAATCGAGTACACCTGCCAACAGATTGGCTTTTCCATCTCTCTAGGCACATCTACGATGATCCTCACCGCAAATAGATCATATATTTCCTCAAAGGGTACCTTCTTGATCTTGATCTTATTGTCGATGGAGGAAATCGACTTGGGTCTCCCATGTATACGATATGCCACGTTTAGCTCGTCCAGCTTCGCCTTGAGGGGTTCGATGAACTGCCTGATGTAGTGATTCCGCTCCTTTTTGGTCTCCCTGAGCTTCTGGGCAATGGCATCGTATGATTCGCGTTCGGTGACCTTCATGCAGAGGTCCTGAAACTCCGTCTTCAAGTTATAGAGACCTAGGCGATGGGCTAGGGGAGCGTAGATATAGCTAGTCTCAGCAGCGATGAGCAGCTGTTTGTGGGCAGGCATGGCACCGATGGTCCGCATATTGTGCAGCCGATCAGCCATCTTGATAAGCACTACTCTCACATCGTATATGAGAGTGCTGAGTACTTTTTTAAAGTTTTCGACCTGTGCTGTAGTGCGATTATAGTCACTTTTTAACTTGGTCAGACCATCGACAATATTGGTGATTTTCTCACCAAAGACGTCCCTAATATCTTGGAGTGAGACGTCGGTATCTTCCACTACATCGTGCAGTATGGCTGCTACGATAGCTGTTGGCCCCAGTCCGATTTCCGCTGCACAAATGCGGGCGACTTCGATGGGATGCAGGATATACGGCTCACCAGACTTGCGACGTTGCTGACTATGACCTTCTACTGCGATCTCATAGGCAAGCTGAATGTTTTTTCGATCTGTCTCATCCAGCTCGGCAGTAATTGACTTCAATAGCAGCTGATATGCGTCGTGTATCAGCTTGTGATCATCTATATCTGTTGTTACAACCTGTGCCATAGGTCACTCAATCTACCTTTAAAACAACGATTGTACCACATGGATGGTTTCCTAGCAAATCTAAAAGATTTCAATGATTTTTATCGGCACTATGCCCTTTAGGGGCCATCCAGGTGGTTGTGTGGAGAGACGATTTGCCAAGGTAGATATTTCAGTGCGAAGTGAGAAATCTGTCTTGCCTGGGCACATTACTTGCTGTCAATTTTTCTTGTGATCGGCTCGCAGTGATCACCGATTGACACCTCCAGAGCTACCTTCGAACGTGCCGACGAAAGATGGCAAAATGTGAGCCTGAATTAAGTAGGTATGTGAGGTCACTTATACACTTTCCACCAGGTGGTAAGATCAAAAAGATTTTATCTTTGCATCGCTTTAGCAGAAAGCAACTCCAATCATCGGAGGGAATTTTGAAACTTTGAGAGAATCTGCGGGTGTGGTGGAATTGGTAGACACGCTAGATTTAGGATCTAGTGCCGCGAGGCGTGGGGGTTCGAGTCCCTTCACCCGCACTTCTTTTTTTTAAACGGCCTGATTCAAAATTCTTCATGGGCTTGCCAAGCTAGCTGCTTGGGAGGTATTGCGAGGGAGATCATGGCTATGGCAACCTTGACCAATGGCAGCTGATGACTCGCCTCTGGTGTTTGCTTCCATGATGGTAATTGATGACAGGCCGTTCTGCATTCGCAGTATATTCGCACAACCAAGTAGACCTTTCATTTTAATAACAAATCAAGAAGAATGAGTGTAGAGCGAATAGATAAGTCGCCGATTGAGACCGAATTAGCGATCAGCATTCCAAAAGTAGACTATGAGCCCAAGCTGAAAAGCGAAATGCGGAAATATCAGCAAAAAGCACACATGAAGGGCTTTAGGAAGGGTAAGGTGCCGATGAGTGTGATCCGTAAGATGTATGGGAAGGCCATGCTGGCAGAGGTAGTCAATGATATGATGGTCAAACAGCTCGAGAGTTACCTGAAAGAGCAAAAGTTAGAGGTCTTGGGTCAACCCATTCCCTCTGAAGATCAGGAGACCTATGACTTTGATAGCATGGAGGATTTCGAATTTAAATTTGATGTGGGCATAGCTCCAAAATTTGAATTGCAGGGGCTGGACAAGGATACGATTCACACTCAATATCTGGTCAAGGTCACCGACGAGATGGTAGACGAACAACTCCAGGACATGCGAATGAATTTGGGTAAGGAGGTGTCCATAGAATCGGATTTTGAAGATACGGACCGAGTCGTATTTGAAGCTAAGGAGCTGGAAGAAGAAGCCGGATCATTGAAAAAGAAGGGATTTGAAGCCAGTTTTGTGACTTTGATCTCAGATATTGCCAATGAGGACCTCAGAAATGAAGTCAAAAGTGCCAAAGTAGGGGATCTGGTGCGCTTTAACATCTATACCTTGGAGGGTGAGCGTACCGACGAATATGTACGCAAGTACCTGCTTGGGATCACCGATGAGGAAGCAGACCTGGAGGTAGGAGCGTGGTATGAAGCACGCATTGATGATGTGAAGCACATACAACCTGCGGATCTGGATGCAGATTTTTTTAAGAAGGCGTTTGGGGAGGATGTCACAACGGAAGATGAGTCCCGCGATGCCATCAAGGAACGGATTAAAAAATTTCACCAGGTCAGGTCAGACGCGCTACTTTTTAAGTCACTGCAAGACCGCATTCTGGAGCTAAACAAACCCGACTTACCGGACGAATTTCTACGACGATGGTTGCTTCTGACCAACGAAGAACTGGATGTTGAGATGCTGGACGACAGCTACAAACAGTTTTCGCAAAATCTTATCTGGACCTTGGTCGAGCGTGCTATCCAGGAAAAATTTGATCTCAAGGTGGAGGCCGAGGAGGTAAGGGAAGCGCTGAAGGCCCAATTTTTGCAGGCCATGGGTTATTATGATCTGGCAGATGATGTTCTGAATCAATATGTGGACAGGATGATGTCCAATCGGGAGCAAGTAGAGAAAGCTTACACTGATCTCATTTCAGACAAAGTTTTTGAGACGATCCGAGATCAGGTCACGCTTGAAGATGAAATGATGGATCTCGAAGACTTTAATAAGAAAATCGAAGCAGTAGAAAAGGAGGTTAAAGGAAGAAATGAAGACGTGGATGAAGAGGAATAGGACCTGGGATGAACATTTTGGAAGTGGAAAACCTTTATAGTTTACTTTTACCATAAGTAGTGGCTTATTTAAAAACAGAGATATATGTTTCATAAAGATGAATTCAAACAATATGCAGTCAAGCATTTGGGGATGGGCAGTGCCCATTTGGAAAAATACATGCAGACAGCGGTGCCAAACATTCATGGATTTACCCCGCAGGTGATCGAAGAGCGGCAGATGAATGTGGTAGGAATGGATGTTTTCTCCCGCCTGATGATGGATCGGATCATTTTCATGGGGGTACCGGTCAATGATTATGTGGCCAATGTCATCCAGGCACAATTGCTCTTTTTGGAGTCGACTGATCCTAAGCGGGACGTGCAGATGTTTATCAATAGTCCGGGGGGATCTGTGATATCGGGACTCGGAATCTATGACACCATGCAATACGTCTCCCCAGACATTGCCACCATATGTACTGGGTTGGCAGCTTCGATGGGTGCCGTACTTTTGGCTGCTGGATCCCAAGGAAAGCGCACGGCATTACCGCATGCGAGGGTCATGATTCATCAACCTTCAGGTGGGATGCAAGGACAATTCACCGATATGGAGATTTCTTATCAGCTGATCAAAACTATGAAGAAGGAGTTGTATGAAGTGCTGGCCAGGCACACCGGGCAGGATTATGACAAGATTGAAGCAGATTGTGATCGAGATAACTGGATGACATCGACCGAGGCCAAGGATTATGGCTTAGTAGATGAAGTGCTGGCCCGAACAGACGCCAACACGGAGAGTAAGTAACCATCCGGCAGGGAGTGGGATAGCTGATCTAATGTGATCGACCATCAACTAGCAACAAAATCAGGCAGGGATCCTGTCATACACACGTTGACGTGATTCAGTTGGTACATGTTTTGGGATATGATTAACTTTGTCAGCCTGTTTGGGTATTAAAAGTGATATGGAAGATAAAAACGTACGATGCTCCTTTTGTGGACGAGACAAGGCAGAAGCGCTCATACTGATTGCAGGCATAGATGGGCACATCTGTGAGGTGTGTGTAGAGCAAGCTACCGACATTGTCAAAGAGGAACTCTTTGCCAACAAAGACAAAGACAAAAGCAAATTTCTCCTTCCTTCCAACCTCACCCCAAAAAAAATCAAAGAATACCTGGACGATTATATCATCGGTCAAGATGATGCCAAAAAGTATCTGGCGGTGGCTGTATACAACCACTACAAGCGCATTGGGATCGATACCAAGGATGATGTAGAGATAGAGAAATCAAATATTCTATTTGTAGGCCGTACAGGAACTGGTAAAACGCTGATGGCCAAGTCCATTGCAAGAATGCTCAATGTGCCATTTGCCATCGTAGATGCTACTGTTTTTACAGAAGCAGGATATGTAGGTGAAGATGTGGAGAGCATTCTTAGCAGACTCTTGCAGGTCTGCGATTACAACGTACAGGCAGCAGAAAAGGGCATTGTCTACATCGACGAAATTGATAAGATTGCTAGGAAAAGCGATAATCCTTCCATCACAAGAGATGTGTCTGGAGAAGGGGTGCAACAAGCATTGCTAAAGATGTTGGAAGGGACAGAGGTGAATGTGCCACCCCAAGGTGGCAGAAAGCACCCCGAACAAAAGCTGATCAAAGTCAATACCGAAGAAGTGCTCTTTATCTGCGGTGGTGCCTTTGATGGGGTAGAAAAACTAATAGCCAAAAGGCTGAACACCCAGGTCATCGGATACAATGCCAAGCAAAAGCAACTGGTGGACCGAGAAAATCTATTGCAATATGTCAATCACCTGGACCTGAGGCATTTTGGGTTGATCCCTGAGCTCCTAGGTAGGCTTCCGGTATTAACATTTTTAAATCCCCTGGACAAGAAGACGCTGGAGGCCATCCTGACAGAACCTAAGAATGCCATTATTAAGCAGTATCGCAAGCTCTTCCATTTAGAAGGTATTGACTTTAAGATCACCAAAGGAGCTCTGGAGTACATCGCTGAAAAAGCCTATGACTATAAACTGGGTGCCCGGGGTCTGAGGTCGATTTGCGAAGCTGTCATGACCGATGCCATGTATGAAATCCCATCGCAAAAGGACCTTAAGAAGTTTGAGGTAGATCTCCGTTATGTCAAGGATAAGTTGAGTAAATCCAAGCTCTCTCAACTGAAAGTAGCCTCGTAGACTTCCTGGTGGCGACAGGGTAAGGGCCAAAGTAATTATTGTGAGATTTTTTTTAGGTATCTAGCTTAGAAAGTCCGCCGAAGAGGTTGCCCATATCTAAAAGGCTCTTCAGAGGATCTTATCACAAACTAGTTAAGGTATATTTAAATCCTTGGTGATGGCCATACATCCAAATCTCTGCATCGTTTATATTACTGCTTACACACTTGGTAAGCGGCCCAACCACCTAAAGGGATCGGGATATGGGATGATATGCCATAATTAGTGTAATTTTGCATTCGCTATGAAAAAAAGGCTTTGGTTTTCACTGCTTTTCAGCAGCTGCCTTCTGGTCTCATGCCGCACTGAGTTTGAGCGGATCCGTACTAGTAACAACGCGGAGCAGATTTACGAGAAGTCCATGGAATACTATGAGGCTGGCGAATATGTCAGGGCTCAGACCCTTTTTGAATTGGTCCTCAATAGTTTCAGAGGTTCATCCAAGGCGGAGGATCTTGCTTTCAAATATGCCTATACCCACTATCATCAAAGCAGCTTCTTGCTTGCTGCTCACTATTTTGAGAACTTTTCCAATACCTATACTTCGAGCGATCGGAGAGAAGAGGCCGATTATATGCGTGCCTACTCCAATTATCTGCTTTCTCCTAGTTTTCGCCTCGATCAACAGTATACGGAGAAGGCCATTGATCAGTTTCAGTTGTTTATCAATACATACCCCAACAGTGATCGTGTCAACTCGTGCAATGAGCTGATAGATGAGTGTCGAGCGAAGTTGGAGAAAAAGCGATTCGAGCAGGGCAAGCTCTATTTTGACGTCAAAAATTACAATTCAGCTGTCACAAGCTTTGAGAACCTCCTGAAGGACTTTCCTGAGACCCGGGATGCTGAAGAAATCAGGTTTCTGATTCTCAAGTCAGCTTTTTTGCTTGCAGAAAACAGTTTTTATGAATTGCAAGCTGAGCGCTATCAACAGGCAGTGG
Organism: Saprospiraceae bacterium; assembly: GCA_965223025.1. Taxonomy (GTDB): domain Bacteria; phylum Bacteroidota; class Bacteroidia; order Chitinophagales; family Saprospiraceae; genus JABDMH01. The sequence continues at coordinate 78,596 of CBDCVP010000021.1, forward strand.
AGAAATACGAAGATTTTAGGAAAAAATTTCCTTCTAGTAAGTACACATCCGAAGCCCGGGAAATGCTGAATCACAGCCGGGCCAAATTAAAAACATTTTCATCATGAACGACATTAAGTCACAAGTCCAGGGTTTTAATGCCTTCGCTAAAGCCAGAGATATCGATGGTTTGGTAGAGGGAACTGGCAATATATATGAGACGCTGGCCATCATCAGCAAAAGGGCCAATCAGCTCAATGTAGAGCTCAAGAAGGAGCTGTCTGAAAAGCTTGATGAGTTTGCCATCTCTTCGGATACCATTGAAGAGGTGCATGAGAATAAAGAGCAGATCGAGATATCAAAGTTTTACGAGCGTCTACCTAATCCAGCACTGATAGCCACGGAGGAGTACCTGGAAGACCGCATCAACCATCGCTATCGCGATGCTGTAGACACTCAGGGGGAAGAGTCTGGTACTGACCAGGCTTAGCTGACAAGCTTCTGGGCATGCTCACCGGTAAAAAGATTCTACTAGGTATTTGTGGAAGCATTGCCGCCTACAAGTCGGCCCTGTTATGTCGGGGTCTGGTCAAAGTCGGAGCACAGGTAAAAGTGATTATGACGGAGTCAGGTACTGACTTTATCTCGCCCCTCACCATGGCCACCCTCTCTCGGCATCCTGTACAGACTGCATTAGCCGAAGACGAAGAATGGACCAATCACGTTGAACTCGGTCTATGGGCAGACCTCTATGTCGTAGCGCCAGTTACTGCACATACACTGGCCAAAATGGCCAATGGCATGTGCGATAATATGGTCACCGCATGCTACCTTTCTGCACGTTGCCAGACGATGATCGCACCTGCGATGGACATTGACATGTGGCTCCATCCCACCACTCAGCGCAATGTCGAGATGGTGGTAGCCGATGGTGGGGAGATGATTCCGGTGGAGGAGGGACCGTTGGCAAGTGGATTAGAGGGACCTGGGAGAATGGCCGAGCCGGCCCATATCATTTCAGCTATTGAAGCACATTTCAAAAAAAAAAGTGACTTAGCAGGAGTCCGTGCCATCGTCACAGCTGGACCTACCTATGAAGACATCGATCCGGTGAGGTTCATTGGCAATCGATCCAGTGGAAAGATGGGTGTGGCCATCGTGCAAGCCTTAATAGACCGGGGTGCAGAGGTAGATCTAGTCATTGGTCCCACTGCATTGCTCCTGCCACAGCATCAGCGATTGCGGTGCCATATGGTGAGAAGTGCCGCCGAAATGGCTGAATGTGCCCTGAAGATTTGGAAAAAGGTCGATTTGGCGGTATTGGCAGCAGCCGTAGCAGACTACCGACCGAAGCATCTTGCCTCAAAAAAGATCAAGAAAGCCGACCATATGACCAAGTTGGATCTCGAACGGACAGAGGATATAGCCCTGAGTTTTGCTCAAGTGAAGAAGCCACACCAGATTACAGTGGGCTTTGCACTTGAATCAGAGGATGGTGAAGAGCATGCGAGAAGGAAGCTGGCCAAGAAAAGCTTCGATCTCATCGTGCTCAACTCGCTGCAGGACAAGGGAGCAGGGTTTCAGCACGACACCAACAAAGTGACATTCCTCACTCCCGACGGAGAAAAAGTGGTTTTCCCCCTCAAATCAAAGACTGAAGTGGGAGAAGATATCGTTGATCAGATAACGTTACTGCGTAAGCACATCACCGAAAGATAAATTCTGTCATGAAGCACTTGATTAGCATTCTATGCATGATGGGGATCGCATCAGTTCTCTTCGCTCAGGAGTTTGACATGAAGATCGAAGTCAATGCTCCTACTTTGCAGACGGCAGATCCAGCATTGTTTGAAGAGCTGGAGGGCAAACTAATAGAATTTATCAATACCCGTAGATGGACCAACGGCTCCTATGAAGACCACGAGCGCATCAAGGGCAATCTGAACCTGACCGTCACCTCCGAACTATCTAGTACTGCCTTTGCTGCTGAGCTAAGTATCCAGGCCATCAGGCCGGTCTTTGGCAGCAACTATGAAACTACCCTGCTCAATCATCTTGACAAGGAGTTTACGTTTCAGTTTGAACAAACCACGCCGATGATTTACTCGGCCAATATATTCACCGATAACCTGACTTCTGTGTTGGCCTTTTATATGTACTATATCTTGGGATTAGATCACGACAGCTTCATCCTATACGGTGGCGATGGTTATTACCAGATCGCCAATGAGATCATAAACACCTTACCTTCAGGACTTCTTACGGACTCTAAGTCGGGCTGGAGTAGCCAAGCCAGCGGTCGCAACCGGTATTTTATGATCGAAAACATCTTAAGTCCTCGATCACGCCCATATCGCAAAGCACTCTACGACTACCATCGTAAGGGCATGGATGTCATGCATCGGGATGTAGAAGGTGGTAAAACCGTGCTTATTGGCGCCTTGAAGAATGTAATGACCGTCAGTAAGGACTACCCAAATTCTATGATCGTGCAAATGTTTGCCAATGCAAAGGCGCAAGAAGTTACCGATATATTTGCCGTGGCCTCCCGACCACAGAAAAACGAGGTTTATCAGATCATGACCAGCATTGATCCTGCCAATCGAAACAAGTATGTACCGATCAGAAGGTAACCAATGACACGAATAGCCATTTTCGCTTCGGGTACTGGCACCAATGCCAGAGAAGTGATCGCACACTTCAACAAAGCAGAAGATATTGAGGTGGCATTGATCATTTCTAATAAAGCCACTGCAGGGGTGCTCACGATCGCAGAGCAAGAGGGAATATCGTCCATGATCATCGATCGCCCCTATTTCTATCAGTCAAAGCAGATACTCTTTGAGCTGGAGCACCAGTGTATTGACTACTTGGTTTTAGCGGGATTTCTCTGGCTGGTGCCGGCATATCTGGTTAAACACTATAAGAACCGGATGATTAATATTCACCCTGCTCTATTACCGAAGTACGGGGGTAAGGGCATGTACGGCATGAATGTCCATAAGGCTGTCGTAGAGCATGGAGAGACCCAAAGTGGTATTTCAATTCATTATGTTAATGAGGCGTACGATGAGGGAGCCTTGATTTTCCAGGCGGCTTGTAAGGTAGATCAAGCGGATACGGCTGATGATGTGCGCAAGAGGGTGCAGCGACTCGAACATCGCTACTTTCCCGAGGTGATCGAAAAAATCATTCGCGGGCAACCGATCCAATGGGAAAAAAATCTGGTACGGGAAGATCCATGTTGAATCGGTGATTGTACCCTTGATTTCCCTGGCTTCCACCTGTGTGTATGACAAGTATGGAAGTTGGATTTTTGGGTGCTTCTCCAGCGAGAAGTTGTCGATAAAGGCAATACATCATTTTACCGGTATAAATAGGATCCAAAATAATCTGGTGCCGGTCATAGAAAGTTTTAATGAATATCTCCACTTCAGGCACCCGTTTGGCATATCCACCCAAATGGGCAGGTACAATGGATATTCGATTTAGAGCAGAGTCCGGCAGATCATATGCTGCGAGCATCAAAGAGTGGTCTAGACCCCGCAGGACTGGGAATGACCAAAGCTGTTCTGTTGAATGAAGCTCAGCTGCTATGCCAGCAGATGTGGCACCGGTACCAAATGCACATACCCAAAAATCAAAGGTGCGACTACTCTGATGATGAATTTCTCTTACCATGTCACTGACGCCCAGCATGCCCAGAAGTCCACTGCCACCTTGCGGTATGATATGGGCCCTGGGAAAGCGAGACTGCCAAAGCTGGACCAAGTTGTTCTTGGACTCTTGTCGATAAGTGGTCCTGGAGAGGGGTATCAGTTTCATACCCCATTGCTTTACCGCCTGGAGGGTAGGATTGTCTGGATCTATTTCACCCCGGACCACACCAATCGTAGCCACCTTATGTCGATGGCCAAAATATGCCAGGGCAAATAGGTGATTGGAGAAGGCCCCTCCAAAGGAGAGCAAAGTTGTCTTTCCAAGCCTGTCCGCCTCCGCTGCATGGTATTTGAGTTTCCGGAATTTATTTCCTTGAATGGGCCCGTTGGCTAGGTCATCTCGCTTGATAAAAATTCTCCAACCGATCTCCTCGAGGTCAGGTTCATGAATGGCTGTGACCGGAGTGATCAGGCTGGATGAGGTCGTATGTATGCTCATGTGGCTGCCTATTGCGGACCGAAATTAGTTTCTACATGATTAAGGTACATTTTGTAAAGCAATCGTGTCAAATGAATGACCTCCAGATGATTGGTGATGGAAGGGTTTGAGCACTTTGGCCGGTCTCCACAGTGATCACGCATCCTGCGGAAGTTGTTTTTCACGTACATTTAGGCATGTTTTTTCCCATCGGTGATGATCAGATTAAGGGCGGTGCATACCCCATTTTCAGTTATACCTTTCTGATCATCAATGTGCTTGTCTTTATTTATCAAACCAGCTTGACCAATGAGGATCTGGGTCTGTTTTACCAGACCTACAGTACCATTCCCCAATATATTTTGGAAGGACACCATTATGGTACCCTGATATCCTCCATGTTTCTTCATGGAGGTTGGATGCATTTGTTAGGGAATATGCTATTTCTATGGGTGTTTGCCGACAACATTGAAGCCACCATTGGCAATTTCCCCTTTCTCCTGTTTTATCTTGTTGGGGGTGTACTGGCCAGTCTAGCCCACGTGTTTTTCAATGTCGATAGTGTAATCCCCAGTCTGGGTGCCAGTGGAGCCATCTCCGCCGTCCTGGGTGCCTACCTAGTGATGTTTCCTAAGAGTAAGATCAAGGTCTTAATCTTTTTATTTATCATCCTTCAGCGCATCACGATGTCGGCACTTGCCTTCCTAGGTATTTGGATCGCCATTCAGGTGTTTAGTACTCTGCAGACATTTGGCACCGATGTGGAGGGCGGTGGTACAGCATGGTTTGCCCACCTAGGTGGATTGCTCTTTGGCCTCATGATGGGTTTTGTCTTCAAGGGCGATGTGCGACGTTTCGCTGGAGCGGGCTGATTCGTGCTGCTGCCGGATACCCAGATAGGCGAAGAAGGCAAAATACGCTACACCAACAGATGTTTCGAAGGTGTTTTCTACCCACATCGAGAAGAAGGTAATCGAATATACCACGAGCACCATCGTCCCTTCATAGTGTCGGTCGGTCAGAATTGGGATGAAAAATGCCAGGATAAAGCACCCTGCCCCGATGCAACCACTGCCTGCTGCGATCGATATGAATTGATTGTGGGGAAGTAGGGAAGTGTCCTTACCAAAATGTTGGAGATAGTATTCCTGTACGCAGTCTCTTAAATCTCCCGGACCTACTCCTAGCCAAGGATGGGCAGAAGCGATGGAGAGTCCTGCCTTAATAGACAGTACACGCTCTGCATCGGAATAAGCATTCCATTCCTCAGTCTGGTACTTGGTCACATCCTCCACCATGTAGTCAATGCGCTGTCTGAAACTGGGAACGCCATAATACGCTGCCAATGGAGTAATGACAATCAAAATGGCTGCCAGCAATGCTGCTTTTTGGTGACTGCCTATGATTAGAGATCGGAAGACCAGCACCACAACCGTCAAATAGAGCACCGCTATACCACTGCGAACGGCCAGAAGATGTACAAACACAAAGAGGTACCCCGCGGCTATGAGTAATAGTGTGCGGTCATATTTCGTCATCCAAGTGAATCTCTTTTGCCATAGAAAGACAGCAGAAAAGAAGGCCAATGAAAGCAGTAAACTGTAGCGAATATGGCTACCAGGTGTGTCAATAGCTTTGCCCTGCGACAGTCCAGTCAACACCTGCGTATAGTCACTCATCATATCTATCAGTATAGGAAGCGAGCTAGCCACCATGACTACCACTAGTAAACTATGCACTTTGTGGTATAATGACTTGGACAGCGATGGGAGTAAATAGAATCCAAATGGGAAGATTAGAAAGGGTGCCTTCAGCCGTAGTCTAGAAAACCAATACTCAGTGTTGTCAGAGTACAGACCACCATAGAGTACAATGAAGAAAATGAGGGTAGTCGCCCACCAGGAGGGTCTATCGAGCACAGCACATAATTTGCTGATGATGCCGGGTCTCAGCCGTATTCTCCTTGGTGACATCCTGATCTCGCAGAGTACCAACAGCGCAAAACCAAACATCGATAGTGAGAGTACGTAGCGGGAGTATAGTAAAGACACCAGAAAGATCAAGGATAGACTTAGGAAGGCATACTCATAGTACTGCCGTTCTAGGATAGTGCGGGTCATCGCTTGATGCATATCATGCAGCAAAGATATGATGAATTTCCAGCTTTCAAGTGCGGTACAAGCAACCTGACCTGGTGCTGGCTAAATGTGAGAAGGCTGATCGAAGGTGTCGGTCTACTCGGCTCAATGCGTATAAAATCATACCTTTGTCGATCAATTTTTTAGCATAAGATTCCAATGAGTACTCAACTTTTTGAGGAGGTGCAAAAGATGATTGATGCCATCGGTTTGGCTGAACCGAATGACAAGAGTGAGCTAGAACAATTTAGAGTCACATACCTCGGCACGAAAAACATCATCAAACCACTGTTTGCCGAGATGCGCAACATACCTCATGACCAGAGAAAAGCTTACGGTCTTTTACTCAATGAAGCAAAACAAAAAGCTGAAAGTAAGTTTGAGCTACTCAGTAAGAGCCTAGCACATAAAGTTGATGAATCTACCCTCGATATTGACCTGACGGCACCGGGCTATCCTTTGCCTTTGGGATCTCGGCATCCCGTATCAATTGTGATGAACCAGATTGTATCGATTTTTCAGCGCTTGGGATTTACGGTGGTGGAAAACCGGGAGATCGAAGATGAGTGGCACAACTTCACGGCTCTCAACACACCTGCAGATCATCCTGCAAGGGACATGACAGATACTTATTATCTGAAAAGCGACCCGACTCATATGCTCCGTTCGCAGACGTCTACGGTGCAAGTACACGAGATGGAGCGCAAGCAGCCACCGATTAGAATCATCTCACCAGGAAGAGTATACCGTAATGAGACCATTTCTGCACGGGCTCATGCTCAGTTTCATCAGGTAGAGGGACTTTATGTCGACGAGGGCGTTTCGTTTGCCGACATGAAACAGGTGATTTTTCATTTTGCCAGGGAGCTCTATGGACCCGACGTGAAGATCAGGTTGCGACCGTCTTATTTCCCCTTTACTGAGCCCAGTGCTGAGGTCGATGTATACTGGGGTTTAAACTCAGAAGAGGACCGTCGGATGACAAAGGGTACAGGTTGGCTGGAAATTCTGGGCTGTGGGATGGTGGATCCAAATGTACTGGAGATGTGTGGTATCGATGCCTCGCGCTATAGTGGATATGCCTTCGGCATGGGCATAGAAAGGCAAGCAATGCGAAAGTACAAAATCAACGACATCAGGTTGCTCTTTGAAAACGATGTCCGCTTTCTCTCGCAGTTTAAATCTGCACATTAATCATCTTAGGACTACCCAATGAAGCCCAGCATTCCCAAAGGAACCAGAGATTTCATCCCATTGGAAGCACGTCGTAGAAACTACATCTTTGCTACCATCCGCTCTGTATTTGAGCTGTACGGATTTCTACCGATCGAGACTCCCGCTATGGAAAGCCTGGCCACCCTAACCGGTAAATATGGGGAGGAGGGGGATAAGCTGCTTTTTAAAATACTGAACAACGGTGATTTTCTTGCCAAAGTGGATGAGCGCTTGCTAGAAGAACGAAATAGTACGGCCATCTTAAGCTCTATCTCTCGCCGGGGATTGCGCTATGATTTGACGGTGCCTTTTGCACGATTTGTGGTCATGCACCGACACGAGATCAATTTTCCTTTTAAGCGCTATCAGATACAGCCGGTGTGGAGGGCGGATCGACCTCAACGAGGCAGATATCAGGAGTTTTATCAATGCGATGTCGACGTTATCGGGTCTAATGCACTGGTCTATGAGGCAGAATACATTCAGATCATCGATCAAGTATTTGATCGATTGGGCATGGGTGTCAAGATCTTACTCAATAACCGCAAGATCTTGGCCGGAATTGCTGCAAAAGCGGGGGTGGCAGATCGATTGACCCATATGACCATGGCGATTGATAAGTTAGAAAAAATCGGATGGGACGGTGTTTGTAAAACCTTGGTCCAGCGTGGATTTTCTCAACAAACTGCTATCGGCATTAAATCGCTGTTTGAGACTTCTGATCTGGATAAACTCGAAGTAAAACTTGAGGGCGTCGAGATAGGCCTGCAGGGTATCCAGGAGGTCAGGACTGTGTTCGAATACTTAAAAGGGTACGAGTTGACGCAAGATCTGAGATTTGATGTGACCTTGGCTCGTGGTCTGGACTACTATACCGGATGTATTTTTGAGGTGCAATCGAAGGAGGTCCAAATAGGCAGCATTTTGGGAGGTGGTCGGTATGATGACTTGACAAGTGTCTTTGGCATGCCGGATATGTCGGGAGTAGGTATTTCATTCGGGGTTGAGCGTATATACGACGTTTTGCTGGAGTTAGATAGATTTCCCAGCGCGAGTGAAGGGGGAACCGAAGTACTGCTGGTGGCTATGGATGCCTTTTGTCATCGGGCTGCTTTTGACCTTGTTACGTCCATCAGATCCCAGGGAATAAAGGCGGACTTGTATCCAGAGCCAGTGAAAATGAAGAAACAAATGCGATATGCCGATGCCAGCCAGGTGCCCTATGTTTTGCTGATTGGCTCAGATGAGCTGGAAAGTCAGTCATACACCCTCAAGGAGATGGAGAGTGGAGAGCAGTGTCGATTGTCATTGCCTCAAATCATCTCAAAGCTTGGAAAGAAGGATGCTGAATGACTCTCTGCCATACCGAAGTCTCGACCAGATTCAGGAGGCTCTAAGTGATGGTACTACCACCTGTGTAGCGCTAGTGAATCATTACCTCACTAATATAGATCGTGACTCAGATCTCAACGTATTTGTGGAAGTCTATCGCGATGAAGCACTGGCAAGGGCTCATGCCCTAGATCAGGTTTCAGGAGGGGGGAGAGGTCGACTCTGGGGTGCTGTGATCTCCGTGAAGGACGTGATCTCTCATGAGGGACATGGACTCACCGCCGGTAGCCGGATGCTGCAGGGGTATACCGCACTTTACAGTGCGACAGCAATCGAGCGGATGTTGGCAGAAGATGCTATCATCATTGGTCGGGTAAACTGTGATGAGTTTGCCATGGGCTCTGACAATCAAACTTCTTACTATGGTGGCACCAAGAATGGGCATCATCCCGATCATGTGCCTGGTGGGTCTTCAGGAGGCTGTGCTGTATCGGTGCAAATGGACCATTGCCTCCTTTCTATGGGCTCAGATACTGGTGGCTCTGTACGTCAACCTGCATCCTTTTGTGGATTAACTGGTTTCAAACCCAGCTATGGGCGTATCAGCCGCTTTGGACTGATCGCCTATGGATCATCCTTTGACCAGATCGGATTCATCGGACATGTGCTAAAAGACATTGCTCTGGTATATGATATCGTCCAGGGTCCTGATGGCAAAGACAGCACTTTGGTCAGGGAGCAGCCTGAATCTACAGGCAGTCATAAACCGAACAAAATCCTGAAGTTTGGATATCTGGGAGAGACACTGTCGCATCACGGCCTTCAAAGGGAGATTAAAGATGCCTTTACTGCAAAACTTGGTGTCCTCCGAGAAGAAGGTCATGCAGTAGATGCTCTTTCCTTTGAGTACCTGGATTATTTAATTCCAGCCTACTACGTACTGACTTCTGCTGAGGCCTCCAGTAACTTATCTCGATATGATGGCATACGCTATGGTCATCGCAGTCGTGAGGCCAGTTCACTCGATGACATGTACACACATTCACGCACCGAGGGATTTGGTACTGAGGTGAAGCGGAGAATCTTGTTGGGCACTTTCGTACTAAGTGTCGGATATTATGATGCGTATTTTGCCAAAGCGCAAAAGGTGCGAAGGTTAATCAAAGAACGCTTTGAGAGATGGTTTGAGCAATATGATGCCATTTTGATACCTACTGCTCCCGTAACGGCATGGTCACTCGATGCTACTTTGTCACCGGTTGAGATGTACTTAGCCGATGTCTTTTCTGTGATTGCTAATCTTACTGGGATGCCAGCGATATCGATTCCTCTTGGTGTAGACGACCAGGGTCTCCCCTTTGGCATGCAAGTCCTGGCAAGGAGATATGGTGAAAGCGAGCTCTTTCGAGTGGCATCATCCTTGGTCAGATAGAATCCTCTCAGGTCAAATATTAAAAAGTGTTAATATTATTCCCTGGGGTATATTAATTACCTAAGTTTGTGCGTTGGAAATGTTCGCGATACGAACTGGCATGGTTTATGCATTAAAATAAAAATTAATGTATAACTAAAGCTATAGTCAGTATGTTATCCCGAACGACAAAAACTGATATCTGTAATCCCATGATCAAAGTACCAGTGCTATCCTTGATGGCATGTGTATGTGCGTTCTCAATAATACCTCTTAGCTCCGCGGCCCATGCCAGTCTGGACCTGGCAAGCTTGGAGGCTTTTGAGGGCTTCGTTGATCCTTCTGATCAGAAGCGGGTCACTTACTACATCAATCAATTCTTATCACATCCGGAGACTACAGGAGCACTCATTGCCCAGAGTACAATCTATCTACCGACCGTAGAAAAGGAGCTATCTCTGCAGAATATGCCTGAGGAGCTGAGGGTACTTCCTCTGATTGAGTCCAGGTATAATCCACTCGCAAGGTCGAGGGTTGGAGCAGTGGGATTGTGGCAGTTTATGGTTCCAACAGCTCGCCAAATGGGCCTTAAAATCAACCAGTATGTCGATGAGCGTTGTGATCCCAGCAAGGCTACTAGAGCGGCACTTTCCTACCTACAGTATCTTCATGCCAAATACGATGATTGGACGCTTGCCTTTGCGGCGTACAATGCCGGTCCCAGTCGAGTCAATCGGGCCATACGCATGGCAGGAGGGGTAAAGAGCTTTGAGGCCATAAAGCAATTCTTGCCGAAACAAACACAGGAATACATACCCAAGTATTTGGCAGCACAATACATCATTGAGCATCACATCGACTATGGCATCGTCCCGGAGCAGCCGGACCTGGATATGCAGATGATCGGATACGTACATATCGACAGAAAAATGAGCATCGAAGAGATTAGTAGGGTTACCAATCTCGATGCAGACAAAATATTGATGCTGAATCCCAGCCTTAAAAGGTCCTACATACCCTCGTCTGAGTATGGATATGACTTGATACTGCCAAGAAGAGTGATCTCAGCCTTCGAGCACTATCTATGGTCCAATGAGGCTATGCCGTCCAATATGCGGTATCATACGATTGAGTTGCTGGTGAGTGATCGCACCTCGATTTTCGATCTTTCAGAAGAATGCAGCATAGATCCATACTTGCTGAAGGCATGGAACAATCTGCAAAACACCACTGTAGAGGCAGGCACTATCATACTGATGCACGAACTTTATAATCCCTACTCCACCTGGGAGCGGATTTACCATTCTCCAAGGCAACCAGTCACAACTTTTAGTCCACTTCCCGATCATCGCAGCAAGTCGTCACTGGATTACCATCTCTCCTTGCCTGAGCAAATATCCAAGGTTTGGCAAGAGAGTTTAAGCTGGGATATGCATCAAACTTTTGCAGGGCTTTGATGTGCTAAATAATAGTACCGCTGGAGAAACGAGGCATTTTTTCCCCGGGTGGCCTCCCGGCTGAGATATCTCATCACGGATTTTACACATACCTACCAGATACAGCATTTGTGGGATACATCAAAAGAATAGGCCCGGGATGAATCCCAGGCCTATCAACCAAACCCTAACCCCATGAACATGATTCTTATGCTCCATGATAGAGCTCATATCTTTCTTCTTACTGACTTTTATGCTTAAAGCCTCCTCACCTCTAATCTCTTAAACGCCTACTTCTCCTAAAGTGTTCCCTAAAGTTTTAGACACTTATTTCACATTGCCAGTCAATGATAGAAACGATTTCTCAAAAATTAAGTTCATCTTCCGCCCAAAAACTGCTCGTATTCCTTCTTAAGGTATCGTTAAAGAGAGCTTCGATTCATATGGTCATTGATCCCGTACGTATAGTACCTTTGATCAGTGTGTTCAAAAACACCCTTTGTAAAGCAGTGCGGATTTCAGGCCAATGTCCGGATTAGCAGTACCTGTGACCGATGGTCACAGAATGTTTTATTAGAGCCTAATACAAGGAGACTTTGCCTCGACTTGCGGAGATTACAATTTACAGGATCTTGGGAAGGAGATTTAAACGACCTATTAAGGCCAAGTAGCGTCAAAGTCGAAAGAGCCTATTGCTTTGCATAATTCCGGGACTCTGACGCTACCTAGATTTCTACGATTTAGCCGATCTCGATTTTTTTCGGAGCAATTTTCTCCACTACTTTCTTAAGTAGATTGACCGATAAAATGCCTTGATCGTACTTTGCGGTAATTTTGTCCTGATCGATCTCATCGACTAGACTAAACTTTTTCTCAAAGCCCAGGATCTGAAATCCTCTTTTCCTAATCTTCGCAGGTGTTTGGTCTTTGTCCTTTGGTTCTTGCGGTTTAGCGCTGATGGTGAGTTTGTCATCATCCACATCCATGATAAAATCTGATTTGGAGAAACCGGGTGCGGCCAATTCCAGCACAAATTTATCGTCGTACTCCAGAATATTGACTGCTGGTTTGGTGGCAGTCGATCTAGATGATCTTGATGAGTGTTGGACAAAAAAATCGTTCAGCCATGCATCAACAGGATCTTTCATTCTATACTTGGTTGGTCTTACAGTGGCTAGTTTCATGAATTTTCTATTTATAAATTAAATAATGGTTGTCATCAAGAGTTCCTCAATTGATGTACCAATTGGATTAACCGGACTGAATGGCGGTGAGGCGCTGTATGATATGACATTATGTCATAAAAAAGCAATAAGCGCATGCCAATATGGCCTAGTGGATTTGGCCAACGATGTATCTGGTACTGTTACATGGGGAGTTACCCAATGGGTTTCATCAGTTGACGGGTACTACCTGGATACTCCCACGCATGAAGCTGGCATGACCTGGAAATGTACAGACGAAGGTATAAGTACCAGCTTCGGGAGGTGCCTGAAAATAGATGATGTCTGAATCATCCGGACCTAAAAGATTAGTGTGATACAGGACCAAGTCTGAATCCGGGATGTAGCCTTTCTCCTGGCCCTGTAGACCCAAATCCAGGGCCTGCTGTGCGACCTGGTCGGCGCTACCGGGCTTTACGATCAAAAGGTTATGCATCATATCGTCGGGATTATTGAAAATCAATTTGATCTTGCTGCCCGCCTTCATGGATACTTGGTCGATATCGTACAGCATACCGGGCTTTGTGCCAACAGTGACTGTTTGGTCTACCTCCCCACCCCAATGTGAAGGCATGGAAATGATTCTCTTATCGGATTTGATCTCTATAGAAGAGATGGCTGATCCTTTCTCATTTTCCCTATGATGAACGGTCTCCCGGTGTCCACCTGGAATCTCATTGACTGTATAATATCCAACATTCTGCAGCAATGTTTTACCACCTTTACTCATAAAATCCATCAATCGTATCTCATGGATATATCCTTTTCTCATACCTTCGAGATACAGGCGCACACTAAGTCCATCCTGTGCCACATCCACTTTGTACACTGTGCGATTCTCTTGATCTATGACTGGGCTGCCGTAGTTGTGGTGGTACTTATAAGTGAAGTCGGTCACCTTATAAGATGCTGGATTGGCAGCTATTACCGGGTCCACCTCTTCAGTAAAAGTGATGGTAAAACCATCGCTCGTGACGTTTACATGATGCATGTCAAAAGGCTGGCGTCCTGACCACTTAAGGCGTTGTACACCGAAGGGTGCTTTACCAGTGGAAGCCCAACCACGACTGGTCATACCGATATAAAGGGTCTGATCGGGCCCCCAAGCCATCCTCAGTACTCCAGAGGAAAAACCATCTCTAAAGGGAAAGCAGATGCCCTGATACACGCCATTGACCTTTTCCTGATAGACCCGCATCAATTTGCTATGCCCTTGATCACCAACCAGGAGTTGGCCAGTATAAGGACCAAATCCTTCAGGAATAACTACCAGATCAGAAGTGGAGATGCCCATCAGGGTATGGGGAAACCAGACAGATGGTGGTTTTACCGCCGGAATTTTCTGTCCGTATTCATAGAGTGAAAGGTTCTTTGTATCATCTATGTCAGACATTTGCAAGTCAAGCGGTGACTCTGGTTGGGAAGTCCATCTCAATCCCTCTGGGTGACCAACAAAATCTCCTATTTCGACATGGGTCATCCTTCCAGATCCCACCCAATCACCTTGATTTTCTGTATAGAAAATATCGCCTTGGGCATTCAGACCAAAACCTGCAGGTGATCGCATCCCTGTGGCTATGGGGATCATGACACCTTCAGGTGAGACCTTGATCATCCAGCCCCTCCATGGTGATAGACTTGCTCCGTGCCCGATCCATCCCAGGTTTAAGGTCAGCAGCATATCACCATTGGGCAAGAACACGGGACCATATGAGTATTCATGGTAGTTGCCAACAAGCCCCCAGCTGTAGATGCACTCATATCGATCTACTAGGTCATCCTTATTAGTATCGACCAGTTTGGTCAGTTCCGCTCTTTGCGTGGTATAGTAGACACCGTCTCGATATGCTAGTCCTAACGGTTCATGCAGGCCATGGGCGATCCTGGTAAACGTAGGGGCCGATCCGCCTGGCTGCTCGATCTTCCAAACATCCCCTCTACGGGTGCAGACAGCGAGATGATCTTGATCGTCAAAGGCCATACCACCCACTTCCAACAGAACATCTGCAGGAATGGGAAGCGTGGATATCTCATAGTAATCGGAAGGGCTTGTACCACGTGCTTCTTGAGCAAGCAGAGCTTGTTCTTGATGATTTACGAGTGTAAGCCAAAGAAAAAGTACGGATAGGATTGTTTGCTGATTCATTTTCTTCACCATATTATGTCGTAGGAAAGATCACTTTTGCCTCCTTCACCAAAAGAAAGAAGCAGCTCATCATAGCCATCCCGATGGAGGATTTTGGCATCTGATTTGGTGTCAATGTAATACTGTCCATCCATGCTGTACAGCCCATTATCGAGAAAGACAATGGACGGTGCGACACCGATCCTCAAGGTTTCATTGGTGATGCTACCCCCGATGAGCTCAATCTGGCGTTTGAGATGGCCATGATCTGTAGGCACAATTCGGTCGGTCATGGCCAAGTCGTACACCTGATATGTAAACACGGGCATTTGATCATCCTCCAGCACATAGCCCTTATATGAAAGGTAAGATGCATCGGTAGGCCAGGGGTCTTTTTCTTCTATCCGAGCCAGGGGAACACCGTTGGTCAGCTGAATAGCTGCCGAAAGAGGTATCAATAGCTGTGAGGCACCACGCCCACGCCACATGTTGGTGGCATCGGCAAAGGCTCCTTTCCAGGCACTGATGAGCGCTCCGGTGCTAAGATCATAGCTGAAATGGATTCCTTTGGGAGTACCGATAGAAATGGTGTGTGTGAGTTTCTCATCTCCGTGCATCACAAAACCTCTCACCATTTCCGGAGTCTCACCAACACCCACTAAAATGGGTGGTACATCATTTTTCGGTTGACCTTGGCGGGAAGCGGGTTTTGCCAACGGTCTCTTTGATATCTCAGGACCCTCGTAGCTCAGATCCAACATCGACCTTCCCTTCTTCTGATGAAACATGATCTCCAGGATGTGGAGTCCCTCGGTGAGATCAATGGTGCCTCTTTCTTTCAGAATCTCGCCATCATCTATGGCTATCTTCAGTGTGTCAATCATGAGCACTGCCCAATCATCGACTTTGATGTCGAATAGATATTTGCCTTTGATCGGTATCCAAAGGTCAGCTCGAAAACGAACCCCAAAATCATTGGGTTGGTCTGAAGCCAGTGCCAGGTCAAGATTTGGCAAGCTTCCATCCTTCACGGGAACTAGGGTATCAAAATCCGGTAAGTGATTCCATATGCCTGTATACGATCTATAGGTGATGTTTTCCAATCTCGCTGTATCCAGACCATACTTTTTGTATCGCAAGTTTCTAAAGGCCACTGGTCCGTGGTCTCCTTGGAAGAAAAGAGGACCCAGCTGGACCTCACCGCTCAACTGATGTGCTCTGGTGGGACCCTCCACCTGCACATTCTCGTGGATCAGAACGTCGTTGAGGTATACGTATTCAAAGCGAGCATTCTTGACTTTTTGACCCTTCTTATCAAAGCGCGGCGCCCGAAAAAGAATGTGAAAGTGCTGCCACAGACCGGGAGCTTTGGCCGCATTGATGGTAGGCGCTATACCGTTAAAGCCCTTGTTTCCCCCTGTCCTTTGTTCATCCCACTGTTGATAGATGCCACCCATATCGCTATGAGCTGGATCTTTCTTGTCCCAGCTATCAAAGAGTTGCACCTCGTATCTTCCCTGAAAGTAAATGCCACTATTGGATCCTTTCGGCATCATCACGTCCACATGCAATTCAAGATCTCCATGTTCCCATTTTGTGCGGAGGTTATCTTTGGCACTTTCGGTAGGTAGATTAGTTAGAATGCCCATGCCATCTCCAGTAGTAAGGTGCCGATCTTGGTTGAGATCGGCAAAGGCAGATCCTGCAATTCCCCAGTTTTTCGCCACTGCCTCAAAGGCTGTGAGATCGTCCAAAGCAAGGTGAGTGAAAGGCAATGCTTCTGGCAGGTCCTTTGGCTCGATGCTATCTCCTTGGTCTATCTGTTCTTCTGGCTGACAGGCGAGGAAGATACAGAGCGTTACAATGGCCAGTCCGGCAAGGTGGATATTCATACAGAGGGTGATTACGAGCTTTGAAAATAAGAATATATCTCTGATCCCCTACTTTCTACCCAAGGTCACCTGTTTTAGCGAAGATCCACCATCAACGATCATGATTTCACCCGTGACGATCTTAGCTCGAGTGGCGAGATATACTATGGCATCGGCAATGTCCCCGGGAGTCGCTGTGACTTGCAAGGTCGCTCCCTGTTCGAAGGTTTTTTTAACGCTTTCGTATCGATCACCCAAAAATCCCTTAGTCCACCTGCCTTGGATAAAACCAGGACAGACTGCATTTACCCGTACTTCGGGTCCGAGTGCATGAGCCAACGAAAGTGTCAGTGTGACCATGGCTCCTTTGGAAGCCGCATAGGCTATAGAACTGCCTACACCCGTCAAAGCTGAAACCGATGAATTGTTGACAATAGACCCTTGCTGTTGACGAAGATGAGGATATGCCGCACGCGACATCTGATAAGCTCCAACCACATTTACACCGTAGAGATGAAAGAAATCTTCCTTCGATAAACCGTCTAAGTCGCTGAAGTCACAAAATTTCGTAGTCCCGGCATTATTGATCAGTGTATCCAGTCGCCCCCATCTGGTCACAACTTCTCCAACCAAAGAAACGCATGCTGCGTCATCTGAAACGTCGGCGCATATCGTCAGTACTTCTGCGCCAAGTGCCTTACATCGGCTGGCAGTTTGCATGGCTTCATCACGACTCTTGGTGTAATTAATGGCTACATTCCATGCTCCTGTGGCAGATAGCTGTTTGGCCGTGGCTGCTCCCACTCCCGTAGCTGATCCGGTGATGATGGCGACTTTTTTCATATTGATTATTTATTGAGAAAATCGGTTATTATACTCCAATAGGTGGACCGCATCCGATCGGCATCTATCTTTGTGTATTCATAAATCTTTCTATCGTAGTTATCATGCAGTGTTCGCACTAATTTTTTAATGGCCTGGCCAGGATCTATTAATGCCTGTATCAAGGCACACCCACATGATCCCTGCTAATCATCCATTTCCCCCATCCTTGATATCATACGACAATCTAAGAAATCTATATTTGTAACCATAGGTATGGACTTACGCAATCGATATAATCGAACCAACCCTGGTCAATTTTTCCTCGACGCCAAAGATTTAAAGGGTATACAGGGCTACTTAATGGGTCTAGGCAAGCTGGACGCTGAAGAAGTGGTAGTACATGCTGAAAAACCCGGTGAGGGCAATATGAATTGTGTCCTGAGGATCAGGACCAACCAGCGTAGTTTTATTTTAAAGCAAGCGCGGCCATGGGTGGAAAAATACCCCCAAATTGAAGCGCCGATTGAGCGTATCGGCGTAGAAACTGCGTACTTGAGACATATGCAGACGTCTCCTCAGACCGCCAAGAGATCACCGGTTGTTTGGTGGTTTGACCGGCAGAATTCCCTGGCTGCACTGGAAGATTTCGGCACATCCATGGACCTCAGTCACCTATACACCCGAGCATATTTATTGGAAGATGCCACCTTAGAAGTGCTGACGGAATATCTCACCACACTTCATCGCCAACCACCTCCTGTCAGTTTTCCCGAGAATATGGCTATGCGTCGACTCAATCATGAACACATCTTTCATTTTCCCTTTCTGCCAGATAATGGACTGGACCTCGATGAAATTCAGCCGGGATTGGCAGCCTTGGCTTTGCCCTATACAAGGGATCAGACATTGAAGGGTACCATCACCGCTTTAGGCGAAAGATATCTGTCGCCAGGAGATGTCCTCCTACATGGTGATTTCTATCCCGGTAGTTGGTTGCAGGTTGGAGATGAGGTGAAGGTCATTGATCCAGAATTCTCTTTCATGGGTACCCCAGAATTTGATCTAGGCGTCATGATGGGTCATATGTTTTTGGCATCTCAGTCGGAAAATGTCGCCCCCTTGATTTGGCAATACTACGATGCGTATCCGGATTTTGACGTGAAGCTCATGTCGCGTTATGCCGGTGTGGAGATGTTAAGGAGACTCATTGGCATCGCACAACTGCCCTTAACCCTCAAACTGGAGAAGAAGAAAACGCTGATGGACCTGGCCTACGGTTTCATACAAGATGGTAGCCTTTCAGACCTACTAACCTGATTATGTTTACCTATGTCTCTGTGCTCATAAACCGCCATAACCCACGGAGACCACTTCGGCAGCCAACTGCTGCAAATCGATGCCCACATCATCTCTGTTAGTGGTTATTACCGTTGTGACCCAATCTGTAGGTAGACCCTTTGCACCCAGGTGAGCGCCCAGGATGGCCCCTGTAACAGCAGCTACTGTGTCATTATCTCTACCGTAGTTTACGACAAATTCGATAGTTTTCTTAAAATCACCTTCTCCAAACATAAGGGCAGTGAGGTTAATGAGGTGGATCTCTCCTGCATGAAAGGGAATATCCTGCAGGTGCTCATCCAGTGCTTGATAGGCATCTTGCGTTTGCAAAAAGGTCAGACTATCGTAAGGATAGCCAGCAGAAATGGTCAGTGTTGACGGCACTGCTGATATTGCGATGTTTTTGGCATCATGCACGATGCGCTTTGCATCCATATACATGCGATGGGCAATGCGTCCGACCAGACGACTTCTGGCGTACCCGTTGGGATCAACCGTAAGTGTCACCCCCGTGATATCTTCAAGCTGTGATCCGGGCTCCATCGCTTTGGCTACATAAGCTGCTGTCAGGCCAGTGATATCTCGTGCATACCCTAAATCAAAAATGCCTAGCTGGTATGCCTCACGATAGGCTTTACCACCTGCCCCTGGATAGTAGGCCCCAACCATCGGGGCATAAAGCATTCCCGCGCAGGACATCTCTCCTCCATAAAACTTACTAACCGCATAGCTATATCCATCGATATCGTCAGCAAGATATGGCTGAGCTACACGTACCCATTCCTGTAACCAAGTCATGTGTCGCATTTGGGTTTCTAGTTCGTCGGGTAGGAATTCATCGACTTCTTTCAAGTGCTCTTTTTCGATCAAATATAGATCGGTAATGTATTGTGCAAAATCCTTGGCGATGAGCGTTTTGGGAGTAGAACCATAGGATGACACGTACTTGGCAAAAAGGTATTTCCACCGCGTATCATCGGTGGTGCCTCCTGGTACCATATTGTAGGCCCATGGGCCCTCGGCTGCTCCCTCTCTGATCAGGGATTCCGGTTCGTCAATGTATCCGTGTTGGATCTTGATATCGTTGCGCAACCACATTTCTGTGGGGGCCCCCATAGCGTCACCAATGGCCGACCCCACCAACATGCCGAGGACCTTGTCTTCATAGATCTCCCTGGTGAGGGCATGGTGCCAGTGGTAGTTTATCTCCCTATCAGGCAATGGATCTTTGGGAGCGGGAAAGGGAGCCTCCTCTGCATCTGATCGCTCCTCACAACCAACAAGGGTGAGGATTGATATCAGAAGTAAATAACAGTAGTTGGTATGCATGCAGCCTCACCTCTTATTGACAGCAAAATGAAAAATTCTACAGGCATGACCAAGACTTCTGGGATGCTTGAGCTCCGTGGTTTGTAAGGTCAGCTCGTGTGTACCTGGCTCCAGTTCGTCATCCAATATATAGAGCCAGGGAAGGTGCAGTTGTCCACTCCACCGGGTATACTGCTCGATATATCTTGTGGGTCCATGGTCAATGCGGTAGGCCAACACACCTACATCTGCACCCGCTGCCACAAATATTCCTACAGCATTCCCTTCAAAGTGGAAGGTAAGAGATGCATTGGGGTCCTTAGCGACCAATGCTGGAACCTTGACAAATCCCGGCCGAGTTGGAAGGGCATCCGCAGGTTCCCAATTTTCTACTCTCTGCCACCCTGACAATGATTGAGCCTGGTCAATGCTGACTAAGCCTGCATTCATATAGCTGAAGCGATCCAGCAGGTCATTCTGCCTGAGTCTGGGCCTATCTTCCTTGTTATCCATCAAGGAGTCCAAGGTCCAATGGATGGTTTTTGCATAAATGCCTTGTCCAAAGGGTGAGGGGTGCAAATCTTTGAAGTCATCTCTCCAGGTGAACTCGTTGTTTAGTATTCTGTCATTGATCTCTTTGGCGAGATTGATGCTCGAGATTTGATACCATTCGGCGACCTTTTCATGCTGTGAGATGACCACCGGTATTTTGCCTTGATTGTATTGGGCCATTTTATCCTGGTCAGCAAAGTACATCAGGATGATCCCCATTTCTGGATTTGACCTCAAAGCTTGCTGGATGATACCTTCCATGCCACGTATCTGTGCCTTGGGAGAACGATCATTGGTGGCGTCGTTTACGGCTGCCTCCACCAGGAGGAGATCCACTTTACCATGGGAAGTCACATCTCTCCCAAACCTGAAGGCACCTGGCGTTGAGCCCATAGAAGGTATGCCTGCATTGATGAATTCGAAATCAGTAGAAGAATATTTTCTCTGGAGATGCTGCATCACAGAATCGCGCCATCCGCGCATATTTGTAATCGAGCCTCCCAGGAATGCAACCCTGGCTTTCTCATTTTGATCAAAATATTTATGACAGAGATGCAAAGTTGATCTTACTTGAATAGAAGGCATGGCTTCTTGACGAAGGTCGGGAGTAATCAAGTCTGGTGTAGTATGCTCCAGGACAAATCGGACGATCGGAGTGGGATCAATCAGACTGTGGGGATGGTGGTCGACACCCTCCTTGACGATGACTCTTATGGCACCGCCCATCCTTTCATAAGTCTTCTCTAGTGCATACGTGTTTTCTTGAATCGGCACCACTCTATCCACCGCGCCGCAGACATGTAAGGCAGGCACCCCGGCCTCGGCTACTTTGGCAGCTGTAAATAGGGGAATTCCTCTAAAAGTGTCAACCTGTGATGCAGCTAGTCCATAGGCCTCGAGGCAGCGTGCCCAGTCTTTCGGCGATCCTTTGCCAGAGCCTTGTCCTCCCGGCCAACTCTTGATATCACATACTGGTGCGTCGGCATAGATGCAGGCCACTTTCTCAGGGTGCTGGGATGCCCAGTTATAGACGATCAGCCCACCTCTACTGAACCCCTCTAAGACGGCACGCTGATGCAGATGGTATACCCGGCGCAAATATTCATAATACTCTGTGAAGATCTCCACAGCTCTAGGAGCTCCATATAGATCTGCCACATCTATCCAAACCAAGTGAAAGCCTTTTTCCAATAAGGCCAACTCTGCCTGGGGTTCGTGCCCCCAAAATCGAGCTCGCCAAATCCATGGTTTGTCAGGGTGAGCTTCCTTTGGAAACACGATTTTGGCTGCCTGGCCCCGATGCTCGAAGGTCATCATTTGGTAGCCATGCCACTCAAGGGTATCCTGGCTTCCAATGGTGGTGGTTGGAGCCACTACCAGTCCCAAGAAAAATGACCATATGGTTGCGAGTCTACGCCTCATAAACCACCAGCACCTAGGACTCCCACAGATCTTCCATCGTATAAGGAGATCCCTCAATAGCCCAAAAAGTACCATCAATAAACCGGAAGCCTTGGTCCAAAGTTGAGATCTCACTCATGTCACCATCGGTCAGGACTACGTCTACCGCAGCAAAATTCTCTCGCAAGCGGGTGGGATTGGCAGATTTTGGGATGACGGCCACATTTCGCTGAATGGACCAGCTGATCAATACCTGTGCTTGAGAGCAGTTATGGGCATCGGCAATGGCTGTGATTACTGGGTGCTCCAGTAGGCGTGGTTCATCACTCTTTTTCAGACGTTCAGGGCGGTCCATAGATCCCAAGGGTGCATATGCTGTAACTGCGATGTCGAGACCATGACAATAATCCACCAGCGCCTGTTGCTGCAACATCGGATGCATCTCAACCTGATTGCAGGCTGGTCTGATACGAGCATAGGAGATCATCGCTTTGATTTTTTCGATGCTGAAATTTGAAACACCAATATGACGGCTATGGCCTGTATCCACGCAGGACTCCATCGCTTGCCATGTTTCCTGTAAAGGCACTTCATCCAGGGACAAAAACTCTGATCCTTTGGAGGGAAAAATCACATCTGGTGGCAATGCAATGGGCCAATGCATCAGGTATAGGTCCAAATAGTCCAGTTGAAGATCTTTAAGCGTGCGCTCCAGGGCAGGTGCCACATCTTCTTTCTTGTGGGCATTGTTCCAGAGTTTGGATGTGATCCATAAATCCGAGCGTTGCACATCTTCTGCGTCAATGGCATCGGAAAATGCCTCTCCGATCTCCGCTTCGTTGTCGTATCTTGCTGCACAATCAAAGTGCCGGTAACCAATGCGAATCGCCTCCCTGACGGCCTCGTAAACCTCTCCTTCGCCAGATTTCCAAGTCCCTAAACCAAGTATGGGCATTTTATCACCATTCTTAAATCGTATGTACTTCATATTGTTTTGTCGAGTTTCTAATTAATCAGGACATTTGGCCGCTGCATGCCTATCCAGGATAAAAGCCTTAGATTGGTACACTCAAGCTTCGATCCGGCCCTGTGTTTGCTCAAATATAATATAGCTCTGGTGCTTGCCAGGGTCAACTGGCTATAAATTGAATGAAAATCTTCAGACAGAATCGCACAACATCATTCAGTCCATCAGTTTTAACTTAAGCTGCGTTTCTCAAATGCCTGATAGTATGAATCCGCCTCCCCTCGACAAGCTCGAGGCAGGCTTTTCTATCCCCCGTAGGCTATCCGATCATCAAAGCCAAAATGCCTCACATAGCACAGACTGGGCTCGATTTTGTTGCTTGGATCTGTATAAACAATAAAGTCGATGATCATATCATATCACATACCCTGAAAATGCCCTACTAGATCCGTGTAGTTGATGAGGCTGATGTTCTTTTTTGCAATGGCACGCTGTACTTTTTTGCTGGTGAGGACACGGGTGACACCATCCCTGTCTGCAGCTACGTTCTCATATCCAGGGTGTCCGACCGTTTCCAATTCCTCCGTGTCATAGCCAGGGTGTTCCACCAGCAGCCAGGTCCCTGGTGTCAATTGATCAAGCATATCGAGGAAACGTCTTTCTTTTTGCTTGGCATTGAATTCTTTTCCACTCCAGCGTGGTACTCTGGCCACTGCCAAGTTTTCAGGCACCAGATGTAGATCGTACTCACGGGCTAATTTCACGAGCAAGGATTTGGTTTCGTCATGCATCGAGGTCACTCCCATATGAGCGGTCAGATGGCTCACCTGCGGGATCTTCTTTATGGCTAATTCGATTTGTGCGCGGAGTTCTCGTTCGATTTCGGTCAATTGCCAAGGAGCCTCGCCCAGAAATCTATTTGGAGGGAAGCGATCATTTTTGAAGACCATCGGAAAGAAATACCCATCCTCATCTGTTAGGCTGGGACAATAGGTGAGGGGTCTCCACTTTAAGTTTGACCATTCGCTGGTGAGTGTGAGATGGATCCCAACATCCAATCCAGGATTATCCTGCAGCATCCTTACAGCCTCCTCAAACCAAGGTCCGGGGACCATGACTTCGACTGATCGGGCAATGCCTTGTTGGAAAGTGTATATACAGGCGACATTGGCAGCATGAGAAAAACCCATGTCATCCACCCGAACCAGTAGTTTGATCTCGCTCTCCTGGGCAGAAGTCATCTCTGATCTGATACCTAAGATGAGCATTAAGAAGGTCAGCAGAAAGCATGGTTGTAGTGACAAAATCTGGTGTGTCTTAATTGGTGA
Organism: Saprospiraceae bacterium; assembly: GCA_965223025.1. Taxonomy (GTDB): domain Bacteria; phylum Bacteroidota; class Bacteroidia; order Chitinophagales; family Saprospiraceae; genus JABDMH01. Next base: position 103,182 of record CBDCVP010000021.1, read on the forward strand.
ACGGGATCACTGTAGACTCGCATTAACTCCACACTATAATACAAAAAGATGGAAACCTAATCGGCGGGTTGGTAAGAACCATGAGAGTTCATTATCAATCTGCATGTAATCGGTCTTTGACTCCAAATCCAGAAGATATCGCCATCAAATGAAAGAAGGGAACCATCATGTCGACAGTCCCCCTCCTTCGGATTCTATTCTTTTCGCAATGTTAGTTCTTCATCTGCGAAGGTGGCATGACTACTCGGTCAATGATGTGAATCACACCATTGGTGGCCTCCACATCGGCCGTCGTAACGGTGGCGTCATTGACCTTCACACCGCTGTCGGTGACGGCGACTTCCACTTCCTCTCCTTGTACGGTGGCTGATGCACCATCGGTAATGTCGATGGAGATTAGTTTGCCCGGTACCACATGGTAAGACAATATCTTCACCAGCTGATCCTTGTTTTCAGGCATTAGTAGAGATTCCAATTGTCCTGCTGGCAATGCAGCAAATGCATCGTTGGAAGGGGCAAATACTGTCACGGCTTCATCACCACTTAGTGTCTCAACCAAGTCAGCCGCTTTGACGGCGGTCAGGAAGGTGGAAAGTTCTGCTTGACCTTCTACCGCTTCGATAATCGATTGTGCGTTTACGCTCACGGACATGCCCACGAACAAACACAGGGCTGCAATTAATTGCTTCATAATCAAAATGTTGTTTAGGTTATATAATTAAAATAAAGTAAGAGTCAGTGTATCTGCATGAAACTGCAGGTGTAGAGTGTTCCGCAATGTAAAGGGAAAAAGTGTTGAGTGTGGTGACCTATTTTTGCATAGGTATGAGAATAACGCACTTTAAACGAGAGATGATATGTACAGAAATGTTAAAGTTTTAGTTTCTTGACCCATCATCGGCTGCCAGATCTCAAGATCCCAAAAGAAAACCCCCGCAAAAATGCGAGGGCTGGTCTTCTTCATCATACTAAACGGCATGATGGCAGAAAGTTACTTTGATTTCGGTTTAGCCATTGTCCGTACCTAGGGCCTTGATGGAATTCTCAATGTTTTTAGAAAGTTGCTGTGCGTCTGATTTAAACTTGTCCCAATCAGTATCGATCTTCCCTCCGAGTTTTTCCATGCTTGCCGAAAGCTTTTCTCCTTCCGATTCCAACTTTGCCTTAGCGTCCATCAATTTCTCCTTAGCCGCATCATCGGCCTCAGCCATTTTAGCTTCGATTTTTGCCAATTCCTGGTCCAGACTCGACTTCACTTTTTGCATGTCCATCTTCAATGCAGATATCTCATTCTGCATCTTAAGATTTACTTCTTCCATCTTCTCTTCTGCAGCTGCCTTATTCTCAGCTGCATTATTGCAGGCAGTCATGCCAATAGCGGCTAAGACTGCTAGGGCCATCATCGTCCCCTTCATTTTTTGAAAGATATTCATTTTGATAGTAAGTTTTGAACAGAGCATCCTGCTGGGCTTACACTGTCCGGTTTAAAAAAATTGTGATCCGGCAGTATAACGTACATTATTTTCTATCTATTTGCTAAAACGACATTTTTTCGACTACTTTATGTGTATTTAGCTGTCAATCAACAGTGTAGGCCTATCATTTTGGTAGCTAGAAGAAAATGATACCTACTTCTCTCTCATGAAACTTCCTTTTAACCAATGGATTTGACCAGCTGGACCATCCTGGCAAATGCTTAGATGAGACCGAGATTACATACATGCCGTGGTGCTTTCTTTGCAAGCCACCACCTGATGACTGACGGTCGACTACGGATGAGTAGGGGCCATCGATGAGATTGCTACCAGCCGGGAATCAAGTTTAGTCCAAAATTCCAGCCTGCTCCTTTGCGCAGTGGCTTCGCATAGTACGGCTCTAGAATCATTGCCCCAAAGAGATTGATGCGACAAGCGATGCCAGTACTTGCCACTGGCTGGGGCTCCCTGGTGCCTCCTTCACCAAACTGGTCGTTTTCTTTCCAGGTCATACCCACGTCAAAAAAAGCGGCGAGTTCTGTGATCAGAAAACCTGACTTGATCAGCGAAAGCACCTCAGGACCAGTAAAGGGCACCCGGACTTCAGCATTTCCCACCAATAGTTTTGAACCCTCCAACTGATCAAGCGTTAAGCCAAACACGTCATTGCTCCTACCCAGTGCCCCGCTGCTATATCCGCGTACTAGGGTAGGGTCGATGCTGTATAAAAATCCCAATGTACGAGCGTTGGCGTCATCGCCATATCGACCGTAATGCAGGGCCCGGAAGCTGACATTAAACTTATTAAACCAAAAATATTTCCTTAGATCAACCAGCATGGTCGAGTACTTAAAATCACCTGTGTAGTAGTCAGCGCCAATCCTATAGCGATATCCTTGCAGTGGTGATGTCAGACCAAAATGAGAATTATCTCCCACCAGAGCCAGTCCCGTACTATACAGATTAAAGCCCGGAATGCTCGGTTGTTTCTCCCGGTCCTGTCCGATATACGATCCTGGAAACAAGTCATTACCAGACTGGAAGATGGAGTAGTAGTTATTGTACTGATCCACTCTGGTACTGTAGCGGGTAAAGGAGAGATTGGATTCTAGCCGCATAGTCCTTGAAAAGGTATATTGGGCCAGGCCTGAAGCACCATCTATGAAATACCTCACGGTGGTATATGGATAATTCAAGACATCGTAGGTACCTGAGTTGGTCTCAAGCTTGTCCTCCCTGGGCTGGTTGTAGTAGCTGTACCTTATTGGGATGTGATGCAAGCCAAAGCCGTAACCAATTTTCTTACGGGAATTGATATATCTCACCTGCCCTCCAAAATCGTAGATCTCTCCATTTAGGGCTAGGGTAGAGAAGATTTGGTTGTAACCCAGCACATCGCTAAATAGCATGTCGAGCCCCCCAGCTAGACCCGTAGTGGTGCCAAAGGTATTGCTTGTACCTACACCAACCCCTGCACCTCCACCCAGATAATCGAGCTTAAAATTGGGTCGGTATTTGACCGTCGCTATGTCACCTTCATCAATCATGGGTGTATGATCCAGATTGGCCAAGGCAGGGTTTACCAAATCAGCCTGGCCTAAATTGCCAGGGGGTAGCAGGGCAGAACTCATGTCTACGTCATCGGCATCGACCTTGATTTGCTCCATTCTGGTCGGAGCGGCTCTCTGTACATTATAGCTCTTACCCAAATAGTGAGTATACAGCATTGTGCTGCCCTTCTTATTGATAGAAATGGCCGGGGAGTATTTAGTGATGCCACTTACCCCGGTGATCAGATCAGTCAGCTGAGTGATTTGTGCGCTGTCCGGATGATATCGATAGATGTTTCTAAAGCCATCGCGATCAGAGAGGAAGTACAGGTGGTCGTTTTCATCCCATACCGGATTCATGTTATCCGCCCCCTCAAAAATGTCCAGGTTTTCGATGGTGCCGGCTTCGATATCCATCACGGCAAGATTGTACTTCCAACTGCCATTGGTACGACCTTGCGTCATACTGACGCGGTCTGTAGCGAAAGCGATGCGCTTGCCGTCGTAGGCGAAAGTGGGCTGAATTTCAGCAAAATCATCATTGGTTAGCTGGGTGGTCTTTTTGGTCCTCAGGTTGACCGCAAATAGATCTGGCTGTCCCTCTACCAGACCATTGACGATGATGGTCTTACCATCGGGAGACCAGGTGGGATTACTAAAAGCAGGCACATCGTCCAAGGGAAACACATCGATTTCTTTTCCACTCTCTGTCTCAGTGATCACCAAGTGATTTCGTCCCTTCTTAAAGATCACATACGCAAATTGACGGCTATTTGATGACCAGGTACCGGCAGATTCCAGAAAGTGCAGGTGATCAATATTGCCTTTCTTGGTAGTACTGGCCACTTTGCGTAAAATTTTGCCAGTACGCAGATCAGCTAGAAAAAGATCCGTGGTGAAAATGCTTTTTTCACTCAAGAAAACGACATATCGGCCATTAGGGCTGATAGATGGTGCAATGTTTAGCTTGCCCGAATTTTCATCCGAAAGGAACTTGCGGCCTTCACCACGATGCTTTTTGCCTTTGAACATCGGCTCGTAATAATCTTTGAGGTTCTTGACCCATGCCTCTGAAAGATCATCAAGTGGAATCCCCAACACCATACGAACAGCATTCTCAATGCCAAATTTTGCGGTGGCGATAAAAAGTGGTTTGATCACGTCGTCGCCATAAATACCTGTCAGAAAGGACCAAAATGCCTGTCCGTATCGATAAGGAAAATAGCGCGGATCTCGGGAGAGATCTTTGAGTGTGGGTATGTCCTCGCTCACTACGGCATTTCTCATCCACATCGCCGTATGAGCATCGATTCTCCCGGTCGACATATACTCTGCCATGCCCTCCACGATCCATAGAGGGAGGTTGGCCAGAGATTGCAAACCGGTGGAGTCACTTCCATTCAACAACATATTAAACTGAAAGGCATGCACTAACTCATGACCCAATACATGAAAAGTCTGTTGATTGGACATGGCCACGGGCATCACCACCCGGTTTTTTAATCCCTCCGTTACTCCACCGGTGCTGACACCGATCTGGCCAGATATGGCACTGGTCTGTTGAAAATCAGCGTGGTTGTTGTAAAGGACCATCGGATTTTTCTGAAAGAAGGTATCTCGCAGCAATTTGCTATGCAGATCATACCACAATTCCGACCATTGCATCAGTTGCGTCAATTGCTCCTTGTTTTCGAGATAATGGTAGACCTGATAGTGTGGACTCTCTACGACTTTAAAGTCAAAGTTTGTGTACCGTGGCTTGTTTTTGCCGAAATACTGGCCATATACATCTGGAGTACAGAGTGTGACCACCAGCAGCAATACGGAAGTTAATTCTAAGATTTTCATGTGGCGAACATTATTTATATCAGGCATCCGACCCCGTATATTTTCTTAGTAAAAATGCAATTGTACTTGAAGTCTCTCAGCCTCTTAATTTGAGCATCTTTAGTAAAAGATTGATTATCAGTACATTACATTTTTTACTAGCCCTTGGGTTGGACCTATTACAATCACTAATTAAGACAAGTAAAACCAGCAATAAGTTTGCTTGAAAAATCCAACACACCCCCAATTTTAGACGATTTTAAGGATTTTAACCAGAAATTAAGGAGAATAAAACAGTTCCTTAAGGCAATCACTATCTTTGATCCTGCCGGGTTTGGACAGTCTTCCAGGCATTTTCAATACATAAATTTCCTTTTGTTTCATGACCTACGACAATTTTACCATCAAAGCCCAAGAGGCTATATACAAGGGCCAGCAATTGGCTGGGAGTCTTGAGCAGCAGCAAGTAGATACCACCCATTTATTGATGTCCATTCTACAATCCGACGAGCAAATCACCGAATTTCTCATGGGTAAGGTGGGGGTGGACATTAGCCAACTCAAAGCTAAGCTGGCCGATGCCATCAAGAAGTATCCACGTGTTGAAGGAGCTGAAAAGCAATACCTTACGAACGAAGCGAACCAAGCTCTTGCGGCGGCAAAAAAAATGCTCAAGGCCTTTGGCGATGAGTACATCTCTGTCGAGCTTATTTTACTAGGTATCCTACAGGGCAAGGATAAAGCTGCGACGATGCTCAAGGATATGGGGGCTACCGAAAAAAATCTGAAAGCAGCCATCAACGAGTTGCGCAAAGGACACAAGATCACCGATCAGCAGAGCGATAACGAATACAACGCCCTGAAGAAGTATGCGATCAATCTCAATGAAAGGGCCGAGAGCGGCAAGCTCGATCCTATCATTGGAAGGGATGAAGAGATCAGACGCATCATGCACATTCTGTCCAGACGTAAGAAGAACAATCCCATATTAGTGGGTGATGCAGGTGTCGGAAAAACGGCCATCGTAGAGGGCATTGCCTGGCGGATCGTGAAACAAGACGTACCGGAGAATCTGCGTTCGAAAAACATATTTGTGCTTGATCTTGCTGCCATGGTTGCTGGTGCCAAGTTTAAAGGTGAGTTTGAGGAGCGCCTCAAAGCTGTGATCAAGGAGGTACGTACTTCGAGTGGTGAAGTGATCTTATTTATTGACGAGATACATGCGCTCATCGGTGCTGGAGGTGGCCAAGGAGGAATGGATGCAGCAAATATCTTGAAGCCAGCATTGGCTAGAGGTGAACTGCGCACCATAGGTGCCACTACACCAGACGAGTACCAGAAGTACTTTGAGAAGGATAAAGCACTGGTGAGGCGCTTTCAGACGGTGTATATAGATGAGCCCAGCACAGAAGATACGATTTCCATATTGCGGGGCATACAGGACAAATATGAAGTGTATCACAAGATCGATATTCTCGATGAAGCACTGATTGCGGCGGCTGAATTGTCGCATCGTTATATCACCGAGCGCAAGTTGCCGGACAAGGCCATCGATCTCATTGATGAGGCTGCAGCCAAACTAAGACTGGAGCTGGACTCCGTACCTGAAGAAATCGATGATTGGGAGCGCAAAGTCATTCAACTCGAGATAGAACGTGAAGCCATCAAACGCGAAGGTGAAAAGAAGAAACTTGATGCCATCAGCGGGCAAATCGCTAATGCTAAGGAAAAACGCGATGCCTTGCGAGCCGGTTGGGAAAATGAAAAGGAGGTGGTGGATGCTGTGCAGAACATCAAGAAGACCATCGAAGAGCTGGAGCAGCAAGCCGAGAAAGCCGAACGAGATAGCGATTACGAGACGGTGGCCAAGATTCGCTATGGTCAGATAAAGGACCAGGAAGCCCTTTTGCAGGCGGCTGAGAAGAAGTTGGACAGCCTGCCCAGCGAGGGTCGCTTTACCAACGAAGAGGTGACAGCCGCCGAAATCGCCGACGTGGTATCTCGATGGACAGGGATACCGGTGCAAAAAATGCTGCAGAGTGAAAAAACTAAGTTACTCACTCTGGAAGATGAGATCGGCAAGCACCTGATTGGTCAGCATGAGGCTGTCAAGGCAGTATCCGACGCTGTACGACGAAGCCGAGCCGGTCTTCAAGATCCCAACAAACCGATTGGCTCTTTTATCTTCTTGGGTCCCACAGGTGTAGGTAAAACAGAGCTGGCGAAAACCCTGGCTGAGGTCCTCTTTGATGATCAAAGGGCCATCACCCGCATCGACATGAGTGAATACCAAGAGAAGCATTCCGTGTCCCGACTGGTGGGTGCACCCCCTGGATATGTCGGCTATGATGAAGGAGGACAACTTACTGAGGCGGTACGTCGCAGGCCGTATAGCATCATTTTGCTGGACGAGATCGAGAAGGCTCACCCCGATACTTTCAACGTTTTACTCCAGGTCTTAGATGATGGCAGACTGACAGATAATAAAGGCCGGGTCGCAAACTTCAAAAATACCATTGTGATCATGACTTCTAATATGGGTGCCAGTGTGATCCTGGAAAATTTTGAAGACTTGCAGGCTGTGGGAGATGAACACCGCCAAGAGATCATCGATGCGACCAAGGAAGAGGTCTTTAATCTATTGAAAGAACATCTTAGACCTGAGTTCTTAAATAGGATCGATGAAAAAATCATGTTCCAGCCGCTCACCAAAGGGGAGATCAAGCAAATCGCTAAACTCCTATTGCGCAAAGTAGAGAAAAACCTGGGGTACCAAGAGCTCAAGATCCAGCTCACTGAGGGTGGCCTGGACCTCCTGGCAGATCTGGGATACGATCCCCAGTTTGGGGCCCGGCCCTTGAAGAGAGTCATCGAGAAAGAACTTGTCAACGAGCTCTCGAAACAGGTACTTGCTGGCACATTTACTGCCGGAGAAACCATTTATGTCGGCGAAGAAAACCGAGCTTTCGTTTTCAGTGAGAAGCCGCATAAGGTATCTACTTCCTCCGTGGCAAAGGGAGTGAAAAAGAAAGATCCCACACCTGTGGAAGAAAAACGCAAAAAACATGTGAAGACCTTGGAAAAAGCCACCAGGGATGTGGAGAAGGCTGTCAAGGATCTGAGGGAAGGCACTGGTGATGGTGCGGAAAAAAAGTCGAAGTAGTGAGCCTTCGGGGACTAAAGCTTACTCTTGATGAAGAGTAAGACAAAAAGCCAAACCAGTCCTTTGATCAGAAAAAAGAGAAAGCCCACCAATCCTATGCTCTTTAGATACCTCATCCATTTAGCGGTAGGTTTTTTGTCGACCTTCTGCTCCTGATTGATCATGCGGAGCAAATATACTGCAGATAATATAAAGAGAGCTTAGCCTGGTACAGCAGATGAGTGCTCCAGCTATTCGCAGCCAATTTCTTGTCTAGACAGTAGATCGGCATTGGGATAGCAATTGCCCGATGGCAATGCACTAGGCATATACTCCTCCACGTAGGAATCTTGCAGGCTGTGCTTGAGAAAATCTACCAGATCAGCCTTTTGCTGATCCGTAAGATATAGAGGCCTAAATTCAGCAGCTATCTGTTCGGGTGCCACATCTGGATTTTCAGGGATGGCCCGGTCGAAATATTCCACTACGTCTTCCAAGTTGTTTTTACTGCTTCCATGAAAGTAAAAGGGAGTACGCTGCAGGTTATACAGTGTGGGCACTTTAAACTTGTGCATATCCTCATCTCGACCAGTAAATCCAGCACGTCCCAGGTTCTTCTTAGCAAGTTCGGGTCCCTCTTTAAAAGAAACCAGGTCATCTAGGTCTTTGACCCCTATGGCAAAGAATTTCGTGGCGTTAAATGCTGGACTGGTATGACAACTGGTACAATTAGCGTCGGTGAAAAATGTCAACGCTCCTCGCTTTTGAGCAGGAGTCAGGGCACTCATGTCTCCTCGCAGATAATCTTGAAACGGTGCACGATAGGTGGTCAAGGTACGCAGATAGGCAGAGATAGCCAGGCTGGTGGTGACATTTGAGTAGCGGTCTTCTTCCGGTACTTCAGGAAAAGCCGCATCGAAATAATGTGTATAGTTGAGGTCTTCAGCCAGCTCGGGTGTCATCTTAAGTCGATGGATATTGAGACCCTCAATGTTTTGTGTCTCCAATCCTTGGTACCCCAGATGGTTGAGTTCGGTAGCAGGTTCAATGACACCCCAGATATCTTCGGTGCCCACATTGGCACCTCCAGATCCAAACGAACCATTCCACAAGGTGTTTTCGGCTGCGTAGGCTACATTTAAGACATTAAGTGGTCTGATGCCCTGTACATCCATCTGGTCCTCATCGTACAACTGGTGTTTGACCCTACTCTCTCCTTTATAGCCATATCCAAACCCTCCTTCACCAATGCCTTGCCGTCGACCGGGCTTGAAGTCTGCAGCAGGCACATGGCAGCTGGAGCATGAATAGGATTGCATACCCTCCAAGTTCTTGGGTACGATACCCATACCCGTTTCGAAAAACAAGAATGATCCTAGCTCTACCTTTTTTTGAGTGAGTGGATTCTTGGGATCTTGTGGCAGATCAGAGAGTTGATCACTTTCGGGCAGCAGGTAGTAAGCTGCATCGTTGATTGGGGAGGCATTAGAAATCGCTTTCAGTAGATCCAGGTCAATCGCTTCGCGATCGAATGTATCTGAAACACAGGCGGCCATTCCAAAGCACAACCCTACAAGAAGTAAGGTTAAACGGTTCATGTGTTCTGTTAGGTCTTGAGTCAGCATCAAATTTACAAAATTCTGCGAAATTTTAAAATCGGTACAAATATTGCCCTGTTCATATTAGACGGTAAACTCATAAGAGTCAGCGGAATATCTATCTGAAGGCCCTATATGTTAAAAGACGAGAAAATGCCACAGATTCCACAAATGATCTATGCAAGAATCGTTCCTTTGTGACTACTAAGAAGATATGAATCGTGAAAGATGTAAATAACACGTTGATTGCTCTGGGACTGGCCATTTTGTTGCTGTTGGCCTGTACCGCCGACAGCGTAATGCCTCCTGAGCCATGTGCGGAGATTATTCCCTATAGTGAGGGCATCGATGAGCTGGTTGAGAATACGTGTAATCTAAGCGGTTGTCACGACGGCTCTAGTGGCGTAGGCAATTACAACTCCTATCAGGGCATCAGGCGGTCACTAGAAAATGGTCAATTTAAGCAGTTGGTGTTAATCGAAAAGTCCATGCCCCAAGGCAATACGCTGTCGAAAGATGAATTTGAGCGATTCCGTTGTTGGGCAGAGGGTGGTTATCCTGAAAATTAGTAAAGCATAATGCTCATGAAAAGAATCAGCTTCATCCTTCTCTTAGGTGTTCCTTTATACTTGTTTGGCCAGCGGCCTTTGCCGATCTTCAGTGATCGTAAAATCATCAATTCACATTCGACAGAAACGCTATTGCAACGCCAGTTGGATTTTAGGGTTGCGCATCGATTTGGTGATTTGTTGGGAGATGATGGCGGTTGGAGCAGCTTTTATGGCCTAGAGACCGCTCGTGATATCTTGATCGGCTTTGACTACGGTGTAACCGATTATCTGATGTTGGGAGTGAATCGTACCAAGGGCTCAGGACCCCTTCGCATGCTGATCAACGGTTATTTTAAGTATAAATTGGCTGGTCAAAGGGATGACGGAGATCGTCCGTTGGCGGTTACCTTTTTAGGCATGGGCACCATATCCACCATGCCGCAAAGTGATGATATCTCTGCCATTAACAATTTTCCCAAGTTCGCGCACCGAATGAGTTACCACGCTCAGTTAATGGTTGGTAAGCGGTTTTCAGATCGATTATCTATGCAATTCAACACGGCTTATACGCATCGCAATTTTGTGGCTCTCAACGATGTTAATTATGTGCTCAGTTTGGGATTGGCCGCCCGGCAGCGCATCAGTAAAAGACTGGCCATTTTACTAGACCTCAATTATCCCATGCGATTTAGAGATGTCGATTTTGACGCTACGGTACCCATTGGAGTGGGTCTTGAGTGGATGACTGGAGGTGGCCATGTATTTCAGATCAATTTTACCAATGCAGGTGGCCTGACCGAGACCGATTACTTGTCTAATACACAGTCACGGTGGGAAGATGGGCAGTTTAGGCTTGGTTTTACCATCTCGCGACAATTTAAAATATAGATCAAATGACGCGAATTACGCGAGTGGTTTGTCTGGGAGTTTTTGTCTTATTGGCCTTCCGAGTCCATGAAGGACCTATAAATCCAGATCATCCGGTGGCAGGTCTTTTGGAAACCTTTGGTGAGCCACCCCTGCCGCACAAGCCCAAGATGAATCTCAAGGGTGTGAGCATCGAGCGTGGAAGAGATATTGTCATCAACGGTTGGAGCAAAGCAAACCATCAGCGGTCACGCACACAAAGTAAGCATTTCACTTGTATTGCCTGCCACAATATCCAACGCGAAGAACCCGACCTGGCCACTCCGGATCCGGCTGCCCGTTTACTATACGCAGCCCAGCATGGGTTACCCTACTTGCCGGGAAGTCCACTCTACGGCATCGTGAATCGAACCTCCTTCTACAACGGTGATTATGTAAAAAAGTACGGTGACTTGGTCGAACCAGCCAAGCATGATTTGCGAGCTGCCATAGCGCTCTGCGCTGTGGAGTGTTCTCAGGGAAGGCCCCTCAAATCGTATGAAATGGAGTCGGTCTTGGCATACCTATGGACGCTGGAACTGAAACTAAAAGATCTACGCCTCACTGCGCAAGAAATGGAGCAACTCAACAAATCTTTTTCGGATGGCTCTGATCGAAAGGCATCAGTCGAGATCTTAAAATCTAAGTATCTGGATCACTCTCCAGCTACTTTCGTCGATCCCCCAAAGGACAGGGTGGAGGGTGTTGGCTTACCGGGTGTGCCCGAGCACGGCAAATTGATTTATGACTTGAGTTGTCAGCATTGCCACCTCAATCATCCTATCTCTTATCTTTTGTTGGATAATGAAGAGACTACCTTCAGGCATCTACTCAAACAAGCAGGTAAATATGCACCACATTCGATTTATCAGGTGGTGAGGTATGGCACCTCACCAACTGGTGGTGATGAGGCATACATGCCCCTCTACACTGCTGAGCGCCTGTCAGACCAACAACTTGCTGATCTCCAATCTTATATAGAACAAATGGCTGAAGGAGCGTTGTGATTTGGAAACTTCTGTCCCCCTGCATTATGATAACTTAGGTACTTGCTCATTTGAACTGAACCAACTCGGGGGTACGCCAATCATTAAATACCGATGTGTCTAGCTCGTCAAGCACTACCACATGCGACGGCCCGTATTTATCCGACCGATCTGCAGACAGCAAAATCTTATTATACTCCCGGTAGTGATCCCAGGGGCGGACGTATCTGGGTTCTTTTAAGTGCCTCTCCCGATAGAAGGCCCACTGCTTGACCAAATGATCCGACTGATCCACCCAGATTTCATATCGATTGTTGGGGGTGACACCGACATTGTCAAATGTCAGTTCTAATACATGTGCAGGTGCTCCTATTTCTGTTTTTCCCTCTCTCAAGTATTTTAACGTCACACCACTATCTTTAAGTTTGAAAGGCATGACGAGCCAATAAGAATCATTTATCCAATACCTTTTTGCCTTTTTCAGCAAATCATTCTTTTGCTCAGGATCGGTGACGACAGATTCACCCACTTTCACTCTTCCTGTACCATCAAAGATGTTCACCAGGTAGATGGTACTGTCAACAGGTGAGGTGATGCGCACATCGCCACTGTGCTTGTTCCAGATGAGATGGCGTTTACCTAAGAAATTCCAGGCGATGATCCTCGTATCGTCCCAGGCCTTTCTGCCTCCCATAGCCATCATCACTTGATCGGCTATCTGTATAGCTTTGGCGTCTGATGCAGTTGCCATAAATCCGTCTGCAGCAGGATTCAGGTCTGATGCCGTTCTAGGGCTGCATGCTATCCAGAGGCAAGTCACAACAAGAACAAGAAAATGGGAATATTGCATGGTTTCTGATCATAAGAGTAATGATGTGCCCGAAACAGGAGTCGAACCTGCACGCCCATAAGGACACATGGCCCTCAACCATGCCTGTCTACCAATTCCAGCACTCGGGCAACTGGAAGTGCAAAAATAAGGTTTTCTAATGGGTTTGACTTAAGAGTACATCCGAAACTCCTTCAAGGGTCCAACACAATTTCTATCGAAATTTCCATAAGATGATGTCTGATTTATATTTCGTTAATCCTCAGTAACTTAGGTAATGGCTAAACCCGTCGATACTGTATTGTCTAGATAGAAAATCCATCACTTTGGGCATGACGCAGGTTCCAGGAGGTGCTCTTGATTGATCGTTTGATTGTACCATCACCAGATGGCTATTGATCCACTACAGATGGCTGTGACCATCCACCTCATTTGATCTTCACTAGCACTCCAAAAGTCAGTGAGTGTAATGTTGGGCAGGACTCTATCTACAGGCATGACGCAGGTTCCAGGAGGTGCTCTTGATTGATCGTTTGATTGTACCATCACCAGATGGGCCCAATGGCGATAAGTCCTCTAAAAAATAGGCCCACTGTAGAACTCCAAAATACTATCAAAGCCGATGGATAACAAAAGTTTAAATATTAGTTCTATTTTTAATTTGAAAAGTGCATTTTTGCACTGCTAAGGTTTACTTCAGACAGATGGCCAAGAAAGGTAGGAAGGTAAAAGCAAGAAAGAAGAGCAGACTCAAATCCTTGAAGCAATCAGTGGGTGATCGACGGATTCCCAAGATTGCGGCAGTGATGCTTACCCTCTTGGCAGTATATCTCGCCATCGCGTTCGTTTCCTACCTTTACACTTGGAAAGCGGATCAAGATCAGGTCTTTGACTTTTCATGGAGCCTCCTTTTCAACCAAGATCTGAACGTTGAAAACTGGTTGGGCCGATTTGGTGCGGTGGTATCAAATGCCTTTTTTTATCGCGGCATCGGTTTGCCCTCCTTCATCGCAGTGTTTGTCCTGTTGAAATTGGCATATCTGCTATTTACTGAAAGATCCCTTTTGGGTTTGATTCCGCCTCTGCAATACGCCATCACGTTCGTCTTGTATTTATCTCCACTCTTGGCTTTTGTATTTGCCAGCACAGGCTTCCCCTGGGGTGGGGCATTTGGTGAGTTTACAGTGGCTTGGCTCACCCAATTCGTGGGTAATGTAGGAGTGGGCCTCCTGTTTTTATTCCTGGGCATTGCATTCCTTATCTGGAATTTTCATCACATCAGTAGTAAAAGTACCTTTTCTTTTCGCCTACCAAACATCAACTTCAGCGAGTTGCTGAGACCTCGCACAAGTCTTGCCACCGAGGCAGGCTCCATGCCTATCGCTGATGAATGGAGTACTCCCCAAGAAATCGATCAACTTAAGACCGCAAAGGCGACCTCTACTCAGGTAAGTACAGCTCCCTTGACGCATGGATCTGTAGAATTTGATGTGCCGGCAAAAGAAAAATCTACACCCAAGGTTAGACCATCAGGCAATGCTGCCTTGGAAATCAACGATGCTAGTCAAGCCTTGCAGGACAAACCTGCTCAGCAGGATATACCTAGCAGACCAAATGCTGATCCGCCCAAAGTTAGAGAAACACCGGAGCTCATTGTCGAAAAGGAAAACGCCATCCACCTGGAACCCTACGACCCTACCCTGGAGCTCTCTCGGTACCAGAGGCCTCGCCAGAGCCTGCTGAAGGACTATGAAGACGACAGTTTTCAGATCAATCGCGAAGAACTCGAGCAGAATAAGGACCAAATCATCAATACTCTTCGACACTATAAGATCGAAATTGAGAAAATCAGGGCAACCATCGGTCCAACTGTCACTCTCTATGAAATCGTGCCTTCTCCCGGAGTCCGAATCTCTAAGATCAAGAATCTGGAAGACGATATTGCCCTCAGCCTGGCAGCACTAGGTATACGCATCATCGCACCCATCCCGGGTAAAGGGACGATCGGCATTGAAGTGCCCAATAAGAACAAGCAAATCGTGGGTCTTAAGGAGCTGCTGAATACCGAAAAGTTTAAGCATGCCAAAATGGATTTGCCCATAGCATTGGGTAAGACCATCGCCAATGAGGTATTCATTGGTGATCTGGCCAAGATGCCCCACCTGTTGATCGCAGGTGCCACTGGCCAGGGTAAGTCAGTAGGTATCAACACCATTTTGATGTCGATCCTATATAAAAAGCATCCGTCTCAAGTCAAATTGGTGTTGATAGATCCGAAAAAGGTCGAGCTCTTTCCATACAGCAAGCTGGCTAATCATTTCCTGGCATTCTTACCCGATCAAGATGAGCCCATTATCACCGAAACCAGCAAAGTGGTCTATACCCTGAATTCGCTGTGCATCGAAATGGATCAGCGCTACGACTTGTTAAAAAAAGCACATGCCCGCAACATCAAAGAATACAACAAGAAATTCACAGCCAGGAGCCTGAACCCAAATAACGGACACCGATTCCTGCCCTTCATCGTACTGGTCATCGATGAGTTTGCCGATCTGATTATGACAGCAGGAAAAGAAGTTGAGCTCCCAATCGCCAGATTGGCCCAGCTTGCTAGGGCAGTGGGTATCCATCTCATCATCGCCACCCAGCGACCCAGTGTGAATATCATTACCGGGGTGATTAAGGCAAATTTTCCAGCTCGACTGGCGTTTAGAGTGACTTCTAAAGTTGATAGTAGGACGATTCTTGACGCGGGTGGAGCTGATCAGCTGATCGGACGGGGAGACATGTTGCTCACACATGGCAGCGACATGATTCGACTACAATGTGCATTTGTAGACACACCGGAGGTGGAAGAGGTGATCGAAAGCATAGCCTCTCAAAAGGGATATGCTGTACCTTTCTACCTGCCGGAGTACACAGGTGAAGATGAGGGAAAAATGGTAGGTGGTGTCAACCTGAAGGAACTGGATGAGATGTTTGAAGAAGCTGCCTTATTGGTGATTCACAACCAGCAGGGATCCACTTCCATGATCCAACGTAAACTCCGCTTGGGCTACAATAGGGCAGGAAGAATTATGGATCAATTGGAGGCCCTAGGTGTGGTGGGACCCAATGAGGGTAGTAAGGCACGGGAGGTTTTGATGACCAGTGAGATGGAGCTCCATCATCAGATGGACTTACTCAAACAACATTAGGGAGCTCACTTAAACGAGTGCCATCTACTTATCAGTAGGCGATTTTGATTTGGGATCTTGTCGGAGTGTCGAGATAGCATCGAGATCATCATTCATTCTTGGCATGGGGCTTGCCCATCTCATCTTAAAGAATCGTTAAAAAGGCCTCATCGTGTAGCACAGGAGCGATAACTTCGTCTCCTAATAGGATGCTGATGACCAAGATTTCATTGCGGTGATCCTCGATGGTCCCTTAAATATTAATACAATGCGATACCTTTTAGCCACCATGACAGTCCTACTCCTCGTTGATGCTCTGGCACAATCACCTGACAAGGATCAGCACGCGGCTGAGATTTTGCACAAGATCGAGCAGAAGGTGTCTGCGCTAGATGATGTAACTTATACATTCTCTCTGCGCCTGCTCATCCCGGAGCAGGAGCCCACAATGCAGCACGGTAGCTACATACAGCAAAATAATCGGTACCGCCTCGAGATGCCCTCCATGATCTCGATGTCAGATGGATCTAATCAGTGGCTTGTAGATAAAGAGATTCAGGAAGTGCAGATCCATCGGTTTGTGGTGGACGACAAGGACAACATTATGAATCCAACCAATCTGTTGACCATCTACAATAATCCTCACTTTGAGTATATGCTCTCTAGTGAGCAAGGAAGTGGCAGTCATACCCTGCAGCAAATTGAGTTTAAGCCGAAAGACCGCCATAGCGAATACTCGAAGGCCAGGCTAACCGTGCTGAAAGACAAACATACCATAGAGAAGATCGAGGTGTTTGGAAAGAATGGTACCAAATATGAAGTGATCATCGAAGACATGCAAGGAAATCAGCATCCAGATGCCAGTGCCTTCCAGTTTGACAAGGCACAATATCCTGGATACCATGTCGAGGACCTGCGAATCGACTAGCCCACCCTAACATGTATAGTCCAGGTGGACCCAAGGGTGCCAAAGATCTTTCTCGTTCATTGCAGTAATCTAGCCTCATCTCAGATTTTGGAATGTTGATACGCTAGTGAGTACATCTGTGTAAGGAAGTGTGCTTTGCATCGCTGATGGATGTGGTGATAATCCCGGAACCAGGCGGTACAAGTGGGAAATCGAAGACACTCGACAATACCCAAGGTAAGGGCAGAGGACTGAAATCGTTACCTTAGCAGTCCAAATCTATGTTTGCTAGATGGGTCTAAAATCCACCTTATTGCGTCCGTTTGCATGGAAAGTCACCCGTGATATCAGGCACCAAGCTCGTTCAGCGGTGCGACTGCAGCAGAGGCTTTTCAAACACTTGATCGAAAAGGGCAGATCAACCAAGTTTGGCCGAGATCATCATTTTGACAAGATCCATGACCGGAGGGACTTTTGCAACTACGTGAAAATCCGAGACTACGAAGCCTTGGTTCCCTACCTCAAACAAGTGAAGTCAGGTGTCAGAGATGTCTTGTGGCCAGGCCTGCCGAATTTCTTTGCAAAAACGAGTGGAACTACATCTGGGACCAAGTATATCCCGATGACGCCTGAGAGTACTCCACACCACGTGCGGACAGCCAGGAACAGCGTTTTCAATTATTTGATAGAAACAGGGCGAGGTGAATACCTGGATGGAAAAATGCTCTACCTTTCTGGGTCTCCTGAGCTGACTATTTCTAATGGCATTGCAACAGGCCGACTGTCTGGCATCGTCAATCATCAGATCCCCAACTACCTAAAAGCTAACAAGATGCCCTCCTATCAGACCAATTGTATCGCGAGCTGGGAGGAGAAGGTAGCCGCCATCGTCAAAGAGTCCCATCAGGACGATGTTCGTCTTATTGGTGGTATTCCACCGTGGGTGCAGATGTATTATGAGGTTTTACTAGACTGTACGGGCAAAAAGGTGGTCAGGGAGGTTTTTCCAAACTTATCCCTATTCGTTTACGGGGGTGTCAGCTACGAACCCTATAGGGCTAAATTGGAAGAACTGGTAGGAGATTCGATTCCGAGCATTGAGACCTTTCCTGCTTCTGAAGGGTTTTTTGCCTTCCAGGACAAGCAGCCGCACGAGGGTCTGTTGCTGAATATAAATGCTGGCATCTACTACGAGTTCGTACCTCTCAAAGACATCGATCAACCTGATCCCCAGAGACTTAGTCTGGAAGAGGTGAGTATGGGTGTACAATATGCTTTGATCGTGACCAGCAATGCAGGTCTCTGGGCCTATAATATCGGTGACACGGTCGAATTTGTGTCCATAGATCCACCCCGGCTGGTGGTGAGTGGACGCATCAAGCACTTTATCTCAGCCTTTGGCGAACACGTGATTGGCAAGGAAGTGGAAGATGCTATGCTGATGACGAGTCGAGCTCTTGCACTGAAGATTGTTGAGTTTACAGTAGCACCACAAGTTACCCCGGCTCAGGGATTACCGTATCATGAATGGCTGATTGAATTTGCTGAGCCCCCCCCAGATATAGAGCAGGTCGAGAGACACTTAGACAGCGCCTTGCAGGATCAGAATATTTACTACAAAGACTTGATAGAAGGATCGATTCTGCGCCGGGCCAAAGTGACGGCATTGAGACCAAATTCGTTTCGCAGGTATATGGACTCCATCGGCAAACTAGGAGGCCAAAATAAGGTACCGCGATTGTCTAACGACAGGAAGATTGCCGACCAACTACTTATGGCTCTCTGAAAAGGGATAATGCCTTGCAGATGGTAGTTTAAGCTGTAATATGTCAAAGGAAGTATTTATCTGGCTGCATTTACTGGTTGGCTTACGAATCGCCATTTCTCAAGTTGGTCAGAGCATATGCCATTTATCGGATCAAATGTCTGGCAAACAACACGTTCCAAGATTAATACTGTAAGACGATCTGATTCACAGAGATATATCCGTATTTTGCCGTGCGGATAAATTTTTCACTAAATCAAATTGTTATGAACAAAATCATTGGATTGGGAAGATATCTATTTGCCGTGCCTTTCTTGATCTTCGGCATTTTCCACTTTATGAATGGCGAAGACATGGCAGCCATGGCTCCCGGGGGTGTTGCCATGGTTTATTTTACAGGCATTACGTTGATCCTGGCAGCCGTTAGCATTTTTATCGGAAAACTCGATAAGCTGGCTTGTCTCCTTCTGGCCCTGGAACTGCTTCTTTTTATTCTACTCGTGCATGCACCTGGTTTGGGAAGTGAAGATACCATGCAGATGAGTATGATGGGATTGCTTAAAGACATCGGATTATTAGGTGGTGCACTGATGTGTGCTTCCATGGCCAGAGATAGCACCTATGTAGGTTAACATTGAGGTCACCGGTCCCATCCTCTTTACCCGGTTAGGGTGAATAAAAGTAATACCTTCGCTAAATATGATCTGGATAGGTTAATGGATGGAGGTATGCGGTATTTCATCAAACTGGCATATCATGGGGCATCTTTCATCGGTTGGCAAAGTCAACCAAAGGGGCATTCTGTGCAGGGGGCGATTCAAGAGGCGTTGTCCACCATCTTTCAACGATCTACAGACATAGTGGGGTGCGGTCGCACGGATGCCGGTGTACATGCTTCGATGTTCTATGCACATTTTGATATGGATCAGCCACTGCCACAGGATGCAGTATTTCGCCTAAACAAGATGCTTCCACCAGCCATAGTAGTCCACGACATTTTTGAGGTAGGCGGTGATATACATGCTCGATTCAACGCCGTTGAACGTACCTATCAATACCATCTGACGGCAAAACCAGATCCATTTCTGAGTGCACTGCAATATCATTATTACGGTTTTCATCAGCTGGATCATGCTTTGGTACAGGCAGCTGCTAGCCTCCTTTTGAGCTATGGGGCTTTCTATCCCTTTTGTAAAAGTAGGTCTGACACCAAACACTACCGTTGCCACATATCTAAATCAGAATGGTCCATATCTCCTGAGAAAATGACCTATAAAGTTTCGGCCAATCGATTTCTCAGAGGGATGGTTCGCCTCATAGTTGGGATGTGCATACAGGTAGGAAGTGGCCAGTTGGCGCTTGAACAAGTCAGGAAATCCCTGGATCACCAGCACGTATTGGCGCGACGTTTGTCTGCACCGGCTCATGGCCTATTTTTGACTGATATCGTTTACGATCCACCACTGCAATAGACCATGGTATCCGTTGCTGGACCTGCCATGCAGCATTGTATGATATCGACATGATCAGATGTCTGATGAGCATCCCGACACCGAAGGCATTTCACAAGTTCGGGTCAAGTCCATGAATAGCATCAGCGGATGTTCGCGCAGGTTTCTCCATTGAATTGGCAAGCGCGGAAGGGAACGCTGGTTACTGGTCATGACGGCTCGCGATGGTATGTTTCAGATCCTAGACCGATATGGGGGAGTACATGTGAAAAGGGAGGCTTATCGTCTCATGCTGCCCTTAAGTAATTTCAAGTCTTGGCACCAATGCCCATCAGAGTCACTTACGACAAGACCTGCTGTGACTCATATAATGGAAATCGCTCCATATAATGATTCACTGCTTTTTTCACCGATCTAATCGTTGGCTCATGATCGATATTCGACAGAACAGCATGGATCCACTCGAATACCTGCTTACAATCTTCTTCGACGAGTCCTCGGGATGTGATGGCTGCAGTACCGATGCGTATGCCAGAAGTGACAAAGGGTGATTCAGTGTCAAAGGGCACCATATTCTTGTTGACGGTAATGTCTGCGGCTACCAGGGCAGCTTCCGCACGTTTGCCTGTCAAACCCTTTGAGCGTAGGTCTATGAGCATAAGATGGTTGTCGGTGCCACCAGATATCAGGTGATACCCATGATCCACAAAGGCTGCAGCTAGAGTCTGCGCATTGGATATTACTTGTCGACCATAGGTACGAAATGAGGGCTCAAGGGCCTCTCCAAATGCTACTGCCTTTGCGGCGATGACGTGCATCAGAGGACCTCCCTGCATGCCAGGAAATACGCCACTGTTCAGGATGGCCGACATCTTGATGGGTGAGCCTTTGCGCGTCTTTCTACCCCAAGGATTATTAAAATTGCTGCCCATCATGATCAGGCCTCCTCGTGGTCCACGCAGGGTCTTGTGGGTTGTCGAAGTAATAATATGGCAGTGCGGCATGGGATCATTGAGCCATTTACCGGCGATCAGTCCAGCTGGGTGAGCGATGTCGGCCAGCAGAAGCGCTCCCACCTCATCAGCGATAGACCTAAAACGGGCATAGTCCCAGTCACGGGCATAGGCCGAAGCACCGCAGATGATCAATTTAGGCAGCTCTCTTCTAGCAATCTGAGCCACATCGTCCATGTCGATCAATCCAGTATCTTGCTGTACACCATAAAAAACCGGTCGATAAACCTTGCCGGAATAATTGACGGGAGATCCATGTGACAGATGACCACCATGCGATAGATCAAATCCCAAGACCGTATCACCAGGTTGTAAGGTAGCTAAAAATACAGCTGCATTGGCCTGTGCTCCTGAGTGCGGTTGGACGTTGGCATACTCTGCATTAAAGAGTGTTTTCAATCGGTCAATAGCCAGCCTTTCAACCTCATCGACCACCTCACAACCGCCATAATACCTCTTACCAGGGTATCCCTCTGCGTACTTATTGGTAAGGCAGGTGCCCATGGCATCCAATACAGCCTGGCTGGTGAAATTCTCCGAGGCGATCAATTCCAAGCCTACTCTTTGTCGTTTTAATTCTTGTTGGATGAGCTGCGATACGATTTGATCTGGCATTCCGTTGTGGATGGCTGTGGTCATTAAATGATGGTAGCAAAACAATGGCCACAAAGTTTAGAAAAACCCGGTGCAGCAACAAGTGCTCATTACCAGCACCGGGAAAAAATGCAAATTTAGATTTTTTAGGGTACTACAGTAATAAGGTGACACGGTTTTTTGGCTATGATGTCGTATCGATCGGCACTTCTCTCTGGTACTAGAGAAAAAAAGGTCATGCTGCAACAGCACGACCCTTCTTTCAAGTAAATGTGGCTCACACTTGCTGTGTGCAGATATCATCAATATTTGACCTTCAGAGCATTAAGCGTCTCAATATCTAGGCTTCCAATAGGAAGGCCCTTTGATTGCTGATACTTTCGCAATGCTGCTTTGGTCAGAGTGCCAAAGATATTATCGATTGGGCCCGGATCGAAGCCTTCGTCTCGCAATGCAATCTGTACTTTGCGCACCAGCTCATCGGTGATGTCAGCTGCGCATACCACCTCTTTCCATTCAGAGAAACCACCTTTCTTCACGAGTTTTCTAGAAGTGATGGTCTTAGTTTCCTGTGGGATGTCAATGGTCTTTACTGATGCAGGTGCAACGAGCTTTCTATAGGTTCGCTCCTTATGCTCAGCTGGGATCTCTACTACCTTGGTGGATGCAGGAGATACCAGCTTACGATAAGTTCGCTCTTCATATTGAGCGGGGATTTCCACCACTTTTGTCGTGGCAGCGGACACCAGTTTCTGGAAGGTCCTTTCTTTATACTCAGCGGGAATGTCTACTACCTTGGTAGATGCAGGAGATATCAGTTTGCGATAAGTGCGTTTTGCGTATTCAGCACCTACTGGCATCTCTTTGGTACAGTCTTCACCATTGTCCACATAACCAGTAGGACAGCCTACCCTCACTCGCTTCTGCACTGTCTGGTACTTAGCTGGTACTTCGACTAGGCACCACACTAGGCAGTCATCAGGATCGGCAGATAGACAGCTAGGATCGGCTTTTTTCTTGACCCATTGCGTGGTCGCTGGAGAGATTTCGATGGTTTGTTCCTCGGTAGAAAACTTAGCTGGCACTCGCTCTATGGTACTTGAGGCCTCCTTGACCATCACATCCTCCGTCACATTCTCATACCTTGCTGGCACGCTCTCGATACGTGATGAGGCTTCTTTGACCATCACGCGTTCAGTCGCTGATTCATACACAGCGGGTACGGGCACCAACTTGGTGGATGCTTCCTTGACAAGTACCCTCTCGGTGACGGTCTCATACTTGGCTGGTACCGGCATAATCTTGGTGGATGCTTCTTTGACGAGCACCCGCTCCGTTACGGTTTCGTACTTAGCTGGGATGATTTGAGTACGAGCCGATGCAGGCTTCACCACTACCGTCTCAGTCACAGTTTCGTACTGATCGGCGATGAGGCACTTTGCATAGCATTTTCCCGGCTCTGCATTGGCTGGCATATCTCCTGGCTGTGCCATCAGACCTACCGTGCAGCAGAGCAATAGGGTTAACAATAAGGTTTCAATCTTTTTCATGAAATAATACATTTGATGGTTAAAAAAAATACTAGATCTCTCTTATGAATCCTTGATTCACTTGGGGTAACAGATATAATATTTTGCTACAGAGGAGGAAAATGGGCCAACATCATAGTGTGTCAATGGTAATACCTCGCCATTCTTGCTGAGCATCTTGATCTGCTCTTGGCTCACATCATAGGTTTCAGCATGCTCCATACCCTCGAAAATGAGGTTTGAAGACATGCGCATGTCCGTACCATGTTTCCGCGATACCAGTTCTTTGATCTGGTGTCTTTGATTTGATTCAATGGGGTTGTCGTACAACTCGACTCTAAATAACTTTCTGTTAATGAGTCCGTTGGCTAAGAATTGGAGTTGAAAATCACTGCAATATAAGGCATTTTTCAGTAACCCTACGATATCATAGTCATCTAAGTGTACAAACGACCTGAGTAGGGCTTTTCGTTCCCTTTCTTGCACCCAATCACCTTCTAACACCTGAGACAGATCGCTTGACATCCGGACATCTGACCCATGTACCTGAATCTCCCTGGCCCTCTTGACAGCCGCTTTCAGCATGAGCTCGGCGGCTAAAACCGTCTTGTGTAGGTATACTTGCCAGTACATGATTTTCCTTGCGACCAAAAAACTTTCGATCGAGTAGACCCCTTTTTCCTCCACGACCAGCTGATCCTCTACTACTCGCAGCATCTTAATGATGCGATCGTATCCCACTTTTCCTTCCATGACTCCTGTATAAAAGCTATCGCGTGTGAGGTAGTCGAGTCGATCCATATCCAACTGACCAGAAATCAGCTGATGGAGGAACCTCTTGTGGTAGCGATCGCTGAAAATGTCGATGGCTTTGGTCAGTCGTCCATCAAACTCCTGATTGAGCTCCTGCATGAGTGCCAGCGACAGCTGTTCGTGGTCTGTGTTGAGCAAAAGATGTTCTAAAGCATGTGAAAAAGGTCCATGCCCGATGTCGTGGAGCAAGATGGCAATAAAAACGGCCTCTTCTTCCTGTGGAGTGATGTTGGTGCCTTTTTGCTTCAGTTGCTCGATGGTCAGAGTCATCAAGTGCATTGCACCCAATGCATGGTGAAAACGTGTGTGCAATGCTCCCGGATAAGTGAGATGTGTCAGCCCAAGTTGACTGATCCTGCGTAGTCTTTGTACATAGGGGTGTTGGATCAGATCAAAGATGATGTCTGAGGGGATAGTGATAAAGCCATAGACGGGATCATTGAATATCTTTCTCTTATTCAGCTCCATAGGTACTAATGCTTGCTGCCCTGCGTTTTGAGAGTGGCAAAAATGGGAAGATTTCGTCTAATTCTTACTCCGCACATTTTATTTTACGCTATTCAACTATAATGATTCCGATATGGACAACATCAAAATACTATGGGCCGACGACGAAATCGATTTGCTCAAACCACAATTGATTTTTCTGGAGAAAAAAGGTTATGACGTGGTGACTGTCACCAATGGCTACGATGCCATTGAAGAATTTGAGCAACAAAACGACATCGATGTAGTTTTTCTCGATGAGTCCATGCCTGGCATGACCGGCCTGGAAACCCTCTCAAAGATCAAAGAAACCAGCACTAACGTACCCGTTGTGATGATCACAAAGAATGAGGCAGAGACCGTGATGGAAGAGGCCATTGGCTCACAGATCGATGATTATTTGATCAAACCAGTGAATCCCAATCAGATCCTGCTGACCCTCAAGAAAATTATTGACAACAAAAGATTGGTCAGAGAAAAGACAGCCTCTGATTATCAGCAGGATTTTCGGCAGATATTCATGGAAATCAATAGTGGGTTGGATTACAAAGACTGGATCAGTGTCTACAAGAAGATTGTAAACTGGGAGATCAAGCTTGATGAGTCACATACCGAGGAAATGGCCGACATACTTTCTATGCAAAAGTCTGAAGCCAATAACGAATTTTCGAAATACGTAGCTAAGAACTATCTCGATTGGATCAGCGACCGCCAAGAAGGGCCTATTTTCTCACACCACCTGATGCGAGAAAAAGTGTTGCCCCATCTGAAACATAAAAAGCCGGTGATTCTGGTAGTCCTGGATAATTTGCGCTTTGATCAATGGAAAGTGGTCGAGAAAGTGCTACAGAGCCACTATCGCGTGAGGGAAGAGGAATTTTTCATGAGTATTCTGCCGACCTCTACGCAGTACAGCCGCAACGCCATCTTTGCTGGGTTACTACCTTCAGAAATTCAAAAGCATTACAGTAAGTACTGGCGCAACGATACGGATGAAGGAGGTAAGAACCTCTACGAGAAAGAGTTGCTCAAATCTCAACTTGACAGACTTGTCAGGGAGCCTGTTAAGATGGATTATATCAAAGTGACCAACGTATCGCACGGGCAACAACTGGAGGATCAAGTACTCAATTATCTAAACAATGACCTCACAGCCATTGTGTACAACTTTATCGATATGCTGTCGCATGCCCGTACCGAGATGGAAGTACTCAAAGAACTGGCGGGTGACGAGCGCGCCTATCGCTCTCTCACCAACTCATGGTTTACTCATTCTCCACTCTGGACGGCTTTGCAGAAATTGGCTGGCAAAGACATCATCCTGATTGTGACCACTGATCATGGCACCATACGTGTAAAGCAGCCTTCAAAGGTGGTAGGAGACAAGGATACGACCACCAACCTCAGGTACAAGATGGGAAGAAACCTACGCTACGATGCTAAGGATGTCTTAGAAGTCAGAGATCCAGAAGAAGCTGGTTTGCCCAGACCAAATATGAGCTCGGCCTATATATTCGCCAAAGACGACAAGTACTTTCTCTATCCCAATAACTACAACTACTACAACAACTATTTTCGCAACACGTTTCAGCATGGTGGAATCTCCATGGAGGAGATGATATGCCCGATCATCACGCTGGGTGATCGATAAGTTAGTGCCGTACAGCCTCACATGGCACCCACTTGGTCTGAGTAGATTTTCGAATTAGCTAGATCTTTCCTTTTCCTTTAGGATTCGCTCCACCATAGATGCTGGGATATCTACAATGTTAGCTATCAGATCTATGGACATGCCAGACATATGTGCATTGAAAATGACTGTTTTTTGATTTTGTTTAATACCCTTTTCAATACCCTTTTCAATACCCTTTTCAATACCCTTTTCAATACCCTTTTCAATACCCTTCTCCATGCCTTTCTTCAACCCAATGTTGGTATATTGTTCAGCAATTTGATCATAGGTGCTCATAATATCGGATTTTACGGACGGTGGCAGTTCTTCGAGAATTTCCACCAATTTATCATACCTAATGTCGACAATTTCAAAGTAGTAAACAATCAACGGCTGCAATAAGTTTCTTGTGTCCTCGGTAGTAAGCTTCCCGAAAATCACCTTAAGCCTGCTCAATAGACCCTTGGGATCATTACTGTATTTCTGTGTCATGACCGCAGCTCTTAAGAGTGCGTTCCGAAGAGATAGGATACTTGCGTCCTTCATACTGGCCACATCTACGAAGATGGATCGAAAATGAGGTACAAAGGGTGATAGACTTTCTGGCAAAGTACCCATTAGATCGTGGATCGACAGAAGTTGCCATTTACGTTTGCCATGGTAATAGATTAGTGGAATGACAGGCGTAAGTTCTTGCGTATGGCGCCACTGTGTAAAGTATGCCTGGACCACGTAACCAAGCACTTGCAAAGAAGTTTGTTTTTCAATTTGACTTTTGTGTTCAAGCAAAACCGAGATGGAACATGGTGCTGATTTGTCCTTTAGCTGACACTGAAAAACAGCATCGATGAAGTACTCCTGAAAATTATGATCAATAAATCCATCCGGTTGAGAAATCAGGGTCGAGAGATCTAAAATGTCCTGCACCTCCGCTGGCAAGAATTGCCTGAGAAACGCTTTGGCAAAGCCAATATCGGAGACCAGCGTTTTGAAAAACTTGTCATGAATATTATTGATGGGCCCCGACATCTACCTAAAATAGAAAAATAACAGACTCGAATCGCAGGTATTAGGGCCGATGGAGAATGATTACTAGAATACGGACTCCACCTGCTGCCCAAAAACTCATGGTCATCGCACACTCCATTCAGAGCTTCCAGAATCCATTTTCCAGCGAGTGGGGAATAACTATGCTCTGGCGTTGGTGAGGTCGGAATTATTTGATGGCTCCGAAAGGTGCCATAATTTGGGTGCTTGTGTCTATATCTTTTAGAGCGGAACATCGTCATTCTGCAAGGAAAATGCAGAGATCAGCCATCATCATCGTGCACCAGCTTACTGGCCAGGTTGGGAAAGGATTTTAAAAAGTCTTCAAATTTCTGCCGGCTCTCGATGAAGGCGATCTTCTTTCCAAAGACACCAGGCTGCTTAAGTACGATCACAGCTACGTGCAAGATCAGTAGATTGTGCTCCTTGATCTTCTCCACATTGTGATATGGGTACTTGTACGATTTGAAATAATTGGTCACATACACATATTCATGATCAATCTCCACTCGCTTGAGCTGAAACAACGTGAAATACAACACCAATACTCCACATATGAAAAAGAGAAGTACCCCTCCCTTGAAGATCCAGTTGCCAAATATGGGTGATTTTCCGACGCCACTCATGAGAATGGCCACCGTGAGCACCCCAAAAAAGACGATCCAAAAGGTGGGTAGGAACAGCTTTAGTCCAAGCGTTGCTGAGGAGGAAATCCTACGCATTAGCCTCAGCTTCTTGACTAGCGACTACCCGCTTAGATATCACAATGCTCACTTCGTACAAAATGTACAGAGGCACTCCGATCAGCATCTGCGTGGTGGGATCGGGTGGTGTAATGATGGCGGCCATGACCAAAATCACCACGACGGCCATGCGGCGGTACTTCCGCATAAATTCCGGTGTGATCAATCCCACTTTCGAAAGAAAGTACACGACGATGGGCAGCTCAAAGATGATACCGGCTGGCACTGTATACATGGTCATATTATTCACATAAGAGGTCAGCGTCGCAGTGGACGCTGTATCCGCAACCTCATATCCGGATAAAAAGCTCAATGCAAAAGGTGAGATAATCAGGTAGCCAAAACACACACCAATGAGAAACAAACACGAGCAGATCAGTACAATACCCCTGGCAGCTTGTTGCTCATTTGGGTAGAGACCAGGTTTGATGAATTTCCAGACCTCGTAGAATATATAGGGAAATGCTACCACCAGGCCGAGAATGATCGACACTTTGAGGTGGGTAATAAATTTCTCTTCCACCTTGATGGTCTGAATCTCTAAAAGTGGAGGTTCGCACATCGTATTGAAAAAATGACAAAAGAACTTGTAGGTAGGAAAATCACCAAATTTCGGACCGAAGATGATCCGGTCAAAGACAAAATCCTTGCTGAGAAACATCACAATACCAAAGAGGGCAATGGCAGCGATGGATCGTATCAAATGCCAACGCAAGACCTCCAAATGTTCCAGAAAGGACATTTCGCTCTCCAGCTGCGGTTGATGTGGTTGGACACTCTTACTTGCCATAGCACAAATGTACTATTCCGCATCATTCTTTGTCATCCATTTTTTTTGCACAGGGCCTCACCAATGCGACCATGCGCCAATAAGGAGGTGCTGCATTTAATGATTACATTTGCACACACTTCTTAATCAGATCCATGGATTGGGATATTTTTCTCGGATTTGTCATTCTAGCTGGCAGCATCTTTTTACTGGTCAAAGGCTCTGACTGGTTTGTCGACTCTGCTGAAAAGATTGGCCTTTCATTGGGAGTTTCACCTTTTATCATCGGAGTGACCATCGTGGCCTTTGGCACCTCACTGCCAGAGCTGGCCTCATCCATCACAGCTGTGCTCAATGACGAATCAGAGATCGTGAGTGGGGTGGTGATTGGGTCTAATATCACCAATATTTTACTGGTACTAGGGTTGGTGGCTTCGGTTGGACGAGTGGCGAAAATGGACTACGATCTGATGGATGTAGATATGCCCATGTTGGTTGGCTCGGCCTTGCTGCTTTGGTTTTGTTTCGCCGATCACCATCTGAGCAACTTTGAAGCCATCGTCATGCTGATAGGCTTGGTCATTTTCCTGGCAAACTCGTTATCGGGGATCCAGCAATCTGATAAAGAGAGACCAAAGGCCACCTGGAAAGATGTGTTCTTACTGATTTTAGGAGGGGTATTTGTCAAGTATGGTGCCGACTTTACCGTCGATGCCATAGATGATCTGTCACGCAGCTTCGAACTGGATTCCACGGTCTTGGCTCAGACGCTGGTGGCACTCGGCACTTCACTTCCCGAAGTGGCAGTGTCCATCACCGCAGCCCGCAAAGGCAAACCGGGCATCGCGGTGGGCAATGTATTGGGCTCGAATATGTTTAATACCTATGCCGTGATCGCCATCCCATCTTTTTTTGGTCCCCTGGTGATCACTGAGACGACGCTGGGATTTTCACTTCCGTTTATGGTGGCTGCTACCGTCATTTTTGCCATCATTTCCATCGGCCAACGCATCACCAAGTGGGAGGGTTATATGCTATTGCTCTTCTATATCTTCTTCTTCAACCATTCGTTTGAAGGCGCATTCTAGATTTTGGTACTTCCACATTCATTGGCCAAGGGATTCGATCCCATTGCCTATCCAAGCGTGAAGTTCTTCAAACAATTCAAACAATAAGACGGGATAGCCACCATCTTCCGGCACTAAATTCAAACCATCAAAACATTTATTTTTGCGGCATCGTTATTGATTAACAACTTATCGAATATGCTAGAAAACTTGTTTGGCAACATGAAAGAGAAGCAGGCTGAGATGAAAAAGCGGCTTGCCCTGGAAGTAGTGGAAGCAGAGGTAGATGGAGGGAGCATCATGGTCAAGGCCAACGCCAATCGTGAGATTCTGGATATTGCGATTGACGCCGAGAAAGTGGATGTGCAGGACCTAGAGCAACTGCAAGATCTGCTGGTGATCGCTGTTAATCAGGCATTGGAGATCGCGACAGAACGTGAAGCTGCCGAAGCCGAAAAAATGATCAATGACCTGATGCCTCCGGGACTTGGTGGTCTGTTGGGAGGGTTGAATAGCTAATCGATGAAGCAAATATCGCTCTCACTCTTCCTTTATCTTCTACCTTATCAGGTGGCGGCACAGAATATTCCCGGCCTGGTGGCCCATTACTCTTTTGAAGCTTGCGATGCCACTGATGTAAGTCTCAATAACTCAGACGGCATTATTTTCGGTGATCCTACCTGCGATTGCGGAGTAGAAGGGAATGCCCTCTCACTAGACGGCGTAGATGACCATGTGGTGCTTGCCGGAAATGTGGAGAGCTATTTCGATGCGGATATTTTCACCCTCAGTATGTACTTCCGCACCACCGACAATGCCGGTACCCACGATATTCTGTCCAAGCGGAGCAGTTGTAATTTGGATCATGCCTTTGCGGTGCGGTACACCCCATCCTCTCGAACCTTGGTAGTAGATATTGCAGAATCGGATTCCGAAAGGACCTCCTTTAGTGAGAGACTCGATCCCGGGATCTGCTGGATACACTTGGTAGTGGTCAAGGACAGTCGAAGCCATAGTATATATGTCAATGGTGAATTCTTGGCCAGTCAACCCGTGACTAGCTTGATCGACTTGACCACCATGTCACCACTGCAAATAGGCAATGGCCCTTGCATCGGAACCAGCGATCGCAAGTTTGCCGGATTGGTAGATGAAATCAAGTTTTTTAACGAAGCCCTTTCACCAGCACAAATCAGCAGTCTCTACCTGGCCCCAGACCGGTTGATCACTGCCGATACCACGATTTATCAGGGCAGCAATGCCCAACTCAAGTCTGGCGCCACCTGTGCGCCAACCTATGCTTGGACGCCCAGCACTCAGACCAGCCCGGTTGATGGTCTGGTCACTTTGGCTACGCCTCCCAGCACTCAAACCTTCATGCTTCAATATCAGTACGAGTCATGTACCGCGACAGATTCTGTGCGCGTATCAGTGATCAATCCCGACAATATCGAATGTGGTAAGGTGCCTTTGCCCAATGCCTTTACTCCCAATGGTGATGGTCGCAACGATGTCTTTTTCATCAGTAATCCCTTTGCCCTCGAGGTACTCCAAGCATTTGAAATCTTCGATCGCT
The DNA here is from genome assembly GCA_965223025.1 of Saprospiraceae bacterium. Classification (GTDB taxonomy): domain Bacteria; phylum Bacteroidota; class Bacteroidia; order Chitinophagales; family Saprospiraceae; genus JABDMH01. The sequence continues at coordinate 134,654 of CBDCVP010000021.1, forward strand.
GGGGAAATGTTCTTTTTACGACGACCAATATCCGTGACTCTTGGGATGGTTATTACCGCGGTAAGCCTGTCAATCCAGGGCTGTACATGTACAAGATAAAATATACCTGCCAGGGACAAGATCTCGTGAAATCTGGCAGCATCATGCTCATCCGATAATCATCAATCCCATGCGATCAGTGTGTTTTATCATCCTAGGAATCGTCATCAGCCTATCTGAACCTGGCTGCCAAAATCCCGCTTCTGACCAATCAGCCGATAGCCCAAGTAGCGAAGTAGTGGACACAGCGATGGCAGCAAAGATCCAATTTGAGACGCTCAGGAAGGAATTTGGTGACATCTTTCATGGTGAAAGGGTGACCTTGCATTACGTGTTTAGCAATGAAGGGCTAAGTGACCTTGTCATCAAGCATGCGCGGGCTTCATGTGGTTGTACAAAACCCAAGTTTACCGAAACCCCCATCCCTCCTGGTCAAAAAGATAGCATTGAGGTTACCTACAACAGCGTCGGTAAGCAAGGTCGCCAGAGAGCAAGGATTTTTGTCCAGTCCAATGATCCCACCCAGCCGGAGGTAGTGTTGGGGTTGTTTGGTATGGTGAAGGTGAAGCCAAATCCAAATCCAAAAGGGTAAAAGAGGTAAAAGAGGTAGCAAGGGTGAAAAGGGTAAAAGAGGTAGCAAGGGTAAAAAAGGTAAAAGGGGTATCAGGGGTAAAAAAGGTAGCAGAAGTATCAGAGGTAACGCTTTGTACCTTTTCTACCCTTTCTACTTCTGGTACTCTTTTTACTCTTTATACGTCTGCTACCCTTTATACGTCTGCTACTCTTTTTACCCTTTGTCTAATACACCATCGTTACATCGCCACGATAGGTGAAAATCCTACCGTCGATAAACTCCACTTGTACTAAGTAGGCGAAGACGCCCGGATTCATCAGTTTGCCATCAAAGACACCGTCCCAACCGTCTGGAAACAAGCTCTCACCCTGCTCCTGGTACACGAGGTTGCCCCAGCGGTCGAAGAGGTGGATGCTCTTGATACTGCGCACCCCAGGACCGGGATAGACCGTCCATATTTCATTGAGGCCGTCATTGTTGGGCGTAAACCCATTGGGGATGTATACTTTGCGAGCCTTGTCGACCAGGATCATGATATCATCTCTTCCTTCACATCCGTCCGTATCCACCACCGTAAGCTCGTAGGTCCGGCTTTCGAAGGGCTGTACAAATGGATTTTCGCAATTGAGGCAAGAAAGATCCTGCATCGGGGTCCAGATGTAGGCATCTATAGGTGCCAGGGCATCGATGGTGGCATCGAGTCGTGCACTGTCGCCCAACGACACGCTGAAGTCTTCACCCAGATCGACGGTAAGGGGTGGCGGTTCAGATACTTCAATGAAGGTGTCAAGGCGACAACCCATCTCATCAAAGACCGAGATTAGGTGCTGGCCAGCAAAAATGCTGCTTTCAAAGTTGATGGCCTGTGTCGACCCATTGTTGACGCTGTAGGTGTAATTGTTGCCCGTGCCACCTGAGGCCGAATTTACAGTCACAATCGTTTGAAAACCATTGCATGCTGGCTCTGTCGGTTGTGGTATCGTGGCAAAGATCTCTCCTGGCTCCGTAATGTCTATGGTGATCGCATCGCTGCAGCCCCGATGGTCTGTCAAAACTATATCGTAGGTGCCTGCATCCAGACCGCTGGCGAGCAGTGTATTGGATATGGTATCACCAGACCATCGTATGGTGGGGGCCATGTCCTGATTGCCTCCCAGCCAGTGTAAAGAGATCTGCCCGTCTTTTTGTCCAAAACAGCGGATGTTTTGGGTGCCCACCGTATCGATGTCCAGGGTCAGCACATCGGGCTCGCTGACTTGTAGCATCAAGGTCACCGCACAAGTAGGATCGGCAGATTCTGTCACTGTAATGTCATAGGTGCCTGCAGTCAGACCGGTTACCAGGCTTGAAGTGTCATCGCTCACGGGACTGCTCACAGGCGCGCCCCAATTAAAATCAAATTGCCCACCCCTCCCGGTAGCCAGCACTTCGATTGAGCCGTCGGTATCGCCGTTGCAGCTGGGACCTATGGTATCCACCGATATTTCTATCCTTTCTGGAAACTGTACATTGATCACGGTGTCATACACCAGGCATCCCGTGCGGTCTGAGGTAGCTGTCAGGTGATATGCGCCACTGCTGGAAACCGATAAAAATGGCAAAGTATCATTGGGTAGATTTTCCCAAACGTACCTGTAGGGTCCTCCTTCATCTGTAGTGAATCGCAGGTTAAAGATAATCCCACTATCGGGTTCATTGCACAGCGAACGTGGCGAAAACTGCATGGGGCTCTGTACTATAAGACCCAAGTCTGGATCAGTAACACGAAAGGTGTCTACGCTGGTGCACACCGAGTCCGGATTGATGGTCTCGGTAACCGATACCTGATACAGGCCAGCATCAAGTTGGCTGATGGTCTCCATATCCGATCCGGTAGACCAGGCGATGGTATTGCCGGTCAGGTCACCCACTACAGATAGCTGGGCGATGCTGTCTCCCGGGCAGGTCAGATCCTGATCGAGTTGGATCTGGATGTTGGGTCCCGAGTAGAGAGAGACCGTGGTGGAATCTGTACAGCCATTGGCATCGGTAATGGCCAGGGCATAAGCACCGGCAGATAGACCACTCTGTGATGAGCCACGGGTAGCAATGAGTGTCGGGGTGGAGTCCGTCAACATGTACCAACGGTAGTCATACGGTGGTCTCGGTGGCTCATATTGAGTGCCACCAGTCACTGCACTGAAGAAAGCCCTGATCTCTCCATTGGTACCATCGGGACAGGATGGGGCCTGGATGCCCAAATCAAATTTGATGCTGTCGGGCTCGGTGATGATAAAGGTGGTGTCTTTTTCGCAGCCTTGATCATCCCTGACTGTGAGGCCATAGGAACCGGATGGCAGATTGCTTACACTGGTCTGGTCACCATTGATATTGATGGTGCCATTGTTGATGGTAGCTGCATCCCATATCCAAGTGAAAGGGGATTGGTTGGCTACAGGATCGGCAGATGCTGTCAGGCCAATAAAGTTATTCGTGTCTCCTGGACAGGATACCTCGGTGATGGTAGCCGGATCCATCGAAAACAGAAGTCGCTTAGAGGCCCCCAAATCGACCGAGTCCATAATGGAGCAGCCTCCTCGACTTAGGGTTAGAAAGTACTGCCCAGGTGGCACATCCCGTAGACGATTGGGCGAAGGTGCCGTGATTAGATTTCCTACTTGGTTACCACTTTCGTCCATCCATTGCCAGGTAAAGTCGCCAGCCCTGGCCGGTTCTACGGCTGCTTCTATCTCACCAAGCTGACCATCGCAGGCTGGTAGTACGGGCTTGCTAAACGATACCTTTAAGCTATCCTCTTCCAGAGTAAACATCGCGGTATCAGCACAGCCATTGATGTCGTTGATGATCACCGAGTAGTCTCCCGGTCCAAGATCGGTGAGGCTGTCCAGGTTATACTGGGTGGAGCCATCTGCCATCCATGTGGTGCTGAAGGGACCATTGCCCACAATGCCATCGATCACAATCTTGCCATCGGGTGTACCCATACAGCTGGGATTGACTACCGTCGTGTCGATGGTAAACAAGGTAGCACTTAAGGTCACACTCACGGTCATAGGGACACCCGCACCATTTTGATCCACCAGCTCTATATCATAAGTGCCGGCGTCCAACCCTGGCCAGGAGATCACTTCCCCAGTGAGCAGGGTATCGATATTTATAGTCGATCCGGTACTGGCATTCCGCAGGGTATATACATAGGGATCGATACCCCCGAAACCCACATAAGAGAGTTCACCGGTGCTGCCGGATCCATCAGGACAGGCATTGGCATAGATGGCTGGGATGCTCGGTATGGTGATAGTAACAGAGCCATCCTTCGTCTGAAATGGCAATTCAGCAGTAAGGCCCGTCACAGAGATCAAGGTAGGATCGCTGGTAAAACGCAGGTCTGTGCTTTGCCCGGGTACACCGATGGCATCAAAACACATCTCAAATAAGGTGTCTCCATCAGCCAAAGTGATACCATCGGTGCTTAGATCAAACCAGAGGAATGGCAGTACACCCATGTCCGCTTTGATTACATCTGGTATGGCGTTGTTTCCTAGGGAGGGATGTATCTTACCCACGGTAGATAACCTAAGCACCGATGGATCCCATGCAGCTGTGAATGCCGTAGCCGTGAGGCTGTCAAAGTTGCCCACCAGCACGGGCATGCATATGCTGCCATTAGCTGGTACTGTTTCGGAGGTGAAGCACAACCCCACCGGATCGTTGGCAGGTACGCTCACAGTGAAGGTCTTTGAGCATCCCTGACCGTCGGTGATGGTCAGCAAGTAATTGCCTGCTGAGGGTACACTAAAGGTCGTGGTCCCATTGTGGTTCACCGCTGCATCTACAGTACCCGTGACCAATGGATCGTCTACATTGACCAAGGTTACGGTATATGGTAAACCATCGACTTCTGACATACCGCCTGCCAGGGTCATCATACCCATCAGCGCACCAGGAATGGTAGAAAAGTCAAGCAGCTGAATATCATTGAGATACAGTACAGAAAATCCCTGGCCTTTATTTACATCTAGACAAGTGCCGCCATCAAAGGAGAGGCTGTCGAAATTGGTTAAGGTGACGGGGGCAAACCACAACCGTTTGGCCATTCCACCATTAAACATTTCTTGTATCTGCCCCGTATTGTTGAACACGATGTCGCCATCGGTATTGCCCCTGGCTATCCAGGCAATGCCCTTGGTGGGCATTGGGCTATTGGTGATCAGACAGTTGTCATTTAGTAAGGAAGCCTCATCATCTCCGGTCACCCTGTTGGGTGCACAATCGTAGAAGAGGTATCCAATACCTGGGTCTGTACCCGTATCGGGATCACCATCATAGACAGCATCGCCGTTGTGATTGATGAAGATCTGCTCCCCAAAGCAGAGCACGATAGGATCATCACCGCCGGCACTTTGTCCGGTCCCGTCCAGGCGGGTGATGCTTCCGATGGTACCTGCATCCATGGCAGCTCCTCCACATGCAGCCCTTTTATGCAGCAGTGTCGCCGGGACGATCAGCTCCTCCGCCACTTGTGCATACAGAGAGGCAGATACCAGCCAAAAGCAAGCAGCAGTACACAGTTTCATGGGTTGGATCATGCACAATACCTTTTCTTACGCCAGGCTACTCCGGAGGCCTCAGCGCACTCGGTTTTCGGAAACAAGTATTCCAACGATGCAGGTCTTCATATATTGCACCTAAAAGGTATACTTATCCACACGCACACCTCTGGAGTGAATCTATTATCTAGGATCACCTGTCAGGGATATCTGTTGCCTATCTGACGGTTAAAGATGTGCTTTTAACATTTGGATGAAAGCCTGTGGTTGCAGAGCCTTATTGATTTTCATCAATGGGTTGCCTTGGGCGTCCTGTACCAACAATGCCGGCAGTGAATGTATGCCCTCTTGGATGGCGAAGAGTTTACCAGGGGTACTTTCTACATCCACTTTCCAGGCTAAGAAGTGATTTTCGATGAGGTCGACCACCTGAGCATCGCGAAAGGTAGATTCTTCCATGACTTTGCATGGGGTACACCAATCTGCATACACCTCAATAAAAATCAGTTTATCGTCGGCCATGGCTTGGTCACGGGCTTCCTGCAAGGTGCCATCATAAAACTGGATGCCCATATGGCTGGTATCATCGGCAGTAGGAGCAAAGCTCACCACCAGAGGGAGCACCCACTTTAAGAACCAGAGTCCACAAAACGATACCATATCTAGAATAATATCAAATTTAATGCCAACGCTTTATCAAAAAGGCATTTACACATTAGCACAATTTACTATGTTTAAGTTCATTGGTCGAAGTTGAGTGCCATTCGGAAGGTACATCTTCAATAAATGCGCCGATTTTGGATGAGATTTTCACTTATTCGAGATCTAGGCGATGCCTAATGATCAGCCGATTGAGAAAAATAGAAAGATCGCCAAAAGTGCCGTTTTTGATCAGGTAACCTTTTCGAAGTGCACTCAAAATCGCAAGCAAGATACAAAGGATTAGATAACGACAGCAAAGTGCTATCTGGTACATTTTTTTTACCTTGCAGCGCAATTTTTACGAATTAGATGGCTGGAAAAACGGCAAGTATATCAGGTATTCACGGCTATACACCTGATTATGTCCTTACCAACGCTGAGCTAGAGCAAATGGTGGATACCTCCGACGAGTGGATCAGCAGCCGCACCGGTATCAAAGAACGGCGAATCCTCAAAGATACAGGAAAAGCGAGTTCTGATATGGCGGTGGAAGCAGTGAAAGGCTTACTGGCTAAGACAGGTACCGATCCCGCTGATATCCAACTGACCATCTGTGGCACGGTCACACCAGATACGGTGTTTCCCGATACTGCAAACACCATTAATACCAAGATCGGTGCCACCAATGCATGGGGATTTGATATCAATGCAGCTTGTTCGGGTTTCCTATATTCCTTGAGTGCTGGGGCAAAGTTTGTTGAATCTGGTCGCTACAGCAAGGTATTGGTGATCGGAGTTGACAAGATGTCATCGATCGTCGACTACAGTGACCGGGCCACCTGCATCCTTTTTGGAGACGGTGCAGGGGCGGTATTGCTCGAACCTTCACAAAACGGTTACGGTCTGAAAGATGAGATCATGCACGGCGATGGCAGTGGTCGCGAGTACCTGGTGATGAAGGCGGGAGGTTCGCTCCATCCTCCTACCGCCGAAACAGTAGCCCGGCGTGAGCACTACGTCTATCAAGAAGGAAGGCCGGTTTTTAAGGCTGCGGTCAAGGGCATGACCGACACGGTGCAGCGCATCATCACACGTAACAATATGACTGCCGATGATGTGCACTGGCTGGTACCGCATCAGGCCAACAAGCGGATCATCGACTCGGTGGCGGATGCCCTGGATTTTCCAATCGAGAAGGTTATGATGAATATCGAACGCTATGGTAACACAACGGCGGCCACCATTCCTCTCTGTCTTTGGGAATGGGAATCCAAACTACGTGCAGGAGATAATCTGATTTTGACCGCTTTTGGTGGAGGCTTTACCTGGGGAGCTACTTATCTACAGTGGGCCTACAGTGGTGCGTGAGAAATCGTATTTTATAGCATAACTGATTTAGAAGAGAACATCGTATTTTTATGGCTACAACTTCAGACATTCGAAATGGTTTATGCATACATTTTAACAATGACATTTACCAAGTCGTAGAGTTTCAACATGTGAAGCCAGGTAAGGGCAATGCCTTTGTACGCACGAAGCTCAAAAGCGTCACATCGGGCAAGAACATTGAGTATACCTTTCCGGCAGGACATAAGATCAAAGATGTCAGGGTGGAGCGCCGAGTATTCCAATATCTCTACAAAGATGATACAGGTTTTCACTTTATGAATAAGGATACCTATGCCCAACTGATGTTGATGCCAGAAATGATCGCCAATGCCGAGTTTCTCAAAGAAGGATCCGATATCGAGATACTCTTTGATGCAGAAAACGAAATGCCACTGACTGCAGAACAACCACAGAGCATCATCCTTGAGGTCACCTACACCGAGCCCGGTGTCAAGGGTGATACGGCCACCAATACTTTTAAACCCGCGACCGTTGAAACGGGTGCGAAGATCCGGGTGCCCTTGTTTATCAATGAAGGGGATCTTGTGAGAATCGAGACCAGCACCGGCAACTACCAAGAGCGTGTAAAAAAATAACCCATGGAGTTTAAACAGATAACAGATCTAGTCAAACTGGTGTCAAAGAGTGGCCTCATTGAGTTTAGGCTCAAGGAGGGTGACTTTGAGATATCAATGCTGACGAATAAACACGGAAAAGCCAGTGCAAAGCAAAAGGCAACCCCACCTAGTGCCCCAGTAGCTACACCAGCATTTACTGTACAAGCAGCACCGCCTGCTGCTGCCCCATCTCCCGACCTTCCGAGCGCCGGTAAGGAGGGCAGTGGCGAAGCTGAAAAACCCCAAGATGATGGCTATCTGGAGATCAGCTCCCCCATGGTAGGCACTTTTTACCGGTCATCGGCTCCAGACAAACCTCCCTTCGTGAAGGTGGGAGATACCATTGCCAAAGGCGATGTCGTCTGCATTATTGAAGCCATGAAGCTCTACAACGAAATAGAATCTGAAATAAGTGGCACCGTAGTGAAGGTGGTCGTTGAAGATGCTACTCCGGTCGAGTACGATCAGGTCCTCTTTTTGATTGAACCGTAGACAGTCGCGCTGTCGAAACTCAAAAAACTATGCTGAAAAAGATCCTGATTGCCAATCGTGGAGAAATCGCCTTGCGCATCATAAGAACCTGCAGAGAAATGGGTATTGAGACGGTTGCCGTGTACTCCACCGCCGACCGGGAGAGTTTACATGTTCGCTTCGCGGATGAAGCGGTCTGCATTGGACCACCACCTTCGTCGGAGTCCTACCTGAGCATACCAAAAATCATGGCAGCGGTAGAAATCACCAATGCCGATGGTGTACATCCTGGTTACGGATTTTTGGCCGAGAATCCGGACTTTGCTGAAGTCTGCTCCGAATATGGCATCAAATTTATCGGACCCACACCGACCATGATACGCCTGATGGGCGATAAGGTGACAGCTAGAGAGACCATGATCAAAGCTAAGGTACCGGTGGTACCAGGCTCTGATGGCTTGATCAAAGATGTAGATCACGGCAAGAAAGTAGCCAAACAAATCGGCTATCCGGTCATGATCAAAGCCACTGCCGGTGGTGGTGGTAAAGGTATGCGGATTGTGCAGGAAGCCAAAGAGTTTGAATCGCTTTGGCACAGCGCCAGGAAGGAAGCCGAGGCATCTTTTGGCAACGATGGCATCTATCTGGAGAAATTTATCGAAGAACCACGCCATATCGAAATTCAGATCATCGGCGACCAACACGGTAAAGTAGCGCACCTTTCTGAGCGCGACTGCTCGATACAACGGCGACACCAGAAGCTGGTGGAGGAAGCACCATCGCCCTTCATGACCAAGACCTTGCGCAAGAAGATGGGGCAGGCCGCGGTCAAGGCTGGCAAAGCCATCAAATACGAAGGTGTGGGCACTGTAGAGTTTTTAGTGGATAAGCATCGCAACTTTTACTTTATGGAGATGAACACCCGCATTCAGGTAGAACATCCCGTGACAGAGGAGGTCATCGATCATGATCTGATCAAAGAACAAATCAAAGTGGCCGCTGGCCTGCCGATCAAGGGAGAAGACTACGAACCTTCGCTGCATGCCATTGAATGTCGCATTAATGCCGAAGATCCATACAACAATTTTATCCCTTGCCCCGGTAAGATCACCAGTTTCCATAGTGCCAAGGGACATGGTGTCAGAGTGGACACACATGTCTACGCTGGATATACGGTGCCGCCACACTATGATTCATTGATTGCAAAACTCATCTGCAAGGCACAAACAAGGGATGAATGCATCACGAAAATGCAGCGTGCGCTGGAAGAATTTATCATCGAAGGCATCAAGACCACCATTCCCTTTCACAAACAGCTTATGCGCGATGACAATTTTCGGAAAGGTCATTTCGATACGGGCTTTCTAGCCAACTTTACCTTGAAGGAGGAGTAGTCGATTCGAACAGCCTTCTCAATCCCCATACTTGACTCCCTGCTGGATGGCAATTAGGCACTTGCACCTGCCGGAGTTGTTTTCTTTTTTGGTCGTACCTTTGACTATCCTATGACTGGGAGACTATTGAACGACGGGCTCGATTTGCCCTCGCGATGTGATTTGGTCGCAGACGAGCTAAGAAAAGCCGACGTAGGCCCTGTGATCTCGAGTATTTTTGGCGATCCCAATGGGGTGGCAGGAAGAGGAAGAAGTAGCAGTGAAAGAATCGGCGTAATTGTTTCAACAGTCTCCAAGACACAAACCGTTATAGCCTGTGCGCACATTCTGGAAGTTGTTTAAGAATCTGGCCCGGTATAGAGGGAAAGTCGCTGGTAATATCGTGTGCAACGTGCTTGTAGCCATCTTTACGGTAGTCAGTATTCCCGCCATCATTCCCTTTTTCGAGATTCTGTTTGAGCAGGTAGAGTATGTGACAGAAACACCACCACTCAAACTCTCGCTAGACAACATCGGTCCCTGGTCGGAATATCAGTACAGTACCTTTATTTTACGGCACGGCAAGCAAACGGCACTTTTGTACGTATGTGGTCTGATTGTGTCGATCTTCTTTTTCAAAAATTTCTTTCGCTACCTATCGCTTGCATTTCTGGTGCCAGTGCGCAATGGCATCGTCAAGGATTTGCGCCACGACCTATATCAGAAGATTTTGGACCTTCCCATGTCTTACTACAGTCAGGAGCGCAAGGGGGACCTCATCGCCAGATTTTCGACCGATGTGCAAGAGGTGGAGCACAGCATCCTCAATGTGGTTGAGGTAGTGGTAAAGTCTCCTTTGATCATCATCGGGTGCATTGCCTTTATGGTGTACGTGAGTCCCGCATTGACCCTCTTTGTTTTGGTATTGATCTTGTTTACAGCGCTGATCATCGGTGGTATTTCACGCACCTTGAAGAAAAACTCTACCCTGGCACAAGCCACTTTGGGCCGTATTATTTCGTCTGTAGATGAAACCATTTCTGGTCTAAAAATCATCAAGGGGTTTGGAGCTGAAGATTACTTTAGCCAGCATTTTGAATCTCAGAATAATGGCTTTAAGTATCTACTCAACAAGATCCTTTGGCGCCGTGATCTATCCAGCCCCCTATCGGAGTTTTTAGGTATCGTGACGGTAGCTGTACTGCTCTGGTATGGATCGGGACAGGTGTTCAATGATTTCCTAGAGCCAAGCACCTTTTTTGCTTTCATTCTGGCCTTTTTTCACGTGATTGAACCAGCAAAATCTTTTTCCAAGGCATACTACGACATTCAAAAAGGACTGGCTGCTGCAGAGCGCATCGATGAGGTGATGGAAACGACCAATGATATTGAGGACTCGCCAGATGCTTTAAGAATTGGAGCACTTACCCATGGGATACGCTTTGACCAGGTCAGCTATCGGTACGCACCTCACGAACCACTCGTGCTGCAGGACATTACGTTTGACATTCCCGTTGGTAAGGTGGTCGCCATCGTGGGTGCTTCGGGTTCAGGCAAGACAACCATTATTGATTTATTGAATCGCTTCTATGATGTGTCTAAGGGCTGCATATATTTCGATGATCATGACCTTCGTACCTTAAAACTGGAAGACGTACGAGGGCTGACCTCGATCGTTTCGCAGGATCCCGTGGTATTCAACGACACCATACGCAACAACATCACCTTTGGTATAAAAGACGTGAGTGATGAAGAAATCATGGAGGCAGCCCGGATAGCCCATGCACATGAGTTTATCACCGCCACAGAGCATGGCTATGAGACAACGGTGGGAGACCGGGGTGTCAAGCTGAGCGGCGGACAGCGCCAGCGCATCACTTTAGCTCGAGCCATCCTCAAGTCGGCTGCAGTACTGATCTTAGACGAAGCGACCTCAGCACTCGATAGCGAATCAGAAAAGATCATCCAGCAGGCCATGGCCAACATTGTGAAGGGAAGGACGGTGATCGTCATTGCGCATCGGCTATCTACTGTGCAGCATGCGGATGTCATTTTGGTGTTGAAACATGGCAGGATCATTGAGAGAGGTCAGCATGGAGAACTCATGCGTCGAGATGGTGAATACAAGAAGTTTGTAGAACTACAAGCATTTTAACATTAAGGGCAGATCATCGCCGTAATAGTAGATCATCACATAAGAAATGTTGAAAAACTCTCATAAGATTTTGTTTTCAGGTAAGACGCCAACACGTGGACATAGCAGAAGCTATGGCATGCCGATAGGTACAGGCATTGCACCCAGCATGAAAGCAAAAAGCCTGCCGCGTCCTTGCCGTGGGGAGATTAGAATTGCCGGCAATTTTTTGTATGACACACTGCTCTTTCAGCAATTCCTAAGTAAATGTTGCTGCTGTGATCGCGTTGATATTTTGCCAGCTCGAAGAAGTGAAACCACCGATCACGGAAAACTGAGCCAGGTTTTCGATGATGATCCCGATAGCTATCGGGAGGTTATTAATGACTGCCCCGAGCTTGTCGCAGGGAGACCGATCTATGGCATCAGATATTTGGGCATCGCAGTACTACTCCTGACCGGTTGGTGTAGTGCCGTGGCTCAAGGCCTGAAGACCTTACAACTGCCGGCCATCGGTGATACCTTGTACCACTTTGTAGATGACTTGCCACGGCATATCGATGTGTCTGCCGCAGGTGCCAATAAGTTTTGGAATCTAAGCAACCTAAAGGCACCGTACATCCAGCTGAGATTAGTGGCAGCCCCATCAGAAGGGCAACATTACGCCGCTTTCCCCAAAGCCGATATCATGATGCTCGATCAACAAGGTCATGAATCGTACTATGCCAGCTCCACAAACGCCTTGAACTCACTGGGTGGTACCAGCTTTTTGCTGGGAAGTACAGAGATTGAAGGACACTGGAGCTATGCATCAGAGATGCCACTTGGCCTCACAAGGATGGTCTACGGTGCTCACCGTGACCACAGCGCCGCTTTTGAGGCCACTTTCGAAGTCGGGCAGCTTCCCGATCAAGTACGGGAGGTCCTCCCCAATCGGGTGGACTCCATCAGGTGGCAAGCAGATATATCACGCCACATAGAAACCGATGGCTGGGGAAGAGTCCAGATACCCGGAGGGCAGTATGAAGCTGTGCGCGTGAAGATCATAGATGAAGCCAAGCACTTTATCGAAGTAAAACGCAATGGTGGAGCATGGGAAGCGGTCAGTGCCGAAGTCAATGATGTGATGTCTGATCTTTTCACCAAAGTATCCTATCATTTTATCAGTGATTCACATCCGCAGCCAGTAGCATCGGTGTACGTAGACAATGACAATAAGCCCATTTTTGTGCACTATATGGCAGACGTCTATCAGGCACAATACTATCAGACTGCCACAGACGGTCAATGGTTGTACGCTTATCCCAATCCGGCGTTCTCTACGGTGCGCTTCAAGATTTTTGACAGGAGACCCGGACGCTATGAGATTCAGTTTTATAACATCCTGGGAAAACGTCTTTTTAAGCGCACCTACGATATATCAGGTACACAAACCGTCGAACTGAACATCGGCCAATTGGAGAAGGGTACCTACTTATACAGTCTGGTGGATGCCAATGGCAATAAGCTGATCACCAAGCGATTGATTGTTCTCAAGCCCTAAACTACCTGACCTATCGGTATCTGGAACATGAACCCTGCATAACCATCAGCGATGTCAGCTCAGATTCAGCTGATAGAAGAGGGCCGCATAGTGGGTGATTGCGGCTAGCAGGACCAGGATGTGCCAAATCGTATGATACCATTTGATGAAATCCCGACGATAAAAAAAAGTGCCGATGGTATATAAAATGCCCCCCAGCAGCAAAAGACTAAAGGTATAGCCATCTACGTGATCGGAGATGAGGTAGACCGTCACAACGCCCAGCCATCCCATGATCAGATAGTATAGCAGCGAGACCCAATCAGGCAATTCAAATGAAAACCACTTGTAGACCAGGCCAAACAGCACCATCAACCACATCAAGGCAAGGAACAAGGTGGCCGAGCCATGGTCACTAAAACCCAACAGGTAAGGGGTGTTGGATCCAGCAATGAAAAAATAGATGGCGATATGATCCGCTTTTCGAAAGTGGTCTTTTTTTGATTTCTCTACCGTATGGTGATATAGTGCCGAAGCCGAGAATACACCCAGGAAAGTCAAAACATAAATGAATAATCCAGCATACATCCACAGAGACAGCTCCCAGCTGAGCATCAAGATAGGTCCAGCGACCATGATGAATGCCACACCTAGCAGATGAGACCAGGTATGTACATACTCCTCATCTTGAGAAAACCCAATGCGTCTTTGTATGGTTGTCATCACATATATAACGAATTTAGATGCATCCTTGACGTGTAGATGCTTGTAATTGCCGCACTTAAATGGCTAAAGGGGCAAAACTAATAGTGAGGTTACATTGATTTTTCGCCTGGCGAATGGGAGCCTTTGAGCCGACCATACCGACAAATGGTCGTGCCTTCATCGTTTGGTTAAAGAGCCAAGACCTGCCATAAAACCGTCAGAATGCAGGGAAAGATTTGAACGGTCTAGATTTCTCATTATCCTTTCGTTAAAAAGAGCGGGAAGGTGGTTTGTTTTCCATGAATTTCCCTATTTTAGAACTATAGCCCAAAACCAGAGAATAGTGGGTGAGAAAATATATTTGCCACCTGCTAGTAGAGCATCACATAGGAAATGTTGATTCTATTAAGATTTGTATTCAGGCAAGGTGCCATAACGTAGACATCGCTCTTGCTATGGCGTGCCGATAGCTATCGGCATGGCAACGCAGCATGAAGGCAAAAGGACTCAGCTTGCCATGGGGAGATTTGAATTGCCGACATTTTATTTGTGTGATGCTTTACTAGGTATTCATTGGGATCCAAGCCAATAGCTGGATCGCAAAAAATTTCTAATCCGATGAAATTAGCAGAAGATCTGCGCCCTTCTCTTCGAAAGTATTTTGGTTTTGATGAATTCAAGGGCAACCAAGAGAAGATCATTGTGAGCGTGCTCGATCATCACGATACTTTTGTCATCATGCCAACAGGGGGAGGCAAATCACTTTGCTATCAACTGCCAGGGATCATGATGGATGGAACAGCCATCGTGATTTCTCCGCTGATCGCACTCATGAAGAATCAGGTAGATTCCATCAGAAATTTGAGTGAGGACGATGAGATCGCCCACTTTCTCAATTCATCCCTGTCGAAGACCCAAGTGACAAAGGTGAAGGAGGACATCATGGCACAGAAAACAAAGTTGCTGTTTGTGGCTCCTGAAACCCTGACCAAGGAGGAGAACATCAGTTTCTTCAAACAGGTGAACGTATCTTTTGTCGCTGTTGATGAGGCGCACTGCATTTCAGAGTGGGGTCATGATTTTCGGCCGGAATATCGCCGCATCAGAGATATGATCGATGGTATTGATCAGCGCATTCCTACCATTGCCCTCACCGCCACCGCCACACCCAAGGTGAGTGCCGATATTGTGAAGAATCTCAATATGGCGGAAGTGAATAGCTTCTTCTCATCCTTCAACCGGGATAATCTGTATTACGAAGTCAGGCCCAAGCATTCAAAAGAGGAGACTTTTAAAGACATTGTCCATTTTGTGAAATCCATGGAGGGCAAATCGGGCATCATTTATGTGCAAGCCAGAAAATCTACAGAAGCACTGGCTAAGGTGCTCACCGTCAATGGTATTAAGGCGGCCCCTTATCATGCTGGATTGGAAGCGAAGGTCCGTAGTCAGGCTCAAGATGATTTCCTGATGGAGCAAATCGATGTGATCGTTGCTACCATCGCTTTTGGGATGGGTATTGACAAGCCCGATGTACGTTTCGTGATCCACTATGATTTTCCGAAGAGCATCGAAAACTACTACCAGGAGACTGGTCGAGCTGGTCGCGATGGGCTGGAAGGCAAGTGCATCGCCTACTACGCTCCTAGAGACATTCAGAAACTTGAGAAGTTTTTAAGAGATAAACCAGTAGCTGAGCGAGAGATGGGCATGCAATTGCTGGTGGAAATGATGGCCTACGCCGAAACAGCATCCTGTCGCCGGAAGTTCTTACTGCACTACTTTGGTGAAGCATTTGATGAGGATAACTGCAACGACAAATGCGACAATTGCCGGCATCCTCGAGAAAAGATGGATGCCAGCGTCGAATTGATGATGGCTTTGCAGGCCACCGAAGATCTCAAAGAGAACTATCAGGGCAAGCAAATCGTCGAATATCTGATGGGCGATCAGGATCTGAAAATGCAAAACTTTGGTTTTGATAAACTCGCCCGCCACGGGAAAGGGAAGGACAAAGATGTGTTATTTTGGGAAAGCGTGTTTAGAAATGCCATCCTGCAAGATTATATCTATAAGGATGTGGAGACTTATGGGATCATCCGGATCACCGACAAGGGCCGTGCTTTTCTAAAAAAACCAGGTACTTTCGAGATCGCACTCAATCGCAATTACGACGATCTGCCGGCACCAACGGATGAAAGGGGCTCAATGGCGCTGGATACCGTCCTCCTAAAAATGCTCAAGGATGAGCGGAAGGCCATAAGCAAAGCTAAGTCTATCCCTCCCTACATTATTTTTCAGGATCCGTCGCTGGAGGACATGGCCACGCAGTATCCCATCACCATGGATGATATGGCACATATATCAGGAGTGTCGTCGGGTAAGGCTAAACGATATGGTCGGGCTTTCCTGGATATCATTGCCAACTATGTGGAAGAGAACGATATAGAGAGACCGACAGACATCGTCGTCAAGTCTGTGGCCAATAAATCCAGATCTAAGGTTTCGATCATACAGGGAGTAGACCGCAAACTACCCTTATATGACATCGCCAACAGTATTTCCATATCTATGGATGAGCTACTGGACGAAATGGACATCATTGTAAACTCTGGCACCAAACTCAATATTCAGTACTACATCGATGATAATGTCGATGAATACTCCAAGGATGATATCTACGATTACTACATGGATGCAGAGTCAGACTCCGTCGAAGCTGCTTTTGCAGAACTCAGTGAGGACGACATCACCATGGAAGAAATCAAACTGGTGCGGATTATGTTCCTATCGGAGATGGCCAATTGAGGCAACACTTTTTGACCCAAGATGAGGGACTTAATGATTTAAGTGTTTTCTTTGATTGGTAAAATCACAACATCTGTATGAGGAAATATCACCTGGCATTTCTGGAGCTATGAAGAAGATCATCATCATCAACGGACCTAATCTCAATCTTTTAGGTAAGCGGGAGGTATCCATCTATGGAGATCAACCCTTCGAGTCCTTTTTCGATGGCCTTCAGCAGCAGTTTAAGGACCAGCTCGACCTGGCTTTTTTTCAGTCAAACCATGAGGGTGTCATTATCGACAAGATCCATGAGGTAGGCTTTTCATACGATGGGATCGTACTCAATGCTGGAGCCTTGACCCATTATTCACATGCACTAGCCGATGCCCTTCAGGCGATCTCTACTCCGGTGATCGAGGTACACATCTCAAATGTGCACGCCAGGGAGGCCTTTAGACATCAGTCACTTAGTGCTGCCAAGGCTGTCGGCTGCATCGCTGGCTTGGGACTTAAGGGCTATGAGCTGGCCTTGCGTTATTTCATTTCTTCCAAATGATTACGTCTCATACGAAGGCTAAAGTGGATCGCGGCAAACGTCAAATGATCAGGTAATCCAATTTAGGATTGGGCTTACAGAAACAGGTGAAGTGCCTGTAGCGGCATGTTTATCTTGAGTCAGGGGTGAGTGGCTGACCGTTCCTAAATAACTTTACACCATAATCCTTGCTAAATCTCCAAAAGGGAACTCAGGCTATCCCCCGCAGGCGGGGGCACAAAAGCCCAAATCTCGGATTTGGATGCTGTTGTGGGGGTGGTCACCATCGATTTTCCTGCTGACCCCATCTGACGAAATAAACCTTCACCACCCCTCGATCCCTGCCTGCGGGACGTCTTTTGTGAGAGTGAGTTTCAAAAAACGCTTATGTGCCTGTCTTTGGAGCAGGTTTGGCTCGTACTAGAAAGTCTAATGAATAATCCGGGTTTAGCATGCTTACTGGTAAAAAGTTAAATCAATCAATCTGATTCGTTTCTTTCTTTTCAGTTTATGTGTTTTGAAAAAGGCCAGGCGCATCCCATGCCCGACGACAAAAGACCCAACCCCGATAGCTGCAGTGCCGAGTGTAAGTGGATCACCATAGGCGAGTGACACCAATGTCCAAAAATTCCACACATAGCTAAATCCAGTCAGGGCGCCTGAGATTTTTTTTACGCCGACGCGAGCTGATCGCACTTGTATGGCACGAATACTGTCGATATGTACGGTCCGATTTTCAAAGAATATATATCCATCTTCGATCGCCAAGTCACTGATATACTCCTCCAGCCAGTCACCCTTATGGTGTTTGAGCTTATAGATGAGTCTTTCACCCACAAAGTATTTTTCAGTTTTGAGAGAACCACGTCGTTCCAGTAAGATGGCCTTTTGTCCAAAGAGAAGCATGGTCCATGCACTTAAGATTACTACGCACAAGGTTCTGGCTGTGTTATGGGGATTCATTGGTCATAGCTAATTGTGATAGTAAGCGCAGCATCGACCGCGCAATGCGGTGATAAGGTAAGGATTCCTTGGCGATGTATATGAAAACCAGGTTGTACCTCCCGGGCTCGCCTTGCAGCGCCTCATCCAAGATGTGTTTTTGTAACCGATAAGCCTCGCGCATTCTGCGTTTGAGCTTGTTGCGTTTTACCGCACTTTTAAAGAGCCTTTTGGGTACAGAGAAGGCAGCTCTACAGTGTGGTTCTCCTCCATCTTCTGGCTGCACATGATATTGCAGGCGGAGTGGATATTTGGAGTAGTGAAGATGTTGATCAAAAACACTCGCTATAGCTTTTCTGCTTTTTAATCTCTGGCGTTTGCCAAATTTTTGAGCTTTTGGGTTGAGTACCATAGCTGTATTTTATTTAGGGATGATTAACCATCCGAGACTTCCTTCATGACCCTAAAGGTAGGGAATACGGCTTTATATAAATCAGGGGCAATTGCCCAACTAAAATGCTGCTTCTTGGAGAGTGACATGTTGTAACTGGTCTCAATGATGATCCTGACCGTTGTAGTCTTCTCTATTATTGCATCATTCAGATGAGCCGTCAATCCTCCTACGACTGTACGTGGACCCCCCATGTCTAGGGGACCAACTTCTACTTCGTAGGGATCAATTTGGAATCTCAGATGGACTACATGTTGTCTTATACCCATGTATGGTATCAATTAAATTATTGATAAGGAATATTTAGAAACATGTGGCAGTTTACTTGGACATTGACTTACGAAAATGTATATTGGCCGTGTCAGTATTGTGAAGAGGCTGTCGTGCTGGTAGGAATTCTGGCGGGATTACGCTTCTGATAGTCCGTGTATCCGCATTAATTGTTCAAGTTGGAGCCTGGAAAATTGAATCTCGTGACCATTTTGCAAGGTGCGACGCATGAGAAAGATATCTGATGTTATAACTATACTAAGTCTGAAATACTTCTTTTACATTTAGCGTGACCATTGTTTAAACCCGTTTGAAAGTGACTGACCTTCGCTCTGCCATCTTATCTGACTGTTGCTTGTGTTTTCTACTATTTAGTTGGATCTTATTTCCCCGTACTGGATCGACGCAATCCTGTAATCACCCTGACTATGACGCTCTGATGGCATTATACAATGCTACCGGCGGACCCAATTGGGTTGATAATACGGGTTGGGGTTCTGACTGCGATGTGTGTCAATGGGCAGGAGTAAATTGTTCTGTGGTGACCGGAAGAGTATCGTCTCTGAGACTCGAATACAATAATCTGACAGGGCCTTTACCACTAGCACTTGGAGATATGACGGGTTTGACCACCATTGACCTCCGTGGCAACAGTTTATCTGGACTAATACCTTCATCCATTGGTAATTTATCTAATTTGAGTCATTTATTTCTTCTTGATAACAATTTAATTGGGGCTATCCCAGCAGAAATTGCAGCGTTAGGTGATCTTTTGATAATTGATCTTCGCCAGAATTCGTTGTCCGGGGCAATTCCGTTGGAACTGACCCAATTATCTCAACTTCAACGGTTATATTTGTCACGAAATAACCTATCAGGGTCCATTCCCTCTGAGCTTGATAATTTGACGCAAATCCTTGTCCTGGAGCTGGGATACAACCAGTTTACGGGTCAGATTCCTCCTTTTAGTCAATTTTCGAACATCCAAACTTTACGTTTTGGCCATAATTTGTTAACGGGAACGATCCCTCCTGAATTAGGGAGTCTGACGACTTTAACTTCATTGGATTTAGACTACAATAGTTTGGTGGGCACCATTCCTGAAGGGCTAGGAAATCTTACTGCGATTCAATTTCTTAGACTGAGTAGTAACAATCTGCATGGATGCGTACCCAGTAGTTTTACAAATCTATGTGGTGCAAGTGTGTCTTTTTCTCTCAACCCCTGTCTATATCAAGGCACCTTTACTGACTTTTGTAATGGTGATCCTTGTACCTTCAATGATTATACCATTGCAGCCTCTCCAAGTGTAGTTTGTCAGGGTTCCTCTTCAGTATTAAATACTACGGGTGGAACAGATTTTAGTTGGAGCACCGGAGAAACCACTGCTTCGATTTCTGTGGCTCCTTTGGAGAGTACATGGTATTACCTTTCTTTGACCTCTAACTCAGGATGTCCCAGGTCAGATTCAATCTATATTGAGGTTTTTGAGAATCCGGAAGCATCAATTTCCGGAACTGACGTATCCGCACCTGGGGCTGATGATGGGACCGCATCCGTAGTGGTAAGCGGTGGACAGAGCCCGTATCAGTATAATTGGAACACTGGCGCTACTACTGCTAATGTGACTAATCTTGCTGTCGGTACTTATGAGTGTACAGTCTCCGATGCCAGTGGATGTCAGGATATTGTCTCCATCGAAATAAGTTATGCGGATTGTGATCCCGCCGGTACTCCCTGTGACGATGGAGATGCAAGCACCTATAATGACGTAGAGGACGGAGATTGCAACTGTGCGGGGACTCAGTGTCCAAATATTCTAGCCAATTTGTCTTTTGAAAATATCAATTGTTTTGGGGAGGCAGATGGTAGTGCAGCCGTTAATCCTATGCAAGGTGCCGCACCATACTCTGTGATTTGGTCTACTGGTGAAAGCGGCTTGACGATTCAGAATTTATCAGCGGGCACCTATTCTGTTACGATAGTGGATGCCAATGCTTGTGAGGTAGTAAAGACCTTCGAGATCTTGGAGTCTCCTGAATTGCTGGTAAATATAATATCGACCGATGAGTCAGCCCCGGGTGCAGCAGATGGCGCTTTGGATTTGTCTGTATCCGGTGGATCCCCACCTTACACATTTCATTGGTCTTCTGGCCAAACTACCGAAGACATCTCTGGTCTAGTGGGAAATAGTACTAAATATGGGGTCACGGTTACGGACATCCTTTCTTGTCAGATTACTGCGGAGGCAACTATAGAGACAATTTGTCCGGACCCGGGTACAGCCTGTGATGACGGAGATGCAAATACATATGATGATGTTGAAGATGGCAATTGCCATTGCCAAGGTACTATTTGTCCAACCATTGATTTAAATCCTTCCCAGAATCATATATCCTGCTTTGGAGTAAGTGATGGAGTTGCATCGATTAGCCCCACAGGTGGCATAGCTCCATACACGATCATCTGGTCAACAGGTGATACTCAAAACCAGATTGAGGGCTTGGCAGTTGGAGACTATTCTGTGATTGTAGCTGATGCTAATGGCTGTTTGGCAGTAGCGACGTTCTCAATCGAAGAACCTGAAATCCTCAATCTGGAAATAATTGGAAGTAATGAGAGCATGCCGGGAGCCCAGGACGGGCAGGTAAACTTGCAGGTAACCGGTGGCTCCCCTCCCTATCAGTATACCTGGTCGAACGGAGCCACTACAGAAGATTTGACCGGTCTTTCTCAAGGGCAGTATGAGGTAACGGTAACCGACTTAAACAATTGCCTTTCTACCGGCAGCGTTGTCATCGGGGTCAACTGTCCTGCGGTTGGTAGTCCTTGCAATGATGGTGATCCCAATACGTACAATGATGTGGAAGATGGTCATTGCGGTTGTACGGGAACTATCTGTCCATCGATCACTCCCAATATAAATATCCAGGATATTACCTGCTCTGGACAAATCGATGGAAATGCCTCATTAAGCCCGGTTGGGGGTGTATCGCCTTATACGATCACCTGGTCAACGGGTGCGTCCGGGCTGGAGATCAATAATTTATCAGCCGGAACTTATTCTGTTTCCATTGCAGACGCTACTGGCTGTGGCACTGGTCTGGAATTTACCATTGAAGAACCTCAGGAAATGGTAACCCAGATAGTAGGTATTGATGAGACATCTGTCGGTGCAGGAGATGGGGCCGCTGATCTTACGGTCTCCGGTGGATCTCCCCCTTACAGTTATTTGTGGTCTAATGGAGAAACAACTGAAGATATCAGTAATTTGACGTCAGGCATTTATTCGGTAACGGTAACCGATTTTAATAATTGTGTGTCTAGCGGAGAGGTAACTATTCTGATAGCTTGTCCGCCCGCCGGTACTCCTTGTGATGACAATGATCCCAATACTCAAAATGATGTCGAGGATGGAAACTGCCATTGTCAGGGTATAACCTGTGGAGATTTGTCGTTAAGTGCAACGACTAAGAATGTCTCATGCTATCAGGGTTTCGATGGTGAAATCATCTTGAATGCTTTCGGAGGTGAAGGTCCGTACAATTATGAGTGGTCAAATAGATTTACGGGTAGTGTTCTCGCTGAATTAAGTGCCGGGTCTTATGGCGTGACCGTCACCGATGCTTTAGGATGCGTTGAGACCAAATCGTTTTCCATCGACGAGCCGAATGCATTGGCATCAATTATTACGACTTCCGAAGAATCAGAGCCGGAGCTAGGTGACGGCAGTCTGAGTCTATCGGTCAGCGGAGGTACCTCTCCTTATGATTTTCTCTGGTCTAGTGGGGCAACCACTCAAAATCTCTCTGGTCTTGTAGGTGGTCTTTATAGAGTGACCATCACCGATATCAATCAGTGCCGACTTGTTGAAGAAATCATCCTCCCTACGCGTTGTGATACTTGTTTCACCGGACTAACCTCAACGCTCTCAGCTGAAATATGTGAAGGAGATGAATATGATTTTTATGGTCGTATTTTGACCCAAAGTGGAGAATATGGACATGTATATACGGCATCGGACCAGCAGAAGGTTTTAATAAAGCTCCAGCTAAAGGTGAATCCGGTCTACATAAAGAATTTAGTAAAAACAATCTTCCCCTGTGAAAACTATCAAGTCGGAGATGAGACATTTACCCAGCCTGGCAACTATGTGATTCAGTTACAAAGTGCGACAACGGGATGCGATAGCACCGTCAACCTCGATTTGCGCATATATGATGCGATTTGCCAGGATTGTGATGTGGCTGTTACACTTCAGGATGGTACAGAGCAGGTAAAAGATGCATTCCATGTACTTGGAAAGAACTCCTTTTCTGCTACCAATACCGCCAATATTCCCGTTGGGAAATGGGGCAACAACCTATCAAGGGCATATCTCGATTTTACCGAACTGAAAAATGCCGGACACTTTGCAGACTACAAATTGCAGAGTGGTTTTCTTACCCTGTATTTTGATGAGACGTATGGAGTGGAGATGGATGCTTTAGGTATTGGTTTAGACCAGTGGGAAACCAAAGGCAATAATGCCTTTGCCATCGATTTGATTAGAAATGAATGGAGTGATCAGGATATTTTAGATGGTGTTCTTCCTTCTACGACCGATGAATTTTCCGTCCAAGTTGATGCTTTTACTCCTGATTTTACAGGATCCAATAGCTTTGATTCGCTGGTGATCGACATTACCGGATTGCTTGAGAAACTTATCCAGGATGAACATTTTTTCGGCATTTATTTACGGATGTTGAATCCAAAATCGAAGCGAGGCATTGTTTTCACTTCCAGTAATCATCCAGCACCGGCTTTCAGACCAAAGGTTTCATTGGAATTTACGAAGGGACCCATAAATGAACTCGACTTTCGTCTCTGCGAAGGTGAATCTATAGAAGTCAATAATCAAACTTATAGTGATGCAGGCACATATTTTCAAACGCTGCAAAGTCTTGAGGGCTGTGACAGCACCCTAAAGATTACCATTGATCAATCAACTACAATTGCACTAGATACGACCATCTGTGCAGGCACTACGATTAGTATCGGTGGCGATAACTTTTCCCAGCCCGGGGAATACAGTATTTACTTAAGGAACCCTGCCGGAGCATGTAACTCCAGGATAGATCTTAATTTGAACGTGGCACAACCTGTGAGCAATCAGATTGAAGTCATCATTCCGGATGGACGGCCTTATTATTTTGGTGAGCAAATATTGACAGAAGCAGGTAATTATCAAGAGGTTTTCACTGCTGCAGGTGGTTGTGATAGTATTGTCGATCTAACCTTGATCAAACTTCCACCTTATGCCTTGCCCGAATGCAATACGATTTATGACCTGCTGCCCGGGGATGTGGAAGGAAAGGACACCTGGATCAAACCGGGAGAGCAGTCGAAAGAATCGGACAACACCTTATATGTAAGTAAAGCAGGAGCTCTATGCTCCAGTGCCCTAGTCGATTTTCCCCAAATAAGAAGCAATCCCGATTTTCAAAAGACAAATTTTAGTTCTGGCTTTTTGATTCTATATGTGAATAAAATTAGCGGTAATAGTACACCGACCATTAATATACGCCCAATTATGTCTCCCTGGGACGAAAATGTAGTAGCGCCCAATACTCCAACCATCGGCTACTTAGGCATATCTACCACTTTGACGGCGGAGGGCCTGGTGGCAGTGGATGTTACCAACATTATTCAACTTATAATGGCAAAGCAGGCCTATGGTTTTTATCTTGAGAATGCCACCTCCGGCAGCGAAGTCCAAATCCGGTCGAGTGATCATGGGAATGCAGATCAAAGACCAAGGCTCACTCTAAACTATGATAATGAAATCCCTCCGGTTGGTGCCATTATAGATACTTCCCTGTGCCAGGGAAGTGAAATTTCCATCCATGGTGAAAATTATAGTTCCCCGGGAGTTTTCTTTCAACAGGTAGTAGATGCTGAAGGGTGTGAGTCCTATCAAATAATACGGATATCGGAAGGTAATATCTCAAGCGATTATGACAAGTTAGCGAGTCTATATTTCACAAGCAATGGCGAGAATTGGAGCAATAATGATGGCTGGTTGGAAGACTGTGATGTATGTATTTGGTACGGCATTGATTGTGATCAAGATAAAATGTGACAGGCATTCATTTATCCAATAATAATCTATCGGGTACCATTCCACCGGATATCTTCCAAATTTCCACCCTGGAAAACCTGGATTTAGGTTTCAATGAGCTGGAAGGAGACTTACCTGCTCTACTGGATCCAATGGATGAGATAAAAACCATCGAATTAAATGACAATCATTTATCCGGTAAATTTCCTAAGATTTTTGAAGATTTTTGTAACCGTTCGATCCTTGTTTTGGTTGAAAACAACCTTTTTGCTTGCACGTATGCTGAGTTTTGTCAGCGCAGCTGCACCCAATGCTATACGATTGGCGGCACCTGTGCATCCCCGATTGTCGATTGTTATGGATGGGAGAAAGATGGAGAGATCATTCCGGGAGAGGTGGGAGAGACCCTGGAGATTTGTACCGATCAACCCGGCATTTATAGCCAGTATGGATATTTGAATGGAGAGTTGGTCTGTGAAAATACGACCAACATTAGTCCGGAGTACGATGTGGAGATTTCCATCGTGTCCAGTGCCGCGGCATTTTGTGGGCAACCCAGTATTGTGCTGTCAGTGGACGGATATTTCACCGAATATTTCTGGTCTGCCGAGGTTGGCATCAATCTTCCGTATAATGCCCGAAGACAGGAGACGTTGGTGATCACCCAGCCTGGCACATATACCGTTCAGGTAAAAGATGGAGATTTTTGCCCGGGTGTGGCCTCCATTACCATTCAGCAGGGAGATCCTATCGAAATAAGTTTTGCGGGATACAATCCGGTAGCTTGTCCGGGTGACCAAATAGATATCTCGTCAAGTGGAAATGCAACATCGTTTGTTTGGACAGACCATCGAGGTGCACAATTGAGTAATAGCCAGAGTTTGGAGACTTTTCTTCTCCCGGCAGGGACTTCTACCATTAGCGTTGCAGTATCCAATGATCTTTGTAGCACGACTCAAGACCTGGTTTGGAATGCACTGCCTCAACCTCAGCTAGAAGCGGGCCTGGACCAGATCGCCTGTGAAAACTCGGAAGTAACCTTATCTGCCGAGGGTGACGACGGAATCTACGAATGGATCGAACTCGGTGTGAACGCAAAAAGCACAACAATCACCGCGACCAGCAGTGCCGAATATACGGTGAAAGTCACCAGTAGTATTGGCTGTACCAATAAGGATCAGGTCACCGTCGAAGTAATCACTGCTACTACCAGCCAATTGGAGATGCAACAAATTTTGGAAGACAATGGCTTCCTGAATTACAACAATGCATCGGTCACGGTCACTCCTAAGACCTACCCCAATATTCTGGAATCCTCGCATGAAATCACCATCTTAACCCAGGATGGATATTTCTTCAATATCACCGACGAACTAGATCAATTCTTGAGCGACATCAGCCCCTATGGGGAGGTGAGAGGAAAGGTACACTATCTGCCAGGCATGACCTGCGATGCGATGCAGCAATTAATGCAGCAGACAGCCGAATCGGATCATGGACGTGCTCTCAAACTGTATGAGGAAGATCTATTTATCCTGGATATAGATGGTGAATACAAAGTTTACTATAAGTTTAATAGTGTAACTTCGATCACAGAGGTCAGTCAAAGATCGGTAGTGGTTCCGGCTATCGCTTATTGGATACTCAGAAAAGCCTTAAAAGCCGGGGTCGGGGTCGCTATTCATGTAGGATTTGAGGTGGCTTTTGAATATTGGATGGGTGATCACCAAAGTATTGCTGAAGCATGGGAGCATACGGACCTATCCACCTGGGAATTACTGTTCGCAGCAGTAGAAGGAGCTTTTGATAATGCCACCATTCAAATAGCCGCCGGATGTGGTTTGGGTTTGATCGAATACATCTTCGAGTCAACCCCTCAGACCTTCAACCTGGGGGATGCTTTAATTTCATTAGCGGGTGGATGCGTGGAAGGAGTGGTCAATGTGGCGGTAGGCAAGATTTTTGAGATTGGATTCAAACGGATCAATAAATACTATGTAGTAGCTGCTTCAGAAGTGAAGCTTTTGATAAAGGATTTTATTCAGAATCCGAGGTTGGTTAAAGCGTGGAAAGGTCTCTTCAACACAGGATTAAGAACCGATATTACTTGGCTTACAAGAGCAAGTAAATGGTTAGATGAAGGAGGTGAGTTTGTAGAGTCAGGAGGTAAAGTTTGGTATAGGAAAGGAGGTGATGATATTTTTGAAATTAAAAATCAGAAAGTCCTTCCAAATAAAAAAGAACATTATCATCAAGGTTCAGGAGGTACGCCAATTGGAGAACCAACAAATGGATATCAAGTTGTTAAAGTTGGAGATGATATAAAGGTTAAAAGAGTACCAGATGAATCTCCTTATCAGTCAAGTGAATTAAATAAATTAACGGATCATCCAGATGCTCATGTACTTGAACGACATGGACATGATGTAACAGATGATGCATTGAATAAAAGGGCTACAGAAGGTATTGCTCCTGATGGCTCGACTACTCAAAGTGGGAATCCTCCTCCTTATAGTTCTAAGTTTGAAAGCCCGGATAAAATAAAAGATGTTTTAAATAATGTAGGTCCTGGAACTCCAAATTGGAATCCACCTTCATCAGGGAATAGCTATGCATTCGATTATCCTATATCAGGAAGTGCTCCTAATTCATTTGGTTATGGAATACCATCTGGAGGCGGAAGTTCTGTATCAATGAATAGAGTTAAGGTTGTTTATAAAAAAGATGGAGGAGTTTGGAAATTACTTACAATGTATCCTCAACCATAATCAGAAATAAATTGACTGAATAAAATGATGAAAAAGTTAGATTTTAAAAAATATACTGGCGGAGATTCTTTTACATACAAAGTCGATTGTGATCTAAGTAAAGAGAATGAATTGCACAATATTTTGGATGAAGTATGTAGCCTTGAAAATTTGATTCCTTTGAAAGGAGAGTGGAATAAGTTAAGTTATTCAGATTTAAGTGATCTTCTTCTAAGTGCATTGAGATACGACCTTGCTTTTATGGCATCTGAAAGAATGTCATTAGAGGATGCCAAGTATTTTCACAATAGAATTTTAAGTGGAATAGATAGGGATAAATGTATATGTTTCACGAATTGGTTCGAGAATCCTTGGAAATCAGATGGAGCTTCTTGGAACTCAATTAGTGAATGCACATTTGACATGGCAGTTGTTTTTGTGGATGAAGAAAAGGTAGTTTTTACTTACTTAACAGGCGAAGACTAAGCTACTAATCATCCAGTTAACTGTTGAATTTTCTTTTTAGCGATAAAAGCAACAATAAGTATATGAAAACAAAAATCCAAAATGTCAGACTGACCTTCAAGGCAACGCAAATTCTGGCATTGCTTTTCACCGTCCATTTGAGTTTTGGAAACAGCCTCTTGTATGGAAGTACGGATAGGAGTGAAGTAATTAGTGAGTGCGAAAGTTTAACCAATAACCTTGATGCTGGAACTACTGTAAGAATATTTTTTTCCTCCTTAGATATTGAGTTTGACAACCAATTATCATGTGTCAATTTCATAGGCCATATTGAAGTAGATGGAATCCAATCTGACCAACCGAACACTCCAACATTTAGAGATTATACAGGCAATGTAAAAGCCGGGACAAAGACTGGGTTTATTGATTATTTAGAGATTAAATCGAATAAGATTAAGGCGTGGAAGGCTATAAAAATCACTGGACTAAGAACAGATGTCGATGTATGGTTGCCGAGAGTTTCACAATGGATTGATGAAGGAATTGAATTTGTTGAGAGTGGTACTAAAGTAATTTTAAGGAAAGGAGGAAATGATGTAGGAGAAATTATTGATGACATTCTACATGTAAAATATTCCGGATTTGGCGCGGATGTAGTTTGTGATGCTACAAAAACTACAACCTGTGTTGGGAAGTGGAATGGTGGTACAGGAACAATTTTGAATAATGGTCTAGCTGGACAAGGAGCAAATCCTGGAGGAGTAAACATTCTCGGAGATGTTCCAACAGGACTGGATGACTTAACGCTTTGGAACACTGTTAATAAACCTTGGTTAGAATCTGCAGCTTCAAGAGGTGATGTTATTAGAGCTGTATCTGATCCCACTATTAATTCAAATATTTACCGACCGGACGGAACAATTTCGTTTTTTGGTCGAGAGCACCAGCACCTAACGAATCCTATAAGCCAAGGTGGATTAGGATATACGTTTGATACATCAATATTCTCATATGTTAAATAGTATTTTAAAAAATATATTATTAATGATACAAAAACTCTTTTTTATGGCTGAGAGAGATCGGATTGAATTAAAGTATGTTGACCAAAGACATGATGGAATTGAAGGATGGATTCGTAAAGGAGATGGTGAATGGATACGATTGGATTTCATGTTAGAATACTTTATATCTAACAATGTAGAAATAACAAAAAGATTTAAAGGTAGAATTAATGACCCTAACCTTGCTAAAAGATTTTATTCTGAATTGCTTGATAAATTTAAGAAAGAAACGAATCAAGGTATGGACTTCAATCTTGATCGCTATAATAGTTGGTTGAAACAGGGCGATGAAATTGAAAAGGTGAGGAAGTCTCTTTGATAGGTCTTGATTAAAAAAAGAATACCAAATTAAGTGATACAGAAAGCTCAAAATATGAAGTTCTTAATTACAGTAGCAATGGTAATTGCGTTAGTATTAAATGCTAATTTGAGTTTTGGTAAAAACTTTTCTTATAAGAATGCTGATGAGGTTAAAGCGTGGAAGGGAGCAATAGATTTTCCCAATGTTAGAAAGGATGTAAAGTTTTTGGAATCTTTTTCTAAAGCGTTGGATGATGCCACTCTAAAAGGAGCACCTATAAATATCGAAACAAGGTTTAAAGATTGGATAACAAATTCCCATTTAAAGTGTAGAACCTGTGCCACAGGAAGTGAGCCATTCCTTGACGAGGTTTTAGACAATCTTTATAATTTCAAGAATTTTCTCTCAAAGCCTGGAGCAATAGATGTAATTAATGATATAAGTAAATCAACTCGTGGAGCTGAAGGAGCGAATTGGGTGATGAAATTTACTAAAGATAGAGGGATAAATCCGTCGGCATTTGAAGAAATAATTACAGATGGTCGAAAATTTACTGCAGATATAGTTGAAGGTTCTGGATCCACTGTCAAGTATTTTGAATGTAAGAGCTGGGATTGCACAAATGGCTGATGATTTAGAAGCGTCTTTTATCTCGAATTTTCCAAGATATCGAACTGAACCAGGAAAGCCTTTTACATTTAGAGTTTGGACTGAAGCCGAGTTTCAAAATATTGTTGTACCTAATGGTTATAAATTAATTGACTGATGAATGATAAAACTATAATTCCAAGTATATATGGCTCTGTAACCTTTAAATCAGAATTGACATTAGAAGAAATGTCAGAACTCATAAGTTCTATCTTCTTTATGGGAAATAAATTTAGCGGGCTAGAAAAACGAATTTATAATGAAGTTCCAGCAGTTATGTTGAATGGAAACTTTATAGGACTTAACGTCATTTTGAGTGGAGGTGGAGAGTACGATTTTTCAGTTGGTGTTCATGGTAACTATAAACCAAAAGGAATTAAGAACGAAAGAGTTCAATTAGATGAGTATCTCTATTTTCTCTTTTATGATAAGTTGCTAGAGTTTGAGAATATAGAAGTGATAAAACCAAAATCTTTAGAAAATTTGAATGAGCCCGTGTAGAAACTCAAACAATAAATGATCACTATGCTCTTCAGGTCGCGACAAATGTTTTGCAAACAAGATATCTATGAAACAGTTATTGATAATTTTCTCAACGATATTGTCACTAGGCTCTTATGCTCAGGTTAGTATTGTCGATGCTAGGGGCACAGATGTTGTCTTGAATCCATACGAGGATCCCTGCATTGGGTCATTTACGCTGCTGTTTGAGCCCGGTCTATCACCCTATCAAGTATCAGTGATGAGTGCAAACGATCCTGATTTCGTTTTTGAGAGAACGATTTCTAAATTGGATGATGTATATGCGGAGTATCTCACTGATCTGTGTGAAGGGACCTACTACATTCAAGTGCATGGCCGCCTAGGTTGTGATATATTGTTGAGTCATACAGTAAATGCTTGTGGAAGCAGTAGTGGCGGGTTTTTTGAGATCAATGCGGTACTTACACAACCCACCAGCAGCTACGATGGCAATGGCGAACTGGCCTATATTGACAATGGCAGTATCGAATTGGTCATGGATTTTGTCCCTGCGACTATTAAGTGGTTTGAAGTGAGGCCTCACTTTTCAGGGGGAGATGTGCTGTTGGCATCGGGTGTAAAGGATTTGAGTGGATTGGGTAATCACCAGTATAGGGTCGAAGTTTCGAATGGTTGCTATACGACGAGTGAGATTTACACCTTATTCTATTGTGCACCTTCCGGGCAGGTGGATATTGAAGCTGTGGTCTCACCATCAATTGCTGGCGCAGATAACGGAAGAATCGCAGTGGAGTTTCCGAATATCAGTGAATTGATCTCACTTTCTTGGGATAATGGTGAAGGTACGCCGGTGATAGAAAATTTAGCGCCAGGTACATACTGTGTGGATGGTGTAGCCAAGGGCAATGTTTGTTTTTCTGCTTGCTATCAGGTAGAAATAGCTGAATACTCCATAACAACGGTAGAGCCATCATGCGAGGGAATGTCGAATGGTGAGATATTAATCGAGTATGAGAAGAGCACTGAGGATCATTTCGAAGTATATGTAGATGGGCTGCCATATACGCCTACCGACTTGCCAGCCTCAGGTACCACTTCTAGGTTTCCGATATTTATTTCTGGACTAGGGGGAGACAGAGAGTATCAGATTGAGATCATCGCAGGTGATGTAACGGTATCATATAGAGTGTATGTTCCAACTATTCCGCTTGAGAAGAGATATATTGGACTTTCTGACGATGATAGTTTTGATGAACTCATCAATGGACAGGGATATAATACATGCCAGTACGATCTTCTCTGTAAAGGTACTCCGGTACAACTCGGTGGCAAGGAGCAAGTTTCTTTCGTGCCAGGTGCTGGTGACCGTACCGCATTTAATGTATGCAAGCAGTTTGTAAAATGTGGAGGTGAAGAATATGATGTGAGAGCACCTAGAGTCCGTGATATGCCTGTTTGGATATATCGAGATTTTTTAGATCATTTGGTCGAGACAATGCAGATTTTTCCTGACTATCGAGATGATATCTTATTACCACGGGTCGAGGGTATTGGTCCATGCCAACGAATTGATATGTGTATGGGTGATTTTAGTGCCCTTAATAGACCAGTTTTCAAGAAACCCAATTCTAGTTTGACCCACTCAGAGGAAGACGGAGATTGTCTTAAATTTCGTTGTGGTGGCATCTTTAATCGCAAATTCTGTAACCGTGATATCCTTGCTTCTTTCGGATTCAACTTAGACCAGGTTGAACTTCCTCCCAGTATTGTGGGGTGCAGATATTACAGACTTCCGGCCTTAACATTGATCAGAAATAGGGACGTTTTGGAGACTGCCTTCACAAATACGTTTTTTGGATCTCAACTAGATCAGCTTTTGGCTGAGGATCCAAGTGGACATAACTTTCGAATATGTGATCACATTAATTTCTGCGCCTGCAGTTTTGAGGTTATTGAGATCATTAAAGATCCTCTTTGCGATCAGAACGTTAAGATCGAAGATGGTTCTTTCAAACTAACTTGTCACGAACTCCCCGAATATCAAACAGCTAACACCACCCGTGGGATATGCCGAGTGCCAGAAAATGACACTGTGTGGAATAGGACTGAATATATTGACTTAAACGGTATCATAGTCCCTGTAATTACGGTAGTAGCAAAGCAAGGTTTTAAGTGGAGGACGATTGAAACCGGAGATGCATTCGTGCAGGACTTAAATCTATTAAGAAAAAGATGTGGTCTAGGTCCCTCACCGATGGCCGCTGCAACTATTGATGGCAATGCCGCTTCCATCGTAGCTGGTACTTTAACATCAGAACAGTT
The DNA here is from genome assembly GCA_965223025.1 of Saprospiraceae bacterium. GTDB lineage: Bacteria > Bacteroidota > Bacteroidia > Chitinophagales > Saprospiraceae > JABDMH01. The sequence goes on from CBDCVP010000021.1 coordinate 167,785, forward strand.
TATTACTGATGGAGCCGAGAGCGAAAACCTCCTACGGTTTGCCCCTGAACATGTGATTGATGTGGGAGAGGAGTACAAAGCTCCATTTGGTATTGTGCAATCTGATGATGCTCGTATGTTGTATGATTTGAATATGTTCCAACGTGAAGTGTCAAAGGAAGAAATTCCAACCATCGATCACCTTGTCCGGATCAAAAATTATGTGGATGAACAAGTTGGATCCGCTTTCATTGAAGAACAAACTCTGCATAGTCAGTATCGCTTTCATATGGACATTAACGACGTTTTTCAAGATCTGCAGTTTCAGTCATCATCTTATGTAGATTTTCTTGAATTGGTTGCATCTGATACGATGGTACATTTGTTTGCGGCTTATCAAGGAGAATTATTTATTGGTGATACTCTCATCGCCAGCAATGGTCCAGATACTGCGCTGATTGTGCTTTCTTATAATTTCTCGGGTCATCTCGTTTCACAACATGAATTGGAAAGTGTTGATTGGCAAGACGAGCCATCGATATCCCATTGGGCTGATGGAATCACATTGGGAACATCAGTGAAATCCAACCAATTAGTTATTGACGGGATCTCCGAGTCGCTAGGACTCAGCAACTACGCGATTTTGTCGCTAGATGTTGATGGTACACTTCGATCTGTTCGCTATGAACCTGACTACTCTTCTGTCTTAGATGTGGCAAGGTCTCAGGATGGTGAGTATAGCACGGCATCCTTTACTCCCGTGGAGCCTCATATCAGTGCTAATGACACCAGCTTTTTAAAAATATGCAGAATATCTTCAACCACTAATCTGGAGGTGACCAGTCGGACATTCTATATTCAAAATTTCAGCACATCGGAGTTCGATATGGACTATATTTTTAATGCGACAAATCCTTCAGAAAAGACCTTAGTCATTGGAATTACCTTCGAGGATACCATTATCATTGATGATCAGACCATCGTGAGTGCAGGGGGAAAGGATATACTGGTCATGACTTTGGACCAAGATCTAAACGTGGAGACGATAAATCGCTTTGGCAGTTTGTATGACGAGAATGTCTCCCAAATTCTTGCTACTTACTATGAGCCAGATAATGCACGCTATATATTTTTCGGAGGTGAGTTTTCAAGTAAGATCTTTAGAAGGGACCTGGGCGACATTACACTCATAAACACCAAAAAGGGCATGCAAAAAGCATATGTTACATTTATGAAGTTAGATGGTGTTCCTCAGACAAATCAACCCGGGTCACCTGTGTCATTGTTGGTGGAGGATGTTGCACCTACGGGACAGGAAAGCGAAGTAGTTTTGAGGTCATTTCCTAATCCGTTCGATGGTGCCTTTGAACTGTTTTATCAAAGTGATCTGGCATCTAAGATCCAAGTCCAGATATTCGATGCCTATGGCAGGAGGGTTTACGAAGAAAGACTTCATTTAGATGCGGGTGCTTTAATGAAGAAAATTGCTCTGAGGGCCAGCTCTGGATTCTATTTCATAAAGGTACGAGACGACCTGGGCAATGTAAGAACAAAAAAGGTTCTATGTAGTTACGCCAGAGATAATGCTAAGGATGACTAGAGGTGCTGAGGTTGGGAAGCTCATACCTACCAAATTTGGACGGTCTTAAAACCCACATTGTACATAGTGAGTACCTCCGAAAATGTCTAAATGGATCTCGAAATATCGATATTATTGATATCGACAGAGCAGCTGCTAACGTTGCAGGGATTGCAATTTTCGTGGGTATTCCTATCGAGGACTTTATACTGGAGGATTTGGCGTTGCTGATGATTATATATCTTTCCATCTCTTTCACAGTTTCAACGCGTTTATTAAGAATAGCGGTTCTCTAAGTACATGACAAAAAATTAATATATGTTCTCATTCTTACTAAGTTGCATAAGAAAATAGTGTTCATAAATTCATCTAATCCGAGCCGGAAAATGATCACATGAAATGTAAGATAATTACTGAGGTGGTGTATAAATGAAGCCGCTGAAATAGTGAAGCTTGGAGTGATTTGTCAAATCTTCATCAGATTTATGCAAACAAGATATCTATGAAAAAGATATTGATGGTTTTCTCACCGATATTCTCTCTAGGCTCCTATGCTCAGGTTAGTATTGTCGATGCTAGGGGTACGGATGTTGTCTTAAATCCATACGCCGATCCCTGCATTGGGTCATTTACGCTGCTGTTTGAGCCCGGTCTATCACCCTACCAAGTATCAGTGATGAGTGCAAACGATCCGGATTTCGTTTTTGAGAGTACGATACGATTTGAAGTGTATGCGGAGCAACTCACTGATCTGTGTGAGGGGACCTATTACATTCAAGTAGATGGCCGGTTAGACTGTGATATCCTGAAGAGTCATACAGTAGTGCTTGTGGGGGCAGCGTAACAAAAAAAGAGGACCGATCATTGATCGCTCCTCTCCATTTTCTTGATATGATGACTAGCCACTATTTGAGCCTTCGCTCATCCGAAACGGTCAGTTTCGTACGGCCTTTTGCCCTGCGACGAGCCAATACTTTGCGGCCGTTTTTCGAGCTCATCCTGGATCTAAACCCATGTTTGTTTCGTCGCTTTCTTCTCGAGGGTTGAAATGTCCTTTTCATCGCAATCTATTTTCTTCGTATTTATCGGGCTGCAAAAGTAAAAAAATAAACCTTAAAACTTAACATACACCCTATCTACTGCTCAACCGCCTAAGTTTTTGGCGCTAGTGACACAGCTATTTTTGCACAGGTCGAACAAGCGAAATCGCACATAGCCAGCTAATATAGGCTCCCTACGAAGAGATGTGTCAAGAGCGTCCGCTAGTCAATAGTGACCAATCCTAACGAAACCGAGCACTACCCATTCATAGAGGATAAAAACTCATCGTTGTCCGTGGTGCCAAACATGTGTTTTCGCAAGAAGTCCATTGCTTCATCTGGCTTCATATCTGCCAGGTGATTTCTCAGGATGAACATGCGCGACAAGGTATCTTTGTCCAGCAGGAGCTCCTCTCGACGCGTACTGGATTTTGGTAGGTCGATGGCAGGATACATTCGCTTGTTGGCCAATGAACGGTCAAGTTGTAGCTCCATGTTACCAGTCCCCTTGAATTCTTCAAAGATCACTCCATCCATCTTTGACCCAGTGTCGATAAGGGCAGTGGCTAATATGGTCAATGAACCACCATCTTCGATGTTTCGGGCTGCTCCGAAAAACTTCTTTGGTTTGTGCAGGGCGTTAGCCTCCACACCTCCTGAAAGCACCTTGCCACTAGCAGGAGCTACGGTGTTGTATGCCCTGGCTAGTCTGGTGATCGAGTCTAGCAAGATGACCACATCGTGACCACATTCTACCAGTCTTTTTGCTTTCTCCAACACGATTCCTGCCACCCTCACATGATTATCCGCTGGCTCATCAAAAGTAGATGCCACGACTTCACCGTTTACACTTCGGCGCATATCGGTGACCTCCTCGGGCCGTTCATCAATGAGCAAGACGATCAAGAAGCACTCAGGGTGATTCTTAGCAATCGCATTGGCAATGTCTTTCAGCAAGAATGTCTTACCGGTTTTCGGTTGGGCTACAATCAATCCCCGCTGTCCCTTGCCGATCGGTGCAAAGAGGTCGATCATTCGATTGCCATAGTCCTTGCCGTCCCGAGCAGATACGAGCTTAAACTTTTCTTTGGGGAAGAGTGGTGTTAGATAATCAAAAGGTACCCGCTCCCTGACGGCAGCTGGCTCTAATCCGTTGATGAGTGATACCCGTAAGAGTGCAAAGTATTTCTCACCTTCCTTGGGTGGTCGAATGGCACCTTTGACGGTGTCTCCCGTCTTTAGACCAAATAACTTGATCTGTGAAGGCGATACATAGATGTCATCTGGTGAGGTGAGATAATTGTAATCAGATGATCGCAAAAATCCATAGCCATCAGGCATCATCTCCAAGATGCCCTCTCCTTCGATGACACCATCGAGTTCTACATTGAAAGCAGGCTTTTTCTCTTCTTTCTTCCTCTTCCTGTCTCGTTCTTCATCATTTACATTGGAATGCCCGCCATCCTCACTTTGGCCATTTCTATGGTTTCTGTTGTCCCTAGGGGGAGCGTCTTCGGTGGTCTGGGATCTCTGATGGCTGCGTCGCTGCTGGTCGCCTTGAGCCGACTCTGGTTTTGCTTGCCGTTTCTCAGCCTGCCGCTTCTCGCCGCCATCATTTTGCGGTGCCTTGGATCTTTGATTTGACTTGGATTCCCTCCTGGGTTCCCGGTTTTTTGTTTCTCCCCGCTCGGGCCTGTCGACTCTTTGTTGTCTGCGTTGCTTTTGAGGTTGTGGTTCCTTAGCTTTAGCTTTTTGGGTGTCCAGCTCAAGTTCAGATTGACCAGTTGCACCATTGGTCTCATCTGGCTTCAGGGCTTGCTCGTCCAGGATCTTATAAATAAGATCTTGTTTGTTGAGTTTTTTAAATCCCTTTAAGTTCAGCTTTTCAGCTACACTTCTCAATTCAGGAACCAGCATATCATTCAACTGGAGAATATCATACATATCTCATCAATTTTAGCAGTTTCTTCTGCGTATGATTATACAAATAGGTATTAGCAATAATCTAAAATGGTAGTAAACTATAAGGAAAAAGCTCAAGGCTACTGCAAGAAAAGATGCGAGCTAATAGGCGTGTTCCTTTCTCTTGGCGCAGCAAAAATACAGTTATTTTTTGATCGATCCAGTATATTTGCAAAAAAATGATGGCCCGCAGTACTAGCTTACCATCACGACTCCCTGTAAACAAACAAGTATGCTAAACGTAAATGTGTTGCGAAGTGAGCGAGATCATGTGGAAATAGGTCTGCGCAAACGAAACCTTACGGAGGCAGAGTTTGAGCTGCTAGACACCATCATCGACCTGGATGATCAGCGCAAGATAACCCAGACTAGTAAGGATGAGCTTTTGGCCCGATCCAACAATCTGTCCAAGCAGATCGGCGATCTGTTCAAGCAAGGAAACCAGACCGAGGCCAATACATTGCGCCAGGAGGTGAGTAAGCAAAAAGAGGAGGTCAAGTCACTGGAAGCCAAATTGAAGCAGGTGACCGCTGATCTGGCAGCTGCACTCTATCAAATACCCAATATCCCGCATCCATCGGTCCCCGCTGGCAAGGGAGAAGAGGACAACGAAGTGGTCAAAATCGATGACCGTCGAATTCCAACCTTTGCGGGATTTGCTGCCCTTCCCCACTGGGAGCTGGCCGAAAAGTTCAACCTCATCGATTTTAAACGAGGAGTAAAAGTATCTGGTGCTGGATTTCCATTGTTTCGAGGTCAGGGAGCACAACTGGAGCGAGCCCTGATCAATTTTTTTCTTCATGAAGCGGCTAAAGCTGGCTACGAAGAAATTTCACCACCACTTTTAGTCAACGAGGATTCGGCGCGTGCCACCGGGCAACTGCCGGACAAGGAAGGCCAGATGTATCAGGTGGAGCGGGATAACCTCTATTTGATCCCAACGGCAGAAGTGCCAATAACTAATATATTACGCGATGAAATCTTGGACTCAGACCAACTTCCCATCAAACTAGCGGGCTATACACCCTGTTTTCGCCGCGAAGCTGGATCCTATGGCGCAGATGTAAAAGGGCTGAATCGTGTACATCAGTTTGACAAGGTGGAGATCGTACAAGTAGCGCTACCGGATGAGTCTTATGCTGTGCTCGATCAGATGGTTGCTCATGTGGAATCACTGCTGGTCAAGTTGGCGCTGCCATATCGTATCCTCCGGCTTTGTGGTGGAGATCTAGGGTTTACCTCAGCTCTGACCTATGATTTTGAAGTGTACTCAGCGGCTCAAGGGAGATGGTTGGAAGTAAGCAGCGTGTCAAATTTTGAGGCCTTTCAAAGTAATCGCCTCAACCTGCGACACCGTAAGGGGAAAGCAAAACCTGAGCTGACTCATACCCTTAATGGCAGTGCACTGGCCCTGGCCCGAATCCTGGCAGCCATCCTGGAAAACAATCAGACCCACGACAGCATCTCGGTACCAGAAGTGTTGCATCCATACACGGGCTTTGTGGAGATTAGGTAGTTTTTGGAACTAGTTCCTGCAGATGGCAGCTGGGCTTGATGATTGGCCCCGTCCTGGGGGATTTTATCTCTTTTTGGAACATCTCGGGGTCAGTCTGGGTTACATAAAAGGACAAAAGATATAAGTTTCAATATGATGTCAGGTGGATATGTAGGATATATGCTGGTAGCCGGCCTAATGAGTTTGATAGGTATGTTTGTCAGCGGTCGTCTAAAGTCAAAATTTGCCCACTATAGTCAGATTCCTACTCGTAAGGGTCTCTCGGGACGCGAAGTGGCTGAGTCGATGCTGGCTGGATATGGCATCACAGATGTGAAAGTGGTCGAATCCAGGGGCTTTTTGTCCGACCACTACAATCCGATGAATAAAACGGTGGCGCTCTCGTCCGATGTATATCACGGTCGATCGGTAGCAGCCACGGCAGTGGCAGCACATGAATGCGGACATGCGGTCCAGCATGCCACCGTATATCCCATGTTAAAACTGCGATCCGGTCTGGTGCCCATCGTCAAAGTATCGTCGCGGGCACAACAGTGGCTTCTCTTTTTGGCACTGGGTGGATTTGGTGCTGGGGCAAGCGGCAGCAACACCATTCTCTTGATCACGATCGCCGCATTTGCGGTGACGGCTTTGTTTAGTTTTATCACATTGCCGGTAGAATTTGATGCTAGCAAACGAGCCCTGGTTTGGATCGACCAGAGCGGCGTGGTGACAGGCACAGAATATGACGGCGCAAAAGATGCCCTACAATGGGCTGCAATGACTTACGTGGCAGCTGCACTTTCAGCCCTGGTCATGTTGCTGTATTTAGTCATGAGAATGCGTGATTAAATAGAATTGTTATCTTGAGTTTAAAGTACATGATATGGATCCCACGAATATAGCCCAGACCATTCAGGAGGGGAGAAAGGGTATGGATGATGCCATTGAGCATCTGCAAAAGGAATTGCAAAAAATTCGCACCGGCAAGGCGTCACCAACCATGCTCGATGGTGTCATGGTAGACTACTATGGCAATGCCACACCCATCAAGCAGGTGGCGAATCTCGGTGCCAGCGATTCTAAAACCATCACCATCCAACCCTGGGACAAATCAATGCTTGCCACGATAGAACAGGCGATCTTCGCTGCTAATCTGGGCCTGACCCCAATGAACGATGGTGAGTTTATCAGGATCAATATTCCTCCCCTGACAGAAGAACGACGTGTGCAGCTGGTCAAGCAGGCTAAGCACCTTGGCGAAGAAACAAAGATTAGCTTGCGCAATACGCGTCACAAATTGATGGATGCCATCAAAAAGGCAGTAAAAGGTGGATATCCAGAGGATGCCGGCAAGCGCAGAGAAGATGAGGTCGACAAAATGACGCATAAGTATGGTGATGATATCGACACATTGATCGATGCTAAGGAGGTCGATATTATGAAGATCTGAGCATCCATCAATGCTTTGATGTGGTGGTAAGCTCGACACCTTGAGGACCGACCACATACCATTGCTCTTCCTTTGCCCACAGGAGTTTGATCCCTTCAGCGCCGTCCCACCGAAAAATTTCCCTGGAGACATGTGTGTCAAGCCCGTATTGATACAGAATGTTGCCTTTGCGATATACCAGGTGACTATTGACCATCTGGAAGTCATCCATTCCCGCTTCCAGGATCTGCGATTTATATTGTCCGAAGAGATCAAAAATCAAAAGACCGCGTGCAGGAACGAGAAGAAACAACTGTCCATCGGCTTCCATGATTTTTGCTGGCCTAAATCGCTCATTAAATAATAGCCTTAGGTCCTGGCCTTCCCGCAGTATGCGTCCCTGTTGGTCTACCTTGTTTAAGCGCTGTGAGTGATCATCAAAAATCCAGAGTGCGCCATCGAGCGAGGATGCCACCAATGCAACTTGACCAAATCCAAGGTCAATCATATTAAAGGAGCTGGTCTCGTTGAGCTGCCTGTCCAGGGTAATCCCGGTGAAAAAATCAGGGAAGTAGAGGAGAATCTTTAAGGGGTTGGTGACATCAATCGAGTGTACATTCCCCAATCGATTATTTGAATAGTATCCCTGCTGTACACCGTCATGGTCCATTTTGAAAATCTCCTGCTGTCGATTGGCGTAGTATAAGTTCCCAAATTTATCAACAGTGGCCGTTTGGGGGATAATCTGCGAAGCATCGATGGCATGGTCGATGGTTGAGGGTTGTGATGTATGGCAGCTCAGACCAGTGACAGTGATCAAAAACAAGTCACAGTATATGAACGTGCCCCTGATCATTTTCAAAAAATTTGATCTCGAGAGTCTGCCCATCAAAAGTAGCATAGGAATTATATTCTAGCCAATCACCGAGGTTGACATATCGACTCTTTCCCCCATCCAACTGGCAGTCAATGGGTAGATGTCGATGTCCAAATATAAAGTAATCTATTTCTTCCTCCTTTAAGATCTCATGAGCATAAGCGACCAGCCACTCCTTTGACCTACCCAATAGCTGATCGCGATCAGTGGCACTGCGACGGCTCCTCTTGCTCCAGAAGTTGGCCATCCAAAAAGCAAAGTTGGGATGCAGACGGGCAAAAAGCCACTGACTTACCGGGCTGGAAAAGACCCTCTTCAGAAACTTATAACCGTGATCCTCGGGTCCTAAACCGTCGCCGTGCCCGATGTAGAAACGCTTACCCCCCAAAGTACGGGTAATGGCCGAGCGGTAGATGGGAATATCGAGCTCTTCAGTAAAATAGCCAAACATCCACATGTCGTGATTTCCAGTAAAGATGTAGATGGGAATGCCGTCGTCTCTGAGCTGTGCCAGTTTTCCGACAAATCGGATAAATCCCTTGGGCACCACTGTTTTGTACTCAAACCAAAAATCAAACAAGTCCCCGACCAGATATATTTCTGTAGCATCCTTGCTGATTAAATCGAGCCAACGAACCAATTGGGACTCTCGTTCCTTGGAAGTACTGTGTGCATCTAAGCCGAGATGAAAATCTGAGGCGAAGTAAATCTTCATTGTGATGTGAAAGATAGGGTTAATCGGTAGGATGTTGGTGCAGGTTTTATAATTTTGCTCCCTCCGAAAATCGGTGGCGAATAAAATGCTTAATTCATGAAGATTTACAATTTCAGTGCAGGCCCTTCTATTCTTCCCAAAGAAGTCTTTGCACAGGCAGCCCAGGGTGTACTTGAGCTGAATGGTTCTGGCCTCTCGATTCTAGAAATTTCACACCGTAGTAAGGATTTTGTAGAGATCATGGCGAAGGCCAAGGCCCTGGTGAGAGAGCTGCTAGGGGTGCCAAAAAATTACCATATCCTGTTTCTATCGGGAGGTGCCAGCACCCAGTTTCTCATGACGGCCATGAATTTGCTGCGTGCCGATGGGAAAGCGGCCTTTCTGGATACGGGATCTTGGTCTAGCAAAGCCATCAAAGAAGCGGAGCGCTATGGGAAGGTGGAGGTGATTGCCACCTCAAAAGACAGCAAGTACACCTATATTCCCAAGCAATATCAAGTACCAAAAGGTGCCCAGTATCTGCATTTGACCAGCAATAACACCATCTTCGGCACCCAATTTCAGTCTTTTCCACAGGTAGACATTCCCTTGGTTTGCGATATGTCATCAGACATCTTCAGCAGACCCATCGAAGTAAATCGTTTTGGGGTCATCTATGCGGGGGCGCAAAAGAATATGGGACCGGCAGGGACTACATTGGTCATCATACGCGACACGATGATCGGCAAAAGCGAACGATCCTTGCCGACCATGATGGACTATCGAACCCACATTGATAAAGATTCGATGTTTAACACACCCCCGGTTTTTCCGATCTATGCCAGTATGCTGACGTTGAAATGGATGAAAAAAAATGGCGGTGTGCATGCGGCAGCTCAACGCAATGAGGAGAAAGCCGATGCCCTGTACGAGGAAATTGATCGTAACTCCTTGTTTAGAGGTGTGGTGGCAAAAGAAGATCGAAGTAGGATGAATGTGACTTTTGTGATGGACGACAGCGCCCTTGTAGAGTCGTTTGTAGATACCTGCAATCGTGCTGGCTGTGTGGGCTTGAAGGGGCACCGGTCCGTAGGAGGGTTTAGAGCTTCGATCTACAATGCTATGTCCATGGAGGGGATACAAAAACTGATTGAGGTGATGCAATCATTTGAAGATTCACATACTAAATAATTTGTTTGATGAGCAGGTATCCCTTGATAGGTAAGAATGCCCTCGTGTGTGGGGGGAGCAAAGGTATTGGACGATCCATTGCTGTGGAATTGGCCGGGCTAGGAGCATCTGTGACCTTGGTCGCCAGGAGCAAGACACTGATGGAAGATGTTGTGTCAGAACTCGACGTCCACCAAGGGCAGCTGCATGATTTTCTGACCCTCGATCTGGCGGATCATTCCAGTGTAACCAGCAGTATCCAAGATCTGGTGGACAAAAGGCCCATCCATATTCTGATCAACAATGCAGGTGGACCAGCAGGGGGACCGATCATGGATGCCACAGCTCAAGCTTTCGTCGATGCCTTTCGCACACATCTGTTGGCCAATCATCTGCTGACCACTCTGCTGGCACCTCAGATGAAGCAGGAGGGCTATGGTAGGATCATCAACGTGATATCTACCTCTGTCAAAGAGCCGATCGCGGGCCTGGGAGTGAGCAATACCACCAGAGGTGCAGTGGCCAGTTGGGCCAAGACGATGTCGAAAGAACTGGCGCCCTTTGGCATTACGGTCAATAATATTTTGCCCGGATTCACCCGGACCGAGCGCTTGGAAAGCTTGGTGGCCATTTGGGCCAAGCAGCAGAACATCTCGATTACTGAGATGGAAGCAAGATTGTTTAAGCTGATACCTAGCGGACGATTTGCCGATCCGAAGGAAGTGGCCGTGGTAGCTGCCTTCTTAGCCACCCCCGCTGCCTCATACGTCAATGGCGTGAGCCTGCCCGTAGATGGTGGAAGGCTTAATAGTATCTAGGTCGGTAATGCAATGGCACTAATAAATCCCCTGTCACATTGAGCGCAATGGCAGTGAAGTCGAAGTGCTTGTCTGAATGCCGAACTCCGCATCCCAATACAGAGCGATCAAAGGGGCGGATACATGCTTCCGCAACCTAGGAATGATTAATCCATTTTGACATTGGCCTGGCCAGTTCGAGTTGACCCCATCCAGCGCTTGATATTTTCACACTTGCCATCGTAAGAAGGGTCGATCTCGACGAACGTGTTAGACATCTTGTCGACGAGCCATTTTTTAAGAAATCCTTGCTTGCGTTCCTCAATGGCCGCATTTTTTATCTTGGTATAGTCTTGCTGTAGATTGGCTTGATGAGGTGCTGTGCGTGCCTGAAGGAGTACGGTACGAAAGGCCTTATCTCCGGTCGGCTTGGTAAACATAAATGGCCTGGACATCTCACCTACTTCCAAGGTATCTATGGCAAAGAATATATCGGCATCCAGCTCAGCGGTTTCAAAGAAGGTATCTCCTGTAGCTGGATTGATCATTCTACCTCCATTATTGTAGCTCTGCTCATCTTCGTTGGAATACCGCCGTACCGTCTCCTCGAAGCTAGTGGTGTCATTGAGATGAAGTGTTCGGATGGAATCCAAGAGCTGCTCGGCAATGACCAAATCCTGATCTGTTATCTCTGGTTTGATGAGGACATGGCGCAGATGGACCATATTGCCGCGTCGCTCCAACAGTTCCATCAGATGAAAGCCAAAAGGGGTCTCGATGATCTCTGACAGCTCACCTTCTTCCAAATTGTAAGCGGCAGCCTCAAATTCAGGCACGAAGGTTCCGCGTTTCTGTAGGCCCAGGTCTCCAGCCTTCCGAGCAGAACCTGGATCATCAGAGTACTTGGTGGCTAAGGATCCAAAATCTTCTCCTGCCAGGATCCTTTCTCTCAATCCGGTCAGCTCGTCGATTGCCTTTTGTCGTTCGACAGCATTTACCTTGGGCACAACCACAATCTCACCAATTTCGACTTCTGCGCTAAAGTAGGGTAAGCTGTCCGGTGGTATCTGTCCGAAGTAACTCTTGACCTCCGAAGGTGTGATGCGTGTCTTTTCTAATACCTGCGACTGCATGGTTTCTGCCGTGATCTGCTCGCGCATATCTTGCCTCATCTCATTACGCATCGCGCCCACCGTTTTGCCATAATATTCTTCAAATTGAGTCAGATCGTTATTCATCAACCCCAGGATATAGTCGATGCGAGAATCCAGTTGCTGTTCGATTTGCTCTGGTGGTACGACGACACTGTCCAATTTAGCTTGATTGACCAGCAGTTTCTGGACCATGATATTCTCGAGGATCCCGCATTTCGCTGACTCCGGGAGCTCACCCCTTCGCTCAGACTCAAAGGCATACTGAGCTTCGATATCAGAAAGCAAGATCACTTCATCTCCTACCTTTGCCACTACCTTATCCACGATGAAGCGCTCTTGAGCATTGGTCAGCGAGATCAGTAGTAGCAGGGGCAATGTGTAAAAAAACTTCATTCTGCAAAAATTTTAATCTGGTCTTGAGCAGCAGCTCTTTGGTACAGATCCTCATTTAATTTGGCAAGGAGCTCAATTTTTCGACGATGCAAGATCACTTTGGAAGCTTGCTCCTGAATATAGGTCAACGGTGCAATTTCCTTTCTGTCCTTGATTTCTAGGACTTTAAGAAAATAATAATAGTCATCATTCTCCAATTGAAAGACCTCATTGCTTCTAATCACACTCTCATTTAAAGCGCCAGCTGGCATCTCCTGGCTTATCAGGTCCAGTTTATACCAGATCGAGTCACTAAGGTAGAAAGTACTTGCATATACATTGCAGAGTTCCACCAGATTGGAGAAATCCCTAGACTTTCGATTTTGTCTCCACAGTTTCTCGATCCGCTTAATGGCTTTTTCAGGACTGGTCGCCGGTACCTTGATGAAGTGACACCGCACAATAGTTGACTCCAATACATACTGCGATTTATTCTCTTCGTAGTAAGCCTGCAGTTCCTTCTCATCAATCAAGGTGTCTAGCAATGATTCCACTACTGTCTTTTCATACTGGTGCATCACCAGTGAAGCGGCATAATCCTGTACCAATTGGTCAATTTCTAGGTCGGCAGGAATGTTTTTTTCCGCTTCATGCATCATCACACTTTCCCTGGTCCATCTGTCAATATAAGCATTGCCCATCAGGATGCTATCTTCAGCAGTACTTTGTTCTGGTATCAGAGATTGTACTTCTGCAGCGTAAAGTTTCTTATCATAAACCTGAGCGATAAGCCGATCTGAGGAAGCGGTGCGATTGCTGCACGATACCCAGATCAGACTGATGGTGATGAGGCTCACGAGCTCCAAAGCCATTTTCTGGATACAAGTGAACCCACTCCGGAAAGTGCCATTTTTGATTTGGCAACCTTTTCGGAGTGGGTTCACTTGTGCTGTGGTAAATGCGATCGGATATTGCATCGTTTTTCAACTGATCGTGCTGCGAAAGTGCTTATTTACATAGGTGTACTGGCAAAGGATATCGGCCCTGATCCCTCGACAGCTATGGGATCCATGGATATAACATGTCGGTCTGAGATCAAAGTCAGCTTCTTCAAACACACGTGATCATGACTTAATGATCGAATCGAGCACCTCTTGATGAACGATCACAGTATAATCGGCCATGAGATCCTTTACCCATTTTTCCTCCAGGTGATCTTGGTAGTCTGCAATGATATATCCACGTGCTTCCTCAAGTGTCTTCTGTTTTCTGGGAACAATTTCTGCCAACCTTCTAAGGGTTGTTGCTCCCTGGTCCTGCTGGGCCTCCGAAACAGCATATTTTTTCCACATCATACTGGGGCTGAGATTTTCCTTTTCGACCAATTTTCCCTGCACCAGCACCAACTCTTCCTTCTTATTCATCTTCTTGATGATCTGCTGTGATGTCTTTCTTGACATTAGCTTCTTTACTTTGCGGATGATATCATCTTTCTGACTCTTAATCGTAATGGTCTCGATAAGCGCCTTTTCGGGCCATTTGTAGCGATCTGCATGGGCCTCATAAAATCTCCGCAGACCTACCGTATCCTCTGAGGCCCGATCCCACACGTACTTTTTAGTCACTTCAAAGAGAAGGATGCCTTCCGCGTACTCACGCATGAGCGCTTTAAATTCAGGATATTTGTTCTCCAATTGTGATTCTTCATAGGTCCTGAGCTGGTCGGCAATAAAGTCATTATACACGATGTCCAAGGCTTTCTGTAGAGGTGTTGAGCGACCGATGCGCAATCTAGAGGCTGTATTTTTGGTCGTATAGTAGAAGAAATCTTCGACTTCCCATGTTTGATCTCCTATCGAAAACAGTGCTTGGTTATCAAAGGAATTTGGGCGTTTCCACTGGTATGATAGGAAGTTTTCACCGAGTTCGTCCAGCAGCTTTTGGCGATTCCAGTTTTCTTCTCGGAAATCATTCTCCTCCTTGATCTTTTCTAGCATAGACTTTTCTGCAACCTGGTACCTCCCGTCCTTCTTGATTTTTGTTTCTAAAGTCCGTTTGACCTCCTCATAGGATGGGATGGGTTTCTTAGTAATTCTTTTGATGATGTGCCATCCAATACTGGTCTGAATAGGTCGACTGTAGGCGCCATCTTCCCGGAGACGAAAAGCCGTGTTCTCAAAAATGCTTTCATACTTATTGATGCCAAAAAATCCGAGATATCCTCCATTGGCCACCGTGCGTTTGTCCTCTGATTGGGCTTTTGCCAGGGTCTCAAAATCAGCACCTTCCTCCAAGTCCTGATGGATTTGCTCAATTTTTTCCTGAGCATTGGGACTTCTTCGTATCAATATGTGCGCTACTTCGATCTCACCCCTCGCAGGCCTGCGATCGTCGACCTTGACGATGTGGTATCCCAGTTTTGATCTGATGGGTCGAGAGTACGTTTTTTTTGGCAAGGTATAAAGGGCGGTCTCTAAGTCATAAAAACCATCCGGCAGAAGGGCGGTCACAAATCCGACCTTCCCCTCATTTTTTCTCACGGTCTGATCCTCAGAAACCTCTAATGCCACTGTGGCAAAGCCTTCACCAGCCCTGAGTCGATCCAGCACGGTCATCGCTCGTTGATAGATCTGATTTTCACGTTCTGTGTCTGCCCCTGGAGCGACCTTTAGTAAAATGTGGCTAAAGCTTACATCCTCCTGCATGCGTTGATGTGCTTCCCGCATAAGGGACTCAAGCACCTCTTTATCCGATAGATAAGTGTTGGCAAGCTGCTTTCGGTAGCCGCCTAATTCTGACTTCAGGCTGCTTATGGTATCGAGATGCAGTTGCTTGGCTTTGTAGACTTTGAGCTTAAATTTCTTATAGAGATCCAGATATTCTCCCACGGACGCTGGTGAATAATCTGCGGCATCTCTGTTGGTTTTCTCATAGATATATAAGAACTCATCCAGGTGCACTGGCTCCTCCTCGACCTGAAACAGAACGGGGTTTTGGGCCATTCCCAGACTGACCATCATCGCAAGGGATAGGGCAAAGACCGGATTTACTACTTTCATAGAATAATCACTTTGAATCTCAAGGAGTTTTTGGGCCACAAAAATACAATTAACCACCATTATCCACTTCATTTTCGCTATCAGGGCACCAAAGGTCTAATTTTCAGCAGGTGGCATCGACTTCGATTTTGGATCATCTGGGGCAGATTATGGACATCCTGTCGCCAATCAAACAAATGTCCCAGGGATGATCCATCATGAGCTCAATCGTAAATATAGATGCGTCTAATGCGTTCTGATAAACTTGTAAATACCTCATACGGAATGGTTTCAGCCGCACGAGCCAATGTTTCTACCGTAGGTACGTCGCCAAAAATGGTCACCGGGGAACCGACTTCCACACTTGGTATCCCGGTCACATCAATCATCATCATATCCATGCATATGTTTCCTACGATGGGTGCCTTGCATCCATTTAGGACAACAGCATAACGCCCATTACCCGCTTTTCGTATGAGGCCATCTGCATACCCAATTCCGACCGTTGCAATGATCATATCACGGGCCACTTTGCCGGCGCGGCCGTATCCGATGGTGTCTCCCTCAGTGACTTGCTTGACTTGCGAGATCGAGGAACGCAAGGTGTGCACCCTTTCAAGGTCGACCTCATTTGGCATCCCGATGCCGTACATGCCAATACCCAATCGTACCATGTCGTATTGAGCCTGTGGATGCAAAATGGTTCCATTTGAATTGAGAATATGTCGCAAGGGGCTGATGGCCAGTGCCTGGAGCAATGCCGTGGAAAATCTTTCAAATAGCGATATCTGACTTAAGGTGAAGTCATCTTGTTCTTTGGACTCACTGGCTGCCAAATGACTGAAGATGCTTTCTACCTGTACGTGCGGCGCATTTGACAATAAGAATACGATCTGATCCAACAGCTCATAGTCGAGGCCTAGGCGATGCATACCCGTCTCCAGCTTAAGGTGGATTTTCACTTTTTTGCTCAGCTTTGCGCTCTCCAGTGTGATGGATTCCAACTGGCTAAGAGTAAAGACTTCCGGTTCCAGATCATTTTCTACCATGATGCTGGTGTGTACAGAATCAGAGTTCAACACCATGATCGGCACTTTAATACCTGCGCGACGCAGCTCCATACCTTCATCAACAAAAGCCACAGCCAGATAGTCGACATTGCGAGAAGCCAGGAACCGTGCTATTTCTACACTGCCGCTGCCATAGGCAGCTGCTTTTACCATGGCCATGATTTTCACCCCAGGCTCGAGATGGGACTCAAATACCTTGAGATTCCTTGCCAGGGCAGCGAGGTTGATCTCTAAGACCGTGGCATGACGTTGTCGACTAAGCATATCAGCGACAAACTCTAATCCAAATGAACGGGCTCCCTTGATTAAAATCAGTTCCTCTCCGAATTCAACCTTTGGCAATGCATGAGCAAATCTGGCTACAGATGTGTAATAAGTTTGCGAGATCTGCACGCTAAGAAATCGCTTAAGTTTATGGATGTGCTGACCGATGCCAAATACACGATCGAAACCGTGATCTTCCAGCAAGGTGGCGATCCTACTGTAAAGCACATCATCTGTCTGGGCCTGCTGGAGAAAATCTGTTAGGATGATTGTTTTCCGCTGCAGGTTGGTTTGATGCTTGGCAAAAGATAGTGCGATCGATAGTGATTCCAAGTCTGCGCTGTAGGCATCATTGATGATGATGCAACGATTGATACCTTCTCTTGCCTCCAACCGCATCTCTATGCTGGCCAACCTCCCGAAGCCATCGGCATGAGCTTTGGGATCCTCCCCGAGTACAATCAATGTGGCTATGCAGTGGCAAGCATTTTGGATGGAGGCTGCGTCTGCAAACGGTATGCGCAGTTCACCTAGGTGGCTCTCATGCTGGTACTGCAGCAGGGTGCCGTGCTCTGCTGGCTGGATTTTCAGCGACAGATCAGCCTCAAGACCAGTCGCAGACCAGGTGAAAAGGGATGCCTTTTGAGCTTGTGCTACCTGGTAGATGTCTAGATGGTCTCGACAGACAATGACTTGCCGACATCGTCGAAAGAGCAGTGCTTTTTCATTGATCTTTTCCGAAAGGCTGCTGAAACCTTCTGCATGGGCCGAACCGATATTGGTAAAAATTCCAATCGTAGGTCGTATGATTGGTTCGAGGCGCTGCATCTCTCCCGATTGAGATATCCCGGCTTCAAAAATCGACAAATCGCAGTCAGTGTTCAGCTGCCACACAGAAAATGGCACTCCTATCTGCGAATTGTAGCTCTTGGGGGTCTTGATGATGTTGAGCTTGGGTGAGAGCAGTTGAGTGAGCCATTCTTTGATGATGGTTTTGCCATTGCTTCCAGTAATCCCGATGACTGGCAGGTCAAAATTAGCTCGGTGCTCAATGACGATGTCCTGAAGTGCATGTACGACATCCTCCACCCAAATGATGTTGGCTTCACTCAAGAGATCGGTTGATATCTTTTTGGAGACCATAAATGAGCGCACTCCGGCAGAGTAGAGACTGGGGATGAAGTCGTGCCCATCTTGTCGCACGCCTTTGAAAGCAAAAAAAAGGGACCGATGGGGAAACTTCAGTTGACGACTATCAAACAGCAGAAAATCGACGGGGAGATCCTCTGAAGTTTTAGCCAGAAACTTACCCTTGACGATTTGGGAAATACGGTGGATCGTCAGGCTCATGGGAAAGGGATTTACAAATCGAAACCAATATCAGTTCTAAAGGTCTTTCCCTCAAATGAAATCTTGTGGGCTTTTTTATTGGAGGCGTGTAAGGCCTCGCTGAGATTCTGGCCGTAGGAGGTAACCGCCAACACCCTACCTCCATTGGTAACCACCTGGTTACCACGTTGACTGGTGCCAGCATGGAAAATGATGCCGTCAGGGTGTGGCTTCAGACCCGAGATGACTTTTCCACTTTCGTAAGCTCCGGGATAGCCACCCGATGCTAGTACGATCGATGCGACGGTTCGCGGATCTATCGAGATGGATTGGGAAGCAAGTGAACCTTGGGATGCCGCCATACAGAGCGCCACCAGGTCAGTTTCCAGGCGAGGTAGTACCGATTGTGTCTCGGGATCACCCATGCGACAGTTGTACTCGATCACCAGTGGATCTCCCCCGACATTGATCAGTCCAAAAAAGATAAATCCCCTATACTTGAGACAATCGGCTTGAATGCCACGAAGGGTCGGTCTGATGATGCTATCCTTTACCTTCTCCATCAAGTGATCATCGACAAAGGGTACGGGAGATACAGATCCCATCCCACCAGTATTGAGACCGGTATCACCTTCTCCGATGCGCTTATAGTCTTTGGCGACCGGCAATAATTGGTAATCCTTTCCATCGGTGATCACAAACACTGAAAACTCAATGCCGTCCAGGTATTCCTCGATCACTACGCACTGACTGGCCTCTCCAAACTTACCATCTAACATGGCGGAAAACTCGGCCGATGCCAAGGCATGATCCTGACATATCAGTACCCCCTTACCTGCTGCCAGACCGTCGGCTTTTAAGACAATTGGAAGCGGTTGTGACTGTATGTAGTTTTTTCCCTCTTCCAACTGGGCTGCGGAAAATGATCGATAGCTGGCTGTGGGTATACCGTGCCGCTGCATGAACTCCTTGGAAAAAGCCTTGGATCCCTCCAACTGTGCGCCAGAGGCGTGAGGGCCAACCACGCAAAGATCGGGATGTAGATTTTCCAGATCATCAACCATTCCCAGGACCAGCGGTACTTCTGGTCCAATAATCACCAACTGGATGTCACGATGAGTTACGACAGATGCAACAGCCTCAGAATCAGTGATGTCTAGCGGTATGTTGGTGCCAACCTCTTGGGTGCCGGCATTTCCGGGAGCGATGAATACCTTGTCTACAAGCTTGCTCTGGCACACCTTCCAGGCGAAGGCATGTTCCCTTCCGCCACTGCCTAATATCAATACGTTTATCATCCTTGGACTTAAAATTAGATGGCTAAGATAGTGATCAACCATGCAACTTGTTGCAGTAGGGGCCATTTGAGCAATCTATCAACAACTCCGTTGCCAATAGATAGGATGTAAAGATCTATATGTGAAATTTTCATTATGCAAAATGAACTTATTATCAGTTGTTTAAAAATTATAGAAATATCTAATTGGTATGAAATTTGTACTTGTTGCAGGAGAAATAATTTAAAGCAGATGATTGGATACGTGAAGGGAGCGATCACTTACAAGTCGCCGACATTCCTATATGTCGATTGTGGTGGTGTAGGATACCATATTAATATTAGTCTCAACACATATAGCAAGGTTGAGAAATTGGAGCAGGTGAAGTTGTTTACGCATTTGCATGTGAAGGAAGATGCACAGACACTTTTTGGATTTTATGAGGTAGATGAGCGCAGTCTCTTTGTCCATTTGCTTTCGGTGTCCGGTATCGGCCCCAATACCGCAAGAATAGTACTCTCCTCCATGACCCCATACGATGTGCGAAACGCCATTTTGACCGAGGATGAATTTGCTTTCAAGCAGGTAAAGGGGATCGGTGCGAAAACAGCCAAACAGATCATACTCGACCTTAAGACCAAGATCGCAAAGATGGACGGAGGTATGGCCGCTGACCATCCCATCAGCAACAATACTTTGCAGGAGGAGGCGTTAAGTGCTTTGCTGGCATTAGGATTTAATAAGAACCAAGTGCTAAAGGCCATACAAGCCGTTTATAAGGCACAGCCAGGCCTCGACAGCATTGAAATGCTCATCAAGGCAGCCCTCAAGAAATTGTCTTCCTAGATCCAACATAAATCAAGCCCTTGATAGAAAAGAAAACGGAGAATATTACGTTGATACTTCATATTTGCACAACAACGATGCGCGAACCACGTACTGTATTGAAATGAAGAGAAGCGGAACTATTTTTTTAATCCTGGGATGTTTATGCTTGGTGGGTGCGATGAGGGCAGACACAGGCTTTGGACATGCACTACCCGACCCCTTGGCTGCAGTCACCGCCGATACCATACCACCCATCACCGACCGCGTAGAGCCTTTTACCGATAAGAGTCTCAATCCATTTGACCTTCGTGATCCGGAGATCGTTGATCAGTCTATCGAGTACGATCCAGAATCTGGTCAGTACCTGATTGATGAAAAAATTGGCGATGACTTCTTCCGTCAGCCCAGTTACATGTCTTTTGATGAATACCTTGACTACAAGGCCAAGCAACAAGAGCGTCAGTATTTTCAGCGACTCGCCGGTATCAATTCTGCCGGGGGGCAGATTGGTGCCAATGTAGATCCCATCAAGAAATTTGACATTAGCAAAAGTCTAGTGGATCGCCTTTTTGGAGGCACCACGGTAGATCTCAACCCAAAAGGTAACATCGACCTGACTTTTGGCTATGACTATCAGTATGTCGCTAATCCGGTGCTGCTCGAACGCCAACAGCGCAATGGAGGTTTTGATTTTGATATGAACATCCGTATGAACATGGATGGCCAGATTGGCGAGAAACTAAAATTGAATACCAACTACAATACTCAGGCTACCTTCGATTTTGATCGACAGCTCAAACTGCAGTATGATAGTGAGTCTTTCAGCGACGATGAAATCCTTAAAAACATTGAAGCCGGTAATGTAAGCCTACCTCTTAAGGGTTCCTTGATACAGGGTAGTCAGGCACTCTTTGGCTTGAAGACAGATCTGCAATTCGGTCGGCTTTGGCTGACCACCATTATTTCTCAACAGAATTCTGAACCCAAGACTCTTAAGATCGAGAAGGGGGCACAGATCCAGGAATTTCTGGTCGATATTTTGGACTACGATGAGAATCGGCACTTCTTTCTATCCCATTTTAACCGCGACATTTTCGAACCAGGATTGTCAAACCTGCCTCAGATCCAAAGTCTTTTCAAATTGATGAGGGTGGAGGTCTGGGTCACCAACAATCGACGTGAAGTGCAGAATACCAGAAATATCGTGGCTCTGGCAGATTTGGGAGAGTCGGATCACATGACCACCAATAATCCCATTTTTCAGCCAGACAACATCATCGACAATCCTGATATTTCGGGCAGAAGAGAGCTTCCCGACAATACATCAAACCCTATCTATGACGTACTCACCAAAGATCCTATGGTCAGGGATGCTGTCACCGCAGTATCTACCATCCAATCCTCACCTTACCGGATGGTCAACTCCCAGGACTTTGAGTCAGTCCGTGCACGTAAACTAAGAGAGTCAGAATACACGGTAAATAATGATTTGGGCTTCATCTCGATCAATACCAGCCTTCAACCCGATCAAGTACTTGGTATCGCTTATGAGTATACCTACAACGGTGAGAAGTTTCAAGTAGGAGAGCTTTCTACCGATTTTCCATCAGAAACGGAAGACGAGTCGATTCTCCTGGTCAAAATGCTCAAGAGTACCACCCAACGAGTAGATGTGCCAGCGTGGGATCTCATGATGAAAAACGTCTACTCCATCGGTGCCTTTCAAGTAAGCCGGGAAGATTTTTATCTGGATATATTCTACGAAGATCCGGGAAAAGGGCTCAAGCGATTTCTGCCCACAGGTGAGTTAGCCAGCCAACCATTGCTTAACCTTTTCAACCTGGACAATCTAAATCCACTGGGCGATCCGCAGCCCGATGGGTCTTTTGATTTTGTGCCCGGTGTGACGATTTTCCCCAATACCGGAAAGGTCATGTTTCCCGTATTGGAGCCTTTCGGTTCTTCCCTTGCCAAGCAGTTTAGTTCGCCGGCAGAGGCAGCACCCTATGTGTTTCAACAACTCTATGATAGTACGATCTTCATTGCTCAGGAATATCCCGATCTGAACCGGTTTACCATCAAAGCCCGCTTTAAATCAAGTGCTACTAATGAATACTCACTCGGTGCTTTCAATGTACCCAAAGGGTCGGTTAGGGTTCGAGCTGGTGGACAGTTGTTGGTAGAGGGAGTCGACTATGATGTGGACTACAATCTGGGTAAGGTGCGCATTGTTAATGAAGCATACTTAAACAGCAGCGTTCCCATCAACGTCTCGTTTGAAGATAACGCCCTATTCTCCTTCAATCGCAAGACGATGTTGGGACTGAGGGCAGACTACGAGGTGAGTAAACATCTTAATCTGGGATTTACTTATATGCACCTTTTTGAAAGGCCTTTTACGCAAAAGGTAAATATTGGCGAAGATCCAATCAATAACAGGGTCATTGGCCTTGATCTCAACTATAGTAAAGAAGCTCCTTGGCTCACCCGCATGGTGGATAAGATACCGCTCATCAACACCAAGGAGACCAGTACGATCACCTTCGCAGCCGAGGGAGCTGTGATCAAACCCGGACACTCCAAAGCCATTAACGAAGACGGTGAGCGTGGAGGCTCGTTGTATATTGACGATTTTGAAGGCAGCTCGATCGGCATTGATCTGCGCACACCTACTACAGAGTGGGTCATCGCCAGTGTGCCGCACAATGACAACCTCAATAACAACCCCAGATTTCCTGAATCAGCATTGATCAATAATCGACTTTCAGGTGTAAACCGAGCCCTGATCAATTGGTATCGCATCGAGACCAACATCCGGGGTGAGTCTGGTCAATTGGGTCCCTTTACTGCCCCGGTGAGTCAGCAAGATATTTTTCCCAATCGCTCTCCGACTTTTGGTATCAACAACAATATCCAGACCTTCGATGTACATTTTGATCCTACAGCACGAGGGCCTTATAACTTTGATATACCTGGTGGGACAGAGTATAGTGCGGGCTTGGGCAATGAGGGTGAGTTGAATGTGCCAGACACTAGATGGGGTGGAATCATGCGTGATCTGCGCAATACAGACTTTCAAGCATCTAATATCGAATATGTAGAATTTTGGGTTATGAATCCCTTTGCCACACCAGTAGAGGGTGAACCACTGACCGACAATGGCAAACTCTTTCTCAATCTCGGCAATATTTCTGAAGATATACTCCAGGACGGTAGAATGTCTTATGAAAATGGGCTACCTACTTTAAACAGCCCAGCTCCAGTGGATACTACCGCTTGGGGTCTCATACCAGTCGTACCAGATATCACTCAGTCCTTCAGCATAGATCAACAAGAACGCCTTGATCAAGATCTTGGGTATGATGGTCTGAACGATGAAGGAGAACGAGATTTCTTTGCCGATTACCTACAGACCATCGGTACACTAAATGCGGCTGCCCGTGCGGCAATCACTGAAGATCCTGCCAACGACAATTTCCGGCATTTTAGAGACCATGACAATGGAACCGGCGTCTTTGATCGCTACGATCAATACAACCATACTCAGAGCAACTCCAAGGCCTCCAGTGGTGCTACGCTGGAGTCAAGTACAAACTATCCAGACAAAGAAGACCTCAACAATGACAATACGATGAATGAGTCAGAGGCCTACTATCAGTATGAGATTCCCATCGAAAGCGACGGAGAAGGGGGGCTGGCACTCAACGAATTCATCACTGATACCATTAGACCTCGGCAGGGGTCAAATCGTGAAGTGTGGTATCGATTCTTGATTCCAGTGGAACAATTTACGACCACCGTTGGTAGCATACAGGGCTTTCGATCCGTACGATTTATTCGTATGTATATGGCAGATTTCGAACAACCGGTGACCCTGCGTTTTGCCAAATTTGACCTGGTGCGAAATCAGTGGCGAAAGTACAGCAGGGACTTGCGCGAAGCCGGACTCTCAGAGCCCAACAATACACCGACCAATCTTGAGTTTGACATTAGCTCGGTCAACATCGAGGAGAATAGCCAGAAAATCCCATTTCCGTACGTGGTGCCACCAGGCATACAACGCGAGCGCTCTGTGGGTACATACAACAATATATTGCGTAATGAACAATCCCTGGCCCTCAACATTTGCAATCTTGAAGATGGCAATGCTGCAGCGATGTATAAGAACCTCAATGAGGATTTTAGAAACTATGAGAAACTCAAGATGTTCGTGCATGCCGAAGAAACAGACATGCCCATTGCACCCGGCGAAACCAGCATATTCATCCGTATGGGTAGCGACTACACCCGCAACTACTACGAGTATGAGATTCCACTCACCATGGCGGACCGAGACATCTCTCGCGACTCAATACTACTAAATGCTGAAAACATCATATGGGATGAATCCAATGCCTTTGACTTTGACCTGGAACTCTTCACCAATCTAAAAGTCGAACGCAATAATTCCAGTGCCTCCTTGACTGTACCCTATGAAAAGAGTGATCCCAACAAACCTGACAACGCAGTCCGGATAATTGGCAATCCCAATCTAGGCATCATCAAGGGTCTTATGGTGGGAGTGCGCAACAAATCGGATGATGGCTTGGACAAGTGCCTGGAAGTATGGGTCAATGAACTGCGTCTTAATGGCCTAAATGAGGCGGGAGGAGCTGCGGCTTTGGCAAGACTGGACTTTCAGCTTGCGGACTTTGGCAGGCTGTCGCTTAGTGGTAATTATAGCAGCATCGGTTGGGGAGCCATCGATCAGAAGCTGGCAGAGCGCAGTCTGGAGGAGGTTGTGCAATACGACGTGGCTGCCAATCTCGAACTAGGCAAGTTTTTTGGTGAGCGTAGTGGACTACGCATTCCATTTTATGCTCAGTACTCAACAACGAAGCGAAATCCAAAATTTGATCCATATGACTTGGATATCAAGTTGAAAGATAAGCTGTCGGAAACACCTGATCGTGCTGTGAGAGACTCACTGCGAGAACAGGCCATAGACTTTACTTCCATCAGCAGCTACAGCTTCACCAACGTAAGAAAAGAGCGCACAGGCCAGAAAAAAGCCAAACCATGGGATATCTCAAATTTTAGTTTTACCTACGCCAAGTCAGAGGTAAACAGGCATGACCCCATCATCGAAAAAGATGAAACACAGGAGACCAGAGGAGCTGTGGACTATGCATACACCACCAAACCACTCTATATTCAGCCCTTAAAAAACCTGGCTAAGAACTCGAAGCTGATTAAGTTTATTACAGAATTCAACTTCAATCCGATTCCCAATTCTCTGGCACTCAACAGTGCGTTGCATCGGCAGAAGACGACGAAGAGATATCGCTTCTCCGATCCCAAATTTAGTACCTGGTATACCAAACGCTTTACTTGGGAGCGCAATTATAACCTAAATTGGGATCTTTCTAAGTCACTCAAGCTGCGGTTTAATGCCGTCAATAACTCGACCATAGATGAGCTAAATGAACGTGATCCAGGTTTCTCCAGAACTGTCAATCGAGATACGATTTTGGCGGGCTTACGCAGGGGCGGCCGTACCAAGGACTACAGCCACAACATCAACATCAGTTATACCTTGCCGTTTCAGCATTTTCCCGTGTTGGACTTTGCGCAGGTAAAGGGTCAGTTTAGTGGTGACTACAGTTGGGGTGCAGCGGCCCTCAATGTCGACTCGCTGGGCAATGTGATCCAAAATCAACAATCCAGACAGATATCAGCGGACCTCAATTTCGAAAAACTTTACAACAACATTCCTTACCTCAAGAAGATCAACCAGGGCAATCGCAGTACTCCTTCTACTGGTCGCGGAGACGGTACGAGGAGGCTCCCGAGCAGGACTCAGAATCAAGATGGCAATGACAAGAAAAAGGAGGGTCGAGATCCCGGAGCTGTTGAGCGATTGTTGATTCGACCCCTGATGGCACTTCGCAAGGCCAAGTTTCAGTATACCGAAAACATTGGCTCAGTCATACCAGGATTCATGCCCCGGACCAAATTTTTTGGTATGAATGAGGATTGGAATGCGCCTGGCTATGAATACATCTTGGGCTTTCAGCCAGATGATCAATGGTTTGAAGATGCCGTAAGTCCTGAAAATCAATGGATCACAGAAAGCATCTACCTCAATCAGGAGGTCCTGCTCAATAAGACTAAGAAATGGAATGCCAGTGTGAGCATAGAGCCGTTTAAGGATTTCAGACTCGAGGTGAATTGGGATTACAGTTTCACTGAAAACCACTCAGAGTTTTTTAAGAAAACATCCCCCACTGCCGATTTTGCTCGCAAAGCTCAGCGAGATGTTGGCTCTTTTAGCATCTCCTACTATACGCTGGGTACGCTGTTTGAGAATGACATCGCAGCCCTGTTTGAGCAGTTTGAAGAGACGCGTAGTATGATATCACAACGCATCGGAGAGAACGGTACGACACATGCCCAGGACGGAGATCGATACACCGAAGGGTTTGGAAAATACCAAAGAGATGTACTGATACCGGCATTTATATCCACCTATGGTGACATTGATCCCATGCAGGTGAAACTCAATGTTTTCAAGGTCCTCCCTAAGCCCAATTGGCAGCTCAACTACAATGGACTTTCCAAGGTGCCGTTCTTTAAGGACATCTTTTCTAATGTAGCCCTCACACACGGATATAGATCTACCCTGACAGTCAATAGTTATCAGACGGATTTTGATTATGCACCATCCGATCCCATCGCCAATATCAATGAGATCACTGGCAACTACTACAGTCGCTATGAAATCCCTGCCATCGTTGTCTCTGAGCAATTTTCACCACTGATTGGACTCAACTTGAAGACACGCAGCGATTTTACGTTGAGACTAGATATGAATAAAACCAGAAACCTCAATCAGACATTTACCGACTACCAACTCAATGAAACCAAACGCACGGACTATGTGGTTGGTCTGGGATATCGGATGAAAAATGTCAACATTCCTTTCCTGCAGGGAAAAAAGAAGAGCAGTAGGAGCAAAAAGAGCCAGGAAGCTCAGGAAGAGGCCGATAGAGACGGCAACAATCCGGCCGGCACCAAGGAAAAAGGCAACGATCTCGAAATCCGCTTTGATCTATCGTTTAGTGATAATGTCACCTGGAACCATCGTTTTGACACCGAACTGGCACCACAGGCTGCATCAGGTACCAAGCAGATCAGGATCAGTCCCTCGGTAGCATACGATGTGAGTGAAACACTTACATTGCGATTTTTCTTTGATTACAATAAGACAGAGCCCTATTCATCGCGTTCATTTCCAATCACAAACATCAATTCGGGTGTAACCGTACAGTTTAGCCTCGAGTAGACAGGTCGGTCTGAACGATCTATAGAAGACTACTGGCCAAGATGTCCTGAGTTAAGAACAGGGCAACACTGAGCATCTCGCCCCAGAGACCTACAATTTTCGAGTGGGAAGTTCACTATCAGGTGCCTGAGTGGATGAGAGTTCCACTTCAAAGGTTAGTGCTTTTTCATCACGCAATACATCCACAGATATCACATCTCCAGCTTCTTCATTGATGTAATCGACCAGGGCCTCCGAATCATCCATCGTTTTCCCATCCACAGATCTGATGATATCACCATCTTTGATGCCAGCGCGCATCGCTGGAGAATCCTCCAGGACTTCTGACACCAGTACTCCTGTTTGAGTCTGGAGCGTTTTGATCCTGATCCCAAGCCGTGGTTTAGAGGCTCCCAGGGGTGGAAAACCCTCCAATTGCTGCCAATCACCAAAGTCAGGGAAGGACAGATTTCCGAGGTCCATCGAGTCCATAAGCGATCGGAGGTCTAGCCATCCATTTCCCTGTGGCATACGCAGATCAAAACTATGCGTATTTCCTTCTGCAATACGGTCCAAATCGATGGCATCCGCTTCAGCACCTTCCTTCACTATTTTCTGTACAGTCTTATTGCCATCGGCGTCATAGGATTCCTTGATGATTGTGACCTTGGTTTTTTTTTCGACATCCTCCTGCCCATACGAAGGCAGATAGTCGATGGCGACCAAGATGATTAAACAAAGAAGCACTTTTGCGGAGAGGTGCGAATAGTTCATCATTTATTGATTTTGCTAAAACATCCTGCGATATCACAAAAGTATAAGGCAATTCTGGTTGCAAAAAGTTCGCAAAAGTTAAAAGGCAGTTAAAAACAAAAATGGCGACCTTTACTCAGCGCATATTCGTTGACAGGGTAAAGTTCTTCAGTTTGGTCGAATATGATGAAGAAAAGTTTCATCTGGGTATTGATTGTCCTAATGGCCATTTCGCTGTTGGGTATCATCGTCATTCAAACCCGTTGGATAAAGTGGAGCATAGGCCTCAATGAGGAGAAGTTTAATAAGGAAGTGGCTTCGGCGCTCAACCACGTGGAGGAGGAACTGGCCCAAAACGAAAACACGCTGGATCTGGATCTACTGAGGGGAGATCTGTCTCCTGGTACGTCCAATCCCCAATCCAGGTTGGAGTTTTACTATCGCAAGGGGCGCTTGACGGACAGCTCTGCCATAGCCGACAATCTATCCAGTTTGTTGAAGGAAAACAAAAACACTTTCAGGCGGCAATTGAGTTTGTTAGAGGGCATCGAGGTCAATGAGCTCCTGCGCTCGAAAGATCTGTCGGAGCGCATCAACATCAAGAAGTTGTCCTCGTCGCTGCGTAAACATCTCATCAGACGCGATATTGATACCGACTACTACTACGGTGTGTACTCAAACAGCAGTGAAGCATTTATCATACTAGATGACAACTATGTGGTGGTGGAGGAAGGAAGCCAGTTTACCGATACGCCCATCAATAGAGGCCTGCTGAGCTCACCTTACAGCATCAATCTTTTTGAGACCGAGAACAAAGTACCTGGTGTCCTATATATTGATTTTCCCAATCGTAATCGATTGGTATTCAAAGACTCATGGCTCACAATACTGGGTTCAGTCGTTTTTACCGCCATTATCCTCTTTTGTTTCTCGTATACCATACACGTGATCTTTAAGCAAAAGAAGATCTCAGAGATGCGTACAGATTTTATCAACAATATGACCCATGAGTTTAAGACACCCATTGCGACGATCAATCTCGCTGCAGATTCCATCACGAGTCCGATGGTTGCCTCCGAGCCGACCAAAATCTCCAGGTTTGCCAATATCATCAAACAGGAGAACGGCCGGATGCTTAGCCAAGTAGAGAAAGTATTGCAAATGGCCTTACTCGAAAAGAAAGACTACAAATTGAGAATATCTGCCGTAAATCTGCACGAAACGATCCTGAGGGCTGTCGAAAATGCCAACTTACAGGTAGAGCAGAAAGGGGGGCAGGTGCACACAAAATTTGCCGCTTCAGATCCGGTGATTATGGCAGATCAGACACATATTTCCAACATAATTAATAACTTGCTGGACAATGCGAACAAATACTCACCGGAAAAGCCAAATATCAGGGTAGTTACTGAAAACTTTGATGCTGGTGTGCAGATTAGTGTAGAGGATAAAGGCATTGGAATGACCAAGGATCAGCGCAAGCATATCTTTGACAAATTCTATCGAGTGCACACCGGAAATCGGCATGATGTCAAGGGGTTTGGGTTGGGTCTGAGCTATGTAAAAGCGATGGTCCTGGCTCATGGCGGCACGATCGATGTGCAAAGTGAAACGGGCATTGGCTCAAGCTTTATTTTGAAACTGCCCTTCGGCAACGGACACCAAAAAGGGGATAATGGCGTTACTTAATATGACTAGGTAAAGCGTAGGCTGAGTTGAAATGAGACCTGATATCTTCCCTAAAAGGAAGGCTATTGAGCACAGATTCATCTGTAAAAGACCATTTCAAGATAGCTGCCATGCCATGGGTTACTAATTTATCAGGCAACAACAAAACAATGACCACACAAAAGCAGAAGATCCTACTAGTTGAGGATGATCAGAACTTTGGAGATGTTCTTCGCTCATACCTCGAAATGCATGATTATGAGGTGGTACTTGAGTCAGATGGAGAGGCTGGACTGACCGCCTACCAAAAGAATGATTTCGACTTGTGTATTTTCGATGTCATGATGCCTAAGAAAGATGGCTTCACACTCGCTGCTGATATAAGAGCCAGAGATGCCGAAATGCCGATCATTTTTCTGACGGCCAAAAATATGAAGGAAGATATTCTGGAGGGATTCAAAATCGGAGCTGATGATTATATCACTAAGCCCTTTAACTCAGAGGAGTTGTTGCTGAGGATACAGGCCATCCTAAAGCGCAGCCAGCAGAAACCCGACCCCAATGAAGAGATCAAGGAATTTGAAATTGGAAAATTTCATTTCAATTATCCCTTGAGGATCTTGACATTTAGACCAGAGGATGGATCGGAAGTTCGGGAAAAACTCTCTCCTAAGGAAGCACATCTGCTAAGAATGTTTTGTTTGAAAAAGAACGATGTATTGACTCGAGCAGAAGCTCTAACCAGCATCTGGGGTGAGGACAATTATTTTACGGCAAGAAGCATGGACGTCTTTGTAACCAAGCTGCGCAAGTATCTTAAACTCGACACCAATATCGAGATTGTCAATATTCATGGTAATGGTTTTCAGCTACTGGTAGTAGATGAAGTGGAAGAGACAGAATGAGCTGTCAAGCAACATGACTTAATGCGCGGTGTCAACCTCGATGCTAAAGCGTATACGCTTCTATTTCGCTGATGAAACTACAAACATCGCTGAAAGAAGCAATTTTAGATGGGTTCACTTTTCGGAGTAGGTACATTGATGAGCTAAATCTTGAAAAGGGACCATACTCATCACCATGAGTGGACAGTCGTAGCCACTGATAAATCTTATATTTAAACCGGATTATACACTGGGTTTTAGGCACAATGGTCAATGGATCCACACGATCAGGCACGATACCCATGTTCTGCCGCACATTGCGATGTGAAGCATAATATGCCGGATGTGTTTAAGTTGGTGGCTCTTTTGTTTGTGCAGATCAATCTCATGCATATTCCGGTTCAATCCAATAAATAACAAACTCTATGAAACTCTTTTCGGTCGTCTTGTTGTCTATGATCTATGTCAGCTGCCTCGTAGCTCAGGACAATCTTTGTCAGGGTGCGCATTGGAGCGAGGAGCAAGGTGCCCAAATGATGCAAAAATTTGCAGCGATGTGGGACGATCAGCGTAGCTGGGAGCAGCGTGCCTCCATCATCAGAAGTGGGATGGTCAAAGGCATGGGTTGGGATCGAGTACCAGATTACGATGAAGGTAGGGTCATCATCCATAGCAGTCGCGAGATGGATGGCTACAGGGTCGAAAACATTGCTATAGAAAGCTTTCCAGGATTTTATATTACGGGCAATCTATACCAGCCCAGCACTGCTGAGGGCAGATTGCCAGCCGTGCTATGTCCACATGGGCATTGGAGCAAACCTGGAGACATTGGTCGATTTCGAGACGATATGCAGATCCGATGCGGCATGTTGGCGAGAATGGGGGCAGTGGTGATCGCGTATGACATGGTGGGTTATGGAGAATCCACACAGGTAGACCATCGCATACCCATCGCGCTATTACTCCAGACCTGGAACAGCAAGCGGGTAGTGGATTATCTGCTGAGCCGTGGAGATGTGGATCCAGAGCGCATAGCTATGACCGGTGCCTCTGGAGGAGGTACTCAGACATTCGTTGCAGTGGCACTCGATGAGCGGATAAAGGTCAGTGTGCCTACAGTAATGGTCTCGGCCCATTTTTTTGGTGGGTGTGTCTGTGAGAGTGGAATGCCCATTCACAAAAGTGCAACCCATCAAACAAACAATGTCGAAATTGCGGCCTTGGCTGCCCCCCGTCCTATGCTGGTCATTTCTGATGGAGGAGACTGGACGGCAAACAATCCAACTGTGGAGATACCGTATCTCAGGCGGGTCTACGACGCCTACCAGGTCACACCTAGGTTGCAACATGTGCATTTTCCATTGGAACGTCACGACTATGGAAGGCACAAGCGGGCAGCCATGTATAACTTCTTGACCAATCACCTCCAACTACGCATTGGTGATGATATGTACGATCATGACCTTGGTGTATTTGAAGAATCTGTGATAACCCTGCAAGAAGAGAAAGATCTATATGTGTTTAACGACCGGCAGCCTAGACCAGAGGAAGCATGGACCGACGATCAGACAGTCATGGATTTTTTCCTTGGTGATTTTTGTCGAGATCCCAGACCCACTACCAAAATCTCCATCCGGGGGAATGCCTTTTATATCAACGACAAACCGACCTATGCAGGGCGATATTGGAAGGAAAATAAGATCGAAGGCCTCTTGTTCAATGCACGCATGGTACAAGGCATCTTCGACGACATGAATGCTGAAACCAGAGATAGGTGGAAATACCCAGATACCAAAACCTGGGATCCCAATAGAAACACCAAGGAGTTTGTCGCTGCCATGGATGAATGGCACGCACATGGATTGCTGTCGTTTACCATCAATATGCAGGGAGGAAGTCCCATGGGTTATGGCAACAAGGAATGGCACAACTCTGCCTATCATCCAGATGGTAGACTCCGTCCCGACTATATGGCGAGACTAAAGAAGATTTTGGACAAAGCCGACGAACTGGGGATGGCCCCGATTTTGGGATTGTTCTATTTTGGCCAGGATCAAAACCTCTCCGATGATGCAGCAGTGGTTAGAGCCACTGAAAATGTGATCGATTGGCTTTTTGAACATCGGTATGAAAATGTGCTGATTGAGGTAGCTAACGAATGTGACAATAAGAAGTATGACCGGGATATCATTAAAGCAGATCGAATTCATGAGTTAATTGACCTTATTCAGTCTAAGCAAAAAAACGGGCATCGTTTTTTGGTAAGTACCAGCTATAATGGCAACCGAATACCTCATGAAAAAGTGGTCAGTAGGGTAGATTTTATTCTGATTCACGGAAATGGAGTCGAAGATCCTGCCAGGATCAGGGAGATGGTCAAACTGACCAAAGAGGTAAAAGGATTTCGTCCCATGCCCATTGTATTTAATGAAGACGACCATTTTGATTTCGATAAACAAGACAATAATTTTTTATCCGCCATCCGATCATATGCCTCATGGGGCTACTTCGACTACCGCATGGATGGCGAAGGATTTGAGGCAGGTTACCAAAGTGTACCAGTAGATTGGAAGATTAACTCGGATCGTAAAAAGGAGTTTTTTGGAAAATTAAATGAGGTGACCGGAGGAGGAAATAAGCAATAGACATATTGTGATAAGTCAACGAGCTGAGATGCTTACTGATTTGAGAAAATTGTGGGTGGGCTGGACAACCGGAGTACCAAAAGGCCCAGATTTTTGTGTCCAAAAAAATCTGTCCGCAGTTAAGTGTCAGATTGTGTCAGATGTCAGATCCAACAAATAATCCAAGCATTAATACCCTATCCCTTCATCAAAATGGAACAATGCATAGTTTGCACCTTCCAGGCTTCCTGGTACATCGGCTTTTTGATTTTGTACTGCTTCATCTGAAATCGGTGTGGTGATGGGCATTTTTCCGCTGGGAGCAAATGTACCAGTAACTACATCGAGCAATGCCGAGTGGGTTGTCCCAAAGGTGGCAAGTACAGCTTGGATATTATTATGCTCCTCGTCATAGATCTCATCAATAACCCATGGATTGGTATAGTTGACGACCAAGACAGTTGGTTTTGTACTGGTCAATTGATTTACATAGTCTACATCTACACCATTCTTACTAAGGGATAAAAATAATGGTGATCCATCAGAAGCAAAGAGAGATTTGGACTTGGGAAGGATCCATAATATTATGACTTCTGCCTCCTCTGGGGAGGACACAAAAGTTAAGTCCCCATCCTTTTCATCTGATTTAAAAGTATTGCTTGGAGATGCTGTAGTTGAGGGCCGATAAGTTTCGAAATAAACTTTGGTGCCAGATGACAATGGTAGCAACTCGGGTGTATCCAGTCTGCTGTTCCGAAGCAATACAATGGATTTTCGCAGGGCTTCTTTTGCTTTCTCTCGAAATTCCAATTTGTTGGCAGTCTTTATGGCATTTTCTGCATCCACATAAGGATTTTCAAATAAACCCAACTTAAAAGTTTCTTGCAAGAGACGGTCTACAGAATCGTCCACCATAGGCATTAATTCGGGATGCTTCTCAATGGTCTCAATCAATTTAGATGGATCTGCAGTTCCCGAGAAAATATTTATACCCGCTTCCAGGGCCATCTTATATCGCTCGATTAGGTTTAGATGCTCTACGCCCCAAGGCATCATATCAATTGGCCCGGTGTCAGAATTAATGATGCCATCAAATCCCAACTCTTTTCTCAAAAGATCCTGAAGCACTTTTTTATTGTAGGCATATGCGACCTCAGGATATTCTGTTCCAATAGGAATCGAGTAGTAGGGCATGATGGCTGAAGTCCCTGCTTTGATAGCTGCTCGAAATGGTATTAGGTTATTGTCAAACATGCCACCAGGAAAAACTTCTTTTTTACCCCATTCAAAGTGTGGATCTTGTCCGCCCTCGGTAGCTCCACCGCCAGGAAAATGCTTGGTAGTCAACGCAATCGAAGATCGATCCAAGGTTTCGCCTTGAAAGCCCAGAACGATTTCTCGGATCATTTGTGCAGCCAGGGTGGCATCTTCGCCAAATGTTCCTTCGGTACGCTGCCACCGGGGCTCCGTACATAGGTCCGCCATATACATATAGCCCTTCCTGATTCCGACGGAAAGCCATTCTTGTCGAGCCATGTCGGCAAATGTCCGGGTGAGGGCAAGATCTTGCATCGCCGCCAGTCCCAGCTCACTGGGCCAGGTAGAGAAAGCTGTCTTGCCGGCACTCAAACCTGCAGATGCATCCATGGTGATATGATTCCGTGGGTTGGAAGCGATGGTGGCTGGAATTCCATATCCGTCGCTTTCGCAGAGTTCTTGCAGATTGTTGGTCCATTCGGCTAAAATTTCCACTGGAGGATTCGCTCTTAGGATAAAGTGACGCTCATGAAAT
Source organism: Saprospiraceae bacterium (assembly GCA_965223025.1). GTDB lineage: Bacteria > Bacteroidota > Bacteroidia > Chitinophagales > Saprospiraceae > JABDMH01. The sequence continues at coordinate 203,166 of CBDCVP010000021.1, forward strand.
TGAGTGACCGCTTTCGTGGTACCGGCGGCGGCGATATTTGGAGTGGGCAATGACTTGCGGGTAAACATATTCGTTTTCATAACCAAATCCTCCTCATTAAAACCACTCCCAATTGGACCCGTGACTTTTTTTCTTTGAAATGACCAGTCATTTTCGAGCCGTGTAGAGCTGATCAACATGTAACCTGCTTTTTGCTCCAGAGACATCTTTGACACCAGATCCTTGCTTCGAGTTTCAGCACTCAACCGCCAGTCCTCATAAGGGTCTAGCTGATTGTTACGATTTAAATCTTTAAATCTTTTCCCTTCTACCTCAAGTATAGCCGATGATCGATAAGTCAAAGTGGGTGTGTCTAGGAGACTATTTTCTGAGATTTGGGAATCTTGCAACCCACAGGATGTCACCAGACAAAGGAGCAGGAGAATGGTGGCAAATGCCAAAAAGAATTTCTTATTAATCATTTCAAAAGTTTAGTAATGGAAGGACTATTAAACCCACACCGGAAAGTGCCATCTTCATAAAATGTACCGATTTGGATGAGGATTTCATTTCTTGAGATTGAGCGATGCGGATTGGGCTCACTATTTGTGGATTATGTGAGGCTAATATACTTATATTCACTGAGCAAGATCACAACTGATCAACTGTGTTAGTATGAACGAAATTAAATTTGATTTGAGCATGATCTTTCCGATGCTGGTCTTTATGGTCATGATCATGTGGAGCTGTGACAACGGCCTACCTGAAGTGTCCATTGTCATGAGCGACACTGACTCCCACGTGGTCAAACACGGTCACAAGCAATTGATCTCGAGTTTGGCAAAGCAGCATATTTCACATGAAACGGTGAACGACCTTTCTGAGGCTAGAGGAAAGCATCTGCTGATCGCTGGGCTGACCAGCAGCACTGGTACAGCAGCACAGCTGTTGAAAGATAACGAGCAGCAGATACCAAAGGTGGCTGAAGCACTCACGATCTGGCAGACAGTAGCGGACGATAAACCCGCCTGGGTGATCAATGGTTTTGATGATCGAGGATTAATGTACGGCCTGTTGGATCTCGCTGACCGAGTGTCTTGGAGTACAGATCAACAGGCTCCATTTAGCGAGGTGGAGGCCATCACAGAGCAACCTGATGTGACCACCAGAGCCATCTCTATGTACACTATGAACCGAGCTTATTGGGAAAGTCGATTTTATGACGAGCAATATTGGAGCCGCTATATGGATGTATTGGCTAAAAACCGGTTTAACTCATTAGTGGTGATTTTTGGTTATGAAAACGGTGGTTTCCTGGCACCTTGCTATCCTTATTTTTTTAATGTAGATGGTTTTCCCGATGTCAAGATGGAAGGTATGACAGCTGAAGAACAGGCTGCCAACTTGGCTGCCCTCAATCGGATGAAGGATATGGCACATCAGAGAGGTATGGATTTTAAAGTAGCCATATGGGACCATATTTACCGGGGTGGGGTACAGACTGGTGGCATCTCAAAGGAGGACTTGGAGAAGCAGAGCAAAGATCATTTGGTACAAGGTGTGACAGCCGAAAATTTGAGCGCATATACGAGAGCTGCCTTTGAGAAGTTTGTCAGACTTGTTCCCAATTTGGATGGCATCCAGCTGCGCATGCACAATGAGTCTGGTTTAAAGAGGGGAGAGGAGATGAAAAATTTCTGGTCGGATATGTTTGGCATGATCAAGACAACAGTACCAGAATTACAGATCAATTTGCGAGCAAAGGAATTACCCGAGTCCATCATTGAGATCGCCCGGGATATCGACTTGAATTTCACCGTCACCACCAAGTATTGGATGGAACAAATGGGCCTTCCATTCCACCCGACACATATTAATCGACAAAATCAATTTGATCGAAGACACGGATATGCAGATATGTTGAGCTATCCACGGAAATACAAAGTGCATTGGCGATTGTGGAGTGGGGGCACCCAGCGGGTTTTGCTTTGGGGTGACCCGTCATATGTAAGGCGATTCTCGGCAAGCACTCATCTGTATGATGGTGAGGGCTTCGAGATCAATGAGCCGTTGGCGACCAAAATGGAGGCTCAGGCGCATGATGTAGAGCCATTCCAGCTTTTGACTGCGCCCTATGTCTACTATGATTATGAGTTTGAACGCTATTGGCATTTTTTCCAGGTTTTTGGCAGAGTAGCTTATAACCCTGAGGTGACTCCCATGATTTGGCAAAAGGAATTTGAGCAGCGTTTTGGTCTGGATACCGGCCCAATTCTGCAGGCAGCTCTACACAAAGCTAGTAAGGTATTGCCGATGATCATGGCGGCCTGCGCGCCCTATGGTAAGTTCCCAACCACCCGTGGCTGGGCTGCTAAGCAGCGATTTGGAGACCTGCCACAATATGCGATTTCGGAAGGCAGCGATATTCAACAATTTGCCAGTTTTGATACGGAAGCTCAGCTGCTGATCGAGGGTGGTACTACACCTAAGAGGTTGCCTTCTACCACGAGCCTTTGGTTTGAAGATGCTCACAAAGAAATCGAACAACTCATAAACCAAGCCAAAGACATCGACAGGGATCAGGGCAAAGAGTTTTATTCGACCCTGACAGACTTGAGCATTTTGTCCAATCTAGCCCTTTATCATGCTCGCCGTATACCCGCTGCGGTGAGTTATCGTCTATATGTACGGACCAAAGATCCTCGAGCGCTTGATGAAGCCATCAACCACGAGTCTAGGGCGATTGAAGCTTGGTCCAACATCGTAGAGGCTGCCGGAGATGTATATGCACGAGATTTGATGATGGGTGTACGATCAGCTGGTCACGGCGGCATCACGCATCGTCTTACTGGACACTGGAAAGATGAGTTGACTTATCTTGAGAAAGGTCTGGAGCAACTTAAACTCGAACGCAACCATAGGAAGGAGAATGCTGTGATTCATCGCGCTCCCTCTTACACACCTGCAACAAAAGTCAGTTATGAGGATTTGCTGCAGGTGGACCATCAGCCGGTCAGAAAGGTGCCGGCAAATCAAAGTGTCGCGGTCAAGGCAACTATCAGTGCACCTGCTGGTGTCAAATGGGTGCGGCTGCGCTACCGGTCGGTAAATCAGCATTTAGACTACCAGACTCTGCCTATGAAACGGGTAGCCAACCGCGATGACTATGTGGCGGTCGTTCCTGCTGAGCATATCGATCCCCATTATGATTTCATGTATTTCATCGAGATAATGGATCAAAATGGCAATGGTCGTATTTATCCTGATCTGGATGTAGGCACTCCCTACATCGTGGTAGAGTTGGATCGCTAGTGCCGCAACGATCTCTGATCTTCCTCATACAGTTCCCAGCCTCACGATGCCAGACCAATCAGGTGTCCATGAATCCATGATCAAACACTGGCAATATATTCAGCGAGGTTAGTACTGCGCGTCAGTTTTAATTTCTTTCGCAGGCGGTAGCGGATAGTATGGACACTTTCTACGGATATACCTAAGAGTTCTGAAATGGCTTTACTGGAAAAATTCAATTTAATCAAGGCACAAAGTTTTTGGTCACCCTGGGTCAGATTGGGATATTTCTGATGCAACCTGTGATAGAAATCCTTATTTACGGCGACAAAGCGAGTCTCAAATTCTTTCCAATTGCGCGCATTGCTGATCGAAATCGATCGTACCATCTGTTTGACTTCGTGAGCTTTTAGGTCTCCTTTGCCCTTGGAAAGATTTTCTTTTAGGGTGGCCAGCAGTTTATCTTTTTCAATCAGTTTAAGCGCAGATGCTGCCAGTTCTTTATTTTTCAGTTCCAACAGCTCGTTCTTCTTCTTCATTTCCAGCTCCTGTTCTTTATGGATCAGCTGTTTTTCAACCTTAAATTTCGATCGCACATATTTTAAGTAGATGATGCCAATCAGTATCAGAAAAACAATGATGCTGAGATAAATTACATTTTTCAAAACCTGAATACTCTCCTCGTGCTCTAGTTGAGCCAACCTTTGCTCCTGCAAGAGCTCTTTTTGATATTCCTTTTCTTTGCGAAAAGCATCCTGAATTTCCAGAAGGGGAAGATTGTTTTTACTGCGACTGTCAAAAAATTGCTCGTCGAGATCCTTAGCCCTACTGAGACTTTCGTAAGCCATCGTGTGTTTTCCCTGCTGAGCATATAGCTCTGACAGCTTGGTATGTATCAAGGGTGTGAAATCAATATGACTGTGGAAACGGCTCGATACATCTAGGGCCTGCTTGTACAATCTTTCTCCTCGGTAAAAATCCGAGAATCCCTTACAACAGTCGGCCATATAGGTGTAAATCAGTACCAGGTAAGAGGGTTTGTTTTCCGCAAACCAGGGCACAATTTTAGCATACGTATCAAAAGCCGCATGGTAATCTCCAGCACTCATCTTAAGAAAGGCAACTTCGCTGGTAAATTGAGGGAGAGTGACCGTGTCATTGGAGGTGATGATAATCTGCCGGCAGCTATCTAAGTATAGTTTGCCCAGGGCAGGGTCATTGAATTCTCGAAAGGTGGCACACATAGCCATATAGTTCTGCACGAGCTCCGTACGTTTAATCGTTCCTTCAGAGACCAACCTTTTTCGGATATCGAGCGAGAGGTTGAAATACCTCAGAGCCTCCTCCTTCCTTTTGTAGAAACTGTAATACCGACCGATCTCAATATAGGTCGATGCCATGGCTTGATCGTTTTCGGACGCGTCGGCAAGCAGAAGCGCTTTCCAAAGTTGATCATAAGAGTGCTTGTAATTTGCCTGGTGACCATAGGCATGTGCCAACTGGGTCATTGCTTGAATAGCATTTGATGTATCTCCGGACAGAAGGAAATTTTCGGAACACTGCCGCAGCAATAGGATGGAACTATCAGGATCCTCAAAACGGAGGTTGACCGCCTTTTCCAAGAGAAGTTTGTCAGCATTGACCTGGGAATACCCGACAGATGCCAGCAGAAAAATTGACAACGCAAGCATGGTAGAATGTCTAGTCGTGAAGTTCATACTTGTCTAAGGATAAGGTACTAGTAATTATCTGTAAATGATAGCTTTTACATTTCATTCTTTGGTTTCGTATCAGTTAGAATTTTCCGGTTGTCTAGTTTTTATCTAGTTGTTTTGAGGGATAATGCGGGTAAATTATGGCATTTTCACATCGGACCGATCCTCGCAGGAGTCATCCCGAAAAAATGTACCAGGACTTAAGCTGATCCAATGTTGTGGCAGGATGTGCTTTTTTGGTCAAACCCACATTGACTTTCGGGAGTGGCGGAAGGACCAGCGGGTGTATCAGAATCAGTTTGTCATCATGAACCGCTGCGAATTATACCACCTGGTAAAATGAGCCATTTTCAATTTTCTCCACCTCTCCGGAGTATGCGAAAACTTAAAGTATTCAAATGAAGAACAGAGACATCAAGCATTATCAACTTTTTATCAACGGGCAATGGGTCAATGCGCAATCAGGTAGTATCGACCACATTTATAATCCAGCCAATGAGAGCTTGGTCGGTACCATACAAAATGCCACATCAGCAGAGGCCATTTTGGCACTTCGGGCTGCCAGCGAAGCCCAGAGAGAATGGAGACTTTTACCTGCACGATCAAGGGCAGATTTATTGCGGGCATTCATCTCAGAAATCCAGAAGCATCGTGAACCGCTCGCTAGGCTACTGACACAGGAGCAAGGCAAACTCATTAAGGTTGCTCAATTTGAGGTGGATGTTACTTGTTCATTTATTGAATATGCCTGTGAGTGGGCAAGACATATTGAGGGAGACATCATACCATCTGACAATCCTCATGAGCAGATATGGATCAACAAGGTGCCACGGGGTGTAGTTGTAGCGATCACTGCCTGGAATTTTCCACTGGCATTAGCAGGTCGTAAATTGGGTCCAGCATTAGTCACCGGCAATACCCTGGTTGTGAAGCCGACACCAGAAGCTCCGCTGGCAACGCTGGCTTTGTGCGACCTGGCAAAAAAAGCAGGCATCCCTGATGGAGTGATCAACATGGTTACGGGCGGAATTGAGGTAGGTAAGACCTTAGTGGAGAGTGAACTGACGAATATGGTGACGATGACTGGCAGTACCCCTACGGGACAAGCCATTTATCGCTCGGCAGCTAAGCATCTGACCCATGTCCAGCTAGAATTGGGTGGCAAGGCACCTTGCATCATTTTTGAGGACGCCGACTTGGAGATCGCAGTAGCAGGTGCATTACATTCTCGATTTGATAATTGCGGACAAGTCTGTACCTGCAACGAGCGCATGTATGTGCATGACAATATATATGACCAATTTATGGACGCATTCATGTCTGAGGTGAAGGGGTTGAAGATCGGTGATCCCATGCATGAGGATACAGATATCGGTCCCAAGATGAATGCTGCTGGTGTCGAGCACCTGGAGCATCTTGTTCAAGAGAGTGTGAATCAAGGAGCTGTCATCCTCAGTGGGGGACAGCGACCGCAGGGTAAGGAATTCGAGTTGGGGTTTTGGTTTGAGCCCACCATCCTTGGTGAGGTAACACAAGAGATGACCGTCGTGCATGAAGAAATTTTCGGCCCGCTATTGCCAGTCATTAGGTTTAGCGATTATCAACAGGTCGTGGATTACGCCAACGATTGTAGGTATGGATTGGCAGCCATGGTGTTTACCAGGGACATGAATAAGATCATGCGCTTAAACCAAGACCTGGAATTTGGAGAAATATATATTAATAGGGGGCATGGTGAGCAGCATCAAGGTTTTCACAATGGCCTGAAATTAAGTGGATCTGGTGGCGAGGATGGGAAGTATGGCCTTGATCAATATCTTGAGAAGAAGACTTCATACATCAGATACGGAGCATAAAATGAACACGACGATCCACAACATTGATGTTCAATTGTACACGGTACCACTGGAGGAAGTGCTTTCCGACGCAAAGCATGGTGATCATTTTGCATTTGAACTCGTCACAGTGACCATCACACTGGACGGTGGAGCAGTGGGCACAGGCTATACCTATACTGGAGGGAAAGGTGGTCATGCCATCAGGGCCATGCTATTGTATGATATGGTACCGGCATTAATTGGCAAGGACGGCCATGATATCGAACAAATCTATGACTTTCTGGAATGGCATATCCATTATGTCGGTAGGGGTGGTATAGCCTCCTTTGCCATATCAGCCATCGACATTGCACTGTGGGATTTGAGATGCAAAGTGGCAGGGCAACCGCTTTGGAAATTGGCTGGTGGGAACAGCAATAGTTGCCGAGCATATTGTGGGGGTATTGACCTTCAATTTCCATTGGAGAAATTGCTAGACAATATTAATGCTTATCTGAATAGGGGCTTTAATGCGGTGAAAATTAAGATTGGTCGCGAAGATTTGCGTGAAGATCTTCAGCGCATCAAAGCAGTACGCGAGTTGATTGGCGAAGATATCACCTTTATGGTGGATGCCAATTATTCGATGTCAGTAGAGAGAGCTATTGAGGCTGCCCAGGCTTTTAAAGATTACAACATCTATTGGTTTGAAGAACCCATCGTTCCTGATAATTACAGCGGATTCGCTCAAATTGCTGATGCGACTGGTGTGCCATTGGCGATGGGTGAAAACCTGCATACCATCTACGAATTTGAATATGCATTTAATCAGTCAAAGCTTTCATTTATCCAACCAGATGCTTCGAATTGCGGTGGCATCACCGGTTGGCTGAAAGTAGCACGGTTGGCAGATCTTAATAATATCCCTGTGTGCTCTCACGGTATGCAGGAGTTGCACGTGAGTCTAGTATCCAGCCGACCCAATGCAGGTTGGTTGGAAGTGCATAGCTTTCCGATTGATCAGTACACTACCCGTCCACTGGTGGTCAGCGACCACAGAGCTGTGGCTCCTGATGTTCCAGGCATCGGAGTGACTTTTGATTGGATTAAGCTGGCACCATTTAAATATTATGATGCTCAAATGGAGGAGCATAAAAAAAATTGACTACGAATATGGCAACTACGATCCAACCTTTTGGTGTGCATCAAGGACAAGAGATCCAGCAGTATGTGCTGACCAACAAACATGGGATGATGGTCAAAATTATTAATTATGGAGCGACAGTCACTTCTTTGAGCGTGCCCGGTACCAATGGATTAAGAGTGGAGCTGGTAGCCGGCTTTGATCGATTCAGTGGCTATTTCGGATCCGACTACCAAAATAACGCACCCTATTTTGGCTGTACGGTAGGCAGGTATGCATCGCGTATAAAGGATGGTGTGGTCACAGTGGATGGAAGGAAGTATGCGTTGGCAAAAAACGATGGTCCCAACCACCTACACGGTGGCCAGGTAGGATTTGATAAAAGAGTTTGGAGCGCCAAACTGGTAGAAGGTAAATCTGAATTGGTCATGTCCTTGCAGAGTAGGCATATGGATGAAGGGTATCCAGGCAATTTGCAGGTGTCGGTGCACTTTATACTCAATGATCAGAATGAATTGATGATCTCCTACACGGGCAAGTGTGATCAAACGACTCCCGTCTCCCTCACCAATCATAGTTATTTTAATCTGTCGGGCTTTACAGAAGATATTAGAGGTCATACAGCAGAGGTGTCTTCCTCGGCCATATTGATGCCAGATGATACCAATGTGCCAAACGGAGAAATTTTGCCAGTTGGCCAAACACCCGCTGACTTGAGAAGTGCCAAGGTACTAGATGATTGTTTTCAGCAACTGCCGACTGGATTCGAGCATTTCTACCTTTTTGATCACGGCTTAGATCAAGTTAAGAAGGTGGCCACCTTCACGCACCCGTCTAGCCAGAGGCAATTGAGAATACTTACCTCAGAGCCTGGAGCCATGTTTTATTCAGGCTACTTCACCTCTGATCAACTACGGCGTGAAAATGGAGATCAATATGGACGCTACCGGGCTTTTTGCTTCGAAACAAGCCGTTACCCCAATGGGCCCAATCTAGAGAATTCACCGGGTTCGTTGACTAGACCCGGAGAGCAATATAGCAGCACCACCATATTCAAATTTAGTTGGTGATGTGCCATTATTAATTTCGGATTATTAAAAAGCACGAAAACAATTGACTATGACTGCGGGAATCATTTGGGCTGTCTTCGCTGGTTTGATGCTAGGATTGTATGCACTACCGGAAAAATTTACCAAGGATTTTAAGTTTGAAAATACTTGGGGTTTGTTTTTTATCCTGACGATGTTTGTGGTGCCTATCGTTGCATCATGGACTCTGATCAAGGGTTTTGGTGATGTTTTTACCTCCGTCCCAGCAGACGTGTTGCTTAAGATGGCTGCGGCGAGTTTTCTGTGGGGAATCGGCGTTATGATGTGGGGCAAGGCCATCAATCATATTGGTTTGTCGCTGGGATTTTCACTATTCATCGGTACAGTCATTTTGGTGGGTTCGATTCTTCCATTTTTTGTGGATGGCATACCTGCTCAAGATGCCTTTGTCACCATTATGATTGGAATTTTTGTGGTTCTTTTAGGTGTCATTGCCAATGGTAGGGCAGGGATACTGCGCGATAAGGATGAGGGTGGTAAGGATGCAGATTCTTCCGATCCACAAGAGAGGGGTTCGATGCTGACTGGCATCATGATCGCCGTGGTTGGTGGCTTACTTGCCACAGGGTTTAGTTATGCCAATGCCGTGGGCAGACCATCGCTGCACGAAGTTTCGCAAGCTGCCGGTAATGCCGATTGGGTGACAGCCGTGGCCGTCATGTTTCCCATTTTCATCAGTGGTGGTGTGGTAATGACTGTATACTTTATTTGGCAGTTGTCACAAAAGAAGGCATGGCAAAATTTTAGGACGCCGAGTTTCTCCAGGAATTTTGTCCTGATATTGATCATGGCTATTTTTCACTATGCGGCTTCGGCATTATTTGCTTACGCTGCATCCAAATTGGGGATGGCTGGTAATACCGTAGGATATGCCATTTTCAATACGGCCTGCGTGGCAACTGCCATTGTCAGTGGGCTCCTGACCAAAGAATGGATTAATGCCTCAAGTCGGGCCAAGAACTCTCTATACATAGGTCTGGCATGCATGATTATTGGGATCATCATTGTAGCCTACGGCAATAGCCTTTCCATGGAGGGCACATAGTTTACTAGCTGTTGTCTGATTTGGCAGATGCCAACAAGTGGAGTGGTCAGCGGGATAAAACAGTTTTTCACCACTTTTATTAATTCTATTCTTCTTCACTGATCCACGATACTTTTGGCAGTTGGAGGTTCACCAGTGACTCAGCGATGCCAAACTGGGCCAGATCAAAGATGGAGTGAAATAGGGCAGGAAGATCCTTCTCCTTTTCATGAAAGAGGTCTGGATGCACATAAGGATCAATCAAATCATCAATAAGCTGAAAGGCTGCCTTGCGTTGATCATTTTCGATCTGTAGATCCTCGCATTTTCTCTCCAGATCTGCCAGGCGATTTTTGTAGTGTTCGATGAGCTTGATCACCATCGCCTGTACATCATCTTCAGAAATATCAATACCGATGAGAGAATGCCTTTTGCCATCCTTATCAATCGTCCCATCCAGTACGAAGGTAGAGCCGGGTTTCCATTCGTCTACTAAATCGATGGGATCCTTAGCGTCGGTATCTGACCAGTGGCCACCAATTCTGGGTTTGCGTCGAATTTTCATAATAGCTCTTGTGTTAAATGATCGTAGTTTATTTGAATAGGCACCATTAAATTTAACCAAAATAGCAATGAGTCCACACTGGAAACTGCCATTTTTGACAAAAGGTATCATCGTGGATCGAAATCGGCCGTTAAAGAATGATGCTGCTGATTCAGCGCCAAGCTTGAGATGTTTAGTGGGTGGCTACAGTCCAAAAGTTGGCTATAAAGGCCTAATTTTTAGCACAAAAGCATGGTCTCCAGTTTTTTCATGGGGAAGCATGATGTGAAGACCATCTTCTTTTGACTCGAAAGATAAATTACCGCGGTGTCCCAGCAATTCAATGGAATCAATAGACTTGTTAAGCAAGCTGTTTCCTGCCTTCAAAGAAGTAATAATGGTTTCTCCATGCTCTGGCCAGTCCAAGACAATGGCATAGAGGGTCTTGTCCTTGGTGGTAAATCGGATATCTTCGGCAGTATTGTCGGAATTTTGGTACTCGCTCAAATGGCCCTCCACTACTTTGGAAGGGCCTTCACCAGCGATTGTCCATGGTCTGGTTCCATAGATGCCTTCCCCATTGATATCCAGCCATTCTCCGATGTCCAATAAGCGCTCTTTCACGGGCTCGGGGATGAGGCCTTCTGCAGTCGGTGTGATGTTCAACAATAGGCAGCCATTCTTACTGACCACATCTACCAAGAAATCTATGATGCGGTTTGCACTCTTATAGTCTGGATGGCTGATGTGGCACCAAGCATTCCAGTCAATGGAGTCATCCGTGAGCCAGGGAAAATCTTTTTTTTCACTCATGCGGGCCCGCTCTAGATCGAGAACAGCTGTGCCTCTAACAAAATCATAGAACTTATAGGTGGCTACCACAGGCTGTGCGTTCTTTGCGGCCTGATTGTAATAGTAGGCAAGGAATTCCTGACGATATTCCTCACCGATCACATCCATCTTATTATCAAACCAAAACAGGTCAGGACTGTAGTTGTCGATGATTTCCTTCAGCCTGGCGAGCCATTCCTCATTGAATGGTTTATCAGCCAATGGATAATAATCTGCAAATCCTTGATCCAGCTGTACTGGTCTGGGAGGATATTTAAAATCCCCTCTTGTCATTTTTGGTCCGTAAAGACCTGCATATTCAGGCTCTGAGGCATCAGTGCTTTCATCCCAGGTCGGATACCAGCCTAATAACCAGTGTCGATGGAATGTAGCCACGAATTTCATATCCCGTTTTCTGATTTCTCGGGCCAGCTCCCCCATCACATCCCGCTTAGGGCCCTTGTCCATGGCATCCCATGTCGTTAGCCTGCTATTCCACATCGCGAAGCCGTCCGCATGTTCAGAAACAGGACCTGCAAATTTTGCTCCCGATTTCTCAAAGACATCTGCCCATTCCGATGCATCAAATTTTTCGGCCTTAAACATGGGAATAAAGTCCTTGTACCCAAACTGATGTAAAGGGCCGTAGGTCTTGATGTGATGATCATGAATTTTCTTCCCCTTCGAAAACTCGGGATTATTTTTGTTGCAATACATCCAGTGTGAGTACCATTCATTCTCAAAGGCAGGCACAGAGTACGGACCCCAGTGACAATAGATGCCAAACTTTGCATCGAGAAACCATTTAGGTGTCTGGTGTTTTTTCAGGGATTCCCATTCGGGTTTGAATTTTTCGGTAGGTTGTTGCTCGGTTCGAGCCTGAGTGCTGGTGCCAGAATTTAGCGCATTAGAGCAGGAGATGGAGAGAAGGATGAATGTTAGGTAGAAGTATGACTTCATGAGCGTATAATATTATTCGTCATTGTTTCACTTAGGTTACTTCCGGAAATGTCTCAATGGACTTGAAAAATAGGCATTTTTGATTTAGACAAGGACGTGATGATAGACCTTGGGGACTGGCACACAATGAATTCACGATTTTAGTCACTGTAGTTTTGGATGTAGACAGGGACAAAGTATAGATTCTAAAGAAGAAGTATCCATGAGAGTAATTCTCCGGCAGTCCTTGGCAAAAACTTTGTGACGGAAGAGCAACGATGTGTAAGTAAGAAGACCATTTTTGGAAGATTTGTCAGAATATTTAATGAAGCCATAAAAGAAGGTCTCAGATTGTTTGATGTTAAATCGGATGGTGCAAAGTGAAGTACGCAAACTAATATTAGTCACCTTTTTTTGACCGGAAGAGTATGATCACATATTAGAACAAGTTCGTCGTGCTGGTTGAAGATCTTGACCTGCTCGGTCACTTGACCTAGTGTGGGTTTTTTAGATGCTTTCTTTTCACTAATGGTTACCACTACTCGTATGGTGTCGCCGATGTCGCCGATATGAACAGGCCTCGAGTCCAGACTTGTAAGCAGAAATCAAGGACCGTATTATGTCCATCAGGGTAGGCCGCAAAAATGGTCCCACAGAGATGCTCTTTTGGCCGTTGAAAAAATGTGGCATCAGAAGCAGAAGCTTCAGAAATCCAGTCTGTATTGATGAGGGCTAGATCCCAAGTACCGTCCTGCAGGCCATACTTTTGGAAGAGTGTTTCATAAAGTGGATGAAGATCAAAAGACACGACTTCAAGCTGCAACGTACATCCTGATTTTTGACAGAATGTACTCCAGATCTTTTGGATGGCCTTTTCAAAGAGGTCAAATTTTCTGATGGCGATCCTGAAGGTTTTTTCTGGTCCATCTCAAGGTGCGATTAATTCACGAATGATCTCTTCTGTGTGTTCTCCGAGAGTAGGTGATCCCAAAGATGAGGTGAGCAACTCTCCGTCAATTCTGATTGGGCATCGGGTAGTCTGGTAGGTAAAGCCATCACTCATGGTTACTGCTTGAATCATATTCAACACCTGAAAGCCTTCGTGGTCAAATAGCCTGTCCCAATCGAGTACATCTGCACACCAGATATCGGCAGGTTCAAGGATGGAAAGCCATTTTTCTGTGGACTCTGTGCGAAGGTGATTTGCCAATATTTGCTTGATCTCGTCTCTTTGGTCATACCAGCTGGTGGGCTCAGTGTATGCCAACAAAGATGTACATCGCAACAAATCCCCAAGTACGGGAATCGATCCCATGGCCAATGCCAAATACCCATTTTTTGTCTGATATATGCCATATGGGGCACCCAGGTAGGCATGGGCATTGTTGCTCGTGGTTCTTTGGGTGGGTTGTCCCCCATCGTGGTAAAATGTAGTGATTGTCTCAAACTGGAAGTCAAGGGCAGATTCCAGCATACTCACACTAACCTTCGAACCTCTGCCCGTTTTAGCCCGCTGGATCAACGCTGCAAGGATGCCTTGCACCAAATGCGAACCGGCAAGGATATCCACAATGGCCAAGCCCATCGGTACCGGTCCTTTATCTGCATTACCACTGAGCCAGGTAAGTCCTGAGAGTGATTGCAATAGTAAATCCTGGCCAGGTTTGGTTTTCCAAGGGCCTTCCGAGCCGTATCCGGATACTGAACCGTAAATGATGTCTGGATTTATACTTTGTATGACTGGGTAATCAAGGTTGAGTCGCTCCATCACACCAGGTCTGAAATTATGCACCATCACATCTGCTTTAGCAATTAATTTAAGCACCCTTTCTCTATCTACCGGTGTTTTTAGGTCCGCTTGAAAACTTTCCTTGTTTCTGTTAATGGCACGGAAAACCGATGATTCGCCATTGAGCATCATATTGGATGCATATAGCTGACGACAAATATCACCTGTCACTGGTTTTTCGATTTTTATGACTCGAGCACCGAGGTCTGCCAATCTTAGGGTGGCGGAAGGAACCGATAAGAATTGTCCCAAGTCAATAATCAAGATGTCTTCGAGTGGTCTCATAATCTACTTTTTTAAGTCAACAACAAGGGCGATCGAGTAGGACTAACCTGTCGAAGAAAAGGCACGATGATGATCGTATTTAAAGGCCAAATTCTTCCACAATGGCCAAAGTGTCTTGTCCTACTCGCGGTGCGGGCTTAGTAGCATACAACCGCATATCATCTAGACGGATTGGGCAGCGAGTAGTATGTACTTGCTCTCCATTGCCCAATCTCAATTTTTGGTCCATGTCCAACACTTTGTATCCTTCATGAGTGAGCAGACGGTCATAGGTCAATACATCGGAGGCCCAGATTCCAGCCTCATCAAGTAATTCCAGCCACTCATGTGTATTTTTATTTCTTAGAAAGGCTTGCAGGACCCGCATGATCTCATCACGTTGGGTAAACGACATTTCTGGATCCGGATATTTATCCAATGCATCACATTGAATGGCATCGCTCAGATTTTTTAATGAGCCCATAGCTAAGGCAAGATGGCCGTCCTTCGTTTCATAGATGCCGTAGGGTGCACTCAAATAGGCATGGGCAGAACCCGATTTCGCTCGCTTAGGCAATTTATTTCCATCATTTAAATAAGTGGTTAAAACCTCAAATTGAAAATCTAAGATGGATTCCAAGAGACTCACCTCTATCAAGGCACCGGTTTGATGAGTATGCCTTCTAAGCAGGGCAGCCAAAATGCCGTGTACCAGATGTGTTCCGGTGATGATATCCGCGACGGCTGCACCAAAGGGTGTAGGGTCATCAGCGTCATCACCAGACAAATTCACCAACCCCGATATGGATTGGATCAGCAGATCTTGGCCAGGTTTCTTAGCCCAGGGCCCTTCGGTGCCATATCCAGTCACCGTTGCGTAGATGATCTTTGCATTGATTCGCCTGACTGCGGCATAATCTAAGCCGATTTTTTCCATAACTCCTGGGCGGAAGTTATGAGTCATCACATCTGCTTTTGCAATCAAGCTCTTAGTGCGACTGAGATCATCCGGGTCTTTTAAATTTGCGGCGTAGGATTCCTTATTTCTGTTGACAGTATGAAAGACGAGGCTGCTACCATCTACAAATAAATTCTTAATGGCAATCTGCCTTCCACCTTCTCCTCGTCCTGGGCGCTCAATTTTTATGACTCTTGCTCCCAAGTCTGCCAGTCTTAGACCTGCTGAGGGGCCTGCCATGAATTGGCAAAATTCCAACAACAATATACCTTCTAGTGGTTTCATAAGCTCAGAGATTTAGCGTAGAGCTGATTGATGCTTTGCAGCACTGTTTTTTCATTTCCTCCTTTCATTAGGTAAGTTTTTATGGGAGTTCCGGCGCGGTCTTGGAAGTACATGTGTCCGTGATATCTGGGTCTGAGAAAAGCCCGGTCTAAAGCTGGCAGTGTATGGCGAAAGAAATGACAAGTTGTGTTGTTGGTATGTTCGTCTAACCAGGCTTGTCGGTGTCCGGGTTGGCCGCCACCATCAAAGAATACTGTTTTTTGGCACTCTTCCGACCCCACGTACTGTGCATATCTAATGGCCCAATCGAGTTCTGTGGTCTGAGTGGAAATGGCCAATCCTGTACCCCCTAAAGTGGTGATGGCCGGTCCCATTTGCATAATATCCACTAAATCATGAAAGTGCAATATGTGACGAGCATAACCTCTACGGCTATAATTGCTGTAACCGTAGGCCCAGGGGCAATAGACAAACTGGTCTGACTGGGTCATGGCCTCATAAACTTGGATGGGATTCCAATCATAGATGCTTGAGGGCATTTCCACAGCCAGACTTCTCAATAACTGAAGTGCTGGGATACCGACATCATCACTCACTACCCTGCTAGGGTCCTGGCATACTTCCTCTCCCAATGTACAGCACATCATGTAGAAATTCATCAAAGTGTCTTGAGCTATTCCCGGCATGATGACTACGCCTTCTTTTGCCAGATCCAGCACATCATCAAATGTTTTGGGAAGTCGTAGTCCTTTTTTTTGCAGTAAGTCAGGTCTGCTCGAGGCCACCGGAGTGGCGGCATCGATGGCTAGGGCCCATTGGTGGTCATCAGCAGTATAACTCGCATGTGATTGACCCACCGAATGATGTTTTAGGTCCTCCAAATAGCCGCCGGGGAGGTGTTTGTCCAGAGGTAAGATCACTTGATTTCTTGCTGCAAATCCTGCCCAAGGATGGTCTATGATCAAAAAATCATAATCAGCGGCAAGCTGGTCAATGGGTTGATCGGCAAACGCCTGTAGTGATCGTTTTTCCCATATGATCTCCACCTCAGGGTGCAGTTCACAGAAACGCTGGGCGGTAGCTACCACAGAGGTAAATCCTCGGCTATGATTCCATGTAATCCCTCTAAATTGCTTCATATCTGGGGGCCATTAAGTGTCTTCAATTCTGATTATTCGATGGCGGTACCAAGAGTACTGCCATACGTCATGACTATAAAGGATATCACGAGTATACATAATGCTAGTATCAGGGTTACATAGGTTTGTCTGGTTACATAGGTCCATTCCTTCATCACCACACCCACTAAGTAGCTAAAAAATATCAGCATCGACATATGGATGACCCAGCTTGCAAATTTGAAAGGCCCCATTTGGACGTGGGCTATACCATAGAAGAAAAATTGACCATACCATAGAGCACCACTCAAAATCGACATACCCCAATTGGCTGCCAAAGAAAGGGAACCTACTTCTTTTAGGGCAAAGATTTCCTGGATCGATCCACTCCTGACGCCAGTTGTCAGAAACCACAAAAAATTAGTAATGAATGCCCCCAGAGTGGATAGTATCAAGGGGGCATTGCCTTCAAAATGGCCCGCGCCAAAACGTCCGGCCATTTCTGCAACCGGTGCTCCCACCTCTAGAGATATGCCAAATACGGCTGAAAGTACGCCCGCTATGACAGTGAGGAGCAAACCCTTTTTCATGTTAAAGGTGATGGTTTGAGTGTTGCCATTGGTGGCATTTTTTAAATCCTTTTCCTTTCGGTAACCAGCTATCCCACAAAAGAAAATTCCGACTACTGCCAAGAACATTCCAAAAAAAATCACATGACCACCAGGTGCATTGATCTTCTCTACCAAAGTGCCTTGCATGATCAGCGGAACAATGGTACCGAGGATCGCTGAAATGCCGATAGATATGGTGTATGTCAGCGAATACCCAATGTGATTTATGGCAAAACCAAAGCACATCCCTCCAAATCCATAAATAATGCCTAAGGCTGTGGCATTGAATAGGACTTCAGGGGGCGAGGCTCTAAAGACTCCAAGGAGATCTGGTACTGTAAGAAATCCGATCAAAAATGGAAAAACAAACCAGGCAAAACTAGCTTGCACAATCCAGTACGAATCCCATGACCATTTTTTAACTCCCTTAAAGGGCACATAGCAGGTGGATGCTGATATGCCTCCGATGGAATGAATCAAAGTACCTAGTATGGGATTTGATGGCATGGGATTGGAAATCAGCAAGCTTTGTTCATGAACGTAAATATGGTCTATGTATAGTCGAGAGAATCATGTCTCATGGAGATTTATTCTAGCTAACATCTGGTCTTTGAAGTGTCGAAACACAGTAATCATTTATATGGGTGATGTCGAAAAACTTCTCTGTCAGTTAAATCCGTCCCCTTGTACCGGAGCTATGGTAAGTCACCCTGATCGGCAGGTAGACAGTATGACTCCAGCCTTATCGCCTGGCCAGTGCGATGTCTTTTTCCACATCAGGTATGTGCTTCCTCCAGGAGAACTCCTGATCAAACTGATATGGGAATTCGGGGACATTGAATTTTTCCATAGCTTCGGTCAGCTTGGTCCAATGACCTAGCGCCCGGGTCAAGTGCTGAATGGCCTTATCCCGATCAGTCTTCGCGCCTCGTGTTCTAAACCGATGTAAGGCGACACCGCCGCGTATTTTTTCGGCAAAATAGAATCCGTAATGGCACCAGGCTTCTACATCATTGATCTCTATGAGTAAGGCCGGAGTGATGTCTTCATCCTTCCTTAGGTCAGCTAGAATGTCGAGTGCCTGCCGGCTTTCGCTTTCCGCAGAGATGGCCAAATCCAATGGCAGGATTTTTCCATGCGGGTAGGTGCCATTCACGAAGTCCTGTATATTTACATAGTTTGAATCCAGTACAGGCTGATTGATAAAAGCATCAATATCAATAAACTTCCCTCCAATGGTGGTAAAACCTTCCGTGTATAGGGTTGCGTCCCAGGTGCCTTGATAGAAGCTCGCCATGCGATGGGCATTTGCAGACGCGAGTTTCCATGCCAGTAGCAGCCTATCGCCCTGGCTGATATTAAACTTCTTGGACAGCGTATTGGCAAAGTAGCTGTCGGGAGTGTCTGCATGGTATAGTAAATTTCCCCACACTTTGTAGAAGAGCCACTGGCGTTCAAAGGCATAGTCCCAGGTCCGGTGCTCTTCCCTGGTGATATAGTCCTTGGCAGGTATATAGGTCTCGGAACCGATTAGACAGCCACCGACGTACGGCTGGCTATTGTAGGATAGGAAATCGCGGACAAAATCAGGTTGGGCCCATCGCAGAGCAATAAAATCTTCATTTCGCATGGTCCATATTCCTTTGTAGTTGGTCGGTGGTGGATTCCAATAGGTGTCTGTCAGCATTCCTCCATGCACAATGGATAGTTTTGGCGAGGAGTGGGCGTGTGACCAATTAAACTTAAATCCCAGCCAAACGTCCTGATTCAACCCGATTTCCTCAATGGCCTTACGGGTGATGCGTTCAGTGGAAATGCTGGTACTGCCTCCACTGTGCGTTCCAGCTGAAAGTGGCGCCCGGTAGAATAATCTGGCCTCTCTGTCGGCCTCCTTTAACCCAGCTATGATTGTGCGGTCGATCCAATTTTTTCGCTCCTCTGAGGTCATGCCGCCCATGCGCTCACCCAGCGTGATACCGATTCCTGTCAGGTCTTCATACTCATTGATGGTCTGAGTGACCATTTCTCTGGTATATTTTTCTATGACTTCATTCGTCTCACCTTCTCCCAAGAAACCACTGCTTTTAGAGTACGCAGCTACCTGGTAAGCTTTACTAAATTCTTCTGATACAAAGATGTTCCAGTTGAAAATGTAGGTATCAATGCCTCTGTCTTTGGCCATTCTAAAGAGTGCCTTCCAAAACGATTTCCAGCCAGCTAATTCCTCCGGTGTAAAGGGCGTGGCATCGGGAAATGAAATAGGCTGTACCATGTACATGTATGGATGAAGATTCCAAAGGGTGAGTGTGTTAAATCGGTTTTCGACCATCATATTTAGGAAGGATTCCCAGAAACGAAGATCTTTACAGGTCTCTTCATGTAAGGAGAGATTTTTACCGCTTCGATACGAAAACCACGGCAAGTTAAATTTGATGCCCCTAAGTGGATAATGAGGGGTGATGGTTTTGTTGTTGAGCTCACTCCATGTCGATCCTTGTGATAGCTGTTCGGCGATGTCCAAGAGTCCGTACTGTGCTCCCCTATGGGCATTTGCGGAAAGGAATAGCTCATCAGATTCTTTGATAAGGCTGTAGCCATCATGGACCTCATCCGTTTCTCCCTCTGCAACCCTGATTTGCAGGTGAGCTTGATTTGGATCCTCCGTTTCTGTCAGCGACACATGTTGAGAGCTCAATATCTCAGTCAGCTCGTCAAGGCCATAGGATATTTGATCTCTGTGCGTCCCCTCTAGTACATATCTGATTTCTAGATCGTCTGTCTGACAACTAGAAAGGATGATGGCAAGGAGGAAAGAGACCGTTCTTAGGTTCATTTATTGGTAGGCTAAAACCATTAGAATAAATTTGTCAAAATAATTGGAGGAGGAACGATATTGCTTCAGGCTGTCCATGAATAAAGCTATTAGAAAGAATCGTTTATGAAAGTTTTTGATTAATTAATTAGGATTTATCCGGTTGCAGGTCCTGAAAAATCCCGGAGATCAGTCCACGAACGATGGATCATGGTCAAAAGTAATCAAGCATGACTATTTTTCATCTGGAAATCCTGAGGCTTTGGGTGTAAGAGCATCATGATGGTATTTTTCTTCGTTTTCACCAGTTACTGCGGGAAAAAACCGGTAGTAATTTCCATAGGTGTATCTGCCATTTCTTTCCTTGACAGCTTGGCCCATGGCTTTAAATTTCTTGGAAGCAGCTTCCTGGTCACCAATTAGAAAATGATAGTTGTTTGTCGATATCGATTGACCATTGCTATCCATTATTAAAAGTTCTACATAGAAATCTTGTTCGACTTTCTCCAGTACATTCGAAGTTACTGTCAAGAATTCCTTGGAGCTATTAGCCTTAATCTCTTCGATGGCGTATTTTTTTTCCTCCAATACTTTGCCATGATCATCCCTAATTCTGTAAATTATCTGGCCATGACTATAGCTCTGATAGTAATCATTCACGATCCAAATATCGCCCTCAAAGTCCTCTTCTTGCGTCCATCTTCTTTTTTCAAACTGGAGACTGACCAATAATGGCTGATACGCACGTTTCACATAATCGTATGATCGCTTTGGTTCTTGATAATTGTCGATGATGCCCCATTTCATATCTGGCCAATAGGTGATCAAGTGACATAAACTGATGCCGCTGACTTTGGGTTTGCCTCTTCTAAAATGTTCTATGGTCAGCTGGAAAATCATACCCTGAGCATCCTGGGTCGCATGGACGAATTCCTCTAGTGATCCCGTCTTTTCGCTGTTGAATGCGTCGAAATTTTGCATCCTCAGCCGGTCCAGGTCAGCCCAGTGGTGCCCCCAGCTCAGGCCAGGTGGCCAAAGCTCGTTTTCGGGAATAAATTTTTTCAGACTTTCCACGGAAGGCACAGACGTAATGGCTAATTCTGGCACGATGGGGTAGTCGAGCGAGCTAAACCAGTCTTCCATCAACCAGTTTCCCATGTTGTAAAAGTAGGCCAACGCATGTACGGCCTCCTTGGGTTTATAACCAGCCTCTTGAGATTTTTCGCAGGTCAGGGGTGAATCGGGCACATATGGCAGGTCTACATATCGATGAAGAGAATCGCCCAGGGTTGTCAAAAAATCATGGGTAAAGGCAGCATCCGCTGACCGCAAAAACATCTCTTCACCACCCTCGATGAGAATGAGACAAGGATGGTTTCTCCTTTCCTTGATCACTGCGATGGCTTCAGCGATTGTGGTATTCAGAAATGACTGTTCTCTGGGAAGGTTGCCGGTACCGAGAGGAATGACATCTTGCCAGACAGTCAGACCAGCGCGATTACACAGATCGTAGAACTCAGGTATTTCTGGTGGATGCCAGCCGAAGATCCGGATGTTGTTGAGGTTGGCATCTTTTGCGAGTTGGATCAACCGCTTGTATTCATTGGGATTGGTACGACCCGTAAAAATATCAGGTGGTCCACCCCAGCAGGCCGATCTGATAAAATGACGTTTCCCATTGAGATAGACCGTACGGGGGAAGCTCACTTCATCTCTGGTGAATCCTGGATTCCATTCCATGTTGATTTCTCGAATGCCAAAGACAGTTTCTTGAAAATCATGACGATTCGTTCCTTCCATGACAGACACCCTAGCCTTGTAGAGGTTTTGCTCTCCGAGATCCCATGGCCACCAGAGCTGCGGAGATTTGATGGGAATGGTCAATTTTACTTTTTGCTTGCCAGGTCTCACAGGTTGCACGT
The DNA here is from genome assembly GCA_965223025.1 of Saprospiraceae bacterium. GTDB lineage: Bacteria > Bacteroidota > Bacteroidia > Chitinophagales > Saprospiraceae > JABDMH01. The sequence goes on from CBDCVP010000021.1 coordinate 225,318, forward strand.
GACTAGCAAGCATGGTATCAGAGATGAAGTTTTCGCCAGTGATGGAAGCAAGTACTTTAATGTCTTTTTGTGTACTGGTGGTATTATCTATCTCCACCTCTATCTGTATGCTGGCCGAATGGTCCTCCTCCAATGTCGATTTTACATAGACATCATCCATCCTCAACCTACCTGTGACCACCACCCTTACGGGTCTCCAGATGCCGAATGGCACGATGTCTCGCCAGTAATCTCCAAACCATGGGGCTTTGCGTCCCGCTACCTTAGCATTCACCTGGGGCGGTGGGTTCAGTCTGACCATCAGTAGGTTCTGACTTTCCAACCTTCGTGTTGAGGTATGCAGTACATGGGTGACATCGAAAGAGAATGGCGAAAAAGCTCCTTCGTGATGGCCCAGGTAGGTGCCGTTTAACCAGACGTCGCAGCTGTAGTCTACGCCCTCAAAATCAAGTCTGACGACCTTGCCGTCCAAGTCTTCGGTCATGGCAAACTGAGTGCTGTACCACCATTCGTCATACATCACCCACTGGGCTCTTGCAGAGTTTCTACCAAAGTAGGGATCATCGATGACTGCTGCCCTCCATAAGTCGGTATACACATCGCCGGGCACGCTGGCCGGATTCCAAAACAGTGTTTCAATATCAGCTGCTGGCAGCTGATGCAGTCCTTCTTCTTCCCCTTGCCCAGGTCGCATACGCTTCATCTTCCAGCGATAGCCACTTAGATCTCTGACGGTCAGGTTGTTTTTTATGTGAGTATCTATGGAGCCCGGTTGAGCCAGAGTAACAATGGGCATAATCATAGACAATGAGATGAGGAGCAAATAGGTGAGAGGCTTCATGAAACTGGATTATGACTTTGCGATACTTTTCAAGGTTGAGGATGACTATTTTTTTTCTCCCTTGGCCACATGTGTAGTGCGACGCTTGCCTTGAAAACGCCGTATGTATTGGTAGTTGTAGTTTTTATATTGGTGGGTCAGTCCCCACTCCAATGCAGAAAACGGTTCTTTTTCTGTGTCTAACGATCTATTTAAACCGATGGCATGGGGAGCGCCTTTGATGACAGATTTGATGTCGAAATTAATGCCATCGGGCGCCCACTGGATGGTATTTTTTTCGGGTCCATCGGTGGTGATCAGAGATGCGATGCCGCCATGATAATGCCATACACAGATCTCATGGCCACTATTAGAAATGGGATTGTATGGTGACTTAATGTAGGGGCCGAGCGGATGGTCCGCGATCGCTACCCCATGACGAATTTGGCGTCCACCGAAAGTAATTTCCTCACCCATTTGCTCACCCTTATAGTATAGGTAGAATTTGTTCTGGTAAAATAGCAAGCACGGATCATGGACCTTATGACTGTCAAAATCTCCCTTTTTGATCACCTTAAAACGGTTGTCTTCTTCTCCTAGCCACATACCATTGTCAGCAGGGCTAAGGATGGGTTGCTCACTTTTTGTCCAAGGGCCATGGGGTGAGTCTGCCCAGGCCAATCCGATCTGGTTTTTTACTCTGACCACATACGGTGACTGTACAGTTTGATAGGTCAAGTAATACTTTCCCTCATGGACTAGGATTTCAGTGGTAAATACGGATCGATCATCGTAGGTCCCCTTGGCCCCTCTTTTCACCGCCACACCTTCCTCCTTCCAGGTCCATCCATCTTCGGAAGTGGCATACCACAGGTCACATCGATCCCAGGGAAAAACTTTGTCATGTTCGATATCGCCGCCAAAACCTTGGGTCGGTCCGGCGCTTCTACTATACCACACAAAGTATTTACCATCTACCTGGATGACGGCACTAGGATCTCGCCTCACCACCCCTTCCTCATAGGCCAAATCTCCCTTGAGGTCAAAGACCTTAAATTCTCCAAACCAATCGTTACCGAGTTTGGGCCAGGCCAGGGCTCGTTTGGAAGCGGCACTAAGTTTGTCCCTATTGGTGATACCCAACCTATCTAAATCCTCGTCTGTGATTGATGGCATAAGCTCTTCTTTTTGTGTAGGGGCTGAACTATGACAGGCCAAAATGCTAAAAATAAGTGCGAGAGAAAAAATTGGACCTGGTAACCTTTGTTGCCAAATTTTTGTGTCTAGAGTTGTCATGAATAGCCTGTTTATATTAATTTTTCAATGTTATAGATATTGCGTGAGTATATTTTTTCCATTCAGTCGATAAATAGGCTAGGTAGATACAATGACAGAGCTGGGATAAGGGTCACCAAGACAAGCACCAGGATGCTCACCAGCAGAAAAGGTAGAATGCCTTTGCTCACTGCGCTCATCGATATCTTACCAATGCTGGACGCCACAAAGAGACAGACTCCGACAGGAGGCGTGGTTAGGCCAATAATGAGGTTCAATACAGCAATGACCGAGAAGTGAATGGGATCAGCTCCCACCGTAATGGCTACCTTTAACAGGATCGGGAATAGGATCAATAGTGCTGCAATGGTCTCCATAAATGTGCCTACGAAAATGAGTAGAATATTGATTAGCAGCAGCACCAGGTATTTATTCTGTGTAAACTCGAGAATTTCATTAGAAATCCATTGTGGCAATTGCTCGGTGATCAGAATCCAACCAAATAGGTTAGCAAAGCCCACTAGTACCATGAGCGAGGCAGAGGTCTTCATCGAATCCAATACGATGACCTGGATGTTGCGAAATGAAAGTTTCTTATAAACAAAGACACCGATGATCAATGCATAAATCACGGCAATGATCGACGCCTCGGTGGGTGTGAATATACCGCCGACAATCCCAAATAAAATGATGAATGTCATGAGAAGGGCCCAGAAAGTATCTACAAAACCATTAGCCATTTGCCTAATATTACTCCTGGGATGCTTGGGATACAGCCTGCGGGCAGAGATAAAGTAGGCCACTCCCATCAGACCTGTTCCCAACAAGAAGCCTGGAATAGCCCCAGCCAGAAATAGCTTTCCCACCGATAAACCACTGAGTGTGGCGGCGATGATCATGGGCACACTGGGAGGAATGATGGGGCCAACGGTCGAGGATGCCGCAGTCACCGCACAGGAAAAACCACCTCCATAGCCTTGTTTCTTCATGGCAGGAATCATCACCGATCCGATGCTGGCCGTATCTGAAACCGCTGTGCCCGAGATCCCGGCGAACAACATGGAGGCACCAATATTGGCTAGCGATAAGCCACCCCGTATATGTCCAAGGAGGTGATTGCAAAAGGAAATAATCCGGGCAGTCAATCCACCATGATTCATCAGATTGCCGGCTAAGATAAATCCAGGCACACTCAATAGTACAAAGACGTCGATGCCGGAGTACAGCTTCATCGGTATGACGATCAAGGGAATTCCCTTAGCAAGAATATAAGCAAAGCAGGAAAGTCCCAGTGCAAAGGCTATCGGAAACCTCAGCAATAGACATAGTATGAATATGACCATCAATAAAGCGATCATGGATGCGGGTTTTTCTTAATGGTCCTTTTTAGATCCCACCAGGTATAATAGGCCAGAGAAGCTGCCATGAGAAAAATGCTAAAAAAGGCAATGGACATTTTGATGCCCATGCTGGGAGATGACTCGGCATTTCCCAAAATCATTAATGGTATTGAAAATATGGTGATCGTGATAAAAAGTATCATCGTTAAAAATTGTGTTGCTAGGATGAGACGTTTTTTTGCCCGCTCCGAAAGTCTAGCAAAGATCAAATCAAGATGCACATAGTATTGACTTTTGAGTGCCAAGCCAGCAGCAAAAGATATGGCATAAATGAAGAACAATCTTGAGGCTTCTTCAGTCCAGGTTGGTGTGTTCTCAAGGAAGAACCTCGCGAAGATCTGCAGCAGCACACTCCCAATCAAGCAGTAGCTGCTAAACAGGGTGCCATATTTTAAGAACCGTGAGATAAATCTTTCCACAGCTAGTTTTTTCTAGATGCCAGGAAGTCGCGATATACAGTCTGCATGTCCGGGGACAGACTTCGAAAAATGGCATCTTCACATTTTTCACTAAAGGCCTCCTTATCTACTTCAATTAATTCCATACCTTTTTCCACCAGTTGATCCCTAACCTTTTTTTCGTTGTCCAAGAACAATTCGTGCTCATATGCTTGCATTTCTTTGGCCGCCTGATGTAGGATCTGCTTAAGATCATCGGGAAGATTTTGATATTGCTTTTCACCGATCACAGGGTATCCCCAACTCATGACGTGTTCTGTCATGTTGACATATTTTTGCACTTCCGTAAATCCCGCGCTCAAGATCAGGGCAAAAGGATTTTCCTGAGCCTCGATGGTACCTTGCTGCAGGGAGGTAAAGACCTCTGAAAAGGCCATCGGAGTGGGCTTAGCACCCATGGCACTCCATGCGGTCACGAAAGAGGGTACATTGGGTACGCGAATGATCAGTCCTTGGAGATCATCTGGATGCCGGATGGGGCGATTGGAGGTGAGTTGTCTCGGACCGCGCTCAAATCTCCCCAAGGGCCGCAAACCCGTTTTTTGGAGCATTTCCCTTTCTATGCGTTTTCCCAGGGGTCCATCGATGAGTGCCTGCTTATCCAGCGAATCCCGCAGTAAAAAGGGCATTTCGCAAAAGGCAGCGATTTCAATCCAATTATTGAGGAGTGATCCAGTGACCGTCATTTCTATTACACCAGCTTGAATGAGGCGAATCGCTTCGATCTCTTTGGCCAATTGCTCAGAGGGATACACCTCCACCTTCATCCTGCCTTCAGACCTCTCTGCGACCATCTGAGCAAAGTAGAGAAATGCTTTGTACCAGGTATGATCTTCATTGGCCCATAGACTCACACGCAGTAGATGCTCAGGCTTTACCTGAAGATCATCGCGCTTGCAGGTGGTCAGGGCAATCAGTGCAAGAAAAACGATTGTCGACCTGAATAGAATCATCCGTGACATCTGCTGACTTCGAATCTTTTATTGGTGAAGTATCAGTGCAATCCGAAAAGATTGCCAAATCAAAAATGCTCTTTTTTGGATCTTTCTCTTTCTGAAGCGGCCGGTACTCAGGCGTCATCCCTTCCCAGAAGTGAAAATCTCATCCACTACCGGCTCACTTTATCACGTGATCCTTCTAAAGTGCACTAAGCTCACAAATTTGGCCAGTAATTTACCTAAAAGCAACTAGACAAAACCTGAACAAGGACAATTCTGTACATGAAGAGTGGCTCTCAATCGATGACCCCATCTTCTCTGGCTCGTTTGGTCTGCAGCCAACATCTGTACCATCTATAGTTGCAGGCTTTCACCATCTAGAAACAAGTACAACGATTAATAACCCTTATTACGGAATCCCAATAGCTGCATGGACAAAAGCCAGTGAATTCAAAAAGAGTTAAGTGATGTTTTGTCCAGCACAAAAGCAAACATTGGTGAGCCAGGGGTGCAAGCAGAGCGTACTAAGGCCTACCACCTGTCAAAGAAATGGTGGAAAAGCAGTCTGCATCCCTTGTATGATCCACACCACTCTCATCGAGACACAACGGAGACAAGCCAAGATCACAAGTTCCACCATAGTCCCATGGGTCACACCATTGAATAAAAAAATGAATTAATCAAGATGTAAGACTAAGGTCATAGTTCTGCCAGAATCCCAATGAGTCGTGAGCCAATGAAGAATTGGTAACCACATAAAATGATCTCAGACCAAAAGTTTTTCTTTACGCGGCAAAAGTGTTTCCTGTTTTTCTTGAAAGGACTCTAGATCAGACAGCATCGTATGAAGTAAACTGATAGCACGGTTGATATGCGGTCCTTTATTTAGCATAACACATTCTGTCTTCAGCGCAGCAGCAGCATCAGTTATTTCAGCCCGGGAAGGTAATCCCTTTTTGGCTAGACTTTCTAACACTTGTGTCGCCCAAACTACTGGTACATGGGCCGCTAGACATAGACGTAGGAGCTCTTGTTGAACTTTAGCCATGCGATCCCATCCAGTCTCTACCGCCAGGTCACCTCGTGCAATCATAACTCCTACATATTTTGCTTGCATGGCATTAAGTAGGATTTCGGTGAGATTATCATATGCTGCACGTGTCTCAATCTTAAGAATCAGGCCTAATTTGTTGAAGACACCTAGCCTTTTGAATTCTGCATAGATCTCTTTCACATCCTTCGCAGAATTGACAAAAGAATAATTTACGATATCAGCATTTTTACTGATAAATTCAAGATCTCGTTTGTCTTTGTCGGTCAGGCCATTAATCCTCAATGACGTGGCCGGAAAATTAATCCCCTTATAAGCTTTGAGTTTTGAACCATTCTCCTTGGCCCGAATGATCTTTACATGCATGATTCCATCGGTGATTTCCAGAATTTTCCCCTCGATCTTGCCATCGTCAAACAGAATCGGTTGTCCCGGTTCTACATAGTCAAAGACCTGTGGGAGCTGACAAGCTATTCTAGGTAATTGCAGTACCTTGCCATCCTCACTAAAACTGGCTGGTGTGCCGATAATATCCTCTTTGGTTACCAATAAGGTATCATGCATTCGCAGAACAATAGATTGTTCGATGGGGGGAATTTCGTCGATCACCAAATCAGGGAGATCGCGGTTCAGACATTTTAGCACTGATCCTGTGCCAATATAGGACGTCTCGTAACAATAGGCCAGGATCTCTTGCTCTCGCTTAGCGATGATTTTGATTTTCCGTTTTTTATCTCTGGTATCTTCTAATTCGAAAAGGTCACCGGGTTGCAGCGTTTCGTAACGATCTTTTGGAATGAAGAGAGAATTAGGAGGTGAAAATTCATCAATGAAGGGAATGATCAAAACTTGCGCAGGACTTACAATTCTGCCGGTCACATCCTTTTCCGGGCTGAACTTCCTGATTTTGGGGCCGGCAACAATTTGACCCGTTCGAATCTTAGGTCCCGCCAAATCCATAGCAATTTTAACGTTCTTTCCCTTCGCTTTGGCTGCACGTCGAATGTTGGTGATCATTCTAGCCCAAACTTTCGGCGAATCATGAGCACAATTTATCCGCGCACAGTTCATGCCCATCTTTACCATATCATTTACCAACTGGTAGTTGTCTGCGGCTTCGGTGGGTTGTGTCACCATAATACGTACCCTCCGTCCCTTAGAGCGATAGCCCAAAATCTCCTTGGTATGCTTGGCCAGCAGTCGCTTTCCTTTCTTAATGGATAATCCCGATTTTTTCTTCTTCGCATCTGGATCATCCAAGAGTTTCTGTAAAATCAATTTGGTGTTGGCGACGCTAGCCATGATATGGCCCTCCGCCTTGACCAGACGTGTGAGTCCCAAGTTGCCTAACTCTTTTTGTGTATTTCTTAATTCGAAGGTTCGGAATGCTTGATACTGCAAGAGATTCCGGGCGCTTTTGAAGTATTGTGGATCAACCTGCTGCAGGAGATCCTTTTGCTGCTTCACTTCCCGTTTCATGGCGTTAATCAACTGGTCTAACTGATCGATGATCCCTTGTACTGTTTTCGTTTTGATTTTCATGGTGTTGTGATTGCTTTATTCAGATGCGAGATTTTGTCATTTTTCATCCCAAAGGGAATGATCATCAGAACCCTACTAATGCATGCCCTCACGGGCTGAATCGATGCACACCTTACAGTCGGATTTCAGGGTGGGCCAAACGTCCTCTCAGGATGCAATAATCTAGAATCAAAACATAGCGTGAGCAGGAGCAGTTCCTCATAGGGTTGAAGTTTTTAAGTTCGATTCTTTTAAGTTGTGAATAGATTCATTGCTTGCTCCTTCAGCATGATCATATTCGGTATCGCAACCAGGTCCAGCGGCAGTACGAGGCACTCAAATCAGCGGCACAGGAGGGATTGGAGACAGTGGCGGGGCTAGGATTCATTACCTGAATTGCGGAGAATGCCCATTCGATGGTCATGTGGCATCGTTTCCCAGACTTCTGGTATTCATGGATACATATATAGGCATGAATTTTTATTTTTTTATCTGAATAATGCAGTTTGGTTGCACGGTAAGGTACTTACTTAGAGGCAAAAAGAAAATGGAAACTGAAAGAATGTTTAAAGGAGTCAGTATTTTTGAATTTAGTAGTCGATTTACGTGTAAAGCGGATTGTCTGGATTACTTGAGTGAAATCAAGTGGAGCAGTGGATATTCATGTCGCAAATGTGGTAATGGGAAATATTGTGGGACAGCTCGATACGGAGAAAGACGATGTACCAAATGTCGTTCTGTGGAATCCCCTACTGCCCATACCCTTTTTCATAAAGTAAAATTTCCGTTGCACAAGGCATTCTACATTATTTTCTATCTAAGCACCTCGACAAAAGGAATGTCAACCTATGAATTAGCTCGAAAGTTGGACATGAATCAACCGGTAGTGTGGCGCTTTAAAACGAAGGTCATGTTAGCAATGAAATCAAGTGGGAAATATCCGATTGATGGTGCGGTGGCTGTAGATGAAACGATGATCGGGGGCAAGGTGAAAAAGCAGCGCGGCCGAAGTCAATCGACTAAAAAACAGGTAGTTGTGGCTATCCAGAAACACCCTGGCGGTGGAATCAGCAGGGCATATGCAAAGGTTATTCCCAATGCTGGCAGCAAACAGCTAGAGCCATTCTTTGACCAACATATTGACCCAGATGCAATCGTAACGACCGATAAATGGAGAGGTTACTCCCCCATTGCTCGAAAAGGAAAATATCATGTTGACCAGATCCACTCTAAAAAAGGAGAGAATTTTCCTTTGATGCATCGGTTTATTATGGGGCTCAAATCTTGGTTGAGAGGTATTCATCATCAAGTAAAATATCTACAAAAGTATCTCAATGAGTATACCTACAGGTTCAATAGGCACCTGTATAAAGACATTCTATTTCATAATCTTACCAATAGATTAATGCTTCATCCACCATGCACGATTCCAGATTTGAAATTTGTAACGTAAATGAATTATTCAGTTTTTTATTTTGCAAGAGGGCAAAAAGAGAATATATATGAATCGAAATCAATTTATCGTTTCGATGGGTGCCAGCGTGATTTCCTTGCTTGCTGGTTCTTCAAACGAGGTTACTTTAGCTCAGAAAATTCATAACTCAGGCAAAGGGATGATACCTCGCAAAGCCATTGTCCCTGCAGCATTGACGCCAATTGACAAAGATGGCAAGATTGATATAGTCGAGTTCAAACGACACATCCGCACCATAGCCAGTGTTCGTGGTGTTTCGGCCATAATGGTTAATGGAGGTTCGGGACATGACAAGGCATTGACTCGTGATGAGCGACGCGAACTTCTCTACCAAGCTCTGACTGCAGTAGGTGACCGTGTTCCAATTATTGCGGCCCTAAGAGAATCGGAAGAATGTCCAACCCTCGAACCATTAGCCAAAGACGTGCAAAGTGAGGGCGCCCATGCAATGACGATAATGCCACCTGTCAGCGAAGAAGGCTTTTTGTGGGAATTTGCCCGCAGACGATTCAAAGATGCGTGCTCCGTGAGTAGTCTTCCCGTGGTTATTTATCAATCAAAGTACGAGACAAAGACATTAATTCGATTGGCCAATCTCCCTCCTGTTTTTGCAGTCAAAGAGGGCAGTAAGGATCCTTCGACTTTTGAGCGCAATATGCGGGAATTGCACAGTTTGGGAAAGGATGTGGCTGTGTGGTCCACACATAGCAAGTGGTTACTTGCTGACCTGGCCACCGGGGCGGATGGAATTCTCTCGGCTATGGGCAGTGTCACAGCTGATCTTCACATAGCATTGGCTGAAGCAGTGGAGGCTTCAGACCTAAGGGCTGCAAGACAAATAAATGATCTGATATATCCCTTAGCCCAAGTTTTTTATAGACCTGGACAGGATGCTCGCGTGCGAATGAAGTATGCCCTCAAAAAACTTGGTCGTCAGAAGTATGATTTTGTTAGACCTCCATTGCAGTCTTTAAATCAAGTGGAGCGTGTGGCAATTGACAATGCGCTTTTGCAGAGCGGCTTGTTAAAAGACTAGCTGATTTATGGTACGTCCGGTGCGTTAAAATCGGCACATTTTATAAGATGACCCTTCCGGAGTGCACTCTAGCATTTAAGCTCACAATTTGGCCGATAATGTCCACCGGAGATATGGTTTTGTTTCACAAAACTACCCTTCGTTCAACTCATCCATGGTGTGTTTCGGCCAAGATATGCCACCTATTTCGGAGCAAGATATGCCACTGATAGGTTGAATATAAATAAAGTGTTTGAGCTTTATTTTGGCTTTCTGGAAGGCCATTTTTCCCATAAATTCACACTTTTCTGAGAGCTACTACCTCAAAGGAGTCTTGCACGCACTCATCATCGTAGTGTGAATTTATGGGAAACATGATGGAATGAAGAGACTATCTATGCCTATAACGCCTATAACAAAACCAGATCATAGCATACTAAAACTATACTCTGACTAAAGGTCAATGTGTAAAGCATTTATCATGTGTGATGTTTGGTAGGTTAATTGCAGAGATCATTCTGTTACTGTTCTTATCAATCGCAGCCAGTTCAGCCCCATAATTTTATCAATCCGGGATTGTGTATAGCCTATTCTTTTCAAAGCTTCATACAATTCAGGATAGTCGCTGGCATCTTTCATTTCCTTTGGCAGTGAGAGACCACCACCAAAGTCGGATCCAAAACCCACATGGTCTTCTCCAACTAGTTGAATCCCATAATCAATATTTTTCGCAAGTTGGTCAGTACTCATCCTATACTCATCAGGTATGACGGCGTGAGAAACGAATGGTAAATCTTTGACTACTTCACGATCAGCGTCTTCTATTGTCAAGAGCTCGTTCTCCGATTCAACGATGAGTTTTAATGGATTTGCTTTTGAATTTTCCCAGTTATAATATTTGGGACTATTAAAATAACTGAATAATTCATTTAGGTAACAAACTTCAAATTAGGTATAGTACAGGGCTGATGAGCCACCATTCTTTTGATAAGGTTGTGGAAAAGAATCTCTTTGAATAGATGCCTATTAAATCGATAAGTATATTCATTTAGATACTTCTGCAAGTATATCACCCGATGATGAATACCGCGTAACCAGGATTTTAGACCCATAATAAATCGATGCATCAAAGGGAAGTTTTGCCCCTTTTTTGAGGGTATCTGGTTCACATTAAAGTTATGTCGGCTAGCAATCGGTGAGTAACCCCTCCACTTGTCGGTTGTGACCCACGCCTCAGGATCAATATGTTGTTGAAAGAATGGCAATAATTGCTTAGTACCGGCATTCTGAATGACTTTTGCTAAGCTCTACTAATACCTCCTTTGGGGTGCTTTTGAATAGCTACAACTACCTGTTTTTTAGTTGTTTGGCTTCTACCTCGTTTCTCTTTCACCTTGCCGCCAACATGTGTTTCGTCAACCTCCACTTGGCCATCAATTGGGTAGTTGCCACTAGATTTCATGAATAATGATTATCGAGCATAATTCAATTTTTCTTTGGTGGCGCAATCTATCAGTGATTTTCCGGGGGGTTGATCCCAAGAATTATTGTGAAGATATCCGTTGTCACCAATGGTATTGGTGGAGTATTTTACATCGCAAATCATTTTGTTGCCCCTGAATTCCGGAATAGCGTACAGCTACGACAACCTAACGAGCTCCAACTGACTTATAGCACTAAACTGAACTATGCTGAGCTAGCTTACAGAAGCAGATGAAAGTACTAGATCATTTCGTCAAATCTCAAACCTAACAAACAAGATCAAGTCTCTTTCCTTACTATGCAGCCCAGCCACTTCGTCTATAAAACACTTAGACATTTAAGGACGCTTTCTTACCTACCATTGATATGCCGTATACATGCATTATCTGCAAACCAAAAGTTTTTGCACGGCTTTCTCACTAATTTCGTTACTTTTCGAAATCTCTTTAACGAATAATATTTATAGAAAATGGCCCAACTTGATCAAAGACCGGTGAAGTCGAATTTCCATAGTAGAAGTACAGGCAGAGAAGTTCTTGCAGATTGGAATCTAAAGGGAAAAACAGCCATAATAACGGGTGGTTATAGTGGAATAGGTCTCGAAACAACTCGAGCACTCGCTTCAAAGGGCGTCAAAGTGATAGTTCCGGTCCGGTCAAGACAAAAAGCAAATGAGAATTTAGAAAAAGTCGAAGGAGATGTTAAGGTGACGTTCATGGATCTTGCGGACCTTAATTCTGTACTTGAGTTTGCCGATAAGATACTTGAAGAGTTTAACAGCATCGACTTTCTAATTAATAATGCTGGCATTATGGCATGTCCTGAATCACGTATCGGTCCGAACTGGGAGGCGCAATTCGGTATTAATCATATGGGACACTTTGCATTAACTAATGCCCTTATGCCACTGATCAAGAGGACAGCAGGAGTAAGGGTCATTAGTCTCACATCAACAGCTCATAAATTAAGTGATATCCGATGGGATGATATTCAATATACTTCAGGAAAGTATGATAAGTGGCAGGCGTATGGTCAATCCAAGACTGCCAACACTTTGTTTGCCAATGCGCTATCTCGCAGATTAAAAGAAACCGGTGGTCTAGCATTCTCAGTTCATCCAGGAGGAATCTTAACTCCGCTCCAACGCCATTTACCTAAAGAGGAAATGGTGGCTTTGGGTTGGATAGACCATGAGGGAAATCCAACAGAACTAGCCAGAAAGAGATTCAAATCACCAGAACAGGGATGCTCCACTACCTTATGGGCAGCGACATCCAAATTGCTTCAAAATCAACCCGGTGTCTATTGCGAGGATTGCAACATTGCTGAAACCTTGGATCCCTCAAGCCCCATGGCTCGCTTTATGGGTGTCGAGCCGCATGCGTGCGATGATGTGTCCGCCGAGAGATTGTGGAAGATTAGTGAGGACCTACTTGCCGACGCCAGAGGTTAAGAATGCGCCATTGCCATCAGCGTACCGTGAACCGGCTCCCCTACGGCCTTCTATGCAGGTATGTTCGGTGTTATCAAAGTCTTCAGCATCTTATTATGCAGGACGCAAAATTTCAGCTTTGTCATCAATTCGCAGACGTCTCCTAGTTCTCGCACTTTTTTCATAACATCTCTATCGCTCATCCTTATGGTTAACAGCGCTGCATTCAAAATCAAGGTTCTTCGTCTAGGGAATGCTAGATATGTGTCTGATCATGGCAGAGATGCTTTTCTTGTGTTCAGGCAGCTTTCTTTACCGTACGCTATTTTTTAATTACTTTTTGAAATAATTTATAAATGTTGGATCAAATCCCAATACACAATTACTGCCGCAGTACTGTTCTATAAGTAAGCTATTAAATATCAGGAAATCAAAGTCCTTCTCAAACCCAGCACGATAGGTGCATTCATTATAGCTGCCATACCGCCTCAGTTGTAGAAAGTTGATTCGGCCTCGGATGCTTAGGAAAAGCATCAATGTTTCTATAATAAACCTCCGTCGCCACTCATTAATCCCAGACATTTTATCTAATATTGCTTCTATGAGGCTCACGCCTTGGGTAAATGCGTTTGTAGTTTTCAATTTGTAGTGAATTTGAGACCCTACAAGATACGCACTTACCCTTTATATATATGATATATTCATAATGTGTTGGTCCCTAACCCCACGAACCATTGATTCCTCAGACATTGATTTATTTAAGTTGAGGGTTTTACCGGATTGCTGCCCCGATGGTTTCTTTGGTATTGTATATATTTCCTTGGATGCTAAGAGATCTCTTTCAGCGGTTTCATTTTGGGCACGAGAATATGAATTAGCGAAATTCCAATTAAGTATCCGAAGGATGCGATGGCGAAAGCCCAATGGTATCCTTCAGTTTCAGATTCGTTGAGTAGGTAACCGATGATTAGAGCAAAAACCATCCCTCCAAGCGTACTTAGCGTCGTGGCAAATCCGGTGACAGTGGCCACTACTTGTTTGGGAAAGAGGTCGGACACGACTGTAAAGATGTTGGCTGACCACGCATTATGTGCAGCTGCGGCAAGTGCTATTAAGGCAACACTGGCGCCGATGATTGGATAATATGGTACAGTCATCACCGGCAGGACTAAAAGTGCTGCTATAAGCATGGTGATCTTTCTTGAAAAGTTGACGGAATTTCCTCTGGCAATCAGATATGATGAGAGTGCACCGCCCGCAATACCTCCTATGTCGGCGGCCACATAAATGGAGACCAGGGGCAAGGCCAGCTCTTGCAAGTCGACGCCAAACTTTGTGTGCAGAAATTTTGCACCCCAGAAAATATAAAAGTACCAGGTAGGATCAGCAAATAGTTTGCCCATGGCCACAGCCCAGGTCTGACGATACTTAAGCAATTTATATATCGGTACTTTAATGGGATCAGTCTCGCCTTCTCCATCTTCAATATGATCGATTTCGGCCTGGTTTGTGAAGCGGCTTTCTCGAGGTTTCCTATACAAAATCAGCCAGAACAGCAGCCATATGAATCCCAAAAATCCAGATAGTATAAATACCCAATGCCAGGAACCCAGCGATGCAATGATCAACGGAATAGTGATAGGTGCGAGGATCGCCCCTATATTTGAGCCCCCGTTGAAAAGGCCGGTAGCAAAAGCCCTTTCTTTCTTAGGAAACCACTCTGCAATCGTTTTAATAGCCGCCGGAAAATTGCCCGCTTCAGTGATACCGAGTCCTACTCTAGCCAATGCAAAACCGAGCCAACTGCGAGCTGCGGCATGCAACATGCTGGCAACGCTCCATAATGTCACGGAAAAGGCAAGGCCCCACCTGGTACCGATTCGATCAATCAGATATCCCACCAGTAGAGTGCCAAGAGCGTACGCAAATTGAAAGGAAGCGACGATATAGCCATACTCTAATTCAGTCCAACCAATTTCTGTTTCGAGCAGAGGTGCTAATATGCCGATCAGGAAACGATCGAAGTAATTGATGGTCGTCGCAAAAAAGAGCAGGGCCACGATGGCCCATCGAAAATTGGTCTTTCGATGTCGGCGAGATGTTGAATCAATGGTCATCCTATATCATATGGAGTTTTGCAAAGTCAATGGGAAGAAAAATACCTCCCTGTGTATCAGTCTTCATAATAGAAGAAGCGATGGAAGGTCAGAAATTCTGAGTCGATCATTCTCTCCCGATCGCCTCGCCTGAATTTTTTGATGTTTGACCAGTGCGATGAGATCAAAACCCTGGCCATGGTGGTTGAAAGAGCTGGTTTCGTCAAAATACATCAAAGGCGATATTTTCCTCCGCGACACCAATTTTGTTGAGCATGTTAAGGCAAGCATCGAGCATAGCCGGGGGACCACAGATATAGTATTCGATCTCATGGGGTGCCGAGTGAACTGCCAGGTAACTCGACAGAAGATGTTCGTGGATAAATCCTTCGAATCCCTGCCATTGATCATTGGCAAGTGGTTCTGAAACGGCTGTGTGATAAGAGAAGTTTGGATGATTCTCTTGCAAGGCCTCAAAATACGATCGATAATACAGGTCTTGAACCGTTCGAGCACCGTACCAAAAACTGATTTTTCGGCTGGTGCCATCGGTTTCGAAAAGACTTGACAGGTGGGCTCGCAGTGGTGCCATGCCAGCACCACCACCTAAGTATATCATCTCCTGGTCGGAATCTTTGATGAGAAAATCACCAAAGGGTCCGGTTAGTTTTACCAGTGCACCAGGTTGCAGGGCAAAGGCGTATGTTGAGCCAACACCAGCGTTGACATTGCTGCCAGGAGGAGGCAAAGCGATGCTAATATTTAGCTTGATGATCGAGTTACCACTGGGCCGATCAGCGAGGGAATAGTTTCGCCTAGCGTAGACCTGATTGGTAGTAGACAGTTCAAATAATCCCCGATCTTTCCAGGTACGCAGGAAAGGAGGTTCTATCTCAAAGTCTCTAAAACTCGTTTTATGAGGAGGGATGATCATTTGGATATATTGGCCAGGGCGATAAGTAAAGGTGGTCTTTCCAACTGGCTCGAGTGTGAGTTCTTTGATGAAGGTGGCCACATTCTTGTTGCTGACAACTCGAAAAGTTCGACCCTCTTTTTGATCGAGACTTGACGAGACTGCAGATATCTGCAACCACACTTGGCCATCATGGGTTTCCACCGGATGGGTCATGATGCGTTGACATACTGGCAGCCGCTTCGGTGAGCCATCCACCAAACTAAAGCGCCCATTGTGCTTCTGACATTCTATCATGTCGCCGATGATGGCTCCATCGGCCAGGTGGGCATTGCCATGTGTGCAAAAACCATCTGTAGCGTAAAGTTGGTCCTTCGCTGTGCGATAAATGGCGTAAGTCTTTTCCTCGAGATCAAAGCGGATCGCTTCTCCTAGTGGAAGATCTTTCAGTGGGCAGACGAATATCTTATCACCTTTAACTGCTGCTCTACTTCCGATGAGGGCGGCTGTCCCCTCCACCGATGGCCGGCTCGATTTTTCAGGCAACGGTCGTTTCACATAGTAGGAGGTGTCCTTCATTTGCCGAAAAATGGCCGGTATAATTTCTTGATATGCGTCTAAAATGCTGTGATAGGGTGGTGGACAGTCATCTTTCATCAATTGATGCAATCTGGGTAAAGCATGATAGGGCACCAGTGGAAACATGTGGTGCTCGATGTGATAGTTCATGTTCCAATACAAGAACCGGTGAATGCGGTTCATATAGACTGTACGAGAATTTAAGCGATGGTCCAATACGTTTTCCTGAAGGCCCGCATGCTGGGTCCATCCATAGATTCTCATCAGCCATCCCCCCAGTATCGTAGGTAGACCGATGAACATCAAGGGTAGGATGGTCTGATAATATATAGAAGCGCAGATTACGGCAAAGTAAATCAGAAGGTATATCCTTGCCTTGAAGATCACCTTAGGGTGCTCCTGTGGAGGTACGTAGGTTGCCACTTCAGGGTCTATTTTACCAAAGGCATGCACGAACATGCGTTTGGTTTCAGGAATGGCGGCAGCGAGTCCGAAGATACCTAAGATTAGCCGTTTTATCCTGGGAGGACGTGGCATTGAAATCTCAGGATCACGTCCACGGATGATGGTATCGCTGTGATGTCGGGCATGACTCCATCTCCAAACTGTTGATTGGCGAAACACCATGAAGGAAGAAAGCTCATAGAGCAGATCATTCATCCAGTCGGTTTTGAAGGCAGTCCCATGACTGGATTCATGCCATCGAGAGTCAGAGGAGGAAGCGTAGAGCAGACTGTAAACAATGTAAGCCGGCACAGCCAGCCATGTGCCCCACCAGATATAAAACAAATATCCCGAGCCAGAGATCAGCATCAGCCAGATGACGGTATCCCTGATGGCAGGCCAATCCTTGCGGATCAAGAGCTCATTCATCTGGGCTCTTGGTATGGGAGTTTGATACCACTGAGCATCGGCCAAGCCAGAGGTTATGGCATGTTGAGCTTCCTTGCCAACCAAGCTGTAGTCCCGCTCTTTCGTTTGTACTTCTTGCAGTTCGGTCATCATTTACGATCAAGTTTTCTCGAGCTTCCGACAAATTTTATACCTGAATTGGGCCCTTGCTGAGGTGTGCATTGAGGTCCGGCAATCATTCCATTGTGGAGGATTCTGTTAGAATTGTCCACTAGTGATTAGCCGGATACAAGTAATCATTTTTTATATTGAAGAAGTAGTAAGGGATCATAGTCATGATTCTGCCACAGCCTTTTTATTTTATGATTTTCCCAACAATCCAATATGGTCCTGAGCATTTGTTTTCGGTATTAACTCCGACTATCCTCAGTATTTCTTCTTGAGTACAGTCGGAACATTCCCCACCGCTTAATTGAATAAAGTCTCCAACTTCTGCGGTAAAATTCCCTTTGTCGTCTACAATGGTGATTTTGTCGCCAGTTTTTATTAGCTCAAAACCATATGGCCATATAATTGTGTGTTCTTTTACTTTTATACAACCTCCATTGTCAATTGAAAGTAATGCTGGTTTTGTCGAGATGAGAGCTTCCATGTGGTCATATTGAGGTTTTTGTTGCGTCAATATAAATATGTCGTCAATCTCCTCATTCTTTGAATTCTTACTTCCACTGCAAGAAAGTATAAGTATGGCAATTCCTAAAAGAAATAAGACCAAAATAGATTTAGATAGAGCCATTATTTCATTGAATTATTTGGTTATATATTGCAGCCGATATCTCAGTTTTACGATGTGCGGCAAGTCCACCGATCCTTGGAGCAGTGCTGCTTACTTGTCTGAGTGAAGCGATGGCAGGCGCTGTGGTTCTGTTACGGTTTCGACATCACCCAAGAGGTGGTCTACCTCACAACACATTCTAAAAGGAAATCCACCCAAATAATTTTGCCAAGGCCAGCACTACAATGATGATCAGCACCCAATATGCGATCACGTTGGCTTTGGGATGACTGCTGGCAAACTTAGCGGTATACCATCCTCCGGCGGTCTGACCAATCGCCAGTACCATACCTACGTCCCACCTGATCAACCCTTTAAACTGAAAGATGGCCAGCACAACAACGGTGTAAAGCGCGACCACAAATGATTTCAATGCATTGCCTTCGATGATGCTGTACTTCGACACCAGCACCATCGTCGCCAAATAAAATATGCCCATGCCCATCTGAATAAAGCCTCCGTAAAATCCAAGAGCCAGAAAAAGAGGAATGGCCAGCAGGGGATTTACTTTGGCATCTTCGGTAGTCTCCTTGAGCCATCTCTTGGGCTTCACCAATAATACCACAAGCATGAACAGCATGAGATACTTGAAGACGAATAAAAATTGCTCATTGCTGACCTGCACTGCCACTGCTACTCCGACCAAAGCACCTATAAATGTGAGGACAAGGTTGAGTTTGCTTCTAGTAAAATTGAGTCGGCCATGTTTATAAAATGCCCAGCTACCAGCCGCAGATTGCGTCAGCACGCCTACCCGGTTGGTGCCGTTGGCTAGATTGCCGGGTAGGCCAATGATCTCAGTGAGAATGGTTAATGTGATGGCAGAGCCATTTCCTGCCAATGTATTGATTCCTCCAGCGATGGCACCCCCTAGAATGGCAATTGCATAGTGAGACCACTCCATTTACTTTGAGTGCTGAGGCTGACAGATCTCGATCAGGGTCCCACCCATCGATTTGGGATGTATGAAGCAGATCAATTTATTGTATGCTCCAAGGATGGGCTGCTCCTGAAGGAGCCGAAATCCCTCAGAGCGCAATCTCTCCATTTCAGCATGAATGTCCTCGACCCGGTAGGCAATGTGGTGGATTCCTTCCCCTCTCTTGTCGATGAATCTGGCAATGGGGCTGTCGGGATGTGTGGCGTGCAAGAGCTCGATTTTTTGCTGATTGTGCTGGAGAAACCTGACAGACACACGTTGTGAAGTGACGGTTTCCTCATGAATGACCTCAGCACCCAGCAGCTGTTGATACTTGACTGTGGCGTTGTCAAGATCCGAGACTGCAACACCGATGTGGTCTAGGATGAGTGGCAGTGACATGCAGCTATATATTCTCGAAAATACCCAATGGACGGCCTTCCTTCCAGTCTCCCCGAGTAAAGTCTGGACACCGCACGGGTATACTGCCGAGATCGGTACTGATTTTACTGAGCTCCACCACACTGGACCAAGCAGCTGCGTCATATACATCCATGTCTAGCGGCAAACCACGGTTGAGGCAATCTACCAGACGGTACATCTGCACAAAGTCCATTCCTCCATGACCGCCATTTTGTGCGATGCCTTCTTTGAGCTTTTCCCATATGGGGTGACGATATTTTTCCCGATATGCTTTGGTTTGCATCTCATCCAGCCAATCATGCCCTTCCGATGCTACAGACAGCCGGCTAGGATAACCTTCATGAAAAGCCTTTGTACCGGCGATGGCATTAATTCTGCTATATGGTCGGGGGGTGACTACATCGTGTTGTACCATGATGGTTCGGCCCCTGGCAGTTTTAATTAAAGTGGTGTTCATATCACCATGAGCAAAACCCTTACGGTTGTAAAATTCGTTGGTAGGGTCGACGGTCTTTGCCACTTCCGACAAGCTGGCTTCCATAGAGCTCATGGAAACCAAGTGTTCAAACTGGTCACCTCGGTTGATATCCATGTATTGAGCGATGGGTCCAAGACCATGGGTAGGATAGAGATTCCCATCTTGCTCAATGTGGTGTCTCAGACGCCAATCGTTGTAATAGTGCTCATCCCCAAAAAGACTTTCTCGCAGGTTGTGAATGTATGCGGCCTCACCATATGTGAGTGTCCCGAAAACACCATTTTGCACCATATTCAGAAGCCATAACTCCTCTTCACCATAACACACGTTTTCCAACATCATACAGTTTAGCTGGGTCTCCTCAGCTTTGTTTACGAGTGCCCAGCAATGGTCCAGGGTGAGTACAGCAGGTACTTCCATGGCCACATGTTTTCCCTGGTCCATGGCATGCAAGGCCATGGGTCCATGTGATGCCCATGGTGTGCAGATGATCACCAAGTCAATGTCATCGCGCGACAGCATTTCCATCCAGGCATGTTCATCACCGGTGTATACGGCGGGATTTTGTCCCGATTTCTTCAGTCGATCTAAGGTGGGTGCAATTCTTTTTTCTCGAAGATCACAGATGGCCGTGATGGTCGCTTTTTCTGGAAAAAGGCTGTTCACCAATTTGGCTTGTCCTGTGCCTCGGTTACCTAAACCGAGCATAGCTACTTTCACCTGGTCAATCGGTGGTTTGCGGAGATTGATCACGGTCTGCTGGCCAATGGGTCTAGTAGACATCTTATGCTCAAGTCTCTCCAAGACCGATGTACTAGACTTTTCACCGGTGCTCCAAGGTGACATGCCAAACAGCGCTGCGGAGATGGAGGACCATTTGATGAAGGATCTTCTAGGTAATTGCATGCTAAGAATCTTTGTCAATGAATGTACAAAAGTCCAGCATCAAAAGTCAATAATATGGATTACTTCTGTGCGGGAAATGAAAAGTGAAAGTTCTCGAAACACAATATCATCCATCTACTATGAAGGTTTTCTTTGACACTCTTTTCCAAGCCCGGTGGATTCACTGGTCTCCATCTAAAATGGCCATATTCCCGGTATTTTTGTTTTGTGTCTTCATACTTATGGCATCGCATATTCTCTCTCCTTGGTGTAATCATCGAACATTTTTTCCAACAGTTTTGATCTCACCCGACTATTCGCTACCCGGGAATTTTCGGCCGTGGTAGCAAACCCAGCAATGATCTAAATGCCAGTGACTCTGCTTCCCCCATGATGCAGTCAGCTTTTGTCACTGAAGTAGAATATTTATTTTTAGAAACATCGGGTGGTGGATGCCTTCCCTACACAATACTTCTCCCATTTCAAATAGAAAATTGCTATGTCGCCATGACATCACCTCCTTTATCTACGGTTGATGAATTGAATTAATGATTAATGAGATACATTTTTACCCTGGAAAGGGGTGTGAAAGTACACATCCCATATCGAGATATGATGGGGGGCATAGCCTGAGCTCAAACGCTATGAAGTAACCACAGTCTCCTGCATGTGCGCTTCTATCTCTTCCACCTCAATGGGAATATCGTGCATGAGGTCAATGGGACCGTGATCCGTGACCAAGATATTGTTTTCGATGCGCACACCGATGCCTTCATCGGCAATGTAGAGGGCTGGCTCACAGGTAAGTACCATTCCTGCTTGTAGGGGAGCAAATCGGTCGCTGAGATCAT
This sequence comes from Saprospiraceae bacterium, assembly GCA_965223025.1. Classification (GTDB taxonomy): domain Bacteria; phylum Bacteroidota; class Bacteroidia; order Chitinophagales; family Saprospiraceae; genus JABDMH01. The sequence goes on from CBDCVP010000021.1 coordinate 247,015, forward strand.
GTACATCCAGACCTAGGTGATGAGCTACGCCATGCATAAAGAAGCGTCGATAAGGAGGATGCTCTGCATCGTAGTTTGCAGCTTCTTCTTTATCCAAAAGGCCTAGCTGTACCAATTCGAAGCTAAGCATTTTTCCAACTTCAAGGTTGAGTTCATTGAGCTGAAGTCCTGGAAGCATCATGTCTCGAGCTTGGTAAAAAGTGCGGAGTACGGCGTTGTATACATTTTTCTGCCTCTCCGTAAATCTTCCATTTACCGGGATAGTTCTGGATAGATCCGCGCAATAGTTGGCGTATTTGGCACCAAAATCGAGGAGGATCAGATCGCCATCTTGGCATACCTGATCGTTATGTGTGTAGTGCAAGGTGCAAGCTGCGGATCCACTGGCAACAATGGGTTGATAGGCATGACCAGCTGCGCCAGCTTCTACAAATGTACCAATGATCCCACCTTCCAATTCGTACTCCTTGATACCAGGTTGCGTATTTTGGAGTACTCGATGAAACGCCTTTCCAGTGATGGAGCAAGCTTGGCGCATCAAATCTATTTCTAGATTTGATTTGATCATACGTAGTTTTCTCAAGATGGGTTGAGATCGGTGATACTTGTGAAAAGCAAATTTGGCCATCAATTCCTTGGCGATCCGCATATCCTTAGTGGTCACCTTGGAATCGACCGACATATTTTCATTGCCATTGACGTAGATACGTTTGGCGTGATGGATCAAGTCTTGCAGGAGTGCCGGCATTTGATCTACCCAATAGATTTTTGTGATTCCTGAAATGGCGGCGGTTTCATCTTTGCTCAGTCGAGCACCATGCCAGGTGCGACTTTGGGCATCATCTCGCTTGATGAAAAGGACTTCCCTAAGATTTTCTTTTGGTGCCTCCGGATAAAGCAACAGTATGGTGTCGGGTTGCTGGATGCCAGTCAAGTAGAACAAGTCCGATTGTTGTTCAAATGGAAAATATTGATCCCCATTTCTAGGCATGGAATCATTAGAATGAAAAATGGCCAAGGAATCGGCTTTCAGCTGCTTGACAAATCGCAGGCGATTCTGAATAAATAGGTCTTTGGAGATGGGTGTGTATCGCATCGCTCAGTAAGATCTATTCTTCTTCATCTTTTTTCCAATCCTCTATCGCTTGTTCTACATTGTTTTCGATAACCACAGCCACGGCTTTAATGGTGTCCACGACATCTTCAAAACCTTCTTGGATAGTTTCCAAGATTTTTTCTGCCTTTTCTTGCCCACCGTCCAGCAGCGTTTCAGCAGACTTCAAGATGTCGTCGGTCTGAAGACGTTCTTTTTCTGCTTGCTTTATTTCTTGAGCTATTTTTTCCTTGATTTTGTCTTTAGCTTTTCGGACTTCTTCACGTTCTAACCTTTCTTTTTCCTTGGTCCTGAGAAGCTCAAGTTTTCGCTCCAGGTGGGTGCGGGTGCCTACCATATCCTCAAGCTTTTCATTTTTTGACTTTACGCGCTCTTCGATCATCTTAGTCTTAGCAGCCCTGAGTTGAGCTTCCAATGATCCATCGGCATTCTCGATGCGATCGTGCTGGAAGGCCAGATCTTTACGGTCTCGCGCTATGGATTGCTCCATCTTCTTTATGGCATTGAGCAGACCATCATACCGACGCTGCACCCGATCTAATTGACTGGTACGAGCTGAGCCTTCATCGCCATATTTTTCTTTCTTCACTTTTTTAAACATGCCATCTAGCCTTTTCCAGACTTCAGATCGATGGTTTCTAGTGAATTTTGTGTTTCGGAACTTTTGCTGCAGTTCTTTGAGCTCTTGAAATAGCGGATGTAAGCTTAGGCCATCCTGTAGTTTCTTCTCTATTTCCTGGAGTTGATTTTTGAAGGATTCGAAATGTTTTTCAGAAATTTCATGAAATTCATCATCCAGTTGTTTACGAAGTTTCTTCATTTCAGTAAACAGCTGGTCCGTGCCTTTGCGAATCTTATTGGCATGATCCCTAAAGAGATTCTTTTCCCGCGCCTGTGCCTGTACTTTGGACCAGAATCCTTTGAGTTCTTCCCAAAGACCTGGATCAAAATGCTCTAATTTCTGCAGCTTTTCCTTTAAGTCATCCAATTCTCCCTGGTATGCGCGGTACAGTTTAGATGACAATACTCTGAAATGCCACTCGGTCTGCGCTCTGACCAGCACATCTTCTCTCTGTACCGTATAGCCGTCTGGCAACATAGATTGTGCCATGCCCAACGGTCGTTCTACTTTCAAGTGGTTCTCAGGAAATAGGATGTCTTGACCCTTGCGCCATTGATCTTGCATTTGATTGGCAAAGTTCTCGTTGATTTCAGATTCGGGAATGATGTAGACGTCAATCATGCTGTCTACATCATTTAGGTTCATCCCAATCAGCACTTTTTCCTCATCGGCATTCTTTCCCCAAAAAACTAGTCTTGTTCTCATCTCAAAGCGTTTTTCTCCGTGTGTGTTCTGGATAAGTTAACGTAAAGCCAGAAAACAAACAAATTTAGGCCCATTGCTTACCAACCAGATACTCAGCGATCTGAATGGCGTTGGTTGCAGCTCCTTTGCGCAAATTATCAGCAACGATCCATAAATTGAGGCCATTCTCGATCGATTCATCCCTGCGAATTCTGCCCACAAATACTTCATCCTTGTTTTTAGCTGCTAATGGTGTGGGGTAGTCGTTATTCTCAAGGTCATCACGAACCACAATGCCCGGTGTTTCTCCTAACAACCTCCGAACCTCCTGCACGGTAAAGTCCTCCTTAAATTCTACATTGACCGATTCTGAGTGACCACCATCAACGGGTACCCTCACTGCAGTGGCAGTCACCCGAATGTCCTGATCAGAAAGGATCTTCCTGGTCTCATGCACCAACTTCATTTCTTCCTTGGTGTAATCATTGTCCAAAAACACATCACAATGAGGCAGACAATTTTGGAAAATGGGATGTGGATATGCCGGATCTTCCACAGGTCGCATGTCTTTTTCTGCCTGGTACTGATTGACAGCTGCTACCCCGGTACCTGTAAAACTCTGATAGGTCGAAACGACCAAGCGTTTGATTCCATATCTGCGATGAAGGGGTGATAGAGCAAGGACCATCTGAATGGTACTGCAATTGGGATTGGCGATGATTTTATCATCCGGTTGTAACTCATGACCATTGACCTCTGGTATGATGAGTTTTTTTGTGGCATCCATGCGCCAGGCCGACGAATTATCGATCACGGTGGTTCCCACCTCAGCAAAGCGCGGTGCCCACTCCAGTGATGCAGATCCTCCTGCCGAGAATATGGCTACATCGGGTTTGGCTTCTACAGCTTCACTGAGACCTATCACCTCATGCTTCTGGCCTCTAAAGTCTATAATTTTGCCGACCGATCTGGCGGAGGCAACTGGCAAGAATGCATCGATGAAAAAATTTCTCTCAGTCAACACCTCTCGCATCACTCCGCCGACTAGTCCTGTGACACCTACAACTGCTAGTTTCATGGTAAAATTCAATTTTTTTTAAAATTCGGATCGCAAAGATAAATCCAAATATCAATAAGTGTATTTTTAGTTATGTTCAAATGGACGAGTCTTGTTGCAGCACTGATGGCACTCAATCTGCTGCATGCTCAAATGATGGACGACTTCTCAATGCCAAATCTAAGTTTATGGCAAGGGGATACGTCAGATTTTATCGTGAATGATGCCGGGATGCTCCAGTTGGATGCGTCGGAGCCTGGCAGCAGTTTTATCTATCTGCCATTGAGTGTGGAGCCTGCCACATGGAAGCTGGATATCAAGTTGGACTTTAATCCCTCCGATGACAATGGTTTGATCATTTATCTGCTGGTAGATGATGCGGATCTAGATGTGGCGAACGGTTATTTCCTGTCCTTGGGAGAAGACGGAGGTGATGACGCCTGGATCCTACATGTACTGATCAATGGAAGTCCGGAAGTATTGGCTAGTGGTGAGCAGAACCACAGTGTAGGACCAGCGCATACCTTACATGTATCTCTGCAAGAGGATACACTATGGATGATAGGATCTGATGCCTCTGTCACTGATATTCTCACCTCTCATCCTTTGATCGATCTTTCAGCGGATCGATTTTTTGGAATAGCGTGCCAGTACACGGAGACTAGGAAGAATCGTTTCTTCTTTGACAACCTATCGATTTCATCTGGTACCTTCAGGGATACAGTGGCACCCGTCCTCACGAATCTGAAGGTAGAGGACGCATATACACTCCGACTCACTTTTTCAGAACAACTGGATCCTAGCAATGCCTTATCTGCAGATCGCTACTCGATTCTGCCAGATGTGGGAGCACTTTTCATACAGTTCGGACAATTTGAGAATGAGCTGATTCTCAGGTCAGAGCAACCCTTAGTGCCTGGCATCAGCTACACACTGCAGATCGATGACTTAGAAGATGTGGCTGGCAATGGGGCCGCGATTACCCACACGTTTATGCATCAACCTGTGGAAGAGGTGACCCCATATCAGATATTAATCAATGAGATCTACGACGATCCCACACCATCGCATGGTCTACCGGAGGTCGAATACATCGAGCTCTTTGTGGACCAGGCCAATGCACCTGTTGAGCTCTCAGAGCTTCAATTGGTCATTGGAGAAAAGGTCTCCCCACTGCCAAGTACTGTACTGCTGCCTGGGAGTTACACCATACTGTGTGATGCCAAGGATGCAGGCTCCATGGCCATATATGGCGATGTAATCGGTATGACTGATTTTAATACATTGCGGAATACTGGCAACACCGTACAATTGCAAGAACGCACGGGAGAGGTCGTCCATACCGTGCGCTACGATGATAGTTGGTATGGTGAGCGCATGAAGAAAAATGGTGGCTGGTCCCTGGAGCTAATCAATCCATCTGATCCATGTGCTCTTGCTCAAAATTGGCATGGATCCACGAGCATCATTGGAGGCACACCGGGTCAGCAAAATTCAGTATACGATACATCGAAACCCGTGCTGGCTTTGCGTATGCTTCCTCCAAGGATCATTGCAGATGACCAGATCGAAGTAGTGGCAAATAAACAGATGCCGAATGTCGACCTTTCCCATTTCTCCATCAGTGGTGGTGCTGCTAAGATTATTGAGGTCGACGCCACAGCAGGTGAGCTCGATCGGGTCATACTGCACTTAGCACCTGCAATGAGGGCAGGTGAATCATACCTCCTGTCGATCGATGGCCTACGGGATTGTGCGGGAGGGGCATTGGACGGAATAGACTTTGAGATCAGGCTGCCAGATGTACCAGAGCCAGGTGATTTGGTCATCAACGAGGTTTTATTCAATCCAGTATCCGGCGGTAGTGACTTCATTGAGATACTCAATGTATCCAACAAAGTGTTCAGGGCTAGCGATCTGTACATAGGCAATTTTTGGAATGGGAGGCAATCGGTAGAACAGATTGTCGATGATCTTAATCTATGGCCGGGTACACATCTAGTGGTCACAGAAGATCCAGTGGATCTTTTGGCGAGATATACCGTCGAGGATCCCTCACTATTGCTTGAGAATGATCTTCCCAGCCTGGCGGATGATGAAGGCAATGTGACCCTATACATAGCCACGAACGGCGAGTCGAAGGTCATCGACCAATTTGACTACCAGAAGTCGTTTCACTCACCATTGCTTAAAGTACAAGATGGAGTGAGTCTAGAACGCATTAGCCCAACTGGTACAACTCAAGATTCGCACAACTGGCATAGTGCTGCACAATCAGCGGGATATGCCACACCAACTTCAGCCAATAGTCAGCAGGCTGATCTGTTCGGCATAATCGAGTCATTTAGTATTAGGGAGAAGGTTTTCTCTCCCGATGGCGACGGCTTTAATGACTTCTTGGTCTTACAGTATGAATTGGGGGCCTCAGGCACTTTGGCTACGATCAAAATATTTGATTCGGCGGGCCGCATGGTCAAGGAACTTGCCAGCAATCTGTCCTTAGCCACTTCGGGTCACATCATCTGGGACGGGGCAAACGACCAAGGTAGAAAATCTCCGATAGGAATCTACACCATTCTGGTTGAGATCTTCAGGCCAGATGGCTTTCGAGACCGTTGGAAAGAAACATTTGTGCTAGCAGCGCGAATGGATTAATGAGGTATCTTTGATCTTATGCTGCGAAAGTTTTTTGGTTACCCGTTGGTTAATGGCACGATAGTCATTGGGATGGTCAGTCTGGCCATTCTTTGTATCGTGAAAGTGCCCGATGTCGTACTCCTTAAGCGCATCGCCAGCCATGCCACCCAGATCATGCTATTATTTGTGGGAGCTGGACTTTTTTTTCTGTTGCTTAATCAGCAGAGGTTGCTTTTTATCGCATTTGGTTGTGCCTCAGCACTTTGCTTGCATTTTAAGTATGTAGCAAATATAAGCCTGGCCATACCGATAAAGACTTCGGAGAAGAGCATGACGGTGATGCATGCCAATACTAATGACATGACCGAGGACTGGAGGTTGGTGCTAAATACCATCATCGATCTAAAGGCGGATGTCATCAGTTTTATTGAAATCACCCCAAACTGGGAACGACTCTTGAGTGAGGAGCTGGATAGATATTATCCCCATCATGCTATGATCACTAGGATCGACCCATTTGGTGCCGCGATTTTTTCGAAGTACCCCATCGTGGAAACAGATACCTTTTACTATCAGGACTTGCCCAACCTCAGTGCGACCATTCAAATGGACGATAAATACGCCGCTCAAGTCATAAGCTCTAATTCCAGTCCGCCACTTTTCCGGATTTCATTTGAAGAACTCAGAAATCAACTCAAAGTCCTCGCCCATTCTATAAACCGATCGATCTATCCAGTGATCACTGCGGGAAATTATAACCTGGACCAGTTTTCAGATGAGTTGCAGGATTTCCGAGCTGCGGCTCAGTTACAAGATAGTAGGAAAACCATGTCTCCCTCCATCAATCCACCTACCAACCATCTCTTTTATACCAATGACCTGGAATGCTTGCGATTTTTTAATGTCTATGATGATGCCTCGAATCGTATCGGCATCATGGGTGAATACCAATTTAAGACCGATGAGCAATCGACTGCGCAGGGAAGTGGATAGTTTTACGGCTGCAATGGCTGGCATCAAAGATTTTATCATGGGGGAGTACCATGCCAGCTTTCATCTGCTGGCAGCCCTGGTAGTGTTGGTGTTAGGAGTCGTCTACAGGATCAGTCTGGGGGAATGGTGCCTGGTGGTTTTCTGCATAATTTCTGTGCTGGTGGCCGAGATTTTCAATACGGCCATTGAGCAGATCTGTGATGTTGTCCAACCCCAGCATGACGACCGCATTCGGAGAATCAAGGACTTATCGGCTGGAGCAGTTTTATTGGCAGCCATCGGAAGTTTAATCATCGGAGTGTTGATCTTTGTGCCGAAGATCATACGGTGAAAGGAAATTAAGACATTCTTAAGCCATGGGTTAAAGTCTGTTTAAACGACTTGCCACCTGTGACAAGATGATTTACATTCACAACAGGAAAATTTGGTTTAGTGACGGACGTCAGCCTAAAAGTTACAAGATGAAAAGTATTCTCAACCAACTCATAATCGGACTCAGCGTCACCTTGATTGCATGCAGTCCAAACTACAAACCATTTACAGTAGATCTACAAAAGTCTTTTGATTGGACAGAAGATGAACTCAAGCAAATTCAGTTTTATCTCTCCAAAGACATAGTCTTGCAGCGACAGTTATCTATGGGGGAGTCCGTGATTGAAGGCGGGAAGATCGAGGTGCGTGAGGGACGTAGGGTCGAGGAAGTAGTCATTCCAGAAGGGACACCTGGAATATTGATGTTCATGCCCAAGCCCAACCGGATGGCAATAAGTTTCGAAACTGGAAAAGACAAGTTTCTCATGTTTGGCCCACATCCCAAATGGGATGGGAGATATATGTTGCTTGGATCCGACTGGGACAGAAGAGCTGGCCAAGTGACCTATCAAGGCAGAAAATATCGTACCTCTTCAAGCAGTGCCTATGCCTCTCTGTTGGTGGATCTTGAGCGTGTGAGTAAAGTATCCAGGGCCAGACGCACAGCCAAGGGTCGTACGGTACGTCGGTAGCAAAGGAGATTTGTTATACATTTTCAATGCCTTCCAAGAGCGGGACAAAGCGAAAGTGATCCAATTTTTCAGTTTTATGCGAGGTCTCACTGATCCTGGTGATGCGGTACATGACTTGTGAATCCTTACCTACAGGAATGACTAAAATCCCCCCGATCGCCAGTTGTTCTTTTAGGAGTTTTGGTACGGTGGTGGCGGCTGCGGTCACCAATATCTTCTGAAAGGGAGCAAAGCGGGGCAATCCCTCATTGCCGTCTTTCAAGAAGAGACGAATCTGGCCGTATCCCATTTTCTTGAGCAGTGCTTTGGTCCGGTCGTACAGCTTGGGCTGACGTTCGACAGAATACACTTTGGCACCCATTTCGGCCAGGACAGCTGCCTGGTAACCAGAACCGGTACCAATCTCCAATACTTTGTCCTTGGCTTGAAGCTGTAGCAATTCAGTCTGGTAGGCTACTGTATACGGCTGGGAAATAGTTTGCTGACTACCGATGGGGAATGCTGCGTCTTTATAAGCCCAATCTTCAAATGCGCGATCCAAAAAGAAGTGGCGGGGAATCTTGCCAAGTGCATCGAGTATGCGCTGATCTTTGATACCCTTTTTAATCAGGATAGCAATCAATTTTTTGCGTAATCCTTTATGTCGATAATTGTCTGTCAAGTCAAAGAGAGATAGGCGGTCGGTATGAAAGAAATAAAGATAGGATTAAATCAGTGTTATTGCCAGTCTGACAATCTTTGGATTCATCCGTTCTGGCGGACTGCGGGTACAGTTTACTATCTTAAGGTCAGGCAATAGCTTGTGTCTTTGATTTATACATCTCGCTTTGCCACAAAGAAGTCCTGAAGCATTTCTCTGCAGACATTGTGCCGTACCCCGTACTCCAGCTTGGTGGATGGGTGTAGCAATGATTTACCAAACTTCATAAATCCTTTCTTATCATCACTGGCACCATAGACCAGCCGTCCGATGCGTGACCAGTACAAAGCACCTGCGCACATCACGCATGGCTCAAGAGTTACAAACATCGTGCATTGGGTGAGCCATTTGGCACCTAGGTGGCTAGATGCCGCCGTGATGGCCAGCAGTTCTGCATGGGCCGTAGCATCGTGTAGCTTCTGTGTCTGATTGTAAGCCCTTGCTATGATCGTATTGTCACAAACCACTACCGCGCCCACTGGTACCTCATCATCACACATGGCCTTGTGTGCCTCCTTGATGGCTTGATCCATAAAGTATGTATCAGAGAGGACAGATAACATCTGGTATGAATATGGTGGGCCGAAAAATAGATTTTTTAGTTGAGACTATTTTAGAAATAATTACTTTTGCGCATGGAATTACACTATTCACCTTCCGACAAATTTCTCGAAACTGGTTTAACTTTTGACGACGTACTTCTGGTACCTTCAGAATCTGCTGTACTACCGCGAGCGGTGTCTATCGAAACCCAGCTGACCCGTGAAATTTCACTCAAAGTACCCATTATTTCTGCAGCCATGGATACGGTCACAGAGCGAGATCTTGCCATTGCGATGGCGAGAGAAGGAGGTCTTGGCATTGTGCACAAGAATATGCCGATAGAGGCCCAGGCTGCTCAGGTGCGCAGCGTAAAGCGCTCTGAAAGTGGAATGATCATCGACCCAGTTACCCTGGAAGTAGAAGCTAAAGTGGGTGATGCCATGGACTTGATGTCAACCCACAAGATAGGTGGAATACCGATAGTCACCAAAGACAATGTATTGGTCGGTATTCTCACCAATCGCGATCTGCGATTCGAAACTCGCGCAGATAAATCTGTGGTGGATCTGATGACCAAGGATAAGCTGATCACCGTACCTGGTGGAACTACCCTGGACAAGGCCACAGAAATCTTGCAAGCTCATAAGATCGAAAAGCTGCCGGTGGTGGACACCGATAATCGGGTCATTGGGTTGATTACGTACAAGGACATCATGAAGCTCAAGGACTATCCCAATGCCTGCAAGGATGAATATGGGAGACTGGTAGTGGGTGCTGCTGTGGGAGTAACTTCAGATACGATGGATCGGCTTGAAGCTCTCAGCGCTGTTTCTGTCGATGTGGTCTGTGTGGATACCGCACATGGCCATCATGTGGATGTACTCAATACCATCAAGAAGATACGTGCGGCATTTCCAAACTTGCAGTTGATTGGTGGCAATGTAGCTACGGGTGCTGGGGCCAAAGCTCTGGCAGATGCTGGTGTCGATGGTGTGAAGGTAGGTGTGGGTCCGGGAAGTATCTGCACTACCAGGGTGGTCGCGGGAGTAGGGGTCCCACAGTTGTCCGCCATATATGCAGCCTCGAGAAGCCTGGCCGGCACCGGTATACCTATCATTGCTGATGGTGGAATCAGATTCACCGGTGATATCGTCAAGGCCATAGCTGCGGGAGCTAGCACGATTATGGCAGGATCGCTGTTTGCCGGGGTCGCCGAAGCACCCGGAGAAACCATCATCTTCGAAGGAAGGAAGTTTAAGATATACCGCGGTATGGGCTCGATCAGCGCCATGCAGAAAGGTTCCAAAGACCGTTACTTTCAGGATGTCGAGGACGACATCAAGAAACTGGTGCCCGAGGGTATCGAAGGAAGGGTACCCTTTAAAGGTACTGTGGCAGAGGTGATGGTCCAATATCTGGGTGGTTTGCGTGCTGGGATGGGTTACTGTGGAGCAGAAGACATTGCTGCCTTACAAAAGGCCAAGTTCGTCCGGATCTCAAGCGCTGGTGTGACCGAAAGCCATCCACATAATATTATGATCACCAAGGAAGCACCTAATTATTCTCCCAGAAGGTCTTAAAATGGCAAGCGTCTTAAGGGAGACATTTTATCGAAACGATGATGTGTTGGCGATCAGTCAGGCCCTACTAGGCAAACATCTATGCTCGAAGGTAGGGAAGACGCTAACCAGTGGTATCATCGTCGAAACAGAAGCTTACCGAGCTCCCGAAGACAAAGCCTCACATGCTCATGGTAACCGGCGCACACAGCGCACCGAAACCATGTTTCAAGACGGAGGTGTCTGTTACATCTATCTGTGTTATGGCATTCATCACCTTTTTAATGTCGTGACCGGATCTAGGGGCCAGGCACATGCTGTGCTGGTTCGAGCATTGGAGCCGGTAGAAGGGATGCTGATGATGCAGCAAAGGCGAGGCTTGGAGCGGAGTTGTCATCGTCTGACCGGTGGTCCCGGCATGCTGACTCAGGCATTAGGCATCGGCATAGAGCAAAATGGGCAATGTCTTGATGGTCATCATAAGGTCTGGATCGAAGACCATGGTCGCATGATTAGCCCTGGTGAGATACTAAGCAGTCCCCGGGTTGGCGTTGACTATGCAGGGGAATGTGCGCTGTGGGATTGGCGGTTTCGTATCAAAGGTAACCCATGGACCAGTAGACCCCATGAGGTCGTTTACGATAGAATTCCTACACATGGTTAGAAACACATTCGAAATGGTAAGCAGCAACTGTGGGATCGCTCTGGTAATAATGTTTGCCATCGTGGTGCCCACTAAGGCTCAGACCTTTGTCAATGATGACAGGGTGTACATCGAGTCGGTCAAATCGGTATGGTTTGGTATCCCAAAATACCCTACGGCATTTCCCATCGTGAAGATGGGCCAGGGACTCATTCTTCATTTTGATGAGGTCGGCACGGATACCAGATATCTGCGCTATAAGATTGCACACTGCAATCGCGATTGGGAGCCATCGGACCTGACAGAGATGGAGTTTTTAGAGGGATTTAATGACGAGGAATTACGAGAATTTCAGCTCTCAGTGAGCACACGTATACCCTATGTCCATTATACATTAGCATTGCCCAATAAGGAAGTGCAATGGACCAAATCGGGTAACTACCTGCTGCACGTCTATGACGAAGACACCGACACTCCATTACTTACCAGGAGATTCATGGTATTTGAGCCGCTCATGGAGATTGGAGCGACGCTGCGTAAGCCCACAGATGTGGAGAAGAATGATTCGCACCATGAGATTGACTTTGTAGCCAAACATGAAGATATCGAGATCAAGAATCCCCGGATGGAGATTCATGCCACAATCATGCAGAATGGGAGGTGGGACAACGCTCTGACGGAAATCGAGCCTTTCCAAGTCCAACCCAAAAAGCTAACTTTCAACCACCAGGACAAACTGACATTTCCTGCGGGCAAACAATTTCGTACCGTCGACTTACGAACATTTCGACATCCAACCTTGGAGGTAAATGAAATCAAAGAATACAACGATGCTTTTGAAATCGTGCTGAAACAGGATGAAAAGAGGACCTTCGAGAATTTTGACAATCACCCAGATCTCAATGGAAAATTTGTCATCGAGTCTCAGGACTACAATCACGCTGACGTACAAGGAGAATATGGATATGTGCTCTTTTCCTTAAAATCGGCATTGCCGGTCTACGATCATCAAGTATATATTATGGGGGGCTTCAATGACTGGCAAATTGATCCACAGTATGAAATGACCTATGAAGAACGATACAGCAGTTATCTTGGTGAGGCGCTGCTGAAGCAAGGCATTTATGACTATCAGTATGTCGCGGTGCCATTGGGCAAACAATCTCTCGATACCGAGATGCTAGAAGGTAACTGGCATCAAACCGAAAATCACTATACCATTCTTATCTATTACACACCCTTTGGAGCCCGATATGATCGCCTCATTGGAGCACATACCCTCAGTGCCAATGATATTTCATCCATTAATCGACTGAATTGATAGAATAATAGTGAAGTTCACTCGACCTGTTTCTTAACATTGTATCTCTACAATGGATCGAAGTGATCAAAAAGCGGTTTGTATGAAAATGAAATGCCTCCTCACCTTTTATCTGATTTTCAATCTGCTAGCCAGCAGTGTCGCTCAAGAGTTGTGGTCACTGCAACGCTGTGTAGACTACGCCATAGATCATAGTCTCAGCTTACGACAGAGTAAGCTAGATGCTCAGCAATCGGGCATCAATCAGCAGGCCGCCAAGCAACTGCGTATTCCGAGTTTCAGTGCCAGCTCAGATTTCAATGTCAGCTACGGAAGACAGATCGATCCCACGACCAATGATTTTATTAATCAGCGTTTTAGCAGTCAAAACTTATCATTGTCGGGAGGAGTCTTGCTGTTTAACGGAGGACGGATCAATGATCAAATCGAACAGGCATCGTTGGCTGTTGAAGCCTCGACATTGGATGTCGAGCAGATGCAGAATGACATAGCACTCAGTGTGGCTCAGGCTTACCTCCAGATACTCTTTGCACAAGAGAATCACACCAATGCTCAAAAAAGCCTCGAGCTGATCCGGGCGCAACTGGATCAGATGGATAAGTTTATCAATGCCGGCACAAGACCCCAAAACGCAAGATTAGACCTACTTGCACAAGTGGCTCAGCGAGACCAGATGGTGATCACCACTGAAAACGATATCATCATTGCCTATTTGAACCTCAAGCAACTATTGCAATTGAGTGAAGTAGCAGAGTTTCAAATCGAGGTTCCCGACATAAGTTTGCCATCGGATTATGATATTGAAGTACTGGATGCGCAGAAAGTGTTCAACACGGCCCTCTCTTGGCAGCCAAGCATCAAGGCTGGGGCATTGAGACGCTCTTACGCCGAGCTGGGTGTATCCTTGGCCCGGACCGGTATGATGCCCAGTCTCAACATTGGAGGATCCATTGGGAGCAGGTATTCGTCTTTTGCCAGGAGGCAGGGCTCACAGATTGGCACAGAGACCATGACCCAGGATATTTTCCTCAACGGCGAATCAGTCACATTGTCTTTCGATCAGCCGATTTTTGGGGTAAACAAAGTCTCATACCTCGATCAACTTAATGAGAACTTGGCATATGGAGTCGGATTGGGCCTTTCGGTACCGATTTACAGTCAGGGTCGAAATAAAGCAAACCTGCAACTCGCACAGCTAGATGTGGTCCGTACAGAGATACAGACCGAGCAGGTCAAGAATCAGCTCAAGACCGACATTCAAAGAGCTGTGGCCGATGTCAAAGCGGGTAAGAAAAATTACGAAGCTGCTCAACGAACCGCAGAAGCAATGCGGGCTGCCTACTCAGATACAGACAAAAGGTTTGGTCTGGGAGTGGCAAATAGTCTGGAATTTGTGACTGCTCAAAACAATCGTGACCAGGCAGAAACCGACCTGATCATTGCAAAATTTGAATATGTTTTTCGCCTCAAGGTTCTGGATTTTTATGAAGGTAAAAAATTGACAATCAACTAGATAAACCATGGCTACACGAAAGAATAAAAGGATCTATCTCGTCCTTAGTATCATCGTCATCATTTTGGCGGCGCTGGCCATTTACAAAAGTAAAACACAGGACAAAGGAGAGGTAGTAGAAACTTCCAAAGTAGAGAAAAGAACGATCAAGGAGCTGGTTTCCGCTAGTGGAAAAATCTTCCCTGAGAAAGAGGTGGTGATTAGTTCTGATGTATCTGGGGAGGTGGTGGACTTGTTAGTCGAAGAGGGAGATTCTGTGCAAGTGGGTGATCTATTGGCAAAGATTGACCCCGAAGCTTATGAATCTGCTGTAGAAAGAGGTACAGCATCGGTCAATAATTCCAAGTCGCAACTGGCGATTTCCAAAGCTAACCTGGAGAATGCCCGAGCACAGAAAGCTCAACTTGAAGTGCAGTTTCAAAATGCTAAGCGCATATATGATCGAAATAAGCAGTTGCTCGATGATGGAGTCCTCTCGCAGGCTGAGTTCGAAACTTCTCTGACCAACTATGAAGCTGCACAGGCCAATATTCTGGCGGCCACGGCAAGCATTCGTTCCGCTGAAGAAAATATACATGCCAATGAATTTTCTGTAAAAAGTGCAGAGGCTGGTCTAAAGGAATTGCGCACGAGTCTAAAGCGAACCAATATTTATGCACCTGTAGATGGCATCATCTCAAAATTGGACATCGAAGAAGGGGAGCGGGTAGTTGGAACCATTCAAATGACTGGCACAGAAATGATGCGAATTGCAAACCTGTCCATTATGGAAGTACAGGTGGATGTGAGCGAAAACGATATCCTCAAAGTCAGTTTGGGCGATACTACGGAGATTGAGGTGGATGCCTACTTGGATCGTAAGTTTATTGGTCTCGTGACTGAAATTGCAAATTCTGCATCATCAATCGGGACTGCTGCAAGTCTCACTACCGATCAGGTGACAAATTTTGTGGTGAAAATTCGCATGGATCAATCATCTTATGTCGATCTGGTTACACTTTCCAACCCATTTCCCTTCCGACCTGGCATGTCAGCTTCAGTAGAAATAAATACTCTGACCAAGCGAGACGTGCTGACCATACCCATTTTGGCTGTAACCACGAGAGATGTATCAAAGTCTGAGGAGGATAAGGAGGAAGATCTCCAAGAAGTAGTATTTGTCTGTCAGCCCGACACCCTCAGTCAGGTCATGGTTGAAACGGGCATTCAGGACGACACCCACATTGAGGTGGTTAGTGGACTTTCTGCAGGTACAGAGGTGGTCAGTGGTCCATATTCTGTCGTGACAAGAAAATTGAAGGCAGGGGATGAATACACCAGAAAGAAGCAGAAAGATGAAAAGAAAGAATCGTAGGCCATCGTAGATACCAGTAAGCAATAGATCATCGAATCACGGGCCATTATAGTGTTTCTAAGGATACCCAAATTGGGTCAGGTCAAAACGCGACTTGCCGCTACGGTGGGTCAAGAAATGGCGCTATCGATCTACGAGCACTTGGTGGAGATGACCTTGTCGGCAGTCTCTAGGGTTCAGGCAGAAGCACTGCTGTTTTATCATCCTGAAGTACCGGCGAAACATGTGCGATTCGGTAAGTCATATACACAGGTAGGTGATGACTTGGGCAGCAGGTTGACAGCCGCCTTTGAGTGTGCATTTGTCGATTACCATCAGGTCATTGTCCTTGGCACGGACTGTCCCTATGTCACACCAGAACTCCTTGAACGAGCTTTTACTGCTCTGGAAGGTGCAGATATCGTCATTGGTCCGGCCTGTGATGGGGGGTACTATTTACTGGGTCTAAACGGAGTCGCACCCAGCCTTTTTCAGGAGATAAAGTGGAGCAGTGATCAGGTGCTCAGCCAGACCGTGGCAAAAGCAAATGCTGCCGGTATGCAAATTGAGATGCTGGAGGAGCTATCAGATATCGATTACGAGCAAGATTGGCTTGACTACCTGGCCTCAATGGACACGTGAGTTTTCACCGACAATAACGACAGCACGGTGCTTGCTTTCACCAAGAATGGACCGCATGATCCACAACACCAGCATTCTAGAGGGCGTGAATTTTTCATGCTGAAAATGGGCTGATCATTCGAAGATGGTAAAAGCCGATCAGAACGTTGCCATGTCTTTTTCAGAGTAGATCCACTAGCTGCTTGGCTGCCAGCGCATGGGGACTAGAGTCCAATACCTGGTTGAAGGATTCCTTGGCAAGGTGGGAATCACCAAGCTTGAGATAGGCCAATCCCAAGTACCAGGCTGCATGATCACCTGTTGTCCTGTGGTCAAGAGACAGGCATTCCTTCAGCATGTGGATTGCGGCTCCGGCATCACCAGACGCAAGCTTGCTGATGGCTGCAAAAAACAACAGATCTGGCTTGTCTGGATACTGCGTCTTGATATCCATAATTCTGTCATAAGCCAGCTCAAACTTGCCTGCTTCATAAGGAGCAAAGGCAAGGCTAAGGGCATCCAGGTCAGTACTGCCCCTGGTGGCTTGATAATAATGACTTTGGGGAGGCTCAAAGTGTTCGGCAAAGAGACGATCTGCATTCGTGCGCTGAAAAAGGAAGTATGAAGCCATTACAATGACCAGTCCAATGGCCGCCACTCGCTTTAACCAGCTCAGTCTTCTGACCTTGCCGGTCTTTACCTTTTCCTCGGTTGTCGCTTGTGTCAATCGTTGCTCAAAACGGACATCCAATCTCTTGAGGGAGGTTTCTGCGTCGGTATCCAAATATTGGTAGCCTTCCAACGCCTTACGATCCAAGTCATCCATATCCGATCCTCCCTTGGACCTGCCCTCTTGCTGAATCTTGAGCAATTGTTGCAACTCGCTCCTAGTTAACTTCTTCGTCATGAAAATTCAGTCTTCAAGTCTTATGTTTTGTAATTGGGTGCGCAAGTTTCGTCTTCCATTTTGGATATGACTTTTTACCTTCTTCTCCTCCATGCCGGTCCGTTCTACGATCTCCTTATAGGAGAGCTTCTTAAAATAGAACATGACAATGCATGTTTTTTGTGCGTCTTTAAGATTTTCCACTGCCTCATGCAATGCATCTTCTTGTCGTTCTATATTAAGATGTTCATCCAGGCCATTTTCCATAATTTCCTCCTGATCGAGTGCAGACAGATCATCCATCATGACGTCTGTTTTGGCTCTCAGCTTCGTGAAACAATGATTTCTCGTGACGAGAAAAAGCCAGTTCTTAAAGTGCTTGATCTCGTATTTATTAAAGTTTTGCATAAGCTGCTCCATAATGTCCATCACAGCGTCTTCGCTCGCTTGTTGATCTTTCAAGTACCTCAAAGACCAACCCAACATCAGGTGGGCGTAGCGCTGGTAGAGCTCAGCAAATCCTCCTCGGTCACCATGTTTGCGGATGTGGTCAAGTAAATCTTGATCGGACATCTGTCGCAATGCCTCCATTGATTCTCTTATTCGGTAGTCTATAAAAATACTTAATTGATGCAATTAGCAGGATGTATGCATCTGAATGGATAGTGTGCAACCAGTGTTCAGCCGATCAGATACGCTGATAACCTGACCTGCTTTGATTCTTATTTAGCCGATCGCCTTCCACGTTGACTGCTGAGCTTAATGTTCTTGCACCCTTGATTATGCTTACTTGGCAGCCTCTTTCATATAGTCCTCAAACATGTGGTGCAATTCCAGAGTCATTGAGCCAACCTTTCCCTCACTGATGGTAAGGTCATTGACCATAGTTACCGGTAAAACACCCTTGGTAGTACTGGTGATAAAGGCTTCTCGAGCGGATGATATCATATCGAGTCTCATGGGACCTTGAGCCAAAACAATGCCAGCGGCACGGGCTGTCTGAATGACATGTTTTCTGGTGACGCCTTCCAGGGTATTTGCACCACTGGTATGGAGTCTACCCTCGCTATCGAACAAGAAAAAATTTGCTCTGGAAGACTCAAAGACGTGGCGCCCATCGTGGTAGAGTATGTCAAGTGCTCCTGTATCCTGCAATACTTGTCTCTGTCTTAGGACATTGGCATAGTTTAACGTCTTTATCTTAGGTTTGTCGCGACCATACCGGTTCAAGAGCAGTCGTATGCCATTCTGGTAGTCCTCAGGACGATATGGTATGTCGTCGTGTTGGATGATTAGGAGATTGCTATCTTTTGGTGTAAACCCGTCGGCCGCATAGCCACCTGTAAGCACCAATTTGGTATATGCTCTGGCGAGTCCATTCCGGGCAGCGAGATCGATGACTTGTTGCATCAGGTCTGTCCTAGCTATCGGCACAGGAATCCTCATCCTATCGGCAGATCGATAAAATCGATCAAAGTAGTCGACCGCAAATAAGGGTTGGCCATTTCTAATTGGGAAGAAATCAAAAATGCCATAACCTCGCAGTAGGCCAAGGTCATTGATCGCTATTTTTGCCTTGTGAGCAGCTACTAGTTCACCATTGATAGAGTGAAATCTAATCATCGCGCAAATATAAAGTCACCTAGCTTAGAAACCAACTGCGCTGTTATTGCCACGTCGATCACCGACACCCACCAACTTCCCGTTGTGGATCATGATGGCATTCACACTGCCAATCGCACTGCGTGATTCGATCTCATATCCCCTACGAGCCAATCTTCTTTTGGTCCGATGATCAAGGGCTTTTGATTCGATCAGTAGGCGATCAGGAAGCCATTGGTGATGTACGCGGTATGCATTGACTGCTTCTTGCAGGCTCATATCATGGTCAATGACATTAAGGATGGTCTGAAACACACTGGTGATGATGGTGGATCCTCCTGGACTGCCTAATACCAGGTGCAGTACTCCATCTTTTTCGACTATCGTGGGTGTCATGGAGCTCAACATCCTTTTCTCAGGTAAGATGGCATTGGCATCTGCACCAACCAATCCAAACTGATTGGGTTCACCTGTTTTGATGCTAAAATCATCCATTTCGTTGTTGAGAAAAAAACCGGCACCTGGCACCAATACTTTGCAACCAAAGTAGCTGTTGAGTGTAGTGGTGATGGCGACTGCATTTCCAGCTGGATCTACCACAGAGAAATGAGTGGTTTGAATGCTTTCAATCGTGCTGACCTTGCCCTCCTTGATCTCCTGTGAAGGAATGGTTTTTGACAGTTTGATATTGGCAAAGCGTTCGTTTAGATACGATGCGCTTAGGAGTTTTGTCAGTGGTACATCGTAGAAGTCACTGTCACCCAGATAGGTGGCTCTATCGGCGTAAACGTGTTTTTCTACTTCAGTCATCACATGGATGGCCTTGACGGAGTTGGGACCGTATCGGGCTAAAGGGAAAGGCTCGACACCTTTCAGCAGTTGGAGGAGGGCCACGCCGCCGCTAGAGGGAGGTGGCATAGAGATGACATGGTATCCACGGTAGGATCCCTCCACGGGTACTCGCCATTGGGCCCTATATCGCTGCAAATCTACTTCAGTAATCAGACCCTTGCCCCTTTTCATCTCTTCTTGGATCAGTCTGGCTGTCTCACCACCGTAAAAGCCATGTCTGCCCTGATCGCGTATGCGTTCTAACGTTCGCGCTAGATCGTATTGTTGCAGATGGTCACCTGACCGCCACCCAGAGGACTTCATGAAAATGTTGGAGTCGCGGTTTACCAGCGTAAAAAAGTCTTGTGCGTTATTAAGATTGTGGGCATCGCGGTCGTTTAACCGGTATCCTTTTCGTGCAAGATCAATGCTGGGATCAATGAGCTGCGCCCATGACAATGTACCATAGCGCTGGTGCAATTGAATCATCCCATCCACAGTGCCAGGTACTCCTGCTGCTCGGTGACCAAGTAGACTTTGCTGGCCAGCTAACACATCTCCATCAGCATCCAGATACATACTTTTGTCGGCTGCCAGGGGAGCTTTTTCTCGAAAATCCAAGGTGCCAGTTTCACCATGATGGCTACGGAAGACAGCAAAGCCTCCTCCGCCGATATTTCCTGCCACTGGATAAACGACCGCCAGTGCAAATTGCACCGAGATGGCAGCATCCCATGCATTTCCGCCTTGGTGCATTATGTTGGTTCCGATTTGGCTTGCCAATGGGTGGGCTGAAACCACCATGGCATGCTCAGATATCTGACCCCTGTCGGACGAAGTTTGACGATGCTGTGGGATAGCACAGCTGCCGAATAGGATGAATGAAAATAAGGACCATGCAGTGATTGGACCGAAGTAAGACTGCACCACTTCCGACCTTTTGACCCCACTCAATCTCATGAGAGCTGTCAGATTAACTAGCAGTATGTATCGAAGGCGTGTTTCAGATTGTCAGCAATCATCTCGGCACTCCTACCTTCGATGTGATGCCGCTCTAGCATATGTACTAGGGTTCCCTCTTTAAAAAGTGCAATGGCTGGTGATGATGGAGGAAAGGGAAGCAGATACTCACGAGCTTTTTGGGTAGCATCGGTATGTACACCCGCAAAGACGGTAGTGAGGTGATCTGGCTTTTTTTCGTGAGTGAGCGCCAGCTTAGTGCCCGGTCTGGCCATCGCTGCGGCACATCCGCAGACGGAGTTTATGACCAACAGGGTTGTGCCTTCTTCCTTACTCAAAGCTTCATCCACGTCTTCTACAGATGTCAAACCTTTGAAACCATACTCGGTCAGATCTTTTTCCATGGGTGCTACCAATTCAAGGGGATACATACTCATACTAATCAAGTTTTTAGATGCTAAATAATCATACCAATAATGAACAGGTACATCCCCAAAATGGTTCTCCACCCTTTGGCTTCCACGATCCGTTTCTGTTAGAGAAACGGAGCGATGACCAATGCGACTACAGACATCAGCTTGAGCAGAATGTTTAGGGATGGTCCTGAAGTATCCTTAAACGGATCACCTACGGTATCTCCGACCACAGTTGCCTTGTGGGGATCAGAACCTTTGTGATACATCTCGCCATTGATCTTAACGCCTTCTTCAAACATTTTCTTGGCATTGTCCCATGCGCCTCCAGCATTAGATTGAAAGATCGCCATCAAAACCCCACAAACGGTTACGCCTGCAAGCAAGCCTCCCAACATTTCCGCACCTCCGCCAAATCCAACCACTACAGGGGTAACCACGGCGATCAGACCTGGCAGTACCATCTCGCGAATCGAAGCTTTTGTGGAGATCTCCACGCATTTGTCAAACTGTGCTTTTCCATCGGCAGCATCAAAAGTTTGCTGATCTGCCTTTGACCAATCTGCATATTCAGAACCATCATTTCTCCGCATGACCTCCAAGGCATTGGTTAATTCAGGAATGGACTTAAACTGTCTCCTCACCTCTTGGATCATATCCATCGCGGCTCTACCCACGGCCTTCATAGACAAGGCCGAAAATGCAAATGGAAGCATGCCACCTATGAGGAGGCCTGCCATCACCGTGGGATTAGCAATATTGATTGAGTTGATACCGGCTGTGGCCATAAAGGCCGCAAACAGAGCCAGAGCTGTTAAGGCTGCAGAGCCGATCGCAAATCCCTTACCGATGGCCGCGGTGGTGTTTCCTACCGCATCCAACTTGTCGGTGCGTTGACGCACTTCCTTCGGCAGATCAGACATCTCTGCGATACCACCTGCATTGTCAGAGATGGGGCCATAGGCATCAACAGCCAGTTGGATACCTGTGTTGCACAACATACCGACAGCGGCAATGGCAATGCCATATAGTCCTGCAAAATGGTGTGCTCCGATGATCGCTACAGCCAGGATGAGAATCGGGACGATGGTCGACATCATTCCTACACTCAAACCAGAAATGATATTGGTAGCAGCTCCTGTCAAGGATTGGTTGACAATAGACATCACGGGCTTGGTTCCTGTACCTGTATAAAACTCTGTGACAAAACCAATACCAAGGCCTGCCAGTAGACCGAAGATTACAGCCCAGAATACGCCCATGGAATTAAATTCAGTGCCAGCGACCGTCCAGCTACCGGGCAACATGTTGGTCACAATCAAATAGGTTGCCACCAACATCAGAATGGCGGAAAGAAATTCTCCTCGATTAAGGGCCTTTTGTGGATCTCCACCCTCCTTCACATTCACGAAAAAAGTACCAAGAATAGAAGTCAGTATGCCTACACCCGCTAATACTAAGGGCAATAACACAGCATTCATACCTCCAAAACTATTGCTCTCTTCGAAACCAACAATGCCAATGAAGGTAGCTCCTAGTACCATGGTCCCGATGATGGATCCCACATATGATTCGAAAAGATCGGCACCCATTCCAGCTACGTCACCAACATTGTCGCCAACGTTGTCGGCTATGGTCGCTGGGTTGAGTGGATGATCTTCTGGAATGCCTGCCTCTACCTTGCCCACTAGGTCTGCACCCACATCGGCTGCTTTAGTATAAATACCCCCACCCACTCTTGCAAACAATGCTATGGAAGAAGCACCAAAAGAAAAACCTGTCAAAATGGTAATCACCCTAGTTACTGCCGATTGCGACTCCACTCCATACATATTGCTATAAAGGAGGAATAATGAGCCCAAACCTAAAACTCCCAGACCAACCACTCCCAATCCCATTACAGAACCTCCCGCAAATGCGACACCCAGGGCTTTGCCCAGGCTGGTTCTGGCTGCATTGGTGGTTCGCACATTGGCTTTGGTGGCTACCTTCATACCGATAAAACCAGCCAACGCTGAACAGATCGCACCTAGCACAAAAGATAGTGCCACCAGGGGTGAAGACCCTGCACTAGTGCCGCTCCAGCCCATCAGGATGGCCACCGCCAAAACGAAGACAGCCAGCACTCGATATTCTGCTTTGAGGAAGGCCATTGCTCCTTGAGAAATATTGGCAGAGATACGTGCCATTTTATCTGTGCCAACATCTTGTTTTGATACCCATGAGGACTTCCAGAATGTAAATAGCAATGCCACAACTCCTAGAGCAGGGATAGCATACGTAATCGATTGATCCATAGTGTTTTGTTAGTTTATAAAAAGGTATAGATGCCGCGCCAAGGATTAGAGGCACCTAATTGGTGCCGCGAAATTAAACTTATTTTGAGATCTGACCAAGCTTGGAGAGGTGATACATCTCAATGCTGGGTTCCTCTAAGACCAAATGCTGGATCATGTGAAATTCTGTCGGCAACATGGGAAAAAGGAAGTCATGCCTTTGCAATTGGAGACATTGCCAGACGTGCCAGGGGTTTGGGAGCTTTTTGCCAGCTTGCATGGCACCTAGCATCTGGCAGCAATTTTCACCTACTTTGAAATAATATTTAGTCATATCTAAAAAGATAACTAGATTTATAGTGAGGTTTTGAAGACATGACCATCGCAGAGGAAAAATACTTAAAGGCCATTTTTAAAATCGCACAATATCGGGGCGTACCTGTGGGCACGTCGCTCATTGCTGACGAGTTGGCTACGACACCTGCATCGGTGAGTGACATGCTGAAAAAACTCTCTGAAAAGTCACTCATTGACTATGAGAAGTACTATGGAGCTCAACTCACAGAAAGTGGCACCCGTGTTGCCACTGATTTGATCAGGAAGCATCGTCTCTGGGAGACCTTTCTAGTAGAAAAATTACATTTTGAGTGGACGGAGATCCATGAAATTGCCGAGCAATTGGAACACATCCGGTCCCAGACCCTGGTTGAGCGATTGGACGAATTCTTGGATCATCCACGGTTTGATCCGCACGGTGAGCCGATCCCAGACGTAAATGGCAAGTTTACAGTACGGCAGCAGGTCCTCCTACGCGATTTGAGCCAGGGGGAAAGGGGTGTCGTCATCGGAGTACAGCAGCAAAGAAATGATTTTCTCCGTTTTTTAGACGAGATGCATATCAAACTCGGTTCCCTACTAGTCGTTAAATCCGTATACGACTTTGATCACTCGCTGAAGGTGATCATTGACGAAAGGCACGATGCCGTGATATCTCAAGCCATTTCAAAAAACATCTATGTACGTAAAATGTAAGCATGCCTTACTCCTGGTGACCATCCTACTTCTTGGAGAAGTGCCGGATGTTCAAGCTGCAGACAAGCTAAAAGTGGTCGCCTCTGTCTCCATGATTTCCGACATGATTAGGAACATTGCTGGCGACCGCATCGATCTTAAATGCATTGTGCCGATTGGAGGTGATCCACATATTTACGAAGCGACCCCTAAGGATGCACAGATGGTGGCACGAGCCGATCTGGTGTTTTGCAATGGACTGACTTTTGAGGGTTGGCTAAACGAGCTCATCGAAAATGCTGGTTCGGATGCATCGGTGATTACCGTGACCGAAGGTGTCCAGCCGATTCAAAGTACGGTCTATCACAACGCCACGGATCCGCATGCCTGGATGGATGCACGCAATGGGCTCATTTATATTGAGAATATAAAAAATGCACTGATCGGCCATGATGGCGCCGGGAGGGAGATTTATCAGCGGAATTATGAGCTTTACAGGCATGAGATCATGAAGGCCGACGCCTATATTGTAGAGAAGATCAAAACCATTCCTGATGCCAAACGCATTCTGATCACCTCCCACGATGCTTTTCAGTATTATGGAAGAAGATATGGCATCCAATTGGAGTCTGTACAGGGGGTATCTACTGATGCAGACATCCAAACCTCAGATATCGTAAGACTCACCAAAATCATAAAAGAGCGACAGGTGCCAGCCCTATTTGTAGAGAGTACCATCAATCCAAAGGTACTAGAGCAGATAGCCAGTGACAACCATGTAAAGATAGGTGGTAAACTATATGCAGACAGCATCGGTGACGAGGATAGTCCTGCACCCAGTTATATTGATATGCTGAAGCACAACACAAATGTGATCGTGGAGGGACTCACACTAGATTCCAAAATTGCTGATGATTTAGATTTCGATGCCTCACCCAGTAAAACACTGATTTATGTAAGTTTGGCCGGTGTATTGTTCATACTTTTTGTCGCTTTAATTTATAGATTTAGTCAATGACAGACGTAGCCATTTCCATCAAGGATCTTTCTGTATCGTACGAAAGAAAGCGCGTGCTAACCAATATCTTTTTGTCGATTGAAGGTGGTCATATCTACGGGATCATCGGGCCCAATGGAGCAGGTAAATCGACCTTGTTTAAGTCGATTTTAGGTTTGCTGGATATCAACACTGGCCTGATTTTGATCAAGGGTCAACCGATTGAGGAAGTGCGCAAGAAGGTGGTGTACGTTCCTCAGAAAGACGAGGTTGACTGGCAGTTTCCAGCTACAGTCGAAGATATTGTACTACAGGGACGATACCCTCACAAAAAGATCTACCAGCGGCTATCTAAGCACGATCGGGATGTAGCACATAGCGCAATGGTCGATTTGGGTATCACTCACTTGAAGAATCGACAGATCGGAGCCCTCTCAGGTGGACAGCAGCAGCGTGTATTTCTCGCTAGAGCATTGTGCCAGCAGGCTGACATCTTCTTACTAGACGAACCCCTGGTCGGGGTAGATGCTACTACCGAGGAAAAAATCATCAATATCCTCAAAAACCTGGCCAGCAAAGGCAAGACATTGATGGTCATACATCATGATCTGTCTACAGTAGAGGCGTATTTTGATCGAGTTATTTTACTCAACCAGCGCCTCATTGTCTACGGGGATACCAAGCTTACCTTTACCACAGAAAACATTGAGCGTACCTATAAAGCTCAATTGCCCATCTTGCATAAGACCGGATTAATTGAATGATGCGGCGCCGCTGAGGTGAAAATTGAGTCCAATCCTGGCATTGAATCTTCGTGAGGAAAGGGGATCGAGACCATTAAGTACATTGTCTAAGGTGAGAAATCCCAGCCACTTTTTTAATGCCAGCGAACCCATTACTCCAGCATTGAAGTACCCATATCTCTGTGAGAAGATCAGACCCAATTTTAGATGATTGGTGACTGCAGAAGAAGCTGTCAAAGCGAGCGACACAGGGTCGAGGTAGCGTCGATTATACTGGATCTGAAGCAGTAGGGAGACGGACCTGGAGGGTTGATACTGATAGTAAGCAAAATATCGAGGTGACAGTGATAGGCGGAACGCCTGTGTATTGGTCGATAGATCCAAAAGGGATCTTAAGGTGTCGATGGCACCGTCCAGGTCGATTTGATTGGTCCCAGTGATGTTGGCCAAAGTGATTCCATGGTAAGGATGATCGCCAGTGCTTTCATAAGTACGCTGTCCGTTACTCCACTTGATTGAACCCAGATCGGTAAAAGAAAGGCCCATAGCTGTGCGCTCATTGACCTGCCAGACCAAACCACCATCTAATGCCAGGCCTTTGTTTCCGCTGGAAAAACGCCAATTTTTGAAGGTGCCGATCTTGTATTCCAGCAGATTTTCTGATGTAAAGTCCAGTACTCCAACATCGCGATATCTAAAATCACTATACAGATTGAGCTGGTAATAGGTGGCATCGGTATCCAGCCTAACCCTACTGCGTGCTGTGAAGCCAAGATATTGACCAAGCAGCAAACGGGGTCTCACACCAAGGACTACTTTTTCAAACCGACGGGATAGGATCAGGCCAATGCTATGGAAGCTTTCGATGCGTACATGGGGGCCAATCTCAACCTGCTGACCAATCCATGGTTGATTTCCATCGACATAAAGTTGTATCAGTTCATCCGGGTAGATGAAGCTATTATGTGACACCAACTCATGCTCAATACCGAAGGACCACGCTGCCGTACCATACTTGACTTTGAATGTCTGAAGTCTTAAGTCGAGCGCCAGTTCATTGTCACCCCTTAGGTTGCGGTACATTTGACCAACTTGCAGCTGTGACTTATCGCGATCTGTCCGGATCAATTGATGATAGCCTGGTCCAGTATGATGCATATTAAAAAGCAGGCTGGGAAATCCAATGTGCACACCATCGCGATGAAAAGCTGCAGGATTGTATAAGTCACTCTGCATAACTGCATGCATTCCCTGCAGGCTCATCTCCGATTGTGACCAGCCCCCTGGTAAGGATAGAAGACCACACAAGCAGATCATCATCGTCCTCATACGTTTTACCTTATTTGTGCCTCAGCTCCGATCCTGAGATCAATGCTTTGGTTGGGCCTTATGATCGCAGGTTTGGTGCCTGCGGCCGGAGATTGAAGGCTGAGCTTTATCAACATTTGTGTGAGATCCCGTAGTTGGGTAAGCAGGGTGGCATCCAGGCTATAAAAAAAGGTAGATTGCGACGACTCAGTGACATTGCCCAGCCCATCTGTGGAGGCAGGAGTGATCAGTGCAGGAGCTTCAGCTACTAATGGAATTGTATCCTTTTGCTCGCTACCTGTCAATGCCAAGGATGGAGTAAAGTGCAATGGTATTCCGTTTTGTACGATGACTTTTAGCCTCAATGAAGTAATGGAATCCAGTTTTTCCAGCACGACAGCCAGATCCTGATGTATGATGATCTCCTCAACCCGGGCTTCAAAGCTTAGGTCGAATTTTGCGTCGAGTCGTATCTCACTGCTGTCGGTCACAAAGAAACCATTGTCCGGTAAGGAGGTGGGATTTACAATGACTTCGGCCTCGTACACAATCTCTGCAATATCATCTTGAGCTATTTCATCAATGTTAGAATTATCTCGATCCAACGTGATGCGATCGAAAGTGGCCTTACCGACGTCGTCCAGGGAGGGATATGAGATGACCTTGATATCGTTAAACAGTGAGCTCGTGATCTTACTGACTGCGCCATTCGCATTGATCAGGCTCGCTTCTTTCACAAGGATACCGATCGGAACACCAAAACTATTGGTGATGTCAAAATGAATTTTTGGGTTAGTAAAATGATAGGTGCCATCAAATAAAGTATCCTGGGTATCGACTCTGATTGTATCAACGTTGGTACTGAAGACAGATCGACCAATTTTACCTTGTATGTAAGAAAAATCAAAGGCATCTATTTGCACAAATGACAAAGGAAGGACGAGGCGAGTACCCTCTGCATTTCTGGCTTCATATCTGAGACTGAGAAAACCAGCAGCAAGAGCGACTTCGTAGCCTTGAAGACCGATTTTCGGTGTGACCAGTGTACTTGGCGAGCTACCGGCATAGGGAATCACATAGTGCATTTGAAAGGGCATGCCATTCAGCCGGAGCTCGGGGATAGAGAGGTCCAATTTGACATCTGAATCTTCAAAGGAATTTAGGACAAAAAAAATCGAATCCCCTTTGAAAACAGCAGAATCTGGATCTGCCTCCGCTATCGATGGTATTGGAACGGTCACCGCAGAATCGAGGATGGGGATGGGCAACCCGAAAGTGATTTTGGGAAAGATATCCGGTTTGGAGCGGATGAATGGTTCGGCATCAAATAGTGCATGATAAATACCGTCATCGTTGACCGTGATTTCTGAGCTTCCCTTGATTTCTGCCACTAGATCTTGGGTTGTCAGGGTGGCGGAGATGAGTGGGAATGCCAGATGGGGACTCGATGCCTCAAGGGTAAGATCAGGTAGGTTGTCAGATTTCAGGCAAGCACCCAGAAAGACCGACAAACAGCAGCAGATTAGCCAACCATGGTTACATCGAATGAGCGTCATTATCTATCTAACGCAAATTCTTGCCCCAGACGTGGAATTTGGACCTGATCAAATCCTCTTTCTAGTAAAGATCGACGGAAGCCTTGCTGTGTATCTAATTCACCATGAACCATAAATATGTTCTTGATCCGGTCTTGATTGCGGAAAAAATCAATCATTTCGTCTCGATCCGCATGTGCCGAGAACGAAGTCATCCGCTTGATTTGAGCCCTAACTGGCCTCTTCTCACCATAGAGTTTGATCTCTTCGATGCCATTGAGCAGCATGCCACCAGGAGTGTCAGGTGCACAGTAACCCACGATTAAGAAGGTGTGCCGGGGATTGCTGATATGGTGTGCAAGGTGATGACGTACTCGCCCGGCATTCATCATTCCTGACGAGCTGATGATGATACATGGCTCGGTCGAAGTGTTGAGCTGCTTGGAGATCTCTACATCCCGAACGTAGGTCAGGTTATTGAATCCAAAAGGATTGCTGTCTACCAGCAAGTACTCGTTTAATTCGTTGTCATAGCATTCGGGGTGGGCACCGAAAACCTGGGTAGCATTGACAGCCAAAGGACTATCGACATAAACCGGAAGTCTGGGAAGTATGCCCGCTGATTCAAACTGATCAAGCATGTAGACAATTTCCTGTGTACGTCCGACACTAAATGCTGGAATGATCAATTTGCCCTTGTTTTTTAAGCAGGTCTCCTTAATGATCCCTAGCATCTTTTCTGACTCCTTAGGCTTTGATTCATGCAGGCGATCTCCATACGTTGATTCCGTAATCAGATAATCAGCGGGTGGCATCAACTGCGGATCACGCAGTATGGGCCGTTCTGGACGGCCGATGTCGCCAGTAAAGCCCAGTATGGTTTCTTTGCCCCCTTCATTGATCTTCAATGTGAGATTGGCACTTCCCAAAATGTGTCCAGCATCGCGATATTGAACCTCCACTTCGCTGCAGATTCTAAACCATCGATCATAGGGCATCCCACAAAAAAGCTTCATCGTCTCCGACACGTCCTTGGTCTCGTACAAGGGTTTTCTGAGTGCCTTCTTCTTTTTTTTCTTCCGTTGTTTCTTATTGTAGTATTCGGCATCGCGTTCCTGTATCCGGGCACTGTCGAGGAGCATGATAGCGCATAGACTCCTGGTAGCATGGGTGGAATATATGGTACCCTTATAGCCATCGCGCACCAGCTTGGGGAGGCGGCCACAGTGGTCGATATGAGCATGTGATAGGACAACACAATTGATCTTTCTTGGATCGAAGAGCCATTGCTCATTGAAGTGCAACATTTCCTTACTGCTTCCCTGATACAGTCCACAATCGAGCAAAATGGTGTATCCACTATCAAGGGTGATTAGGTGCGCACTCCCGGTAACAGCTCTGGCTGCACCACAAAATTTGATCTTCATACCGAAATTGTAATTGGGCGGAAAAGATACGGAATACGGATCTAATGTCGTGCAACGTTTAACGCATCCATCTGCTACAGGGGTATAGAGCTTTCTACCGCAATTTTATTCCACCATATTCGGCAACCATATAGATGGCAGTTGAGGCATGCTGATTGCCATAGTAGCCCTTCAGATCTGTGCGGTGGTTCTCACGGATATCAGTGGTCAGGTGCACGCCTTCAGGCAAATCGATCTTGGCATGCCTTCCACTAAATTCAACGAGAAAGGCTTCTAACTGATCTACATCGATGTCGATATCGGTGTATCTGCTGGTAAGATCGATATGTGTCACACTAGACAACATCTCATCCACTTCGAGTCCACCATATGATAAGGTGGCATCGAGCGCATGGGTCAGCTCATCAATGTCGATGTTGGTGTACTTGGCAGTGATATCGAATACCTCCATTCTTTTTGCTTCGATTTTATCATACTTGCCTTCATTTTTCATCATACCTACATCACCGAGATGATATCCGTCATAAGCAGACTGAGATATGATTTGATTGATGCTTTCGATCGTGATCTGCGAGTATTTTGATTCAATGTCCAGGGTGTTTCCATCATCGATCCTCAATTTATAGTAAGCAATATGGGCATCGGTTTCATTGGCTTTATCAACGACGCCATGTCCATAACTCAGGTCTAGTTCCAAAGGTCCCGCAGCATGGCCAATGGTCAAGTTTCCATATTTGAGTTCAATGTCGGTCTGGCCAAAGATTTCTTCGATGTTGATATCGCCGTATTTGTTAGTTAATTCCAGACGAGCGGATTCCGGCATACGGACCTGATAGTCGATGCGTACATCGTCATCTCCCCACCAGCTCTGCACAAACCACCAGAATGACTTCTTGGAATCAATTTCGGTTTCGGCATGTACATAATTATCTGATTGATTGAAAGAAATATCAATCCTGTCAAACGCACTTTCAGCTCGACTCTCACTGGAGGCATCTACTTCTATAGTTACAATTATTTCCACTTCAGTGCTGGCCCAGGTATCAATATCGATGGTGCCGTGCATGTTTTCGATATCGACTTTTCCACCTTCCGATAAAGTGAAACGCTCCTCGTATTTTTTGGTGTACGATCGCTCCACTGTGGCATCAACCGAAAGATATAAAGATACGATGATGGCAGCCAGTACATATTTATATTTCAACATCTCTGTTGTTTTGATGGTGATTTAATTTGTTTTTCTCAAATAGCATTTTTTCAAGCAAGGCTATTTTTGCCTCATAACTAGTGATGATGGCTTTGATGATCTGATCTCTGGAGGATCTGGGGGCATACTTCAAATCTGCCTTAAGACTCGCGATCATCTGATCAATTTGATCTAGATCTTGTTTTTGCTCGGTCAGACCATATGAACCCGTGAGCTGACTATATCGAGTGCTCACTTCTTGAGCGAAATAGGTCTCAATGTGTTGGAGTTCTTCCTGTTGAGCAAAACTTTGATATGGCATGTAAGCTTCGATTCTTGGATAGGCAAGAACACCCACTGCCACACCTACTAAGATCAATGCGGCTGCTGCCACCATCTTCATCCAAGTCCTGCTGGGTTTTTTATATTCATCGGCAAATTGCCGCTCAATGGCGGTCCACACCCGCAGGGAAGGTCTCTCGTGGTCGAAGTCAGACCTGTGTGTACTGATGAACTCCTCCAGATTATCCTTTTCTCTCATCCTGTCTTTTTTTTGTCGGCAAGTATCTGACACAACCTCTGCTTAGCACGGCTGTACTGAGATTTCGAGGCACTTACAGAAATGTCTAATATTTCACTGATCTCCTTGTGGTCATATCCTTCCATCAGGTAGAGTGTAAATACGGAGCGATATCCATTTGGCAATTTTTTTATCGCCGATTTGATGCGAGCTACTTCTACTGATTTATCCTGATGAGGCAGGTATGCTGGTGTGATCTCTGTAGGATGGTTTTCCTGGATGTCCAGGAAAACGATGGACTTTTTCTTTAGTGCATTGATGCAGGTATTCACTACAATTCTTTTGATCCATGCGCCCACTGAAGACTCAAAGCGAAAGGTTTTCAGCTTTGCAAAGACATCGACGAAAGCATTCTGCAGGGCATCTTCAGCCTCCTCCCGGTTGGACATCATTCTGTAACAGATGTTATACATGGCTTTCGAATAGTTTTGATATAACTCAAATTGGGCCCTGCGTTCCCCGTTAAGGCACTTTCTGACTAGGTCATGATGCTGGTCGTAGGGCTTCAAGAATGTTGGTTTATTGTCTGATTAAGGGACAACGGTTGAGAGCAAAGGGTTGCATCTGTGCCAGATGATCATCCAGATGTGGACGCACCTCCTTTGTTACTTCCTCAAAAATGGGGAGGCTAGATCAGCATGCGCACTTCGTGCTTTGAGAATCCAAACTAATCCAAACACAAGATTCGTCGGTTATTCTTCTTCGTTGCGAATGTCCTGACGAGCTTTTAACTTCTTATCATCTACATATTCGTCTAAAAAATCGTTGAGCTTATCGACCGACAGGGTCGACACAATCTCGCCCAGCTCATTGATCCTGATGTCGAAGCCCTTGAGGTCTTCGTGGGCTTCTGGTGTACCCTTCTTTGGTATCTTTTTCGGCATATCACTATAGTAACAAATTAAGGGATACTTGCAGTTCCGGATCAATCTATTATTGAGTCAAAGTGACCTAAGCTATTTTGCAACCGTTGCATGACTTTGTCCCTCTCCATCACCTCCATCATCTCAAATAGATCTGGACCTTTGGTGTCGCCACTTAGGGCAACCCTGAGTAAAGGTAGGATATCACCAAACGAGAGCTCTTGTTCCTTGATGTAACCGCTGACGGTAGACCTTAGGTGATCTGTCGTAAATGTCTCCTCTGGAATCTGGTGTAACAATCTCTGTAAGGTGCGGATATGGCTGATGTGTGGTTCCTTCCATTTTTTCCGCAATACCTTCTTATTGAAGTCTTTGACCTCTTCAAAGAAGTAATAACCCTGCTCAGGGAATGACCGATAGGTCTGTAGCCTGGGCTTGAGCAGATGCACGACTTTTTGCAGATATTGTGCAGTAGTTTCATATCCGGCCTGATGTAAGAAGGGCATCACGTGACCGGCCAAGACACTGTCATCTTCTTGTTGGATGTATTGCGCATTGTACCAACATGCTTTGTCGTAGTCAAATCTCGCACCAGCCTTGCTGATGTGATCTAGTGAGAAAGTCTGAATCAGCTCTTGCATAGAAAAAATCTCCTGCTCTGTACCAGGATTCCAGCCCAGGAATGCCAAAAAATTGATGACGGCTTGAGGATTAAATCCATAGCTGTCGAAACCATCAAAGGCCTCTTCTGGCTGGTGCCACGCTAAGGGAAATACGGGAAAACCAAATTTCTGTCCATCCCTTTTACTAAGCTTTCCTTTGCCACTGGGCTTTAGGATCAATGGTAGATGTGCAAATTGTGGCATTTCCCAACCAAATGCCTCATACAGCAAGACATGATGCGCAGTACTAGGCAGCCATTCTTCTCCGCGAATGACATGGGTTATCTCCATGAGATGGTCATCCACCACATTCGCGAGATGATAGGTGGGTAGCCCATCGGTCTTCAGAATAATCTTATCGTCGAGTTCGTTCGTCCTAAAGCTTATTTCACCGCGTACCTGGTCGTGAAAATGGACTTGTCGATCATCCGGTACCAGCATTCTCACGGTGTAGGGCTCTCCAGCGTCTATCATTTGTTGAGCAGTCGTTGAGCCCAGTGACAAACTATTGCGCATGGCACTCCTGGTGTGAATGTCATATTTTGGCCCTCTGTTGCCTTTTTGTATCTCCCGCTCCCTCATCGCGTTGAGTTCATCGGGTGTGTCAAAGGCATAATACGCCCGGCCAGATTGGACGAGTTGATGGATGTGCGTACGATAGAGCTCGCTTCTTTCTGATTGTCGATATGGCCCGAACCCACCACCTAATTCTGCACCCTCATCTGGTGTCAAGCCACACCATTCCAAAGCTCTCATAATATATTGTTCGGAGCCAGGTACCAATCTTGTCTGATCCGTATCTTCAATACGGAGGATAAAACTTCCCCCTAACTTTTTGGCATACAAATAGTTATATAACGCAGTGCGCAAACCTCCGATGTGCAATGGACCAGTAGGACTAGGTGCAAATCTCACCCTTGGTTGTGGATTCATAGTAAGAAATAACAGTTGGTTTTAAGAAACATACGAGTTAAAATAATTTCTAATATTTAATTTTATTAAATTCGGGCAGCTCCAAACCAAGATGGAGCGTTATACGTTCTAATTAATGTAGCGCAAAGAAACAAATTTATCACCGCCCCCTCTATCTAAGATCTGCGAACATATGTACTTAGTCAAGACACCCAGTCTTATTCAAAATTTATTTCCAAATTTCATTTGGAGATTTTCGGGGGAGCAAAAGAGGATTTTTCTGACCTTCGATGATGGCCCAATACCGGAAGTTACTCCGTGGGTGCTAAACCAGTTGGCGAGATACGATGCCAAAGCGACCTTCTTTTGTGTTGGTGAAAACGTATCCAAATACACTGAGATCCACCAGCAGATACTAGATGAGGGTCATACCGTTGGCAGCCATACCAACAATCACCTATCGGGTTGGGGTACAGAGAATATCCCCTATTTTCATAATGTGCGCCGAGGTGCCACATTGGTGAAATCGGAATTATTTAGACCGCCCTATGGTCGTATTAAGCCTTCGCAGGTGCCCTTTTTGATGCGTCACTACCAGATTATAATGTGGGATGTGCTGAGTGGAGATTTTGATCCAAAGCTGACCAGAACCCAATGTCTAAGCAATGTACTTGACAATGCAAATACTGGCTCTATCGTTGTTTTTCACGATAGTTTAAAAGCCAAGGACAAACTATCCTATGTTCTACCTCGAGTGTTAGAGCACTTTCATCAACATGGCTTTCTATTTGCCAGCATTTCAAATGAAGAAATAGATTCTGTCACTGCACTCAAGCGGTCTGCTTAGTCCATCGACAATCTCTTGGTGGATGCTCCCGGGAACAAAGTGTAGTCACTTCTTTGTTACTATCTGATAAATGCTACCTTCAAATGATGACTCCGAAGGAAATCTGGAATGCTTTGCATAGCAAATTTGACCATAACAAAATCCTGGACTATCTCAAGGATTCAGTCAAGCGGGCTGGCATCAAAACGGTGTATGCGGGCCTACTGCTCTATTATGCCTACAATCGCAGTGATACTCCGACTTGGGCCAGGCGGATGATTTTGGGTACACTGGCGTACCTGGTGGCCCCCTTCGATGCCGTGCCTGATTTGACTCCATTCTTTGGTTTTACTGATGATTTCGGAATTCTTATGTTTGGTTTGGTCAGCATTGCTGGCCATATCAATCAAGATGTGCGTGTAAGTGCCAGGGAGAAGATAGAGAAGTGGTTTGGTCCAGAATGCGATGACTCCCTGGAAGAAGTGGAAGAATCACTTAATGTTTAGCATTCACCGCCAACGGCCAGCTCATCTCTAGTATACAAGTTGAGTGCTCTTAAGCAAGATTATCACCCCTTAGGATGAGTTTCTTATCCGGCTGAGATTCCACTTGGGTACCATATCTACTGCTAAGATGAAGACATTCTTATTCCCACCGTTTTAGTTCCTTTATTATGGTAGGCAAAGCTCAAGTTTCCCATAGGATTCTGACCTGGTCAAATCTCTGTCTGGAGATGAGACAAGTTACTAACATCAGTCAGGAGGCCTGGGGCATCGCACGAAATCCGGACCAATTTAGTGCTGGCATACGCAGCTCATCTGCTCATTCATATTTCCACTTGATGATCCAAGGATCATTGGTCGCTGCTTGAAAGTTTTTCACCTTTTGGACCATCCCTTCCAGCTGTGCACCAAATGCAGGGTCTTGAGCCAAATTATGCACTTCATGAGGATCGTCGACGATGTCATATAGCTCCAACCGGGGACGATAAATGTAGTCAGCAACCGGTTTTCCGCCCAATGTTCTCAATCCGTGTTTCTCAATACTTTGCCAAGTCTTGGATGCATAGAGATCGGAAGCAAAAGGATAGGGTAATCCATGCGCAAGGTTGACAATGAGCTTGTAATTCTCACCCCGCACTACCCTCATGGGGTAGTACATGGTGATCTCATGAAATGTATGAGATGCATAAACGGCATCTCTATCGATGGCTTTACCATTCAACACAGGGACGAAAGACGACCCATGAAAGAGGGAATCATCGGTCAACCCTCCGGCAAGATCTACGATCGTTGGGGTGATATCGGTCCAACTAAACATCTCATCGGTTTCTGTAGATGTCGTTTGTCCTGGCATCTTCACGATGCATGGTAGTTGCATTCCACCTTCGTACAAGGTTGTCTTAGCACCGGGAAAAGCCATGCCATTGTCTGACACATACATGATGAAGGTATCGTCCATTTTGCCCGATGATTCTAAATAGTCCAACAATTTTCCTACGCCTTTATCCAAGCGGCTGATGGATTGATAGTATTGGGCTATTTCTGCCCTCGTTTCAGGATTGTCTGGTAGGAATGCGGGGACCAGCACTTCTGCAGGGTTGTAGATCACCTCTTCGATCATGGGATACCCGGACAACGTATTGCCAAAACGGTTGGGTTGATGCGGAATCTCTTCGGCAAATCCACCACCTCGATGAGGATCAGAAAAGCAGAAGTACAGGAAAAAGGGTGCACCTGCGTCTTCCTTGATAAAGTGCTCACACACTTGTGCCATTTCGATGGGGCTTCTGGCATTGGCTTGAAATCGATGTTGAAAACGATAAACAGATTCTGGCGCCACGTGGTACTTGCCCACATGGCCAGTCCTATATCCCTGATCTTCAAGCAATACGGGTAGACTCTTGATGTTCTCGAAGGAGCTGAAATGGTGATAGGAATGTTGATGCCCATATTGACCATTGAAATGATTGTGGAGACCAGTCAAGATCACAGAGCGACTTGCGCTGCAACTTGCCGTGGTACAGAAGGCCCGGTTAAACTTTGTGCCCGTAGCGGCCAGGCGGTCAAGGTGGGGGGTTTTAATGATTGGATTTCCATAGCACCCAATGGCATCTTTACCGTGGTCATCTGCTACTATTAAAATCACATTGGGTTGGTTTGTCTGGCTCCAGAGCTGCTGGATTATACAGCAGAAAAACAGCACATATAGTTGTTTCATTACGCAGTTGGATTGTGACGATTTAAGAATCAACAATTTTCTCAGAAATAGCTTTCGAGTATATAGAAATACATGGTTGCTGCATCAAATCAATTGGTAAAATTGCCCGGTATCCGTATTTCAATCGAAAAATTAGTTAGATACCGTGGCCTCCTTTCGCTTAGGTCTTCATACTTTTGCGCCATCAAAATATCAAAATGAACAAAAAAGCAATAAACAAAATAGCAGCTTCTATCAGAAGTTTGTCCATGGATGGAGTCCAGGCTGCTAATTCCGGTCACCCAGGACTGCCCCTCGGAATGGCTGATGTAGCTGCCGTGCTGTGGTCTGAGTTTCTTAAGCACAATCCTAAGAATCCTTCATGGTTTGACCGTGACCGGTTTATTCTTTCTGCCGGACACGGCAGTATGCTGCACTATAGTCTACTGCATATATTTGGCTATGATTTACCCATTCAAGAACTGAGAAATTTTCGGCAGTGGAAAAGCAAAACCCCTGGACATCCGGAGTATCATCTCACTCCAGGGATTGAGACCACCACGGGCCCACTGGGTCAGGGTATTTCCAATGGAGTAGGGATGGCATTGGCTGAGAAGTCATTGGCGAGTAGGTTCAACCGTGGTACCAGCAAGATTGTCAACCACTTCACCTACGTCATTGCCAGTGATGGTGACCTCCAGGAAGGGATCTCACATGAAGCATGTTCTTTTGCCGGCCATAACCAGCTGGGGAAATTGATCGTCTTATATGATGACAATCAGATCAGCATCGACGGCGACACAGCTTTGTCTTTCAGTGAGGATGTACCAAGTCGATTTGCTGCCTATGGGTGGCACTGTCAACAAATAGACGGACACGACATCGATGCCATTCGCAGAGCCATCAAGGAAGCAAAGAAATCATCCAAGCCGTCGTTGATTAGCTGTCGCACCCAGATTGGGTATGGCAGTCCAAACAAGGCTGGGACCGCCGCAGCCCATGGTGCACCGCTTGGTCCGGAAGAAATCAGATTGACAAAGGAGAACATTGGTTTGCCACCAGATGAATTCTTCTACGTACATCCTGAAGTAACAGCACTGATGAGCAAGTGGCAGGAGGCTGGCAAGGTGCAGGAGGATAAGTGGAGTGCGAGGATCACCTCACATAAGGATAGATATCCCAAGGAAGCACTTGCATTCAGGAAGTGTTTGAATAAGCAGATTTCCAAATCAGCACTGAAGACTCCGTCCTTCAAGGAAGGGAAACTGGCTACCCGTAGTGCATCGGGCAAAGTACTAGATCATCTGGCACCTCGCATTCCAGCCCTGGTCGGAGGATCTGCAGACCTCACTCCTTCAAACAATACATTTCCCAAGAGTGAGCATGCCTTCAGTGTAGCAGATCCTACGGGGAGATACATTCACTACGGCATAAGAGAGCATGCCATGGGAGCGATTATGAATGGAATGGCCCTTCATAGTGGTGTCTTACCCTACTCGGGCACTTTTTTTGTCTTTTCTGACTACATGCGACCAGCGGTACGTTTGGCTGCACTAATGAAACTTCAAGTCGTGTATGTCTGGACACATGACTCGATAGGTCTTGGTGAAGATGGCCCCACCCACCAACCCATAGAACAACTTGCATCACTGCGTTGTATGCCCAACCTCAGTCTCATTCGTCCCATGGATGCCAATGAAACCTCCATCGCATGGCAAATGGCGCTGGAGCGTAAAGAGGGCCCCACAGGATTGCTATTGACTCGACAGAAATTGCCTATTTATGATCGGAAGAAAGCTGGATTGGCAGATGCTGAAGGAGCCAGAAGGGGAGGTTATATTCTTTGCGAGGATCATAAGTACAAGGCCATCATCATTTCCACAGGATCGGAACTAGAGATTGCTTTGGAAGCAAAGGATATCCTCAATCAAGAGGGGATCGGAGTACGTGTGGTGTCCATGCCATCAACGGATGTGTTTGACAAACAGACCAAGCGGTATCGAGAAAAGGTGCTTCCACCTCATCATGGTAAGCGAGTTGTGGTGGAAGCGGGTGCTACTCTGACCTGGTATAAGTATGTGGGATCGGAAGGTGCCATCATAGGATTGGATCGTTTTGGCGCTTCTGGGCCCTACCAAAGAGTCTATCGAGGCTTTGGATTGACGGGAGCGAAGGTCGCAAGTCAGATCAAGAAAATGTTTGAATAGGGCAAATACACACCTAAGAGGAAATGCTATGAAATGCTATAAAATTGCCGCTGTCCCTGGTGATGGCATAGGTCACGAAATCGTACCGGCAGGTGTTCGAGCCTTAAAGTTAATCGCCGAGGCATATGGTTTTTTGGTAGATATTAAAAACTTCTCTTGGGGGGCAGGTTACTTCTTGGAGCATGGACACTTCATGCCTGAAGATGGTATGAAAACCTTACAGGGTTTTGATGCGATCTTATTTGGTGCGGTGGGTTTGCCTACTGTAGATGATCGATTGCCATTTAAAGACTATACCAACAGGGTGCGCACATCTTTCAAGCAGTATGTCAATTATCGGCCTGTAAGGAGTTTTCCTGGTGTAAAAAGTCCCTTGAGTCAAAAGTCGGCTGACGATATTGACTTCGTGATCATTCGAGAAAATAACGAGGGCGAATTCGTTCAGAGTGGTCGTGATCTATATGCCGACCAGCCAGAAGGAATGGCCATAGATACCAGTATTTTTACTCGCGCTGGTGTCGAACGGGTGGCTCACTATGCTTTCCAGTTGGCACTCAGTCGCAAGAAAAAACTCACCAACGTGACCAAGTCAAACACCCTCATTCATACCCTGGGATTTTGGGATCGAGTGATTGGAGAAGTGGCTGCACAATACCCTGACGTGGCTTATCAGAAAATGTATGTGGATGCCGCTGCCGCCAACTTTGTGCTGCATCCAGAGTACTTTGATGTCGTCTTAACCACCAATATGATCGGTGATATCTTAAGTGATTTGGGAGGTGCCATTATGGGGAGTCTGGGGTTAGGTGGCAGCGGAAATATTAATCCAGAGCGAGTCTACCCTTCTATGTTTGAGCCAATTCATGGATCTGCACCTGATATAGCTGGGAAAGGTGTGGCCAATCCAATTGGACTTTTTTGGTCTGTTTCACTGATGCTCGAGCATTTGGGAGAGACTAGAGCTGCACGGGCTCTCATGCAATGTATCGATCAGGTCACTGAGACCAGTGAGTTGACTGCCGATTTAGGAGGAACGGGCACCACCACAACCATCACTGACCTCCTTCTTCAAAAAATCAATGCCTCCATACCAGCCAACATGTGATATGCTTTTTGACCCTTCCGCCTATGACCTGATTGATTTGACGATGTCCTATCATCAGGATATGGACGGGTACAGTCAGGAAGTGGCGCGTACCAGGGATGCCGATGGGTGGAATGCCAGTTGGCTGCGGTTTTACTCGCATGCGGGTACACATATGGATGCACCCCTGCACTTTGGTGTTTCAAATGTCACTATCGACATGCTCCCACTCCGCACTTTTTTTAGTAGTGCTTGGGTGGCTTCCATCGACATCCAATTGGACCAACAGATCATTGATTTGTCCGATCTTGGTCAGATCCCAGAACAGTTTGTAGCTGGAGAAAGTATCCTATTGAGAACAGGCTGGAGCCGCTGCATCGGATCAAACCGGTATCGGCAAAAGCTTCCGAGGGTCAGTGTATCACTGGCCAAATGGTGTGTGGAAAATCAAGTACGCATATTGGGGGTGGAGCCACCATCCATTGCCGATGTCAACAACTTGCAGGAGGTCACAGAGATCCATGAGATACTACTTGGTGGTGGCGTCACTATCGTGGAGGGTCTCACTAACTTGGATGAGATCTCTGATCAGAAAGTCTTATTAGTGGCTCTTCCCATTAAAATCAGCGGTGGTGATGGTGCGCCAGCACGCGTATTTGCACTCCAGAAAAAAGATCCTAAATGAATGGACGACACCGCTCGAAAGCTGAGGTCTTTGCGGATTTGCCTCCACTGCGGTACGAAGTTAGCCCAAAAACGGTCCGTGCTGCCGTGTTTCAGAAAGTGGATGCCCTCATTGTCCTTGACGACGACCCAACTGGTACACAAACAGTCTACGATGTACCTGTGTTGACAGCTTGGCAAAAGGAGCTTTTATCCTTGGAGCTGCAGCAAGGCTCCTCACTGATCTATATCCTCACCAATTCCCGGAGTATGTCTCCAAGCATTGCAGCGGAGGTCAATCGAGAGATTGGTGACAGCATTCGGGAGGTTGCCCATCAATTGAAACTGCGAATATGGGTCATTAGTAGGAGTGACAGTACCCTGAGAGGATACTTTCCACTGGAGATCGACGTGTTGAAATCAAGCATGCAAATAAATAGTGCGATCTGCTTCCTGGTCCCTGCTTTTTTCGAAGGGGACCGCTACACGATAGGAGATATCCACTACTTGATTCAGGAGGAGCACCTACTGCCTGTTGGTGAGACGGCCTTTGCTGCCGACAAGGTATTTGGCTACCATTCTTCCGACCTTAAAGATTGGGTATTGGAGAAATCTGACGGAAGGATATCGGATCTTCATGTGAAGAGCTTATCACTAGAGCGATTGAGGGAGAACTCCATCCAAGATATCTCGGATTTCCTTCGGTCTCTGGTTCCGGAGGATGTCTGTATCATCAATGCATGCGCTTATTCAGATCTATGGAAATTCTGCCTGGCACTATTACAAACTGAGATACAACCAATCTTCAGAACAGCTGCCTCATTGGTAGCTGCACTTGCTGGCTTAGAACGTAGGGATTTGTTGGAAGCATCAGATCTAAATCTTAATGCCAACACCTGTGGAGCCTTGGTGGTCGTGGGGTCGTTTGTACCGCTGACCACTCAACAGCTTTCCTTCTTGCAAGCTAAGCCTCTGGGAATGACTTTTATCGAGATTGATGTCAAGATACTCCTGGATCAAACTGATCACCACGATTATCGTCTGCAGATGAGTAAAAAGATCAATGATTTGATCAGTTCGGGGGCAGATGTACTTGTCTATACGAGTCGAGAGCTGATCGCAGTGGATGACAAGAGTAAAAACCTATCCATAAGTCAGACCATTTCAAATTTTTTGATTGAGATGGTTGTCGGTTTGGATGAACGGCCAAGGTACATCATGGCCAAAGGAGGCATCACATCCAGTGATTTGGCTACCAAGGGACTTGATGTGGTACGTGCGACGGTCTTGGGCCAGATCATCCCCGGTGTACCTGTCTGGCAGCTGGGACCAGAAAGTCGATTCCCGGGACTGAGTTACCTTGTTTTTCCCGGCAATGTCGGTGCAGAACACTCACTGCATGAAGTGGTTGTGAAGTGTAGATCGGTGAGTAGGCCCCAAGAGTATTAGAATTGCGACCGATACCATAATGCGATTTGGTCCAACACAAGTTATTAACAAAGAAAATTTCCCATTCTGAACTCATTTCACTTTCTTCAATGCTTTGTTAAAGATCCCCAGCAGTTTAATATCAAGTAAGTATGGCGGTGATAAAAAGTAGATACTGGGTGGTAGTAGGGATGTTTTTGCTCACATTACTGCTGTACATTGATCGCATCTGCATCTCTGTCGCCAAAGATCCCATCGCTACGGATCTCGGCTTGAATGACAAGATGATGGGATGGGTGCTTTCTGCCTTTGCCTTAGGATATGCTCTGTTACAGGTGCCGAGTGGTATGATGGCAGATCGTCATGGACCCCGGGCTATACTTACCAGCATCGTGGCTTTTTGGTCCGGTCTCACCGCACTGACGGGTGCTGCTTGGAATTTTATGTCATTGCTGGTGGTTAGATTTTTGTTTGGGGCTGGTGAAGCTGGGGCCTTTCCATCATTGTCCCGGGCAATTTTTTCCTGGATGCCACTGCGCGAAAGGGGCACCGTTATCGGCTTGAATTTCTCCGGATCGCGCCTCGGTGCTGCCTTTGCCTTGCCCTTCGTGGCTTGGTTGATTGATAGCTATGGTTGGCGCGCATCATTCCTAATTCTTGGGGTCATTGGTATCCTTTGGGCATTGGTCTGGTGGTTGACTTTTCGGGATAGTCCGGAGGCACACCCTAAAGTGTCTGCCGAGGAGCGCGATTATATCGTGACTCATCGGCAGCAGGTAGAACCTTCTGAAGCTGGTGCCTTACGCTGGAGACAATTATCACATTCAAAGAACATGTGGTCGGCCATTGGTCAGTATTTTTGCAGCAATTTTACTTTTTTCTTCGCCTTGACCTGGCTGTTCCCCTACCTCAAGGAAAAGTATGCATTGGCATCGGTGGAAGCGGGCTGGTATGCGGTGGCCCCATTTATTGCTGGTGCCATAGGCAATTGGGTTGCAGGCGGCATGGTCGATGGCATTTTCCAAAAGGGACGCTGGAATCTATCACGTAAGATGCCAGCAATGGTAGGCTTTCTTTTGGCTGCAATCGGACTTCTTGTTAGCTTGCAAATGGACACTGCCTTTGGTGCTGTCGCCATGCTGAGCTTAGCTATTTTTGGTGCCGACATGACCCTTCCCCCTTCCTGGGCACTTTGTGTAGACATTGGAAAAAAGCACAGTGGAGCTGTCTCAGGCACGATGAATATGGCTGGAAATGTGGGCTCTTTTTTGACTGCGCTCGCCTTTCCCTACCTAACCGCCTGGACAGGAAGCAATGAATTTTTCTTCTATGCCGCTGCTGGTTTGAACATCCTGGCCATATTACTTTGGCTGAATGTCAAGGCCGATCAAGGATTAGCTCATTGATAAAAACACCAAAAGATGAGAAAAATACTTTTTTTTGGAACCATCTTTCTTTCGACAACGCTCTCCTGCGTTGTACCAGATCGAGCCGCTCATGAAGTGAATGGTATGGTGATGGTTGAGGCCGAAGACTATGATCGCCAGGAGGCAGACCAGGTCAGAAAGTGGTATGTGCGTAGCAGTAAGCAAGAGCTGGAGGTTTTGCCGGATCCTGATAGTAGTCATTGGCAATTAGCCAGTGGGGGAGCATATGTGGAGATTCTTCCGGATACCCGCACGAATCACGACGAGAAGCTAATCAGGGGTGAGAACTTTATCAATGAGCCGGGAAAGATCGGGATACTCCACTACGATGTCGTTTTTAAGCAGACCGGCAGATATTATGTGTGGGTAAGAGCATATAGCACGGGTTCGGAGGACAACGGCATACATGTCGGTGTGGACGGTGAATGGCCGGCTTCAGGTCAGCGCATGCAATGGT
Organism: Saprospiraceae bacterium; assembly: GCA_965223025.1. Taxonomy (GTDB): domain Bacteria; phylum Bacteroidota; class Bacteroidia; order Chitinophagales; family Saprospiraceae; genus JABDMH01. The sequence continues at coordinate 291,842 of CBDCVP010000021.1, forward strand.
GTGATGGTAAGCATCAGTGGACCTGGGAGAGCAAACAACGAACGCAGGAAGTGCATTGTGGAGAACCCCGGCTGATCTATCTTGATATCAACCAACCTGGTCACCACACGATTTCCTTTTCTATGCGCGAAGATGGATTCGAATTTGATCAGTGGATGATGAGTAAGACGTATCAACGTCCGGATCATTCGGCCACTTCACTCAACTAGTAGCCATGAGGAGCAAAGTCAAGATTGCATGCATCGGAGCCGGTTACTTCGCCCAGTTTCATGTGGAAGGTTGGTGCCGACAATCTGATGTTGAGCTCGTCGCCATATGTGATAGAGATCATGAAAAGGCCCGAGTTTTAGCTGCGAGATATGAGATTGCCCGGACGTATACTGAGGTGGATAGGATGCTGGACGAGCAGAATCTGACCTTCGTCGACATCATTACACCTCCACCATCTCATGCCACCCTGATCAAAAAATTATGCGCTGCGGGTATTCATATCATTTGTCAGAAGCCCTTTACCTCCTCAATAGAGGAGGCGCGACGGATGGTTGCTTTGGCGGAGTCCTCCGCAGTAGAACTCTATGTACACGAAAATTTCAGATTCCAACCCTGGTATCGAGCCATCAAGAGCGTAAAAGACCAGGGCTTGATAGGGGATCGGTTGCACAATGTTGAGATAAAACTGCGTACCGGAGATGGATGGGGCCCTGATGCCTACTTGGACCGCCAACCCTATTTCAGGACCATGCCCAGGCTGTTTATGTATGAGACGGGCATACATTACATCGATACTCTACGCTACCTACATGGAGAAATCGTAGAAGTCTATGCAAAACTTTTCACTTATAATCAGCATATTGCTGGGGAGGATGCAGCCCTCGTACTCTGTACTTTTGCCGATGGAGCTACGGCAGTAATTAATGCCAATCGGTATAATGAATCCGATACTACCGACCCACGGTATACCTTTGGTAAAACAACGATCGAGGGCAATGCAGGAGCCATGTATTTGGAATCTGACTCGACCCTGCATCTCAAACAATTAGGTAAAGAACGCAGCATCATTGACTATGAAAGATCAAACAAGAATTTTGCGGGCGATTGTGTTTACCATACCCAACGAGCCATGATGGAGGCATACCAGTCCGATAGTGCTTTTGAAACCAATGGTGCTGCCTATCTACGGAATATGGAGATTCTAGAGGCCGTGTATGAGAGTTTCAAGAAAAATGCTCCGATCCGGGTCTGAGCATAAGCTTCCTTTTATAATGTCGTATGTTGGTCCAAAATACTTATCCTATGTTTATCATGCATTGTTCACCTAGACTCTCTCTTGGTGCTCTATTACTCGTTATTTACCTCGGATTTTTGGGAGGCTGCAGTGGCGAGCAAGAGCGAGCAGTCATTCAGACGCTAAAATGGCAAAAAACAGTGTTGGACTTCACGGGACCCCATGTAGCTGAAGATCAGGATCCGAATCCTTTTTTGGATTATCGTTTGATGGTAACCTTCAATCATGGTGATCGGAAGATGGTCGTACCTGGTTATTTTGCCGCTGATGGTCAATCAGGATCAACTGGTGCGGCTGCGGGCACCACTTGGAGGGTGATATTTCGCCCGGATGAAGAAGGAGAATGGACTTATCAAGTTTCCTTTCGGCAGGGAACACAAATTGCCATTTCACACGATCCTTCCGCGGGCAGCCCTGTGGCGTTTGATGGATCAAGGGGTAGCATCCTGGTAGGACCACCAGCTGATGGAGCCCAAGGTAGACTGATCCCCAAGGGCCGATATTTACACTATGCTGAGTCAGGTAAACCTTATCTCAAAGGTGGGGCGGATAGTCCAGAGAATTTGTTGGCATACGAGGATTTTGACGGAACTCAACGAGGTACACTAGCTGAGCATCGAGATGGAGAAGCTGCTGTTGATCAGTTGCACACCTACGCACCACACATCAGAGATTGGAAGTCGGGAGACCCTTCCTGGCGCGATGGCAAGGGAAAGGGACTCATCGGTGGTCTTAATTATTTGGCCAGCAAGGGAGTGAACTCCGTCTACTTTCTCACAATGAACATTGAGGGAGACGGCAAAGATGTCTGGCCGTACACGGGTTATGATGAGCGGTTTCGTTTTGACTGTAGCAAGCTTGATCAGTGGGAGATCGTCTTCGACCATATGGATCGACTGGGATTGATGTTGCATGTGGTTTTGCAAGAGACTGAAAATGAGAAACTTCTTGACCATGGAGATACTGGCATTGAAAGAAAACTTTACTTACGGGAATTGATTGCTCGCTATGCTCACCATCTTGGTGTTACTTGGAATCTAGGCGAAGAGAATGGTCCTGCTTCCTTTTCTCCAAATGGTCAAACTACAGAGCAGCAGAAAGCCATGTTCAGTTATATTGAAGCTGTTGATCCCTACCATAATTTTGCCGTCGTACACTCACATTCGAATCCTCATCACCGTGATTCACTGTATGAGCTTTTACTGGGATTTGAATATATGGATGGGATGTCGGTACAGACGGGCAATCCTGCTAAATCTCACGATATTGTCAAGCAGTGGCTAAATGCATCCAAAGAAGCAGGCCATCCCTGGATAGTTATGCTGGACGAGATTGGTCCCGCTTTTAGGGGTACAGATCCTGATGATAGACCAGATAACAATCAAGATACCATCCGAGCTGAGGTGCTTTGGGGGACATTGATGGCTGGTGGCGGTGGAGTAGAGTGGTATTTCGGCTATAAGAACCACAATAACGATCTAGAATGCGAAGATTGGAGATCTCGCGATAATGTCTGGGATTTCACCCGCTATGGTCGCGAGTTTTTCCTGCAACATCTGCCCTTTACAGAAATGGAGAACCACGATGACCTGTTGTCTGGTGACCAAGCTTACTGCTTTGCAAAGCCTGGTGAACTCTATGCGGTGTACTTACTGCATGGTGGCAGCTGCGAGCTAGATCTCTCTGGTGTTGAAGGATCCTATTCTGTGAAATGGTATAATCCGAGGGCCGGCGGTGGTCTCCTCGATGGATCTGTGAAATCTGTCAGAGGAGGTATGGTGACCTCATTGGGAAGACCGCCCAGTGACTCCTCGAGAGATTGGGCCATACTCCTTACCAAGCAATCATAAAAACCCAGAGGCATGAGCACGAGCCGTTCGACAAGATGGTTGGCCTTTCTAGTCTTATTACCAATGTCAAAAAATCTGCATAGCCAATCCGCCAACATCTTCCCTGAAGAGGTATGGCTGGAAAGTACCCCAGAAGCCGAACAAGTGGATCCCGATAAATTGACTCACGCTTTGGAGACCCTAACATCCTTTTGTAGGGAAGATGGACTTTCTCAAACCATCATCATTAGAAATGGTCGCATCATTTTCAAGGGCGACAGTACGCACAAGAAGAATAACATCTATTCATCGACCAAGTCGTTTACCAGTACGGTACTAGGACTGCTGGTAGGGGAAGGAAAATGTAGGATCGATGATCTAGCCAGCAAGTGGGAACCTGCACTGCGCAGGGATCCCTATGACCGCATTCAATTAAAACACTTTACCACCATGACGTCTGGCTACAATGCTATAGGTAGTACCCGATGGGAAGGTGAGAGCCAGGATTGGTCCTGGACACCCTACAAGCCTGGTACACCTATCGGTGATCCTGGTGAAACATTTTGCTATTGGGATGAAGCCCAAATGATGTTTGGGCGCGTCCTTACGCGCATAGCAGGCAAACCGATCCGCGATTATTTCATAGAAAAAGTGGGCAAGACCATAGGAATAACCGGTTTTCAATGGGGTGAAGAGGGTGAGGTAGTCGACCTACCGATAAACAATGGTTGTACTGGTATTCAGATCGATGCGCATCAGTTGGCCCGATTTGGATGGCTATATCTCAATAAGGGCAACTGGAAAGGAAAGCAGTTGATCTCAAAGGCTTGGGTCAAGCAAGCAACACAAACTCAGGTTGCAGAGGCTATTCCCGTGGCTGATACCGATCGCAGTAACGTATTGGGCAGTGGCTCGTACGGATTCAACTGGTGGATCAATGCCGGCTTAAGTGCCATGCCTGACAGTCCTGCTGGTCTGTTCTACGCCAGCGGCTTTAATAATAATATGTGCTTCGTGATTCCAGAATGGAACATGGTGGTGGTACGCATGGGCATGGACGGTAATCCTGACGAGCCCAAATATATCGCCTACAACAAGTTTTTTAAGGACCTGGGGCAGGCTGTGAAGTAGGGATGCCGGCTCTCATTTGGGCAAACATTTTTTTTCTTCAAGGGACTATTTGTTGATTGAATACTCTTTGTTGCTCCCATAGATAGCATGTACGGTAGTGATTCAGGGGCATTTGCACCTAAAGTGCCATGGTTAAATCCATCAACTTGCAGATAAATCGAAACATGACGGAAGTAGTTAGTTATGCGCTGCCGATCACTCGACAGCATGTGATCTGGCTAAAGGAAGCGAGACGAAGGGCAAACTTTCAGGAAGCACTTGCTGATGAAGTCAGCGCAATTAAAGACTATAATATTACGCATTTTGATGGAGAATTGCTCCGAGAAGATTATCCCAAAGATGTACGAAAAAGACATCTGGTATCTTTAACCGGCGTGAATATTATTGGTCAAGACAGCTGGTACTGTCATAGATGGCAAACTGATCAACCCTACATCAATCTACCATCAGTTTTTCTTTGAAGAATTCAATCGTCCGGGTCCATGCAAGCTTCGCATCTTCCTCATCGTACCGACCTGTGGTATCGTTGTGAAAGCCGTGATTGGCTCCCTCGTATATATGGGCTTGATACTCTTTTTCATGTGCTTTTAGGGCGGCCTCGTAGGCTGGCCAGCCCGCATTCACTCGCTTGTCCAACTCACCAAAATGCAACAACAGCGGAGCTTGGATATCCCCCACAAGTTCCGCTGGAGGTTGCCCTCCATAAAACGGTACGGCTGCACCAAGGTCTGGCACCTTGGCAGCCATCATATTGGATATCCAACCACCAAAGCAGAATCCCACGACACCCACTTTTCCAGTACAGAAGGGGTGAGACTTGAGGTGATGAAAGGCCGCAATAAAGTCTTCTAGCATTTCATCCCGATCCCTTTTTCTTTGCAACGTCCTACCACTATCATCATCACCAGGATAACCTCCCAGGGGTGACAGGGCATCGGGTGCCAGAGAGATAAAACCCGCTAAGCCAGCCCTTCGACCAACATCCTCAATATGCGGATTCAAGCCCCTGTTTTCATGTACGACCACAATGCCAGGTAGCTTTCCCTCTGTCTCAACAGGTCTCGACAGCAAGCCCTTGATGCTTCCACCTCCCTTATCTGATGTGTATTCTATGTATTCTGATTTTACTCTCGGATCATTCGCACCGATCTGAATCTTATCTTGGTAGTTGGGCATCACGAAACTCAGTAAGGATGAAACGGTGATTCCTCCTACAGCATAGGTAGCAAGTCGGTCTAGAAACTGTCGTCGATCCAGGCGGTTGTGGGCATAGTCATCATAGAGGTCAAACACCTCCTGTTGGATTTGTTCCTTTACAATCTTTTTCATCGCTTTTTCTGATAAGATAGGAAAAGTGCTAAACAATATAAAATAGCTGCGACCGTGGAAAAACAAGGTGCACAAAGTCATCGAATGGCTTTTGACGATATGGTTTCGTTTTCTTTATTGCAAAGGAGGTTGTTTCTTTGCAATTAATTAGTATCGAACAGTCATGGACTTGACAAGAACATTTACCACCACTTTTATATGTGTTATCTGCTTATCGATGATGTGCATGGGCCAGAGCTCTACGCTTACCCTCAGAGGTCAAGTGGTTGAGAGTATCAACCAGACACCCATTGAATTTGCCACAGTCGTCATATTAAGTGGAGAGACCAATCAGCCCATCTCGGGAGCGACCACGGACGAACGAGGAGCTTTCGAACTGATGACAACGACCAGCGATATTAAGGTGGAGGTTAGTTTTATTGGCTTTGCCGCACAAGTCATCGAGGATCTTGAGGTGGTTGATGATCACATGGATTTGGGCATCATTTCTCTGTCTGCAGATAGCAAAACCCTGGATGAAGTGGTGGTGAGGGCGGAAAGATCAAGAACAGAATTTAAGCTAGATAAACGAGTGTTTAATGTAGGTCAGGATCTTAGTTCGACTGGAGCCAGCGCCTTGGAAGTACTCAATAATGTGCCTTCCGTAAATGTGAGTATAGAGGGCGAAATCAGTCTGCGGGGGAGCCAGGGAGTGCAAGTACTCATCAATGGCAAACCATCAGTCATAGCTAGTGAACAAGGGAATGCGTTGGGAACTATCACAGCAGACATGATTGACCGAATTGAGGTGATCACAAATCCGTCTGCTAAATACGATGCTGAAGGAACAGCGGGAATCATTAACATCGTGATTCGGAAGGAGGAAAGAAAGGGAATTAATGGATCGGTGACTGTAAATACGGGTACTCCTCATAATCACAGCGTGGGTTTGAGTCTTAATCGTCGGACGGAGAAATTCAATTTATTTACCCAACTAGGTGTGGGTTATCGCGAGTTACCCAATGATATCCAAGTACTCAATCGAGATATCATCGGCAATACATCCGTGAGGACAAGGGGGAAGGAATTTAGAAATGAAACCTTTTATAATATCATTTTAGGCACCGACTACCATATCAATAAAAACAATATACTAACACTCTCTGGCCATTTTGCTTATGAGGTGGAAGATCAACCTTCCTTTACTAGTTTCGATTTATTGGACTTAGGCGGTCAGCCCACGTCTAGTTGGACCAGAAATGAAAAAACAGAGGCAACCAATCCCAAATACCGCTACGAGCTTCAATATAAGCGCAGCTATCCGGACCATGAAGACCACATGCTTTTGTTTAGTGCGCTGGGTAATTTATTCGCCAAGGATCAGTCATCAGATTTTAATAACCAGAGCACTTTTGGCAGTGAGACGGGAAGAAATCAACAGACCAAAACAAACTTTGGAGATGAGGAACATACTTTTAAACTGGACTACACCAAACCTTTCCATGGCAAGTATACCATGGAGACGGGAGCTCAGTATGTGATAAACGATGTCAGCAATGATTATTCGGTCGACGATCTGGTGAATGGACAGTGGATCAATGATCCCAACCTCACCAATACCTTCGAATATGATCAGAGAGTATTTGGTGCTTACGGTACGGGTGCCTATGAAGGAGAAACTTGGGGTATTAAAGTGGGGCTGCGCCTAGAAAATACTGACTTAAGAACCTTTCTCATCAATACGGAAGAAGAGAATAACCAAAATTACACCAACTTTTTTCCCACACTACATACTTCCTATAAAGTCAATAAGAAGTTCTCTTTGCAGGCCGGCTATTCTAGGAGAATTTTCCGGCCCAGGCTATAGGATTTAAATCCCTTTTTTAATATTCGAAACAACTTTAACATCCGTGTTGGGAATCCCAATCTATTGCCGGAGTACACCGATTCGTACGAGATAACCAGCATCTATATTTTGGGAAAAACATCGATGAATTTTGGTTTGTACCACCGGTATACAACCGATGTGGCAGAGCGCATCTCCACTTTTCAAGACAACATAAGAACGACCATGCCGATTAATCTGGGAACAAATAGATCTACCGGTGCGGAATTTAATGCCAAGTATGTCCTTAGTAAATGGCTCACCTTAAACGGTGATATTAATTATAATTATTTTGTCCGAGAAGGTATGTTGGATGCTACTTCTTTTGACTTTGATGCCGATCGATGGTTTGGAAAACTGACGTCAAAATTTAAATTACCTGCAGATATTGACTTCGAAATGACGGGGCATTTTGAATCAAAATATAAAACTGTGCAAGGTCAAGTATCCGAGAACATATTTCTAGATCTTGGCCTACGTAAGAAAATTATGAAGGGCAAAGGAGTCTTCAGTTTTAGTGTCAGGGATTTATTTGCTTCTAGGTTGCGAGAGAGTATCATAAATCAGGATACTTTTTATCTCTACAGTAAGCGCCAAAGTGGCAGATTTATCACTTTTGGCTTTAGCTACGGTTTTGGCAAGGGTGAGGCTATGGAATATTCCGGCCAACGTAGAAGACGCTAGGTTAACAACCTTTGCTCCTGATTGTATCAATGATATAGACATGAGAAACTTCCTTTCTAGATATAGGCTTTTTTGCTTATTGGCATCCCTGTTAATGTCGCAAGCGGTCGGTATTTACTGTTATACCCAACCACTCGAAATTGGCACTTTTGAGGTCGATGTTTCTCCACCCTTAGGTAGCCCGGTAGCCTATGCCCCTGCGAGGGAAATTTTGGATCCGCTGACTGCTAGAGGATTGATCATCATGGGTTACGGAGATCCGATAGTTTTATGTGCGGTCGATTATCTTGGCATTGCCAATGAGGGACTGACAGCTTGGCGAGAAGCCCTGGCAGAGGCAGTTCGCACCCAGGTCGAGCGCGTGACGGTCCATGCCCTTCATCAGCATGATGGTATGCGTTGTGACTTTACTACGGAAAAGATTCTATCGGAGTACGGCTTGGGAGGTACCCGATTTGATGTGCCGACTTTGAAGAAATCCATTCGCAAGACGGCCAGGGCCGCTGGAAAAGCATCTAGAAATCCGGTACGTGTGAGTCATGTGGGTTATGGTAAGGCAAAGGTAGAGAAGGTAGCTTCTAACCGGCGTATCTTAGGTCCAGATGGAAAGGTGGAGATCATACGGTGGAGTCGCACAACGGATTCTGCCGCAATTGCCGCACCTGAAGGGTTGATTGATCCGTGGTTGCGGACAGTGAGCTTTTGGAGGGATGAGGAAGCCCTAGCGGTGCTGACTTATTATACTACTCATCCGCAGAGTTACTACGGACAGGGAGATGTTACCTCGGAGTTTATCGGATTGGCCAGGCAGATGCGTGAAGATGCCACTGGAGTCCCTCATATCCATTTCAATGGGGCCAGTGGCAACATTGTGGCTGGTAAGTACAATGATGGCTCCAAGGCTAACCGGCCGGTGCTGGCTAAAAGGGTAGAGGAAGGTATGCGCAAGGCTCTTGAACAGACCACCAAAGTTTCTGTGCGAGATATGAAGGTTGACTGGAAATCGATTCCAGTAGCACTACCGTTAGGGCAGCATCTTATTGAAAAAGAACTGCGTGCTAAGCTGGCTTATGACGGCTTATCTCGCATTAAGAAGTTGACAGCGGCTAAGCATTTGGCTTGGTTGCAACGTACTAAGTCAGGGGCCGTCATTGATGTATCGAGTCTTAGGTTGGGCTCACTCTTCCTATTGCATTTGCCTGGTGAGCTTTTTGTGGAATATCAGCTGGCTGCACAAGCCTTTCGACCTAACCTAGAGATATGTACAGCGGCATATGGTGAGTATGGTCCGGGATATATCGGTACTGAGATCGCTTATGATCAGGGTGGATATGAAACCAGCGAAAGAGCCTCACGGGTATCACCTAAGGTGGAGCAAGTGCTGATGGAGGCGATTCGGAAGGTGCTTGAGCAATAGGTTGTGGTGCATTTTCTTCAACGAGGAAGCATGATAGAGATCTGCCCGCCATCGAATGATTTTGGGTGTACCAAAGTCGAAGCCAGGAGTGCATTTAGGTCTTTGCAATTTCCTATTTTGCTGGACAGTAACCCGAGCTCAACATAACCGGTTATCACAAAACGCTCTTATGCCAGCAGGCCTCTTTCTCACTGTTTTTAGCATTTACATACTGGGCATGATCATCCTGAGTACCTGGGTGTCTCGAAAACAAAAGTCAGGTGAGGATTTTCTACTTGGCAATCGGGGCATACCATTTCTTCTCATGTTGGGGACCACGGTAGCTACCCTGGTGGGTACTGGATCTAGCATGGGTGCAGTGGGCAAGGGGTACAGCGATGGTTTGGTAGGTATGATGTACGGCTTGGGTGGAGGTGTAGGTACCTTGCTCCTGGCCCACTGGTTTGGTGACGCCCGGCGTCACAATTTCATGACGTTTGCTGAAGAAATGTCTTATTACTACGGGGCTAATAAAGTGATCAAAGGTTTGGTAGCCATGCTGATATTATTGGCGTCGGTAGGATGGCTTGGTGCACATATACTGGGTGGTGGAATGTATCTGGCTTGGATCGCTGGTTTTGACCTTATGTTGGCCAAGTTGATGGTAGCTGCAGGTTTTGGAATCTATGTGATCATTGGAGGTTACATCGCAGTGGTATGGACTGATACCATTCAGGCCATTGTATTGTTTGTCGGTTTCATCTGGTTGGCGGTGATTTCCCTCCAGAAAATTGGTGGATTGGAGGGCTTGGAAAATGCACTGAGTGCTGAACATTTTTCCTTCCTTGAGGGTGGAAGTCTACTTCCTTCGATCTCCTTGGCATTTGTGATCTGTGTGGGAGTGTTGGCTACACCGGCCTTCAGGCAGCGTATATACTCATCGGATAATGTAAGCACTGCCAAGCGTAGTTTTTACTACAGCGGAATACTGTACCTACTTTTCTCCCTGATTCCTGCTATGGTAGGTATGGCAGCCTTTCAGCTTGATCCCAACCTCCAGAATTCCAACTATGCCTTTCCATTTATGGCTACGGAAGTTCTGCCCTTGGGTGTCGGCATCCTGGTATTGATAGCTGGTCTGAGTGCCACTATGTCTTCTGCCAGTTCAGATGCCATTGCCGGGGTATCTATTCTTATGAGGGATATCTACATTGTGGTGACAGGTCGGATGCCAGCCAGAGAAAAGGCTATGCGGTTTTCTCGATGGGGAATATTTGGCATCACCACCCTTGCCCTGATTTTCTCTCTCTACTCGACCGATATCATCGATTATATCAAATACATGATCTCTATTATTATGAGTGGTATGGTCTCCTGTGTACTTATGGGAAAGTTCTGGCCAAGATCCACTTGGCAAGGAGGAATTGCAGCGTTGATTGGCGGCGCGTTTTGTGCCATCATTATTATTGGTATCCCCAGTTGGGATGCTTTCTGGGGGAATCCGTCCATTCCTTCGGTGGTTGTCGCCACGGTCAGCGGAGTGATTGTGAGCTTACTCACACCGGTTAGTACCGTCTCGGCAGAAACGGCACTAAAAATATTGGCCGACGAAAGAGCGCTCATGGAAATGGAAATAGAGACGTCAGTGATAGAATGATTGGAATCACCTTGCGATCCTAAACGCAGATCCCAAAATATTTTGTACATATGGCATGGCAGAAAATGATGACGGTCATGAATTACTTGTGTTCTATTGTGCTGATTTTATCAACGTGTGATTTATTCGCGCAATTTTCAACGAGTAGTTCCTTCCCAGCTCAGTACAAGAAGCAAAACAGAAATGCCCTGAATCAGTTGATGCAGGGCGAAATTGATACAGCGATCTTATATTTTCATCGATATTTGGATTCGTTTCCCGATGATCTAGAATCCCACTATGGATTGTCAATGGCCTATACACAACGTGGATTTTTTTACAAGGCGTTGAAGTATGCTAAAACGGCGGTCAAACTGGGAATGCCTATGGGCAGATTTGTTGCCGGTCCGCGCTCCATGTTCTCACCGCTGACTTCGAGAAGCTCATTCCAGTCCTATTTTCGTAGGCATGGTCGTCCATTAATTCATGGTCCCATGCAGGTCAACTTTACTGATGCCTCGGCCTCCTTTTGGATCAGGACTGATAAGCCCAGATCTGTCCAGCTTGTGGTAGATGAGGGTTTTGCAATTTCAGCTGAGACTACGGCAGACCGTGACTACACTATCATCATCACCGCTGATGGGCTGCAGCCCGACAGGGACTACCATTACGAGATAAGGATGGATGATCTTGCTCTACATCGCGGCACCTTTCGGACGCTTCCAGCAGCGGGGCAGGAAGCCACATTTTCGATAGGATTTGGCGGAGGGGCTGGCTACACTCCGCAGTATGAACGCATGTGGGATACGATCAATACACATGCTTTGACGGCATTCATCCAGATGGGAGATAATGTCTACCACGATATGCCAGAGCAAACCGCCATTCAGCAATACTGTTATTATCGCCGTCAAAGCCGACCAGAGTATCGTCGTCTGGTAAGCAGTACACCCATTTACGCTATTTGGGATGACCACGATTTCGGTGACAATGATTGCTATGGCGGACCAGAAGTGGATAAACCATCTTGGAAGCGCAAGGTATGGAACACCTTCCAACAGCAGTGGGGAAATCCATACTACGGTGGAGGGGAGTCCAACCCGGGATGTTACTTTGATTTTGGCATAGCGGATGTGGATTTCTTTATGTTGGATTGCAGATATTATCGTACAGATGTTGATGATGACGTTTTTCCTGATTCTATGTTAGGATCAGTACAGATGGATTGGCTCTTTGATCGTTTACGCAATTCTTCTGCTACCTTCAAAGTGATTGGGACTTCAGTGCCGATTTCTACCGGCACAAAGAAGGGAAGCAGTGGCAGAGATACCTGGGATGGATTTCCGGAGGAGAGGGAGGCAATTTTTGGATTTATCGAAAAACACCAGATTGAAGGCGTCATATTTATCGCCGCTGACCGGCATCGATCAGATATTTGGAAAACCGACCGGCAAAATGGTTACCCCTTTTATGAGTTTATGAGTTCTCGCCTCACTAATATTCATACACATCCCGTACAGCAGGAATCGATTTTTGGATATAGCAAAAAACCTTCCTTTGGTATTTTAGATTTTGATACGGAGTGCATTAATCCTACGGTCACCTATAAGATCTTCAGTATTGATAACGAGGAGATTTATTCATACACAGTATATCGGAGTGAGCTGAGTAAGCAGTAGATCAGCCCCGGAAGGGGGATACTTTCTCTGATTAGTAATTGTTTATTTGTGACTCTTTTTCAGCAATTGATCTATTGCGATACCTGATCATTTTGAATGTTTGGATTTTAGGACTGAATTCCACCGGGTTGTGCTTGCTCTGTTATCCCTTTATTTATTTTCTCAAAGAGCAAATGTATTAGTGATAGTCCCCTCCATTCAGACTTTCAATCACCGATCTCTGCCACATGGTGAGCTGTTGCATCATCGAATTGGAGACATCTGGCTCCTCGGATATTCGATTGCTTGTCTCTAATGAATCTTCCCCAAGATGGTAGAGTTCATAAAAGGGGGCGCTGTCTACTATGGCAATGCGGTGCAACTTCCAGGGCCACTGCAACCATGCTGCATGGCCAATGTCATGATCGCTGGGAAATGGGAGTGGCAGATGACCGGCTTCAGGTCGAAGGCGGGTGGAGTCCCCAACTAGACTTCCATTTTGCTGGGCATCGTACAATTCTTGCATCCACTCTTTACTAGGGGTGCGAACACCTTTCGCCGGATAACTCCAGAAACCAATACCAGCACTTCGAGTGTCTGCACTGCCATTGATCAAGGGCATCAAACTGATCCCATCCATAGGTATCGATGGCAGAGGAGCATCAACAAGGTCTATCAGTGTTGGTAGGATATCGGATGTCACGCATGTCATCGAAATGCGTCTGGGAGTGGTGATGACCGCTGGCCAATCTAAAAGTGCAGGCACTCTCAACCCTCCCTCATAAATGTCTCCCTTGTCACCTCTTCCACCGGTTGTTCCTAGCGATGGCAAACCTCCATTATCGCTGCAATACCAGATCAATGTGTGCTCATTATTGGGCAGGGCACGCACTTCATCCCGGAGTTTTCCAAAAGCTCGATCCATGGCAGAGATCTCTCCATAGAAGTGCTGCAACGCAGTATCCAATCCAGCGTACGGCAAGCGATCTTCCGCCATGGCTTCATGGGGTCCATGTGGCGACCCAAACCAGACGACCGCCAGGTACGGTTGCTTTCCGTGATGGGAATGAATAAAATCCAGAGCGGCATCAACGGTCACCATCGAGCTCTCCCCCTCCGTCTTCACCGCAGTACCTTCCCTACTTAGTATCGGATGGTTGTCAAAAAAATTGGGTGCTGAAAACCAATGATCAAATCCACTAGTACCGGGATTCACTGGGCTACCTACCCTGACCGAACCAAGGTGCCATTTGCCGAAGTGCCCTGCCACATAACCCTGCTTTTTCAGAATCTCTGGCACGGTTTTCTCCTGAGGTCGCAAGGTGTGGCCCCAGGTGAAGGCACCCATTCTGTTGGGATGCCGACCAGTCATCACACTGGCTCTGGTCGGAGAACATACAGGTGCTGCCGCATAGAAGCGATCGAACCTCATGGCAGTTGAGGCCACAAGATCAAAATTTGGCGTAATCAATGTGGGATGTCCATTGTAAGCCATATCGCCCCACCCTTGATCATCTGCCATGACCAAAATGATGTTGGGCAGCCTGGGAGTATCACTGGTACTCGATCGACAGCTAGTGAGAAGCAGGATAAGAACTCCCATCTGTGCGACAACAGAGCTATTCATTTTTATTATTTTATCCTAATTTTTGATTTCACCTGAAAACGGTTATCGATAGATATGGGCTCTTCTATTCAGGATAAGTTAGAAAATCTCTTTGATGACTCAAAGGAAGCCTTAGTAGGCAATCAGAGAAAATCAAAATTGATGCAGTTTGCCAGGAAGTACGGTTTTGATTTTAGTAAGCGAATTAGCATGGAGGATATTGATTTGGCCGTGCGCTCTTTCCAATTTTTTAAATCCAAAAAAAGGACTCGATTAAAACATGTCTTGTCAAAAAGTGATGAGCATACTGCTGCACAAATAACCATCTTTGACAGTGCTTTGAGGGGCGCAAAAAAGAAGACGACTACTGCCATAATGATGGACTCTGAATTATTGAACCTCCCCAGATTTATCATTCGGCCACGCCGAACTCTGGAAAAGGTGTCGAGAATATTTGAGTCCAATCAGCATTTACTGGCAAGATATCCCGACTTGCAAAAGAAAATGACTTTGCAAGTAACACATCCAGACTATCTACAGAGATACCTGACAGATCAGCTTGCCGAAGTACTCCTCGAAAATACCGAGGTGTCGATCGAAGGTCTGGATGATTGGCTGCTCCTCTACTATGAGCATACCGTAGTGGACCTACCAGACCTCCTGCCATTTTATCAATTCGCTACTCATTTCACAGAGGTTTTGCTCTTCGACCATTCGAATGACCTGGTCTAAGAAATCAGGAACGTTAAAATTTCGGAAGTCACACCTTTTTTAGTCAGACCTTAAAACGGTCTACAGATGGTCGTGGGATTTTGTGTCACTCCAACGAAGCTCAGGGCCAGTGACCAATTCCTTGATACAAAACCTCTGATTTGTCAAATATTCACAATGATTACACCCTCCGAGCATGCAGATGCTGCTGACTGGATCTTATATTTCTTAAATACATCGGTACTCAATGTCAAACCTCTTCGAACTCTGCGTCTCTGCATGACTTAGGCAAAAGATGGATCACCAAAGGTGACAAGCCCGGTTTTTACGTCATACATGGCACCAACGATGGTAATCTCCTGCTGTTCTTCCATTTCTCTTAACACAGCACTCTGGGCCCGAATGGCATCGCAGGTGAGCTCAATGTTCATATTGACGACCCTTTGCACAAAATCGGCATTGGCTGAGGACCTGTCACCATCTTCCTGTACCGAGTTTACTGCCGGTTTGAGTTTGGCGAGCATGCCGGTTATGTGACCTAGCTGGACATCGTCACAGGCACCTTTGATCGCTCCACATGAGGCGTGACCAAGCACAACAACGGCCTTGGATCCCGCTACTTTGCAGCCGTATTCAATGCTGCCTAGTACATCATCATTCACAAAGTTTCCTGCTACCCTAACACTAAAGATATCTCCAATGCCCTGGTCAAAAATCAGTTCTGCGGGAACCCGTGAGTCGATACAACTAAGCACGACGGCAAATGGATACTGTCCATGTGCAGTCTTCTCGATCTGATCGTCATAGTCGCGCTGAAGTGGTTGATTGGCTTTGAATCTCTGGTTGCCGGCCTTCAGCATTTCTACAGCTGCAGATGGTGAGATGCTGGATTGGGTTTGCTTGTCTAACGCTTTACTGTTGTCTATGGCCATACTTAAGTCTTAATTTTTATTTGATCAGAATCAGATGATCGTCAAAGTATCATCCTAGATTGTTGAGAAACCAAAAATAATTCTTTTGCTGAATATTTGCAGTTGGAGCTTGTCATGCCACAAGCTAGTGCAACAACTCTGATGCTAAGGCGAGCCAGTTTCTCTTGTCCAGGGGGTACAAGTCTGGTCCATCAATCCTCGCAGGGTCTTCTGGTTGATCCTGCTGGCTACGGGATAGGGATAGACGAGGTTGGCGATGTTCTTGATAGCCAGTTGAGTGTGTTTTGTGAACCGCATCTCTTGGATGAAGACCCTTGCGTTGGGGCGATCATGCTGGCAGATTGTATGGGCACGTCGACCGATGATGCTACCCTTGTGATCTAATCTCAACGACAAATGACCAAATCGATATCCCTGCAGGATGGCTCGATCATCGTGCTGAAAAGTTTGATCTTGACAGTTGTCTAGCCCATTTTTTCTGCAGCATGAGAAAACATGTATCAGCAGCATCACCAAATTGCGTAAACCTTTTGATTGGTTGAGCGTAGAAACTGCTCAATTTGGGTTCTTCCGTCTCCCGTTCGCTCTATCTCGGCCGCTTCAAGCCCCAATGACATCGTACTTTTCTATGGAGTGGTCTGGTGGTTGGACTTGTAGATAGTCTATTGTGTAGCGTTATTTTGTCGGCAACAGAACCTACTGTACGCCAGAAAAATTGGCTATTTTACATGGGTGATTAAGGCCCCTTTCTGGGGAAGCCAGAAAAATTGATGATATGAGACGACTTGCTTTTAAGATGAAACTAAAGCCGGGATTTGAAACAGAATATCGTAAGCGTCACGATGCCATTTGGCCCGAGCTTAGTGAATTGTTACTTACATCCGGTATACTCGATTATTCTATTTACCTTGATAGAGAGACACTAACACTTTTTGCCTATCAAGTTGTGGAGGATGGTTTTGACGGATCATCCCTTCCACAGAGTCCCATCATGCAAAAATGGTGGTCACATATGGCAGATATTATGGATACCAATTCAGACAATTCTCCGGTGGTCAATGAATTGCTCGAAGTCTTTCATATTGAGGCAGATCAGATGGTTGATCTATGATCGATGTTGGATTTCATCATTTAGAGATGTATGAGTTTGCTCTAGAAAAACCATCGGTTCCATTGAAATTGATCCATGACAGATCAAGACTCGGGCTATGAAAATCATATCCGAGTTCATTAGTCGACGTACCTAGTTCCTACCTCAAAACGACCTAGCATAACAGATATCAAGAGAATATTCCACAATGAAAAAACTACTTAGTATCCTATTCGTCTGTATGGCTTCACAGATGTCTGCGCAAGACCCTGATCCACTCCAGCTGAGTGGGCCTGGTGATCGCTATGCTCCTCCTAAATTTGCGAAGCGCAGTGCTGTGATAGCTCCACATGTGATGGCCGCAACCAGTCATCCGCTGTCTACTCAGGTAGCCCTAGATATTATGAGAGCTGGGGGCAATGCAGTCGATGCAGCGATCGCAGCCAATGCAGCCATCGGATTTCTAGAACCTAATAGCAATGGCATTGGCGGAGATCTTTTTGCCATCGTGTGGAGTGAAAGAGATCAGAAGCTCTTTGGTTTGAATGCCAGTGGTCGAGCACCAAATCAAGTATCGTTAGACAAAATTTTGCAAGATCTGAGAGCAGCGGATCAAATATCGTCCCGCAGTCCCTATGCGGTCACCGTCCCAGGTGCTGTAGATGGATGGATGAAGTTGCATCAGAAATTTGGCAGTCTAGAGAGGTCACAGATTCTGGCTCCTGCCATTCAGTATGCGCGCAGTGGTGCTCCCGTGCCCCAGTTTATCGCTGCGTCATGGTCTGGTGCCGAGCGCTCGAGTCTAAGAGATCAACCAGGCTTTGCCCAGGTCTTTCTACCCGGTGGCAAAGCGCCAAAGGAGGGTGAAGTATTTAAGAATCCTTCTCTGGCCTATACGCTAGAGCAGATTGCTAAGTATGGTAGGGCTGGCTTTTACGGGGGAGAAGTAGCTGCCGAGATCGACCGCTATTGCAAAGAAGTAGGCTGCTTTGTAACCAAGGAAGACCTGGCAGCCCAGCATGCGGCTTGGGTAGAGCCGGTCGGTGTCACGTATGACGACTATACACTGTGGGAGCTGCCTCCAAATGGTCAGGGCATTGCAGCCTTACAGATGCTACAATTGCTGAAACCATATGACCTGAAGGCCATGGGTCACAATAGCGCCACCTATCTACATCATCTGATAGAGGCTAAGAAAATAGCATTTGAAGACCGGGGCAGATATTATGCCGATCCAAGATTTGCCGATGTTCCAGTTGCACAATTGATCTCTGAAGCGTATCTGGCGAAGCGGCGTCAACTATTGGATCCGACAAAGTCATCCCATTCATTTGATCAGGGAGATCCCAGGGCTGGGCGCGGAGAGACCATCTATCTGGTGGTCGCAGATAGTATGGGAAATATGGTGTCTCTGATTCAAAGTAACTACAGTGGATTTGGGAGCGGATTTACTCCAGCGAAGCTTGGATTCTGTTTTCAAAATAGAGGTTGTGGATTTTCACTGGACCGGGATCATCCCAACGCATATGCCCCGGGCAAGAGGCCTTTTCATACCATCATACCTGGCTTCATCACGAAAATGGGCAAGCCCTATATGGCTTATGGAGTGATGGGTGGCGACATGCAACCTCAGGGGCATATCCAACTATTTTTGAACCATGTTGTCTTCGGTATGGACATTCAGTCTGCTGGTGATGTTGCTCGATTTAGGCATGCGGGAAGTACTCCTCCACAGGGGCAGGTGCGTCAGATGATGGATGGCGGTTGCATTTCATTGGAATCCGGGGTGGATCCGGGGGTTCGACAGCAGCTCATTGATATGGGCCATCGATTGTGCAGTAATCGCTGGACTCACTTTGGGGGCTACCAGGGTATCCGCTGGGATGAGAAGCAAAGTGTTTATTGGGGAGCTACCGAGTCGCGCTCAGATGGGCAAGCAGCGGGTTGGTAGTGTGGAGGACATAGGATTGCCTCCCCGTGATCTTGGTTGACCAAGAAATCTAAGAAAGCGGAAAATATTTCACTGAATATTCACAAAAAAGGGTAAAAAGGGATTGCTTCTACCCTTTCTACCCTTTCTACCCTTTCTACCCTTTCTACCCTTTCTACCCTTTCTACCCTTTCTACCCTTTCTACCCTTTCTACCCTTTCTACCCTTTCTACCCTTTCCCTTTCTACCCTTTCTACCTCAAATCCAGCGTCATTGAGATATACATATTGCGACCCGTCGCATATAGAGGTCTGGCTGCTGCACCCCGTACCGATCGACTCAGATGTTCGTAGTAAGTGATATCGAAAAGATTATGGATGCCGGCATGGGCGACGAGCGATTTTCTGATCTGGTAAGACGTTTGCACATCTACCAAAGTAAAGCCAGGGGTTGGAGTTTCACCAAAATCTTTGGAAATCCTTTGCTGCTCAACGACATGTCGTAGCACGATGGAAGGCCTTAATTTTTCATGTAAGAAGTTGCCAGATAACTCATATCGTATGTCTAGTGGTGCGATCTCTGGTAGAGGTTTACCGTTTTTTAAGTGTTGACCATGTGTATAGGCTAGGCTGAGAGATTGTTGCAGACTGGCTGAGAACTGCTGTTTCCAGCTGAATTCGAAACCCGTGTTCAGCGCTTGACCGAGGTTAATAAATTGCCTTACACCCGGACTGTTTGGCAGTCGTGGTGATAGAGCTGGATCGATGGACGAAGAGATATACTGCTCCAGAAAGGCTGCAAACAGGTCCAAATTGATGATCGTTTTTTGAGTCCTGTGCTGAAAGGTTAAGTCAATCTGATTATTTATCTCAGGCTTCAGTTGAGGATTGCCTAACATCTCATAGGGATCTTGACCGACAGGAAAATAATTGATAAATCGCTCGGTGATGCTACCACTCCTTTGGGTTCTGCCAAGCCACAGGCCTACAGCTACTTTGTTGCTCAGATTCTTAATGGCCCCCACGCTCAGGCCAGGATTGAACTGTGTGACATCTGAGTCTGGATGAACATCGCCAAACTCTGGTGCCCGGTCGTTGGCCATTGCTCGGTTAATCTCCAATCGGCCACTGAAGACCAGATTAAGGCCTCCTTGGATTCTCTGATGAAATTCACCAAAGATGCCCGTTTTACTGATGCTGCTTTCTTGCCATGCATTGTCATGCAGCGTTTTTCCGGCATTGGGGCCAAGCAAGAATTCCCTGGTGCGTGTGCCACTAGCTTCCTCAATCCTCAGATCAAGCCCGGCAAGCATCAGTCCTCTGTCAAAGCGCCACTTTCCTTCCGTGCGGCCCCCATAGCTGCTGGTGATCGCATTGGTCTCTGCATTCATCATCCTGGGTGATAGCATCTTGAGTCGGTTGTCCATCAAATGATCGACAAAGGTGCCATACAAACTGGTCTGCCAAGAGCTGAGATTTGATTTGTCTAGTTGGATGTGATGACGTGCACTGAACATTAGGGTCTTGTCTTTGCGAAGATCCATCGGCAGTGCGGCAAAATCGACATCCCGCGCTAGGTTCTGGATGGCTTGGAAGGTCAAGGTCTGGTTTTTCTTGATCTTTAAGCCCAGTCTGCTGCCAAAGCTACCACGAGCGAAGTCTGCTGGTACGAGATTCTTTGATCCATCATGATAGTCGTTGCCTTGAGACCATGCAGCAAAAACACCTAAATCGTGATTGGTTCCCCGGAATCCGAGTAAACCCTCACTGCGAAAAATACCCTTATTGCTTTCGGCGGTACCAGAAAGACGACCATAGGTAGTTGGAACCTGAGAAAACTCATGATCGGTCGGGATAAAATTGATCGTGCCACCAAGGGCATTGCCGTATCTCAGTGCATAGGGACCTTTGATGATTTCTACCTTTTCGATCATATTGGGAGCCATTTGACTGCTGGGTGGGTCCATTCGGTTTGGGCAGGCAGCAATTGCAGATTGGGTTCCGTCCATCACAATATTAACCTGATCATACTTAAAACCCCTCATGACCGGATCCAGACCATAACTGCCACTCTTGCGAATCCCATTGATCAGTGCCATGTGACTGAGTACAGCCCCCCCATCATGAGCAAGTCGATCAAGATTGTCTAGGCCGATTGATCTCACTTCATCGCCTTTAGGTCTGAGGGCAATGATGCTGACAGGATAGATCTTTACCGGTATTTCATTTCTTCGTATATGGCCCTGGGCAATGGCCTTGACCAACTCATCTTCAGTCAAAGTCCATCGCCCATACGCGAGGTGTGAAAAATGCATTTGCTGGTCCTGCTCAAGGCGAAAATCGATTTGGCCATCATGGTCAGACAGACCATTTTGAGAACCGTACTCATAGGTTACACCCACTATCGGCTGACTGCTATGGTTGTCAACAAGGCGAAAGGAGGATGATCGCTGAGCAAATAGTAAGCTGGGAGCAATGGTAACAAACAATAATATATACTGTCGAAGGCTGCTGAGAATAAATGTCTGATAAGTCACAACTTTGATATTAGTAATCCTGGAATCTGCTCGCAGGCAAGTTTCCACAGAAAAGATTGGTAAAATGAAAGTGATATTAAAATGACAAGGTGAGCGATCCTTCTGTCAATCTGGCATTAGAGTTGAATGTGTCCTAGACCTAAAAACTCGGGGTTATTACCCGTATACCGGTCTGAGAAAGGAGGCTCCGTCAAGCCAGAATCGGAGGTCGGAAAAGTCTCCCGATGTATTCTGACTTCTTCGGCTGTCTGACCATAGGAACAGTAGAAATCTTAGCTGTGGAGATAAAAGTTAGGCAACTATTTAGATCGGCAATGAAGAAATGAATCTCTAGCAAGCTAATTTCAGCAAATGGATATGGGATGGCCTGATTGCCATATTTCTTTTCATCAAGCTGTTGCATCAACCAGCAGGATCCATTGCAGTTGGACTGAGGTACATCTCTTTCCCTACATAAAGTTTGAGTGATTTTCTCCTTATTGATGTTGTAGTTTAGCAATACGAAGCCCTCCCTGCATACGCTCAGGAGTACAACAAAAGTCAGCATGATGACTGTCGACAATCTCATGAGCATGCAATGTAGCATATCTTGCTAGCAAGTACAAAGGGATGAAGATGACCTAGGTCACTCTGAATCACAAGAATGGTCATCTCCATCTTTCTCGTAGATTGAGTATTTGAGTGCCTAGACTTAGTGCCATTCCCATGATGTGTAATCTAGGATGAGATTTTATTTTTTTTGAGATCAGCAGCGTTACAAGATTAAAAGTCTTTCCTACGTGCCAATCGCTGTACTAGGAAAAAAGGAATCAACATCCATAGCAATAAAACCACGATAATTACTGCCGATCCCATGGTGCCGCCCAGAAATTTCTGAAGGACTGCACCTGTATAACCCATCATGGCAGATAGATCCAGTTTGAGCAAAATGAGAATTCGAGCCAGGTCGATGGGATTAAACATAGTCAGCCCTAGAGTCAGATTTTCCAGAGGATATTCTTTAAATAGCAGCAATAGTAAAAGAAACAATCCATCGTAGATGATCGCAAAGAAGAGCCAGGTGAAAATGGCAATCCCAAAACCACGGATGCGATTCGTGAAGTGGACAGCAATCAGAAAAGCCAACAGAGAAAAAATAATAGACAGAGTGGCAGCCATCGCGAGTACGGTTAAGAAAATTCCTAGTTCGTCGGATGTACCTACTCCATATAAGACCATGGGTAGTCCTATTCCTATCAGCAAGCTACCTACCAGCGAGGCTGCCATACCAGCATATATTCCAGAAAATATGGATGATCGTGAGATGGGCTGAGCTAGCAAGAATCTTATGTAATCGCCAGATCCGTAATAGTACATGGTGCCAAAAAGCATACCGACCAACGGGGCAAGGATGACCGTAATATTGGAAAGGCTGATGGCCACCTTAGTCAAGTCGGCACTCAGCATGAGCAGCGCAAATGTTATGATGAGGAAAAAGGAAGTATAGATGAGCATCCACCGGTTCCTCACGAGGTCGTAAAAGGTGTATTTAAAAATCTTCAGCACCGGTCTCAGGATTTTCGTAAAATGTTTGCAATGGCTTTCTCTAACTGATCCTGTCCCTCTTGAGCAAGTAAATCTTCTAGATTGCCTTTAAAGTAGATCTTGCCATCTAGTAGAAATATTATGTGGTCAGCTACTTCTTCCACAAAACTCATAATATGGGTTGTAATTAAAATCAATTTTCCTGTTTCCTTTTCCCTGCGCAACCATCGCTTTAGATTTTGCAAGGACAAGGGATCTAATCCTGTACTTGGTTCATCCAGCACTATCAGGGGGCAGTCATACATCAATCCCAGCAATAGGTTCACCTTTTGAAGATTCCCGCCAGACAGATTGTTCATCTTTTTTTCTAGCTCCTTCTTTAGATCGAACAATTGGATCAGCTCGCGTTCTCTGGTTACTCCCGTACGGATATCTTTGATCATCTTTATCAACTCCAGAGCAGTGAGGTTTTCCGGAAAGTGGGCGATCTGTGGCACGTGCGACACCTTCTGACGGTATGCGAAGCGATTCTTGATGGATTGATCTTCAAAGAGTACATCACCCTCATCGGGAATCACCATGCCAAGGAAACATTTTAGTAGCGTGGTTTTACCCGAACCATTGGGGCCTAGCACCGCAGTGATACCTGATGAGTTGAAGGTGAGATTGAGGTCCTTCAGCACTTGATTCTTGCCGTATGATTTACTTAGCTTGTTTAACCTAATCATCGTGCGGAGACATCAAAGGAGATGGATCAAATACCTCTTTAGGTGTGAATACAGGGCTTACTTTCTCTGAAAAATTAATGATGTCTACAAAGAGGCTTCGCATTAAAACAATCGCTTCTGGCACCTGATCGAGGACATAGGAGAATAGTTTGACTGGATAATGAGGCACATCACCAACTTGATTCTTATCCAGGTCATACCCTGAATAGTTGCTCCAAAAATTGTGATGAAAGGAATTGTCACTCAAAGTGCTTCCCATAATTAAATCTAGAGAATTATTGATGAAGCTATTCTTATGGATTTCATTCGCCGAGCAACCTCCTGAAAATTTTATTGCCCATCCGTTTCTTTCGAAAACATTATTTTGATAATCTACTCGATTTGACCCTTCTACAAAAACACCTATCGTGTTTTGCCGAAATCGATTGCCCTTAATTTCTGCATCGTTCATTTCCTTGAGAAGTAAACCATAGGCCGTCCTGCCCCAATTATAAGAGAATTCATTATCTATCATTTTGATTCTGCTGGAAAACATCACCGCCACACCTACTCCGTTGTCCTTAAAGGTGTTGTCCAGGTATTGGTCATCATTGGAAAACATAAAGTGTAGGCCGTACCTTGTATTTAGTACGCTCTGATTATTGGTAATCTTGCTGTCATCTACAAATTCGAAATAGATGCCATCTCGATGTCCCGTCAGATAGTTATTGGCTATCTCGATGTTTTTACAATGCCAAGCATGTATAGCATTGCCGGATTCTGCTTCTGTAGTGGCTTTACCGGAGATGCGGTTGCCAATCACTTTGCCACGGGATGCACGTTCCAAGTAAATACCAAAGAAACAGTCCATGATCTCATTATTTATCAGGCTGAAGTATTTGGACTTTCTGACTCTGATTGCAGCATTTTCCTTCAGATAATTTGTCTTGACTCCTGAAAAATGAAGACCCTCAATGCGCACAGAATCACAGTCCACTATGAGGATCTCTCCACCATCTCTCGACTGGATTAAAGGACTCCTCTCGCCTATTAAGGTGATGGATTTGGTGATGTCAAGACTTTCGGTTTCATAGGTTCCTGCCTGTACAATGATGGAATCTCCGTGCTCCACGAGATTGAGAGCGCTGGCAAGGTCTCTGGTTGCGCATTGACTGCAAACATAGTGAGTCTTGCTGGAACCGGCATAAAACGATAGACTCAAGATCCATAAGGTAAGGCACCACTTGAGTGTTGACTGTCTCAGCATTAGTCAAATTCCTTTTGCAAACCAGTCCAGTTATACAGGGCATCTTCTTTGGTCAAGACCTGTGACTTGGCTGCATTCTTCGAGCTATAGGCGGACAGATACCTGCCCATGGGGCTAGGGACCATTTCACTGATCAAGAAGATGGCAGAGTTAGCATCAATCATTTGACCTGGCTCATTGTAGGCACTCACCAAGATGTGTGCATACTCGCTGGCATCATTTTTCTGATAGGTAGGAATAAGGCATTCAATGGCGTCAAATTTGTAAATCTTGCCCTTGGTTGTCACCAATTCGGATCCAAATCGTTCGTCGGCGATGATCATCTTACAAGCATGACACTGGTCGATACCGTATTCAATAGGTCTAGGATCAGTGTTGCAGGCCGTACACATGGCAAGTAGGGAAATTGTCAGTGGGAGCACCCTGATCCAGTTCATCAATTATTCTTTTTTGATCTTCAGATAAGTCGCCAAGGCTGCAAGCAAGAGTGATCCTGCCATAAAGTAACCACCTATATGCGGGTAGGATTTAGCCACAAAGTTGAGCAGCGTTTTCGAACCGAATAGGGGTGGTTGAAATGATTCATCTTCAAACTTCATCGGTGCATTTTCAGCCAGGTTATGCCCGTAGTCATACTCCCAAAGATAAAAATCATAGATCGCTAGAATCAATGCAATGGAAAACAGCACCAACCATGTCACGTACATAGGCTTCCAATTGATCAGACCCGTGAGCAGGGCAAGAATAGAGAATCCGATGACAAAATAGGGAAAGTAGGTAAGTTCTGGTATGGAATCTGGCTCGATCGGCTTCATGCCGATGTAGTGATTTAAGATATTGACATTCTGCAGTGTGCCTGGCGTACTACCACCAATCTTATTGATATAAATAAACATGTGAACCCCATCGGGATACTGAGGGGCTAACAGAGTAATACGCCATAGTGGGAGTGTAAATAAGATCAGCAGAAAGAGTCCAGCAAGTATGATAAGAATGCGGGGCCAATGTTTTTTCATCGTTCAATATTTACGGCGCAGAGAGGCAATACGATTTCAGATTTGTGCAGTTACACAATATCAAAAGGGTGGTCCGGACGTGGTGAATGAAAATGAGGTGGCGCCACTCGTAATGGCGCCGACCTCATGCAACTACTGTCATGCTAAAGCTCTTCATCTTCTCCCAAGCTCCATTTCAAGGGAGTATTTGAGTTGGCTGAAGAGACCCTAATGTATCCTTGCATTTCCTGATGCAGTGCAGAGCAGAAATCTGTGCAATAGAAGGCATATACCCCTTCTCTCTGAGGCTGCCAATACATGGTTTCGGTTTGTCCTGGCATCACCAGTAATTCTGCATTTCTAGCTCCCTGAATGGCCAAACCATGAGGTACATCGAAGTCCTGTTCCAGATTTGTCAAATGCACATAAACTTCATCTCCTACTCTGATACCTTCAATGTTATCTGGTGCAAAGTGGCTCCTGATGGAAGTCATATAGATATGCACGACTTTGCCAGATCGTTCTACTTTTGTCTCTTTCTCACCTAAAGCCCTATATGGATGTTCGTTCTCTTCAATGGGATAAAACTTCTTGCTTTTCGGCACAATTCGGTCTGCCGAGATGCCCTGCGCGTAGTGGGGTTCTCCGACAGTAGGAAAGTCCAATATGAGCTTCATTTTATCTCCTGAGATATCGTAGAGCTGAGCTGAGTGATTCATCTCTGGTCCGGTGGGAAGATATCGATCCTTGGTAATCTTGTTGAGGGCCACCAGATATTTTCCCTGCGGTTTCTTGGAGTCACCACCAGGGATCATGAGGTGTCCGACTGAGTAGTAAGTGGGCACACGGTCCAATACTTCCCAGGTACCCACCTTCCACTTCACTACCTCTGAGGAGATAAAGAATGTCGTGTAGGCATTTCCATGGTCATCAAACTCCGTATGTAAGGGTCCCAGGCCGGGCTTGGTAACCACACCACCCACGACTTTGTCATATTGGAGGACAGGTACTCCAGCCACCGTGGTCTCGTACGCTTCTTCCTCGATGGCCTTCATCATATTGGTGAAGGAGTGTACGGTCAGATCAGCGGACAATTTTCCACTACCAACGATATATTCACCGGTGGGGTCTACATCCACTCCGTGTGGAGATTTTGGGGTAGGGAGAAAGTACACTAGACCTGGACAATCATCTGGCGTTAGGACTTTGACAGTCGGCACTTTGGTAGAGGTCGCAACGTGGGTTTTTTCATCATAGCGATTGACAAAGTGTGGAGCAGGTACGTCCTTTCCCTTTCCTTGAGCGAGGTATTCTTCAGCTTTTTTCCAGTTGATAGCAGCAATAAAGTCCTTGTCATTTTGAGATGCATTCACCTCTTTCAAAGTGTGACTCTGCTCTGTATTATAAGTCGTGAAAAACGTCCATCCATGAGACTTGCCTTTGCCTGAGTGAGCCAAATCGTAGTCAAACGCCGGCAGTAATACCTGAAAGGCAATACTCATGTGGCCGTCATCGTCGACCTTGATGAAGGTGAGCATACCTTTAAAGTTTTCTTCATAGCTGTTGATGGCGACATCCTTTTGTGGATAGGGTACGCTAAATCTGGTCCCTGCCACCACGTATTCGGTATTTTCTGTGGTAAATGGTGAGCTATGATTACCACCGCTATTTGGTATTTCAATGATCTCGGCAGTTTCAAAAGTGCTCAGGTCGATCCGAGCTACTCTCGGTGTGTTGTTGCCATTGATAAAAATCCAGCGACCGTCGGTTTCACCGCTGGTCTGTGATAATTCAGGATGGTGAGCATCATCCCACGGAACAAAACCAAAGCTGGTGTTCAGCATCGGTTTGGTCTCCTCGTTATAGCCATAGCCCTTTTCAGCGTCCTGCGAGAACACCGGGATGACCTTGAGTAGTCGACCACTTGGCAGGCCGTAGACACTGATCTGCCCACTAAAACCTCCAGAGAAGAATCCGTAGAATTCATCGTATTGCCCTGGTTGGACATAGGTGGCAGAGGCAGCATCGCCTCCTAGAGCGCCACTCACAGAAGTGTTGGTTGCTGGAGTGCAGCTAACTAATACAAAGATGACGGCAAGCACAAATCCTGCCATAGTTTTTATTAAGTTTTTCATTTTAAAGATGAGTTTTATCAGTAAAGAATCCCTTCCGCCCTATAATTTTTGCAAATATATTCCTTTTTAGAGATAAAAAGATATTTATATCCTTTATTGTAGATATCTTCTTACCTTTGTGACCTGCAAGATATAGATATCGGATGAGCAGAGGTGCTAACAGTTATCATCGTCAGAGCTGATTTTCATCAAAAAATTAACCATATACTATGAAAGATTTAGTTAAACTTCTGATTTGGATAGGTGTCGTGATAACGATTGCCTGCAATGCTCCAACAGAGCCATCCACGGCGGCAAAAGCAGAGAGCGAACCTGCATCATCTGGCGGGCTAAGGGGGCAGGCCGCTGTAGTAGACGATGATTCGCAAAAGGATATCCTCAAGGTGGCTTTAGGATCCAAGGATCATACAACTTTAGTGGCAGCTGTACAAGCTGCGGAGATGGAACATGTGCTGGTAAACGCCGGTCCCCTGACAGTTTTTGCACCTACCAATGCTGCTTTTGAAGCACTTCCTCCGGGTACGGTTGAAGATCTGCTAAAACCAGAGAATAAAGCAACGTTGGCTAATATTATCACCTTTCATGCAGCACCAGGCAGTTATGATGCAAATAATATCAAGGGGGTCATGGGCATCGGTCAAGCCACTGGTGACAAGGTGAAGGTGGAGGTAAAAGATGGTATGACAATGGTCAACGGTGCGAAAGTGCTGGGCACCGTGAAGGCCTCCAACGGTTATGTACACGTCATAGATCAGGTACTTCTACCACCTGAATAGCAGAGATATTATTATTGACCGCGATACTCAGGTTATCTGGTCGAAAAATCGCAATTTTGGGCATCCAGATAAAAAGAAGTATCCATAATGTTTAGTAAGTCCTGTAAGTACGGCATTAGGGCGGTATTATATCTAGCCATACATGGCACTAATGATCGGAACATCGGAGTGGGAGAAATGGCAGAAGCACTTTCCGTACCAAAACACTTCCTGGCAAAAATTTTACAACAACTCACCCGTTATCGACTGATATCCTCTGCAAAGGGCCGAAATGGTGGCTTTTATTTGGATACCGAAAATAAGCGATCAACTTTACTCTCGGTGATCGTGAGTATTGATGGTCCCGGAACTTTGGAGGATTGTGTGTTGGGCCTGACCTCCTGTTCTGATGAGAATCCATGTCCATACCACAATGCCATAAAAGACTACCGAGATAGCTTTTTGAAAATTGTCAGCAACGAAACGATCGAAGAATCAGCTTTACGCATTAAAACACTTAATTTGAGACTAAAGAATATAATATGATGAAAGGAATCTATTTTATTTGCTTCATTTTGATTGGATTATGGGCCTGTGGAGGCTCACCAGGAGATACCAATAATTCCGGTAGTACTGAATCGAAGAAGGAGGCTGCTCCAGCGGTGAGCGATGGCAAGGGAGTAGGCGAGATAAAAAGTGTGACGCTTAATGATCCACTAGATGAAGACATGGCAAAAAGGGGGAAAGCCATTTTTGATATGAAATGCTCCGCCTGTCACAGGTTAACAGCGCAACGAGTAGTTGGACCTGGATTTGCCGGGGTCACCAAAAGACGCAAACCCGAGTGGATCATGAACATGATTACCAATGTGGAAGCCATGTTAGAGCAAGATCCAGAGGCGCAGGCATTGCTAGAAGAGTGCCTCACGCGTATGCCCAATCAAAATGTATCCATTGGGGATGCAAGAGATATTCTTGAATTTTTCTTACAGAATGATCAGGGCAAGTAGGGTTGTATACGCCAAAAGTTAGTTTACATCCGTGTCAAACCAAACGCTAAAACGTTGGTCAACGGTCGCCATGTTGTCTTTTGTCATGGCGGCGATCCTAGGCACGTTATTGCGATTTGCCTTTGTCGCCCAGGTACCATCCTGGCTGCAATATAAGTACATCCAGCATGCACATTCTCATGTGGCCATGATGGGATGGCTCTACAGTGGTCTATTTATTCTGATAGTTCATCTCTATGGGCTGAGAAGGTCGGTCTATAGCCAACTATTTTGGTGGACACAGGTATCAGTACTTGGCATGTTGATATCCTTTCCCATACAGGGTTACGGAGCGGTTTCGATTGGGTTCAGCACTTCACACATGTTGCTGAGCTATGTGTTCACTTTTCAAGTCTTTAGGGATCTGAGGCAGCCGGAATATCGCGGAGAGTTCGCGACTTTACTTTTGAAATCTGCCTTGATATTTTTGGTGGTGTCTACTTTGGGTACATGGGCCCTTGGTGGAATTATGAATTCCCCTCTGAGAGGTACGGCTTGGTACTATGGAGCTATCCAGTTCTTTCTCCACTTTCAATTTAATGGGTGGTTTTCTTTTGCTGTGTTGGCACTGTTCTTTCGATCGCTGTATCTGAGGAAGATACCTCTACCACATGCTCGACTAAAGGGTTTTTATAGACTTCTTGTCGTTTCATGTGTGCTTACTTTTGCATTGGCAGTAACTTGGTCTACGCCGGATAATTTTCTTTTTTGGACCAATAGTCTCGGTGTGGTTTTGCAGATGGGAGCCCTGATTGCATTGTTCATCATTCTGTCCAAGATTTTTCCTCTGCAGCGGTCTAAGCTTGAGCCATGGACACGGTATCTATGGACCATTGCTTTTTGCTCATTTTCCTTGAAAATGATCATTCAAACACTGGTAGCTATTCCATATCTTGCTACCATCAGCTACACCATTCGCAATTTTGTGATTGGATTTGTGCATTTGTTGATGCTGGGTGCCATCAGCACTTTTATTTTAGGGGGGATACACGAAATGGGCTTGCGCACCAACACTCAGGGAAAGATTGGAGTCAATGTTTTCATTGCCGGCTTTCTTCTCACCGAGTGTTTGCTGTTTCTGCAGGGCTTAATGGTATGGCAAGAGATGGGTTTCATGACGCATTACCATCTGATCATTTTTATGGCTTCTCTGCTACTACCACTTGGCCTGATCTATTATTTGATACACTTCTCCAGGCTAACTCCAACCACCGCTGAAAAAGCACTACCCAACTCAAAACTGAATGACTGAGCACTGCCACTGCCCATTGCCCGCTCTAGACCTAGCACTGCGGGCTATCCTGTAAAATACAGATATGCCACAATGATCAACAGTACCACTACTCCCGACCAGATCACATCTGCCATGGTATAGCTGGCCCTATTCTCGGCACGGTCTTCGGCAGTCAATGTGCCAAAGGTGAGACCTTTGATTTTGTCGTAGGCAGGAGCCTGAGTAGTATAACTTACGGCGATCATGGTCACTGCACAGACAATGAGGATCAAGAGGCTATAATATTGAAAGAATATACTGTTGATGATCCAAAAAAAGGAGCCAGGTTCATAACTAAAATCCTCGTAGAGTGCTACAGGTGTGTCGATAGCCAAGCGAAAAATGCCCATGGCAAATCCTACACCTAAGGCTGCTAGACAGCCTTGGGCATTCAACTTTTTGTTAAATACACCAAAGAAGAAAACCACGAAGATCGGTGGAGCCAGGTAACCTTGCACGCTCTGTAAATAGTCATATAGACCCCGACTACCTTGGATGACTGGTATCCACAACAGACCTATGATGACCATGAAGACGGTGGCTATTCTTCCAATCCGCACCAGGGACTTTTCAGATGCATTCGGTCGGAATTTTGCATAAAAATCCATGGTAAACAAGGTGGAAGATGCATTGAAAACACCTGCCAACGAGCTCATAAGGGCAGCCAGTAGACCAGCGACCACCAATCCTCGGATCCCCGAAGGTAATACGGTGGCGACCAGCAGTGGGAAGGCCTGCTGTGCATTGGCGGTGATCACTTCACCTTCACTATTGAGCATGGCGGAGGAGAGCGAATCGATCTTTCCACTTGCAGCGAGGGCAAAACAAATCATACCGGGGATAATGAAAATAAAGACCGGCAAAAGTTTGAGAAAAGCCGCGGCAATGGTGCCCCTTCGGGCTTCAGTGAGGTTGGCTGCAGCCAATGTACGTTGTACAATATACTGATCGGTACACCAGTACCAGAGCCCGATGATGGGCGCACAAAAGAGCATGCCAAGCCAGGGATAGTTGCCATTGAAATACCAGGCCATGGTCGTCTCATTTTTGACCGGTGCCCAAGTGCCTTGTATGCCATCTGGTACCAGTGGCTTCCAGAGGTTAAACATGTCGCTGCCTGCGATGCGGCGCAGCTCAGACCAGCCACCTAGGGCATCGAGTCCATACCAAGTGACCAAGATTGAGCCCAGTACCAAGACTACCGTCTGAATAGCCTCAGTATAGGCTACAGCTTTGAGCCCCCCCAAGACAGTGTAGGCACCAGTGAGGAGTATTACCAGGATTGAGCCCAGCCAAAAGCTATTGAGTCCCATGAAGTTGATCTCGGGCATCAAGACCCCAAACACGATGCCGCCTGCGAAGATGCCTACCGCCACCTTGGTCAGCACGTAGGCCACCAGCGAGATCAATGAAAGTACCCATCTAGCAGTTGGAGAAAATCGTCGCTCCAAAAACTCTGGCATGGTAAAAACCTTTGATCGCATATAAAAAGGTGCCATGATCCATCCTAAGACCAGTAAGCACCAGGCATGAAGCTCATAATGAGCCATGGCCACCCCATCCGTGGCACCACTACCCGCCAGTCCCACCAGATGTTCCGAGCCGATGTTGGAGGCAAAAATGGAGGCTCCTACCACAAACCAACCAAGGTTTCGACCAGCAAGAAAATACTCATCAGAAGTTTCATTTTTTTGCTTAATAACCCACCAGGCAATCACTAAGATGAGAGAAAAATAGGCGATAATCAGGATCCAATCAAGTGTCGATAGTACAGTCATTCCGGTAATTTCAGTGGAGAAAGCCTTGTATTAGTTTAGTTGGGTTTGCAGAGACCTTAAATCTTCCATGGTCACATCAGTAAAATCTTCGATAAACCGAAGGATGTGGTTGAAATGGGAGAATTCATCTGCCTGATGAGTCGTCGTGACAATGATGCATTTGGCACCAGCCCGACGAGCTGCTTCGGCACCAGGCAGAGAGTCTTCAAATATCAGACATGTCTCAGGTGGCACCTGAAAATGGGCTGCTGCTTTGATAAAGATTTCTGGATCTGGTTTGCCCCTATCCACGCTTCCAGCGTGGAGAACTGCCTGAAAGTAAGGACGAAGATTCAGATGATCTAAGACAAAGTCTACATTTTCTATCGGAGCAGCGGTACCGATCGCCATCGGTATGTCATCCGATTTGAGGCTGTCCAGGAGGGTGGGCAACCCTTCCACCAAAGCCAATTTTTCGAAGAAGATCTCACGGTAGGCCGCCTCCTTTTCTGCCGAGATGCGCTTGCGTGCTGCTGCATCAAATCGATCTCCAAAGAGCCGATCTAGGATTTCCTCGTTGATCCCGTGTATTTCGGCCTGAACCTCCTCTATCTTCATATGGATACCTAAGTCTGCTAACTTTTTTTGCCAGGCACGATGATGCACCATCATATTGTCTACCATCGTGCCATCCATGTCAAATATCACTCCCTTCATTGGCCGTAGTATGCGTTTTTACCATGCTTGCGCTCAAAGTGCTTGTCGATCAGGGCAGCTTTCATCCGGGGTACATCAGACCTGATCTGCCGGGTGAGGAAGGCCATTTTTGCCAGTTCCTCCATTACAGCGCTATTGTACACAGCTTTGTCGACAGTCGCCCCCCAGCTGAATGGTGCGTGATTGGCGACCAGAACCATTTCCACTTCTTGTGGATTCAGGTGCTTCATGGACAATGCCTCCACGATCTGAAGACCTGTCTGGTACTCATAGTCGCCCTTGATCATCTCATCGCTCATGGGAGGTGCACACGGTATATCTACGGTAAGATGATCAGCGTGTGTGGTCCCAAAAATAGGGATGTCTTCCTGTGCTTGCGCCCAAGCTGTGGCATAGGTAGAATGAGTATGGACAATGCCACCAACATGCTGCCAATGCTTGTAGAGCACCGCGTGTGTCTTAGTATCAGAGGAGGGCCTCATGTCGCCTTGCACCACACGGCCCTCAAAATCGACAATCACCATATCCCGAGGTTGCAAGGAATCATAGTCGATACCGCTGGGTTTAATGGCAAAGACGCCATGTGTACGATCTGCGGCACTGGCATTGCCAAAAGTAAATAGCACCAGCCCCAGTGCTGGCAATTGCATGTTAGCATGGTATGCCTCTTCCTTAAGTCTTAGATAGTCAGCCATTTAGATGCTTGAGCTTGTGATGGATTCTACTGAGTCTCCCATCGCCTCATATTTTTGATATAGGTCGTTGTAGATGGCAACTTCGGTGGGATCAGGAAGGTAGCTTTGATCTATGCCAGCACCCATCACCTGCATGGAGGTGGCCACATCGGTATGGATATCAGCAGCCACTGCTGCAAACATAGCGGCACCGAGGGCGCAGGTTTGTTCGGATTGAGCTACTTGGATGGGACGGTTGAGGACATTCGCTAGTGTTTGCATGACAAAACCCGACTTCTTTGCCACGCCACCCAATCCAATGATGCCCTTTACTGGAACACCCTCTTCCTGAAATCGCTCGACAATTTTTCTAGCACCAAAGCAGGTAGCCTCCACCAGAGCCCGAAAGATCTTGGGTGCATCGCTGCCCAGGTTCAGGCCAAATAGAGCACCTTGCAGCGCTTGATTAGCATCAGGTGTGCGACGGCCATTGAGCCAATCCAGGGCAATGATGCCGGACGCCGATGGCAACGTACGTTGTGCCGCTGAAGTAAGTTTGAGCAAGATTTTCTCCTTTGTTTCGGTGATTAGTTTGTCTTTGAGCTGGTCATCAATCAGATCCGTGTTCCTAATGACGGCTTCAAGAGGCCATGACAGTAACTGCCTAAACCAGGCATATACATCGCCGAAGGCCGACTGTCCTGCCTCCAGTCCAAGCATACCCGGAATGATCGAGCCGTCCACCTGACCACAAATGCCATGAACCAATTTGTCTCCGATCTCGGCACTGGGGGCCACCAGCATGTCACAAGTCGAGGTGCCCATCACCTTGCTGAGATAGTAAGGCTTGATTTCTCCGCCGACTGCACCCATGTGTGCATCAAAAGCACCTACTGCCACCACAACCTCGGTAGAGAGACCCAGTTGCGCAGCCCAGTGTGGTGAGAGCGTCCCTGCCACTTGGTCTGAGGTATAAGTTTCTTGATAAAGACGATCTCTTAAGCCATCGAGCAGTGGATCGAGTTTGACCAGAAAATCGGCTGCAGGGAGACCACCAAAAGCTTGGTGCCACATGGCCTTGTGTCCGGCAGCACATCGACTGCGTTTCATCGCGTGTACATCCGTACCTCCGGTAAGTAGAAAGGGGATCCAGTCACAATGTTCTACCCAGGAATACGCATCGTTGCCCAGGGATGGATCAACCCTTAACATATGGAGGATCTTTGCCCAGAACCACTCAGAGGAGTAGATCCCCCCTACATATTTGGTATAGTCAATCTTCCACGTGCGACACAAAGCATTGATTTCGTCAGCTTCTGCAATGGCAGTGTGATCCTTCCATAGGACAAACATCGCGTTGGGATTTTCCAGATGTGTGGAGGTAAGGGATAGCGGTGTGCCTGATCGATCCACGGCTACTGGTGTAGAACCAGTGGTGTCGACACCAATACCTACTACCCTGGCAGCTACATCTGGGCCTGCATCCGCCAGTGCTTGGGTAATGGCTATTTCAAGGCCATCGATATAATCTTGGGGATGCTGACGAAACTGATTGGCTGCAGGATCGCAATACAATCCCTGTTTCCAACGAGCGTAGTAGCTCACCGCAGAAGTCAGCTCATGTCCATCATGAGCATCGACCACCAGGGCACGCACAGAGTCTGTCCCAAAATCTACACCGATCACATAGTCTCTCATAAGTCTTTAATAAGGTTATCGTGGGGCAGGTTATCCTGCAGTGGTTCAAATTAAGGAGCTTTTGTTCAAATACATATCTTTTGACCCTTTTTATTAGAGGCGGGAGTCCTGGTCGGCAACTTTGCGACGGCTGATCTGTAGCCCAAACAATCCAGCTTGTTGAGTCTGGGCCTCGATGACATTAGTTCGATGACGAAGGTCATTTGTAAAAGCATTATTTTTATAAAGCTCGATGAGAGGAAGATGGTCCATCTTCACTAATACTGCACTAAACTACAAGCGTATGGAGAATCAAGACAGGTTATTTGATAGGCGCGAGCTTCGCATAGCTGCTTTGGTGTTGCGAGCTATTGATCATGAACTGCGAATGCAGATCTGTGAAAGAATGGCGTTGACTGGGGGGTATGTAACAGTGCAAAATATCGGGACAGATTTGGATATTAAGGAGTATATCGTTGAACAACACATGGCCATCTTAAATAGGGCCGGGGTTACTGAAAGCAGACAGGCAGGATGGCATACGATCTACGGCCTAAACCATCAACGAATTGGTTTATTGAGAAAGGCCATTACAATGATGCAATAGCTTCGATGCAATCCATCAACATTTAAGGGATGGTGAGGAGATTGCTAAACAAACGTCGGATCAATTGATCCGTTCCTTCAATCCTGATCGTACAGACATCAAACTGCGAAAGTTAGTCACAAAACCCAGATCTCGATGGCTGATCAACTTATTCAAAAAACGGGATGTTCGGAGATGCGTATTTGCGCATTCCTTCCTCGTTGATCTCAACTCCGATTCCTGGAACATCGCGTAAGGGAATATGGCCGTCATCGGTCAGCATGGGTCCATCGTAGGTGACAATTTCTTCGTACATCTTGTTTTCATGAAAATAGATCTGCCATTCTAGAATTAGAAAATTAGGGACAGCAGCACAAACATGTGCCGACGACATCGCACCCAAGTAGGAGGCCACCATGTGCGGTGCGAAGGGTACATTGTAGGTATTGGACATATTGGCAATGCGGAGCCCTTCACCCAAACCACCACATTTCTGTAAGTCTGGCATGATCACGTCCACGGCACCGATTTCCAACGGGTGACGAAAGCCATGGGTCAAATACCAATTCTCTCCTCCACAAATGGGTGTGGTGGTCGACTCACGAATGCGGGCGTAGGACTCTGGCACTTCAGCCGGCACAGGTTCTTCCAACCACATAAGATTATAGGATTCCAAAGCCTTGGCAATCTTCATACCGGAAACTTCATCGAAACGTCCATGGCAATCTACGCAGATGTCAATATGAGGACCAACCGCCTCGCGCACAGCAGCAATTTGACTTTCCATGCGTTCCAACTCAGGAATACTGACACTCCAGTTGTAAGGGTCGAGTTTGTTTGGGTCACCTCGGTCGTCAATATCAAATTTCACAGCGGTAAATCCATATTTATCTACATCCTCTTTGGCACGTCGCCCCATTTCGTCGGCTGCCAGACGGCTGCCAGCGGTGTCGCAATACACACGAATCTTATCGCGAAATTTACCCCCCAGCAATTGATAGACAGGAAGCTCCAAGGCCTTACCTACGAGATCCCACAAGGCCGTTTCTAATGCCGTCATAACACAGACATACATACCGGCCTGGGCTCCTTTAAAAAGACCGCCTCGGCGCATTTCCTCCTGCAGCCGATTCACATTTAGCGGATTGGCACCGATCAGATGCCTCTTAGCGATGTGCTTCACTACATAATAGGTGCCATATACTCCGTCGACTCCCTGACCATGTCCTACGATTCCTTGGTTGGTATAGATTTTCACGAAAAGGCTGTGCTCACCTCGTATAAAACCACACTTAACGTCGGTGATTTTCAGTTGCGAGGGGCTGGAGGCTTTCGGTGTGGCCTCTACAGAATGAACCAGACCATCTAGCGAGCTGGCTACCATGGCACCGGTCACCCCCATGACACCGTTGGAAAAGAATGAACGGCGGGAAAATCGATTTTTTTTCATAAGACTCGTTTGTATTTGGTTCTTAAATGAGGAGATGAAATATACAAAAGCTCCGAGACATCCTTTGGTGGCAGCGTGATCCCCTGATCGAGGAAAATACAGTGACCTCGAGAAAAAGGGACAGCGGGTTTAAGGGTATGCTCCTTTGACTTCCAGTACCATCGAAGGTGATAAATTGGATAAAAATTGGATATGAGAGACCAGATATTCCCAGATCACCTGAGTGAAAATTGGCTTCTCAGAACTTGCGACTTTTGGTGCTGTTGGGAGTTCCTCTACCGAGATGGTCTTTGATGTAGGTTTGTGAGTCACAATGGGCCGATGTACAAAAACTAAAAATTTAGTTCAAAAAATTTGTGCAAGTAAGCCAAAGCATTTATATTTGAACTAAAGATTTAGTTTAACTGAAAAAGTAAGATGTTCCATGAAGGAATTAACAAAAGCTGAAGAAGAAATCATGCAAGTCCTCTGGCAACTGGACGCCGCATTTGTCAAAGACATGCTCGATAAATTTCCCGAGCCAAAACCCGCCTATAACACAGTGTCAACGATAGTACGCATTTTGCAACAAAAGGGCTTTGTCGCACATAAAACCTATGGCAAGTCTCACAAGTATTATCCTTTAATTACCAAAGAGGCATATACCAAGTCATTTATGATGGGTTTTGTGAAAAAATACTTCAACGGATCGTATCAACAAATGGTCTCTTTTTTTACTAAGCAGGATAATCTCAGTCTCCATGAGCTTGAGCAACTTCTTGCAGAATTAAAAAATAAAGAATCATGACTAATTATCTGATAGAACTGTCGCTTATTCATACAGCACTGATGCTGGGGTATTGGTTCTTGCTAAGAAAAGAATACCAGTATGCAAAAATGAGGTTTTACCTGCTGGGATCTACCCTTTTAGCTCTTGTTGTTCCTTTATTAAAGCTTCCAAAATTTTCATTCGCAAGTGAGGAGTTATACTCAGCTGTAACTGTGGAATCCATTCCTTTGGACAGTATGTCTGTGGTTCGATCGTCGCACACAACAATTTGGGAGTCCGACCTATGGTTGTGGACTTATCTGGCTATTAGCTTGTTCTTACTGTGCAGATTCTTAGGGAGTGTATGCTATTTGATCTATTTGGATCGCAAGAGCAGACATGAGAAATTCGATGATCGGTACGTCAGAAGAATCCATGATATTCAGGGAAGTTTTACTTTTTTTAATTGGGTTTTTATCAGCGATGTGATCTGCAGAGACAAGCGACAATATGCGATGATTCTGAAACACGAAAAAGCACATGTCGCCTTGGGACATTCGTATGACTTAGTTTGCCTTGAGCTTTTTAAGATCTGTTTTTGGTGGCTTCCGACGGCGTGGCTTAGTATTAGAGAGATTAAGAAAATACATGAATACCAGGCTGACGCTTACGCACTGAAGTCATATACGATCGATCAGTATTCTTCAGTGCTGATTAGTAGCACTTTAAAACCAACCGGATTGAGCTTAACCAGTTCGTTCCATGATGGATTTATTTTTAATCGTCTCATGGCCATGAAGCAACATGCAAGAGAAGTGAGTATTTGGAAACTTGGTATACTGGCTTCCATGTTTCTTGTTCTACTAATCGTATTTGCCTGCAGCGAGGAGCAAGATCAGGAAATAACAGTATTGAGTCGTCAGAGCCATTCGATCACCTTTGATCAATTGCCACCATCTATGCAGAAAGACATGGCCGATATCAAGGACAATTTATCGTTCATTAAAGTAGATGTGTTTGAGGATGAAAGAACGACGATTATGGAGGAGTTACAAGGACTTGACCCTTACCTCATTCATGTGAAGAAGGGCGACCAGATGAAGGGCACAGTGTATCTCGCACTTGAAAGGGAAGGAGCCAACTTAGGATCTCTCGTCGAGGAGGTGAAACACGATGGAGAGATATTGACTGCGGTTGAGGAACTTCCCGAGTTTGAAGGCGGTATGGATGCTTTTTACAAGTACGTGACTCAGGCAATAAAGTACCCCATACATGCTCGTCGAAACGGTGTGGAGGGACGCGTTGATGTTCAGTTTGTCGTGGAAAAAGACGGTTCTTTGTCAGATGTAACAGCGGTAGAGGGGATTGGTTTCGGGTGTGATCGTGAAGCTACTAGAGTAGTTCGTGATGCTCCCTGGTTTAGGCCGGGAAGGCAAAGAGACAAGCCAGTACGAGTGATGATGATTTTACCGATTGTTTTTGAGCTTAGCAAGGATAAAGTCAATGCCGATCATAGCAAGCAGGGAATCATTATCGTGCAGAAAGCCAAGCTAAATAATCGCTCCCTCAATGTGGATGCCAGATACTCAGATGGGCATTGGTCAGGTACGGTCCTCGATGAGGAAGGACGACCACTTGCCGGTGCTCACATTGTGGTGTCAGGCACCACCATCGGGACTACATCTGACCACCATGGTACTTTCAAAGTGAAAGCTCAGAAATCTGAAGGTATAGTAGTAAGTTTTGTGGGATATCAAAGTGAGAGTTTCTAGGGAGGCAGGGCCATCAATTATTGGCGAATGACAAGGGTCTTTCGCAAAAAGAAACCTCCAATACCTTTACCATTTTTCCTGAGCAGCTTATTGCATGTACTGCAGAAAGATTATCGTGAATCTATAAATGAAGTCTACCTGAAGCCTCCGCGATGTCTGATTGGAAACTTTAAGCATAGTTCAACGCTTGATGCTCAGGATGAAGACCGGATTTTTCATTCTTAATATTTCTAGTTATCTTTTGTAACAGAATCGTCGGAAAGAACCATGGATTAGGTATTAACGGGAACCAAAAAAATGAAAGCAAACAACTCACCTAATTGTGATGGCAGTCGTGCAGAAGGCTCGATGGAAAAGAGATGATTAGCCATTACTTAATGCCGGCAGGAAAGAACAGTAACAGATGAGTTTTCAGATGGAGGTTTTTAAATCATGGCCACAGATAGTCTGGATCTGATAAGGTACATACTAGAATTGGATTAGTTTATCAACATCACCTGAGAGCTTTTTGCATTGACTGTTTACCCTTGAACTGGATCTTAATTTTTGTTAAGTATCGAGGCTCAACGATGATCGCTTTCAAGATTTTGGTAGTGCTTTTTATCTATCTAGATGCCTAGATGCCCAAACATTTAGGGGACTATTCATTTTTTTAATTTCTGATATCCAAAGCAGAGAGGATGTCAGCACTCAAATCTATGAACCTCACTACAACTCTTGTTAGAAATCAGCGAGCTCTTAAACTACTTGGAAATTCGGAATTTCTCCAGGAGTGGCAGGAACTGATTGCCCACTCAGCAGGTTTTTGTCAACTTCAATCTCCAGATTTTTTATCTATCTGGTATCAAGTTTACAAGGATCGATTTGATCCGTTAATTATCTTATCAAAGAATGAGAAGAATATGTTGGTTGGTCTAATCGCTTTGGCCTGGCAGAAAGGGAAGGAAAAACTAGTTCACGCTGGAAATGCCGAGTACCATGGTTGGCTGGCAACTGAATCTGCAACCAGGCCATTCTTAAGGGATGTTGTCACCATTGTCAAAGAGGAGATAAAGGTGAAAAAGTGGTCATGGAGCTGGCTTCCTTCAGGACTTGATGTGGCTCCCTTGATGGCAGCGATCGACCATAACTCATACATTCATGTAGAATCGACACGCGCTCCCATTTGGAGATTGGAGGATGAAGAAAAGCTCGACAAATTGCTTAAGAGTCGGTCTTTGAGATCAAAGTTTAATCGTTTTAGAAATCGAGGCGACTTCCGCTTTGAAGTTATCCGAGATGCAGCGATTGTTCGTGAAGTTTTGCAAACGGCCCAGTACCAATGTGATTTTAGAAGGGAGGCGAAGAACAACAATCGCCCATTTTACGAGGATCCTTGCAAGATTGAGTTTGCTACCAAATTGACAGCTTTGACCGGTGCTCTTCATGTCAGCTCACTGTGGTTGGACAAAAAGCTCTTAGCTTGTCATGTCGGTGTGAGGGATGATCAGCGAGTTTGTTTGGGAATGATCAGCTTTGATCCTTCCGAGAGTAAGCAGTCACCTGGCACTTTGCTGCTTGTGAAGTTGGCATCTCATCTGGGTAAGAATGGTTACAACTTATTTGACCTAACACCCGGGACTGATTCTTACAAGGACAGGTTTGCCAATACCTATGAACTTTTGTACCGCCCGACTATATGCTTTGCATGGGATGCTTACTTGAAAGTGAAGTCAAGAAAACGATTCGCCCTTTTCTGCAAGAAACTGCTTGCTGCATTTCAAGTGGATATTCCCACAATGAGGAGCTGGAAAACTAACCTATTGGAACTATCTCATGTGCTAAAGACGCTCCTGTCGATGAAAGCACTCCTGAAAATTGGTCAAGCTTCTATTAATATTAAGAGGAGGCTGCTTATGGAGGTTGACGGAGAGAGATTATCAGCCAATATGGAGGATGTTTCGTTGATTGAAAAGCAAAATTATGCCGACCTATTGCTATATCAGGACAGTGCACCATTCATTACCAGAAGGGGACTGTTGAAAGATGCCCTAAAGAAATTTGCCAAAGGTGAGATCCTGTTTTCGAAGAGTAAAAACAAAAGATTGCAATGGTATTGTTGGATGAAGGAAGTGAAAGACCTGGGTCAATGGTGTAGTGAGAAGCGAATAAAGGTTATTGAGGTTGAGGGTAAAGCAAAAGTATTATATGATGGTTATTCCTCATCTGAGATTAGCTCCGGGGATTATGCGCGCTATTTCATGCATGCTTTGCAGCATTTGTCACCAAGTGCCGATGAAAGATTATTTGTGCTGGTAGACAAGAAGCTTTCATCTTCCTTTATCCGCGAACTACAGGTTCTGAAGAGTTGATTATTTTGGACTTTGTTCTTGGTGACGGATACATAGAAAACAACGGTTATATCCATAATGAAAGGGTGTAGGCGGCCTTCCTGCGTGATTGATTTCGAGCCTCGTCCAGGTGACAAATGCTAAATTCTTAGGTGTACTCAGACACACACCAAAGCTTGACTACATCAGTCAGTCTTTTGAAAGGTGCCAGATAATAGGTGCAGTGAGAAAATAAGTCATTGCGACTTTCGTTTTATCATCATCACACTCGCAAAATTCTTTTGCGGTACATTCTTCTATTTTTTTTGAAGCGGACTCTCAGAGCGGTTTATACTTTCTTTTTAACCAATCTTAAAACTTCATAATATGAATGGAAGAAGCGCTACCTTGATCGCGATTTGTTTAGTATTAAGCATCTTGCACCTCAATGCACAAACAGTCGTTTGGTCAAAAGTCAAATCTCAGGCTGTCCGTGGCTTTACTTCTTACGACCTATTTACTATAAACAAGGATTTTGCCAGGGAGGAGGGAAATGTGAAAGAAATA
Organism: Saprospiraceae bacterium; assembly: GCA_965223025.1. Classification (GTDB taxonomy): domain Bacteria; phylum Bacteroidota; class Bacteroidia; order Chitinophagales; family Saprospiraceae; genus JABDMH01. The sequence goes on from CBDCVP010000021.1 coordinate 335,421, forward strand.
CTGCTCCAGAGCGATGTATTAGATATCAATGCTGATGTACTAGAGACCTTGGTCAAACAAGATCAGGAAGCGATCCAAATTGCGATTCCTAGTGCAGGGAAAACCTTTCAACTCGATTTGGTGCAATCAAATTTTGTATCAGATGACTTTCGAATACATTTGTCATCGGGTAGGCGATTGGAGGCCAACCATGGACTGTATTACTGGGGAGTAGTGAACGGCGTGGAGGAATCAATGTCGGCCATATCCGTCTATGACGGAGAGCTCTCAGGCCTGATCTCACTGGAGGGTGAAGTGTATAACATTGTGAGAGAAGAAGGTGCTCAACGATATCTTTTCTTCAAAGAGAAGGACCTGAATATCGAAAATCCATTTGATTGTTTTGTAGATGAATCCAGCCATTATATCGGTCAGCCTAACCAAGTAGGCCAACGTAATCTCTTAGCCGCTAACAGTGACAATTGTGTCAATGTGTATGTGGAGGTTGATCATGATATTGTCGTGAGTAAGGGAGGAGCTCAGCAGGCGGCTGATTATGTGATGGCTGCTTTCAATCAGGTAGCAATATTGTATGCCAACGAGGAGATCAACTTCCAAATAAGCGAAATGCTGGTGTGGGATGTAGAAGATCCCTACACGGGCCCCAGCACCAGTGATCACCTAAATCAATTCCAATCTAGACTCTCTGGACAATACAATGGAGACATGGCGCATCTGGTTGGCAACAAAGGTGGGGGTGGCATTGCTTATGTTGATGCCCTTTGCCGCAAATCTGTCGCGTTGGGATACAGCGACATAGGCAACACATTTAGCAATGTGCCGGCCTACAGCTGGACGATTGAAGTATTGACCCACGAGATTGGACATGTTCTGGGATCTCCACATACTCATTCTTGTGCCTGGAACGGCGACAACACCGCCATCGATGGTTGCGGGTCATCACTGGGATACGGTGGTTGTGATGGCCCTATTCCAAATATGGGAACCATCATGAGCTACTGCCACCTGGTGCAGGGCGCAGGCATCGATTTTAATCTGGGCTTCGGTCCTCAGCCTGGAGACCTGATTAGGGATCGAGTTTATAATGCGGGTTGCCTTTCCTCTTGTGGGGCAGGAACCCGGATAGATGCAGCCATCTCTGCAGTTGGATCTCCCGTGGGACAGATCTGCGTTTCCGTTGAATTGATCCCAAGCATTACTCTAACTAATGCCGGGACGGAACTTATCACCAGTGTCGCCGTTAACTACCGAGTAGATAATGGCACTGTGCACACATTCCATTGGACTGGATCATTGGCAGCAGGGAGCTCCCAGGAAGTGATGCTCCCCGTCCTGGTGGTGACTCCTGGAACTCATACCTTCACCGCAACAACCTCAGACCCCAATGGAACTGTAGATGATAATCCTGCTAATGATAGTCATAATGTCGACTTTACCGTGGTGGAGACATTGGTCTTTTATGCCGATTCAGATGGAGATGGATTCGGAGATCCAAACTACTATATCGAGGACTGCTCTGCACCTTTGGGCTACGTCGCAGATGATACAGATTGTAACGATAATGACGCTATGGCCTATCCAGGAGCCTCATGTAACGATGAAGATGCTTGTACCAGCGACGATGAGCTTGATGAACAATGCCAGTGTTCTGGTACTTTTCAGGACAGCGATGGTGATGGAGTCTGCAACTCCAATGACATCTGCGAAGGAGGTGATGATAATGTCGATTCAGACAATGATGGGATTCCTGATTTTTGTGATTGCTCCCAAGAATCAATCGCCTTTTCAAACAATCCGCTAAATCACAGCGGCAGTGGGAGTAGTACGACCATGGTTGTCTTGGATTTGAATAGCAATGATGCCTCATTTAGCATTGCTGGTCTGGATGCGGTATTAAAAGGTAATCCGACGCAAAGATATGAGGATGTGGTCGTGATCACCTATGTAGACGGAAATGGTACAAGCCTAACTTACGGCACATTTAGTGGAGATACGATGAATGAGGTTACCATCTCGATACAAGATGTTGTCAGCTCCATTACCGTAACGTTACAGGATGGATATGACGGAAATAGTCAAGGGCAGTCCGTCAGCCTAAGCGAGGTCGTGTATTGTGCTTCAGGAAATCCATGTGTGGATACAGATGAAGATGGTGTCTGTGATGAAAATGATCCATGTCCCAACCTGGATCAAACCAACCTTTCCTTTGATCCGGCCTCTCTCATGCATGCTGGAATTGGAGCGAATTCGAGCCTGTTATCAATGCCTGCAAATACTTCAGAAGTTGCATTTACGATTTCCAATTTGAATGCCAGAACCAATGGTAATCCCAGACGCAGATATATTGAAGTAGCAACGGTCTATTTTGATGATGGTACTGGAGAACAGATTCTTAAGGTCTTTCGAGGTGATCAGATTGGAAGTGCCGAAATTCATATTTCCGGTGTAGTAAGAAATGTTCGAGTAGAGCTTTCGGACGGATATAATAATGGTGCGAATGGTCAGAATCTGAGCATTTCATTGGGTGATGCGACAGCTTGTGTTTTGCCTGCAAGTCTCACTGAGATGGCTGCACCGGTGGATGACTTACAGATATCGGTCTTTCCAAACCCAGCGACCGATCAAATGGTAGTAGATTTTTCGACCCAGGTGACCTCAGGTAGTCTACGGCTGTCCGATATTTTGGGCAACCAGATCAGCATTCTTCCGGTATCAAATCAAAGGAGCATCGGGCTAGATCTTCACGAGCATGGTGTTGCTCAGGGAGTGCTCTTGCTAACCTTAAGCACAGCAAAGGGTCAAATTCAGTCGAAACGGGTGATCGTGAGTCATTAAGAACAACATAAGGCACCAGTGAGTCACTCAGAAAAGTGTCATCTTTATAAAATCAGTCATTTTTGAATTGGTTTTCTTTTGGGACTGGGCTCAATTGTGTGGTGGAGGCCCTAGGGAGCAAGATTATCTCAGGAGAAGACAATTTAGATTGGGCACTCGTCTAAAAAGAGGTGATTTTATCAGCGGCTGGATCATCGTCCTTGTCCGACCGGAAAAGATTACGTCCTGACGCACATCTGACGGCTTCTAATCCAATGTCAATATGGCCCGCAGCGGGGGTTCAACACCCTCAATATTAAATTGAAATAGATGCTGATTATTATTCCATAAGATGGATGAGTCCATGGGAGGCAAGACCAAAGTATTATTACTCACAGGTACATAATCGATGTCATCTTCCACGCCACCAAGCTCCGTTATCTTGTAGATCTTCCCCTCCGATGGAGTGACCATACAATGGTAGATCGAATATGCAGAGCGAGACTCTTCGTCAAGAGTCTCATTGATGAAAGAGAATACTGATAGATCGATACCGTGACTGGCAAGTGAAGCAGCTGTACCACATAGGTCAGGTATTTCTTTACATGTGTCCATACCATCGCTGAGGAGGAAAACCAATTTGCGATTGCGCCTGGCAGAAAACATGGTTTTGGTGAGTTGCAATCTGCGATTGAGAGGTGTATGACCATATGGTCTCGCATGATCGATCTGAACCATTAATTCACGACGACTAACCGTCGCGATGGGATGATCTAAAATCATACTGGTGACATCGCAATCCTGTCCTACTGATATGGCACCGATAAAGACTTGTGATCGCATATGCATCGCGATGTACAATGCCAATTGCTGTGCAATGTGAAATTTTGATGTTTCCGCAGCCCATCCAACTGGGTCTTCCATAGATCCACTAAAATCGATGCAAAGGATGATTTCATCATACTGTGACAATTCGCTGAGAATAAGACGATAATTGTGGGGTAATAAATCATAATCCAATTCAGGCAGCAATGTTGTGCTGTTGAGAGAATCGACATTCAAGGAGTCAAAAGCTATCTGTTTACCTGCCAAAATATTTTGCTCATAGGGATCTGCAGGAATCGGCAACCCGGCCATGGTTAATTTGGCATAAAGTGTATCTAAATTTCGCTGTGCATACTCGTTTTCTGGATTGTACATCAGTGCCTGTCGAAAATGGTGAATAGCCATTTTGATAAATTCATGACGTACAATACACACCGGATCCTTTGCTCCTCGATTGGTGCTGAGCCCCCTGGCGGTAATGGAGAGATATCCACGAGCATTTTCGATATCCGAGAAAAAGCCATAGTCCGGTGAGAAGGACCTTTGCATAAATAGAGCGGCAGCATTCAGTGTTTTTTCCGCCACTTTAAAATCGGGCCAACCTCTTTTACTGAGAATTTGAGTTATTGCTGTATAATAGTGGAAGAGGGCTTGTTCATTGTGTTGTGACATCACAAACGGATTCCGCTTGAGTACTTCTGCAGCCGTCGATACTTGATCGGTCTCTAGTAAGTAATTGATGGATTGATCGAATAGATTGATGTCATGTCGAAACGCCATTTTGTGATCCATGAAAAAATCAACAACGTTTTGATGTCTTTTAGCTTGTGCTTCTTTGATAAGTCTATGAAAAACTGATTGGGAGATGCTGTCAAGTTCGTTGGTTTCTTGACAAGTGGGAGTGGCATGGCCTACGCCGATAAGGAGCACGGCCAGCAAGTAGGTAGCTTCTTTCACTGGTCTGATCGAAATAAGTTAGGTTAGTACTGAGCCAATAATAGTTGGTTTCCAACTTAGAAGACAATGGAATTGCTGAGGGGTTGCATTTCAAAGACGAAGATAATCTGGAAAATGTTGCGCGATGCAATGAAAACTGAAGTCACAAAACCAGATCGGTATCGAAATCTCAGTTGCTGAACGACCTATGAGAATCAGATCTATTGGATAAAAGCCTCCTCCTCCGAGTGCTGGGCCAAAACAAGGCCAAGGGAGTCGAATCGTAACTTATCATCTATGGTTGGTCTCTGGTGTGATATCCTTTGTCAGTAAAAATCGTATATCCCCACTATGCTTGTTTTCCTGGCTTGTCTACCCCGAAATAGCTATGATTAAAAGGTGAATTTCTTGTTTGGCAGTCTTAGACTATCAAGAATATATAGATACATTTAGGGAAAAATCTAGAAGATGGAAAATACGCTCACCTACGACGGAGACTTTGATTTGGTCATCAAAAAAAGCCATGATTTTCCTGTGGTCATTCAGTTTTATGCCGATTGGTGTGGACCTTGTAGGACCTTGAAACCTGTGTTGCAGCAGCTTGCAGATGACAATCAGTCTAGTTGGCTGTTGGCTATGGTTGATGTGGAGAAACATCCGCAGGTGGCAGCTCTCTATGAAGTAAGAAGCATTCCACAAGTGCACCTGTTGCACCGAGGAGCCTCCGTCGCTTCATTTACGGGGGCTCGCCCGAAGTACATTATCGAGAATTGGCTGGATGGTAACCTACCAAAAGATGAATCCAGTATCCCCGTCGACAGGGACCTGGCTGAGGTAGAGTCGTCACTGAAAAAAGGAAATGTTGATGGGGCCACGCATCGTTTGTTGGATATGCTTGAGCGCGAAATTCCTGATTCACCACTGGTAAAACTGTTGAATGCCTTGAGAGCAACGGGAAGAAAAAACGCCAAAGCCAGGCAAGTGTTGGACCAGGTAGATCGCAAGGGAGTTTTCGGTAGCATAGCCAAGCGGATACGTGATCTCATTGATATGGATGAAAATGAAAAAGATGTGCATACACCTGGTAGCAGTCCCTATAGACCGGCGGTTAATTCTACGAATCAGCGCATCGACATTCATAATTTTGATGCTCATCTGCTCGCACAGCTAGTGCACGACGGTGTGAATGAAGTACGGCAGGGTAAAGGTGCATCCAGTCTAAGAGAAGACAGTATTTTATTGGCGGCGGCCACTGACCAGAATATCTACCAACTCAAACATGATGTTCTCTCACACTACCAGGAGAACCCTAACAAGAAAACAGTAAAGGAAAGGGTAGATACCTTCGGAGGTACTTATTCGACAGTAGGGGAGAACGTGCAGTATCAGGGTATGATGGTGCGGCAATGGAGCGATGGACGTAAGGAGATCATGACGGACTCTTATAATAACATGGCCGACACGATCGTGCAGAACTGGGTAAACTCTCCAGGTCATTATCGGAATATGATCAATCAGGATTTTACCAGATCTGGTACGGCCATTGGTTGGAATCCTGAGAATAATTCCATCTTTGCTACGCAAGTGTTTGCTGGATGAAAATCGAGTGGAGCTCGATTGGATGGATATAGAGACCCTATGCGAAGAATGATGTGCCGTTAGTTTTAGGACTGATTTTCTGCTGGCTAAGTATAGGGGAGGGATCCAGAACTCGAAAAAGACTGACCACCTATTGTTGCCAATTAAGGGGCAGCTCTAAGACTGAAGGTTGAAATAGCCGGCACATGAAAACTACCTTTGGACCTCCTCGTACACTGTCCGCATAGCTGCCATTTTGCTGGTATCGATGGCGATGGCATAGGTGGTAAACATCATGACTCCACTGGCTTGTCCGCTCATGCCACCCCTCAAAACCATCTCAAACTCTTTGGCCGAGATAGCATAGGGATCATCATAAGCCTGGACAATAGGCCACACCTTGGGACCTATGTTATCTTTAATGCCTAATCTGTCGCAAAACCATCGGATGTTATCACCTACCCATTCAGGCTTTCTTCCCATTCTGCCGTGGTACACCATAGGAGAGAAGACATCAACCCAATCTTTCAGCAGATCATAATCTAGCCCTAAGATCCGGCGACGCGCGCCTGCAAATTCTTGATCATCCCATGGACAGTGAAATAATCCTAAGAGTGCATTAGGTCGTACTTCCTTTATAATCTTCTTGACCTGCAAGACCCATTCTTTGACGATGAGACAGCGCCAATCGCGCCAGGCCACGTCATGGTTTTCTAATATCCAGGCCGCCTTTAAGTCGGTGCTATCTCCTGGAATGTTTACTCCCAGATAATGCGCAAACTTTTCCAGACAATGAGGACAAAAACAGGTTTCTGGAAGGATGGGTACTGGCTCCTCAAATTGAGCATGCCAATGCACATAATCCATCCAGACACCATCCAGTGGAAATTGAACAAGCAGCTTCCTCAATTGGTCAATGCGATATGCTCTGAATCCTGGCTCGGTGGGGCATACACCCATAAACCATCCCGCTGGACTTACTTGTCTACCCTGTGCATTGATGGCCCATGCTTCAGGATGTTGATCTACATAATCCTTTCCGTTAAGGGTTGCATATTCGGCAAATACCTTTAGACCATTTGCTTGGGCCTTGGTGACCATATCGGTTGTGATAGATCCACTGTGTACAAAGATTGCGTTTACACCCAGTTCAGCGAGTTTCCATCCCTTGTCCCATAGAGGTTTTGGATTCCCATAAACACCGCGGATCTCCACGTTCAAAGCACTTGACTCCTGGCACGACGTCAGAGAAGGTGAGCCCAGCAAAATTACGCACCAGAGCATGTTGAGACTTATGTTCAGATAATCCCCCATTGAAACGATCAAATGTTGAGTGAAATCTGATCTAAAATAACGTGAATAATGTTTAAGCAGCATCGAGCAATAACTGATTGCTAACCTCTTTAAGTTGTTCAAATTTGAGAGAAGGCTTTTTAGGTAAGAAGTGGTATGCGCACAGACCGGATAATAGATTGTTCATGAAACCTTGGATAGATCTGTGTCGAGTATGTTCTATGGAGCAGATGTTTGACGATCAACTCATCATTGACAGACTCTATGAGCGACCGTTTACGTAGCAATAACTTGTCCTCGTCTGAGAGATTTTGCTTTTTCATGTTTCTTCTTCTTTTGTAAATCAGACTAATTCCGTCGTTCCAAAGTAAGTCAGCTAATTTTGTGGATATATATCCTCGGTCACCATAAAGTTTACCAAAGATTGATTGAACTAAACTATTGATTACCTTTAAGTTGCGGTCATCGGTAGTGGCCTTAGAGAGATAAAACGAAAGCAACTCACCCTTGTCATTGATGATTAGGTGGAGCTTAAAGCCGTAAAACCAACCCATTGTACTCTTGCTTTTGGTGGCAATATTTTTGAAAACTCTATGCTGTTTTTCTCTTTTGATATGACAGACTTTTAAGGTGGTGGAATCAATAAAATTGACTCCTCTGCTATGGCCAAGACATTGTTGATTTAAGAAGAAGAAAAATGGAATAATGAGTTTTTTCTGAGACTGATTAAAACGCTCATAAGTAACCAGATTTGGAAATAGATCGATCCAATGCTTGCAGACATAGCCGTTATAGAAAGCCTTAAAATTGGTGTGATGACTCAGGTGGAAGGCAATGTAAATGGTCATCATTTCGGAGTCAGCAAGCTTGGATTTTCTGTTTCTAATCCGTTTTGAGCCGCTCTGGAGCCTCATAGAGTTGATTTGGTCGTCAAATTCTTTAAAAAAGTCATCAACTTTGACAAAAATCTCGATAAGTTTATCTATATTCATGAGAGGAGAATTGTTTATTATATGATTGGTTATCAACATTTAATATATTAAACATTCTCCTATTTTTATACTATAATCACTGCTTTTTCTTATCCATTATTCACGTTAAAATAACTCATTTCATGAGTATTGTCCAGTACCAAGGTGGTCTCAGCTGGCCAGAAAAACCTCGTGATAGTGAGGATCCAAGAAATAGCGATATGGTGAATGTTTACTGTAACTTTGGTTTGTTTTCTGTCAGCCAAAAGAAGAAAGGGATCTTTGTGCGCTGGCATAGAGACCTATTTCATCAATCAAAGAATGAAAATAATGAGGATATTTCATCTAGCAGTTATAGTAGCCGCCGTATTCTACCTCCTTGGTGGATGTCTGCATGCGCAGGGCGCTTGGCGAGAGATCGTTACTGTGGAAGACGTGTGTAGATCGCATCCTGGACATATGGAAGCCTTGATGGACCATCTAGATCTTGGATATCCAGGTCTTGAGAAAGTGAAGGCGGCAGAGGATCGAGGAAACCTCGTGGAAGCATGTACTCATTTATTAGCGTACTACCAGCATGGTTCAACAGCCCAACACCTAAGGAAAGAACTGCCAGAAGACTCTGATGTTACTGTACCTAGTGCCGATACTACCTTGAAGGACGTGTTCTTTGTTCAGAATGTAAGAGGACAGGTGCCATACGGCAGCGATGGGCATCGAGATTGGTATTACAAAGGTCCCAATAATGACAGGGAGTGGGCCTGGTTATCTAATCGGCACAGTCAGATATTGAGTTTGCTTGGCACCTATTTAGATACCGGTAATCCTAAATATGCAGTTTACATAGACCTCTTTTTGCGAGATTTTATCATAAAAAGCATGCCGTATCCGAATGCCAAGGGGCACAACTCGATATGGCGCGGTTTAGAAGTCGCTGCACGTGCTAAGGTATGGTCACGTATTTTTTTCGGTTTGCTCAATAGTAAGTATTTGTCACCGGCTACGCAGTTGCTCATGTTGAGCAGTTTGCCAGATCATGCACACTACAACAGGAATTTTCATGGAGGTAATAACTGGCTCACCATGGAGATCTCGGCATTAGCAACGGTTGCTACCAATTTTCCGGAGTACAAAGCCTCTGGTGACTGGCTGGATTATTCCATTAGCACTATGGTAGAAAGTATGAAAGGACAGGTATATGCCGACGGCGTACAAACGGAGCTTACCTCGCACTACCACAATGTCTCTTTGCGAAATTTTGAGTTGTTCAAAAACATCTGTGATCGGTCGGGAAAAAAGCTCCCTGATTTTTATACTCAGACGATTGAGGATATGTACAGCTATATTGCCCATGCGATGAGACCCGATGGCTTTCGCATTCTTAACAACGATGGAGATCGTGGCAGTGACCGTCCATTAATCTTGCAGGGAGCAGAAAATTTTGACAAGGACGATTGGACATATATAGCCACCAACGGTACCACAGGAACAAGGCCGGCATCTGGCCCATCCTTTTTTTATCCTTGGGCGGGTCAGCTGATCTCACGCAGTGGATATGACAACCAGGCTCATTGGTCTTTTTTTGATATAGGACCATGGGGGAGTGGTCATCAGCACAACGATAAACTGCATTTGTCCCTAGCCGCTTTTGGTCGAGATATATTGGTGGATGCAGGACGATTTGCTTACACTGGGGAGACCGCAAGAAAATTTAGAAATTATGCACAGAGCAGTGCAGCGCACAATCTCATTTTACTGGATCAACAAGGTCAGGGTCCAGGTTCTAAACTCGCTGATGAGCCACTTGGTGACCATCATTGGACAATCACCGAAGCCTTTGATTATGCTTCAAATTCGTTTTCAGCCTTTGAGGACCTTGACGGGGAGGTAGAACATATTCGATCACTTTTTTACGTTCGGGGAGCTTTTTGGGTAGTCGTTGATCGAATCATCACGGATAGACCTCGTATGGTGGAAGCCTTTTGGCACTGGCATCCTGATTGTGTAGTAGAGAAGCATGGAAGTACAGTCCAGACAAATAATGATCATGGTAACTTGGCAATCATACCACTGAGTGATCATAATTTTGAAGTGGATTTCATCAAAGGACAAGAAAGTCCCCATCCGCAGGGATGGTACAGCCCAGAGTACAATATTTTCGAACCGAATGTGGCCAGTCGCTTTTCAACCCACATCGAGGGCACTGCTACCATTGTCTGGCTGCTACTGCCCGCAGAGCATCAAATTCCAGCAATGACAGCAGAGATCGTAGATGATAATGATGATGTTGTACTGAAAATTCATGACGAAACCGATCGATGGCAGCTCAAAATTCCTTTTAATCGCAGCCAAGATGCTGAAATGATACACCATCATGATTAATCAGGTCGTCCATTCAGATATTAGGGATCAGAATGTACTAGTCCGATTGTCGGTAGTTTGCTCTCTCAGACTACATGAAGAAACTTTGTCGGACATTTCCTGAACAACATTCTCCACCACAATCTTGTTGTGGGATTGTCGGGTGGTTTAACGGCCCTGGATAAAAAAAATCGTAGAAGTAGAATGTATGTAGATTAACAGATTGATGTCATTAAAAAGGACCTAACCGTGCCTTCATTCGAGATTTGGACGTCGATCGAGTTGATGGAATGCGCTTGAAGAAAGGGAACGTTTACTCCGATTGTCCCACTTGTACTTGTAGCTCAGGAAGAATGAAGAAGAAAGAGTATTACCATACAAAGGAGTCTGTTGAAGAGTATATTAAACTTGCCAAAGATGTAAATGGGCGGCAACTGATTGCAAGATTCGCTGAGTTTGTCCATAGTGGTTCCACTGTGCTAGAAATTGGATCGGGTCCTGGTACAGACTGGGGTATCTTATCTGAAAAATATGAAGTTATTGGATCTGATAATTCTTTGATTTTCTTAGACCATTTGCAAGTTGAACACCCTGAAGGAGTCTTTATCCAATTGGACGCTGCGACCCTAGAGACTACTAGAAGTTTTGACGGTATTTTTTCCAACAAGGTTATGCATCATTTGACCGACGATGAACTTGCTAGCTCGGCTGAAAGACAACATGATATATTGAACGAAGATGGAGTGATCTGTCATTCGTTTTGGAAAGGGGATGGCTCAGAATGGTTTAAAGGTCTTTTTGTCAACTATCACGAGATCAAGAGCCTTCGAGAAATTTTCCAGAAATATTTTGATATCATCTCGATAGAACCTTATGCGGAATTTGAACAAGATGATTCACTATTGTTGATCGGACGGAGAATATAAGAAGAGATCTAAGACACTTATCCATGTGTAATTCCTTGTCTTGCCGACGTGGAGTATAACCGGTGTCCTTAATTTTGGACATCCATTGTTCCTGTGTTTTCGAAGGTAGAGTTGGCTTCCACTTCAAAGGGTGTGCCCATCATCATGGCCGTGGCTGTGTTCCCTTCGTTGACAAATGAAGCTCCATCTACAATCAGAATGCCATTGATCCCATTAAGGCAACTTAAGTTAGCATTCAAGAAGTTTCGTAGGAGAGCGGTGCTGATAGAAATGCCAAGAGCAGTTTCGGTGATCGTAATATCACCTTTGTTTTCTATACATCCATCCTGTGAAAGTATGCCCGTTTGCGAGATATTGATTTCTAAAGAGCCATCGTTCTCCAGCATGGCACCGGGACCGATCAGGAGACCTGATTCTGTATCAACTGAATCTATTTTGATCTCACCCAGGTTGGTCAAAGTATCCTCTGCAATGATGTAGATGGCATTTGCATTTCCCTGCACATCGGCAACATGTAAATAGGCATTCGAAGTGTTAAAAAAAGAACCACCAATTCGAATGCCATCGTCGGTCAGGTTTCTAAAAACCATCGTATCACTGTTTGTGGCCGCTCCGTTGGAGAAACAACCGACGGCATTGCCACTAAGCCGTTCACCAAATACTAGGTTATTATTTTGAAAAGTGGCGTCTTTCACAACACGTATTGCACCTTGGGCATTGATGAGGTGCATGGTGCCGTGGTTGGTAAAGTTAGAGGAGTCCAGTAGTTCTATGGATCTTCCACTGGTGTCGACCTCAATCTCTCCATTGTTCACAAAGGAAGTGCCTTCGTGCCGGTTGATAATACCCATGGTCAGTACATCGTGGATATAGATACTTCCATCGTTAGAAAAGGTGTGGAAGTTTTCGATGGAGGCATCTTGTTGCAGACTTCCACTCATATTTTTACATTCAATTTCAGCGGCAAGTGTGTTTTCAAAACGCCCGTAGTTGACGATACCTTTTCGAGAATTACGAATGCGAATGCTCCCGTTGATCTGTATTTGTGTCGTGGATGGTGCCGCATAGAGCCCCACTCTACATTCTTCAATGAAAACCTGTCCATTATTCGTTAAAAATGCGTTGACAATTTGAATGCCAGTATCATTTTGAGCAATCAACAGCTCTGGTTTTACCACCAATGTGGCCGGTTGGAAAATCACCAACCCAGCTGTATCAGTACCCATGGTCTTGATCTTAAGCAATTTGGCTCGAGCAATGCCGTTTTGTATGATGACGGTGTCATGCTCTATGACGACAGTGTCATTACTGGTCGGAATGCAGTTGCAATCCCAGTTGGTGGCCACATTCCAGGATCCAATACCTTTAGCTGTCCACTTAATGATCTGCTGGGCAGAAAGGTGCATTGTCCAAAGGATTAGTGTGGGGAGGATACAGTACTTGATTTTCATGGCTTCTATTTTTGAATCATCTAACCATTGCTTACAATGCAGATCAACGGATCATGAGATCTAGGAAAGAACAATGTGATTGATCGTGCATGTCTGCACAAACATAACTGCCCATCCGATTGATGAACCCATCCCTTGGGATAGTTTTGGTTTGCAAGGAGATGCTTTAGACCCGGATTGATTTAGAAATGTTGATTGGTCAAATGACTCAGTTGGCAGCATCATCTCCCGTGATGAGAAGGGCATTCTTGGGCCTACCGACTGGATTTGGCTAAGTGCCTATGAGATGGTCCACGGCAACTATGATGGATAACGGGATTCGAATGAGTTAATCACTGCCATGTCACTGGCAATGCAATATTTTTATATTCCTAATTCCTTTAGACCAGCGTCGACTAATCCCGCCCTGATTTTTTTCGAAAACTTGGATATAAATTTGACTTGTTGATATTTGCGTTCAAATCTTGGAATGAGTTCGATGAGGTCTTTGGTATAAGGTTTTTGCAATGCCCGCAGTCCGAAACCGATTTTTTCACCAGTGCTCATCGATTTTTGCCATTGTCCGATGTCTGCCAAGAGGACCTCGATATGACGGGTGTTCTGATCGGCATATTTTTGCACATATCGTGCACCCTTTTTTGGGTTTACGATGCGCAAAGCCTCGTCCATCATTTGTACAAGGCTGCTGGCTAGGGTGTCCATTTTTTGTTCTGGATGTGCCTCATCAGTCATTACCATACGTTCTAAGGCCTGGTGATGCATACTGAGATTTCGAGTTTGCTTGGCCACTCCACAGCTAGAAAGTACTATGGTGGAGATGATGACCAGTCCCAGTGGACGAATTACGGAGAGACAGTAGTTGATTCCATTCCCTACTTGCCATACGTAGCGTTGCAGGAGCCGTAACACCATAGACATACGTGTGCCATATACAACGTTTGGACGCCACTGACGATAAAGGTGCTTACCTTTCCATGTGATAATCTCATAATTATTCCACATCTTCAAAAGATCGTGCCATAGATGATGATTTCTTAGTTGCCTGGTTGCGGATAAATATAATGTTTTCGAGGAGTTTGTTGTTGGATTTGATGTGACCTGCCAGTCAAGATTTGCTAGGAAGATCGTTAGCTGGATGAAACCTAAAACCTAAGCAGTTCGATACTGTTGCTCTGCGCTCTCCTGCGATTAGTCACCGCACCTCGAGTGGATTTTGAGCAATCTGCGGAGAGGGACTTGGGCAAGGAAAAATTTGAAAATTGTAGCTGCCTCCTCAATGGGAATCTGCTTATTTGGAATCACTGAATAAGGATTAATGAGAGATCATACCCTGTCAGCATCTTTTCGGCACTTAGTTCATTGGAGAACATCGACTGTCGATGAAAAGACCGATATTGAAGCCCTAATATCTGCCAAGATGTAGCCGTATAGGATGATAGATACATATACGAAGCATGGTCTGGGGGGTCACAGTAGAAGGATACCATCTTTTGAAGAAGATCTTTGGTTCTCGTCAGGAATGAAATATCATGATCTCGGTCCATTGTCTCAAAGCACGATAGCATGAAGTACAGCGTATATGTCATTGAATTATCCAGGCGTGTTTTTACTGAGCATGGGAAATTTCGGTCGGCCAATCCTCAATACAATGGTGTACTAGAGTGCTTGTACGTGGGGATGACCAGTAAAACGCCAAAGGAGCGATTCCTTCAACACAAGAATGGTTATAGAAATCGAAGTGGCCACAAATTGTCTTCAAGTATTGTGCAGAAATATGGCATGTTCCTTCGCCCCAGTCTCTACCATCATTTGTCACCTACCTCCAGATCGGAAGCGCTTAAGATGGAGAAGGAGCTTGCCATGACTCTGAGAAGGAAACGCTATGCAGTATGGTATAACTAAGTAATGTCAGATCATTGCTACGGACATGTTAGAAGCATTCAACATCCAGTTAGAAGACCTGTCGTATGTGTATTTCTTTGCCGTTCTGGAAGCGTTTCGGAGGCTCATTTCGTATCTTTGGGAAGGTCTATGACAGGTGTCAGATGAGAGGTTGGCAGGTGCTGTATAATGTTTTGCCAAGAGAAAACCACATGCTCCAATGATGTGTCTTAAAGGACACTGGTGAAGGCCCGTGATAGAGCTATGAGCCGATCAAGTAGCAGATAGATACTAACCTAAATCAAAATACCATGTCAACTTCTCGCTGTCTATATCTGTATCTGTTTCTAGCCATGACAACCATTGTTCTTTCATGTCAGCCACAAGCTGTGCAACGAGAAGCTACGCTGGTAGATCCTTTGCCAACCGATAAGATGAGATGGTGGAAAGAGGCCCGGTTTGGCATGTTCATTCACTGGGGGCTCTATGCCATCCCGGCGGGAGAGTATAAGGGCAAAAAAACCGATCATGTTGCGGAATGGATTATGCATCATCTGCAGATTCCCGTGGCAGAATATGAAGAATTTGCCAAACAGTTTAATCCGGTCAAATTTGACGCAGAGCAATGGGTGTCCATAGCAAAAGATGCAGGGATGAAATACATCATCATTACATCCAAACATCACGATGGCTTCTGCCTTTGGGATTCGAAAGTGACCGAGTATGACATCATGGATGCCTCACCATTTAAAAGGGATATCTTGGAGGAGCTTGCAGATGAATGTCAAAAGGCCGGGATCAGACTGGGGTTTTACCACTCCATTATGGACTGGCATCATCCACAGGCTCAGGCAATTTGGGAACCAAACTATAACAGGTCAAGAAATGACAGTTTGACAAATCCTGAGTTTCCCAAGTATTTTCAGCAGTATCTAAAACCGCAAGTAAAGGAACTGCTGACAAAATATGATGATATAAGCGTGATGTGGTTTGATGGAGAATGGGTGCCCTCTTACACGACCGAAATGGGCAAGGAGTTGTATCAGTCCGTCGGTGACTATGATCCAACCATCATTATCAACAATAGGGTGGACAAGGGACGTCAGGGTATGAGTGGGTTTAATGCAGAAGGTCATTTCGTGGGCGATTTTGGAACCCCCGAGCAGGAGATCCCCGATAGAGGGATACCGGATAGTGACTGGGAATCTTGTATGACGATGAATGATACCTGGGGCTTCAACAAGGATGATCATCATTGGAAGTCTGCAGAAGAGCTGCTGCACAATTTGATCGATATCGCCTCTAAGGGAGGAAATTTTCTTTTAAACGTTGGACCGACAGCTGAGGGTGAAATTCCTGCACCTAGTGTCGAGCGGCTGAGCAAGATAGGTGATTGGGTATCAACCCATGGAGAATCGATCTACGGTACGACTGCGAGCCCCTTCGAAAAACCATCATGGGGTCGTTTTACTAAGAAGGGCAATAGGGTGTATGCGCATGTTTTTGCCTACCCCGATAGTGGTCGGCTGTCCTTGCCATCTTCCGATCTTTTTCCAGTAAGAAAGGCTGCGATGTTGGGAGATGGACAAAATGAACGTATCGATGTAAATGATACTGGCCATAGCCAGATGCTGACCCTGCCTGAAAAGTACAGGGATCACACAGTGCCAGTGATCGTTTTTGATCTGAAATCATAGGTCAGTAACCATCCTGGTCTTGCATCGGTAGGAACCATTTGGAACATGACTTCCATACTAATCTGGAGAAGTTTAACTTGTGTACTAGAATCGCATGAGAAATGACGACGTACTTACGATGGAAATTAAACCGATGGTATGAGAAAAGGTAGCATGATGATATGGCTATTGATAGGTTTTTGCGTTCACTCAATCGCGCAGGATAAGGTGGGATCCCCGATGACTGTCGGTGAACAGACATTCCTTGAACATGCTAGTGAATGCCTGACACTGATTGAGCGGGCGGCCCAGGAGATTCCGATCACTGGTGTGGCGATGATTGCATTTATTCCTGGGGAGCGAACGGAGTCCTGGGTATCGAGAATGAAGGTAGTAGGAAAGCTCGCTGATGCGAAAGTTAATCTACTTGGAATTGCCAATGCCAAGGCAGCTGAAATGGCGGTGACATTAAAGGACAGTGGCAACCCGGCTCGAAAGGAGATTCGAGGGGAATTTGGCTATCGCGGCGGAGTGATCCGAAAAGTTGATGGTGGATACTTGGTAGGGGCATTTTCAGGAGGGAGCTCACAAGATGACGTGGATGTAACCGTGATCGGATTGGATTGGTTGACTAAGCAGTATTAGCAGGTGAGGCTGACAGGAAGAAATAGTTCCATCTGGCAGCCGAGCCTTGAAGATGAACTTGTGAGTTTGCTTCCTTTGGAGGATGCACACCGGGATGCATTGTTTGCAGTGGCTTCCGATCCCTTGATTTGGTCACAGCACCCTGCAAAGGTGCGAAGTACACGCACGGGTTTTGACACTTTTTTTGAAGAATCTATGGCGTCGGGAGGTGCACTTTTGATCAAGGACAAGAAGCACGGCCGGGTCATTGGCAGCTCGAGATTTCACAAGTTGCCGGGAGTAGAAGATAAGATTGAGATTGGCTGGACCTTTTTAGGTAGGGCGCATTGGGGAGGCATCTATAACGGATCCGTTAAGCGCTTGATGATAGACTATGCTTTTCATCATGTAGAGGAAGTCCTACTTTTCATTGATGCTGAGAATTTGCGATCCCAAAGGGCTGCGGAGAAGATTGGGGCTGTGCAAGTTTTTGACAGGGAGTTGCTCAAATCCGCTGGAAAATCAATGGATACACTGATCTATCATATCCAGAAGTCATCAAATGCTAATATGCGTGATATGGAATTTTGGAAAGGTTGATCATACCAGATCTTTATCATCCCATGTGACCATACAAGGATCGTCCAGGTGGCTCCTGGAATGGTCATTCTCAATTGATTGATTGATTTTTTCATCCAGATCCTTCAGAATATCGTGCGATAGCCAGGCGATCATCCACGACATCTGAGCATGATACAATGCAGCTTCCTGACTGTCCGCATCCTTATCTCGATCCAGTTGAGATTTTCCTGAAAAATGTCGGCCTTTATCCATGAATCGCAGGATGATCTGATGCGTTGCCGAAGCCATATGGGGTGCGATCAAGTTTACCTGATGCTGGTTTCTGCAACAAAATCAATTCTCAGGTTAGTTCCTGGTCAACTGTCCCAGATTAAGTAGTCCCAGCTCAAATCCTCGTCGCACTAGACCGGCAAGGTTTTTGACCTCCAGTTTTTCCCGAAGATTCTTCTTGTGTGTGTTCACTGTGTTGGTGGATATATACAGTTCTTGTGCTATCTCTCTGGATGTGTGCTCATAAGCGATTAGCCTGAGTACTTCCTTTTCACGTTGTGATAAAGTCTTCAATAACATCATGAAATAAGTTTAATAAGTCGATGATGAGCCCAATATCTGGGTAATTAGTCATGATGACCCTACACCCAGGGATAGTTTTAGTGCAGATTTTCTAAAAAAGCTCACATCTCCCAACCAGGTCTTACAGGCTCCTGAATAAAGGCATCTGCGATTTCCGAACCAGATGCCGTCATCTGCTCCGCGTCCCAGAAAATCTCCTGACCACCCATACGCAATGACAGTACACCCAACAAAGTGATTTCGGTGAGGTGGGCCCCATAGTCAAAATGGGAACTAGCAGAAAATCTCCTGACCACCCATACGCAATGACAGTACACCCAACAAAGTGATTTCGGTGAGGTGGGCCCCATAGTCAAAATGGGAACTAGCAGGCGGACCACCCTTGATGGCATCCACCCAATCACGGTGATGACCTTGGGTCGGTGACAGTGTAGTGGGAGGACTTTGCCCCAATGCATTTGGAAAAAATGTAGGTTGTTCCGAGGATCGATCTGTGATCATAACTCCCTTCTCACCGATATACATGGCACCTCTATTGACAAAGGTAAAGTCGGCTGGTACGATCTCCGGTCTTGCTGGTTGCAGACCACCTGAGTACCAGGTCAAGTCGATGGCTTTTTGTTGCAAGGTAGCTGGGAACCGGTAATAGCCAATTTCCCCATAGGGTGCAATGTCTTCGGTACTCAGCCCAGCAGGCCTAATCGTGACGGTAGATGGTAGTGGCAAGTCTAAGCCCCAGACGGCTGCATCCATGTCGTGACATCCAAAATCACCGAGTGCACCACAACCAAATTCCCAGAAATCGCGCCAGGTCACAGGAGCATATGCATGATGGAATGGACGGTAGGATCTAGGCCCCAACCATAAATCCCAGTTGAAATCATAAGGAATCGGACTGCTACCATCTGGCAGACCATCAAGGGACCTGATCCAGCGTGAGGCAGGTACCCAGGCATGAATGGACTGAATAGTGCCAATGGTGCCAGCACGCAAGTGTTCTACTGTGTTTCGCACCGATGGTGAGCTATGACCTTGGTTTCCCAACTGTGTCGCTAAGCCGGTTTCTTTGGCCAATCGCTTCAACTCACGCGCTTCCCAGATGTTATGGGTGAGGGGCTTTTCACAGTACACGTGCTTGCCGGAGCGCATAGCATGAATCGAGACAAAAGCATGGGTGTGGTCTGGTGTAGCGCAAAGAATGGCATCCAGGGAGCTTTCTTTGTCTAGCATTTTCTGAAAATCTTCGTATTCAGCGACTTGATATTTTGACTGTGAATCACGCATGTGTGCTTCTATCATGGCCTTTACGGGTCCACGTCCTGCCTTTGATCTGTAGTAAAAGTCCTTTAAATCCCAGTAGATGGCCGGATCAGCAATGGCTGTGATCTGGACGTCTCCGAGCTTTAGAAGCTCAGCTGCATTTTGGCGACCTCGTCCACCAGCACCCACCAGGCCTATATTTACTTTGTCACTGGGTGCTACATGATCTGGTCCGCCGAGTACGTGACGGGGCACAATAACGAAACCGGCAGCTGAAGCAGCAGTATGCTTGATAAAACTTCTTCTTGTCTGGGTTAGGGTATCGCTCAGAATGTTCATAGCAGCGAGTTGGACATTGGTGACTACCCAAGATAAGAAGGTTTGTGAAAGATCGGCATCGCCGATGTCAGATTGTTGTCTCCTGGCGATCGTACTTAGTACGTTGTTTACTGGGTTTTTGTCAGAATGAATTAATTTTGACCTCCAAGGTGTTTTTGCCAGGGCTAAGTCGGATGGTGCCAAAACTTAAATTGGCATTTTCACCGTTTAGGGTAATTACGGCCTGGGGTGAGAAATCCGTGTGAAATTCACCCACCATGTTGGCAGGGAGCGAGATTTCATAACGTGTCAATCTATTGTTTACCAGCTGATAGTCAGCAGAAATCTTACCCAATAAAGTAGGTACCTCAATACTACTGCTGGTCAGATCTCCCATCTGTGGGTGAATGCTGACAATATCAAATCCAGCAGATTTCGGCTGGATACCCCATAGCCAGCGGGGAATGATGTTGGCAGGAGCGGCACCCCAGGCATGATTCCAATCGGCATTGGGTTTATACTTCATATCCCAAGCCTCCAGGGTGATGGTAGATCCAATCTCGATCATGTGCCACCAACTACGATCGTCGGTGGCTCTCATTAGATCCAATGCGTATTGTCCCTCACCCGCCCGATACAGTCCTTCTAGGAGGTATTGGGCACCATATACACTGCAAGCCATACCGCGTGATTTCACAAAGGCCACGACAGATTCCAGGTACTTTGTCGGTACCAAACCGAAGGCAAGTGGCAGCATATTGGAGTGCAGTGAGGAGTGGGTAGCACCGATGCCATCGATATATACACCTTTCTTTTGATCGAAGAGTTTATGCTGAATGGCCTTTTTCACTTTGGCTGCCATTAGCGCAAAATAGTCTGCGTCCTCGCTCTTCTGCAGTAGATCCGCCAATTCATGCATGATCTTCATATTGGCATAATAAAAGCAATTCACTACAGTGTTTACCGGTAGCATTTGATGACCATCTCTTTCACCTTCAGCAGTGGCAAGTTTCCAACCAGTATCTGCCTGGGCTGGAGGCCAATCCACAATATCTTTTAACCGTAAAGTGGTGTCTCGAAACCCGAGTTGTTGCATGAAGGTGCCATCAAGGCTTGCATGCTTAGATGAGATGAGACCATCGGGACCCGCCAATTCATGCAGGGTTTTCTTCTTTAGTGCATCATAGTAGTGAGCTATGAGCTCGGTGTCTCCCGAGTGATAGTAATCCTGGTACATCATCAGGGCTGTATGCAACAACCATTCAGTGGGCCAAGTAGGATGTTTCATAAAGTATTCGATGGTCTGTTTAGCCATGGCATATTCGCGGTCAGTTCCATAGTGGCCAAGCTGATTGATATATGCATCCGCTTCATAGGGGATGCGTTCGCGATCACCATCGATATAGTATCCAGTAAATGAGGTGGCTTTCATACTGTATTTGCAGATGTCCCAGATCTGATTCACAATACTATCTGAAGAGGTAAAAGAACTCTGACCATAATCGAAGTAGTGGAAATATGCCCTTTGAACGACTGATGGAGGTTTGATCTTCTGATTGGTTTTTTCAATTTCGCAGTACCGAAAGGGCATAACGATCCCAAACGAGTCAGGAATTTGCACCGCATTAGATCCAGTATTGCGTTCGTCAGCTGGCAGCTCTACGACGTAATGACTTTGGCCCGGTTGCACCGACAGATTCACTTCTTGATAGCGTATTGTCCCCCCGGGATCACGATCGATTTGATCATCCTTTAGTTTTTCACCCATTCTGATGGTCAGTGTTTCTGGTTGGTGACAGACATAGTTTAGCTCTAGCGTGCCGAATGCAGCTCTACCGAAATCAATAAAATAGCCAGCATTAGTTTCTTTGAAATGTACTGGAGCTATTTTTTCGATCTCCAATCGATTGGCTGAGGAAAGGGTTTCTCCCCATGCACCTGTGCGAAACATCTGCGTATCTGAATAGCTAGAGAGCCGATTATCTTTGTCCCAGATTCGGACCTTCCAGAAGTACTGATGGTGCGGCTTTAGTTCTTTATTATCAAATGAAATATTGGTGGATTGTCTGCCCCGCACCTGTCCGCTGTTCCACACATCACCAATGTTTTTATCGATGAGCGCCCTGGTTGAAGAGACTAAGATCTGATAGCCCTTTTGGAAAACAGCTTGTTTTGGCACTATCCAACTAAATTCAGGTTTGGGATCTACGATCAACGTCTTGGCCGGGTCGCGAATATATTCAACCATTAGGTGGCTTGGTTTTCCCGATAGGGGGTCAGCGTATTTTTGTGCCAGCTCATCACATTTGGCTTGCAACGTTTGGAGCTTGCTCCGGTATGCATCATCTCCTGCCAGGTTGTTGATTTCGCGAGGATCAGAGGCCAGATCATAGAGTTCCTCTGCAGACTTGTCATTGACGTAGCGCATGTACTTCCAAGAGTGGGTCCTGACGCCTTCGCTGGGTGGGATGTTTGTAAATTCCCATAGATGTTCTATAAGGACCGCTTCCCGGTCTAGCTCCGCGTCACGTTGATAAATCATAGGTAACAGACTTTTGCCGTGCCAGCTATCGGGTGCAGGTATATCTGCCAAATCGAGTATGGTAGATGGAATGTCCACATTGAGAGCCAGGTCATCGATATCTTTATGTCCATCAGCACGCGGATCATAAATGATCAGTGGTACTCTAATGGAGTTATCATACATCAGCCATTTGCCGGCCAGTTGGCGTTCTCCCAAGAAGTAGCCATTGTCTCCCATCAACATAATGACGGTATTTTGATCCAGCCCCTTTTCTGCAAGTTTTTTTCTAATCGATGCTATTTCATTGTCAATTCCCTTGATCATACGGTAGTATCCCTTTACACTATGTTGATACTTTTCGGGTGTGTCATAGCGCCAGGTCCATCGGAGTCGATTGAAACCTTCTCTGACTGGCAGTGGCAATTGGTTGAAGAAAACATCTTCGGAGATAGCGGCCTTAGGCATCTCCATATCCCGATAAAGTGGATCTTGCTTGTCCTGCCAAAAGTATTGTTCGGTCGCACCATCGTGCGCATGAGGAGCACTGAAGCTAATGGATAAGCAAAAGGGTTGGTCCTCAGGTGCCTGATCAATAAACTCCATTGCTCTCTCACCTGTATATCTAGTTAAGTGAACAATTTCTCCATCCAATTCTTTGTAATAGTAACCTCTGTGGTCACGATACCGATTATTGCGATCATAGTCTTCCATGACATCAAAGAGACCGGATTTGCCATTGTAATTAACACCAAATTTGCCATAGAACCCCGTATAGTATCCTGCTTCCCGTAGCAATTTTGGATAGGATGATTGCATATATTCACCTCGAATGCCACCGGTCTGAAAAGTGTATTTATGGGTCCGTTCGTACAAACCAGTGAATATGCTGGCTCGGCTGGCAGCACAGATGGGTGTCGTGACCAGAGCCTGCTTAAAAAAAGCACCTTCTGTAGCCAGACGATCCATTTCAGGGGTCTGAATGATTGGATTGCCCGCATACCCCAGAGCATCCCATCTTTGATCATCTGTGAGAATGAAGATAATATTGGGTCTGTCCAAATCCTGTCCTGATTGAGCAGTACTCATGAACACTTTTCCGAAGAGCAGTAATACGATGATCTTAATGACGACAGGTTGTTTTGATCTAGGTATATTGAATATTGTAATCACAGGTTAGCTTTTATGGAGCCAAGAAAAGACAATTTGATGAGAATAATGAGAAGATAGCTGCATACGTGTGCGGATTTAAGTAAGTGGTACCGATGTTAAGACGCTCGATCCCTGTGTGGATGCACATCTAAAAAATATAGGTATGTGCTTTCCAAGCATGGCCATCTCGTGTAATCTGCAGACTTAAGGCCTCGATAGCAGAATAGTTCAGGGATTTTGTACGTCTTAGTAGAGGATAGCTTGGTTGATGTGCAACTCCGTGGGGTAAATGAAGAGTGAATTTATTCAGTTTGACCTTTTTGGATCGATTTTGGAATTGTCAGTAACTTAGCACAGGGATCACAATGATTAAGGGAAAAACCATAGCGGTAGCTTTAAGCTGCATGTTATATAGTCTGCTGTCCATTGGTCAGAAGCTAGGCCCGGTTACCCAAATCTCTCTGGAGCAGGGACTTTCAGACCGCCATATTAAGGACATCATTCACGACCATTACGGCTATCTTTGGATAGGTACGCGCAATGGCCTTAACCGTTATGATGGCCTTCACATTGAAACCTATGACAACCATCCTGAGCGCCAGACACGCATCAGTGCCAAGGAAGTCAAGCAGATCCTGGCTAGAAAGGATGGATCATTGGTCATTCAATATGAGAAAAATAGAAGATTTCTAGACATCATGTCCCCCGAATCTACCGTGGCTCAGAAACTCTTTATGAATCGTCAGAATGGAGTGGTAGGGGTGGTTGAGAAAGTAGATTTGTGCGAAGAAACCGGCGATGTCTTTTTGCTGGTAGAACGAGATTCGGCACTGGTGATCCAAAGGCTAAATGAAACCTATGTATTTGACAGCCTATATACGGTGAAAGGGCATCCAGCCCGAGCCTCCTCAATGTTTAATTTACTGGGACTTCCTGGAGGTGACGCTTGGATTAACGACAATAACTTTGGAGTGATTCATGTAGATACCTTGGGCACCATCACGCATTCCATCCCACATGATAGTCTGGGTGTGCCGCATCAGTACGGGCAGGTGAGTATACTGCATCGCGATGATCAAGGTAGGACCTGGCTGGCATTCCACAATGCACCTGGTCTGTGGGAGTACAATGAAGCGGCACAGTACTTCACACCATTTCATGTGAGTGTCGAAAGAAAGACATTCAATAATATCTGGGAGGATGACCTTGGCAATGTGATGCTCGCCTATAAAGTGGGTGATCATATACTGGATATGTATCTGGTGAAATCTGATGATGAGATCGTCCCTTTCAATAAACTTTTGAAGGTTAGTACGAATATTAATGAACTCTACAGTGAGGATTTTGAGAGTTTGATCTTTCTTGGCACAGACAGCGGAGTGAAGAAGGTGAATCAGAATAAGAGATATGTGGTCAACTATCTGGGAAATGAAGAAAGTCCTGGCTTGGAAACGAATGTACGCGGGATAACCTCGTTACCCAGTGGGCATGTTATCTTGAGTGGTGACAAGAATACATGGTATATTCTCAATCCAGTTGTGGACTCTGTGACCGTAATCCCAGCAGATAGAGCTCATCCTACTCCGACCAACTATTGCAATTGCGCCAGGGAATTACTCGATGATCCCGATGGTTATGTTTGGGGTGTACGATATAGTGAGATGTATCATGCAGAACTACTAAGGCTAGATCTCCGAAACAGTTCATTTATGGCATATTCATTTCCCTACAAGATTCAGAGTTTGACCTTAGGACAAGATGGGCAAATTTGGTTGGTTTCTGGTGAGGAGGGGATAACGGGCAGGTTGACTTCATTCAATAAAGAAAGTAAGACTTTTCGCCACCACTTTAGCGCCGATGACACAAATCCACTGGCCGCTTACACACCCAATGTCATCTATGAAGATAGATCGAATATCAAGTGGGTGGGAACGAATGACGGACTTCTAAGGATTGACACAGAAGAGGGTACCAAAGAGACTTTTCAGTTTTCAGAGAGCAATTATTTTGGTCTGAGCAGTGATCGCATCTTCTGCATCACCGAGGATCACTTGGGCAACATTTGGATTGGTACGGATGCAGGGGTCAATGTTTATAATATTTCCACTGAGGAGTTTAGGTTCTATGATACTCGTGACGGTCTTGCCGACAATAATGTCACAGGCATCTTGGAGGATGAGAAGCACAATCTGTGGTTTAGCACTTACAATGGACTTTCCTACTTCGACACTCAGCTGAAGTCATTCAGAAATTTTGGGGTGGCAGATGGATTTAGTCAGAATCAGTTTAATCGATACAGTTTTCATCGAGCCATAGATGGCAAATTCTACTTTGGCGGTGTGAACGGCTTGAGCACATTCAATCCCAACGATCTTTTAGAGAGGGATCTGGATGCACCCATCATCCTTGCTACGTTGTCGTTCTATGACCAAGAGGAGGGTGCCATCATCGAGCATTTGCATCACTTACACCAGATTGAGGAAGTGCGACTGCCGGCGAGTAATCGATATTTTGAATGCTCTTTTGCCCTTGCTGATTATTCACATCCCAATCTTAACCAGTACCAGTATAAGCTCGAAGGATTGGATATAGATTGGAACTATCTCGGTACTCAGAATGAAATTCGATTTAACAATTTGCCCAGTGGCAAATATACCTTGCGCATCCGAGGTGCCGATAGAAATCTCAATCTCAGTGCTCAGGAGTATACCTTGCCCATTAAGGTAGAGCAGTATTTTTATCGAAAAGGATGGTTTGTGGTACTTTGTCTTACATTGCTTTCGCTAGCCATTTATTTGATTCATCACCTTGCTTTAAAGCAGGCAATCAATATGGAGCGCTTGCGGACGAAAATCTCTAGTGATCTCCATGATGATGTGGGAGGTCTGTTATCAGGATTGGCCATGCAGACCGAGTTGCTGCAGTATTCAGCTAAGGAGGCCGACAAGCCAAAACTTAAGAGAATCAGTGAGATGAGTCGCAATGCCATGGCTCAGATGCGAGATGTCATTTGGGCTACAGATGCCCGCAAAGACAAGTTCGAAGATCTCTTGGTGAGGATGAAAGAGCATGCGGCTGAGATACTGTTTCCAAGGGGGATCAACTGTGATTTTACTGTAGTGAATATCAATCGCGAAAAGAAGATCCCGGTACAGATAAGACAAAATCTATATTTGATATTTAAGGAAGCCATCACCAATGTTGCCAAGCATTCCAGTGCCAGTCGCGTAGATGTTCGATTTGAGAAGGAGGGCTCAAAGATCAAATTGGAGATCAAAGATGATGGCGAGGTCCATCATACCAATGGGGTCACTTCATCTCTGAATGGCTCGGGCTTAAAGAATATGGAATTGAGAGCTGACAATATTCAGGCTGATTTGCTGATTGACAAGACCGATGGATTTTGTGTGGGCATCGAGATGAAGACTTTTTTATAGTCAAAAGAGCATAGGACTTTACTTCACGATGATTTGGGTTGATTTTTGATTGTACAAGAGTATTGCAACGATATTATGAAGTCTAAATAGAGAATATGTATGGGTACTGTAGCAGTAGGTATTGTTGAAGATGAACCAATCGTACGAGAGAGCTTGGTTACTTTCTTCAATGACCAGTTTAATGTTGAAGTTGTTTGTCAAGTAAACTCTTTGGAGGCATTTCAGACCATGTACGAGGATGGTAGAAACCAGGCTCCAGACGTGTTGTTGCTGGACATCGGCCTGCCTGGTATATCGGGTCTTGAGGGCCTTCGTATTATAAAAAAAATTGTGCCCGATACAGATGTGATCATGCTCACCACCTACGAGGAATCTGAGACGATCTTTAAAGCATTGTGCGCTGGGGCCTGCTCTTACCTGAGCAAACGCTCTTCGCTTTCTCAGATTTTGGAAGCAGTAACGGTGGTTAGCCAAGGTGGTTCTTATATGAGTCCATCCATTGCAAGAAAAGTGGTCAAGTATTTTTCTCCATCGGATCATTCTAAAAAGGAATTACTGACACCTCGTCAGCAGCAGATTGTATCTGGTCTGGTGGAAGGGCTGAGTTATAAAATGATTGCCGATAAATACATCATCTCCATTGAGACGGTCAGGGATCACATCAAGAAAATCTACAAGAAGCTCCAAATCAATAGTAAGGCCGAATTGATCAAACTTTCCATTGACGGCGATCTCTGAACCAGCCCACCAAAAGCTTCACTGCATACGGTAGTCAGGTCGTATAGACTTATTGACCAGAATTAGCATTTGATAAAATGCGCTGAGGAAAACCACCTGCTCTCCCTGACACCAAAAACCCTGTGAACCATGAGATTGTGCGATGCTTCCAAGCTCTATTCTTCCCCCAGGGGGAGCGCGCCACATGAATATGGGGTTTCTTTCTGGGGAGTGTCGACATATCTTTACATCATCAAGATTGTGATCCCTTTTAGATTTTGATAGTTTAATTAAAGTAAGGCTTTTAACGTAACACACACTCAACCCAAAAAAGCTCCGAAATTGAAGATTTCGGAGCTTTTACTATTTTAAGATACCGGTCCTCTAAAAAGTGAGAAGTCCTTATTGCAGTCTTGATTCAACTCACCAAGAACAACTGGTTTTTCAGTGTTGATCGATTAGATGCCTAAGGCCGCCCATGCCAATGCTTAGTTCAAGCAGGTTTACCATACACGGACAAGAAGTCAACGTCCGTATCGTATCCACTGATCAGCCGATTATCTAGTATACAAGATGATGGCAAAGATCTGTCTCACCGGCGTGCGAACGATGATTTGACCGGTCGATGATATCAAGGCGACATTGCGCTATGTGGTCTGTCCATCCAAGATGATGGGGCCGGGAAAAAACGACACCCCATGAATATGGGGTTGGGAGGCAGGAGGTATGGATTTATCTTTACATCATCAAAATTGTGATCCCTTTTTAGATTTTGATAATTGTTTATAAGGCTTTTAACGTAACACTCGCACTCAAAACGATAACAGCTCCGAAACTGGATGGTTTCGGAGCTGTTTGCTTTGATAGCTACCCTAGGTTTTACTGGCCATTCTTAGCGGCCATTTCTGGACTTTCGGCTCCATTCGCTACTACCTCAGCAGGTTCAGTTTCTACCAGGTCCCCATCATGCTTGTTGCCCAAATAGCTGGGTAGATCCATGCCCGCCATTTTGAATAGATCATGTAATGGAGGTATAGATTTATAGAGGCCCGAAACAAATTTAGAGGTGGCGTTTCCCTGTCCGTTTTGCTGCCCACCTTCCCAGACGGTGACTTTATCAATTTTGATATTCTTGATGGCTTCAACCTGCATCTGGACGAGATCCTCCAACTTGTCGGCAATGAGCATCAAGACAGCATCCTTGGTGTTTCCATTGGTAGCGTCTACGATCTTATCGAATCCATCGGCCTGTTTTCTCAATATCTCAAACATACCCCGAGCTTCAGCTTCTCGCTTGGCAAAAATGGCATCTGCCTCCCCTTGAGCTTCTCTTCTGAGTTTTTGTGCTTCGGCCTCGGCATCGATTTCTACTTTGCGTTTCTCGATCTCAGCACTGACGATTACATCAGCTTCGCGGGAAGCTTTTTCCTTGGCGGCTCGTGCTTCTTCGGCCTCTCTTTCTGCCACATAGGCCAGCTCCAGTGCTTTGGCAGCTTGGATTTTTTCTGCAGATGTAGCCTGCTTTAGTGCTTCGGCCTCTGCTTCACGCTTGGTGGCCTCAGATTTGGCTATCAGTATTTGAGCGACATTCTCTCCTTCAATCGATTTTGCCTGTGCATCGGCCTCTCCAATCTTAGCGTCTGCCTCTGCTTTGGCTACTTCGATTCTCTTTTCCCTATTGGCTTTGGCCTCACCGATCGCACCTGCCCTGGTCTTCTCTGCTACCCGTACCCTAGCCTCATTGATGGCATGGGCGGCGGCTTCTTTACCCAGGGCTTCAATATATCCCGATTCGTCTTCGATATCTGTGATGTTCACGTTGATCAAAATCAGACCAATCTTACTTAGCTCACTACCGACGTTGGAAGCCACATTGGTGAGAAATTTGTCTCTATCAGAGTTTATTTCCTCGATGTCCATGGTAGCCACTACTAATCTGAGCTGACCAAAGATGATGTCTTTTGCGATGTCTCTGATGGCATCCATAGATTTACCAAGCAGACGTTCTGCAGCATTGACCATGGTGCCTTCATCATTAGAGATGGCCACAGTAAACCTGGATGGCACATTGACCCTGATATTTTGCCTACTAAGGGCGCTCTTTAGATCTACATCGATTGAGATCGGTGAAAGGTCCAGATATTCATAGGCCTGAATCACCGGCCAAACGAAAGCAGCGCCACCCGCAATGCATTTTGCGGATCCCTGCCCAGTCTTACCATAGATCACCAGAATGCGATCGGAAGGACATCGGCGATACCTCGATACCAAAAAGAAAGCGGTGGCCAGTGCCAGAACGAGTAATCCAACGATTAGGTACAGTGTCATGATTGGTGGTTTTTAATGTCAGGAGGCCGTTGCCTCAAATATTTCTGCAGGTTCTACAACGAGTACGTTGCTTTCAATGATCTCGATGATTTTTACCATTCGGCCAGTGCGCAATTCTTCTCCCTCTGTGACAGCGGCCATTTCACGCAAGGAATGGTTGAGTGTTACATGCACTTTTCCGCGACCTTTTCTGCGTCCAGGAATGGTTAAATACACGGTACCATCTTGGTAAATTAGATCATTGAGATCGGCATTACCTTTTTCTGCCAATTTATGGAAGAAGTACATGAGATAGGCCACCACGGTCATCGCTACCAATCCGGCTGCCAGGGACATCAAAAGGACCATCGAGGTGCTAAAACCGTTGCCAAGGGCCAGGACTCCCGTCCATCCAAAAAAAGCGAAAAAGGCTATGATGCCCCGCACGGAAAGCAGTGTAAAGGAAGGATCCAGACTGTAGCTGGCATCATCCATATCGACATCTGCATCCGTATCGAAGTCTAGGCCGAAAATGGTTAGCCCAAATTGAATGATAAACAAAGTACTAAAGATGATGGCAATGGCCCAAAATACCTGATCCATGGTCGCTAAGCTGTACCACCAGTCTGTTATTGCTAAAAACATTGTCAAATCTTAAATGAAGACCTCTTAATTGATCTCACCTAATTTAGAACTATTCTCGGATAAGTGACTGGATACATCGACCAATGGTAAGTAATTTCGGTCCAATGAAAGATTGGCTGGGAGCGTTTTTCCTCAGAATAAAGGAAAAGTCGGAAATGCTTGTTTTCCGGCTGATCTGATATTTGAGAATGCCAAGGGTGCCAGAATGTGAGACCCCTTGCCCGGATTTCCGCAGAGTCAGTTTGATCGGTATCTAAGAATCGAAATTTGCTACTTTTGTGTCATTGGATGGATCATTACTGCTGAATCCTTATGACAGATGTAAAGTTGTTCTCAGGTACTTCTTCTCTTTATTTGGCTGAGAAGATTGCAGATTACTATGGAGATGAATTGGGCGAGATGGATCTGCAGCGATTTAGCGATGGTGAGATGCAACCCGTCATCAACGAGTCAGTCCGGGGGTCGTATGTTTTTTTTATACAGTCTACCTTTTCCCCGCCTTCTAATTTGTTGGAGCTCTTGCTCATGATCGATGCCGCCAAGCGTGCTTCCGCAGGATACATCACGGCGGTCATTCCGTATTTCGGATATGCTCGCCAGGATCGAAAAGACAAACCCAGGGTTCCCATATCTGCCCGACTATTGGCAAACTTGCTGGAGGCTGCCGGTGCCAACCGTGTCATGACCATGGATTTTCATGCCGACCAGATCCAAGGTTTTTTTGATATTCCGGTAGATCATCTGCTGTCAGATGCCATCTACACAAATCACCTAGGCAAGCAAGACTTAGACAATGTGATCTTCGCTTCACCCGATGTTGGAGGTGTGAAAAGAGCCCGTCAGTACTCAGTGCATTTTAATAAGCAGCTGGTCATATGCGATAAGCATCGTATTCGTGCCAACGAGGTTGCTGGCATCAATGTCATCGGAAACGTGAATGGTGCAGATGTCATCTTAGTGGATGATCTGGTGGATACTGCTGGCACTTTATGCAAAGCAGCCGATGCCCTGATCGCAAAAGGTGCTAAGACAGTCAAAGCAATTTGTACCCATGCAGTACTCTCGGGTGCGGCCTATGAAAACATCTCAAAATCTGCTTTGCATGAACTGATTGTGACCGATACCATTCCACTTAGGAGGCCTTCAGACAAAATCAAGGTGTTGTCGTGTGCCAAGCTATTTGCTAGGGCCATTCGCAATACGCATGAACATAAGTCGATAGCAGCACTATTCCTGGCCAAATAGGCCATCAGTACATGCAAAAAATCTGAGGAAGAAATTCACTTGGGAATTTTAGCATTTTGGTTATCTTTGCGTCCGTTTTTCTCAAGCAAGAATCTAGAAAATATTATGCAGACGATAAGCATCAAAGGTGAACTCAGAACGGAGATGGGAAGTGGCCCTGCAAAAAGGTTGCGTCGTGCAGGACTGATTCCATGCGAGATCTATGGTGGTGGTGAGAATCTGCATTTTGCCGTGACCCCTAACGCCGTAAAGAGCATTGTGTATACTCCTGATTTTAAACTTGCTGAGATAGAATTAGACGGCAATAGGTATAAGTCGATCGTGAAGAAAATTCAATTTCATCCTGTAACAGACGAAATTGTGCATATCGATTTCTTGAAGCTTGTAAAAGGACAACCTTTGAAAGTAATGGTGCCCATCAAATTTGAAGGTACTTCACCTGGAGTGAAGTCTGGAGGCACCCTTTCTCAAAAATTGCACCGTGTTGAAATAAAGACCACGCCAGATCATTTGATTGATACCATTGTTATGGATATCTCCGCTCTGGAACTTGGCGAATCCCTGCGTGTGCAAGACATAGAGATACCCGATGAGGTCCAGATTTTAAATGGACCGACCATACCTGTGGCTAGCGTGGCCATACCAAGGGCCTTGAAGAGTGCTGAAGAAGAAGAGGCCGAAGCAGCTGAGGCGGCAGCTGAAGCGGCTGAGGGAGAAGAAGGTGCTGAAGAGGGTGAAGGTGCCGAAGCAGCATCCAAGGAGAAGAGCCCTGATGGAGCAGATTAATTTGCAAAATATTATTGTGGAAATAAAAGAGGTGTACTTTTGTACATCTCTTTTTTCTGTAAGTCTCTCTGCATCAAATCATGACTGTAGTTGATTAGTGGGTTGAACGAAAGGAAAGATTGTAATTTTTTCTTCGAGCTCTATGGCATCAATTGTTGGTACTCAGGCATCTGCTGTCAGTTTTTTTATCGGGGAGTTAAACCACCAAAAAAAGTTCGACCTTTTGTTTTAAGATGTCCTTTTAAGTTGTCTTAGTTGTCTCTCTAGACGTTCTATCCTACGCATTCTCTTTACCTCCAAATATTTGGAATCTGCTTTGTATGCCTTGTATGGCTCTTGATCCCGCAGCACGTGATATACGGCAGTGAGGATCTTATGTCCGATGGCAATGCAAGCCTTTTTTTTACCGAGTCTGCCACTCAGTATTCGATACTTAGTTGACATTTCGGGGTGATTCTTCGATCTGGATGCAGCCCAGGCGGCTTCCACCAGCACAGTCTTTAAATGCTTATTGCCATGGGTGATGCGAGATGAATACTTCTTGCCTGCACTCACATTATTACCCGGACAGACACCTGCCCAAGATGCTAAATGTCGATGTGACGGGAAGTGACTCATGTCGGTGCCAATCTCAGCAAGGATGCTCATTGCACTCTTGTCGGAAACTCCGGGAATGGTTTTGAGCAGATCGATTTGTGTTGACATTTCTGTCAGGTATGAATCCAGTCGAGCTTCTAGTTGAGCTATTTGATTATTGATGTGGGTGATGGATTCCAATATTAAGGTTAGCATAAATTGATGATGGTCCGTAACTCGTCCATCGAGTGCCTTGCTGAGTTTGTCCTTTTTTCTGACCAGTGAACCTTTGGCCAGTTGTGCCAGTGCACCTGGATCTGTTTGTCCTTGCGACAGGGCCGTCACCATAGCCAGACCTGAAACCCCAAACACATCGCTCACAACGCTTGACAGCTTAATATTTGCATCTTCCAAGATGTTCTGAAGTCGATTTTTCTCACTAGTGCGCTTGCCAATTAGTTTGCGTCGATGACGAGTCAGTACTCTGATCTCTCTAATCTGCTCAGGTGGAACAAAACTCCCCTTCAACAGGCCGCTAAGCAAGAGTTTAGCGATCCACTCTGAATCTTTCTTGTCCGTCTTCTGACCAGGTACATTCTTGATGTGACGTGCATTGACCAGAAGCATCTCGAAAAATTCTTCAAGCATATAATACACTGGCTTCCAATACACTCCGGTACTCTCCATGGCCACATGTGTTACTCCATTATTCTGAAGCCAACATGTCAGTTCAATCAGATCTTCACTGAAGGTGGCAAAGGTTCTTGTCTGGGTTTGCAAATCTATTCCTCGAATAGTGCAAACAACAGTATCTTTGTGTACATCCATCCCACAACCACGTTCTACGATAATGGGAAATTGCTCAACAACCATAGGTCCATAAGTTTTATTGGTACTAAGATACCGGGCGCGAAGCCAAGACTTTCATGGTTGTTGGTGATTTCCTAAATCATGTAGGTTTTTTTATGGCAAAATCATCATTGCAGCTAAGCTTGGTCCAGTTTGATATCCATTGGGAGCAAGCTACACGTAACCTTGAGAAAATTGAGGGTATGCTTGCCGGTGATGATTTTCAGCCCGATGTCATTTTGCTGCCTGAGATGTTTACCACTGGATTTACCATGAATGCCAAGGCTATGGCAGAAGGGATGGACGGGACCACCGTGTCCTGGATGCAGGAGATGGCCAGCAGATACCGCGCAGCTGTGGCCGGCAGTCTCATCATCAAGGATGGAGAGACTTTTCATAACCGTTTTATTTGGATGGAGCCAGATGGCCTAAAAGGTACATACGATAAGCGGCATCTCTTCACATTAGCAGGGGAGGATAGGGTATATACACCGGGTTCCGATCATTTGATCCTATCATACAAGGGATGGAATTTTACCACTTTCATCTGTTATGATTTGAGGTTTCCAGTATGGTCAAGGCGTAATCGTGAGGTGGATGTCATGATCTATGTAGCCAGCTGGCCAGATCGAAGGACTAAGGCCTGGCAACAGTTGTTGATCGCAAGAGCCATTGAAAACCAGGCTTATGTGGTGGGGCTAAATAGAGTGGGTTGGGACGGCAATCAACTTCACCATGACGGGGCCTCTGGCGTCATAGATGGCCTAGGAAGGACCATCTTAGATGCCAAGGACAAAGAAGGCGTTTTTCACGCTACACTAGATCGAGTATCTCATGAAATAACTAGACGCGATCTACCGTTTCTAGATGATGCGGATTCCTTTTCGATCAAACGCTGATTTTCATCAATGCTGAAGTTCTTGTCGCTATGCTTGATTGCTAGCACGCTCTTGGTGTCTGGTTGTACGGCCCTCCGCCCGGTAGACAGAAAAGAGAAAGTTGCCCCAACCAAGGTGGAGCTGAGAAGAAAGGAGTTGGTCAAGACAGCTCGAGATTTTTTGGGATCTCCCTACCAATACGGTGGGACTGGCAACAGTGGTTTTGACTGTTCTGGATTGACTTTCAGGGTTTATCAAAACCAGCAAATAAGTCTACCTAGAACCGCAGCTGCACAGGCCAAATATGGCCGAAAAGTTCAAGCCGATAAAGCCAAACCTGCAGACCTGGCTTTTTTTTCACTGCGCAATAGAGTGGTTCACGTGGCCATCATCACCAAGGCCACAAGACGAGAGCTCTGGGTGATTCACAGTACCACCTCAAGGGGTGTGGTCCATGAGGAGGTCTACAGCTCTAGCTACTGGTCGCAAAGGTTGAGGGAAGTAAGGAATGCATTGATTCATTGATGGCACACTTCTCTGATTAGGCTCGCCAAACTACAGCATCTTGCGTCTATTCATCTTATGGACCAAAGTGTTATCTTGCGGCTTTTCGCCACAAATGGGGTAATTAGCATATGATCAACTTAATACTTTTTGGCCCTCCAGGGTCGGGCAAGGGCACCCAAGCTGAGAAGATTGCAGAGGCCTATGATTTTATGCACATCTCTACCGGGGATTTGTTTCGGTCTGAGATTAAACACAAGACAAAATTAGGCTTAGAAGCTCAATCATATATCAGCCAAGGGGCATTGGTTCCGGATTCGATAACCATTGGAATGTTGGAGAAAAAGATGGATGAACAAAGGGATGCAGCCGGCGTGATTTTTGATGGATTTCCCAGAAATATCCTTCAGGCCGAAGCGTTAGACGAAATGTTGTCTCATCGGGACCAGATCATTTCAGCACTCATGGCATTAGATGTACAGGATGACGAAATTGTAAAACGCATTACCGAAAGATCTAAAACTTCCGGCCGCTCTGACGATGCAGATGAAGCCATCATTCGCAACCGAATAGCGGTGTACGAGAAGGAGACTTCACCGGTATTTGCCTACTACGAGCAAAGTGGCAAAGCTCATAAGGTAAGAGGTACAGGAGAAATTCAGGAGATATTTGAACGACTGTGTCGCTTGATAGATTCATTGTAGGCGGGGATCATCTCTGATGGTGGCCACTAGCGTACCATGACTGACTTGACCGTGTGCATTTATAGATTGTCCCATGGAGAAAAATCTGACTCCAAGCGCTCAAGTGCATTTCACCTTAAGTTTGGAAATGATACGAGAAAATTGGTGGGATGGCGGACGATAATTTCATAGACTATATACGAATCCATTGTCGGTCTGGAAAGGGAGGAGCAGGGTCGGTCCATTTTCATCGAGATAGACTAAATGCAAAGGGTGGACCCGATGGCGGTGATGGTGGCAGGGGGGGGCATATTATACTGGAGGGTGACCGAAATATGTGGACTTTATTGCCCCTACGATATCGGAAACACATTATTGCAGGAGCTGGTGCACCGGGCGGTGGAGCACACAGTACAGGAGCAGATGGAAACGACGTAATACTGAAAGTGCCGCTTGGCACCATTGCCAAGGATGCAGAAACGGAAGTGAAAGAATGCGAGATCACAGTGCATGGAGAGCAGGTGGTTTTACTAGAGGGTGGAATGGGTGGACAAGGGAATGCGCATTTTAAATCTGCCACCAGACAAACCCCAAGATATGCTCAGCCGGGACAAGAAGGAAAGGAAGGATGGAAGATTCTGGAGTTGAAAATACTGGCTGATGTGGGACTGGTAGGATTCCCAAATGCAGGAAAATCAACCTTACTCTCCGTCATCTCTGCAGCAAAACCTAAAATCGGAGCATATCCATTTACCACCCTAAAACCCAATCTTGGCATTGTATCCTACTATGACAGCAAGACTTTCGTCGTGGCTGATATCCCAGGGATTATCGAGGGGGCGCACGAGGGCAAGGGACTTGGTTTGAGATTTCTTAGGCATATCGAAAGAAATGCAGTTCTGCTCTTTATGGTGCCTTGTGATTCCGTAGACATCACGGCTGAGTTCAAAACATTACTGAGCGAAGTCGAAAAATACAACGCTGAACTTCTCGATAAACCAAGGGTAGTGGCCATCACGAAAAGTGATCTTATTGATGATGAACTGATGAGATGGCTCAAAGAGGAACTTCCGGCCAAATGGGATACTGTTTTCATCAGTTCCGCCACTATGCAAGGACTTCAAACGCTCAAAGATAGACTATGGTTGGCATTGAACCGGGATGCTGGATGAAGGTCAAGCTCGTGTGGCTCGTGATACAATTGTGATAGTTAATTGGTTATTTTGATCCTATGAAATCGATATTGGCTATCGAGGATGATCCGAGTTTGCTTGAATTATTGAAGATTCATCTGCGCGACATTCATTGCGAACTGCATACATCCATGGATGGAAGGGAAGGATTGCAGAAGATCCTGAATCAAGAATACGATTTGGTTATTTTGGATGTGATGCTGCCTTCCTTAGACGGTTTTGAAATATGCAAGGAGGCTCGTTCGGCACAGATCACCACACCGATTCTCATGCTTACCGCCAAGACAGAAGAAATAGATAAGATACTGGGCTTGGAGATCGGTGCCGACGACTACGTGGTAAAGCCGTTTAGTATCAGGGAGTTAATAGCACGCATCAAGGCTTTGTTGAGGCGATCTCAACTGGCTACAGATGCAGTAGACCAGCGCGACTCCACCCGAATTTTAGCGGGAAATCTGGTCATTGATCTGGCAAAGAGAAAAGTCACCATCGATGAGCAGCGCGTTGAGTTATCACCTAAGGAGTTTGATCTATTGACGCTCTTAGCCAAAAATCCCGGGGTAAGTTACAGTAGAAATCGATTGCTAAATCTGGTGTGGGGACATGATTTTGAAGGATTTGCCCATACCGTCAACTCTCATATAAATAGGCTTAGAGCTAAGATTGAGCCAGACATGTCCTCACCTCATTACATCCTAACTACTTGGGGTATTGGTTATCGCTTTAACGAAGACCTCTGATATTTCATCATCCAGCGATGCACACATATGAACAACAAATTATTTTGGAAAATCTCCCTGGTGTTTCTCCTGATCATCATCGGTATTGGCTCGATCTATATCTACCTGGCAGCATTTACTTCCCGGACCTATTTTGAAGAAGCCAATCAAAGGCTAAACAGCATGATTGCTGAGCACACGGTTAAGGAGGTGACCCCACTGGTAAACGGCAAAGTAGACACAAATGCCATACAGGAGATCATGCACTCGATGATGGTAATCAATCCGAGTGTCGAGGTATACTTGTTGGATACGGAGGGTAATATCATCACCTATGTAGCCCCCTACAAAGAAGTGAAACTGGAGAAAGTATCGGTAGATCCGATCTATAGGTTTATCACTGGAGACAGTGAGCAGGTGGTGAAAGGTGATGATCCACGGAATCCAGGTCAGCAGAAAGTTTTCTCAGCCGCAGCCATCAGAGAAAATGATCGCACTTCTGGATATATCTATATCATCCTGGCCAGCGAAGAGCAGACTTCTGTATTGTCCACCTTGCTGAGCAGCTATGTGCTAAAGCTCGGTACGAAGACTTTTTTAATATCACTTTCGATTGCGCTGCTCCTGGGTATTTTGACCTTTCTGTATCTCACCAGGAATCTTAGGAGAATTATCCAGGTGGTCAGTCGATTTAAGGAGGGTGATATGACAGCCAGGATCGATGCCAAAGGGGACCTGCGACAACTTGGAGAAACCTTTAATGCGATGGCAGATAAGATCGTCAATAACATCAATGAACTGCGATCGGTGGAGAAACTCAGGCGGGAATTGATTGCCAATGTTTCCCACGATCTACGCACCCCCTTATCCGTGATAAGAGGGTATATCGAAACCTTAGTGATGAAGGATGACATCAGTGAGGAAGATCAAAAACGATACCTCACAATTGTGCATGACAGCAGTGAGAATCTGTCGCAGCTGATCGAGCAATTGTTTGAATACTCAAAGTTGGAAGCTCAGGAGATAACACCGGAGAAAGAACCTTTCCAAATGTCGGATTTGATTCAAGACATTATCATGAAGTTTGATGTCATCGCTGAAGGTAAGGGGATCAGTGTCAATTTAAATGCGCCCAAGAATCTTCCCATGGTGTTTGCAGACATCGCCTTGGTCGAGCGGGCCGTCAGCAACTTGCTAGACAATGCACTAAAGTATGGAAGCAAAAATGGCCAAGTAAACATCCGCTTAGAAGACTCCGATGCCCATGTAGCGATATCTATCTCTGATGATGGACCTGGCATACCTGTCAGCGAGCAGTCTTACATATTTGAAAGGTATAGGCGCTTTGACCGTAGCAAATCGAATCGAAAAGGTGCGGGACTAGGGCTGGCAATCGTCAAGAAGATTCTCGAGATACACAATCAGCGGATCAAGGTTTTTTCTGAATCAGGGAAGGGGGCATCGTTTGTTTTTGCATTGCCTACGTATCAGGCCTCGGCTTGATTTTTTTATTGTCGCACACGTGACACTTTGAGTGTTAAACGTATCAGGGGCCCTTTCTCACGACCGAGTTCTTGCACGGTGCATTCCTATTATCTGCAGATTATCAGTGTGTTACAGCATGGAGAGATCGGCTGTGATTCAACTCTTCCCGCTTGTGATATTCTCGTGATCTTTCGGTGATGAATTCATGATTATGGATTTATACTTTGGTTGGAGATAATCAAAAACTAATCGAAATGAATGTAAGAAAGATTACCTCCACGATGATGATGTGCTGGATGATGATGGCATATCAATCGGCATATAGTCAATGTATCGCCAACCAGCAAGTGAAGACCTTCAATGGCGACACTGAAGTACAAATTTGTCTGGGTAGCGGTTTGACCAGTGTTTATATGGTGCCTCAATATCAGTCTAGTCCGGTGGTGTATGCCATCACCGACGAACAAGATATGATACTGGATATTGTGCACGGTAGCAAGATTGATTTTGGTGGAGCTCCTCCAGGCGTTTGCAGGGTATATGGAGTCTCTTGGTGGGGCACACCTTTTGATCCTGTGGGAGCTTCTGTGCATGAGGCAGTATTTTCTGACTATTGCTACGAAATATCTGCGAACTATGTAGAAGTCACCCGGATCTTGCTGGGATCTGGTACCGTACAAACGGAGGCCGGCCATACCCAAGTCTATACCTGTCCAGGTGATGGAATTGCCGATGTTGTTTCATTCACCTATGAGGGTACAAGCGAGGCTAGCTTTACTTACCTCATTACGGATCCAGACTTCAATATTTTAGGTGTTCCAGATGGTACTTCACAAGACTTTGAAGGTGCTGGAATTGGAGTGTGCCTGGTCTGGGGTCTCAATTACGAGGGGGATTTGCTGGCATCGGTTGGTGGTAATGCCAAGACCGATGAGCTTGCCTCAGGTTGCTATGGTCTCACAGAGACACCGATCACAGTTACAAGAGCCATTCCAGAAGGAGGGCAAATACTCACTGCCAATGGTGAGGATGAAATCGATCTCTGCGTAGGCGATGGCTTATCTGACCTCACCGAATTTGAAGGACATGGAATTTCGGAAGCTGGATTCCGTCTGGTGGTGACGGATGATGCCAACAATATAGTGGGTCTACCTCCGGCAAATGCTGTGGACTTTGATGACGCAGGCCAAGGCGTATGTCGTGTTTGGGGAGCCTCTTACACTGGAAATTTCCTCTTAGAACTAGGTCAGAATATCGAAGATGCCGAGATTTCTGACGCTTGCAATGACCTCTCAGATGGTTTTGTGCAGGTGAATCGCACCGAGGTGAAAGGCGGCACGGTGCAGACGACCGATGGAGCCACCACGGTATACACATGCACGCAGGACGGAACAGATGATGTCTTTAACTTCGAAAGGAGCGATGCCATGGGAGATCATTTTAAATATGTCATTACTACTCCCGACCTAGAAATTTTGGGTATCGTGGATAATATGCAGAATTTCGATGGAGCACCTCCAGGTATCTGTTGGGTATGGGGATTATCCTACTCAGGTGGTCTCACAGCAGAGGTTGGTGACAACGCTGGTGAAGTGAGTCTTTCCGATGGTTGCTCTGACTTGTCGGATAACTACATTGTAGTAAACAGGGATGTGCCAGATGGAGGTACAGTGTCTATGCCATCAGGTGCCACCGAACGCTTCACATGTGCCCAGGATGGACAAGCCGATGTGGTAAAATTTACCCATGCCGATGCCTCCAATTCAAGATATATTTACATCATCACCAGCCCTGACCTGGAGATTTTAGGTATTGCGAGTGGAGACAGCATGGATTTCGACGGAGCACCTCCGGGCACATGTTGGGTGTGGGGAATGGCCTATACGGGTTCTATTATTGCTGAGGTGGGCGATACAGTGGGTCAAGTACCTATGACCGATGATTGTTTTGACTTCTCTGAAAATGTCATTAAAGTGATCAGAGACGTGCCCGATGGTGGCTCAGTGAGTACGCACGTTGGTGATACGGTCGTCTATACGTGTCCACAAGACGGACAGGCAGATCTGGTCAGTTTCAGCCACCAAGGTGCATCTGAGTCTAAATACGCTTACATCATAACTTCTCCCGATCTCGAAATCTTAGGTGTGACGACCGATAGTGAGATGGATTTTGATGGAGCTCCTCCAGGCAACTGCTTGGTGTGGGGATTGGCCTACACAGGAGAGTTGACAGCCCAAGTAGGTGACAATGCTGGTGAGATATCATTGTCGGATGACTGTTATGACTTATCCGATAACTACATTGAGGTGATCAGACGCAAACCAGAGGGGGGTACAGTCAGTATGCCATCGGGGGCCACGGAGCGCACTACCTGCACTCAGGATGGTTCGTCAGATGTGGTTGTGTTCGTCCCTGATGGTCAGAGCGACTCTAAATATGCATATGTGATTACATCACCGGCACTAGAGATCCTCGGAATCGAGTTGAATGATAGTCATGATTTTGATGATGCACCGCCTGGCACCTGCTGGGTGTGGGGTCTTGCATACACTGGTGTCATCACTGCTCAAGTTGGTGACCAAGCCGATGAGGTCCAACTCAGTAGTGGTTGTGCTGATTTAAGCGATAACTACATTGAAGTCATCCGCACCAGTCCTGAGGGTGGTCAGGTAGCTACGCATGATGGTGATACGGTGGTGTATACTTGCACCCAAGATAGCACAGCAGATATCGTAGAGATGGTGCATGAAGGGACTAGTGGTGCCTCCTATGTATATATCATCACATCCCCAGAATTGGAGATTCTGGGCATCGAAACGAATGATAATCATGATTTTAACGACGCACCTCCTGGTACCTGCTGGATTTGGGGAATGGCATATACCGGAGCATTAACAGCAGAGGTCGGCCAACATGCTGGCGAGAGTGCCCTTTCAGATGGTTGTTTTGATCTTTCAGACAACTATATCACCGTGATAAGAGATGTTCCTGAGGGAGGTACCGTAGAAATGCCTTCGGGCGCTACGACTCGATACACTTGTACAGAAGATGGTCGAGCCGATGTGGTATCTTTTGTAAATAAGGGAGCATCCCACTCAAAATATGCCTACATCATCACTTCACCAACCTTGGAGATCCTAGGTATTGAGTTCAATGACAGTCATGATTTTGATGATGCCCCTCCAGGTACATGTTGGGTGTGGGGTCTGGCCTACACCGGTAAGATCACTGCTCAAGTGGGAGATCAAGCTGATGCTGTCCCGATCACTGATGATTGCTATGATCTATCCGATAATTATATCGAGGTGGTCAGAGATATACCCGATGGCGGTACGGTAGCCATGCCGTCAGGTGCTACCATAAGATATACGTGCACCCAGGACGGGAATGCCGATGAAGTATCTTTTGTAGCGGCCGACGTTTCAAATAGTAGGTATGCCTACATCATCACTTCACCGAGCTTAGAGATCCTTGGCATTGAGTTTAATGATAGTCATGATTTTGACGATGCACCCCCAGGTACATGCTGGGTGTGGGGTTTGGCCTACACCGGGGAGATCACAGCAGAGGTAGGTGATCAAGCAGATGAGGTTGAGTTGGCCAGCGATTGTGCAGATTTATCTGATAATTATATTACGGTGCATCGGGATTCTCTCGATGGTGGCATGGTGCACACCGATGATGACCTGACCATGATAAATACGGTGGCCGGAGATGGCAGTGCCGACATCATAGTCTTTGAACACGAGGATGCCTCTAATAGCAAGTATGCCTACGTCATCACCAATGCGGATAATGAGATACTGGGTTTGCCTGAAGGGGATCGCCAAGATTT
This sequence comes from Saprospiraceae bacterium, assembly GCA_965223025.1. Lineage (GTDB taxonomy): Bacteria > Bacteroidota > Bacteroidia > Chitinophagales > Saprospiraceae > JABDMH01. The sequence continues at coordinate 379,022 of CBDCVP010000021.1, forward strand.
TGAAGGAGCCGGAGCCGGAGTATGCCGAGTCTGGGGATTGGCCTATACGGGAATGATCACAGCTGCAATCGGAGATGCCATCGACAGCGTGGCCCTATCCGACGATTGCTATGACCTTTCAGATAACTTTATTGAGGTCACTCGCACCAGTGGTGAGGGATTGCTAAATACTAGACCGGCATTCACTTCAGACAACCTTAGGACTGATGGCTTAGAGGCTACGGTGCAGAATCCGGTCGATGGTCGAATATTGGGTACGGTGAAGGTCGATCATGATCGGCAGGTGAACCTGGGACTACACACGTATCATGGCTTACCTGTGCGAATTGAATCGGTCCGTGCGACCAGCGGTGTTATCACCATTGATTGGTCGGCTTCATCATTGGTCAAAGGGATGTACGTCCTGACCATTACTGATGGCCAGAGAGTGGTGACAAAGAAGCTAGTAGTACTATAGTGAGTGCCCAAAAAGATCGCCAAATCAAAAACGGTGCTTTGGTGATCTTTTTATTTTTCTCAATCGGCTGATAAACAGCCAGCACCCAATCATGAATTGGTAAAAATCTCATCCAAAACAGCACCTTTTCCGGAGACGACACTGTCTGAGGTGCACCCCTGTAGTATGAAAGCTGAATCCTGTTCGAACCAGGTAAGGCTTAATAAAATGAAAATCTTCGGAAAGATTTTGATGATTCCGGAGTGGATCCAAAGTTCATGCGGTTAATGAGAGGGGGAGCAGGCGCCAAAGGCACTTGCTCCTTCCTTCCATATTACACTTGGCGACTTGACGCAGTATCTTCATGCATAATCTGGAAACAGCGTACCGAATAAGTCATAAGAACCCAGTATGATTTATGTCACTATGCTGTCTCTGCGCTTGGCAGTTGGTGCCCTTCTGCCAGCGTCTTTGCGACCCAGGCAAAACAAGAAGCTGTATCATCAAAAATGTGATCTTCAGAGATGAGATCGGGAATGATGTCGCTCACTTCCATCAGATATCTAGGCTGCTTCTGTAGGCCAAGCAGAAGTACATCTATCTCGCTATTGGTGAGATCGATGATGATACTGTCCATGGCATTAACCCCAGATTTATCAAGGTATGGTACTCGATCCATCCTAATGATCGCTATCGAAGCGGATCTTGGTATTTGATTGGCCAACTGCTGCATCTCACTCGTACTCCCAAAAAATACCGGACCGTGAAGGTGCTTGATGAATACTTTCTTTCTTAGTGCTTTTGGAAGTTTTTCTTCATCAGGCCATACCTCCGAATCCTCTATCGGTTGGACTCTCGATTCTTCGGCTGTCACCTCCGACATTTTCTTCATAAACATCAGGCAAGCTATCACCATACCAATGCCAACGGCGAAGATCAGATCCCAAAAGACGGTCAGCGATAGCACGATAATCAGCACTACGGCATCGGTGCGGGGCATGCTGCCGAGTGCCCTTAGACCTCTGTAGTCCATCACACCAAATCCCACCGTGATCAGGATGCCTGCCAGAACTGCTTTGGGTATTTCCTCTGCATATGGTCCCAAAATGAGCAGAATCACCAGTAGGAGTAATCCCGCAATCATGCCGGAGAGCTTAGTCTTACCACCGGCCTGGATATTCACCACAGTTCGAATGGTTGCACCAGCACCGGGTAATCCTCCAAAAAGTGCAGCAATACTGTTACCGATCCCTTGACCAAATAACTCTTGATCGCTGTTGTGTTTCGTCTTGGTCATATTATCGGCTACCACAGAAGTGAGTAGGGAATCTATGGCACCAAGCAATGCCAATGATAGAGCGGTGAATATGTAGGGACTTATTGAACCGAGTGAAAATGCAGTAAACATATCAAGATGCAACGGGGGAAATCCAGTGGGAATCTCTCCGATAATCAATGCATCGAGGTCCAGAAACAATACGGCCAATGTGAGCGCGAGCAAGGCCACCAAGGTGCTCGGTATTGATTTTGTGACATACTTAAAGCCATATATGATAAATATGGTGATAAGGCCCAAGATCAATTCCAGCCAATCGACCTGTTTCAGTGCCCTGGACAAATATTTAAGTGAACCGATTACTCCTCCTGCATCTTGAGTCGCCAATGCCTGGGACTCGATGATGATTTCTTCGGTCTGGATCAATTCCGCCCGACGGACGGTTTCTTTGAAATCTTCCAAGACCAGTAAACCCTCATCTGCCTCTTCCCGCAAGATTTTATCCAGCAGTACCTCTTCTGCCTGGGGCTTAAATGCTTCGATCATTTCTTGATCGTTGGCTACACTGTATCCTAATAGCGCAGGAATCTGAGTGATAAGAATGATGATTCCGATGCCGGTCATAAATCCCGATACTACCGGGTAAGGTATGTACTTAATGAGCCGCCCCACTTTTAAAAAACCGAGCAAAATCTGCATGATACCTGCTAGAAAAAAGATCATGAGAATAAAGGGCAGCGCCTCGTTCACGTTTCCATTAGATTTTTGAATGAGGCCACCCACAATAACCATACTGACGGCAGTCATCGGTGCAGTTGGACCACTGATCTGGGTAGGCGTACCTCCAAATAATGCTGCAAAGAAGGCAATAAAGATGGCTCCATACAGGCCAGCAGGTGCCCCTAGGCCTGACTGAACTCCAAATGCAAGAGCCAGGGGTAGGGCGACGATGCCAGCTGTTAGACCCCCGAAAAGGTCCCCCTTAAAAGAGGCGAAGAATGACTTATTTATGGTATATGTGTTCTGATTGTTCATGCTGTATTCTTTTGGACCAAGGTCGAGAAAATCAAATTCCGACGGTCATATCTTTTCAGATGGATCTGATCAATATAAAAAATGAATTTTCTGAGTATGGGTCGATGATCCTACTGAATCATCAAAGTGAGATGTCGGCCTACTTAGGGGGTGGATGTGAGGGGTCGAGGTAGCATTGTTGAAAAGCCAAGGTTAAAACTTCCAAGCCAAAACGTATGGGAAGTGCATGATCCCAGCAGATGTCTTGGTTGACGCTAACCAGCTCCTTCTCTTCCTTAAGTTCCTCATAAAGGCTTTGGTTGAAAGTAGTCTCAACAATCTTTGTATCTCCCGTGTCTTCAGATGCATGGATGGTTAGTGTGCAAGCAATCAGCAGAATGGATAATACCATGCTGTTTGCGATCATTTTGGCATATGGTTGCAGCTGGATCATTGGTTTTTGAAAATCAAATCGGTGCATGAAATTATAGGTTTTTAGATAATCATCTGCATGATGAAGCAATTTTTAGTCATCCGAAAGCTTAAACCTCCGAGAAGTAGCGATGTCTTTGGCTCTTTGCCATCGTTGAAATATACTTAGGAGCATGCAGTATGAATTGGTGTGCTCTCTCTAAAGTAACGAGATGGCTTGCGATCGAGGGTATAGCCTAGGCCGTGCAAATTTTAATATTTTTGGATGCATCTAAATCGGACTTTATTATGATGAAGAAATATGAATTGGATGATCTTGTGGTACTGTGGAAATCAGATTTGTGTGTTCACTCCGGTATTTGTGTGCGTGGATTAGGTGAGGTTTTTGATCCAAACAGAAGGCCGTGGATCGATTTGTCCAAGGCGGAGAAGGACGAGATCGTCAAACAGGTTAAAGCTTGCCCCTCGGGTGCCATCTCATTGGGGATGGCCGAGCAGCCAGATGATCAGTCTAGTCACTTAGCGGTGGTTGAGGTCGTTCCTGATGGACCGATCAAGCTCACCAATTCACCCGGTATGATCGAGGTAGACGGTGAGCCATTTGAAGGTAAGGCCTGCTTTTTATGCAGGTGTGGAGCATCCACCAACAAGCCCTTTTGTGATGGCTCGCACAAGAAGATAAACTTCGTTGGGTAACCATATAGTATTACAGTAGGAGCTGGACAACCATGGATCAAGCCGAACATCATTGGACGAAGATATTTAGCAGCAGTGATGCTATGAAAGTTGGGATAGCTAAGGGCATTTTACACGATCGCGAGATCCCGGTCATCGAGATGAATAAGCAGGATACGGTTTACCTGGTATTTGGCACGATCGATCTCATGGTACCCAGCGTCTATGCTGAGGTGGCAAGCTTATTGGTCAGCGACCTGAAGGATGGTGGGCCTCCTGTCGACTAAATTGGTCTGAATCAGCCGCGCTACCTTCTGGCGGTCTCCCGAGTGAAGTCAAGTTGTACTGAAGTGCAGGAGCAAATGAACCGAACCTCTAGCCCTTTGTTTATTCGATGATTAATCACCACAAATAAGCATAGCATATGGGTGCAATTCTCGAGAAAGCAACTTTGGCTGGTGGCTGCTTTTGGTGTGTGGAGGCAATCTTTCAGGAATTAATAGGCGTAAAATCCGTGGTCAGTGGCTATATGGGAGGAAGCAAGGTCGATCCCACTTATCGTGAAGTCTGCTCCGGCACGACTGGCCATGCGGAGGTGGCACAGATTACTTTTGATGCCAGTCGCATAACATTTGGAGACATTCTCAAAGTATTTTGGAGTACCCACGATCCCACCACCCTAAATCGACAGGGTCATGATCATGGCACACAGTATCGGTCTGCCATATTTTACCATGACGCTGGTCAGGAGGAGCAAGCCATCTCCTCAAGGGATACGATTGGCAATGAGTTGTGGGGAGGCACTATTGTGACAGAAATTGTGCCTGCCAGCACCTTTTATCCAGCCGAAAACTATCATCAAGAATACTATCAGCAGAATCCCAACCAAGGTTATTGTCGTACCGTGATCACCCCTAAAGTGAACAAGTTTAGAAAGCAGTTTGCCAAGCAATTGAAAAGTAATGCAGGAGCCTAGAAAATTGAGTCGAGAGGAAATCCGGGTGATTGAGCAAAAAGGAACGGAGCCTCCTTTTAGCGGTAAGCTAAATTTGCACAGTGCTGAGGGGATATATGTATGTAAGAAGTGCGGGGCCGACCTCTACCGATCCGAGTATAAATTTGTGTCTCAGTGTGGATGGCCTAGCTTCGACGATGAGATAGAGGGCGCCATACGTCGTGAACTAGATGCTGATGGTCGCCGGACTGAGATCACCTGTGCTCAATGTGGGGGTCACTTGGGTCATGTGTTTGAAGGTGAGTTTCTGACTCCCAAAAACCTTAGGCATTGCGTCAATTCAGTGTCTCTTGACTTCGTCCCAATCGATCGGGTAAACGATCCGACTTCTGAAGCCGAGATCATCTCCGGTTGACCTTGCCTATCTGGGTCCCATGCTCCACAAGATTCTACGAGTTATGGTTCCTGATTAAACAGAATATCGTTTACTTTGTAGCGGAAGCGTCCTGAGTACCCCCGAGGGGATTGCTTCACTAAAGATCCATGTTTGAAGCACATGCCGCCGCCATTGATCAGTACATAAATGACCTTGATCTCCCTGATCAACCGCATAACTTGTACGATCCCGTCAGCTACCATTTGTCCATGGGAGGAAAACGTATCCGGCCCCTCTTATGCCTCCTTGCCTACGAACTTTTTGAGGATCACTTCATGCAGGCGTTACCTCAGGCTGTGGCCATAGAGCTGTTTCACAATTTCACGCTAATCCATGATGATATCATGGATGAAGCACCTGTTCGCAGAGGAGCTCCTACCCTTTATCATAGAAACGGACTCAATACCGGCATTTTGGCGGGAGATGCTATGCTCATCCGGTCCTATCAACTGCTGGCGACTGACATAGCTGCACCTCTCTTGGCTGACTGTATCGATGTGTTTAATGAGGCCGCCATCGCGATCTGTGAGGGGCAGCAATACGACATGGATTTTGAATCGCAGACAGATACAACCTTCCTTGCTTACCTACAGATGATAGAAGCTAAGACAGCGGTTCTCTTGGGAGCATCTCTTGCCATTGGTGGCATTCGGGCAGGTGCAGGAGCACAGACACGCGACAGTCTCTGGGACCTGGGGGTTGCTATAGGTATGGCTTTTCAGATCCAGGACGATTTATTGGATGTATTTGGGAAGTCGGAAAAAACCGGCAAAAGGAGGGGAGGTGACATCATACAGGGGAAAAAAACGATTTTGTTACTTAAAGCATTGGACCTGGCTGGACCGAGACAGCAGGCTGATTTGAAGGGCTTACTTGGAGCAACGGATATTGCAGCGGAAGAGAAGATTCGTGCTGTGACTCAGATTTATCAAGCACTAGAAGTGCAGACCCACTGTCAGTCGATGAAGCGGGCTTTTATGGATCAGGCATTTTCCTCCTTAGACGCCATTGAGGCTGTTGAGGAGCGAAAACATAAGCTGAAAACACTATTTTCCTCCATGGTAGATCGGGAATATTGAAATGCACGCCTAAGACGATCTAGAAAATGATTTTGCCGTTCCACCATTCTTTCTCAATGGTGGCTCCATTTCGCTGATAAAATCTGATGGCGGCCTCATTCCAGTCTAGCACCTGCCATTTTACCATCACACATCGGAGTCGCTTAGCTTCCTGCAGGTAGGCGTCAAAAAGCAGCTGACCAATGCCCCTGTTACGATACGAATCTGCCACTATGAAGTCTTCCAAATAAAGCATTCGACCACGCCAGGTCGACCAAGAAAGAAAGTATACCGCTGCACCCACAATGGTGCCGTCTATCGTGGCCACAAGGGCGCTGAAGACTTCTCGATCGAATGCATCCAGATAGTCCTCCAGCGTGGCTGTGACTTGTTCGGGGGCTTTTTCGAAGGTGGCAAGTTGTTGCACCAGGTGGAGAATATGGGGTAGATCTGCCCTATCTGCCAACCTTATTTTGGTATGATGGTGGGTCATTACTGGATATTAAATGATTGTTTGTGGTGAAAATACAGGATTGAATGCGGTTTTAATATTGCGGTGGCGATGCCACATTTACCTACCGCCATGTGTTTGGTTTATCGGGATAGATTGGGCTCCAAATTTAATCGGAGGCCTGTTTGAAATGCAGGAAATTAAAGCTATCTTTGCCCTCGCTTTTGAAAAAAGTGGGGTTTCTTGTATGTCTCTACTGGCAGTAAGACTCCTGAATCATTGATAAAAACAGAGATATGCCAACTATAAATCAGCTGGTACGAAAGGGCAGGAAAAGAGTCATTACCAAGAGTAAGACCAGGGCATTAGAAGGTAGTCCTCAGAAGAGAGGTGTATGCACCCGAGTCTACACGACCACTCCCAAGAAGCCCAATTCGGCATTGAGGAAGGTAGCCAAGGTGAGATTGACCAATGGCATTGAGGTCATCGCATACATACCCGGAGAGGGTCACAATTTGCAGGAGCACTCGATTGTTTTGTTACGAGGTGGCCGGGTAAAAGATCTTCCTGGGGTGCGATACACGATTGTGCGTGGTGCATTGGATACTGCGGGAGTGAATGACAGATTGCAGAGTAGGAGTAAATATGGCACCAAGCGGCCAAAAAAATAAGATAAGGTAATTAAGATATATGAGGAAGCGTAAACCACGATTGAGAATCATTACACCAGATCCGAGATTTAGCGATGTGATGGTGACTAGATTTGTCAATAATTTAATGCTGAGAGGTAAGAAGAGTTTGGCATACCGTGTTTTCTACGACGCTATGGACTTGATCAAGGAGCGCACTGGAGAAGATCCTCATGGCATATGGAGGGAAGCCCTTAACAACGCCACCCCCCAGGTAGAAGTGCGCAGTCGCAGGATTGGCGGTGCTACCTTCCAGATACCGACGGAGATTCCCGGAAATAGGAAATTGTCGATTGGGATGAAATGGCTGATTCGTTTTGCAAGACTGCGCAATGGCAAAGGTATGGCGGAGAAGCTCGCTGCTGAATTGATCGCTGCCAGTAAGGGAGAAGGTGCTGCCGTAAAACGTAGAGAAGATACGCATAGGATGGCGGAAGCCAACCGTGCATTTGCACATTTTAGAACATAAAAACTAGAGATTGTCATGAGGTAGGTGGAAGTCATGCTCCACCACAACCCTTGGCTTAGGGCGAACGCCAAATAAATTGATAATCCTTAAGGTGGAGAGATGGTAGATTTAAAATTTACGAGAAATATTGGGATTGCGGCACACATCGACGCCGGCAAGACGACGACGACCGAGCGTATCTTATATTACACGGGTATCAGTCATAAGATAGGTGAAGTGCACGACGGTGCAGCCACAATGGACTGGATGGAACAGGAGCAAGAGCGTGGCATCACTATCACCTCAGCTGCCACAAAAACCAGTTGGAACTGGAAGGACGTACCCTATACGATCAATATCATCGATACACCTGGGCACGTTGATTTTACCGTTGAGGTAGAGCGATCACTGCGTGTACTCGACGGTGTGGTGGCCCTGTTTTGCGCAGTCAGTGGTGTGGAGCCTCAGTCGGAGACTGTCTGGAGGCAAGCGGATCGGTATAAAGTTCCACGCATCGGGTTTGTCAATAAGATGGATCGATCAGGAGCCAATTTTTTTGAGGTGGTCACACAGGTCAAGGAAATGCTGGGCGCTAATCCTGTTCCATTGCAAGTACCGATTGGAGCAGAGGAAAATTTTCGCGGGGTGGTGGATCTCATCACCAACGAAGCTAGAATCTGGAATGATACAGACCAAGGTCTTACTTATGAGGTCATCGACATTCCAGAGGACTTGGTAGATACGGTCAAAGAGTACCGTGAGAAGTTGTTAGAATCTGTAGCCGAATATGATGAAGGAATTCTTGAGAAATACTTCGAGGACCCAAATTCTATCACTCCAGATGAGATAAGAAACGCCATACGTGCTGCTGTCATTGATATGAGCATCATCCCTATGCTCTGTGGTTCTGCCTTTAAGAACAAAGGAGTACAAACAGTACTTGACTCGATATGTGCTTACATGCCATCACCTCTGGATGTGGATGCGGTCGAGGGTACCTTGCCTGATCAAGAAGATAAGGTGGTGGTTCGCAGGCCCGATCCCAATGAGCCATTTGCATCATTGGCATTTAAAATTGCTACCGATCCGTACGTGGGTAGATTGGCATTTTTTAGGGTATACTCGGGCACGCTAAATGCTGGATCGTATGTATTGAACACCCGATCGGGGAAGAAGGAGCGGATCTCGAGGCTCTATCAAATGCACTCGAATAAGCAGAACCCGGTAGACCAGGTACAAGCAGGAGACATCGCAGCTGCTGTGGGATTTAAAGATATCAAGACAGGCGATACGCTGTGTAGCCTGGATGCACCCATTGTGTTGGAGAGCATGACCTTTCCCGATCCGGTGATCGGACTGGCTGTAGAACCCAAAACACAGAAAGATGTGGAGAAGCTGGGCATGGCACTAGCTAAACTCTCCGAAGAGGATCCTACCTTCCGGGTGCGTTACGATGAAGAAACGAACCAGACTGTGATTAGCGGTATGGGAGAGTTGCATCTAGAGATCATCATCGACCGGTTGCGTCGAGAGTTTAAAGTGGAGTGCAATCAAGGCGCGCCGCAAGTGAATTATAAAGAGGCTTTGCAGGTGACGGTCTCGCATCGAGAACGACTGAAGAAGCAAACAGGTGGTTCTGGACTCTTTGCAGACATGGAGTTTGAACTTGGACCGGCGGATGAGGAATTTCTTGAATCGGAAGAGTTCATTTCTGGCAGGAAACGCCTACAGTTTGTCAACAACATCGTTGGGGGTAACATTCCTAAGGAGTTTATGCCTTCTGTTCAGAAGGGATTTGAATCCATGATGGAGAGTGGTATTCTGGCCGGATACACGATAGATAGTATGAAGGTGAGAGTCTATGATGGTTCTACCCATGCTGTCGATTCAAAACCCATAGCATTTGAGCTTTGCGCCAAGGAAGGATTTAGAGCGGCAGCCCAGAAGTGCAAACCGGTATTGCTGGAACCGATGATGAAATTAGAAGTGACCAGTCCAGATGAATATACCGGTGCAGTTATTGGAGATTTGAATAAAAGACGTGGTTTGGTCAAAGGACAGGATCTGAAAAACAATGCCGTGATCATTAAGGCCGATGTGCCTTTGTCGGAGATGTTTGGTTATGTGACCCAGTTGCGTACCATTACTTCGGGTCGTGCATCATCATCGATGGAGTTTTCTCATTACACAGCAGCTCCTACGGGGGTAGCCAGGGAGGTGATTGAGAGAGCCAAAGGGGAAGTAAGCGTTTAGAGAAGAATTTGTTATATAAAAATTAGGTATGAATCAAAAAATCAGAATCAAGCTCCGTTCTTATGACCATAATTTGGTCGACAAGTCTACGGAGAAGATTGTGAAGACGGTGCGCTCCAGCGGAGCTGTAGTGACGGGACCGATTCCGCTACCCACAGAGAAAAAAGTGTTTACTGTCTTGCGGTCACCGCATGTAAACAAGAAATCTCGGGAGCAGTTCCAGTTGCGTACACATAAACGGTTGATTGAGATCTACACGCCAACTCAGAAAACTGTGGACGCCCTATCTCGTCTAGAGCTTCCGAGTGGTGTTGATATTCAGGTAAAGCTAACCTAGCGCGCTCACAACTTAATGATTCTTTTGGGACTCTCTGCTCCCTGGAGCAATAGAGGCATTTTTTTGGAATACGAGGTTTATCACTTTTAAATCAATAGAAAGGTGAACGGTATAATCGGTAAGAAAATTGGTATGACCAGCATATTTGATGAAGCTGGAAGAAATGTGGCTTGCACGGTGGTGGAGGCAGGTCCATGTGTAGTGACTCAGGTGATGAATGATGAGAAAGATGGTTATCAGGCACTTCAAATGGGATTTGGTGAAGCAAAAACCAAAAACACGAGTAGGGCCATGATCGGACATTTCGATAAGGCAGGCACGACACCCAGACGAAAAGTGGTAGAATTTAGAGACTCAGACCTCGACAAAGCACTGGGGGATATTGTCACAGTCGAAGATGTTTTTGAAGAAGGTGACCTAGTCAACGTAGTTGGTACCTCCAAAGGAAAGGGATTTCAGGGTGTTGTAAAACGACATGGATTTAGGGGTGTGAATGATGCTACCCATGGACAGCACAATAGGCAACGCGCACCAGGTTCGATAGGTGCTGCTTCTTATCCGGCAAAAGTATTCAAAGGAATGCGGATGGCAGGACAAACAGGCGGCAAGAAAATCAAGACGGCTAATTTAAGAGTCTTGAAATTATTTCCGGAAAAGAACCTTTTGCTCCTTAAAGGTGCCGTCCCGGGACACAAAGGGGCCATCATAATCATTGAAAAATAGCCAATATGAAGCTGGATGTTATTAATATCGAAGGAAAATCCACTGGTAGGTCGGTAGAGCTTTCAGATGAGGTCTTTGGGGTGGCACCCAATGAACATGCAGTCTACCTATCGGTAAAACAGTATCGTGCTAATCAGCGTCAGGGTACTCACAGTGCCAAGGAACGCAATGCCATAAAAGGCTCAAGGAAAAAGATCAAGAAGCAGAAGGGGACCGGTACGGCTCGTGTGGGTGACATAAAAAATCCGCTGTTTAGAGGTGGGGGAAGAGTTTTTGGACCCAGACCTAGAAGCCATGGATTTAAACTGAATAAGAAGGTAAAGTCGCTGGCTAAAAAGTCTGCCCTATCTGTCAAAGCAAGCGCAGGTGATATTATGATCTTGGAAGACTTCACCTTCGATGCCCCAAAAACTAGAGAATTGGTCAACGTGCTCACCAATCTCAAGTTGCAAGACAGCAAAGTTTTGCTGGTTACTGGTGAAAATGACCGCGTCCTTAGTTTGTCAGGCAGGAATATACCAGGTGCGCAAGTGATGGAAGCAAAAGACATCAACACCTACCAGGTACTCAAAGCAAATAAGGTGGTGCTCTCAGAGAGTTCTCTGACACCGATTACTGAGATGCTATCAAACAAACAATCATAGATCATGGCAAAGCAGATTTTGATCAGACCCATCATCTCGGAGAAGGCAGAAGCACTATCAGATCAGCTCCAGCACTACTCATTTGTGGTGGATAAGGGATCGAATAAAGTGGAGATACGGAAGGCAGTAGAGCGGATGTATAATGTCGCAGTGGCTTCCGTCAATACGATGATCATGCCCGGTAAGTCCAAGCAACGATATACAAAGACGGGAGTGCAAAAAGGAACGGTTGGCGCATTCAAGAAAGCCATAGTGACACTCGCCGCCGGTGAGGAAATTGATTTTTTCGGAGACATCTAGACATTAGAATTAAAGCATCGACAAATGCCCATTAAGAAATTTAAGCCAGTCACACCGGGAACCAGGACCAGGGTAGGCAATACCTTTCAAGAAGTGACAACCAGCAAGCCAGAAAAGAGTTTGCTGGCTCCGATGAAGCGATCTGGAGGTCGCAACAGCAGTGGTAAAATGACTGTCCGCAATATTGGGGGAGGTCACAAAAGGAGATACCGTATCATCGACTTTAAGAGGGATAAGGAAGGTGTGCCGGGTAAGATTAAAAGTATAGAATATGATCCTAACAGATCTGCCTTCATAGCTTTGGTCGTGTATGCCGATGGCGAGAAACGGTATATCATCGCCCCTAACAAGATCAAAGTGGGCGACGTAGTCAAGTCTGGCCGTGGTGTAAGTCCGGACATTGGCAATGCCATGTATCTCAATGAGGTCCCTTTGGGAGCCTCCATTCACGCCATTGAGTTGACACCAGGAAAAGGTGCTGCAATGGCTAGAAGCGCTGGGACGAATGCAGTTCTCGTCGGACGAGAAGGAAAGTACGTCGTGGTCAAATTGCCTTCTGGCGAGGTGCGGCGGGTGCTTTCTACTTGCAAGGCCACCATTGGTACAACCTCCAATCCGGATCACGCCCTGCAAGTGTACGGGAAGGCCGGCCGTCGTCGCTGGATTGGCAGAAGACCGAGGGTGCGAGGAGTCGCTATGAATCCAGTGGATCACCCGATGGGAGGAGGAGAAGGTAAGTCGTCTGGAGGTCACCCACGCTCTCGTACTGGAGTCATGGCCAAGGGGCAAAAGACCAGGAATGGTAAAAAACACTCTAGCAAATTGATTATTTCTAAGCGAAAAAATACACAACGATAATGGCTAGATCATTGAAGAAGGGTCCCTATGTGTACCATAAACTACTGCACAAGGTAGAAAGAGCCAAAGCAGGTAATAAGAAAACCGTGATCAAGACCTGGTCTCGATCATCCATGGTTATTCCAGATATGGTGGGAGAAACCATAGCAGTGCACAATGGAAAAACCTTTGTGCCCGTATTTATTACTGAGAATATGGTGGGGCATAAACTGGGAGAGTTTTCACCGACACGCAACTTTAGAGGTCATGCCGGCAACCGAAAACGTTAATTCAGATTGATAATAAATAAAAATCGATAGCCATCATGGAAGCTGTTGCAAAATTGAGAAACTGTCCAATGTCCGCCCGTAAAATGAGGCTCGTGGCAGATGTAGTACGCGGAAAGCGGGTAGACGATGCCTTGAATGTGCTGCGGTATACCAAGAAGGAAGCAGCAGGATGGCTGGAGAAGGTACTTCTTTCAGCCATTTCCAACTGGGAATACAAGCAGAACATGACCACCAGTGCCGATGATCATGATCTGTTTATCAAGACTATTTTGGTAGATGAGGCAGGTATGCTCAAACGCTTTAGACCTGCACCTCATGGCAGAGCCCATCGGATCCGTAAGCGCTCAAATCATGTCACATTGATTGTCGAAAATCACATTCCACTAGAAGACGATGAAGACGTCTATTATGATGAAGAAGAATAAAAACACATAGAAGAAAAGAATATGGGTCAAAAGACAAATCCAATAGGTAACCGGTTAGGCATCATCAAGGGATGGGACTCTAGCTGGTTTGGCGGCAATGACTTTGCCGACAAAGTAATCGAAGATGAGCGTATTCGCGAATACTTGAAGGCACGTGTCAATAAAGGAGGCATAGCCAGGACCATCATCGAGCGAACCCTAAAACGTCTTACCATCACCATCCATACCAGCCGACCAGGTATCATCATTGGTAAGGGTGGTTCTGAAGTGGATCGCATTAAGGAAGAATTGAAGCAACTGACAGGAAAAGAGGTGCAGATCAACATTGTGGAGATCCGCAAACCGGAATTGGATGCAGCTATTGTATCTGAGTCCATTGCCAAGCAACTCGAGGCTAGAATAAACTTCCGGAGGGCGATTAAAATGGCGGTGCAGAGTACCATGCGTGCAGGAGCTGAAGGCATCAAAGTACGTGTGAGTGGGCGTCTCAATGGAGCGGAAATGGCACGTTCAGAAGAGTTTAAAGATGGTCGCATTCCATTGCACACCTTCAGAGCGGACATTGATTATGCATTGAATGAGGCCGAAACTGTCTATGGTAAGATCGGAGTAAAATGCTGGATTTGCCGTGGTGAGGTGCTGGGTAAAAGAGACCTGTCACCCAATGTAGGTGCATCCAAAAGAGAAGTAGGAAAGGGAAGGAAACGCCCTTCAAGAAATATGAAAAATCGCTAGAAAGTTCATTTCAAAGATCGTACCTTTGCCAAGCTTTTTCGGAATGGTCTTGTTTTGATCGAAATCATGTAAAAATCTAAGATGTTACAGCCAAAAAGAACGAAGTACAGAAAGCAACAAAAGGGAAGAAACAAAGGTATGGCCTTGCGAGGAAGTACCATATCCTTTGGCACATTTGGCTTGAAGACGATTGAACCTGGCTTCCTCACCAGTCGTCAGATTGAGTCTGCACGGATTGCCATGACCAGGAAAATGAAAAGGGAAGGTAACGTGTGGATTCGCGTTTTTCCTGACAAACCCATCACTAGCAAACCGCAAGAAGTGAGGATGGGGAAGGGAAAAGGTGCTCTTGATCATTATGTGGCCGTGGTGAAGCCGGGCAGAATCATGTTTGAGATCGATGGTGTGGGTCTGGAGCACGGAAAAGAAGCTTTGCGGCTAGCGGCGCAAAAGCTACCTGTGGCCACCAAGTTTGTGGTGAGACGAGACTATTCAGAATAGACAACCGATAAACGAGCAGTGATATGCCTACTAAGAAAACATTGGAGCTGAGGGACTTTACTGCAGAAGATCTGCAGAGTGAGATCGATGAAACAGAAACACAATATCAAAAGATGAAATTTGATCATGCCATCAAGGGACTAGATAATCCACTTGCTCTAAGGGAAGTGAGACGGGACCTGGCAAGATTGAAGACGGAAGCTCGCAAAAGAGCCCTGGAAGCAATGGATGAAAGTGCCATGGCCAAAAGATCAAAAATTAGAGCCCGAAGGGCAAAGAGATAGTCATCATGAGCGAAAGAAATCTTAGAAAAACACTGGTGGGGATGGTCTCCAGCAATAAAATGGAGAAATCAATTACGGTACTTGTAGAGCGCAGAATACCGCATCCCATGTATGGAAAATATGTGAAACGATCGAAGAAATTCACCGCCCACGATGACAAAAATGAATGCCAGATTGGAGACCTGGTGAGGATCGCGGAGACCAGACCTCTCAGTAAGAATAAGCGTTGGCGCTTGGTGGAGGTTTTAGAAAAGGCCAAATAGATCGCTTTAGATCATTGTATTTTGAGATATAATTAAGGATAGACATGATACAGCAAGAATCTCGATTGAAAGTAGCCGATAACAGTGGAGCCAAGGAGGTTCTTTGTATACGTGTACTAGGTGGATCAAAGCGCCGGTATGCATCCATTGGTGATAGAGTCATTGTGTCTGTCAAAGAGGCAACACCCAGTGGGATCAAGAAGGGTACTGTCTCAACTGCTGTAGTGGTCCGTACCAAGAAAGAGATTAGAAGAAAAGATGGTTCTTATATCAGATTTGATGACAATGCAGTCGTATTGTTGACACCTACAGATGAGCCGCGTGGTACCAGGATTTTTGGTCCGGTAGCTCGTGAATTACGGGAGAAAGACTATATGCGCATCATCTCGCTAGCACCTGAAGTATTGTAAAACAGCAGAGAAGCAGTTATGACAAAACTTAGCAAAACAAAGTTAAAGATTAAGAAAGGAGATCGTGTCAGAGTGATCGCCGGTGACTATAAAGGTGATGAAGGCGAAGTGCTGGAGGTGCAGCGGGCAAAGAATAGAGCCATTGTCGAAAGCATAAATATAGCAAAGAAGCATGCCAAACCTACCAATGAGCGTGCGGGAGGGATCAGAGAAATCAATAATCCGATCCACTTGTCCAATTTGATGATCATTGATCCGAGAAGTGGCGAGCCGAGCAGAGTGGGTCGTCGCGAGGAGGATGGCAAGCTAGTGCGGTACGCTAAAAAATCAGGAGAAACTATTACGTGATGCAATATACGCCGAGGTTAAAAGAACATTATAGCAAGCAGGTCGTACCCAAGATGATGGAGAAGTTTGAGTACAAGTCCATCATGGAGGTGCCACGTATTGCCAAAATATGCTTGAACCAGGGTGTTGGACAAGCCACTCAGGATAAGAAACTGATTGACAATGCCTTGCAAGAGATGACTGAGATTGCCGGACAAAAGGCTGTACCAGCGGTCGCCAGAAAATCTGTGTCCAACTTTAAGTTGAGGGAGCAGATGACCATCGGTGTGCGTGTGACCCTCAGGCGAGAACAGATGTACGAGTTTATGGATCGACTGATTGCAGTGGCCTTGCCGCGAGTGCGAGATTTCCGAGGCATCAATGACAAAAGTTTCGACGGAAGGGGCAACTACTCGTTGGGCATCACTGAGCAGATTATCTTTCCTGAGATCGATATGGATAAAGTCGGCAGAATCAGTGGTCTGGACATCACATTTGTCACCACTGCCAAAACTGATACAGAGGCGATGTTTCTCTTGAAAGAAATGGGAATGCCCTTTAAGAATCAAAATAATTAAAGCAGCAAAATAATTGGCATGGCTAAGAAATCAATCATAGCTAGAGAAAGGAAGCGTAGGAAAATGGTAGCTAAATACGCAGCACAACGCAAGCAACTTCGAGAAGAGGGACGATGGGACGAGCTCGATATGCTTCCTAAGAATTCTTCAGCAGTGAGATTGCATAATCGTTGTCGTCTGACGGGTAGACCGAAAGGATACATTCGTCAGTTTGGCTTGTGTCGAGTAGCCTTTCGGAAAATGGCTTTAGAAGGTAAGATTCCTGGAGTGACAAAAGCCAGTTGGTAGGGGTAACACAATCGAAGAATATATTATTAAATGGCAGTAACAGATCCAATAGCAGACTACCTTACAAGACTTCGCAATGCGATGACCGCAGGTCACTCCATCGTGGAGATACCGAGTTCGGGGGTTAAGAAGAGAATTACGGAGATATTATACGATCAAGGATATATCCTCAAATACAAATTTGAGGATGTGGCCCCACAAGGGGTGATCAAGATAGCTCTGAAGTATCAAAAAGACAGTCGTGACCCAGTGATTAGAAAGATGGGGAGAATTAGTAGACCAGGTTTGCGCAAGTTCTCCAAGGCCGATGAGCTACCACGGATTATTAATGGATTAGGGATAGCCATTGTATCTACTTCAAAGGGAGTAATGACGGGCAAGCAAGCAAGAAAGCAAAATGTCGGTGGGGAGGTGCTCTGTTACGTCTATTAGTTTTTTTTTGAGAAAACAAGCGTTGTATCATGTCAAGGATTGGAAAATCAGAGATAACATTGCCTAGCGGCGTAGAAGTGTCGGTAAGTAAGGGTAACCAGGTCACAGTAAAGGGACCAAAGGGTGAACTCGCAGAGCAGATTGATCCTGACTTCTCGATTGCCCAAGAAGATGGCACCATTACACTGGAGAGACCAACGGAACAAAAAAGACATAAGTCTAGACATGGTCTGTACAATTCACTGATCCGCAACATGGTGGTCGGTGTTTCTGAAGGCTATACTAAAGAGTTGGAACTGGTGGGTGTGGGATATCGCGCTTCCAATACTGGAAACCTCCTCGAGCTGTCGCTGGGATATTCTCACCCGATTATGTTTTACATACCGGATGAGCTAAAGCTAGAGACGCTCAACGAAAAGGGTAAAAATCCCACGGTCAAATTGGAAGGGGTGGATAAGCAGCTGATCGGTCAGGTCGCTGCTAAAATCCGAGCCTTTAGAAAACCTGAGCCATATAAAGGTAAGGGTATACGGTTTGTAGGCGAAGAGATCAGGAGAAAGGCCGGTAAGACTGCCGCCAAATAATGCCACTTTTAAGAAGAAGTAATGCCAAGCATAAAATCAAGTAGAAGAAGACGAATCCGACATAGAATTCGCAATAAGATTCAAGGCACAGCCAATCGTCCGCGTTTGTCCGTGTACAGGTCCAATAAAGGCATCTACTGTCAGCTGATTGACGATGTACAGGGTCAAACCTTGGCCCATGCCAGCTCACTGGAAGCCGGTGTGACCAGCGGAAAAACCAAGTCAGAGGCTGCAAAGGAAGTTGGATTGTTGATTGCCCAACGGGGGAAGAGCAATAATATCGAAAGCATCGTTTTTGACAGAGGTGGATATCTATACCACGGTAGAGTTAAAGCCCTTGCAGAAGGTGCTCGCGAAGGTGGGTTAGCATTTTAAAATATTGTAAAACATGGCAAAGGAAAAAGTGCAAAGGGTTAAGCCAGCTGATACAGAACTGACTGAAAAATTGGTCAATCTCAATCGGGTGGCCAAAGTTACTAAGGGTGGTAGAACCTTTAGCTTTGCGGCAATCATGGTAGTGGGTGATGGTCAGGGCACTGTCGGCCATGGCTTGGGTAAAGCCCGTGACGTGTCTGAGTGTATCGCCAAAGCGGTGGATGATGCTAAGAAGAACCTGATCAAAGTGCCCATTTACAAAGGCACAATTCCCCATGAACAGCGAGGAAAGTACGGTGCAGGAAAAGTGCTGATTAAACCTGCCGCAGATGGTACGGGAGTGATAGCTGGCGGTGCGATGCGTGCAGTACTTGAAAGTGCTGGAGTACATAATGTACTGGCCAAATCGCAAGGGTCTTCCAATCCTCACAACGTAGTGAAGGCGACCATCGATGCACTGTCGAAGTTAAGAAGCCCGCAGACCATTGCCAGAAGCAGAGGCATTAGTGTGGAAAAACTATTTGAAGGTTAAAAGGTAGATGAGATTGTCATGGCAAGAGTTAGAGTAACGCAGATAAGAAGTACGATCGACCAGACCAAAAGGCAAAAAGCGACCATGCAGGCATTGGGTCTCAGGAAAATTTCTCAAAGTATTGAGCATGAGTTGACGCCGCAGGTAGCTGGAATGATTACCAAGATAAGGCATTTGGTCACCGTAGAAACACTGTAAATATTTTAATAATTTAGAGACTGATGGAACTACATGATCTAAGGCCCGCCAAAGGCGCCATAAAAAAGAGGAAGAGGATCGCCCGGGGCCAAGGTAGTGGACGAGGTGGCACTTCCACGCGCGGGCATAAGGGTGCAAAATCAAGATCGGGGTATAAATCGAAGCGTGGTTTCGAGGGTGGACAGATGCCGCTTCAAATGCGCTTGCCCAAAGTCGGTTTTAAAAACCCCAACCGGGTTGCGCATGTAGCCATCAATCTGGATGACTTACAATCATTTGCAGACAAGCATGATGTGACAGAACTGTCGATGGATCTGATGATTGAAAAAAGATACGTGCGCAAGCAAGATCGTATTAAAATACTTGGCCGCGGTGAGATAAACAAGAAATTGAAGGTGTCAGCACACGCCTTTTCAAGTACTGCGAAAGAGAAGATTGAGGCGGGTGGAGGCTCTATTGATCTGATATAATAAGGCATTCATGAAGAAATTTATCGACACCATTAGGAATATTTGGAAGATCAAAGATCTGCGTCAGCGCATCATATTTACGATGGGTATGATTGCGGTGTATAGATTTGGTTCCTTTGTGGTCCTTCCTGGTGTTGATCCTTCTGTCTTGGCTCAAGATCCCAATCAAGGAGCAACCGACCTCTTAGGACTGATAAACATGTTCTCAGGAGGATCTTTTAATCGAGCA
This sequence comes from Saprospiraceae bacterium, assembly GCA_965223025.1. Classification (GTDB taxonomy): domain Bacteria; phylum Bacteroidota; class Bacteroidia; order Chitinophagales; family Saprospiraceae; genus JABDMH01. The sequence goes on from CBDCVP010000021.1 coordinate 398,907, forward strand.
GCGGTATTTGCCTTGGGAATCATGCCGTATATCACGGCCTCGATCATCATTCAGTTGCTGGGGTTTGCTGTACCTTATTTTCAGCGATTGCAACAGAAAGAGGGAGAATCGGGTCGTAAGAAGATTACCCAAATTACCCGACTTCTTACGCTGGCCATTACCCTGGTGCAGGGAGGGGCATATCTCACCTACATCAGACAGCAAGGCGCAGTAGATGCATCGGTTCCTCCCGGAGTATTCTGGATTGCCAACATCATTATCCTCTCGACAGGTACCATCTTTGCCATGTGGTTGGGTGAGAAAATAACGGATCGTGGTATCGGTAATGGCATCTCCATTCTGATCATGATTGGGATCATCGCCACACTCCCGAGTTCATTCATTTATGAATTCCAGTCCCAGCTGAGTAGTGGTGGTCTGATCATATTTGTCATGGAGCTTGCAGCACTATTTTTTGTGACAGCCGCCACAGTTCTGGTGATACAAGGTATCCGAAAAATACCACTGCAGTTTGCTAAGCGGATGATAGGCAGAGGCAACATAAATATGCCGGTGGCTGGGAGTCGCGATTATATCCCTGTGAAGGTCGCAGCAGCTGGGGTGATGCCGATCATTTTTGCTCAGGCCATCATGTTTTTACCAGCCACCGTGGCGGGTTTTATTGGGGGTGATTCAGGTACTGATCTGGCTGCCAATACATTGGTCAGGAATCTATCTGACCCTTTTGCGGTGCCTTACAACCTGATTTATTTCGTGTTGGTGGTGGCTTTTACTTTCGTATATACGGCACTGTTGGTCAATCCTCAGCAGTATGCCGATCACCTAAAGCGCCAGAACGCCTTTATACCTGGGGTGAAGCCGGGCAAACCAACGGCAGATTTTATCGATTCAGTAACCACTCGAGTCACTTTGCCAGGGTCCCTTTTCTTGGGACTGATTGCGATTTTGCCTGCCATAGTCTATTTGCTGTTTAATGTGAATCAGGGATTCGCACTCTTTTTTGGAGGAACCTCATTGCTGATTATGGTCGGGGTAGTCCTCGATACTTTGCAGCAGATCGAAAGTCATCTGTTGATGAGGAAGTACGACGGGCTTGTCAAATCGGGCAAATTGAAAGGCAGGTCTTCCTCCATGCAGACCATCGGATCTGACCTCTAGATTCGATCTACCCAATAATGGTCGTGCCACTCGTACAGAAACTGAAGAAACAGAGCACTGGTCCAGTCGTTGCTCAGCACTTGGTGGCTGGCGCATAACTTTGGCGAAGATGATCCTATACAAGTCTAAGGAAGAGATAGAACAAATTCGTCGCAGTTGCCTGATCGTAAGTGAATCACTGACAAGAGTGGCGGAACTTCTAAAGCCGGGTATCAGCGGTCTCGTCATTGACTCTGCAGCGGAGGAAGTGATCCGTGACCATGGAGCTTTGCCGGGTTTTAAGGGCTTCAATGGCTTTCCATCCACCTTGTGCATCTCTAAAAACGAGGCAGTGGTACATGGTATACCCAATGATGATCCCTTTGAAGAAGGCGATATCTTATCGATCGATTGTGGAGCCTTATTTGATGGTTATTACGGTGATTCTGCTTATACTTTCGCATTGGGTGAAGTCGACGAGGCTGTGATGCAGCTGCTGGCAGTGACCCGAGAATCGCTATATCAAGGCATTTCAGTTGCAGTAGATGGCAATCGAATGGGAGATATTGGATATGCCGTACAGCACTACTGTGAGCAAGCTCACAAGTATAGCATTGTGCGTGAGCTAGTCGGACACGGGATAGGCGAATCATTGCATGAGGCCCCAGAAGTGCCTAACTATGGAAGGAGAGGGATGGGTACCAAGCTAAAAGAGGGATTGGTCATTGCCATCGAACCGATGGTCAATATGGGAAGGAAGCGAGTGGTACAGGCAAGCGATGGCTGGACCATCCGTACCAAAGATGGTAAACCATCTGCACATTTCGAACACACCATCGCGATTGGCAGGCATGAAGCGGATATCTTATCAGATCACCAGATGATCGAAGCAACCATCAAAAATAACGCGAATCTTAAGGAAGTTTCACTAAAAAATTAGATATTTGCACTCCGAATTTTGGCATATGGCAAAACAGGAGTTGATAAAACAGGATGGGATCATTGAAGAAGCACTATCAAATGCCATGTTTAGGGTGCGTCTCGAAAACGATCATGAGATCGTAGCCACGATCTCTGGCAAGATGCGTATGCACTATATACGCATTTTACCCGGAGACAAAGTTTTGGTAGAAATGTCTCCCTACGATTTGAGTAGAGGTAGAATAATATATAGGTATAAATAATTTGTTATGAAAGTTAGAGCTTCCGTTAAGAAAAGGTCTAGTGACTGCAAGATCGTCAGAAGAAAGGGCAAATTATATGTGATCAATAAAAAGAACCCGAAGTTCAAACAACGACAAGGATAAATCAATAACATATGGCCAGAATAGCAGGTGTAGACTTACCGCGGGCAAAAAGAGGTGTGATAGGACTTACCTATATTTTTGGGATAGGAAGATCGCGAGCCGGTGAGATACTCGCTAAAGCTGGCATCGACGAGCATACCAAAGTTCAAGATTGGACAGACGACAATGTGCGCACGATCGCTAGCATCATACAAGATGATTTTACGGTGGAAGGTGAGCTCAGATCTGAGGTGCAGCTCAATATCAAGCGCCTGATGGATATAGCCAGTTATCGTGGTCTTAGACATCGTCGCGGACTACCGGTGAGGGGTCAGCGTACCAAGACAAACGCCAGGACGAGAAAGGGTAGACGCAAAACAGTAGCCAACAAAAAGAAGGCTACCAAATAATTAGAACCGCACGATTAAAACATACCATACAATCAATGGCTAAGTCCAAGAAAAAGAGAAAAGTAAAAGTTGAAGCAGAGGGGCTTGTTTACATCAAAGCAAGCTTTAATAATATCATCATTTCGCTGACCAATAAGCAAGGCCAAGTAATATCATGGTCATCCGCCGGTAAATCTGGTTTTCGAGGATCTAAGAAAAACACCCCATATGCGGCCCAGATAGCTGCTTCAGATGCTGCAAAGCAAGCTTTTGATGCAGGGATGCGCACAGCTGAAGTCTTTGTCAAAGGGCCTGGATCAGGACGGGAAGCTGCCATTCGAGCGATTGACAATGTGGGGATCAAGATTAGGCGAATACAGGATGTGACCCCCATTCCTCATAATGGATGTCGTCCTCCAAAACGAAGGAGGGTCTAGCGCTCAGATATTCAGAAAACTTTCGAAAAAAGAACATGGCAAGATATACTGGTCCCAAAACAAAAAAATCTAGAGCCTTCGGCCAACCCATCTTTGGTTTTGATAAGAACTATGAGAAGCGCAAGTACGGCCCGGGAGAGCATGGAAACAAGCGCAGGAGACGTCAAAAATCTGACTATGCGGTGCAGCTCATGGAGAAACAAAAGGCTAAATATACTTACGGTGTACTGGAGCGTCAGTTTAGAAACCTTTTTAAGAAAGCAAGTAGTAAGGGGGGGGTGACTGGTGAAGTACTCTTTCAGCTGTTAGAATCTAGGTTGGACAACACGGTGTTTAGGTTAGGATTAGCACCGACCAGACGTGCAGCCCGGCAATTTGTTTCGCATAAGCACATAATGGTCAATGGTGTGGTAACCAACGTGCCATCATGCTTGCTCCGCCCCGGTGATGTAGTGTCTGTCAGAAACAAATCTCAGGGTATGGAGGCCATCAAGGAGTCTGTGGGATCTAAATCTGATGTCCGAAAATTTCCCTGGCTAGAGTTTAGTGCAGATAAGATGCAGGGAAGGTTTTTGGAGTATCCCAACCGTGAGCAGATCCCAGAAAACATCAACGAACAGTTGATTGTTGAGTTGTATTCTAAGTAATCGAGTTGACATTAGCGTCCAACGGACATTTCCATAACTACTGAATCAGTTGAAATCATGAGCGTACTTAATTTTCAGAAACCTGATAAGATCATTCTGCAAAAATCGGATGAGTTTGAAGGCACCTTTGAATTCAAACCTTTGGAGCCGGGATTTGGTCAGACCATCGGCAATTCGCTGCGGAGAGTATTGCTGTCCTCATTAGAGGGATTTGCGATCTCGTCGGTACGACTGGCTGGTATCGATCATGAGTTTTCGACGATCAAGGGAGTAATGGAAGATGTAGTAGACATCATCCTAAACATCAAGCAGATTCGCTTGAAACCCGATATTATTGATGGGGATCTGAGCGAGGAGAAAATCTATATCACTTTACGCGGCAAGGAGGAGTTTAAAGCCGGTGATATTGAAGAGCACACCAACATCTTCAAGATCATGAATCCCGATCTGCATATCTGCTTTATGGATGCAGCGGTTAATCTCGAGATGGAGTTTACGGTGACCAAGGGAAGGGGATATGTGCCAGCAGATGATAACCTACCCAAGGATGCACCCATAGGTGTTATTCCCGTCGATGCAATCTATACTCCGATCAAAAATGTCTCTTATCAGATTGAGAATACCCGTGTGGGACAACAAACCGACTACGAGAAGTTGACCATCAGTGTTAAGACAGACGGTACCATTCATCCTGAAGAGGCCATCAAAGAAGCATCGCGCATTATGATTCAGCATCTCATCTTAATTACCGATGAAAACATCACTTTTGATGATGCCACTCGCAGTGAGGAAACCGTCGTGGACGAGCATATCCTGCATATGCGTAAGTTGCTCAAGACTTCCCTGGAAGACCTGGACTTGTCGGTTAGAGCATATAACTGTCTGAAGGCTGCCAAAATCAATTCATTAGGTGAATTGGTACAGTATGAAATGCACGAGCTTTTGAAGTTCAGGAATTTTGGTAAGAAATCACTCGTCGAGATTGAGGAGCTGCTTGCCAACAAAAGCTTAACTTTCGGAATGGACCTAGCTCCATATAAACTCGATGAGGACTAGCATACTCAGGACAGCAATTTTTTAACATGTGCAATAACTCCAGTTGATTTTGATCCTGGCGTGTTGCGATGATCCAAGTTTTTTTATCAAAAAGCAATTATGAGACACGCAAAGAAGTTTAACCAGCTCGGGAGAAAAAAGGGACACCGCAGAGCAACCCTGGCCAACCTAGCCATAGCCCTAATCGAACATAAAAGGATCACTACGACCCTGGCTAAGGCGAAAGCCCTCAGACGATATATTGAGCCCCTTCTTACCAAGGCCAAGACTAACAGCACCCACTCGCGCCGCACCGTATTTGCGTATCTGCAAAACAAAGATGCCATCAAGGAACTATTCGGACCCGTGGCCGATGCCATCAGTACCCGACCAGGTGGCTATACTAGAGTCATCAAGACTGGTTTTCGAGCCAGCGATGCTGCTGATATGGCATTGATAGAGCTGGTAGATTTTAATACCGTCTACACCAACGAAAAATCTGTAAGTAGAGGTAGACGTAGAAGGAGAAGGAGGGGTGGTAAAGGTGCCGCAGCGGCAACTGGTGTGACCAGCGCTGTGACGCCCTCTGAAGAAGAGTGAGTGCCTCTTCCTACCGTGAGCTGTCAGCACAACATTTAGCCTTCCCAAAGACCCTCGAAACAAGATGAAATTCCGACCGGCAAGGGTCTGGTTTTTCACGTTGGCTAGATAATGGCCACACCACCGACCATCTCTTAATCGGGTTGCTTTCCTAATATCAGATTAGTTCTATATTTGCAGGAATTCTAACCCAACTACATGCAAGCTTCAAGGGATGACAAGGCCATTTTACTCTTACAGGATGGAACGATTTTTCACGGCAAAGCTGCCGGTAAGATTGGGACAACCACTGGAGAGATTTGCTTCAATACAGGGATGACCGGCTATCAGGAAATCTTTACCGACCCTTCCTACTTCGGACAGATTCTCGTTGCTACCAATGCCCACATTGGCAACTATGGTACCCGAGATGTTGATACTGAATCTGATGGCATCAAGATATCCGGTTTTGTCTGCAAAAATTTCACCAACGCGTATTCAAGAGTCCTGGCAGATCGCGCCATTCAGGATTATTTTGAAGCGGAAGATCTGGTGGCCATCTATGACGTAGATACCCGTGAGATTGTACGGCATATACGCGACAAAGGGGCCATGAATGCCATCATCTCATCGGAGATATTAGACATAAAAGAACTTGCTCGAAGACTCGAAGCCGTTCCTTCGATGGAGGGACTAGAGTTGGCTTCCAAGGTAACCACCAAGGAAGTGTATTCCCATGGTGATGAGCAGGCCGATATCAAAGTGGCTGTCTATGATTTTGGCGTCAAGCAAAACATATTGGATTGCATCGCCGAGCGTGGAAGTTATTTGAGAGTGTTTCCTGCCACCACACCCTATGAAGAGGTCCAGGCCTGGAATCCCGACGGATATTTTCTGTCTAACGGTCCTGGAGATCCATCGGCTATGGACTATGCCATCGATAATGCAAAAAAGATCCTCGCGACTGGTGCACCCATTTTTGGGATTTGCCTCGGGCACCAAGTTTTAGCGCTGGCAAAGGGGGTTCCCACATTCAAGATGCATCATGGTCACCGCGGCATCAATCATCCCGTCAAAAACCTTGTGACAGGTACCTGCGAGATCACCAGCCAAAATCATGGATTTGGTGTAAAAGACCAGGGTCTGGAAGAGCATTTTAAGGACATTCGAGTCACCCATCGCAACCTTAATGATGGCAGCGTAGAGGGCATTAGATTAAAAAACAGCTATGCCTTTTCAGTGCAATATCACCCGGAGGCAAACCCTGGGCCTCACGATGCCCGTTATCTGTTTGATGAGTTTATAACAATGATTAAGTCACATAAAAAAGAGTCCGTTTTACTATGAGCAGCATTATTGATATTCGATCGCGAGAGATCCTGGATTCAAGAGGAAATCCTACTGTAGAAGTCGAAGTCCTAACTGAAATGGGAGCCATTGGGCGAGCCGCAGTGCCGTCAGGTGCATCCACCGGCAAGTATGAAGCGGTAGAACTTCGTGATGGTGACAAAGAACGATTCCTCGGTAAAGGAGTGCAGAAGGCTTGTCAATACATTGAAGATGCCATTTCAGAAGCGCTGATCGGTGTGGATGTGAGAGATCAGGTGTACCTAGATCAACTCATGATCGAGCTGGATGGCACGGAGAATAAGTCAAAATTAGGAGCCAATGCGATCCTCGGCGTCAGTCTGGCTGCCGCCAAGGCTGCGGCAACCGAATCGGACCTCCCATTGTATAAATATTTGGGTGGTGTCAATGCTCACGTCCTTCCAGTACCCATGATGAACATATTGAACGGAGGATCACACGCCGACAATAGCATTGATTTTCAGGAGTTTATGGTGATGCCTGTGGGTGCAGATCGCTTTTCTGAAGGTCTGCGTATGGGCGTACAAGTGTTTCATCATTTGAAGAAGGTGCTCAACGACATGGGGCATTCTACCAATGTGGGTGATGAAGGAGGGTTTGCGCCCAATCTGTCATCAAACCAAGAAGCTATTGAAACGGTGTTGAAAGCCATAGAGGTGGCAGGTTATCGACCAGGTGAAGATGTGATGATCGCTATGGACGCTGCGGCCTCTGAGTTTTATGATGCGAAGGAGAGCATCTATCACTTTCATCAGTCTACAGGCGACAAGCTGACGAGCAGTGAAATGGTGGATTACTGGAAGGAGTGGACGAATCAATATCCGATATTATCCATTGAAGACGGCCTCGATGAAGATGATTGGGAAGGGTGGCAACAATTGACAAAATCTGTGGGTGACAGAGTCCAGCTGGTGGGTGATGACCTCTATGTCACGAATACCAAAAGATTGCAGAGGGGAATTGATACGAAAGCGGGCAATTCCATCCTCATAAAAGTCAATCAGATCGGTTCTCTGTCAGAAACTATTGATGCTGTGCAACTGGCTACCAAGCACAGCATGACCAGCATCATCAGTCACCGATCAGGTGAGACGGAAGATACCACCATTGCAGATTTGGCGGTGGCCCTCAATACAGGCCAGATTAAGACCGGTTCTGCATCGCGCTCAGATCGCATAGCAAAGTATAATCAACTCTTAAGAATCGAGGAGCAATTGGGAGAATGTGCCAAATACCCGGGTAGAGATCTACTTAGATCACATTAAATATTATTGTTATATTTAGTGATCAGATTATCAATTGTATGATGAGAGAATATGTGGTTCAGTTGTTCGCTTTTGTAAGGAAAAGTGCCCAGTTGTTACTCAACAAATATGTATTGGCACTGTCGATTTTCTTGGTGTGGGTATTGTTTTTTGATAGAAATGGCTCGACTCAATATATGTAAGTCACTTGGGACCAAAAGATAAGTTTTTCACAAAATTGGAACGTCATCTGACCTTGGTTAAGAATCCTAAAGTATTTGTCTGCGATGGGGCTAAATACATTTGGAATTGGGTTGAAGATAATTATCCGGGTGCTGTGCAGATCTTGGTTTGAGGCGATCATTACCCAGTGGAGTTTGAGGCAAACCATTCACCAGTTGGAGGATGAGAAAGCACACCTCCACCAAGAGATTGATGTGACGAAAGAATTGCAGGAAGATCTCACCAAGAACCGGGAAAAGTATGCCAGGGAAAAATTCTTTATGAAGAAACCTGGTGAGCGAGTTTTTATCATTGAATAAAGGAAAAACATGTCTGTTTTAGTCAATAAGTATTCGAAAGTCATTGTACAGGGCTTCACCGGTAAGGAAGGTACTTTTCATGCAGGTCAGATGATCGACTATGGCACCAATGTAGTAGGTGGAGTGACTCCCGGAAAAGGAGGGCAGACACATCTCGATAGACCTGTGTTTAATACCGTGAGTGATGCCGTGGCAAAGGTTGGTGCCGATACCAGCGTGATCTTTGTTCCACCACGATTCGCAGCAGATGCCATGATGGAAGCAGCAGATGCAGGCATTAAAGTCATCATCTGCATCACTGAGGGCATACCTGTGCAAGACATGGTTAAGACCAAGTCTTACTTGGCTGATCGCTCTTGCATCCTGGTGGGACCTAATTGTCCAGGTGTGATCACCCCAGGCGAGGCTAAAGTGGGAATTATGCCTGGTTTTATTCATAAAAAAGGAAATATTGGCATCGTTTCTCGATCGGGGACTTTGACCTACGAAGCAGTGGATCAGGTATCAAAGGTGGGCTTGGGCCAGTCCACGTGTATTGGCATCGGAGGAGATCCTATAGTGGGTACTACGACTAAGGATGCAGTCGAGATGTTGATGAAAGATCCTGAGACCGTGGGTATCGTAATGATCGGTGAGATCGGAGGAAGTATGGAAGCCGATGCAGCTCATTGGATCAAAGACAACGGCACCAAGCCGGTGGTAGGGTTTATTGCCGGCCAGACTGCACCTAAGGGGAGGACCATGGGTCATGCTGGAGCCATCATCGGAGGAAGTGATGACACAGCTGAAGCAAAGATGCGCATACTAGCTGATTGTGGAGTCTCGGTAGTAAAATCACCTGCTGATATTGGCGCCGCGATGCTCAACGCGCTAAACAATTAATGGAGTCCAACCGGATCTCTTGAGGCAAATTATTCTTTATGATGATGGCGCAAATAATAATCGCTATCCACACTTTTGAGCAATGGCAACTCGAAAAAAAATGTGGTGCCAATGTTCTCTTCTGTCTCGAAGTAAATACGTCCTCCAAACGATTCGACAATATTTTTTGAAATCGCCAATCCAAGACCAGTACCGGAAGTTTTAGTAGTGAAATTCGGATAAAAAACTTTTTCCCTCATTTCTTTGCTAATACCCTTGCCATTATCAATGACCTGAATTGTGGCACTCTCTTCATTTCTTTCTAGCTTTATATCAATCACACCTTTTCTACTAGCAGGTATCGCCTGAATAGCATTCTTAATTAAATTATTTAATACGCGAAGGAGATGACTTTTGTCGGCATTGACATAGATCTCATCGATGGGGACATATAGATTAAAATCCATATCCTCCCTCTTTTTAAATAAGTCATGCACCGACGTGACTAGCTCATTTAAAACGATGCGTTCGTTCTCTGGTTTAGGCATTTTAGCAAAAGTTGAAAATTCTGCCGCAATGCGAGATAGGTTGTCGATCTGTTCAATTAATGTGATCCCGACTCGCTGAACCAACTGCCGAGATTCAATCGGATCGGCATTTTGCATGGTATGCTGAAGGTGCTGGATGCTGAGTCGCATTGGTGTTAGTGGATTCTTGATCTCGTGTGCCACCTGCTTAGCCATTTCTCTCCATGCCACTTCTCGTTCAGTGAGCGCCAATAGATCTGCACTTTCGTCGAGTTTAACGATCATCTCATTATACTCCTTGATCAATATTCCTACCTCGTCTTTGGTTTTCCATTCCAGAGGTTCATTGGATTTACCGAGTTTAAATTCTTTTAGTTTTTGTCCCAATACCATCAGTGGTCTTGTAATGCTATTGGCTACCGCCAGCGCAAAAGCTCCAGCAATCAGTAATAGGAAAACATAGACATTGAGTAATGTACCCATAAAGTCCTTCACCTGATTAGAGGCAACCGTCCTGCCAGGTGTAATCGGGAGCCCCACAAACCCGAGTTTTTCATTTCCACTCTTCACCAAAGTAAAATAGGCTGCATTGATGTCGTAGCCATAGGATGGGCGTTGATTATCTATGAAAATTGACTCATTGTATTTGTTCAGTCGTATTAGTGCACCTATGTTCATTCGATCCTCGAGAAAGCCTTTGTCCAATGCTTTGGGATCTGAAGTTGTCACGAGTAATCCCTTGTCATCATAGAGCTGAATGTGGGAATTGTACTTTAGCGATAAATTTTCTACTACACTGCGAAAAAGAGAATCTAGGGTTTCGGTATTCTGCCTATTGACGCGGTCCTGTAGTTCATACTGAAGTGAGGAAGCTGTTTTTTCTAATCTATCTTCTTGAGCTTTTTCGGCTGTATCTTGAAAATAGAAAACCGTGACTATTCCGATGATGATAAAAGACAAAATAATCAGGGCGAGTACGGAGACTTGTATTTTATTCCTGAGCGATATTTGATTTGATAAGGTGAAGTTAAACTCTGATGGAAGATAGGGAAGGAAAGAATTAAGGATCAGCAGCAGTAATATAATGATCACAATAATGACAAATAAATAGGAGAAGAGCGAGACGGGTTTGATGAGTCCCGTGAGCTTTCTACCAATGATGGTTGTATAGTTGCCGCCATTAATGATTAACTCAGACCGTCCGCCAGCATAGTAGAGGGTTGATTGGCCTGTCTCCGGGATGTCCTGCTCAAGAATCATATGGTATCCTGCATGACTTCGCTCCACGCACCGTCTGTCAGCATATATCGCATAGTCGTAGTCCGAGAGCAAGTGATTTCCTTTGAAATGCTCAATCGGAAGAAGACTGGTCAGTGGAGAGTACGGATTACTCTTCTTTTTTTCGAACAAAGTGGTCACACGAACAGATGGTCTCCCGCTGATAGTCAGTAGGTAGTGATCGAGCACACCCTTTTTCCGATAGAATCGATGGGTTCCGTAAGATATTTCTTGAGAGAGATTAAGTGCCTCAACCGATGGAAATGACACGTGATAGTAGGTGGATAGGTAAGGGGAGTTGGTCATGATATCCCTGATAAATACCTCTATCGTCCTTTTACTATCTGCCGAAGCAAGTGGCTCTTCCAGGGCTACCAACATGCGCTCGATTTCACTCAATGCAACCGTATCTACTTCTTCGGTGAGGGTCATCGCTAACTGCTTCCTGATAGCAACATCCTTGTCTTTGTTAAACTTGAAAAGTAATATGGATGAGAAGCCAGACAAAACGACTAGCCATAGAACGACCCAAGTAAAATTAGGAGATTTGACTTCCAAGAAAACATCCAACAGCAGAATATAAATGCCCGCTACGAGTGCGAATTGGAAGAATGGAATGGTCGTTTCAAAAATCATCAACAAGGGCAGTGCTACTGCCAGTGCTGACAAGCCACAGATCACGCGATATTTGACAGGCACATGAAAGCTCTTGATGATCGATGCCATCTTGGTTGACCAAATGAAGAGGGTAAACATCAAGAGAATGATCGTGATCAGTCCCAGAATACTGGTCTGATCCAGATTGAAAACACTTTCGAAATCAAAATCGATGGAGGTACCTCTAATCAATTTCTGACAAAAGTGGGATAGATAGATCAGTCCACCCAGTATGGTGAGATAACCCGCAAATAGAAAGAGACTTGATTTCCAAAGGGCCAGTTTTTCTGGCAGCTTGATCTGCAAGCTATTAATGGTAAAAATAGACACCCACAGAAATAGGCATACATTGATGAGAATGTCACTAAGTGCTCTCGGGAAAGCCGGGGAGGTGATCGTGGGATCAAAGACCCGCACGGATTGAAATTGACCAGAATAATCAAAAAACAGAGAGACGACTCGAATTCCGACAGCTGTAAAGACAAGAAATCCTATTGCTGCATGAGGTCCCATCTGATCGCGGATGAGATAGGCGATTTTTTGAATCAAGACACCCATGGCAAGGATTGCCAGCAAATACAGTAGAGCCAGAATACTTGTTTCCCTCTTGGAGAGTCTGGCATCCAGAGCACCGTCGAAATAGATAAATGGATCACCCTGCGGTGAAACGATGGGAATACCGGGATTGGTAGTGAGTTTGAGTTCTGAAGGCAGACTGGAGTGGATATGACCGAAAGGATTATCTTTTAGAGCTATTCGGATGGGAATAAAAGCGAGCATCTCATACGACTTACCCCTGATGTCCTGTGTTTTTGCGATTACCCGATAATGGCTACCCGTCGAGTGATCTTGATAGTATGGGCTAGTTTGATCTATTTCTTGGAGTGTGGGGTAGGGTGCATTGTTGTTTGACCAGAAAATCAACTGATCGGTAGAATCATAAATGAATAAGGTAAAGATCTCTTTCGACAACCTCAGTGTTCGTTGTACTTCGGCTTGCTCCAGTTGTTCATTAGAAACAATATCGGTCAGTACCGCAAGGTAGGTCGTATCATCAAGGATTTGCTGGATATGTCGCTCAGTGGTCGAGATGTAATCCTCAAATTGGGACTTGATCCCATCAATGTAATCGCGCTTTGAGAAATTGTAATGGGTATATCCAGCTGTCAGCAGTAGGATGGCAGCCAGTACCCAGAAAAAAAGCGTGTTTTTGAACCGATTGATATGGCTATCAGTTTACAAATTGTATGCCGTTTCAAACAACATATTAAACAAATTTATTATTTATAAGTTGTATGTTGTAACGATCCGCGATTTATTTGCTATTATAACTTAGACTGTGAGGTGTCCTGTCGCATGGCCATATCATATAGTCATGAGGAAAATCCGGTCAACGTAGAGTACCACACCATCTAACGGATGGGCCTCGCTTATTGGGTGAGGACAGAGAGTGTCGCAGAAACGATACCGCCGCTGTGGATATATTCCTCAGCGGTAAGGGTGAAAACGTGCGGTAAGAGCGCACGCGCAGGCCTGGTAACATGTCTGTGGGATAAACCTTGTGGGTTGAAATGCCACGTATATTTCGAGCTATTTCGGTAGGTTGGGCTACTCGTCCAATTGCAATGCAATCGGAAGGGGTGGGCAGATGGATCTTGGCTGCGAAGCCAAGACTAGATAAATGACAGGAGCTCACCAAATGGTGAGAAACAGAAACCGGTTTATAGCCTCACAGTCATTTTTAACTTTTGTACCATCCCCTGACTCTGTCTTAGTTGCCAGGCAAATCAGCACCATCGCTCAATGTGCCAAAATCAAAGAGCAGCGAAAATCGCAAGGTCTTATCCAGTGGGTTGCTGGAGTTTAACGTGGGAGTGGTGCTGATCAGATAAGACATGTTGATGCCGAATACATTGTACTTTAGTCCAAGCCCTAGTGTGATGTACTCTCGTGCCCCCTTGAGTACATTCTCATGAAAATATCCAGCCCGTAGTGCAAACTGCTTGTCGTACCAATACTCGGCTCCCAAAGAATAGGTGAACTCTTTCAGCTCCTCACTAAAACCTTCCGGGGCATCTGACCATGAGCCCAGGATACCACTAAAGACACTTTTTTGACGATAATCGGCGATACCATCTTGGGGGTCGACATCCTCAATATTGTGCTGTGGACTAGGTACCATCAGCTTATTGACATCGGCTGTCAACGTCAAACTATTGTAGTCGTCAAAAAAGAATTCCCAGGCTGACCCAAATCCAAAGTTGATGGGTAAGAAGTCATTGGTCTCTTTGGTGTATGATATTTTTGTACCCAGGTTAGAAAGTGCCAATCCAAAGGTGAGTGTGCTGGCGTCCAAAGGTATGCCATAGTAAAATGAAATATCGGCAGCTCCAGCAATCCCCGGATTGATTTCGATGCCACCTACTTCTTGACCTGCGGCCAGATTAGAGTAAATGAATTTGCCATTCACGCCGACAGAGAAGTTCTCTCCCAGTTTACGTGCAAATCCAACGCCCACTTCAAATTCGTTTGGTCGACCAAATCCAATGGGCTCTCCATTTTCATTGGTATATTGGATGTCACCTAGTGAGAAGTATCTTAGACTAAAACCGATGGACTGCAAGTCGTCTATTTTCTTATAGCCGGACAGATAGGCAAGGTATACATCCTGCAGCCCAAGTGAGCGCAGCCACGGTGAGTAAGTGGCCGAGAGCGCAAAATCGTTGTCTACAAAGGCCAGCTTGGATGAGTTCAGATGCATGCTATTGGCATCTGGAGAGATGGCAATTCCGGCGTCCCCCATACCCCCTGAGCGTGCATCGGGTGTAATGCGAAGAAAAGGCACTGCCGTGGGTATCGCGTTGGCACAAGGTCCCCCATCGATTCCCTTATATTTTCCACTGCCTGGGGGGTTCTCAATACACTGACCCGAGGCCACTTGCTGCCAACCTAGTAATGCAAGAAGAGTGAGAATAAGTATTGGTGTTCGTTGCATGTCTTTTTCAAAATCAATCAAATAAATGAAAATGGTCGCAAATATAACGTAGTCCGTTGATTTTTAGTTTGTCGTGCATATTAGAAGGGCAAAATGTAGGAATCTCAGGTAAATGAGATATCCTCTGCCCGGCATTTCCCAAATGTCAATCAGTATGCTTTCTCTGATGAAAGCCAGTCGGCAGCATGATCCTCCAAATCACGGACAACCCTACCTGAGCACAACCAATTTCTCAAGGTCGCTGGTATTTTTAAGGATCCTGCCGGAACTGGCGTCCATAACACTCACTGTCACGCGGTAGATATAGATGCCGTTGGCGAGAGGATCACCAAAATCATCACGGCCATCCCACTTGACATCGCGCGACAGCGTGCCAGAGGCTTTGATGCTTTGCTCCAGGGTGGCAACTCGTCTACCCGACGGTGTCAGAATATCTACCCTGATATCTAGATCTTGATCCTGAAAAGAGTGCTCAAACTGAAAGCAAGTACTCTGCGAAAAGGGATTGGGGTAGTTGAGTACATGACGCAATCCGTCCTGTGCGTCATCCACCACCACAAACTCTGTGAATACTTCGCTAGAGTTGTTAGCGATGTCCCAAGCTTTTACCGTCAGGGTGTGCTTTCCCAGAGCTAATGCATTCAGCGGATATCTGACCAGACCCCTTGTGTAATCGTCCTTTTCAGACTCATAAAATTCATTGAGGATGATGGTGTTTTGAAAATCACGGTCGAGTACTGCGGTGAGATCGTGCCCGATGCTATTACCAATCACATTGATGCCATTTTCATCAGATAATTTGAGCAGAAGGGTGGGATTGGGATCCGTCATGCCACCGAATATAAAATCATCATTGTTCATGAAAATCTCCACTTCGGGACCATCATCATCGGCCAGACCATCTTTGTTGGTACCTCCCACATAGATGTCATTGAAGGCTCCAGCCCCATCCACAGGTGAGCCATCCTCGGCATAGTAACTGATCTTACCTTTACCAAAGGCATAGTTAATGTCTTTGGGTACCACAAATGAAAACTTAAATTGACCATTGCTTACGCTAGCTAGTCCTTTGAAGATGACACTCTTTTGTAGTTGGAATGCCCGTTCGCTGCTGCCTTTGTCCTGACCCAGTGTCTTGAGGTTGACTGCCTTGTCATAGATCGTAGGGTATATGTTACCATTAAAAGAGGACACTATGCTTCCATCTGAATAGACAATTTGCCCCTCAATGGTGGCCTTACTCAAGGCTTTGAGGGTGTCCAAACCTGCGTCGGTGACCTCAAGGTCGTTGACCTTGGTCGTCTTGACAAAATGTTGAGGTACGGCCAAGCGCATGGCCGGGTCGCCCAAGAGCGTAAATTTTCGTGCATTGGAGCTGCTGGTATCCTGTGCATTAGAATTCTTTGCGTTGATCAGCAGGTCACCGATGGGCGGCAATTTACCATCGACCTGGGCAAAAAGGTGATCGAAGACTGCTCTGGTAAGCCTTTCATTCTGTCCGGCGTAAACAGCACGAACGGTGGTAAACAGGGCTACCGAGCCACCTGAGGGATTCGTCAATGTATACTCACCTGCAGTGATTTCGGCAGGATTGTCATACCCAGCAAAGGAACAGGTGGCAGTGATCAGTAGTGGTAAGCGGTCTATGTTACTCCATTGATCTACATCTTCTTTCAGTAGCACACGTTCCTGTGCCCAGCCCTTGGACCCTCCATGTCCCAGGTAGTTGACCACCAGCTGTCCTTTAAATAGGCTTTGATTGAGTTCCTTCTTGGCATTGAAGTTGAAAACTCCTCCCGGTGTGTTTTCCTGCTCAAAAGCATCAAGGTATACCTTATTGATATTAAACAGGGGATATTGAGACCTGATGTTTTCTGCTATGGGATCTGCTGCATTGATGTGCCGGTTGCCATCTTCATCGTCCGCAACAAACAAGATATTAGTACGCCAATCTCCCAGCGTTTTTTCACCCTTTTCATAACGCACAATCTTGTCGACAATGACATTGGCTTCATCCGATGTCCTGACTGGAAACCTTCCCACAGCAATATCTAGGGCCCCGCGTATGTCATCGCCTTCCAGGTCATCGAGCAAGGCATAGTAGTCATCTGAGGGGTAGGACAATATCGGATCTAGTGATTGCTCTGTCTCAAAAACGGGTATAAAAGACTGATCGTTTTCATCTGTGTAGATGTGCCGGTAGTCAAAAGATCCATCTCCGATAAGCAATAAGTATCCGAAGTCATCGGATCGTTTGTAGAGCATACGGGCAAAATCACGAATCGCTGTGGGATCCGTCTTGCCCGAGGAGAACTCGTTTAGCACTTGATCGATCGTGGCCATATCAACGCGCAATTTGGAAAAACTGCGCCGATGCTCTGCAATTTTCATGGCTGCACCCTCGAAATCGGGATGATAAATGACGAGGTATTCGGTACCACTGAGACCATGCAGGTTTTGATTTTCGATTTTGCCGATTGGCTCCGCTGCAAGGGCATCTTCGATCGAAAAGACAACGTACTGAGCTCCTGGCCCACTCGTGGTGCCAAAACGAATTCCGCTGCCATCACTTTCGACGGCGATGACCTTGGGTACTAGGGCATCGCTGATATCCCAGACTTGTACCTCGGCTACATTTCCACTGATCTGATAGCTCGCATCATCAAAATCATATGCCTTGATGTCTGAAAAGGTGAACTGCTCATCGGTATATATCAACCTTCGACGCAAATTGAATTCGATGTAGTCCAACCAACCAATGTTATCATTGCCGAGATGTGGATATTTGATGGTGATCTGGGGCTGATCGCTGTCGACCAAGATTTGCTCTTTGAGGATTCCAACCTTCGCAAATGGTTTCTCAATGTCGTGGACGTTGGCTCGCAGGATACTCGTGGTAAGCACCTGATTATCAACCGTCATGGTCACAGTGGATCTTTTGTCGGATCGGGCCGCAAATTCCACCACAGCATGCACAGGTTCTGTGCTGACTATATTTGAGAAATCAAAATGATCGCCGTATGACTTTTCTCTGTTTACTTTAAAAATGTCACCCACCCATTTTCTACCGGATCCCTGCAAATTGGCATCTGCCTTATGGAGGATGTTGATGGCTTCTTCTTCAAAAATCTGATGATCCGAATAACTCTCTGTGGTGTAAGCTGTTTCAGATAGGGATTTTAGCTCCATCAGCCTCATGCCCTTTTCTTTTTTGACTTTTAGAAAGTAATAGTTTTTGGTGTCGTATGGATTCTTAATCCTGTGAAATCGATCCTCGTTATCTAGAAAGACAGTTTTGTCGATCCCTTCACCGTAAAACAGAATATAATCACCCACGTCGAAACTGCCATCGGCCTCACCCACGATTTGGATGGGAATTTCCAACAGGTCATCAATGCGCTCACTGAGGTTTGGCTCTGGTAAGGTGCCGGCACCATGACCATAAATGCCGATGTTTTGTGGATCGAAAGTAGTGGGATTCAGGCCAATTTGTTCCAGAAAAACATAGTCCAGGCGATAGACACCATCTTGGTCGGTAGCAAACTTATAGATACTGCCCTCGGCCAGTACCGACTGACTAACTTGACCCACCACGTACGACCACCCCCCCAGGTAGATGGCCATATGAAGAAAAATAGATTTGATATTCATGATCCGGAGTGCTAGCGAGCGATATGTATGTTTTGAACGATTTGACCTACGTGCTATTGTCATGTCAGTATAAGATTAACGTCGTGTCCCTGCCACTTTGATATTATCTATCTGCAAGGAGGTGCCTTTTGGATTCCACACATATACACCTACTGCTGCGTCGGCAGGAAATGATGTTTGAAGTGGGATCTCCCATTCCTTCCTTGTCCATATCTCTCCCTCGCCGCTACCTAGTCCTTGACTCCGCCAGAATAGGGACTCTCCCTTGTGGGATATACTACAAATGATGGATGCTTCCACATGACCGGTAACTCGAACATCCAAGTCGATTTTGATCCGGTCAATCTCGGTCACCGTATCCAAAGTATATTCATAGGTGGCACTGTAGGTTCTGTCTTTAAGGTCTTGATAACTGTTGCCATTAGATGCACGATGGTGACCCTGCAGGGTGTTTCTCCATGCCGTTATTTCACCCTCAAAGCCATTGATTGTGCTAAAGATTATGTTGTGGGCATCCGATGACTTGCGCTGACAGATGACGCCCTTGTAAGAGCCACTGCTGGTGTCGATGACCACAAAGTTTTTGCTTAAATACTGTTGGAAGATCTGGCTCTCACTCAGACAGGTGGATCTGAAAAGATAGGTGAATGGCGTAGGAGTGTTGTCAATCAGTTGTTGGAAACGTGAAAGATCTCCACGATCGAGAAACCGATCGACAATTTCATCTTCTGCAAGCTCCGTCATTCTCTGCGAATCATCAATGTGATTGATGATCTTTCGGCCAGTCATTGGAGTTGATGCCACCATGGCATTTGGTGGTTGGTAGAGGAGTAACCCCATGGCAACAATCAGGATGAGTGTGTACCCTGCCCAACTCCGGTGATGATACAGGTGCTGACCCCACAAGGCCACAATCAAGCAGAGTAGAAGGAACCCCGTGATCCACAGGCCGTTGATCAGGTAGCCAGGTTTGTAGGTCAGACGCAGTTGGTATTTACCCTTAGGCAGTATAAAGCCGATGAGACCGGTGTCTGCGTACACCGGCTTCAAGATCTGATCTCCCATGTATCCCTTCCAACCATCAACCAGATTCTGATTGTAAACCAATAACCGGGTTGTGGGAGTGTTGATCAAAAGGGTGATCTGATTAGGATCAAAATCGATGATGTCCAGTTCCCTTTGAGTCATCTCAAGATCTGGCTGACTCTCAAAGTAATCTGAACCGTGTGCTTTGTGGTGGTATGGTGATAGATAGATAGCCGGAAGGTTTAAGTTCTTGGCAAAGTGTGGGCTGTTTTCTAGTGTGATATATTTCTGATACTGATATGGCGTATATCCATTCCATCCGATGCGCTTGTATAAGGTGTTGGTATTGCGATATAAAAACCCCGTAGCAAGATAGCTGTCAGCATTCGTGCCTATATAGTCTTGAAGTAGTGGTTTGGGGTACCCCTCTGGTAGTTTTTCGACGCACCTTGCAACAGTCGCCAGTTTGTCTTCAGAGAAGACAGATACACGGCCATTGAGCTGGGTGGCAATCATCATGTCGATCCCAGAAAATATCAGCAAGGCCACAGGTAGGTCAAGTCTGCGGCCTAAACTCCGTCTTCGCAAAAGAAGGTAGAATACAAACAGCAGGGAGCTGTTGACTACGAGCTGCAGTGCCGTGGCCTCCCGGATCGAGGAAATGGAGAAATTAGTCACGTTGGTCCATGTGTCAGGGTCAAACCATGCATATATCACTGCAGTTGATATGCAAAGCAAGCAAGACACCTGCACCATTTTGGACAACCATCGCCTCATGTCAGGGTTCTTCCGTATCTCCATGGTGCTCCTGACTCCCAGGAGAAGGAGGATCAAAACCACGTAATAGCGGAAAAGACTCGGATAACGGAAAAGATCGAATAGGGGCAAGGCATTAAGCCAAGTGCGCAGTGGAAGCTCTTCGCCCAGTGCGAGCCCCAAGAAAAGTGCCAGGAAAATCCATGCAGTTTTAAAAAATGGAAGTCGCAAAAATCGCAGGCTGGTGAGTGCTAGGAGCAAACCACCCAAGCCGATGTACACATTAATGAGTGCCTGATCAGTATGCCAAAACTCGATGGGTCCCTTAGTGGAAGGCAGAGGGAAGAACAAGCTAAGTAGATGTTTGAAATATGTGGAACCCTTTATACTGGCCGCATCGCTTAGTCCATATCCTCTATAGATGTGCTGTTTTAAGGCGATCAAGCAGACCAGGATGATGGAGCATGTGGTCACAGTAAGCACAAGTAATCGAAGATGTTGCCTCAGGTGACTTATTGTATGTCGCCTCATTAGTACCTTCACGATCAGATCGTAGATGAAGAGCAGGGCCAACATATAAGTGGAGACAATGGCAAAGGCAGTATATCCACCACTGACAAGCATATAAAAGCTTACAACAAAATAGGCTCCATACTTCCAGTTATACGTATGACGAAATTGAAGATATGTATGAAACACATGAGGTATCCAGGCACCTGCCGTGATCCATCCCATATGCTGAGCATTACCAATAAAAAAGCCTGACAGCGGAAATACCAAGGCACCCCAAAGGGCGCAGTCAGCGTCTAGATGAAGAGTTTTGGCCAATCGGTAAAATCCAATGGAAGCTATGGCAAGATGCAGAAGGTACTCTAGATTGAGGCTGTACAGGCTATATCCTCGGGTGATGCCCAGCAGAAGCCCGATCGGATACCAGGTCTCAGGAGCTGTTCCTTGAGCAAATCCCTGATGTTGGTACGGGTTCCAGAGAGGAAGTATGCCGTGACGTAAGGCATCAGATGTAAAGTAGCGCCATGGGAAAGTGATATCTATGGCATCCCATTTGAGGGTATATTGGAAGGTGACTAGCTGCCACATAGCCAAGGCAATGACCAGGGCAACGAGGAGTGGTAGCTTATACTGGTGGAAATAAAAAGAAACTAGATGTCTACTCGATCTGTTCAAAGATATGTTTTGCAGATTGCCGATAAATTTAACGAAGTTTATGCTTGCCCAATTCGTTATGTATTTGAAGGCCAGTCACGGTGGACTACGACCACGATGAAGAAGGCTTTTTCATGGCAAGACCTACAACAAGTAGCTGTGTTAGCATTCAGTAGGGCTCGTGGTGACTCAAGGATATGCTCAGGAGATGTTCAGATTAGTTGAAGTTTTGCTTGTCGTGTGCATGGCGATGCCCTGTTTGCAGGCACAGGATCCTGTCTTTAGTCAGTTTTATGCTGCGCCTCTTAGTCTGAATCCTGCTTTCACTGGCAATACAGAAGGTGGCAAGGTGGCCCTAAATTACCGCAATCAATGGCCTAATATCAACCGTGCATATGTGACTTATGCAGTTTCCTATGATCAGTTTTTTCCATTGATCAACAGCGGTTTTGGCCTGTCACTATTGGCTGATGATGCTGGTAAGGGCTTGTATAAAACCGTCGGTGCTCAGCTTTCCTTTGCCTATAAAGTGCGGTTTGATGGTGACCTTCAGATGCGCATGGGCATTCAGGGTGGTTACATCAATACAAGGGTGGATTGGTCGCAGTTGGTCTTTCTTGATCAGTTGGATCCGGAGTTCGGACTTTCCAGCCCTGGAGGCATACCATTCCCCAGTGACGAAGTGCCGCCAGCTTCAGGAAATCAGGTGTCGGTCATGGATGTCTCAGCCGGATTTCTCATTTTCAACAAGACTTTTTATGCCGGGATTGCCTTGAAGCACTTAAACACACCGCAGTTTTCCTTTTTGGCAGTTAATCAGGGACTGAGCTCAGGCCTTCCATTGCATTTATCTCTGCATGCTGGTGCGGAAATCAGTATTGAACAGCTGGGAGGAATAGGCAACAGTTACCTGGCTCCTAGCATTCAGTATATAGTACAGGGTGCCTTTAGTCAGTTGAATATTGGCACGATTTTTAGGTACTATAAGGTCGGAACCGGTTTCTGGTTTCGACAGACCAACACAAATCCCGATGCATTGATTTTTTTGGTTGAGGGTAGGTACGATCGATATAGGATTGGCTACTCTTACGATATGACCCTATCTTCACTGAATGGGACAGGCGGTGCCCATGAGATAAGCATCATCATGAATTTCGATTCCGGAAGAAAAGAGTCAAAGTATAACGATTGTTTCAACTTGTTCAGATAATAGAACCTTTGGTTCGATCGTTTAGCAGTGTGAATTATATTTTTATGACAAATTCGATCTCAATTTTCAAACAGGACACGATGGGAAAGTACACAAAACTTATTTTTTTAATTGCCGCAATAGGATTGGTGGGCATTAGCTGTAAAAAGTCTGAACGCTCGGCAACTACTGGCTGGAAGTACAACGATCAGAAATGGGGTGGTTTTCAAAAGAATGACTACAAAGGGCAAATCACTGCTCCCAATCTGGTATTGGTTGAGGGCGGCACCTTTACCATGGGTCTGACTCAAGAAGATGTGACCTACGAATGGAATAACATTCCCCGACGAATTACCGTCCCCTCGTTCTACATCGATGAGACTGAGATCGCCAATATTGATTATCGACACTTTGTATTCTGGACCCAGAATACTTTTGGTGAAAGCTATCCAAAGCGTTACCTCGAAGTGGTGCCCGACACCCTGGTTTGGAGAGAGGAACTGGCTTATAATGAACCACTGGTGGAGACATATTTTAGACATCCTTCTTTTGACGACTATCCGGTCGTTGGGGTCAGCTGGAAACAAGCCACCGAGTATTGCAAGTGGCGGACAGATCGCGTCAATGAGATGCTGATGATAGAAAAGGGAATTCTTAATCCCAACCCTGAACAAAAGGATGCCGACAACTTCAATACCAAGGCATATCTGGCAGGTCAATATGAGGGTAATGTCAAGAAAAACCTCAAGGATGAAATGACAGGCGGTGAACGAAAAGTTCAAGTGGAAGATGGCATTTTTGTGCCTGACTATCGACTGCCGACAGAGGCTGAGTGGGAATATGCCGCTCTCGGTCTGATAGGTAAGCGGGTGGCTAAGCAGGATGAGCTCATCTCGGAACGGAGGATTTATCCATGGGACAACAATACGGCACGCTATAAAAGACGGGATCGTCACCAGGGAAAGATGTTGGCCAACTTTAAACGGGGCAAAGGAGATTACATGGGGCTGGCAGGCAATTTGAACGATAATTCACCATATCCTGCACCTGTGAGATCATATTGGCCCAATGACTATGGTCTCTACAATATGGCAGGAAACGTCAATGAGTGGGTAGCGGATGTATATCGTCCACTGACCAGCACCACTTTGCGAGATGAAGACCAACATGACATCAATCCGTTCCGTGGTAACGAGTTTTATGAGGTGATTAGGAATGAGGACGGGGCTACCGCTGAGAAGGATAGCTTGGGACGCATTCCGATGCGATTGATAGATTCTACAGACGCTTCTAAGCGTGAGAATTACCATCGCCCAGAGTTGCTTGATTATCGCGATGGTGATGAGGATAGCCACGCTGTCTATGACTACGGGAATACGACACTGATCAACAAGAAATCACGAGTGATCAAAGGAGGTTCTTGGGCAGACCGTCTATTCTGGTTGGCTCCAGGTGCCAGACGATTTAAAGATGAAGATAAATCAGATAAAACGATCGGATTCAGATGTGCCATGGATCGATTGGGATCACCAGTCGGTAATGATGGTAAGGGTGGAAACTACTTTAAATCTGCTAACAAGAACAAGAAAAATACCAAGAGGCGAAAATATAAATAGATCCCACAGGTATTAAACAAACAAAAGAAGTCTCAGCATTTTCATGTTGGGACTTTTTTTATTTTTTGAGCACTATCTTGGGCATCGATGATCCAAACTGCCGAATTGTATGGTTTATTTAAGCAGACTCAAGGTATCTGTACAGACTCACGGCAGATACTAAGGGACAGCCTATTTGTGGCCATTCGGGGACAGCATTTTGATGGCAATGATTATGCTCTCGAAGCACTGTCAGATGGAGCTATGTATAGTCTCGTGGATAGGTTGGCACTAAAAGATGAGCCCGGCTGTATATATGTTCCCAATACCCTAACTTCACTGCAAAGGCTGGCCAGGCACCATCGCGATCATTTTGACATTCCCGTATTGGCCATCACCGGGTCCAATGGAAAAACCACCACCAAAGAGCTTGTCCGTGAGGTGTTAAATCAGGGCTTTCGTGTACATGCTACGATAGGTAACTTAAACAATCATCTGGGTGTGCCTCTGACACTCTTGCAAATGCCCGATGATGTAGAGATTGCCGTGATTGAGATGGGAGCTAACCATCGGGGTGAGATTAATTGGCTTTGTCACATAGCAAACCCTAACCAGGGGCTTATCACCAACATCGGATCAGCGCATATAGAGGGTTTTGGCTCAAAGGAGGGGGTGGCAATCAGTAAGACTGAATTGTACCGATTTCTGGACGCCACTGGAGGCCAAATATTGGTCAACCACGACGAACCTTCTTTGCAGCCATGGGTACAGCCATCTCTGCAAGGTATCACGAGGTACGGGCAGGATCGACTGCCAGGAGGACTGCAGCGTGTTCGTTTTTCCACTGCCAACGCTCACCTCCAGATGACCTTGGAGGTCGATTCTGACAAGGTTTTGATTAAGAGCCACTTATACGGTACTTACAACAAGCAGAATGTAACCACGGCTTTGGCCATCGGAGGGCTGCATGGCCTGACTGCAGACCAGCTGAAAGCTGGGATAGAAAACTATAGACCCGCCAACAATCGCTCGCAGATCATTGAAGCAGGTGACCAGACCCTTTATCTGGATGCCTACAATGCCAATCCAACCAGTATGGACCATGCCATCAGCTTTTTTGCGACAATTCCAAAGAGCAACAAGATATTGGTACTGGGTGATATGATGGAACTGGGAGAAAAGTCGGAGCAATTGCATGAGGAGATCATCAGAAGGTGCCTTACTAACCAAAGTTTTAGGCGTCTGGTTTTTGTGGGAGAAATCTTTGGTAAAGCATTGGCAAATCATATCGACCATCAGAGAGTATTTTGGATGGAAGATGTGGAGATTTGTATGGCCAAGTACAAGATTTGGAGTATCCCGCAATCGCAAGTTCTCATCAAGGGTTCCAGAAAGATGCAGCTTGAACGCTTATTAGAAGTTTTGTTGCCGGAATAAATCGCTACGGAGATTTTGAGAATGGCAGACAATCTTACTGAGACGGCGGTTTAATTCCTGATGGTATCCTCGATCTCGATGGGAGGTGCCTGCCGGTATAATTCGAGGATGGCCCCAAGGCGATCTGAGAGCATCTGTTCGTTGGCTGCCAATGCATAATCACGGTAGTTGCAGGCAATCACTGGCATGGTTGTCGAAAGCCTACTGTGGGTATAAGGAGATTTCAGCCACCATTTCTGATTGGATTCATCCTTGTAAAAAGTGA
Organism: Saprospiraceae bacterium; assembly: GCA_965223025.1. Lineage (GTDB taxonomy): Bacteria > Bacteroidota > Bacteroidia > Chitinophagales > Saprospiraceae > JABDMH01. The sequence continues at coordinate 424,972 of CBDCVP010000021.1, forward strand.
GGGTTAGATCTGCAACCTTTTGTTCCAAAACATAGGCATTGAGTAGTCTGGCAGGAGGTGGATACGAGTTTGGCCGATGCTCTAACCCATGCAGAAAATACCAGACCACGGAAGCTAGTAAGTCCCAACCAGCATCTTGTTGCAAGTGGTGATCGTGGAATCCATAGATGCAGAGGATCCGACTTCTTTCGGCTCTGCCTGCATAGTAGGCAACCTGACATACCGATTCGATCTCCATGCCTATTGCAGAGGGTCGTTGCTGAAAGGGAGCTTCACAGTGTTTCATCACGTTGAGGTCAATTCCACACAGGTCGGCATTTCTAACGTCGGGCTCAGTAACGCTGGGATCATGCTTAATCGCTCCCAGACGATGACAATTGAGGCCTACTTGTTCATTTTCGCTGACAAAAGCATCGTTCGATCGATGGGCTTGGGTTCCCAACAGGCTAAGCCGGTGCAGCCATGGCTCTCGAAGATCGATGAAAACGTCTTCGATCCCGTCACCGGCTGCAGGTTGCATCAAGGCCACACTAAAGTGCTGATCGGCAAATTGAAGTGCATCATAACAAGCTTTTATCATGTTGCTGTCGGCACCGAGAATGATGCTGACTGTATCGTTGATACGAGCATCGTTGAGGAGAGGTATCAGGGATGAAGCTTCACCGGCCAATCGGCCCAATTTTCTCAGCTGTAGATTGCGAAAGGGAAAAGCATACTTCTCAAAAGCACTGAAAAAACCCTGCATTAGCCCCTTCGTGTTCCCTATTATTTGTACTTGATGTCCAGGCTCTGTGACCGGAATTTCAGGGGCAAGAAATGACTTAAAAAACGCTGCATTTTGCGTTTGGTCAGAAGGTTTTATTTCTATCGGTATTAATAGCTCATCCATGCTGAAATAATCGTAATTCTTTGAAATAGATGAAAGTATAAAAAGTAGAGAATGACCATTCAATAAAAGAGGGATAATATTTGCGTGCTGATAAAAAAACGATATTTTTGTTTAAAGGGAGAGATTAGACCATTCCTTTAACCGTATAAACTTATATCCCTATGACAACAAAGGTATCTCTTATTACCCTCTTGGTATGTAGTGTCTTTCTCATTGGCCATGCGCAAGAATCCTCTCCCGATATTTCTGACGACATGACCGTTGATGCTGATCAGAATAAAAAATGGCGCACTGGTGAGTATGCCTATTCGGCTAAACCCAAAAGCATGTGGGAACTGGGCGTTCATGCCGGGTATTCGTTTATTTCTGGTGATGTGGAAGCACCGTTTTGGTCTGGTATGGGATTGGGCTTGCATTTGCGTAAGGCCATTAACTATACCCTATCGATCAGATTCAATGGTTGGTACACCTCATCAAAGGGATTTGATGCACGGTCCTATAGTCCTGGAACACTTACCTCAGAAAGACTGTACCGGCAGAGAGAAAACAATGCCATACAAGGATATGTCGAAAACCAAGCGCGACTCCATCGTAACTATAAAACCTCGATTCTGGGAGGAAGTGCAGAGGCGGTGTTGAACCTAGGCAACATGTTGTTTCACAGCGAGCGCACAGACTGGAATGCCTACGCTGTTCTGGGTTTGGGTTTGAACATTCCAAATACTAAGGTAGACCTGCTTAATGGGAATTCCATCTACAATTTTGATCCGGTAAGCAGCGGGTTGGATCTTCGTACTAGGGATGGAAGAAAGGAGTCAAGAAAACGCTTGAAGGATCTGTTGGACGGTGACTATGAGACAGATGGGGGAGTGGCCAACGACGTGATTGCCTTGGGAGACAAGAAATCCGTTTTGCCACACCTCAATTTTGGTCTGGGATTATCCAGGCGTATCAATGAGCGTATTAACATTGGTTTAGAATATCAGATCTTGGTCTCAGACAGTGACTTATACGACGGTTTTGAATTTAGAACTGCCACAGACGAGACCAACAATCTAGATGTTCCTCACTACGCCAGTATAAGATTGGGGATCAACCTGGGAGATTTCAGTAAGCGTACGGAGCCCTTGTATTGGCTTAATCCTCTGCATGGCCCACTGAGTGATCTGGCAGAGGTAAAGGCAAGACCTATCCTTGATTTGACGGACTCAGATGGAGATGGCGTCATCGATATGTTGGATCAAGAGATTGAGAGTCCCGAAGGAGCACCGGTAGATACCAGAGGGATTGTACTGGATAGTGATTCCGATGGAGTGGCCGACTATGAGGATGCAGAGCCCTATTCAGTAGCTGGCTACGAGGTGGATGGACGCGGTGTGGCACAAATACCTGATCCGGGCTATCTCAATGAAGATGAGGTGAATGAGATCGTCAATCAGAAGATTAGCAACATCAGAACCGATTGGTTCTTACCGATGATTCATTACGACCTGGATAAGTACTATGTCAAACCGGAATTCTATGGTCAATTACATCAGATTGCTACCGTACTCAATCAGCACCCCAACATTAAACTGGTCGTTAAGGGTTATGCTGATTCCAGAAACCCACAAGATTATAACGATGTACTCTCCTGGAAACGGGCAGAAGCAGCGGTAAACTTCCTCATGGAAAGGTATGATTTGCCCAGGCAACGCTTCTTTGTACAGTTTGGTGGAGAAAATGAGCCATTAATACCCGAGCTTCCTGAGTCACACGCCATCGATAAGCGACTTGAGATGCAGCAGTATCTCAATCGACGGGTAGAATTTCTCATTGCTGGTCCAGACGACGAGGAGATGGAGATGCCATCTAGTCCCGATCCCGAGACAGTGGGATCTGGCACTCCCGGATCATCGCGTCCAGGCACCAAATACAGCGGTAATCGCAATTCGGGCTACTAGAGAGCCTCAATGGCAATCTTTCCATTACTTCTTCAAACGGCTCTGGTAATCTGGTATTGGCCCTGACAACTGCTAAAAGTAGTGTTTTAGGAAGCACTGGAGAAATGAAATCCAATGCGCTGATTTTTTATCTCTGGTTGGACTGCCAGTCTCAAAAAAGTGAAGATCACCCAAATATCAGCATCTTTCATGAAGATGACACGATCCGGGATGGCCGATAATCTTGATGCATAAAAATGCCATCCAGACTGACACCTCGTCATAAATTCCTTTAGGGCGAACCCCTTGCTTAGAGAGCAATGAACCTCCCCTATAACAGCATCCGCACCGGATTTTCAAGCATGTCTTTGAGTGACAATAGAAACTGAGCTGCGGTTGCACCATCTACCACTCGGTGGTCAGCAGATAGCGTCACTTTCATCCGATGTCCAATGGCGATGGCACCCTCCTTCACAACCGGCTTTTCGATGATACCTCCTATTGCAAGGATGGCAGCATCGGGAGGATTGATAATGGCCGTGAATTCCTCTACGTTAAACATGCCCAGATTGGAAATCGTAAAAGTGTTTCCCTGCATTTCATCAGGCTGTAATTTCTTGTTGCGTGCTTTTTCGGCCAGCACTTTGACCTCACCATTGATTTGAGAGAGCGATTTTTGATCGGCGTGTTTGATGACAGGTACTAGCAGACCATCTTCAATAGCCACCGCGACACCAATGTGAATCTCACCATGGTAATTGATTTTGTCACCGAGCCAGGATGCATTCACATTTGGGTGTTGTTTGAGCGCGACAGCCACGGCTTTTACCATCATATCATTAAAGGAGATTTTTGGAGGTGCAGAAGCATTGAGTGCTCTTCTAGACTCCATGGCAGCAGACATATCTATCTCCATGGTTACATAGAAGTGAGGTGCCGAAAATTTACTTTCGCCCAACCTCTTTGCAATCACTTTACGCATTTGGCTTACCGGCACAGACCTTGCCTCAAGACTTTGATAAAGCTGCACTTGTGTATCCGGAACCGCTACCTGGCTTCCGTTGCCTCCTTCTTGATAAGCAAGTATGTCTTGCTTTACAATCCTACCCTGTCCTCCAGTGCCCTTAATCTGACTTAGGTCGATACCGCGTTCTTTTGCCATCCTTCTCGCCAAGGGAGATGCCTTGATGTGACCATCTTCAGAAGGCAAGATTTCCTCCTCCAAGTCGATATCCGGACCTGTTGAGTCAGGGGCTTCGATGCCTGTATCTGCTGCCGGTGTCTCATGGGCTGATCCATTATTTGCGACAGCACTCTCTTCTTTTAAGGCAGCCTCCAGTTCCTCCTGGAAGGCTTCGTCCTTTTCCCCAATGACCGCTAATACCCCGTTGACAGGGACCGGACCTTCCGCAATACCGATGTGTAAGAGATAACCTTCATGGTAACTCTCAAGCTCCATAGTTGCCTTATCTGTCTCCACCTCAGCCAGTATGTCTCCTGGCTCTACTTCGTCACCAACTTTCTTGAGCCAACCGACGATCACACCCTCTTCCATGGTGTCACTAAGTCTGGGCATTCTTATCACTTCCGCCATTGAATAAGATTTTAGCTTGCTAAATTAATAAAGAATCGTCTATTGCTCCTAGCTATCATAAAACGGAGCAATTGCCCCAAGAGGGGACAACGACCGTCTGCAGTGGGTGATTGAGAGTATAGCGGGAGACATTGCTCAGAAGAATCAGATCAAGGAAACAAGAAGTGCATGATCAGCTGAGGATCAATCCAAAGATGAGGAGATCGAAGTCTGCCAGGAAAGAAGGTGTATTGATTTCGTATTTTTGGCAATATGAAAATCCAGTCTAAAAAGTTGGAGGGCGTCGTGACTGCTTTTGCAAGTCTGCCAGGTATTGGTAAGAAGAGTGCACTGCGTATTGCACTACATCTTTTGACCGATCAAACAGAGAAGCAGCAGCTTTTCGAGCAGGCTCTTCAATCTTTGCGTGAAGTACGTCAGTGCCAATGCTGTCACAACTTATCAGACGAGGACATATGTGCCATATGTCGGGATACCCATCGCAATTCAGCATTGCTATGTGTGGTTGAGAACATTCAGGATATTATGGCCATCGAGGAAACTGGTCAATTTAACGGTAGATACCATGTCTTGGGAGGCGTGATATCTCCCATTGAAGGCATTGGTCCGGATGACCTTAATATTCCCAGTTTATTGTCTAGAGTGGATCAAGAGGAAATTAGAGAGATTATCATGGCAGTCAGCCCCACCATAGACGGTGAAACTACCATCTACTACATATCTCAAAAGCTGGAGGCACGATCCGTATCCATTTCGCAGATAGCCAGGGGTGTGGCTTTTGGTGGAGAATTGCAGTACACAGATGAAATCACGCTAGGTCGTTCCATCCTTGCACGTATACCCTATGCTGTGAATGGCAATTCATAAGTACGATAAAAAGCAAAAGGTGAAGCTTTCGATCATCATTGTCAACTACAATGTCAAGTATTTCCTTTTGCAGCTGTTGGAGTCAATATACGATAGTCAGACTGGTTACGGTTTTGAGGTGATCATTGTAGACAATGCTTCTACAGATGGATCACCAAAACTCATCACAGAGCGTTATCCGCGGGTTACTTTTATTGCCAACAAGGAAAATGTTGGCTTTTCAAAAGCCAACAATCAAGCCATCGAGGTTGCTCAGGGAGATCTGGTTTTATTGCTCAATCCTGATACGATCTTACAGGAAAACACTCTTCAAGAGACGATCAGCTTCATGGACCGGTATCCCGAGGCTGGAGCTGTGGGTTGTAGAATGATCGACGGCAGCGGACATTATCTTCCCGAATCCAAAAGAGGTTTTCCCAGTCCATTGGTGGCATTCTTTAAGGCGTTTGGTTTGGCGGCTTTGTTCCCGAAGTCCAAGTTTTTCAATGCCTACTATTTGGGCCACCTACCTGAGTGGGAGACCAACGAGATAGAAGTGCTCACCGGTGCTTTCATGATGATTAAGAAGGCTGTGTTGGATGAAGTGGGTTATCTGGATGAGCGGTTCTTTATGTATGGTGAGGACATTGATCTTTCGTACCGCATCATACAAGCCAACCACAAGATATTTTATCATCCTGTGACGACCATTATTCATTTTAAGGGAGAGAGCACGAAGAAAGATACGCTGGCATACATTCGAACTTTTTATGGTGCCATGAAGGGCTTTGCTCATAAACATTATTCTGGTCAGAAGGCATCCCTGCTCAGTATCACATTAAACCTCGCTATTTATTTTCGCGCAGCCCTGGCAGCCGTCAAAACCATTCTTCAACGGTTTGGCTTGGCAGTGATAGATTTTGGGGTCATTGCCATCTTCCTCTGGGTTTTTAGTATGTTTTGGGCAGACTTTTACTACGACGACCCCAACTATTACCGGCATTCAATGTTGAAAACCAATATTTCGATATTTGCTGCGACCTATGTGATCTGCCTTTACCTGATGGGTGCATACGATCGCATTTTGGCGTGGATGCGGGCATTGCGTAGTGTCTTGGTCGCCTGGGTGCTGATAGCGGCATTGTATGGCCTGCTGGGTCAGGATATGAGACCTTCCCGGGCACTGGTGATCGCGGCCGGTTTCTTGGCGTTTATCGCGATCATGACGGTGCGGTTGATCATATACCGGCTGCGTTTTGGTCATTGGCGTATCTTGGCAGATGCTCAGAACCGATATGTCATCGTAGGAGATCCAACTGTGGGTGCCGGCGTAACCAAATTGGTACAGGCTAACCATCCTGCCTACCAATTCCAGGGTTATATCGTCATGCAAGAAGATACTACTGGATCCAATGTTATCGGACACATCACTCAGCTGGATCAGATCTGCAGGTTTTATAAGGTGCATGAGATCATCTTCCTTTCACGGGATATCGATTCATCACAGATCATGCAATGGATGACGAGATTGGGTCAACAATATGCCTATAAAATGGCCCCCGATAGCTCGGCCAGCATCATTGGCAGCAGGCGCAAGGATCTCCCCGGGGAGCTCTACACATTTGATATCCATTACAACGTGGATGATCCCTTCTTGCGCAGGAATAAGCGCATACTTGACTTGTTGGTATCAAGCATACTTTTTATATTTTCACCATTGTTATGGTGGCTAGTAGACAGTCCATCTGGTTTTCTTAGAAATATCTGGGCTGTATTCCATGGCCAAAAGACCTGGGTGTCTTACAGTAGTGAGAATAGTGAGAGGCGCTTTCCACCATTGCGGCCCGGAGTCGTGACGCCTGCCCCGGCACTTTTGCCAGGGGCTGACCAGGGCACCATGATTAGGGATGCAGATTTTTACTACGCCCGAGACTATACTCCCTGGAAAGATATCGTCATCATTTTTGCTAATTTTTCAAAACTCGGTCACTGAAGTGCTTAAGGAAAAAATCCAAACCCTCGCTGCTGACCTACAAGAGGAAGTCATTTCGATCAGACGGCACCTCCACCAGCATCCAGAATTGTCATTTAAAGAGGAAAGAACTGCGGCCTACCTTGCAAATCTCCTCTCTGAGCATGGATTGTCATTCACGACGAATGTAGGTGGCCATGGCATTGTCCTGACCATTGAGGGAGAAAAGCCTGGAGATGGCGTTGTGGCCTTGCGAGGGGATATAGATGCACTGCCGATCACAGAGGAAAACAACATACCTTATAGGTCAAAGCATCCTGGCGTCATGCATGCCTGTGGTCACGACGTGCACACCTCCTCATTGCTGGGATCAACCTTGATTCTACAACAATTGCGCAATGATTTTGGCGGGGTAGTAAAGATCATTTTTCAACCTGCTGAAGAACGACTCCCTGGAGGTGCATCACTAATGATCAAGGATGGTGTATTGACAAATCCTGCTCCCACGGCCATATTCGGCCAACATGTACATCCTCCTCTAGAGGTTGGAAAAATAGGAGTGAAAAGTGGAATGTACATGGCTTCTGCCGATGAACTGTTTCTTACTGTAATGGGAAAGGGAGGGCATGGAGCTTTGCCACACGACGGAGTTGATCCCATCGTTCTAACCGCCAACATTGTTCAGTCTTTACAGCAGGTGGTTAGCAGGCACGGAGATCCCACCATGCCTACAGTGGTGACATTTGGTAAGATAGCCTCAGTGGGTGGCGCTACCAACATTATTCCGTCTGAAGTCAAGCTCGAAGGTACCTTTCGCACTATGGATGAAACATGGAGGTTTGAAGCCCATGACCTGATGAAGCAGATCGTGCAGCACGTGGCACATGCTCATGGAGGCAAAGCTGAGCTGAGGGTTGATAAAGGCTATCCCTATTTGCTTAATGAAGAAGCCCTGACGGCTCGATTTAGAAGCTATGCTGCGGAGTATGCAGGCGCTGAAAATGTGGTAGATCTTCCCATCCGTATGACAGCGGAAGACTTTGCCTATTTCTCCCATCAATTGCCTTCCTGTTTTTATCGCCTGGGCGTCCGCAATGAGGCAAAGGGCATCACATCCCCTCTGCATACACCAACCTTTAATGTAGACGAAGATTGCTTGAGCCTCAGCACTGGACTGATGGCCTATTGTGCTTTGGCAGAACTTGGCGCCGGTCGATAACAATATAATTTCAAGTCTAAAGCTCCACTTTCGAACGATTTGGCTGACCTTCTCGATGATGCCATGAATCTTGGTATGGTTTTGTTTTTGTGTATATGATTGAATCATAGCTATTTATGTATGATCACTTAATTAATTTTTGTAATTCTTAGTCCAAATGATTGCAATTTTGAAACCATTTCTGTTATTTTACACATACAAATATTTCATAATTTGTAAATCATTCTAAAACAAACAGTTCTATGGCTAAGATCTTGGTAGTTGACGATGAGGCGTCCATTCGAAGGACTTTGCGTGACATCCTGGAATACGAGAAGTATGAAGTGGATGAGACCAAAGATGGAGTGGAGGCATTGGTGAAACTTAAAAAAGAAAAGTACGATGTAGTAATCATGGATATTAAGATGCCCAAAATGGACGGCATGGAGGCATTAGAACGTATCCAGATGATAGCCGCTGATACCCCAGTCATCATGATCAGTGGACACGCAAATATTGATTCCGCCGTCGAGGCAGTGAAAAAAGGTGCCTTCGATTTTATCTCCAAACCACCTGATCTGAATCGCATGCTGATCACGATCAGAAATGCCATGGATAAATCGTCTTTGGTGACTGAAAAGAAGGTGCTACAGAGGAGGGTTGCTAAATCAAAGACTCAGGAGATCATTGGCAATTCAGCACCTATTACGGCAATCAAAGATACCATCGATCGAGTTGCTCCCACTGAAGCTCGGGTGCTGATCACAGGTAAAAACGGTACAGGAAAAGAATTGGTAGCTCGATGGATACACGCCAAGAGTCCACGCAACGAATATCCCATCATCGAGGTAAACTGCGCTGCTATACCTTCAGAGTTGATAGAGAGTGAGCTCTTTGGTCATGAGAAGGGTGCCTTTACCTCTGCGGTAAAGCAACGCATTGGCAAATTTGAGCAGGCGAATGGAGGAACCCTATTTCTCGATGAGATCGGAGACATGAGCCTTTCAGCGCAGGCCAAAGTACTGCGTGCACTCCAAGAAAACAGGATCACCCGTGTCGGTGGTGAAAAGTCTATTGGAGTGAATGTGCGCGTCATAGCTGCCACCAATAAGGACTTGCGTAAGGAGATCAGAGCGGGTAAATTTAGGGAGGATTTATACCATCGATTAGCCGTCATCATAGTCAATGTACCCACCCTTAACGAACGCGCAGAGGACATTCCACTTCTCATCGATCATTTCACAGATATGATCTGCGAAGAATATGGTAGCCCCAAAAAGAAATTTAGTAAGGAAGCTATGCAGACCCTCCAGGAAGTAGACTGGAGTGGAAATATTCGCGAGCTGCGCAACGTGGTAGAAAGGCTCATCATTTTGTGCTCAGATACGGTGGCAAAAATAGATGTACTCAATTATGTGGTGCCGAGTAGCCGCAAAGGGCAGCTGCCTTTTCCTAATATTTTTGAAAAATTTGAGAATGCGGACGAACTCACGGACTTCATCAATGAGGCCTATACGAAGTACAAATCCAAGGCAAATATCTAAAGCATAATCACGTCTGTCTAATTCTATTTAAGAATAAGAAAAAAGAGAGGATGGCCTGAATCGGTGCCATTCTCTTTTTTGGTAATAAAATCATAATGGCTGCACATACTAAAAAGACTATGAGGTCGTGGGATCACATGAAGGGCGAGAACTCCTGGACCATGTTTAAGGTGGTGGCAGAGTTGGTGGAAGGTTTCGAACGGTTAAACAAAATTGGTCCCTGCATCAGCATTTTTGGATCAGCACGCACCAAGGCTAATCATCCATATTACCAGCTTGCCGTAGACATTGCCAAGCGGCTCACAGATGAGGGTTATGGAATCATCACCGGAGGGGGGCCAGGCATCATGGAAGCTGCCAACAAAGGTGCTTCTGAGGAAGGTGGTGTATCTGTGGGCATTAATATAGATCTTCCAGCAGAACAAGGTTACAATCAGTTTATCGATCCGGATAAACTGCTTAATCACCGCTACTTTTTTGTCAGAAAGGTAATGTTCGTCAAATATGCACAGGCTTTTGTAGTGCTACCCGGCGGCTTTGGAACCATGGACGAGTTATTTGAAGTGCTGACGTTGATCCAGACCCACAAGATCACCAGGGTGCCCGTGGTATTACTCGGGACCAAATTCTGGTCGGGATTGGAGGCCTGGATCAGGGAAGTCATGCTTGAAAAGGAGAACAACATCGGTGCTCAGGACCTCCAACTTTTTCATACCACAGATGATCTTGATGAAGTCGTGAAGTACATCGACGACTTCTATAGCAAATCCAAAGGTGAGCTCAAGCCAAACTACGATATGTAGTCTCCATTCACCCTGATGAAGCCGACGAAATCCTATACGATCTGGTTCAGCCAGCGCTGTGGCAGCACCCTGCTCTGCCAGGCACTAAAATCTACGGGCAAGGCTGGAAATCCAGGAGAGCATTTTCTTCGAGCTCCAGGAGAATCACTCTTAAAGCACTTCGATGCTGTGGGCTATGCAGCTCTGCAGCAGAAGATCTGGGATCAGGGAATGTCTGACAATGGAGTCTTCGGTATTAAGATCAACGCGCCCTTGTCAGAAGCTGATCCCAATCTGATGGAATTGCGCAAGTTACCCTCAGTCTCCAAAGTCCATGCAACAAATTTCACCATTTGGGAGAATGTCTTTCCCCATGGAAAACATATCTTTCTAACAAGAAGAAACAAAGTAAGGCAGGCGGTGTCCTGGTGGAAAGCTATTGTCACCAATGAATGGCATCGTCAGGATCAACCACCCCTACTTGATCGTGGAGAAATAGAGGGGAAGTATGACTTCGAAGCCATACGTCACTTACTGATAGAAATAAACATCATGGAAAGTAGTATTCAGGCTTTCCTTGATCAAGGTGAAGTCGTCCCCCTTACCCTGGTATATGAAGATTTTGTCAGAGAGTATGATGCCACAATAAAAACGGTGTTGACTTTTTTGGGCTTGGATGCTCAAGAATACAACATCGAAAGTCCCTATCTTGTGAAGATGGCGGATGAGGTGTCGGATGCGTGGGTAGAAAGATTTCGCATCGAGATGCAGGCGGCATGGAAATCCAAAAGATGGTGATCACTCATTTCACCCGGTGAAGGGATTCATCTTTTGTTGGTTAACAGATACCATTTATGATCAAATCATGGCCAGTTACGATGATTCATGTATGTCTAGATGACATTAGGGCCGACCAGTGGGATCAAAAGAATTATTATTTTGATACTTATCAGGAAGGGGATGATCACGCTTGGAGTCGACTCCAGGCATCTACAGATTCCTTTGTATCCATGGAGGTGTCATTGCAGTTCTTTCACAATGAGTTTGGTGGCGACCAGGCATTACTCAGACAGAGATGCTTCTTCCTTCATACTTCTGAGCAGAGATATATTGGTTCGGCCATGGCCTGGTGTCCAGATGAGCCATTTGATGAAGAATACGGAAGATTACATTGGGTGGTCATCGATCCCGCTTATCGTGGACTTGGCCTGGGCAAGCATCTCGTGATCTTCACCCTGCAGAAACTGGCCCAACACTATACCAAAGCCTATCTCACTTCCCAGACAAGCAGCCATATCGCGATAAAGATTTATCTGGATCTAGGTTTTCGCCCAGTCATTGATAGTGAACAGGATATCCAGGCTTGGGAATCGCTGAGAGGCACTTTGCAGCATCCCATGCTAGACCATTTATTGCTATAAATGTGCACTTCCATAGCCAGTCAGATTATCGCACTTCGCAGTCCCTTTGGTTCCATATTGTTTTCTGAATCACATCTAAGTAGTAATTTAGACTATCAGCGGTTTGAATGGACTAAAAATATCGAGCATGCATTGTCACCAATATACACCATTCCAGAGTCGACGAGATTTTCTCACTAAATCAGCTATGGGTTTTGGGGCACTCGGGTTGTCCGCATTATTAAATCCTGCGTCAGCCACAGTTGGTTCTGGAAAAACCGAGCCCGGGACGGGCTTGCTACCACACTATGCACCGACTGCCAAGCGAGTCATCTATCTGTTTCAAAGTGGAGCTCCCTCTCAGATGGACCTATTTGATCACAAACCCCTTCTACAGGAAATGTATGGCCAAGAGTTGCCGGAATCGGTGAGACAAGGACAACGACTGACGGGTATGACGGCAGGACAGACCTCATTTCCACTGGCAGGTACCTTGTTTGATTTTAAGAAATATGGTCAGGCAGGTCACTGGATGAGTGAACTCCTACCTCATCAGGCCAAGATAGTGGATGAGTTGTGCTTCATTCATTCGATGCATACGGAGGCGATCAACCATGATCCAGCGGCCACATTCATTCAAACAGGCTCACAACTTCCAGGCCGACCAGCCATCGGATCATGGATAGATTATGGCCTGGGGAGTAGCAACGAAAACCTACCCGCATTTATCGTCCTGATCACCAAGGGAAAGGGCGGTCAGCCCCTCTATTCACGATTATGGGGAAATGGTTTTTTGCCATCGCAACATCAAGGAGTGCAATTTAGGTCTGGAAAAGATCCAGTGCTTTACCTATCTGATCCACCCGGTGTGGATCGAGCTCAACGACGAGAGCAGTTGTCTTTCTTGCGTCGCTTACAGGAAAATCAATTTGCCACTTTGCAGGATCCCGAGATAGAATCTCGAATCGCCCAGTATGAAATGGCTTTCAGAATGCAAGCCTCGGTACCTGAGATCACCGACACCAGTGGTGAGCCTGACTACGTCTATGATATGTATGGCCCTGACTCCAAGAAACCTGGTACCTATGCGGCCAACTGCTTGCTGGCCCGTCGATTGGCAGAAAAGGGAGTGCGTTTTATTCAGCTGTATCACCGGGGTTGGGATCAACATGGAGATCTCCCGGTCAATATTAATAGACAATGTAAGGAGACAGACCAAGCTTCGGCAGCATTGATCGTAGATCTGAAGCAACGTGGTCTTTTGGATGATACGCTTGTGATTTGGGGTGGTGAATTTGGAAGAACCAATTATTCGCAGGGCCAATTATCAAAGACCAATTACGGCAGGGATCATCATCCAAAGTGCTTTAGCATATGGATGGCTGGAGGTGGAGTTAAGAAAGGAATGTCCTATGGACGGACCGATGACTTCAGTTACAATATTGTAGAAAATCCAGTGCATGTGCATGACTTCCAAGCTACGCTAATGCACTTACTGGGCATCGATCACGAGCGATTTACTTTCAAATTTCAGGGAAGACGATATCGTCTGACCGATGTCCACGGCAATGTAGTGAAAGACGTACTAGCTTGATGTCCATGGCGCAGAGCGATGATGTAAGAACTTTCTATCTGGATCGCAAGCCATCCTCTGTGCTATCTTGGATGCAAGGGCTGTATCCTCGTTGGCCCCACTTGATTTTGTGTCTGCTCTTGTTTTCTTGTGCGTACGAGATTCCCAAAGATATTGCTGAAGTTTGGGACAAGATTCCAGATCAGATTGATTTCAATTTCCACATCCGCCCCATTTTATCGGACCGCTGTTACTCCTGTCATGGTCCAGATGATGACGGAAGGGAAGCCGATCTTAGACTTGACGTAGAGGATGCTGCTTTTGGCAGATTAGGTGAAGGAGGCCATCCATTTGTCAAGGGAGATTTGTCGAAGAGTGTGGTGTGGCAGAGGATAAATACTGATGATCCTGAACAAACGATGCCCCCACCTGAGTCCCATCTGGACCTGACTGTCGAGCAGAGAGCCCTCATTGGCAAGTGGATTTTGCAAGGTGCTCAATGGAAGGAACATTGGTCCTTTATCCCTCCGGCGAAATCGGATGTCCCGGTTGGAGATGAAGGGTGGGTGATCAATGAGATTGATCACTTTATTCTCAGGAAGCTGAGAGAAGTAGGCCTGGAGCCCTCAGCAAGGGCAGATAAAGAGCGTTTGATCAGGAGAGTGACGATGGATTTAACGGGATTGCCACCTACCATCGCTGACATCGACGCCTTCTTAGAGGATCGTACTGCGGACGCCTATGAAAAACTGGTGGACCGACTGCTCAATACTGATGCCCATGCAGAGAGGCTGACCCTTGAGTGGTTGGATGTTGCTCGATATGCCGACACTCATGGAATGCATGCCGATGGTTTGAGGATCATGTGGCCATGGCGAGACTGGGTGATCAGTGCCTTTAGGAGCAACCTACCATACCATGATTTTATTAAATGGCAATTGGCGGGTGACCTACTGCCTGGAGCAACCACAGAGCAAAAACTAGCGACCGGTTTTCACAGAAATCACGTAGCCAATTCCGAATCTGGTATTGTGCCAGAGGAATTCAGATTGCAGTACGTAGCTGATCGTACAAATACTACAGCCGCTGCCTTTCTGGGACTGACCATGGAGTGCGCCTCCTGTCATGATCATAAATTTGATCCGGTCACTCAGAAAGAATTCTACCAGATGTCGGCGTTTTTCAACAATGTCCACGAATTGGGTATGATCGGTACCGACCAGAATTTCGGCCCGACTGTGTTGTTACCCAGTGAAGAAACAAAACAGCTTCTGACGAGTCTAGACAGCCAGATCACCTCCGTGAAAGGTGAATTGAATAAGCTCTCAGTGGACCCAGATAGGCTTGAAAAATATGCAAATGAGAAGCGTCAGCAGCAGGTTGTTTTTCCTTCACCGGATGGATATTATCCCTTCGATTGGATCGCAAGGAGGGATGGTGATCGTCAATTTGTCGATGACAATACCAGTAGTCCAGCCAGTGGAGAGTTGGAAATAGTGCCGGGTAGGGTGGCAAATGCCATACGTATAGATGATGACTATGATCGCATACGGC
This sequence comes from Saprospiraceae bacterium, assembly GCA_965223025.1. Classification (GTDB taxonomy): domain Bacteria; phylum Bacteroidota; class Bacteroidia; order Chitinophagales; family Saprospiraceae; genus JABDMH01. Next base: position 440,246 of record CBDCVP010000021.1, read on the forward strand.
TGGCAGGAGTGGGAAATTTTAACGTACATGAGCCATTTTCTGGTGGTGCATGGATCAACATTGAAGAGGTAGGCACTTTTCAGACCATTATGACCAACATTGGTGGAAAAAATGATGGCTGGCGTGGTTGGATTTTTTACCTGGATAGTATCGGGAGGCCCGGTGTGAAGATCGTGCATTCACTCTCGCATAATTACCTCCATATCGTGGGGAGGGATGTGGTGACCACAGATGCATGGAATCACCTTTTTTTCACCTACAATGGGAGTGGAGAGGCAAGTGGATTGAGCATCTTTGTGAATGGTGAATCCATCGATTTTGATACGCTATTCAATCATCTATACAAGAATATTCTGCCGGTAAAACATCGCAATTATACACCAGACTATGACAGAATGATGAGACTCGGCCATGGCAGTGAATATTTATTTTCTGAAAAGGATAATGGAGTCTTCATTGGAGCTTTTGATCAGGTGAGGATTTTTCATCGCTACCTTACTTCCATTGAAGTAGCCCGAATGTACAGCATGGATGTCGGTAAAGATGTCCCGTGGTCTCCCACCAGCGATCAAATTGTACATCACTATCTGCATAGGGAGGATCAGCAATATCAAGCACTATCTGCTCAGCTGTTAGAGTTATTCTCCCGGAAAATGAGATTGATGGATCCGGTCATGGAAGTCATGGTGATGGCAGATAAGCGCATTCCTAGGAAAACATATGTTCTGGAACGAGGGCGATATGATGTGCCGGGTGAGGAAGTGACTGCAAGCACACCCACGGCAATTCGACCGATGTTTGGCCAGCGGCCGAAAAATAGGTTGGGACTCGCACAATGGATCCTTGATCCGGAGCATCCTCTCACCGCCAGAGTGACGGTCAATCGATATTGGCAAATGATCTTTGGTCGTGGCTTGGTGGAGACGGTACATGATTTTGGAAGCCAAGGTGCCTTACCTTCTCATCCCGCACTGCTGGATTGGTTGGCTCTTTATTTTCAAGATGGTGAATGGGATCTACGTGCCTTGCTTAAGTTGATGGTGATGTCTGCCACTTACCAGCAGACCGCCGAAAGCAACCGGCACAAAAATGAAGTCGACCCCGAGAACATCTTTTTGAGCCGTGGTCCAACCTACCGTTGGCCGGCAGAGATGATAAGAGATAATGCCCTGGCCGCTAGTGGATTATTAAATAAAAAGGTTGGAGGTGAAAGTGTGAAGCCCTACCAACCACCAGATCTTTGGAAGGACAAGAATGAGTTTTCTGGATATTTAAATAACTATCAGCAGGATACTGGTCAAGACTTATACAGAAGGAGCATGTATACCTTTATAAGGCGTACTTCACCACCACCTGCCATGATGGCTTTTGATGCCACCAACCGCGCCATATGTGTAGTAAAACGCGATAGAACGAGTACCCCTCTGCAAGCCCTGGTTCTCATGAACGATCCCCAATTTGTGGAGGCTGCTCGGGTCCTGGCAGTCAGAATGCAAAAAGAGGGTGGAGATAGCTTGGATGAACAGTTGAGGTATGCATTTAGACGCCTGTGTGGAAGACGTCCTGATCAACAGGAAGTAGAGACACTCACTGAGCAGTATCATACCGAGGTGCAAAAATACCGCAAGAACCCAGCTGCCGCCAGTGCCTTGCTGCGCGTAGGTGAATATGAGATGAATGAGGCAATGGATGAGGTGCATACTGCCGCTTTGGCGATGGTGACCAGCACGATCATCAATTTTGATGAAACGTATATGAAACGCTAGACCTATATGCTTCGAAGAATAGGTATGGACAATAGTGCGAAGATTACATATGCCTTTGTTGTGGTATTGTCCCTCGGTGCTTGCCGGTCTTCAGTGCCATCAGAATTAAAACTTGCGTGGGAGGAAGCACCAGAAGTCATTGATTTTAATTTTCACATTCGGCCGATTCTTTCAGACCGATGCTATCCATGTCATGGACCCGATGACAATAAACGCGAAGCAAATCTTCGACTGGATCAAGAGGATTCGTCCTTTGGTTCGCTTGAGCACGGAGGACGAGCTATAGTCGGCGGCAGTCTTGCTCAAAGCCTCTCATGGCAGAGAATCATTTCTGCAGATCCTAACTACATGATGCCGCCACCTGAATCTCACTTGGTGCTCACACCGGAAGAAAAAGTGCTGATAGGTAAGTGGATCAAGCAAGGTGCTGAGTGGAAGGACCACTGGGCATTCATACCACCTGTGAGGCCCAAAGTGCCTGTGGCAGAAACTGCCCTGGTGCAAAATGAAATCGATCCATTTATTTTACAGACTTTGACTGAGCATGGCTTAGAGCCATCCCCGGCAGCAGATAAAGAGCGGCTGATTCGCAGAGTGACCATGGATCTCACGGGATTGCCCCCTACCTTGACAGAGATTGATGCCTTTGTACAAGATGGTTCTGCCGATGCCTATGACAAGCTGGTTGACAGACTGCTTGATACGGATGCTCATGCTGAGCGACTAGCTGTGGAGTGGTTGGATGTGGCCAGATATGGAGACACACAAGGCCTTCATACCGATGCAGAAAGACGATATTGGCCCTGGAGAGACTGGGTCATTGGGGCTTTTAAGGATCATGTACCCTATGATGAATTTATCACTCACCAAATGGCTGGAGACCTCTTGCCACAACCGACGAGAGATCAGAAACTTGCAACCGCATTTCATCGACTCCATCCCATGAGCTCTGAAGGCGGGATTCCCAATGAAGAATATCGTCAGAAATATGTTCAAGATAGAACCAATACAACAGCCACGGCTTTCCTAGGACTTACATTGGAATGTGCAAGCTGTCATGATCACAAGTTTGATCCCATAAGCCAACGTGAGTATTATGGCATGACAGCTTTTTTCAATAAGCTCCCGGAGCTGGGCTTAGTCAATGAAGCCACAGTGGATGATCCAAGTCACAAAACTAAGCATTCTTCAGGGCCGGTACTGTTGCTCCCGGATTCAGCACAGCAGAAGGTTTTGCAACATATCGACGAGGAGCTGCAGCAGATTAGTAAGCAAAAAAGCCAGATGCTGGATGTCCCACCACCAGGCGGGGTCATATCATCAGCAGACATCGGCAGCATGGCATTGAGCAAGCCTGTCAAAGTGCTGTCCTTCGAGTCTTTGCAGGGGCACCGTATAGAGGAGGGAGTGGTTCACCGCATACAAAACAATCGTCCCATCGATAAGATGGTAGATCGAGATCCCCAAGTGCTTGCCTGTGGAGATCCTGAGGTGATGCCTGGTAAGTTGGGAAATTCATTGCGATCTCCTAAGGAGATGGATATCGTATTTGTGAAGCATGTAGGTGATATTGAAGCATACGACACCTATAGTGCGGGAGCGTGGATTCGTTTTGAGAAAGAAGGTGAAAATCAATCAATCATGGGCAACTCTGGGGCGATGGGAAATGGATGGCGAGGATGGGATTTTTACCTAGATACCCTGAATAGATTATCGCTACGACTGGTGAGCATGTTGCCGCACAATTACTTAGAGATCTCTGGGTCAGCGTCGCTTGAAATGAATGTGTGGCACCATGTATTCTTTACTTACGATGGCAGCTCTGATGCAGATGGAGTTAAGTTATTTGTAGATGGAAGGCAATTGAAGACCAGCGTTCATCGCAATCAACTGTACGGCACCATTAAGCGACGATGGCGTCCTCGCCGGGAGTGGCCTAGTCGCCCTCTGATGGTTTTTAGAAGTGGCCGCTATCATACTGGTGAAAATGGTGTGTTCAAGGGGAGCATCGACCAGGTCCGATTTTATGATGAGGAGATCTCCCCTCTTGAGATTGCTGCTCTGTACATCAGGGAGTCGGGGGAAGCTGCCGGGCCAATACTATCAGTCCTCGATCGGTCCTCGATCAAGCAGTATCAGTTGAAAGAAAATCCCCAATTGGTCACTTTGAATGGTCGCATGAGAGCGCTGTTGAAGGAAAGGATAGAACTGATGAAGGTCATACCTGACATCATGGTGATGTCAGATGACAGAGCCCATCATCGGAAGACCTTTGTGCTTGATCGTGGTCAGTACGATCAGCCCACCATACAGGTTAAACCTTCGATACCAGAAGTGCTCGGCACCATGTCAGATACCCTTCCAAGAAATAGACTCGGCCTGGCTAAGTGGATGGTAAATCCCAGCAATCCCATTACTGCGAGAGTTGCAGTAAATCGCTATTGGCAGATGATTTTTGGTCGAGGACTAGTGGAGACAACGCATGATTTTGGCATTCAGGGAGCACTTCCCAGTCATCCAGCACTCCTGGATTGGTTAGCCATCGAATTCATGGAGTCTGGCTGGGACCTGAGAGCGCTGCTGAGAAAAATGGTCTTGTCGAGGACTTACCGTCAGTCATCCACTGCAGATTCTACACACATGGCGGTCGATCCCACCAATATATGGCTCGCGAGGGCACCCAGTTATCGGTTGCCCGCAGAAATGATCAGGGATAATGCACTAGCCTCCAGCGGACTTCTGGTTTCGCAAGTGGGTGGTCCCAGTGTCAAGCCCTATCAACCTGATGGCATATGGGACTTTGGTAGCCTGGTGACTGGTAACTATGTCGTAGGCGAGGGTGCTGATCTGTACCGGCGTAGTATGTACACTTATATCCGACGCACCTCACCTCATCCTACCATGGTGGCTTTCGATGCGCCCAATAGATTGGTCTGCACAGCAAAGAGGGAAAATACCAATACACCACTTCAGGCATTGGCCCTACTCAACGATCCCCAATTTGTGGAAGCCTCCCGGGTCTTGGCTGAAAGGATGATGTTGGATGGAGGTGTGGAAATCGAAGACAAGTTAGCATTTGGTTTTCGTCTTATTTGCGGTAGGAGACCTACTGGTAAGGAAATTGACATTCTGACAGAGCAATATCAAGCAGCGAAGCTCAAATACCAACATGATCAGATAGCGACCAAAGCCCTATTGAGTATAGGAGCACAACCAGTCCAACGAATCCAAGACCATTCCGAACTAGCGGCCTTGACGTTGACTGCCAGCACCATGATGAATTTTGATGAGGCATATATGAAACGCTAACGGACTGCCAACAATACTTTCACCATTTCTTAGGCACCGTTATTTTGGATGTAGGCATGCAGAAAAGATCATACGCATGACTTACAGCTCTTTTATTCTGATATTTCTCCACTTAACCTGAAAGGGGGTTGTCTTGTCTCCCACGCCATGGACCTGTAGACCAATTACACCCCTTGCCGTCATTGAATCATCGAAATCAGCGCATGGGATGTCGTTTACCCAAGTCTGAATGGATGATCCCTCACATTTGACCCGGTACCGGTTCCATTGATCATCTTTAAAAGCCTTGCTAGCTGCGGTGCCAGGGGTTGGTACACCAATCATAAAAGCTCGACGTCCTTCATCATAGACACCCCCTGAAGTGCCTCTCTTTCCGGTGGCGATTTCCACTTGATATCCATACAGTCGTTGGGCCGGAATGATTTTCTGAGAGGGCTGACCGTCGCCGTTTCTAAACCAAAAGATGGTGGGCTCCTCGGGAACGATGCTGCGAAACTGGACACCTGAGTTAAGCTCCTCATGCATCAGAAAAACATCAAACTCCAGGATAAAATCGGAGTATTTTTTATTTGAACACAAAAATGTGTTGGGACTATTAGGTACGGCAGTACCCACAATTTCACCATCTACTACGGCATATTTAGCAAAACCACTATAGGCGGTCCAGCCATCTAATGTCTTGCCGTCGAAGAGGCTCACCCAGTCATCTTGCGCAAAGGAAACTATGCAAAAGGACATCGAAATAAAGAGCAAAGTCAGGAATCGTACACATCTATAGTGATACATGATAAATCGTTTTGTATTATGCAATGTACAATTTCTCCAATAAGAATTCAGTGAAGATCATGAGGACCTTATCGATCTTTTTTGCGGTAGTATTCCTATCAACCCCCACTCTATTCGACCTCGTGGCCCAACCTGATCTGGACGCTGCCAAGGTGGATCGGAATGTTGTGTTTGGCATGTACTCGGGCTTGGCCCTAGTGTTGGATGTATATTATCCACATCACCCAAATGGATATGGTATCGTGCATGTGTCAGGTAGCGGTTGGACTCGTCCTTTGTCCTTGGATGCACCCATGCTCAACCATCAAAATCATGTGAAGCTAGAGGGTGCTGCCTTGGTCAAAGCAGGGTATACCTTGTTTTCTGTAAATCACCGAGCTGTTCCCAGATTTATTTATCCGGACGCCGTACATGATGTGCAACGTGCAGTGCGCTTTATCCGGCATCATGCCCAATCATTTGGTATTGACTCTACCCGAATAGGTGCCGTGGGAGGGTCTTCTGGTGGGCATTTAGTTAGTATGCTTGGTACCCTTGATGGAGAGGGTCTAATGGTGGATAGGACTCCGGTGAATCTAGTGAGCGCCAAAGTACAATGTGTGATCGCCCGTGCGGCTCCATCAGATTTTTTAGGTAGCGACCTGGGACGGTCTTTCCTGGGAGTTAGGAGCAAAGAATTGGAAAACTCCAAGACCATCGAGTACACACGTGCCTATGATGCATCACCGATTCACCACGTGAGTGCTGATGATGCACCTTGCTTGTTCATACATGGCGACCAGGACAACATTGTACCCATCTCACTTTCTGAGCGAATGTTGAAAGAATATGAGCGAGTGGGAGTACCGGCAAAATTGATGATCATCGAGGGCGCCGGTCACGGTCCTAGCTTCCCTGGAGCATTGGAGAAGCCAGATCTCGGTGACGCATATGTGCAATGGATGGATCGCCATTTGATACGGCACTAGCATTTGAGCTAGCAGTGACAGATTCACGAAACCTCCACAAGGTCTCAAGATACTTTGAGACCTCTCTGGGTTCATTTTCTTAATGATGGTCGAGGATATGATTGCTGCTTTAAACCGTCTACGAGTCGTTACTTCTAAGAGAATTCATAAATAATCACCACAATTCATTACATTAAAATGGGGAACCAAATGTCGAAAGTTTTGGTGAGGATCTATCCATTACATATGAGGTCAGTGTATTTGACCTACCTGCTCGGTGCCATTTTAATCGGGGCTTGCCAGGCGAGCTATAGTCCGCCGGTAGATCATCACTATGCTTCCTTGGAAACCGAGGCTCTATTGGCGTCCTGGCAACAGACCCTTACCACAAGGCCGCTGTCCGATGATGAGCAAGCTAGACTTAACCTGCATGTAAGAGCCATCTTCGCTCACCGATGTTTTGGCTGCCACAGCACTTCCAAGCATAAAGGTGCCCTAATCCTGGACACCAAGGCAGGTGTTTTTGATGGCGGTGACAACGGAGCCATCCTGGTAGCGGGGCGGCCAGATAAAAGTGAGGTCATGCGCCGGGTTCGTTTACCCAGCCATCATGAAGATGCCATGCCACCGGAAGATGGGCCACTCTCCTCCGCCGAGATTGAAACCTTGGCTTTATGGATTGATCAGGGCGCACCGTGGACGGATCAGCAACTAAAGATTTTTAGAGAGGCACCGTTGGCTCTGACAAGACCTTCCCCAGATTCACTGGAAAGCACATTTACTCACCCAATTGACCGGTGGGTGGATGATTATTTTCAAGCACGCCAAATGAATTGGCCGGCATTGATCGATGATCATCGCTATGTCAGAAAAGTTTACCTGGACTTGATCGGGTTGTTACCTTCCGCTGACGACATTAGTGATTTTGTGACAGATCAGTCACCCAGTAAACGCATAGAGCTGGTGGATAGATTACTTGCTGATCGTGAGAATTTTGCCGTTCACTGGATGACTTTTTGGAACGACCTGTTGAGAAATGACTATTCGGGTACCGGTTTTATCACCAATGGCAGAAGCCAGATCTCTGGTTGGCTCTATCATGCATTGCTCGACAATCTACCATATGATTCGCTGGTGCTTCAGTTGCTGAATCCCACCGCTGATTCGGAAGGCTTTATCAAGGGCATTCGCTGGCGTGGCGAAGTCAATGCTAGTCAAACAACGGAACTGCAGGCAGCTCAAAACATTTCTCAGTCCCTGTTGGGTTTAAACTTGAAATGCGCCTCTTGTCATAATAGTTTTATCAATAATGTCACCCTGCAACAAGCCTACGATTTTGCGCAAATTTTTGCCGATAGCACGTTGCAACTTTATCGATGTGACAAGCCCACGGGGAAGTTTGCGAGTCCCAACTTCGTTTTTCCCGAGTTGGGTGTGGTTTCTGGAGGGGATGTTTCCGAAAGACTTGCATCGCTGGCACAGGTGATGGTACAGCCTGCTAACGGACGCCTTTATCGGACCATTGTCAATCGTTACTGGCACCAATTTTTTGGTAGGGGATTAATTGCTCCATTGGATGAGATGGATAATCGCCCTTGGAGTCAAGATCTGTTGGACTGGTTAACCACTGAGTTTGTAGATCAGGGCTATGATCTGAATGCCCTCATCAGAACGATAGTAACATCTAGGTCTTACCAGATGGTGCCAGCTGACAATACAGACCCCAACTATGTGAAGTCACCAAAGTTTCAGTTTAGAGGCCCTATCCCCAGAAAAATGACGGCCGAGCAAATGGCGGATGCACTCAGTGCCATTTGTGTGCCAGTGTACCATGCTCTTGCCTATGATCCGGATAACAAAGACATGTCGGCTCATTGGATCTGGCACCGTCAGTTGGAGTTTGACAGAACAGTCTTGCCCTATCCTGGTAAACGATTTTTTCGGTACAAATTCGGAGTGCGAAAAGGGGTCTCGCCCACGCATGCTGAGGTGCTGATTACAGCTGATCATAAGTATGATCTTTATCTTAATACAACTCGGGTAGGATCTGGTACCGATTGGCATCAGGTGGATCGCTATCAGGTCACGGACCTGCTATCGCTAGATAATGTCATAGCGATAGAGGCAGAAAACGAAGGACAAATACCAAACCCAGCCGGAATCTTGTTTGCCTTAAGGATCGACTATGAAGATGGAGTTGTCGATACCATCTTTTCTAGTACATCTTGGCTGACAAACGATCGATTGCAGCCAGAGGGTTGGACAGCACTCGAGTACCAAGATGAGGATTGGGAAAAAGCTTGGAAAGCAGGATCTTTCAGCGGTGGCTCATGGGGCAGACTGTTATCATTTACTTTTGAAACCATGGAGGAGCAGCCATTGGCACGTGCAGCACTGGTTAGATTGGATCCATTTATGAAGGGATTGGGTAGGCCAGCACGTGATAATGTCACCACCAAACGGGATGATGAACCGACTCTACTGCAAGCATTGCTCTTATCCAATGATCTGTTTTTGTCCCAAGCCATCCATGATGGAGCGCAACGATGGCTCTTAGAGCATCCGGACGAGCACACTAATCTGGTGGATGACCTCTTCCAGCAGGCTTTGGGCCGGCAACCCACTGAGACCGAGAAAGCACGCCTATTGGAGGAGATCGGAACAAAGCCATCTACAGAGCAGATAGCAGACATCATATGGTCTATCTTATTACTACCAGAATTTCAATTTATATAGAAACACGGATGGAGATGCCACAAGATCGACGCACATTTCTCAAGAAAATGCAGGCAGCCAGCCTGGCAGCTATGGGTACCACACTTTCTCTTTCACCCTTCGCCAGCTGCACCAAGCGGGATGCCATATCGAGCAAAGCTGATCATGTGATCCTACTTTGGATGGCTGGGGGCATGTGTCATACCGAGACTTTTGATCCCAAAAAATACACGCCATTTGAAAAAGGAATGGAGAGTAAAGCGGTCATCAGCACTTTTCCAGCCCGGCCTACAGCGGTCGATGGCATTGAGTTTTCTGAGGGGCTGGAGGGCATCGGTTCGATCATGGATCGAGGGTCGCTGGTACGCTCCTATCGGGCGGCAGACCTGGGTCACATTTTGCATACTCGCCACCAGTACCATTGGCACACTTGCTATGAACCACCCCAGTCGGTGCAGGTGCCGCACATTGGTGCCTGGATCGCCAAAGAACTGGGGCCTGTCAATCCTGTCATGCCTCCATTTATCGACATTGGCCAGCGATTTACGGTTGGGGAGGGCGAAGAACTCAAAGCTTTTCACTCTGCAGGGTTCTTGGGTAGTGAATTTGGTCCCTTTATCATTCCCGACCCACGCAAAGGATTAGAAAGCGTACGTCCACCCCAGGGTATGGATATCCAAAGGTTTGAGCGAAGGCAACAATTGTACCGGGACCTTGTCAAGAGAAGTCCCATGGGGGATTTTGGCAGTGGTTATCAGCAGGAGTCACTGCTCCGCTCATTGGAGCGTGCTTATGCGCTGCTGAAGTCACCAGATGCTGTAGCCTTCGACCTAAGTGCAGAGCCTGAAGATACCTTTAAGGTGTACGATACAGGTCGCTTTGGTCAAGGTTGTCTTCTGGCTCGCAGGCTGATTGAGAATGGCGCACGCTTTGTGAGTGTGACGACCGAATATGAACCATTTCTAGGTTGGGACACACATGAAAATGGCCATACCAGGCTAAAAAAGATGAAGGCCGAAGTTGATGCTCCAGTGCGGCAGTTGATCCTGGATCTCGAAGAAAGGGGCCTGCTGGAGCGGACCATAGTAATCCTTGCCAGTGAATTTAGCCGTGACATGCTGGTGGAAGGAAGACCGGGGGTCACGGTAAAGAATCAGGTCGAAGTGCCGGACAAAGTCGAAGATCTGAGGCATTATGGCATGCATCGTCACTTTACCGATGGCTGTTCTTTACTGATGTGGGGCGGGGGTGTCGTGCGCGGGCAGGTGTTGGGTCAGACAGCCGATGAAAGACCATTTTCGGCCGTTACAGAACCCATACAGATTGATCAAATCCATCAAAGTATTTACCAAGCCCTTGGAATCCCTGAGGAAACCAATTATGTGATTGAAGGTCGACCCTTTTACACAACTCCAGATGGTTTGGGAAAGCCATTGCATGAGTTATTTGGATAGGACAGATTGATAACTTTCATTACTTAATCAAGAGCACGAAAGAGTGAGTTTTCCTCTACAAAATCATTCAATCTCTTACTGATAATCCCACATGCTGAATTTCAACTCATTTTCATGGGCATTCGTTGTGTCCGTCATGTTAACTGCCATCTGTTCTTCGATTTCATGCAACCAAAATCCTGCAGATAATGCCACCGGAGACGTAGAATCAGACATAGCATTTGTCTATCAACTGGTAGATTCTGCGGGCTTGCACAATCCATGGGCCAAATCATATGGTGATGTTGATGGGGATGGATTACTTGATATTGTGATCGGTGGTCAGAAAGGGCCCTTGGTGTGGTATCGCAATCCCGATTGGAGCAGGTTTAAGATCAATGATGGTGGGTACAACACCGTGGATGGCGAATGTGGAGATATTGACGGCGATGGAGATCTCGATGTGGTGATGGGAGGCTTGTTCTGGTACCAAAATCCAGGTAGACTGAAGGATGCACCAACATCTCGATGGATAGTGCATAAGATAGCTGACCATCCAACACATGATGTCGAACTGGCAGATGTTGATGGTGATGGCCGGCTTGATATTGTCACCAGAAATCAATCTGATTTTGGCAAGAAGAAGGGAAATGAGATACATGTTTGGGTCAACCATACCGATGGATGGCGCCAGACAGTACTGGAATGCCAGCACGGTGAAGGATTAAGAGTGATGGATCTGGATAATGATGGTGATGATGATATCATCGGGGGTGGCTTTTGGTTTGCCAATGCTGCATCGGGTCGATGGACCATACATGATTTCGCCGATTGGCATGGTAGTGCTCATCTGGCAGTAGCGGATCTGAACGGAGATAATCGCCTCGATGTCGTACTGACACCCTCAGAACTAGCGGGTCAACAATACAGGTTATCATGGTTTGAACAACCAGAAGATCCTACCTCAGAAAATTGGAAGGAGCATCCTTTAGAGGATTCTATTGAATGTGTCATACATGGTGTGGAGGTCGCAGATTTTAACGCCGACAATATGATGGATATCGTCTATTCTGAAATGCACCAGGGTGTGGATCCAGATGAAGTGGTGGTGTTGATGAATCAAGGACAGGGTACAGGCTGGCAAAAGAAGCTGTTGTCTCATAGAGGATCCCATGGTATTGAGGTGGCAGATATCAATGGTGACCAGCTACCCGATGTCTTTGGCGCCAACTGGAGCGGTGACTATCAAGCCGTCGAGCTATGGCTTTCATCGAGAATCGCTCATTGATCTAATCCTGTTTTCAGTGTATGAGGATAGATGTTAGTTGATAAAAACCCAGCTCAGACCAACTCGAAATAGGAGGTCGGGCTGAGGATATCGACTGGTCTGGTAATATATGTCCGATCTCAAAGGCTGCAGAATATTTTGCAGCATGGCGAATGCCCGTAAGAATCGCACCTGAAAGGAGATATGATAGTCTAATGCTGGATACCAAAGGATATCAGACCGATCATCCAGCGTAAACTGGCCAATGTGCGGTCTGTAGGTGATCCCGTTAATATCAGCATGCATACGCAGATCAAATCCCGTTTTCAATTGCATCTTTTTCCGAAAAATCGATCCAGAATAATAGATACTCTGTTGCGTATGCCAATCCGGTACAGTGAATACCGCTTTGTTGCCGGTTGCCTGTAGTACGATGCGATTTTCGTTGTAAAAATTACCCAGGCGAAACATTTTGTAAGCTTCCAGATAGTTGAGTGTGGTGAGTGTCGCTTCTTGTGCTGGTCGTCCCTGAGTGTCCCAATAGATCTGGTTGGTACTTAGTACTTGTCCAGCACTAAGTCTCAGATTGATTGAAGGCAGTAAATAAGTGACTTGCAGGTGATTGGTGAAATTGTTTTTGAAATCAAAATCCCAAACTTGAATCTGGCTGAGCCAGGTGGATCGCTCGATCAATGATGGTGGCTTGCTATTGAGTGTAAGGGTACCTGCCAGCGATCCTGCCTTCTTGAGATTGATAGAAAGGGTGCCAGTAGCCATGTATCCTGTATATTGACTATGGAGGTTGATCTCTGCCGCCGTCTTTAGTCCAATTTGGGTGCCCAGGGTCCAGTCCAGTTTTCCATGTGCACGCCATTCTGTCACGCTAAATCGATTCGGTTCCTGATTTATGCGATTTATTATGCTGCTCAAACCCACCTTAAACTGCTGCTCAGCCAGTTTTCCTTTGAAGGCCAAATTAAATGTGTTTCTGATTTTTCGATTTTCTAAGAGGTGACGGATGCCTCTGCGGTCAGTAAAATCTTGAGTGTAGTATGTCGAGTCTGGACTACTGTCTGAGTATCGAAATCGCCAATGATCTAACCGGAATACGTACTCTGCCAGTAAGCCTCTATCAACATCAACAGAATCTCTACCAAATAATCGGTATGTAGACGTAAGCTGATAAGCCTTCTGCTGGTCTCGGGTCACTGCTTCTCCAAGTGCTACGGGAATGCCTGAGCGCTCTTGATACAATTCGTCGTTGAATAAGGTATCGGTGGTGACGCCACCATTATTTTCTTGATCGTAGACGTTGCTATAGTGCTGCAGAAAAACATTAAATCGCTGATTTTTACTGTGATACCAAAATCCGGCTCCGATGTTGGTGCCCCGTCCCGATTGCCTATTGTAGCTGCCCTGATTGTTGGTGCGTGTATAGTCTAATGAAAACTGAACCCTATCTTTGAAATTTCGAGCAAATCGAGCGCGAAAGATCCCATCTTGTTGTGTCTGTCCCTGAGTATAAAACGCGGTAGTGATCGCTTTTTTCATGGAGTAGAAACGAAATTGATCATCGTCCATTCGATATGGATCATGGCTATGAAGCCCGAGTCGAAAACCTGTCGCTACTTGCGGTCTGAGGATAAGAGGCCGGGCAGCTGACCCGGGATAGCCCAAGTGAAAGAACCCTTGATCCCGAATGTGATTCAGCTCAAACTCATGAAAATATTGTACGAATGTATCCTGAAACACCAGAAGGGTATCTCGGGTGTCAAATTCAAAATACTTGACATCTAATGTGTCTTTGGAAAAGATCACATCTTCAAAGGACGCCCGTTCCTCCGATCCATAACCTCCAGCTCGATCTATTTGTCCATATAAAGGCGTAGCCAGTATGGGAAAGAGTAACAAACCAAGACAAATAGATGGATATCTCATGATGCTCTGATCAACTCACGCTCGAAAGCGAACGTCGACAGCTGTAAAAAGAGCCATTTGCTCTTCCATTTTATGACTTATTTAATACAGCGGGATTAAGGCCCATGCTAGAAAAACCACCATCGTGGAACAAGTTCTGCATGGTGACCATCCTAGTAAGATCTGAAAACATGACCACACAAAAATCTGCACAACTTTCGGCTGATGCATTTCCAAGCGGTGACATTTGATCTGCATAATCGTAGAAATCATCGAAACCGGTGATGCCTGATCCGGCAGTAGTGCGCGTAGGACTTTGTGAGATGGTGTTGACCCTAACTTTCCTTTGGGTACCTAAGTGATACCCCATACTGCGACCAAAGGATTCTAGCAATGCCTTGGCTTCGGCCATCTCACTGTAATCTGGGAAAACGCGTTGAGCAGCGATGTATGACAGTGCCAGCACTGAGCCCCATTCCTCCAACACATCAAGATTGAGAGCTGTCTGCATGATCTTATGAAAGGAGATCGCAGAGATATCCATCGATTTTAGCATCCAGTCGTACTTGAGATCTGTGTAGGCCTTCTTCTTACGCACATTGATGCTCATACCGATGGAGTGCAAAATAAAGTCGATCTTGCCACCAAGAAAATCCATACTTTCTTCATAGAGCTGAGTGAGGTCTTCTATGCTGGTGGCATCTGCGGCGATCACAGGCGCATCCACCTGCTCTCCCAGGAGCTGGATTTGACCCATCCGCAAAGCCACAGGAGCATTACTCAAGGTGAATTTGGCTCCATGAAGGGCGCATTTTTCAGCCACCTTCCAGGCAATCGAATGCTCATCCAATGCCCCAAAAATAATCCCACGCTTTCCTTCTAGTAATTTCATTGCTTTCTTTTTAATCCTGAATTTCCTCAATTATACTTTCTCCCGATGTGCGATTGCCATGACTCCAACGCCATTTTTCATGGAGTCTTAAACGGCCATCAGGAAGCTGCTCGATCCGGGATTGACACTTTCCTTGTCTTAAGTGACCATCCTGATCATAGTGAGTATAAGTGAATTTTAATCGAAGAGAGTCTTCCACTCTGCCGATGAATACTCCACCCATGACTCGACCACCACCATAAGTGCCGTAAAGATAATCATCCACCTGATGGTAGTGAAAAACCGTCTGAGCATCGACATCGCCTGATCCTGAAGTCTCCACGGCGGCGAACTTTCGACCATCCAGGATACATACCTTAGCCATCGATCAGTTCTTTTGCACTGGTCAGAGCTGCATCGCTGGGTGGACTCGAACTGAGCATGGTGGCAATCTCCTCGATGCGCTCATGATCCTTCAGGGTGACTACCTTGGCTCTCGTGAGTTCATTGACCGTCTCCTTGAGGACTCGAAAATGACTGGATCCCTTGGCGGCCACTTGAGGAGAGTGAGTGATCGAGATGATCTGATGCACCTCGCTGAGTTTTCTGAGAATATTCCCCATTTTTTGAGCTACATCTCCAGATACTCCGCTGTCGATTTCGTCAAAAATGAGTGTAGGCATTTGCAGAGATCCGGCAACCAGTGATTTGGTGATGAGTGATAACCTAGAGATTTCACCACCCGATGCTACTTTCTTAATCGGTGAGAAGGCACTGCCCTTATTGGGAGCAAACAGGTACGACACGCGATCCACACCATGTTGATTCAACTCGTCTTGTACATCAATATCTACTTTGAAACGCGCATGCTCCATGCGGAGCTGGACCAGAAGTCGGTTGACCTCCTGCTCAAAAGAGGGGATTACTGATCTTCGTTGACTGCTCAGCTTCTCTGCTTTCTTGAGCAACTTTTGGCTGATGGCTTCTCGATCTTTCTCCTTGGCGGAGATGTCTTCTTCTAGACTATCAAAGGACTGCAGCTGCACATCAAATTTTTCTTGGATTGATTGCAGTCCGGCTAGATCATCCACATGGTGTTTGTGCATCAAATGATTTAGGGTATCCAGTCTATCTCTGATCACCGTAATTTTATCGGGTTGGTGTTCGATACGTTCCCCTATTTGACTCGCCTCCTGGGCAATGTCTTGCAGTTCCACTGTGGTTGTTCTTAGTCTCGTTTCAAGGTCTTCGGCGTCACTATGTATCTTACTAATACTGGCTAATTCACTTTGTAAGGTCATCAACTGATGGACGATGGCACCGTCGCGAGTTTCCAGAGCATTCGAGAGGTTATTCATGGTACGGATGATGTCTGCAGCGTGTTCCATTTCATGGAGCTTAGCTTCCAGGTGACCGTCCTGATCGAGATCGATCTGACAATCCAGCAATTCATTAAATTGGAACTGCACATAGTCCCTTTGTCGAATGGCCTCCACATGTTCTGACTTTAGTTGGTCTATCTCTTTGGCCAATAGGAGATGATCTTGATACAGTTTCTGATAGTCATTCTTTAGTGCTCCCACCTTGGCAAGAGCGTCAATCATCCCGATTTGATGCTCCGCATGGTTGATACCCAGGTTTTCAAATTGTTCGTGTAGATCGACTAAGGATGCGGCCAATTGCTGCAATAATCTCAGTGATACTGGTGAGTCATTGACGAAGGCGCGGGATTTGCCTGCCGGATTTATTTCTCTACGAATAATGGTCTGATCGACATAATCTAAATCTGCATCCTTAAAAAAAGTGGTGAGATCATAGTTACCGATGTCAAAGAGGCCTTCAATAATGCATTTTGACTTTTTGTCAGATAACACCGTGGTATCAGCGCGGTTTCCCAAGATAAGGCCTAGAGCACCCAGCAAGATGGATTTACCTGATCCGGTCTCACCGGTTATGATGTTTAAGCCCCTTGAAAACTGGATCGAGACAGTGTCAATGATGGCATAGTTTTGAATATCGAGGCGAAGGATCATATTGTGATGTTAAAAATAGTCTTGCACAAGGCTCAACAGTGCACCTTCACTAGGATTTGGAGGGACGATGACTTCTCCTCCGACCAATGCATGTAAGGTAGATGCTGTGCTTTCACCAATGGCAAAGATAGTCTGCCCTTTCTCTTTTTTATACTTACTGAAATAGGTTTTTGCATTAAGGGGGCTTGTGAAGATCAGTATATCACAGTGTGGCAGGCTGAAGTCATCTAGCCCTCGGTTGTCATAAACGATCAATTCTTTAGCTTGCAGCTGTGTTGACATTTGGACGGACCTCATGGAATCCTTGGCCCTGACAAACAATATCATGTTTTCTCTGACAATTAATTCCAAGGCAGGCGCAGTGTCTCGTGCCCTACCATTCCCGATGAAATGAATCAGCGCTGTGTGCTGGCTCAGCAATTGAGCTGTCTTTTGTCCAAACGAAGCTATCCGCTTATCGCGGAACCACGTGGCTTTTGCTTGTTTAAAAAAATGTATGACACCTTGTTGGCTATAGAAGAAGAGCCATTGACAATCTGGAATCTGCTCGACAGTAATGGTCTCAAAAGATAGTAGTGATAGATCAAAGATGTCTAGATGACTCGACAATCTATGGAATGCACTGTGGGCACCCAGCGGACGAGAAATGAAGAGTCGTTTTTTGTGCATAGGCATCGCACCGTTAGAAAAGGTCGTCCAGTTCCCCCATGCTCAATAGCTTGTTGAAGCATCGCGAAACAGCCATGATATCCTTTTGTGCATGACCGGCACCTTCATAGCTGGCGCCAAAGACCTTGGTATGAAGCTGAGTCAAAGAAGGCCACTTGTAACCGGCGCCACGTCCCTTGATCTTGCAATAATAGGTGCTCTCACGCATCAGACAATAGCGTTCTGTTTGTCCCATCTTATGCATCATATTAGCTCGATAGAATTCGGCCAAAACCACATTTTCGCTGTATTGAAGATTAAACGCAAATACATAAATGGCTTTTGCCAGAGCCTGGTCAAATTTTTCCAGGGCCTCCTTGACCTCTACCCCCTTTTCTCTGATTTCTTCTTCTGTCAGACCAGCCTTCCTTAACGCTTCAGGAGCAATTTCCAGGCCCACCGGATTGATGATATAGTCACCTTCCTCGGTGAGTTCACCCTTCTTATCGTATTGCAGCCAGGATATATGTATGAGCTTTGGCCAACTAAAGGTGTCGGTAAAGTGTGCCTTCCAGTTCTTAGGTTGACCATTGGTAGAGATGTCAAATAGGAGAAACATAGGGTTAAGAGTTTTGCAGTTGATCAATGATGGACTCAGCAAGACCATCGACCGTACTTAGGGACAAATTTACATGCTTTATCGGGTGTGTGAGTGATGTCGCATACGCCACCCAGACGTGATAATATCCCAATGGATCGGTCTCACAAAATGCTCCCAGGGGCAAATGGCACCCACCATCGAGGATCTTGAGGATCTTTCTTTCCACTGTAGTTACGATTGCGACATCTTCGTGGTGGATAGGTTTGAGGATTTCACGCAGTCTGTTGCGGGTGCTTTTTATCTGGTAAGCCATGACTCCCTGGGCAGGTGCAGGCACGAATTCACGGGGATGCAGTTTGACTACTTTAAAGGCACTCAGGTCCAGCGCCAGCCTAGTCGGACCTGCAGCAGCAAGAACGAGGGCATCTATTTGTCCCCTCTGGAGCTTATCCAGTCTGGTAGTTACGTTTCCACGAATATCGACCGTCTGTAAGTCATCGCGAATGTGGCAGATTTGGGCCTTACGTCTGTTGGACGAAGTACCCACAAAGGCTTTTTTCTTGAGAGAAAGCTTGTCGTTTAAATCGATGGCATCTGGACCAATTATCAACCAATCTGCTGGGTCTGCCCGTTCTGAGACTCCTGCAATGGTAAGCTGCTCATCCATTGTGGTAGGGAGGTCCTTCATAGAATGAACAGCGATATCGACTTCCTCTCTCAACAATGCCTCTTCTATCTCACGGGTGAAGAATCCCTTACCTTCCATCTTATCAAGGGATAAGTGTTGGAGCTGATCACCCTTCGTTTGAATGACCTTCAAGCTGGCAGCGTGACCTAAATGCTCCAGTTTATACTTTAAGTCGTTGGCTTGCCAGACGGCCAGCTGACTCCCTCGTGTACCGATGATGATAGGATTGACCAAGCCTTTCTTATTTTTGTTGCATTATTTACGAAGATACCAATTAAGCAAGACGGCAAAGACAGTAAGTAAGGCATAGGATAAAACATGTCTGATATGTTTTTTTGAACGTAAAACTCTGCAGATATTGGCAGAATGACTCATATTGATCATGGAAAAGATAGTGGTCGTGTAGGATTGGCTATGGGGGTACGATGTGAGGCATTTTGATATGAGTGATAAGGGTAGGGTGACTAGATCTCGACAGTGACCTGAGACTTATTCTGGTATTGATTAAAAGTAAGAGCATGAAAATAAGCGCTGCAGAGCTGGCTAATATGTTAGGTGGAGAAGTAGAAGGCAATGATAAGATTATCGTAGATAGACCTGCCAAGATCGAAGATGCTGTACCTGGCACCATCACTTTTCTCGCCAATCCTAAGTATGAACCCTACGCATACACTACTCAGGCATCTGTGCTGCTTGTGAGTCATGATTTTACTCCAACGGCGAAGATCACCCCCTCCTTGATCAGGGTTCCAAATGTTTACGCCGCTATGGCTGTCCTGGCCGACAATTTTGACCAAAGCGATGGGCTTCAGGCAGGAATCTCCACCAGAGCTGTGGTACATCAGGGGGCCACTGTCGATCCCACCGCCACTGTTTGTGATTTTGTGGTTGTACAGCCGGGTGCTGTAGTTGGGCCAAGAACTATTTTGCACCCCTTTGTTATGGTAGGCAAACAGGTAGTGATTGGTGCTGACTGTGTCATGCATAGCGGCACCAAGATCGAGCACAATTGTCAGATCGGCAACCGTGTCATCATCCATGCCAATACGGTGGTGGGAAGTGATGGTTTTGGTTTTGTAAGAAGTGAAGAGGGCTATCAGAAGATGAAGCAATTGGGTAATGTGGTCATTGAGGATCAGGTAGAAATTGGTGCCAACGCAGTGATCGACCGGGCCTCCATGGGCTCAACCATCATCAAAAGTGGAGCAAAACTTGACAATCTCATTCAGATTGCGCATAACGTGGAAATCGGATCAAATACGGCCATTGCAGCACAAGCAGGTGTGGCGGGAAGCACAAAAGTAGGTGAGGACGTTCTGATCGGCGGCCAGGCTGGGATCGTGGGACACCTGAAAATTGCCGATGGCACCCAGGTGCAGGCACAAAGTGGTGTGACTAACTCTACCAAGCAAGGTGATCGCTTGTATGGATCTCCTGCTATAGAGTATGGTGAGTACCTGCGATCGTATGCGGCTTTCAAAAATTTTAGCAACATTGTATCCGAGTTGCGCGAAGCAAAGCGTCGACTGGAGGCACTAGAAAACAAATTGAGGCAGTTGCAATCAGATAGCTAAAACCTGTATATTGTGCCGAATTCGAGCGCAGAGTGTGGACAGTACGAAACAAAAAACGATAAACCGATCCTGTGATCTAGAGGGTATAGGATTGCATACAGGTGAACATGTCACCATGACGTTTCATCCGGCAGATCCAGGACATGGAGTGAGATTCAAGCGGATTGACTTACCCGATCACCCAATTCTCTCTGTAGATGTAAGTAAAGTTGTCTCTACAAATCGAGGCACCACCATCAAGGAGAGAAATGCCCAAGTTAGCACCGTAGAGCATGTCCTTGCAGCATTGACTGGTCTGGGCATAGACAATATAGTCATAGACATCGATGGCCCGGAAGTAGCGATCATCGATGGCAGTGCACAGCCATTTACAGATGTTTTGACCCAAGCTGGAGTCCGGGAGCAGGAAGAAGAACGAGAGTACTTTGTGGTGGAGGAGCCTCTATCTTTTAGGGATGAGGTGAGCGGCACAGAAATCGTGGCCCTGCCTCACAATGGCTTTGAGGTGACAGCCATGATCGACTTCAATTCGCCTGTACTCGGCAAGCAGTATGCATCTCTGGCAAATATGGAATCCTTTTGCAAGGATATTGCACCGGCAAGGACCTTTGTCTTTTTGCGAGAGCTGGAACATCTCTACGGACAGGATCTTATCAAAGGAGGTGATCTGGAGAATGCCGTGGTCATTGTCGACCGGCTCATCACACAGGAAGAGCTTGATGTGCTGGCCAAGAAATTGGGCAAACCCAAAATGAAGGTTGAAAAGGAGGGGGTACTCAATAATACGGATTTACGCTATCGCAACGAGCCAGCACGACACAAACTTCTTGATCTCATTGGAGATCTTGCCTTGATCGGAAAACCGATTAAGGGAAAGATTGTTGCTACCAAACCGGGACATGCATCCAATGTGGCATTTGCCAAGATCTTAAAAGACCAATACAAGATCCAGAGAAAACTCAAGGGGAAGCCCAGATACGATCCAACCATGGATCCCATTCTTGATGTCGAGGGTGTTAAAAAAATGTTACCCCATCGCTATCCATTCCTACTGGTAGATAAGATTGTAGAACTTTCGGAAAATTCTGTGGTAGGGATTAAAAATATTACCTACCAAGAGCATGTATTTCAAGGACATTTCCCCAATAATCCGGTCTATCCTGGAGTTATGATTGTCGAGTCCTTAGCCCAGACAGGAGGCATTTTGGCACTCTCGAACGTAGATAATCCGAGCGACTGGGATACTTACTTCTTAAAAATTGAAAACACAAAGTTTAAGTTCAGGGTTGTACCTGGAGATACGCTTATTCTCAAAATGGAATTGTTGTCGCCCATACGGAGAGGTATCGTGCATATGCAGGGAACAGCTTATGTGGGAAATAAGATTGTGGCAGAGGGTGATTTGACAGCCCAAATCATTAACCGTACCAAACTATGATCGTTAAAGAAAACGTATTGATTCATCCGGGGGCACGCATCGGCGAAAACGTCCATATCGAACCCTTTGTCACCATAGCCGAAGATGTCATCATTGGAGACAATACCTGGATTGGTCCTCATGTGACCATACTGACTGGTGTGCGTATCGGTGACAACTGCAAGATTTTTCCCGGATCTGTCATTGGTGGAATACCTCAGGACTTGAAGTTCAGGGGAGAAGAAAGCATTGTCGTCATTGGTGACAATGTGACCATTAGGGAGTACTGTACCATTAACCGCGGTACGATGGCCAATTACTCCACCGAGATTCACGACAACTGCCTATTGATGGCCTATGTACATGTGGCCCATGATTGTGTCATTCATAAAAATTGTGTGCTGGCCAACAATGCAAACCTAGCAGGTCATATCGAGATCGGGGCCTATGCCATCTTAGGTGGTCTCACCGCCGTCCACCAATTTGTGAAAATTGGTGAGCATGCTTTTGTCGGTGGCGGAGCTTTGGTGAGAAAAGATATACCGCCCTATGTCAAAGCTGCAAGAGAACCACTCTCTTACGCCGGCATCAATTCCGTTGGGCTTCGACGACGAGGATTTACCTCTGAGCAGATCAACCATATTCAAGACATTTATAGGATACTTTTTGTCAAAGGATACAATACCAGCCAGGCATTAAAAATTGTCGAGACGACGATTCGAGCCACCAAGGAGCGCGACAGAATATTGCAATTCATTGCTGATGCAGATCGAGGCATCATTAAGGGATTCAAGAAGCTCAATGGATGACCCAATGGTCATTGAGTTACAGCAGATCGCCAAGCGCTTTAACACCTGGATATTTAAAGAGGTTACCTATACCTTCGATTCCCATCGACCGTACGGTATTGCCGGTAGCAATGGGACTGGTAAATCCACACTGTTGAAGATCATATCGGGATACATGACACCTACGTCTGGAGAGGTCGTTTATCGAAGGGCCACCGATGTTCTGTCGCAGGAAGATCTCAACACATGCCTGTGCTACACTGCTCCGTACATTTCGCTGATCGAAGAACTGACTGTCTCCGAAGCCATTCGTTTTCAACGCAGATTTAAACCATATCAGCAGGATATGGATTTAACACAAGTGCTGAAAGAGTCGGGACTGGCTGAGTATGAGGATCGGTTTCTCAATCAACTCTCGTCGGGATTGATGCAGAGACTTAAGCTCTCCTTAGCCTTGATGGCGTCTTCCGAGATCCTACTGCTGGATGAGCCCACCAGTTTTCTTGATGAAAAAAGTCGTCAATGGTTTGAGTCGATGTTGTCGCGCTTTGGAGCAGGGAGGTTGACATTGATCGCTACCAATGATCCTGAGGACATTGCCCTATGTGCTCAAGTATTAGATATTGAGGAATATCAATAAATGGTAAGGGTATGGCCAGCGGTTTTGCTTGTTTTTTTAAGCCAAGTCATCCCGCAGGGTGGTGAGTCCCTTCTTCACCCGATAGAGCAAATCAATGACTTTCTTTTTTTGCGATAGGCTACTCTTGCTAGCTCTGATTTCTTTCTTGGCACCATCGAGGGTAAATCCCTTCTCTTTCACCAGATGGTAGATCGTCCCCAGCTGTTCAATGTTTTGCTTAGTAAAACGACGATCACCCTTACTGTTTTTATGTGGTTTGAGGATGCTAAATTCAGACTCCCAATACCTGATGAGTGATTTTGACACATCAAACATTTCGGCCACTTCGCCAATCGTGTAGTAAAGCTTTGTCAGCTCAGATGTATTCCTGTTCATGGTCCAAGTGCTTGCCAGTAAAGTACTAAAAATAAATCATTTTGGTATGCCGAGTTAGGACCTTGCTGGCCCAATCTTATGGTCTGAAACCGGATTCATTGATTCTTCATTTCTGTGAGTATCTGCTCGATTGTTTGACTGGCCATTCCCGGATTGGCTTTTCCCTTAGACTTGCGCATGAGCTGCCCCATGAAATACTTGACCACCCCTTTTTTACCCTTCATGTATTTAGCCACCTGCTCGGGATTCTCATCGATCACTTCCTTGACCAAGTCGATGATAAGGGTGCTGTCGTTGGTTTGACCCAGGTTCATATCAGCAACCAGTTTCTCTACATTTTGAGGATGATCCAACAGTGCTGGCCAGAGTTTCTGATTCGCGACGCTGGCGGAAATGCGACGCTCGGCAATGAAACGCAGGTACTGATCGATGTACTTTACCGCAATGGGAAATGTTGTAGGAGCAATTTTCATCTGTTCCAGATAGGGCACAATCTTGTTGACAAAAAGCTTAGCCAGGACCTTGGGTTCTGCTTCAGATTGCTCCAGGAGTGAGGTGAAATACTCCGCTCTAGCTCGATCTTCAATGATGAGGTCTACATCACTGATGTCCAGATGGTACTTATCATAGAGTAAAGCAAAGTAAGCACCGGGCAACATGGGAATACTTGCCTTGATGTCATTGATCAGTCTTGATGACATGAGGATGGGCGGCAAGTCCGGCTCAGGAAAATAGCGATAATCATGGGCGTCTTCCTTTCCTCTGAGAAGCTTGGTTATACCTTGGTCAGGAATAAATTCTCTCGTTTCTTGCTTGACCTCACCACCACTTAGCATGATTTTTGATTGTCTGTCGATTTCGAAGTCGATGGCCTTACGTGCATATCTGGCCGAGTTGACATTCTTTACTTCACACCGTTGATTCAGTCCATCGTATCCAAGAGGACGCACTGAAATATTGCAATCACATCGCAAGGAACCCTCCTCCATATTACCATCAGATATCCCAAGGTATCGCACCAACCTGCGCAGTTGGTTGATGAAGAGATATACTTCCTCAGAGCTTCGAAAATCCGGTTCGGTGACCATCTCTAGCAATGGTACTCCCGCGCGATTAAAATCGACGAGGGAGCTTGGATGGACATCATCATGGATGCTTTTACCGGCATCTTCTTCCATGTGAATGTGATGGATACGAATCTTACGATTCATATGAGGAGCAAGATCTATCATACCTCCCAGGCAAATGGGTGCACCATCCTGAGTAGTTTGGAATCCCTTGGGAAGGTCGGCATAGAAATAATGCTTGCGGTCAAAGTAGGTCCTCCTATTTATGCTGCATCCCAATGCGAGTCCAAGTTTGACAGCATATCGTACGGGCACCTCATTGATCATGGGCAATGTGCCCGGATGTGCCAGGCTGATGCTGCTGACATGAGTGTTGGGCTCACCACCGTAACTCGCATCGTCTGAGCAGAAGACTTTGGATTGGGTACTGAGTTGTACGTGAACCTCCAGTCCAATGACTGATTCTATGGATTGGGATTTTTCCATGGGGTCAAAAATAATCCAAATCTTCGATCATGAATGAGAAGGCCAAAGTAGCTGGTGACAGCTGGTCATTCCACCAGACCGGATCAATGATAGAGTTGGCTAAAGTACCATCAGGCCATTGCCATGGCTCAAAGAAATAGCAACAATGCAAAATGGGATAGCGCGACCCTCCTGGGATCATTTAGTGGCTGGCCTCAATCAAATGACTTATTAGCCTCAGATGCCATCTTCACCATATCCTCATATTCCTCGGGAGTGAGACCATCCATACAGTAATGAATTGGGTTGATAGGGTTGCCCTTAAAGCGTATCTCATAGTGAAGATGGGGGGCCGTCGAAGTACCTGTGTCGCCGACCGTTCCGATGACTTCACCTTTCTTGATTTTCTGCCCTTGTCGTACATCAATGTCCTGCAGATGAGCATAAAATGATTCGTAACCGTAACCATGCTGAATAGTAATGTTGTTACCGTAGCCACTTTTATCCCTACGAATACGGCTGATCTTACCATCGCCGGTAGCTCTTATTTTGGTACCTCTCGGTGAAGTGAAATCGAGCCCGGTATGCATCTTGGGTATTTTATGTATCGGGTGGAGACGCATACCATAACCAGATAAATATTTGATGTTACGCTTTAATCGATCAGACCTAATCGGTTTGATGGATGGAATGGCATTGATGTACTTTTCCTTCTCTCCAGCCGTATGCTCAAGGGAGTCAAGCGACCGGGACTGAATGGTCAGTCTTCTTGCCAGGAGATCGGCCTTTTCTAAGGTCCCGAGAAGAAGGTCACCAGAATTCTCATATTGTGTAATCTCCGAATACGGATCGTGTCCTCCGACGCCCGCATGCCAAATGTCTTCACTGATCGGCTCCATTCCAAAAATCATCCTATGCACGGTTGCATCTCGATCTTGAATATTTGCCAAAACCTTATCCATTATATCAAGTTGCTCATTCAACCCTGAATATTTGATCTTCATTTGATCAATTTCCCGCATTAAGAACTGTTCTTTGGGAGACGGATATAACTCCACTACTGCATAGGTAAGACCGGCAGAAAATACACAGATGATGGTAAATAATCCCAAGAATTGGAAAACTCGCTTCGACACTGGAGCTTTGTATTGCTCAAAAGTGAGGCTCTTAGGATTGTAGACAAACTTTTCCTTTTTCATTCAGCAAAGTCTTTATCCTTCTAAATAGGTAATTTTGATGCCAGTTTTGGCGTGTTCGCGACGGGATGGCGCAAAAATAAGGACGAATGAGGTAGTTTCCAAATATATTTTACCAATCAGTTCAAATGTTTAACGCCCTTACCGGGTCTTTAATTTTTTTATGAAAGCTAAACAGATTCGAAATCAGTTTTTTGACTTTTTTGAAGGAAAATCTCACAAGATTGTTCCTTCTGCACCCATTGTTAATAGTCAGGATCCCAGCCTGTTGTTTATCAATGCGGGGATGAATCCCTTCAAGGATTTCTTTCTTGGCAATAAACCATCAAGTCACTTGCGGATCGCAGACACCCAAAAATGTCTGCGGGTATCCGGCAAACACAATGACCTGGAAGAAGTAGGGATAGATAGCTATCACCACACCATGTTTGAGATGTTGGGCAATTGGTCATTTGGTGATTACTTCAAAGCTGAGGCAATTGCCTGGGCCTGGGAGCTCCTGACTGAGGAGTATGAGATCGATCGAGACCGACTCTATGTCACCATATTTGGAGGCGATAAGGATGATGGATTACAACCCGATCATGAAGCGGGTGCGGAGTGGAAAAAATGCGTGACGGCAGATCGGATTCTCCATTTTGGTAAGAAGGACAATTTCTGGGAGATGGGTGATACTGGACCATGTGGCCCCTGTTCTGAAATCCATATTGATTTGAGAAACGACGTAGACAGAAAGGAAACCCCAGCAGCTTCCTTGGTCAACAAAGATCATCCCCTGGTCGTCGAAATCTGGAACCTAGTATTCATACAATATGATCGTAAGGCCGATGGTTCGTTGGTTACCTTGCCTGCCAAGCACATTGACACCGGCATGGGATTTGAGAGGCTCTGTATGGTGTTGCAAGGGAAGCAGTCCAATTACGATACAGACTTGTTTACACCCTATCTCAAGTTTTTGGAGCAACATACTGGTATTGCCTATACGGGTGACTACCGAGAGTCTGCCAAAACAGACATAGCCATGCGTGTGATTGCAGACCACATTCGAGCAGTTTGTTTTACGATAGCAGATGGTGCCATGCCAAGCAACACGGGAGCTGGTTATGTGATCAGAAGAATTTTGCGCCGGGCGGTCAGGTACTATTACTCCTTTCTCAATGTCCGTGAACCCCTGCTTCACCATCTAGTACCATTGGTGGCTGATTTTTTTCAGGACATTTTTCCAGAAGTACATCGGCAACTGGACTTTATTACTAACGTGGTACGCGAAGAAGAGAAATCCTTCCTACACACGCTGGCAGAAGGTTTGAAGCGGCTGGATCAATTGGATCCAAGAGATAAAGTGATTGCTGGAGATCAGGCTTTTGAGCTCTACGATACCTATGGTTTTCCCATTGATCTCACCCACCTTATCGCCCAAGAAAGAGGACTGACGATAGATCAAGCGGGTTTTGAAGAAGCACTTACTGTACAGAGAAACCGGTCTAAGGCTGATGCTTCCAAGGAATTGGGAGATTGGATGATGGTCAAGTCCACTCAAGACTTTCGATTTCTTGGCTATGACCTCTTGATGCTGGACGATGTGCATATCGTCAAATACCGGACCATCAAGGTCAAAGGTGAAGAACAATTTCAGCTGGTACTGGATAAGTCTCCATTTTATGCAGAAGGTGGAGGCCAGGTGGGTGACATGGGCACCTTAACCATCGGCACTGAGACTATTGAAGTGGTGGATACCATCAAAGAAAATGACCTTTTCATCCACGTGGTGAATAAACTCCCCCTTGATTTTGGAGGCAATATCCGGGCCGCAGTGCATACGCAAAGGCGCAAAGCCATCGAGAGAAACCATACTGCCACGCATTTGCTGCATGCAGCACTCAGGTCTGTCCTTGGAGATCACGTGACCCAGAAAGGTTCATTGGTCAATGAAAAGTATTTGCGGTTTGACTTCGCTCACTTCCAGAAGACCAATCCAGAGGAGATTGATCTGGTCGAACGAATGGTCAATGAGAAGGTGCGTCAAAATATAGCCTTGGAAGAGGCAAGAAGCATACCGCTGGCCGCAGCAGAAGCAGCAGGAGCCACGATGTTGTTTGGTGAGAAATATGGGGAAGAAGTAAGGATGATCACTTTCGATCCTCAATTCTCGAGAGAGTTATGTGGAGGATGCCATGTGGATGCCACTGGCCAAATCGGTTTTTTTAAAATACTTAGCGAAGGAGCCATTGCGGCCGGTGTACGCAGGATCGAAGCTGTAACTGCTGAAGCTGCCCAAACCTTTGTCAACAAGCAACTCAAGGAATTAACTTCTGTGAAGCAGCTGCTCAGAGGTCCCACTAATGCAGCTGAACAAGTAGATGCTATACTAGCCGAGAATCGAAAAATGTCGAAAGAAATAGAGAGAATGCAGCAAGCTAGAGTAGGGGGGATGAAGGACGATTTAAAGGACCGGATGGAAGAAATCGAAGGCATCAATTTTCTGTCGGCGAAAGTGGAGACCACCGACAGCAAGGCGCTGAAAAATTTAGCCTATCAGTTGGAAAAAGAAGTGGGAAATGCCTTCATTGTTTTTGGCATGGCTGTGAAGGGCAAGCCTCAGTTGATGATCACAGTGAGTGAAAACCTGACCAAAGAACGCGGCCTGCACGCGGGCAATATTATCCGTCAGCTCGCCAAGGAGATCAAAGGTGGAGGAGGAGGTCAGCCTTTCTTTGCTACTGCCGGAGGTAAGGATGCGACTGGGCTCAATGAAGCACTTGAGAAAGCAAAGACCTTCATTGCTAATGGAAACTCGTTATAAACATTGAATGCACACTGCAAAGATTGCCAAATCAAAAACGGCTCTTTTGGCATTCTTTCCATATTTCTCAATCGCCTGAACTCAGTCATCACCCAATCTCGGAAAGGTGAGAATCTCATCCAAGATCGGCACATTTTATGAAGATGGCACTTTCGGAGACAATTAACATCAACATCGCGATGAGTCACTACACAGCAAGACGACGGTATGATACCTGAATATTTTGAGATGGGCGCATCCAGGTTATATCAGCGAGTCTGGCTGCCCGAACCAACACCTCATGCCATGGTGCTAATCATTCATGGTTTGGCAGAACATCATGCTCGCTATGATCATGTGGCTCGCTATCTCAATAGCGAAGGGTATGCAGTTGCAGCCTTTGACCAGAGAGGGCACGGCCGCTCTGATGGTCGCAGAGCCTATATTCCTGACTGGGAGCAATGCCTGGACGATCTGAAAGCATGGCATCAGCAAATACGGACATACTACCCAAGCATTCCCTTCTTTCTTTTTTCGCATAGTCTGGGAGGCCTTTTAGCTTTTCACTACATCGTTGATTCAAAACCCAAGGTAAGAGGTGCCATCTTTTCTGCTCCGGCCCTCCAAGTCAGTGATGAAGTATCTCCATGGTTGCAGAAACTGGCACCGATCATAGGACACCTACTTCCCAGATTAAAAACAACAAGGCTCAATGCCCATCACATCTCTCGAGATCCAAAAGTGGTCGATCGCTACCTATCCGATCCACTTGTATACACGGGGGGCATCTATGCCAAGACTGGAGCAGTGGTACTTCATGCCACCGCGAAAGTCTCGGCAAAAGTGAAGGATTTTAACATTCCTTTCTTGGTTATGCATGGTGGTGATGATATGCTCACTGACCCGGCTGGAAGTAAACTTCTGCACCGGCAAGCAGGATCTCCTGATAAGACCATTAAGATCTACCAGGACCTGTATCACGAATTGGTCAACGAACCCGAAAAATCAGAGGTACTCAGAGATATGGTCGACTGGTTACACAGGCGTCTGTAGACATCCTGTCAGAAGTCGGACAGCTGACAGACAAATCACTTCTCAGGAAACAAGTGCACATCAGAATAACATCGTCGATTCTTCTCGAGAATCCCCATAAAGTCAATTCTGGGGATGGGTAAAGCTCCCAGTGATCTCAAGTGAGGTGTATCCTGCTGGCAGTCGATCAGGAGGCATCCCTGTGCCCTCAAGTACTGCACGAGATGGATAAAACCATACTTGGACGCATCGGACACCAAACTAAACATTGACTCACCGAAAAATACTTTCCCGAGGCTGATGCCATACAGGCCCCCTACCAAATCATCGTTCTGCCACACCTCAATCGAGTGCGCATAGCCCTGGTGATGCAAATTTAGATAGGCTGTGATCATATCTTCCGTAATCCAAGTGCCCTCCTGTCCCCTGCGCTTGGTTTGTTGACAATGTCTGATGACTTCGTGAAATGTGCGATTAAATGACACTCTAAAGGGCCCTTTTCGGAGCAGTCTGGCCATGCTCTTGTGAATGATCAGATCCCTTGGAAACAGCACACAACGAGGATCGGGAGACCACCAAAGGATCTCCTGTCCTTGGGCATACCATGGGAAAATACCGAATTGGTAGGCTAGAATAAGGCGCTGGCTAGATAAATCACCACCGATGGCAAGCAATCCCTCCGGATCAGCAGCTAATGGATGCGGGAAAATCACAGAAGTTTTGATTTTTGTTAATCCGGCAATGTACCGATTGTTGATCTTAATCCTATGCCTGAAAAAACGTAGTACAGATTAGGTTTGCTTTGAAAAAAAACGCTAACGAGCAAGTAAGGTACGGGTGCCTGGTGCTAGTTGGCACTAGGAGGCCAGTTCCTCAATGACGGCTGAGAGACCTCGGTCAACAAGCGCATCTTTTTTTGGCTTGAGTGCTTCAAAAGAGTCCGTTTTTACGGTAGCTTTTCCTTTGAAATGTATAATCAATGACAACTGCTCTGCCTGAGACTGGGTATGTTGCAAAATCTCCATCAGACACTCGATGACCCAATCAAAAGTGTTGACATCATCATTGTACACGATCAAGGAGGCATATCCCCCGGTACCCACTAGGTCATCTGTCTCAATCAGCTCTTCGGTCTCGTATGATAGTTGTGTCATGATGCTGCAATGTTAGACTAGATCATTCAGCGAGGCCAGCACGGCCTTCACCGTTTCAAAATTAGGTATTTCTCTCGGGTTGTCCAGGATTTCTTTATGCCTAATGATGCCATCCTTGTCGATGACAATGACAGACCTTTTGGGCACTTCTTTCATGCCCAAAGCAAATTCCTCATGAAGGCAACCATAACTCCGGGATACTTCTCTGTTGAAGTCAGACAATAGTGGAAAACTATATTGTTGGGTAGTTTTAAATGCCTTTAGGGCATAGACGGAGTCTGCAGATATGCCCAACACTTGCGCATTGAGTTTCTGATATTGGCCAAGGTCATCTCTCAACCGACAAAGTTCTTCTGTACATACGCTGCTAAATGCCAAAGGGAAGAAAACGAGCAACACAGGTCGACCACGCAAATTATACAGGGACACCTCCTCTTTGTCTTGATTTCTCAACGTGAAAAGTGGAGCCTTTTCGCCTATTAGCACATCCATCAGGTTGATTTTTACTGGTAAACTTAACTCATAGCTGCAGGAAGATCATTTTCAATGCATACATCAGTATCTTGACCTCGAAATTAGGATTGGGTTGTCTCAAAGATACGATCAGAATGAGCTCAATGCTTCTTCTCACATGACACTGGACAAAAGTACTAAATACAGCGCTTCACCTGTACGGGGGAATGCACTAAGGGTGCATTAGAAAATGTCGCAACTAAGTTATATATTAGTAAAAAACCTAATATATTATGAACAAGGCTGATCTATCAGAACAATTCAGCCAACTCAAGAAAGAATTTACCGAAAAAGCAGCAGATCCAAAGATGAGTTTTTATGACCATGAATCCCAATTTGTAGAGCAATGGATGGAATTGGGCAGGAAGTTGTATGAGGAATGCATGGATGTAAGAACAAAAGACCGCCGTAAAAAAAAAACATTGCCACACGGGTAGGAAAGATTGAGTTAGAGAAAGAGCACCATTTTACCCAGCAATTGAAAGGGAGTAAAATTAGCCCAAAACTAGAGGACGTGTTGACCTATGTTGGCAAGGAGGAGAGATACAGTTTCGGGGTTGAACTACTAAGAATGCTTGGGATAAAAACGAATGAATTCATGCTACATCAGTTGACCAATCGGAACGGGTCGATAGCCGAACAGTGGTTGACAAGTGAGCAGCTATGGAAAAAGGATGAAAGTAGATCAGAAGAAGTAGTTTATTGTGAGGTAGACGGTTCAATGATATTGACGCGGGAAGATAAATGGAAAGAAGTAAAACTGGGTCGTGTTTTCAGATCTGGATCAATTTTACCAGAAGCTACTGATCGTCAATGGATTAAGGAATCAGAATACATTGCACATTTGGGGAATCATGAAGAATTTGAAGAAAAGATGTCCGTTTTACTTGATCGATATGAAAAGAAAGATGAAAGTCTAGTGTTCGTAACGGATGGAGCTAAATGGATTGATCAATGGATAAAAGCCTGCTATCCCACAGCAACAACGATTCTGGATTACTACCATGCCGCAGAACACATTGGAGAATTTGCCAACAAATTTTTCGATGATGATAAAAAGTCAAAGAAATGGACCAAGCGGATGAACACTAAGTTAATAAACCAAGGTGGAAACTATGTGATCAAAAGAATCCAAAGTCTTTCAAATACCGACGAAGAAAAAGAAGAAGTCAAGCAAGACTTACTAACATACTTAAAGAATAATGCTCATAGAATGAATTATCCCAAATACAAGAAAGGAGGTTTACTCATTGGATCTGGAGCAATCGAGGCTGCACATCGTACCGTAATACAAAAGCGACTTAAATTATCAGGACAACGATGGTCTAAACCAGGAGCACAAAATGTTCTTAACTTGAGAACTCTTCACATGAGTGGCCATTGGTCCCATTTTCAACGCTATCTTGGTGCAGCTGCATAAACGACAAAATCTAATGCACCCTGCATTAATAAAGCTACACGCAGCAGTTCTACTTTTTGGGTTTACCGCCATTTTGGGTGACTTGATTTCGCTGCAGCCACTATCCTTGGTTTTTTGGCGATTGCTCATAGCCAGTATTGGTTTACTTTTTCTACTTCCATGGATCGGAAAAATGCCGGCAGTTTCTGTCAAGGTGTATTTGGCTTGGGGCATGATTGGGGTAATCATGGCTATTCATTGGGTAGCATTTTTTGGCTCTGTCAAAAGGGCAAACGCTTCTGTAGCATTGATCTGCCTGGCAACCACATCATTTTTCACAGTATTTCTAGAACCCATGATCCTCAAGACCAAGATACAGCGATGGCAGATCTTACCATCCTTATTGGTGATTCCGAGCATGATCATGGTGACGGATGGGATCGGGCCAATGATGATATCTGGGGTGTGGTTGGGTCTTTTGTCGTCACTATTGTTCGCCGTCATTGGCGTACTCAATAAGAAGTGGATCTGGGATGGTCCACCGGTGATGATTTCCTTGGTAGAATTGGGTAGTGGCTGTGTCTTTCTAGGCGTAATTTTACTTCTGCTACCCGGGGCAAGAACATCGCTCATACCATCCACTACAGACTGGGTGTACTTATTTCTTTTGGCTCTGGGTTGTACTGTGGTGGGCCATATCTTAGCACTGCT
Source organism: Saprospiraceae bacterium (assembly GCA_965223025.1). Lineage (GTDB taxonomy): Bacteria > Bacteroidota > Bacteroidia > Chitinophagales > Saprospiraceae > JABDMH01. The sequence continues at coordinate 474,340 of CBDCVP010000021.1, forward strand.
AGCTCTGCGACATTTATCTGCGTTCACATCGATGATGGCCCTCAATCTAGAGCCGATCTATGGTATCATCCTTGCCCACCTGATTTTGCATGAGGGCAATGAGCTTGACACTACTTTTTACATTGGGGTAGTGTTGATCTTGTCGGCTATTTTTATTCCTCCTATATTCAGGCTTCAAAGGAACATGGAGTGAGTCACCTGGACATAGACAAAAGATTGAGTAAATACATCGGTCAGCACTCGTCACAACCCGATCAGGTGCTCGTGGACTTAGAGCGGACTACGCATCTGAAGACCCTAGCTCCACAGATGATCTCAGGTCATATTCAGGGCAGGATACTCAGTATGATCAGTCATATGATCAGACCTCAGTGCGTCTTGGAGATCGGGACGTTTACCGGTTATGCCACCCTTTGCCTGGCTGAGGGCTTGGCTGCTAAAGGAACCTTGCATACCATTGAGTCTAATCTGGAGTACCAACCCATCATTGAGCAGGCCCTGCATCGCTCTGAACGCAGTCATCAGATAATCGTCCATTATGGCAATGCATTGGAGCTTATACCTTCCATGCCGCCCTCCCTTGACTTGGTATTTATCGACGCTGCCAAGGTAGATTATGTCGCTCTATACCATTTGGTCATAGACAAAGTGGCTAGCAACGGCTACATTTTGGCCGACAATGTTTTGTGGAGTGGCAAGGTAGTCGAACAGTTCCAAGATCTTGAGACCAAGGGGATTTGTGCCTTTAACAAATTGGTACAGGAGGATACACGGGTGGACAATGTAATCTTGACGGTGCGCGATGGATTGATGTTATGTCGAAAAAGATAAGATTTGACAAGGCTTTGTACAGGATATTCTGTGTGGAGCACGGCGACAAACTTCCACTTTTTTATAGAGATTGGTGGCTCGATGCAGTGTGTGAAGATGGAGACTGGGATGTGATGTTGTACATCGAAGATCCCCATATTGTTGCTATCTGTACCTTCTTTGAAAAGCAGAAAGGTCCTTTCAGCTACGTCTCGATGCCGCCCCTCACAAAATTTGCCGGCCCATATTTTGTCCGACCATTTTCCGATCGAAAGAAGCATCGTATCCTGTCGCAATTGGTGGCAGCACACCGATCATATTGGGGTTTTGAGCAGACCATTCATTATCAGACGAATAACTGGCTTGCCTATTATTGGCGAGGATATCAACAAAACACGCGCTACTCCTTTGTGATTGACCACATCCAGGACCTTGATCAAGTGTGGAGTGGTATGACTGCTGACTATCGAAACAATAAAATTAGTAAGGCTGAGCGGAGCCTTTCACTGCACATGGACCTGAAAATGGATCTACTGCTCCGTCTTTTTTCAGCACCTTTCGAAAGGCAGGTTGTAACCATGCCAGTCAAGGATGCTTTGATGAGGCGTCTGATCTCAGCCTGCGATCACCGGCGTTGTGGTCGGAGCCTTTACCTACAAAATGCCGGGGGTCAGGTGCTGGCTGCAGTTTATGTGGTATGGGATCAGCATACCACCTACTTGTTACTGACAGATGACTGGCATGCACCAGAGCAGCGGAGCAGTGGTGCTGGGATCTACTTGGTATGGAAAGCAATACAATTTGCCAGTGCGGAAGTAGGTAGTCAGTCCTTTGACTTTCTAGGAGGAATGTCCGAAAACCTGGAACGCACCCGACGACAGTTTGGGGCCGAACTTAGACCGTATCACTACATTAAGAAATGGCGAGGGTTGTTATGGTGGAGGTCCTATATCAAGCAATGATGATTGGCTGAGTCGTAAAAAGCTACTCTGAACTTAGGACATTTTCCAACATTTTATCATCTTGAGGCAAAACTGTCTGGCATTATGGATGAGACATTTGTTTAGTGGTGCCTTCGACAATGGGGGATGTGATGACCTGGTGATTGGTATGCACTCGATCAAGAAAACTAGTTTTGTATCATTGTCGGCCTGGTCGTTTTTGTGACAGTGAGGGCAGATGATTTTTGTATAAGTAACTGTTCGTGCTTTTCAAAACAGCAATATTGGCGTCTAGATCGTTTCATGTACAATTGCCCGTGATCATCCTTGAGCAATAACAATAAATCGAAATTTTCCAATTGAATCAATAATCAAACATTTATAAGATGATGAAGAACAAGCTACTAAGGAAATTTACTGCCTTTTCTCAGGGAGCGTGTCTGATCGCGCTGATGCTGTTGGTCTTTGTCGGTAGTGCCACCGCTGCTGACAGTGCCGACAGGCCTGACGAACAGACCATTACCGGGACGGTGACCTCTCAGGATGGAGAGACGCTGATCGGGGTAAACATTCTGGTCAAAGGCACCAATATTGGTGCTGCGACCGACTTTGAGGGGAAGTACTCACTCATTGCTCCTGATGATGCGACCACACTCGTTTTTTCATACACAGGCTACAATACTGTAGAGATAGAAATCGCCGGTAGAACTACCGTCGATGTCATCATGGCCGACAATGTGGCCCAGCTTGGAGAAGTGGTAGTCACAGCCCTGGGTATCGAAAAAGATCAGAAGACCTTGGGTTATGCCGTATCCCGGATCAAACCCCAGGAGCTTACCGAAAATAGATCTTCCAAGTTCATGGATGTCCTGCAAGGTAAAGTGGCAGGTGTGAATATCACCAGCCTGGGATCTGGACCGCAGGGTAGTAGCAAAATCCGCATCCGTGGGGTGTCCTCATTCGGAGGCAACAACTCACCACTGATCGTGGTCAATGGTGTGCCGATCGACAACACTAATTTTGGCGTAAGAAGGAGTGGTAACAGTGTAGGTCGAAATAGACGCTCTGATAGTGGAGATGGACTCAGTAGTATCAATCCCGATGATATCGAAACCATGACTGTGCTCAAAGGTGGAGCTGCATCGGCCCTGTATGGCTCCAGAGCCAAGGATGGTGTGATCATGATCACCACCAAGAATCGTGCTGATGGAAATGGACTACAGATAGAATGGAACTCGAACTTTACCCACGATGTACCTCTAGATTACACTGATTATCAGTATGAGTACGGACAAGGTGAAGGCGGTAAAAGACCCTTATCTGCAGGACCGACATCGGGTGTATGGAGTTTTGGTGAAAAAATGGGTGGTACACACATTTTATTTGATGGTTTAACTGTCCCTTATGAAGCCCAACCCAACAAGGTACGTGAATACTATCGTAACGGCTTCCAATGGAACAATACGCTGAAGATCTCTACAGGTGGCGAAAACGGTGGAATGAGTCTTTCTCTATCCAACCTAAATAGCGACGTCATTCTGCCGGGATCTGGTTTTGCCAGACAAAATGTCAATTTTGGATTTACCCAGACATCGGGTAAATTGAATGTGTCTGCCAATATCAACTATGCGCATGAAGTGCGTACTAATCCACCCAATATCGCAGAACAAGATTACAGTCCGGTGGTGATCTATACTTTATCGACTACCATGCCCATGGATGTATTGCGAGACAATGCCTTCGATGAAAATGGAGATGAGATCAAGTATTCGCGATTTACCAACCGTACCAATCCTTACTTTGCCCTTTCACGCTTTGAAAACAATAAACGCGACCGAGTGTATGGTAACCTGACTGCCAGGTACAATTTCACCGACTGGCTGTACCTACAGGGTCGTGTGGGACAGGATTATTATACCCGTGATGTTGATTACAATCTTCCACATGGATCTCAGAGACAATCCTCTCCTCCTCCCGGCTTCCAAAATGGACAGTATGTACAGGATGTGCGACGATTTCGGGAAATCAACGCTGACTTCTTGATTGGTGCCGATAAAACCTTTGGTGACCTCGGTCTGGTGGTGAACGCTGGAGGAAACCGCATGTATCGCCGCAATGATGTGAACACAGAGTTGGGAGAGCTATTTTTTACGCGTGGACTATACTCCATAGGCAATGCAAGTAAAGTAACACCTAACTATACCATCTCCGAGCGTGAGGTGAATTCTCTATATGGTTCTGCAGAACTCTCATTCAAACGCCTGGTTTTCTTGAATGCCACCGTACGTAATGATTGGTTCTCAACGTTGGCATCAGGCAATCGCAGTATTCTATATCCTTCTGTGACGGGTAGTTTTATTTTCTCTGAGGCCATGGCCAATGCACCATCTTGGCTGTCGTTTGGTAAGATAAGATTGGCCTATGCTGAGGTGGGCAGTGATACCGATGTATCGCCCTATGCCGACAACCTGTATTATCGAATCAACGCCCAGTCGTTTGGAGGGAGACCAGTGGGGAGCATCAACGCCAACACTATACCTAATCCTAACTTGCGGCCTATGCGGGTGACTGAGAAGGAGGTGGGTATAGAGTTGATACTCTTTAACAATGTACGTTTTGAGATGTCGTACTACGATAAATTGTCAGCGGATCAAATACTCGCTCGCACTGTGTCGAATTCATCTGGATACAATACGGAACTGATCAATGTAGGTGAAAGTAAGAATCAGGGTGTGGAAACTTTCATCTCAGTCTCACCCATCAAATCGAATAATTTTGAATGGACGGCGAGTGTCAATGCCACCTACAACACTTCTGAAGTATTGAGCTTGGGTGAAAGTGTGGACGACAAATTTATTAAACTTGATAATGCAGACTTTCACGGCGAGCTACGTCAAGTAGTGGGTAAGCCCATGGCTCAGCTTTATGGCTGGGGTTATCTAAGGGATGAAGCGGGCAACCAGGTTTTTAACACCAAGAGTGGCCGACCAGAGAAGTCCAAGGAGCAAATTAATTTTGGATCAGCACTGCCAAAATGGTGGGGCGGTATCACCAATGGCTTCAATTATAAGGGTGTCAACCTTTCGTTCTTGATTGACTTTAAGTTGGGTCATAAGTTAATCTCCGGTACACACACCAATGCTTACCGCCACGGTCTGGATAAAGAGACTCTGGAGGGTAGGGAGGAAGGTTATGTCGTTGGTGTGGGCGTGAATAATGAGGGTGAGACCAATACCACTCGGACAGCTGTACAGACTTTCTATGAGACGATCCGTAGCTTTAGGATGTCAGAGCAGTCGGTCTTTAATGCAGGTTCTTGGCAGTTGCGTCAGATTACTTTGGGCTATGACTTTACCAAGCATATCCCTCAGAATAAGTACATCCAAGGAGCAAGACTCAGCTTGGTGGCCAATAACGTAGCCGTGTTGAAAAAGTGGGTACCTCATATTCACCCCAATCAGAATGGTATCCTGACGGACACTAGCGAGGGACTAGAAGCAACAGGACTGCCAGTCACCCGCAGTATTGGGTTTAACCTAAACGTTAAGTTCTAACTTTTCGGCTATTTTGAATTTATCACACAACTAAGAATTTAGAAAAAATGAAGAGCAATAATAATTATATCATAGTAGCCCTCATGATCCTTTTCGTGCTGGTTTCATGCGAAGAAGGGTTTGATGAAATCAATACCAATCCGGTGAGACTGACTTCTGTAGATCCATCATTCCAGTTGAACGATGCGATCATCGCCAGTGTGCCAACTTATAACAATTTGACTTACGAAACCACCATTGTCCGACAGATGTTCACGCCATGGACAGGAGTAGGTACCGGTGCAAATCTGAATCAAGACAACAAGTCTCAAACGCAGCAAAACTGGAATCGCGTTTATCCTAACACCATGAAAGAACTGGTGGATGGAATAGAGCGTTATAAGGAAGAAGACGATTTGAGCAACATCGTCAACATGATGCGCATCTGGAGAGCGTGGGCGGCCATCTGGGCCACCGATACATATGGCGATGTGCCTTATAGTGAGGCTGGAAAAGGGTTTTTAGAGGCAGTTTCTTTTCCCGTATATGATACGCAACAGAGTATTTATGACAATGTTTTGAATGAGCTTTCCAGCGCGGTGGGTGCCTTGGATGGCAGCAAGCGTCTTGCTGAGCAAGATATCTTTTATGGCGGCGATGTCGATCAATGGAAACGCTTGGGTAATTCATTGATGTTGAGGGCTGCCATGCGCTTAGTGAAAGTAGATCCAGGTAAAGCCGAGGATTTTGCTGGCAGAGCGATATCTGGTGGCCTGATGGACTCTAACGACGATAATGCGGTGGTCCGGCACAATCCTGACTACCGAAATCCTGTGGGCACTAACCTCAATGGTGGTCAAGCTCCATTCTACTATTTGGATAGGGAGTTTGTCAATTATCTGAAAGATCGCAATGATCCGCGACTTCCGAGGATAGCAGTGCGTTATGTGGGTGCCAAAACAGAAGGTGATCAAACGGAGGAAAATGCTGACAGAAGCTTTGATGTGCAGATTGGGATACCCCAGGGATTTGAGGTATCGAACATCAATCCCCAAGCTGAATCAGAAGGATTGGCTAGCGTTTATGATTATAGCCAGCTGGATCGTAAGCGGCTGGGTGGTCCAGAGGCTCCCAGCTTCTTGGTGACTTACGCTCAGACGCTGCTATTAAAAGCAGAGGCCATCGTCAGGGGCTGGGCTAGTGGCGACGCTGCAGCGGAGTACGCGGCTGCCATCAGAGCTAATATGGAGCAGTTTAGCGATTGGCCTGGTGATACCGATATATCTACTGAGGAAATCGATGCCTACATTGCTGCCAACCCTCTGGAGGCTGATAAGGAGATCGAGCAAATCAATGGCCAATATTGGATCGCCTCTTTGCTCAATGGTCCAGAGGCCTGGGCTAATTTCAGACGCAGTGGCTATCCTGTGGTAGAACCCAATCCCTATCCTGGTAATGATTTGTCTTCTGAAGACTTCATCAGGAGATTGACTTATCCGGATAATGAATATACGGTGAATAGAGCCAACATAGATGCTGCAGTGGCACGTCAGGGAGCAGATGATTTGAATACCAGAGTGTGGTGGGATGTAAAATAGAAAGAACCGTTTTCTGAAGGAGAATTTGCCGGCCTACCATCGATGTAGGCCGGCTTTTTTTCACCCTTCAACTGCAGGACAACCCTAAACGATCGTCAAACAATGACCAAAGGTGGGTTTCCACCTTGCACCGTACTTCAGCGATGTTGTGTTAAACCCCACAAAACCACCTCAGGTAAAGGCACAGTCGGCATCTCCATCTTGAATCTGATAGTCTTGATCAGCGCTAAAGTCTTTGAAGACTTTCGATATAATGTAGTGGCGCCTCATGGGTTTCTTTGTCAACGCTAGGGTGCTGGATTGCCCGATCAGTTTAACCAATTTAGGATGAAAAAGAGTGCAGGTGCTGATCCGCCACTTCAAGATATGGTCCTCTATGCAAGATTTCACCTCATGAAGGTAGTCATCATGAAGGTAGCAATAGGGTACTTTTAAGGCATTATCTCGTAAAGCAAACATCAGGAATGCAACCAACTTATCGTCGCTATTGTAGCATTTGACTGGTGCGAAAGCAAATCGCTGGGCAATTGATGAAAAGTGATATTTCTTGCTCTCGGAGGTGGCAGCTGAGGCCTCCACAATCCAGGGGTAGGACAATATCCAATCTAGTTCTTGCCCTCCTCTTTTGAAAATTTGATCTTCTTGCCTAGTCTCGATAAAGGTGGCGATTTCATCGTCTATCCGATCGACATAAACGGTCCGGAGGCTCGATTTAGTCCTGACAAACCTGAGGCGCCAATCCAGCAAACCATTCAGTACGTCATCCATGATCCTCCACATGGGTGTGAAGGTGCGGTAATGGGGACCTTTTGGAGGTAGGAGCTTGCTTAAGTCCGATCGAATGTACAGGCGAATGCCCTCGATTTTTTGTAAATCCTTGAAGGCACCTATTTTCTCATATAGCCTCTGCGCCGGATAAGTAAACTCGGTCACCAGTATTTTTTCATCCCATGCTTCCAATGCACTGCGAACCAACTGCTTAGAAATACCTTTACCTCGCTGACTGGCATCGATCCACATACAGCTCAACCAACCACATTTGCTTTTCTGGCCCTGGAGATCAAATATCCAATCTGCCAGAACACCCAGGTAACCAACGAGTCTTTCCTCCGCATAAGCCAATAGGAGCAAGATGTCGTCTCGATCTGCTCGAGGGTTATGGATATGCGATATTGCCCGGTGAGCAGATATGGGTAGAAATGGTAGGTCTTGATATTCAGGACTCTGTATCAGCGTCTGTAGCTCGTCCCGATTTAATTTGGAGATGTGTATCATATCCTCTTCACCGTATTTTTACCCAGGCAGGCCTTCAAAATAAAATATAGCAACTCTGAGTGGATGATGGATTTAGCTCCAAGACTACCCAACTCCATCGGAACGCGTTGGAGGTGCTTTGTGTAAAGATCTCCTTTAAGACCTGCACTGCCAAATGAAAGGTCGATCTCATGATCAGGGGCATATAGACGATCAAAGAAGTTCTTCCCTAGGCCATAGTCAGTAAATGGAAAAGCAAAGGTGCGAAGATCAAGATCAAAGGAGTGAGAAAGGTACCTCACCGACTCCAGTGTCTGGTGCAACTGATCCTGCGGAGATAGACTGGAAAAGAGGGGGTGGTCGATACTATGTGCACCAAAATCAAATCCTCGCTCCTGAAGGTTTTTGATCTGTAAAGATGTCAAATAGGGCTTCGCCATGGCCAAATATTCTTCGAAGTCGACATCGAGGAGCGGTGCCATAGCATCGATGCGAGGCAGAGCCCGATGATCCAAAGTGTGCAAATGTTGAATCAGGGTGGTCCTATCTGTGATTTTTATTTCCAGTACTTCATTGATCTGGGTGATAGGCAGGGTTGGTAAGATGAGGATGCGCTCTATCAGCAGGCTGATTTTATAGCGATAAAACAAGGCCCGATTGTCGACAAAGGCACTGTTGAGAAAATTGGTGGCTGGTACTCCCTTGGCTTCTAAGATAGGGGCAACCATATCGAAAAATTCAGATAAGCCATCGTCAAAACTTAGGAAAAAACACGGCTCTATCAATGGTCTGCCATCATGAATCAGATCTACCAGCTGTGAAAGACTGAGCGGCTGGTAGTGAGTCAGTAGGAAATCCAGATCGCTGATAAATTCACGACTGGATTTCACCTTGTATAGATGGTGTATGTGGGAAACCGGTTCATCGGATACCAGATGGTACACTGGGCAAATTAAGTTTTGCCCAGACCACCGTTGCAGCAGAGCATGTGGAAGAAACCGGGCAAGCGGATGAAATAGCTGGATAAACCTCGATCTGTAGCCGGCCATTGACTAATTTTCAGGAAGATGCGTAGCTCAATGTGCCAAAAATAGCACTCATTTTTAGAATCCAGCTACCATGCCAAAGTGTATGCGACCGCTGCTGAAAGAAAGAGGTAATCCCCTTTGCGTCCCGATGGCATAGCTGATACCAAAGATCCCGACTTTGGTTTCTAAGTTTAGTCCCACACCAGTGCCGAAGAACCGGTCTGCGGAGAAGTCTTGTTCTGTGTGGGCTTCAGCATAGGCCAAGTCGGCAAACAGGAAGATATTTGAGTTTTGATTGAATAGCAATCTGTATTCAGCTGAGAAGACACTGTAGAAGCTGGCAAAAATCGATTCCTCATTGAAGCCTCGCAAGAGCTGGGTGCCTCCTATCCGGAAGAGCTCGTTTTGGTAGAGTGCCTCACCTGAGCCGATCAATGCTGAGGCATTGGAGAGCTTGATGGTGCTGTTTTTAAATACCGGCATGTACCAATCCAAGACATTTGACAAGCGGTATTGAAAACTACTCAGGTCGAGGTGGTTGTACAACTTACTGTAGTCAAAAGATGCCTCACCATCAGTCAGAGCAGTGATGACATCGTTTTTCCTGATGCGCTTGTTGCCAGCGCTTACCTTCATGGTCATGAAGTATCCCCTCCTCGGATTTAGGCGGTAGTTTAAGTTTTCCAGATGGTAAGCGACACCAAGAAGATTTCGGGAGACATCGATAAAGTCTGGCAGCATTTTTCTACGCTTGATCCGGTTGGTGTCGATGGTAATCAAATTGGTACCTTGCCGCTCAATAAAAAATTTGACATAGTTGCTTCGCTTTAGAAAGTACTGCACCCCTAATTCGTATCCAACATCTATATAGGAGGAGTCTCGTTTGTACAAATTGAAATGGGCATCGGTACCAAAGGACCAATCGAATAAGAAGGGATAGTTTGCACCGAGCTCCAACTCTTGTACGCCTGGCTGGAGACTTTCAAAGATTGCCATCAATCGCTCTCCACCACCCAGTTGATTGTACATGTCGATGTTCACATTGCCGGTGAGCTGAAACCTCCTGTTCTCGGCCGGACTTGGCAACAGACCAAGCAAAATATCAAAACGATTGGCATTCTTCTTATTGAGAAATAAATGGAGGGTAGCTCCTTCTCCTAAGAATTCTATAGTAGGATCTGCAAAGGTTTTAAGAAAGGGCAAGGTCTGCAGTTGATCCCTACTCCTGACGACTTTTTCTTTGTTAAATGGATCGCCTACTGATAGGTCGAGGAAGTGATTTAGATAGCGTTCCTTCAGCTTTAAATCCCCCTCTACTTTGATGGCTTCTATGGTGACCATTTGATTAAGACGGACCAAAACCCTTGCTCTGATTAGTCCTTCTTCGAAACCCATGCTATCTAGTCGTACTGCGGCAAACGGGTATCCCGAGTTTTCCGCATGCTTGAGGATTTGCTCGAAAAGGGCCGCAATCTGCTGATGACTATAAGATCTGTGGGTGAGGGATCTAAAATTTAATTGCTCTGCAATGACCGCCGGGATGGTCGATAGGTCCAATAAGCTCCACTCATATTGAGGACCGATGTGTGGTGTGATGGTGACTGAAATCGCGGACTGCTCAATATGGTCCATGGACGCTTCCAAGTACCCCTTGGCATGTAGGCTTCCCAGTATGCTGCCACAGGAATCTAGCAAGCGGTCCTGATCCAGACTGTCCGGCAGGGTTAAAATGTCTGATACCTTCTCAAGATCTCCACTGCTGAGCTTCCAATGTAAGGGCATAATCTGCCCTGAAGCCATTGTGTAACTGATCAGAAGAAACAAGCTCATTCTAATGACATGACTCATGATAGAGCCATAAGTCTTATGCTTATCGATCCCTATCATCAGATCAATGGCATGAAAGAGGTGTTGAGAAAGAAGTCATTATTTGATTACGTTTGATCTGTAAACCGATGCTTCTGGTAGAACGTAAGATGGCCGGTCTTTATATACACATTCCCTTTTGCAAGCAAGCTTGTGTCTATTGCAATTTTCACTTTTCTACAAATCTAAAGAAGAAAGATGCAATGATGGAGGCCATTCAAGGGGAGATCGCCTTACATGGTCAGACACAGAAATGGTCTACACTCACGTCTATCTATCTTGGAGGAGGGACACCTTCATTGTTAAACCAGGATGATATCAAGGGACTTTTTCGAGTGATAGAGTCACACTTTGAGATCGCCACGGATTTGGAAACGACACTTGAAGCCAATCCCGATGACCTTACGACTGTCAAGTTAGCACAACTGGCTGACTCACCCATCAATAGGTTGAGCATCGGCATTCAGTCCTTTCATCAAGAAGATCTCCAATTTATGCATCGCGCTCATACTGCAGCGCAGGGGCATGCAGCCATTTCTCAAGCCAAGACTTATGGATTTGAGCATATCTCTGTAGATCTGATGTATGGTGTACCGACCATGGGAGTCGATGCCTGGGATGCGAATCTGAACTATGCCTTTGAGTATGGCATTCCTCATCTGTCTTGCTATGCTTTGACCATTGAACCGCGAACGGCCCTGTCTTATCAGATACGCAAGGGACTGAGTCCAGCTCCCACAGATGAGGAGACAGAGCAACACTTTCTCCATCTTATAGAGTTGACGGACAAGAGGGGATATGAGCACTACGAGATCTCCAATTTTGCCAAACCAGGACATCATGCCAGCCATAATACCAGTTACTGGCAGGGCATACCATACCTTGGCATTGGGCCTTCGGCACATTCATTCGATGGGGTCAGCAGATCGTGGAATGTCTCAAACAATGCTCACTATGTGAAGGCGTTGAGTGAAGGCGTGGTGCCCGCGACGACAGAAATACTCAGAGACCACGATAGATACAACGAATACGTGATGACTGGACTGCGTACATGTTGGGGATGCGATCTCCATCGAATCAAGGCGATTGATGATACTTATGCTGATTTTTTTCTGACCGGTATCCAGGACCATCTGGCAAAGGGTATGGCAGTGGAAAACGAAGGCATCTTTACCCTTAGCACAAAGGGCAAGCTATTTGCCGACCAAATCGCTTCAGATCTCTTCTGGGTGTAAAACATTGTAAAATAGTTGTAAGGACGAAATGGCAGTGGTTTTTGGTGTCGTTGAAATCGTCCTTGAGCAATAGCGAGCAAAGATTTGGCAGTTTTTTCGTTATGTCTTATAAGCTAAATTAAATTAACCTTTGCCAGCCCCTAATCCATTTTCTCCAGGATCTCAATGGCTGCGAGTGGAATCGATGTGCCGGGACCAAAGATGGCCAGAACACCATGATCATATAAGAAGTCGTAGTCATGTGTTGGAATGATACCACCTAGGACCAGCTTAATATCACTGCGATCGATCTGATTTAATGCCTTGATGGTTTCAGGTACCAAAGTCTTGTGAGCAGCTGCCATGGATGAAATGCCCAAAATATGTACATCGTTTTCTGCAGCTTGAGTAGCGGCCTCCAACGGAGTCTGAAACAAAGGTCCAATGTCAACATCAAAACCAAGGTCAGCGAAACTGGAAGCAATGATCCGTGCACCACGATCGTGGCCGTCTTGTCCCAGTTTGGCGATCATGATGCGTGGTCTTCTGCCGTGATGCTCAGCAAATCGATCACTCAGCAGCCGGGCTTTCTGAAAATCTTCCGATTTTTCCATGGCTGCACCATATATACCAGAAATTAAGGAATTGTCAGCACGGTAGCGACCGAAAACATCTGCCAGCGCCTCTGAGATTTCACCCAATGTAGCTCTTGCACGGGCAGCTTCGATGGAAAGTTCCAGCAGATTAGTGCCAGAATCCTCCCGGGCAGCTCGGGAGAGCCGGTCCAGCACTTGCTTGACCGCTACTGTGTCTCGCGTATTTTTTACTTGCTGCAGGCGCTCGACCTGGCGATTCATGACTTGCTTGTTATCAATTTTTAGAAGGTCAAAATCTGCGACCTCGTCAGATTCAAAAGCATTGACCCCAACGATTTTGTCCCTCCCTTGGTCAATCCAGGCCTGTCTTTGGGCGGCAGCTTGCTCAATACGCCGCTTGGGAATACCTTTTTCGATGGCAGCAGTCATCCCTCCGAGGGATTCCACTTCTTCGATCCACATCACGGCTCTGTCATAGAGTTGGCGTGTCAGATGTTCTATATAGAAGGATCCGGCATAAGGATCAATCGCTTGGCAGATCTGTGTTTGTTTTTGCAGCAGGATCTGAGTGTCTCGGGCAATGGCGGCAGAAAAATCGGTCGGTAGTGCTAGGGCTTCATCAAGGGCGTTGGTATGCAAAGACTGCGTGCCTCCCAATACTGCCGAAAGTGCCTCCAGGGTAGTCCTTCCTATATTGTTATAGGGAGCTTGGGCAGTAAGGCTCCAACCGGAGGTTTGACTGTGTGCTCTTAAACACATGGACCTGGGATTGGAGGGATTAAATTTTTTGACCAGATCTGCCCAGATCTTTCTTGCAGCGCGCAGTTTAGCCACTTCCATGAAATGATTCATCCCAATTCCCCAGAAGAATGATATTCTTGGCGCAAAATCATCGATGTGGAGACCGGCAGCTAATCCGGTACGGATATATTCAATGCCATCAGCAAGGGTATAAGCGATCTCAAGGTCTGCGGAGGCACCAGCTTCCAACATGTGATAACCACTGACACTGATCGAGTTGAAGTGTGGCATCTTCCGGGATAAATGCTCAAATATATCTCCGACGATACGCATCGAAGGCCGAGGTGGATAGATGAAGGTGTTTCGCACCACAAATTCCTTGAGAATATCATTTTGAATGGTACCCCTTAGTTTGGAGACATCCTTTCCGGTTTCTTCAGCAGCTACAATGTAGAAGGCAAGTACCGGAAGGACAGCACCATTCATAGTCATGGACACCGAGATTTGATCCAATGGTATATCCTGAAAAAGCAGTTTCATATCTTCTACAGTATCAACTGCGACACCTGCCTTACCCACATCTCCCTCCACTCTGGGATGATCGGAGTCATAACCTCTATGGGTGGCCAGATCAAACGCCACTGAGAGACCTTTCTGTCCGGCTGCCAGGTTTTTTTTGTAAAACGCATTACTTTCTTCTGCGGTCGAAAAACCAGCATATTGGCGTATGGTCCATGGGCGACCTGCATACATAGATGCATAGGGACCACGTAAAAAGGGAGGTTGTCCAGCTATCAAGGAGTCATAGACAGGATCGTGATAAGTGCTGGATGGATAGATCGATTGGATTTCGATACCTTCGTAGGTCTGCCAGGTTTGGATATCTGCCAGCTTTGATTTTGACGCAGTTGACGAAGGTGGTGATTGAGAAAAATCTGGTCTCTTCATGGTTTAAAGTGGGATCTGCCATTGAAATCAAGATATAAACGAAGAAGGTCATCCACAAGGGACTTCGAATGCGACAAAATAAGAAGCTTTTATGGAATATTCTTTTTGGTGTAAAGTGATTTAGATCGTGGACAAGTTTATTTTATGATCGAAGATTTTCCTTTTTCTAACTTCCAAAGAGCCGGGAAATTCTTACCGAGCAGTGGCTGAAAATCTGCTTTCAATATGGTGAACTTTGAAAAATTTGAGTTGGTCAATGGGTTGAAGGTGCTATTACATCAGGATCGTAGCACACCCCTTGCCGCCGTTAATCTTCTCTTTAAGGCCGGTTCTAAGTATGATCCGGCTAATAAATCGGGACTTGCACATTTGTTTGAGCACTTGATGTTTTCCGGCACACCTCAGGTGCCTGATTTTGATTTGCCCATTCAAGAAGCTGGAGGAGAAAACAATGCTTATACCAACAGTGACTACGCCAACTATTATAGCTACGGACCAGCAGAAAATATCGAGACCCTGCTTTGGCTGGAGGCAGATCGAATGCATGATCTCAGCGTCTTGCAAGATGCTCTTGAAATCCAGCAACAGGTCGTGATCGAGGAGCTTCATGAGACTTGCTTTAATAGGCCCTATGGCGATGTCTGGCATCATGTGTTGCCGTGGGTGTACCGTGATCATCCCTACCATTGGCCTGTCATCGGAAAAGATCAGCATGAGATTGCAGCCATCACTTTCGATGATGTGCTGGATTTTAGACGTCGCTACTATCATCCGGGCAATGCCATATTGTCGGTGGCTGGAAACATCGACCCACATGAGATAGAACGTATGCTGAATGTGTATTTCTGCGACCTTGCATGTACGTCCAGTGCAGCGGAAGGATCTCCATATGATCTGGACTCGTATCGCTCAACCTATGTTCAGCTCCCATCGAAAGTACCTGTGGAGGCCTTCTTCATGATATTTCCTATGCCAGAGCGCAGCCACAGTTCTTACTATTCCTTAGACCTCTTGTCTGATTTACTGGCAGATGGGCGTTCTTCCATCCTATATCAGCAGATGGTTAAGGAGACCCACTTATTGAGTTCAGTGGATGCATACATCACCGGTACTGTCGACTGCGGCTTATTTGTGATAGAGGGAAGATTATCTGAATTGAATACATGGAGTCAGGTAGCAGGCAAAATCGATGAGATCATACAGACCCTGATCCATGATCCAATCAAGCCAAAAGTGATGGAAAAGCTGAAGAATAATGTCGAGTCCTCCATTACTTTTGCAGAGTCTGGAACGCTTAATAAGGCGATGAACCTTGCATTTTTTGAAATGTTAGGCGATGTGCACCTAATCAATGATGAAGCCAGATGTTATGAGCAGGTATCGATCTTCGATTTGCAATCAGATGCGGCACATTTCCTAGATCCATCCAAGGCCTCGATATTTCACTATCGGCCAGAGTCAGCCACCTGATTATAGGGATCGACTGCGTTTCTGTTCCCACCGCCAGGCGGTGTCCATGATTTGTTCGATGTCGCGCCTGGGTCTCCAGCCCAGTGATTGAGCAGCTTTTGTGTAGTCGGCATAGACTGCTACTACATCTCCAGCTCTTCGCTCTGCCATTTCATAGGAGAGTTCATGTCCACTTACTTTCTCAAAAGCGCTGATAACCTCGAGTACGGTACTGCCCGTTCCCGTGCCTAGATTAAAAACTTCGGTCTGCACTGCTCCATCACCGCTCAATAAAAACTCAAGAGCCAGTGTATGTGCTCTGGCGAGATCCATAATGTGGATGTAATCTCTTATACAGGTCCCATCTCGAGTATTGTAGTCACTGCCGAACACTTGCAGTGTATCGCGCTTGCCGATGGCCACCTCCGTGATCACTGGCACTAGATTGCTGGCGATGTTTTCCGCAGCTTCACCAATGTCAATGCTCTCATGCGCCCCAGCTGGATTAAAGTAGCGCAGTATGGCAAAACTTTTTGCCGGCACCGAAGGAGCATAGTCTGCAATGATTTGCTCACACATCTGTTTGGTGCGAGCATAGGGAGATTCGGCCTCCATCCATGGTGTGGTCTCTATGACTGGCAATGCATCCGCATTACCGTAGACAGAGCACGAGCTAGAAAAGATAAAATGATCCACGGCATATGGCTGCATGCACTCCAGCAAATTGATCATACCTACCACATTGTTTTGGAAGTAGGCAAGGGGTTGTTCCACCGATTCTCCCACGCTTTTTAATGCCGCAAAGTGAATGATCGAGCTGATGTCCTCTTGCTTGAAAAGAGACTCGAGGGTAGGTAAATCACAAATATCTCCATTGACAAATGAGATCGTCTGGCCGGTAATCTTCTCAACACCCTCCAGGGCTCTAATACTGCTGTTACATAGGTTGTCGATACAGATCACATCATGACCTGATTCTATTAAATCGACAAGCGTATGGCTTCCTATGTATCCAGCACCACCGGTGACCAGAATTTTTGGCATGAACAAAGTTTTATATTTGCAAATGTAGCTTTTAAATTTTGGCTTTGGATGAGGCCTTCACTCCGAAACAGGTACCGATTGTGCAATTAAAGGACTTGCGAGAGCCATTGGAAGAAATCGTGAAAAGCGCAGGTGAAGCGATCATGAATATCTATGATCAACCAGCACTTTTTGATGTGGAGCACAAGGCAGATAAATCGCCTCTTACCGCTGCTGATAAGGCTGCCAATCAAATCATTTGTGATCAGCTAAGGAGGTTGCCAAAGGTGTTTCCCATCGTCTCCGAAGAGAATAAAATGGTGACCTATGAGGCACGGAAGAACTATCCATACTTCTGGTGCGTAGACCCACTAGATGGAACCAAAGAATTCATCAAGCGAAATGGGGAGTTTACGGTCAATATAGCTTTGGTCAAAAGTGATCGGCCTGTGCTTGGAGTCATCTATATTCCGGTGACTCATGAAGTGTTTTTTGCTGCGAAAGGCGAGGGCTCATGGTATAAGCTGGATACTCAGTGGCAGCGCCTTGGCTGTCGGTCCTTTACCATGGTGGACAGGGGTTTGAAAGTGCTTTGTTCGCGGTCACATCTGAGCACAGATACACAAGTGTATATCGAGCAGTTTGATGCACCCGAATTGGTAGCTAGAGGCTCATCCCTCAAGTTTTTAGAAATTGCGAAGGGCAATGCCCATCTATATCCCAGACTCGGACCAACGATGGAGTGGGATACTGCCGCTGCCCAGATCATACTGGAGGAGGCAGGGGGAAAAATAGTTGAGTTTGCCACCGATTTACCCATGCGCTACAATAAAAAGTCCCTGCTCAATCCTGATTTCATCGCTTTTGGTACTTTGGTTGGTGAGACAGTTGTTTAGTATTGTTCAGACCATTGCCGCACCATGTCAACGATTGTTTAGCGATTGTTCAGCGATAGTTAGATGAGGTTAATAGTGCTGAATCACGGGAGTCTCTCAACTGAACTATTGTTAAACCATGCTAAAGCCCACTAAGCCATAAAGAGCAGAAAATGACCATTAAAAAGATTGAAGACCTGGAAATTTGGCATTTAGCGAGACGCCAAGCGAAAGAGGTTTTTGTGTTGACTCAGATGCTTCCACTTGTGAATGATCTTGACCTTCTGAATCAAATCAATCGTGCCTCGGGATCAGTGATGGACAACATCGCAGAAGGTTTTGGTCGGGGAGGAAATAAGGAGTTTAAGCATTTCCTGTCTATTGCACGAGGATCAAACAGCGAGGTAAGATCACAGTTACACAGAGCTTCTGACAAGCAATACATTTCAAGCGAGGTTTTGAAGATTCAACTTACACTAAATGCCGACATCTCAGTTAAGGTTACCAACTTTATTACATACTTGACAAAATCAGAATATTCTGGACCAAAATTCAAACAATAGGGGAGTTGTTCAGCGATTTTAAAAAGGCCATTGTTTAACCATTGTTTAGGGTTGTTTGTGTTTAACGATCGTTTAGAGTTATTTAGCGATTGTTAGATGAGGCTAAAAGTTGTCAGTAGTGCTCCATCGTGGGCACCTTTGAAAGAAGAACCCAACCATGCTGAACAACAGTTAAACCATGCTAAACCACGATGTCGATCGTTTAACGATTGTTCAGCAGTTGTTGGGTGTGGCTGAAAGATTTCAGTAGCACTGCATCGTGGGCATACCAAACAACTGTTAAACAAATCAGAAAAAAACGTGTAAAATAATTGTTAATGAATTCCAGACTTGCAATTACGCTTTTTTTATAAAAAGGTCAATAGTTAGGTGATTTTTTGGGTAGAATAGACTGATTCCAAATATTTAATGGGCCTCTTATTGGGTGGTACTTTGATGTCAAATGGCATAGTTTTGCGGGTTGAATCACAAAGTATTTCCATGAAAGCACGTGATCTATTCATCTTCCTTATTTGCTTACCGCTCAGTGGATTTTCCCAGGATGAGAAGGACTACCAGATGGATGTATCTGGATTTATTAAAACCGATTTTTTTTGGGACTCCCGGCAGACCATTGATGTAAGGGATGGACATTTCTTACTGTATCCCACTGAGCAGAAGCTCGACTCTTACGGTGAGGATATCAATGCAAAATCTAAACTTGGCATTCTGGCCATTCAGACCAGGTTAAAGGGCTCTATCAGTGGTCCGGGGATTCTTGGTGCTGAGGCGAAAGGAGTCATCGAGGGGGCCTTTTGTGGCACCATCAACTCGACCATTAATTCATTTAGATTGAGGCATGCCTATGCCAAGCTGGAATGGAGCAGTGCTGATCTGATCATTGGACAGTATTGGCATCCCTTCTTTTTAACATCGTGTTTTCCCCGTGTGGTTTCTTTCAACACTGGTGCACCTTTTCAGCCGCTCTCCAGAAATCCACAAATCAGGTTCGCACAAGATCTGGGAAACTTTCAGGTAGTTGTCTCGGCCTTGTCGCAGATCGACTTTAAAGATGCCGGACCAAATGACAATTGGGAGAAAGTAACCAGTGCCACTTTCCTCAAAAACAGCGCCCTTCCGGAGCTCAATGTCCGTCTAGAGTATGATCGTGAAGATCGTAGCAACGGGTCCGGGCTCTCGATCATTGGTTCTGTGAATTTTAAGCGATTACTGCCACTTACCCATATGGTATTTGTGAGCAACAAATCTACCATTACTAAGAAGCTTACCACGAGCGTGGATGGATTTTCAACTTTGGCTAGTGTCAGGTATAGAACTCAACGCATGACTGTGAAACTACAAGGAATGCATGGTCAGCTCCTTCATAGTATGACCATGCTGGGAGGCTTTGGTATGATGGTTCCTAATTTTGACGGAGCTTCAGAGTTAAGCTATTCACCTATTAATACTTCTTCGATCTGGACCGAGCTGCACTCGAACAGTGAAAGATGGCAAGGGGGAATTTTTCTGGGATATACAAAAAATCATGGGTCTAAAGAAAGAGCGCAAATTAGCCATCACTTTGGCAGGGGTGAGAATGTAGCATATGTATATAGGGTTTCTCCTCGATTGGTGCACAATGCTGGTCGTGTGCGCGTAGCGGCAGAACTTGAATATACCGGAGCTGCCTATGGTACTCCAGATCAATATGGAAAAGTCATTCATGCCAGGGAGATTGGCAATCACAGACTGCTGGTAGGGTTCTATTATTTCCTTTAGAACCAATGCATGCACACTATTAAATCATCTAAATAGATTTTCCATGAATCGAAATCTGGTCGTTTTAGCAGCAATTTTGGTGCAGTTGGCACTAGGTGCCATTTATGCATGGTCCGTGTTTACACCATCGCTTACAAGTGCTGGTTGGTCGAAAGGTGATACGCAATGGGTGTTTTCCGTTGGGTTGGTCTCATTTGCCTTATTTATGGTTTTTGCCGGGTCAAAGCTCGATACCTGGGGTCCACGTAGACTTACCGTTATTGGTGGAATTTTGTTGGGTCTGGGTTATTTTCTTGGAGGAGTGCTAGGTGCCACTAATTTTTGGGTGGTGATGCTTTGTATAGGGGCAATGGCTGGAGCGGGGATCGGTTTTGCCTACGTGGTTCCTATAGCGGTAGGTATCCAGTGGTTTCCAGATAAGAAGGGTTGGATCACGGGTCTGGCTGTGGCAGGATTTGGGTTTGGGGCTCTGCTCTGGGTTAAACTTGCTGGGTCCTGGGGACATTTGATCGCCAATCTTGGTCTGTCGACAACCTTCATGGTCTACGGATGCCTCTTTGCGATCATGGTGATTTTGGGATCCTTTTGGCTTATATTTCCTCCCAAAGGTTGGTCACCTAGTGGATATTCAGGATCCACAAAATTAAAGTATGCTAGCTCTTCGAGAGATTATACACCGCGAGAGATGTTGACTAAGGTTCAGTTTTATCTGATATTTTTTACGTTTGTTTTTAGTGCTGGTGCCGGCCTAATGTCGATTGGGCTGATGAAATTGTATCCCATGGAGGCACTCCAAAGCAATGGCATGGATGCAGTACGAGCCAGTGCTGTGGCTGGTACTGCGATGGCGATCTTCTTTGCGCTGGCCAATGGTTTGGGAAGAATCGTTTGGGGCATGATCAGCGACAAAGTGGGGAGAAAAAAGTCCATCGTACTGATGACTCTGATACAAGGCATAGTCGTTTTACTTTTTACCAAAATGGCTGGTACCGAGGTGCTCCTGTATCTTGGTGCAGCCCTGATTGGTTTCAATTTTGGCGGTAATTTTGCCTTATTCCCCACGATTACAGCCGATATATTTGGTAGCAAGATGGTAGGACAGGATTATCCATTCGTTTTCCTGGCATATGGTGTTGGGGGAGTCTTTGGACCGTTGCTAGGAGGATTATTGGGGGATGCGGGTAACTTTCCCCTGGCATTTGCTATCCTAGGTGTTACTGTACTGATCGGTACTGTGCTGATGATCTTGGTCAAACCCATAAACCGTGAGGCGGAGATAGTAAGACATGGGGGAAGTCATGGGCAGCCACCGCGGAGGCGAAGGGCATAGATCGGAACATTGTGCCGCGATTGATCAGCAGGGTTAGGGTGTTGAGATTGCTTCGGTGATTGCTGCAAGACGATACCCAACCATTGCTAAACCATGACGCTAGGAATGCAGGTATTCGCATACAAGTCACTCCTCATATGCTGAGGCACTGCTTTGCCACTCATCTTCTAGAGCAGGGTGCGGGCTTGGGACATATTCTACTGTTGCTCGGCTGTAAGAGCTCCAAGACAACAGAGTTATGCACCCATGTAGCGACGAATGATTTAAGAAGATTCAGAATCCTTTGGATACAGGAGATATATAAGCAATAGCTTATATCCGAAATATTGTGCAATAGCTTATATTCGGACGTTGTCATCAATAGTAAGAAAAGGTACCAAATTGGGAACTTTTTCTTATATTCACTTGTAAAAGAGATTGAGAGTTCTTTCGAAAAAGACATTAAGGGAATTTTGGGACAAACATCCAGACTCAGAACAGCAACTAAAGGCATGGTTTGAGGAAGCAGAAAAAGCAGACTGGAGGAATCCCAACTTTGTAAAGCGCGAATTTCCCAATTCAAGAATTATCTCTGGGAACAGGGTGATATTTAACATTCATGGAAACAAGTATCGTTTAATTGTAAAAGTCAATTACAAATATGGAATGATTTGGATCAGATTCGTAGGAACTCATTCGGATTATGATAAAATTGATCCTAAGAAAATATAGAGACATGAAATTAAAACCAATTCGAACAGCGGAAGATTATAATAGGGCCTTAGCTAGACTCGATAAGATTTTTGATTCAGAACCTGGAACAAAGGATGGAGATGAATTGGAAATCCTGGCTCTCTTGATTGAGGACTACGAAGACAAGCATTATCCGATTGGTCCACCTGATCCAATTGAAGCAATAAAATTTAGGATGGGGCAGATGGGTCTGAGACAAAAGGATTTAGGCAAAATATTGGGTCATAAGAGCAGAGCCAGCGAAATACTGAATCGGAAACGAAAATTGACTTTAAGCATGATTCGGACTCTCAATGAGAAATTGAACATATCCACTAAGGTTCTCGTCCAAGAGTACTGATGACAACACTGTGTAGGACAGAATGCTTCCCTTCGGTCGCACTCCGCCTACACTTGGACGTTATCTCCCAGCATGAGAACCAAAATGAAGCTAGAGGAAATAATAAACGAACAAATCCTTAATCCGAAGAGAACCAGATTTGTCAACAACCTAGTCAAGATCATAGGAGGTAACGAGGACTCCCTAGAGAGATGCGAACCTTGGACGAAATATTATGAAGTATGGTACTACAATCCCTTCGATTTCAAATATATATTTTTAGCAAAAGACAATCTTGTTGTAAATATCTTTAATGAAAACGATGTTGAGAAGATCAGACAAATAGCATCTATGGGCGCAGAACCTGAAACTGGGCTGTTTCAGATCTCCAATAGCTACAGAGGACTAGAATTAGAATTTGTATCGAATTGCTGGGAAGAAATGGAATCAATACTAAATACTTCAGAAAGATGTTTTTGGGTTGAACATGGATCACTTAGAGTTTATGACGTGAACAACAGACAGGAAATCAGCGAACAGCAGCAAGAGAAAATATTGGAGGAGGAGGGGTTATTATAGATTAACTTTGAAATAATGAATAAATGGGCCGAGAGATAACAGGGGCTCATGCGGCATGCTCGCAATTGCAGCCAGATAACATGATTGAAATGTAGATAATTTGTTAAATTGTATAGGATGAAGAAGATTCCTGCTGTCAAAACTGCTTGCCAGCACGACCGCATAGCCCCAATCCGTTACCATCAAATAGAAGAGTGCAAACAGGGGCGGTGGAGCGACATAGTCAGTACTCAAACGGTGCTTCCCTGCTTATTTGCGGGCAAAACTTTTGGCTTCAAGGACTTAATCTTGATCTCTCCGGCCGAAGTATTTCAATGATGGTCTGGCCCGATCCACGGTTTGAGATCCTGCCTTTTGCATGGCAAACAGACAGCATGCCGGTCCGGGGTAGTATCATCGACTATGGTGACCTCGCTTTCGGTCGATGGATTCGCGCTTGCCGTATTTGAAAGAAGGTCGGATGCGAAAGATCTGATGGTAACAAGAGCTGATCAAATCATCTCGGTGACCTCGCTTTCGGTCGATGGATTCGCGCTTGCCGTATTTGAAAGAAGGTCGGATGCGAAAGATCTGATGGTAACAAGAGCTGATCAAATCATCTCGGTCTAAAGACCTGCTCTTATTGGAGCTTTTGGAGATTAATTGTTATATTTTGGTGCAAGAGAAGCTTTGGGTTCGGTCCGAGACGATTGATAGCCCAGGCGTTAGCGTCAAGCGTGTGTCCAGAATGAAACAATGAACCCATTTATTAATTAAACAAAGTTCATGATCAATGCTGTAAATAAGATGGAGGTGGGCCCTCCGGAGGCGCCATTCAGGTGGAGCCTTCAAATCACCTTAAGGTGCTGGGAGAGTGATTTTCTGGTGCTGAGCGTTAAGGGAAAAGGTTCCGGTGAGACGGGATCAGATACGAATAGAAAAGATGAAGCAATTGAACCTCCGATGAAGTGCCGTGAAAACGAACATTCTGTCAAAACATCGATTAGCTTGTGTTCGATGGATAATCATAGCGGGCGACCTGATAACTGGCTATGGGGCAGACGTCATTTAGGGGGCATGATTTCTATTTAGGCTTATTTATGGAACTGGAGAAGTCAGCTAACAATGAAAAGGGAAAGCATCAAGTAGGTCAAACACCTACAAGACCGAATACCAATGGGTTAGCTGATGGCGGACTCAACCGTAGTAGTGATGAAGGGCCTGTAATGGGCTTGGAGCGAAGGGTTGGGGTTATACAGTTAGAGTTACCATTTACAACTTCCGTCAAGGAAAGGAGGATAGATAGTGATTCGACAAAGAGTATACCTATTACCAAGAAGATGGTATGGTTAGCTTACAAGAAAGTGAAAAGTAATAGAGGGAGTGGTGGAGTAGACTTTATAAGTTTATCAGACTATGAAGAAAACTTGGAAAACAACCTTTATAAACTTTGGAATCGACTGTCCTCGGGCAGTTATTTTCCGCTCCCTGTGAGAGAGAAGGGGATCCCGAAGAAGGATGGAAAAGTGCGACTACTAGGAATACCGAGTATTTCAGATCGGATAGCTCAGCAAGTGATCAAAGATTACTTAGAGCCGAGATTTGAGGCCATATTCCACAAGAGGTCGTACGGCTATCGTCCGAGACTCAATGCACATCACGCCTTAGAACAAGTAAGACAAAATGTAAGAAAGTTTGGCTGGGTGATCGACATGGATATCAAGGGATTCTTTGACGAGGTTTCACATGAATTGTTGCTGAAAGCATTAGATAAACACGTCTCAGAAAGCTGGGTCAAAATGTACATTCAACGATGGCTTGAAGCACCAGTTCAGAAAGAGACGGGAGAGCTTATGCAGAAAGATGGAAAAGGTACTCCTCAAGGAGGAGTAGTAAGTCCATTATTGGCAAATTTGTTTCTGCATTATGTATTTGACAAGTGGATTGAAGTGCACCACAAGAATGTGAGTTTTGTGCGTTATGCTGATGACATCATTGTTCATTGTGGGACAAAATCAGAAGCGGAGGCACTACTGAGCTCAATTGATGCACGAATGAGGAGTTGTCATTTACGGCTACACGAAACGAAGACCAAGATTGTATTCTGTAAGAAAGGCAATAAATGGTCAAGCCATGATGTAGTAAGTTTTGACTTTCTTGGGTACAGCTTTCAGCCACGGTCAACAGCCACGAAGAACGGACAAATGTTCCTTGGCTATGATTGTGCAATTAGCAAAGCTAGTACAAAGAAGATTGCAGCAACTATTAGAGACTCTAGATTTCAAAGGTGGACGGAGCGAAGTATAAAAGAAGTTGCTGACCACTTCAATCCTAAACTGCGTGGGTGGATTAACTACTACGGAAAATTTAGGATAAGAAATCTCAACAGAATCTGTAAAATCTTTAATCGAAGGCTAACTGATTGGGTAAGAAATAGGTTTAAGAGACTGAATAAATCCTATATTAAAGCGTGTAAATGGCTTAGAGAATACAAGTCGAAAGATCCAGATCTCTTTGTGCATTGGCGCATAGGTTTTATTAACTCTTAATAACTCTGTATAACAAGAGCCGTATGATGGGAGACTATCACGTACGGTTCTGTGAGAGGCTTGAGGTGAAACCCCTCTGGTCTACTTGACAAAGAATAAAAAAAATGAAAAAGCTACTGAAAATACTTTTTGGCATATTTTCCACAACTTCGACAGGTCAAGTTGAAACACCTAAAGAAATCAACTTGAATAATACCTTTGACAAGGTCATTCAGAGCGATGATAAATTTAAAGTATCAATCATCCAAAGAATTCCAACTTTCAAGAATAGTGCTACGTCAAGAAGCAGCAATCTTGTTTACGAAAAAGGTAAGCGGATATACAACCTTAAGGAATTATTCGATAATGAAAGTTATTCAAAAGAAGACAAAATCCAATATCTTAAGGATGCCATTGCGGATGAATCTATAGATGCACTAGAATATGTAGGGAATAATCCAATTCAATTTTTTGAGCAATCTCACTTAGCCAAAACTCTCGTGGATTCATACTTCGATAATAAAGACTATGAAGCCAGCAATGATATTTATAAGAAATACAAGCGATTTGAATTTCAAACTAAGAATCTCTTTGATACAGCCGAAAGCCTTATCACGAATTACTTTGAAACTAGACCAGAAATAAATGACAGATATCATAATGAGGGTGATCTAATCTATAGACTAGTAAAGTTAGGAAAAGACAAGATTGCTTTAAAATACATGAAGACTCTAATTGATGACTTCATCTCCGACAATACACAAGGATTGCAATTAGGTAGTAGAAATGAACAGATGCATACTGGCTACGTATTTGATATTCTTTGCTTTTCTGAAAACGTAGAAATAAGAGAAAATGCGATTGACCAACTCTTCTATTTATTAGAGCATAAAGATTATAATACACATGAACTTTATAAGTTGACATCTTACCTTGATAAGGATCGACATATTAAACTTTTAGAAAAGAGATTTGAACATTTCAATAATGTTGATTTCAGTCCATTAAAGGATTACGAAACAAATGAAGAGACTAAAAAGAATAGAAGAAAACTTGTATCTGAAGCAAATGCTTTTTACTCCTTCATGTACACTAATTCCTTACATTTAGGCGAAACTAAAGGAAAGGAAGTTTGGCAAAAATTTGTTGAGACAATGCCCTATTGGAGTATATATGGTCAACCATTTGAAATGAGTCAGATGTATATTTTAGAAAATTGTTTTAAGGATAAATCTTTAACCCAAAATGATAAAATAGATATTCTTAAAGGTGTTCTGTTTTCAAAAAGATTCTATTCAGATAGAGATTATCATGGCAGCTATAAATCTCGATGTTTAAACTTAATTGTAAACACGTTTCCAGATAAGACGATGTCTGAAGATCTTTTTAAGGAACTAAAGCTCGAAGGGTTCTTATCTTATTCGAATCCACTAGAGATAAACGATTCAGAGTTAATGATCCACCCTTTTAGAAAACAAGTAGATCTCACTGAAATAGATAGTATAATAAGGATATTAAACAATTATGCATCGAAGAATAAAATAAACTCTATCCAACTTAATGATCAAAAAAGAAATTTTACTATTCACTCAAAACACATGAGTCTATTGTATTTGATTTTTTCTATAAAAATGATATGATGTGTTGGTTCGACGCGGAAAGCTCTCTTGTCCCAACAGATTATTCTAAATTCTTCGATGATGAATTCCGAAACGTCTTTGAACGTAAAAATGTTGACAGTCCTGTTGTTAGTGCTCAAATTGAAAAGGTCGAACAAGATCAATTTCATTATAAAATCTACTTATCATTTGAAGATTGCAATTACCTCCATGAGTATCAAGAATATGGAACTGATTGGTATACTCCCCAAAGAATAGTCAAAATTTTAAACCTAGAACTAATAAGATTAAAATCTGATGAAAGATTGATTGCTGTAGATTCAGGTGACCAAACAGCTATCTTCATTCTTGGAAATCCAATAGAAGTTAAAAACTAGTACTAAGTAAATTTAATATAAGATGTTGGGCAATAGACATGGGAGATGAATTTTGTAACGATTAGAAAAGCCAGACGCTAACATATGATGATGATGGCATACCCTTCGGGATACGCCACATATCATAATTCCGTTACCATCAAATAAAATAGAGCAAATAGGGGCGGTGGAGCGACATAGTCAGTACTCAAACGGTGCTTCCCTGCTTATTTGCGGGCAAAGCTTTTGGCTTCAAGGACTTAATCTTGATCTCTCCGGCCGAAGTATTTCAATGGTTGGTCAGGCCCGATCCACGGTTTGAGATCCTGCCTTTTGCATGGCAAACAGACAGCATGCCGGTCCGGGGTAGTATCACCGACTATGGTAACCTCTGCTTTCGGTCGATGGATTCGCGCTTGCCGTATTTGAAAGTAGGTCGGATGCAAAAGATCTGATGGTAACAAAAGCTGATCAAATCATCTCGGACTAAAGACCTGTGCGTATTCCGGTGATGTTGACCCCGCTCCGGAGACCCCCTAGTTCCGGCAAGCTGACCCCCTATTGAGAGAGGAGATCGGTGAGCATGATTCCGGCAAGCTGACCCCCAAATAAAGGGATGGTTCAGTAAAGATTCCGGCAAGCTGACCCCCAAAGGGTCAAACTGTGCAGGACTGACATTCCGACATGCTGACCCCCTGTGGGTCTCCCAAGGAACAGAAATTCATATCCATACATTAGGTCATTTACTAATATAAATAGTGACATGGCCTATCAATCTAAACGTATGGAAGAAGTAAGACAAATCATCAGTGCCTATTTAAAGACGAGTAAATACAAGGTTGTCGCACGCCAGCTGGGCATATCAAAGAACACAGTGCGTAAATATCTGCGACTTGTCGAACGAGTAGATTTACCAAAGGAGGATCTGTTGAGACTAGAAGATGAAGACCTCAAAACATTGATTTATCCAGCAGGCATGATCGAAGAATCTGAGCGCATACAAACCTTTACCAGCCTAGTAGATTACTGGCTATCAGAACTTCGCAGAATAGGAGTGACTAGGCAACTACTATGGCAGGAATACAGAGCAGATCATCCAGATGGGTTTGCGTACAGTCAGTTTTGTGAGAAATTGAGTCAGCACATAGAAAGCCGGAAGCTAACCATCCATTTGAAGCATGAACCTGGAAGAGAGATATGGCAGATTTTGCAGGTAAAAAACTTAGCTGGATAGACAGGGAAACCGGAGAGGTGGTGCCCACAGAAGTTATCGTTGCAGTATTTCCTTTCAGTCAGTACACCTTTGTGATGGCTGTAGACACACAGCAAACACCAGATGTGGTACATGGACTCAACCATGCGTTACTATATTTTGGTGGCTCACCTCATGCGATGCTATCAGATAACTTCGCTGCCTATGTGAAAAAGGCAGATCCATATGAACCTACTTTTACCGAACTAAGTACCCAGATGGGAGCCCACTATAACCTGGATCTACAAGCTTGCCGGGTAGCAAAGCCAAAAGACAAAGCAAGTGTTGAAAACATGGTGAGCATCGTGTATACCCGTATATATGCAGAACTGCGCAATGAGCAATTTTTCAGCCTCAAGGCGTTAAATGCTGCTATCAGAGAAAAGCTTGAGAAGCATAACAGTGAGCCCTTCCAGAAAAAACAGGGTAGTCGGAAAAGCATATTTGAACAATATGAAAAGCCTTTGCTAAGGCCTTTGCCCAGTGCTCTGTTTGAACTCAAAAGACAGAAAAAGGCGAGTGTAGGAAAGAACTACCACATCTACCTTGGAAAAGAAAAAGAATACTATTCTGTTCATTACTCCCATGTAGGTAAACGAGTAGATGTAAGGTATAGCTCTAGCGTGTTGGAGATATACTATAAGCAAAGTCGTATTGCAGTCCACCAGCGCACTGGCAAAAAGTATACGACAACCGCAGAGCATATGCCTGAGAAGCATAAGATCTATGAGCGTCTACATGGATATAGTAGTAGCGAGTTTACCAGCCTGGCAAAAAACATCGGCCAGATGACACAATGGGCTATCCAACAGATTTTGATCTCCACCTTTTACGAAGAGCAATCCTACAAGAGCTGCTTGGGCGTGCTGAGTCTGGCTAAGAAATATTCTCATCCTCGGCTTGAAGCAGCTTGCAAGAAATGTCATCAGATCGGCAAGGTCAATTACACCCTTTTGAAAAGGATATTAGAAAAAAATCTTGACCAAACCCAACCTGAACTATTTGCCACAAAATCTCCCCAAGACCACGAAAATATAAGGGGAAAAGAGGCTTATCAATAACTAATTATTTAAAAACAAAAAACATCAAATTATGAAGAATGCAACTTTAGAAACCATGAAAGATCTCAAATTGGGAGGCATGGCTTCCACCTATGAGGCGGTACTGAACCTTCCAGTCAATCAACATCCTGACAATCATGAACTCATCGCACAACTCATTGACTCCGAACAGCTCTACCGCTCTAACAAAAGGATGAATCTATTTGTCCGACTGAGCAAACTCCGATACCATGCCAATCTAAAAGATCTGGATTATTCATCCTCGAGAAATCTGAAAAAAGAGCATATTACCAAACTTGCTGACGCAGCCTATATTGATAGAAGTGAAAACATACTCATCACCGGACCTACCGGCTGCGGCAAATCTTTCTTGGCTTGTGCGCTCGGGCATCAGGCCTGTGTCCTAGGAAAAAGAACACTCTACTTCAACCTCAACCGATTCACTGAGCAGATCACTCTAGCAAAAACAGATGGCACACTCATTAAGTGGCTAAACAGATTAAACAAAGCGAAGCTGATTATTCTAGATGATTTTGGTCTTCAACCATTGTCTCAGTCCGTCTTGCTTATCATCCTCCAGATACTAGAAGATCGATATGAAAAAGCAGCTACGATTGTTTGTTCACAACTACCCGTGTCAAAATGGCATGCATACCTAAATGATCCCACTATCGCCGATGCCATCCTTGACCGCCTTGTACCTAAAGCTCACAGAATAGAATTAAAAGGAAAAAGCATGAGAAAACAAGCAAAACAATTATCTTAAGTCACCAATGGATATGATTTTTTGGTTGGGGGTCAACATCCCGGAACGTGGGGGTCAGCTTGGTCGGAATATGCAGACTGCTCTTATTGGAGCTTTTGGAGATTAATTGTCATATTTTGGTGCAAGAGAAGCTTTGGGTTCGGTCCGAGACGATTGATAGCCCAGGCGTTAGCGAGAATTAGCAAGCAATAATTTTGAATAAAGGATATAAAATAAAGAGTGAATTACTGGAATCACAAATAGAGGCTGATGTAGCATCATATATTGGATATATTACTCCATTTTGGTCAAGAAGGTTCGAAGTACTTGCAGTTGATGAACAGCAAACTGGCGCTGACAAACTATTCAATAGGTTTGTGCCAATCTACATGCAATTCAAAGTGTCAGAAGGATTAAGATCTTTAAAACCTAAGTTCAAACTGACCAGTCCAAAACGTAGGCTTCAAATCATAAGAGTTTTCAGGAGAGATAACTTATTGCCAGACAATCCAACTTTATATTTCGAACTTAGAGATAAAGCAAAAGGGGCCATTGATTTTCAACACAACCAACTTTTGAAGATGCATCGCCCACCTAAAAAATATGCTGTTTATGTGGCTCCATTGACACTAAAGCATTACGAATATACCAATTCATTAAATCTATCTTTTCTCGAAAGACTACTAATTTGGGAACCTTTCCACATAGAACCTCTAAGGTTTATCCAGAGAACAACAAGGAAATTAGTGAAAATTTTACCATTCTTAAGAGGACACATTTCGGTCCCTCCAACTATGATAGTAACTACATCCAAGCATTATTATTCCTTTTCAAAGTCGGGAAACGATTTAGTCTTTCATAGTGGAGAGAGAATTAAAGGAGATTACCGGCTTTCAACTTTGATTGATAGCATCTATAATCAATTCTACAACAAACCAGAAATCGGATACACAAAAGATGCATTCATTGAAGAAGTGAATTCGTATTACAATGAAAACGAGGAGTTTGAAAGACCAAGTGAAGATTTATCGACTGACGAAATAATTAGGGAATATGCAAGACATCTCAAAGCGCAATGGGGTATCAAATTGCTAATTTTGGGAAATGAAAACTCTCGCTAACAGGCTGCCATAACGTCATATTGGCTAACGCAGATTGGAACCTGAATAATTGTATTATGTTTGTTAAAATGGAAAGTGGCAGCATTGTGTTTGGCGGCTTAAGATAGCTAGCCAATACAGACGTATGCAGCCGGAGCGTTACCATCAAATAGAAGAGTGCAAACAGGGGCGGTGGAGCGACATAGTCAGTACTCAAACGGTGCTTCCCTGCTTATTTGCGGGCAAAACTTTTGGCTTCAAGGACTTAATCTTGATCTCTCCGGCCGAAGTATTTCAATGATGGTCTGGCCCGATCCACGGTTTGAGATCCTGCCTTTTGCATGGCAAACAGACAGCATGCCGGTCCGGGGTAGTATCATCGACTATGGTGACCTCGCTTTCGGTCGATGGATTCGCGCTTGCCGTATTTGAAAGAAGGTCGGATGCGAAAGATCTGATGGTAACAAGAGCTGATCAAATCATCTCGGACTAAAGACCTGCTCTTATTGGAGCTTTTGGAGATTAATTGTTATATTTTGGTGCAAGAGAAGCTTTGGGTTCGGTCCGAGACGATTGATAGCCCAGGCGTTACCACACATTGAATAATCTATGAAGCCGAAAACTTTTATAACCGATGAGTTTGGTAATCTGAACATGAGAAGGTTTATAGTCTTATTTATCGGCTTGGTGTCGATAAGTTACTTAACTAGCTTTAATTGGTTTAAATCTGATTTCAAAGGATCAGCAAAACAGTATGTTTCGGAGATTAATAGAAAATGCCCCATAGAACACTCTGAAAACGTATTTCTTGATAGTGTAACCTATGATGGTGATAGGATAATTACTCAATACATTTCTGGTCACTTGAAAGAAATGGATCAAACCGAATTTGCAAACATGAAGAATCTGATGATTGAAAATACGAAGAACAAGCTTGCCGCGAACCAGAAAGCTGTAGAATTAATTAGTCACCAAAATTTTGTAATAATTCATAAGGTCCTGAATAGAAATAACAAAGATCAAAGCTTTCAGTATTCTATCGATAAGAATCTGTTCAGTGAGAATACGGATGAAATCGATTAACAAAATGTCAAGTGAAATACAGGTGTCTTCGATAAAATTAATGGACAAGCAATTGACACACATAGGTTGAGATAAGCTATATAGGAATTATTAGAATTTGAACAAATCCAAACTTCTAATGGAACAAGAGAAGAACAAAATATGGAAACGTGTGGTAACAAGCTGCGATGACATCATACCGCCTTTTAGGGAAATTGGGAATAATTTAAAGATGCCGTATCTTGATGTAATTACCTAAGTACATGACATAACACAAAAAGACCATATATTGTGATTTCATAACCAATTAGTTAACCTAATTTCACAAATATGGTCTCGAAAGTGCAAGATAGCAGATTTTTTAAAGTTTTCCTACTACATTTTAAAGGGATGGACAAGCGACGTGTTCAATTTCTCTACCTTTTAGTACGTGCAATTAGTAGTGTAGGTACGATAAACCTTGTCAAGGTTGCCATAGCAATTCAGAATGATGTAAGTCGATCCAGCAATTACCGTAGAATTCAGCGATTTATTGCCGGAGTATCGGTCAATTTCGATGAGCTTATTCCGTTTATCATACGATTGGCAGGAGTACAGGATCCATACACGTTATTACTGGATAGGACTAATTGGCAGTTTGGTCGAGCAGATATTAATTTTTTGGTATTGAGTGTAAAGGGACAGAGTTGGTCTGTGCCAATATTATGGACACTGCTACCAAAGAAGGGAAGTAGCAATTGTGAGGAGCGGATCGCTCTGATGGATAGGCTTATAAGGATCATTGGGCACGGGAAAATACATAGTCTTATCGCCGACAGGGAGTTTGTTGGTCAGAAATGGATTAGATATCTTAATGAGCACGGAATCCCTTATGACATAAGGATCAGAGAGAACATGAAGGTGTTTTATCGGGGAACAGAAAGACGTGTATCAACACTTTTTTCCAGACTCCAAATTGGTAAAGTGAGAACAATCAAAAAACCTGTCATTCTCAAAGGTGAGCAAGTGTTCCTACAAGGAAAAAAGATCACAAATACAAAGAATCACAGGGAAGAATATTTAATTGTCATCTCCTATGACGATCCAGAACATAGTTTGTGCAGATATGGCGAACGATGGTATATAGAAAACATGTTCAAAGATCTAAAATCTAATGGATTTAATTTGGAATGCACTCACGTTACCAAGACTGACCGTCTGGAAACACTAATGTTAGTCTTGGCAATAGCGTACAAATGGATGATAAGAATTGGCAAATTCATTCATGAAAAACACCCTCAAAGAATACAAATTAAAAAACATGGTAGGAGATCTAAAAGCATTTTCCGGCTCGGATTAGATGAATTTATGAACACTATTTTCTTATGCAACTTAGTAAGAATGAGAACATATATTAATTTTTTGTCATGTACTTAGTGTAATTACACAAGGAAAACTAGGCATATCTTGGCGGTAAAACAGATAGGCCCATCGATAGTTGGAATGTGCCAATGTAAACACTGCCATCATGCATCGCTTAACTTTATCACCCACCTTGAGCTGCACTTCGCCCCAGTCAAACTCAGCCACTCGGCCCGGTATGGTATGTTGCTTAATGTACACTTCGGTGGACAAGCGCTTGTGCTGCCTGATGTGACGACACACACTTGAGTAGCTGATCTGATAACCCAACTTCAACAGCGCCTCGTGTATATCTGTGCCTGCCATACACTGCTTGGCCAAACCTGTGGCTCGCTTGCGCTGATTTTCTTTCAGATATTCACCGATCAGAACACAAACCTCCTCTGTCAACTTGATCTTCTTCCGACTTGAACAATCGTACTTCGGTGGATTTACAACTCCGGCATCCGGAGAGCCACGTTCCTTTTGGTACTCATTTAGGTGGCGCGTGACTGTATCTCTGTGAAGATTCATCGACTTGGCAATGGCCCGCTTTGACATGCCTTGTTGAAAGTACTTAATGACCAGCTCTTGTTTTTGCATCATAGTTATCATGGTTAAAGATCAATATCATATGACAGATACCCATCATGTGATACCCCATGCTAACCGGCCTATTTTTTAATGGCAAGAGTGGTACACTTTTCAGTGGCAACCCACAAGCACTGGGAGGCCACATGCTGATCTGTAAGCAGTGTGGAGATACGAAATATATTTACCATTCGTGCGGACATAGTCAATGTCCGTGTTGTCAGAGCATAAAAAGACTCCAGTGGCAGGATAAAGTCTCAGCGAAGATGTTGGAGGTGCCCTATGTACACGCGACCTTCACCTTGCCGCACGACTTAAACCCTCTTGCCAAACGCTATCCGCGCCACCTATATGGTCTACTTATGAGGAGTGCTTGGTCGACCATAAAAAAGCTAAGTGCTGATCAGGCCAACCTTGGAGGATTGCCAGGCATGATAGCCGTGCTGCACACATTTGGTTCTGATCTTAAATATCACGTACATGTACATACCTTGATTACTTTTGGAGGACTGAGCAAAGGTGGATCCTGGGTGTGGCCAAAACGAAAAAAGAAGCTCGCTCCCTTCCGGTCTATGTGCGCTTCATTTAAAGAGATATTCTTAAGCCATCTGTCTAGATTGCTTGGAAAAGGAGAGATAACGGCAGACCAGCAGACACATGATGCCATCGAGAGTGCCAAGCAAAGAAGATGGGTGGTCAACAATCAGTATCCTACTGCAAATACCCAACTGATAGAAAATTACCTATCACGATACATAAACAGGGTTGCTATCAGCAAAAACCGATTTTCCTACCTGGCTAGCCAACGAAAAGTAGCCATCTTATACAATGATTACCGAAAACAGCAGACCAACGAAGCACCCCCCAAAGCCATAAGGCACCTATCACCTTTGGTGGCCATGGATCAAATATTGCAGCATGTGCTGCCACCCTATTTTCAAAAGGCCAGATACTATGGACTGCATGCGCCAGTCACCTTTAAGGCCATAAAACATAACATACCATCAGCCTTAAAAAGAAACAATCAGACGATCAGAACCCTATTCCAAATATTGCACCATCTACTGCAGATCAAGCCATATCAATGTGAGGTATGCTGTGGAAAAGACTTTTTGATAGTGGATATCATGCCCGATCAAAACTGGATACAGACCTACATTACTTTACCGCGAAACAAATCATCACCGAATGCGACCCATGGCATACCATAATACAGATGTGACGTGCTCCCAGGGTGGGAGAGGTATATCCCCTACCTATGATTTTAGCCACTCATTGGCCGGATTACAGAGTCGCGGAAGCAAAACACAATCGATCTTGTGGATACAGACAAACCCAATCTCAATATCCTACTTACATAGTGCCCTAATTGTCATATCTTAGCCACACAGGTATCTATGCGTTGCCCTATTGCAGGGCTTCGTTCAACTGAAATGTCTGCGTCCATATGAGATATCAGGGATGAAGCCGAGCTTGTAGACTTTGAGTGATAGACGCAGACATTCCTTTGAGTTTGGGAGCAAGAAAAAACAATAGAAATGAAAGTAAATGAGAAAATAATTTTTGAAATCTTCAAAAAATTAAGGAAATCAGAGTTAATAGAATATTTGAAATCTAGCTTTTATGAAATGGATGATAGACAAAGACGAGATGTGTTTCTTAAATTGCAGAATTCAATCGTGAACAAGAGTATAAAACCTAAAGAATTGTATTCAAAAATTTTTGAATTTCATAAAAAATCGAATGATGGAGCATATTATGCTCCATTTGATATTAACTCAAAAAACTTCATGCACATACCGAATGAGACCGATGAATGGTTTTCAGAATTGAGTTATTATCTTGATGAGACTTCAAAACTTGTAGAAAAAAAGGAATATGGGATAGCAAATAAATGTTTTGAGAAGCTATATGAATCAATAGAAGAAATGGAGAATGGAGAAGTTGTTTTTGCGGATGAATATGGAACGTGGATGATTTCGACAAGATTAGATTATGACAATTTTTATATATTTTCATTATCGCAAACAGAAGATGAAAATAATTTTTTAGAAAAAGTAGCTCCATTATTGAGGAGAGACAGCTATGAATCGTTTAGTAACAAAATTTACAGCAAGATCAGAAAAACAGCAAATTCAAAACAATTTGGGAAAGTGCAAGAGGAAATCAAATCGAAGAATATCAAAATTAAATAGAATCGGAAATGAGAGAAGAGAATTACGAAGAAACACTTTATGATGAAAATGATGAAATATTGGTTGATTGCAAGGACGAATAAGGACAAAATATGAGTTGGTATTATTTTAGCAAGATAAATTGGAATATCCACTCAATCTGGCCAAGGACACTCCGCAGAACGGCTTGAGGCTGCATGTGTGGGTTATCTGCTCGCAATCTCCGTTGTCAGAATGGCATGATTTCTTAAATGATCCTACTATTGCTGATTCCATTCTAGCCGACTTGTCACAAAAGCGCACCGATTAGAATTAAAAGGAAAACGCATGAGAAAACAATCAAATAAATTATCTTAGAATCAACATATGGATATGATTCCTACCAGGGGGTCAACAGCCCGGAATGAGGGGGTCAGCACAGTCAGAAATGCAATTCCTGGAATTCTTAATATATTATAACCAGTTTTAATAGTTTATGATATTGAAAGGAGCCTTAGAAACTAAAGTCAGATCATCATGTTTAATGTGCTAAGGAACCTAAGCAAAGTGGCCTTTTTGGCTTTCTTCATTTTCTTATCCGCATCTGCAATTGCACAGGATGGAATCATATACCCTCTCGATGCACCACCAGAACCGGGTGCCATTTTGCTGAATACGGGTGGGGTGGATGACCAGCCTGCCCCCGAAACCTGGTTCCGGCAATGGGGCGACCCCATGGCGCGTAACATCAGTACCGCAACCCTCACACCATTCCTGCCGGAAACTGGTAAAGCAAATGGTGCGGCCGTTATTGTGGCTCCGGGAGGAGGATTTCGATGGCTCTCCATGGGTAACGAAGGTTGGGAAGTTGCAGAGGCCTTCGCAAAGCAGGGAATTACCGCTTTTGTACTGAAGTATCGGCTGTTCCCTACAGCGGAATCGCTCGAAGACTTCACCGCCTGGATGAATCGCCCCCGATCGGCCCCAGCTCGCCGCTTAGATACTGCCCAAAGTAGGGCGCCATCGCGCCCACGACAGTGGGACCTGTCTAACCAGCTTGAGGATGCTGAGGCCGCCTATGCCATGATCGTTAATCGAGCTAAGGAGTGGGGTATAGATACGAGCAGAATAGGCATGATTGGCTTTTCAGCCGGAGCCGGCCTCACAATGCACTCTACTCTGAACTCCAAAACGATGGAGCTAGCCTTCATCGGCCCAATCTACGGCGGTATGAGGTCGGTTGATGTACCGGAGGACGCTCCACCCATGTTCAATGTTATTGCCAGCGATGATTTTCTCTTCAGGGGTCAGTTCGGTGTCATCGATTCCTGGTTCAAGGCAGGCATACCCGTTGAATTTCATCTTTACCAAACCGGAGGTCATGGTTTCGGATTAGGAAATCCCAATCGAACCAGCAATCGTTGGTTCGGGGCTTTTATCCATTGGCTGGATGTTAATGGTTTTCTTGTAGCCAATACAACAGAGTAAAGACAGAATATAGTTTATGACCTTCTTATGAAAAAATTAACCTACTTCTTTATTGTACTCCTCCTGATCACAGTTGGAGGTCTTTGTATAAATGGCTGTATGCCAGAGCCGGATTTTGCTGGAGCGACCGTTGCTGTGGCAGTCAATGAAACAGGAGCCCCTATCCAAAAATACATTTACGGTCAGTTTATCGAGCATCTGGGTCGATGCATTTATGGTGGTATCTGGGCGGAAATGCTGATGGACCGGAAATTCTATTACCCTGTGACAGGTGAATACTCCCCATGGGCTATGGCATCTGAATCATTTTGGGCCGATGGGTCAACCCTTGAATATCCTTACTTGGCAAAGTCACCCTGGCAGATTGTGGGATCTGCCGGAAATCTTGTTATGGATAGTGGCGATCCTTATGTTGGAGAGCACACACCGGTGATCAAGGTAAATGGTCAGAAAGCCGGTATCCAGCAAAACGACTTAAGTGTACTAGCAGGTCAAAACTATGTGGGCAGGGTGATATTGGCTGGTGAGAGGTCGTTGTTGCCGGTTTCGATCCAGTTGAGCACTCCAGATGGACAAACCGAAACCATTACCATAGAAAACATATCTTCCGAATTTCAAACTTATCCATTTGAATTTACTCCAGGATTTACAAGTGACAGTACGTCTTTGGGAATATTTAGTGAAGGCGTAGGTAGCCTGTGGATTGGCACGGTATCTCTGATGCCGGCTGACAACATGCAGGGCTGGCGCCAGGATGTAGTGGGGTTGCTGAAAGAATTAAATTCACCCGTTTATCGCTGGCCCGGGGGTAATTTTGTCAGTGGTTATGACTGGCGGGATGGCATCGGTGAAAGGGACAAGAGGCCACCCAGAAAGAATCCTGCATGGAAGGGTGTTGAGCATAATGACGTTGGTATTCATGAGTACATGGAATTGATGGAACTCATCAATTCGGAGCCTTTTATTGCCGTTAATACCGGGTTAGGTACAGTTGAGGAAGTTGCAGAAGAGATACAATATTGCAATGGCTCGGTTGACAGCGACATGGGTAGATTAAGGGCCACCAACGGACACCCGGAACCGTATGGAGTAAAATGGTGGGCTGTTGGCAATGAAATGTATGGTGACTGGCAACTTGGTCATATGCCTTTATCGGAGTACGTTAAAAAGCATAACAGTATGGCTGAAGCCATTTGGGATGTGGACTCCACCGCCAAGCTCATTGCAGTTGGGCACGTTGGAGAATGGAGCGAAACCATCCTGGCTAATTCCTCCAACCATATGGATCTGCTAAGTGAACACATATATGCCACTGGATCTCAGAACCACGCAGAACATATGGGTTTGGTGGCCAAACTGATCAAAGAGGTAGCGGATGCCCATAGAAACTACAGGGATTCAATACCTGATCTCAAACAAAAGGACATACAAATCGCTATGGATGAATGGAACTACTGGTACGGGGAGTATATTTATGGTGAATTAGGGGTGCGCTATTATCATCGGGATGCCCTGGGAATTGCCAAAGGGTTGCATGAGTATTTTCGTAATAGTGACCTTTATTTCATGGCCAATTATGCTCAGACTGTCAACGTGATAGGTTGCATTAAAACTACTTCTAATGCAGCCGGGTTTGCCACTACAGGTTTGCCAATGAAGCTATATCGTCAGCAATTTGGAAGCCTTCCAGTCAAAGTAGTTAATAATTCAACCGATCTGGATATCGTTGCCGCTATAACCTCAGATAAGGACTTCATAACATTAGCCATTATTAACGAAAAAGCAATAACAATGGAGATAGCTTTTGATTTTGGAGATAGCCAGATCGGAAATAACGGAAAGCAATGGCTGATTCAAGACGACGATCTAATGGCCTACAATGATCCCGGCACCCCAACTCGGGTGGAAATTGAAGAAACAGATGTCTTTCTAAAGAACCATCAATTAGAAATACAACCCTATTCCATTCATTTAGTTCGATTGGACATCGCTAGATAGCATACTTTAAAATAGTAATGCAAGTCCGTAACGCTGAAATCTTATAAATCCTGTTCGGCGACCGGGTAGGATTTACTACCTGGGTTGCTATCAGCAAAAACCGATTTTCCTACCTGGCTAGCCAGCGAAAAGTAGCCATC
This sequence comes from Saprospiraceae bacterium, assembly GCA_965223025.1. Lineage (GTDB taxonomy): Bacteria > Bacteroidota > Bacteroidia > Chitinophagales > Saprospiraceae > JABDMH01. The sequence continues at coordinate 514,949 of CBDCVP010000021.1, forward strand.
TTATACAATGATTACCGAAAACAGCAGACCAACGAAGCACCCCCCAAAGCCATAAAGTACCTATCGCCTTTGGTGGCCATGGATCAAATATTGCAGCATGTGCTGCCACCCTATTTTCAAAAGGCCAGATACTATGGACTGCATGCGCCAGTCACCTTTAAGGCCATAAAACATAACATACCATCAGCCTTAAAAAGAAACAATCAGACGATCAGAACCCTATTCCAAATATTGCACCATCTACTGCAGTTCAAGCCATATCAATGTGAGGTATGCTGTGGAAAAGACTTTTTGATCGTGGATATCATGCCCGATCAAAACTGGATACAGACCTACATCACTTTACCGCGAAACAAATCATCACCGAATGCGACCTATGGCATACCATAATACAGATGTGACGTGCTCCCAGGGTGGGAGAGGTATATCCCCTACCTATGATTTTAGCCACTCATTGGCCGGATTACAGAGTCACGGGAGCAAAACACAATCGATCTTGTGGATACAGGCAAACCCAATCTCAATATCCTACTTACATAGTGCCCTAATTGTCATATCTTAGCCACACAGATATCTATGCGTTGCCCTATTGCAGGGCTTCGTTCAACTGAAATGTCTGCGTCCATATGACATATCAGGGATGAAGCCGAGCTTGTAGACTTTGAGTGATAGACGCAGACATTCCTTTGAGTTTAGTCACAAGCCAATACAAAGAAACGTATTCCGGGATAAATGTTGTTTATTTGAACAACATATCGTATCTTGGTATCTTAACAAGGGACAATGCCTTGCATCAAGATCATCGACTCAATAAAAGTGTACATCTATGCAGACGATCATAATCCACCTCATATTCATGTCTTCTATTCAGAGCATGAAGAACTAATTGTCATCAGAACTCTGGACACATATACAGGAGAGATTCCCGTATCGCAAAGAAAGAAACTAGTGCGATGGGCATCTCAAAACACTGAATTTTTAATGAAGGAATGGAATAAATTCAACAAATGAGAACTGTTAAGAGAATCGTCAAAATTCACAATATCAAGGACTACAAGGTATACTGCCTATTCAATAACGGTGAATCCAGGATCATAGATTTCGAGAAGTATTGGAAAAAGAGAACGACGACCAAAAGGAGCTTCCACTATCCCCTCGTGAAATCGATTGAAGAATTTCAAAAGGTCCAACTTGAAAATGGCACACTCACCTGGAACAATGTTCGAATTGAAAGTGAAGATGAAAATGGAAATCCAGTCGTATATCCCTATGATCTAGACCCAATTGTGCTCTATGAGAATAGCGAACTTGATGAATCCAGACAAATTGAAATTGGAATGCTTATAAAGAGAACCAGAAAGGAACTTGGACTCACTCAGGAACAACTCGCATCAAGAAGTGGCACTACCAAACACTATATTTCAAAATTAGAAAACAACCGAATCGGAATTGAATTGTCAACCCTAAAAAAGATCATTGAGGGAGGACTCGGTCGAAGGATGAAAATTAGCATACAATGAGGGAAGGCCTGTGACTAACAATGCATGATGACTCCATCTCCTTGTCTTACCAAAAAGCATTCTGCCTGTATTAGATCAATTCCAGCAATCAGCTTTCCTTCTTGGAAAGAGAACGGAGACGGAGCATATGCTTAGACGTTGAACAACCCCCCACGGATTCTCTGTTAAATAGTTCGTTTCCAAGAGCTGAATGGTTCCGTATTTGCAGATAGAAAGTTAGTCAAAGGATGCAGATATGAAATCAAGAGAATCGCTGATAGAAGACTATGGTTCTTACATGACTTTAAAGAATTATAGCGAGCAAACCATCTCAAGCTACCTTCGCACTGTACGCATGTTTTACGATTATCGCAAGGAGAGCAAGATGCGTGGTAGAATCAGTCAGGAGCACGCAAAGCAGTACTTGTTGATGCGCATAAAGAGCGGATGTTCGTGGAGCACAATCAACTGCGATTATTCATCGCTAAGAAAGTATTTTAAACAGATACTGAATGTAAACTGGAGTGTAAGGAAGATCCCCAGACCACAGAAGGAGAGGCAGCTACCGGAGATATTATCACAGAAAGAAGTGGTCAGATTGATAGAGCACGCACCCACCTATAAACACCAGATATTTCTGACCTTCATATACAGTACCGGACTTAGGTTAAGTGAGGCCTTGAATATTACGGTCAATGATATTGATGGAGAACGATTACAAATAAGAGTGAATAAGGGCAAGGGAGCCAAGGAAAGGGTACCGAAAACAGCGGACCAACGAAGCACCCCCCAAAGCCATAAAGCACAATCGATCTTGTGGATACAGGCAAATCCAATCTCAATATCCTACTTACATAGTGACCTAATTGTCATATCTTAGCCACACAGGCATCTATGCGTTGCCCTATTGCAGGGCTTCGTTCAACTGAAATGTCTGCGTCCATATGACATATCAGGGATGAAGCCGAGCTTGTAGACTTTGAGTGATAGACGCAGACATTCCTTTGAGTTGTGCGTCATATAGAGATACTCAAATGAATAAATATTTCCAATTGATTTACTTGATACTAATATTAACATTAAACTTTTCTTGCATTGAAAAGAAAACGCCTGAAGCAGAACTAAATAGATCTTTTCTGACACACCTGTCGAAATCCGATACTTTTAGATTTAGTACAGGAACTCGGTCCATATTTCAGGATAGTAAAGAGAACTATTGGATTGGAAGTCATGGGCAAGGTGTATGCTTATTTGACGGAACGTCATTTGAATACTTCTCAACTCATGAAGGCTTATCAGGTAATCAGATTCGATCAATACAAGAAGATAAGAACGGAAACATTTGGTTTGGAACAGGCAGTGGAGTAAGTAGTTATGATGGAAAAGTTATAAAGAGATATGTCGCAACAGACTACAGTACAAATTTGAAAATGGACTTGGAGTCTGCAGGTAATTATTTGTGGTTCAATGCTGGAATGCGCTCAGGGGTTTACCTTTTTGATGGAGAAGATGTAAAATACTTAGCTCTCCCCATACCTGCGTATTCCGGTGATGTTGACCCCCGCATTCCGGAGCAAGCTGACCCCCTAGTTCCGGCAAGCTGACCCCCTATTGAGAGAGGAGATCGGTGAGCATGATTCCGGCAAGCTGACCCCCAAATAAAGGGATGGTTCAGTAAAGATTCCGGCAAGCTGACCCCCAAAGGGTTAAACTGTGCAGGACTGACATTCCGACATGCTGACCCCCTGTGGGTCTCCCAAGGAACAGAAATTCATATCCATACATTAGGTCATTTACTAATATAAATAGTGACATGGCCTATCAATCTAAACGTATGGAAGAAGTAAGACAAATCATCAGTGCCTATTTAAAGACGAGTAAATACAAGGTTGTCGCACGCCAGCTGGGCATATCAAAGAACACAGTGCGTAAATATCTGCGACTTGTCGAACGAGTAGATTTACCAAAGGAGGATCTGTTGAGACTAGAAGATGAAGACCTCAAAACATTGATTTATCCAGCAGGCATGATCGAAGAATCTGAGCGCATACAAACCTTTACCAGCCTAGTAGATTACTGGCTATCAGAACTTCGCAGAATAGGAGTGACTAGGCAACTACTATGGCAGGAATACAGAGCAGATCATCCAGATGGGTTTGCGTACAGTCAGTTTTGTGAGAAATTGAGTCAGCACATAGAAAGCCGGAAGCTAACCATCCATTTGAAGCATGAACCTGGAAGAGAGATAATGGCAGATTTTGCAGGTAAAAAACTTAGCTGGATAGACAGGGAAACCGGAGAGGTGGTGCCCACAGAAGTTATCGTTGCAGTATTTCCTTTCAGTCAGTACACCTTTGTGATGGCTGTAGACACACAGCAAACACCAGATGTGGTACATGGACTCAACCATGCGTTACTATATTTTGGTGGCTCACCTCATGCGATGCTATCAGATAACTTCGCTGCCTATGTGAAAAAGGCAGATCCATATGAACCTACTTTTACCGAACTAAGTACCCAGATGGGAGCCCACTATAACCTGGATCTACAAGCTTGCCGGGTAGCAAAGCCAAAAGACAAAGCAAGTGTTGAAAACATGGTGAGCATCGTGTATACCCGTATATATGCAGAACTGCGCAATGAGCAATTTTTCAGCCTCAAGGCGTTAAATGCTGCTATCAGAGAAAAGCTTGAGAAGCATAACAGTGAGCCCTTCCAGAAAAAACAGGGTAGTCGGAAAAGCATATTTGAACAATATGAAAAGCCTTTGCTAAGGCCTTTGCCCAGTGCTCTGTTTGAACTCAAAAGACAGAAAAAGGCGAGTGTAGGAAAGAACTACCACATCTACCTTGGAAAAGAAAAAGAATACTATTCTGTTCATTACTCCCATGTAGGTAAACGAGTAGATGTAAGGTATAGCTCTAGCGTGTTGGAGATATACTATAAGCAAAGTCGTATTGCAGTCCACCAGCGCACTGGCAAAAAGTATACGACAACCGCAGAGCATATGCCTGAGAAGCATAAGATCTATGAGCGTCTACATGGATATAGTAGTAGCGAGTTTACCAGCCTGGCAAAAAACATCGGCCAGATGACACAATGGGCTATCCAACAGATTTTGATCTCCACCTTTTACGAAGAGCAATCCTACAAGAGCTGCTTGGGCGTGCTGAGTCTGGCTAAGAAATATTCTCATCCTCGGCTTGAAGCAGCTTGCAAGAAATGTCATCAGATCGGCAAGGTCAATTACACCCTTTTGAAAAGGATATTAGAAAAAAATCTTGACCAAACCCAACCTGAACTATTTGCCACAAAATCTCCCCAAGACCACGAAAATATAAGGGGAAAAGAGGCTTATCAATAACTAATTATTTAAAAACAAAAAGCATCAAATTATGAAGAATGCAACTTTAGAAACCATGAAAGATCTCAAATTGGGAGGCATGGCTTCCACCTATGAGGCGGTACTGAACCTTCCAGTCAATCAACATCCTGACAATCATGAACTCATCGCACAACTCATTGACTCCGAACAGCTCTACCGCTCTAACAAAAGGATGAATCTATTTGTCCGACTGAGCAAACTTCGATACCATGCCAATCTAAAAGATCTGGATTATTCATCCTCGAGAAATCTGAAAAAAGAGCATATTACCAAACTTGCTGACGCAGCCTATATTGATAGAAGTGAAAACATACTCATCACCGGACCTACCGGCTGCGGCAAATCTTTCTTGGCTTGTGCGCTCGGGCATCAGGCCTGTGTCCTAGGAAAAAGAACACTCTACTTCAACCTCAACCGATTCACTGAGCAGATCACTCTAGCAAAAACAGATGGCACACTCATTAAGTGGCTAAACAGATTAAACAAAGCGAAGCTGATTATTCTAGATGATTTTGGTCTTCAACCATTGTCTCAGTCCGTCTTGCTTATCATCCTCCAGATACTAGAAGATCGATATGAAAAAGCAGCTACGATTGTTTGTTCACAACTACCCGTGTCAAAATGGCATGCATACCTAAATGATCCCACTATCGCCGATGCCATCCTTGACCGCCTTGTACCTAAAGCTCACAGAATAGAATTAAAAGGAAAAAGCATGAGAAAACAAGCAAAACAATTATCTTAAGTCACCAATGGATATGATTTTTTGGTTGGGGGTCAACATCCCGGAACGTGGGGGTCAGCTTGGTCGGAATATGCATACCCACTAAGGGGAATATTTATGATTCCTATGGAGTAACAGGCATCTCAAAAGCTACAGATGGCAAAGTATGGATAGCGACCTATTCCGCTCTATATAACTTCGATGGTAAGACGATTAATATCTTTAATAGAAATCAATTAGCACTTAGAGAAAGTGACAGGTTACATATACGAAGTGTGTTCGCAGATTCGCAAGGTCGAATTTGGATAGGAAATAATGGAATTGGCGTATTGCTCCACAATGGAGAATCGACTATCAACTTTTCAGAAGTAACCGGACTAATCCACGTTAACAGTTCGAGAAATGGTGATCCTTCCCCAGAAGGAACAATTGAGCATGTTTTCTCTATCGAAGAAGATAGTCATGGTAATATCTGGTTTGGAGACCGAGACACTGGTGCTTGGAGATATGACGGAGAATCAATGACAAACTATACTATTGATAAGAAACTAAAGACGCAAATGATTTGGGAAATAGTCAAAGATCAAGGTAATAATTTACTATTCGCAATGGCGGATGGTGGAATATATAAATTTAACGGAGAATCATTTGATAAGGAATTCTGAAAAAGAGATAAGACGCACAACAATGTGTATGAGATCAGACTTGCTATCGCTGCGTCCACTCCATACACTTGGACGTTAGCTGTCATTTTTTGAATAAAATAATCAGAATTGTTTAGAACTGATGAATTATAGATTTGGTATACTCATCATTATCTTGATAGCTTGTAGATCTGAAGAATCACAATTAATTGAGCGTTTTGATACGCTATATGAGAATTTCCTAGATCAGAACTTTGTAGAAATATTAGGTCAGCTTGATGACGGATCTCACATTTTGATTGACAGATTACTCAATCCAATAAATTTCAACACTGACAGTTTATCCAAAATCGGAGAGACCTATAATATTAGATATTTTTGTTGGAGATACTATACTTCATTTGGATTAGATAGATTTGAACGCGAAAAATCGGATTTTGTTAGGTTCATGATGATTGAACAGATCTCAATATTTAATCACGATGAACTAATGCACTTAATTGAAGAGAAATGTAAAGTGAGCGAGGAAAGCTATGTCGCGTTTTATTATGATGTAGCAGGTAATAAATTGCTGAACTGGATGAGATTTACTGCAGATGGGGGCGACCCCTATAAACTTGATTTGATTTATACCCTGGAACTCAACGAGAATTCTTATGGTGAGATTTACCAATATCAGAGAAAGGCGGCAAATCTTGGATATGATGAATCTTTTAAGTGGCTATACCAACAGTCTGATCAAATAGAAGAGGATGTCCTGGCAGAAAGTCGGTTTTGGAACCAGCAAACTGAGAAACTAAGAAAAGAGCGCAAGAGTGAATGAACGGCATTTAACATCAGCTAAGACACAATGCCGACCTAGGAAGAAGTAACGTGATTGTTCAAGCTTTCATGTATATTTATGGAGTACTGCTCGAAATGGCAGTTCTGAGGCTGGCCGCCACTGCGCTTAGCCCTAGCGTTATACACCACTAAAATGTGGGTTGCCACTGAAAAGTGTACCACTCTTGCCATTAAAAAATAGGCCGGTTAGCATAGGGTATCACATGATGGGTATCTGTCATATGATATTGATCTTTAACCATGATAACTATGATGCAAAAACAAGAGCTGGTCATTAAGTACTTTCAACAAGGCATGTCAAAGCGGGCCATTGCCAAGTCGATGAATCTTCACAGAGATACAGTCACGCGCCACCTAAATGAGTACCAAAAGGAACGTGGCTCTCCGGATGCCGGAGTTGTAAATCCACCGAAGTACGATTGTTCAAGTCGGAAGAAGATCAAGTTGACAGAGGAGGTTTGTGTTCTGATCGGTGAATATCTGAAAGAAAATCAGCGCAAGCGAGCCACAGGTTTGGCCAAGCAGTGTATGGCAGGCACAGATATACACGAGGCGCTGTTGAAGTTGGGTTATCAGATCAGCTACTCAAGCGTGTGTCGTCACATCAGGCAGCACAAGCGCTTGTCCTCCGAAGTGTACATTAAGCAACATACGATACCGGGCCGAGTGGCTGAGTTTGACTGGGGCGAAGTGCAGCTCAAGGTGGGTGATAAAGTTAAGCGATGCATGATGGCAGTGTTTACATTGGCACATTCCAACTATCGATGGGCCTATATGTTTTACCGCCAAGATATGCCTAGTTTTCTATGGGCTCACGTCCTGTTTTTCCAACACATCAAAGGAGTAGTGGCTCAAGTCGTTTATGACAACATGAAGGTGGCAGTGGCCAAATGCACCATAAGGCAGTCTGATAAGAAACCGACCGAAGATTTACTCAAGCTATGTACCTATTACCAATATGATTATCGGTTCTGCAATGTTGGTAAGGGCAATGAGAAAGGCAACGTAGAGAAAAGCGTAGAGTATGTACGAAGAAAAGCATTCTGTGATCTATATCAATTTGACTCACTCGATCAAGCCAATGCACACCTGGCCGACAAGCTTAATGAGCTTAATAATAGGACAGCAAAAGGACAACAAGCGACCATCAGTGAGCAATTATCTGATGAGCAAAGCTACCTTGTTCCATTGCCAAGTGTTGGATACGAAGTGGGAATAATGCTATGGTGCAAGGTTGATAAATATCGTACCATACAAGTTGATCGTAACCACTACTCGGTTCCAGAGACTATTGTGGCTTCTATGGTTCAAATCAAGGTATTGCCCTTGCAAATCAAGATCCATGATTCGAAAGGACATGTTGTAGCAACCCACGAACGCCAACATGCTATTGGTCAATGGATTATTGATATTGATCACTACTGGAAAAGTTTAAAGACAAAACCTGGACTATCATCAGTTTTTCATGCACTTCCCATGAGCGTTGGAATGCAACAGGCTGATCCGCTAATCAAGAAAGTCTATCATCAGTTTTTCAGTGATCAGAATCGTGATTTTATCGAGATCATGTTGTTTTGTCGCCAAAACAATGTGTCTTCTCAAGATTTGGAGAAAGTCATGCTTGAATGTCAACAGATCTTCTTGAACAGCTCACACACTGCAGATCGAGTTATCCATTTATTGAATAGGTCTGGACAGGTTCAAGAGCCACATACGAGCATCAATGCCGATTCAATGTCCAGCGCCATAGCGCAACAATGTCGCCAGCAATTAGCTGATATTCAAAACCTTCTTTGCTAATTTATAAGACACCAATGATGACAAAACAAGCTATTCACGATCAAATTCTATACTATTCTAAACAACTTAGATTACCAGCCTTTCGTAACGAGTACGAACATATGGCCAAACAATCAGCTTCGAATCGACAACCTTTCGAACATTATTTGCTCGATCTAATGAAAGTAGAATATGAGCAAAGAGCTGCTAGAAGAATAAAACAGCGTATCTCAAGGGCCAACTTTCCCTACAAGAAATTCTTAGCTGATATCATCGTATCTGAACTGCCCGATGATGCACAGGCCAAAATTGACGATCTGGCTAGACTAGATTTTATCAAACAAGGACGCAATCTAATACTTGCAGGTAATCCCGGTACTGGCAAAACACATATGGCAATTAGTCTGGCCATTCAAGCTTGTCAAAATGATTCCTCTGTTCTATTTACAACAGTCACCAGACTAATTACCCAGATTAAAGAATCTAGGTCCCAAAAATCTCTCAGAGTATTAGAATCCAGATTCGAAAAATACGATCTGGTGATCTGCGATGAATTTGGTTACGTCTCTTACGATAAAGATGCTGCTGAAATCCTATTCACACATCTCAGCTTAAGGGCTGGACTAAAGTCCATCATTATCACCACTAACTTAGGCTTTGACCGATGGTCTGAAATCTTCACAGACCAAGTTCTCACAGCTGCAATGGTTGATCGACTCACTCACAAAGCAGTTCTTATTAATATGAACGGAAAATCCTTCAGAGTAAAGGATTCTAAAAAACTCAATTCCATCTAATAAAACACCAATATGAATCCCTTTTTTCTATTTTTACTCGTGCTTACTGGTACACTTTTCGGTGACAGAGTGGTACACTTTTCGGTGGCAACCCACATTTGAGGATCTTAGACTGTCGGTATAGAGGCAAGTGATCCACGTATTTCTTAACCGCTATATCTGCAGCTAAGCTTGCACCGATATTGGACTTGGGAAAAGGATCATTTAATGGAGCTATGTGAAATCTGCCTTCCCCATCAATGTACTTAGGACGCAGTGTTTTGACCACATAGATCTTTGCAGGCCTAATTTCTAGTTTTTCACTTTCACGACAACCTATCTGATTCATTTGGGAAGTATCCACATCGGGTTCAATCGTTATGACTTCACGTGGCAGATGAGCTGGTATTTTTTTCCTGACTGGCTGGTTACCTTTTCTCTTCTTCTTCCTTTTTATGACCTCCTGTTCAACTTCCTCTTCCTTTGCAGATGCTTCTTCAACGTTTTCAAATAATTCACCCTGCTGCTGAGATGTCGACGGAATAAATCTTTCTGATTTAGCACGATAAATAGCTTTCTTTAACTGGGCCAGCTCAAATTTTAATTGCTATATCTTTATACGTTGAGCACGATTAATTTCACATAATTCCTGGTAAGTGGGCTGTGCCGATTCCATATTCTAAAATACAAAATCATATGCACTTTATTACTAATATTTGGTCAAATATTTGTAGTTACTTATGCCCTTTTATGCGCTGAACCTTCATAGCGTTTTCGAAGTTTTATTCCCTTGAGCTTAACGCCTTCCAGCATCATCAACAGTGTCCGGATGCTTATTTGCTGGGTAGTGGTTGTGGCATCCCACTCAGGCAGTTCTAGAGAGCCTGATGACAACTTTTTGTAGAATATCACAAATCCAGTACGGTCCCAGATCAACACCTTGATCAGAGTCCTGCGCTTATTTATAAAAATAAAACCATCACCATTTAACAAATCCTTCTTCATCTCATTGATCACCAAACCCGATAGCCCAGCAAAGCTCTTCCTCATGTCTGTTGCCGCTCGATATAAGAAATATCTGTGTGCTACTGGGACTCCTAGCATGGCAACTCCAGGATGGACCGTAGGTAATCTATGGGAACCAATGTGGTAAATGCAAGCCGCTTGCCATTGGGTAGCTCTATTTCCATCGCCGTATTAGCAGAGCTCCCCCTCATGCTCAATGCAATGAACGACGAATGGGTGCCCTTGCTCTTTCTGTATTTATTGCGCCAGTAGTGAAAGGTACACTCTTTTAGATCTGTCTCTCTGAGTAGATCCTCCTTGCTTGACACCCCTTGCTCATAGCGCTCAATCAATGGAAACATCTCGGTTGCTGTCCGCCTTCTCATCTTATTATATATTTTTTACCCCCCTAAGATCCCTGTTGTTTCTTGATTACACAATATGCTCGTACCTGATCGCTTACATGACTGCGATTCGAATCACAGAGAAAGCTAAAGAAGATCTGCGGAGTATTTTGGAATTATACATATGACACCTGGTCTGAGAAACAGGCTGAGAAAAATCTGATGGAACCTTGCTAATCCACGCTTGCCTACTCCTCCTTTTTCGGCACTGGATCAAAGCCATGACCACCCCAGGGGTGACATCGAGATATACGCTTCAGCCCTAACCATGTGCCTTTCAGCACTCCCCACTCCTGAATGGCTTCGATGACATAATGGGAGCAGGTGGGTTCAAATCGGCAAGATTTGCCCAAAAGGGGGGAGATGGCTACCTGATAGAATCTGATGGGAAATATGAAGATTTTTTTCAGCCACATCACTTCAAGGTTAAGGTGAGTTCAGTTCGATCCTTGTCCAGCAGTACAAACTTTCTCAGGCCAGCGGCGGTGAAAACGACCATATTCTGCTGGTCATCAAATATCTCGGTTAGTACTTTATTTTGAATAGAAACTTCTCTTGGATGCTCAATGTCAACGCCTTCAAGATAGCACCAAAGGGCCAATAGGTCCGGACTTTCTTCTTTGCCTATGAAATTGAGTTTGACTGGCAATCCATTAACCACCAGGGCAAAATGCTGATTGAGATAAGCACCTATGTACTCATCTGCTCGTCGATGCTCCAAGGATGTGCTCAGGTGTAGGGTGTCCACGCCGCTTTCGATGATGGCTTGCTCCAAATCGTCGATAAACACATGTAGACTCACTTCCAGCGTGTGTCGGCTATCATTGTAATGCACTTCGGTCTTGCTCATGTGAAAATCATGGAGCACCTCACTGGGATGGCTGAATAGATGGAGAAATGTCAATAGAAGCAGCAGCATATCCATAAATCTGATCTTGCTAGATCACCCATAACTGGTCACCCAGCAGTGATCTCATGCAGTAAAACGTCTGCAACGTGAAAGTCTATCCACAAATGATCAAAAAATTGGCAGCCTCCAAGACTTCCTCAGGTATTTTTCCAACTAAAAGTGAAATTCAACCCACCATCGTATCAAGATCATGTCAATAGCGATAGTAGTCAGGCTTGTAGGGACCTTCCTTATTAACACCCAGATACCCAGCTTGCTCATCGGTCAGCTCGTCCAATTCCACCCCAATTTTTGCTAGGTGCAATCTCGCTACTTCTTCATCCAAGTGCTTGGGCAGCATATATACCTTATTTTCATAGCGATCACTATGTTTCCATAGCTCCAACTGTGCCAACACCTGGTTGGTAAAGGAGTTGGACATCACAAAGGAAGGGTGACCGGTGGCACAGCCGAGATTTACCAGTCTACCTTCGGCTAGAAGGATGATGTCCTTGCCATCGACGGTATATTTATCGACTTGCGGTTTGATTTCGACTTTTTGAGCATTTTGATTGAGCCAGGCAACATCGATTTCATTATCAAAATGTCCGATATTACAAACGATCGTCTTGTCTTTCATCTGCTGGTAATGTGTTGATCGCACCACATCTTTGCAACCAGTGGCTGTGACAATAATGTTGGCTTCTGCAACAGCATCGCTCATTTTCTTCACTTCATATCCGTCCATAGCTGCTTGAAGGGCACAGATCGGGTCAATCTCAGACACAATAACCCGGCAGCCAGCACCGCGTAGAGAAGCAGCAGATCCCTTGCCCACATCGCCATAACCAGCTACCAACGCCACTTTACCCGCCATCATAATGTCTGTAGCACGCCGAATAGCATCTACACAGGATTCCTTACAACCGTACTTGTTATCAAATTTTGATTTAGTAACAGAATCGTTTACGTTGATGGCTGGCAGTGGAAGAGTTCCATTCTTCACGCGATCGTAAAGACGATGTACCCCTGTGGTAGTCTCTTCACTTAATCCTTTGATATTTCCTACCAACTCAGGATAGCGATCTAGCACCATGTTGGTCAGATCACCTCCGTCATCAAGGATCATATTCAGTGGCTTGCCGCCGGGGAAAGCAAAGAGTGTCTGCTCGATGCACCAATCAAATTCCTCTTCGTTCATGCCTTTCCAAGCAAAAACAGGAATTCCCGCATCGGCTATGGCAGCAGCAGCATGATCCTGCGTCGAGAAGATGTTGCAGGATGACCAGGATACTTCTGCACCAAGCTCTATCAGAGTCTCAATCAACACGGCGGTTTGGATGGTCATATGCAAGCAGCCAGCAATTCTGGCACCTGCTAGCGGTTTTTCTGCTCCATACTGGGTCCGCAGCGACATCAGACCTGGCATTTCGGCTTCTGCCAGCTCCATTTCAAGGCGGCCCCAAGAAGCGAGGGAGATATCTTTTACTTTATAGCTAAGCTTTTCTGTGGTTGAACTCATTGTCTCTAAAGATCTATTTTGATTGAAGAATGCGAAATTACAAATTCCTAACGTTTCAGCTCGCGTGAATGATATCTTGGTGTGTATGACAAATTTCCCTCAAGCAGCAGCTCGAATGGCATTTCTTAAGCGATGGCCATTGATCAGCCACACGAAAGTACTTTAGGTCATCCATTGCCTGGGCACCCTGTATGGACCAATCTTGACCTAAAGGCTTCATGCCTGTGTGAAGTGCCTGCGATGAATGGCTTATCAGCAACTTGTCAGCAAGCCTGACGAATAGAAAAATCGTCGAGGGCAGCTCGCCAAATTCCTCGATCTGGATATGAGTCTGTTTCTTCCGTCATGTCAATAATTCTGCCGCCTTGCCTCCTCCTTTGAACTCCTAATTGATTTTCTTTGATGTGATCATTTCGATTGAAAAAGATCTTGATGCCGTCTTTGCGCTCTCAGTATACAGTGGAGAGGAGTAAAGCGATGATCAAAGAAGTGTACATGGTGTTCTGACCCTTAAGTATTTAATAGATGATAGGATTTTGGAAGAGGCTTATTATAATCGGTTTTATAATATTACTCTGAGTAGAACACGATATGCAGAACATGTAGGTGAGATCACAATAAACGGTAGGCAGTTGCACATTAAGTTCTCCTGTGCGGTTACGTACGCTCGGTGTGCGATTTCGTACGATTTTGGTGTATGCCATAACACGGATTTATTTTAAATCGTTGATTGCGAGTATTCTGTGTTTTTGGCATATATTTTCGAGTAATTACTGAGTGTGATATTGGAATCGATATGATCGGGAGATACGTCCGAATTGCTTGGCGCACTTTGTGGCGCGATAGATTTTACTCACTGATTAATGGAGTGGGACTGACCATTGGTATGGCAGCTGCTTTGCTAATTTTTCTTTGGGTGTTTGACGAATTATCATTTGACAACTTCCATCACAAGAGAGACCGCATCTTCCGTGTACTGACGACTTGGACTTTCGGGGGAAATGAGGAAATTGGTGCATCAGTATCGGCACCATTTGCTGACGCCGCCAGGGATAAGATTCCTGAGATCGATAAGATCAACCGGATGTTTGGTCTTTGGGATGCAGTATTACTGAACGGAGATCAGCGATTTGATGTCGATGAGGCATACTTAGTTGATCGTGAATTTCTCGATATTTTTGATTTTCAATTCCTGCATGGCAATGCGGAAACATCCTTTAAGACACCAGACGAGCTCATCGTCACCGAGAGTTTGGCTAAGAGGATATTTCAAAAGACCGACGTCGTCGGACAGCGATTAAAATTCAGTGATAAGCTGGAATTGGTGGTGAGTGGAGTGCTGAAAGACATTCCATCTAACTCTCACCTCCAGTTTGAATTGTTAATTCCCTTCCGAAGAAATGTGGAGAAACTCATCGGTGCTGGCAGTCTTAGTGGGAATGTCCGAAATTTTCCGTGTTATTTATTGTTAAGACCTGGAATAAGTGTAGATCATGTTGAAGAGAAATTGACTGCATTACCCCCTGAAAGCAATTACGCAGTGCCCTATCATTTGCAAAAATTATCTGATGTCTACTTAGATTCAGATGCTCTTTCCTACAGTGGTGTGGCAAGGGGAAATTTGATGTATATCAAATTCATAGGAATCATTGGAGTTTTGATCCTACTGATGGCTTGCATCAATTATGTGAATTTAAACACTGCAAGATCGACCTACAGGGTGAAGGCTGCCAGCATACGTAAATCATCGGTGCATCGCGAAGACATCTCTTCCATCAGTTTATGGTGGAGACTGCAGTATTGGTACTAACTGCTAGTGTCACAGCCTTGCTGTTTGCACAATCTTGTCTTTATGCTTTTAAGGAATTGGCTGGTAAACCACGTATTGATGGCCAGATTATACAGTCTGAGTTCCTTTTGATCATCGGCATCACAGCGGTGGCCACCCTGGTGCTTTCTGGCCTCCAGCCAGCATGGCAGCTTTCTGGCTTCAAACCGTTAGAAGCTCTTGGTGCAGTCCGTCGCAATAGTCAAAAAGTGCTGCTGCGTCGCGCACTGGTTATTTTTCAATTCTCTTGTTCTGTGGCGCTGATTTTTTGCACTGTAGTGATGCTTATGCAAATGAAATTTCTTCGAAATAAGAATTTGGGACTTGATTATGAGCAGGTGTTTTCTTTTTTACTCACTGAGCATGCAGACCGTGGTGAAGTTCAGCGGGCATTGATGGAGATCCCAGCCATCACCGATATTACGCTCAGTGACAACTCCATCGTGAATTTGGGAGCTCGATATGGTGGATTCACCTACGAGGGTAAACCTGAAGATTTTAATCCCTATTTATGGAGAATAGCAGTAGATGAAAATTTTCATAGTTTTTTCGATATCAAGATGAGTGAGGGACGGTGGTTTCTACCAGGTAACCATGACACCACTTCTTTCATTATAAACGAAACCGCAGTAAAGGAGCTTCAAATGGAATCACCCATAGGGACACCCATGACTTTCGGAGGCGTGACGGGCATGATTGTGGGTGTGGTGCAAGATTTTCATTTTCGATCCTTACACGAAGAGGTGGAGCAATTGATCATGGTGCAAAATCCTGCCTATATGCCCAGAGTTTACGTAAAGACGACTGGGACACAGGTGGAAAATGCCATTGCTGCTGCAGAGAAAGTCTTTCTAAGTCATGAGCCTTATCAGGTGTTTGACTACACTTTTCTGGACAAATCTTTTCAGCGATTGTATCAGGCTGAAAACCGGGCGTCGACGATTTTTCTTCTCTTTGCATGTCTGGCCATTCTCATCTCTTGCTTGGGTATGATTGGTCTGACCGCATATGCTACCGAGCGGCGAAAGAAGGAGGTGAGCATTCGAAAAGTACTTGGAGCCTCGATAAGTGGTCTCTTATTTCTGCTTAGCAAGGATTTTCTAAAGTTGGTGTTCTTTTCCATCATACTTACTTGTCCCATTGCCTGGTACATGATGCAGACTTGGCTGCGAAATTTTGCCTACCACATTGAGTTAAGATGGTGGATCGTGCTTATCACTGGATTGATAATAGTGGGAATATCATTGACAACTGTAGGTTTTCAAACAATCAAAGCAGCCATTGCCAACCCGACCAGAACTTTGATGAGGGAATAGTTTAGGCTGCTATCGTCTAACTAAAAATTTTCTCTATCTGTAAAGAGAGTAGGAGTGTTAGTTGTCAGAGGTACACAATCAAAAATGGTGGTAGTGCATAATAATCCGCACTCATCATACCCAATTGTTCATCAATGTCTAGAGCTTATTCCGGTTTAATTTCTATTTTGGGACGATGTTTAATAGAAATTCTCAGGATCATTAAAACGAGCTGAAAAATGATAAAGACTAGACTCATAGCACTGACGGCATGTACTTTTTTGTGGTTGCATGCGCAGTCACAACATGTGGTATGGCCAAGCGAGAGCATCGTGGAGCTCACTGCAGAGTGGACAGGTGAAAGAACACCGGATGGAAGACCGAAGGTCTCCGATCGGCTATTGGAAAGACTGAAGGCACTCTCCATGGAGGAAGTCTGGGCATCA
Source organism: Saprospiraceae bacterium (assembly GCA_965223025.1). Classification (GTDB taxonomy): domain Bacteria; phylum Bacteroidota; class Bacteroidia; order Chitinophagales; family Saprospiraceae; genus JABDMH01. Next base: position 531,988 of record CBDCVP010000021.1, read on the forward strand.
CTGGGTCGCAAGGGTTATCATAATCAATTTGAGAATTTTTCAGGTACCTCACAGAATGGCTGGGAGATCATACATCCAGATCAGGTCATGACCGGACGGGTGGTCACAGGTCAATTCATGCCGCTAAGAGAAGATTTTAACAACTATGTGCAGAAGCAAGCTGAAAAAGAGGGGACGAAAACACCCGTGACCAACTATGCACCGATCATCAAGTTGCTGGACGGTGATGTCTACGTGGCGGATAGCTATGGTAAGATCGAAGAGGGTACGCTTATTGGCGACAATCTGGGTAATGCCATCTACAAAGCTGGCAAACGTGGTGTCGTTTTCAACGGATCGGTGAGAGACCTAGAAGGATTGTCACAGATCGAAGGATTCAATGGTTGGATCAGAGGATCAGATCCTTCGGCGATCAAGCAAATGATGATTGCCTATGTAAACGGACCCATTCGCATCGGACGGGTCACCGTATTGCCTGGCGATGTAGTGCTGGCTAAGGCAACGGGGGTAGCCTTCATACCACCTCACCTGGTACAGGAGGTGGTGATAGCTGGTGAGTACACAGCTTTGCGTGATGAATACAATTTTCATTGCATTAAGACCAATAAGTACGAGTATGTCAACGAAGCATTTGTAGTGGATGATGATGTCTTTGAGAGAGATTTCCAGCAATGGTTAGACAATTATTCCAATCTACCAATGTCGCGCGAAGAGCTGCAACATTTCATCGAAGAGCGGGAGGCAAAACGGGCAGCCCGAAAGGCGAAGAAGGAGGCAGAATAAGGGATCTTGCACACTTGAGGCAGTGCCATTAAGTTGGCTGCCATTCCCTGACAGAGTAGTACGCATTTCGGTAGCAACCTACAACTGCTAGCAATAAGCAGAAAACTTGACGGGACAACAAATAATAAATCTTCTTGTACACCCTTTTACAAATGCCGTCATTGCCCCGCACATGCCTGGGAACATGAGATCGACAATGTCAGAGCTAGACCAGGCCGTAATGTAGGATCAGGGGTCTGCTTTTTTCGCATCTGAGACTACCAGGAGAGCGATACCATCTCTTTCAGATTTCTTTCCCTTAACCTCTACCATTTCACCTGCTAATTCCTTCAAGGTTTCAATCTTTTCTTTGTCTTCGCCACTTGCGAGTAGTAATACATGACCGTCTTCAGTGAGTAGGCCCATGGGCTGCCCATTTTTCACGCACGATTTGGCGCATTTGGCATGATCAGCACCCTTGGCACCACTCTTGATGTAGCATGAAAGATCCAGTACTTCACCAGACCACGTTTGCTCATCTTGAGCTGAGCTGGACAAAGCCCAAAACATGCAGAGTACGGTAATCAACCCTACTAAAATTGACTTATTCATAACACTTTCATTTAGTTAGCCTTAAGATACTCAATAATTCAACCAACCACACCACATTAACTTGTTCAGTCTTGATTAATTCGCAACAACCATAGGATTACTCCTGGATGGAAGACCACTCACCTACTCAATTTGGAAGGATCCAAGACCCAAATAAAAGAATGACGCAAGTTTTCGGCGATGATAATTCTTCCGTTTTGGTCGGCACAAATCACACTGCATTGGGCCGTGTTTTCGGGCCAGCCATGGCATGCTAATGATCCGATCGCCGGATCGTAACTCATAATCCAGGAATTGTCTTCATCTCTGCCTCCCAGCATATATAGCCGGCCATCACCTCCATAGGCCAATGACTTGAGGTTCCAATACTGAAATGTCTTGCCCTTGTTAATCACCATCGATGTAGAGGGCTCGAACTTAAATAGAAATCCGTCGTTGATGGTACCGCACCAAAACCCCCCATCCTTACTACGAATGGCAGAGGCTATTCCATTTTCATAAAGGGGGTCAGAATCCATCCCGGCTTGTGTCGGAATGACAGCTCCGGTAAACACAGGTTTGTCATCTCCGGGTGCTAGCCGGTAGATCCGCCCACCTTCCAGTGAAGAATAAGATGTCGAACCACCTTTCATCTGCTCTTGTTTTGCCATTGCGATCTCCGTGCGGAGATATGTCGAAAAATATAGGGTGCCGGCATCATCGATCATTAGTACCTTGGGAACACCCCTCCACGACACACGTCCCAGGTCTTTGACTCTCCAGGGAGTCATCACTTCGCCAAAATCCCTTATAGTCTTATGCGCAAGGTCAAATGAGAAAAGGTGACCTGCCGGATAAGTTACACCATAAACTATTGCTCGCACCGTATCCGCCACGAGGCAATTGATTCCTTGGTTGGTTGCCATGATTCCAAAGTCCTTCATGAGCCCGGTTTCCGGATCAAACGAGAAGAGATGGCCACCCTCATAGTCATTCTGTTCTTGATCAAAAATCTGATCGTAGGTGGAAGTGCATCCCAGCAATGAATTATGCTGACCCTCGACGAGATCACTGATGGTTGTCTGCCACCTGAGCTTTGAGGTCAGGTTGATGACGTGCTCTATTTTTTCTCCATTTGTCCGGAAGATATGGCAGCGTTCAGCACCCCAAGTGGCTCTCGTACTACCGTAGATCCAGCCATCCTTCAGAAGTACCATATCTGTTACAGCGCTTTCACCACCAAGGATGGGTCCACTAGGTCCATTAGAAATCAGGAGACGATTTGTGATGGCTTCACGAGGTAACCCACCTCGACGTTGGGCAACTAGGATAGACGAATCCCCCAGAGCCAAAGCAATGATCATCGTGCAGGTCAGAAGACTAATTCTTTTCATCATTAATACTAGCGATTAAATAATTTTTAGAACGCTTACCTGATTCATCACTCGAGATTTTTTGGTGGATGATATTTGGCCAGAAAGGGCCGGGTAGCGGGTACACCTTCTGCATTCAAATCTTGATCATTGTCCCAAGAGAGATTTCCATAGCAACTGAAAAAAACTGTGTGGTTTTTATTGACCAGTGATCCGAAACATCCTTCGACACCCTCGGCTTGTCCAAGCCAATGAAATTTCTTCTTTTTTAAATCTAAAACCGTTATGATTTCAAGGGCACTCTCTAGGACTGGCCCCCCATGGTTTCCAGCCAAAAAATAAAGACGGCCCCACTCCTCATCGAGGGCGATGTTTGGTGTGTAGTGACCTTGAGAAGGCATCCCAAGTACATGGCCGAAGTCTTCAATTTTGTTCGATTTAGGATCTAAGCTCCAAACAAATCCATCTGTTGAAATAGCATAAATAATGTTGTTAGAAGAAACTACCGAAGCGCGAAAGTCCTTAAGCCGGCCAGGAAGTTTTACATCTAGATCGGTAAATTTTTCCGTATCTGGGTCGAACCTGGTCAGGCTACCGATGTCATTGGCAAAATATACATACCCATCTTTATCTAGAATCATTTCTCTAACGCGATCCTCCACTCTGCTCATGCGTGCTACCGATTCATATCGATTCAGTTCCATCGTGCCAAGATTTACCCGAAAGAACTTAGCCCGGTCTACTGTAATACCATTTAACAAATTGCGCTTTTCATCATAATACAAGGCCACTATGGCACTATTTGGAAAAGGTATTCCAAAATAATCAACATCATCCATCTTAGGATCATAGCGAATGAGTGCACCACCTGCATAGCTTTTCGGATAGTACGCACGAGTATATTCATGCCCGTAGGATAGTCCCATGTAACCAGCAAAATAGACGTAACCCTTTGAGTCAGAAACGATGTTGGAGTGGATCTTTCCGTGACCTGGTGTCTCGGCATTAGCATATAGAGCACTCGCCTTGTTTAGTTCTAAGGCAACAAATGATGTATCTTGCACTGGATCATAATACATGACCGTAGTGTTGCCGAATCCCCAAGGCCGATTGTATTTTTCTCCCTTGTCAAAAGGTCCGATGATCGCATCCGTGCCCCAGTGATCTCCGCCGCTATACCAAATTTTTCCATCAGGAGTTTCTGTAATCTTATTCCAGTTTGTATTCTGAACCGATTGACCTTGCCAAGACAGTCCCAGGGCCGGATACATATTCAGACGGATTTGCTCCATTTTTTCAATATTGATGACCTGACTCCAACAAAAAATCGGAAATATGCAGAGGCTCAATAAAATGATCGATCTTTTCCTCTTTTCAAAAATCATATGAAAGTGTCTTGATGATGAATATCCAGTTCGGCCTACTAGATGTGTCAGGTGATGATCGGGTTTTCACCTAAAGATACAAAGCTCAAAATCGAAGTAGATAATTAAGCAGGGTAAATTGCATTTTTTGTTGTTAGCGACTCTATTCAGAATCCATTTGGGGTGAATGAAACTATTTTATAGCGTGCTTTTTCATTTCCTGAGCTGATGGGTAGTCTCTTGCATAGCTAGTCGTAATGTATGCATAATCACGAGAAAGATCGTATATTGATATGTATTCTATGATCTCAAATCGGAGGGATTTGATCTTGAGCTAACACACGCTACAAAGCTAGATCGAACAGAAACAACTACAACTGTGGGTGTTTATTGATCGGTGTTCATTGACTTGATAATTTTTTTAAAGCCAAATGTCATGAAAGCATTGCTGCTCCTTTTGTGTGTGTACTTTGTATATCCAACACTTGCTACTACACAGAACTCTTGTACTCCCTGGTTTCCCTTCAAAAAAGGCACTTCATTTGAGTACACCTACTTCAATAAAAAAGACAAAGTCAGTAGCCGGAGCCAGTACTTGGTTAAAGATGTACAGAAGTCGGGCAATGCCTATAGTTGTACGGTGGCATGTACCATGTTTGATAGGAAAGATAAGGAGCTCAGTCAAATGGAATTTGAAGCCCATTGTGTCGATCAAATCTACACAGTAGACCTGGCAAATTTTATCGATCCTCAGTTTTACAATCTTTATGGGGATGCGAAAATGACCATAACCGGCGATGATCTAACCATTCCCGCAGCCTTGAAATCAGGATCAACACTGCCAGATGCCAGTGCCCACATCGAGGTCGACATGGGTCTGAAGATTAAAATCGATGTAAAACAGACCAATCGAAAAGTGGAGCAGAGTGTCAATGTCAAGACACCTGTCAAGGAATTTATTACTGCAAAAATCTCTTGTGATGAATACATGAAAGTTCCCCTCTTTACTAGAAATGGTAAGGCCAACTATTATTACGCAGAGGGATATGGTCAAGTAAAGTATGAGTCATTTGATAAAAACGGAAAGTTGGTTGGTTATATGCTGCTCACCAAGTTCAATAAGTAGCTGAGGTATCCCGTGCACAAAGACAAGCCTCCCAACTCATGCGTGACGAATATCCTAGATCCTGAAAATAGCTCGTAGTAAGACCTAATCTAAAAACCTGCCTTAAATGGATTGGGCATCGAGTGCTTGCAGCTGAACAACAACGGAGGTAGGCACATCAGATAACTCTTCATAATAGGCCTTTTTTGAAGGAAAAAAACCATTAAACTTCTCGTAGAACTATCGTGCCGAAACCACATTGGAGCGTACAGCATTGAGCCAGAAAAATTTCTCAAACCACCTTCCACATCATGGTAGTAAAGGAAAGCTCCGCAAAGAGATTTTCAGCGGTTTCTTTTTCCGGAAGGCTTCGATAGTACTGGAAACATTACGGGCTCGCATGCCATAGTTCCATGTCATACTTCAGAACAGCTTGAACTCTATCCTCGACTCCCTGGGGATGAAGACATCATACTCCAGATTGGAAATGGAAGCATATTTCGCCAAAGAGACATTTCTGTGCGTGCTTATCGAGGCATTACTCGAATATGATATTGTGGTCTTTTTATAGGATCTAAACCCCGCCAAAAATTCGATGGCAAAAGGAAACCAAACATAACCTGCACCACGGGGCTATTGGAAATGGTACCCGAGCAAATCGAGATAAAGAATCGACATGGAATGTCAAGTCGCAGAATCGTGCAAGAGGCGGCGCTATAGATGGATATTCTGGAAAAGAAGCCTCAGTGGGAGTCATAATTTGAGCACTTTGTAGACATTCCGAGCAATGCCAGATGTCAGACCGATCTCTACCAGATAATGACCTGTTGGCCATTCTGTAGTAGCAATGCCACTGCCTTGTCCCTGCACCATCAGCTGTCCATCTATGTCATAGACTTTGTAATAGCTCTCTTTCCCGGTCGGTAAGCCGTCAATGACCAGATGCGAGACGACCGGATTGGGATAGACAGCCAGTCCCGGTATTTCTTCAAGTGGCGCTGGCGTTTGTTCTTCTCCATAGTAATTGGTCAGCAATAGTCCCTGTCCCCACGTGGCAGCCAATAATCGATGGCCGTCTTCGCTGATGGCAAGCATATTTACCCTGAGATTGGGAGTGCCTTCCTGATATTCGATCCATTCTGTGGCGCTGCCGTTCAACACTTTGGACTTTAGTACACCAAGCTCCGTAGCGATAATCAATTCATCTGGATTTAGAGGGTTTATGACACCCCAGCGCACTGGCATGTCGGGAAGATCTCCATCAACATTTACCCAGGTCTTTGCACCATCATAAGTTATCCACACGTTGGGGCTACCCCAATTCGAGAAGGTAAGGAGCATGTAGTTGGGATCGTTGTGATCGATATAGATGTTGCGAGGAGCTAGGGATGAATGCCAACTTGCGTGCGTGTAGTCGGTTACGGTGGGACTTTTAGTGTGTGCATCATCGATCATGAAAAAGCCTGATCGTCCTTGCCATTCCGTGGAATAATATTCTCTCACGCCGACCCAAAGGCGGTTGTCGACATGCGGATCTGGGGAGATTGCTGAGATTTGTGCACCACCAAATTCGGGTACTGCTACGGTCTCAAAGCCTTGTTGATGCTCTACATCAGAAATGATGAAGTAGTGATCATCATCCCATGCTCCATAATAGGTCCGAGTGTCGTCATCTAAAGTGTATGGGTTGATCCAAGCTCCACGGTCGTTGACAAAGAACGTATAGAAACTTAGTCCGCCATCGGTGCTTAGTGCTAGATCAATGCCCGTGAACGACAGGGAAAAGAAGTTTTTGTCTAGCTGATTTACATGGGTGTATCCACCATCGCCTTCTGCGAGAAACCGGGCATTGCCTGGTGCTAAATCTTCTTTCACGATCGCCCAGGTGCCATTGTCCTGGGTACCACCTATATAAATGATCTCGTCGGGCCAGATGTCACAAGCATAAAACTGCGTGGTGTTGTACTGATGATTTCTTTGATGGAAGGAAGGAGTTTCACGGTCGAAATTGGTTGTGTAGTAGATCCCTCCGTCATTGGTGATGATGGCTTCCGAAGAGCTTTGTGGAAAGAACAGGATCTCATGTTGGTCAGTGTGCACGACCCGATTACCAGTGTATCCTGCCTCCTCATCCTCGTTTTGATTTGATAGGTGTGTCCACGTAGCACCTGCATCTTCTGACCGGATGAGGTCAATGCCACCGATATAGAGCGTATTCTCGTCAAAGGGATCTACTTTTGCGATCAAAGCAAACCAAGCTGCATCTCCTGAAAACACAGTGCCGTTGTCTGTGACAGCGAGGGTTGGGATGGTGATCGGCACCCATTGACTACCTCCGTCGTCACTGCGATACATATTGGATACCCGTGTACGGGATTCATCTGCACATAATATATAGAGCCTGTTTTCATCGGTAGGAGCGGTAGCCAATTCGATGCGGCGATAATTTCCGGTTGGACTGATGTCATGCCAGGTATTTGGACTTCCCATGGTCTCACCCTGGCTTTGAAATGCTGCCTTATAGACTTTCCCTCCTGACAAGATGCCCATGATGGCATAGAGGTCACCGTCTGGCCCAATCTCCAAATCACCGCCGTTGTCTGTATCGCTATTGCCTGCACTGAGACCCAGGACCAACTCCCAATTCTTGCCACCATCTGCACTTCTTTGTAATCCATTTTCTCTGGTGGATGCATAGACATTTCCATGGAAGTCCATTTCCAGATCCAAGACATACCAGAAGACTGGTACTCTGCCACGGTCCAAATGCTGCCAGGTGCTGCCTCCATCTTTGGTTTTCCAGATACCATGGCCACGTGAGTCATTTATTCCGTTCCATCCCTCCCCAGTACCGATGTACATGACATTTGGATTTTGAGGGTCCTGGATCATGGCCGATATAGACAGATTTTCATCAATGCTCTCTACGATTTCCCAAGCTGATTGTGCGGACTTAAATGAGGTGGTTTTGTAGACGCCACCAGATGTGCTTCCAGCGTACACGGTATTGCCAGTGGGGTCATTGGCATCGATCATGATCGCCCTCGTCCGGCCTCCTACATGCACGGGACCAAGTGGTTTCCATCTAAGAGCTTCATTTCTGGATTTCGAGGTGGGCAGTGACCTCGATCTAAGTATGCTCGCTGCACGAAACAGGCGATCTTTTGGTATGGTACCCGTAGCAGGATCACGGGTTATTTCCCATTCGTACTGGATGCTGCTGGCCATCTGGGGCTTATTATCTATGACCTCCCCTGTGCCAAGGGTCTCTGCCACCGATGGAACAGGATCATTTGAGCAATGGCAGAGGAGAAGAATCGCAAAGATGAACCCAAAGTAGTTTTGCATTTCTTTAAGGATGTAGTGTCCATGAATTATTTGACAATGTCAGCGAAATTATGTCTGAAGTTGTCGTCTGATACAACATGAAAACTTAACTCCAACTCGCATCCTGCGCTAAACACCATCTCTTTCTTGGTCGAAGATCAGTGAAACAAGTTGGAAAATTGTCATCCTTATAGGTGAATTCTCGCAGGTCGCACTTCCCGCCAAAGAGGACTTTAAGAATAAGACACCTCATTAGTATTGACGATTATGAAGTAGCGTACAACATGTCTCTCAACAGGTTGCCGAATTCATCAGGTCTGGCGGAGCAACATTGGAGATTAGGTTACCCTTCATATTCCGTTTTGAAATCGCAAGTACATCGCCACAGACTCCAAAATGGCGATTGGAGTTTCTCCATGAATGAATTATCTTACCTGGCAGAAAGTTAGAATGCTTTAGTCCGGGTTATCCACTGGGTTTTCATAAGGAGAGTCAAAAGACCAATAAAATCCAGCCTATCCTGACACAGTATTCTTATGTGTAGTCCGGTTTAGCAGCCTAGCTTAAATGACATTCTGATCTTAAATGCTGACAAATATGCAACTAACTAGATTTACTTTTACTGTTGGTACCCTCGCTTTTTTATGTGTCACCGGCTCTGATTTAACAGCACAAGAAGTACCCAAACCGGAAAAAATGAGATCCTCCATGACTGAGATTTGGGAGCCACCGGTTGACGTGGTGACACCGGGAAGTGCGGAAAAGACGGGTTCTACGAGTGCCCCTTCAGATGCATTGATACTCTTTGATGGCCAGCATCTTGCAGCCTGGGAGAATAAGGAGGGGAATCCCACCGAATGGAAAGTACATGATGGGGTCTTTACTGTAAATAAGGGTTCTGGAGATATTTTTACCAAGCAGTCGTTTGTAGACTTTCAGCTGCATATCGAGTGGAAAGTACCTGAGGGTATCACCGGTGAAAATCAGGCACGTGGAAACAGTGGTATTTTTTTGCAAAACAAATACGAAATTCAAGTACTCGACAGCTATCAGAACAAGACCTACATCAATGGTCAAGCTGGCAGTATTTACAAGCAAACACCACCACTTAAGAATGCAATGCGGCCTCCCGGACAATGGAATGTTTTTGACATTATCTATACGGCACCTCGATTTAGGGATGACGGTCGGTTATTTACTCCAGCATATGTGACCGTGATCCACAATGGAGTGGTCATTCACAATCATACCCAGATTACCGGGCACACTCCAAATACCGGATTGCCAAAGTACAAGCCACATGGCAGTGGACCTATTCGTTTGCAAGACCATGGAGATCGCAGCGAAGCGATCAGTTTTAGGAATATCTGGATCCGGGATATGTAGATCTACAAATCGGTGATGACGGCATGCCAGATAGAAGAATCCTTCTATAGTAGCAGGCAAATGGTTTTGCTATAGGACAGATCCCTTTCGCTCTACAGTTTGGTATAGCAGATCTGCGCTAGACCTCACGAATGCCCGTGCATTCCTATGACAAGAGGATTTTTCACCACCAATATGAAAATGGTGCACCGAGGAATTGGCGACAGACGGTAGTACTTGATGTTGACTTTATACCTTGTTCATGACTCATCTGGTGACAGATACTTATAGACGATGCCCGCCAGAAGAGCACCGATGATGGGAGCAATCCAGAACAACCAGAGCTGGCCTAATGCCCAATCATCAGCAAACAATGCCTGGCTAGTACTCCGGGCAGGATTTACAGATGTATTCGTCACGGGGATGCTGATCAAGTGTATCAACGTGAGGCACAATCCTATTGCCAGCCCGGCCAATGCACTGGGAGCTTTGGGGTGAGTGGCACCCAGAATCACGATTAAAAACATGAAAGTCATCACCACTTCTGTCAGGAAGGCAGAACCCAGGCCGTAACCACCGGGAGAGTGATCTCCGTATCCATTTGCTGCAAAACCGCCAATCTCGAAGCCAGCCTTTCCGCTAGCAATGAAGTATAAGATGGCAGCTCCTGCAACACCTCCCAATACTTGTGCTCCGATATACGGTAGGAGATCCTTTTGACTAAATCGACCTCCAGCCCATAGCCCAATAGACACAGCAGGATTGAGATGGCATCCCGATATATGACCAATAGCGTAGGCCATGGTGACTACAGTAAGACCGAAAGCTAAAGCTACTCCCACGAAGCCAATGCCAAGTTCGGGATATCCGGCAGCCAGTACAGCACTGCCGCACCCGCCTAATACCAACCACATCGTTCCGATAAATTCGGCAATTAGTTTTTTCATCGTTCTGTTTTTAAAAAATGATAAAATCGGCTAAGTGGAGTTATCTGTCACCTAATCTCCCGCTAAATATGATAATTAACAAATTTTTATGGGGAAAATTGATTTGAATAATGCTTGTTGGTTGTGCAGCTAAGTGCTGACTTGACGAACGATCGGATCAGGAAACTGGCCAAGATGGACAAAAATGCCGGTGTTTTTTACGCCTGGTTGAAAATTTAGGAATGAGTAAAGTACTTCCAGATTCCTACATCAAATTGTGGATATACCCGGATATACCTTGATTGGCATTTTGCAACCTTAATGAATTTTGGCACTTAGTCGTATTCAGCCACAGACGTGACTTTCGAGCAAAAAAAAAGACAGCACCGACCTGTCTGGTGGCCATGCTGCCTCGTTTTTAGGGCATATTCAAACTGCTCCACTCACGGTTGGTCCTGGGCATCGATCGAGTCAGTGGAGGTAACGATGACTCGATAGCCATGATAGTTTTCGGGAATATTTGAAAGGGCTTCTTTGGGTAGTGTGGACAACACCATGATGCAAGGTTTATCATCTTCAGCAGTCTCGGCCACACCGAGTACACCATCCAGCTGCATCCATTCATCCGATGCTTTCTTTAATGCTTCTTCAAAGGTCATTGGTTCAGATTTTTGCACAGTCTCACAAGAGGATGCTGCGATGACCGCACAAGTCATGATAAGCAAGCATATTTTCATAATTATCTGAATCTAAATCCCAACAAGCTCTGTACGTATCGAATATCATTGCATATGGTAATGGTATTTGATCCTGCAAAAAGGAGCCCAATGGCATTGTTTTGTTCATCCAAGACCAAACTTCCACTGTCGCCACCGGCGCTCATATTGCCACAAACAAATTGTCGACAAAATTTGGCAACTTTTCCATCACCGTAATTGACATTTACGGTTGCATTTACGGCGATGATCCTTTCCTTGGTGTTACCTGTTGTTCTGCCAGTTTTTTTCACAATCAATCCTACTTGTGGTTGAACAACATTGTTTACATAACCGTTCCAATAGATTTCTCGGTCGAGGTCACAGAAGTCGCCTTCTGCTAAAGCTGCATCCACATAATTGCAGTGACCGTTAAAATCAATGGGGACAAAGCGGGCAAGTTTTGCAATGGTGCACTTTTTATTTCCACCATCAAAGGGACCGGGTTGGTATATCGGATCACCTAGATGTGCATCGTTGGAGTTGGCAAGCACATGATTGTTGCTCAGTATATAGTACCTGGGAGGTATGCCAACAGTCGGTCTGGAATCAACCACACTGGTGGCTATGGTGCCAGCAGTGATTTTGTAGTGACCTACACTATATCCTCCTTCTGCAGGTCGTATTTTTTTTCGCAGTGTAATGTCACTCTGTGCAAAGATCTGACCACTTTCTATAATATCCGTCTTTACACCGCCTATCGTCTTAGGTAGCAACTCTGATGAAGAAATTAAGGCTTTATCTATTTTTGATTGCACAAAAATGGTGAGTGAGGGCTCACCTGTATATGCCCCATTCGTGATTTTTTCTCCGACACCGATGGCAGAGACATTTAGGTGATCAAGCAGCTTATCCTGCTCTTTTTCCTGTACTTTGAGCACTTTGGCAAAATCATTCTTTAATTTTAATTCGATCATTGTTCTAGTTTTTATTTGATTTTTTGGAAACTCTTAAAATCGACCGGCATAGATTGTGATCATCTATCATTCGAACTGTGCATGAAAAGGCGCCTTTCATTACTGCCTCATGAATGTGAATTCAGCCTAATAGTGTGGTCCCACCACAAATTGTTACCTCTTCGGCGAAAAATGTTTTTCTAAACCGACTATGGACGGTCACATTTTCCTATGGAGATACCACTCAACTACGTAAGCATTTTCAAGGAGATGAAGAATCGCCGACTGAGTGATGGGATAGTACTATAACACATGTCCATGATATTTCTTAACTTATGGGCTCTCAAAACTACTTTCTTGTATGCTGGCTGATGCTGGCTATCACTGTACCCATTATCGATGTGCGATTAGTGATCAGTCATTTTTTCGGTAGATCGAATTTTTGATGCCGACCAAAGTGCCGATAGAAGTGGACCCTAATCAAGGCCGAGTTAAGCAGGGCTAGCAGAATGGTGAGATATCGAAAATAATTCCATCGGGTAGTGATGGCTATTTGGTGGATGCAGCACTAAGTAATCGACAAACCTAAGTGATCTTTGGCTTAGGTAAGTCAGATCCATATTGTCAAACCTAAACCACATTAAAAACATGAGAAATTTTGGCACCTTTTTCTTACTCCTATGGATACCAAGTTTGGTAATGCAGTTCTTGTCCTGCACGACTTACACAGACCAGCCGGCACAGCAACAAAGAGGAGAGGCACTGGATCGGCTCTTCTGTGAAGAAACTAATCAGAATAAGTCGAATATTGAAAAGTATCTGGAAGGATTGAACATCGATGTTCGATACGATGATAGTACGGGTGCTTTTTACTATGCTAACCAATTAGTGGTCAACATAAACGATCGGACGGCACTTGATGAGATCCGGGAAAAATATGGAAACCCCATCGATAGTCTCATATGTCCCTGCGAAGATAGCTTGATACTCTGGCAATATGAGCCAAGTGATTCGATTCGTGTGGAGGAGATTGTCAAAAGCACATCGGAGCAACGGCCCGAAGCAGCTGATTTTAATTACCTGTTGTATTCTACGTTGACAGATCATTACGATATTGAGTCAGGTAGGGTAGGTGGTAGCAACGGTGCCGATCCCATTACCATCGCCATTTTAGATACAGGTCTAGATAGTACACGACAGGAGGAGTATCCGATGTGGATATCCGCCTCTAGAGAGCAGTCTACGGATGATTGTGATTTAGCGGGAGCTACTGGGTGGAATTTTGTCGGCAACAATGCTGACATAAATGATGATCACGGACATGGCACGTTGGTGGCCGATGACGTAGTAGAGACCATCGAAGAGTTGGCAAAGGTAGAAGCTATGCAGGGTGGCTATGAATTAATGATATTGAAGGTACTAGATCAACACGGCTTGGGCAATTCATTTAGGGGGCTGTGCGCCTTGAAGTTTGCGATACAAAAGGGGGCGGATGTGGTTAATATTAGTTGGGGCAGTACCCACGATGTTGCCTTGGATGTGAGGTATGATCCCTTGTATGCGACTATTTGTGAAGCGAACAGATTATTCGTAGCCTCCAAAGGAAACGACGGCACTAAGACCTTCAATCATGTGATTTCCGACTATCCCTTGCCCAACCTTTTAGCTATTGGTGGAGATAATCGCATCGACTTCCTGAATCCTGCCACAAGTCTTTTTGGTGCCAGTAATCAGCATCCCCACCTACTAACTGCCCCCCACAAGAGGGATAGTTTCAGTGGCACATCTTTTTCGGCGGCCAAAGTGTCTGGATTGGCATCGTACCTGATGGACAAGCACCAGAAGAAAGATCCTGGATTCATCATCATGAAGATTCACGAATTGACCAAACCCGTATATGGATCTGCAAGTGACTGTCCCTTTAAGTATATCAGCTTACCTCAATAAATATGTGGTCAGTGAGTATTGAGCCCACACGAAGAAGGTTGTCAGATCTACATTGAATCATATTATTAAAAATGACACTTTCGGGGAGTAGGCTCAATATTTGATTTTCTTTTTTAACTTAATGGGATCTCATCACCACCATTCACCATGAATGGCATTACAGCTGAGATCAGGACACATCAAAAGCATATTAATGGTGACATCATGGCACAGAGTGTGATGATGGTCAGGGTGGCAGAAATTTGGTGAATCAAAGATATATTTTGAATTGTTAACTGATCTCAGGGGTCTGATTTTTGGAATGTTCAATTTAATTTTTCTTCCCATCTCCCATGGGCAGGTGGCTCTTGATTTGGCGGACCAATATCATAGAAGAGCAGCTGGACATGCCAACTTTGACACAGCGGTGATTTTTTATCAAAAAGCACTGGAATTAAAATTTGAACATGCCGCCCCGGAGGTGGATCTGGCCAAAACAAGTTTTAATCTTGGCCGGCTATATCAGAGAGCATTTCATTTTTCTGAGGCAAGGAAGAATTTCGGCAAAGTAATCGAATGGGGAGATGACCGACTAAAATCAAAAGCGTATCTGGCCATCAGTAAGATAGAGACCGAGTTGGGCGCCTTGGCAAGTGCGGCCGATTACCTTCACCTGGCTTTGGAATATTCAGGTCCTCAACATCCACTGGAATTTACAGATGCTGTGATCGACTGGGCAAGTATGCGCATTGATGCATCTCTGGAGGATAGTACCTTTCACCAAATCATCGGGGAGTTGAATCTGGCTATTGTGGCTCTAGAAGGATATCGAGGTCCCAAAATAGCGGCCGACACTATCAATCTGGCGGCCATGCACGATCTACTGGGTATTTGCTATCTGCACCTCGGTCTGTGCTCCGATTGCTATGTGCATCAACAAAAGGCCATTGCCCTCCATCCAGATCTACATTATCAAGCCGATAAATGGGGCAACATCGCGATATGCTATGCACATCAAAAAAGGAAGAAACTGGCCCTGCGCTTGTTGGCCAAGGCACAATCACTTAGAGAGCTGTCACCTGATAGATCCAGGAGTGGCCTGGCCAGCACCTTTGATAATATAGCAATCACCTTTACTCATAGTGACCAGCCAGATAGTGCCATATTTTATTCCTTACGGGCCATTCATCTCATCGCACACGAGACCATTTTTAATATCGATGAAGATGCGATCCGTCAGTTGGGGATCAATAATCAGATACGACTATTGACGTATTTGGAAAGACTTTCGAATAATACTTCAAAGGAACCCAATGCCTATCTGGCGCTTAACGACCAAGTCTTCAGTCTCCTTAGCAATTTGATAGAAGAGATTAGATTGTCCCACCTTTGGTATCAGGATAAACAGTTTTGGCAGGATCGGACAGGACATATTTATGATCAGGCGATCGAATACTATTTTGCTTTGCGAGATTACCAAAAACTGTTCTATTACTTGGAGCGGAGTAAGTCGATATCACTCAAGGAACATTTTGTACGAGCAGCTCAGGCTTACTATACGGATGACTCCCTATTTAGGTTGGAGCGTCAAATATTTCATAAGCTGGAGACCTTGGAGGAAAGTATGCATGACGGCTCCCCAAATATTGCTGATTCGGTGGCGTTTTACAAGAGTCGGTATGATAGTGTGCTGACATCCGTTCAGAGGAGAAATTACAATCATTTTCGCAACTTACAATCACCGAGTTTAGAAGACCTCCAGAGTACACTAGAAACTGATGAACTCATTCTGATGTACCATCAGGGAGAAAAATTGACACTTTGTATGTCCGTGGGAAACCAGGCATATTCTGTACAGCAGATCCAGATCGAAGGTTTTGCAAAAACCCTTGAGGAGTGGTTTAGGTTGATCAAGCAATCACCTGTGCGATTGGCTTTAGAAGAATGGAGAACACGTCAATCTAGACTGCGAGAAATTACAGCAAAACTATCTTCTATTTTGCTACCTTTTCTCACGACTTCAGTGAAAAAAATTACGATTATACCATCTGGCAATATTTACCATGTCCCTTTCTCAGCCTTGACCATTGATCATAATGGAATGGATGGAGATGGTGTTTCGATCAGTTATAGTCCCTCCATCGGTCTACTTCATTTGATGCAAAGTCATCAAACTGAGAAGGATGATTGGCTAGGTTTTGCCCCTGCATTTGAATTCCAAGCAGGGAGCAAGGGTAGGTTCCAGCCATTGCTATATAACCAGGGTGAGATAGAAAAAATTGGTGCCATGGTCGATGGAGCAGCTATTTATGAGTCGCTGACCGAAGATGAGTTTTATCACCGAATCGGATCGGCCGGTATCTTACATCTGGCTACTCATGCACAAGTGGCCATAGAGCCTGGACAAAGGTCAGTTATTGTCTTGGGCGATGAGGCTGGCACTGATCTCCAGACTTCGTTTGCAGATGTTTTATATCGGGCACCGCCTTTCAAAATGGTGGTATTGAGTGCTTGCGAGACTGCTCGGGGTTTCCTTGCAGTAGGTGAAGGTATGACAAGTCTGGCAACCTCTTTTGCAGGGAGCGGCACCAGTGCCATTGTGGCCACTCTATGGCCAGTAGATGATGAGGCATCTAGTCAAATTATGCAGCTATTTTATGAATACTTACGAAAGGGGATGGCCAAGTCGGAAGCCATCCTCAAAGCTCAGCAGGCTTTTCGGGAGCAAGCAGATCCACTCAATAGAGATCCTTATTTTTGGGCTCCCTTTGTAGTCATTGGCGATGATGGTCCCTTGTATTCACCCATGTTTTCTTATCGGTCGATATTTGTGTACATCATTTTGCTACTGGGATTTTCTATCGTCGGTTACCTTGTTGCTGAATCGAGTTGGGTGTGAGCACATCTATGAATTCCCTTGCGGGAGACAGCTCATGAGGACTTGTCTGAGGTCCGTGGATTCTTTAGTTAAAGGGTGAAATTTTATGGAAGAATCCCTCCACTTGTTTCTTCAATTTCAGAGCTTCTGGCCGATGTGCATGGGTGGGCTGGTTGATGATGTCATCCAGCGATTGGATGGCTTCTTGCCTTTGATCGGCTAAGAGATAAGCAATGGCCAGTTGATAGGCTGCTTTTTCTGTAAATCGTTCATCACCCAGATCTATCAATTGGCGAAACGAAGCTATGGCGACTTGTGCATCTTTCAGTTGAAGAGCGAGACTACCCTTTAGATACAGATCAGCATTGGGTAAGGTCGATTTTTCTTCAAGTGCGATTAAATGTTTGTAAGCGTCATCATAGTCTTGCTGGGCTAGCAGTCGTTGCAACAAATCTTGGTGGGCCCCAGATGCTGATCTGGAAGCAACATATTTGGGGGGATGGAGATGACGCCTGATGACCTGTCCAGTTGAAAAATACCAACTTAAGGCCGTCAGCAGGATTAATACAATAGCTGCTGCCGATGTCCACAATTTCATTTTTCGCAAGATGCCCCGTGGGCGCAGATCTGAGGGACGGGTATTCAGCTCATCTTTCAACGATCGATACGCAGCATAGTCGGCTGTTGTGATGACGAGCTGATAGGTCTGATAGCTTTCTTTTAGCTCTGCATCTTCTCTAAGGCGCTGCTGGAAGTCGGTAAGTGCTTGACCTGATAATTTACCGGCTTCGTATTTTTCGAATAATTCAATCCATTCATCCTTCATTGGCCGAATAATTTATCAGGTTCGTCCGAGTCTTTTAAATATTTCGTGAGGGCTTTGATGCATAAATGTTTTTTCTTCCTGGCCATGCCAGCACTCTTGTAATTTAGATGCTTGGCAATCTCTTCCATAGAATACTTCATCGACCATAAGCTGAGTACTTTCTTACATTTTTCTCCTAGATGGTCGAGGATATGATCTAAGTACATTTTTCTTTCTTGTTCTAAATACAAGAATTCTGGTGTCATATAGTCTTCGTCATCAGGAGGAACGTTACCCCTCGTCATGGATCCGGCTCGCTCTCGTCTCTTAAGATTGTAGTACAGATTTTTGCAGATGCTCGCTACATAGGTTTTTACGGAGGCCTCACCCCGATAGGCACCCTTGCGCACATTGAGGATGAAGGCGATGATGCCATCCTGAAATATGTCCTCTGCTTCCACATCGTTGGCTCCTGATCGCTTCAGAATATGTATGACTTCCGACCGGCAGTTACTATCCTGATAATATCGACGCATAGCTTGGTGCATCTGATGACCACCGGTCATTATAGATTTTATGAGACGCTCATCATTCATCGCGACAAATCTAAAATCATCCTGCACTTTCCATCTTTCAAAAATGGTTTTAAAGAGGCATTGTCTTTACCAACTGTTGTCATCGATTGAGGTTTGACACCACTGCCTCTCTCGGTAAAATCTGGTCCAGGAGTGGCTGGCTTGAGTAAGAAGATACAAATTAGTCGTATTCTAGACGTGAAGGTGTAATATCGAAGCTAAAGTTATATATTTCGAGTATGAAAACGGCATCTAGATGAGTTCTCAGTATACAGATATGGGCATCTAGAAATGCAGCATAAAAGCAGTGATACCATGGAAAGTAAAGGATAGCTGCAGCAAGAGAATTGGCATTGTAATTGGAGTAAGAGACCCATGGGGAGTGTTAACGGATCTCCAAAGGTGATTTTATCCAGTATAGGTCCATATCAATGAAGTTATGAAGGCAAGATCTTTTCTCGTCAAATCTATTGATGCACTCAGGGATGAGCTGCAAACCACGGTCGAAGACCATTTCTCACCCACAGTAGCCCTGGCTTTCGGTGATCCCAATGTCGATATATCAGAATGCCTGGTTTGCTTCCAGGATCACCACATCGAGTTGATAGGATGTACATCGGCTGGTGAGATATGCAATGACAAGATCGAAGATGGTTGCATGGGTGTCTTGCTACTTGACTTGCCTCGGGATACTTTTGAGGCGATTCATTTTCCCGGTACTGGAGTGGATTATCATTCAGTCGGTGCTCAGTTGGCAAATTTTGCGGCGGATCGATTTGATAATCCTGCCATTATTATCTACATAGGAGGTATGGGAGTCGATGGCGAAAGTGCCATACATGGTATTAAGTCGGTCATAGGAGAAGATGCAGCACTCTATGGAGGAATGGGTGGGGATAATTTTCAGTTTGAAAGCATCTATTCTTTCGATCTACATGGATTTTATGATAATGGTATTGCAGCGCTTGTCTTGGATGCAGATCGCGTGGAAGTGAAGGGTGTGTCTTATAGCGGTTGGAATGAATTGGGAAAGGCACATGAGATTACTCGAAGCAAAGGTAATGTCGTTTTTGAAGTCGACGGAGAACCAGCCCTTGATCTTTTTAATCGGTACTTTAAAGGATTGGAATACCGGATGGTGGAGGGATCCACCCAGTTGTTTACACATCCCGGGGTATATGCATTGAGTGTCAAGAGAGGGTCCTCAGAGAGCTTCATGAGGTCCACATTGCTTTTTGATTTTGAAAATCGGGCATTGGTACTTGCTGGCGGGATCAAAGAGGGAGACACGTTTCGCTTCTGCCCGACACCGAGTTTTGAAGTAATCGATGATACCTTGGCCGTATTTGACTCTATGGATGAGGACTTTAAGAAACCGGCAGCGATTATCATGAATTCTTGCGCAGCACGTTATCTTGCATTTGGTCCTCTACTTGAAGACGAGATTAAAGGGATATGGAGCATCCTCAATAAGGCACCAATGATTGGTTATTTGGCCTATGGCGAGATCGGTAAGCGTGATGAAGATCCAGGATGTGCATTCCACAATGTCACATGCTCCTTACTAACACTGGACGATGGTAGATAAAGTCGTTTCACCTATTGACGAGCTGAAGAAAGTACTACTCGAGCTTGATCTGTCCTATGATTTGAGGGACCAATGTGATGATCTTATCACGGAGATAGAAAAATCTCAGAAGAAGTCGGTTTTTGCACTACGTCGTCTCAACAAAGATAAGTCGATCACGGAGGGATTTCTAAACGAGACCATCAGAGATCTAGAAACGGCCACCGCCCAGCTAAGGGATCTACAAAGACAGGAACTAGCCAAGAAGGACCGGACCATCCTCTACAAAGAAAGTCAGTTGCAGCAAGTACTGGATGCCGCACCAAACCTTATTTCATACGTAGATCGGGAATATCGATACCAGATTACCAATGACCTATATGCTCAATTCTTCGGATATGACCGCAATGCCCTTAAGTCTGCTCATATTAGGGAAGTTTTGAGTGAAGATACATTTCGGCGTCTGAAGCCACTAATCGAACGGGCATTTGCGGGGCAGGATCAGGAGTATGAACTTCCTCTAGCTGATAAGAATGAACAAATATACGTGTTCAAGATTTCGATCAGTCCCGCTAAGAATCTGGATGGAAAAATCATTGGTGCTTACCTATTTGGTCAGGACATTACCGATCTCAAGGAAAAGGAGGAGGCCATCAATCAGCAAAACGAAGAATTAGAAAAGTACATCCAAACAAATCTGCAACTAGAGAACTTTGCCTATTTGGCTTCACATGATTTGCAGTCGCCACTCTCCAATGTGATAAGCTTTACTGAGGCATTGACAGAATCTTCTCAGGAAAAACTTGATGAGACAGAGAGAAAGTTTTTGCACTACATCGGTACCAGTAGTAAGCGCATGCAGCTCTTCATCAATGACCTGCTGGCTTTTGCTCTGGCAAAAAATAAAATCATCAACATTTATCCCTTAGATCCTGCAGAAGTGATCGCAGAGGTGCTGGATGACATTAAAATGGAGCAAGAAAAACATGGCGCCATGATAAATGTGAGACAATTGCCCAAGGAGGTCAAAGCAGATAGGACCATTCTAAAGCAGATCTTTCAGAATTTGTTGTCTAATGCGCTTAAATTTAGACAGCCAGGCCTTAAGACCAAGATTGAGATTAAATGTCAGGAAGATCGAAACTATTTTGTGTTTTCTGTCGCTGACAATGGTATTGGAATTCCAGAGGAGTTTCATGATAATATATTTGGGATCTTTAAGAAGTTACATTTATATGCGGAGTACCCTGGTACAGGCATTGGGCTGAGTACGGTCAAATTTGGCGTGAAAAAGCATTGTGGAAGAGTGTGGTTAGATAGTACCGAAGGTAAAGGTTCTGTGTTTTATTTTTCTTTGCCAAAGTAATGGCAAATCATATCGTGAATAAAGTTCAATTGGAGGTTGACAAAAACAGATTTCCATTCTTAGTCTTCATCGATGATGACGAAGCCATCAATTTCTTGCATGAACTGGTGGTAAAGAAATCTGGTCTCTGCGAGCGGTATAAATTTTTTACCAAGGCAGAAGACGCGCTAGTTTTTTTTGCAGATTTGGATAGCAATGAGACACCCAGTGCTATCTTCATAGATATCAATATGCCGAAGATCGACGGCTGGGAATTTCTAAAAAGATATACTAAGCTTAATTTGCTGGAGACACCAATAGTCATCATGCTGACCACCTCGCTCAATCCTTCTGATCGACAAAAAGCCGAGGCAAATCCTCTCGTATATCAGTTTCTCAATAAACCCATCAAGAAGGAGCACCTATCGCAGCTCCTGGAAAAACTGAGAACGCCTTGAAGGGGGGCTCCCACTCTTAAAGACCTGATCCTCAAATTATTGGACATTCCGAAGTATTCATCTAGCGGCAGCAGGATGTATGATGTGGAGATTTTCAATGGCAACCTTACTTAGTTTTCAAACCTTAAGATCATATTCAGACGATGATCAGATCAGATCAAGACCATTGAAAAGGGACGAAGTCGCCTCCATCCCTAATCGTAATGAGTGCTGGGTCTATTTGAGTCAAACACTTTCGTATACTGGAGACACTGACAGCTTATGTGTGAGTACCTCTGTGATTTAAGTGATTAGTGCGAAGAACATAACCATTGGAGTATCCTATGATGGATGTCGCTTCGCCTTACCATGTAATACATAGGAAAAGAAAGTGCCAATGGTATAGAAGAAAGAATATGAGCTGAGTATGTACATGATTTAATGTAATGTATTCCAGGTTTTGGAAAGGACAAATGTCTCCTGGAATCTGGAAGGATGGCTGAGTCTTAACAAATGGCAGAATAGGAATCTGGTGATGATCCGATCATAGCAACCTGTGGTACCACAAGCACGGTGCTGCAATCTCCAAGTATCTGTGATCGGTCCAGGGCTAGGCGCAATGCCGACTGGGCTTCCCTCATGGACTAACCCCTTAATAAGTTGAGCCTATTAAAGAAATCCTTCCCAGAAAAAAGGGATGAAGTATTCTTCATCCCAATGTCAACATTGATTGAATATCGGATCTGTCCTATAGTGAATGTCCCCACATTAAAATCAGGAAGATCTAATCGAATACTCAGCAGTGTTTAGTTCGTGTCGAGATAGCCAGTTGTTGAGAAGGATGGTTTTGTGAGAATGGGTCAGATACACATCTGCGACAAATTGACTCACCTACTCACTGGCGGAGTCACACTTCAATAGAAAAGAGCAGGGGGAATGACCTGTCATTTCCCCTGCTCTTACAACCTCAAATTCGCTTTATTAAATCTGTAGTAACGATCTCTTTCTGATGGTACTTGAACACTCTGTCACCATCTTATGATCATTATGTATGAAAATACGGTGCCATAAAGATAAAGTGAACAATATCAGAGGAATACAAATTAAGATATTTAGACTGTGATCCGGATTTTGGAATTTCTTTTGGCATTTTGACAGCAATCATACCCATGATGGTGGTCATGGCATCAAAAAAAAAGGGATGAAGTTTCCTTCACCCCTTGATACCTGCATTGGTTAGAATGCTGGGTTTTCTCCTGTTGTAATGCCCCCACATTGATAAAACAGGGAAACCGTGGCATGAGAATTTCTTGCAAACTTATTTCGACGGGTTTCTACTTCTTTGGAAGTCGTAGCTACTAGAGAGAAGAAGAGGGGCAATGAAGGATCATTGCCCCCTTGTTAATAGAACACTCAAATCCGTAGTACGTATTAATCTGTAGTAACGATTTTTTTGATGACGAAATGTACGCCCTTTCATCATCCTAATACCTACCTATGAGGAAAAAAAGTGCCAAAACTATAAACATCAAATTACCAGCATAGTATATATCTGATATTTATTAATTAGTTCCAAATTTTGGAATCTGGCCTAGGGTGTGGGAAGTCATGGACGTGAATTCTGCAGGAATACTTACTGGGTGTTCAGCTGCTCATATTCGACTTGTAAAGCAGCAATTTTTTGTTGGACCTGATCTTGAAACTGTCGTACGTCCTTGAGAATGCCGTCATATTGGACTTTATGACTCCCACAGGCGTGCTCTATCTGAGTGGCCAATGCGAGTTCATCTGCAAATCTGAACACTGAGAGGGTAGCTTTTAACTTATGAACAGTTGATCTAATTTGATCAAGGGTGGGATGTCCATCCAGCAGATCCATAGAACTTTTGTATTCCGTCAGGAAGGTGTTGACAATGTCTTGGATGATTTCTGGATCCTGAAAAGTCTCTTGCAAGTAACCTAAGTATCGGTACTGAGTCATCTACTCCAACTACGTTTTTTCAGCTGTTTTTACCGTCTCTTTTTCTGCGCTGAGCAGGTTATATACGGTAGATTTTCCGATGCCCAGTTCAGCTGCCACCCTTGACACATTGTTGGCATGTACGTGCAGATAGTGTTTGATGATCTTTTGTTTGTACTGTTCTAAGCTCAGACCATTTTCAAAGAAGTCGGAAGTCCCCACATCAATAGGATTCAACTTGAGATGTTTGGCCTCGATGATGGCCGTGTCAGAAAGTACGGTAGCTAGCTCGATGATGGCTTTTAGCTCACGCACATTACCAGGAAAATAGTATTGTAACAATTTTTCTTTGGCTCCGGGTGAGAGAAACTTTCGGTTGTTTGGTTGGTTTTGGGCCACTTCACTCAGAAAGTGCTCGGCCAGCGTAATGATATCTTTTCCTCTATCTCTGAGGGGAGGTAGGACAATGGGAAGTCCCATCAGTCTGAAGAATAGGTCTTGGCGGAACTTACCATTTTGAGCCTCCTTATGTAGATCTTTGTGGGTAGCGCTAATGATCCGGCAGTTCACAGGTATGCTTTTTTCAGCACCCACCGGTGTGATTTCCCGTTCTTGAAGTGCTCTGAGTATCTTGGTTTGCATATTCATGGGCATCTCGGCTATCTCGTCGAGAAATAACGTGCCGTTGTTCGACAGTTCAAACATCCCTTTCCGATCCGTGATGGCACCGGTAAAGGCTCCTTTTCTGTACCCAAAGAGCTCGCTTTCCAAAAGATCTGAGGGTATGGCTGCCATATTAACTGCCTTAAATGGGCCCTCACGTCTCACCGAATTGTAGTGAATACTCTTGGCTACCACTTCTTTTCCAGTACCGGTCTCACCGGTAATGGAGACGGTGATATCTGATTGAGCGGCTTTTTTAACCAGCTCTATAGTCTTCCTTATGGGATGACTAGAGCCAATGATTAGCTCACCAAATGACTGTTCATCTTTTGCCAGCTTGGTCTCAAGGATTTGTATCTCTTCTTTTAATGACTGCTGGTTTTTAATATGCTGCAACGTATGTAGTAACCGGTCGCGCGTTTCATTGTCTTTGGTGAGGTAGTCAAAGGCACCTTTCTTGAGCAGGTCGACTGCACTGGCAATGTCCTGCTGGGCTGAAAGAATGACAACACTTGCTGCTATGTTTGAGGCTTTGATCTTTTCAAAGACTTCCTGACCACAGGCATCCGGAAGCGATAGGTCCAAAATAATGATGTCTGGTTTGAGGTGCAATTTGTCTAGGCACGCCTGTCCTGTGGTGAAAGTGTGTACGGTATGATCTGGATTTAATTTTAGTAGATACTTTACAAATTTCAAATATACTTCATCATCTTCCACAGCGAAGATGCGCCACTTTCTTCCGACTCTCTTACTTGACTTGGACATAGGTGTTCTTTGGCTATGATATTAATGCTTTTATCCCGGAAAATCATGCCAATTTCGATACGATTGGTCCAGGACGGTGAGGAAGTGTGACATCCTCAGTCAACCCCAGATCACTTTACCCATATTTTGGCATCATTGTTGGCTCATTTGAGCTTGACGGACTCCCGCTGACACAGTTTGGGAGCGACATGGATATGATCCAAAAGGGTGAAAAGTGAGTTAGGATTTAGCAAAGATAATCCAGATTATTCAGGTGAGTGATATTATAGAAAAAAGTGCAGTGGAGTTCGAGCAGATTTTCAGACAATACTACAAACCTGCCATCTTATTTGCACGGCAAATGACTCCTGACCTGGACACTGCCCAGGAGGTAGTTCAGTCTGTATTTGTCAGGTTGCTCGAAAATGATGCATATCGTGACATAGAGACAAACATCAAGGCCTACATTTTTACCTCGGTTCGTAACCGTGCACTTAGCCGGCTCAAGCAAAAACAGACACATCAGAGGATTCATGAGGCTTTGGCCGAGCAGGAAGGGTATGAGATTTTTGATGAGCAGGGACAGCAGGATGAACGCTGGACTATGCTTCAGATAGAGATAGATGCTCTTCCTGATCAATGTCAAAAAATCTTCAAAATGAGCCGCTATGAGCATTTAAAGAATGCGGAAATCGCATCAACTTTGGGCATCTCCAAAAGAACGGTCGAGACTCAGATCAGCAAGGCCTTACGGGTACTCAGAAGAAATTTGACAACAAAATGATCATCCCGTACGTGTCTTGTGCATCTCAGCAGTCTATAGTATGAAAGAGATCCTTGAAATCCAATGAAGGTTAAAGCCCATATCGCGAAATTGATCACACGTGTACTCGATGGATCCGCTACGTCTGTGGAAAGATCTGAGTTAGAGCACTGGAGATCTCTTGCGACGGAAAACAATACACACTATCTTGCGCTAAAGGCCATATGGTCGATGGCAGGGGACATTGGATATGTGGACCAAATCGACGTCGATGCCGCACTGCAGAAGATGACTTCCGGCAAAACTGAGGCTGAACATTCCAGATCTTATAAAATAATCAGGCCGATCTTGCGCTGGGAGGTCGCAGCTGCATTGCTAGGGGCCATCCTTCTTTTCCAATTCTTATTTCAAGATGCATCCAAAATCCAATCTTCCAATGCCGCCATCTTTAGCGCCGTGCAAGATACCAGTTTACGGTTGTCCGATGGTTCGAATGTAAGACTCTACTCAGGAGCCGAGTTGACCGTCTCAGACTTTGACCTGGAAAGGAAGCGAGAAGTTTATCTATCGGGTTCAGCAAGTTTTGATGTAGCCAATCAGATGGATAAACCATTTGTCGTTGGTATGGATGACGCTTTTATCAGGGTCTTGGGCACCGTATTTGAGATAACAGATCATGTTGATTCTACAGTGATATCTGTTTCCGAAGGCAAAGTGTTTGTTGGACTGAATAATGATAAGTCGCAGTACAGAATCTTGACGGCAGATATGTCGGTGACTTTGATTGGCGGAGTTTTTGCAGTAAAGCAAAAGAGCTTATCACAGGAGGTACTTGATGTGGTAGAGGAGCCCAAACAGCGGGCAGTGAAACCGAGGAAGAAAAAGCGCCTGGCTCGGTCAAAGAGGAAAGTGAGTAGATCATTGCGATTTAGCAATAAGTTGATGACCGATGTGATTAAGGAAATCAACCGTTCATTTGGAGATGTGGTTGTTTTAGACGACAACCTCGTTGTAGATTGTAGAATAGATGCCAATTTTAATAAGACAGATCTTGAGACGATTGTGCAATCCATTAAGAATGTTTGTGGCTTAGAAAGTCGAGAGCTTAATGGGAAAATCGTATTATATAAGTAGTATTTTCAACTGGATTTCAGTCCTCCTGATCTTCCAAACTCCCTTTCTAAGCGCTCAAAGTTACCACTCCACCACCGTTCAGCTATCAGACACCAGTCTATATTTATCTGATCTACTACATACGATTGAAGAGCAATCTCAACTAAAGTTTGCCTTTGATCCCCGTATATTTCCAAAATATCAAAAGCACCATACGGCAGCTGGAAAGGTGCCATTGACTTCACTGCTGACAGATCTCCTGGCACCTAACGACATCGAGTGGAGGATCGTCGGAAATCAGATCATCTTACAGCGCAATAAGCCACGTCTGGTTCAAGTGCAGGGCTGGGTACAGGACCACTTCTCCCTGCTACCGATCTGTGGAGCAGTGGTCAGGAGCACTTTATCCGATTCGAACTTTACACGTACAGATGACTATGGATATTTTGTCTTAGAGTTGACCGAGGGTTTACACAGCCTGCAAGCAGTCAGTGCGATTGACACATCTGGGCTTTTGCAAATAGAACTATACGATGACATGAGTGTGCGGATACAAATGAATGGCTCTGATGTCCCTAAAACTCGACAGGCTGCCTCCACCTTTCGATTGTCAAGTCTCAATCATTTTAGTGATGCTTCTGCCCGGCGAACCCGATTCTTCACAGACCGTTTTGGAGGTTCGGATTCACATTCACTTTGGATCTCAAAAAGTGAGCAGGATCTGAGTCACTCACCTGCTGAATACACCAAGGTACCTGAAAAGAACAGCCATGAATTGTCCTTCGGCCTGGATGGCCTGGATTTGAGATTGAACGGAGACATCAACCATTCCACTGCATATCGTGTCTTGATCTCCGGGCAGAACCAGAACCCCGGTGTACTGACCATCCAATTTGATCCAGATGCCCCACACCTCGAGCGAAAACAACGAAATGTATCTCTGTTGGTAAATCATACATTGACTCCTACAGATGAATTTTCATTTCACGGATATTTTGAAGAATCCAATCTTGGACATTTGGTCAATGATTCTTCGTTTTTCATGGATGATGCCGGTGGTGATGTGATCTCCCATCTAAAGCAAGCTGTGTTGGGGGTGGGCGTGCACTGGCTGCACACTTTTGATCCCAATAAGTACCTTGATGTGTACTTGTCACACCGAGATTTCAGACATAGTCATTATGAAGATTTTAGAGATCTAGTTACGTCAAGTCAGGATTTTTATCTTCAGGATTCTGATTTGCGAATGCATTCAAATACTAGTGCCATTGGTACCACTTTTGGCTTGCGAACAAGTCCTACTAATCTGATCGAGTTTAAAGCCAATTTTCACTCGCAGGTATTGCCTACTTATCATATTAGCCGGGATTTTGGCGCCGCACGTCAGGAAGATGCTGGTGGTGCTCCAAATAGAGTACCTGGACTAGAGGTACGCGTGGAGGATGCTTGGCATATCAATCAATCGTTGACGCTAAAAGCCGCGACTGGTTTGTCCAGTTTAGGCGAGATTAAAACCTATGGAATAGGACATATGGCAGAAGTCGATTTGGCTTGGATTGTAAATAGTCAGGTGCAACTAACCATGGGAGCTAAAAGAGCCACATCATTCTATACTCCGTTACAGATGGAGCTTGTCTCAGGTGTTCGTACAAGCATGCCATATGTGATGGCAAGTGCCGGTAATCCCTTGCTGGATCACAGTGTACTACTGAGCGGTCAGATACTCTTGAAAAACAGATGGAAACTTTGGCCTAACCTAGGTTTTACGCACAGCAGGCATGTTCCGAATGTCTTTGGCCTGACAAGCCTAGGTAGCCTCGGAGAACTCATGAGCGAATCAATGCCAACCGGAACCAAGAATCAGTTTGAATTGGGACTTCTATTAGCTAAGCATAGCAAATGGTGGGATGTTTCACTTTCTTACCGGTACCGAAATCCACTCCTTCATTTTGAGTCACTCAACCATGGAAAGAAGTTTTTGATGCCAGGAGTGTATCAGCACCATTCGACCTTGTCGGCTTCCAAACAGATCGGGACCCGACCGCACCATGATCAACACCTTGTGTGCCGATGGAATGTAGCAGCTGGCAAGCACGTAACTACGCCGAGTGTAAGGAGAATCAGCCAGGAAGGTGTTTCTATCCTCATGAACGAAAATCAGGGTGATCACAGATTATCACTCGCCAACAGTCTTGACGTTACTTATTTTAGACAGATCGGCCATGGAGAAGCCATCGATCTCTTTGCTTATGTAGGAGCACGCAATCTATTGATGGGTCGTAAGAATGTCTACGGATATGCAACGTACGACCACGATACTAATAGATTCGAGATCCGGTCCCAGAATGAAATGCCTTACTTTCAGCCATTTGTGGGAATTAAACTAGTGGGTGCACTCCGGAAGGAAGTGCCATCTTCATAAAAACATACCGGATTGTCATCTTTTCGAGATTAAGGGATACCTGAGTATCAGACTCTTGAGATGAATGAAAGTTCGCCAAAAGAGCTTTTTTTTGATTTGGCAATCGACTCGAAATTCACGCATTCAGTACTCGAATCAATGACATTATTTGGTGGACACTTTGCAGATGATCCCCTTAATTGCCACTACAATACTAGATATCTCATCGACACCCTATTTGACCTCGTTAATGGTCAACGCAGAAAGCTTTACAACATACTCACTATTAGTAATTTACGCATTACGAACAAAAAAATGTTATTTTTTTTTTCTAGTCGTACGTGTCTCGCCGCATTCATTTGTCTTATACTCGAAAGACACCAAGATCGCTTTGATCGTCAACACTCAAATCCGACCTCGAAGTTTATTGGTTTAGTCTTCCTGAATGTCGAAAGACGTTTGGGCTGAGTTTATAAACAAGAGAGACATTTACTCAGAATTAGTAGTTGACCCTTGCTTAGTGACGATTGCTTATGATAAAGGCTGTCGTTTTGAATCCTGTAGTTACGTGACCCGGCATGACTTTCTGGTAGAACACTCAAATTCAATCATCCTGTCATGCACCAGAAAGGCTGTACGATATTTCTCCACTTGTAATCCTGAGATTGTTCGTACAGCCTCTTCTATTTTTAGGGTGTTTTCGCCCCAGTGTTCACTGACAAGACATCCAAGATATTTGGCTTTGTCATCATCTTTGTGTAAGCTGAAAGGCCCCTAGACCAGCCACCAAACTGGATAGATTCCCACCGTCTTTGGATACTGCTTCATTCACATATAACTTTTTGTTGTGGTATGAACGATCTCCTAAGAGATACTTATATATTATAGAACAATTCTATTAGAATTTGCCATAATGTGTATCTTTACTGGGCGAATACGTGGCAGCGCTCAATACTACGGAGTATTCATCTAATAAAATCTGTAGGCCTTGTCTATGAACTCAGCCAGTCAAAGTTTAAATCAACAGGTGGTGGAAGGAGTCAATCCACCTGAAAGGGCAATGGAGCATCAAAAAAAGCCCACCCCATCGACGGCATCTAAACACCCAAACAATCCTCAGCCGCCTTATCAGGTAGTGAAAGTTTCGTCGGGTTTGGCCTGGTTGCGCAGCTTCTTCTTAATCAGGTATCGGTTTCCTAGGGATTCCAATGTCATTTTGATTAAGAAGTGAGCATCAAATAGTTGTCACTGTGTACCTTAAGCGTACGCAGCATCCAATATCTTAAGAAAAAAAGAACGTTCCGTGTAGCTAGATATCTGAGAAAAGAATATATATTTGTATTGCATATATGAGGTTTCCTAATATGTAAGGATATACAAGCCGTTGCTACACCGTTTTTAAAAGCACCTACCCATATGCCCATGTCTGGCCTGTCATCTGGAGCCCATTGGACATATTAATTTGTGTTCTTTACTTCGGAGACAGGCAGGCATATTTTTCTCCTGCTAATGGCTATTCATCACTTTCTGGTACAGCTTCATTGTCTGAGTTGCGATATTTTTTGGGAGAAAATTTTGACCATGCTGGAATCCAGCTGTGATCAACTCATAGCGGAGGTCTGAGTCCCCTTCCAGACGATCCATTGCTGCTGCGATCGAGGCAGGCTCATGAGGATCGATCAGTATGGCTCCAGGACCTCCAGCCTCCGGCATACTGCTGGTTTTCGATGTGATCACTGCTACCCGATTTTGCAAGGCTTCGACGATTGGGATCCCAAAACCCTCATAGAAGGATGGATAAATGAGTGCTCGGGCTTGCCGATAGAAAACGGACAGATCCCGGTTAGCAATGTGACCCACAAAACGTACTCGCAAGGTGAGATCCAGGTCCCCGACCATCTGTCTGGCTTGTTTTTCATACCGACCTCCCTTGCCTAGGACAAGCAAGGGAAGAGATGACCGGCAGATCGTCAGCGCTTTGAGCAAGCCTTCTAAGTTTTTGCGCTGATTGATCGATCCTACATAGAGCCAATAGGGATCATGCAAACCATATTGTCTGATGATGTCCTCCTCATGCTTAGGTCCAGGAGGATCCGATGCAAGTACGGGTGGATAGATCACTTCGATCTTGTGCCCTGGTATCTGGTAAACTTCCATGACATCCCTACGCGTCTGCTTGCTCACTGCGATAATTTTATCACTGTGGAGACAGCTGTATCGACACTTCAGGTCATATATCTTGCGGTCCAACCAGGGATACAATGTAGGGTGCTTTTTAAAAATCAGGTCATGAATGGTCACTACCCTCTTGCAGGAGGACTTACTGTGCGTCATGGGCAACTCGTGACTGAGCCCATGAAAAAGGTGACATCCGTCTCGCCCAATATCCCTGCTCATTCCATAGCTTCGCCATCCTATGCCACGTCCAACACGTATTATGCACTCCTTGAAAGCCTCAAAGTATTGGCTTTCATAGGGCTTTCGGGCATATAGGTGGTATTCATGGGTTGGAAAATCTGTCAGAAGACCTTTGATAAGTAGCCTGCTATAGACACCAAGTCCAGTATCGTTGTAAAAGAGACGTTTTGCATCAAATCCAATGCGCATGATCTGTTTTGTCACCCTGACGAATGTAGGGGTTTCTCCGTACACTGATACGCTTCAAGATCAAAGAAAGACTTGCGATAATTCTAAACTTACATTTATACATAAGAGATGTAAGCTCCCTTCTCACAGACAAGTACAGGATGTGCCACCAGCAATGTGTAGCCCAAAAATTCTTTAACTTTAGATAAGCACACGATACACTGCATCTGCGATTTTGGTCATACATCCTTTTTCATAGGTTGGAAGACGATCCCAAGGCTCATTTAATGAGTATGAAAACACTAGTTCACTACATAGTATTCTTCTCGCTGCTTCCGATTTGCGCTGTGACCGGTCAGACGGTAGATACCAGCATGCACATACGGAGCATATATTTCGGAGGTGGTAGCTACTACATCGACCCAGTTCAGGAACATGACCTTTACGAGTGGCTGGATAGCTTCCCACACATAGAGCAATACGAGGTCATCATCCAGAGTCACACAGATAACATTGGTGGGAAGGAATTTAACCAAAGGCTGTCCGAAGGTCGGTCAAGGTCTGTTTTTCATAAGTTGATTAACTACAATCTTCAACCAGAAGCGATTGAGATCAAGGATTTTGGAGAATTTCTGCCTACCTACCGCAATGATTCGTATTATGGCAGACTAAAGAATCGTAGAGCCGATGTGATCTTAAAGCCGCTATCCCTGTGACTCGTCTTTATCTTATTTTACTGTGTACCTGTCTTGTTCACGCACTTCAAGCTCAGCAATTATCTGAGAAGCAAGAGCAAGCCATAGATCGGGTATTTGAGGAGGTAAATCGAACAAATATGCCTGGCTGTGCAGTGGCGGTTATGAGTCATGGCACAATCGTCTATGAGAAAGGGTATGGCATGGCTGATCTTGAGCGAAGCATCGCAGTGACACCCAGCACAGTGTTTTATGCAGGCTCCATATCCAAGCAATTTGTTGCCAGTTGTGCCTTACTACTTGCCGAAGAAGGGAAGCTGGACCTAGATGCACAAATCGGTCAGTTTTTTTCAGATTTTCCATCATATGGTCGAGATATTACGATTCTACAAATGATCTATCACATCAGTGGTATTAAGGATTACTTTGACATTTTAGAAGATCGAGGGTATGATTACCTCAATCGCGTACCGGTCGACCGTGTATACCAATTAATCACGGAAGAGGATTCTTTGCTTTTCCAACCCGGGGAAAAATACAGCTATAGTAACTCTGGGTACTTGTTGCTGGCCATGATTATTGAGCAGGTTTCTGGAACACCTCTCTCTGTTTTTGCGCAGGAGCACATTTTTCATCCTCTGGATATGAAGCACTCCATGTTCTTGGATGACAATCGAAAACTGGTGCCGAATCGTGCCTGGGGATATCGCAAAAATCATCTCGGTCAGATTGAGAATATGATCATGCGATTTGACCTGGTTGGATCAGGAGGGCTCTATACCACCGTGGGTGATTTGGCAAAATGGAGTGCTAATTTTGATGACCCGCGCATTGGCTCTTTGAATTTTTTGTCAAGATTGCTGACCAGCGGTCAACTCAATGATGGTTCAGATATTAAGTATGCCTTTGCCATTCGAAAAGAGCGATTCTTGGGGAGGGAGGTAGTTGGCCATAGCGGTTCCCTGGGAGGTTATCGTGCTCAATTCATGAGATTTCCCAGTGAACCATTGACCATCATCATTCTCAGCAATCTTGCCAACTTCAAACCCGCCGAATGCGCACATAAGATTGCAAAGATCATGCTTCAGACAGCAGCTAAGGAATAGATGCATCTTTTTCCGGAAAGTGAGGGACGAATAAGTCAGTCCAATTTCCAAATCCTAGATGGATCGCCATACTCCTTGGCGAGCGGGCCCAAATGACTGGTGAGTGCGCTCCGGAAAGTGGCATCTTTATAACATGTGCCGATTTGGATGGATTTTCACTTTTTCGAGATCAATGCTGCCCGAGGACTGTGAAAATGGAAAAATCGCCAAAAGAGCCGTTCCTAGCATGGCCAGCCTTTTCGGAGTACGCTCTCTAAACCGACGAGTCAGGCCTCTTGCAGCTCAGTTTTGTATTGATTGATCAACTCTCTTTGGAGGTCTGGGGTCACTGCCTGAAACTCAGCAAAGGATCTGCTAAATTTTGCTTTGCCCTGAGTGATAGATCGTAATGTGCTGGAGTACTGATACATCTCTGCCAGCGGTACTTTTACCTGAATTTTTTGATAGTGTCCCTCCGTATTCATGCCCAAAATCATCGCTCGACGTGATTGTAGGTCACTCATCACATCGCCCATGACCTCATCGTCACAAAGTATCTCCACATCGTGTATGGGTTCTAAAAGCTGAGGATGAGCTTTTTCAAATGCGTTTTTAAATACCATCGTTCCAGCCAGTTGAAAAGCCATATCATTGGAGTCAACCGGATGCATTTTTCCATCATAAATGCATACGCGAATGTCCAAGCAGGGAGATCCGGTCAATGGTCCTTCCTCCATTTTTTGCATGACACCTTTCTTGATAGCATTTGAAAACTTTGAGTCAATGGATCCTCCCACGATGCACCATAGGTAGACCAGTTTACCTCCCCAAGGCAGCTCGGTTATATCTTCGTTTCTCACATTCAAATCAGAGGGAGGAGCCATTCCTTCAGTGTATGGCTCAATGCGCATGTGTACCTCAGCAAATTGGCCAGCACCACCACTCTGTTTCTTGTGACGGTAGGAATCGTTGGCAATTTTCGTGATGGTTTCTCGGTAAGAGATCTTGGGCCTTATAAAGTCTATGTGAATATTGTTGGCCTTCTCCAAGCGATATTTAATGAGGTCCAGATGCAGTTGTCCCTGGCCATGGAGGATGGTTTGTTTGAGCTCTTTGGACTGTTCCACGATCACTGTGGGATCTTCTTCTTGGATGGTGTGCAGTGCCTTGACCATCTTTTCCAATTCACCTTTGGCTGGTGCTGCCACGGCCGTTCTGATCCTGGGATCCGGAAAACGTGTGGGTTCAATGGTCTTCACTTTCCCCTTAATGCCAAGCGTATCATTGGTGTGGGTATCTTTGAGTTTTACTGTGACACCGATATCTCCTGCCACCAGATCATTGGTCGGTGTGCGATTTTTACCATCCGAAATAAATATTTGGTTGAAGCGCTCCGATGTACCTGTACGTTCATTATATAGCTCATCTCCTGCATTGAGCTTCCCACTAAAAATCTTGAAATAACTGACATTGCCAATCCTGGGTTCGGACATCGTCTTATAAACAAATAGGGTAGGATCAGCGGCTACTTCACATGCTAGTGTACCGCCATCAGCTAACCGGGCTTCAGGCCGATCAGCCGGTGAAGGAGCGACGTCGTTGATAAATCCCATGATCCGTCCGCTGCCCATATTGTTTAGGGCAGAAGTACAGAATACCGGGTAGACTTCTTGCGCTGCCAGTGCAATTGTAAGTCCTCTTGCCAGCTCTTCTTCTGTCAGTGACCCCTCCTCGAAGAACCTTTCCATCAGGGTTTCATCGTTTTCCGCTGCAGCTTCTACCAGTTGGTTGTGGAGGTCCTGAGCCTTGGCTATCTCACTTTCGGGTATTTCTTTCTTCTCGGGCTTTCCACCTCCCTCAGGAAACACATACATGACCAATCTAAGAGCATCCACGATGGTGTTGAAATCCGCACCCTGATTTAGGGGGTATTGCACCGGTATGACATTAGTGCCGAATCTTTGCTTGATTTGGTCAAGACTCTTTTCATAATCAGCTTTATCGTGATCGAGCTGATTGATGACAAACATCGCTGGTGTATGATATTCATCCACATACTCCCATACCAATTCGGTACCCACTTCCACTCCCGACCTGGCATCAATCAGGAGTAATGCAGTATCCGCTATTTTCAACGAAGAAATGACCTCTCCGACAAAATCATCCAGTCCAGGAGTATCAATGATGTTTATCTTGTTGCCTCTCCAATTAGCATGCATCAAGGTGCTGAAGATCGAGTTACCTCGTTCCTTTTCTATACTTGTAAAGTCGCTAGTAGTGTTACCGTCTTCTACTGATCCTCTTCGACTGATGGTTCCTGACTCAAATAACATGGTCTCAGCAAAGGTAGTTTTACCACTGCCAGAGTGACCAAGCAGAGTTACATTACGGATGTTTTTCGTCTCTAGCGTCATGATTTAGTTTTTAAAAGGACAATGAAAATCTGATTGGTCATCACACACCAATCACAGTATGATAAAGAGTCAAAATAGGTATTTACAGGTACTAAACCTAAGATTAATTTAAAGGAAGCATCATTTTTTCTTATGTAATAATCTGCGATATATCCTAGGCTTCAGATCAATGTATTATCAATGGTAGATACCAATAATGTGTCTTGATTTGCCAGTTGTCGTTGGTATGAATTTAGTAGTAATTAAACCTATTGCAGGTGATCATTGGAAGGCAGGTAAGCCGGCTGAAAGGCATTTTTTGCCGCAATCTTTAATTGCTGGCAGGTTGCTGCAATGGTCTGTTCGATCGGTATGTACCTCATTCCTAATTTTGCAACAGATTTCCGGTTATCAAATAGATAATTTTTGGAAGCATTTCTCAGGCTGCCTCGCGTGATCACCTTTGCATCTGACGAAAAGAGTGAGCCTATTTTGCTCGCCATAAAGGCCAACTCATTTAGGAATGGATTGAGTCGGATGGAGGGAGGCTTTACATCTAATTGCCAGGCTATCTGTGATAAGACATCGAGATAGGATCTGTTTTCTGAGGAGATCAGAAATCGTTGCTGTTCAATGTCGCTTTCGAGCAATAAAATGACCGCTTTGGCAACATCACGGACATCAACAAAACCCGTTGAGCCCTGGGGATAAAAGGGCATGCCGCCAAGTACCTGCCGAAAGAAACTGGCACTCCCTCTACTCCAAAACCCGCTTCCTACCACCACCGATGGATTGAGTATAGCGATGGGCAGACCCTCGCCACCAGCTCTCCAAACTTCGATTTCAGATTTGTACTTTGAGATGGCATAAGGCGACAATACCTTGACACCATCAGTCTCGGTTGACTCGGTGATCAGTGACTGATCTGCTGACCGGGAAAGGGAGGCAATCGAACTGATATGTATGAATTTTTTAATGTCACAATCCAGCGCCACGTTGACCAGATTGGCGGTGCCTTGGACATTAAATTTTAGCAATTCAGCTTTGTCGGCAGGGGCAAATGAGACCAAGGCTGCTGCATGGATGATCACCTGAGCATCCTTGAGGTGATCCTGTAGGGTACAAACATCCAGTAAGTCTACATCCTGCCATCTTGCGGATTGAGCGGCCTCCCCTAAGAGGGCAAGATCACTGGTAGGGCGTTTAAAGCAGAGGATGTCGTTGTATCCCTGTTGAAGCAGATTTCTGACGATGTAGCTCCCAATGAAGCCCGACCCTCCCGTTACTATTACCTTAGATTGCTTATACATTAATGGTGGCTGGTGCTTTCCAGTTTTGATAGAGGCATCCACCCACATGATCATCTGACGCACCCGTAGAGCTACTGATGACATTGGTGATGCCATGGATAAAGAGAAAACCCATCAAGCCCATGAGCGCGGCTTCTTTAAAGGCGATCAATTCCGGACTTAGGGGGATAAATTCAAATGAAATCTCAGAAAGGGCGGATCTTAGTTGCTGCAATAAGAAGACATTGAATGCTCCGCCTCCTGAAATGGCTATGTTGGCTGTTACTCCCTTCTGTGACCGATACCTTAAGATGATGGAAGCGATCTGCTGCGCAATGTGCTTGGTAGTTGTGTGAAGTTTATCGGGGATAGTGGCATCACAGCTCTGGATAATCGACCACAGATCGCTCATCACCTGGCTGTTGTCTAGTGACTTGGGAGGGGTGCGCTGCAGGTAGGGCCAGGCATTCAGTTTTCCCAGTAGATCCGTATGGAGGTGTCCTGACGCAGCGATCGAGCCCTCAGGATCAAATGTCAGATTCAGTTCCTGTGCAAGTTTGTCAAGTAGTTGATTGCAGGCACAAATGTCGAAGGATCTCCTGATGCCACCTGACAAGAACGAAATATTACAGATTCCACCCAAATTCACATAGTAGTCTGCCTCGGGAAGAAGATGCTGATCTGCCAGCGGTGCCAGGGGTGCACCTTGTCCGCCTAGGACCATATCCATCTGCCGGAATTGGCAAACTACAGGCCTTTCGACTTGAGCTGCAATGGCAGCACCATGTCCTATTTGGCAGGTAGCTTGCTCCGCAGGATCGTGAAATATGGTATGCCCATGCCAGGCAACCAACGAAGGTGTAAGGTTAGATTTATCGCAAAAGGACTTGGCTAATTGACCCACATATTTACCGAGAGCATGGTCTAGCAAATAAAGCGATCTACCGGTGTACCGAGTGGCATTTGCCAGGTCCTGTTTCCAGTGGAGAGGATAGGGGATCGTCTCACTTTGAATGAAATGCCAATCTACCTCTAAGGGAGTTTTTTTTTAAGTTGGAAAGAGCAACAAGACAAATCTAATCCGTCTAATGAGCTACCCGACATCAGACCTAAAACATCCATTTTATTGCTTTAATGTCACAGTATAGTCAGCAACCGCTTGGATTTGCTCAGGTGAGAGAATGCTCTCGTAGGGAGTCATCAGCCCCTTTCCTTTCGTGATCTGTTGGATCCGATCTTCCATGGTGATGGCGGATACCGATAAATCCTTAGCCCCGTTGAGGGCAAGCTTGCCATCGAGACCGTGACATGCAATACAGTACGTCTTGAAAATCTTCTCACCATCAGGTGCCGCAGGTGTTGTGGGTTCTGGTGCGTCCATTTTTTGATCCGACTTTGCAGCATCTGTTCCTTTTTCGCCACCACCACAACTCATCGCGCCAATAATGGCAGTTATGGCAAAGATTCTCACGAATTTTTTCATCTTCAGGATTTAGGCCGGAAATATAGTAAATGTTGGCAAGTGAGTCCACTCTGGAATCAGGCAATTTTAATAAACTGAATTTAGTTGTGGATGAGAATCTATTTTTTTTGAGTTTCGATGAAGCTTGCGTAGTAGCTCGAGCGTAGTGAAAACTTCCCTGTGGAAACTCCTACATGTGGTAAGATTCTGGAGCGAATCAAAGGTTTGATGTCAAAAAGGATTTTATGGTCTCTGTCATCTGATTTGATAGTCGTAGGGAGTTATCATACTTTCGCGGTGAAAACCAAACAGCATGCGTAGGCCCTTAAATCTTATCATTGGTTGGATAGTCTCTCCAGGACTGCTCAGTGGTTTTCTTCCGGTCATGGACCTAAGCGATAGAACCCATCGCCATACTTCCTCGGAGCTCGAGTCAACTCGACCTACTAATGTCGGTCAGTGTTTAATCCGATGTTTGTGTTTCAGCTGCTTTCAGACACATTCGTTGCAATGGCATTGCGGCGGTGATATGATAAGGGATCTCCTCATTCAACGCTCGGTTGCGAGATGAAGTACATTGATCTTAGTCACACAATCGAAGATGGAATGCCTCCATATAAGGGGCTACCAGGTCCGATGATCTGTGATTTCCTGAGTAGGGAAGCTTCTCGCGCAAACTACGACGGGGAGACTACATTTCAGATCGGACAGTTAAAGATGGTTGGAAATACTGGCACCTACCTGGATTGTCCGTTTCATCGCTTCGAGGAGGGTAGGGATTTCACGCAACTTTTTCTGTCAGATATAGTCGATCTGGCTACGATCAAAGTTGATGCACCATTTCAAGCAGGCCTGGCTATCGGACCAGAGTTTTTTGAAGACTTGGAGTTGGCCGACAAATGCTTACTCATACATACTGGATGGGCCACTCATTGGGGTACGGATCAGTACTATGAGCAACATCCCTTCCTCACTGCAGCCGCAGCCAGTTTTCTGGTCGATGCTGGATCCAAGGTGGTCGGAATAGACAGTCCAAATATCGACGACACCAGTGGCAAAATGAGGCCTGTTCATACCAGTCTGCTTGGGGCTGATATTTGCATCGTGGAGCAGCTCTGTCAGCTTCACCTCATACCCAATGAAGGTGCCAATTTTTCAGCAGTACCCCCTAAGATTAGGGGCATCGGTTCACTCCCAGTACGTGCATTCGCAAAATTTTAGAAGCATGCCGATACTATCCAGTACTTACAAGACGGCATTCTATCTGCTTAATGGGCATATGGAAACCATCTTTCCCTACCTCCTTAGACCTGTCAAATCCGTCAACTATGCCAGGGAGAGGTTAGTGCTTCCAGATGGAGATTTTCTAGATTTGGATTGGTTGGTCGGTGGGCACAAACGACTGGCGATTCTGTGTCATGGTCTGGAAGGTAGTAGCGACAGCCAATATATGAAAGGCATGGCATCGGTATTGCATGGCAAGGCATGGGATGTGCTTGCCATCAATTTTCGATCCTGCAGTGGTGAGATGAATCGCAGGTTGCGCATGTACCATCACGGAGAAATTGAAGATTTAACCACAGTGGTCCAGCATTTGATTGAGCTGGGAAAATACGATGCGCTCTCACTGTGCGGTTTTAGTCTTGGAGGAAATGTGATCTTAAAATACCTTGGTGTCTTGAGTTCAGAAGTACCCTTACCGGTGAGAAGTGCAGTGGCCATCTCCGTTCCGTGCGATCTGGCTTCTTCATCAAAGGCCCTCGATCGCTGGTCCAGTTATTTATACACTAGACGATTTAGAAGATCGCTGAAGGAGAAATTTGAAGCCAAAAACCAGCAGTACCCTGGTACTTTTGATCTGGAAAACTACCACAAGGTGGGGTCGTGGCATGCCTTCGACAGCAAGTACACGACCGCTCTGACACCCTTCGAAACCGCCGAGGAGTACTATGAGCAGGGATCAGCCAACAATTTTCTGGATGGTATTCGTACTTCGACATTAATCATCAATGCCCTCAACGATCCATTCTTGATGCGAAAGAGCTATCCGAAGGATGCTTGTGAATATCATGATTTTGTGTATCTGGAGACACCTAAGTATGGTGGCCATGTTGGATTCTGGTATCCTGGCTTATCCCAATCCTATATTGAAAGCAGGGCCATTGAATTTATGAATCAGCATGTCTAAGTCATTCGTTAGCATGTGACTTAGGCCTTATGAGATGCTCGGTGATTCCATTTGCCGACCGTTTTTGCCCTGGTAGTCTGGTGCTGCCTCTCAGTTGAGATGGCATCCCTGACCTGTCATCTTAAAACTTACCATTACATTTGAGTGTGGACTCAATCACTGGACTCACTATGGATAAGTACAAAGGCAATATCGTCATCACTGGAACCTCTACCGGCATAGGGTATGCCGCTGCGCTAAAATTTGTCAATGAAGGCTATCGAGTTTTTGGTAGTGTACGCAAAAGTGAAGATGGTGTTCGTCTTGCTCAGGAGCTCGGACCGCAGTTTACTCCCCTTGATTTTGACGTGACGCGTCATGATGAGATTTACGCAGCCAGGGATAAGGTCGCCGACATCCTAGAATCGGAGGGTGTCGATCTGCTGATCAATAATGCGGGCATGGCTGTTAGTGGTCCCACTATGTTCATTCCAATCGAAGATTATCGGTATCAGTTTGAAGTGAATCTATTTGGATTGATTGAGACTACCAAAGCATTCTTACCTCTCTTGGGAGCAGTGAAAGACTGCAAGCATCCACCGGGAAAGATCATGAACATCAGCTCCGTAGCGGGTCAGTTGGTCTTCCCTTTTATGGGTCCCTATGCTGCCTCCAAGCATGCTGTAGAAGGATTTTCTCACACCTTGCGAAGAGAACTGATGATATTTGGCATCGATGTCATCATCATTGCCCCTGGAAGCATCAAGACGCCCATCTGGGAGAAGGTAGAAGATCTGACTGATGAAGTAATGGAGTCCATGTACGGTGAGGTCGTTTCCAGGTTTAGATCGGGCTTTGTGCGAGAAGCTGAAGAAGGATTAGAAGTCCAGGATTTTGTCGATGATTTGTTCAAAATCTATCTGAAACGTAGACCTAAAGCACGATATGCCATGCTCAATAAAAAATGGATAAAATGGACAGTGCCCCGATATCTGTTTTCACATCGATTTTTAGATCGTTATATCAAGAAAATCCTAAGGATGGATGGATAGAATACCATGCTGTACCTTACTCTGAGAATTGAGGTGTGACGGAAGCTACCACCGGAAAATGATCTGAGGGATACCTCCCGTTCCTGGATTTACACACGATTTCGAAGGAGGAGACCTGTGAGTTTTTATCCACGAAAATGTGATCAATTTGCTTGAGAGGAAGATCATCTTTGACCAAAAAGCCTGAAAAGGTTCCTCTAGGTCCCTGCGGCTGCTCATTGGAGATC
The DNA here is from genome assembly GCA_965223025.1 of Saprospiraceae bacterium. Lineage (GTDB taxonomy): Bacteria > Bacteroidota > Bacteroidia > Chitinophagales > Saprospiraceae > JABDMH01. Next base: position 574,585 of record CBDCVP010000021.1, read on the forward strand.
ACCCTACCATCGATGATGCCATAGTCCGTGCGGGATGAAGTCATGGCTAAATATGGTTTTGATTGGGTGTGAAAATTGAAATCACCCATCAGTACAAAGGGATCTTCTCCAGCGATTGACTTGATTTGTTCACGAATCAGCAGTACGCTTTCATATCTTGCTTGCTCACCCCGATGATCAAAGTGAGTATTGAATACGTAGTACTGCAAACGAGAATTTTTATGCTCAAAAAGTCCCCATGTGAGGATTCTTGGCAGAGCCGCATCCCAGCCTTTTGATGGTTCGTTGGGAGTAGGACTGAGCCAGAAATGACCTGATTTCATGAGGTTCCACTCTTTTCTTTTGTAGAAAATGGGGGCATATTCGCCCTTTTTGTCACCATCTTCCCTGCCGACACCAAACCACCGGTATCCTTTTAATCCCCTACGAACATCCCTGCACTGATGGCCCAGAGCCTCCTGTAGACCCAGGAAGTCCGGGCTGAATGAATCCATCACCTCCATGGCGAAGTTCTTGCGTTTTGGCCAAGCACTTTCGCCGTCACCAGGATTATCATACCTGATATTGAAGGTCATCACTTTAATCTCTTTGCCTGTGGTGGGGGGATCTGTAAATGTGCAGGACCAATATTGATTGGCCCGCTCACAGAGATCATGGATGTCTTCATTAAGCAAGAATCGGGCATCGACCAAAGAATCAAGTACCCTCCTAACTCGCAAGATGTACTGATTTTTATTGTTGTACAGGGTCTCAAGCGATGGGCGGTCGTCGGCAGGATTAGGTTGTTGGGGCAATGGAATGAAAGTTCCCTGGTAATCTCGCAACTCACCATTTCCTCCACGGAAGCCCTGGCGCACAGCATATGGTATGTATGTAGCTAGGGGTACCTCCAGCTCAAAGTTGCGAATGCCGGCAGACTCATTGCCAAAAGCATCCACTTGAGGAGCTAAAGAGACAAATGGATCACGTAAAAGTGGCGGCTGCTTGGTGATGATGCCTCGATACCAGTTACCTCCGTAGTCTGCTCGATAGGCGTTATGTATCACATGCGATGGATTAAACGACGGAATGTTTGGATAGTCGATGGCTTGTATAGAAACCAACTGCTCTTCGGCGATCGTTGGATATTGACTGGGCGGAGGGTCTTTATCCTTATGGACCCACTCCTTCAATGATAGGAGGAGTGCCCTCAGATTGGGTTGGTACTGCAATGGATTACCGATGATGATCTGGTGCTGCCCTGGCGAGTCTACTGTAGGAACCGGATCCACATAATGTTGCGCACTTGCAATGTGATAAATGCGCTCATTGTCAAGGGATTTAACGTCTGATTTGCCATCGGGAGTGGTATGGATCAAGCTGGCGGCCCGATTCCAATATTCGTAGCCGGTATTTACGTAGAAAATTTTAGGTCGGTAGGGCAAGGGCAGTGCATTGAGTAGCCCATCGGTGTGGCGATGTTTTTTATCCATAGTTTTCCTTCCCGCAAAGGGAAAAAGGTCTGTCGGATAAAAAAAGGTGGAATAACGGCTTCCCGCTCTCGATGGTTGACCGAATCGATGATTAAAGCTGCCTCTGCCTGCTCCAGCACCCACGATCATCATGCCATCGTAAGCAATTCTGCCTTCCTCATCGATATTAAATCCTTGGTACAGGAGGTGACGTAAGAGTCGGCCTGCCTGCGAGAACCCGGTGGCAATCCCCTTTCGTGCAGGAAAAGCACAGGTAGAGTCATGCTTGGCATAGGCAATGATATCTCTTACGGCAGTCAGACCCAGTCCTACCAGTGGAGGATCCACTGAATGGTAGATCAGCTCGTATATCATCCCCGGCTCGAATCCCGACTGACTATGGATCCATTCATGATCAAGTACAATTTGATCATCATCAAGTCTGCCAAAATCCCAGAGTTGCTCATCTACGTCAATCCTTGGTGCATCTCTGCCTACTCTTTTGGTAAGACGATGTATTTGCGAGGAGGGATCGTAAACCGGATACCCACTCTGCGTATGGTGGCCCAACTTTAGGTTTTGAGTAGGCTCATCTATGCGCCAATCACTTCTGACCAGGCCAATGATCGGTGCTCCCTCAGGATACTTGGCTACCGGAGTATTAAAACGAAGAAGGGTCCTGTCTTCAGGTAAGTCAAATTGCCAGCCAACCCAAATAAATGTAAACCCCTGTTTGAGGAATAGACCGTCACCAAATGCTGCCTCATCGTGTGGGTTTTGAAGTTCTCCATAGCCATTAAAAATAATGCTGGGTACAAACTTACCACCATGGTCACTGACTTCAACCAGTGCAAGCTCAGACTCGTGGTGCACTGGCTTTAGCACCACGAGGTCGGCACTTGATCGCACCAAGTCATCTTGGTCCACGGGTGCGAGATGGATATCCGTGACTTTCCGATTGTACGAACTATTGGGATCAGTGCCGAAAAAGACCTTACCCTTTATTAGTTCGTAGGGCCCTATTACTCCCCACGATTTTCCATGTACGATTGTATCCCTTTGGATGATCTCTACCGATAGTACCCTGGCTCGGGATGGCAGAAACACCAGGATCAGGCAACCGATGGTCAAGAATTGCTTCATCATGACAGACCTGATTTGACTTTTTTGAAATATTGGACCGTGGGGATCAAAAGTAATATAGAGAGGATGACAACATACCAGGGAATCTCGCTAACTGCAGGGTTTTCGATCTCCGATATTTGCGTTGGATCAAGGTAAGCCATCAGGAGCATACCGGCATTGTTGAAAAAGTGAATGACTATGGGAAGCATGAGATGCTCAGTCCAGTAGTAGAGGTAACCCAGAAACAGGCCAAGCAGAAAGCGGGGAAGAAAGCCTGCAAATTGAAAGTGTACAGCACTAAATAGTAGCGCAGTTATCCAGATGCTCACTTGCGGATTTCTGAAGAATGCGTATCCGATACGCTGAATGATCCCCCGAAATAGGAGCTCCTCACCAAGAGCTGGCAGTATGGCCATCAAACATATATTGAGCAGGAGCACTGAGGTGTTCTCCATTTTTAGCATCTGCACGATGGTCTCGTTCGCGCTGCTTTCCATGGCATTCATCCAGGTAGGAAGGTCCACCATTTGATTTAGTTCATAGCTGTATTGTATGATCGGGATCAACAAAACGAGCATCAAGAAGCCCATCATTATCCAAGATGGCTTAAGGCCTGAAGGGATCCTGAAAAAATGTAGTGCACCGGTCTTAGAAGCAATGATGATAAAGACCACTGAGGGAATCAGAAAACTGAAAGAATGCAGGACCAGCAGTGATAACCTTAGATGCCCGGTGCTCAGATGGTGACCCTGTGTCATGCCAAGTTGTTGAGTAAATAGGCTGCTGATCATGCTACCTGCAAGGATGCAAACAGTGAGCACGATGAGCAATTGCACGAGCCATTTGGCAGCCTCTGTACGATTCAAACCGATATTTGGCTGAGTCGTCAAAATTGTATCTTCGTATCGCTGAACATTAGACTCCATTCACCTCCCCAAAGCATTTTGTACTAATTAAGAAACTTATGTCTTTGCACACTAGATTGAGCGTAAATATCAACAAAGTTGCACTAATAAGAAATGCCCGGGGCAGCAATATGCCCGATCTTGTACAGGTAGCAAGAGATTGTGAGCAATTTGGTGCTCAGGGTATCACCGTACATCCACGTCCGGATGAACGGCATGTCCGGTATGATGATATACCCAGGTTGAATGCCGTCGTACAGACAGAGTTTAATATTGAGGGTAATCCCACAGAGCGCTTCCTAGAGATGGTGGTGAAGGAAAAACCTCATCAATGTACTTTGGTGCCAGATGCTCCCGAAGCTCTGACCTCAGATGCTGGTTGGGACACCATCAAGCATCGTGATTTTCTCACAGAGGTGATAGGTCGATTGAAGTCGGCTGGTGTGCGTACCTCACTCTTTCTCGATCCGGATGTCAGCATGGTCGAAGGAGCAGTTAACGTGGGAGCAGACCGGATTGAGCTGTACACAGGAAAATATGCGAAAGAATACCACAAGGGTAAAGACTCAGCCATTAAAGCATTTGTTCAGACTGCTGCTGCTGCTCATTCGGCTGGATTGGGTGTTAATGCAGGCCATGATCTTAATTTGGAGAACTTAAGATTTTTCCGTGCTTCGATCCCCGAGCTGCAGGAAGTATCCATTGGTCATGCATTGGTCTGTGACGCCTTATACTACGGCCTTCAAAACGTAATACAAATGTATCTAGCGCGACTTTCATAGGCATCATATTAAGATCTGTCATCATCTATCTTGCTGACATTGAGGTAGTTTTGTGGATCTTATGATTTTACTGGCACGATTTCTGTATTTCTTCTAAGGTTATGGATTTCATCTGAATCGTCCATAGCCAGTAGGGATTTTAGAAATCGAAATGAAGCCGGAAGATAGCTTGGACTTACCACAAAGGCGACTTGCGAAAATCGCAGAAAGGGCACAAGACTTTGTCTTAGACCTGCTGAGCACGACCTTGCAAAGCAATTATGTATTCCACAATCAACGACTGACGGTCCTGACCGTGCACGCTGTGCGCACGATTGGCCTGCACGAGAATCTCTCACATGACGATATTCGTCGGTTGGAAATAGCTGCCTGGTTTCAAAACTCAGGATTTGTCAGAGAAGCTAAGCACCCCATTAATTCTGCAGCAGCTTTCGCCAACAATTTCTTAGAGCGCAACGGAGTAGATATTAAGGAAAAGCATCAGATCATTACGGCTATCAGGCACGTGGCAAACCCCCAAAGAGTGGAAAATACATTTGAGCGGGTCCTATATGATGCTAAATGGTACTTTCTAGCGGCTTCCAACTATAAGGAAATGCTCCAAAGGCTCCGGCAAGAACTGGCTTTTCAAAATCAGATCTACGTGGATGACCATTGGAAATCATATGTCGCCAGATTGGTCTATGGTCAGGAATATTTGACTGACTACGGCATCAATGTCCTTGAGAGAAATAAACGCCGAAACTTCTACGACTTTAGGTTGGCATCCGCTCCCTTGCTGGCAGAAAGGGAAGTGGCAGAAGGTTCATCACAGCTGTGATAGATACCTATGACTATTTCAGGATGTGAAGACTTCCTTGATATGATCTCGCATACCCCTGCTTGAACCTGATGCGTATCAGATACATAAAAACTTCTGGAGTAATGACTTTTTCTAATTGACCTTCCAATTCAGAAATCGGAAGATTGGGTGGAAAGTCACTTGCTTTATGTACTAAGAGACCTTCCTTGTTGTAAATTTCTATAGACTCAATAATGTCAATAAGATCCTTGCCATCGTAGACGATCAGCTCGTCATTGAGGCCGTCTCCATTCAACGTGATGACATTCGGGATGAAAAACAGTTGCCTTTCGTCGACCGTAATAGTCACATGGGCAGCAAGCATGCATCCTTGCCGGTCCTGGACCTGGAAGTGATAGGTTTCCGTTTGTTCTGGACTAGCGATGAAACCGAGACATGCGTCACAAATAGGGCTTTGATCGGTGAACCATCTATATGTTAGCTCACTATCGCCACCCATGATGGTAGCCTGTATTTGGATCTCCTCTCCTCTCTTGATGGTACGATGATCGCTCACTAGGATTTGAGTCTGCTCATCAATGAAAAGCAACTCTTCGAAGCGACATCCATTTTGATCAGTCACTAAAATGTCGTGACTTCCTACTCCCAAAATTGTGGGTGTACTTAGATCGTCTAGTACCGTATCATCAATGCTAATACTATATGGGTCTTGGCCTCCAAGTACATGGTGAAATGTGAGTTTAGCTGATGGGCTTGAGTCACAGATGGACCGTCCCAGGTCATAGTCTATCCCCACTATGCTATCTATGGTTAACCAAATAGAGTCGGTTGTCGAACAGTGGTCATCGGATGCAAACACGGTGTACAGCCCTGCCGATAAATCTGATAAGTGGTATGTGCCTTCCGGTGCGAGACCAGGCCAAGAGACCTTTGGGATGCCTGCAACATTGGTTAATTCGACTTGAATGCTGCCATCGTTTCCCCGGCAGGATGGATTGGTTACATAGTGTTCGACCTTTAGCTGACAGATCTCATACGGCAGAATCTCAAAAGAATCCTCTTGACGGCATCCTTTACTATCTGTCACGGTGACGCTATGAAGTCCTGGTGCTAGGTCATCAGTATGGTTATCGACACTCCCATTGCTCCACATATAGGTATATTCGGGATGGCCGCCAGTCACGTTAGCAGTCGCCATCCCATTGTGGGCCTCCACCCCTTGTTGATGCTCTAATTCCAACGAGATGGTGATTTCCGGTGGATCCGTGATGATATAAGACAATTGATGCGTACATCCATCGGCATCATAAACAGTTAGGGTATAGCTACCTGCATTTAGACCAGTGGCGATGTTATTTGTCCACGCCGAATCATGTTGCCAGATGACATCAACGGGTTGAGCTGCACTTGTGGCACTCAGGATTGCGGTTCCAGTAGCATCTCCGTGACAAGCAGGATCCGTGATGGCTACTGCAGCAGATAGTGTGCATGCAAAGTCATTGATATTGATAAAACTGCTGTCCGAGCAGCCAAGCTGGTCCGTGACGGTTACGGAATAAGGGCCCGGCTTCAGACCACCGATGCTATCAGTTGAAGCACCATTACTCCAGGCGTACCTGACAGGTGCATTCCCACCCCTCACCTGGCTCTTGATCCAACCATCCTGGATACCTGCTTTGGTGACATCTACTGATTCTATGGAGAGTTCCAAAAAGTCATCAGCATTGATCTCGAATTCCAAGTGCTGCCGACAACCTGAATGATCAGAAACGGTAACTATATAATATCCGGGCCCGAGATGGTCTGCTTTGGACAAGACTAGACTTGAATCATGACTCCACTGAAAAGTCACTTTGGTCAGGGTGTCAGACAGCGATACTTGGGCCTCACCATTGTTTTGGCCAATGCATCCCACCTGCCAGGTTATGGATGCATCGATTTGACAATCGAATGTATCGATCTTAAAAGATGTATCTATCTGACAACCAGCATTATCTGTCACAGTAAGTCGATAGTTGCCAGGTGTCAACCCTTCGAGTGTTGGTGTGTTCATGCCATTATCCCAAGCGTAATGGTATGGACTTTCTCCACCCTCGGTTTTGAGCGTAATGGATCCTTTGTTGCCTGTTTCGTGATTAAATACAGCCTCTAGCGTCATTGGTGTAGGACTTGTCATTTCGAAGGTGTCCGATCTGGAGCAGCCACCAGCCTCTGTGGTAGTCACCGCAAATTTTCCAGCCCAGAGCTTATCAGCCTGGCCAATCGCTAAGGTATCATCATGGCTCCAATCAAAAGTATAGGGCATCTTGCCTCCTGAGACGGAGACCTGAGCCATTCCGCTACTGTCTCCATGACAGGCAATATCCTCACTTTGAATCGAAACTTCTAGATTGCATGGTGATGCTAGTAGAAGCTGAGTGCTCGTCGTACATTGATTTTGATCTGTGGCAGACAAGATCAGCGTATCTAGATCCATTGGCTTGGTCGATTCGGTGCTGTCACCGGAGCTCCAATAGTATTGGTAAGGGGGGGTGCCGCCGGTGACCTCAGCTATGTAATCGTTTCCCTCCTTTCCGGAGATAATGTTAACTCGCAATGAATCGGGATTCAATAGGCTTGCCGAAGTGTCAAAACGGCAACCATGAGCATCCATGATGATTAGTTCGTAATGGCCGTGGCCAACATGGACGAGATCCTTAGCATCATCAAAGTCACCAATTCCGTCCACATTCCAATCATACCTGATGGGTTCTTCGCCCGAAATGCTCAGATTGATCATTCCACTTTCTTCTCCGTGACAGATGGGATGAATGATGTCCATGTCCAGCTCAGGAGGGGTTCTTATGGTAATGACGGTAGACACCGGCATGGCACATTGACCGACTAGTGGTTGAAAAGTAAGTCTAATGTCCCCTTGTAAGTTGGATGGGTCAAAGACATCATCCGCCACACCGGGTCCCGACCAAGTACCTTGGAGGTTTTCCTGCATCAGCTTGAGCCCTAGTTGTGGCCCATTCGGACAGATATTATTGGGAATGTCGACCTCTGGTTGGGAGGGTGTTATGATTTCCAACTTAGCCTCCACCGAAGCAGCACATTGGTCTTGATCAGGGGTGAACAAAAGCGATACGATGCCTGTGACACCATGGGGATCAAACGTATTCTCAGAAATACCAATACCCGTCCAAGTGCCTTTAATTCCAGATTGAATTTGATTCAACATGTGTCCACCACTGGATTGGCATAGTGTGCGGGGCAAGTCGGTTTCAATGGTAATGGTATCCACGATGGTCAAAGACAGGGAGCTGATTAAGCCACATTGATCCTCATCTGGGACAAAGGTCAGGTTTAGTTCACCACCGTGTCCGTTAGGATCAAATGCATTTTCCGTCACACCTGGACCATGCCAATTTCCCACCATCCCATCTTGCATAGTGGCTAGGTCAATTGGATCACTGGTAGCACAGATATGTTGACTTAGGCTCAGACTCGGCCGTCTGGGTACTTGTACTGCGATCCCGATCTCACTGGATTGGCTACATTGTCCTGGGTCTGGGGTGAAGGTGAGGATATGGTCTCCACTTAATCCGGAGGGATTAAAAATGGGATGGTTTACTCCAGGTCCACTCCAGGTACCAGAGACTCCACTATGTGAGTCACCCAAATCTAGTGCTGCCGACAGAGTGCAAATGGGTGGATGGGTTGGAAGAACTATAGTCTCTGCCTTGGTCACTGCAATTGTGGATTGTGCTGGTTCGGCACATTGTCCAGGATCTGGCGTGAAGGTCAGGACCTGGTCACCAGCTAAGCCGCTGGGATCAAAAAATGGGTGGCTGACCCCGGGACCGCTCCAGATCCCTGCGACGCCCTGATGATTGCTGAGAAGGTCGATGGGATCATCGTTTTCACAGAGTGGATCGAGGCCTGGCAGCGAGACAGAAGTTGGCTGTGCGACGGAGATCGTGGACTGCGCCGAGTTGGCACACTGTCCAGGATCTGGCGTAAAGGTCAGGACCTGGTCAACAGCTAAGCCGCTGGGATCAAAAAATGGGTGGTTGACCCCGGGACCGCTCCAGATCCCTACGATGCCCTGATGATTGCTGAGAAGGTCGATGGGATCATCGTTTTCACAGAGTGGATCGAGGCCTGGCAGCGAGACAGAAGTTGGCTGTGTGACGGAGATCGTGGACTGCGCAGGATCGGCACATTGTCCAGGATCTGGTGTGAAGGTCAGGACCTGGTCACCAGCTAAGCCGCTGGGATCAAAAAATGGGTGGTTGACCCTGGGACCGCTCCAGATACCGGCGATGCCCTGGTGATTGCTGAGAAGGTCGATGGGATCATCGTTTTCACAGAGTGGATCGAGGTCTGGCAGCGAGAAAGAAGTTGGCTGTGTGACGGAGATCGTGGACTGCGCAGGATCGGCACATTGTCCAGGATCTGGCGTAAAGGTCAGGACCTGGTCACCAGCTAAGCCGCTGGGATTAAAAAATGGGTGGTTGACCCCGGGACCGCTCCAGATACCGGCGATGCCCTGATGATTGCTGAGAAGGTCGATGGGATCATCGTTTTCACAGAGTGGATCGAGGCCTGGCAGCGAGACAGAAGTAGGCTGTGTGACGGAGATCGTGGACAGTGCCGGGTTGGCACACTGTCCAGGATCTGGCGTGAAGGTCAGGACCTGGTCACCAGCTAAGCCGCTGGGATTAAAAAATGGGTGGCTGACCCCGGGACCAGTCCAGATCCCGACGATGCCCTGGTGATTGCTGAGAAGGTCGATAGGACCATCGGTTTCACAGAGTGGATCGAGGTCTGGCAGCGAGAGGGTAGTTGGCTGTGCGACGGAGATCGTGGATTGCACCGGGTTGGCACACTGTCCAGGATCTGGTGTAAAGGTCAGGACTTGGTCACCAGCTAAGCCGCTGGGATCAAAAAATGGGTGGTTGACCCCGGGACCGCTCCAGATCCCGGCGATGCCCTGGTGATTGCTGAGAAGGTCGATGGGATCATCGTTTTGACAGAGTGGATCGAGGTCTGGCAGCGAGAGGGAAGTTGGCTGTGTGACGGAGATCGTGGACTGTGCCGGGTTGGCACATTGTCCAGGATCTGGCGTGAAGGTCAGGACCTGGTCACCAGCTAAGCCGCTGGGATCAAAAAATGGGTGGTTGACTCCGGGACCAGCTCCAGATCCCGGCGATGCCCTGGTGATTGCTGAGAAGGTCGATGGGATCATCGTTTTGACAGAGTGGATCGAGGTCTGGCAGCGAGAGGGAAGTTGGCTGTGTGACGGAGATCGTGGACTGCGCAGGATCGGCACATTGTCCAGGATCTGGCGTGAAGGTCAGGACCTGGTCACCAGCTAAGCCGCTGGGATCAAAAAATGGGTGGCTGACCCCAGGACCAGTCCAGATCCCTGCGATGCCCTGATGATTGCTGAGAAGGTCGATGGGATCATCGTTTTGACAGAGTGGATCGAGGTCTGGCAGAGAGACAGAAGTAGGCTGTGTGACGGAGATCGTGGACTGCGCAGGATCGGCACATTGTCCAGGATCTGGCGTGAAGGTCAGGACCTGGTCACCAGCTAAGCCACTGGGATCAAAAAATGGGTGGTTGACCCCGGGACCGCTCCAGATCCCGGCGATGCCCTGGTGATTGCTGAGAAGGTCGATGGGACCATCGTTTTCACAGAGTGGATCGAGGTCTGGCAGCGAGAGGGAAGTTGGCTGTGTGACGGAGATCGTGGACTGTGCCGGGTTGGCACATTGTCCAGGATCTGGCGTGAAGGTCAGGACCTGGTCACCAGCTAAGCCGCTGGGATCAAAAAATGGGTGGTTGACTCCGGGACCAGTCCATGTTCCATCCCACCCATCTTGTTGAGGTGGAAGGGGGAGAGGATTGTCCAAACTACATACATCTGGAAGTGGATCAAGTGCTGGCAATGGAGGTTCATTGTTAGGCTCAAAGAGTTGAATATCAAATAGCGTGTCCCTGCATTGCTGGTTGTTGCCATCAAATACTTCCACCTGATAAGTGCCAGGAGGTAAATCTGATTGTTCACTGACATTTCCGATGGCGATGGGTCCCGTCCATACATAGTTGTAAAGACCGCTACCTGCCGAAGCAGTCACCTTAATAAAACCATTTGTCCAACCTTTGCAGCTAATATCCTGCGAAGAATGTAGGGAGATCACTGGTGGATCTGGATCAGTGAGCATCACTGGAGGTTTGCTATCGAGACAATGATCGGTACCTGATCGACGTACAAGGACCTGATAAGATCCTGCTGGTAAGTTGGTGAAGGAAGGATCTGAATCAAACGATTGTCCATTGTCAATGCTGTACTGCAGGTCAGCACCGGTGGCAGTGATTTCGATAGATCCATCGACCACCATGCAATCACTGGGATCTTGGGTGGTAACGGCTGTAATCTCAGGAGGTATTACGTCCTCAATTTGTGTCGTAGCTGTTTGTTGGCAACTGGGATCCAGGGCGGATCTTACGACAATGGAGTAGTTGCCGGAGGGGAGATCGAGAAAGGTATTACTCAATTGAAAAGCCATTCCTCCATCGATAGAGTACTCTAGACCTGATCCACTGGCACTGATCGTGATCACAGCATCGTCAAGGCCGCAGTCGCTGGGAGGGATGGAAGTCACTGCGTCGATGCCCGAGAGGAAGTCGTGATTTCCTAAATGACTGGTCCCGGCACTAAGGGCTACCCATTCTGTTGTTAAAGTGGGAAAGGGACAGTTGCCTCCTGGATCATTTGAGATCCCTTGATCGATGCAGCTTTTTCTGAGCAGCGTCTTATTCTTGGTGCTATGCGATCCGGATGTCCATGCCATACCAGGGTCACAGCCAATGTTTCCTATGATGTCGATCGGATTTCCATTTTTTTCAAGGACGACGGCATCATTCCCATTGTGTCCCGCTACTCCCCAGTAGTCATCTGCACCAAAGCTCGACCCCGATTTGCATAGGACGAAGGTGGATTTGGGCTGGATGACGCCCACCATGTTTCTCACAGTCGTAGCAGATGAATTTCCATTGTAGGCAATACGCAGTCTGTACGTGCCATTAAAGGTAATCGGTGAGTTCGTAGGATTAAATATTTCGATGCACTTGTTGGAAGTTGTTTCGAGATACTCAGAGATGAAGAGCTCATTTTGTGCTTTGACGGGGATGATCGACCAGAAAATCGAGCACAGCATGAAAGCAGTCTGCAAGGCGGCTGTAGTCGTTGGCCTGGAAGAGATGCCCATGTGGTGCATCGGGGTCTATTGATGATTCCTCATCTAATTAATTCCCATTCAATAGTATGGGGCTTGGTCTAAACAGCTATTTTTGCACGTCAAAGCCATATCAAATAGCTACCACTAATGACCACACTAAGCGAGCAGGAACTCGTACGACGAGAGAATCTTGAAAAAATCAGAGCATTGGGTATTGACCCATATCCTCCGTTATCTTATAAAGTTAACAATTTGGCTGCAGAAATCAAGAAAAATTATTCTGCGGGAGAGGAAGGCTTTGAAAAGGTCTGTTTGGCGGGTCGACTCATGATGAAGCGCATCATGGGAAAAGCCTCATTTGCCGAGCTACAAGACAGCTCTGGTCGCATCCAACTTTATGTGATGCGGGACGATATTTGCCCCGGTGAAGACAAGGCGTTATACAATACTTTGTTCAAGAAGCTGCTGGACATCGGTGATTACATTGGTGTCAAGGGTGCGGTGTTTGTGACGAAAACTGGCGAGACCTCTATCCGCGTAAATGAATTGATGTTATTGAGCAAATCACTTAAACCTCTTCCGATCGTAAAGACAAGGAAGGATCCAGAAACTGGTGAAATCAGTACCTACGATGCTTTTACTGATCCCGAGCAACGCTACCGTCAGCGTTCTGTCGATCTGGTGGTAAATCCACAGTATCGTGAGATTTTTGTGGCAAGAGCCAAAGTGATCCAAGAGATGCGTACTTATTTTGATGGGCATGGCTGGTTAGAAGTTGAAACGCCGATTTTGCAGCCGATCCATGGAGGTGCGGCTGCACGACCTTTTGCAACCTTTCACAACACACTGGACATAGATCTCTATATGAGAATCGCCAACGAACTATATCTAAAACGGTTGATTGCAGGGGGTTTTGATGGAGTATATGAGATTGGCAAGATGTTTCGCAACGAGGGGATGGATAGATCACACAATCCGGAGTTTACTTCTATGGAGATCTACGTGGCCTATAAAGATTACATCTGGATGATGGAGATGGTAGAGCAGTTGTTACATCAGATTTCGATCCGGGTATTAGGTGTAGCCAAGTCTCAAGTAGGTGACGTAGAAATTGACTTTACTCCACCCTATAGACGCATCACCATGATCGATGCCATAGAAGAGTATGCTGACATTGACATCAGAGGGATGGACGAAGCAGCTCTCATAGGTGTTTGCAGAGATCTTCATATTGAGGTGGATGCAAGCATGGGCAAAGGAAAACTAATCGATGAGATCTTTGGAAAAAAAGTAGAACCCCATCTGATACAACCTACTTACATCACCGACTATCCCATCGAGATGACGCCGCTGGCCAAAAAACATCGGGATAAAGAGGGGCTAGTGGAGCGATTCGAGTTGTTCATCAACTGCAGTGAAATAGCCAATGCCTATACGGAGCTCAATGATCCGATAGACCAGAAGGCCAGGCTTGAAGATCAATTGCAGCTGGCAGCGAGGGGGGACGACGAGGCCATGGCCATTGATCATGACTTCCTCCGAGCCATGGAATATGGCATGCCCCTATGTCGGGGTTAGGTATCGGGATAGATCGACTGACAATGCTGCTCACCAATCAAACTTCCATCCAGGAAGTAATTTTCTTTCCACAGATGAAACCCGAGAGAGCCGGTGGAGAGACCCAGTCGAAGACGGAAAAAGAATAGCACCCCTCTTCTCTTAAGGCCGAAGGGAGTCGTCAGTGCTAATTCTTTGACAGGTGGGAGGCAATGAAAAAACTGGGGGCAGAGCAATACCTCTAATAACTGCAATCATTTTCTACATAGAAAGTGCTGCTGTCGATCCTACCGCTTTCGTTGATATTGGAGGCAAATACACATGAAGGGATGTGAATATCCATGGTTTTTTCGTCTGTGCAGTCAAGCGAACAAAATGTCCCTTTCACATGAAGGGTATCGCCTTGAAAATTATGTATGACGATGTCATATTCAAACATTCCATGTTCAAATTGACCACTGGTATTGATTGGCTGCCACAAGGGAGTGAGTCCTTCGATATTGATTCTTGTGCGCTTGATGCCCAAGATCTCATTGACTTCTTTCACCTCAAGGGTGAGGATACGCATGGGTACACTGCTGAATATGGAAAAATCGTCGTTGATTCCGTCACCATTGGGAGAAATGGCATTGGGTATAAATATCTGCATCCCAAGTGTGTCGAAATCTATGGGTAAACTGTCGCAACAACCCAAATATTTATCGGGTGGATCAAAGATGTTGGGTGTATCGTCAAGAAAATCTTGATGGCAATTGACAAAGAAGATCGATAGAATTGGGTATATCAACAGGCCTGGCCGGATGACGAAACGATGTACTTGCACGCATCTATAACGCAGGAATGTGCATGAAAGATATGCCTTAACTCAAGGTGGCCAGCAATGTTTGGATTCCAGTCACCTTCTGCCCTACTTCGACACATACTGTCGCATCTCTGGGAAGCAATACGTCCACCCTCGAACCAAAACGAATAAATCCCATTTCGTCACCGGTCGTAGCGACATCCCCGGGTTTCATATAGTTAATGATTCGGCGTGCCATGGCGCCGGCTATCTGACTGACGAGGACTTTGTGAGTACCGCAGTCCAGGAGGATGGTTGTTCTTTCATTGTCTGTGGAGGATTTGGGGTGCCAGGCCACTAGGTATTTTCCAGGACTATGATCTTTTTTAAGGATCTTGCCTCCAGTAGGGATCCAGTTAACATGTACATTCAGAGGTGACATGAAAATCGAAATTTGCAGACATTTCTGCTTGAGAAATGTGGGTTCATAGACCTCTTCCACTACCACCACCTTTCCATCCGCTGGAGCCCAGATTTGGTTAGGATCATAGTCAGTAAGCGTCCTGCGCGGATAGCGAAAAAAATAAATGATCAAGAGCAGTAAGATGAGTATTGTCATGACCAGTAGCGTGCGCCATGGATTACCCAGATATGATGTCAGGTACCCAAGAATGAGTGCCAATAGGCAGCTGGTTAATATGATTCTGTGACCTTCTTTGTGTAAGCGCAGCATAAGTAGGTGGTTCTCCGTTGGGGATCAAAAGTATGAAAATGAATGATCTCGTATCTCTCCTGTTGTTAAAGACAGCACAAGAAGAATAATGCGACAAACGGTAGAGAGAACAGAAGTGAGTCTAGACGGTCTAGGAATCCCCCATGTCCTGGAAGGAAAGTACCGGAGTCCTTGATATTTTTTTTGCGTTTGAAGAGGGATTCTACTAAGTCACCTACTGAACCGGTGATTCCAACAATGAGTCCGAGGCCTATCCAAAATCCAATATGAAATTGCCCGATGACCTGACTGAGGAGCAGAGCGACTACTACCACAGAAAGCCAACCACCAAGAGTGCCTTCCCAGGTTTTTTTTGGAGAAATGATCGGGGCAAATGGGTGCTTCCCCCAACGCCTGCCGATAAGATATGCCATCGTGTCATTGGTCCATACTAGCAGGAGTAGGCCTACTACCAGTCTAGGGCGATAGACACCCTCCCAAAGTGTGATGGCAAACATAAAGGACAGGGGGAGTGCGATATACAGACTTGCCGGTAAGACCTGAAGAGTAAAAGAAAAGGGTGCGTAGTGCTTGTAGAGTCGCCAAGTGAGGAGTAGGGCAAAAGCTATGCAAAGGTAGATCCCATATCGTACGGGAAAGGTGATTCCCTTTTCGACAATCAACAAACTAATCGACAGGTACATCAACATGGCAATCACCAGTTGGATGATGAGCGATACACCTCCAACTCCTTGCAGTTGTAGATACTCCACAATAGTCAATCCGCAAAGTATGCCGATGATAATAAGTCCGGTGGTCTCACCGATAAAAATCGGCGCCAGTAAGATCAGCGCAAAAATCAGCGCAGTGACGACCCGTTGGGCAAATGGTGTTCTCCTTGACAATTTGTTAGTATGCTCCGCATTTGATTTGACGCAAAAGATAAGGCATTTCTGCTTGGCAACAGCTCATGCTCCGACTTCATGTGCTCTTTTTGTGGAAAAAGGCAGCGGAATGAGTCTTCATTATAAATGTGACCATCATGAAAAAATATTTGATTCTAATCGATCCGCTACATATTATCATCGTCATTCTTTCCATGATTGTTTTGGTAAGAATCTTGATCTCTAAACCCGGCAAACAAGCAGCTCAAGATACTGGTCTGGTACAAGAAAGTGGTGCATACTACCTTGGGGGTGAGGCTCAACCATACATACCAGATTTTACCGCCCAGGGTGAGTTAGGGGTTAAGTAAATCGAGACAAATGAGGCCATGATGCTCGATCTGATTGAAAATCAGTCATGGCATCAATAATGGTACTATTTTTGTCGTTTATACGACAGTTTAAATATCCAACGTCATGATGCGCTCAACTCAACTATTAGCTTTTGCGATCGTCGTTTCAATATTCATCTCCTGCCAAAAGGACGATCCTGTATCTGGTAACTCAGACAAGACTCTGATTGATCTTCTCGAGAAGGCGGCCGATGGTCAGGGCTTACAATACTTTGTTTTGCCTGAGAGCAATGATTTCGCCAGTATTCCACAAGATCCTGCAAATGCTCTCTCAGAGGCAAAAGTCGAGTTGGGAAAGCACCTGTATCATGAAACAGGGCTTGCCATCCATCCGAAGTATTCGGTGGGTGTAGGTACCTATTCCTGTGCATCTTGCCATCATGCTCGAGCCGGTTTTCAGGCTGGTCGTCAGCAAGGCATTGGGGATGGTGGATTCGGATTTGGAATCGGGGGAGAGGGACGAGCTCCCAACGATGCCTATCTCATCGACTCTATTGACGTGCAGCCCATACGCACACCCTCTGCCATGAATGGTGCCTACCAACCCAATCAGCTCTGGAATGGACAGTTTGGAGCTACCCATTTGAATGTAGGCACCGAGAGCAAGTGGACAGAAGGTACTCCGAAGGCAGTAAATCTTCTGGGGTTTGAGGGATTGGAGACACAAGCGGTAGCTGGTTTGACAGTGCATAGGATGGGAATAGATCATGATTTTTGCAAGAACAACTCTTATAAACAGTACTTTGAAGCTGCTTATCCGGGTTTGCAGGAGGATGAGTTGTACACCATCGAAAATGCCGGATTGGCCATTGCGGCTTATGAAAGGACCCTGCTGTCTAACCAGGCTCCCTTCCAACAGTGGCTTCGCGGCAATAGAAATGCGATGTTTGAAGATGAGAAGAAGGGAGCCATCCTGTTTTTTGGTAAAGCCAAGTGCAATGAGTGCCATACCGGACCAGCACTCAACGTCATGGACTTTTATGCCCTGGGAATGCCAGATCTGAACGGCGCCGGAGTATATGGCACATCGCCAGATAAAGCAGAGAATCGAGGTAGAGGTGGTTTCACCGATAGAGAGGAGGATCAGTATAAGTTTAAAGTCCCACAACTGTACAATCTGAAGGACAGTCCTTTTCTGGGCCACGGCGGAACCTTCACCACAGTCCGTCAGGTCATCGAGTATAAAAACGATGCTCAGTCGGCTAATCCTGCGGTACCCACAGCACAATTGGCAACTGAGTTCACTCCCTTGAATCTAACGATAGAGGAGATCGACCAACTTACGCTCTTTGTAGAGAATGGGCTTTATGATGCCGAATTGGCAAGGTATGAACCCGCTCAGCTTCCTTCGGGAAACTGCTTTCCCAACAATGATGTGGGTACAAAGAGTGATCTTGGATGTAATTAGTGCTGACTTGGGTGAGAAAAGTCGCTGATCATTTCGAAGGGCTCTCTGGGAGAACTTGTGACCGCTTCTGTAGTATAATCATGTACAAAGCCAGTGGTGCAGCAACATTGCTGAAGCGTTCGACAAAATCCAGAAAGTAGCCTCCGCTTAATGGACGCATCAGGGCTGTGAGAAATGCCCACACGACAGCGTAGATAAGTAGATACCGATTGGGTTTGAGCAAGGTGACCACGGCAATGACGACATCAATGATTCCTATGACAGTCATCAGCTGCAATCCCCTCTGTGGGGTGATGCCCCAGAAGGTGAGAAATCCCAACCATGCCATCTTATGTTGCAAAGCAAAGACACCGTGGCCTAAAAAAGTACCAAAGACGCCGATCCTTAAGATGAGAGCTGGCCAATCTTTTTGCTGGAGTTTCACAGCCGCAAAGAAATAAAAAACCTTTGGATTCTACAGAAAGTCACTGAAAACTGATGTCAAAGTAGAGTCTACCCCTATGGAGGATCAACATTTTTACCGATAACTAAGGTGCCAGGCGCTCCATGACCCATTCGTCGCCTTCGAGTCGGTAGCGTAGGCGATCGTGCAGTCGATTTTCTCTTCCCTGCCAAAACTCCATTTTAAATGGTATGACGACATAGCCGCCCCAATGCGGAGGTTTTTCGGGGGTCGCACCCTCTTGATACTGTACCGCCAGTTTTTGCAGCGCTACTTCCAACACAGATCTATCAGCGATCACCTCACTCTGTGGCGAAGCCAGAGCTCCCAACTGACTGCCCAGCGGCCTGCTGGCAAAGTATTCCTTTGAATGCTGGTCGTCTATTTTTTGTACATGTCCTTGTATTCTGACCTGACGATGACTGTGCTGCCACCAAAAAGTGAGGGAGCAAGTGGGATGATTGGCCAGTTCGATCCCTTTGTGGCTTTCGTAATTGGTAAAAAACACAAATCCACGGTCATCGATGTCTTTTAAGAGCACTACTCTACCAGCTGGCACCCCATCTCCGTCGATGGTGGAGAGTACCATAGCATTTGGCTCTACCTCAAGTGCATCATCCAGCACCTCGGACATCCACCATTCAAATTGGCGGATGGGATTATCGTGTGCATGTGATTCATCTAAACGATGTTTGTCATAATTCCTTCTGAGGTCTTTAAGCTTTTCCTGATTCATGCTTTTAGTTAATAGCGGGTTTGGCTTCTACCTGTCTGGAAGTTCCCATGATTTTTTTGAATTTTTCTGTCGCTAGGTAGGCCAACCAATACATAGTAGGAACGACAATCAGTGTCAAGAAAGTGGCGAACACCAGTCCATATATGATGGTCCAGGCCATGGGTCCCCACATGGCCGTATTGTCTCCCCCAATGAAAATATGAGGATCAAGTTCAGAGATCAATGTGAAGAAATTAAAATTAAAGCCGATGGCTAGTGGGATTAAACCCAGGACGGTTGTGATAGCGGTCAATAGTACGGGCCTCAATCTGGTAGCTCCTCCTTCAATAATACATTCTTTAATGTCATCTGGTGCTAATCTTTCATGGTCATCCAAACCTCTCTCACTGCGTTTTCTCTTGATCACCAGGTTGATGTAATCTATCAATACGATCGCATTATTTACGACCACTCCAGCCAGGGAAATAATGCCGACACCCGTAAAAATGATCACTATGTCGTTGCCAGAAAAAGCATATCCAAGAAATACACCAATGGTACTAAACAGCACGGATAAAATAATGATGAAGGGAGAAACTATGGAATTAAACTGAGCGACAATAATCAAGAAAATACTGAAGATGGCAATGAGAAATGCAGTACTCAGAAAATCCATGTCTTCTGCTTGTTGCTCTTGTTGTCCGGTAAATTCATAGGTGTATCCTTGTGGCATCTTGTAACTTTGCATCAACTGCTCAAGCTCTGCGATGATTTCATTGGCATTATACCCTTCCAATACATTGGAATAAATTGTGATCATTCTTTGCTGATCCTTACGTTTAATGGAGCTATAGGTGGAAGAATAAGAGATGTCTGCCACTGCTGATATGGGAACTTGGACAATTGCACCGTTAGCTGGGTTTCTAAAAGTGATTTTTTGACTCAGCACATCGGTGATATTATTTCTATATTTTTCGTGTAGTCTGACCGTAATTGGATATTCGTCTTCTCCTTCTTTAAATTTTGAAACTTCCTTGCCAAAAATTGAGGTGCGTACAGCATTGGCAATATCAAAAGTTGACACTTCATATCTTCTGGCGGCATCGCGATCTATATTGATGATTAATTCTGGTTTGCCTATCTCAACATCTGCCTTGAGCTCTTCGATACCGGGAATGCTATTGCTATTGATATATGCCAACACCTCCTCCGAGAGATTGGCCAGCTCATTGATGTTTTCTCCCTGTAGTTCCAGGTTAATGGGCTTACCTGTAGGGGGGCCAGAGGCATTTTGATCTACAATGATGCGTACACCGGGATAGCCTTTTAGATTGGTACGCATCTCATCTAGTATTTTGCTAGTCGAAATACCCCCACGTTCCTGAGTCGGCACAAAGCTTACAGTGATCCGGGCTTTATGGGGTGTTACACCCGGTTCAGGGGGAGTATTGGGATCCGACGTATTTTCACCTATTTGTGTCAGCACCTCTTCGACAATGTGTTCATATGGTGCAATAGTTTCGAAGATGTTTTCTTCTACTTTTTTTACCAGGTTATTGGTAGCCTCAATATCCTTGCCCATGGGCAGCTCAAGAAATGCATTGATATATATGGGTTCTGTGTTGGGAAAAAAGACCACCTTGGGTTGGTTAGCGCCCAACAGACCCATGGCAAAGAAGAGAAGTAAAAAAGTGCCTGCAAAGATCAGATAGGGAAAATACTTCCTTAGCGCAGTCCTAATAAACCGGTCGTACAATTGCTCCAGGATCGGTAGCATTTTATTTTGGAAGGCAAAAGCGGCGCTTCTCAACAAAAAGAAATTTAGCAGCGTGATCATGGCTGCAATAGCCAACAAGTTTCTCAGCCATTGGATATTGAGAACATGACCCATGCCAGCTACTAAAAACATGAGAAGTACACCGATGAGAATGTTCCTTCTTTTGCGACGCCTTGAGTTTACTGTGTCCGCTTGCTCATCGACTTTCATGAAGACACTGGTGAAAACCGGATTAATGACTAGAGCTACCAAAAGGGATGAGGTTAACACAATGATAAGTGTGATGGGGAGATATTTCATAAACTCACCCATTAAGCCGGGCCAGAATGCCAGGGGTAAAAAAGCTGCCAATGTCGTTGCCGTGGATGCGATGATGGGTAAGGCCACCTCACCAGTTCCATACTTGGCGGCATCTTTTCCACTCCACCCGTTTTGCATATAGCGATAGATATTTTCGACCACAACGATGGCATTGTCTACCAGAAGTCCCAGTGCCAGGATGAGCGAGAAAAGCACTACGATATTCATAGTCACTCCAGTGAGAGACAGCCACATGATGGCTGTAAGCATAGATAGTGGTATGGCGAGTCCGACAAACATAGCGTTGCGTAGACCTAGGAAAAATAGCAATACCAGCACCACCAAAATAACCCCTGATATGATGCTGTTCTCCAGATTAGAAACCTCGTTGCGGGTGTAGACAGACTGATCATTAAAAATGCTAATGCGAAGATCTTCTGGTAAACGCTCCTTGGCTTGTTCAATCAGTGCCTTGATTTTATCCGATGCATTTAGTAAATTTTCACCTTTTCGCTTAATCACATCCAGAGACACTACCGGACTTCTCCCTGAGCGGGCATAACTGGTACGATCCTGGAACCCGTAAGTGGTGTTGGCTATGTCCTTGAGGTAAATAGGACGCTGATTTTCACTTTTGACAATGATATTTCTAATTTCTTCCACATCTTCAAACTGGCCCACCACACGTACTGCTCGACGAAAGTCATTATTGATGATTTCTCCGGCCGACATATTCATATTCTCGGAGGCGATGGCATTTTCCAGGTCTCTAAAAGTAACTTGTAAGGCCTGCATTTTGTAAAGATCTACATCGATGTGTACCTCTCGCTCCAACGCCCCCTTAATGTCAACCCCTGATACTTCATTGATGTCTTCAATTTCGTCCTCCATATATTCAGCGTAACTCCTCAGCTCATCCATGGTAAAATTGCCGGCCATGTTTACGGTCATGATGGGAATTTCTGAAGTATTGATTTCCAATACTAGTGGTTCCTGATCCAAGTCGTTTGGGAGTTCACTCTTAGCACGGTCTATGGCATCTTTCACTTTTCTGACGGCATCTTCCATTTCGAGATCGGTATCAAATTCTGCCGTAATAGACGAAAAGTCTTGCATGGACGTAGATTGCAGACTTTCTAATCCCGTGATGGATTGTATCTCATTTTCGAGTGGCCTACTGATGAGATTTTCAATATCGGCTGCTGAGTTTCCGAAATATGGAGTATTGATAAAAACTGTGGGAAAAGAAGCATCAGGAAATTGCTCTTTTGGCATTTCCTTATACGCTTGAAGGCCGAAAACAAATATCATGAAAGTCAGGATAAATACCGATGTGGCATTGTCAACAGCCAGTGAAGTGAGTCCAAACTCCCGCAGTTTTCCCTTGATCTTTTCTGCATTCATTGTGAGGTCGTTGCTAGGGTTGAGATTTTTATTGGTTCTTGATTGGTCAGACCACGAGCTCCATCAATGATGAGTTGGTCAGATTCATTTAGGCCAGATCTGATGACGACTTCACCGTCATAGCTGTCTCCTGTTTCTACATATACTTTTTTTGCCACGGGTTCCTCGGCACTCCCTCCTTGCACCATGACAAAGTCCTTTCCTCCGACTTCTTGCTGAACCAATTCCAGTGGAATGACGAGGACATTTTCCTCCGTATAGTCATTAATCAGTATTTCGGCAAGGAGGTTGGGCTTGATTAAACCTGTTCGATTATTCAGTGAAGTCTCTATTTCAAAGGTCCGGTTGGATGCATCGATGCTCCTCCCAAGCAATTTTACACGGACATTTTGTTTTTCGTCCAGTGCTGGAAAATATACAGCTACCCGGTCACCACGCTTGACGGAGCCCAGTAAATCCTCCGGTGCATCCGCCACGACTTTCAGTCGATGGGTACTCAGGATTCGAACGATGGGAGCACCGGGAGCTGCTAGTTCGCCATCTTTGAGAAAGACCATATCAATTGCACCGGAAATCGGGGCATGGACATTGGCTTTTGTCAGTTGAAATTCCAAGGTCTCCAGCGATTTTTCCAGGCGTTCTTTATTGTTCTTGGCTTGCAAATACTGAATCTCTGATCCAATTTTTTGATCCCATAGCCTGGCTTGTCGTTGGTATACTTCGGTGGCAAGTTCTAGAGATTTTTCAATTTCGGCCATTTGCTTATCGATAGCTTCCAGATCCACTTTTGCCAGTAGGATTCCTTTTTTGACATAATCACCCTCATCCACATTTAGTTGGATGATCCTACCCCCTACTTCACTGCTGGCATTGACGATGTCATCTGATGCCACATTGCCCTGTACCGTCACAAAGTGTCGAAAATCTTTGCGTACCACGGGATCTACAGACACCAACGTCCGACTCACCTCAAAGTCAGGATCCATATCGTCAACGCGCTGCTGGAGATCATCAATTTCTTTGGAGAGTTGTCGGTAGGTCTCTTTCTTTGACTTCAACAATGACTGAAGCCCAGCCAGGTCTGTTGGTAAGGTCTCTACTTTCTTGGGCTGACAAGCTGGGACCAGTAGGAGTGTCCCAACGAATAGTACTAAGGGCAAAATCAATTTCATGTGCATGGTTTAAAGATTTCCAAGTGCTTTTTCCAAATCAACCTTGGCAATTAACATATTGTATTCGGCTTGTATTTGCTCACCTTGGGCAGCATATAGATCACGTTCTGCTTGTGTGATTTCCAGGCTGGTGCCTACACCTTCTCGATATTTAATCTGGGCTGTATCATAGATGTCTTGAGCCAGCATCAAATTTGCCCTGGAAGATTCCACCACGCTGACCGCGTTGGTAAACGATAATTTTGCATTATCGACCTCCAGTGTAATGGCATCTTCCAAGTTGTCGATGGCGATCAGATGCTGGTCTCGCTCGATTTTTGCCCTATGTAATTTTGATTTTTTATCAAAACCGTCAAAAATTGGAACATCGAGGGTGAGTCCAACCAAAGTTGTTGGAAACCATGGGGCACCTGTTAACTGATTGCCCTGCAAAACTTGGGCATAAGAGGCGAAGCCTCTCAGAACAGGTAAATACTGAAATTCCAGCCGCTTAATGTTGAGTTCATTGAGTTGGTCTCCCACCTTCAGTGCAGCATATTCTGCACGATTATCAAAATTGGGAGCTATGCTTGTAAAGCTGGTGGATTCATATTCCGAGATCGAGAGATCTTCCATAGACTCACTGATTTCAATCGGATTTTCCAGTGGATATCCCATGGAAAACTTCAGGACGTTTTTACTCAGCTCGGACATGCTCGTCACTCTTTGCTGCTCCAGCTTCAGATTGTTTATGGATAGTTGCAATCGATCAAGGTCTAGCTTTTCAATAAATCCTGCCTCATAGGTGGCTCGCATTTCCCCGTATGTGTCCTCGAGATTCGTGATGTTCTTATCCAATATCTCAAGGTTTTTGAAGGCAACAGCAACACCCAAATAGGCCTTGGCGACGTCGTGGGCTAACTCGGATTTGGTGATGTTGGCTTGTTTAGCCACCAGATCTTTAAAAACCCTGGAAGCCTTCAAACCAATAAAAAATGAGCCATCAAATAATAAAAAGTCTGCCGATAGTGAAGCTGTTAAATTGTTTTTTACTCCAAATTGTACTTCTAGGTCCTCTGATGGATTTGGTGGTATCCCGAGATCTGGATCACCGGCAAAAAAGCTACCCGAAGGGATGATTGAGGTCGGTATATTTAAAAAGTGTTGAAGCTGCACGCTGCCATTTAGTTTAGGCATGCCAATAGCCGTAAACTCTTTGATATTACCTTCAGCATCAGCAATTTCTAGAATGTCGTTTTTGACATTATTGTGATTTTCCTTAGCATAGTCGATCGCTTGCTGCAGGGTGAAGGCATCCTGGCTAATTGCCAGATTTGCCATTAGGAGCGCGATGACAAAACAATTGATACTTCTCATCTTATTTTTCGTAAAGTAGATCTTCATATTGATGCAGGGTGTTTTTGCCTTTTTCGTTCATAATGCCCCGGAAATGATATTTGATAAATTCTAAGTAGAGTTTTACATTGTTTTCTTCGGTGCTATCCAGTATTTTTTCATCTGTCACATAAATGGCTATTTTTAAATACAAATTCGCAATCAAATCAATATTGAGATCATCACGGTAATATCCTTCCTGTATTCCTTGCTCGAGATTGCTTTGTATGTCGTGTAAAATGAGTTCACTGCGTTCGCGGTCGATTTTCTTCCAATGATTCGGATAATACTTCTTAAGGTCGTGAGTCGTATGTGGAGAAATTTGTTTGAGCATGGTCATCATAAGCCTGGCAATTAATACCAGTTCGTGAATTGGATTTTCTGCAATGGTCTGGATCTTCTTAATGTCCTCACGGACTTCACTCATATGTTGATTCATCACACAGGCTATCAGCCCCTTTTTGTCAGAGAAGACACGATATAAGGTCTTCTTCGACACACCCATAGCTTGGCTGATATCATCCATGCTGACACTCTTTATTCCCCAACGCATGAACATCTCCTTAGCCCTCATACAGAGATCTCTTTCCTTCATAGATTTGCAAAAGTAACATGGAAACTGTGAAGGTGTTTAAAGTTTCCGAAAAGTTTTACCAAGAGTAGCCTAACCCCGATCAATGTCGCGCAATAGTCGACCAAGTAGGAAAGTTTTTTAGGTAGTATGTGAGACCTCGTTCCGGATGCCAGTAGACTGATTGGTCTAGTTAACGGTCAGTTCAGTGATGGGAGTCAGCGTGATTCTCCTGAAGGCCACCTCCGATCCTTCTGCCTGGATAGCTATCTGGCCGGATCGGACAGTACATTCCTTGCCGTGATTGACCATGTCGCCGTTGACCCAGACTTTAATCTGATCATCGAGGCACTCGATGATCATCTTATTCCATGCTCCTACGGGATGTTCGGAGCCGTCGGTCAGGTTTAAGATCCGGCGCTTTTTACCTTCGGTAATGCCCCATTCTGAAGGTCGTCCCCTGCGTCGCTCCATGTCGGGCACTTTGATGTCTTCTACGATACACCAGAAATCTCCAGCATTCTCATGCATCATCTGTACTTCCAACGACTTTGGAAACATCCCGTATAGAGCCCTCGGAGTAGAAGCATGTACCAAAACACCACAGTTGCCCGGCTTGCCCACAAAGCGATATTCGACCTGTAATCGATAGTCCCGATATGAATCGTCGGTGATCAGGTGACCTCCGGGCGTACCAAGGCTCACGAGGTGTCCTTCTCGTACGATAAATGGAGTACTCAAAGAAGGCATCGTGTCCATGGCTGGGACATCGGCATGCCAACCATCCAGATTCTTGCCGTTAAAAAGTGGTTTCTCTTGGTTGCAGGATGGTAACCCCACACTGTAGAAAATGCCAATCAGGCCCAGGGTTACTATTGTACGCATCATAAGATCACTGAAAATAAGGATTTCAGACCGAACCTCTGCCAGGAATGACTTTCATTTGGATAGCTAGAGGAGCAGTTTGTGGGTATACAGAGCCGGGCTCGTGATGCTTCTCATTGTGAAGTCTTTCCCGAATCTGGACGAGTTTGGGATCGGTGAATATGAACCATGACATGGATGAATCTGTTTTAGTGTTATATGATTGGTCAAGTATATGCAATCCATCTCTTTTAATAGTGGACATAGTTTTATCGCCTGGATAGGTCTAGGCTTGATGCTGCTTACTTCCTGCGGAACCACTCCGGAGGTGGAGCAAAGCAATGTGAAAGTCGATCGGGCGCAGGGGATAGTAGATAGTGCCATTATATCATCTGGAGGAGCACGGTACAGTGACCTGGAAGTTTCGTTTGACTTTCGTGCGCATCATTATGAGGCTCACCGTAGCGATGGTCGTTTTGAATATCAGAGGACATTCACCGATTCATTGGGCCGGCAGGTACGGGATGTCCTGGACAATCATGGATTGCAAAGATATGTTGATGAGCGTCTTGTGACTCTGACTGCCAGGGATAGCATTGCTTATGCAAGTTCTGTCAATTCGACGGTGTATTTTGTGCTGCAGCCCTATTTTCTCAATGATCCGGCTGCCATCAAAGAATATCTGGGTCTGGTTTGGATAAATGATGTACCATATCATAAAATTCAAGTCACTTTTGAGAAGGAAGGGGGTGGCAGGGACTATGAGGACGAGTTTGTCTACTGGTTCAGAAAAGACGATCTGAGACTTGACTACATCGCCTACAACTACTTGACCGATGGTGGGGGTGCCAGATTTCGGGAAGGGTTCAATCATCGAACCATCCAGGGTATACGATTTGTGGACTACCTTAATTACAAACCCATGACCCCCAGCAGGGCAGTTGCGGAATTTGATCGAATGTATGAGGAGGGTGGCTTAGCTTTTGTTTCTGAAATCAAGACCGAAAATATTGTGGTCAGAAACTGATGCCTCGTGCATCAATCCCTATCTTTACAGAAACACTTTTGGCAGACCGAATAGCATGAAAGCCGATTTACCTTCGAAGAAAAAAGTGGCCTACCCAGTGAGTAGATCACTGGACCAATATCTGCTGAAGTACAATCACAAGCTTGATATCCTACTTCAATATGAAGATTTACTACGATATCAAGAATCCATACCTCTACTGGATCTAAATCAAGAGGACACGTTGTGGCGCACTGTTTTCTATTCCGATGGTGATCAGCAAGAAATCAATCGAGATTTGAAACTAATCTATGCACACCTGAAGACCGATGGTGACGTGGAGGTGCTGGAGCATCTTTCGATATCAAGAATCGATTTCTGCACCTTTGGTAATACTAAGCCTTTCAGAATACGGATCATAAACCGACTCAACGATAATTACGATCATTTTTATGTGAAAAAGGTGGATGCATCGCGTGTATATGGTCTGGAACTTGAGAACCTGGTCTCCCCTAATCGATTTGACTACTTCACCAATCGAGAAACATTAATTGAGGAGCATATACCTGGGATACCTGGCGATGTTTTTATGAAGCAAAATCTTGATGACAATGCATTTAATCAGATCAGGATGGCGAAGGAGTTCATTAAATTCAACGAGCGTTGCTTTATTAGACTTCTGGGTGACATGCGTGCTTATAATTACGTAGTGGACATCACGCCAGATATCGAGGGCTCACAATTTAGGATGAGAGCTATTGATTTTGATCAACAATCATATGAGGGCAGAAAAAGTTTTTACCTACCACAATATTTTAAAGATAATAATCCAATTATTTTTCTTGGAATTAAACACATGCGTCCTAGGGCCGTGATTCAGTACCAGTTGGAAGAGCGAAGCCTCGTCGCCGCCAGAGTAAAAAACAATCGACAAAGACTGAAAGAACTATTTGACATCATGGTGACCGACAAGTTGTCTTCAAAGGAAAAAAACGAGCAGCTCAAGGCCGAGCTAAAGCATCATCACAAGATAAAGGCTTTTGACGATTGCCAAAGTATGGGTGAGATCGTGCGGTTAAATTTTCGCTTATTGTTGCAAAAAGATTTCAAGCATAGCTTCGTCCTTTAAAATCCAAGATCTTATCGTCCCTTCAACTGCAGTTATCGTCACCCTTTCTTCAACTCGATAAGTCCTATCAATAGAGTTCCCAGGCACCATGATTTTTACCGTGCAAAAAGTCTCAATTGAAATTCGGAAATAGTACTTGGGACCTTCTGGGGCTCAGAGTGATGTTAAAATAGATTGATTTTCAGGAGTCCTTCCTAATCTAATCTAAGTGATTGAGGATAAATGAAGTATGAATTGAAGTGCATCAGCTAAGAATTTCATCAGACTTTGCTGAACCTAAAAACAAGTCTTCAGAGGCACACATCTCACAGTGTTCTCAAAAATTCCGATCCAACCATCAGGGACGTTTTTGGTGGAGTCCTATTCAACCTCCACGATCGCCTCGATTTCTACAGCAATATTAAAAGGTAATGAACCCATTCCGACTGCGGCCCTTGCATGCTTGCCTCGATCGCCAAAGACCTCGACCATGAGATCTGAAAATCCATTAATTACTGCGGGATGCTCTGTGAAATTGAGATCTGCATTCACCATTCCCAGGACTTTGACTACGCGTTTTACCTTCTTTAGATCTCCAAGTTCTGCTTTCAATACACCGAGCTGATTGATGGCCGTTAGCCTTGCCGCTTCATATCCCTGCTCCTTGGTTAAGTCAGCTCCCACTTTACCTTTAATCCAAGAGCCGTCGCTTTTAAGTGGACCTTGACCCGACAGAAAAATCAAATCTCCAGTCCGCACAGCACTTACAAAGTTGGCTACAGGTTTTCCAGGAACAGGTAGTTCAATCCCCAATGCTTTAATTTTTGCTTCTGGATCGTATTCACTTACTTGTGCCATAGCGACCTCACTATCATCAATTTTTTTAGCTGCTTCATTACAACTACCGATCACAAGTATTAGTGCAATTAAATAGATGATTTTATTCATGACTTGATTTTTATGCTTTTGAGGCGGTTTCCAATAATGACTTAATTCTTGCTGCCACAATTTGTTCTTCACCCGGGTTCATCATCCATGTGGTAATACCGACATGTTCACTGCTACCGACCGTCTGGATGGAGGGATGGCCAAGACGAAGATCTTCTCTAAGCTGCATGGTGGTAGTTTTGACGATTTTTTCATTCCATGACAGTTTTAGTGAGGGTACGTGATTTGCGATGTCGGGCACATGGATTTCAGCTTTCACACCATGTACAGAGCTGGCACTGTCGGCAATATGTTGTATTTGATCGTCCCAGAGTTTCCAGTCCGCTTGATGATCACGGTGCACAAAGTTTTCGACTGCAATCATCATGCCCAAGGTTTCTTCCTTATTTACTTTCATGCCGCGTCCTACGGTATCACCTCGCGGTGCGGCATTGATTCTTGCCGCGGCGATGAGATCTTTTCTGCCTAGCAAGAGTCCGGCACTCTGAGGACCCCGGATACCTTTGCCGCCAGAAAAACACACTAAATCGAATCCCATAGCCGTATATTTCCAGAGATTTTCTACGGGAGGTACATCAGCTGCACAATCATTCATTGTTGGCACCCCGTGTTTTTTACCGATTCTGATAAATTCTTCTCGTGACACTTGGCCTTCACCACTATTAAAAAACCACATCATCGCAGTCTGATCATTAATGGCTGCCTCCAGCTCCGAGGCTGTTTCTACCTCGATGATTTTTACACCGCAGTTTGAAATTGCATGTGCGTAGCCAATTCGATGTGATTTTTGCAGGATGACTTCGCTTTTCATGCCTGTTAGGTCGGTGGGTACCCGTCGGGCTTTTTCTGAGTCAGTTCCGGTAAGTACACCTGCCGTTCCGAGCGTTATGGCAGATGCTGCACCAGCCGTAACAGTAGCTGCTTCACAGCGACATAGCTCTGCAATTCGAGCACCAGCTTTGTCTTGCAGGTCATCAATATTGACATAGTGGTTGGAGGCATACATGATAGCATCTAATACTTCTTCCCTCATCAAGCAGCCAGACATAGCGGTATAAGTACCTGCTGCATTGATAAATGTCCTTACTCCAAGCTCTTGAAAATAGTTTCTTCGCCTCAGTTTGGACTTGGATATGGTGGCAGCACTCAGCGGTATACTGGCAAATAGGCCTCCAACCAATGGCAGAGATGAGATCGATTTTAGAAGGTCACGACGCTTGATCATGGTCTTGATATTTAGTGAGAGATGATAAAAAGCATGATATTTTGGAAAAGTAACATCTGCTAGAATTACAGCCATTAATCCACAGCTGCGATACAATCCATTTCTACCAGTGAGTCACCTGGCACACCTCCATAGGTAGCCACAGTGGTCCTGACCGGAGGATTGGGACCAAAACGACCTCGAAATACAGCGTTCATGCCATGGTAGTCATTCAGATCATGGAGATAGACATTTACCTTCAGCACTTTATCCATGCTCGATCCATTTTTTTCAAGCTCTTTTTCCAATTCCTTCAACACATGGTCAGTATGGGCAGCAATGTCCCCTTCAAAATGAGCACCTTTTCCAGCAATGTAAAGGGTGTTCCCATGTTTGACCGCACCAGAAAAGAGTGGGATGTCCTGATCTTTTACGATGTCTCCGACTACCACCTTATCAGAGGGGCTTGCAGCTATGGCCTTGGTGGCACCAATCCCAAACATTGCAGTGACAGCTGCTCCCAGCTTTTTGAATACTGTTCTTCGATTAGTCATAAGAATGAAAGATTTTTACAATGAAATGAACGATAAAGGATTCCTGAGAAATGTTGCCTAAATTACTAAAAATGGATGCTCCATCAAACCTTTTGGGTCAAGGTTTCCTTGGTCATCCATGCGATGTTGAATACCAAGTCTGCAAAAAGATTCACTTAATGTCTCGATTCCCAGACGGAACGTGAGATCCCATTGAGATCCCACACTACCGTCCCATCTCGTAGTGTGAGTTCACAAATGATTTTTCTAGATCCCGGTCGCATATATCGGTTGGTATCCACAAAACCAAAGTCTCCTTCGATGACTCTGAGCAGTGTGACGTCAGCGCCAGCACCCACACTGAGATGACCAAGTTCTTCCCTGTGAATCACCTGTGCAGGCTTCCAGGTAGACGCACGGATGATCTCGGGCATAGTTAGTCCCAGATTTAGAAACTTAGACATGACATTGTTCATGTTTTTCATACCTCCATTCATGCTGCCGGTATGGAGATCAGTGCTGATGGTATTTGGTTTTAGTCCTTGGGCGATCGCAGGTACGGCCTGATCCCAGGTAAAACTCCCACCACCATGGCCCACATCCATAATGATACCCCTTTCTTGTGCAGGCAGCGAGTAAGGTTCTAGCTTGCCCGTTTTCTGATCCACCACATGCATCCGGTTTCTCGTCTGTCCATAGCAATGAGTAAATATGTCACCGGGGCGCAGTTTTTCCATAAACAAGGTCTCTAATGAGAGGGGAGGATCATGAGCGCCGAAATCCACCATAACAGGGATGTTCGCTTGACGACCAGCTTCCACAGCGCGCTCTACGGGGGTCCATTCCGGACCGTAATAATGAGCTACCTTGACTCCCACTATATGCTCAGGATATTTCAAAGCTTCCAGCGCAGTGAGTTTGGCATCCATATCCGCCAAATTCTGCTCCACAGCTCCACCCGCCATGCCCGATCCCACAATATTGAGAAAAGAAAGTACTCGGGTCTTGGAATGATCAATGGTTTGTACCTTAAATGTGCGGAAGTTTTTCCACCCGGCACCTCCCACGTCGACGACGGTGGTGACACCGGCTCGAAAAACAAACCCATCTGGCGGCAAAGCAGAATAACCATTGCTCAAATAAGAATCTTCCTCGGTACCATAAAAATGATGGCCGTGTATGTCAATCAGACCTGGTACCACGTACATGCCCCGGGCATCTATTACCTGAAATATGCCATCGGCAGAAATCTCCGGCGCCACTCGGAGCACTTTGCCGTCATCAATGGTGACATCCATAATGCCATCGATATTATTTTTTGGGTCGATCACATGTCCCCCCTTGATCAAGAGGTCGACTTGTTGAGCATACACCCAGCTTGTGATCATGGCAAAGAAAAGAACTTGACAAATTTTTCTCATGACTGTTGATTATTCCGTGAAATTTTAATGTGATTGCATCATCTTGAAAGCTCTCCCAGGATACATCGTCCTAAAAGTCTCAATACAGCCCCGGTCTTGTAGGGTGACATAGCAGGTCTGTCCATCAAGGCCACCAAAGGCGATGTTTGAAGGTTTCTTTCCCTTAAGCACCACCTCATGGAGTAATGCTCCGGATGGCGAAAGAATGACCACTGTTCCTTTCCCATGCCTGGTTACAAATAGGTTGCCCTTTGCATCGCATCGCATGCCGTCCATGCCAAAGTCTGTAAACTCATGGATGACTCTTTTGTTGGAAACATTTTTCTCTAAATCCAGGTCGTAAGCCCAGACCTTGCGTTGCACACTTTCATTGACGTACAAAGTCTGTTCGTCAGGACTAACTTCTACACCGTTTGTAGTGCCCATATTGGCCTCCAGACGTGTGCTGGTACCGTCGGGATCAATGCGCCATAAATTGCCTGTTCCTTCCTTCCAATTTGGATCACTGGCAAACAAAGTGCGGTCGACACAGATGGCCAAATCGTTCGGCTGATTCATCTCTGCATTATGCATGTACACCGATATGTCCTTGCTTCGAGGGTCGATTTTGAGCACATTGTGATTTGTGTAATCGGCGATATAGAGGAATCCCTGGTCATCTATTCGTATGCCGTTTCCGATGCTGCCATCTGGTAAATGGACAAAGACCGAAGCATGCCCTTCTTGAGTGACCATTCCGATGGTTCCCTGATCAGCGAAATTAACTGCGTAGATGTTGCCGTCCCTGTCTACAGCCGGGCCTTCAATGCCGCTTGTGAAGCCATCGACGCTGGTAAAATCTTTGGGCTTATAAATATCATCATGCTGACAACTGGTTCGGGAGGAGGTTAGTGCGAAAAGTAGGGAAATCATCAAGTACTTAAACATGCAGCATTCTTTGAACCCTTAAAATAACAAATTCACGATGTTCCAATCCAGTATTCCATCAAACTTCGAGGATAAAGGGTGATGATGCAGACTTATGGATCGATTGCCGGACTGGAAGATAGCTTCTTGCCCAGATACACCAGCACATCGCCATTCTTGAATGCCAGCTCACTCAGATCGTTGGGAATAATCTGTATGTGATGGCCCTTGGTCCAAACAAATAGCGGAATGCTGCTCTTGTCTTTACGAAGACCTGCCAGGATTTGCAGCATTTCATCCATGGAGTCAATGGCTGCTTCGTGGATCTGAGGATAGTCTCGAGCGGCATCTAGGAGTGTCAGATGGTCATCGAAGGGTGGAAAGTATGGGATGTTTTTACTCTCCAGATCCTGGGGATTAAAGGTGGTACTGATTTGGTATCTACCTCCCTTGGCAAAGTACTTACCATACTCTCGGCATGCATAGCTGTTAACTTCAGCACTACCAGTGAGTGCGAATAAGTACGACATGTTTTGCAAGGCGATTTGGCTGGGAATATCATCGTGAAAAACATCGGCCTTGATGGCCTCTAGTCCATCTTCTTGCGCTTTTAGGATGTTTTCTGCATTGACATCAATAAGCACCACAGATTTATCTTTGCTTTCCAAATACTGACCGATAAGGCGTGCGGGTAGTCTGGCACCGAGCACCAAGACTCCCTCATGGCTCTTGAGCATCACATTCAGCAATTTGGCCAAGGGTCGAGTGGCCGTAGCTGTGAGCAAGACCGTTCCCAAAACCACCATAAAAACCAGGGGTGTGATGTACTCCGCATCGGCCACATGTTCATTGACTAGCCGGAGTCCAAATAATGAGGCGATGCCGGCTGCCACGATTCCCCTCGGACCGACAAATGAAATCAGCAGTTTTTCATTCATAGTGAGATTGGATCCACGGGTACTCAAGAATACTCCAAGCGGTCGCAACACCAAGATCACCACCGCAAGCAGTGCAAAGCTCTTCCAGTTATTGAGCAGATAGAGGTCTTCGAGGTTGATGTGAGCAGCAAGTATGATAAAAAGAATCGATATTAATAGCACGCTAAGAGATTCTTTAAAATCCAGTATGTCGCGCAATTTTGGCATATCGAGGTTGCCCAAAACGGTACCCATGACAACGACAGCCAGCAGTCCGGATTCTTCCGCCACGGCATCAGAAAATACAAAGACACCCAGTACCAAAGCCAGTGTAACTACATTCAGCAGGAATTGAGGAATCAAGTCTTTCTTCACCAGGTAAAAGAGAAAAAAGCCTGCGATAGCTCCCATGGCAAGACCGATTAAGACAATCTCCGTAAAAGAAAGCAGTGCATGAGAGGTGAAGGAAATGGCTCCACTATTAGAGATGATAAACTCAAAGACAAGTACAGATACAAATGCACCGATGGGATCTATGACAATGCCTTCCCACTTTAATGTAGTAGAGATGTTTTTCTTGAGTGGAATATTTTGAAGGATCGGAGCGATTACGGTCGGTCCAGTGACAATGATCAGCGCACCGATCAAAAAGGCTACGTTGGGGTTGAGGTCCAAGAGGAAGTAGACCGTGAGGCCCGCTCCTAAGAATGTCACAAAAGAACCCAAACTAATCAGCCTTATGATGACGGGTCCGAGGCCCTTGATTTCTTTGCGCTTCAAGGTGAGTCCTCCTTCAAATAGGATGATGCCAATCGATAGCGACACAAAATAGAAAAAGTACTTTTCTGGAAAAATACCGACACCCAAAACTGGATCGTAGATGGGCTCAAGCCACTTTTCACCGCCAGGGGTCCATAAGGTGGAGATCGGACCCACCAGCAGACCTAGGAGAATCAACGGCAAGATGGCGGGCAGCTTCAATTTCCAAGAAAGCCATTGGGCTCCTATACCTAATATGATGATACCCGCTAGTTCTACCATGCAGTTGAAAGACGTTTTTGTAGGGCTAAAAATAGAACTATATCGGTCAATGACGAGATCCCAGTAGCTTAGTTTGTGATGGACTGGTCATATTCAAGCAGGCATTTTAGAAATGCTGCACCATATTTATTGAGTTTGTAGTCACCAACACCTGAGATCCGGTGCATACCAGCAAGGTCCTGAGGTCTTTGTGCCGACATTCGTTGCAGGACCTTATCTGCAAAGACGATGTAAGCGGGTACGCTTTCCTCATCCGCGATCTGCTTGCGCAGTGTTCGCAGTTGATCAAATAGTGCTTGATCATACCCATCCTCACTTGGTTCCGGAAGGAGTGTCTGCTGCTTTGGTTGGACACCTTTCGGTCTCGATAGATGGATGGTGAGACTTCCCCCGACTACATCACTCCCTAAGCGAGTGATTTTAAGCACTGAATGCTGAGTATAATCGATTTCGAGTAAGCCCTGGTTCACCAGTTGGGTGATATACATGATCCACGCAAAGCGGGGTATGGATCTGCCCACGCCATAACTCGGCAAGTGGTTTAGACCGGCTTGCATGACCTCTTTCCGTCCGGAAGCTCTCAATGCATCGACCAGTAGATGCATTCCGATTTTTTCTCCTGCTTCCTTGCAAATTTGTAGGGCCATTTTAGCGTACTTGGTACCGTCAAACAATTGTGGAGGATGTGTGCAAATATCACAGTGACCGCAGGGTTTATTTCGGTATTCACCAAAATAATTGAGAATAAGATTGGTCCGACAACTGGTAGCTTGTGTGAACTCCCATATGCGATCAAGTTTGAGTCGCTGCACATGCTTAAAGGTCTCATGGGCATCACTTTCATCGATGAATCTTCGGAAAACACTGATGTCATGATAGCTATAAAAGAGCATAGCTTCGGCCTGTGCTCCATCTCGTCCTGCCCTGCCGATCTCTTGGTAGTAACTTTCGATGTTCTTCGGCAAGTTGTAGTGGATAACCCATCGGATGTTTGACTTGTCGATGCCCATCCCAAAGGCGATGGTCGCGCAGATGATTTGAATTTCATCCCTCTGAAAGGCCTCCTGTACTTGCTTTTTCATCGGGACCTCAATCCGAGCATGATAGTGGGCAGCATTGAAACCTCGATTTCGCAATTGTTCTGCCAATTGCATCGTACTCTTGCGACTTAGACAATAGATGATACCGGCATGTGAACGATGTTGATCGAGAAACTGAACAATCTGTTGCAGGCGTTTCTGTCCTGGCTGCACCCTAATATTAATGTTCTTCCTCTCAAAGCTAGAAAGGAAGACTCGTGGATTCTGCAGGTCCAATTGTTTGGTGATATCTAGCTGAGTGGCTTTGTCTGCCGTCGCGGTCAGCGCCATAAACGGAGTGTTGGGCAGTTGATTACGCAGCCCCTTTAACGCGGCATATTCTGGCCTGAAATCATTGCCCCAGATCGAAACACAATGTGCCTCGTCGATCGCTACCAATGCCACCTCTTTTTTGCCAATATACTGTAGGAATGCGGCAGTCATGGCTTTTTCCGGAGAGATGTAGAGGAGTTTTAAGACGCCAGAATCCAGATCTTTAAGTATCTCCCTTTTTTCCCTGGAGTTCTGAGTACTGTTGACAAATGCAGCCATGACGCCATTGGCTCGCAGTGCTTTCACCTGATCTTCCATAAGTGCGATGAGTGGAGAGATCACCAGTGTCAATCCAGTTGATGCCAGGGCAGGGATCTGAAAGCATAGAGATTTGCCGCCACCGGTAGGCATAATGACCAGGCTGTCTTTACCCGACAAGGCATGCACCACGATGTCTTCTTGTTGATCCCTAAAGGAAGGGTATCCAAAGACTTGTTGTAGAATGGCATGGATCGTGCCTGCAGATCTACTAGCGGGTAGGCAGCATCCATCATGTTCGGGACTCAATGACATGGTGATAAGTAAGTAAAAATTTTGCGATTTGAAAAGAAAATGTTAGGAATAGTGTGAGATTGAGTACATTTAGACGGCAGCACATGCGTGGAAGGATCGCTAAGGATTCGGAGGCCACTTCAAAATGAAACCCCCACTTGGGCCAGTCACCAGGCATCAATCAACACAGGCAAGTCAGACATTGGACATCCATTTGCTACAGCTGCCCAACTTTTGCGAACGGGAACTTTCGCTGTCACCAACTTTGATTACACTAAACCACCTTAACAAAATGGAGATTAAAGCGTTCAATAGATTACGACTGTTAAATTTTCTATGACGGACCTCCCCATACCACACTCCCTTATTCTGTGTCTTCTGATTACCATGGTCGCATGCCATAGTAGGATTACTGAATCAGCAGATCGTCCATCCCTTGACTTAGTGGCCAAAAGACTGTATAGCGACGATTATCGAGTCGTTGAAAATGAATCGAAAGATTTTGCACTCATCACCAAGCCTGTGCAGATAAGGACTAATGATGCTTTTCCAACGCTGTCATTCTCCGTTTATGATGTAGTCAATGATTCAGTCGTTTATCAAAGCACCATCGCTAGAGGTAAGGTAGCCTGGCATGATGATCGGCAGGTCATCTTCGAATCTGTACCAGGTCGGGCTGAAAACCTACCCGTACGACGGATTTATCACGTTGAAACAAGAAAACTAGGTACCCTTGATGAATAGGATTTTGAACGCATGCAGTGTGGTCACTGCCATGGCCATTGCGATCGGCTGCCAGGAGCCGATTCGATCGGAAAGAACGGTGGCGGTGCCCATGAGCCAAGATGGAATCGCAGCCTGGCAGAAAATGGATGGTCCAGAACGATTCATGACTTATCATCGCCTGATACGCACGAGGTCTGGAATGTCAAAGCCTGCATATAAATCGGGTGACGTTTTCACAGCATTTACCCACGCACGCGGACAACGCCGGACTAAGCGCGCTGCATCTTTACCCTGGATAGAGCGGGGACCGGGAAATGTCGGTGGCCGGACTCGCGGCCTCTGGGTAGATCCTTCTGATCCAGATAGAAAGACCATCTTTGTCGGTAGCGCCGGAGGGGGGATTTGGAAGACGGAAGATGGATTGACCTGGAGAAATTTGACTCCACATCTGCCAAACCTGGCTACGACCACTATTGCTGGAAGTGCTGCTGCACCTCAAGTGCTTTATGCCGGAACTGGAGAGGGTTTTGGAGCTGCTAGAAACATTGTGGGCAGTGGTCTCTGGAAAAGTACGGATGCCGGTGAGAGTTGGTCACGGATCGAAGCCACCGCCCAACGTGATGACATTGCCGTAGTGTACCGTGTCATAGCCAATCCAGCCGATGCAGATGAGTTTCTGTTTTCGACTTTGATTCATCCCAGGGCACCGCTGGAGGACAGCATTTCGTCCATCATGAAATCTGTCGATGGAGGGCTGCATGTCAGATCTACCTATGTCTCCGACCGTGCCATTCAGCAGTTGGTTGCGGATCCCACAGATTTTAATATCATCTATGCAGTCATCAATGGAGAAGGGGTCCTCAAAAGCCAGGATAGGGGAGACACATGGACACCAATCTTAGAGGTCGACTCCTTTCGAAGAATGGAAATGGCGGTGTCACCCACACATCCCGATTTTCTGTATCTCTCGGCAGAGTTGAGGTCGCCCAATCTTGACAATACTGGGTCATCTAGCGCTTCCCGCCTGCTGACCTCATCGGATGGCGGCAGTACTTGGATGAATGTGCAACGCGAAGATGCGTCCCAGGGATTTGGAGACTGGTTTGGAGGTCAGGGATGGTACAACAATTGCATCGCTGTACATCCATACGACAGCAA
This sequence comes from Saprospiraceae bacterium, assembly GCA_965223025.1. GTDB lineage: Bacteria > Bacteroidota > Bacteroidia > Chitinophagales > Saprospiraceae > JABDMH01. The sequence goes on from CBDCVP010000021.1 coordinate 614,128, forward strand.
TCAGATATACGTAGGGGGTGCAGGAGCAATCCTGCAAATCACCGTGGAGAGATTTGACACTTCCGGGAGACGATATATAGCGGATATGCAACCGGTGACGGACGGGTATGGCACCTACCGGCAAAGCGAGTTTGCAGGAGCGAGTAGTAAGGGTGTACATGTAGACCACCACAACATCCAGCTGGTGCCCATCGACAAGATTAACCAGGCCTTTTATTTTTATGATGCCAACGATGGCGGTGTGGCTCTTTCATTTGATGGGGGTGCGACATTCATCCAGACTGGAGATTCCTTCAAGGAGGAATGCATCGACCCAGGATGTACCAACATGCGCACTTTCAAAACCCTGGATGGCTACAATACTGCCCAATTTTATGGTGTTGACAAAGCAAACGGGATGGATAGATATGTGGGTGGTACTCAGGACAATGGAAGTTGGATCTCTATGGTGGATCCTGAGGCCAGTAGTAAATGGATTCAGGCACCTGGTGGCGATGGATTTGAAACAGTGTGGCATTACAATGATCTCAATAAGATCATTGAGACTGCCCAATTCAATACAATGTTTCGATCGGATGATGGGGGAGTGACTTGGCGGCAACTGCAGACTCCAGGCCTGGGACCCTTTCTCACAAGGTTGGCAGGTTCCAAGCAAGAACCGAACCTTATCTTTGCCGTGACTACCCAAGGACTCATTAAGTCGATTGATTTTGGAGAAAGTTGGAAGGTGATAGAGATGCCAGAGCAATGGCAGTCGGGGGGTCTTCCCACACCTACCAGGATCTCACTTGCCACACCAAATGTCGTATGGTCAGGAGCTTCACTAAGTGCCGAATCCAGCATGACGGTGTCTCAAGATGGAGGCAATAGTTTTTCTCCCATCAGTCCATACCTGACCGCCGAGCTTGGCATCATGACCAATGTAGCCACTCATCCTTTGGACGATAGTACCGCCTACTTTCTGTTTTCTCAAGCCAATGGACCAAAGATCATCCGCACTGAAGACTTAGGTCAAACCCTGGAAGACATCTCTGGATTTGGAGGCAACCAGAATGACAGTGATAATGGATACCCCGATGTAGCTACCTACTGTCTCCTAGTGATGCCATACGACGATCAAATACTGTGGGCCGGCACCGAAATCGGGCTCTTTGAGAGTACCGATCGCGGGCTCAGTTGGCAATACTCAGATAATGGTTTGCCTCCCGCCTCTATATGGGAAATGAAAATCGTGAATGACCAGGTAATAGTTGCTACACATGGCCGAGGGATATGGAGTGTTTCTCTGCCCGAATTAGATGGATATGAACCTCCGGCAGTGACTTTCCTGAGTCCCGAACTTGCGACAAATGACTATGCCCTGGATGGGATGGTTTGGGGAGCATACAACCTGCGTACTGCTTATGATTCGACGGTGATCCAATTCATCTATCTGTATGAGGGAGATACGATCACCATCACTGAAAGGTTTGGTGAAAACGAGGCACCAAAGGTTGATGCCAGGGTGACGATGCTTTCACCCCTGCCAGCACAGGAAATTGTGGAGGTGGATGTCGTCATGAAGAGTTATCAACAGGGAGTGCCTTTGATGCATCTCACATCCTTGTATGCCTTCTCAGTGCAAGATGAAGTGGCATCCGATTACTTCAACGATTTTGAGGCAGGTCAGCATGATTTTGCCACCTTGAACACTTTCTATTCGAGCCCCGTTAATTTCTCCGACCGGTCATTAAACACTCCCCATCCCTATCAAGGCTTGTCTGAGTATGCGGCGATTTTTCAAAAACCTATTGTGGTAGGTCCAGGAACTTCAGACGTGAGCTTCAATGAGATCGTGTTGGTTGAACCTGGTGATTCTGAGCCGTTTCCATCGTCCGATTTTTATGACTACTGTGTCATCGAAGCGACGGCCGACCGGGGAGCGAGTTGGCAGGTGATCGCAGGCTATGATTCTAGGGCTGAGTCCATCTGGGCAAGTGCGTACAAGGAAAGTCCGAATACGGCAACTCCGGCTTTGCGATTGCAGCGAACATTTGATTTGCAAGATTTTTTTGACGAAGGAGATACCACCTTTGTACGCTTCAGATTAGTATCCGATCCCTTTGTAGAAGGTTGGGGATGGCAACTCGATGAATTTCAGGTAGGTACGATGGCAGTCGGCATTGATGACCTGGACAAAGCCCGTGATTTGGGTGTGCAGATTCATGGAAATCCTAGCGGTCAGGACTTGCTGCTATGGTTGCATCCTACCTATCCAGTGGAAGTGATATTGACCTTGTTGAACCTGAGCGGTCAGAAACTAAGTAGTGAGAAAATACATCTGCATGAGGCCAGATATCACTCAGTCAGGACTGGAAATCTCTCATCCGGGGTGTATATGCTCCATGTCCAGGCAGAAGGGCAGCAGCAGACATTGCGCTGGGTAAAAAATTGAGTATACGATGGAAGGAGTAGTCAGGTAAAGGACCGATTGGTGACTTGTTAGCACAGAGCAGACCGTTGATACCTGATTGTAGCAATAGAGAAAGAATGTGCTTATTTGACCGTATTTATGGTCGACATTTTTGAAGATCCGGTAGAGCGTTAATTTTTTTTTAAAAAGGTATTTCCCGAGACTGTTTTCGGAACAAAAACGTCATTATAGTGCTTTATTATTGTCAGTTGTAGATCGCCCTTTTTGGGCGTCAGAATAACAGTCAGTATCTATCAAATGTCAAAAAATTAACCTTAGATGAAAAACGTATTATTATTTGCATTTGCGGTCGTGTTGGGTGGAGCGATCATGTTGGGAGGGATGGAGTTTTTCGATATTGGTGTGACCAATAAAATCGTCTCTAATGCGGATACACCTGTACATTTCACACTGAATCCCGATACGGAGAATGGGCTTTCAGAAGCCAAAGACTTCACCACTGCTGCAGACAAAACGTTGCCAGCAGTGGTACACATTCGATCATCGGTGCGTGTCCCACGCAATGACCAAGCGCAATCACCCTTTGATTTTAGGAACTTACCAGATCCATTCCGTGATTTTTTTGGCACTCCACAACCTCAGGAGCGGGGAAGGCAGGAAAGACCAATGAGACAAGGCACCGGTTCAGGAGTGATCATCAGCTCTGACGGATATATAGTCACTAATAATCACGTGATTGATGATGCGGAAGACATTGAAGTGACCCTTCATGACAAGCGCAACTACTCGGCCAAAGTAGTAGGCGTTGATCCATCCACGGATATTGCATTGTTGAGAATCAATGTGGAGGACCTGTCCTTTATTCAGTTTGCCAATTCCGATCAAGTGAAGGTAGGAGAATGGGCTGTGGCAGTTGGCAATCCTTTCAACTTAGCTTCCACGGTCACAGCAGGTATCGTCAGTGCAAAAGGTCGGAACATAAATATTATGAGAGATCGTACTCCGATCGAATCATTCATTCAGACCGATGCAGCAGTAAATCCAGGCAATAGCGGTGGTGCGCTGGTCAATCTCCAAGGTGATCTAATTGGTATCAACACCGCTATAGCTTCTCCGACAGGTAGCTATTCTGGTTACGCTTTTGCCGTACCCAGTAATATGGTCTACAAAGTGGTGACCGACCTGAAAGAATATGGTGTGGTGCAACGAGGATTTATCGGTGCATTGATCCGGGATGTAAATGGAGCCATGGCTGAAGACAAGGGACTTGACATAAACGCGGGTGTATATGTCGATAGCCTCACCGGTGAGTCTGCAGCTGCAGAGGCTGGTATGAAGGTTGGAGATGTGATCGTTGAGGTCGAAGGTGTGGAAACTGCTGAATCATCTGTGTTGCTGGAAATGATTGGCAGGCATCGCCCAGGAGATGTGGTGAAAATTAAAATCTTGCGCGACGGCAATGAGAAAGATCTGATGGTGACCTTAAAAAACCGCGATGGTAATACAGAGGTGGTTGCAATGGCCCCAAAGGATGAAATCATTGAGAGATTGGGCGCCTCTTTTGCCAACGCCTCGGATGAGGAGCTGGAGGCTTTAGATCTCAGTAGTGGGGTGAAAGTGGTCAGATTAGGCCGCGGTAAATTGCGTGCACAGACCAATATGGAGGAGGGATTTATCATTACTAGGGTAAATAGACAACGTGTGAGCACGGTCGAAGATCTCGTGGAAATGCTAGAAAATGAAAAGGGCGGCATTATGATAGAGGGAAGATATCCCGGCGACGATGAGACCTTTTATTACGCCTTTGGTTTATAAGAAATGAAGAGTTAACAGGGGTTTTAGAAATTTTGGAAGGGTACATCTCACTGAGGTGTGCCCCTTTTAATGTCAAACCTTTTTTTGCCACAAAGGAATGGCATCTGTCACCTATACTTTACAATCTTCAGAAGCACGTCAATTCATTATCTTAGGTGAAAACTGGACCACATGTACCGCTTATTGTTGTTTCTGGGAATCCTAGTGTCAGCTTGCGCCGATCAAACTAACTCCGATGCTCATGATGCGCCCACCTTAAATCGCGACTCTTTAGCCAATGAAATGGAGCGATTGCTCAATTCCTCATGCCTTGACAATTGGTATCCTGCTGTCATCGATAGTGCGGAGGGTGGATTCTATAGTGATTTTGATCATGAGTGGAATTTAGAAGGCCCTCAAAATAAGATGATTGTCACTCAAGCACGACATGTATGGTCACTCTCAGTGGCAGCTGAGTTTTATCCAGATCGAAACTACCTAGACCTTGCAGCACATGGATTCACATTTCTTCGTGATCACATGTGGGATGAAGAGTTTGGTGGTTTTTTCCAAACAGTAGATCGACTGGGCAATCCCATACCAGGGGGTGATCCTGCGGGCATTGTCAAGACAGCCTATGGAAATGCATTCGGCATTTACGGTTGTGCCGCCTATAACCGGGCTTCAGGAAATGAGGAGAGCCTGATGCTCGCAAAAAAAGCCTTTCACTGGCTGGAACAGCACAGTCATGATCCGTCCTTGCTAGGATATTTTCAGTTCCTCCGTCGAGATGGTCAGGCCATGAAGCAGGGACATACGGCCCCACCCAAGGACCAAAATAGTTCGATTCACTTGTTAGAAGCACTGACTGAGCTGTATCAGGTATGGCCTGATCCACTTGTCAAACAACGACTGGATGAAATGTTGATTCTGATCAGGGATACGATCACCGGTGAAAAAAGCTATCTGACCCTCTTTTCCCAGGCAGATTGGACACCCGTAGCCTATCGCGACTCAGCAGCAGCAGTACGGGAAGCCAACTACCACCGGGATCATGTATCTTTTGGTCACGATATTGAAACCGCCTATTTGCTGATGGAAGCATCGCATATCAGTCACCATGCAGAGGATGATAAAACAAGGATGGTCGCCAAGCAGATGGTAGACCACACCTTAAAACACGGATGGGATGAGGAATCAGGAGGGATATATGATGCGGGATATTATGAGGTGATTGGTGGTCCGATGAAGATCATCCATCATTCGAAGGCTTGGTGGGCACAACTGGAGGCCATGAATACCATGCTCATCATGGCAGATATGTATCCCGATGATGCACTTTCTTATGGTGAGTTCTTTACCAAACAGGTAGAGCATATAGATCGTTATCTCGTTGACAAGACCAATGGAGGTTTCTACATACACAGTACGGATGAATCTCCTGAAGCAGTCAAAGTCCACAAAGGATCCATCTGGAAAGGAAATTATCACAATCTCCGATCATTGGTGAATGGCATTAAGAGATTGAGAGATGACCATTAGAGAGAGCCCAAGGGAGTATCCTATTGCATATCCTCCGACTGGTTCGATGTTAAGAATTTATTGAGAATGCTCGCAGCATTGGAAAGGGTCGGTGCGTTGTAGTCAAAGCATGAAAGTCCTAAGAGCCTGACCATATTAGTTCTAGTTAGTCGGTAAAATAGATGAAATACAATATTTTATACTAATTTTTATTGATACTTCCAAATAATATTACGGCTTATAGAACTAAGTGGAATTCTGGTTTGTAAATTGATGCAATATTGTAAATTAGCGCTTTTTTAACTCAAGTTTAAGAACTTGACGCCTAGTCAAGATTTCTAGGCCTCCACGGAAGAGGCTAGATACAGGGAAGAAACAATCATTTTTATAATTACTTAATACTGCCATATGAGACTAAATTCACTACTCGTACTGTTTCTCATGGCTTGCAGCAGCTTAATAAATGCGCAGCAAGAAGTGACTGGAATAGTAACAAATGCAGAAGATGGCGAACCACTGATCGGGGTGACTGTACTTGTCAAAGGTACTGCTACGGGCACCGTGACAGATTTCGATGGATCGTACACTTTGTCCGTTCCACAAGGCGCGACCCTACAATTTACCTATACTGGTTTCACCGGACAAGATGTCCTAGTGGGAGATGGTAGTCAACTCAATGTTCAGCTGTCGCCCGGTGTAGCACTTGATGAGGTGGTCGTGACCGCACTGGGTGTGGAAAGAGATAAGAAGGCCCTAAATTACTCAGTCACCGAGGTGGGTGGAGAGAGCTTTCAGGAAGCGAGGGAAATCAATATTGCCAATGCTCTTTCCGGGAAAGTAGCCGGAGTGAATGTAAGTAGCATCGCTTCCGGACCTGCTGGTTCTAGCCGGGTTGTTATCCGTGGTAACACCTCTCTGGGAGGTAATAACCAGCCACTTTATGTGGTGGATGGTGTGCCTTTAGACAATTCTGGTTTCGGACAAGCGGGACTATGGGGAGGATCAGATGAAGGCGATGGTACCTCTAGTATCAACCCCGATGACATTGAAACCATGAGCGTACTAAAAGGTGCCAATGCAGCGGCTCTGTATGGCTCTCGAGCATCCAATGGAGTTATCCTGATCACCACTAAGAGTGGAAAGAATAAGAAAGGAATTGGTATTGAAGTGAATTCTAACTTCGTAGCTGAGAATTTTGTAAACCACTTTGAGTTACAGGAGCAATACGGTCACGGCCGAGAAGGTAGAGCTCCCAGCAGCCATCAAGAAGCCTGGGATTGGGGAAATAATTCAATGTGGGGCTCACGTTTGGACGGTAGCTCCATCCCACAGTTTGATGGTGTGAGTAGACCCTATGTCTTTGAGACGTACAACAACCTGGATAGATACTATAAGACAGGTACGACCTGGACCAATACGATTGGTTTCACAGGAGGTAATGAGGACCACCGGATTAGACTCAATCTTTCTGATTTAAGAAGCAAGAGCATCATACCCAATGCCGGATTTGATCGCAACAATGTGAGTTTATCTTACACCGGAAATTTTGGAAATTTTGTGACCATTACTAGCAAGGTACTTTATTCGCATGAACTGGCTGAAAACAGACCAAGGATTGCTGATTCACCAGGTAATGGATTTCAGGGATTGGTGACTTTACCCGTGAGTGTCAATGTCAATGACCTTATTGGAAATCCTGATAAGCCAGGATCTGTGCCGGAAGGAGTGACGACCCTTGATGGTAAATCAACCGGCGAGGAATATCAGATATCTAATAACCTTTGGAATCAGAATCCTTGGTGGGCATCGCACCAGTTCAGCAACGACGATACTCGAGATCGTGTGATCACTTCTCAAGTAGCCAAGGTCAATATCACAGATTTTCTATATGTGCAGGGTCGTTTTGGTATGGACTGGTATACAAGGAGAGAAACGGATCTAACACCCTTTGGTACGGGTTACCAACGTTCTGGTAGCATGCAAGAAAGAGAGCGTAGAATTCGTGAAATCAACCTGGAGGCAATTTTGGGATTTGACGACCGCTATGGCGATTTTTCTGTCAATGCTTTTGTCGGCGGCAACCGCATGCGTAGGTCAAGTGAGACGCTGGCTTTAACGGGCAGTGTTTTCAATATCCCTTTCTTCAATACTGTTTCGAACCTAGCCAACCGAAATGTGGGTTACGGTTTTAATGAACGAGGTATTAATTCGATTTTTGGATCTGCCACCGTGGGATTCAAAGATTTTATCTACTTGACCGCAACAGCAAGACAAGATTATTTCTCCACCTTGAATCCGGAGACCAATGATATATTGTACCCCTCAATTGGTGGTAGCTTGATCTTTACCGAATTATTAGACTTGTCGGCCAACAGTTGGTTGTCCTTCGGAAAAGTAAGAGCTTCTTGGGCTCAAGTCGGTGGTGACACGGATCCATATAAATTGGATCTGACCTATGGTCTCGGTGATGGTCACACCGGACTGCCAACCGCAAACATCCAACAGAGCAATATTCCCAATCCGTTCTTGAAACCATTAACCTCCACAGAGTTTGAAATTGGTTTGGACCTTCGCCTTTTCAACAATCGCATTGGTGTAGATTTCACCTACTATGATCAAACTACTACCGACGACATCTTAGATGCATCCATTGCAGAGACATCAGGATTTAGTGGTACTACCATCAACATTGGAGAGATTAAAAATAATGGAATTGAATTGCTACTGACCGGTTCTCCCATCCAATCACCCAATTTCAATTGGGACATCAGTTTTAACTTTGGCGTCAACAACAGTGAGGTAGTTCAGTTGGCAGAAGGTTTAGATAAGATCAGAGTGGATGGTAGTCTTGGTCAGCCAAGGACTCGCTGGGCATTTATCGACCATGTAGTGGGCGAACGCTTTGGATCCATTACCGGATTTACTCAGAAGATGTTCAATGGCCAACCGGTCTTCAATCCGGATAATGGGCGACCTGTTCGTAGTACTACAACTTCAGTACTGGGTAATGGTGTGAACCGTTTTACCGGGGGGGTCAACAACAGCTTCGATTTCAAGAACATTCATTTTGATTTCTTGATTGATATTAAGGCTGGAGGCCAGATCTATTCAGGTACTAACGTAAGACTTTTTGGATCAGGTCTTCATAAATTGACGACTCAGGAATGGACAGCTCCAGGTGTTGTAGCCAATGGCCGTGAGTCAATTACTGTAACTGGTGTCGATGAGGAGGGAAACGCTTTTACGAAGTCGCTTGATAATACAGAGATCCCTGGATTTTATGGAGCCTATTCTCAATTGTCCGATCGTTTCATCCGTGAATCCACCTTTGCTAAATTGCGTCAGGTGAGTTTGGGTTATAATCTACCTCAAAAGGTTTTAGCCAATACACCGTTGATTTCGGCTAGATTGTCATTTGTTGCCAGGAATTTATTGGTACTATTCGATGACATTGAGAATGTGGATGCTGAGTCAACGTATCACAACTCTAATGCTCAGGGACTAGATTATTACGGTATTCCTCAGACGAGGTCTTATGGTCTTAACTTAAAATTGGGCTTCTAATTAAAAAATTGATGATCAATGAAAAAATTCAATAAATATATAATACTAGGGCTGTTGTTCCTGGTTCCACTGGTTAGCTGTGACACAGATGAATTAGTGGAATTAAACATCAATCCAACCGCTGCCAATGAACTTGATTGGAAGTTTATGTTCACGACTGGTCAAGTGTGGGCTGCTGAAAATCGTTATGTGAATGGACGTGTGCATCTGAACCTTGCGGCAGGTCTTATTCAGCAAATGGCGACGATGCAGATCGGTGGTGAAAGAGGAGCTGGAGATAAATACTTCAGACACCTGGATAGCTTCAATGCCTACATGGACCGTGTGTATGAGACGGCTTTAAAGCCTATCGCCGAGGTGATCCGGCAGACGGGACCTGAAGGACTTAATCCTAGTTGGACCAACCTACATCATATGGCCCAAGTGCTTTACATCCTTCCTATGCATATCATGACTGATTTGTATGGAAATGTACCCTATTCTGAAGCCAACCGTGGAGTTGATGGCATCTTTTTTCCTGCTTTTGATACACAAGAGTCTATCTACACAGATATGCTTGCCAAATTAGAAGCTGCTGCCAATACTATCGGTACTGGTCCAGATGAAGTGGGAGCTGCGGATATCTACTATAAAGGTGATTTCTCCAAGTGGAAAAAGTTGGCCAATTCACTGATGCTGCGCCTGGCCATGCGCGTATCCAATGTTGATCCTGGTCTGGCACAATCTTATGTGCAGAAGGCGATTGCCGGGGGCGTGATGACCAGCAATGATGACAGTGCCATCGTTCCGATGGCAGCGGGACCAAGCCAATGGTTCAACCAAAATGGTATGTCTCGAGCCTTGATTCCTGATGATTGGGGCGCCAATAACCAAATCAGCAAAACTTTGGTGGATTGGTTGCAAGAGCACAACGATCCACGGTTGACCATCTGGGCTGTCCGAGGTGAATGGAAAGGTCCCTGGTTAACCGAAGCTTCAGAACAGATAGGCATGCCTAATGGCTTTGATACTGAAATGATGCATGAATATTTGGGCTTACATCCGGATTCAACAGTTAAGCGTGAACTTGAGTTTTCGAGACTAAATCCATTAATGTTGGATATAGATGATCCTTTTATCTTGATGAACCATGCAGAGGTGGAGTTTCTGCAAGCTGAAGCCGCCCTCAAAGGCTGGCATAGTGGTGATGCTGCAGCTCATTACAATGCTGGAGTGAAGTCATCCATGCAACAATGGGACATGTTTGATGAGTCATTTGTAGTGGAAGATGCGGAAGTCGAAGCATACTTGGCAGCCAATCCATTTGATGGCAGTGAAGAGATGATTGGTGAGCAGCACTGGGCATCCAACTTCATGCAATGGTTTGAGGCATATAGTAACTGGAGACGAACTGGTATTCCAGCATTGACACCAGTTGATTATCCCGGAAACGCCTCTGGTGGTACGATCTTCAGAAGAATCGAATACAACACCGTTGAAGCTTCAATCAATCCGAACCTTGCTACGGGGGGAACACTACCTGACGATGTGAAAACACGCGTTTGGTGGGATGTGAACTAAAGAGATCTTTTTAATTAAGATTATTTCTACAGCGGCATCGAATTTTTCGATGCCGCATTGTTTATGTCACACAGGAGAACTGACTCGGCAAGCAAACCCAATAGTGATCTGCACTCGGTCGCGAGAAATGAGGATTAGTGTGTTTACTGCATGGCGATGATGTCAAAGCAGCGTGGATGAGCCATCATCTTTCAGGATATCAAGCTTTGAGCAGCAAAAAAGGCTATGGGTTTACACGCCTAAATTTTGTTTGATTATGGTAATCTAATCTGGTATTCTTTGTCGTTATGATATTTCATCTTATTCATAACTGTTGTACTATCTAGGAATGGATCATCTGACTCTCAGGTGTGGGTTGAGGGATTCAGATCTGGAATGCCATATTGATCTGGCCCCCTAAAAGGGATAAAAATGCCACATCTATCAATAGCTATAGGCTGCCTGATTTTTCTAGCTTGCCAGACCAAGAAGACCGAACTTATGTGGAACAAGTCTTTTTACCGCATCGGCACCCAGTCTTCACCTCGGGCAACGGACCTGAATGGAGATGGTGTGAAAGACATCGTGATGGGAGCCGGAAGGGCAGAGATGGCTGGCACCAGGCAAGGCGTGATCGCAGTAGATGGAGCTACTGGCGAGGTGCTTTGGCAGCATCCAGCACCGGCACATGTCATCGGATCGGCTACATTATACGATGTAACTGGGGATGGAGTCGATGATGTGTTCATTGGTGGAAGGGGAAGTTTTCTCATGGCCATCGATGGGCAGTCTGGTGCCGAATTATGGCGGTACGAATATGATTTTTCGGATCACCCGATCCTGCAGTATGCTAGATATAATTTCTACAATTGTGCATTGACACCTCCTTCAGAAAACGATTTTCCGTACCTGCTCACGGTCAATGGAGGCAATTGGAATGCACCTGCTGGTGACCTGTCAGACCGTCATCCAGGTGTATTAATGCTATTTGATCTCAGGTCAGGTGAGATTGTCGCTGCCGATACTATGCCCGATGGCCGGGAATCCTATATGTCGCCTATTTGTTTTCAGCAGCTCGATGATCCCAAAGTCCACATCGTGTTTGGTACAGGTGGAGAAACTATCGATGGTCATTTATATGCTGCCAGACTCAATGATCTGCTGGCAGGGACCTTAGAGGATGCAGTGATACTTGCCAGTGAGGAGGGTCATGGTTTCATAGCACCACCGGTCGTGGCCGATCTCACAGACGATGGAAGGTATGACATCGTGTGCATTTCACATGCTGGTAGGGTCAGCGCCATAGATGGAAGAGACCTTAGTACCCTCTGGACCTATACAGAAGCCGGCATGGAATCCAACAGCATGCCTGCTGTTGGCTACTTTACCAAAGATCGTATACCAGACATTCTGGTGGTGATGGATGAAGGTGTTTGGCCCGCCTATGGTAGTGCTCATCAGATCATGCTCGATGGCGCCACCGGCGAGATCGCCAGTAGAAACTCACTTGGTTGTTTTGTTATTTCATCGCCTATTGTCTACGATTTGGACCATGATGGATACGATGAAGCCATTTTTAATACTAATCGGTATGATTGTAGATTTCGTTATTCTGAAGATACTCTCTCACCAGCTCACATCAGCAGTCTGCTCATCGCACACGATTATCGACGAGAGAGACAGCAAGTCATTGACCAATCCAAGGGATTTAAGAACATCTTTTCTACTCCATGGTTGGGCGATCTAGATGGAGATCAATATATGGATATCATCTATGTTGAGTGTTATAATCCGCAGGATCTGCAAAAGTTCTTAGGTATGCGGCTTAAACGAATAAGTTCGAATACTTACATGCACCAGGTAGCCATGTGGGGAGAATACGGGGGGCGCAACGGTAGAGGAGTTTTCAGGATTCGCAACGGTGATAATCAATGATGGAGGCTGATCTTCTTAGGCAAAATCCCTACCTTCACTGCTACCAATTGTATGTCATTTTGAATTATGTCGTTTGCAAGAATAAGTAGGTTTTTTGGAACCTATTTTTTGGTTTATATCATGCTTTTCTTGGGCTGCCGCAATGAACCCAGCAGCAGCAAGATGCCAGCGAGCGAGGGACCTTCACACACTTTTTTCCGATTACTGGATTCGACACAGACCGGGATAGGGACAGTGAACCAAGTCCACGATCAACAGGATTTCAACATCCTCACCTATAGAAATTACTACAATGGCGGTGGCGTGGCCATTGGTGACATCAACAACGATGACCTTCCTGATATCTACTTTACGGCCAATCTCACGGGAAATAAGCTTTTTCTCAATAAGGGTAAGTTTGTTTTTGAAGACGTGACGGCCCAAGCCGGTGTAACCGGTAAGAAAGGTTGGAGTACTGGAGTTACCATGGCCGATATCAATGCAGATGGTTGGCTAGATATATATGTGAGCAATTCGGGTGACATTGCTGGAGACAATAAAGAAAATGAGCTGTTCATCAACAATGGTGATCAGACTTTTACAGAACAGGCAGCAACCTATGGTCTCAATAATCGAGGGTATTCCACTCAAGCTTCATTCTTTGACTATGACTTGGATGGGGACCTTGATTGCTATTTGCTCAACAATAGTTTCAAGGATCCAAGCAAGATAGAGCTGTTTACAAGTATGCGTGATCAACCTGATCCTTTGGGGGGAGATAAGCTTTATCGCAATGATGATGGTCATTTCTTAGATGTGAGTCTAGAGGCAGGCATTTATAGCAGTGTGATTGGATTTGGTCTAGGCGCTTCGATTGCGGACCTCAATCATGATTTGTATCCGGATATTTATGTCAGCAATGACTTTTGGGAGAGAGACTATCTGTATATCAACCGGGGAGATGGATCATTTTCTGAAGAGTTGATCGCTCGTTTTGATTTCTGTTCTATCTCTAGCATGGGTGGAGACATGGCTGACATCAATAATGATGGCCACCCAGAAGTCATTTCGACAGATATGTTGGCTGCTGACAATTATCGCCTCAAAGCCATGTCGACTTTTGATCCATATCACCTGGAAAACATCAAGTATCGGGCAAATTACCACTACCAAATCGGTCAAAATTGTTTCCATCTCAACAGTGGAGATGCGGACTTTCAAGAAGTCGCCCATTTATCCAATGTGGCCGCCACCGACTGGAGCTGGGGAGCTTTGATCTTCGATTTCGAAAACGATGGGCTCAAGGACCTTTTTGTGAGCAATGGTATTCAGAAAGATCTGATGTACATGGATTTTAGAGATTTTCTGAGCGACAACCGGATATTCCAAAAAATCGCCAGTAATCAGGTCGTTGATTTTCCATCTTTATTGGAGCAGATGCCCAGTAATCCCCTGTCAAACTATGCCTTCACCAATGCTGGAAGCCTGGTCATGATCAATGAAGCTGTCACGTTGGGTTTGGCTCAGCCATCTTTCAGCAATGGATCTGCATACGGTGACTTGGATAACGACGGAGATATGGACTTAGTCGTCAATAACGTCAATATGCCATCATTTATCTATGAGAATGAAGCAGAGCAATTGGATCATCACTACATTGAGCTTTGTTTCAAGGGAGCCCCTTCTAATCCGTTTGGTATTGGCAGCCTGGTACGGATCAGCACCGAAGGCTGCATTCAGACTATGCAGAATTTTAACACGCGCGGATTTCAGAGTTCAGTCGAGCCCTCCCTGATCTTTGGCCTTGGTGATATAGATCGCATTGAAAAGCTTGAAGTCATTTGGCCCAATCAGCAGATGCAAGTCCTGACCGATGTACAAGTTGACCAATCCCTCCAATTGCACCATGACCAAGCAAATCAGAAGGTCAGTAGCTCACATCCTTCATCGGACCATGGGGTGGCATTGTACGAAGAAGCCAGCCCATCGATCATGATTGGCAATGCTGATCACCAGGAAAATCGATACAACGATTTTGACCATGAGGGCTTGATCCTTAAGATGCTATCAACCGAGGGACCCAAGATGATTATTGCAGATGCCAATGGCGATGGTCTTGAAGATTTTGTATTGCTTGGTGCTCGTGATGATCCTGACAAGCTATTCATTCAGGCAGACAGTGGTTCTTTCAAGCAGAAGCCAAGTCTGGGATTGATGCAGAGCCGGCATTTTGAAAGCACCTGCGGGACCTGGTTTGATTTTGATTTAGACGGAGACCAGGACCTGATTTTAGGGGCTGGTGGCAACGAATATCAAAGAGGTGGAGATGTATTCGTCCTGCGCTATTATGAGAATGATGGCCAAGCCAATCTGACTCCAAAGACCGGCATCGCGCCAGAGATTGTAGGAAACTTCTCATGCATCAAAGCAAAAGACTACGATGGAGATGGAGATGTGGATTTGTTTTTTGGCGCCAGAGTAGTACCTGGGAACTATGGCTTGCTCCCTCACAGTTACTTAATGCGTAATGACCAAGGAGCGTGGACCGATGTTTCGCCTGAGAAGCTTGCAGGATTTGGCATGGTCACCGATGCTACCTGGACGGATATCGATGGAGATTCCGACAGTGATCTAGTGGTGGTGGGGGACTGGTCTGACATTCAGATATTTAAGAACAATGATGGTACGATGGGCTACCTAACCCCCATCCCTAATAGCAGTGGATGGTGGAACACGATCGAAGCAGCTGACCTGGATGGCGACGGTGATGATGATCTGATAGCTGGAAATTGGGGTCTCAACTCCAAGTTCAAAGCCTCCGTGCAAAGGCCATTGACTATGCACATAAACGACTTTGATCAAAATGGCAAGGCTGAACCCATCATCAGCTGGTATGCACCATTGGATGATCAGTCTTTTCCTTTTGCAACCAAAATGGATATTACGACCCAGATACCTGGCCTGCGTAAGCAGTCACTCAGGTATGAAGATTATGCGCAGCAGAGGTATGAGACCTTGTTTAGCAGCGAAGTGAGACAAGAATCCATGAGTTTTAGGGTAGATTATCTGGAGAGTGCCATTTTGTGGAACGAAGGGGGACGCTTTACCTTGGAAGCTTTGCCAATGAAAGCGCAGATAGCTCCGGTCTATGCCATTGTCATCACAGACTTCACTGGCAATGGTCATCCAGATATTTGGTTGGGAGGTAACTTTTATGGCATGAAACCTCAGGCTGGTCGCCAAGATGCCAGCCGGGGAGTCCTGCTCGAAGGAATGGGAGGGCAGTCTTTCACCGAAATGCTGTTTATGGATTCCGGAATCAAGGTGAAAGGAGAAGTGCGAGATGCAGTCTTTATCAAGACAGCCGAATCACCTACACTTTTAGTCGCAAGAAACAATGATACCATGCTCGCTTTTCGAAAGCATAATGGATCATTGCCATAAATGGGATCAGGGCCATTGACCAGTCATTCATCAGCTGCCATTGTATGATCCGGGAAGGCTATCCTCGCAACGGGATCTGAACCTAAAATCACTGTGCCTTGTTTTTCTATTTACCTTTGCATCGTCATTGCAATTTGTACCAGAATTCTCTAGATGCGATATTTAATATTACTAGTGATCATTGTGATTTCAACAACAGCCTATCACCCTGTCTCGAATGATCCATTGGACAATGGTCAGACACTTTTTCGACTCCTAAGTCCCAAAGAATCAGGCATTGATTTCAATAATCAGCTGAAAGACACCAAGGAGCATAACATCATGATTTACTCTAATTTTTATGGTGGTGCTGGTGTAGCCATCGGAGATCTGAATGGTGATGGATTGCAAGATTTGTTTTTCGCCGGCAATCAAGTGGGGGATAGACTCTATCTTAACCAGGGTGATCTAAAGTTTGCTGACTTCACCCGCAAAGCCGGTATCAAAGACAATGGAGGTTGGTCTTCTGGAGTGGTCTTCGGAGATGTCAATTTAGACGGACACCTGGATATCTACGTGACCCGTGAACTATACGATGATGACACAGAACTGAGGAAAAATAAATTATACATTAACCAAGGAGACGGAACTTTCTCTGAAGAATCAGCTAGATACGGAGTAGATGATAGCGGTCGCACCCGGCATGCCACTTTTCTGGATTATGATAGAGATGGAGACCTGGATTTATTTTTATGCAATCAACCTCCAAACCCTGGAAGTTACTCTAGATTTAAAAAATCTGAACTGATTAAACCTGAATATCGAGTTAAACTCCTGGCCAATCACGAGGGTGTATTTCGGGATGTGACTGACCAGGCAGGATTGATGAAAACGGGATTCCCAAATAGTATCACCGCCAGTGACCTGGACCAGGACGGCTGGACAGACCTGTATGTGGCCAACGATTTTTGGGTGGAGGATTGGATCTTTATGAATAATGGCGATGGCACCTTTCGCAATGAGCTTTATGAGAGGGCTAACCACATTTCGTTTAGCAGTATGGGCGTCGATGCAGGTGATGTCGATAACGATGGCGATCTGGATCTGATGGTGGTGGATATGGCGGCCGAAGACAACTATCGTTCGAAGACAAACATGAGTGGTATGAATCCCAAAGCTTTTTGGAGGGTAGTAGGAGAGGGCGGTCATTATCAGTACATGTTTAATAGTTTCTTTCTGAACCAGGGAGAAGGGTTTTTCAGTGAAATAGCGCAACTGACTGGGATGGCCAATACAGATTGGAGTTGGTCGCCACTCATAGCAGATTTTGACAATGATGGGTGGAAAGACATTTTCATCACTAATGGCCTAATGCGAGATATTCGAAACAACGATGCCTCCAAGACTTTTCCAAAATATTTGGAGTCGCGCCTATTTCAATTCTTACAAAAGAATCCCAATCCCAAGGGTGAAGTATCGATCTGGGATGTCGTGGATATCGACAAAGCCATGAAGTTGATCCCTTCACAGAAGCTGTCAAACTATGCTTACCAGAATCATGGAAATCTCAGATTCTCCAAGAGCATGAGTGATTGGGGGTTGGATCAAGAGACCTTCTCTCACGGTGCCGCTTATGGAGATTTGGATAACGATGGAGACTTGGATCTGGTGGTGAGCAATGTCAACGAGGTTGCCTTCGTGTATGAAAATAATGTGGTGGCCAATGATCATCATTTCCTAAGGGTGCTACCAACCTCCGATGATCCGCGAATTCAAGTCCTCGGGACTAAGGTTGAGATCGAGACCGATGCCGGCATTCAATTCTTTGAAATAACCGCTGTACGAGGTATGTATTCAACCAGTGAGATGATGGCTCATTTTGGTCTCGATGATGAGAAAGTGGTCAAGCATTTGCGGGTTAGTTGGCCGGATGGTCGCATGAATTTATATACGGATGTTTTAGCTGATCAGGTATTTCAGGTTCCCTACGAAGAATCGATCAGTCCTGTCGCTGAATCTGGATCCGAAGGAGATGCAGACCCATGGCTTTCAGCAGTTCAGGATGGGCTCATAGTATGTGAGCATCGTGAAAACACCTTTGACGACTATACAAAGCAGATCTTGCTTCCCCATAAGATGTCTACGATGGGTCCATTTCTTAGTGCAGGAGATATAAACGGAGATGGTTTGCAGGATTTATACGTTGGCGGAGCCAAGGATGTACCGGGTCAGCTTCTGTTACAGTTTGATGATGGCACTTTCAAACCCGAAGTGAGTCAGGCAATTGCCATGGATCGAAGGATGGAGGACATGGGATCAGCCCTTTTCGACATAGATGGTGATGGTGATTTAGACCTGTATGTGGTCAGCGGTGGTAACGAACATATTGAGGGCTCAGATGCATATCAGGACCGGATTTATCTCAACGATGGCCAAGGACAATTTCAAAAGGCGGAGGAGCGCTTGCCGCCCATGAAGTTTTGCGGATCACAGGTGAGACCTTGTGATTTTGATTCTGATGGAGATATCGATCTCATTGTAGCTGGTCGACATCGAGCATGGTCTTACCCAGAGCCAGCCACTAGTGTCCTGTTGGTCAATGAAGGAGGTTTATTTGAAGACAAGACAGACCTGTTGGCACCTGATCTCAAAAATTTGGGCATGATAAACGACGTAGCCTGGTTTGATTACGATGGAGATCAACGACAAGACCTAGTGTTAGTGGGAGAATGGACACCGATCATAATACTTTCCAACACTGGAAATGGATTTCGAAGATTGCTTGGAGTTAAGGCATTAGACGATCAAAAAGGTTGGTGGTTTTCCATCCACTCTGCCGATATGGACGGTGATGGAGATGATGATTTAATGGCCGGCAATCTGGGGTTGAATTATAAATACAAAGCCACGCCCGGCGAGCCCTTTGAGGTTTACTATTATGATTTTGACGACAATGGTGCAAAGGATGTGGTTCTGACCTACTACAATTTTGGCATTCAGTATCCATTGCGGGGTAGGGAGTGTTCATCACAACAAGTACCGATGATTAAGCAAACATTTGAGAACTATGATCTCTTCGCATCTTCCGACGTCTCAAAAGTCTATGGAGATGAAAAGTTGGAGAATGCGCTGCATTATGAAGCGACTAATTTTGCCAGTACCTATTTCGAAAATCTGGGACACGGGCGATTCAGCCAAAGGCCTTTGCCTAGGCTTGCCCAATTGTCCACCATCAATGATTGGATCGTAGAAGATATTAACGGAGATGGTCACCAGGATGTTATTCTTGCTGGAAATCTGTTTGATGCCGAGGTAGAAACAGCGCGAGCGGATGCGAGTTATGGTTTGGTTATGTTGGGTGATGGACAGGGGAATTTTCGACCTCTAAACCCAGAGCAAAGTGGCTTATTCTTACCATACAACGTCAAAAGTTTAGTCCAGCTAGAGACTTTGCAGGATCGCTTGTTGATTGCAGGATGCAACAACGATGCTTTGAAATCATTTCGATATTAGCCATGAGGCACGCTATCAAGATTACTGCACAGATCGTCTTTTGGATTCTGTGCTTCCTTGGATTTCAACCATCTGTCATTTGTCAAACATCATGGTCCACTGAGTTGCCTTCCGTAGGTACCTTTTCCTCTCCTCGAGTGGTAGATCTTACTCGCGACGGAATAGGAGACATCGTGCTTGGAGCAGGTCGTGAGGAATTCCAATCGTGTGATTCGGCTGTCATTGCGCTGGATGGAGCAACGGGTGTCATGTTATGGAAAGTGTCTGCCACAGACCAAATCTTTGGCTCCGCGACTTTTCTCGATATTACCGGCGATGGAGTGGCAGACGTCTTCATTGGAGGTCGTTCTGCAGAATTGATGGCCATCAATGGAGCCACTGGCGATCTCATTTGGAGGTTTACAGAGGTCCATCAGCTCAAGCGTCCTGCTAAAAAGGGTTGGTATAATTTCTATAACGTGCAACTGACGCACGATTTAGACAAAGATGGCTTGGCCGATCTGTGTGTGTCCAATGGGGGCGATGTTATGGCAGAACCCTATGATCCTAAGCGACCAGCGGGAAGCATTGTGGTGATATGCAGCGCCAATGGAAGGGTGTTGCGCAGGGCTTTGATGCCAGACGGAAAAGAGATCTATATGAGCATCACCCTTTCAGGTATTGAAGAAGGATTGACTTCTGTAGTATTTGGTACAGGTGGAGAGACTATTGGAGGCAACCTCTTTGTGGCCTCATTGGATGCCCTGTACGATGAGGACCTTACTACAGCGATACGCTTGGATAGCAGTGAAACCAAAGGCTTTATTGGCCCTTCGGTGCGAGCAGATATCAATGATGATGGAATTACGGATATTTTCAGCAATGCGGTCGACGGCAGATTACTGGCATTCGATGGAGATACCTACGATAAGATCTGGGAGGTCATATTGCCCAATACAGAGTCGTATAGTTCTGTAGCTGCAGGCTCCTTTACCGAAGATGATGTGCCGGATTTCTTTCTTTCTTTTGGTAGAGGGGTATGGCCTCATCTGGGTTGGGGCATCCAGCAGATGATCGACGGTCGTACTGGCGAGGTACTTTTCACAGATTCACTTGGTTTCTATCAGAACACTTCTCCCCTGGCGGTAGATATCACAGGAGATGGTCTTGATGAGGTGGTCATGAGTGTCAACTTTCAGGAGATCGATGAGTTTTATCGCAAATACTTCTACAACATGCTGGTATATATAGATTTTGCGACCGGAGATATCCAGCAGATCAGCGAAATCTACCCAGGCAATAACCTCTCTAGCACTCCTTGGGTAGGAGATCTTGATCAAGATGGGAAACTTGACTTCATCTATTGCCATGGAACCAATGATCGTCATACCTATACCTTTGATGGTATGAAAGTACGACGCTTGACCACAGAGATTCCGGTCCCAGATAAGATTAGTTGGGGTGCTTATCAAGGCAGTGAGTATAATGGCATCTATTGCAAGGCAAAGGAATGAAATGGTTTGATGAAATCTCCATTTCCGGAGGAGTAGCATCACTATATATACCAGTCAGGTCCTCGTCGAAGTCATATGCCTTTCCCTTTTTGTATCGTACCAAGGAACTGTTATTGATGTATACCATTCCAAGGGTAGTACCCACTACTGTGGAAGTCGACAATGCCCATCCCATTCAGAATCTCTCTGTCCGTGTGTGGTCAGATGATTAATGTGCTCAAAGAAGATAACCTCGCCACCTTGACATCGTAGTCCAGATAGAAAGGCGCAGACCCAGCCCGATGATGAGTATGGTGGGTGCTCCCACTAGCTATCATCTCTAACCGGAGGGGCAGTTGAAGCAGTGAGCGAAGGTTTTCAGTACTTCTAGTAAAAACTGAAATGGAGCCAATTCGATGTTAAGAATTTATTGAGAATGCTCGCAGCATTGGAAAGGGTCGGTGCGTTGTAGTCAAAGCATGAAAGTCCTAAGAGCCTGACCATATTAGTTCTAGTTAGTCGGTAAAATAGATGAAATACAATATTTTATACTAATTTTTATTGATACTTCCAAATAATATTACGGCTTATAGAACTAAGTCGAATTCTGGTTTGTAAATTGATGCAATATTGTAAATTAGCGGTTTTTTAACTCAAGTTTAAGAACTTGACGCCTAGTCAAGATTTCTAGGCCTCCACAGAAGAGGCTAGATAAAGGGAAGAAACAATCATTTTTTTAATTACTTAATACTGCCATATGAGACTAAATTTTGTGCAATGCTGCAAATCCAGGTTACATCTTTATAAGTATGTGATCACGGGCATGATCATGCTCACGTGGGGAACCAGCCTAATAGCCCAGGTATCGGGAGTTGTGTCGACCGCCACTGGTGAGACCCTTCCTGGTGTGACTATCCAGGTAAAGGAGACGACCCAAGGAACCGTCTCTGACCTAGATGGACGATACTCGATTGAGAATGCTACACCCACTACAGTTTTAGTGTTTAGCTACACCGGATATGCCTCTCAAGAGCAGACGGTGGGAGACAGAAGTGTCATCAATGTAACACTCGTTGAGGACACCAAGACCTTAGAACAGATCGTAGTGGTGGGCTATGGGACACAAAAGAAATCATCGGTGACCGGTGCGGTCTCAAGTGTCTCGAGCGAAGATTTAAAGGCACTGCCAGTGGCTAGTTTCACTCAGGCAATGCAAGGTCGTGTCCCCGGAGTACAGATCACCAACAACAGTAGTCCTGGCACTGAACCCATCATTCGAATACGCGGTGTCGGTTCAGTCAGTTTAAATCCCAATCCTCTATATGTGATCGATGGAATACCTGCCGGAGGGATAAATAATATTGATCCAAAGGATATCGAATCCCTGGAGGTCCTTAAGGATGCAAGTTCGGCTGCCATCTATGGATCCAGAGCTGCCAATGGAGTGATTTTGGTGACGACTAAGAAAGGGTCAGCTGGTAAGATGAAGGTGAACCTCGATAGTTACTATGGCACTCAATCGGCCTGGAAAACACTCGATTTACTCAACCGTGATCAGTACATCGAATATGGCACAACACTACTTACTGCTTCGGGACAGCCCGTACCTGGTCGCTTCACAAGTCTTAACACGCCAATCTATGAAGGTGCCAGTACCACATTTGCAGATACAGATACTGATTGGCAGGATGTCATGTTTCGCAATGCCCCGATCAGTGATAATCAATTATCGATATCTGGAGGCAATGATATATCTCGATTTTATACCTCATTTGGCTATTTCCAACAGGATGGGATCATGCCCTTTACAGATTACAATCGAAAATCATTTCGCGTCAATTCCGATCATAGCATCGGAAAACACATCACGATTGGCCAGACATTTACTGCATCAGCAGATCGCCAAACGGCAGAAAGAGATGGTGGTGGAAGAAGCCTTGTCATGAACATGATGCGGATGATCCCCTATTGGCCTGAGCGCGATCCCACCAAATTGGGAGGGTTTAGTACGACCGCTCAAGGTCTGGACGCAACAGATCCTGAAAACCCTCTTAGGGTTGCAGAGCACGAGCAACAAAACCGGGTAAACCGTTCTCCAATGGAGCAGCCTACGCAGACTTGGATCTTGATGGAGACCTCGAGCTCGTAGTAAACAATATCGACGAGGAAGCGATGCATCGTCAAGTCCCCATAATTTTGAGACATCTCTAAAGGCAGCATCCGGCATGTTCTTAAAGGCATAGGTGGAAGACTACTTTATACTCACCGGGAATCTGACTTTGTTGACTTTAGGCAAACACACACCTTACAAAGGATGCTTACTCGCAATGGTCCGGTCATAACTCAAGGTGATTTTAATGCCGATCAACGGACGGATATCATCATTGGAGGAGCATATCATGTAGTCCCACGGTCATCTTTTATCAGCAATCCGATGGTGTATTCCTCCCATCGGATACCCTACCTACCAGCCAGATGGAAGTAGGTGCATTGTCTGTTGTAGATCTTAATCAAGATGGTTTTAGTGATGTGGTGGTAGCACCTGGTGTCAGTGATCAGCCCATGACCGTGCGAGATGCTTACCAGCCCCTGTTATTCATGGGGAGCGAACAGGGCATCACTGCTGTGAATGCTTTTCCATCATTGACCGTTTGCTCGCAGAGCATTCTTGCTCATGATTTTAATGCAGATGGAGCTGTCGACCTGCTCTTTGGAGGATATTATATCCCTGGTGCATTTCCAAATCCTTGCCCAAGTCTCCTCCTGCTCCAAGATACTGGCGGATTTATAAGGACCCAGGTCTCATGGCTCCCAGATGATCTGGCCATCGAAGCCATGTTGTCTCTTGACATTGATCGGGATGAAGATGAAGATATTATGCTCACCGGGCATTGGTCAGGTGTACATTTGCTGCGTAAAAATGATCGAGATTTTGTCCATGAGGAGCTGAGGCTCCCGTCGGGATGGTGGAATTGCATCAAAGCGGCAGATCTGGATGATGATGGAAATTGGGACCTTGTATTGGGTAATGAAGGATTAAATTCCATATACAAGGCCTCGGACGAGCAGCCGCTAAGCCTGTTGGCAAAGGATTTTAACGAAGATGGAAGCACAGATCCAATTTGGGGTGTGTTCCTAAAAGATAAGGAAGTAGCCATCCATCCCCTAGGTACCTTGAGTGACCAAATTATTCAATACCGAAAGAGATTTCAGACCTATAAGGAATATTCAGCAGCTAGTTTGGATGACCTTTTTACTAGTGGAGACCTAAGAGGAGTCTCTGAGCGCTATGCAACAGAAATCCGCACTGGCATTGCATTCAACAACGGAGATGGAAGGTTTACCTTTACAGCCTTGCCTTTCGAGGCTCAACAATCACCCGTCAACGATGTACTTGTCGAGGATCTCAATAGTGATGGGACCCTTGATGTGCTCCTTGTCGGAAACAATTTTGCCAAAGAGCCGATCTTTGGCCAAAACGATGCTTCATTTGGCACATTCTTAAGTGGTCGTGGCGATGGCACTTTTGACGCAATACCAACCAGGGAAAGTGGTCTAAAACTAGACGGTGATATGCGAAAAATCACTTATCTCAAGCATGAAAAACTCATCATCGTAACCGAAAATCAGGGGAATGTGCGGTTATATGGTCATCACAAGTGAGCCAATAAGGTAAGCACCATTTTTCATAAAATAAGCCGATCTTGGATGAGGTTTTCACTCGATTCCCATGCCACCTTGACATCGTAGTCCAGATACGATGACTACCTAGGCAACGGATTCGTCGATCCCGGGATCTTGTTACTACCAAGGACATACTCAAGGACTCCATGCCTGTGTTGATAGATAAATCCTGACCGTATGTCAAAAAATTTACTTTGCGTTTTAAGTTTGTTGCTACACTATTACACAGGCGCCCAGGTGATTCAACTGGGCGCCGGTAATAGCGATCAAATTACAGTAACGACCAGTAGTGAATACCAGCCCGAATATTGGCCTCAGAAAGCCTCGGGTGATAAAACCATTGATGGCGCAGGCCTGGATGCGGAAAAACTTGCCGCTTCTCGATTCTTAGCACAAGCTACCTTAGGATCGGATCTTGCAGAGGTAGAAAACGTAGCTGAAATTGGTTATAATGCATGGCTGGATGGCCAGTTTTCCAGTCCTTATACCAGTATGCTAGAACAACTGCGCCAAGTACACGAAGATGTAGATGACTGGTTTGTGGCCAATGGTGGTGATACCAGTGAATTGGGGTACCGGCCCAATTGGAAAATATTTAACTACACATGGTGGGATGCTTTTACCCAAGGAGATGATGCACTGCGCCATCGCATTGCTTTTGCATTGTCTGAGATTTTGGTCATTTCTATCAATTCAGAACTGGAAGGATATGGGGATGGCCTGGCGAGCTACTATGATATTTTCCTAAAAAATGCTTTTGGCAATTATCGAGATATCCTGAGTGAAGTATCACTTCACCCCTGTATGGGATTTTACCTGAGTCATCTAAATAACCCCAAAGCTATCCCCGAAGAGAACATCCACCCCGATGAGAACTATGCACGAGAGGCGATGCAGTTGTTTTCGATCGGTCTGTATCAGCTCAATCCCGATGGTACCCGTGTGGTCGACGACCAAGGCAAAGACATACCCACCTACGGCCAGCATGAAATCAAGGAGTTTGCAAAGATCTGGACGGGACTGGGTGTGGCCGATGTGATACCAAATATGTATGCTGATGAAGTTGATTTTGGTGCAGGCATCTACACTGCAGATATGACCCTGCCCATGATCATGTATGAAGATTATCATGAACCAGGGGAAAAACAGCTCTTGAATGGCACCGTCATACCAGCAGGTCAGGCCGGTATGAAAGATATAGTAGATGCTGTCGACAATCTTTTTCAGCACCCCAATGTGGGGCCTTTTATCGGAAGGCAGTTGATTCAACGGTTGGTAAAATCAAATCCTTCACCCGCATATATTCAACGGGTGTCTCAGGCATTCGATGATAACGGACAGGGTGTGCGTGGAGACATGAAGGCCGTGATAAAGGCCATCCTACTCGATGAAGAAGCCAGGTCTTGCCAATGGATAGATGAGACAACTCAGGGTATGCTTAGAGAACCATTTGCACGCTATACTCATTTCTCCAAGGCTGTGGACATTGAGCATTATTATGGTCGATATTGGAATATTGGATACAATTTTTGGGAAGTTACTGGCCAGACTGTTTTTGGGTCTCCCAGCGTATTTAATTTTTTCCTGCCAGATTATCAGCCGGTAGGTCCCATTGCAGATGCAGAATTGGTGGCACCAGAATTTCAAATCCACAATTCACGCAGCAGCATTGGGTTGATCAACGAAGTCAATGGATGGACGGTTTACAATTCAGTGTTCAATACCTGGGAGGAAAATGATCCGTCAGTTTTTCTCAACGTGGATGAACTGAAAGTGCTGGCACGCGACTCAGAGGTGCTGGTCAATCGTCTGGATATGCTGTTTACTCATGGCCAGCTCAGCGATCGCACCAGGGCCATTATAAAGGATGCACTAGATCCGTTGATTTATGGTGACTACCGCGATAATCGTGTCAGAATGGCGCTGTATTTATTGATGATTTCACCAGACTACGCCATCCTAAAATAGATCACTCCATCATTCGATGATATCATAAGCAAATGAACAGAAAAACACTATCTAGAAGGTCATTCCTAGGTCAAACCAGTTGTGCAGCCATCGGATCCTCGACGTTACTTTCTTCCTTAGTGAGCCTGAAGGCTTTAAATGCGGCAGCAGCCGCCAATAGCGGGTCGTTCGGGAGTGGTGATGATTACAAGGCGTTGGTGTGCATCTTCCAATCTGGTGGCAATGACTCCTTCAACATGTTGGTCCCAACCAGTGCTAGTGAGTACCAAGAATATGCCACCACCAGATCAAATCAGGCATTGGCACTGGATGAATTATTGCCGTTGAATGTAGCGAATGCTGATGGACGGTCTTTTGGTCTGAATCCAGCGATGACTGCAGTCCAAAATCTGTTCAACCAAGGAAAATTGTCCTTTATTTCAAATGTTGGCACTTTAGTATCTCCAACTAGTAAGGAGGATTTTTTCAATGAAGCCAATCACCTGCCGCTGGGGCTGTTTTCCCATGCGGATCAAATACAACAATGGCAGACTTCCTTGCCGCACCAACGTGCTTCATCCTTGGGGTGGGGTGGTAAAGTAGCAGACTTGATTCGCGATATGAACAGCAATCAGGCCATATCTATGAATGTGTCCTTATCTGGCACCAATGTTTTTCAGACCGGAGATAGTACTATAGAATATGCCATTGATCCCTATAATGGAAGTGTCGGTATAGAAGGATATGGACAGCACGATGAATGGAATGTATTTGATATATCCAGAACTAAGGCGATCGACAACTTGCTCGATTATGAATATCAAGATATTTTCCAAAAAACCTATGTCGATGTCATCCGAAGATCTCGCGATGGACATATCATGTTTGATGAAGCCATCAAAACTGTAGGTGACTTCACTACCGAGTTTTCCGATAATTATCTTTCGCAGAGTTTTGCTATGGTGGCTCGCACCATTGCGGCTCGCCAGCAGCTGGGTGTGAAGCGGCAGATCTTTTACATCAACTTCGGTGGTTGGGATCATCACGACGAGTTATTGACCAGTCAGTTTGGGATGTTGATGGCACTGAGTAATGCACTGAGTGAATTTAATACGGTCCTCGAAGAAATAAATATGTCAGATTGTGTGTCCACTTTCTCTATTTCAGAATTTGGCCGCACACTCACTTCCAATGGCAATGGCACCGATCATGCTTGGGGTGGCAATGTCATGGTAATGGGAGGTAACCAGGTCAAGGGTGGAAATATCTTTGGTGAATATCCATCCTTGGCATTAGAAAATTCATTAGAGCTGGGTGACGGTGTATTGGTCCCGACTCTTGCTACAGACCAATATTTTGCTGAGTTAGCAAAATGGTTTGGTGTCGCCCCGTCAGAACTGACCACTATTTTTCCAAATTTGGAAAACTTTTACGACGTCAATGCCAACGATGCGCCCATCGGCTTTCTAAATCTATAAATCGTAGTATAAGTGAAAAAAATAATTTTCTTATTCCTTTTTCTTTTCATTTCTATCTCATTTTTAACTGGTCAGTGTTATCCTGACAGGCATAGCACCAATTGGTATGATGGGTGGGTGTCTTGTGATCCGTTTCCAAGTCCCAATCCCGATCATGGGCTATCGCATTGGATCATGTACGATCTAAATCAGGTCTATAAGCTTACCCATACTCATGTATGGAATACAAACGACCCATCGCACCTGGATTGGGGATTAAGGGAAGTGATGATAGATTACTCTAAAAATGGTCAGACTTGGGAAAATGCGGGCACGTTTACTCTTCAGCAAGGGACTGGAAGCTCGGTGTATGAGGGTTTCGAAGGACCAGATCTGGCTGGGATTCAGGCCCGGTACATTCTGCTCACAGCGGTAGATAATTTTGGTGGATCTTGCTACGGTCTGAGCGAAATCAGATTTAGTGCCGAAGATGCCACGGTGACCGATGTGCAAAATGAAGACCCCGCCTCTTGCATGACGGTACAGCTTTACCCCAATCCATTCGACGATCACAGTCGGGTTTTGATCCAAAGCCAGTGCCAGGGTATGATTACTTACGCCGTACGCGACGTTCTTGGTCGGGTGATTATGAATGGCCAATTCGATGGTAATTCTGCAGTAAAATCCTTCAACATTTCCGGTCAAGGTCTACCTACGGGCAGTTATGTGGTCATGATCGAACAGGCAGGATCACGGTCACAGCATCACTTGTTGAAAGTGGAGTAAGTGAGGCTCAGATGTGCAATATGGAAGGCGAAAGGGCTCCCGGCCTCCTCTGCCAAGCAGAAATAAGTCTGGGATAACCTGATAGTTCTTCGAATGAATTGGAAAAAGTGTTGCGATCTAGAGGATTCGTGCACCTGAGGATACTGATTTGACTTACTTTCGACTGTCAGACCACCAGCATCAGAGTGGGACAACGCCCAGGACATTTTTCACCAGGATACATTGATTATTTCTATAGCTGACAAGTGAGCCTACTGATAAAAAAGGGATTTTTTAAAAGATGTTCAACCAAAATCGGAAGTTATCCACAAAAAAAGACAAAGTGCCTTACTAATTATAGGATGAGTACTTTGACGATGGTCGAAACAGGCAAAGTGATTGAAGATGATTGTTGAACATCACCACTCACAATTATAGCATGTCCTCCACTTTACTAATTCCAATCCTATGTAGGGCGGTGTCTCAGGCCTCCGTGGGAGACCCAACCTGGTAGAGATCTTCCAGGTAAGGGCCCAATCGTTGTATTCGTCATCTACCTTCTATGTGATCCACGATGAGATTGGAGTCGGTATGAATGGTGCGAAGAATGCCGCCCAATTTATAGGGATTAAAACCTACAAAATATAACCCTTCATATTTACCAGTTCCTATGGGCTGTTTCGGTACTTGATGCTCATCGAGAAGACCCTCCGTATCGTCTAACAAGTCACTGAGCTGGGGGAGATATCCCGTAGCCAATATGACAAGATCTATTTTTTCACTTTCACCATTGGCATAAATCACCTCAGTTGCTTCGAAGTGGGCGATGTCAGGTTTCACTTTGATGGCTCCTTCTCTAATCTTGGCAACCGTACCGAGATCAATCACCGGTGTCTTACCTGTCTTCCGCAGTTGTTCTGCTGGTGATAGCGGTGATCTTTTTAGTCCATATTTGCTCAGATCACCAAGTACGAGTCTGCTGACCCACG
This sequence comes from Saprospiraceae bacterium, assembly GCA_965223025.1. GTDB lineage: Bacteria > Bacteroidota > Bacteroidia > Chitinophagales > Saprospiraceae > JABDMH01. The sequence goes on from CBDCVP010000021.1 coordinate 644,123, forward strand.
ATCCCAGGACATCTCCTAAACCGAATGGTAGCTTGGAGAGCATTCGGCCAGTGAGTTGAGTAGGACGTCCAGCGACCTCCCGGGGCACAATATTGACCGTAGAGCGGACCGACAGACTTACGGGAATGCCCTCTTCTGCTAGGTCGAGGGCTACTTCTGCTCCCGTGTTGCCCATCCCGATGACCAACACTTTGTCTGCCTGGATGGATGACGAGTTCTTGTAAAGTGTGCTGTGAATGATACTTCCCTCATAGGTCTCCATACCATCCCAGGTGGGATAAAAGGGTACACGGTTTAATCCAGTGGCAATCACCACTCGTTTACATTGAAAGCTCATGCCCCCATCCATTCGCACCTTCCAGCCACTTCGATTTCTTTTGATGGATGTAGCTGCTACACTGAAATTAGGCCTGATCTGATAGGTCTTGGCATAATCCTCAAGGTAATCTATCAATTGATCTCTGGTTACGTATTGAGGGTAGTGCTTCGGGAAAGGTCTATGAGGCAGATGGGAAAGCTCATTGACCGTGTGTAAGCAAAGGCGGTCATAGTGACGATGCCAACTCTCTCCCACATGATTTCCCTTCTCTACAATATCAAATGCTATACCTCGATGGCGCATCCTGCCGGCTATGGCTAGTCCTGCAGGGCCGGCTCCGATGATCAAATGATCCATCTCACGAGTCTTCATAGAGTCCTATTTTGGATAGAAGCTGCAGCAGCACGGGCGGTCAGTACGCATCCACCGAGAAATGTGCCTTCTAATGTTCCGTGTCCGTGCATGCCTCCACCACCGAATCCTGCAGCCTCTCCGATGGCATACAGTCCGGGGATGATCTGCTGATTTCCCTGCTGGTCCCGGGCAGTGAGCACCCTACTTTGTAAATCAGTCTCAATACCTCCCATACTTTTACGCGACAGGATAAAAGATCGAATCGCAATCAAGGGACCAGCTTTTGGATCCAGGATTTTTTGAAATTTGCAGGTACGTGCCCGATCACCCTTGTATTTTCTTACTTGCAAAATTCGGCGAAGCTGTTCGTCGTTGTGAAATTTTATTCCACGGTCGATTTGATCATCGTATTCGTTCACTGCTTGCTGGACATATGATAGTTTAACACGCTGATCTCCGTTCAAAGCGTTCATTTTGTCCACAAGGGTCGGCAGGTTGTCAGCGACAATAAAATCTTCACATAGATCTGCGATTTTGTCCACTAGTTTTTTACTGCCTATGAATAAAGTGTTGAAAACGAATTTCAGAAATTTTTTATCGCGCATAGCCTCATTATGCTCAGAACCGGAGATGGCAAATTCCTTGGATGCGATTTTATAATTTAGTAACTGCCAGGAGTATTTTAGGGGTTCTTGGCAAATCCTCTCTACGAGATATCTGGTGTCGTACGGATTAATCAAGGGCATCGGTCCGAAGCGCCGACCTTCGTAATTGAGCCATAGGTGGGATTTACCTGGTACGATGCTCAATCCATGCTCGGGTTTCCTCGGCTTATAATGTCTGATGCCTGCTGCATAGTTCCACTGCCGATCCAGATGGACGACGCTGCCGTTGATGGTACTGGTTGCATCGTGCAAGTCCCCTACAGCATATTCGTGTGCGCCGTTTAGGATGGTTTTTGGTGGATCTCCCCATGGTTTGTACCAATGCTTCCGCACCTTTTCAAGAGATCCGTTGATACCTCCCGTGGCTGCAATCGTGATATCTGCCTGCACCTCAAAATTGCTGCCGCTTGATTCATCCACACCTTGCACTCCTGTTACTTTTCCATTTTCTGTGGTAAAAGACTGAGCACGATGCTGATACTTGATCGTTAGGTTTTTGTGCTTGGCATGACCACGCAAATGATGGTTAAACTGTTTGACGAGTTCCATGCCCGTGCCCCAAACCATGTGAAATCTAGGCAAGGAATTGCCCCTTTTTAGGAGACCGCGCTCTGGCCAATTGATCACAGGAAAGAAGTTAATGTTGTGCTTTCTCAACCAAGTGTATCCATGCGAGTTGCTGAGCTGCAAGTATTGCTCAGCCCATTTAGGGCCCCAGACTTCCTCCTCATCGAAATCAGCCACCGAAAACCAATCCCCGCGAGCCAATTCATAACTGTCTCTGATCCCTGCTTTGCGCTGGAGTTTAGTATCGACAAAGAGCATGCCTCCGAAGGCCCATCTGGCAAGACCTCCGAAGTTGGCCTCAGTATCTCGATCTAAGATCATGACTTTCTGGCCTGAATCCAGTAATTCATAGGCGGCGATGATTCCTGATATTCCTCCACCAACAATTAGTAGGTCGGTTTGGTATGTATTGTCCGGCATGATAGATTTTTACTCATTAAATGTAGCAAATAAACCGGCAGAAAACTAAGTGGAACAATTTGGTTTCGAGCCTCTACCCATTGGGGCGCAACGTTTGTAGATGGGGATAATTTCACTGATTTTCTGATGAGTTGTAGAACGACCAGCCGGCCAAATTTTACGGTGGCTTGGACGTACAAATACTATCCGACTGGCAGTAGGGAAATTTTTGGAAAAAATCAGAACCCCATCATAGGTTTGCAAGTACCAAAGACTTGCAGGATAGCGCTTTACCAAACGAGAATGAACTAGGAACGCTAAAGTCTGGTATTAACGATGTTGTTGTAGATAGAACCAAAAGTATAACTAAAGCCAAATTCACTGCCAAACCTAAAGCTGGTGGCTGACTGTCGCTGGGCTAGGAGCAATTCTTCCAGCGAAATATCTTGAGCAGGAAGAGATCTTTGATCGTTGATTAATTCAAAATTGCTACCTAGACGAATGGAAAGGCCTTTTGAAATACGTAGGCTTAAGTAGCCCTCAAATTCAATGCGATTTTGACTGATGTCGTGCCAGTAATGGGCGCCTTCCAACTGGGCGTATAAGGTGCCCCAAGGTTGCTTAAAACGAGCCGACATTACTATGCTCTGATTGTACAAGTGCTCCTTCAGTTTTTGGTAAATCGTTTCCTCAATATAGTCCCGAAAGACGTGGCTTACGCGATAAGAAACAGTCACCTCACGTTGGTGTACTTCTGTATATGGGAAAATACTGTATTCGAAAGCCGGAGCAAAGGCCGTCGACAGATCCAGATTTGAAAATGTACTCTGATATAGTGAAAGAAATGCACCAGCCGACCAATGATCATTGATGCTGCGTACTGCACTGCTCGACATCGATTTTCGCTTCACATAGCTCGTAATCGTGCCTTCATCATTATCAAATCTCTTGGCATCCGTTCTGGCGTAAACGGTATTGCGTACTCGCCAAAGTTCGGAAATTCGATTGATCCTCAGCCGGCCCCAGAGTCTGGTTTTTTCAGTGACCGTTTCAAAATCAAAAGCTCCTCCTCCATCTATCGCAAAAACCCAATTGTTCCAGGGATCCTCCAGCTCAGTGGTTTCTTCCTCCCGCTCTTCACTGACCTTGTTTTTTACCTTTAGGTCAAGTTGCTCAATTAATCCCGTTTGGCTCCAATAGGGCATGAGTCCTTTTTCGATCTCAGCACTGATGGCATTGTGACGACGTATGGAGGCGGTATTGGGGGCTTCGCTAGAGGTTCGTTGCAGAGACATACCTTCGAAAACACCCTTTCCCATGAAATCAAAAGTATAGTTATATCCATTGGATCCACTGGGCGACCGGGTTGCCAGTACGTGCACATCAGCCAAGGCTGGATCCCTCAAATAGTTGATATAAGATATGTTCTTCCGCATCACCGACTGGTCACAGAATGAGCAATCCACATACACCTTCAAGTCATTTTTATCAGACAGGGATTGACCAGAACTATGGGTTATATAACAAAAGAATATGATGAATAATAGCTTGGTCGATCGACCCATGTGTTCAAATTCAGGCTGAAAGTTAGTAATCGAATTCGCAAAGATCTGTTTTTTAAGCCATAACAGCAAACTGGCTATTTTTTTAACAGATTCATAAGTATTATAGTGTTCTGCTGAGATGCATATGGTCAAAGTACATGTTCGCAATTATCATTCCAGCCTCTGACTTTGGTCAGTTTACTGTAACTTGCAGTATGACCAATCATTGTCTAGTATGAAACATAGATGGTTCTGGATCGTAATCACATCGATCTTGGCGGGAACAGTCGTGTACTTATTGGCTAACAAGTTTTTAACTGATCGTGAGATGAAAGATGCCATCCAACAGGAGAGAGCACATAGCGAGGAAAAGGAAGCAGCAGTGGAGAGGGCTTCCTTTGAAAGTCACATCGGTCAGTTGATGACATTGGTGGCTAGATTTGGTAAAGAAGATATTTATGATGAAAACTATAAGGATCTCAGTCTTCTATTTCAAAAGGTGGTACAAAGTACGCATGTATCGAAGCTGCTGTTTGTCGATCAACGGGGTGTGATCAAAGCGACCAACAATAAGCAGGACCGGGGCACCAATATCACGAAGCAATATGATTCACAGATCTTGTCCAAAGATCAATTGGTACACTATAAGTACAATGCAGTTGAAAATATAGCCACTTTGAGGATGATGAATGATCAAGAGTTTCTGGGGCACTTGATTATGCATTACAGTGATCTTGCTGTGGGGGTTTCGCCTCATTAGCCATGTAATGGGACGGTACAGACTTCTCTCATGTTCTAATCTGCTGGGGACCTAGGTGGACCACACCGCTAAAGGTCTCACAGGCCTCCTAAGGAGATTTCTTGACAGTGCCTGTTTTCATGAAAACTGGAAAACTTACATTCCTATGACTGTGATCTTCCCACAATGGGATTACCTTTTTCATGACCCATGATGCAGGGTCACTACCTGGATTTTTTTTTCGATACTGCTGTACACTCGACCACGTGTTGAGATATCCTTCTAGCTGTGCCAGCATCCAGGAGTCCTCGATGACAAATGTGGCCTTACATACATCACTGAAATCGAAGGGAATATGTTCATATCTGGATTCTACGTGTCGCCTTTCTTCGGTCCAGAAGGAGCCTACTACATCGTGATAGAATGCGTCGATGACCGCATCAATCTCAGGGCTGATTCGCAAAAGGTCGTAACTCCAAATGGCAATCACTCCGTCGGGCTTTAGAGTCCGTTTTACTTCTTTATTAAAGGATGCGTGATCAAACCAGTGTGCCGCCTGGCCCACCGTAATGATGTCAAAGGTATCATCAGCGAAGTTCGTTACCTCGGCCCGCTCGACCTTGTAGATGATGTTTGATCTGGCAGGTGCTAGTGCCAATTGTCGCTGACTGATATCGGTGGCTAGATGACCTCAAAGTGGGGAGCTGGCGCAATGGCTACTTGCCCGTTGCCAGTACCACAATCCCAACAAGCCGATCTCTGTGGTGTCAAAGAAAGCAAATGATCGTAGAGGGACTTAGGATAGGTAGGCCTGTATGCCTTGTAGAGATCAGCTTGGGTGGAAAACAAGTCCTTTAGTGACTTCATACCAACTGCGGACTAAAACCCATACGCAATTCCGAGTGAAAGATGAAAGGTTTTATTGCGGAAGGGATCAGCCGATGATGGATTGACTTCGATATCCGTCAAACCGAGTAGGAGTCTAGCATCTGCGTTGAGCCATAGTCTCGATACCAAGCGGTAGTTAAATCCCAACCCACCGACAAAGTTGATCGCCCACATCTCATTTTGATCTTTGAAATCCATCTGATTTGCTTTGGCGCTGAGCAACAATGCTGGCGCTAGACCAGCATAGATCTTCGGGCGAAAAGGCTGTCCCAACAAACCAAAAAATGTATTATACATCAGTGGAAACTGTAGGTAGGTGTAGTCCACCACGGTGGTGGGTAGCTCGTATCCTTCCTCACTATACAGCACATCCAATGTAATGCCTGAAGATTGATTGATACTGTAAGTGGCTGTGATTCCGGCATTCAGGCCTATGATAGCTTTGGCTTGACTTTGATTGATATTGGAGATGTTAATACCAGCCCGGGGACCCAGTGACAGGCGATCTTTAAATTGCGCTTGGAGGGTTGAGCAGCAGCCCAGTAGAAAGATCACAGTAGTAAAGCGAATGGTATTCATCAATGTTCAAGCGTGATTTTTACAGACTGAGATGGAGACCAGTCCTGCTAAAGATAAGGATTGCATAACTTTTATCAATACGTTGATGGATGAGTGCTCTTGGCAACCGCTAAAAAGTCTCTGTCAGAATGACCCCCCCATTCGTTAGGATAACATGATCTCAGACATTCCGACCGGTAGATCAAAGCATACCATAGTGGCGTCCCCATCGGAGCACCAGCTATTACGCTCAAGTTTCTCGGCCGAGGCTACTTTATTGAGCGACATTTTTTCTCCGCCCTTCACCATGTTTGACGGCTTAAAGCGTCGTGGCAACCGCAAAGTGAAATCGCGCGTCGAGAAAGAGGCCTTTAATGTCAATGTCCGCTCTGACAGTGCCAGTGAGGTGTGTGCCTTAGCTGCCCAGTAACGGGCGATCTCGCTCAACTTCATCCACTTCAAATGGTCATATCTTTGATGCAGTCGGTCTACCACTGTTTTAAATACCTGGAAGCCCAGTTTATCACCATTGTAATAGATGCCCGGCCAATGACAGACCATGATCGCTGGCTCATTGGCCTCAATCACCTCAACCATCCTGCCCTGACTCAGATCAGCGGTAATGAACTTGTCGGGATCTCCGGGAGTAAGACCATCCCAACCACCAAACCAATCCCCTGTGCAACCTATGATATGCACAGAACAGCTCGCATCTTCGGTGTCCAGGCCTTCGGCATGAAATATCTGTGGTTGCACACTCTTTGCGGGGTCTGTGTAGAGATCGCGGAAAAAGTGAGCAATCTTGCCTCCATAAACTTCACGCACGGCATGCTGCGTACCCCTAGCTAGGTTGGGAATGTTGCGATTGGCAAAGCCTCCAGGAGTAGTGACTCCATCACAATGCAACCCAGCATCTTTGAGGATTTGCAATGAATAGGCGATGTACTCACCCAGCTCGTCCGAGCTCTTCTGTTGGCTCCATTCCCAATTCTCCATATAGGCGGGAGTAGCATCTGGGAAGGGGATACCCGTCTTCGTATCGATGACACGGGTATGGCTGATCATCTCGGAATGTATGTCCCAGTCGGGTTGGGCCAGTTCGCGTATGATGGTAATGCTTGCTTGCAATTCTTTCTTAGTCCAGCCAGGTATGAATCGATGTAGCCACCCTGTACACGCAGGATAGGGAACCATACTGTACTTGCCCTTTACACCCTTATCTGCGCACCATTCCAGAAATTCAAGCACAAAGGAATCAGGGATTTCCTGAGGAAGCTTGCGCCAATCCTGGTTGTACCTATCTGGAAAAACCTGTTTGAACTGCGGAATACCATAGTAGGCAAGGTTGACCAAAGCAGTGCTGTCGTCAATGATAAAACTGACAGGAACACGATTGAGCGGATTGAGAACCTCAACTTTATTTGCCTCCATGGCTGATCCAGCTCCAGTCCATACAGCTGCCGCTGACAATCCAGTCGTTTTCATAAATGCGCGCCTTTGCATATGCTTGTTTTTATCTAAATATACGCATAGACAAAGTGATAGTCGAATCGTGTTATCTCGGATGGAGTTCTCATGGGAAAAAATGCGTCCGATTAGGTCGTGGTGCATGCGCCAGAGATTAGATCTCAAACCCGTGTAGTCAGCTAACCAAGTCATATTGACCGGCGTGATTAGCCACCTAAAGATCGTTTGCAAGCGTCCTGGCGGAATGGTACTTTTATAGAAGTTCTAGATGATACACAAATGAGCAGGAACCGACGCCTGGCGGCCATCATGTTTACAGACATCTCTGGATTCACTGCCACAATGCATGCTGATGAGAACCATGCTCGTACGGTATTGAAAAGGCACCGGCAAGTTTTGGAGGAAACGCATAATAGGTATCATGGCGAAATTCTACAATTTTTTGGCGATGGTACCTTGAGCATATTCGACAGCGCTGTCTCTGCAGTGGAATGTGCGGTAGAAATGCAAATAGATTTGCGCAAAGAACCAGAGGTTCCGTTGCGCATTGGTATTCATACTGGTGACATCACCTATGACGAAAACGGTGCTTATGGAGATGGAGTCAATGTCGCATCCCGAGTGGAGAATCTCTGTGAAGATGGTGGAGTATTCATTACGGCAAAAGTCTACGACGATATCAAGAATCACGCATGGCTACGAGCCACCAATCTAGGTTCGTTTGATCTTCGAAACATCCGTATTCCAATGATTCTTTACGCAGTATCCAGCAAGGGTTTATCTGTTCCGTCTAGACATACCATTCGCAGGGCCGAATCCAGTGACGTTGGCTCAACGATGTCGAAAACAACATCACCTGTGGAGGGTGTGGAATTGTATTCAAGCATTGTCGGATATAAAAAGAAGAAAGTAGCCACCCAATTAGCTTTTGGTCTGGGAATGTGGGGAGCACATAGGTTCTATTTAGGAAAACGTTTTAGCGGCGTATTACATTTCGTCCTGTTCCTAGCGGCGTTAGCCATCACTATTGACTCCGGCTTTCCTATGATTGCCATCTACTTTGGGATTGTCATGCTGCAAGCCGTCCTTTTGGCAGTCATGTCGCAAGAGGATTTCGATGTCAAGTACAATGCGAAGGTTTTATCAAGGCAACAGCAGAAATTCAAAAGAGAGGCCAACTCACAGATGGATGAAGATCCTATCACCTTATTGATGGAACGGGGTATCAAGGAGTTTCGAGATAAAAACTATTTAAAAGCGATTAATTATTTTGATCAGATTCTCGACTACGATAAGGATGGCGGAGAGGCTCATTTTTACCTCGCTTGCTGCTTCTCAAAAACCAGGGAGAAGGATGAAGCCTTTTATCACTTGAAGGAAGCCTTAAACTCTGGCTATACTAATAAAAAAGAGATCAACCATGAACCTACCTTACGCTTCATCAGAAGCCTGACGGAATTTGAATCGAAAATGTGGCCTGAATCGGATCTGCCAAAGGCACTACCAGAACCTCAGTCAGACCTTCTCGACTCGGATGCTTTTGATCCTCTCATTCTTGATAAGATCGAGGACCTCGGTGAGCGTCTGGAGCGGGGTGAATTGACCAGGGATGAATTTATTCTTGCCAAGCAAAAAGTATTGAGGGGAGAATAATTTGATATTGGCAATGATTTTACATGTCGGTGCCCTATGGCAATCGTCCCATGAATGACTGAGCCCCAATACTCATGAGGTGTCCAATGGGTTCCCGGTAATCAAAGATTAGAATTCATGGTGAATCGTGGTCAACGATCAGGACGATTTTACCAATATGCCTGCTGCTTTCCATTAACAAATGAGCCTGGGTTGCTTCCTTCAAAGGATAGGTTTCATAGACCACCGGCATAAATCTTTTGTCAGCAATTACTGGCCATACCTGATTCTCAACATCTCTGGTGAGTGCTGCTTTAAAGACAGCATCACGAGCTCGCAATGTACTGCCGGTAATGGTGAGTCTCTTGATCATTAGGGCAAAGATATTTAACTCAACGTCGGAACCATCTATGGCATTGATGGACACCAATCTGCCTTCGGGTTTCAAAAGTTTAATGTGTTTATTAAAGTAGTCTCCACCCACCATATCCAGAATGACATCAACCGTCTTTGGGCCCAAAACTTGCTCAAAGTCTTCTTGCTTGTAATCAATGCACTTTTGAGCGCCCAAGTCCAGACATGCCCGACATTTATCTGCCGATCCCGCGGTGGCAATGACATGAGCACCAAATGCTGTGGCAAGCTGTATAGCGGTAATACCGATCCCACTGCTGCCACCTTGTACTAGCAAAGTCTCTCCAGGCCTGAGGGCGCCACGCTGGAAAACATTATGTACCACAGTAAATACCGTTTCCGGTAGACTGGCTGCTTCCACATATGTGCATCCGTCGGGAATCGGTAGACAGTGACCTGCATGGGCATTCACATACTCGGCGTATCCGCCACCTGGGATCAAAGCACATATTCGATCGCCAAGCTGCCATCTGGTTACATTTTTACCCAAGTCCTCTATGATTCCTGCGACTTCTAGTCCCGGTATGTCTGCAGGTGCTCCACTGGGTGCCGGGTACTTGCCTTGCCTTTGTAAGATATCTGGTCGATTTACACCTGCTGCTTTTACCTTGATCAGGACTTCATCAGCAGTCATCATTGGTCTTGGGCGTTCCTGAAATGCTAAGACTCCAGCATCTCCAGCCGTTGTGATGATCATCGCTTTCATAACTCAAAATACCAAACACCAACTAAAAGGTTCAGACAGAGTTGGACCCATCACTCGAGCTCGCAGATCATTCATTTGGTGGCTTTTATCTCGAAAGCCCTTTTTGGATTCTGTCTGACCAGCAAGTCCAGTTCAAATTCGCTAAAACCTTCGCGTTCCAGCCTTGGAATCAACCATCTGGAAATGGCATCAAAAGGCCGGATGGCCTTGCCTCGCGGAAATGCATTTCCATCATGGGAAAGCAGCAATTGGCCCAACAGCCCATGACGCTTAAATGTTTTAATGCGATTCACATACTCCTCTATATTGCGCTCCTTCACGCCATCCAGAGATATCCAAGCACCACTCTTAGCAACATCAATCAGCGTCTGATCTTCAGCTAACTTATTGGCATGCACCCATACCCAGGATCCTGGGTGTACATTATGCGACTTTAATAGAGCAAGTTGTGCGTATGCGGCTTGGGGATTGTCACCAGTATGCACAGCCATGGTGAGACCAGTGGATTTATGTGCTAGGATACCCGCTTCAAACAGCTTAAGGTCTATTTCCGAAGGAGTACCCTTGTCAAATGCGAGTTTAATGAATCCTGGTCTTATATCAGTACCGTCAATGCCTTGCTTAAATTCTTCTATCCAGATGTTCGCAATTTCATCCTTTGTCTTATCGTAGGCCAATGGCGGAACATATCGATCGTTGGCAGCTCCGTAATATCCTGTATTGGTGATGATTTGCAAGCCTGTGGAATCAGCCAGATCCTTCAAAATCTTCACATCCCTCCCAAAGTAGGCAGTGGTACAGTCAAGAATCGATTCAATGCCAAGCCTCCGCACCTTGCGCAAATAGGGTATCACCTGCATGAGCAGTTTATCACGATCATAGTTGGGATGAACATTGGCTTCTCCTCCAAAGTTTGACATAATATGTTCATGGGTGAGGGTGAAGCCAAGGTCTTTCGGATGCATGCTACCCTGGACGGTGTATATCATTCTCAGATCGTTGCTCGAATTCTGAGTTCTTCTCAATTGACAGCTTTGAGTAAGCATGGCAATTAGCAGAAGTACTTTGATGTGGATAGGTTGCAACATTGGTTTTAACGGATCAGGCGCATGCTTCGTACTGCCAACCGCCGTTTCATCTCTTGTTTTTCTGTTTTCACAATATATCCAACTTTCCAATTTCTCTTAAATATTTTTCTGGCAGCTTACTAGCTCAATTCTGTGCTCCTCTCCTGCAACGCTCTTTCATATCGTGTGTCCCAGTTCCATCTGTCTCCTATAACTCTGGAATAATAAAATGATCATCGGTCTGGTCGATCCATTCTTTGAGATGTTTTAAATGTCTTTCGACCACGGGTCTTGCCTCGGGCCTGATGGCCAGGTTGCGCTGTTCTCCTGGATCTGTAGACAGGTCAAACAATTGCATATTTCTAGCACCATGACTATAGACATTAAACTTATATTTTGAGGTACGGACCATTCTGCCTTTTCCAGTACGATCGGGTTTGAAATCGGCCAGCTCCACTACGATATGATCACGCCAATCCACCTCTTTATCCTCAATGATGGGCCGCATACTTCTTCCGGTAAACTCTGTGTGTGTCTGGAGGCCGGCATAATCACAAAGGGTGGGTACAATATCGATCTGTGAAACCAAATGGACCTCATCAACTAGATTGGTTTTAATGTGTCCAGGATAGGAGATCAGCATAGGTACCATGGCAGATTCCTTATATAGGCTGAGTTTCGCTGCCCATTGATGAGCCGCTGCTCCATCTCCATGATCAGATGTAAATACGACGATGGTATTGTCGTGAAATGGTTGAGCTTCCAAAGCATCAAGTACCTGCCCAATTTCCTTGTCCACGTCTTCGGTGAGACGGTGGTAGGCATTTAGGTATCCTTGCCATTCAAGGTCACCAAATTCTTGGAAGGCAAGTTTGGTTTCCAATCCGTATTCATTGTGGTCATGGCGTTTCGTCTGAATAAACTCCGGTTCGTGTTCATCGATGTCGTAGTTGTCAGGTAGCGGTGGCAGATCGCTAATTTTCGATGGGTGTGTACCAACTACTTCTGGCAACTTATAGTCAAAATCATAGTACCTGATATTCAGCAGCGAATCATCAGGCGTGACCCAACCTTCCTTGCGTGCATAAAAACATATGTCGTGAGGATTGTGGTAGCTTACTGCCAAAAAAAAAGGTTTAGTGTCATGATAATTGCTGATGAAATTTACTGCAGCCTTGGTCAATGGAGGATCCGTTTCTGAGCCAAGCATCCAGTTGTCAATATTTGGATCTCTGAAAGGTAGCAAGTCAAATCCCTTCACATTTTTATTTTTGGCCTTTACTCGTTGAGGATAGCTTTCCGGTAGATGCCACTTTCCACCCCACACGGTTTCATACCCATTTGCACGGAGAATTTCTCCAATATTTTTTATATCGGATTTCATGGAATCGCCATTCCACTCAACACCTGTTTCATGAGGCATTCTTCCGGATACTATGGATGACCGAGCAGGACCACACACTGGTGAAGTGCAGTAGGCATGTTTAAACATTATCCCCCTCCTAGCCAATCGGTCCATGTTGGGTGTATGTAGGAGGTTGTTTCCCATGACACTCATCATGTCAATGTGTTGCTGATCTGTGAATATCAGCAAGATATTGGGGCGTGTAGGAGGTGGTGTTTTTTCTCCGGAGAAACAACTGAAGAAAAATGCCAGCATTAGGAATGGAAATAGGTTTCTCATCAATTGCATTCCACGGTATTTAATTAAGGAGTACCTTCTGGCGAATAGATATTTGCACAGGTCCCATCAGTCCGGAGGGTCTAGCATGATATGCTCTCCATGGGCGATCAAATCCATCTCTGGCTCCGACATTGCTGCGAGTGCGTTGCTCATGAAAAGGTGTATCAAGTTCGCCGATCAATTGATTTGACCAGGTGTTCGCAACATCAATGACCAGGTAGTTTTCTCCTGGTCTGACATGTCCACTAACGTCGAAGGAAAATGGGGCAAATACCTTGGTAGCTATTTCTGAACCATTCAGGTATATGGTGGCCACTTCTCCCACTCTGCCAAGGTCCAGAAGAAAACTCACATTGTCTCGAATTTTTTCGGGGCTAATGACGAAGGAGGTTTTGTAAGTGGCGATTCCACTGAATATCGATAGCTCCTCATTTTCATGGTCGCACCAATCAATCAGGGTGTCAAATTGTTGTATGGGGTCAAATCCCCAGCCGTATGGAAAGGTCACCGTCCAGGGTCCAGAAATAGTCGATGTATTGTTGTTTGGCGGTGATGTAACAAGTTTTTCTGTTCCATCGCTAAATTTTATTCGATAATTTGCACTGTCTGAAAAGGTATAAAACAATTTTTCTTCAAGCCCCTGCATAAGCAGAGATGGGTTAACTTGATTTAAGAGATGATGTTGGTTTGTGATGGTTGTGATATGGTTAATATCATGCTCTTTTTTCTTAAAGACGACAAAGGCGGATCCATATGGATCGAAGAATAGGGGAATGGTGGTGTATTGTTCATTTTCACGATACCACAAGATTGGTTTTATGGTACCATCTACAGCATCATAGTGAAAAGGCTGTTTGCCGGATATCCGGAAACTCACCTCACATTGGATCGCAGAAGAATCTTCATTGCAGATGAAGTATATCTCTTCATGATCAGTGGACCGATGTATGAAATCTAAGTTCACATCTTGATTATTGCTGTAGGTAAAATCTGGACCAATTCCCTTCCCTTGCAGGATCTCGCTTTCCGTGTATCCTTGAAATATGGTGCCTTCCCCCCAATCCCTGCTAAACCTACTTTGCTCATTTCCCCAAATTTTGGAGACGATACTTTTAAGTGTTGTTTCTGATGCTAGATAATTGCTCAAACCTGGTACAGTTTCTGGTGGGGATCCCAGAATAGAGGCACCCTGAGATAGCAATTCTTCGATTTTTTGCAGTACTTCTAAGCTCATCATTGGGTCTTCAGGAAGCACCAGTAACTCATAAGACATTCCAGAAGGTAATACCACTTTCCCCGCTGCGTCTACCGTACTTTGCAATAGGATTTCCTTATTCAGGTCATCATACGAATATCCTGGACCCAAGGACTCCCTGATGTACTTGGCGCCCGATGCAAAATTGGGAATCTGTTCACCATAGTAGTAAGCCACGTCTGCTACATAGCGACCTTGCTGAAGGAGTGCACTGGTACGTGCAAGGTAGGCGTGAAAGGGTTTAGACATGGACCACCATGTCATTTTAGGTGAAATGTGCGTTCCTGCTTGGTAACTCCATCCTGGATTGCCCCCTTCCTTTGGACTATGGGTCATGGTATGGTAGACCGCTCTGGTCATGCCTTCGCAAAAGGCCCTATCGGCTAATTTTTTTAGGGTAAGTGGTGATTCTTGCCAGTGCTTAAAGCTCGTGAAAGCCTCCATCTCGACGATCTTACGTCCATAAATATGGGCTGCACTGCCAATGTTTTTTACTACCTGAACAAGATCGTTACCATTGGCATCAAAGTGTTTGGGCTTTCGATTCCAAAACTCCCCGCGCATGATGTCTACTGAACCAAGTGCTTTGAGGTCTTCCGTTGGCACGTAATGTAAAGGCGGTCCTGGCCCACCAGATTCAGAAGCCAGTTGAATGCCATGTCGATGGCAAATGTCCCGGGCTTGGCGATAATGATTATGAATAAACATCTCAGAGACTGTCGACCGGTAATCGTGTAAAAAGCGAGCCGAAAAGATAGAGTCAATCATCTGCTGGCCAGCGAAAATGGCCATATAAGGTACCATAGAATATCCGTGTTGCTGCTCAAAGGTCTCCTGCAGGTCTGGGCTCCAAATGATGTAGTCTTCAGCTTCAAAACTGGCAAGATAAAGACGTTCTAAGGCTGTTGATCCCAAATCACCAACCCGCTCATGCAGTCGATCGGTGATGAGTTCAAATTGTCTTCTGGTGGCTTTCGATGCATAGTGGTCCATGATCCATCCTTTAGATTTGTCACCTTGCACCCACATCCGCTGACCAAGGGGTGTGACGACTGCTCTGGCCAATACCCACTGGCCATTTGGCAGGTCTATCTGGACTTTGTTGCCATTGATTTTGCTGGCATCAAAGTTTAGTACTTCATCAGAATCACGTAGCAATCCATCCTCCCGGAGTGGATAAGCCATAAGCGCCACATTTTGATAGAATTCGGGGAATCCATCGCCGGTAAATTGTGGATATAGCTCAAATTGACCGTACGGTTTTTGAAATGTGGATGGGACTTCCGGAAATCCGATGGTTTGCAAGGTTGTGGGCCCTGACACCGTATCTCTCCAAAACAACAGGCGCATGATTTGTTCATCAGGTGGAGTCCATGGTCCTCCAGCATTCCAGCCACACGATACCGACAATCCCATGGACAATCCCAGCTTCTTAGCTTCCTCAAGAGAAAATGCAATGCCATCTAGCATTTCCTTTCCCATAAAGGTATTTCCAGGTGGGATGATCTCAAGTGGATCTCCAATACCCATGTCAAAAATATCCGCACCTCCCAGACCCATTTCCTTAAGTGAGGTGAGTTCTTCTTTGATCCGCGCATAGTCAAAATTTCCGTGTGCCCAAATCCAGTAGGTGCGGGGCTTGGCTTCATCAGGTGGATCAAGGAAAATCTGATCGAGGTCATACTGAGCGTGCACTCCGCTGCAAACCAACAAAAGGGATGAGAGCAGAAAAAATACGCGTGTGGACCTTGGGTTGTATGATAAGGGGTAACATCTATCAGTCATGAACAACGCTACTTTTGTTACTTAATAGAAATAATCCAAAGAAAGTAATGGCCGCATTGACAATGATGATTTCGTAACCAAGTTGATAACCGGAAAACCATTGAGCCGAATACCGACTTAGGATGAATGCACACAATGGTGCGATGACACAAAGTAATGGAACAAATTCATCTTTGACCACTCGCCCAGTCAGAAGACCAAAGGTGAAAAGTCCCAACAATGGACCGTAGGCATATCCAGAGACCGTGATAAATGCACTAATGACACTTTGATCATTGATGAGTCGAAACGCCATAATACAAATGAATATCATGATCGAGAAGCCCAGATGTACCCGATGCCTAATTCGTGGGTTGTCTTGCTTCGATTTCTGATATCCCAGAAAATCCACACAAAAGGCTGTGGTTAAACCTGTGAGCGAAGTGTCTGCCGATGAATATGCCGCCGCGGCAATGCCGATCACGAAGGTAGCACTAGCCAGTACGCCTAAATGTTCGACAGCCAAAAGGGGATAAATTTCATCAGATGTATCGGGCAATGCAATGTTGTTTTCTGATGCGAAAAGCAGGAGCGCACCACCTAAGAACACGAACAGAATATTAACTAGGAAGACAGCAATGCTCAAGAGAACCAGATTTTTCTTTGCATCACTGATGCTGGCGCAGGCGAGGTGTTTTTGCATGATGGCTTGATCTAATCCATTGCTCATGACGGTCAGCAATATGCCGGTGATGACCAGCTTGAAGAAATTTTTGGGATCGTCCCATTCCCAGAAAAAGACTTGTGCATGCTCACTGTACCATATGTCCTCGTAGAGTTCCTGGAATGATAGCCCCAGACCATCACTGATAGAAACCAAGGTGAGTACTACTGCCAACAATAGAAAACTGGTCTGCAACACGTCTGTGAATAAAACGGTCTGAATACCCCCCTTAAATGTGTAAAACCAGATGAGGGCGATGGTTACAGCGACAGTCACAGCGAATGGCACACCCATATCATCAAAAATCATCAACTGCAAAACATACGCCATGAGAAACAAGCGAAATGATGCAGCCAACAAATGAGCAACCATAAAAAATGTAGCTCCTACTTTATGTGAGAAAAATCCAAAACGATCCTCTAAGTAGGCGTATATGGAGACAACCTGCTGTCGATAATAGACAGGGACAAATACAAACGCCACAATCAGTAACCCAATCGTATAGCCAAGGACAAGTTGCAAGTAGGAGAATTGACTGTGGATGACTTCACCAGGTACAGATATGAATGTGATGCCAGAAATAGCCACTCCCAACATACCGTAGGACACCAGTAGCCAGGGAGCTTTCCTACCAGCCAGATAGAAGGCCTGTGCATTAGCAGTGCGGCCACTGAAGTAGGCAATAAGGTAGAGTACACCGAAATAGGATATAATGATGATGAGTGTTAAGCCCGCACTCATGAGGATGTGTCGATTATCGCGGTTTCTATACCCATAAAGTCACCCAAATTCTTGATCACTTGTGCCCGGTGCCCGAGACCAAGGGCAAAATGATGGGTAGGCCCTTCGGCAAACCACCTCTTCAAGAAGGTGCGTACGTCCGGTTGGAAGAATCCTCGTGTGTTGGTGTTGCCAGTGGCTGGTATCAAACCCGCTTTTGACTCACCTTCTGCCACGACAAATTTGTAGGCCCCGTTGGCATTTTGACCAATACTCAACATCGTAATGGGTCCCGCTTTCAATTGAAACTCTACACTGGCTCCGGAACCCGGTTTGCCATGATATTTTTTTAGGCTGCGCAAGACCGGTTTTCCTTGCGCAATCTTGATATGGTGGGGACCATCGTGACCGACCAATACAAAACCCTCTACAAAATCTACAGGGTGAAATTCTGCAAAACTACCTCCCATACTCATTCGATCCATGATGAGCATAGCAATACAAGTCTTCAGATCCATCTCACCACACATTGGGAATCCCTTCCCAGTTAGTATCGAATTTCCGACAATAAGATTGCTAATCATTTTTCGCATGGCAGATCCTTCTTCAGCTTCATAATAGTATGCCAAACCATCCAATTTTTTCTCTGCAATAAACTTTCGCAAGGCTACGGAGACACGAGCCGCCTCCTCCAAATCTTGTGCGGTGAGTCTTTCTGTAATTGGGTCCGATTTAGGGTCTGGAGTATCAAAAAAGCTAAGAATTTCTTCAGTGGCAGTTTTGACTTCATTGGCAGATACTCGGCGATAGTGCACAAAAATATCGTCCACCTCAGTCTGTACTATGTGACAACCGAAGGTAGACGTCAGCATGGTTGAATCTGTGTGCATATCAAGCATGGCTTCCAACACATGGCCCATCTGTCCTATCCGTGCTTGCTTTAGACTATGTAGTGCCTTGGCAATGTCGACGAAATCTCGGATTTCTCCTTCAGCCACCGGATCATTCTCCAGGGTACCAATAATCATGGGTGGAACTGGTCTTCCCATTCGAATGGCGACCGATGCAAATTCAGGCAATGCGCAAATATCATCGTTGTAGAGTTGCATGTGTGTAGTGGCCTTTACATAATCCATAGCGGCATCCGGTTGTAACGCTACCAGCACAATGGGTATTTGTAGAGACTGGAAGATACAAGCTACACTGCTGCTAGTGGCATATGTGAGCATGTCGATGAATAGTAAGTCCACATCCGCCCGACGGATTCTAGCCAGGATCTCAACGGCACGTTCTGCACAATCTGAAATACCAAAATCGACGACTTCTGTTTCGGTATCCTGAAGGCGGCTTTCGAAAATGGCCAGTTTATTTTCCAGTTGCTTCAATAAACCTGGAAATTGAGACCAGTAGGTCTTGTGTCCTACCCCTAAAACACCTATCCGGCAGAATAAGGGTTTAATACGCTGTAGTCCTTGGGGCTCTGCATTATGGTGCCTCATGCGGTCTGTAAAAGTGAGTTGGTTAGGAAATCAAGATAAGTAAATTGCTCTGGCCATCGAGGTTGGGTGAAAAGGGGAAAGAGGCAAAACGCACAAGGGGAGGTGTGAGCATTTAAAAAACAATGATCTAACGCAAATAATTTTGATCTATCTCACAAATTTTCTATTTTAAGTAATGATTTGTTAAAATTTAAAATACAGCTCTCATGATACAGTCTTTTGTAAGCAGTCGGAATGCATTCTTGACCCTAGTGGCAATTTTCATGTTCAGTTGTGTTAGGGATGCTCCTCTAGATACCCAAGAATTGACCACCTTGGAGAATAAGACTATCGATTTGGAGCAAGCAATACTTGATGAATATACACCTGGCAAGACTGGATCATCGAATAATCCAATCGTAGAAAAGAAAAATCTCAACGTGGTTGATTACTACATGATTTTGGTATCAAATGGATATATTAAGGAAATCTACTCCGAAGTTGACTCGAAGGGAATTGTGGACATTCGCGCTTTTGTGAGAAACAATAATGGACACTTTGGAAGATCCGAAAATGAACAATTTCACTCAGTACTTGGGGTTTCTTCTAGGACACTTTCTCTATTATCACAGATGGTAACCAAACTACAAAGAAGTGGAGTTACATACGACGAAGGGGCTCTTGCAACCAGCGTAGAGAAGTTGCACAAACTTGGCTTGATTGATCGGAGCGTTGTCCCGGCAGCCTCAACAGCACGCACGTCCTTTTGGAAGTATGCTAAGATAGTGGTCGGAAGTGCTGTTAAGATGTCTGCTTGTAGCCTAGGTCCAGTTGGGTGTGGCTTAGCGATTGTATCTATAGGAATTGATATTGCTGATTTTGCTTGTGAAATCCATGGGTGCTAAATCAAAAAAGGCTTGGTTGCCTCGTGCTCTTGTGATCGTTGGATTAGTCCTGACGATCATTTATGGGGCTTTGCTTCGACCAAACTATGCTGTAGTTGAATATTGTGGTTACCTATTGCTAATTGCTGGCTTGGTATGGCTTTACCTTGATGGCTCTAAGAGCGATAAAAAGAGCCTAATTAGTTATGCAATTGCGGGACTAGTCTCTGTGGCATTAGTGGTGCTATATATCTATATGAAGCACTAACTAATTCTAGCTACATATCGATACGTAGCGGTAACGAAGCGATGTCGATGATAAATATTCCTGCACTCCACTTGAATACGCAAGTCGGTCCGTTTTGAATATTTCTACGGTGCCTTTCTCCATTATCGGCTGCACCTAATCCCACCATTCCTCATCTTCGCAGAGGTATTTTTCTTTGATCAGGGTCTCATTCAACTCGATACCCAAGCCGGGTTGATCGCTCAATTGGATATGACCATCTTTCACCATCTCTTTGTCATATCCCAGTACATCAGGATCTCCATTGACACCTCTCCCGGCCACATTTATTGGATTGGCAATAAAGACTTCATGCGCCAGAAATTCCCGCACAGAGGCAGCAAGGTTTGCGGAAGCGATGGTGGCTATTGGGCCGGCGACGTTGTGGGTAGCGACAGGAATGTAGTAGGATTCTGCCAGATCAGCAATTTTCTTAGCTTCTAGTAGACCTCCTGCCATGGAGACATCGATCTCAATCATGTTGACGCCTTGGTGCACGATAAAAGGTCGAAAATCTGACCGGCCATAAAGGTTTTCGCCACATAGGATGGGTACTGGAGATTGTCGCGTCAAATTGACCCACTGTTCATTGAATGCGATGGGCAAAGGGTCTTCCATCCACCACGGTCGAATGGGCTCCACTGCCCTGGCGAGCCTCAGGGCACTGTCGAAATCAAACTCCCAGTGGCAATGCACTGCGATATCGAAATCCAGTCCCATGGCTTGGCGGAGGTTTGCATAACCCTCCGCATTGCGATCAACTTCTCGATTAGAAAGTCGACGATTGTCAAGCTGGTTCCATTTCTGATCCCTCAAAATACCGACCTTGGCAGCCGTCCAATTTCCCACATGCATGAGTTCCGCAAATGCGGCACAGGATGAGGGGTCAAGCATATCCTTTGGGCTTTTTGAGACATAAGCCCGTACTTGCTTTACATGTGACCCACCACCCAAGATTTTGTGTACTGGCTGATCACATAGTTTGCCTAGAATATCCCACAATGCTATTTCCACACCTGTAATGGCATGGGTAGCTACACCATGATTGCCACCATAGTAAGATGTGCGGGTGCTCATTTTAAAAACAAGTCGTTCTAAGTCAAAAGGATCCTGACCTAGTAGAATGGGTTTACATACATTTAAAACGATGTCTTTGGCCCCTAGACCGTTTTCATCGTGGTGACACTCGCCTATTCCAATGACACCGGCAT
Organism: Saprospiraceae bacterium; assembly: GCA_965223025.1. GTDB lineage: Bacteria > Bacteroidota > Bacteroidia > Chitinophagales > Saprospiraceae > JABDMH01. Next base: position 665,448 of record CBDCVP010000021.1, read on the forward strand.
CGGTTTCAATTTTCACCAGAGGACTTACGCGAAATCCGATTTTAGTGCGAACACATTTCACATCAGTAATTTTGACCCTGTTCATCTCTGGGAGGACAAAAGATCTGAAGGAAGAGATAAAGGGTAGTGCTGAGATAACCTTGGCTAGGGCCTTGATAAATGTACTGCGTTTCATATTTCTTGGATCTGATGGATCTACATGCAAAACGGATTGAGAGCTTAAGTTAGCTTTTTTAAGAAAGAAAATGATCGAAGCAATTAGACCAATCTGGATGCTATTTTCCAAGCATATGATATCTAAGTGTCGGATGGCGCGCGAGAGATATCTGCTCGAATAAATGGAGGCTAGGAAGCTTGTGGCTGCATTCCTGCAGACTATAGTAATTTGGATGGGTTCAGCACTAGTGTGTATGACAAATATCCCTAATATGTTAATTTTGGGAAAACTGCAATTATGTCTAAATCAGTCTAAATCTCAGGTAATTGACAAAATTATGGAAGCGACTCGGCAAGAAGTCGAGGCATTTATGGCGATCGAAGGTCAGATAGAAACTGGTTTAGAATACGAAAACAAAGTGATAGAGATCTGTCGATCATTGGGTAAGAAACTTGTCTCAGGAGGTGGGGACATCGAAAAACGAGGTAAGAACAGTAAAAAAAACTCTTGACCACATTTGGGAAGGTTGAGGTGTTAAAGGATCATGTGATGTGTCAAAGCACATCAAAGTTTGTGATGAGCTCACTCATTCAAGAAATCCTGTGCATGCTGGGCCAGAGTGTAGTTTTCGATGAGGGTAGTGAGATCCTTGAAGAACTACTGAATCTTAAGATTCCGGCCAAACAAATACAACGAGTTAGTGAATATTATGGTGGGCGGTTTGCTCCATTAATAAAAGCCAATAGTGAAGCTATCATTCCGCAATTGGAATCTAACGGTGATGATCTTGTTTACGTGATGATGGATGGATCGATGTTGTGCATGCGTGGTGATCAGAGATGGCGTGAAATGAAATTGGCAAGAATCTTTTATAAAGATCAAGTTGTTGATATTCAGAAAGATAGGAAGGAAATCTTTACATCGCTTTATGTTTCACATTTAGGAGGTGTCGATGAATTCTTCCCCAAATTGGAACGGCACTTGACTCCTTATAAGAACAAAGTAATCCTAGGTGATGGTGCTGCCTGGATTTGGAATTGGGCTGAGGATAATTATCCAGGAGCAATACAAATTTTAGATTATTATCATGCTAAAGAGAAATTAGTCATTCTGGCTAATCACCAATTTGCAGATGTGGATGAGCAAAAAAGAAAAAAATGGATTGAGCTACGATCCAAAGATCTTCTGAATGGCCAAACACACAAAGTCATCCGATTACTTAAATCCATCAAGCCAACCTGTGAAAAGGCTAAGGAGGCCAAGGACACTGCCATAAAATACTATAGTGATCACGAGGACCGAATGATGTACAAGCATTATCGGGATCGTGGGCTCATGATCGGCTCGGGACCAATCGAAGCAGCTCATCGTAGTGTCTTGCAACAAAGGATGAAGCTCTCTGGACAAAGGTGGTCCATCGCAGGTGCTCAAGCTATCTCTGATCTAAGATGTTATCGCAAGGCTAAGGCCTGGGATAAGGTTCAACTACTAATCAAGGCTGCTTAAGGGACATTTGTCATACACACTCAGCACTATCATATGCCTTTTAGTACAGCAGTTGTGACGCTGCTTAGATCCTATATAAACAAAGCTGGTCAGGAAAGATCTCCTGACCAGCTAGTTTTATCAGTGTGTGAATATAATCTCCTGTTAGCGCTTTGATCTGAATTTTTGGATGATCTCCCTGAAGTGATCACCTGCAGCTTCGCGGCCGCCCAGTCCGTATGCTAGGGCAACGACTACTGCTACGGATCCAAATGTGAGCCCAAAAGCCAGATTTACAATATCAGGTGCAATATCCATCGCTCTCAGTGCCATAGCCAAGAAGAGTCCTAGGGTAGCGACCCTGACCACGGTTGCGACAAACTGATTCCCTTCACCCTTGGCGATTAGGTCGGCTACCATTCTAGAGATGAAGTTTCCAATGACCAGGATGACAACTCCAAAGACGATCTGCCCTGATAGATAGAGCAGGTCTTGCAAAACATTGGTCAGTTGATCCAGTCCCAGCAACTCCACACCAGTAATGACACCAAAAAATGCTAGAAAGAAATAGGCCACATTTGCCAATATTGCCGATAAGGACTGACTATCTCCGATGGCTGTACTTAAGTAGAGCTTTTCAGCCGCATTGTCGATACCCAGACTTTCCAATAAGTTTTTTAAGAGCCCAGTTAAAAACTTGCCACCGATGACAAATAAGGCAATGATGGCGGCTGCTGCTAGCAGCCTGGGGATGATCGTGAGAATATCCGACAAAATACTGTTTGCCGGCTGGGAGATCGCCTCCAAATTCAAAGCGTTGAGCGCAAATATGATGAATGGGATAAATATGATGAGAAACACTACCTGGCGAATGATCTCCACCAGTCGCTTGGTGTCCTTAAATCCTGTTTTGTCGACAAACCTGTCGAGAATATTTCCTCCGATACTGACCAGATGTGACACAAATTTTGACAAAATCAAGCCGATAAAAACCAGGATCCCGGCTGCTACCAAGTTAGGTACGAATCCGAAAAACTCACTCATCATTTGCTTGAGGGGATCGAGTACCTCGCTCACGCCCATCATCTCCAGAGCGATCATGAGAACTATGATCATCAGTAGGTAGTAGACCAGGTTGGCAGCAAACTTATTGGTGTCTCCTGCAATAGCTTTACCCAGGAAATGTTCGTCCCACTGGGTTTTATTGAGTAGTTTTTTTGTTGTCCTGCTAAGTCCTCGAGATATTAGCCAGCCAACGAACAATACGAGTAGCACTTTAAAAATGGTCGGTAAGGTGCCCAAGAAGCCCGATAAGGTAGCCTCAAGTGATTGGATGAAGGTCTCCATAGTTTCAATTTTTTAGATTAAGAAATGGATGTAACTTGTCCTACTTGGCTCACCTTGGGATTGCGAACCCACCAAAAGAAACTATGGGGAGACAGCTTATCAGCTGTATAAAAGTTGGTCCCAAAAGTACACAATTTATGTCACACTTTGCGAAGTGTTTACACTGTGAATGGCTCCATTTCTATTCTTCGCCGGAATGCTATTCACAATCCAGTTGTGTACAATTCATCTCTTTGTGTTCAACTTCCACGGTCACATGCTGAATACCCAATTCCATCATACGCTGATGTACCTCAGTACGTATCCTTTGGATGCGTTGATAATTGATTTCATCGGCAGTGACCATGTGGACGGTGAGGATATTTCTTTGTCCATCTAGGCTCCAAATGTGCAGGTCGTGAAAAGATTCAATATTCTCTATCTCTTTGAGGCTGGAGGTGACTTCTTGCAGGTCTATAGCTTCAGGAATCGCTTGCAAAACAATTCGTAATGTGGAGGTAATATTTCTGTAGATGTTGAAGAGGATAAAAAGGGTCACCAGAATGGATAGAAGTGGATCTACCTGATGCCATCCTGTCAAATAGATGATAATACTCCCAATAAACACTGCAACCCATCCAATGACATCTTCCAGCAAGTGAAGTGAAACCACCTTTTCGTTATGACTCTGTCCCTTGTTAAGTTTCAGGACCGCATAGCCATTGACTACAACACCCAACAAGGCTAAAAGCATCATTCCTTTTAGCTCTGTTGGTTCAGATTGTATCAACCGAGGAATGGCTTCTCTCAGTATAAACACCGAACCAATGACGAGAACTACACTGTTGATAATGGCACCCAATACAGAAAAGCGTTTGTATCCATAGCTATAAGTTGCATCGCCCTCACGATGGGATATTTTTTGAAAATGCCAGGCCAGCCCCAAAGACAGACTGTCACCCAAATCGTGTAAGGCGTCTGATAGAATGGCCACACTATTGGTATACAAGCCTCCGATGATCTCGATGATCGAAAAGCATAAGTTGAGGAAAAAGGCCAAACCGATGCGATGAGTGTCTTCATGAGGGTGGTGGTGATGTGCCATAGCCAAGTGATTGCAGTGTAGACGAAGCCCTCTAAATTATAGATAATTGACTGCAATTGAGTTGCATTTTCACTTGTTGGAAAATGGATACTCCTTAGGCGGGCTTCACGACTCCACAAGATTATTTCTTCTTCTTACCAGATACTTTCGCTCCGCTTCGCTCTTGCTCTTACTTATAGCCTTCTTGTAGGCCTCCCTGGACGCTGTGATATGCCCGGCTTCTTCTAGCAGTCTTGCTTTGATCGCAAAGTATAACCCATTGATCAGGGGAGAAGATGAATTGTCATAGACTTTCAGTTTTTCCAGGCCTTTTTTAGGTCCATACAACATGGCATAGGGAACAATTTGGTTGAGGGCCACCACCGGTGTGTAAAATCTAGTAAGCTCTAGATCGTATAAGTCCAGAATCTTTTTCCATTGTGTTTCTTCGAAGGTGGGTGCCTGACAATGGTAATAGGAGATGAACGCCTGAAATAGATACTCTGCCGGAACTTGCTGGTCTTGGGTCGATCGGCTAAGATAGGATCTGCCGATCTTGATTAGATCTCGATCCCATAGGGTGCGATCCTGGTGGGCTAGATCTACCAGACAACCACTCTCGTCAACTCTTGATTCAAAACGAGCAGCATGAAAGCACATCAGCGCAATCAGCGCATGCAGGTTGGGTTGGTCACAATATTTATTCTTTACCAACAGCAACGCAAGTCTAATGGCCTCGTAACACAAGTCTTTTTTAATCGGTTCTTTCACACCTTGGGTGCGATATCCTTCGGTGAAGATCAGATAGATGATCTTCAAGACGATATTTAGGCGTGAGGTCAGACCGATCTCCAAGGGTCTGGTAAATTTGATGGCACGATCTTGAATTTTCTTTTTTGCCCTGGTGTAGGCCTTGGCCACAGCGTCTTCTTTCTTTAGCAATGCATCTGCTACTTCACGGTTTCCAAATCCAGCGACTAATTTTAGAGTTAAGATGATTTGGTCAGTCTGAGACAGGTTGGGGTGACAGCACATGAAGATCATTTGTAGTCGTTCATCTTCGACGGTAGTATCCAGCACAGGATCGGAAGGAAAGCTGGCTTGATCCGCTTTTGCATCCACTCTTGCCGAACGGCTTTGACTCCGAGATTTGTCGATCAGTGCATGCTTGGCCACCTGGATCAGCCACGCACTTGGTTTGTCGGGGATTCCCCTGAATGGCCATATTTTCATGGCTTTCATCAATGATTCCTGTACGACATCCTCGATGTCTTGCAATCGGTGGGCACCAAATCTATGGACCAGTGCTGCGATAATCTCACCATAACTATGGCGGAATTGGTGAGCCACGATCTTGTGTGTTTTTGTTGACATACAGTCCTGCGATATCCTCAGATCAATATCATCGCGGATTTGGCTGCTCATACGATAATAAGAAAATAGCCATTTTCACAATCTGGCAGTTCTTTCTTAAACCAAGCTCCGCTATGCACCAACTGGTCGACTAAGAATCTCAATGGATATCTTACGAAAACCTTGCACGAGTTTCGAAGGTACCCTAAGGAAGACCTGAGCTGGATCACATGGGTGTATGCGTGAATGATGATCTTACAAGGAGCCTGGAGAAGTGCAAGATAAAAACCATCCACAAGGGATGGCTTTTATCCATAAAGAGGCAAAGGTCTCAGGCTGAGCCATAGCAAATGGAGACCTTTACGGCATTGGTAGATGCTACATCGACATGATTTCTCGTACCTCAGTATTGCCACCATGTTCATAAATAGGGCATCCCTTGCTGATTTCTACTGCTTCAGAAAGGTCTTCAGCCGTGACGATCAGATAACCTCCCACTACCTCAGCACCCTCGGCAAATGGGCCATCTGTAACAACCTCTCCAGCTTTTTCGACCACCTTTCCATGCTTATTCAGTGGCAGTCCATCCACCAGTTTGCCACGTTGTTTCAAGCCACCCATCCAGGCACCCCATTTTTCCATATGCGCTTGCATTTCTTCAGGAGATTGATCGGTACGGGCTGCATCTCCACCACGAAAAAGAAATAAAAAGTTACTCATCATTAAAGTTTTGTTTGATTAGAAAATCTTGCTTTCGACCTAAAGACGATGTGGGATTGGTTCGTTGGACAATCTGCAGAAAAAAATTTTAAAAAAGAAGAAAACTCAAGATTGGGGAGCCCGACTTTGTCAAACTCTGACCCGTGTACGACTTTGGAAAGCAGGTAGATGTGCTTACCATAGAAATCGAGAATGTCTTAAGAGCGGCTTATGAAGACAACGGGTTACCTTGGATAGGTGTCCGGCCAGAAAAATGGTTTAGGACATTTTTCATAGCAGATGACTCAATGACCAGATGGGTAGTAGTTAGTAAATACCCTAAAGCCGTAAATGCCCACAAATACAAAGCAGATCAGTGGTAGAATAAATGAAAAATTCACTTCGGGAACTCCCATAATGAGCACATCAGTATACCCACTGCCGCCCGCATCCAGGATCATTCCTTGTGCGACGGGCATGATGGCTCCACCCACGATCGCCATCACCAAGAAGGCGGCTCCGTACTTAGTGTCTGAGCCCAATTCCTCTAGGGCAATACCATAAATCGTCGGAAACATCAGCGACATGCAAAACGAAACCATCACCAGACTGTACAAGCCCAGCATACCCTGTATGAAAATGGTGCCGAGAGTGAATACGCAGGCAAGTATGGAAAAATACATCAGCAATTTTCCAGCATCTAGAAAACGCAGAAGAAAAGTACAGATCCAACGACCGACAAGAAAGATCCCTAGTGCAGACATGGCATATGGTACCGCAGATCGATTATCGATGCCCAAGGTCTCAGCATATTGATAAATATAGGTCCAGCACATAATCTGGGCACCCACATAGAACATCTGTGCAAACACACCTTCTCTAAATTGGGCTTTTCGGAAGAGTCGAGCAATGGATGTACCGACGCGCTCCATTCCTGATTCCTCCTGATCTTCAGGCATCTTGACAGCAGCAATAAGTATCATGATACCGATGACAACCAACCCTAGGATCACATATGGATTTCGAATGACCATCAGATCGGCAGATCTCACTGCTGCTTTGGCGGATTCTGCTAATGTGTCATAAATGGGACGACCACTGGCGTCCAAATCATCTGATTGCAAGGACCCAAGAATAAAATTTTGTGCCGCATACAAACCTGCCAAGGCACCGATAGGGTTGAATGCCTGAGCGAGATTCAGTCGCTGAGTGGCAGTCTCTGCAGGTCCCATCGACAATATGAAAGGATTGGCCGTGGTCTCCAAAAAGGCCAGTCCAAAGGTCAAGATATACAGTGCCATGAGGAAAAAAGTAAACTCCTCATAGGCTGCGGCAGGATAAAACAACAAAGCACCAATGGCGTAAAGTGCCAGGCCTAATAGAATGCCCTTTTTGTACGAATACTTCTTAGCAAAAATGGCCGCTGGAAGTGCCATGGTAAAATAGCCACCATAAAATGCCATTTGCACCCAAGATGCCTGAGTGTTGTTCAGCTCTAAGACTTTCTTGAAAGCCGAGACCATCGGGTTGGTAATGTCATTGGCAAATCCCCACATGGCAAAAAGTGAGGTAATGAGGATAAAAGGGATCAGTGTTTCTTTTGGGACGATGGGTTTTTTCTGTAATGTGCTCATCTTGGAGGTTTCACTTTAATAATTCGTGGAACACTTGGATCCAAGAAGTTAGAAAATCGTAAAAGCTTGCAAACGAAGAAATGGTCATTAGTACAAGGGGCTGATAAATTTGAATTGTGTAAGGATTTGTTAGGTCAGTGACCGGTCTAAATGCACATATCCCCCATCTGGTATCATAAATTGACCAGTGGTATGTCCTGATTTATTGGAAAGCAGAAAAACAGTCATGGCTGCAATCTCATCCGCTGTAGTCATGCGATTCTGGAGTGGTATTTTTGACGCAATTTCCTTTTCCTTGGTAGTCGGATCTGTAAAAGATAAATCCAACCATTTGCGGTATGCTGGCGTCATCACTTCAGCAGGCAAAACGGCATTGACCCGTATATTGTATGGCAGCAGATCCGCTGCCCATTCCCTGGTGAGACCGAGCTGGGCACCTTTAGCAGCGGCGTATCCAGAAGTGTTGCCCTGTCCTGTCAGGGCAACCTTTGAGCTAATATTCACAATAGAACCTTGTGTTTTTTTCAGATGTGGCAGGGCGTAATGAACCAAGTCGAAGTAATGAAACAAATTGAGCCCAATGGAGTCTCTGAATGTCTGGGGATCCTTGTGGAGACCTGCTCCATCATTGACACCCGCATTGTTGACCACACCATCAATACGACCCCATCTGTCAACGGCTGACTTTACTGCCCGTTCACAGTTTTGAAATTCTTGTAAATCACCGATCGATGCTGCCACCTCATGTCCGGCACTACTGAGTTGGTCGACGAGCTGCTTGGTCACCTCCTTTGACCTGCTGGCAATCATAACATACCCACCTTCTTCAACAATAGCTCTGGTAATACCCTCACCAATACCTTTCGATCCTCCCGAAACGATGAAGACTTTTTCCTGTAATTGTAGATCCATCTAAAGTCTGATTTCTGACCGCAAGATATTCATGTCTTGGAAGATAGACAAATGTGCGTCAGCGGTGATCTAAATCGTCGATGATCATGAGTAAGAAATGACGACTATCGGGTTGCCATCTTTGCGCGACATATAGGTTTATAGCTATATTTGTGCGTCTTACTTAACTTAAAAAAACTAGAAAAAATGGCAATCAGACTAGGAGAAACCGCACCAGACTTCACAGCAATGACCACGGAAGGTATGATTAGTTTTCACGACTGGCTCGGCGACAGCTGGGGCTTGCTTTTTTCTCATCCGGCAGATTTTACACCTGTTTGTACCACGGAGTTGGGGCGGACAGCAGCGCTCCAGGGTGAATTTGCCAAACGAAATGTCAAGGCCATTGCCATCAGTATAGATCCAGTCGACTCGCACCATGATTGGATCAAGGACATTGAGGAAACTCAGGATGTCACGATGAATTTTCCGATCATAGCGGATGATGATCGTAAGGTGTCGGAGTTGTACGACATGATTCACCCCGAAATGACTGATAAGGTGACCGTCAGAAGCGTTTTTGTGATTGGCCCTGATAAAAAGGTCAAACTAACGCTGACTTATCCTCCATCCACCGGTAGAAACTTTCTGGAGATTCTAAGGGTGATTGATTCCCTTCAGTTAACAGCTTACGAGCAGGTAGCCACTCCAGCCGATTGGCAGGAAGGCGAAGATGTCGTCATCTTACCGTCGGTGACCGATGAAATGGCAAAAGAGCAGTTTCCAAAAGGCTTTAAAACCATCAAGCCCTATTTGCGGACCACACCAAGTCCCAAGTGATTTTGACGATGGGATGCTAATCAAATGGGTGGGATTAGCATCTCCGCCGATCAAGGAGCACATCCATGGCTAAGATTTGACGGTGTCGTGAAAGTAGGACACGTGCATTTTTTTGATGTGATCTGATAGTCCAATAGAGCGGATTACGCACTGTCCTTTCGCCTCTGATCGCAGGACATATATCCTGGATCGATCCTTCAATGATCACTCGAGGTAATGAGAGGCGAGTCTTGCACTTGTGGATTTTTGAGGGAAAGAATACCTGCTGGCTCATGCCGCCAAGAGGATGGGAAACCCTCTGTATGGCAGTAGATCAGAGTGTGCTGTGTGCAGTGCAAGTCTGAACGGCCAAAGAACAGACTAAGAACACATTGACCATGCTCCATGGTATGTCCTAGTGAGTGAGGTGCTACATCTCGCATTTAATGGCAATGAGGGAGCAGGTTATTTATCAACGAAAATTTGTGAAAGAATAATAACGAGAGGGTAGGAGCCAGTTGCGGTCGTGGTGACTCCCAAACAATTCTTAAGTAACTCAGGCTATTATTGAGAAAAATCATACTTTCTCGGATCGGAAGGAGGGAAGAAGTCATTCAACCTTCATTTTCTGGGCTGGAAACAACTCGATGAATACTTCACGAATGATAATCTGATGAAAGAAGAAACTGGTGCTACCAGGGCACTCCACGGTGATCGGTGGTTGGAGCTCAATCATGACATCGCACCGCCTATTTTCCAATCCGTTACTCAGTTTGCGGAAGACGAGCAAGCTTTCGTGCGCATGGCTTCTGCGCCTCTGGATGATCAGTTTTATGGACGATACGGCAACCGGAATGCCAGCCGCATCTGTGCCATTATTGCCGGCCTGGAAGGGGCTGAAAAGGGCTTGTTTTTCGGTTCCGGTATGGGAGCCATCAGTACGACTATTCTCACCTTGGTCTCCTCGGGCGATCATGTTGTGTCACAGCACAACCATTACATAGGCACCACCAAACTGCTTAAGGAGGTGCTGCCGCAGTATGGAATAGAGGTTACGATGGTCGACCAAACAGATGTTGAGGCTTTTCAAGAAGCCATTAGACCCAATACCAAGTTGATGGTACTGGAGACACCCGTCAATCCGCTCCTAGCTCTGACCGACCTTTCAGCTGTCTCAGCCATGGCCAAAGACCACGGTATTTTGACGATCTGTGACAATACTTTTGCCACACCGATTTTGCAAAGACCCATCGAACATGGTGTCGACCTGGTGGTGCATAGTGTTACAAAATATATTGGTGGGCACCATGATCTGATTGCCGGATGTGTGGTAGGCTCATCACAGTTGATAGAAAGGATCTGGTCTATGCATATGGTACTTGGAGCCAGCCCGTCGGCTTTTAATGCCTGGTTGGCACTACGGGGAGTACGTACTTTAGACCTGAGAGTGAGAAAACAGTGTGAAACGGCATTGACGTTGGCCCACTATCTAGGGTCGCATGATAAGATTTCAAAGGTGTTCTATCCTGGTCTCACAACACATCCTCAATTTGATTTGGTGAAAAGGCAGATGGATGGCAAAGGTGGAGGGTTGCTGACATTCGAACTCAAGGGCGGATATAACGCGGGTATACAATTGCTGGAACTACTTGCATTGGTGCAAAATGCGGCCAGCCTGGGAGGCATTGACTCACTTGCCATTCAGCCGGCCGTTATGTGGGGTGGTAGTCTCCCTGAGGAAGTGCTCAAAGAGCAGGGTCTTACCCCGGGCATGATTCGGTTATCAGTTGGGCTGGAATCTGTTGATGACCTAATCCATGATTTTGAGCAAGCCCTAGATAAATGTTAACTGAATAATGCAGTTTGGTTGCACGGTAAGGTACTTACTTAGAGGCCTGAAAGAATGTTTAAAGGAGTCAGTATTTTTGAATTTAGTATCGATTTACGTGTAAAGCGGATTGTCTGGATTACTTGAGTGAAATTGGAGCAGTGGATATTCATGTCGCAAATGTGGTAATGGGAAATATTGTGGGACAGCTCGATACGGAGAAAGACGATGTACCAAATGTCGTTCTGTGGAATCCCCTACTGCCCATACCCTTTTTCATAAAGTAAAATTTCCGTTGCACAAGGCATTCTACATTATTTTCTATCTAAGCACCTCGACAAAAGGAATGTCAACCTATGAATTAGCTCGAAAGTTGGACATGAATCAACCGGTAGTGTGGCGCTTTAAAACGAAGGTCATGTTAGCAATGAAATCAAGTGGGAAATATCCGATTGATGGTGCCTGTAGATGAAACGATGATCGGGGGCAAGGTGAAAAAGCAGCGCGGCCGAAGTCAATCGACTAAAAAACAGGTAGTTGTGGCTATCCAGAAACACCCTGGAGGTGGAATCAGCAGGGCATATGCAAAGGTTATTCCCAATGCTGGCAGCAAACAGCTAGAGCCATTCTTTGACCAACATATTGACCCAGATGCAATCGTAACGACCGATAAATGGAGAGGTTACTCCCCCATTGCTCGAAAAGGAAAATATCATGTTGACCAGATCCACTCTAAAAAAGGAGAGAATTTTCCTTTGATGCATCGGTTTATTATGGGGCTTGGTTGAGAGGTATTCATCTCAAGTAAAATATTGATGAGTATACCTACAGGTTCAATCCTGTATAAAGACATTCTATTTCATAATCTTACCAATAGATTAATGCTTCATCCACCATGCACGATTCCCTAGATAAATGTTAAATTTGGATGGAAAGCCAGGATAACCATACACCAAATCAAGTAGGGCTCTTTGAGCAATCCTACCATTTTTCTCAATCGGCTCATAATCAGGCATCACCAATCTCGCAAAAGTGAAAATCTCATCCAAAATCGGCACTTTCCGGAGTGGGCTCACTAATCCCATGATTAAACTAGCGGTGTACACAGTCTCGATCCTTTATCTAGTGACGATGCAGGTTCACTGCACTTCGGCATCTGATCCACCTCCCAATATCGTGATATTTTATGCCGATGACTTGGGTTGGATGGATCTGGGGATTCAAGGCTCTCAGTATTATGAGACACCGCACATCGATCGGATTGGACGCGAAGGAATTCGTTTTACCAATGCTTATGCCAATGCTGCCAACTGTGCTCCCTCCAGAGCTTGCCTGATGACCGGTCTGTACACACCAAGGCATGGAGTCTTCACTGTGGGGAACAGTGATCGCGGTGATGACACAAAACGCAGACTGATTCCAGTAGAAAACACGACCGTATTACCACCTGACCTACTGACACTGCCACAGTTTCTTAGGTCACAGGGCTATCGCACATGTATGGCTGGTAAATGGCACCTCTCGGATGATCCCAATCCCTATGGTTTTGATACAAACTATGGTGGTCATCATGCGGGTTCACCCAGATCGTATTTTTCTCCATACAGGAATCCTGCGCTCAGTGATGGACCCATGGGTGAACACCTGCCGCACCGGTTAGCAAAGGAAGTCAGTGGGTTTATTCAGCAGAACCATGATCAGCCCTTCTTTGTGTATTTGCCTTTCTACTCTGTGCATACACCCATTCAGGCTCGGGAAGATCTGAAGACAAAGTATGAAGACAAGGCCAAGACCACCTATCATAACAAGCCAGCATATGCAGCTATGATCGAAGCCATGGATCTGGCTGTAGGTCAGGTGCTGCAACATTTAGAAACCGAAGAGTTGCTTCAGCGTACCTTGGTCTTTTTTACCTCTGACAACGGTGCTCATGGTGGTCAGACTTTATCGCGACCATTGCGAGGCTCTAAAGGCATGTTTTATGAAGGCGGCATCAGGGTACCCTTGCTGGTCAGATGGCCAGGTCATATAGAGCCTGGTAGCATCAGCCATAAGCCAGTGATCGGGTCTGATCTTTTCCCCACTCTTGTGGACATTGTACACTCAGAAGGCGAGCTGTCCAATGTATATGATGGTGTCAGCATCGCCCCCTTGCTGACCGGTGGAAAAATAAAGGAGCGGGCGCTCTTTTGGCATTTTCCGGCGTACCTACAAAGTTATCAAGGCGATCGAGCAGGTGAGGATTCGCATGATCGTCCCTATTTTCGCACCACACCATGCAGTGTGATCCGGCAGGGTGATTGGAAGCTGATGAAGTTTTACGAACAGGGTGATGTGGAACTTTACAACCTGGCCAATGATATAGGAGAGCTCCAGAATCTGGTTGGAGAGGGTCTTGCCGAGGAAAAACATTTAATGGAGAGGTTGGATCAATGGCTTGATGAAACTCAGGCTCCCATTCGTTTTACTAGAAACCCGGAGTATGTCGAGTGAATATCGTGCGCAATGCACCATCGTAGTGTGCGGCGCAGTAGGATTATGGGATTCACTCCGGCTGCGGCATCATTCCGACCATTACCGACTCACAGGTGCAAACCACCCAGATGGGATTGGAAAGGAGAATCACTCATTTCTTTAGTCAAATATATCCTCCTGCTGAATCGCGACTCTGGTGTAGCCATCGGGTGACAAGCAGCGTTTACCAATAAAGATCCTACGAGCCGATCCCTGATTTATTGGGGATTTCGACTTCAGATACTACCCTGGGGTGTAGGGTATCGGTGATGAAGGCACCGTATCTTTATGATTTCTATTGTTTTCCAAAATAAAGAGCCATCATCATGCATCATTCAATCTTTATACTCAGCCGATGCTTTCTAAGGATCTCCATCATAGTAATGTTCTTTACCCAAGTGTCAGTTTTATCTCATGGTGCCGAGGTCACTTGGCTTGGCGGTGTCGGTGACTGGTCTGATCCCGACAAGTGGGATACAGGACAAGTGCCACAGACAGGGGACGATGTGACGATTGGTATGGGAGATACTGTGCAAATCGATGTCAATACCAACATTCTCAACCACTTGAGCATCTCACCAAATTCGGAGGTGACTGTGCGTTTCAATCGCTCCCTAAAACTGGAAAGCACCGTAGATGCAGATAATCAAGCCATCATAGTGGCAGGAACACTTATTAACAATGGCACCGTGGACATCTTGTCGCTGATAGACCTTTCAACCGCTTCCAATACTTGTGGCCTTTGGATACTACCAACTGGGGAATTTAAAAATATGCGTACTTGCAATATCCAGTTTGTGCAAGGTGGAGACGGAATCATAAATGCAGGTGTTTTATTAAACGAGGGAATTCTATACATCTCAGACATTGATGGAGGCTACGGATTAGTTAATCTTGGTTATACAGAAATTGGTGTAGCGGGAATTCTGGACATCGCGACAGTAAATAGTGCGGTGACGGGGGCTGCAGTTTGGATAAATAATGGAAGCCTGGTGAACTACAACCTGGTCAAAATCTTGGATAGTAATAATCATGGGTTTAATATTGTTTCAGGCACGGTGTCCAACTATGATTCCATAATAGTCACCGAATGCCAACAGATTGGCATCAGGAACTATGACACCATCGAAAATCACCCTGGTTCCTACCTCTCAGTAAATGACTGTGACATTGGCATTCTGAACAATGATTTCTTTAGAAATCAAGGCATATGTGAAGTAGGCCAACACTCCGATGCTGGTGTATTGAACCAAGATTTATGGTTGAATGAGCATGTGCTAGAAATATCTGGCAGTACAGACGCTGGATTCGTGAATAGTGATACCTTGGACAACAGTGGTGTTGTCAAGATTTCTGGAGTCAAGGGCACCACCGGTTCTAGTTTTAAGATTAATAATCCAAGCCTGGTCACTAATTCCGGACTTATCGAGATTTCAGATCGCGGATCCGTTGATGGATTGACTATCTTGGGCACACTCACAAATGAGTCGATTGGAGAGATTCGGATCATCGATTTGGCGGCATCAACCGATCCTCTGATTATTGAGCAAGGTGCCGTTTTCAATAACTATGGGATATTGGATGTGCAGAAATAGTTTGATTCTTAAGTTTAATGAAAATCGCGGCGGGCACGATACTGGGTGTCCCGGAGCGTATTTTTTCTGTACAAGGATCTTACGCGGAGTGATGGACCATCTGGTGAATAGCCCTTTTGGATTACATAGAGAATTGGTGTATGCAGCCCATGATTGAAGCAGTGGCGAAGATAGATCAATGGCTTGATGAAACGCAGGCCTCTATTTCTCATGTCATGAACCCGGAGCATGTCGAGTGAGGATCGCGACCAATTCACCATTGCCGCATTTTATGGCCAGAAGCCATCAGCATTTGTAGCGTTCTTAAACGATATACGGAGGATCATTGCGAATGCTCCCATCGGATCATCATTTCGACCATATACCGATGCACAAGTGCATACCACCCTGATGGGCTTGGAGAGGAGGATCACATCAACAGGCATTTACAACCTAAATTTGTATCAGAGCACCCGTGAAGAAAGGAGGATGCAGATAGCTGGATGCGTCTCTCTCATCGAGACCTGGATCCAAGAAATCAAGATCCGTTTTGGTGGTTTTGACCAGGCTGACGATCGGTTTCTGAGCTGGAATCAACGACCCTACCTTAGAACATTCGGCATACATAAGTCGACCGACAAAGTTGTACTCAATGGTTGGCCGGTTGTGGAGAAGGATGGAGAACATCAGATATCAGATGGTATTTGGCAGCTTCGGAGTCAGCTATGTCAAAGACATCATATGCAGCACAAGTACCATCGCTTTCAAGACAACGATGTATTTATGGTCCTGGGTGATTTTCCAGATCCATATCCCATAAGCAGCCGTGCTTCTCAAAGATTTATTGATGACCGAGAAATCATAGAGCGGCATGTCCAAACCTTTCTGTCAAGGAGTAGTCCCTACTATCTTGATCTTACCTTGGATGATATCCGTCTGATTCGCTATCGAGATCCATCCTTGCCACCAGATCAAACCCATAGCTGGCCCGTTGAGATTCTCCGTTCTAGTCCCACGTTTGTGCGAGAATTGCTTGAATCTTAGTCATTTTCATTCAGAGTTTACTTCAGACGAGATTTTCATCCGCCAGGTGGATGATTCTTGGGCATTTGATGATTGAGCATAATGCAAGTCACCAAAAGAATCAAGGTTTGGTCATTTTCTGGAATGGATCACCTTAATACAACCGAAATGAGTTATTTTGTATAGATATTGCCCAAAAGAAACCTTCTGTTTGTGCACCTTCGGAGTTGGCTGACAAGTAATATCACCCATTGGGGTGATCCAGAATTGATGGCTTGCACTTATCTTTGGATCGAAAATCATAGCTTTTATTTACCATAAATCAACAATATGAAAACTTATCTCATAGCACTCTTTAGTCTGGTAGTTGGGATCATGGCCGTACCCAGCGCACAGGCAGATACATACAATGACGGCTGGACCTTCTACGGTAGTAATAACTACCGCGGATCAAAAAAAATGATGAAATCAGGGGAGTATGATAGATGCTCTAGTTGGAGATATTATTCTTGGAAAGCAGAAGCATACTGCTGCGTGACATTGTATTTTTATCGGAAAAATGGCAGGAAAGATGAGCGTAAATTATGTGGCAATGTGCGTGATCTCAAAGCAGAGATGAGGAAATGGGGTGACCTAAAATATGGTTGGAACCAGCCCTGGAAAAACGTGTATCGGGCAGTCTTTATTTGCGAAGGAGGTGAGCAAGCGCAAGACAATCATCGCAATAATGGAAACCGAAACGGAGGCTGGAAGGACCATTATAATAAGGGCAAATGTGTCGTGTGGAAAGGTGGCAATTATGGCAATGACTGGTCTTACTATTCCGTCGGTAAAAAATACTATACAAGGGACCTCAAGTGGAAATTCTGGAGTCTGCGCATACCACGCAACTACGAGTTTTATTGCTATGTGAAAGACCGCTTTGGCAAGGAGAAGGGGCATACGTTAAGAGGTGACATTACCAGTTTAAGGGATCATTTCAAGAAGTGGAATGTGAAAGACTATAACCGAGGTTGGGATTATGTGAAATATTTTGAGATCCGTCGTACAGGATCCGGAGGCAATGGACAACAAGCCAATCGCAATAATAATGGCCATAACAATAACAGAGGAGGTGGGGCCTGGAAGGAGCATTTTGATAAGGGCAGATGTGTTGTGTGGAAAAGTGGCAATTATGGTAATGACTGGTATTACTATTCCGTAGGTAAGAAATACTATACAAGAGACCTCAAGTGGAAATTCTGGAGTCTACGCATACCACGCAACTACGAGTTTTATTGCTATGTGAAAGACCGCTTTGGCAAGGAGAAGGGACATACGTTAAGAGGTGACATTGCCAGTTTAAAGGATCATTTCAAGAAATGGAATGTGAAAGACTATAACCGAGGTTGGGATTATGTGAAGTATTTTGAGATCCGTCGTGCAGGATCCGGAGGCAATGCCAATAATAACATGGACTATACCCGAACTGAGTGGTATAAAAAGTTTGGAAGGGGAGGCTATATTGTCTTTTTCCAGTACAAGGACTATGATGGAAGGTATTATGGCAAACCTGCCGGAGATTATGATCCGAAGAGATTGATCTATCCCCGGTCAATCTATATGAAGGGTACGAGCAAGTATCTTGTCTTAGAGTATTATGATCGTCAGAATCGCAAGAAGTCGCACGTGATCAAAAAGAGCGTCAAAGACCTGGGTCAATACTTGTATAAGCTCGGAGTTCATAACAAATACAAGAAAGAGCCTCACAAGGCCATTGTACGACTTGCCGTCATGAATCAATAAGAATTTCTCAGCAAAGAATGGCAGTAGTTCTTTAAGGAGGGCCCGTTTCGGGCCCCTTTTGTTTGCCATGCATGGTATCATTATCAAGGGTTAAAGTCCCTAATGGGCGAGCTAGTACGAACCATAAGTTGAGGGCAAGGGTGTCCATCGTGAGGTGGAATCCGAAGGAAGCCTAAAACAAACATAGGTGCTAACAGACAGGAACTGCATAGGATGCTTACCAACTGGTAAAGGTGGCAATAGACACCGAAGACCTAAGACTAGACGTAAAGTTGGGTAGTAAATGCAGTAGCATCAATGGGAGTAATGATACCTTAACGTGGGAGGTCTCAGTGTCCGAGAGGAGATTGAGAAGTCAGCAGCGACCATAGTACCGTTAAAAGGGATGGGTAATGCCATTTTAGGGAAGGGTCAAATTTTCAACTAAGGAGCAGTTGCTTTACAGAATGGAACGATCATTAAGAAGTCAGAAAAAACGAGAAGGTTTCCAGATGAGTTTGCCAGGAGCGGACGAATGGGGATGCACACCCGTAGTGAAAGGTACAGACGTATACTGTACCAAGAGCGGCCGGGTGAGACAGGAGTGGTTGTCAAGCTGTAAAGAAGAACGAGCCTTAACGCAAGGAATGATGGCAGAATTAACGGAGCTATCGAACCTAACTGCCGCACTGCGGCAAGTAGTGACTAACGGAGGGAGTGCAGGCATAGATGGGATGGGAGTAACAGAGCTAAAGGAGTGGTTTTCCACCCACCGGCAGGAGCTCCAAGACCAGCTAGGCAAGGGCACCTACCGAGTTAGTGCAGTCAAAGAGGTGTGCATACCGAAGCCGAAAGGCGGAGAACGTAAGTTAGGCATACCCACCGTCAAAGATAGGATGGTACAACAAGCCATCAGTCAAGTCTTATCAAAGCGTTACGAACCCATATTTTCAGAATACAGCTATGGATTTAGACCGAAGCGTAATGCCCACCAAGCGTTAAAGCAAGCGGGCGACTACGTAGCCAAAGGGAAAGACTGGGTTGTAGATATGGACATGGCAAAATTCTTTGACGAAGTAAACCACGACCGTCTGTTGTGGATGCTGGGTAACCGCATAGGAGACAGGAATCTTCTACGGCTCATCAATCGATTTTTGAAAGCAGGAATGCTAAGAGAGGGGATGAGTAGCCAGCGGATAAAAGGCACACCACAAGGCAGTCCATTATCACCTCTATTGTCCAACATAGTATTAGATGAGTTAGACAAGGAATTAGAGAGGCGAGGACACAAGTTTGTACGCTATGCAGACGACCTAATCATACTGGTAGGCAGCGAAGCATCAGCCAAACGAGTACTATCGAGTATTACTGTATTTATCGAAGGGCGGCTACGCTTGAAGGTAAATAGAGAGAAGACGAAGATAGTACGCCCTGACCAGCTCAATTTTTTGGGACACAGCATTTTAAAGGACGGGGAATTAGGGCTTAGCAAGTCAAGCGAGAACCGCTTAAAAGCCAAGCTACGCCAGATGACCAAACGCAGTAGAGGCATTAGCCTTGAACAAATGGTCAGGGAACTAAACCCTGTACTACGAGGATGGCTCAATTACTTTAGATATGCAAAGATGAAAAGTCGTCTGAGGCGCATAGAGGGTTGGCTCAATCGCAGGATAAGATGCTTTAGGCTCAAGCAATGTAAACGGGCATTGGGCATAGCGAGGTTTCTGCATAAACTGGGAGTCCCATGGAACCGAAGCTGGACAACAGCCGGCAGTACCAAAGGATGGCACAGATTATCAATGACCCACGGTTTATTATGGGGCAGCTCATGAAGGAATGAATCTAAAATGGTTCAGGAAGATAGGTTTATACAGTATGATAGCAAACTACGGTTAAAAGTTGAAGAAACCGCCCTGTACGAGAGGCGTACGCAGGGTAGTGTGAGAGGACAGCAAAGCTAGGAGTAATATCCTACCTTTGCTTCCTACTCGATTGGTGCGCCCTGACAAAGGGAGCCACTACTATTCGATTATAAGGGTTCTAGCATTCTCTGTGCTCAGGAAACATGGCCATCAGGTACTGTCATGCAACCAGGCTGCCATATCTCTGGCAAAATAGGTGATGATCACATCTGCACCGGCTCGACGGATAGAAAGCAAGGTTTCTGGCATAGCCAGATGATAGTCCAGCCAGCCCCGTTGGCACGCGGCCAAAAGCATGGCACATTCTCCACTGACGTGATAGGCTGCGACCGGTAAGTTGGTTTTTGACTTAATGGCGCTGATCACATCGAGATAGTGTAGGGCTGGTTTGACCATCAGAAAATCGGCACCTTCTTCAGTGTCCAGTTGTGCTTCGATCAATGCTTCCTGTCGATTGGCCGGATTCATTTGGTAGGTTTTTTTGTCGCCAACTTTGGGAGCAGAATCCAGCGCATCTCTAAAAGGGTGATAGAAAGCACTGGCGTATTTGGCAGTGTAACTCATGATCCCTGTCTGATGATAGCCCCCTTGGTCTAGTGCGGTACGGATCGCCCCAACCCTGCCATCCATCATATCTGAAGGTCCCAGGAGATCGAATCCAGCCTGTGCCTGGGCGATGGCCATCTTGACTAAGATG
The DNA here is from genome assembly GCA_965223025.1 of Saprospiraceae bacterium. Classification (GTDB taxonomy): domain Bacteria; phylum Bacteroidota; class Bacteroidia; order Chitinophagales; family Saprospiraceae; genus JABDMH01. The sequence goes on from CBDCVP010000021.1 coordinate 686,218, forward strand.
GGTAGGGTCTCGTCATTGAGAATTTGATCATCTTGTACCAGGCCATCGTGACCATCGATGCTGTAGGGATCCATAGCGACATCACTAATGAGTGTGCATGCTGGAAATGCCTCCTTGATCTCTCGGGCGGCGTGCAGATAGAAATTATCAGGAGCATAACTGTAAGTTGCTTCCTTATCTTTCCTTGATTTCTCAACCGCTGGAAAGAGGATGAAGTTTTTCAATCCAAGCTCAAGAGATGCATCGATCGTTTTAAGGGCTTCATCAGTGGATTGTCGGTAGTTGCCCGGCAGAGAAGATACTTCCGTTTTGATCCCGTGCCCTGCTACCAGAAATAGTGGATAAACCAACTGCTCTACGCAGAGCCGATGTTCCTGGGCCAAACCCCGGATCGCTGGAGTTCGCCGGTTTCTGCGGGGTCTGCGCATCAGTTTTGTGTAGGGCTAATTGCTTCTTCTGCAGGCACCAGGGTAAAACTATTTGGACCATCAATGTTGTATTGATTAGCCTCCGTTTTTGTGATTTTAAAGGCGGAGTCTGGCCCCTTGCCAAGGTCGAAGATGTGCAGGCTATCCCCCTTAATCTCCCATTTGCCCACATCATCGATTTCTTTACCCATAGCCCTCACTGAGTAAATAAAGGTCTGATTGGGTTCGAAAGTAAAGGAGACGTTGGAAGTCACTGCATAGGCACGCATGTCTTTTTCTACACCGGCGGTATTGATGACGGCCTTGTATTTGCCAGGTTCGATCTCTACCGCAGTTGTGGTGGAATCGGTATCACTTTGTGCCTGTGAGGCACACGACAGAATGGTTCCCAGGCATATAAGGGATAGTAAAAGGTATCTAAACATAGGATCAACACTTTGATGGTAGTACAAAAGTAACATACGTTGCGGTAATGGGTGCACGTACCTATATTGTAGGTCAGGTCTAGTAGTGAATCATCTCTTTTTTTTACATTTGCCTTCCACATTGGCCGCGTAGTTCAATTGGATAGAATATCTGACTTCGGATCAGAGGGTTGGGGGTTCGAGTCCTCCCGCGGTCACCATGAAAGAGCGCTTCAGATCCCTGAGGCGCTTTTCTTTTTCCCTACAGTGAATAAAGCAGTAAGGTCGCCTCCCGTGGTCAGACGGTATAAGCTTTTGGATTCTTGAAGTGTTATACGAGCTAAAATCACCCAATTGGGTGAGAAATTGCCTGCAGAGTTACTCTATTTTTAGTGTGTTAAAGAATTTATTTATAACTCTAAATCTTTTTAATCATGCTAATTATTAGTGTTTATGTAAGCTTTTTGATGATGATTTCTCCTTTAGCGAATACTGAAACAGCGACAACATCAGAATATTTGTGGGAGACCACGACAACTGGAATAGGTTATGGTAGACCTACTGCAGCATGCGACGGTACAGGTGTTTGTTTTGTGTCTTCGTCACTGACAGGTAAATTTGACATGGAAGATAACTTTGGTATGGCCGATATTACCGTCAGCAGAAGTGGTTCTGTATCAAGAATTCATGCCCTTGCTAAATCAATGACGAAGAAAACTATAGAAAAACACTTTTCCGGTAAGCATTTCATTATGAAAGATCCATATAAGGGTACTCTAGAAATCGGTGGTAAAAGTCTAAAAATAAATATTCCGGCGGGGAATCACCGAATCAAAAAGACAAAAACTGGCTTTCTGCTTGAGGTGAACGGATAATTTGTCGGCAGTGCGATGATGTGCATTGGCATTCTCATCGCACTGTTAAACTCTCTTAAACTTCAAAATATTTTTGATATGACAACTCTTAATTATTGCCTTCTGCTGGTCCTTTCGATGCTAGTGAATCCCGAGATGCAACTTTATTCAACAAAGGCTAATATGGGTGACACTACCGTTTCTGGTGTGGGACTTGGACGAAAGAAGAAGAATTGTAAAGGCAAAGGTGTATGCATTATTGGAAGTGACATTAAGTCTATCGACGATCGACACACGATCGCGAAGTTAAGTTTTACAGGGCAGTCACTATCTAGTATGTTTATTTCATATTCAGATCTAAGCGAGAAGGCTAGAAGACAATACTTCTCTGAGAAGTATTTTATTATGGAAGAGGCGTATGTTGGAGATCTTAGGGCGAATGGAAAACTCTATAAAATAAACATCACAAAGGGAAAATATCCAATAAGCACTGGAAAAAATGGACTTAAGATTGAGTTCGAATGATCACAATATCCGTTAAAGCTCCAAGTGTTCAATACAGCAGATCACCTACCCTGTTAGCTGATGATTTTATGGATATTTTGGGCACTTTGACCAAGCCATAAACCATATATCTGTGCTTGAAGGTGGTTGAAATCAATATAGGAATCAATATGAATAGATCAGACCATTCTTTGAGATCCCCTTTGGGTGCCTGAGTGTGGCAAGGGATCCTAGGCGAGGATGTATTTGGAAGTCCAAGGTGTCGATGGTCGTTGGAGATCAAATGGTGGCATCTAGGAGGAGGTCCAAGGCCCTCCCTTAGATGGCGGAAAGGGCGCTCGCCCACGATACACTAATCCCATTTTTGAGTGCTGCTATTAGCGGGGAAAGGCCAAAATATATCCGCTATGGGTGACACTTTGTGTCTTAATGGATAAGTACTTTGGAAACAACTATAACTAATTATTAATTTATTTAATTTTTTAATCATGATATTACTTAATGTTTATGTTAGCCTATTTATGATGCTTTTTCCGATAGAAAGCACCTCTGTTGAATCACCATCGCCAGATTATCTATGGGAGACCACGACTACCGGTATCGGCTACGGTAGACCTACTGCCGCGTGTGACGGTGCCGGAGTTTGCTTCGTGTCTTCGTCACTTACAAGTAAATTTGATATGGAAGATAACTTTGGCAAGGCCGATCTCACTTTTAACAGATCTGGCACAGTGTCAAGAATCCTCGCCCATACTAAATCAATGACAAAGAAAACTATAGAAAAACACTTTTCCGGAAAGCATTTCGTGATGAAAGATCCATATAAGGGTACGCTTGAAATCGGTGGTAAAAGTTTAAAAATAAATATTCCAGCAGGGAATCACCGAATTACAAAGACAAAAGCTGGTTTTCTGATTGAAGTAAGCGGATAATAGGTGGGTAGTGCGATGATGGTCATCGGGACTCTCATCGCACTACTTTGCGTCAATACAAAGGGACCAAGAAGTGAAGGCTGTAAGGCCTAAGCCGAAGCAAATTCGGAAATCCCTGATTCCATAAACTTGCCTTGAGGGGGCAGTTGCTTTGCTCTTGATGTCATTGAATATCAGGGCTTTGCATTTGTTTTTGGGTTGGACTCATACAGTTTAGAATTTTCGACGGATTTCCGAATCTGTTTCTAAACGGCTTGTTCCTTGAGGCCGTCTCTTAGACCTTTTCAAAGATCTAGTGCGTAAATCAATCCATAGAAGGCAGACTGAATACAGCACTAAACCCTCGCTCCAGAATCGTTCTACTACTCCTTGAAAACGATAGACTGGTCATTTACCCACACGGGGTTCTTTGACCAGAACCCACTAGATATGGCCAAGAGCCCTGCACAAAACCCCGGGCCACCTACGCGCCTAGCTATACTTGGGCAATAATGCTTGTAAATATTATGTTTGATATTCATACTTGTATTAAAATTCCTTGGCATGATATTCTACAGAGCTGTGATCATTTTTCTCATTTTTTTGACCGGCCATACCGTAAAGGCGCAAGATACCATGACACTCACTTTGGAGGAGGTGTTAGCACTATCTGTCGAGCAAGCCATCGATCTTAAAGTGGCCAGATCAGCTGCTACAGAACAATCTTATGCACTAGAGGCTGCTAACCTTCGATTTACCCCTCAGCTGTTTCTGGATGCCACACTACCCAACCTAAACCGGTCTATTGAAGCGAGGCCATTACCTGATGGATCAGATGCATTTGTCAACCGATCGACTATGTACAATGGACTGGGTTTATCTCTCAATTATAACATGGAGCAAACGGGCGGTACCCTTTCGCTTAATTCACGCTTTGAGCGATTGGACGTGTTTAGAACCAGTGAATTTGACTATGGACGAACTTATTTTTCCAATCCCTTGACCGTCACTTATACGCAACCGCTTTTTTCATTTAACGAACTTGGATGGCAGAAGCAAAGGCTATCACTGCTTAGTGCGGAATTTGAGGAGAGATATGCACGGACGCGAGAAGATATTATCTTAAATGCTATTCAACTTTTTAGAGATCATTTTCTGGCATCGGAGCGAGTTATTATCGCCCAAGGCAGAATTAATGATACAGATTCGATAATTGTCATAAAAAATCGATTATTTAATTTGGGTGCCACACCCATATCCGAGATTTTACGGCTTAGATTAGATCAGCAAAATAATAAATTGGCACTTCAGGAAGCTGCACTAAAAGAACAGCAGGCTCGGGTTGCCCTTGCCGATTTTCTGGATTTGGATCGAGCATCCATTTTTGACCTAGTACCCCCAGATCCTCTGCAAGGAGTAGATATTACCTGGCAACATGCCATGGATCACGCCAGGCAAAACAAATACATCACCACTCAACACCAACGCCGGATGTCGGAAGCCATGACGAGTGTAGAAAGGTCTCAAAAGGACAAAGACATCGATTTTAACATCATTGCATCTTTGGGTCTAAACAGTTCGGGTGCAGATTTGGAAAACCTTTTTAATCCGCTCCTGGATAGAGAAATATTCACCGCTGGAATACGACTTCCGCTCACGGGTTGGCGGAGATATGAGCTGCAGGAGAAAGTAAGCCAAGAGCAATTGCTTCAAGAAAGTTTACTCCAGGAACAAGAACTACAAGATCTCAGTAGAGAGGCTATTAATTTAGTGACCAATTTTGAGCTACTAAAACAATCGCTGGCGGCCATTGATGAAACGAAAAGTACTGCAGAAGAAATCCTTCGCATAACTCGTCAACAATTTCTATTGGGGAAAGCCTCACATATCGATATTTCGATTGCTACCCAGGAGAGAGAGCAATCGGTGTTAAAGTATACTCAGACACTACTTGATATTATTGATCAATATTATCAGATTCGGAGGCTTTGCATGTATGATTTTATTGCAGATAGGCCTTTGGTCGCGAAGTGAGGAATCATCAATGAAATTTGGATCTGGCCACCGACCAGAAACTAAAGGTGGGAACAATTATCTATTCCATGGAAGATGGAGTTCAGGGCACGACCTTACAGGGCTCATTTCACATACATCGATCATGGGCGGTGCCCCATGCTCAAGCTTGGGCCGTTACAGGACTGGCCCTACCTACTTGTGATGTGTAAAATGTTGTTTTCTCATCATGCTGCGATCCTTGGATATGACGCCCGACGCATTCATACCCGGTTAGGGCACGAATATGATCCCTTTGAAACCAAAATATTATCGTGAAGTTCATTTTTATTGCAACCGGATCGACAGAATCCGACAAAGATCTGGTCATCAGATCTGTACTGATGAAGTCCTGATGGTGAAATGCAGAATTCGCTCAAATCGGTAATGCCTGGCACAGCCCCTCGATCCCAATCGAGCGTGATTCTGGAAAAATTTTGCTCTTGAAAAAACCTTGTCATTCGCGTGGCATCGTCAAAGCCTGGAAAGATCAGTTTGTTTACAAGTCTTTTTGCACTCTGCTTCAGTAAAATGTAATTTCCGCTGTAGTAACCATATCTTCCACCCAACGAATATCCAAATTTGACATTGCGAAGCCTGACGGATAGTTTTGTTTCATACAATGCAACCCGACAATCAGAATTAGGTGCCAGTGATCTTATCAACAGTACGTCTGTAGTATTGAATGAATTCACCAGGATTAAATCGGGTCTAGTATCTTCAAGGATTGTTTTCAGTTCAATAGACCGAGTGTTTCTGATATGATCTTGGTGTTTTAATCTCGAAACTTCAGAACTACTCTTTGCCAACAGGAATTCGTGATTCAGGTAAGCTGGTGATGTCTTGAGCACAATTGTGGTGGCACCATGAATCAGATTATGTGGTATACGTACATGCGAGGCGTATACTGAAGCAATGTTAACATCTCTCCCTACGTTGAGGATCATATCACGAAGACCCATGAAATGACCTATTGATCCCGAGAAAATGCAAAGTAATCGCAAAACCGTTTTCCTAATTACCTTTTGATAAGCTCTGATAGAGATAAATATCAAATAATGCCTGGCTCTCTAAACTATCAGTCGTGTTATACCTAGTTATACCTATAAAATAAGAGGCCATCTTTTGACACAAAGGCCAATTGGGGATAGATATCATCCGGCAACTTTTTTTCTGCCAGCTTTCTGTACTTTTCATCCATGACAATTATGCTCCATTCAACGACATCATTGCTATCATTTTTCCCCAATCTAACCAACCGGTAGAAAACATCCCTATACTTGTCATACTTTATACCAAAATAAAAGTTGAGAGAACTGAAGTATTTACGACTTTCTGGTGATGAACTGCTCTCGAGTACGGAGTTGCGATGAGTGTCACTGCTTTGTGGTTCAATGGTTGTGAAATATTCCGATCCTATGAAAGTCTGGCTTTTCTTAGTACCCGCCCCCACATAGTTGTGAATAAACGGATCCACAGCAAAACTTCCAACCAAGGTACTCCGGTGAAATTCAAAAGAAGGAATATACATGCATGGGTGAGTGCCCCAATAAGCACGATCAAAAATAGGAGGCATTTTGGTATGTGGAACAAGGCTAGTATCTTCTAAGTTAAATTTTAAGGAAGCATATTTATCTGAATAAGGCAAATTTCCTTTAAACGGATAACAACTAAGGTAACAACTTCTACCATTGGATGATATTAAGTGCCAATTGGTGGCAAAAATACCGGCAGGGCTTTTTACAATATCTTGCAGATTGAAACTCTTGAGTGGTCGCGCATGGTCATCTAGAAAGTAGACGGTTGCAGAGGCATGATTTACGTATAAGAAATTATCCTGATTCACCTTTAAAATGCCATTATTTGACCCTATGGGATGTACCACAAAAGGACCCTGAGTAGCTAACGCAATGCGCTTAATAATCTCACCGGTTAAATAATCAAACTCAATAATGGCTTGCGCTGATGGAGAAATAATGGTGACCACCGGAACCTCCGATCCGTCAAAGTAATCGATATATGAAAAAGATGAGCTTGGATTGATGGTGGAGTCGAGGCTTAGAGCTTTGATTCCTGTCCAATTTAGGATGCCTCCTGTTGAATATTCTACTGAATTGTTCTCAGTATAATATATATGATCGACATCTTCACAACACACAACTAGAAAAGAACTTATGATTACATATAAAAAATAATTCATGTGAATTTCATAGAATTCAAATTCACCTCTGCTACTTCGAGTATTCATTGATCGTGAGTAAATTTGAGGAGATTGGCACAGCTCTCTCGTGAAATTGAAAGAGTCGTGCTGAATACATTCTCTACCTATTATCATTATCGATAGAATCTAGGTAGAATCAATCAGGATCACACTTAGGGTGACCTGATTGGTTTATACATTGATCACCTGAGTCGTTTGCACATTTCGTACAATCACCAGTATTATTTGAGGCTTGAGAACTTACCGTATACCCATCGCATACATAGGCATCACTGCTAGGAATAAAAATGAACAAACTTGTCAATGTTAATGCCACAGCAGAAAACACAACTTTTGGATTTAATCTAAAAGTCATCATCATAATTTATTTAGATCTACGCCTACTCTATCTCAGCTTTTCGGCATCCGCTGGCAACATCAAAGTTAAATAAGGCCTTGTCACTGCATTAATATTACACTATCAAGTTTAGCAGATTTTTCTTATTTTTTTCAGTCAAAATCAATCAAAATCAGTCAAAAGGCTACCCGGATAAAGAACAACGCCAGGATTTCAGCCTGATGGGGGACGGCAGAAGCATTTTACCATCAATCTCTTAGACCATATGAATTGGACCTATGACAATGAGATGACCATCTTCTACAGCTTGAATTTTGATCCCAATGTCTATGATTTTGATATGAAGTCGTTCACCTTCAGCACAACTTCGTTGAAAGAGCCACGCACGGAGTTGCCCCCTCCAATAGCAAAGAATGGAAGCAGTCAGGAGAACTGGATGCATTTTCAGGCTAATCTATCTTACTCCAAGATCCTTGTCGATACAGTGGGAAGTCATTTTCTTCGATTCGTCATGCTTCCAAATAATATGCAATCCATGTTGTGTGGCGAGAACAACAGCGAACTCCCTAAGCGAGTGGTCATGGACATTTATGATGGTGCTTTAGTTTATCAGGGCGATGTATCGTTGGGTAGGGATTATGCCTTTAAGAATTCTTTCTTCTCCATGGATAAATTATGGATACAAATATATGAAGACACTGAAGATGCACTTTGTTTTGAGATTTTTGAACTATAATCGGCCGACCATGCAGCTCACTGATCATACATTTTTTCTAGATCTTAAGGGTGCGAAGAGGTCTTGGATATTCTTTCTGATGGCAGCGTTCTTGATCGCGGTGTCATGTCAATCTAATCAAAAAGAGGAATCACAGGACTGCCAGATTAAGAAACAGGTATATGAAATCAGTATTCCTCCGGCTACATCTGTTGGCTACAGGGTCATGGATACAGATGTTCGATCAGGGGTGCTGGTAGGTTACCATTACCGACAGCATGCTTTGGACTGGATCGATCTGGATAACGGTCGCTTTATAAAGCATCAAAAACTACCAAAGTCGGGACCAAATCGAGTGGAGCAAGTACTTAGCCTAACCCTTGCTGGACTGGATACAGTCTTCTTGCAAACCACTCAAAGCATTATCAGAATTAACGGAAAGGGTGATATACTTGCAAAGAAATTGATAAACAGATATGATTCTGCACTGATGCGATTGGATTTCAAAAAGTACAAAATTTGGTGTGCACCAGAACACAATATCCCTCTCTACTTCTCGGCAAGAGATCGTACTTTATACGTAGGCGTAAAAAGTCAATATCAGCGAGGAAGTCCTGAGTATTATTCTAGTAGATTTTGTGGAAGGATAAATTTAGATGATTGGTCATTTGAGTTTCTTGATATAGATTTTCCAGCAATGTTTCAGCAAGAGTATTTTGGCTCACTAGACCAACCCCAGGTTTTATTTTTCGACGACTTTGCCATCTACGGATTTCAGTGCTTCTACGATCTATTTGCATATGATTATGGTAGTGGAGCATCTAGACCATATAATTTTTCCTCCGAATTTCTGGATGAACAAGCCAAGCCTTTGATCAATGTTTCCCCAGCGGCTGCCGCCCGAGATCCTCAAATCATTATTAATCATTTTAATGACAACTCGAAGAGCATCAAAATCCGAGCTAACCGTAGCCGAAATGAGATTTACAAAATGTATTCGGGCCCGAAACCGACCGATAGTCCTTCCTTACACGCTGTGAGCATATTTGAGGTCGATGTAAATACACAAAATTTAACTAAGAAGACAGAGCTTGTCAGGCCTCCTGAGGCATCCTTTAGTGTAAGAAGTTTTTTTGCTACAAGTCGGGGACTGGGATTATTCGATAAAAGTACCGATGATGTGTTAAGGCTCTCAGTGATCAGCTGCGATTCCGATCCTGGAGCTCCCAAAGATCCAGGAGCGGAAAGGTAATACTTTAATTCCATTTTGATAAGCAGCTACTGGGTTCAGCATCACTCCATGATCCTCACTGGCCTGGGAGCTTGGTTAATCATCCCCCAAAATATCCGCCAAGAACCTTCAGGCTTCCAAATTGAGTTTTGCATGCGGATATTTTGACCCCTTCGAAGGGGTCTTTGTCTCGTCTTTGACTAGTGCATTTTAGTAATGATTAAACTTTTTATCAGGAAATGAGATTAAATCGGCAGGCGTAGTGCAAGGCCCTCTTTGAAGAGGGCAAGTATGGTCAGAATCTTCGATTCTGCTACCATACTGGGAGATGATTCTGAAGGGATAATTATCGAAGACCTCTGGAAAGTTAGTGAGATTTTATTTTCTCAATTTCTTTAGTCAATTCTTCAGCAACAAATCCTAGATCCCGCTGTACCTGATAGTCACTGAATCTAATCACCCTGTAACCAAGCTCAATCAATCTGTTTTCCCTGATCTTATCCCTTAAGATTACGTCGTCAAATTCATGGCTCTTCCCGTCAATTTCAATAATTAGCTTTAATTCTTTACAGAAAAAATCGACAATGTATCGATCGATGATCCGTTGTCTCAAAAATTGGTATCCACCAAATTGTCTGTTTGCCAGAAGTTCATACCAAATTCGCTTCTCTGCTCTGGTTGGATTGTTACGAAGTTTACGGGCAAGCTTCTTGAGACTCTTATTGTAGTGGAAATTGAGCATTTGCTGTAATGATACTGCGATAAGATTGAAAATCTAGTTATTCTTATGAGACTGCTGTTAATCATCCCCCAAAATATCCGCCAAGAACCTTCAGGCTTCCAAATTGAGTTTTGCATGCGGATATTTTGACCCCTTCGAAGGGGTCTTTGTCTCGTCTTCGACTAGTGCATTTTGGTAATGATTAAACTTTTTTATCAGGAAATGAGATTAAATCAGCAGACGTAGTGCAAGACCCTCTTTGAAGAGGGCAAGAATCCGTCAGAAGACGGACAAGTTTCAGAATCTTCGATTCTGCTACCATACTGGGAGATGATTCTTGGAGTGATGCTTATCAACTAGTCGCCATCATCCCCTGAAGTCATTGTTTTTAATCTTGTGATTTTTTAGTTAGTTGATCAGCTCTGAATCCCGCACTTACACCATATATTTAGTATCTTCCCAATAACAACCTTACACAGCATTGATACGCCATTTAATCCACAGACCGATTGCCGTTCTTATGACTTTCCTGGGGTTGGTCATCCTCGGTATAGTTGTATTTCGCTCAGTGCCGATATCACTACTTCCCGATATCCCTATACCTAAAATAACCGTTCAGATAAACTATCCCAATACCAATGCTCGTGATCTGGAAAACACCGTGGTGACGCCGATACGCTCACAACTGATGCAGGTAGGAAGGCTCAAAGATATACAGAGCCGGACGCGGGATAACTTTGCGACCATCGACTTGGATTTTGCCTACCAGACGAATACGGACCTGGCTTTTCTGGAAGTGAATGAGAAAATCGATCAAATCATGGGTCAGCTTCCCAGAGAGCTTCCCCGTCCGAACGTGGTTAAGACAAATGCAGCCGATTTACCCGTATATTTTCTCAGCGTATATCCTTCGGATGAGGCTGGTGATTTTGATCTCGAGTTGAGTACATTTAGCCGCTCTATCTTGCAGCGCCGTATCGAGCAGCTTGAGGAAGTAGCCTTTGTAGACAGGACAGGATATGCAGCCCCCCAATTGCTGATCCGGCCTGATCCCGCCGCCATGCAAAGTCTGGGCCTCCATGAGGCGGATATTGCAGCAGCCCTACAATCAAGCGATGTGCAGCTCGGTAACATCATCTTAAAAGACGGTCAGTACCAGTATCATGTAGAATTTCCGTCGGGTCTGCATACCGTAGAAGATGCTGAAAACATCCCTCTAAAAGTGGGAATCCAACTCCTGCATTTGAAAGATATAGCCGACATCTTCTTGACCGAGTTGCCTGCGAGAGGTCTGCATATGTACAATGATAGGGAAGCCATTCTCTTCACCATCTGCAGGCAAGCCGATGCGCAACTATTTTCGATGCAGACTTCTTTTGACACACTACTTACTCAACTGAGCTCTGATTATCCACAATTGGAGTTTAGAGTCACCAATGATCAGTCGCAGCTCTTAGAGGTATCTATCGACAATCTGAAGACTAGCCTCATGTATGGAGGAGGATTTGCTTTTTTAGTGATGTTTCTCTTTTATCGGCAGTGGCGGTCTCCTGTTCTTATTGGTTTGGCTATCCCCATGGCACTTATCATGACCATTTTAGGATTTTATCTTTTGGATTTAAGCATCAATATCATTTCTCTTGCCGGCCTGGTGCTGGGTGTAGGTCTTATGGTAGATAATTCGATCATAATTATTGATAATATTCGTCAGTATAAATTGATGGGCTTATCAGCTAAAAAGGCAGCTGTAAAAGGGGCTTCCGAAGTGATACGGCCATTGGTGAGTTCAGCGCTTACTACTTGTTCCGTTTTTCTACCCCTTATTTTCTTAAGCGGAATGGCAGGTACACTGTTTTTTGATCAGGCAGTGTCGATAGCCATCGCACTGGGTGCTTCATTACTCGTTGCCTATTTTTTTACTTCCTGTTTTGCTGAGTTTCAACACAGGACCAAGTCAAAATAAATCTTCTGAAAGTCGTTGGTACAGAAACTCAATGGATTTTATGATGGCCAGGCCACCACTCACATTAGTTTTATTTTTATTTTTTATCGGCTGTGGCTACATTCTATTCAATAGCATTAAGCAAACCAGTTTTCCAAAAATAACGAGAGAGGGTGTAGTGCTTCGTATTGATTGGAATATTCCTATTCATGTGGATGAAAGCCGGAGGAGAGTTTCGCACCTCCTAAAAAAGTTTGACGGAAGCATTAAGGAGAGCAACACATTTGTTGGTGAAAAACAATTCCTGCTCCCTGAAAGAGAACAGGGTATACACGAAGCGGAAATGCTCTTATCTGTTGATGACGGTGTGGATATTTCAGGTCTTATTAAGTCTGTTGATAAATATTTCAGCAGTACCTATCCCCGTGCCATTTTAAAAACTAGTGTGTTGGAAAATATTTTTGATAAAATATTTACTGTACAAGGCCCTAGCATTATTGCTCATTTTCAAGATAGCCGCGAAAACACCGCACCTGCCATGTCGGATTTGCGACCTGTGGTAGAGAGATTAGAGAATCAGGGAATCATTCTCCAGGAGCCGGCTTTGCAGGAGGAATTTTCGATCAGAGTTTTATTTGATCAGGTGATGCTATACGATATTGATTTTCAACTTCTTTACGACAAGCTCGAAACCCTATTTAGCCGACATCAGGTCGGTAGACTAAAGGCAGCTGATAGATATATCCCGATCAATTTAGGTACTGAAGATGCATCCATTTATCAGCTCATCGATCGTGCTGAAGTGCACAATAAAAGTGGTCAATCATTACCATTGAAACATTTTGTGATTGTGGAACAGGTGCATTCTATGAAGACCATCACTGCCGGAAAGGCAGGAGAAAGCCTGGATTTTTCCTTTGCAAAACATGACGAAAACTTGATGGCTAATATTAGAGAAGCTGCAAAACTCAGTGGACATCATACGGTGACTTTCAGTGGCCAGTATTTTGAGAGCCAAAGAACTGTTAAAGAGCTTTCGATCATCCTAATGGTCTGTTTGTTCCTTCTCTTTTTAATTCTTGCTGCACAATTTGAATCATTAGTTCAACCCCTTATTGTGATGCTCACTGTACCGGTTGGGATTGCAGGATCACTGCTGGCGCTTTATATGACTGCTGAAAGTATAAACATCATCTCCATCATTGGGATGATTGTCATGGGGGGTATTGTCGTAAACGATGCGATCTTAAAGGTGGACATGATAAACCGTGCGCGTAAGGATCATTCCTTGGTTGAGGCTATTCACATAGGTGGAGAGCGCAGACTAAAACCCATCATCATGACTTCATTGACCACTATCCTGGCGCTTAGTCCCATATTATTTGTCGGTGGTCTAGGGGCTGAACTGCAGCGACCGCTAGCGATAGCAGTTATTGGTGGTCTAATATTGGGTACGATTTCGAGCCTGTATTTTATACCGGTGATTTATAAATTATTGAGTGACAAGGATGAACAAGAGGTTATAGAATTGATCTAATGTAGTGTTGTCATCTTGTAACATCTTGCACTGTGACCCAAACAGAGTCCATACTTGGCATCCTTAAATTCTAAAGCCCCCAATCCAGGAAAGGTATGATACTATGACAAAGCAAAAGAGCTTATTGGCTGTGCAATAATGAAGTAACGAATTTTCATCTTCTGTTTCGCTTTTCTTTCGGACCTTCATGGGATATGTCCTTAAGACCGGAATGGTGGGCCAATATCAGCGGAATGTACATCATGAATGGATCTATGTGCATAGGGAAACTCCAAGGCAAGGTTCCTGGTCTTGGCAGGAGCGTTATTAAAGGAGAGTGAGCAGCGGTGATGGAGCGGTGCTTCACTGGGTGGGTAAAATCAGTAAAACTGCTATCACCCAGCACCAGGTCATATCCTCAAGATGTCTGAGATGTCCTTTGATCATTTTTCGGGCTCTAAAAATCTGTACCTTGACGGTATTGATGCTGATGTCCAATTTGCATGCAATATCATGATGACTAAATCCTTGCCTACTTAATTGGAAGATCTGACCACAGCGCTCCGGCAGTTTATCGATCGCTATCTGAAGGTCTCCTTGGTATTCTTCGAAAACGAGATCGTCCAAAGGAGTATGGATCGAGTATGGCCGGAAGCTCTCTAAGAAGATTTTCCGCAATCGATTCACACGAGATGTTTTTCTCAAGTGATCAAAACACAAGTCCTTGGCAATCTTGAAAAGCAAGCCAGATATCGAAGTATGTGCATCAAGGACAAATCGTTTTTTCCAAACAATTACAAATACATCGGCTGTCAATTCCTCCGCAAACTCTGAATGACCAACATGTTTCAGGCAGAAATGGAATACCTTGCCATGCCATTGACTATACAAATGTTGGAAAGCTCTTTCATCGCCTTTTTTGATGCTGTCTATCAGAAAGTTCCGAGGAGTGCGCATGTTTCCGAAGTTAGGATATTATGCTTTGAATCACCTACCAAAGAAACATTTTTTGAGAAATTTTCCCGATTTGTAAACCAAAAAGATCTGTATACGGATACTTGATTGCATCATAAAAAGCGAACAAGCATTGTCTGTAAGAACCAACTTATTGGCCAAAAAGCTCTTTTCCCACACAGCAAGCAGGGTTGAACTGGAAGAATTGCTCGACGCTGTTCATTCTGGCCAAGTAATAGATGAAGATATCGTGAGGGAGTTGTGGGATCAGTTGGATGATCACCCAAAGATGGAAGCTCGCCGTAGCAGCCGTATCAGGATGAGAATGCTGAGTCAGATAGCTGTGTTAGATCAGGCGGTCAGCATGAAGGATGGCAAGACTGGTCGGCGGGCAATCATGCAATGGGCTATGTCAGCAGTGCTGATTTTGTCATGCGGGATCGGAGTATTATGGTTGCTTAGCGATACAGAGGTGACCGTGGCCACTCATGATGAACGAAAGACGGTGGAACTGCCCGATGGATCCAAAGTCATGCTGAACATTAATTCTCAGATATCTTATGAGAAAAAGTGGAATGTAACAGAAGATAGAAGGATTTGGCTGCAAGGTGAGGCTTTCTTTGATGTACAGAAGGAGTCGAAGAAGTTTCACGTGATCACGGAAGACATTACTGTGGAAGTGTTAGGTACTATTTTTAATGTCAATACCAAGCCTGATCAGACGACCGTGTACCTACAGGAAGGGAAAATCAAGTTGCAATCTTCGTTTTTGCCGGGGGGTCAAGCAGCAATGGATCCTGGAGATGTCTTGGTTTTTTCCTCAAGCACCAAGAAGGTGGAGACTTTTCGGCAGAATGTCAGTACAGAGTTACACACCTCCTGGAAGGATGGCCTGCTTCATTTTAAGGACACGCCAATGGTTGAAGTCCTACAAAAAATCGAAGACAATTTCGATGTACGCACCGAAGTAGCCAACGCGGAACTATACAAAAGAAAAATCAGCACCGGGATTCCAGTCAATGATCTCCTAACAGCAATCTCTATTTTGGAAAAGACGATGGAATTGGATATCGAAATGGACGGAAACGTTGTCAAAGTGAAGCCAGAAAAGAAAGATCAATAATCCAAATAAAAAAATAAATCATGGTGACTCTAAAGCATTTGTTTAGCACTCGAATGGCACCGGTCATTTTTGTCTTGACGGTCATGCCACTTCAAGTAATGTCAGCCAGCGATCTGCAACCAAGAAGATTAATTGAAGTGCTTGACGAACTGAGTGATCGATTTCAGGTGGTTTTTTCTTACGAAACCCAGCTCCTGGAGAACATCACTGTCAATTATGAATTTGATGAGCGAGAGTTGGCGGTTGCGGTAGAAAAGGTCTTAGCTCGAACCGGACTGAAGTACGAGTCCATTGGTGACAAATACTTCGTGATTTATCGCAAGGACCAACGAGGAAAAAAGCAGGCGCGAAAAATTGTCAAGCGCATCAAGCAGATCGAGAAGATAGAGTCTACAGGGTCTCTAAGGTTGCAATCGAGATCCAAAAATGTCACAAGCAGATTGCAAATGATCAATAATGCGGTGAGGGATATCAAAGATGAGAGAGAGATTTCTGGAAAGGTTACCTCTCCCGATGGCAAAGCATTAATCGGTGTCAATATTGTAGTCAAGAACACCTCAATTGGGACTGCCAGTGATATCGACGGAACCTTTGTACTTAACATTCCAGATGGAGATCAGGTTTTGGTCTTTTCTTATACAGGTTATGCTACTTTGGAAGTACTCGTCGGTGAACAATCTACTATGGATGTCCAAATGGAGGAAGATCTAGCACAGCTCGATGAGGTTATTGTCGTCGGATATGGTACCGTGAAAAAAAGAGATTTGACTGGATCGGTAGGGAAAGTAGATGTGGTAGAGACATTAAAGACACCGGTTGCCCGGATTGATCAAGCGCTGCAGGGAAGGGTGTCGGGTGTGCAGGTGACGGCCATCAGTGGTCAGCCGGGAGCTGGTACGACCATCCGCATTCGTGGTGGTAATTCAATCAACGCAGGAAACGAGCCGCTCTATGTGGTAGATGGGTTTATTGGAGGCATCGATATAAATGCGATTAACCCAAACGACATCGAATCTATTGAAGTGCTAAAAGATGCATCTGCCCTATCCATCTACGGTGCTCGTGGATCTAATGGTGTCATCCTCATCACGACCAAGAAGGGTAAGGAAGGTCGCGCTAACGTGACGTTTTCAAACTATGTGGGTGTCCAGTCTTTAGCCCGTGAAATTGATTTCTTAGGTGCACAGGACTTCATGGCCTGGGCAAATGCAGGTGAGGCATTTTTAGGTAATGCTTCGGAGGCATTTGATGCTGAAACGCGTGCCAGAATCGGAAATGGCACAGATTGGCAGGATGTGGTGACGCAGTCCGCTCCAATGTATAATTCACAACTAGCCATCAGTGGTGGATCAAAGAAAACGCAGTATTATCTGTCTGCCAATTACTTTAACCAGGAAGGCATTTTGGTGGGTAATACCTACAACCGGTCACAGTTGAGGTTTAATCTTGACCACAAATTTTCCGATTTTTTTCAAATGGGTACAAATGTCAATCTGTCTCGCATCAAGAATGTGCCGCAAAATTTTAATCCAGGTATAGTATTTGATGCACAGCCTGCTATTCCCGTCAGACTTGAAGATGGTTCTTATTCGGTTCAATACCCAATCAATGGGATAAATTTCTCGAATCCTTTAGCTGCCGAAGAATTTATCTCAGATGAGCGATTTACCAATCAAACCTATACGAATACCTATGTTCGTTTAAACATCACACCTAATTTGTGGATTAAGTCCACCATCGGATTCAGTCTGAGAGATTTCAAACGAAATCAATTTACATCGTCACAGCTTCCCACGCGCTTGAGAAGTGGAAATCCAGCCACAGGACGAGTTGAAAAAGATGATCGTGTATCATTGCTCACTGAAAACACCATAAACTATAGTGTAGATCTCGGTAATAAACACTCAATAAGTCTTTTGGGTGGATTTACTTACCAAAGACAACAGACAGAACAACTCACGGCGATTTCTGACAACATTCAGAATGATTTGTTGTCGTTCTATGGCTTGAGTCTTTCCAGTCCTGAAGATACTCGTAATGAGAATGTGTTCGATGCTTTCAGAATTTCATCTCTGATTGGTCGGGTCAATTATTCTTATGCTGGCAAGTACCTGTTGACGCTTACAGCTCGTCAAGATGGCTCATCTAAGTTCGGCGAAAATAATCGATTTGCCTTTTTCCCTGCGTTGGCATTTGCATGGAGGTTGTCGGAGGAACCATTTATTAAAAACCTGAATTTATTTGACCACCTAAAACTACGTTTAAGTCTGGGGAGGTCAGGAAACTCCAATGGAATTGGATCTTTTCAGCGCTTTCAGACTCTTGGCACAGGATTTACCTCATTGGGCACAGGTGGTCGTGCTGTATCGGTGTTTAATCAGCGCCTATCAAATCCAGATTTACGTTGGGAAACGACCGATCAGTTTGATCTCGGCCTCGATTTTGGGTTTTTCAATGGTAAATTGTCTTTTGAAGTCGATTTCTTCTCTAAGGAAACTAAGGACTTATTATTCACACGTGAAATTTCCAGTCAAACCGGTTTCACCACCCGACTGGAAAATGTAGGATCACTGAAGAATACAGGCGTCGAATTATTTGTCAATGGTGTGATTTTGAGAAGAGAAAACCTGACGTGGGACGCGGCTCTGACTTTCTCCACCTACAAAAACGAAATCATAGAGTTGGGCAGTGACAATAGGATTGTCACACGTTCGCATGGCGTCAACGTTTCGAATCCGTCTGGCCAACTGATTGTGGGCGAACCTCTAGGTATTTTCACCGGTTGGAATGTACTCGGTGTATATGCTGATCAGGCAGAAGTGGATGCTGATGGTCTCTCAAATAATTTCAAACCGGGTGAGTTTAGATATGAAGATGTGAATACCGATGGCGTCATCGATCAGAATGATGTCGTAATTATTGGAAATTCAAATCCTGATTTCTACGGCGGTTTGCAAAACACGTTTACTTTCGGAGATTTTGATCTTTCCGCATTTCTTCAGTTCAGTTCGGGCAACGATATTTTTAATGAGCGAAAATTGCTGAGTACCAGGACCCAAGTGGACAACGCCTATGCTACCTATGCCAATGCATGGTCGGAAAGTAATCGCAATACTAACATTCCGGTTCCTCAGGCACAAAACGCTCAAGCATCAACATCTTTTGCTGTAGAAAACGCATCATTTCTGCGGCTGAAGAATCTTACCTTGGGTTATGATTTACCCATGGATAGACTAGGTTGGAAGGTGGAGTCCATACGTGTTTATCTGGGCGGCGCGAATGTATTTCAATTGGTGTCTGATGAATATAGCAACTATGATCCAGAAGTCAATACGCAGGGTACCAACGATCGCTTGCGCGGTTACGACAATATTGCTTATCCGACTGCCCGAACTTTTACTTTTGGCATCGACGCAAGATTTTAAATGATCATCTATTTGATATTTCTAAATATTGAATCATGAAGAAGAATATATTCTTTTTAGCATTGATTATCGCCTTTTCGAGTTGCGATGATATTCTGGATGAAAGCCCTCGAGATATTATTGATCCAGGTCGATTTTATCAATCCGAAACGGATGGAATAGCCGCCATTGGAGGCATCTATTCTCACTTGTTGAATGCCAATACTTGGGGTATTCAAATGGATATTTTATTTGGTGTGAATCACGACCTCCTGGCGCCCACTCGTGTTTTAGGTGCCGGCCAGCAATTTATGGGCTATCGATGGGATGCTAGTACCGAACGATTTCGAGTGATCTGGCGCGAACTATATCAGGCCATCAATGATGCGAATCTTACTATCCGGGAGATCGCAAAGGCTGATTTTGATCCCGATGTTAGGGATGGCATCGTAGGTGAAGCCACCTTTTTGCGTGCCTTTGTCTACTATTATATGGTGGCTATGTTTGGCGATGTACCTCTATTTACAGAGCCAAACACAGGTGATAATTTTGCCATGACTGGGCAGGCTTCGTCAACCCCCAAAGATCAAATCTACCAGCAGATCATTGCCGATTGCGAATTTGCCGAAACCGTACTTCCAGACAAGCCAGGAGATCAGAAAGCCAGAGCTACTAAATGGGCCGCTAAGGCCCTGAAAATGAAGACCTATCTCTGGATGAAGAATTATGCAGGAGCTAAAACTGCGGCTGAAGATATTATTCAAAATTCGCCACATAAATTATTGCCTGTGTTTGATGATATTTTTAACCCTGGCAATGAGTTTAATGATGAGATTATCTTTCAATTTGATTTCGTCAGCCAAGAGGTGCAGACCAATCGCGCAGCTAGATTTTCGCCACGTGGCCAAGATGATAAGATAGCTGCCAAGGATCGGCCATTTGTTTTTACACTCGGATTTGGATTTTTCACCCTTTATAAGAGTTTTGCAAAGTCGTTTGCAGAGAATGATCTGAGACGGAATATGAGCGTCTATGATCAGATCAACGATTCGCTGCCATTGCTCTATACTTATCTGCCGAAGCAATGGCGGGTTGACGAACCGCGAGGGAATACTGGACTCAATTACAAATTTTATCGCATGGGCGATGTTTATCTCAATCTTGCCGAGGCGGAAAATGAGCTTAATGGCTCGTCACAAGCCGCCTTTGATGCCATAAACACGGTACGTGCACGGGCAGGACTGGATCCCCTATCAGGCCTGAGTCAGGAGGAGTTACGTCGGGCCATCATGCAGGAAAGAGCTTGGGAGTTAGTAGGCGAAGGCAATCATCGCAAGCTTGATCTGCTGCGATGGCGTAAGCTTGGTGAAGCATTGCAGGCACGTCTAGATGCAGAGTCAAGTGATCCTGATGTCGGCCCCAATAATGTGGCGACCATTACTTTGACAGCCAGTAATTATGAGGAGTTTAAAGCGATTGGACCCATTCCAGCGGCAGAGATCCTTTTAAATCCAAACTTGCAGCAGAATCCTGGATATTGAGATGTTTGGACCGGCCAACATTCTAATATCAAGAACTGCCATTTATTAATGGCTCTAGCTGGACCATAGATGTTTGATCAATGACCATAGTTGGATATAGATTCTTGGTGGTTTCCTTATGCTTTGCCTTGCTGCACCTACCATGGCCTGGGTCTGCTCAAAAGCGGCCTAATATTATTTTCATGATGGCTGATGATCTGGGTTATGGCGATCTGGGTTGTTATGGTAGTCAATCCATCCATACGCCTCATCTTGATCGCATGGCATCCGAAGGGATTCGATTTACCGAGACTTACGTTGGTAGTCCGGTTTGCGCACCCACCCGCTGTTCTTTGATGACGGGTTTGCACAGTGGCCACATCACCCGGCGAGACAATCGCTCGGGGGATGACAAGGACAAGCCCTTTATGCAGCGCAAATTAATTCCATTGTCACAAAGCGATCTCACCGTCGCTACACTTTTAAAAAGGGGTGGATATGCTACCGGAGGTGTGGGCAAATGGGGATTGGGAAATCCCGGCTCTACCGGCACACCAGATCAGCATGGCTTCGATTTTTTCTATGGCTATCTGGACCAGGTGCATGCCCACAGTTACTATCCCAGTTTTCTCATGAGGAATTTGGATACCATACCCATACCTGAAAATGAAAGATCGGATTCCATATATACACCTGATCTCATGTTGAATGCTGCCAAGTCATTCATTAGACAAAATGTGGAAAGACCCTTCTTCCTCTACCTTCCTTTTAACCTGCCTCATGGTCGATTTGAGATACCAGGTCAGGGTATGTATCGAGACAGTGCTTGGAGCAATCAATTGAAAAACTACGCGGCAATGATTACGAGGATGGATCGCGATATCGGGCAATTATTTACGCTCCTGCAGGAGCTGAATCTTGATGAACAGACCATTACCTTTTTCACTTCCGACAATGGACCCACTCAACCGTTTATTAATGCAATTAATAGCAATGGCGTTTTTCGTGGCAATAAGAGAAGCCTCTTGGAAGGAGGTATTCGTACGCTCATGATCGTGCGATGGCCAGGTCACATTCAGGCAGCTTCTGAAAGTGATTTCTCTTGGGCTTACTGGGACGTGTTACCCACACTGCTGGATTTGGCAGGAATACCATGTCCGCAGATGGTAGATGGTTTGTCAGTGCTACCGACATTGCAAGGTGGGAAGCAGGCACCAAAGGAGTTTCTTTATTGGGAATTTTATAGTCCCTTTCACCAAGCTGTGAGACTGGGTAGGTGGAAAGGCATTCGTACCGGGACCGAAGAGCCTATCCACTTGTTTGATCTGACAAAAGATATGATGGAACTTGAAGACCTGGCGCAAGCACATCCTGAGGTGGTGAGTAAGATGACAAGCATTATGCAGAAGGAGCACCGAGATTCACCCTATTGGCCGCCTGAAAAGCAATCTTCTCAAGCAAAAGACAGATGGCTCTTCGTTGAGCAAAACTAAAACAGACGTTATGAAAAACTTCGCGTGGATATTAGTGCTTTGCCATATTCTTGACCATGAGAACCACGTTGATCCTCTCAACGAAAATGGTTAATTCCACTGCTCGTTGCATTCAACGGTACCCTAAATCCTGGTCGCTTGCATGCCAGAGCGCTCTATTGATCCCAATTTCCAACTCAATTTTCTCTATCGGGGTGCTAAATCGCGATCGACACTGGTCAATATGAACCATAACACCATGGATAGCAGATAGATCATGAGACCATAAATGGTTGTAATCATGGAGATCTTAAGCCCTCCATAGAGAACGCTGGGAGAAACATCTACGACACTTTCTAGTCGTGAAAAGGCCCGGTAGAAGCCGATGAGTTGGAACAAAATGCCCATCATGAGTGCGAATAGTCCAATTGATTTGCCATAGCCGATCTTCCTTATCATTTCTTCTCTGCCGGAGTCACGGCATCCAACATATGACACGGTCATCCATGCAATCATGGCGAGCAATAAAATCGTCAGCATGCCCATACACAAGGGACCACCTAATAAGAACAGATTTTTCATAGGATTACATTTTGATCCAGGAATGGTACTAAGTTAAAGCAGGTGACTGGTATTTGTGCGGTCATATCCGGCTCTGAAGTGGTTGTTAACCACCAAAAGCGTGAAACTAAACTGAATTTTGTGAAATTTGGTCAACTTCTCCATATGGAATGAGACGTAGATCAACGAAGATTTTTTGCCACGTGGCTTATTGGGTATTCGTCTTATTGTTTCTCACAGTCATCTTTGGACGTTCATGGGGCAATGGTATCGCTGCTTTTTATTTCATAGCAATGCTACTACCGATCGTATTAGGTACATCTTATTTTTTCAATTACCTACTGGTACCAAAGTTTTTTCTCAGGGAGGCTTACTTCAAGTTTTGCCTTTACACTTTCTATACTGTGATAGTGTCCCTGTATCTGGAGGCAGTCGTATTGATGTTGTCGTTTGTTTATTTGGGCAACCTAAGTTTCACTGACTTGGGAATAAAAGCATCTGATACTTTATTGGTGGCCTTGGCATTATATTTTCTGGTACTGCTGGGGTCTTTGGTAGTTATGGCGCAGCAAGTGAGGGAAAATCGGGAAGTAATCAGTAGACTACTTCGTGACAAGGAAATGATGAGAAAGCCCTTCCTTGAGATCATGTCAAACCGGCGAGTGACGAAGATTCCATATGACGACATATATTACATTGAAAGCCTTTCAGATCACATTCAAATCCACACAAGAAAGGAATTGATAACAAGTAAAGAGAAGATTAGCAAATTGACTAACAAACTCCCTGAAACTTTCCTACGCATTCATCGCTCTTTCATCGTGAATAAGGAGAAGATCAGTTCCTTCTCAAGCAGTCAAGTCATATTGAACGACGTACGACTTAATATCGGCAGAAGCTACAAACAAACAGTAAAAATGGTCCTGAGTAAAACGTGAGCCTGGCCATGTTCAGTTCTTCATACTGAGTGTGCTGTATATCGAAAATGGAAAACAGCAGGAGAAGAGAAAGAAACGGTTCATGGTGTACGAGTTGCTTGATCCAAGCCGACAATTTCAGATCCTGGTCGAAACCATCTGGGTTGCGTCATATCTTGAAAAAGGCTTCCTGAAGGAGATCTTTAGAATCTTCCCAATCCACAAAAGCAATGCGTAGGATGCAACGGATAATGGTCCTCATTGCGATCGCACAGAGAGAGTCAATCCAGTGGATTTTGGGGGTTCGCATATTTGCCATGCCCATTCGGACTACACTCATAGGCGATGGTTTGCATTTCCCTTTTCAGGTAAGCGCTTCAAACCAAGGCCACACCACGAGAGGAGTCAGCTCAACTTTGGATCTATTAATTTATTAATAGATTTTCAATCAGATCAGTGAAACGATGCTTTGAGATGTCCAAGGAAATCCCAATGCTCCATAATCGTTCTTTGGTGCGCATGGACTGAACACTGCTCATTCTTGTTGTGATACTACACTCCTGCGTGGTGGCCAACAGTCATGTAGGTGATCATCTCGGTCACTTCCTGTGTCGGAGCGCCACCTTTGAATTGTATGATAAACCAAGGTGCTCCAATGTTATAAGCTTCTATAAATATTGTAGTTTTGCCGCTCATGTTGATTTATCCCACTTTTATTGTGAGGTTGAGATTTTACACTGTACTTAGTGCAATCTTCGCCCCATTAAATTCAAAGAATAAGAACCTATGACCACACTATCCTTACCCATCACACTTGTGGCAAGTGGCGATCTGCGACTCTCTGCTAATCAAACCTGCTGGCAGCAACAGCATAAAATGGAGCAGTCGCTCATCGGAGTTATCAAATCTATGGGCCACAAAGTTGAGCGAGCTCATGCATACAACCCAGTCGAAAAACACGGTTTCATATCCAGTCAGCGCCAGGGAATGGATGTTTTTGCAAGAATCGATCGCAGATCCCCACTGATTGTTGCTGAAGCAGTGTGGCAGTACTCACATCATGTTTTGGCCGGATTGATTTCTCATGAGGGGCCGATTTTAACTGTAGCAAACTGGAGTGGCACTTGGCCAGGCTTAGTGGGTATGCTCAACCTCAACGGTTCCCTTACCAAAGCAGGAGTAAAGTATGCTACTCTATGGAGTGAAGATTTCGAGACGGATAAACTATTCCAGCAAAAACTCAAAGAATGGTTGGAAAAGGGATCTGTAGCCCATGATCTTAGTCATGTTATGACCTATGATTCTGATCGGACTCCTCATCGTGCAAAAGAGGTCGCCAATATGATTGCCGCTGATCTCGATAAAAACAAGGCAATACTGGGTGTATTTGATGAGTTTTGCATGGGAATGTACAACGCAACCATTCCCGACGAACTTCTTTTCCAAATGGGTGTATATAAGGAGCGACTTAGTCAAAGTGCCTTGGCTGCAGAGATGCAGACCATCGGCGAAGCCGAGGCAGAGTCTGTGTTTTCTTTTTT
This sequence comes from Saprospiraceae bacterium, assembly GCA_965223025.1. Lineage (GTDB taxonomy): Bacteria > Bacteroidota > Bacteroidia > Chitinophagales > Saprospiraceae > JABDMH01. The sequence goes on from CBDCVP010000021.1 coordinate 711,546, forward strand.
GATAAAGAGAGGCTTCAATTTCCATTTCGGTGAGGACGATGCGACCGAACTGACAAAAAGTCAAGTAATTGAGCAGTGCAAGATGTATATCGCTGCATGCCGCATCGGCGATAGATTTGGCTGTGACGCGATTGGGATCCAATATCAACAGGGCCTCAAGGAGACCTGTCCCGCTTCAGACCTGGCTGAGGGAATGCTTAACAGTACCGACCGGCCGCCTGTCAAAAACAGCAAAGGTGACATCATCTTCGAGGGTGAAACTTTTCCACACTTCAATGAAGTCGATGAATGCTGTGGACTCGATGCGCTCCTTACCAAACGTATTCATGGTGCATTGGGACAACCCACTGAAACAACCCTCCATGATCTGCGATGGGGTGATTTTGATCGCTCTGGTACGATAGATGAATATATATGGGTGTTATTAATAAGTGGCTCTGCTCCCATAGAACACCACATTGGAGGCTGGAAAGGTAGTCATGGGTACCGACAGCCTCCTATGTACTTTCCCAAAGGTGGCAGTACCTTACAAGGAGTTGCAAAACCAGGCGAAATTATCTGGAGTCGCGTTTTCATCGAAGATGGCAGACTGAAGATGGATCTCGGTCGGGCCAAAGTAGTCAAACTGCCGGAAGAAGAGACCCAACGGCGCCTCGATGAAACAACCCCTCAATGGCCAATCATGCATGCCGTCACTTATGGAGTTAGCCGCGATCAGATGATGGCCCGACACAAGGCAAATCATTTAAATGTGGCCTATGCCCAGAGCGCAGAACATGCTGACCTCTGCCTGTTAGCTAAGGCCGAACTTGCTGAGAAGTTGGGCATGGAAGTTTTTATTTGTGGATCAAAAGCCAACGGATCCACTAGCTAGACTGCTGGATCCTCTTGTGCGTAAAGGTCCAGCTTGGGGATGCTGTTTTGGGCCGGATCGAAGAAACAAAACTGCGGATAGCCATCGCTATAGTCAGGTTTAGGACTCATCGAGAACAAGTGGATCTCTTGCTTAGGATCACGGTGGAAAAAGTTGGGAAGCTTCGGCTAAAGGTCGAAACATAAGACAAAAAACAATAAAACTTGAGCATGCATAAAGCCCTGTTGTCAATCTTTGCTTTTTGCTTGAGCCAGGTGGTCAGCGCACAGGCTGATTTACCTATTAGAGGCCTGGCTATTGCCGCTCCAGATAAGGAGCATGTGGACAGATTTGTCCGATTTATCAACGAGGAGTTTCCACCGAGGAGGATCAACACATTGGTCTTGAGGGTTGATTATAATTTTCAGTATAAGTCACATCCAAATTTGGCGAAAGAAAATGCTCTCTCACAAGAGGAAGTGGATAGAATCGTATCTGCCTGCCATAACCACGGAGTCGAGATCATACCACAGATCAATCTATTGGGTCACCAGTCTTGGGCTTCTGATTTGGAGATGCTTTTGAAAGTCTACCCTGAGTTTGATGAGACGCCGAGCGTTATACTTCCGGAGAAATATGAGTGGCCCAATCCCGATGGACTTTACTGCAAGAGTTATTGCCCCCTGCATCCAGACGTCCATCGGGTGGTGTTTGCACTGGTCGACGAAATTGTAGCTGCTTTTCAGGCCGATGCTTTTCACGCTGGTATGGATGAGGTATTTTATATTGGTGAGGATGAATGCCCTCGTTGCCATGGAAGAGACAAGGCAGAATTATTTGCTGGCGAGTTGACCAAGATCAGGAACCACTTGGCTCAATCAGGAAAGAGATTATGGATTTGGGGAGATCGCCTGTTGGATGGAAAAACTACCGGATTGGGAATGTGGGAAGCCAGCATGAATAATACGCACCGAGCCATAGACATGATTCCCAAAGACATCATGATTTGTGATTGGCACTATGAGAAAGCTGAGCCAACCGCTGCCTATTTTGCCATCAAGGGTTTTGATGTGGTTACATCCTCTTGGCGTAAGGGAGAAGTGGCCAGGGAGCAATGGATCTTACTTGAAAATATTAGAAGGAATGCGAGTGAGGAAACAGCACAACACATTAAAGGTATGGTCCACACCTCATGGAATTCTGTTTCATCATTTTTGGATAGGTTCTATGCTCCACTGGACACATCTGAGGTGGACGATGCCGTTTGTTTTAGGATGCTATTTGGAGAATGATGGGGGGATTGTACTTAAACCCTTTATCCGCAATGATCATGCTACTCATTACTCAGCTTCCTTATTCGTTAATAAGCTAACTATTTAATATTGATCTAAACGGAGAGCGGTGAAAGACTTCTTTAAAGATGTATTCGAATATCATCATCACTTTAACCAAAAATTGGCTGATTTCTTGGTGGAGCATATGACTAGGTTGGATCAAAGAACCATGGCAGTATTTTCGCATCTCATCAACGCGCACCAAATATGGAATGCAAGAATTTTGGAAACGAGTTCGTTGACAGTGCATCAGATGCATACGCTTGAAGTTTGTAAAAGTCTGGACCATAGCAACTATATGGACTCAATAAGGATCATAGCCGACTTTGATATGCATGCAACCATCACTTATGAAAACTCCAAAGGTCGTCGGTTTGAAAATTCTATCGAGCAAATACTATTTCATGTGGCAAATCATCACACCCATCATAAAGGGCAGATTGTTGCGCAACTGCGACAAAAGGGCATAGAGCCAATTGTGACGGACTATATTTTTTACAAGAGATAGTGGAGGGAAGGATATCTACGTATTTTATTTTAGCTCATGACGGGATTCGATAATAGATACCGCTGGCGTATGCTGAATAACATAAACATGACACACTGGATCCTTTTTCTCTTGACCATCTGCATATACGCTTGCCAATCTCCCACTCGGCAGGGGGATCAGACGGATGTCGATAGTCCTATATCATTTGTGGCTGAGCAAGAGGATGATCAGATCGTCGTCTACCGGCGGGGATACGATAGCCCAATAGTCACACAGCATGCGAAGCCAGCGCATCGACCCTATATTCATCCGATTTATGCTCCCAATTCCAATGCGGAGCTCACCCAATATAGTCCGGATCATCATAAACACCAGACAGGACTGTACTGGGGATTTACTAGGGTAAATGGTACAGGTGCAAGCGACGAAGAGCTTAAGAAGTGGTTCTACCGCAGGGATAAGCCCGATGACATTATCGGGAAGATTGGTAGAGACTACTTCCATTTTCCAGGATCAACACATTGGAAGAGGGTTTCGAGTAGAGTACTCATCGGTCAGGGAGAAAAGGTAAGATGGCAGACCGTATATCATATGCTCGATGACGATGGACAGGCTTTGATGGAGGAAACACAGGTTTGGTCGTTCAGTCGAAGACAACAGAAGCACCTACTGGAATTGGAGTGGAAAGGCAAATCCTTGGAGCATGATGTCACCATCAACAAATTTGACTATGGTGGATTGTTTTTGCGCATGCCATGGCACCAGGGCATTGAGGGAGAAGTCATCACTGAGGCACGTCATCGTGATCAAAATGCAGAAGGACAACGATCGATTTGGGTGGATGTGGGGATGGAGATTGAGGGCCTCCAAGATTGGGGGCACATAGCGATTTTGGATCACCCCGACAATCCAGGTTTTCCCAATCACTGGCGGGTAGATCATCAATTGGGTATTGGACCGATCTACGCAAAAAAAGAGGACTGGAAAATTAGGAAGGGAGAAACGATAACTTTTAGGCATCAGATTGTGGCTTATGAAGGGAAATACAGCGATGTGGAGATGAAAAAGATCTGGTCAGATTTCGTGGACGACCATGGTATGTACAGTTCGGCGGTAATGTGGAATATTGCACGTGCAGAGGGAAGGGATGCCAAGTTTTTGACTCCCGAAGAAGCGGTGAAAAATTCCACGGTCAAGGAAGGATACAGGGTGAATGCCTTTGCCAATGAACCGATGATCACCCAACCCATGGCTTTTTGTTGGGATGATCGTGGACGCATGTGGATTGCCGAAAATCGCGACTATGAAAATCGTCGTGAAGGATTTTCAAATGCTGGAGACAGCCGCATACTTATCTTAGAAGATACGGATCGAGATGGGGTGGCGGACAAGGAAATCGTTTTTTTAGAACACATCCCATTTCCCTCAGCTATTGCGGTGGGATTTGATGGATTATTTCTCGGCGCTGTGCCAAATTTGCTGTTTGTGCCCGATCGGGATCGGGATGACAGAGCTGATGTAGATGATATTCGAGTCCTGCTTACTGGTTGGGGGATTCGCGATCGGCATGAGACGATCAATAGTCTGCATTGGGGACCCGACGGTTGGCTTTATGGTCTGGAGGGTTTTGCTACACCTTCGAAGATTAGAAAACCAGACGGGCCGGGTAGGATCTATCGGCATATGGAGCCCTTTCCAGATGTGTTAGCTGCTGATGACGGAGTGGAGATCAATGGTGGGGTGTGGCGATATCATCCTATCAAAGAACGCTTTGAAGTGGTGGCTCATGGATTTAGTAATCCCTGGGGCATCGACTACGACGCAAAAGGACAGATGTTTATATCAGCTTGCGTGATTCCTCATGCGTTCCACGTGATCCAGGGTGGCATATATCACCGTCAAGGAGGTAAGCATTTTAATCCCTATGTGTATCAGGACATAAAAACGATTGTCGATCACCGTCATCGATCGGCGCATGGTGGGGCTCGCGTTTATCTATCTGATGCATTTCCCGCCGATCAATATGGTCGTCTTTTTATGGCTAATATTCATGAACATGCCGTATTGTCTGATATTTTACAACGTCAGGGATCGGGATTTGTGGCTAGCCACGGTGATGATTTTATGATGGCGAACAATGCCCAGTGGATTGGATTTAGCATGGAATTGGGGCCTGAAGGGGGCTTGTATGTATTGGATTGGCACGATGCAGATATCTGTGGCAATGACGTGCTCAACAAAGAGACTGGAAGGGTGTTTCGCATCATGCCGGAACAATCGATGGCAGAGAACTTTGAGGGGCGGTACGAAGACCTACGCAAAATGAGTGATCTTGACTTGGTCAATTTGCAATTGGTAAAAAGCAGTTGGCACGCACGTCGCGCCAGGGTGATTCTGCAAAATCGAGCACATAAAAATGGTGTGAGCAAAGAGGCAGCTCAGCGACTCCAAGGGATACTCTCATCTGAGAACAATGGCGATTTTCGCTTAAATGCCCTGTGGACACTACATGTGACAAACCTTCTTCCGGAAGATGTTTTATTACACCTACTTGATGATCATGATGAGTATGTGCGCGCATGGGTGATTCAGTTCTTAGCCGAAGACCACGATGCCTCGTCTAGAGCCATGGCTAAACTGGTTGCGCTTGCTGCAAACGATCCATCCCCTGTGGTCCGATTGTATTTGGCAATCTCTCTCCAACGAACTGCAGATAAAAACATCTGGGCGATTGCAGAAGAATTGGTACAGCATAGCACGGATGCTGATGACCACAATATTCCACTTATGATATGGTTTGGTATAGAGCCATTGATCGCTTCAGGTCCTGACAGAGCCCTGGCTCTAGCCACCAAATCCAAGATGCCTTTGGTCACCAACCATATTGCCCGTCGTTTGGTAGACGCTGATAAATTGGAAAAACCGATGGCTGCTTTACAAGAGAGATCAGGTCGGCAGGTGGATCTGCTGAAGGGTATAGTGGCTGGTATGGAAGGGCGTAATGACCTCGAGGAACCCGACATTTGGACGGAGGTGTATGCCACCATTAAGTCGCATCCACAAATGGACGAACTTGCCGCACAGGTGGCGCAGCATTTCGGGGGGTCGGCTGTAGCTAAGGAATTGTTAGCGACACTAAAAAACCCTCAAGCAGATGATTTTCAGAAGCAAGAAGCCATTGCGGGATTGGCCGCAAAAAAGCGCAAAGAACTCGTGGTGGAAATTCCTGCACTTCTGCAAGATCCTTCACTGAGATTGGAAGCGATTAAGGCAATTGCTGCCTATGACGAGAATGATTTAGGTCAGGTATTATTGGAGAGATATGCCTCTTTTGGGCAGATAGATAAACAAATGGCCATCCATACATTCGCATCGCGACCAGTACATGGACGCATCTTGGCTCAGGCCCTCAAGCAAAATAAAGTTCCCAGGAGGGATGTGCCTCCCTATGTAGCCTTACAATTGCGTAGGGTAGTAGGCAATGGCTTTGTCGAAATTTGGGGACCTATGGATGAACTTCCCTCAGACAAGGCTTCTGAATATACCAAATATCAGCGCTTACTCAGTGATCGGGCACTGGCTTCCGCCAGTGCAGAAAGCGGTAAAGCAGTTTTTCTACGCACGTGCGGGTCATGTCATAGAATGTATGGCGAGGGAGCCAATATGGGTCCTGACTTGACCGGCTCAAATCGTGCCAATATTCCATACTTACTCAGCAACATCATAGAACCCAGCCGGGAGCTTCAGGACGATTATAAAATGGTCGTGGTTACCACTCAAGATGGTCGAACATACAGTGGAAATATCATCGCTGAAAGTGATCGACAACTGACCATGCGTATTGTCGGCCAAGAAGAGTTGATCATCAATAAATCTGAGATTCGCTCTAAGGAGGTTTCACCGAAATCAATGATGCCTGAGGGATTGCTCAATACTTTGACCGAAAGTGAGATTCTAGATTTGGTGGCCTTTCTTCAGACCACAGAAGATGTGTCTGAAAGACTCCCGTAACGCAGTTGATCTGGTTATGATAGGAAGAGACGCCGAGGTTACTGGGAAATATCGTGCATACTGCTTTGCTATTCCAACATCGCTTTTTTGTCGAAAAGAAATACTATATCGATGATTATAACTAGCACGCGTTGAATGACTCTTCACCAACTGATTTGGGATCATAGTGTGAAAAGAGTAACCCCCCCGCAAAAGAGGTATTTCGCAAATTCCCCCTGATAGGGGATGGGTTTCGGCCTACTTCCTGCTAACTTTGTCTCATACGTATACCCATAGCTAAATCGTGCTTCACTATGCAAGGGGTAGATGTTGAATCAAATATAAATGAGTCAAATGAGATGCTGGTTATTGCTCCTGATCGTTTTTTCCTCCGTGACCATCCAGGGTAGGGAGGATGTTACATCATCGATCAGTGATCTGCTTCGTGAAGCACAACACATAGAAAGATTCGATCCAGACTCTTCCATTTCCATCTACCAGAAAGCCTACTGGTTGGCGGTCGACCAGGATTCTATGTTGGCTCAGGCAAAAGCTATCTACTACATTGGATCTGTTCTGCTGGACCAAGGCCAACTGGATTCATCAGAAACCTTTTTTAATAGGGCAATCGACTCCTTCGAAGCCATGGGAGATAGCGAATATCTGTGCAAGGTCCTGGTTGCCTTGGCCAACAAGCACAACTTTGGAGGATCGTATGAGAAGGCGTTAATGACTTATCAACGTGCCTATGACCAGGCTGCTGTCATTGGAGACCCATTGATTCAAGCGCGAATTCTTAGCAATCAGAGCAGTATTTTCAATATAACCGGAAGAATAGCATCGGCTCTTTCGGTCCTGGAGCGAGCAGAAGAACTTGCTCAGCCATTGGGTGAAACTTCAATCCTAGCAGATATCTATAATAATTTTTCATTAAACCACCAGGCCAATGGCAACTATGAATTGGCAGCAGCATATGGGATACAGGCTGTTGACATCTATCATGCCGTAGGTGATGACCTATACGAAGCTTTGGCCCTCACCAACCTGTCTTCATACCTCCATGAAAAAGCTCCGATGGATTTGGAAGGCTCTAAAAATAGTCTGGATCGAAGCCGTACCATACTCGATACCATCCAAGCCCCCTACATTGAAGTGAATTACTACAAGCACTTGGCATACTACTATTATAAGAGCAACCACTTTGTAGAGGCCGAGAAGGCTGCTAGAAAATGTTTGGATTTCTTAGAGGCATATCCCCACAGAAAGAGTGAAGGTAATATATATGAGATTTTGTATGGCGTTTGCAAAGCTCAAAACAAAGTACATGAAGCTCTTCTTTATCATGAAAAATATATGGCGATAAGGGACAGTCTGGTTTTTCAGGAGAATCGAAATCAACTGCAGGAACTTCAAATAAAGTATGAGGCTTCGAAAAAGGATGGGGAAATAGCCAACCAGCAACTCACAATTAATCGTCGAACATCTCAGAGGAATCTCCTGACCTCCGGCTTAGTATTGGTAGTCTTGGCAGTTTGGTTTGTGATTTCCCAGTATCGAAAGGATCGAAAACTGGCCTCAGAGAGAATACAGAATCTAGAAAAATATCAGAAGATTCTAGTGATGGATTCAATGCTACAAGGTCAGGAAGAAGAACGAAAAAGAATTGCCAAGGACCTACACGACGGCTTGGGAAGTGTGTTGGCTGCAGCGCGAATACAAATGCGAAATATTCAACTGGAAATTGATAAGTTGGGAGAATTGAGGCTTGTCAATAAGACTGAAAGCCTAATTGATCATGCCTGCAAAGAAGTGAGACGAATTGCGCACGACATGATGCCAATTGCCCTAATAGACCTGGGTTTTTGTGAGGCGATACATGATTTGGTAGACGATCTTCAACTCAGAGAGCAATTGCTCGTAGACCTTCGTCTGCCAGAAAAGATGCCAAACCTGGACAATGCCATTGCATTAAATATTTACAGAATTATTCAGGAGCTGCTTCAAAATGTCCTACGGCATGCTCATGCAAATATTTTAGAACTTCATATAGAAAGAAGCGATGATGCATTAATCCTGACCATCGCAGATGATGGGGTCGGTTTTGATGTGCGAAATTCAGCTGCCGGTCTGGGTTTGCAAAGTATTCGATCGCGGGTCAATTATCTAAATGGTACCCTCGCACTGGATACAGGACCTGATTCAGGAAGTCGTTTTCGCATACATATCCCAGATGTGTTTAAGGGTCCGGATGAAGGTACAAGGGAAGCCCTGGATCATACCGATGACTAGCGAGCATAGTTATTCCTATTTCATTGCAAGTATCTCCTAAGGTCAAATTTTTCCAAGATCTTTTGGTAGCCTTTTGTGTGATAAGCCTCAGTCATTTATTCACTCAGCCTCTATTTCCTCTTTGGTAGGATTTAGTGCATTGATGATATTTTCCTTTGTCAGCAAATCACGTAGCTCTCTCAATTTCACTGTCTTCAACTCAATTTCAACTCCTTTGTATGTAAGTCTTTGTGTAGATTCTAACGCAGAATGCTTAATGAGGAGTTCAAGATCTTTGCCACTGAGTTCAAAATCGCCCATCAGTCCGGTTTGCTGAGCAACCATTGTCAATGCTCTTGGCTGCATAGCTTATGAAATCATCTCCTTTCTTGCTGTAGTAATAATTACTAAACATATTCCTGATTTATCGATGAAACAAATTTTTTCCACATAACTTATGATTGGCAACGGTGGTAGTAATCCAGATGGTTTACTGCATTTGTCTAGCCGGATAGAGGCACTTGAATTGGGGTGCCTCCGGAGTATCCAGACTGGATTGAGAGTTGTCTTTCTCAATCAAACCATGTAGGATACTTCGGAGGAAGCCCACGTGCTTATTGACGTGCCCCTGTGCATCAGTCCACGCTCTCTTCTTCTTCGGAGACTTCGAGAAGGATATCATCCTCATCCATCACATCCTCAGAGCTGATGTGGCATTCGGTCATTTTAAGAAATGCTAAATGAGCCTTATATCTATCCGATCTTGCCAACATTCTCTTTGCAGTGCCATCTAAAGCTTTGGAGTCCAAGTGCTTTTCGGACCAGGCGATAACCTCACCGTGATAATCAAGATAGAAAAGGATGCTTAAAAGATTTTGATATGCAGCCTTCCTTTGTTTGCTGTTCTTCTTGTCGTTTTCGGCTATTTTGTCTACCTGTTCTGAAAAGAACTGGACGACAGGAATCAGTTGCTTTTGATGCTCTTTAATGGATTGGTTAAATCTAAAGGTTTTAAAGATGGTTTGTACAGCCTGGCAGGCGTCGTTCCACATCTTTGCGTCGGGATGATCCTCATTTTTAATTCTTTTTAAATAGATCTTATGTTTTACTGGACTAAATCCATAAAGCTGATTGAGTTTTTTCACGGCACTGTTGTAGGAGCTACTAGCAAAAGTATTCCTAAAGGATTCCAAAGTGGGTCTTTGTTTTTCATTATACTCTTGAGCAGCTTGAGATGCACTTCGATAAGCTCTGGTCTTTACTGTGATAGGCTGATCCACATTGATAGTGGCTACAAGGGGTAAATCTGCGTCTGCATGTACAGCTCCGGGTTGGCTCTGTCCAGCATCCGCAATGTCGTGGGAAGCCAGGAAAGGGTTGTCCGCTAGATCCTTTTTGAGCAATTCCTTTTTTGCTTCTTGTTTGGCCTTCACCTTTGACTTCTTTTTCCTGGGAGACTCATATATAAATGGTCTATCAAATCCGTACACGTATAGGTTGCCCCGTCCCCTTGCTGAGCCAGTGTAATAATATTCAGTCCAGCTCTCCGTTACTTTTCCTTCCTTATCTTTCTTTTGTTTTTTCTCGGCAGTTTTCTTCGGAGAGCCCATCGTGAAGTCGTAGATATTGACAACCCCTTTGATATTTGGGCTAGTTTGATCCACGGTCCATCCATAAAGTTTTTTAGCATGAGGTACGATATCGGTACTGTAGGATCCTTGTGTAGTCAGATCGTAGGTTCTTTCCTCAATGTCAGAATAATGTAGTGGCAATTTGGCTTTTTGGACCACGCAAGAGACATTTTTGAATTTCGCCTTTTGGGCTTGCAGTAATCCTGTAGTTGTAATAACTAAGGTGAGTAAAATGGAAATGGTTCTCATAACAGAAATTTGATTTGATAGTTAGGTAATTATTAATTACTAAGTAAATTCGAAATTTTGAAATCATAAAAATACTCGTGGCCCTACGGGGTGTTGTTGGGGACTACAATGTATGCTGATTTTTGAAGCGAGATGGCAATGAATACATCACTGAGATAATCCGTTTGTTCCAAACAGCGCACATTATCCCACAAGGCTTCCCGTTGCAGGAGCAGTGCCTCTGGTAGTGCTTATTGAGGAAGATTGGGAAAATGTGGCTTTTTGTAGCTAAATTGTCTAGTGCCTAAATCGACGCTGCGTAAGTTAATACTATGGCTTTGAATTCTTAGTTCAAACTCTGTGCCAAAGTTTCGTAATGACGCTGTGCTTTCTCCCTTAGATTTCGCAGATTGAGTTGGAGCCTCCGTGCATTATCCGGGATAAATTTGCAAAAGATCTGGAAGTACAAAAGCAACTCTATAGGATGATAGTGAGTGGACACATTCAATCTTTATCCAATGGTATCCAAAAGATCTAGGAGGCTGATGAAATACAAAGTTGATGCTGGAGCCGGCAATCGGTGAAAAAACAGAGCACAATGATCGAGCCCGAAGGGGTAGTTAGATCCCGAGCGCAGCTTCCTCCAGCATTTCGATGGCTCGATAGAGTACGCCGGCAGAGCCTCTAAAAGTACCAGAACCCTCTGGCTTGTTTCGGACGGTATACCACTCATAAAAACCATCGTGCTCGACGACTCTATCGGTCATTGGTAGCAGTTGGTCATAAGCTTCCTGTACAAGGCCAAAGCGAACGAGTTGTTGTATCATGCGAGCTCCAAACCATGTCCAATCCCCACCATTTTGGTATCCATATGGATACATTCCTTTGTTTTCAAATGCCCAATCTGGATATGGTGGATATAGAGTTAAGCCTATCGATCCAGCTCCGGACATTTGTACATTGTCGATCATTTTATCCAAAGATATTTTTATTTGATCTTCATTTAAAAGCCCGGCCTCAATGGCTACAGCAGTGCCTCCATGATAGAATATTTCGTTTTCATTAAAATCGTCGGGATACGGTGATTTATCCAAGTAGACATGAGGTATGAACTTCTGGTTTTCATCATCCCAAAGTACATCCATGGTTTTTATGGCAAGATTTTCCCTCACACTCTGCCACCTGATTTTAGTGGACGGTATCAATTCCATCATATGATCAAGGGCAATGAGCATCATGGCGTTATCGTAGATGTCGACACAATAGTGTGTGTCTTCAGTGATGTACACACCCCATGGATGGCAGTGTTGTACATCACCCCAGTCAGCAGTAGTTGCGCCAAACACCATTTGATATTTCTCTGACCAACGGTGATTAATGAGAAATTCCATGGAGGCTTCCAATCTTTCTGCCACCGTAAGGTCTCCAACCATTACCTTCAAGAAATCATCGTTGCGAGTTTTGGTTATGTATTTATATACTGCCTGGACCAGTGAAGATTCATGGTCGGTTTCCACGGTGTTTTTGTGACCACAATAATTTGGTTCGAGTTCGCTGTAGATGTATTGATAGCCACCTTCCGATTCAACGGCTTTTTCTTTGGGAATAAATCCGTCAATAATATTACCGTCTTCGCCCTGTAACCTGAAGAATATCAAAAGGTTTTTCTCGAGTATTTTTGGATCATAAACCACTGCTGATAATTCGATAAAAGTATTGTAGTCTCTAATCCAAACTTCGTCATAACCATCGCCGGCATTGAAGCCCGATTTCACCACTTCTATGGCCTTATTTTTTACAAATTCAAAGCTTTCATTCATTCTGATTTTGCTAGCCAACTCCCCTTGGTGACTGTTAATGGAGCATGCCCACATTGATGCTGTCAGTATAATTCCGATTATTCTATACATGGTGTGATGATTCTATCCGGTAGACATGGAGGGTGGCGGATGAGCTATTCCCCAATTTTGATTGGGAGCCGGACCGAGTTCGAAACGAAGCGTCCCACCCTTCATCATTTCATCCCGATCCATCCAGCAATCCGAAATCGGATTTTCGTTCCAGGTGGCAGATTGAATATATATATGATCAGGGTTATGATCATAAGTTTCTATGACCAATTGTTCTCCCTCATATATCTCCGGATCGAGAGTAATGGTGATTTTATCAAAAAGGGGGCTACCAAACTGAAAGGAGGGATTGGAGGAACTGTGACCCTGTACATCAAATAGCCCCATGGACGCCATCACATACCATGCCCCCAACTGGCCTTGATCTTCGTCTTGTCCTACTCCGTATCCATGGAGGGGTTCTGTACCGTAAAACTCATCACAAATTGTGCGTATCCACTTTTGTGTCAACCAGGGTTTTCCCGAGTAATTAAATAGCCAACCATTGTGCAGGCAAGGTTGATTGCCATGGTTGTAGAGTTTTTCAACTCCAGAGAAACTATGGATTTCTTCCGATCCTCCCCCAAACATGCTCTTTTGAGCGTCGCTAAACATCGTTTCGAGCCTTTGGTTGAAGAGAGGTCGACCAATCAATTGGATCAATCCTATGGGATCATGCGGGGCATACCAAGTATACTGATAGGCATTGCCCTCCTGAAAACCATCCCATCCCTTCATCGGATCAAAGTTTTTGATAAAGTTGCCATCGGCTAGTTTTGGTCGGATGAAATGAGTCTCAGGATCGAAGAGGTTTTGATAGTAATTCGCTTGCTCCATCAACTTGTGGTAGTTCACCTCATCACTCAATTGCTTGGCCATTTGGGCAACAGCATAGGAGCTAAAACTGTATTCTAAGGTATGTGAGCCTCCAAAATTGAAGACCCAGCCGTTTGAGATCACGGTGTCTTGGTAAGGAATATAACCGCTTAACACAAAGTGGCTCAAATCATATTTGCCATTGCCGAGATGGCGGCCCCGGTACTCCAGTTCATTCTTTATTGCTGCTTCATAACCTGTTTTCACGTCGAAATTCCGAATGCCGACATTGTAAGCTGAGGCCAGTAATAATCCTTGAAAATTTGTTTGTACTCCATTGGTATATACACCATTGGCTGCACCGTCGTGCAACCACCCCCTGTCCTTATAAAAGTCAATATTTGATTGTAAGTATTCGCTGAAATAATCTGGATAAGCCAAAGCCCAAACCTGGCTCAGGTTCCAAAATCCTCCCCAGATACCATCGGTATTGTAATGGTGGCCGATGGGATTTCCATCCTCATCCAGTGGTTTTTGACCTATCTTGCCATTAACCAATGGATAAGTCCCATGTACATCACTGGCTAGGCCTCTACCTAATAATGAATGGTAAAGGCCGGTGTAAAATTTGAGTCGATCCTCTCTTCTTCCTCCTTCCACCACGATCCGATTTAGCAATTGGTTCCAGTCATTTCGCGACTCTTGTCTCACGATATCAAAGGATTTACCTTCCGATTCAATCTCCAGATTCAGCCGAGCATTTTCTATGGAAGTATAACTTAAACCAGTTTTTATCTCAAGGACTTCATCAGCTTCCATGGAGTAGGTGAGATACATGCCATTGCCTACGCCATCCGTTTTCCGGAGTCCTACTTGTTGAGTGGCATCTTGAAAAATCCCGATCTTTGATGGATTTTTACTGAATCTGGAGATAAAATACATTTTCACAGTTTTCCCGGGATCGCAAAATTTCGCATATTCAGGCATCGTTTCGATGTAACCTTCGACTTCCTTGTCGTTTACTAATTCTGCCCGGGCATTGATGATGTCACTGCTTTCTCCTTGTTTGTGACCAATGTCAATGATGACATTTGCTGCATCAGTCTTAGCAAAAGTATAGCGCTGATACCCTACCCTTGGAGTGGCTGTCATCTCCACTTTTACTTGATGGTCTCTGAGCACCACTGTGTAATAACCTGCCTCCGCATGTTCGGTGGCTTTGTCATATCTGGAACGATAGCCACTATCAGGATCCTCTAAGGTAGCTGGGATCGTTTTCAGTGGGCCTGTGGTAGGCATAAAGACCAAACCCCCGATCTGGAATTCATGGAAGTGCCCAAAGCCCTCGATTGAGGTGTGGCGATCATCATACCCGGTTGGACCCCATCCACCGTCGCTATTGTAGGCATTGGTGTGAGGTGCCAGTTTTGCCATGCCAAATGGGCGCGCCGCGGGGGTGTAGAAAAACCACCTTCCGTGCACGGATCCGATCTGTGGATCAATGTATTGCACAAGGTCTTGCAAAGGTCTCTTCTGAGGTGTACTGCCATCATGGCACCCAAGAACCAGTACGATGCCGAAACTGATCAGTACTAAATCCAATGTTTGTCTCATCCTACTTCAATGGCTCATCCGATGAATGGATGAGATGATTTTTTGTGCTCAGCCGGCCCCTTCTCATGGCACACAAGAGAGCGTCGCAATCGGTATGGTCAAGATAGTGTTTTTGCAGAGTTTCACCAGCGAGTCCCCCCACTTGGCTAAGCACTAAATGTTATGATACAAAATAACACGGACCGTTGCCACTTTGATCCACCTGATCAGAGATCTTAGTGAAACCTTAAAGCAATATCGGATCTGGGAAGATTCATCAAGGGAAGTCCAGAAATGAATGCCAATGACCAGCGGTGCACATGAAGATGCAAAGCCCGGGACATACCAACCATTTTATTCGTAGTTTTATAAGCCACGTCACCTTGTTGGATCCTTTCACTTCACTCAAGCTATTTCATTTATTCGCTTACAAGATTTGGATATGATGAGATATGTCTTTTTTATTGGTTTTATGATGATGATCCCATTAGCTTTCAGCCAAGATCTAATAAAGATAATGCCGCTGGGCAATAGCATTACTCAGGGTGAGGCCAGCTCGGTCGCAAGTGATGGACTCGCTCACAATACATGGCGACGAAAACTTTGGCAGCAGCTAGCTGATAGGATGGGTCATGATATAGATTTTATCGGTACGCTAGACCAAGCTTATCCCTGTGAAGACTACCCGGACACCGATTTTGACTGGGATCATGAAGGTCATTGGGCCTGGACCATCGACGAGGTACTGTATGGCCGGACCGGTAGCTGTAATGGCTCGGGCAGAATTGGACAATGGTTGAGTACTGCTGGTCTGCCAGATTATATCTTGATCCACTTGGGTACCAACGATTGTTGGGGTGGCCAATCGGTTTCCTCTTCGGTATCTGAGCTAGAAGCATTGATCGATACCCTACAAGCTTATCACATGAACATGACCATTTTGCTCGCACAAATCATTGGTCATGAAGACGTGATTGTGGATGCTTGTATCCAGCAGCTGAATGATTCGATTCCGGTGATTGCCAGCCGAAAGGCTACCAGTCAATCTAATATTGTGGTAGTAGACCAATACAGCGGCTTCGATCCTTCCACAGATCTCTATGATACAGCACATCCCAATGATTCCGGTGAAATCAAAATATTTCGAAAATGGTTTGAGGCGCTGGATCCTCTCCTTTCTGGAGCTAGTCTGCCAGTCGAATTATCCACCTTCCAGATAGAGAAGCAGAAGAAAGGAGTGGAAGTATCCTGGTCAACTGTATCGGAAGTTGGAACGGATTGTTTTATTATCGAGCGTAAAGATCCAGGACTAGAATTTAAAGAAATCTCCCACAGAATGGCTGAAGGAGGAGAGCATGTGACAACCCATTATCAATACCTTGATGCTAGCTTTCCAAACAAATCTGGATATTACCATTACCGTCTTAAGATGATGGACGTGGACGGATCCGTTGATTGGTCACCGACCCAAATTATCTCTATAGAAGACGAAGAGCCTATTCAAATCTGGCCAACGATCCTCAGAAGTTCCGATCCCATTCTACATGTAAGGTCCAAGGCCAATTGTCATATCCAGGTCCTGGATGTGCAAGGGAGGTTATGTTTTTCAATCGACTTTTCTGCGCAAATGAAAGAGTTGTCCCTACCCGCAATATCCCAAGGACTTTACTACCTCCAGATCTATCATACCGCAAAAGCCAAGACTATTCCAATAGTCGTTTTATAAATGCTTGTGACAGAGCATTCAGTGCCCTGAAGATGACCGATATATGCTGGACTGTGTACTTGGTGATTACTGCAGGTGAGGATTCTTATCTTCATTGAGCCTCGCCATTTATGACATGATCTAAATTACTGTGGCCATCAGCGAGCCCTGTCTTTTAGTACTCGGTGATTGTATCGATACTAAGTGAAGGGGGTATTCTGGGCAGATCTATCACAGGCATTTCCAGACCTCACTTGTACTGGTCTGCTAGCACTAAAGAAATTTCCAATGCCAGGGGTATACTTACCACTCTTGCCCAGGCCTTAGGCCTAAGAAAAAGCGTCATGGTTTCTACCACAATCTGTTTCGCCATTCATAATGCCAATCATTTTGCATATATTATATCTAAAAGGTATAGGCCAAACATTGGGTAAATGTGTTTGTAGTTTTCATTTTGAGATGGTTTTGAGACACGACCATATCCGCATTTACCGCTGATATATATGATAAAATATTAATGTGTTCTTTGGAACACCTCACGAGTCTCTGGATGTAATGAAAATTGAGATAAGAAAGCTTACCCACTCAGATATTGATGATTTTTTAGATCTCGTTCGAGTATTTCACCTGGTTTTTGAAGGGGAGTATGGTGGACTTCCTGACCCAGTGCAGCTGAAGAAAGTTCTCGGAATGCAAAGTTTTATCGCTTTCGTGGCTTCATTGGACCAACAAGTAGTGGGAGGACTGACGGTCCATGTTTTAGAAAGATACGATGCGCACGGGCCTTCTGCTTATCTGTATGATTTAGCTGTTTTACCATCTTTCCAACGTCAGGGGATCGGAAGTCTTTTGATAAGACACTTAAATGAATATTGTATTGATAATGGATTTAGTGAGGTGTTTGTCCAGGCAGAGTGTGTCGATGCGCACGCAGTGGCATTTTATCGAAGTACGGCCATTTACGAGGAGATGCAGACCATGCATTTCACCTACAGATGTGATAAATGATAGATCTGTTTATGGAGCCGCTCTACCTGATCTCGATGGCTTTGATGATTGCATTGCGTACCTTCGTGTCAAGCCTATCTAAGGCCGAAGCTCTTAATCGAAGTGGCCTAGAGAGCGGTGTTGAGTATGTGGTAAGCTGCTATTAATACAAAAATGGAGGTCAGGATGGAAATGAGTGTTTTTCCCGACAAGTCTAATAAACCAACCGATGCCGATTTGGTTGAAAAGTTGGGTGACTCCTATGCTTTGTGGAAAGAAATTTGCTCCATCGTTTTGGCCAAATATCCCCAGGGAAAATCGGAATGGAACTTCCCTGGAAAGAAGTATGGATGGAGCTTCAGGATTAAGGATAAGAGGCGAGCAATCATTTATCTATTGCCCAGGGCTGGCCAAGTCAAGGTGGCATTTGTCTTCGGAGACAAGGCTGTGGCCAAAGTGACGCAAAGTGGGGTGTCACCAAGTATAAAAAGTGAGTTAAAAAAAGCTCGGAAGTATGCTGAAGGAAGAGGGATACAGTTAGCTGTTGAGGACGAGTCTACTCTTACCGATATTAGGCAGTTGGTTGATATTAAACTCAGTCGTTGACTGATCGAATAATGGTGTCTCGGGCGACATTATAAATTTTACATCCCTGTTGTTTTTACATTTGGGCATTACTGCCAAAGTTTATTTAACTTAACTGAATAATTCATTTACGTTACAAATTTCAAATCTGGAATCGTGCATGGTGGATGAAGCATTAATCTATTGGTAAGATTATGAAATAGAATGTCTTTATACAGGTGCCTATTGAACCTGTAGGTATACTCATTGAGATACTTTTGTAGATATTTTACTTGATGATGAATACCTCTCAACCAAGATTTGAGCCCCATAATAAACCGATGCATCAAAGGAAAATTCTCTCCTTTTTTAGAGTGGATCTGGTCAACATGATATTTTCCTTTTCGAGCAATGGGGGAGTAACCTCTCCATTTATCGGTCGTTACGATTGCATCTGGGTCAATATGTTGGTCAAAGAATGGCTCTAGCTGTTTGCTGCCAGCATTGGGAATAACCTTTGCATATGCCCTGCTGATTCCACCTCCAGGGTGTTTCTGGATAGCCACAACTACCTGTTTTTTAGTCGATTGACTTCGGCCGCGCTGCTTTTTCACCTTGCCCCCGATCATCGTTTCATCTACAGCCACCGCACCATCAATCGGATATTTCCCACTTGATTTCATTGCTAACATGACCTTCGTTTTAAAGCGCCACACTACCGGTTGATTCATGTCCAACTTTCGAGCTAATTCATAGGTTGACATTCCTTTTGTCGAGGTGCTTAGATAGAAAATAATGTAGAATGCCTTGTGCAACGGAAATTTTACTTTATGAAAAAGGGTATGGGCAGTAGGGGATTCCACAGAACGACATTTGGTACATCGTCTTTCTCCGTATCGAGCTGTCCCACAATATTTCCCATTACCACATTTGCGACATGAATATCCACTGCTCCACTTGATTTCACTCAAGTAATCCAGACAATCCGCTTTACACGTAAATCGACTACTAAATTCAAAAATACTGACTCCTTTAAACATTCTTTCAGTTTCCATTTTCTTTTTGCCTCTAAGTAAGTACCTTACCGTGCAACCAAACTGCATTATTCAGTAACTTAATGTTTATTTACTCAATTCATCCGGATGAAAAAGAGAGAGATTACTAGAAGAGATTTTATTGAAAAGACGACCATCGGGACCGCGGCAGTGCTGACTGGCTGTAAGTCGACCGCTAAACTTGGCAAGTATGATGCCAAGGGTCTACCGACCACCGTTTTGGGAAAAACCGGCATCAGGATTCCTCGCTTGGCCATCGGATGTGGCAGCCGATTTCTGGCAGCAGACACAGATGCGGGCCTTGAAATGATGGAGTATGCGCTGGCCAATGGTCTCTACTATTGGGATACTGCCAATAGCTACATTAACAAAGGGACACAGGAGGCAAGTGAAGAACGGCTGGGGAGGCTGCTGAAGAGCCGTCGTAAGGAGGTTTTCCTCGGCACAAAATTAGGATCTAGAGATCCCGATGAAGTAAAGAAACAGTTTGAGACCAGCCTAAACCGCCTGCAAACCGATCATGTAGATATTCTAAACATGCATTCCATTCAAAGTCTTGAGGATGCCCAAAAGTTGGGCCCGGTGGTGAAAGTGCTGGAGGAATTTAAGGCCCAGGGGATGACTCGATTTATTGGATTTACCGGGCATACTACGGCTGAAGGGATGGCATTTGCCGCCAGGGAATACGGGCTGGATTTTATGCTTTGTGCCCTAAATCACCATCAGAAAGGTGAGCAAGCTTTTGAAAAAGCAGCGGTGCCTACTGCAGCAAAACACAAGCTTGGGATCATGGTCATGAAGGTGATCAGGCCGCGCGAAACGGTTGAGAATTTAGCCCCCAAGCAGCTCATTCGATATGCCTTGTCCCTACCTCAGGCACATGGTGCAATCATCTCAATGCAGAGTTTAGATATCATGAAGCAGAACATTGCCTTATTGAAATCTTTTAATCCTATGACAGCATCTGAAATGGAAGACATGGCTATGGCGCTTCAGCCATTCTACCGATCCAAAAAGCTGGAGTGGATGCAACCCGGCTACCAAGACGGAGTTTGGGCCTAAACAGTAGCGCCTGTGCTGGCTAGGCTGCTGCTGGTTTAGCCTTTTGATGACTCTGTTCTACTAGTCAAGTCATGATCATCAAGGGAAATGTAAAATCGCATTTATCGAAAGATCGACGTATCGGATTTTACCCCTCCTTTCTTTCTGATCTACCAAGGGGTGTTCTACCCGGATTGCCATCATCCAAACTGACATGCACTTTGAGCTATTGGATGTTCGATCTAGTATGTTAGCGTGAATCAAACTACTCTAGTGATAAGCTATCCACCACAGACCGGTATCCTTTTGATGGTCAGTAGGCCATAGTGCACCCAATCATCACCATTAGATCTTTAGTTCTCGGGTTGCTGTACGATTTTAGGAAAATACTTATTTTGAGCACATGCTGAAGGGTGTGTTTCATCTGTTCCTTTTGGGGCTCACGGTGCCAGCCTATACTCAACATCTGGCAGCATATCAGATTTTTACCGCTGGTGGTCGAAAGATATCTTTTGATAAGATGTCGCATCAATTGGCGAAGAAGGACATCATATTATTTGGTGAGTTGCATGACAACCCCATCGATCATTGGCTCCAGCTGAAACTCGTCAAGGAGCTCCATCAATCACGTCGACTAATATTGGGAGCAGAAATGTTTGAATCAAATGAACAGGAAGCATTAGATAGCTACATGCGAGGAGATATCGATCAGCTACAAGAATTTCCGTCCCTATCGCTCTGGCCCAACTTCCAAACCGACTATGCACCGTTGGTCGAGTTTGCCAAAGAGGAGGAAATTTCTTTCATAGCCACCAATGTTCCCTCAGTGCTTGCTAAGTCCGTGTATCTCTCTGGATTTCAAGCACTTGACACATTGACTGCTTCTCAGAGAGGGTTCCTCGCGCCATTACCCATACCATTTGACAGCGACCTAAAAACTTATAAGGCGATCAAAGACCTCATGCCGGACCATGCTACTCCTGAGTTGATTATGGCTCAGGCATTGCGAGATGCAACTATGGCTCATTTTATTTTGACCAACTACAGAAGGACTCATCAATTCTTACACATCAATGGTACCTATCACTCCGAAAATTACGAAGGGATCTTATGGTACCTCCAGATGCAGAGAAAAGATCTGGATTACGCCACCATCGCCACTGTCGAGCAGACATCTGTGCGTAAATTGTTACCCGAATATCGAAAGATTGCAGATTATATCATCTGTGTAGACGAAGAGATGACTCAGACACACTAAGAGTAGTTCGTAGACACTAGCTTTGTAGCAGTCGAACGAGTCCTTTTTTTCCTCCTTAAAATTGTTTACATTCAAGGTAAGTCTCTGATCGGCAGCGAGGTAAGATTTTTAGGAAATCCTTTGATCGTGCAACCTGTACTCGACATATACTCTAAAGTGACTCCCGCGATCTGATCCACGCCATGAGGCAGATATGTCAAGGGGTCTGCCGGTTGAAGTATCCGAGAAACTCAATCATTTTGACCATGAAAGTCGCTATTAGTCCGACAGAAATTTTCGTAAGATACGGCACCCATATATTGTTCATATGGTTATTAGGATGTTCGGGCGGTGGCTCCGAGATTGAGCAGGCTCGCCCTAGTGACACGGTCACGAGTGAGGAGATCATTTGGCACATCAAAGCCATACATCCCCAGGGCAGAATGCTGGATGTAAAGGCATTAGATGAGGAAGGAAATAAGTATGATATAAAGGCGATTCAAGATTCCGATCAACGCCAATTGATGGATATTAAGGCTTTCGTGCAAGGAAGCGTACTCCCAGTTAAGGTGCTGGTCAGTGATGATGAATATGGTCCTGTGAAGGCCATTGCCAAGGATGGCCGACTTTACGACATTAAGGCCCTCACGAGCTCGGGAGAGAGGTTGGATGTCAAAGGCATTGGTAGGTCAGGAAACATCACCCATATTAAAGCTATTGGTCGTGATGGTAGGTTCTATGGTATAAAGGCTCTCTCACCAGAAGGTCAGCTGAATGATGTGAAAGGGATGAAAATGACAGAAGGGAGGCTCGAAGGATTAGTGCATGGAATAGAGGTATTTGCCCATGTCAAGGCCTTGCCACAAGCTGGTGGTGTCAGTGCCGACTCTATTTGGCATGTAAAGGCCATTCACCCGGATGGTAGGACCTTAGATATCAAGGCTCTTGATGAAGATGGAAATATCTATGCTGTGAAGGCGATACAAAATGCTGATCAACGCCAGTTGATGGATGTAAAGGCACTAGTAGATGGTGCAAAACTACCGATCAAAATACTGATGAGTGATGACCATTTTTCTCCGGTGAAGGCCATTGCGAGTGATGGTACCAATCTTGATATTAAGGCACTCACCCCTGATGGCGATAAACTGGATGTCAAGGGTGTGCATCAATCTGGCAACATCATCCACATCAAAGCAATTGACTCCAGCGGAAGTTACTATGGTGTGAAAGCTATATCGAGCGATGGACTGCTCAATGATGTGAAAGGCGTCAAGATGTCGAAGGAGGCACTTGAGTCGACACTCCATGGCGTGAAAGTCCATGCGCATGTGAAGGCACTGGTGCAAATACAGTAAGAGATATTCAAAAGCAGTGTTTATGATGACTTAAAAGATGGCTTAGGGCAAATTCCATCATGGCATGTACCGGGCAGGATGGTAAGGGCAGTCATTAGCTAACCGAATATTTGGACAAATTGCTTTGAGCTGAAAAGGTTGTTTAGCATATGGAGAAATACCTTGATCGATACTGTTTTGACCTAGCTACCCATCCAGCCACTGACCACAAGGTGCTGGTAACGGGATCGACAGGTTATATTGGCGGTGAGCTGATACCTGAGCTGGTGGCTCGTGGATATCGGGTGAGGGTGATGGTGCGGAGGGATCTTGCGGAATACCGTAAGCGCTGGCCTTCGGTAGAGATTGTGGTGGCCGATGTCATGGATTATCAGCAATTGAAAATTGCCCTGGAAGGTATAGATTGTGCATATTATTTGATCCATGCTTTACATATTGCTAAGGACTTCAAAAAAATTGACAATCAATCTGCCCTAAATTTTCAGAGGGCCGCTGAAGAGCAAGGCCTAAAAAGAATCATCTATCTAGGTAGCTTAGGTAATTTGGAAACACCATTGTCCGATCATCTCACGAGCAGGCTGACGGTTGCTGAAGATCTGCGACAAGGTAAGACACCGGTAACCTTCTTAAGAGCGGCGGTGATCATTGGCTCTGGAAGTGCTTCTTATAGAATCATCAACCACCTGGTAAAGAACTGTCCCTTTTTTGTGTTTCCCATCTGGGCAGGATCTAAATGCCAACCAATTGCTATTAGAGATGTGATTAAATATTTGGTAGGATGTCTGGAAAATGAAGAGACCACTGGTAAAGTCTTGGATATCGGTGGACCAGATGTGCTCACTTACAGACAGATGCTTAGAATCCAAGCACGGGTTTTAAATAAAAGGCGCATATTTATCAATGGTCGCCTCTCCATGATGGGCACTTATATTAAAGTGACCAGTCTATTGACTCCACTGCCCTCTAACCTTATCAAGGCGTTGATGGAGAGTTGTTTAAATGATGTAATCTGTCTCGACAAATCGATCAGTCGAATGATCCCGTTTAAAACACTTAGTTATACCGAATCGCTAGAGAGGGCTATGTCCCGGGAATCTCAAATGGATATTTTCAAGAAAAAGAAAGCACTTTTTAAGTCTGGTTTGGCCCTTGAGAAGGGAGTGGGCTTGCATCCTCCCAACAGGAGCAGAGGGATTTTTTCTGACATTAGGTACTTCATCTTACACAAGCCGGAGATTCCCACTATGATCAACTTTGACACAGTAGCTGAACGGGAAAACTACAGTTACCGCATTATGCAGCGTTTGGGGATTGAAGTTGATGAGTACAGGATTTTGAATATTCATAAAATTGGTGTCAACGCTCCTGCAAAATATATCTTCGAGGAACTACTTAAATGGAATGGAGACTCTACCTGTTGGCCAAATTTCATTGCCAAGGTTGTCAAGCGAAATAATCGACTTGAAAATCTTTTGGTTTATTTATTTGGATGGACGAAGTTCCCGGCATGGATTAAAAACAGTGTATTAGGTCGGACTTTCATCCCATTATTTGAGCTGAATGCCATTGCCATAAAGAAGATCCCTGATCCCTCGGGATCAGATAATGCCAGATATATGTTGTACAGGTGCAGCGGAGGATATCCCATCGGTGTATTCACTATGTATGTGCGGTCCTCTATCGCCAATCAAGAAGAATTGGAGCAATCACAACTGTTTATGATGGTTGGTTTTAATTTTTACGGTAGGGAGCAATGGTCAAAGCGGAATTTCGTCAGCAGACTATGGGAGATGATCCATGACCGGGTGACATCGAATGTGTTGGGTAGATTAAAACAACTTAGCGAAAGTCGATTTGAAAAACTGAAGCTGGGGTGAATGATTGCATGTGGGTGATTTTATTATGGGAATGTCGGTGAGTGGGATTTCTATTAGGCTAATTCACTTTAGGGCGACTGCGAAGACGTCTTGGCAACTTAGACAGTACACCATTTGGCATAACATGCTGAATTTTGCGTGCAGACTGTTGTCGATGCCTTTACAAGCACCACCTCTAGCATAAGAGGTGGCTCTCCATATTTAGTGGACATCAATTAACCACTTAGCATCAATGAGCGATGAGCGATGGATTGATTACGATCATAATTTTATAGCTGACAAGCGAGCCTACTGATAAAATGGGATTTTTCAAAAGACGTTCAACTAAAATCGGAAGAGACCCACTAAATTCGACTAAGTGCCTAAGAGGTAGGAAAAAATACGATCGTCTTAGATTTTTCTTGGCCATAGGTGGAGGACTAAAAGGTGGGATCACGGATGCCCGAGCTTTAAAGTGGTGAGACTCATTGCAGGAAGATCAAATTGTGCCACGGGTCTTCCATTCATCGTGGAAGCTGTACCCTGGTAGGTTTTTCCGATCTGCGGCTTTATTACTTTGAGCGATACTTCTCCCATAGCAGCATCTCCTATCGGCATGCTCAGAGTAAATGGCTCATTGGCAGAGATTGTGAGATGAGTCCCATCGGTTTCTACCAATATCCGGCTAGCTTCTGAGGTTGATCTGATGCGCCAAGTTCCATCTGAAATTAAGTGCCTTCACCGAGAAATAGATTTTGTAGTATGGTATCCACATAAGAGATAATACCATAAGTGCCTTGAAACCTGAATCGATCAAAAGCCCTTTCCTGCAGACCGTATTCGTCGTTAAATATGAAGTCTTCCTGATCTTGAGATGATCGAATTTTGATGCCAACAAATGAAGCCTCCTTTGATTGTGCTGGAAAAAAATCAACACTTCTTATACCGGATTCTACGCTACTTTCAAAAGTTTCAATCACAGCTACAAAGGGACGCGATCGGGCTTCCCCTGCCTGTTGTACTACAAGTGTTGGCATTGGTTGACCGATTAATTCACCTGGCACAGAGTACTTTGATAGGGCTCTTGAAGGTGGAGCCAGCACAGTAAATATTTTCCGACCGGGAAAGCCTTGCATCCAAAGGTGACTTTCTAACCTATGGTCATCAAGAGCAGGGAGGCTAAACTGGGCAATAAAATCTCCCGCAAAAGCCACTGTCTGCTTATCCTTAAAATAATCATAGCCCACCAAGTCACCATGAGATGAGGATAACTCATCGGTGGATGCAGTTTGTATGGGTATGCGGCTGGCATCAAATAACTCGATGGGTTTTCCCTGGCCGTGAAAAAGATACTCGTGCTTTCTATCCTGTCCGTCTAGGCGTGATGAGCGGAATATATCGATAAAATATCCACTGGAGGCACTGGTGCGGACAGTCCCGGTGAGACGTCTCTGGGAGGCATTGGTCGATGGTTCCAGAAAAGTCACATCCGTAAAAGTATATGGTCCATGCAGTTTTATCTGCTTATTGGCTCCGGGATAGCAGGCCTTTAAAGTGAATGGGTGGTCAGTCATCATGGTCCTGTAGTCAGACTTTCCGTCTACGATGACTGTATTGTGGCTCGGGAAACGACTGTAGTATTGGTGGTGATCTTCCGACCAGTAGCTCACTCCCGCTGCACAATCCGGAGCGAAGACCATTCCCTGGGCATATAACTCAATGTTGATGCCATTGGCGTGCGAATGATTTCCTTTTGATGCATTCAATGAGATCATCATACCATTTTTCGGATCCAGTCCGTTTCGCTGAGTGAGCCAGCTTACGTTTTCGGCATAGAAGAGAGGAGTCACCATCGCAGAAATTCCGTCGGCAGGAGGTACCTCAATGAGTTCTTCGACGTGCATAAACATGTCGAAGAGGGACTCAATCTCCTCTCGGTGGTAAGCACCATTGACCATAAAGTTCTTCAGCTGTGAAGTGATCAGTGCCTCTCTTATTTTCTGTCCATATTTTCGATACTGGCTTATCAGTAGCTCGAGCGCATTAAAGCGAAGATGCCGGTGCTTGGCATCACCAAAAGCAACCGTGACACCATTGGGAAATAAATATTCGAATGAAGCCAAAATTGATTTTTCTACCAGAGGGTATTGTTGTAAAAGATTATCATGCTGTACACGGTCAATTAAACAGATGATTTCAAGGATGTCTTCTGAGACACCCGTTGAATATCCTGCTGTTTCAGGCCATATTGCAGTTTCCTGATCAAAGATCTTTAGGACTTCAACCAATGCCTTTTGTTTTTCTGAGTTTTGGTGCAACATTTGATCCAGGTAGTATTGCTGACCTCTACCATCGTCATACTGGTCGTCACCTTCTAGTACTAGGGCTAGGTAGGTAATATATCGCGCCTGCATGAGATTCCAATTATTCCCTGGCACGCCAAACTTGATTTCTTGCTCAACCCACTTCTTAAGGACTGTCGTGATGAGGTGTAGATCTTTGCCCTGCTGCAGTAAATAATCATGCAGGAAGTCGTAACATATGGTAATGGGCACGACGATTCTCTCATGAATGACCTCGAAGGTCTGCAGCCCCATCAACTTGGCATTTCGATGATTGCCGATGGTGGTTGGGGGATCTCGATGGTACATGCCTTCCATATACAGCAGTAGGATGTCGGAAGCAAACACGGCATATCTTTCATCTCGTTTAAACCAGTAGAGGAACGCTGCGCTTTCCGCCAGTTTTAATATCTTTTCATTGATACGCTCGATGATATGTCCTGTTTTTGCAGGATGTACCCATTCCCAGGGCATACCCTCCTTCACGCCATTTTGCAGAAATAGTCCACGTGGATCATCCATGAAAGGGAGGATATCTTCGATGGCAGGTACCAAATAGTCGGTATCCCAATCGCGTGATCCAGAGAAGCGAACGGTAGCCACTGGTGCCTTTCCTTCGCCATGTGAGAAGTCCATACCATCGACATAAACTTTGCTGAATTTGGTCTTCCAGTACATCTGTAATCGAGAGGTGATCCATTCAGGATCAGATCGATGACGGACCAAGTAAGGTTCGACTTCATCCTCTAGACCTGAAATCATCGACTGGACGCGCAATGATTTTTTCCATCGATGCTTCAGTTCGCTCCTTTGATCGGCCGTGACATATATTCTTGGATGGACAGGTTGAGCTATCACGGATCCGAGAAATATCAAGCACAGTAGGAGCTGTAGAATATATGCAATCGTTGGGTTTTTCATCGTGATAGGATAGATTGGTCAATACGGCATGCTTCGGTTGATAATATAGTGAAAATCAATGTTTGCCAGGGTGACGAAACTCATTTTATGTGATACCGACCAGTGAGAGAAGAAGGCGTATGTCAAATTTTATTGTCGCAACTGCCAGTACACTTTTCATTTGGATGATATTCGCTGGTTTGGTAAAGAAGCTTCAAAAAATCATCCTTTTGGATGACATCCGATGAAAAGCAATGGGCGTACTTTGACATGACTTCTTAATTTACTGAACCTCTAAAATCTAATATGATGAATCGGCTGATTTTTTTACTGATTCTCTTGCTTACAATATCCTGCAAGAAAGATGATCCCTGCGATGGCATATCATGTGTCAACGGAGACTGTGTCGAAGGTACTTGCGCCTGTGAAACTGGCTGGAAAGGAGCCTTGTGCGATGAAATTGATTTCGATTTTGTCGGGAGTTATACTGCCAAAAGCATCATCTATTCCGAATGCGATGATGCGCAATACAACGGAGTGATTTTAGCCAATAGTTTTGATGAATTCTGCCTTCCTGAGAATGCGGAAGGAGCGATTACTTGTTTTGAATATCATCTGAAAATTAAGTCAAATGGCACATTTGAACAATTTTGGGTCGATAAAACAAAAAGAGGTGGATTTGTGGTATCTGAAAGGGATCCTTCTGAGGGCACCTATGAGATTGACAACGGGGTAATTACTTTGTGTGGTTCCAACTGGCTTACCTGTGAGGACATGGAGGTGGACAACAGTCGGATAGGACTGGATTGGAAAATCACGCCAAGGAGCAGCAAAACAGGATGCTTTCGTAAATATGTATTGATCAAGGATAAGTAGGGTAGAGATTTGATGATACCGTGATCGTAGGTTCTTAATGCTGCAGCTTTATCGAAAAGGACAACTTCTTCACTGTACTATGGTGGAAAGTGATCTATGGAATGTGCGGTACCACCCTCCATCCCAGCCAGGGGGCAGTATGCAAGCTTTTTAAAAGCAAAGCATAATCACAGCCTCGTTAGTTTCTTTACAGTCCGAGATCCCAAACACTGTCAAGGCACTCATCTTTACAGACGGGCATTGACCAGATGTCCTAGGTGACTTTTGATTCCGGCACCTTGCCTATTTTTCTTCTTCAAACCTAGTTATGTTGCATTATGTAGTTGGGATCTGTGGACTAGATCCGACACGGCACCATGGATGTACTATGTACCTACTACTGCTGCTGCCAACGCAGAGGACAAGAAATTGGCATTTGAATGACTTCTAAAGTCGTATCTTTTATCAGTACGCTCACTGAGCGTCTATTCACCAAATAATTCCTGATGAAAAATTCATTGGTCATTGCGCTATTTGCTATGGGTCTGGGAGTAATGATCCTTAACTGCTCCACAAAGAATGGACTTCCGTCCGTGAAGGCAATGCTGATCCAGCAACTAAAGAATTCATATACTACTGAGGACTGGTTTGTACCTCTAAAGATTTCACTGGAGGGCATTACTGCTGAACAGTCCAATTGGAAGGACAGTACCGACAATCATTCCATCAGGGAGTTGGTGTCGCATTTAATCTTTTGGAATGAAAGAATGCTGATTGCGTTTCAGGGAAACACCCCGCCGGAATTCAATGATGACAACGAGTTGACCTTTCGTGATCTGGATCGGGAAGACTGGAGTTATGCCGTGAGAAAGATCGATAGTATACAGGTGGAATGGGAGCTGGTGACGGAAAATGCTACCGAGGAACAACTGATCAAATGGAGCTCTTCAGTTGCTAATATCTGCGCCCATAATGCCTATCATACTGGCCAGATCGTCTACATTAGAAAGCAAAATGGCTGGTGGAGGTAGCAAAGTACCTGCTGCTTTGATACCTATTTTCTTTGGAGATACTGTGTATGATCCCTCCAGATATTTTCTAATTTCGACGCATGGGGGAGCTGGAAGGAGCCGGCAAGCATTCCGGGCACATGTACTATCCACCTGGAGGCATTTTGATCTGGATAGTGATCTTCTTGGAATTGTCTGTCTTTGCGATTGCCTCAATGGCACTGGCGTATTACAGTACCGACGATCCTGTGCGCTACCACACTTCACGTCTCATGCTCGATCCTACTTTTGGGGTCATCAATACCGTACTGTTGCTGACAAGTGGTTACTTT
Source organism: Saprospiraceae bacterium (assembly GCA_965223025.1). Taxonomy (GTDB): domain Bacteria; phylum Bacteroidota; class Bacteroidia; order Chitinophagales; family Saprospiraceae; genus JABDMH01. The sequence continues at coordinate 741,880 of CBDCVP010000021.1, forward strand.
ATGGCCAGGAGTCTTGACGACTTTAAGCAGGATCGGAGATCTCATGGTAATAGTTCTTTGCTGCTCACGATCCTGGGTGGGCTACTCTTTTTAGTGATTAAGATGGTAGAATACAGTCAAAAAATCGACGCAGGACTGACATTGGGTTATGACACTTTTTTCAATTTTTATTGGTTACTAACTGGCTTCCATGTCGTACATGTGCTCATCGGTCTGGTGATCCTTGGGTTTATTTATTTTGGTGTGCGGAGAAAAAGTGTGAAACCAGAAGATTTTGAGGCTGGGGCAGCCTTTTGGCACATGTGTGATCTAATATGGCTACTTATATTTCCGATGTTGTATTTAGTACTCTAAGAAAACCTAACAGTCAGAATGTCGAAAATATATGTATTGATCTTTTTACTCTTATTGACACTGGTTGCGTCGGTCGTTTCCTGGGCCAATTCGGGTATGTGGGTATGGTCGGTACTGATATTCTTATTGTCGGCCATCAAATGTCTTCTCGTAGCATTTCACTTTATGGAGTTGAGGAAGGCACACATGGTCTGGAAAATTATCTTGGGAGGTGTCCTGTTGTTTTTTGTTGGCACTATCAGCCTGATTTTGATGTAGATTGGTCCGGTGTGATTTGTTATGGAGACATCAGAAGTGTCTAAAACCAATCTAGAGCTGATGAGAAGACCAATGCAGGTGAGTAACTTCCGCAGGCTCTTTTTTTTACGACAGGAAGTTTCATTGACTTTACCTATCCTATAACCATACTTAATCGTGTTCAATCAGCAATCGACATCCAGTCGGGCTTGGGAAATTCACGCATGCGGCTATACCTCGGATACGAATCAAAGATCTCGGGATCGGGCCCCGCAACACGGGGATCAGCGGTGGTTCTCAATTTCTCCAACAACGTCCCCTTAAGTTTTGTTTCCACTTCTTCATAGGCTGCAAGGCCACTGAGATTCTTCAAGCAGTTAGGATCTTCCGATATATCATACAGTTCGTATTCTGGTCGCTTTCCGTAGGAGAGATCAAAGTACACCTTGATGCTGTCCACATCCATGTTTTCCACCAAGTAGGATTTGGTGGGGCAAGCATCAACATCTGTAAAAGCCCAGTCCGAATGATGTGTACCCTCAGCGTCCATGCCGTGCAGTGGCCAAAGCTCCTTCGTCTCAGGGTTGATCCTTTGAGGTGCTCCAGCAGGCCATCTTTCAGATCGTTGATTCCAGGTCAATAAGAATTGCTGATTCCGTATCATACGTTGGGGGTAGCCCAGGTTCTGATAGCGGGAAGAGGAGTGTCTTTCTCTACCTGAGAATGCGTAAGTCCGGCTGGGATCTACTTGTCCCTGCTCACTGCTTTGCAGAATATTTACAAAACTCTGGCCCGACATCGGGAGCATACCCTCGGGTGAGGTATCGGTGAGTTCTAAGATCGTGGGGGCCAGATCTACAAAACTGATCCGATCCAGCACCGACCGATTACCGGGAAAGCCCTTGGGATAGCTGATCGCCATGGGTACATGAATGCCGTATTCATATCCATTCGCCTTCGCTCGGGGAAACGGCATCCCGTTGTCAGCGGTAACGATGACAATCGTGTTTTCAAGCTCACCTATGGAGTCCAGATGATTTAAGATGCGGCCTAGGTGAAGATCAAACCATTCGATTTCTACCGCATAGTCTAAGAGGTCACTGCGCACGGTGGGAACATCAGGGAAAAACTCAGGCACATCGACGTCAGATAGCTTTTTACCTCGGCGCAAGCCAGCGCCTTGTTCATACGCCCGATGTGGCTCGGAGGCACCGTACCAAAAAAAGAAGGGCTTGTCAGGAGCTCTCTTAGACAAGAAGTCTTTAAAATTGGCGGCATAATTAATGGCATTAATCTTATCTGCATAGCGTTCATCACTGGTGCTCCCATCGATATAACGAATGTCAGAGTAGGCTTTACCTGCAGCATTTTCTACTCTAAGAGAATCTTGCTCGTCTTTACCGTATTTAAACGGACTCACTCCTTTACCCGTAAAGCCTGTAAAATATCCATTGGATTTTAGTAGGTCTACGAAAGGGATATATTTCTTAAGCCATCCCGCAGCATGTTGACCAGCTTGCTCATTTTGCCAGTGATATCTTCCCGTGACGATGCTGCTTCGCGAGGGTGCACAACCCGGAGATCCAGAAAGGCAATTGGTGAAATAGACTCCGCTTTCAGCCACTCGATCAAATGCTGGTGTCTGGACAAATCGAGCTCCTGCAAAACTGGTGTGAGCAAAGGATTGATCATCGCTGATGGCAAATAGAATGTTGGGCCTTTTTTGCGTGGGAGCATCGCTGTTGGTTTCACAAGACAGGAGCGTTATCAATGATACCAACAGAAGGATTAGATATTGTTTCATCTGATTTTCTTATATGCTGCGAAATGGAAAATACCGTTTATTATTGAGCGATGAGATTAATGTAAATGAAGCAGGTGTCGCGCGCCTTCCCTTAATTTTTCAGCCGTTCCGGGCATAGTCTTTGATACCATTGGCTCATACCCTCCTTCTTGGTACGCAATATCTGTACAGAGGTATCCATTGCTCCCATTACAGTGAGTAACGACAAAGGTGTTTTTATAGGGGCTCATGGCCTTGATATCCATCCCTATTTCCGTCATGACTTCTCCTGAAATGCCCAATATGGCAATCGAGCCAATTTTGAATGCCGCCATGCGAATGATTTGGTCCTCACCCGAAACGAGGGATACATTTGGCATCCTTGACGCACTGCGCTTCTTGCCAACTGCAGCCACATTGATCTGATCCATTGTCAATTGCGTAGGCACTTGGGTCTTGATTTTGGCAAAGACTTTTCCGGCTTCTTCTCCAAGAATTAGCCCAATGGCTTGGACGTCGTTAAATTTGGAGTTGGGTCCATAGATTGGATTAATATCGGCCGATGCACCAGCGGTCACCAGCACTAAAGATTTGGTCTGCTGTTGAAAAACTTCGGCGACTGCCCCTGGCCAATCACCAGACAAGGCTGTATTCCTCGGGCCCGTTACCGTGGCATGACATGGCCAGTTTAGAAACGCACCAATGGGCTGTCCTTTCAGATTGTCGATGCGGATCATACCTACTTCAGTATCGCAGGGTCCAGATGGATTCCTTCCCAACCAAATTCCACCTTCAGCATGACGGGCTCTACGATTGATATTCATACGACAATGGCCTTTACCTGCTCCAATGCTGGCTGGCTGCATGGATTCTTGAGCTTGTGCTACTGCAGTGACGAGTCTGGCTTTCAAAACTTTGAAGTAGTCTAGCTCCGTTGCAGTGGGATCATCATTGTAAACGGAGGTCACAGGGCCACCATGATTATGCGCTGCAATGATCAGAGTTTGACCACCTGGTATTCCACATTGTCTTTCGATCATGGCCTGCACTTGATCCACAAACATGTGTGAAAACCCCACCACGTCGGCACCCAGCAAGGCCATTTGTTGGCTTCCTTGCTTGAGGACTATGGCCGTGGCATAAATCGAATCGTGAACACTGGAATAGGGCTCATCCCGGCCTCCGTATCCACTCATCCGGATGGGGACCTCAGGAGTGATGTTTATTCTTGACATGCCGGCTTGAAAATCTGTCTGCCCAATGAGTGGAAGGGAGAAGAAAAAAGTGATTAGGAACAGTAGTACGTATCTTAGGGGAATCATGAGAGGGAGTTAAATCTTAAAGAATATCCTCTTTTTATAGAGCCAATAGCACAGATACCAAAGTAGGAATAACACGACAACCGCGGTCATAAGGTCAATACCCAATTCACCGATGCGGCCCAATGTGACCTCGATATAGGGATGTACTACTCCTCGAAAAAAGTCGGCCCCTCCAATATTGGCGAACAGATAAATAAAGATGGAATTCATGCCGACAAGAGTAAAAATCCACAGTCCTCCCGTCATATTCTTCACATCAATAAGCCAGTAGGAAAAGGCCAGGGCCAACAAGGCCCAGCCACCACTGGCAAGCACAAATGAAGAGGTACATATCCTTTTGATAATGGGTGTCATCGGATCTAATGCATATCCAGCAACTAAGGTAATGGCTCCTCCAATCAGGAGGTATTTTATTTTTTTATTCGATTGAAGATCTCTTTGCAGTAATTGACCAGCTAAAACTCCCCATATAGTATGGGCTGTGGTAGGTATGGCATTAAACGACACCCAATGACCTCCAAGGTCCTCTCCACCGTATTGCATATCTAGCCAGGTGCCAAAATTTTCATTAGCAACGAATGGATGATTAAATCCTTCAACCCAAAAAGTGCGATATAAAATTTCAGTCAGGACAAGAAGACAGAGCGAGAATAAGATCTGAAACTTCACTGATTTATGCATGATCAAATAAGCAATCAAATAGGTAACCGAAAGTTGTGCCAGCACATTTTGAAATCGGAAGACCAGTCTGTCTGAACCCACACAGTATAGGCCCCATCCAAGCAGAAGCAAGATTAGCGCTCTTTTAAAGACATGCCTGCGTATTTGATTTTCAGTCTGATGATTCCTCTGCCGGTTTGCGACGGCAAATGGTATGGCCACACCGACAATAAACATGAAGAAAGGTTGTATGAGGTCCCAAAACCTCAGGCCATTCCAGGGGTGATGATGGAATTGTGTGCCCATGGCATTGATGGTACTTCCCAATTGTGGGTCGATCAAAACCTGATAGAGGTGTGCAGATTCGGACACCAACAAAAACATGGTGAGCCCCCGGAAAAAGTCTAGGGATTGTAACCGACCTGGCAAGCTGCTAGTACTGGTCTTCGAGGTCATGGCTTGATCGTTCAATATAGCGCAATCTAAGGTATGATTTTAAACTGGCCTTCCGGGAACTATAAGAAATCATGATCGATACAGCAGCAGGATCGTTGTCTGAAAAACAGCAGCACCATGATGGTCTGGTATACTCTAAGACATCAGAGGACCATGTAGAAGTCTCACCGCTGCAGTCCTAGGGCACTGCGAAATTAATGTCGGTGATTAGTGCTTCCGGCGCGACTTCAGCTGGATCATTGATGTAGGTCTCGAACGGGTGGATTCCCTTTTTCATTTTCAGGGTTTTTGCACGATGCATACCATACAAAGTGGTCCAGGCATTTCCCAGGTGTATATATTTGCCAGTGTGCCTAAGGGTGTAGATTCGAGTAGGAGGAATTGAGCCACTGAGCATCCCGTCGGGTAGTGGATTTGGTACTTCTTTCACAGGTACTGCGGCTGTATAACTACCTGTTCCATTGACAAGATCCCATTTATGATATATAGAGAGTGGAGTGCCGGCTATGTTACTGTGCTCGACGTTGGCCATGATCTTTTCAAAATCAGCCGACATTTTGCTGCCTACCTCTTCGGTGGTACAGCTGGTTTTGACACCGATGTAGGTACACCCATCGAAGTTGGATTCACCCTTGAAATCCAGTGCCGAGTGAACTTTACCCTCTTCTACCAGATCCTTCAGCATCTGAAGACCGCGATCGTAATCGGCGCCGATAAAAGCCACCATTCGCTTTTTCATCCAGAACATGAAAAAAGGTAGACTGCTATCCATGGTCCAGGTTACCTCAGTGCCCCCATCTTTTTCTTTGAGTTGGAAACCGGTGATGGCATGAGATTTCCATGGCTTAATAAAATTTAGATCACACCGGAGTGATTGATTGGCTATCTCAGAGAGTACTTTCATATTTCCGGAGCCAACACGCTTGCCCTCCCAGGAGTAGGACTTACCGTCCTTAGCTACATTTACCGCTGCCTCGGGTTCTTGGATAAGCCATGGTGACCAGGCAGGCCACTGATGAAAATCATTGAGCTTGAGGAATACTTCACTGGCTGGGGCATTGATTTGAATACTCTTGCGTACGTATATCTTTGGCATAAGATCGAGATTAATGGTTTAAATTCACCAAAAAATTAGGAAATATTATCGACAGATTACAACAAAAGATTGCTTGTGGGTGTATGGGGAAGATTTCGTCCAAGCTGACTTTGTATGCCATTGCACCCGTACTTGCATCGATGTGCCCGTGGACCACTCAAAAGTTGATCATTCGGATGCTTGTGGATAGCACTAGCATGTCGAGTTGTAAATTGGGATGAGAGCTACATCGGAGCAAAATGCAGGATACATGGAAAATGCAGCCACTTCGAGTCAGGAGCCTAGCATACATGAATGGGTGCAAACCATCTATTGACCTAATTGGGTGATATCGTGTTCCATCAGATCCTTATACTGGTAGGTATGAGGAAAGGGATTCTGTGTGTATTTTCTTTCGTGGGACTTATGGAAAAAGACAAGATCACAAAAATCTAACAAGGCAAGCCAATCCTCCTCAATTTGGCCATGTCCTCCATCCCTCCAGTGCATGGCATTATTATCAGAGACTCCATAGAGGTCGAAGACAGGTTGGCTGGCAGTAAAAGTGAGAAAGGTACCATAGGGGTTGGCCCAATAGTCATGGCGCGCATGGGTGTTGATTAAGGCCCGAGGGGCAATCAGCGCCCTGGAAAAATGTGCATCGAAGGGCATGTTCGTCACTTGATCTGAAAAGGTGTACCACTGATCTGCCCACCAATGTCTGAAACGGTCGTGATGGTGCCTAATCGTCTGTAGGTCCTGCGTGAGATCGTAAAACCGTAAGCTTGCGGTGCCACCAAGACCGGAAGAATTGGGAGCTGTAATGGCAATTCGGTCATCGTAGATTCCGGCACAAAGGGCTGTCTTGCCCCCACGGGAATGACCGGTAGCTACAATTTTATCCTGGTCGATGAATGGCTGGGTCATCAACCAGTCAATGAGTGGCTGGTAGGTCCAAGCCCAAGCTGCAATAGCACCCCAATTGCATTGGGGAAAGAGGTCAAAGATGCGCCCTTCTTTGGGTCCATTGACATCCAGGGCAATATCTTCACGGTTGAATTTGCAATAGACGTATCGGCGCCTCTTGCACTGCTCGATCACCCACAAATCGGTAGACAATCGATCCTGGGATTTGTATTTTTGCTGTTGTGCCTCTTGCTCAATTTCTTCGAGGTCAAAAGTATAACGATCATTCTTGATGATCACAGGGTATCGACCGGGCTGGGATGGTCGGGCGATGCCCACCGCGAATGCCAGGTTTTGACCGCCATGATGTAAGATGAAATCGAATTTACTCACTATGTGGCCGTCCTGCTTCTCTCGCTTGATTTCCCGGACACTAAAACTGTCGAGTGCGATCGGCATCGATCCATATTGATAGTACGACAGCATTTGACGTAGATAGTGGGTATGAGGTTCCCAAGCTTCTATTGTCTTTATCGCATTTCCATCCTTGTCCACGAGCAGTGAGGGCATTGACTGCTGGTCTGGTAGCTCACTGGGCATGGGCCAAGATGGGACGTCGTCGTGTCCTGAATTGCCTACTTTGGCAACTTGATTTGTACAAGCCATAAGGACCAATAAATAGAGCAATTGCCACTGAGTCATCAGATATTTCTTAAGGGGAAGAAAGATATGGATTTTCCACTTTGCGGTGGAGGTTCACCATTGAGGAGCTTAGGTTTTAGTACATTTGGTTCATTAAATTGCTATATCAAACGGAAATCGACATGATGACTTTTCAGAGTTTAAAAGGGGTGCTTGCCATAGTCATACTCTGTGCATGTTACAATCTCCAGAGCCAGGAAGTGGCTATCCCCAGTGCATGGTCTGCAAAGATAGATGGACACCGTGCCGTGATGATTGTGACAGATGGATATTTTTCGATAGCGCACTACACGGCAGATGATCATGCATTCATCAGTACTGAAGGTGGAATGTGGTCCGTCACTCTAGGAGACCAGGTGCAAGTACAATGGGAGTTTAATACCCAAGATACAGCTAAAGTTGGTCAAACTGAGTATTGGAATGGAGACTATGATGGCTATGATTTGACGTTAGAAGGTCAAACTTGGAAACCTGTTGATTCCGGTGGTCCTGGTGCATTGGCAGGTGCCTGGATGATCACTGGTCGCCAGCGAGATGGCGCATTGGTGCCTATGCGTCGAGGTTCACGCATCACCATGAAAATCTTGTCTGGAACACGCTTTCAGTGGATTGCCTATGATACTTCTACCAAGAAATTTTCGGGCACGGGCGGAGGTACCTACACTACAGAAGGTGGCAAGTATGTGGAGACCATCGATTTCTTCTCAAGAGATAAGACCAGAGTGGGAGCAGTATTGCCCTTTGATTTTGAGCTGAAAGATGGGGACTGGCATCATAGTGGTCTTAGTAGTAAAGGTGCTGCCATCTATGAAGTCTGGAGCCAACGTGAATAATGTCTCATCCCAACCCGCAGTATTTTACATAAAAATATTACCGTGCAATTAGATTGCATGATGTTGAATTACCTTAGCATCATCACTTAAAAAGAATAGATGTTATGGTATACTCAAGCTTAGCAAATCAGAACAACAGAACCCAGGAGCTAATCGATGCCGTGGCCTGGGATCTGAGATCCAACAATGGCATCTTTTTCGAACGGTCTGCCGAGTCACTGGCAGAATTGCTAGATCTTTGCCCCGAACAAAACGTTTGGATGTACGAGCCCGATCCGAGTGATCCTGACGAGGAAGTAGTTTTTGCCACTTTTCGCCTCCATGCATCCAATGGGATCACCTTCCATCTCAGCTGCAAAGTTGACAAGCAAGGCAAGGTTCTGGAATGGTTTGGTCCTCACGACATAAGTGGGATGGAAGAGGTACCAAAAGTACAGAGAGGTAAAGCTGCCTAAGCTTACTACTTGTCAAGCAAGTGAGCAAAATCTAGGAATCTTGAACCATGGAATGAATGGTAGTCTGCGCCATTCCCTCGATAGGGGCTCTCCAGCCAACTCGTCAATATGTCACTCAGAAACAAGCCTGTCACAGCTAACCCATAAGTCAGGGCATAAAAAGGCACTCTCGAGCTTTGTCGTTTTTACCCGTGACCTGAAAAATAGCAGATTGAAGAATCTGCTCTCTCGACAGTACTTCATATCCGACGGAATCGCAATATGATCTCTCCTCAAACCAATCCACACCCGCACTTAGGTTGGGGATTGCCCATGATACGTTAAGGCTGATTTTCAGCGCCTTCAGACCCGTCAGAAGACAGATCAGTCAGCTGAATCTATTGCTTGATGATTGGTAATGCTTTAGCCTGATCTTCAAAATGCAGATAGTACATCCCTGAGCTTAGATTAGAAATGTCTACTTCAGCCCTTACATCTTCTGTCACGACAGTACGCCATACTTTTCCATACGCATCGATGATATGAAACCTTCCCGGTGACTGTGATCCGAAATCCACAGTGATTTGGTTTTGACTGACATTGGGATAAACACGTATGTCTTCGCCACTGCGGAAGGGCACATTAACCACACTAGAGTACTCAAAAGATCCGTCGAGATCTAGCATCTTCAAACGGTAGAAGTTATTGCCGACAGCCGGCTGGCGATCGACGTGTAAGTAGTTGATCACTTCAGTACTAAAGCCCTGAGCTGCTACCGTCCCAAGATCCATCCATGACAGGGCATCCGTGGATCTCTGCACCACAAATTCCTCACTGCCGACCTCCGAGGCAGTCGTCCACTCCAAGTGGACTTCCTGATTGTTGGGATGTCCTTCAAATCTAGTGAGCTGTACAGGTAGTGCGGTACCCATCACATTGAGGGTGAAGCTTCCTTCATCAAATGTCGTGGGCAGGCCAATATTCAACGCACCGTCAATTGAGATCCAATAAGTGCCAGCAAGCAGGTTCATGTTGATTTGGTCGTTATCTAAGCCCTCATTGCTGCTCTTGGCCAGACAGTTGCCAGGACAATCATTGGCCGAGTCATTGTCAAAGAGAAACAGGTCCAAATCCTCCATATGAGAAGTAAGATTGAGGGTCACCTCAAACGAGTCTGTGAGCACTAGGCGATAGAGCTGATCCGCAGCGCCATAAATCTTACCTACGCTGTCGATGCAGCCAGCATAATCCTGGTTGTCATAAGAATTCACCTTACCCACGGTAGTATTTTGATAGGATGAATCGATTTCTGCCTCGATAAAGTCCTTGGTGCCACATTCAACAGATAAAACATATGGGCCTTCTTGAAGTATGTTCATTGGGTTGGCCAACACCTCAATGCCATCCACAATGATCCAATAAGTCCCTGCGGTGAGATTGGCTCCAATGATCTTACCAGGAATGGTGCGAGTAGTAGCTTGACAGCTTCCCGGACAATCGCCTAATTCCTCATCTACTTGATTATTCATCAAGAAAATATCCAAATCAGCCAATGTCGTAGACTGCAAAGTGATGGTCACAGTGTCGTCTTGGGCGAGATCCAGACGATAAAGTCGATCTCCAGAACCAAAAACGGGAACAGCTATGCCGTCGAAGCAGTCATCATAACTGCCAGATCCATTTGATCCATATAGGCTCTGCCTTCCAACCGTCGATCCTGATTTTGATTCACCACATGAGATCATTTCATAGTCTTTACCACAAGCTAACGAAAGCACATATGCTCCTTCTTGGACGACTTGAGGTGGTCCGGGGTTAAAGTCACCTTCGACCACAATCCAGTAGATGCCCGCCGACAATTCAGTTTGGATCAAGTCATTGCCGACTTCGGTACCTGCAGCTATGCAGCCACCAGGGCATTCGATCTCATTCACGGTATCGTTACCCAGCAAAAACACATCGAGATCGGTGTCACTCTGCATGCTCAAATAAATGCTGACCACCGTATCCTGATCAAGTTCAAATCTATAGAGATGGTCCCCTGCGTTAAAGACTTTGCCTGGAGGCGTAGTACAGTCACCATATGCACTATTCCCCAGATCGTTTTCAGCATCGACGGTATTGCCAGCGATGGCATCACCGCAGTTGATCACCTGGAAGTCTAAACTCGTGGTATCTAACAAGTTGTCTGCAGAAAGTGTTAAAAAAGTGGAGAATAAACAGGTAGTGAGTGCTAACGTCTTAAGGGTATAGATCTTGAACATCTTAAAAAGATTTAATACAAACTACTCTAAAGGTAAACAAGAATTGTCACAATCAAGCTAATTAAAAGAGTGTATTCACGTGATTCGCTAAAAAAACCTGGTGTAAGGGCTGGATACCGTGAAAACAGGCTGTTGTCAAGCTGTTATTTTCTCAAACTTTTGACGGAATTTTTCTGCCCAAAAAAGCTCTAAGTGGTCCCTACACTGATCAGCACCACTGATCAGGTCAGCATCAAGATCAACCGTCCTGCTTGATCGACAGGATATTAATCTCGACCCGTTGGTTCTTTCGTCTACCCTCAGGAGTGCGGTTGGAGTACAAGGGCTGACGTTTTCCATAACCACGGTAGTACACCCGTTCTCCCGCCACACCTTGCTGCACGATGTACTCTGCTACCGACTTAGCTCTGGCAGTGGACAGTTCATCGCAAAACTTGTCTGGAGGCACATTGTTGGTGTGTCCTTCGACTCTAATCACCACACCAGGATTATCCTTGAGAAACTGGTATACTTCATCTAAAATCGGTTCTGCACTCTGGTTGATGTTGGTGCTGTCGGCATCAAATTGTAGCATCTGCATCTGTACTACCTGTCCTTCCCTGAGTTTTGATATGGAAAGCTGGGGTAGGATCTTCTTTTTTGTGTCAAAATTCACCACCTTCTGACACCCGTTTGCATCGGTGACGGTGACACTATGGCTACCTAGGGTCAGATTTTCCACTTTTTCACCCCGATATCCACTATCCCATGATATGTCATAGGGCTTGCGGCCTCCGCTGACTTCCAATTCGGCCCTGCCATCTGAGGTGGATTCGTCTGTGACTCCACGTTGTTCCATTACCTCGACAACCAGTTCTTTGGGTTCTTCGATGTCCACTGAAGCTTCCGCTTCATTTCCTACTACATCTGTCACTGTAATGGCGTACGTGCCGCCTGATAATCCACTTAACTTTTCGGCTGCATCATCTGTATGATTCCAGGAAAATTGGTAAGGTCCCTTTCCGCCATTGACTTCAGCGATTATTTCACCATTGTCCTCGCCAAAACATTGGGGTGCGTTGCTCACCTCAAGCCGCAGACTCAACGCTGAGATGTTTTCCACAATTTCTACTTCAGCCATGGCTAAGCAACCAGCGGCATCTGTTACAGTGACTTGGTGGGATCCCGGAGCCAACTGTTTGGCAGCACGCTGTGTTTCCCCATTGTCCCATCGATACTGATAAGGTTCCTTGCCACCCGTTGCTGTTATGGTGGCCCTGCCATCCTCTGCGTTGGTAGTTGCCGCCGCATTTACCATGGATTCTGCTATGAGAGGCTGTATGCTAGGGATATTGATGGAGGCTTTGGCATCATCACCTTCTCCATCAGTGACGGTGAGGTAGTACGTGCCACCAGAAAGACCAGTGACCTGTTCTCCCTCAAAGGTTGGATCGCTCCAAGATAACTGATATGGAGCCCGCCCCCCTTGGATGCTGGCGGTGATCTGATTGAGCTTGTCCCCAGCGCAATTGCTGACACCAGTCCGTGTTAAATTGACCACCAGTTCTGCAACCTCCGAATCGATTTGTACAGATCCTACGGCTTCACAACCCTTGCTATCTGTCACAGTAACTGTGTGGACACCTGGCTCAAGCTTCTTCGCCCTTGCCTCGACTTCTCCATTGTCCCATTGGTAGGCATAAGGTCCGGATCCACCAGCTACTTGTGCCGATGCTCTGCCATCTGCAGCACCTGGGCTTGCTGTTCCATTGACTTTCGTTTGGATCACCAGGGGAGTTAACTTTTTGACATTGATCGAAGCCTCAGCGGTGGTTCCTTCCTTGTCTGTGATGGTCAAGAAGTAAACACCGCTGGATACTCCTGTCACCTGTTCTCCCTCAAAAGAAGGATTGCTCCATGCATACTGATAGGGAGCCAGGCCACCCTGGATGCGAGCAGTAAGTTGGTTGAGTTTATCATCCGCACAATGGCTGGTCCCAGTACGTTCAATACTGACGGCCAGTGGACCAATCTCCTGTGAAATCTCTACGGAGCCAGTCGCCTGACAGCCCTTACTATCTGTGACAGTAAGGTAGTGGGTTCCTGCTTCCAATGCCTTGGCAACAGGACCAATCTCCCCGTTGTCCCATTGATACGAGTACTTTGGTGTACCTCCCTCTACGGTCGCCTGAGCACCGCCCTTTTGACCATTGGAAGCTGCAGCGTTTTGAGCAGCGGTAACTTTTAGTCTAGTGTCTTTAAGTATTCCTTGGGCTTCCCCTGTCTGCCCAGCTGCATCCGACACCGTGACAATGTAGGTACCCGGAGATAGGTTTTTAGGGTTGTTCCCTGCCAGTCCATCTGGCCAGGTGTATGTGTATGGGGGCTGACCACCTTTGATTTTCACGATGAGGGAGCCATCGTTGATATCGGGATCGCATGACACCTCATTTTCAGCAAGAGCCGTTACCGTCATGGCCGACTCCTTCTCGATCAGGTAGAGGCCCTTATCTTGGGTGCCGACCCAAACAGCACCCTTCTTATCTACGGCAATGGTATTTACATCGTTGCTGGTAAAGTAATCGGCGCCGTCGAAAATACGGTAAGTGTCATCTTCAACATTCCAGACCGTGAGTAATTGTGAAGCGATCCAAAGCTGACCATCTTTGTCGAAGGCGATGTCCTTGATCTCCCCTTCGATTTTATCCAAATTGACATTGATCGATCGCCAACGATCTTTAGCATCAACGACCCAAATCTGGTCTTCTGCCAGAAGCCATACCTCAGCTCCATGAGTGGTGATGGCTTCAAAGCGATAGTAGCGCTCTTCCAGTCCCCATCGACTTCCTTTACCTACTGCTACACCTTGATCTGTGCCAATAAAATGGCGATCATCATCAGTATCAACATATATCATGTTAATTTTTTTCGAATGCAGTTTGGGCATGCGACGGTTGATCTCCTTGATCCATTTTAACGAAGGCTGAGTACGAAACATGAACACCCCGGTCTGATTGGTGCCAACCCACAGATGATCCTGGATCTCATTGTAGTAAGCGGCAGTAATGTGGTTGTCACCACCGATTACATCATTGATCTGCTTATTGATGGCACCCTTCATCCAGCGAATATCTGCATTGCCACCAGGATACGACAGCAAACTCTGTTCACCCAGTCCTATCTCAACAGGGGTGGATAGATCTGAGGCATGTACTTTGAACAAGCCCTCACTATTGCTCACCCATTTCACATTATCACTGTCAATGTAGATGTTGAAGACAGGCGCATCCGGATTAATAGCGGTACATCTTTCCACCCTCATAGCCTCTTGGCCAAACAGCGCGATGTACCCAGTTAAGAATAGGAACAGTGTATAAATTCTTTGCATATTCGTCTTAAGTGCTTCCGATGTCTCTGGGAGAATCAACGGATGTTTTCAGAAATTTCATCAATAATAACGCCAATGCATAGATTGTTGGTACCATTGACTTCCCGCCGCGAATCAGATGGAAGTCATCCTCGGTGTTGAAGACAGGTATTTCGACGAAAAAAATCCCAATCTTGCGTGGAAGTATCGCAGAGCAAAATTTTGAGATTATTCAATCTATCAGTCTTGCTTGGCAAAGACCTTCTTAAGCAAGGCTGATGATCTTTGATCGACATCGGAGCGAATGCCTGATTCCTTTTGTTCTATCAGGCCGAAGACTCCCTCAAGAGACTTATTGGTGACATGATTGTCAAGCTCTGGATTGGTCTTTTTCACTAGGGGTATTCTGTTGTAAGCTGTCACCGCTTCATTCCACAGGGATCGTGCATTAACCTCATCCAGGGCCGAGGCAATGATCGGTTGAAATTCTGCATAAAGTTGCTCGCTGGTAGTACGCTCCAGGTAACGTGTGGCGGCATCTTTTTCTCCCATCAAAATATTGGTCACATCTTGGAAGGAAAGCCCCTGGATCGCGGACACAAAAATTGGCTTTGCCTTAGTCACAGCCAGTTCTGCAGCTCGATTCATCCGCTCAACAAGCTTTGTTTCAAAATCGCCAAATCCCGGAAGTCTGGAGATCTTACTTACGACCTGTTGAGCTTCATCTGGAAGGGCAATTTTGTAGGCGGATTTGTAAAACCCATCCTTCACGGCCAGTAAGTCTACAGCTTCTTCCGTGCCTACATGGAGTGCTTCTTTTAAACCCATGCCAATCTCACTGTCGGTGAGGCCCCCACCTTCCAGCACATTTTTTGCCTTGTTAAGTAAACCTCCAAGACCCTGTGCATGACTTGCCACCACCCAGGCTAGCATAGATAGCATCAGACCCCATCTCTTCATGATAACTGTTTTGATATTTGTAATGCTAACGCCATCTTGCATACAGAAGTTTGATGGCAGGGCCGAGCCCGAATCTACCACAACCTACCGAACAGTTCTTTCCGGATAGATTGTCACATCGAACGGACCTCTGGCGATCCTTTCATTTTTTTCTCAATCGGCTGATAATCAGGCATCACTCAAACTCGAAAAAGTAAAAACCTCATTCATAAACGGCACTTTTCGAAGAGTAGTCACAGGTGCATTATTTTAACCTTTTATTAACTGGCTCTGAAGGTGAAACGAGCATTCTAAGCGGTTAAGATAGTCAGGCGGGAGGTGACTACCAGCGTGTCCATATGGTAAGTCAGCCAGATTAGAAATGACAAAGAGTGGGGGATTTACATAGCAGTGAGTCTCAAGCGTAAAAGAAACATGTCAGCCGTGATAAAAAGAGCATTCTCCCTGTCATCGAGAGCACAATTTGATGTGGCTTGACCTGTCTTCAACTTGCCCAAGATCTCACCTTGTGGATTGAAAATCCATACACCACCAGGACCCGTGGCAAAGATAATACCGCTACTGTGGACCTTTAATCCATCTGGAAGGCCCTTTTCTTTTCCTACCAATGAGGTAGCGTTGTGGAAGATTTTTCCATCGCGTGGGCGTCCATTTTTATCGAGCTGATATTCCATCCATATGGCATGAGCTGGATCAGAATTGGCAACATAAAGTTTTGATCCATCGGGTGAGAAAGCAATGCCATTAGGTCTACTGAGGCTATCTATCAGGAGCTCGGCCTGGCCATTATCCAAGACTCTGTAGACTCCTTGGAAAGGTATTTCCTTGGCCGGATCATTGACATTGCCTTCGAGGCCATAGGGGGGATCAGTAAAATAAAGTAGGCCATTGGGACCATAGGCAGCATCGTTGGGGCTGTTAAATCGCTTACCGTCATAGGTAGAGACAATCGATTCGTAGGTTGGTACAGGATTAGTGAAACTACCGGTATATCGGGCCATCTGGCGATCGCCGTGTTGACACAGGATCAGATTTCCATCAGCATCGAGAAGGAGTCCGTTTGATCCGGGCTCCCCGTCCCTCATCGCTCCTCCTGAATACCCAGAGGGCTTTAAAAAGAGGGAGGCACCATCGGATGCCGTCCATTTGAAAATGGAATTTGGTGGGATGTCACTGAAAAGCAACATGTCGTGTTTGGCGATCCAGACAGGCCCCTCGGTCCAGTCATAACCTTCAGAGATTACTTCCATTTGAGCGTTGGGACCGATCAAAGCGTTAAGTGCAGGATCTAGCCGCTCGATACTGCCAATGGATTTGGCTTCTGGCTCTTTAGAACCGGGTGTAGATGGGTCCCGATCCCTGTGTTCACATCCCATCCAAAGAGTACACAAAATCACTCCCAGAAAAACAATCATCGATAACTTCATCTGTGTCGTTTTTATTTTTTATTGAGTAGCGGAGATGATCCTACACCTCAATGGCTCAATGTTGAGGCTACTTCGGAAACATACAAAATCAAAGGGATTCTTTTGGCGATATATTCCTTTACTGAATAATTCATTTACGTTACAAATTTCAAATCTGGAATCGTGCATGGTGGATGAAGCATTAATCTATTGGTAAGATTATGAAATAGAATGTCTTTATACAGGTGCCTATTGAACCTGTAGGTATACTCATTGAGATACTTTTGTAGATATTTTACTTGATGATGAATACCTCTCAACCAAGATTTGAGCCCCATAATAAACCGATGCATCAAAGGAAAATTCTCTCCTTTTTTAGAGTGGATCTGGTCAACATGATATTTTCCTTTTCGAGCAATGGGGGAGTAACCTCTCCATTTATCGGTCGTTACGATTGCATCTGGGTCAATATGTTGGTCAAAGAATGGCTCTAGCTGTTTGCTGCCAGCATTGGGAATAACCTTTGCATATGCCCTGCTGATTCCACCGCCAGGGTGTTTCTGGATAGCCACAACTACCTGTTTTTTAGTCGATTGACTTCGGCCGCGCTGCTTTTTCACCTTGCCCCCGATCATCGTTTCATCTACAGCCACCGCACCATCAATCGGATATTTCCCACTTGATTTCATTGCTAACATGACCTTCGTTTTAAAGCGCCACACTACCGGTTGATTCATGTCCAACTTTCGAGCTAATTCATAGGTTGACATTCCTTTTGTCGAGGTGCTTAGATAGAAAATAATGTAGAATGCCTTGTGCAACGGAAATTTTACTTTATGAAAAAGGGTATGGGCAGTAGGGGATTCCACAGAACGACATTTGGTACATCGTCTTTCTCCGTATCGAGCTGTCCCACAATATTTCCCATTACCACATTTGCGACATGAATATCCACTGCTCCACTTGATTTCACTCAAGTAATCCAGACAATCCGCTTTACACGTAAAGGGTTTCCATTTTCTTTTTGCCTCTAAGTAAGTACCTTACCGTGCAACCAAACTGCATTATTCAGTTCCTTTAATTAAAATATTGCTGAAATTAGCATCATCGAAATCCTAAAAGAAGATAAATCTCATCCAAAACAATGTGTGAAAATAGACGGTTTTTCAGACCGGTCTTATGTTGGATTAGGCTGGCTTATTCAAACAGTTTTGTAGATTGATACCCTTCTTTTGAGAAAAGTTCCTCAACTTTTTAACATGGCAAAGATCATTTTCACAAGGGCATTGAAGCGATTTTATCCTGACCTTGAGCCAATGGAAGTAAGTGTGAAGACTGTGGCCGAGGTGGTGGAAGCCATCGAAAAAAATCACCCTGGATTGGCTGGTTATATTATTAACGAACATGGTAACTTGAGAAAACACGTCAATATTTTTGTCGACAATAAATTAATCTTGGATAAGAAGCATCTGGCCGATAAAATTGAGGATGGTAATGAAGTCTATATTATGCAAGCTTTATCCGGTGGATAATACATACAATGGTAGGAAAACAGAAAATCTTAGTAGCTACTCGTAAGGGTTTGTTGGTTTACTCCAAGAAGGATGATTGGCAGATCGTATCAGATCATTTCTTGGGCATACCCGTAAGTATGGTATATCAGGATGAAGGATCCGGTCGATGGTGGGTAGGACTTGACCATGGGCATTGGGGTTGCAAGATGGCATATTCCGATGATGAAGGCAATACTTGGATCGATGTAGCAGCACCCAAGTATCCTGATGGCAGCATGATCAAGGATAATAAGAAAGCCTCCTTGAAATACATCTGGGCCTTCGCAGCAGCAGGAGAGGATCGCGATGGTGAGATGTATATCGGCACGGAGCCTGGTGGCCTATTTCATATGTACCCAGATGGGTCCAGCCGTCTAGTGGATAGCCTATGGAATGATCCCTCCAGAACTACATCTTGGTTTGGGGCTGGTAGGGACTTTCCTGGCATTCACTCGATCATTGTTGATCCGCGTGATGCCGATATCATTACCGTTGGTATCAGTGTGGCAGGAGTTTTTCAAACCAAGGATGGGGGATCGACCTGGAGACCAAAGAACAAGGGTCTACGGGCAGATTACTTGCCGGAGCCCAATGCCGAAGTAGGTCAAGATCCTCACCTACTGGTGTCCTGTGCAACATCTCCAGATGTGTTTTGGCAACAGAATCACTGCGGGATCTTTCGCAGTGTAGATGGCTGCAACCAATGGCAGGATGTATCTGACCCTAATGGCATCGCCAACTTTGGTTTTCCCATTGCTGTGGATCCACACAATGCCCAACGAGCCTGGGTGGCTCCAGCCATCAGTGACGAGATGAGGATTGCTCACGCAAAATCACTCTGCATTTGTCGGACGGATGATGGAGGAAGCACCTGGAAGAGCTTTCGTAAAGGACTCCCACAAGACCATTGCTATGACCTGATCTACCGACATGCGCTGCGGACATCGGGTGAAAACCTGGTTTTTGGAACTACCACTGGCAATCTTTACGCTTCAGGGGATGGAGGAGAATCTTGGGAGACTTTAAGCAACAGCTTACCCATGGTATACAGCATCTCTTTTATTGATTAGGGCTCAGTGTCTTACGCGTTGAATCTAATTGCGATTCGCAGATCTGAGGAGGTCTGCATCAGCAATACGTAAGTATCAGAGTGCAACTCGTATGCTACGTCATCCGATGTTTTTGTCGGTATAATATCGCCAAAAAAAGTACCTGGTAGGAACAAGAAAGCAGTGATTTTATCGTTTATTTATTCAGACGCGAACATGCTCTTGCGCTATATCTGAAGATTTTTTAACCCTCAAAATCACTAATAGATGCAAGAGTGTCCCGATACTTTATTGTCCCAGACCATTGACTTATCCTTTAATCTCCTCAGGATATGATGCGATGGTTACTTTGTTTTTTGGTGTGTACTACACTCCAAGCTCTTCTTGCTCAATCTTACCTGGGTACTGGCAATGACAATGGCATCGCGGTGAGTGCGAGCAGTACTTTTCAAGATCCAAACTGGCCATCCAGTGCAGCACCAGAAAACACTGTGAACGGTGCCGGTATGCTGCATGACTACTTCCAGGCAGCAAGGTTTTTGCGGCAGGCCAGCATCGGATTTGACTCCACCCACGTCAACGATGTTCTCCAGCTTGGATATGAAGGGTGGATCGACAGCCAGTTTGCTAAACCAAAGAGTTATGTGCTCCCAGAAACAGAAGCCATTTTTGGTATCCTTAATAACCTGTACGCTGAAGAAGAGAGGAGGCCCAATTGGCGACACTTCAATTACGCTTGGTGGCAGGTCAACACCATGAACGAAGATTTACTCAGGCATAGGGTAGCCTGTGCACTGGCAGAAATCCTTGTAGTCTCACGAAATTCTGACCTCAGTGGTTATGGCGATGCACTGGCGGATTATTATGACAAGCTCCTGGATGGCGCCTTCGGTCGTTATGATTCTCTGCTGACTGATGTAACCTACCACCCTGCAATGGGGCACTATTTGAGCCACCTCAGCAATCCAAAAACAGATACGATGACAGGCAATCACCCGGATGAAAATTTCGCCAGGGAGATTATGCAACTGTTTACGATTGGTCTGTATGAACTCAATAATAATGGCACTCGTAAGCAATCGGGTGGTGAAGACATTCCCACTTATGACAATGGTGATATTGCTGAGTACGCTAAAGTGTTCACCGGTCTGGGTATTGCCGAATTGATACCAGAACTGGCTGATCCTGGAGATACCGCCACTTTCTGGAGTGGCCTGTGGGAAGCCAATGTCACCGTACCTATGCGTATGTATGATGCCGATGACCCTAATACTGGCTGGCGCGACGAAGATCAGCATGAGCCAGGACCCAAATATCTGTTGGATAGTACGATCATTGTGCCAGCTGGACAAACAGGTGAGGCAGATATAGCAATAGCCATCAACAGTTTATTTGATCATCCCAACGTTGGGCCATTTATTGCCTACCGTCTGATACAGAGAATGGTCAAATCCAATCCTTCGCCTGGATATGTCGGTAGGGTAGCTGACGCATTTAATGGCCACGGAGATTATGGTACTGAAAGGGGTAGTATGAAATCAGTGATCAAAGCCATTTTACTCGACGATGAAGCGCGCAGCGAAGATGCGCAGATGGATGCAGTAAATTCTAAGCTCGTCGAGCCACTCTTTCGTTATACCCATTTCTCCAGAGCAGTTGCTAAGATCAATCCTAATAACTGGTACTGGAATATTGGTTGGAAATTTTATGAAGAAGCCAAACAGGCAGTGCTCGCCTCACCAAGTGTATTCAACTTTTTTCTGCCCGATGATACACCCAATGGTGAGATTGCAGATCTGGGTCTAGTAGCGCCGGAGTTCAAGATCCATGATTCTCGTACCAGCATAGGCTACATGAACAATGTGTATCGATGGGTAGCTTCATGGGGTCAGATCATGAACAACTGGGAAGGAGATGTCTTGACAGAGGAGCAGACAGAGGTGTACTGGGATGTCACCGAAATGTTGGACCTGGCAAAGGATACGGAGACCTACCTTAATTGGATCGACCAGTACCTCTTGGGAGGGTATATGTCTGATCGTACGAGAGTCATCATACGCAGGGCACTGGAGAGCTTCAGCCCTGGTGTAGAATGGCACGAATATCAAGAAAACAGGGTGCGCATCGGCATGTATCTCGCGTTGGTATCTCCAGAATATAGCACCATCAGATAAACCATCAAAATCTAGATTAATGTCCATGAAACACTTGGGGAGAAGAAGATTTTTAGGCCAGGCAAGTTGTGCGGGACTCGGCTACCTGACCTTTATGAATACATTGCTCAATCTGAAAGCAATCAATGCTGCGGCCATATCAAATTCCTCTGTCGCTGACAACTTCAACGATTACAAAGCCATTGTTTGCATACTGCTCGCCGGTGGCAACGACTCTTTCAACATGCTGGTTCCGTACAACACACAGCACTATGATGAGTACGTGACTGCCCGACAGGGGCTTCATACGACTGGCAATGGAGGCCTTGCCTTAGCCAAGTTAGCTCAGTATGATGGCATGAATAATCTGGTGGTGGGCACGGGTCTCGACCTCGGCACTTTAATGGTGGATGCCATGAACAACATTTATGTAAAAGGCAATCGCAACTGGGCAGTGCACCCGGTCATGGATCGAGTGCGGGATTTATTCAGAGATGATAAACTTGCCTTTTTGTCGAATATCGGTACGTTGGTATACCCCACTACCAAGACGCAATACGAAAACGAGCAGAATTTGCCCATCGGCTTGTTTTCTCATTCAGATCAAATTCAACAGTGGCAGACAGGGATCCCACATGAACGAGGAGCCAAGGGATGGGCCGGTAAGATGGCAGATTTGATCGGAGATTGTAATGGTAATCAAAATATCTCAATGAATGTCTCGCTATCAGGATCCAATATATGGCAGACCGGGAATACCACAATAGAATATGCGATAGATCCTTATCATGGTGCAGTGGGAATCGATGGATATGATCAGAATCCCATGTACCATACTGCTACCGTGCGCAAGGAGGCCATCGATAGTCTGTTGGGACAGCAGTATCAAGATATCTTCAAGAAAACCTATATGAATGTGGTCAGGGATGCCCGAGATGGATTTCTTGAGTTTGATGAGGCCATACAAGATTCCATCACCTTCGGTGCCAACGAATTTCCCGACACCGAGATCGGCAAGGCACTTGAGATGATAGCTCGCACCATTGATGTGAGAGGGGCCCTGTCGTTCAAACGACAAGTCTTTTTTATTACAGTGGGAGGGTGGGATCACCACGACGAGGTCATGGAAAGTCAACATGGCATGCTTAAAATGGTCAGTGATGCGTTGGGCAGTTTTCAAGATGCGATGGCTCCGGGAAAAGTTGATGTTGAGGACAATGTGGTCACAATGCTTGTATCTGAGTTTGGCAGGACCTTAACATCCAATGGAAATGGATCTGACCATGCATGGGGCGGCAATACCTTGGTCATGGGTGGGGCTAACCTACTCAATGGAGGAGAGATTTACGGTGATTATCCATCGCTGGCAGATGGGGGACCTCTGGAGGTGGGCTTAGGTAGGTTTATACCCACCCTTTCCACCGATGAGTATTTTGCCGAAATTGCCAAATGGTTTGGAGTTCCGAGTTCAGACCTATCCATTCTGTTTCCCAATTTGGGTAATTTCTATGATCCATTTTCTTCAGAGCCTCCCATTGGATTTCTCAATATTTAATCGTTGACCATGCTTTATTTTTACCCAGCACTTTTGTGTGGACTTTTCTCACTGCTACCTCACGTGAGCCCGGCCCAGTCGTATCCTGATCGGCACACCACCAATGCCTATGAAGGATGGCTCTCATGCACACCACAAAACAATCCTAATCCAGCTCACGGTAACTCTCACTGGATAAGTTATGACCTAGGTCAGGTCTATTCGCTATATGACCTAATATTCTGGAATATGAATCATCCCGACTATATCACATCGGGCCTTAAGAATGTCATTATTGATTACTCCCTCAATGGCAACAGTTGGACCTCGCTCGATACCCTCACGATCCCGAAGGCCAATGCTTCGGGTTTCTACCAAGGTACTCAGGGTCCTGATTTGGAAGGTGTCAATGCTCGCTACCTGCTCATCACAGCCGTAGACAATTATGGAGGAGGATGCTACGGTCTAAGTGAACTCAGAATTTTCACCCAGGATCAAAGTACTACGGATTTTGACCTGGCCTTTAGCCCATGCGAAAGTGAGGGGGTCTACCAGAAACTCACCGGAGGTATGGAGCTCAACGGCACTTATGCCGGCTTGGGTGTGACAGACAATGGCGATGAGACCTTTGATTTTGACGTCCAGAAGGTTGGGGCTGGTACCCATACCATTACCTATAGTTATGCGGGTGGATCTATGTCGGCAGAAATCACAGTTTTGCCGTGTACCGATCCTTTTTGTGCCGATTGTCCAGAGTGTGTGACCGATGATTTGCTGGTCGTCAATATGGATCCAATCCCATCAGACATCTATCAGGGCTATGAAGTCACTTCAGACGGAAGAGTTCTAGCCAGCAATCTAGTAGAGTTTATGGCTAATAATGCGGTAGAATTACAGCCTGGCTTTGAAGTGTCGTCCTCAGGAATTTTTGTCGCCGACATGCGATATTGTGCGGTCAACCACGCCACCAACGCCGGCTTTGAGAATGGCACTACAGACTGGTATCTGTACGTAGATCAGGCGAATGGTGCAGCAGCTACCGTGTCTACCGTGATGACCAATCCGTACGAAGAAGCACATGCCGGTCTGGTGCAGGTGACCAGCGCAACTGCAGATAGATGGAGAGTCCAATTTATGCAGGAGAACCATTCAATTGTGGCGGGAAAAGAATATGAACTCTCCTTTTATGCCAGGTCAGACAATAGCAGTGTAGTTAATCTGCGAGTGGAACTCAATGTTTCTCCCTGGACTGATCATCTTAGTGCAGTTCCTGTATTAACACCCAATTGGAAAAAATATGCGTATCGTTTCACACCTGATGTAACCATCAATGGAGGAGTCCGAATTACCATCCAATGTGGAGACAACGTGGATAACTATTATTTTGATAAGGTGAGATATACAGAGATCCATTAAATTAATTAATTCGGAGAAATAAACTAGGAATGAGAATTATTGCTACACTACTGATCAGCCTTTTTATTTTTCAATTTGGTGTAAGCCAAACACTGGAGGAGTCGAGTGCTGCCAGGTCATCTGAGATGCAGCACAAGTATATCTTTACTGCTGGAGTGAAGGATCGTTACTCCATCAAGGTCGTCGGTGACAAAGGTCAGGTTAAGCAAGCTCCAATGGTTACTAAGGAATTGGCAGATAAGGAAGCAATTCGATTTTCAGTAAATACAGAATACTGGAAACCGGGTATATATCATGTGGTTGCCTCAAGTAAAAAAGGAAAGACGGTGACTAAGAAGATTTATATTCGGCGAAGGGAATAATTAGTGAAACAAGGTCGACTTACCGGAAGCAGGTAAGGAGTTAAGTTGCCTTTTTCGAGGAGACACACTAGACTATTTATTTGTTAATAAATAAATTTTCGATCTATGGTGTGTGTACGTTTTATTATTTGCGCTGTCTTCCTTTTCTTTTTCTTTGCGATAAGGGCGCAGCATCCGACATACGAGTTGATCCCCACCTTTACGGGTTTCTCAAATCCGGTCGATCTGGTGAATGCCGGTGATGGGACAGGTCGACTATTTGTGGTGGAACAAGATGGAAAAATTAAGATAATCAAGAATGGATCCACACTATCCACACCTTTTCTTCACATTGATTCCCTGGTAAGATCCATACAAAGCGAGCAGGGTCTTCTGGGTTTAGCCTTTCATCCAGAATACGTCACCAATGGCCACTTTTTTATAAATTATACAGATGTCAATGGAGATACTCAGATATCCAGGTACACTAGGGATGCGTCCAATCCCGATCTAGCGGATGTGCATAGTAAGAAACTGATCCTCAAAATTGTGCAACCTGATGTGAACCACAATGGAGGTTGTCTGCGCTTTGGTCCTGACGGATACCTATACATTGCTACTGGTGACGGTGGGGGAGGTGGAGATCCATCAAACTATGCCCAAAACAAGCAGTCTTTACTGGGTAAAATGCTAAGGATTGATATCAATACTGCTGCTGCCTATGGCATTCCATCGAACAATCCTTTTGTCTCCGATGCCACCACCCTCAATGAGATCTGGGCATTGGGTTTACGTAATCCCTGGCGATTTAGTTTTGACCGTCAAACCGGAGATCTCTGGATAGGAGATGTGGGTCAGAGTAACAAAGAAGAAATAGATTTTCAGCCAGCCGCCAGTATGGGAGGAGAAAACTATGGCTGGAGATGCTATGAAGGTAATGATGAGTACAATCTGAGTGGATGCTCAGCCCAGTACACTGGTCCTGTATTTGATTATGGCCGAAGCGGTAGTACTGGAGGATGGTCAGCGACCGGTGGACTCGTGTATCGCGGGCCAAACTCTTGCCTTAATGGTTACTATTTCTTTGCAGATTATGGATCTGGAAATTTTTGGACTATGGCTTCTGATTTTAGTACAAACCGATTTAAACCCAACAACGCAGGGAGTATCGCAGCATTTGGAGAGGCAGAAGATGGCACCTTGTACGCGGTGAGTCGCAGTGGTACCATTTTCCTTATTGAAGGAACAACCCTGGAGGTAAGTGGAAATCCAATCAGTGGTTCGTACTACGAGCATTCGGGTGTCATCAGTTCCGATGGTAGGGTAGGTAATGGCACGACAGTCGAGTTCGTGGCTGGTGGAGGGATCTTACTCAATCCAAATTTTAGTGTCGACCAAGGTGCGACCTTCAATGGTTTGCTAGGTTGCTTGGAGTAGAAAAACGATGTGAACATCAGTCCCAGCACAGCTCCGCCAACAATGAGCAAACAATAGGGAGTAGTTATGACAATACAAGCACCTGATCGATCCATGAGGACTGAAAAATTCGTCTAAATAGTTACAACATTAGATCTTACGAAGAATCATTGCTGAGGTTCAAACAGTCCGGATCGTCATGTGCAAATTATCTCCACTATATAGAAAAAGGTTAGTCAATTCAATACACATGACTTTTTATTTATATTAATAAAAGTTAGTTGGCTTGCTTTTTGGATCAGTTATCCTAATAAATTACGTAGGATGATTCGGATTCTGATTACTTTAGTTTGTGTGACACAATTTGTAAGCCATGTCTCATCGCAAGAGAGGATTGAGTATGGAGGTAATCTCTCTGGCGAAATTTCGGAGCTGGGTGAGATAAAGGATTATACATTTACTGCAGCGGCCGGAGATATCATCTGGATACGGATCAGAGACCTGGAGCGAGTCGATGCGGCTTTCCGGCTATACGATCCCGCCGACTCCCTAATTGTGGCCAGGCACGATATTGGAGGTCTCGCCAGTTTTCAAGATCTCCTCCTCGTGGAGGCCGGTGAATACCATCTCGAAGTATATGACTATAATCATAATGATGTGGGGAGGTATGGTCTGTCTTTACAAAAGTTAAACTCTCCGGAGTACGGCACCTGGCTACCGTGTTTTGTGAATTTCGATGACTCCATACGGACCACAAGTGCAGTTAATGTGTTCAGTTTTGTGGGGAATGAAGGAGATATTTTTTCCACTCAGATGCGCTCCCTAACCTCACACCTTGAGTCGGAGTTTTACCTGTACGATCAATCAGGTGAAATGCTTACAGTTTCGAAGCGAAATGGTCGTACAGCAGGGGCTGTTCTTGACCTGCCTTATTCGGGAGAATACCACCTTTATATCACGGATCGAGGTGGGAATGATAGGGACTTGTTTGGCTGCTCGGTACTGTGGCTAAACGCTTCCGATTGCTACCCCTCCATTACTTGTGGTCAAACTCAGCAGGGAATTCTATCTACGCTGGCTGCCCGGCATCCCTATCTGTTGACTATGGAGAAAGATGAGCATGGTGTACTTCAGGCCCGGTCACCCGATCCTTCCCTCGAAATCAACGTTGAAGTATATAGCCAAGATGGCACGCTCTTAGTAAGTGCGGTCGGTTCTGATAGAATGATTGAGATACCATTGTCGGCAGACCAACAAACAACTTATTTAGTAGTGGTACAGGACAAGCATGGAAATGATTTTGGATCATATGGGCTGCACTACGAAGCTATTAAAGGTGGCACCTGCTCGCACGTCAAACTTTGCGAAAGCAGCAATGAATTCAATTTGGATCTCGATGCCATTGCACAATTGCGGTCCTATCAAGTGTATGGTGTAGCGGGAGAGCAATATTCCTTTGCTCTCAGAGAAAAAGATAAAGCTCCCGAGCCATTCCTAAGGATGTATGATCCAGCAGGCACTCAGCTACATGAGATCTATGGGGCAACTAAAGTCGAAGTAGCAGGTGTTTTTCCATCTACAGGATGGCACCAGGTGCTCATTGGAGATCGGAGTGGGAATGATCTTGGTGCAATGTCGATGTTTTGGAGGGGGAGTGAGGCTCAGGTCATCCTACCCGAGACAGTCACGATGGAGCTGGGATCAGATTGTGTGGAACTATTCCCTGAAGTGACCGCACCGGTCCATGCTTATCGATGGAGTACCACTGAGGTGACTCCGGAGATTGAATATTGTGGTCCTTCTCAGCATGTTTCAGTGGAGGTCGAATTTGCGAATGGTTGCACTGGCAGAGCAGAGACACAGATAATCCTTGAGGAGGACCCATGCCAGACCGCGGACTTTGACAACTTTGATGCAGGAATCATAGTTGGTCATCAGCTCGACAACGTCCGTATTTCTGCTCAAGATAACAAGGGACCACTAATCGCAACCATTTTCCCTTCAGCAGATCCTCCGCTGGGGACCGAAGAGCTGGGTACTCCAAATGGAGATTTTGGTGGTCCGGGCAAAGGTAAAGGTGGAAATCAGGGCACAGAGGGTGCTAACCATACACCACAGGATAAAGTCTTGGTGATTGCTGAAAATACCATAGATCGAAATGACGATGGAAAATTAGATATCCTTGACGATCGCGATAGGGGCGGAACCTTGATTTTCGAATTTGAGAAGCCAGTCGACATCCAATCCCTCAAGGTGATTGATATCAGAAAGGAAGGCAGTAAGATAGAGGTTTATGATCAACACAAAAAAATAGGCACCTGGCCCTTAGGCCCGCTTGGCGACAATTCGGTCCAGAAAATTGATATTGGTGTGTCTGGTGCAAGCAGGATGGAGATCCGGTTGAAAGGGTCAGGTGCGATAGATGATATCGTTTATTGTGAGTCTGACAATCGGTCTCCTCTTGCCAAAATCGGCCGTTTGTCGATTCCTGCTGAACTGGAGTCGTCAGCAAGTGATGATTTGCATAGATTGACAGTAAATAAGGCACCCGAGCTAGGGAATCCTTCAGCTGCTGAGCATGGACGATCGATTGCGGTCATCTACCCGAATCCCACCGACGGTGGTTTTGGGGTCAACATATCCTCAAGTTCTCCGGATCCTGTCACCATCTCGATCTATGACCTGATGGGTACTTTGATGTACCAGAGTCGAAGTTTTGATCCGACAGTACGAGGCTGGATGATGGATCATTTTGACTACCCCTCAGGTGTGTACCTTGTAGAGATTAAATCAGAGACGAGTCAGCAGGTTCAACGACTGGTGAAAAGATAGGATTCGCTTAAGATGATCATGACTGAATCTGATGGGACTTAACACACTAGATATTTTTTCCACTCAACTTGGTGTGCTCTCCAGTGATACGTGTGGGTTCGATGATGCTCTCGATGATTTATCGGACACGCAGAAAAAAGTCATTTCTCGTGTGACCAATCGCTGATGGCGGTAAGTTTTCGCTAAATATCGGCTTGGATCAAGTAAATTTGGACATCGATCAGAGGGGTCAGGTCGACATTTTGCCATCGACCGGTAAGTAAAATGCCAAAGCTATGCCATCAATAGATCCAATTACTACTTTTTATCGTGCCTTTCAAAAGTTGGATGCAGAGGTAATGGTGTCTCAATATCACGATCAAGTTACTTTTACCGATCCAGCTTTTGGCACTTTGCGTGGTAAAGACGCTAAAGACATGTGGCGTATGCTGTGTAGTCGCTCCAAGGATTTGATGGTCACCTACTCAGATGTAGTTATTCAAGGTGCAAATGCCAGTGCGCAGTGGCAAGCAACCTACACCTTTGGCACCACAGGAAGGCAGGTGAGAAATCAGATCGTATCAGAATTTTTCCTCGCGGATGGTAAAATCATCAAGCATGTTGACGATTTCGATCTTAGGAAGTGGGCCGGGCAGGCCTTGGGCTGGCAGGGTTCTATCTTAGGAGGCACGGGTTTTTTTCGCAATAGATTACAGAAGCGAACCGGAGCACTGCTGCTTGCTTTTCAGTCTGAAGCTGACCGCTAGTAGTATTCTTTCCCCGGTATGGCAATGGCTCATATTGTTGTGTGACGGATCTAGGCTGACCGTATCGTATTTGTCTGCTAACAGCTTTATATGTCTGCCTGGATACCAATAGATCTATTTCGGCAAACCCGGAAAGAAGATTTTTCTTTTTCTTAAAAGTTTTCGGTATTTTTTCAAGCTAGTACACAGCATAACCATCGGTCCAGGATGCTTTTAAGTACGCATCGACTTGGGCAGCTCTTGGTTGGAATTGATGCTAGATATGTGAGATTCTAGTTGATGAAAATGAGATTTGCTACATTCATATTACTGTCGTTGCTTGTGTCTGGCTGTGCCACCTGGAGTAAAGCACCAGGTTTTTCGTGGAGCAATAATCCAGATAGAAAATTTGCCATCTTGCCCTTTAGGGTGCACACCATTGAAAAAGAGGTAGAACCTGGTATGAAGTTGGAGGACTTTCGAGAAGTGGAACGCGAAGAGGGGATTCGTTTGCAGCGCGATTTATACCGTTACTTCTTAAGAGAACTAAACGAGCAGGGTTTTGAGATTTCGGCGATTCAGGATTACAATGAGACAAACCGGATTTTGAAAGCTAAAGAACAGGAGGTAAAGGCAGGCCAGGAAGTAAGTGTAGAAGAACTGACAGAGATTTTGGGGGTCAATGCCGTAATTTCTGGTCAGGTCAACCAGCTGACCGTCTACGCTGAATCTGCATCTGGTTTACTCAATGGCAGTTTACAAGCCGATCGTCGAATCGAAGGCTCTTTTGTGCTACAGAATGCGGATGATCGTGCCTTATGGAGGTACAAGGATGTCGAGTATGGGTCTCGTGAAGCGTCTGTATATGAAGTGTCAAAAAGCTTATTGCGAAAAGTACCTAAGAAGTTTCCTTTTTAAGCCCTAGGCGATATTGCCGCGGGACCGAATCTTTACCCGGATCAATCATAGGATCGTATCTTTCGCCGGCAATAATACTCCCCATGAATAGAATTTTGATGTTCTGCCTGCTTTTCGTGAGCAGTTGGCAGCTTACCACAGCTCAGCTAGATCAGGAAAAGGCCGATAGTCTCGAGCTCGTTCTACAGGGAGAAATGGCTGATACATTGCGTCTGAAGATCCTTGTAGAACTGGGCAAGACATACCGTGACCACGAATCTTCTAAATCCATTAACGTGCTCAGACAGGCCTTCCTGTCGGCACGCCACCTAAATGATCAAACCGCCTTGGCAGAAGCCTTTGCGACTGCTGGAACTGCTTTTGGCAGGTTGGGTGAAGTAGACTCTGCGCGTTTCTACTGGACCAAATCGTACGTACTCCTCGGTGCCGACACTTTATCGAGAAAAGGTGCTGGTCTACTCAATAACCTAGGGATGACAGCGGAAATGGAAAGCAATTTGCCGGAGGCCATCCGTTATTATGATCGTGCCGTGCAAATATTTATGTCTACAGATGATACTTTTGGCAAGGCAGGCATTTCTAATAATCTTGGTCTGGTGTATCAAAAACAGGGTAACTACACCAGGGCGGTGCAAGCATTTTATCAGGCTCTAAAGGGTTTCGAGGAGATCAATCATGTGGCTGGCCAAGCTTCGGTAGCTAATAATCTTGGAATAATTGCACAGAATCAAAAAGATTTCAGCCAGGCATTGGCGCATTACCGACGATCATTGGAATTAAAACGAGAGATGGCTGACCGATTCCAAATTGCCATCAGTTTGAATAATATCGGTACACTCTATAAAGAACATGGTCAACTGGATTCAGCAAGATATTATCATAATAGATCATTGAGATTAAAAGAAGAGATAGGAGACCTACGTGGACAAGCCATATCTCTCAATAATCTTGGTGAGCTAGCCATCCTTGGGGGCGACTTCCACCGGGGCTTGGAGCTTAATGAAAGGGCACTGGCACTCGAGACCGCAGATCCACATACAAGAGCGATGGCAAGAATTTTTATGGGCAAAGCACACATGGGTTTGGGCCAGCAGAAAGAGGCCGAAAGGTGGTTGCTCGATGCTACTCGGTTGAGTGAAGAGATCGGGGAATTGCAGGTGCAGTATGATGCCAAGTACTTACTATACAAATTGCTGAAAGACAAAAGACCTGCGTCGGCACTGCAGTTTTTCGAACAAGCTAGTACCATAAAAGACTCACTGTTTAATGAGGAAAATACCAAAGCACTTACCAGGCTTGAAATGGAGTATGCTTTTGAGAAGGAGCAAGCTGCTAAGGACCAAGAGATCGCATTACTAAATAGTGAAAATCGATTGGCTGAGTTACAGCTAAAGACTGCTCGCCGAAGAAACCTGGCATTTGGTGCCGCCATTGTTCTGTTTGCCTTGGTCTCACTGGTGCTATACAGGCTATTTCGGAGGATTAAATTTCAGAATAAAATTATCGCTAGCACGTTGGACGAAAGAGAAACACTGCTGAAGGAGATTCATCATCGGGTGAAGAATAATCTGCAGGTGATCAGTTCTCTCCTGAATCTTCAATCTCGAAACTTATCCGACGAATCAGCTGTGGCAGCATTGCAGGAAGGACAAAACAGGGTGCGATCCATGGCGCTCATTCATCAAAATCTATATCAAGATGATCACCTATTTGGCGTCTCTACCAAAGAGTACGTTGAGAAGCTCTGTGCAGGACTTTTTAAATCTTATAATATCGAAACTGAAAAGGTGAGGATGGAAATGGACATTGATGATATTACGTTAGATGTCGACCATGTGATTCCTCTTGGCCTGATCATCAACGAATTGGTCTCTAATGCGCTGAAATATGCCTTTGCAGATCTGGAGAGTGGCATCGTGTCTATTTCCCTACAAAAAAAGGACGAGGGTCTGCATTTGCATGTGAGTGATAATGGCATTGGTTTGCCTAAATCATTCTTTCTACAGGAGACGAAATCTTTGGGTTTTCGCTTGATCAAGGCATTTGCTGCAAAACTGGGTGCTGAGCTTAATTTTGCAGGAGAAAATGGGACAGCGGTTTCAATCATTATTCCGCAGATCAATTATGCCTAAACGGGGAAAATGATCTCCTGTGCCTACTTCAAAGCATGTCATGGTAAACTAAAACATCATTCCTCATCGAAGGATGGTGACACTCCCCTTGCATTTACCATTTTCACAACCTGGATGTTCCAGGACATAGTAGTAGACACCATTGAGCATTTCTTCACCGTCCTGATTGGTGCCGTCCCAACTTGATATTTTATTTCCTTCATTTTTCGTGCTGTATTCCAATTTACCCCAGCGGTTAAAAATGGTGAGATCAAAAGTGCCATCTAGATCTAGGGTGGGAGGTGGGAGGTTTGTATGCTCTGAATCGATGAGAAAATTCACACTTGCCAATGTTATTTCAACACAATTAGGATTAAGTGGATTTCGCAGGCATACGCAGACAGTATCTTCAGGAGGACATGGCTCAGATCGGCTGATGGCATGCAGAAATCCTAGACCCACAAAGGTAGTACCCTCTCCTGCTGCCACCACCGGTTCACCAAGTGCAAGATGGATGGTCTGGATGCCATCAGTCTGGACATCGCCACCCGCTGATATTAAATATGGTACTTGGTCTTCTTGAGCGGTGAGAGCCATCCAGGAAAGTGATGTGATTAGAATTAATGTGGTAATACGCATACTCACAGTGTCTTTATTGATCTTTTGACTCAAGAGCTTCGACTCGCTGTAAGAGATTCTGAATGATGGTCTCCTGTCTCTCTATGAGTACTTGCTGTTCCTGAATGGCTTTGATGGCGAGTACAGAAAATCCCGTATAGTTGAGGCCCAATTGCTGGTCCATCTGATTGACTAAGTTGGGAAAATACTCGCTTACTTCCTGGGCAATGAAGCCCATATCGGATTTTTTATCTTGGTCGTGGATGTAATTATACGTTACCGGTCTCAAGGATTTTATACTTGTAAGCACATTGGATAATGATTTGATATTTTCCTTGACACTTCGATCCGACAGTACAGAATACTGTCCCGTGTTTCTAGAAAATTCCCCCAGACGATTTAGATTATTACCATTAAAATAATACAGGGAGAGATCTTGGTTTCCCGATGCACCGGTACTCATCCACCAAGCTTGATTGTTTTCATTATAGATTCCAATCCCTCCTCTGTCCTGATCATCCTGTGGACCAATAAATCCCAAAATGACATTTGAGCCTCCATTTGGTCCAAATAATTCTAAATATCCGAAATCACCTTCTGGATCATTAAAGGAGCCATTGGCCTTCATTTGTGCTACGAGATCATTGTCACTATCAAACACTGCCAATTCACCCTTTGATCCATTGCTGGACATGACCACTTGTCTTGTGGTGCCATTGCTTACCGAGAGATCTCCATTGACGTGAAGGGCAGTTAAAGGCTCTGATGTGCCGATACCCACGTTTCCATCTTCATAAAAGATGTCTGGCCCTGAAGCCGACCAAAGCGATGTGCCTGTCCCGCCATCAGTCGGAAGGTCAATCGCATCTTGACCTTCTCCATTAGGAACGATGCTAATGGTAGTACCATCAAGCTTTAATTGCTGCAGCTCATTGGTGGGATCGGCGTCGTCGTCAACGCCACCATCTCCGGTCGGCAGGGTCACCTCATTGCCATCGGTGATGCTTAGTACCCCATTGTTGATGGCTAAAGTTTGAAGCTCGTTGGTAGGATCCGCATCAGCATCGGTGTTACCTGTTGGTATGCTGATCTCATTCCCACCGGAAATGGCAAGTTTACCATCGGTAAATGCGAGGGTTTGCAATTCATTAGTGGAGTCTGCATCATCATCTTCAAATTGATCATTGACTACCTCTTCTGCAATCATGGCATATGGTACAGATAGTAAGGGTGTTGATAAGGGTATGTCATTCACAAAGACTTCAAGAAAACCATTCCCGGTTTTTAATAGATCCAGAAGATCAACACCACTTACTTCTACCCGGAATACGCCGGCAGAGGATGTCGTCACCACAGCCTCATGGTCCAAGGCAGTTCCGTCCAAGAGTATTTCAATCGTTACGTCTTCATTGATCAATGGTACTCCGTCTATATCCTGGGCCAAACCCTGTACCATAAAGCTGGGGGGCACTTGACCATACATGATTCCGTGGCCGACTATAAATATTAATAATAATGTGCAGGTAGCGCTGTTTTTTTGGCAGGTATTTATGAATCGTAGGTTCCCTAGCGTGGCTAAAGCATCAACTAGAGGTCGAGCCAATGTACATAGACTGGAGCCCAAGTTCAACATCGGTTGTTTATCTTTTATCATTTTCACTTACTTTACTAATCATTATTTTCGGAAGACCATCATGATTCCAAAGCGGTTGCCGAGCAAAGAAAAAGGTCCCAGGTCTGACTCTGCAAAAAAACCAATCCGCACAAACCTATCTTCTCCTTCAAACAACCTCTTGATCAGTCCAACCTGAGCATTCAGCTGCTTGGCACCTTCGAAAGTCTGCACATTGCTTTTCACGCCGATTCCAAACCAACCACCGCCATTTCCTCCTTCTCTCAAATTATTTTTTTCCAGGCACAATAGTAAGGACAGGTCGATGCCAGCTGCTGAGTGGATGGCACTGGCATTGCCCTCAAAGTAAATATCTTCATAGTTGATATTCTGTCGTATGCCAGCCATGGCAACCCATTCCTGGTAACTGAGGTCAGATGTCGTTTCGTCCAGTCCCCCACTTAGGGAGATTCCTGTGCTACGCCGCGAACCTCCAACATACCAAGTGTTTTCTACGTCATGATCATATCCTCCATTGGTAAGTAGTAACCCTACGTTAAAACCAAAGGTCGTTTGGTCTATCCCATCGGGAGGAACCGCCGTTGGATACAGCTCATCAAATACCCCTGTATAGTCAGCTTTAAAAAAGTCCAGATGAGGTTGAAAACCGATGACCAACCGGATGGGCTTGAAGCCATTATTGTCGGACAGCGTACCACTATAGGCATATCCGAGACCAATTTGACTCCTTCGAAAAGCGGCGATCCGGTCAAACTTGATGGTAGCTCCTACAAAGGAATTGCTCTCTTGAACACGGGCATCAAAGAATCCTACTCCCGTGCGAGGATTTCCCTCAAAGCCAGACCAGTCTTTGGACCACTCCACACCAACCGTCAATCCATCATGTCGACCCATCCAGGCGGCATTGAGATCAGCAAAGGCGCCATGGATTCCCACTTTTTGATCGGATGGATAGAAGGCATTTTGACCCACCAGATTTGTACTGATCAAGATCCATGCAAGAGGTACAATCCAACACCGTGAGCTACCCGAGTGAGTCATGACTTGATGATTCTCATTTAGTGATTGAGGGTCAATGGTTCAAAGCTAGATATCAAAGACAGTAATCCACTCACCCAAAAGGGTGATTTGTCTGACATCTTAGCAAAAGGTACATCTATTTTCTCAAAAATTGATAGTATTACCGTCCCAGGACTGCACGGCCAGAGAGGTTATTACTAAGTAGATCAGCAGTAGGAGAATGCAATTCAGATTCAGCAATAATTGGTATCTTTTGATCATGAAAAGAAGAAAGTTTTTATACAATGCGGGTAGGATAAGCACGGGCTTCCTCGGATTGCAAACATTTGTAAGTGCGTGCAAGTCAGGAACTCCTGAGCAGGGGATAGCGATGGAAGTTGACGAATTGATGCATCCTGGCTATGGAGGTCTGGTAGAAGATCCTGAGGGTGTATTAAACCTTCCACCAGGCTTCACCTACAAGGTCATCTCAAAAAAGGGGACCATCATGACTGATGGATTTCTAGTGCCTGGAGCAGCCGACGGTATGGCGACCTTTGCAGCTCTGGATGGCAAGGTGATCATCATCAGGAATCACGAAGTTTCACCAGGAGATGTGGCCGGGGGACCATTTGGTGCTGACCTGTCTCTTTTAAGTCGGGTAAATGCCTCTCAGCTCTATGATTATGGACGAGGACAAAAACCCTGTATGGGTGGAACCACTACGGTGGTCTATGATCCAGTGTCTGGACAGGTAGAAAGTGAGTACTTAAGCCTGGCCGGGACGATCCGTAATTGTGCCGGAGGACCAACGCCTTGGCAGAGCTGGATCACATGTGAAGAAAATACCAGCAAGGCGGATGAGCAACTGGAGAAGAATCATGGGTATAATTTCGAAGTGCCTGCTCAGGTGGACCCACGACTTTTTGATCCCATTCCCATTGAAGGTATGGGCAGGTTTAATCATGAAGCCGTCTGCGTAGATCCCCGAACGGGCATCGTGTACCAGACTGAGGATCGAGGAGATGGATTGATCTATCGGTTTTTGCCCAATCAGAAGGGGAAAGTGCATGCTGGCGGAACATTGCAGATCCTGGCTGTCAAGGGTAAACCCAGTTTCGACACGCGAAATTGGTCTGATCTCGACACCGAGAAGATGAGCATCGGAAGACAGTATCCTGTGGAGTGGCTTGATATCGATGGCATCGATGCTCCCGATGACGATTTGCGGCTCCGGGGTTTTGAACGAGGTGCCGCCCGATTTGCTCGAGGAGAGGGCATGTGGTTTGGAGAAGGTGAAGCTTACTTTGCGTGTACCAACGGTGGTGATCTTGAGCATGGTCAGATCTTTCGCTATATCCCTTCACCACATGAAGGTCAACCTGGAGAACAGGATCAGCCTGGCAGATTGGAGATATTTGTGGAACCCAACAATACAGATCTTGTAGAAAGTGCCGACAATCTTACCGTCGCTCCTCATGGCGATATCGTGATTTGCGAGGATAAGAAGACGCCACGCATCGTAGGTGTCACTCCGAAAGGCGAGATATATCACATTGCCAAGAATGTGGGATATCCATCAGAATTTGCTGGAGCTACATTTTCTCCTGATGGCAGTACACTCTTTGTCAACATTCAGGGACCGGGATTGACTTTAGCGATTCAAGGGCCATGGGACAAGCGTGCTCGATTGCTGGGATAAGATCTATGTCAGAACAGATGTTTTTTATTGATAACCAATTTCGGTACGATGTGCTGTCATAGGGATATTTGTGGAGTTTGTCGCTTGTTAAAATCGTTTAAGCATTGCTACATATGGAAATAGGAAAAGGGCTACCCATTATGCTACTCAGAATGACCCTGATTATATGCGCTTCTCTGACGGCATCTTACTTTGCGTTTTCACAATCTGTTGAGAAAGGTCCTCTGCGCCCTAACATCATCTTGATCATGTGTGATGATCTGGGATGGGGGGACGTCGGATTTAATGGCAATCAAAAGATTCAGACCCCACATCTAGACCAGTTGGCCTCCCAAGGAATGGTCTTTTCAAGATTTTATTCGGCCGGTGCTGTGTGTTCTCCTACCAGGGCAAGTTGCATCACGGGTCGAAATCCCTATCGCATGGGGATCTATTCCGCTAATACTGGCCATATGAGGCATGGTGAAATTACGCTTCCAGAATTATTGAGAGCATCGGGATATACCACCGGTCATTTTGGCAAGTGGCATTTGGGTACACTGACTGCCGAGATTCACGATGCTAACCGGGGACGCCCCAGAGATTCATCGCACCTCTCACTCCCGATTGAGCATGGCTATGACGAGTATTTTTGTACTGAGTCAAAGGTGCCGACTTGGGATCCAATGCTCAAGCCCGACTCCTTCAGATTGAAGCTGGCTGAATCATTGCGTTATGGCTGGCACGCGCTGGAGGACGGACGCCCATCAAAAAATTATGGCACCTTTTATTGGTCAGGTCCCGAACAAATGGTGGTGAAAGATCTGCGTGGTGATAATTCGAAGGTGATTATGAATCGAGCCATTCCCTTTATCGAGGGAGCGGTGGCAGAATCTCAGCCATTCTTCACCACCATCTGGCTCCATACGCCCCATCTTCCTGTCGTAGCTGCAAAGAAATATCGTGATCTGTATCGGCAGTTTGGACCTGAAGAACAATTGCTTTATGGAACCATCACCGCTATGGACGAACAGGTCGGTCGACTTTGGGCACGCCTCCATGAACTAGGAGTAGCTGATCAGACCATACTTTGGTTTTGCAGCGACAATGGACCTGAGAGAGATACTCCTGGCTCATCTGGGCCTTATCGAGCTCGAAAACGAAGCCTATACGAAGGGGGAGTAAGGGTGCCGGCTTTTTGTGTCTGGCCGGAGCAGATTGTGGCTGGAAGCAGCAGTAGATTTCCCTGCGTGACCAGTGATTATCTTCCGACCATCATCGATGTAGTGGATATATCCTACCCCGATAAGGAGCGGGCACTGGACGGCATTAGTTTGCAGCCGGTTTTGCGTGGTAGTTCTCAAAAGAGAGGTCGAGCCATCGGTTTTCAAAATCGAAAACTAAGATCCTGGGTGGGAGATCGCTATAAACTGATCTCTCCAGATGGGCAGAAATTTGAGTTGTATGACTTACTTAAAGATCCCTCTGAGACGACAGATGTTGCGGGGCTACATCCATCGGTGGTGATGCGAATGAAGACTGCTTTAATTGCTTGGGTAGAAGAGTGCCGGCGCAGTGATCAGGGAGGAGACTACTGATCCTAAAGTGGGCCGATGCTGTCTTCGTAGACTTGATTACTTGGCCGAAACTTCGCTTCCTTGAGGTGGCCTCAATCTACCAAAGAACTTGTGCCTTGCAAGAGATGATTATTCCCAATGTATGAAGGGACAAAAATCTTACCTACCTTTACCCTACCAGGTACAATAACCGTCTCCGGTCATCCAGCATTAAAACAAAGTCACGGCACCCTTTTACCACCATTAGGTAAAATTCATGCACATTTGGTTTTCCGAGCAATTTCGTTAAAATGGAGATTCAAATGGGTTTTACAGACCACTGACATATTTAATAATTATTCCCAAATAGTTATTAAGCAGAAGACATTTGCTGCACCTAATATTAGTTCAAATAACATCCCTTGAGTGATTTGCTTACTAGGTTTTCCGTCGGTTCTTAAACTGATCAATCTGCCAATTACAAACCCTACGAACATGAGTGAGGCAACAAAGTGCGAGGTGAAAGTTAACTTTTCTGTAAATGTCCCAAAAAGAACGATGATTCCTGCACAAAGCATTACCGCAGCTACACCTCGCATTTCGTTCAACAGACTTGCATCGGTTTCAAGTTTTATTCCTGAATTTTTCAAATAAGTTTTTACAGGGTTGCTCAATATCATTGCGCCAACAGAGATTAGCAAAAGGCTAGATAACGATAAAATCACAATGCTGATTATTTCCATTTTTTGCTTTTTAAGTGAATAATATT
This sequence comes from Saprospiraceae bacterium, assembly GCA_965223025.1. Taxonomy (GTDB): domain Bacteria; phylum Bacteroidota; class Bacteroidia; order Chitinophagales; family Saprospiraceae; genus JABDMH01. The sequence goes on from CBDCVP010000021.1 coordinate 781,922, forward strand.
TCCCCAAATGTAATTAGTGTCGCGACAAAGGTGTGTCAGGGGTGCTCCTCACTTTTCACATTATTTTTCAAAATAATCTTTTATTGTCATGTTGGGTGGTTTGAATATTTCACTTTCAGTATTGATTCTCTTGATAAAATCTATTCTAAAGTGTCTAAAATCATTTCGTAATCTGCAAAAGGCTATGAGGAGGGTGTTTCCGTGAATGCCATAAATAGCAAAAGGTTCAATTTTTCGGGTGGTCTTTTTATTCTCTGAAGAAAGATAGTCTATCGTTAAGATTCTATGTTGGGTGATAGCCGATTGAATCTGTATTAGGTTATTACTTGTTTTCTCTTCATTGTTGTTCCCGCCAAAGTAAATTCTATCAGCTAACAAGTCTGCATGCCTTTTTTGAGAGAATCGTAAAATTGCCTTAATCTTCTCGATACCGCTGCCAATGTTTTCAACAAATGACAAATCTTTGTTTTTAATGGCTAATTGCTCTAAAGTGATTAAGGCATTTGCTTCGTCATCTGTAAAAAGAACGGGTGGTAGATGGTAACCTTCCATTATTGAATAGCCTTTGCCTTCTTCAGTGACAATGGGAATTCCAGACTTTTCTAAAGTTCGAATATCCCGATATATGGTCCTTATACTTACATTGTGTCTTTCCGCTAATTGAGTTGCTGTGACAATTCTTGTCGACTGAAGCTGAGTGAGTATGGCAGTTAATCTGGAAAGTCTTGGTTTCTTGTTTTCTTCCATCTTCGTTTTCTCTGCTTGTGGCTAGTTAAGTTCAAAGGCATGTCTGCTTCTATCACTCAAAGTCAGCAAGTCCGCCTTCGTCCCTGATATTTATCATGTGGGTGCTGACGTTTCAGTCAGACAAAGTCCTTCCCTCTAGATCAGGGTAACGCTTTGATTACCTGTGCAGCTTAGATATGACAACTAAGATACTATGTAAGGTAGATATTGATGTGATTGCATTATGTTCTTAAGCCGCAAACGAGCAGCCTCCGTGTACCGGATTCCTGGAGACGAGGCTAGGACTGAAAGGAACCGCGCTAGCCGGTAGGTGGTCATCTGAACATATCGAAGAAGACTGGAGGTGAATAATTATGGGGTTGTTTTTGATAGAATAGGTGAAAGCAACGGCAGTAAAGCCCTTATCAAAGTGCATCCCCAATGGCCCTTGGCGTTAGTGAATGACCATTTATCTGATAAGTGGAACCCCCAAAAGTTACTTTGAGAGAGTAAACGCCACTAATGCGTCTCCATAAGGAGATTGTTTTTTCCTCCTCCTCGCAAAGAATCACCAGGTACTGTATGCCATCCAACATGAAGGTACTGGGTGTAGCATAGGCGGCCGCTGGCAACTTATATTCCCACAGTTGTTGACCAGTTGCTTGATTGAATGCCCTGATCTTTTCGTCAGCGGTAGCTGCAATGAAGAGGACTCCTCCCGCCGTGGCTATGGGGCCACCAAAGTTCTTTGAGCCAGTTCCTGTAATCCCTCTTTTGACCAATTCAGGGTATTCACCTAATGGTACTTTCCATTCTATATGTCCGGTCACCAGATCGATGGCATTCAGGGTACCCCAAGGGGGTTTAATCCTGGATAACCTTCATGGTCTATCACAAAGGTGCGTCACTGGAATATTTTAGTTGCCAATCTTTGATATGTCTTCATACTCCTCAC
>CBDCVP010000022.1:0-592500 GCA_965223025.1 Saprospiraceae bacterium
AAGCTGAGGGTGACCCTTAAAATAGAACTAAAGACCGCAAGCCATAGCATACCGATCCGCCAAAGCCTGGACTTATATCACGGTCGCCAGGTGGACAATCTGATCGAAAGGATGAGCGAAGATCTGGAGCTAAGCACCACCCAAAGCCGCCAGGTGATCAGTGATCTGACCGGCGTATTAGAAGATTATCGCACCGACCGGCTGGAGTTATTAAAACCCCGGGAAAAGCCGGTACATGAATTAACGCAGCAAGAAAAAGCAACAGGACTAAGCTATTTAAAGGACCCCAAGTTATTAGAAAACACAAGAGCGGATCTAAGGGCCAGCGGCATCATTGGTGAGCAGGAAAATGCCCTGATCGGTCATATCATTTACATGAGCCGCAAGCGAGAAAAACCCCTACACGTCATGTACCTGGGCAGTAGCGGATCGGGCAAAACCCATCTGCAGGAGAGCCTGGCCGCTCTCATCCCTCCCGAAGATAAAGAAGAAGCGACCAGCTTGAGCGATCAGGCACTGATGTACGAAGGGAATAAGCTAAAAGGCAAGGTACTGTTTATCGAAGATTTTGATGGGGCCGAAAATGTACAGTATTTAATCAGAGAATTGCAGAGCAAAGGCCGAATCGTAAAGAAAGTAGCCTGGCGTGATGCCAAGGGGCACACCACCACCATCACCATTGTAGCTGAAGGACCGCTGGTGATCTCAAGCTGCACCACCCGCGAGAAAGTCTATGAAGACAATGCCAACCGGTGCATCTTATTGTACATCGATGAGAGTTCGGACCAGGATGCAAGGGTGATGGCCCACCAGAAGAAGAAAAGTGCCGGTAAAATAAAAAGGGACCAGGAGCAAAACATTCAGCGCAAGCATCAGAATATCCAGCGGTTGTTAAGGTCCATCGAAGTAGTCAATCCCTATGCTGAATTCATTGATCTACCCCAAAGCATATTTAAACCCAAACGCAGCTTACCCCTTCTACTGAGCTTTATTGAGACCATTACCTTTTATCACCAATACCAGCGGGAGATCAAAACCCATCCACACACGGGCGTAAAATATATCCAGAGCAATGTGGCGGATCACGAGTGGGCCTTTAAATTATTGCGCGATGTATTATTTGCCAAGAGTGATGAGCTGACCAAGGCTACGCGTACCTTTTTAGAACGGCTAAAGAAAAAAGTAAAACCCGGCGAGGTATTTTATACCCAACAGATCCGCAAAGCATTTAGAATATCCTCCAGTACCATCCACCGGTACATGCGGGAGTTAAAGACCCATGGATACATTAGCTATAAGGGTGGCAATCGCAAAAGAGGTTACGAGTACCAAATTGCTGATTATCAGGAATATGAGACGCTAAAGAGTGATATTGATCAAAAGCTGGCTGCCATTCTGGAGGATATCAAAGCCAGGCAAAACGGAAAATTAAGTATCCCATGTCCCACAAGTATCCCACTGGCTTAGTGGGATAATTAACCCTAAGAGACTCAGCGAGTTACCGAAGTATCCCAGTATCCCACCGAAAAGAGGTATACCCCCCTAAAAAAATTATGAAACAACGACCAATTAAAACGAAAAAATACCGGGAATACCAAGAGCGGTTTAGTAAATGGCTGGCTACCATCGGGATGGCAAGCTCCGCACAGAAATATATGCCCTTGCACCTAAGAGAGTTGTTTCATTATTGTGAACAAAGACAGATTACCCAGGTAGAGCAAATAAGTCCGCAAGTATTACGGGATTATTTTACCTGGCTTTGCATGCGAAAGAATATGCGTAGAGGTGGTGGATTATCTAAGGGCTATATCAATAAACACCTACAAGCGCTCAAGAAATTTAGCACCTATTTATGGCATACTGAAAAGATCCTATTAAGTGTCACCATCAAAAGGCTGGTAGAAAACGACAGGCAAAAAATAGAGGTACTCACCGAGGCAGAAATAGCCAGTTTATATGATGCAGCTGGCAACGGATCGATTTTAGAATTACGAGATCAAGCGATCCTGGATCTGTTTTATTCATGCGGATTAAGAAGAACAGAAGGGCGCATGTTAGACATAGCAGATGTGGACCTAGACTTGCGCAGACTCCATGTGCGGCACGGAAAGAATTATACGCAGCGTTACGTGCCCTTTACCAAGATGGTGGCACAGCGATTAAGCGCCTACCAGACTACATGTCGACTGGATTTAATTGATCGCCAGGATCAGAAGGCCTTTTTGATCAGTATGCGCGGTAATCGCATGGAAGGAATGAGCATTTTATTAAGGGTGAAAAAATTACAGCATCGAAGTAGCATGGAAAGCCTTAAAAGTAAATCTATTGGCTTGCATACATTGCGTCATTCCATTGCCACCCATTTGTTACATCGAGGCGTTAAGTTGCAACAAATAGCCCAGTTCATGGGGCACGCCAGCATCGAGTCTACTCAAATTTACACTCACTTGATCCATGAGCTTTGAGTACTATTTAAAGCGCAAAAAACTGGCTCCTTCCAGTATAGAATCTTACCAGGGACAGGTGCAATCTTTTGTCAGATGGATAGAATCTCAAGGGTTAGAAAAAGAAGACCTGCGCTACCTGGAGATCCTTCAGTACATCGATCATTGTAGGGACAAAGGGAATAGTCAAAGGACCATCAAACACCAGATCAGAATCATTAAATACTGGCTGGATTATCATTTTAAATACTTACGACCCAATCCCTGCCATGGAATACACATCAAGGATCATGGACGCTTGTTATCATCTCCCTTGTTGAACGAAGTGCAAATTAATGAGCTTTATCGTTCCTATCCACAAAGCACAATTATGGACATACGTAACAAGGTCATCTTGGGCTTGATGTGTTACCAGGCTTTGCATAGTGGGCAGATTATAAATCTCTTAATGGAGGATGTAAAAATGGAATATCAGGCCATTGTTATCAGAAAAACGATCAAGTCGAATGCAAGAAGCCTTCCCATCAGTGATCAGCAAAAACCAGTATTAGCAAAATATGTGGAAGGCACCAGAGCTGCCATACTTAAAAAAAACAGCTCTGCACGATTGATCGTAAGGCCAGGGCCAAATCAGCAGCTTAGAAATACTTTGCAGTATTTTGTCAAATTGCTCAAAAAGCGATACCCGATATACAAGAATCCTCACCAGCTCAGGGCCAGTGTGATCAGCAACTGGTTAAAGCACTTCAATCTTAGAGAAGTGCAAAAGATGGTGGGGCATAAATACGTGAGCAGCACCGAAAGATATTTGGTGAGCCATGTGGACGAATTGCAAAAGTCGTTGGACCAAAAGCATCCCTGGCAATGATTTATTTACCTGGATAAAAGTACGGCAAAATGCAAGCAAACTTTAGCCATCCTCATAGTTCCACCTACCCTCAGGTAATAAGGTGTGGCTCACAGGTACACGCCCAGTTCAGCTGATTGCTATGCAAGGTTACCCGGAGGCACAACTAAAAGCTGTGGCCTTGCATAGCACCACCAGGCTTGCGCTCCAGTGGGTGCTCGCTGGTTACCATCTTCGCGTGGTGTACCTGATCGCCACCGCAGTTCTCTCTAGTCCCTCAAAACTCTAGAGAGGAGCCCTATCGGGCAAAATTTATATTTTTTGAGGGTCTAGCCACTGCCTTGAGTTTTATGTGCTCGCCTGCGAGCTCTCTCGGTCACCCCCCGATAGCTATCGGGAGGATGAGTGCTGCGCACCACGTAGCCTGGCGCCCATGTGGGGCGCTGTTCAGTCTACGGCCTCGTTCGCACTCGCAGAAACGGCGAGCAACCCTGGAAATAAACCTCGTAGCAAGAATGAACGACTGATTGCAAGTCCGCCAAGTTTACCACAAGCTTCACATTATGAGAAAGGCATGTGGAGCTCTGACGGGCTACATGCCTCAATGTGAATCTTATGGAAAACTTGCAGCAAGGGATTGCTTTTAATCGGATCAGGTTGCTCCAAATCCTTGACCTGTGTTTTCCACATTTTAATATCCCTGGTGGCTCCACCATCAAGCCGACCAGGTCATGATGTTAATATGTGGTAAACACCTTTTTAGCAGACGACTGGCCAGAAGTTGGAGCAGGCTGTTTTTTGCTTAGCAGACCATCTTACGACGGTTGATTTAGCTTCGAGGCTGGTTGTTTACCTCAGGTGTTTATTTAGCCGGGCGGGCTATGCGCGGGCGCCCCCGAGGTCTAGCCCTGGGAACCCGAGCTTGCCGAGGGTGGAAGGGCTAGTACTGCGAAGCAGCCCCTGGGCCTCGGGGGCAGGCGCAGCCCGCCAAATCAACTAGCTGCGATGGGCTCACGCCCCTAGCGTGAGAACAGGAAAGCAGCGAGTGGCGCCGTGATGGCCGCCGCATCATACCGTGATAGGCCCTGCCCTTAACGCATATCGAAGCGATCATCTCTTTTTGCCACACACCGAATTCTTTATACCAGGTACGACCCAGGCCTGGCACGCGTATGTGCTGCGGGCTCTCCACGGCGACACACCTTATTACTGCGTGAGGTGGCCACAGACTGATGCCATATTGGAGACGAATACCGCCTGATTTGTTGAGCGGTTATTACTGACCTTTTTTCTTCAATTGAAAATCTAGATCAGCACAAGATCAATTGAAAAGAAAAGGGTGACTAAATCTGTATCTTAGGTTCTGAATGGGGTGCCGAAAATTACACATACATGCAAAAGTCGAAAGTCCACTTAGGGTGGCTTATCGAGCTGGTCAGGAGGTTGAAAATAGGAGTCTAAACTACTACCCCTTCGGAATGACCATGACCGGTGACTGGGGCGAAAACACCAGTCTGAACAACGAAAAGTACCAGTACAATGGCATCGAATACCTCAACGACCATGGGCTGAATATCAACATGGCCCGGTATAGGATGCTGGATCCTAGTATCGGGCGGTGGTTGGGGGTAGATCCAGCTGCGGGAGCAACCATGGGGATGAGCCCATTTAACAGCATGGGTAACTCTCCCTTGATGTATTCTGATCCAGAGGGAGATATTCCACTATTGGCTTTGGCGGTAGCCAGTGCCTTCGTGCAAGGTAGTTTTGCACATGAGGGAGGAGGTAATTTCTTTAGGGGAGCGGCTATTGGTTTTGGGTCTACTTTGGCATCAGGAGGTATTGGAGGTCTCTTTGGAAAAGTTGGATCGCTTGGACATGAAATTGGTCGGGCAGGGGCACATGGTTTGGTTGGTGGTCTTGGTTCTTCTTTGTCAGGCGGTTCCTTCGGAGCAGGCTTTGCCAGCTCGGCCTTGGGCTCTGGTATGGGTTCTGCCCTGCATGGAGCTAGTCCACTTGTACAACTGGTAGGTAGTGGTCTAGCTGGATTAGGTGGAAGTGTAATCGCTGGTGGAAATCCATGGGTGGGTCTGGGCCAGGGGCTAGCCTTGGGTGCCCTTAATCATTTGTCACATACGGGTGATCCGATCGTAGATGGTGGGACACTACCTACCGTAACGGTTACAGCACCTAGCAGTGCACCCAAGATATCATATGTGACAGGGGCAGGGGCTATCGTTGGTTCCGCACTTACTGCTACGGGCCACGCAAAATACGGTGGAGGTGTGTGGCGTGGGAATAATGGAAAGTATTATTCAACTAACTGGGGTGGTAATCAATGGACTGGAGGTAGATCAGTAGCTAAGTTTTCTTCAACCGCTCTGCGTGCTACAGGGACTGCGTTTGGTGCGGTCAATTATCTTGGAATTGGCGTTCAGTATGCAAATGGTTACATTGGTGGAGGTCGATTTATTGCAGAACTGGGATCAAATACAGCAACGACCTTTGGAGGTCTTGCCGGGGTTGCATGGGGGATAGGATGGGAAAGTGGACGAGTCCTTACTAGTACGAGAACATACCAAAATTGGAAACAAAATTCATGGTTGCCTTATAGGCGACGAATTTGGGGGTATTAGTATGAATGCATTTATCGACAGGCTATTCGTGCGCTTCTATTGGTTCTATGAACGGGTAATCAAGGAAAAAGATGCAACCCTAAGATTTTATTTTGCAGCTTTTGCAATTAGCTTTATTCTCTTCTTCTACCTGAATTTCTTATTAGCGATACTGTACTTTTTCACTCAATGGCCGATGATACGCTTTGAAAGATGGAAGTATACTATAATCACCTTACTATTTGTAGGCGTGTTCGTTTATTCTTTCTTTAAGAAAAGAGAGTACTATATGAAAGTAGTTGATTCAAAAAAGGACTCAAGATTTGACAAATTGGATGTTCTTGTTATCCTGTACATAGCATGCGGTTTGTTCCTTAGCTTTTACACCTTTCACTTCTTGAAAGTATTTATTGGAGGGCAGTTCTAGTGCTTCCTGGTCACAAGCTTGCAGCACCATTTTTATCTTAAGGTCAGCTGTCTAGTATCATTGATAAGCCATTCTCGCCTTGGCGTCTCTTAGTAGGCCATCTAGAGCAAAGAGTATACCTTGTCGGTCATGATCCGGAAGGTTAATAATATCTTCAATACGTTGCAATAGGTCTTTATCAAAGACTTTAGACTCGGCATTGCCCACGAGGTAATCCAATGATACATTCAATGCAGCTGCAAGTTTGGTAGCTGTTTCAATGGATGGCTTCATCTCGTCCCTTTCGTATTTACCTACGATATCGCCAGAGATGCCAGCAATCTTCCCAAGATCACTTTGCGACATCTTTTTCTCTTTTCTGATGGCGGCAACTCGACCTCCAAAAGTCATTATCCTTCAGTTTTAATAGGTTAATCAGATTATCACAACAAAAATAGCTGAATTAAAGTGCAGAAACAATTTCTATAGTTCTTGTTTATGTCTGAATAATCCTTTAGTTTTGTGAAGGATCATTCAGAATAAGAATTTTGAGACTTTAACACTTGTACATGGAGATCACCGAAATCAAGTCCCGCCTCCCCATCACGCAGGTTCTCGCCCACTACAATCTAGCTCCTGATCGCAACGGTCGGCTGTTGTGCCCCTGGCACAACGACAAAACTCCCAGCCTGCAGATTTACGCTAAGACCAATACATGGACGTGCTTTTCGAGCAAGTGTGATGCGGGCAGTGGAGATGTGATTGATTTTATCATGCGGATGGAAACTTCGACAGGCTCAGCTTGCTCAAAACACGAAGCGATTTTAAAAGCCAAGGGAATGATTACCGGCCACCAAGCCAACGGCACTCCCAAGCCCAAAGCATCAGAGCTCTTGGTGAAGCAAGCTGTGATGCGTAAGTTTTACAAGAGCTTCAGCGGAGTGCGCAGTTTAGACAATGAGGGCAGCAAATACTTAGCTGGCCGTGAGATCGATGCCAAGGAGCTGGGGATTATCTTTTGTCCAAAGGGATCGATGAGCAATTGGCGCAAGAATAAAGACTGGCTGGCAAGCATTGAAAAGTATGGCCTGGACCGGTTTAGAGGTTGTGTAGTGTTTGCGATGCGCGATCAGGGAGGTCAGATTGTGGACCTGTACGGCCGTCGCATCGACAATACGGCCGATCAGCGGCACTATTTTTTAAACGGACCGAATGAAGGTTTGTACCCTCGATGGCCACAAGAAAATACGCGGCAATTAATATTAACCGAAAGCCACATCGACACAGCTACTTTATGGCAACATGTGCCGCCTGCAGAAGGCACAGCCTATGCAGCGATGCACGGCACCAAGGGCTTTACAGACCACCATGCAGCAGCCATAGGTGAGCTGGAGCACTTAGAAGAAGTGATCTTATTTTTTGATGGTGACCAGGCCGGAGAAGATGGCATAACTCTGACCAGTAGAAAAATCCAAGGTATCCGTACCGATCTCCGCATCAGCCGGGTACACACCCCCAAGCAGGAAGATATCAACAGCCTGGCAGTCAATCATCCGGATCAAGCCGATGCCCTGCTGCAGGAGTTGATCGACAAAAGAGAAGTGATTTTTTCTTCAACTGAATTTTCAACTGAAGAAGAAAATACACAACCGCAGATGCCTGAAAGTCGATTAGAAATACTATCCCCGGAGCTGCTACAATACAGTACCGGTGAGCTATACATCGTGATTTTGGGTGGAATAAAAATAACGGGATTGGATAAGCTGAGGGTGACCCTTAAAATAGAACTAAAGACCGCAAGCCATAGCATACCGATCCGCCAAAGCCTGGACTTATATCACGGTCGCCAGGTGGACAATCTGATCGAAAGGATGAGCGAAGATCTGGAGCTAAGCACCACCCAAAGCCGCCAGGTGATCAGTGATCTGACCGGCGTATTAGAAGATTATCGCACCGACCGGCTGGAGTTATTAAAACCCCGGGAAAAGCCGGTACATGAATTAACGCAGCAAGAAAAAGCAACAGGACTAAGCTATTTAAAGGACCCCAAGTTATTAGAAAACACAAGAGCGGATCTAAGGGCCAGCGGCATCATTGGTGAGCAGGAAAATGCCCTGATCGGTCATATCATTTACATGAGCCGCAAGCGAGAAAAACCCCTACACGTCATGTACCTGGGCAGTAGCGGATCGGGCAAAACCCATCTGCAGGAGAGCCTGGCCGCTCTCATCCCTCCCGAAGATAAAGAAGAAGCGACCAGCTTGAGCGATCAGGCACTGATGTACGAAGGGAATAAGCTAAAAGGCAAGGTACTGTTTATCGAAGATTTTGATGGGGCCGAAAATGTACAGTATTTAATCAGAGAATTGCAGAGCAAAGGCCGAATCGTAAAGAAAGTAGCCTGGCGTGATGCCAAGGGGCACACCACCACCATCACCATTGTAGCTGAAGGACCGCTGGTGATCTCAAGCTGCACCACCCGCGAGAAAGTCTATGAAGACAATGCCAACCGGTGCATCTTATTGTACATCGATGAGAGTTCGGACCAGGATGCAAGGGTGATGGCCCACCAGAAGAAGAAAAGTGCCGGTAAAATAAAAAGGGACCAGGAGCAAAACATTCAGCGCAAGCATCAGAATATCCAGCGGTTGTTAAGGTCCATCGAAGTAGTCAATCCCTATGCTGAATTCATTGATCTACCCCAAAGCATATTTAAACCCAAACGCAGCTTACCCCTTCTACTGAGCTTTATTGAGACCATTACCTTTTATCACCAATACCAGCGGGAGATCAAAACCCATCCACACACGGGCGTAAAATATATCCAGAGCAATGTGGCGGATCACGAGTGGGCCTTTAAATTATTGCGCGATGTATTATTTGCCAAGAGTGATGAGCTGACCAAGGCTACGCGTACCTTTTTAGAACGGCTAAAGAAAAAAGTAAAACCCGGCGAGGTATTTTATACCCAACAGATCCGCAAAGCATTTAGAATATCCTCCAGTACCATCCACCGGTACATGCGGGAGTTAAAGACCCATGGATACATTAGCTATAAGGGTGGCAATCGCAAAAGAGGTTACGAGTACCAAATTGCTGATTATCAGGAATATGAGACGCTAAAGAGTGATATTGATCAAAAGCTGGCTGCCATTCTGGAGGATATCAAAGCCAGGCAAAACGGAAAATTAAGTATCCCATGTCCCACAAGTATCCCACTGGCTTAGTGGGATAATTAACCCTAAGAGACTCAGCGAGTTACCGAAGTATCCCAGTATCCCACCGAAAAGAGGTATACCCCCCTAAAAAAATTATGAAACAACGACCAATTAAAACGAAAAAATACCGGGAATACCAAGAGCGGTTTAGTAAATGGCTGGCTACCATCGGGATGGCAAGCTCCGCACAGAAATATATGCCCTTGCACCTAAGAGAGTTGTTTCATTATTGTGAACAAAGACAGATTACCCAGGTAGAGCAAATAAGTCCGCAAGTATTACGGGATTATTTTACCTGGCTTTGCATGCGAAAGAATATGCGTAGAGGTGGTGGATTATCTAAGGGCTATATCAATAAACACCTACAAGCGCTCAAGAAATTTAGCACCTATTTATGGCATACTGAAAAGATCCTATTAAGTGTCACCATCAAAAGGCTGGTAGAAAACGACAGGCAAAAAATAGAGGTACTCACCGAGGCAGAAATAGCCAGTTTATATGATGCAGCTGGCAACGGATCGATTTTAGAATTACGAGATCAAGCGATCCTGGATCTGTTTTATTCATGCGGATTAAGAAGAACAGAAGGGCGCATGTTAGACATAGCAGATGTGGACCTAGACTTGCGCAGACTCCATGTGCGGCACGGAAAGAATTATACGCAGCGTTACGTGCCCTTTACCAAGATGGTGGCACAGCGATTAAGCGCCTACCAGACTACATGTCGACTGGATTTAATTGATCGCCAGGATCAGAAGGCCTTTTTGATCAGTATGCGCGGTAATCGCATGGAAGGAATGAGCATTTTATTAAGGGTGAAAAAATTACAGCATCGAAGTAGCATGGAAAGCCTTAAAAGTAAATCTATTGGCTTGCATACATTGCGTCATTCCATTGCCACCCATTTGTTACATCGAGGCGTTAAGTTGCAACAAATAGCCCAGTTCATGGGGCACGCCAGCATCGAGTCTACTCAAATTTACACTCACTTGATCCATGAGCTTTGAGTACTATTTAAAGCGCAAAAAACTGGCTCCTTCCAGTATAGAATCTTACCAGGGACAGGTGCAATCTTTTGTCAGATGGATAGAATCTCAAGGGTTAGAAAAAGAAGACCTGCGCTACCTGGAGATCCTTCAGTACATCGATCATTGTAGGGACAAAGGGAATAGTCAAAGGACCATCAAACACCAGATCAGAATCATTAAATACTGGCTGGATTATCATTTTAAATACTTACGACCCAATCCCTGCCATGGAATACACATCAAGGATCATGGACGCTTGTTATCATCTCCCTTGTTGAACGAAGTGCAAATTAATGAGCTTTATCGTTCCTATCCACAAAGCACAATTATGGACATACGTAACAAGGTCATCTTGGGCTTGATGTGTTACCAGGCTTTGCATAGTGGGCAGATTATAAATCTCTTAATGGAGGATGTAAAAATGGAATATCAGGCCATTGTTATCAGAAAAACGATCAAGTCGAATGCAAGAAGCCTTCCCATCAGTGATCAGCAAAAACCAGTATTAGCAAAATATGTGGAAGGCACCAGAGCTGCCATACTTAAAAAAAACAGCTCTGCACGATTGATCGTAAGGCCAGGGCCAAATCAGCAGCTTAGAAATACTTTGCAGTATTTTGTCAAATTGCTCAAAAAGCGATACCCGATATACAAGAATCCTCACCAGCTCAGGGCCAGTGTGATCAGCAACTGGTTAAAGCACTTCAATCTTAGAGAAGTGCAAAAGATGGTGGGGCATAAATACGTGAGCAGCACCGAAAGATATTTGGTGAGCCATGTGGACGAATTGCAAAAGTCGTTGGACCAAAAGCATCCCTGGCAATGATTTATTTACCTGGATAAAAGTACGGCAAAATGCAAGCAAACTTTAGCCATCCTCATAGTTCCACCTACCCTCAGGTAATAAGGTGTGGCTCACAGGTACACGCCCAGTTCAGCTGATTGCTATGCAAGGTTACCCGGAGGCACAACTAAAAGCTGTGGCCTTGCATAGCACCACCAGGCTTGCGCTCCAGTGGGTGCTCGCTGGTTACCATCTTCGCGTGGTGTACCTGATCGCCACCGCAGTTCTCTCTAGTCCCTCAAAACTCTAGAGAGGAGCCCTATCGGGCAAAATTTATATTTTTTGAGGGTCTAGCCACTGCCTTGAGTTTTATGTGCTCGCCTGCGAGCTCTCTCGGTCACCCCCCGATAGCTATCGGGAGGATGAGTGCTGCGCACCACGTAGCCTGGCGCCCATGTGGGGCGCTGTTCAGTCTACGGCCTCGTTCGCACTCGCAGAAACGGCGAGCAACCCTGGAAATAAACCTCGTAGCAAGAATGAACGACTGATTGCAAGTCCGCCAAGTTTACCACAAGCTTCACATTATGAGAAAGGCATGTGGAGCTCTGACGGGCTACATGCCTCAATGTGAATCTTATGGAAAACTTGCAGCAAGGGATTGCTTTTAATCGGATCAGGTTGCTCCAAATCCTTGACCTGTGTTTTCCACATTTTAATATCCCTGGTGGCTCCACCATCAAGCCGACCAGGTCATGATGTTAATATGTGGTAAACACCTTTTTAGCAGACGACTGGCCAGAAGTTGGAGCAGGCTGTTTTTTGCTTAGCAGACCATCTTACGACGGTTGATTTAGCTTCGAGGCTGGTTGTTTACCTCAGGTGTTTATTTAGCCGGGCGGGCTATGCGCGGGCGCCCCCGAGGTCTAGCCCTGGGAACCCGAGCTTGCCGAGGGTGGAAGGGCTAGTACTGCGAAGCAGCCCCTGGGCCTCGGGGGCAGGCGCAGCCCGCCAAATCAACTAGCTGCGATGGGCTCACGCCCCTAGCGTGAGAACAGGAAAGCAGCGAGTGGCGCCGTGATGGCCGCCGCATCATACCGTGATAGGCCCTGCCCTTAACGCATATCGAAGCGATCATCTCTTTTTGCCACACACCGAATTCTTTATACCAGGTACGACCCAGGCCTGGCACGCGTATGTGCTGCGGGCTCTCCACGGCGACACACCTTATTACTGCGTGAGGTGGCCACAGACTGATGCCATATTGGAGACGAATACCGCCTGATTTGTTGAGCGGTTATTACTGACCTTTTTTCTTCAATTGAAAATCTAGATCAGCACAAGATCAATTGAAAAGAAAAGGGTGACTAAATCTGTATCTTAGGTTCTGAATGGGGTGCCGAAAATTACACATACATGCAAAAGTCGAAAGTCCACTTAGGGTGGCTTATCGAGCTGGTCAGGAGGTTGAAAATAGGAGTCTAAACTACTACCCCTTCGGAATGACCATGACCGGTGACTGGGGCGAGAACACCAGCCTCAACAACGAAAAGTACCAGTACAACGGCATCGAGTACCTCAACGACCATGGGCTGAATATCAATATGGCTCGGTATAGGATGTTGGATCCTAGTATTGGGCGGTGGTTGGGGGTCGATCCCGCCAGTTCCGCCCTAATGAGTATGAGTCCTTATCAATCGATGGGCAACAATCCTGTAGGTAATTCTGATCCAGAAGGAGATCTCTTCTTCGTGATACCGCATTTTGGATTGGGAAGTGGTGGTGGTTCTTTTGGATTAGAGATTGGTATAGGTATTCCGGGAGCACTAAGCGCATCAGTTACTATGGGTGCCAGCAGTAGTGGTGGATATTGGTCATTGCAAGGTTCCGCTGCAGGTCTATATGGTGGATATGGATCAAATGGAGCATTCGCGGGAGTTGGATATTCGGGAATTAACGTTGGTGTAGGTCTTTCAAACTCAAATTCTGGTATAAGCCTTGGTTTTAGTCAAGGTCTTGGGAATGGATATGACGGTTCACTGAATCTCAGCTATGGTAAAGGAGGTTTGGATTGGAGTGTAGGAGGGTCCAGCACTTACATGTGGGGCACTTTGAATCCTGGTGCAACTGGAGAACCTGGGGGAAAAGGTATGGATCAAGGCGATGGAGAGTGGATAAGGGGAGCAATGGGACTTTATGAAGATGAAACATTGGCATACAATGTGATGGTCGAGCAAACACAAAGCAATGGAGTTGAAACCGCTGCTTGGTTAACTAGTCAGGGGGTATTGGTCAGCCCAATAGAAGCAGGCTATAAAAACACGGCAACCGAATCGCATAACACCTTTTTTAGAACAACTGTTCACGGAAAAAGACTATTTGTACATCATGATAATCAAAGACTGTCGATTAAGGGCCAGATTCATACACATCCTAATTCAAATAAGGGATTAAGTCTTGTTGACAAGGGGATGGCCTATTTTGTTAGAGGTGGCTCTGTTTTTACCATTGGTCCTAAAGTTGTTCATAGGGGTTTCTTTAGAGGTAGCGACTATTTCATGAATTATTATACTAATACAACCAACTTATTGAGTGGGAGGATTAAACTTAATTAAGATATGCGAGTGGAACATTTGATATTTCTACTGTTGTTGATCACTTCATCTTGTTCTGATCCGAACAATACAAATTATGTGTTTACAAATGAAGACCATTCCTTAGTGGAATTTATCCAAGATTGCATAGAATACCACAAGGGCCATAGTGGTAGCCAATATCCTGGTGTATTTATGTTAAGAAAAAGTACTATATGCGACGAAGAATTTTTTGAACTAATGCATATTAGTCATCAATTGGCTTTTAAGAGTGAGACATTTAATCCGATTTACTTAGCCCAAGTTGATAGCTCACTGGTTTTCATTTGTTTTAGCTCCTTTGCGAATAGTGAAATAGAGCCTCTAGATAAGAAGGAAATAAGGGACGCTGCTGTTGCGTATCTACCTGCAATCTCCGAGCCTCCCATAACTGGATTTGGAGATCACTTTTTTTTCAGGAAGGGACCGGTTAGCGATCCTGCCAAGTATTTCAATGCTGTAGATACGCTATTTAAGTACAAAAATCAGGACTCCAATTTTTTGCATCAAAAACTATTTAACTATTTACATTTAGATTGTTGGTAGAAATGAGTTTGGCTTTGAACTTTCGTAATTCGCAATAAAGGGACACTGGTCTGAATATTTTTGGAGCCATGGCCTCGTTTATACATCAAAAAATGGTGTAAGAAGATTAACCAGTATATTACATGTGCCTTTAAAAAAGTGTAGATACCAGCACAAAAGCCTGACGATTGCTGAGATTAGTCAGGCTTTTTTGGTTAGTGCAACTTAATGCTGTTGCCACTGATTTACTTGGGATCGGCTGTGGCAAGAATGCCTTCTATTTAACATAATAATTATCATAAATGATTGTTTTTCAATGCATTGTGCCTATAAATATCATTATGTTAAGTAGAGGCTGTTCAGCTTACCATTACATCACTGTGAGGTAAGATCCCATAAATGGCCTAATGATCGTTTGGAGATGCCTATGGGCAAATGGGGCGACGAATCCTCTAACTGGACACAAAATTACTTGTTAGTTCTATAATATCGATTGACCCCCCAAATATTTTGTACATACGAGCATTGTCACCTTCAATTCCATTGTAAATATTGAGAACCCTAGACTTTGAATCGGTTTGATTTTTACTCCTCTTTTGATGCATCTTAAGGCGGTTAGAAGTTCTTCCGCTCTCCGAGTGGCCAATTAGTAGATAAGCTTCGACAATATCTCTTAAATGCTGATCTAGTTCTGAGTAGCCTGGCTTATTTTCCAACGTAGTAAGAGCATCTTCATACGTAATTTTAGAGGTCTTAAGTAATTCAAATTTTGAGGGGAATTCAAATTTTAGAAAAAGCAGTATTGCTAAAGGAACTTCATAAACTTTAGCATTTTGGGGGATCGTCCTACTGACAACACCCAATCTCGCAATGAATTGCTGCTGTTGTCTTAAGCTAAATTGGGCAATTTTAAAGAACCCTGATATGAGTGACACTAAATCTTGTTTCAAGATCATGGTGTTCTGGCGCCTCCCATCAAAAACCTCGAAGGTAGTCATTAGATGGTCACAGAAAACCTCAGAATCAGCTATGGGCAATCGATATTCGAAATCAATGAAGCGACGTAAATAGCCCGTGGCATCGAAATCCCTACCATATACAGCTTTAATTGAGTGACTGAGTTCTTCCAGATGCATGCCAAGTACAAATACAACACCGTCTACATTGAAAAGATGCTTGATCCTTTCAAGTAGTTGTATTGCGAATAAGGGTCGGCATCTATCTAATTCATCAACCACAATCACCAGTTTGTTGTCTTGAAGACTAACTTCTGTGGAAAGAGAGGTAAGAACATCTCTGAAGGTGGAAAGCTCCAGAAGGCTATCTTCATATGCCTTAATGCGGTCCTCAGCCGCATTCGAAGCAATGGTACTAAGAATTGTTTCACTAATTTCACTTGCATCAATTACGCCCAGAGTGATATGTTTTATGATGGCAGGAATTGATTTCCTTGCGATGGAACCACCAATCTTCTTCAGTTTATCAACCTTACTTTGAAAATCAGAATTACGTTGTAACGAGATCTCTTGTGAAAGTTTGCTTATTATTGGAATTAGGGGGTCAGTCGAATAATCGACCTCCCAAGCATTTAGGTACAAGCAAATTGAATCCTGCTGCTGAAGAACCGTCTGCCACATCTTTAAGAATGTTGTCTTACCAGTGCCCCAAGGTGAATTTATTGCAAGGCAAAACTGTCCCTGGCCAGATTTAACCAGATTGGTAAGGATCGGTTCGATTTCACTTCTACTAAGTATATCAAACTTGAATGGTTCCTTTGTTGGGATCTCGATATCTCTTGTTCGAATTAGCATAGTAGATGGTGTTAGTTGCAGCTAACTTGCTTTCCTCTTTGCCTGCTGCAGCCCACATTATGAAGTCGCTATTAGTGAAAATAGCATACATTAGTAACTATGTTAATGTGTTATTAGTTCATTGGTAAGACTGCTACTCTCTTTCGGACTCACAGTATTCAACTTTTAAACAGTTAAGAAAACGACCGTTTTCTTTACTACTCCCCTCCTACTCCATCTCATGGCATTATAGGCCGTTTTGTGGTTAATAAACCCGTTAAATAATCAAAGTAAAGTAACTTACATGCACGTTTAAGTTTATTTACTCGTATCTTAGAGCATGCTATTAGGATATGCGCGAGTAAGTACGGGTGATCAGAATCCAGACCTCCAGATCGATGCACTCAAAAAAGCTGGGTGCAAAAAGATCTACATTGACAAGCTGAGTGGCACCAAGGCCGATCGGCCGGAACTGGCCAGGCTGAGGGAACATCTTCGAGATGGTGACACCCTAGTCGTATGGAGATTGGATCGACTGGCCAGGTCGCTTAAAAATCTGATCCAGTGGATCACAGAGCTCGAGGAGCAACAAGTGGCCTTTAAGAGTCTGCAGGAATCGATCGACACCTCTAGCCCATCGGGTAAGTTGGTGTTTCACCTATTTGGTGCCCTGGCGGAGTTTGAACGCAATCTGATCCGGGAGAGAACGATGGCGGGGCTGACAGCGGCCAGAGCTCGTGGCAAACTTGGTGGCCGGCCTAAGAAGGTGGATGAAGCGATGCAAAAGAAGATCATCGGCCTGTATAACAGCAAGGAGCTCTCAGTGAAGGAAATCTGTGAGATGGCTGGGATCTCTAAGCCGACCATGTATAAGATGTGAGGGAAGGCGGAGAGCAACTTTAACCTCATTCTAATGCGAAATACAGGGCACCGAAACAGAGTCAATCCTCTAGAATTAATGTATGGTATCCTTCTGAGGTCAATGAATCAATCACTGTTGAATCTGGAATATGCCCATACGCAGTGAAGTCAGTATAGAACATGGTCTCAATTGGACGTTCAGAATTGAAAACTACAACTTTCTCACCAGCATGATCCTTTTGGATATCCTTGATTTCTTGCACCCATTCCGGGGTCCTATCTCTTTTCACCAATAGCTTGGATCGTTCAATTGAATACCTTATTGGTAGAATGACCAACCCAAGAGTAACTATAGTCTTTAGCCAAATCAAAGATCGGGAGACCTTGAGCCCTTTCAAATAGTAATAGAACTCTGCCGTAATAGTAAAAATGGCCGGTGCAGCGAACAAAGTGTAAGCAGGCATTTTTGTTTTTACAATCGAAAAGAAGATCACAGGTATAATGATCCATAGAAATAGAATCAGCCTCCTAAAGTTATGAGGTGTTGTAAATACTTTGTAGATAAACCACGCTAGTGGTAGATAAATCAATTCTCCGTAGATGATTCTGATCTTATCAATATGATAGAAGCTAGTGCCGCTATGTCCCTCCAGAACCTCTGTGATGTGCATTAAAGAGAATTTATTTTCCCAAGCGGCCTCCAGTGGAAAATTGATGTACGTATATATTTGCCAAGGCAGACTTACAAGCAGGATCATGCACAATGCCAGTAAAATGTTGACTACGATCGCACCAAATTTCATTTTATGCATTGAGAACCAAAGAACCATGATCGGCAAGACAATCAAAGCAGGAAGAGATTTGCATAGAATTGCACAGGCTATGATGATTCCAACTATTGACGCTGTGGTACGGCTAGGCTTTCGACTTAGACAGACAAAGATGGCTAGCTGGATGAAAAACAGGAAAGCGATGTCAATATGATCAGTAGGCATTCTACCTCCCGAAAGCTCAATGATCAGCCCATGAATTGAATAGAGAAAAGCACTTAAGTAAGCAATTCTATCATCCGTGAGTCTATTTGCAATCTTGTATGTAAGCCAAATGCCCATAGTGCTCATGAGGATAGAAGGAAGACGAACTGCAATTTCATTGAACCCAAATAACTTCAAAGAAATTGCCATGATCCATAATGGCAAAGGTGGCTTGTGAAGCCATACATGATTTGAAATCCAGCTCCTATAGTCATAGTCTAGAATAGGATTGTCATATAGAGTCGGAATAAAAAAATGTGTTGACAAATTTTTGGCAACGAGGGCATGATATCTTTCATCCCATTCGTGTAAGAAAAAGTCAAGCGAAACAAAAACCCTAAGAATCAAACCTCCGATAAGGAGCAGTAAGAGGCCCAATTTAGGACTCCCACGGTTGAAACATCTGTAGGACAAGACATAACAAACAATGAGTAGAATACATATACTAAAACCACCTATTAAGTCATTCACATTTGCTCACCTTAAACTAGGAAAACTAATACATCTATCTCCTACACCTGATTAACTGATGTACTCCCTAGCTAGAGATTCTTTCTTCGGGTACGGATCTTTCTTTTTAGCTCAGCATGAGCAGTTTGGATGCCTCTTTCTCCTTAAGATACCTGCCGGTCTTTGATTGCCTCCGAGACCAAAACATACTCACAGATGACAGTTCTAGCTCTAAATAGAATAGATCTATCAAAATGGCGTACGTCATATCCAAATATAGCAGAACTTATCTAGAAGAATGGAACTAGTCCAGTGCACTAGACGATGTAATACATGGATATAAATGGAAGAGAGCATATATAATAAGAATGTCTAAAACCCATAAAGGTCTAACCGTCGTCCTGCTATTCTTAGTAAAAATCAGTGAGTAGGATACAGTTGTGGCATACGCACTTGTGATGGATGATATACGACAATATGCCATATACCGAAGTTTGCTGGCAAAGAGATGTTGTGGTGGATTAGGCTGATGTGGTCCCTGTTCTTTCGACCGTCGCCATCACTACCCGATCCCGGAATGCAAGTTCTTCAACATTTTCTTGTGTCAAGAAGTGTGGGATTTTTGTACTGCTGTACATCTGACCTCGCGGCCCCCGCCCTTGCGACTACCAAGTCAGATCTCTATAGGAACAGCATCGCCTCCTGATCTGAGTTGAAAACTCAAAACTAAATCACCTCATCAACCAAATATCCTCCTTCTTTGAGGGCATCCAGCGCGTACACTTCGGAAAGTTCACCCTCATGGAGCAGCATCCTACGATCACTCAAGTGCCATACATCCCGGTAGTAATGATCGGTTATCATGATCCCTTTGGAGTCCTTTAAGGAGGTGAGAAAATCCTTCAACAATTCCACATAAAAGGGATCTACCATCGAAAAAGGCTCGTCCAACATCATAAAGGGATGATCGAGATGACCTAGCAACAAAACTTCTAAATATCGGCGTTGGCCAATAGATAAATCCCCGATGTGAAGGTTACTCATTTCCGGAATACCCTTGGCGTAAAATACTTTATTCTGATCCTGCCCTTCTGAAAAGTACATCGGAATGACACTCCGTACCTTTAATCCTTTAGGCAAAAAACTCTTTTGAGGTAGATACGCAATGTACCGCTGCCCAATGACGGATTTGGCATTCACTTCCAAGCCATCTATTTTCAGCTGAAGTAAGTCTGCATTCAGAGTCCCAAATAAAATCCTCAGCAATGTTGATTTTCCGCTGCCATTCCTACCGAATATTGCTAGTATCTCACCGACATCACAAGCACACTTGACCTTCTTCAAAACGACGTTGGTTTCGAATGACTTAACACATGCTAGCACTTCTAGACTACCCATAAAATGATGCTAGTGAATGTAATCCACACTATGGCGAGACATACATTCGCAATAAAAACGGTACGATACAGACGCAGTTTCGAAAACCCAATATTGTGATAAAAATAGTATTCCTGTGGCTTGGTCAGGTGAAAAATAAAGATGCCCAGCAAACAACCCACACTCGCAAAAATAATCGCGGCCCAGATGGGGCCTGAATACAATCCCACGACTACCGCCAACATCAGACTGTAGAAATTCACATCAAAAAAATACCTGACAAACGCACCCATCTATTGATGATAACGAAATTAAGATGGAACTTGTATTAACCAGAACAGATCAGTCCACCGTCCCGATCATTCACTTCAGCGGATCCCCTACCGATGCTCGACCATTGGTAGTGAGTATCTGAAAATGATGCACCCGGTGCGAGCCATAATACCAGACCAATTTCTTATCACGACTGATAATGGTAAGGACTTACTTGAGTGATTAAGGCGCAGCCATTTGACTATTTTGAGTTTTCCTGCAGAGCATCGAAATGTGCTTTGATCATCCGTAATTCGCCAAATGAGATGTCAAAAGGAACCGAACTACGCAACGAGCTCAAGCCCTGGATTTCCTTGGAAGACAAAAAGCCACCGACGATGTCTACTTGCTTCTTCTCAATAAAATCAAAAACTGAAAGATCTCGCCTTGCAATGAGCTTAGCTAAGTGTGTCTCAATGGTACCCTTAACCAGCCCCCTTACCTCAGCAATCTGCTCGATATCCAGGCCCCTCTTGTACAGTGATAACGTATCATCATAGGTGGCACCCTTCTTTGGTTTCTTTTTGGTAGCCGCTGTCTCCACCTTGTCCAGATCACCTTTTGAATATTTGTCGGATTCTTGGTAGAGTGCATGTCCCATGAAAGAAACTTCGTACAAATCTCCCATGACTAGCCAAAGACCATCATAAACCTCCTTGACCATGCGCAAGTACTTTCTCACCTTGGTCTTAAAGGCCAAGGAGCCAACATGTCCATGCACCTTGACAATGAGTTTCTCATAGATATGTTCAGCAAAATACTTTACCGCCTTTTGGACCCTTTCTTGTACTGGTTCCAAATCTTGATTCACCTGAAACTTGTGCACCAGCCTCTGGAGCTGTCGTCGAAATTTTACAGCTACTTTTTGGATCTCCTTATAGTCAGAAAATATTTCATCCAACAAAGCCTCGGCCTTCTCCTTGCTAGGTATCTGCCGAGGAGCCAAATCTTCCATCCAATCTTTCAATAAGAATCCAATCTTGGAAAAATCAAAAGATCGGTTAAGTTGCTCCACGCCAAACTGAATTTTTGCACGTGCTAAGACGACGGACAACTGATCTTCCTCGGGTGCATGATCGTGATAAGAGGCAATCTTGTCGCTGGCCATCACGTTATGGGCTTGCATCCGAGACATCAACACCAATCCATCCAGAGAAGTGCATCGACTTAATGCCACATACGCTTGACCATAGGCAAATGTCTTCCCTAAGTCTACTATCATTTTATCGAAGGTGAGACCCTGGCTTTTATGCACCGTAATGGCCCAGGCCAACCGAAGCGGGTACTGTGAGAAGCTGCCTAACTCCTTTTCCTCAATCTTCCCAGTGGTTTTATCGACCTCATACTTTTTATTCGGCCATTTTACTTGTTCTACTTCAAGATAATTCCCATCGTCCATCCTTACCTCGATCCTGTCCTTCTCAGCAATGGTGATCTCAGCCAGTTTTCCGTTAAAGAATCTGCTCTCCGGATCATTTCTGATAAACATCACTTGGGCACCCACCTTCAAGGTCAGATGTTCATCTGCCGGATAAGCTTGCTCACCGAAGGTGCCTACGATAACAGCCCTGTAGCTAAATGCTTTTGTAGTAAGCGCACCCATCTTGGCCTCATTGATTTTATCAACGGTCCGGTTATGAGTGGTCAGGGTGACGTACTTTTCATCACCAGGATCAAACGATGGACGGTAGTTTTGATTCAATCGCTCAATATCCTCCGCTAGGGCATTGCCATGCCGCATTCGATTGAGGATATCGATGAATGTCGGATTATTCTGGCGATAAATCTTAGTCAATTCAATGGTGATCGGTTCGCTTTCTTTCCATGACAAAGCATCAAAAAAGTATGGACTGTCATAATACTGTTGGAGTACATCCCAAATGTGTGGTTGGAGAATCGGAGCCAATTGAAACAAATCACCGATCACTAGTAGTTGGACATGACCAAATGGTTGGTCTATCTGTCTGGACCGACGCAAGGCATAGTCGATCGCATCCAAAAGATCTACCCGTACCATGCTAATCTCATCAATCACCAACAACTCCAATTGCCGAAAAAGATTGAGCTTATCACGGTTGTAACGGATGTGCCTTCCGAGACCTGAGCGATTGGTAAAAACATTAAAATCAACTTGCCTATGATCAGGAACAAAGCCTGTGAGCGGAAACTGAAAAAGTGAGTGAATCGTCGTCCCTCCAGCATTGATGGCAGCCACCCCTGTTGGAGCCACGATCATGTGGTTCTTGGTGATCTCCGCTAACACATTTTTCAGAAATGTGGTTTTGCCTGTGCCGGCTTTGCCCGTGAGAAAAACGTTCATGCTGGTATGCAGCACAAAATCACGGGCAAGCTTAAGTCGAGGGTTATCCATGAATTACATAGCAATGAAGCTACAATGTAATAAGAAGTATCGAATGTCCAAGCCAACCTGCTGGACGATAGGGGATCCATGCTGTACGGAGTTTTTCCCGGATAAACATGTCATAAAACATGAGCTCGAACATATAAATGTTTGTTCCTTTGACATCATGACTACCTTCTGGCCCTTACCTCACTGGGCTGCACACTGCTTGCACCACCACCAAAGTGTTGCCTCACATAAGTCAAAATGGTCGCAAGATCTTCGTCCGTAAGGACCCGGTGGCCAGGCATAACGCCGTTAAAAAATTCACCATTAACCGCTATGGGCCCCTGGATGCCTTTCAACACTACGTCGATCAATCTCGATTTATCACCCGTCACCCAGTCCACCATGACCAATGGTGGAAAACGACCAGTCACCCCCTTGCCATTACGCTGATGGCAAGTACCGCAAAACGTCGAGTACAATCGTTCACCGTATGTCAAGTCCTTATACAAATCATCCCCAATTTTATCCGGCGTTCGAATATGTGCCATACTCTTCCGATCTTCCATAATCGCTCGCTGATCTGCGCCATAGTCATCCGCATCATTCGCCTTGTACATTACGCGCCAGATCTTTCCTTGACGAGACTCAGTGATATACAGCGAACCATCTGGTCCTTGCGCTAAGCCCATCGGACGGTATTGGGCATCGCTGGTACTTACGATTGGTTCGACACCGGCAAATCCATCGGCAAAAACCTCCCATTCTCCAGTCGGTACTCCATCCTTAAAAGGTACAAAGCCGACGAAGTAGCCTCCCTGCGGGTAGGGCCCCCTATTGGTAGATCCGTGAAAGGCTATGAAGGCACCATCCTTGTAATGGGTCGGAAACTGATCGCCATCATAGAAGAGCAGATCGTTGGGGGCCCAATGTCCTGGAAATCCCATGATGGGATCTTGCATATCAGCGCATCTACCTACTTTCTCACCATCGCCCCCGTATTCCGGTGCCAACACCTTCATCTTTTGCTGATGATCATAATAGCAGTACGGCCATCCATAGTCTGCACCCTCCTCAATGCGAATGAACTCTTCGGAAGGTAAGACTGCGCTCTCCCAGGGTGAAAAATGGTTGGGAAATAAACTATGTAGATTGTCGCGACCATGCATGACCAGGTAGAGGTGTTGATCTACCTCATTCCAGTCCATAGCCACTACACTGCGGATGCCCGTTGCGATTTTGGTCCCGTCGGTTTGTGTCATCCCGATGCCATCTGCAGGAAACCTCCATATTCCCCCATGCAGCTCCAACTCTGGGCAGGGATCTAACCCCACACCACCAATCATACCATTGGGCGTGGCAGTCATATCCTGGCACGCATTGCTAGGACTGCCAAACGGTATATACATATGCCCCTTGTGATCAAAGGATACGGGTTTGGTGATGTGCCAATGTACGCCATGCGCATGATCATCGGTCAGCACCTTCTCCATCAAATCATGAGGCCTAAGGCTGTCGGGAGATAACCACTGTCGATACACAGTCAGAGCATCGCTATGATATAAGTATCCATTGTAGATGACCATGCCGGCACCATACGATCTGGTGCCCAGGTCGAGCCCTCCAAAGTGCTTGACGACATCAGCCCTACCGTCTCCAGAGGTGTCTCGTAAGGCAATATTTCCACCACCTTTCGAGATCCTGGACGAACTAAGTTTGACATAGATATCTCCATTGTCTCTCACAGCAAGATGCCGCGCCCTGCCAATGCTGTCGACGACCACCAATGCCTCAAAACCCTGGGGTAATAGTAGACCACCGTTGTCTATATCGCCCGGAGGCAAAGGGGCTTCAACCTCCTGACAACCACTAGAAACCAGCACCGCAAGTAGACCATAGCAGAGAGTACGGAGAAAAAAATCCCTGTGCCTGTCAACAGTCTCCACAGCAATCACCTTGACATTATTTCTCAAGTTGGAATGGGGTAGCTGAGAGTCCATTGAGGTCATAGATGATGGCACCCCCACGCATGGTCAACTCAGCCTCAAAACGCTGATTACCCTCAATTCGATTTTTTCCAGCATCTACAAAACCAAATCGCCCCTCACGCAACCTCAATACTGCGATGTCTGCCACTGTGCCCACACCTAAGTGTCCGAGATCATGTCGTCGTATGGACTTTGCTGCTGACCAGGTGGCACATGCTATAACATCCTTAAACGGCATACCCATAGCCAAGTACTTAGACATGATGTTCAGCAAATCCTTCATACCTGCATTTACACTAAATCTATGCAGATCACTGCCAAAACTTGTTGGAGCCAGACCCTGCTCTAGCGCAGGAAGGGCTTCACTAAACCAAAAACCAGCTCCTCCATGTCCCACATCAAACAGTACACCCTTTTCCTTAGCAGCAAAAACAAATGGTCTCACTCGTCCATCATCGTCGATCACCGACATACGCTCAGACACTTTTTCAAACGAATGGGTAATGATATCTCCGGCCCGCATACGATCTAGTTGTGCTTCCAGTGTATACTCAGGCAGATGACATTCTACAAATAGTGGGCGCTTCGTTTTCTTAGTCACCGACAATGCCCGGTCGAAAGGCGTCCAGGCTTTACCGCGAAAATGTCCAATTTTGACGCCGACAATATCATCTGGATATTCTTTGATCATCGCGATCGTACGCCTCACTTTCATCTCGCTTATATCCTCCTCAAGAGAATCCCCTGTCATCCCATTACTGGCAATGTTTATGAAAGCCAGCACCCGGGTCTTGGAGGTCTCTATGACCTGTTTTTTAAATTGAGGAAAATTCTTCCAGCCTGAGGTACCAGCATCAACCATGGTGGTAATACCCGCCCTGGGAGCAATATCATCTGGTGCCAGACTATTTCTGCCATTCGCAAATTTACCGACCTGGCTTCCGTAAAAAACATGGGTATGAATATCTATCAAACCAGGGCACACCCATAAACCAGCTACATTCACCACTTTTCTTGCCTTTGCAGGGTCTATATTCTTGCCGACTTCATGGATAAGCCCGTCCTTAATAGCTACATCCATAATGGCATCAAGGTCATGCCGCACATCGATTATATGACCTCCCTTCAATAATACATCGATCTCCTGTCCTGATAATATCGTGCTGTTGAGCAAGAAAATCAGTTGCCCAAAGAACAGACCGCGATAGAAGCACATTTCAACAAAGAGAAACATAGTAGTTCAGATTGTTAATAATCCCAAAATCCCCAAAGGACACTATCTAATTAAGTATTCCAGAATTTCCCTCGACAATTCATTCTTTCCATTTACTTGATTTCGAAGTCCTGCATACTCATCCCATTGAGGTCATAAACCACCCGGCCTGCCCGAAGTGTCAGTTCCGGCACCAGTTTTTGACCGCCTGATAACCTTTTTCGTCTTACATCGACAAAACCAAAATCTCCTGTAACAACCCGTAGTATCGCCACATCCGCTTCTGTACCAACGGTGAGATGTCCCAAATCTGGCCGATTGATAACTCGAGCTGGATTCCATGTCGCCCTCAAGATGACTTCAGGCAACGTGTAGCCCATGGCCATAAATTTCGAAAGCACATTAGACAGATCTTTCATTCCTGCATTCATGCTCTGAGTATGCAAATCTGTACTGATTACATTGGCTTTGAATCCTTGCTTAGTGGCCGGCACAGCCTGACGCCAGGAAAATGCACCCCCACCATGGCCCACGTCAAAGACGATGCCCCGTTTTTGAGCAGCAAAAATAAAAGGCTTGACCTTCCCGTCTTCATCTACTATGGTTTCTCGGTTGGAAGGACCATAGGAATAAGTATGTGTGAACATATCTCCCGGTCGTAGGTGGTCAAAAAAAAGTGACTGAATCGAATTTGGAGGGTCGTGTTCGCCAAAATCCACCATCACCGGTACTTTGGCCATCCGTCCAGCCTCCACCGCTTTATCAACTTGGGTAAAGTCACCCCAATAGTGTGCTGATTTTATTCCGACGAGAATATCAGGGTACAATCGCGAAATCATGTGAGCAGTCATGGTTGGATTCATGTCACTCACATCTTGCTCTTTGAACCTGCTTTCCATTCCTGTCCCTACGATATTTAGCAATGCCAGTACCCTGGTCTTGGCCTTGTCGATCGTTTGCCGTTTAAATTGCGGGAAATTCCGCCACCCCGAGGATCCGGCATCAACTACGGTGGTGACACCAGCACGAAAAGTAAAGCCATCTGGCATGACACTGGTCGGTCCGTTGGCAATATAGGCTCCTGGACTATGACCTAGGAATACATGTACATGCATATCGATCAAACCAGGTACTACATATAATCCTGAAGCATCAATGATTTTTTTAGCTCGAGACGCACTGATTTCTTTCGCAACAGCTGCAACCTTATCATCTTTGATGGCAAGATCCATCATTTCATCGATCTGATTTTTCGGATCAATCAAATGCCCCCCCTTCAGTAAAATATCATAGTCTTGTGCACTACCGCGTATTGCTGTAACCAATAAGAGTCCTGCCACCAGCAAGAAGAAAAAGACATGAGCACCGCGGTGAGATTCATTCCTTGTAGAGGATGGCGACGATGAGTCCATGCCAATAGAATGCAACATCAGGAAAGTTTTAATGGTCGTTAATTTCATTTTATTCAATGTGCACATACTTGGGTATCACAGAATTTAGCCAGCCCTCAAAAAGTCAGACGCTGTTGCAACATAGGCATCCTGTGAAATCGCTTACTTCCGAGATGGACTCCCTTGAGCACTTAATGACATCAGGTGGCTAATGGGGGCCCGCCGGGAATCACGATCGGTTCTTTCTTGGAGGAAAGATCCCTGCGTTTGGCAATAAATGTGGCATTAAGGTATTCACCAAGAAATATGGATCCACTGAATTCATGATCGTCGCCTTTTCCGGAAAACATATATGTGAGATGGTTTCCTGGTATATGCAGCTCACTGTGCAGCTTTACCTTATTGCCTTCCACCATCCCAACCATGTCCAGATCGGAGAAATCGGTGCAGTGTGTTCCTTCGATCCAATTGCCCTGCTGATCTAAGAACAAGGTGTGCATACTTTTTCCATTCAGGAAAGTCACCTCCAAATTCCAATGTCCCGTTAGGTCGATCGTGGCAGTTTTCAAGGAAGTATCCCTTGGCTTTCGATGCTGAGAAAGTATGCCGTATAGTCGATCGGCTACCGTCTTGGCATTACCGGGACGCATCTGGTTGGGCGTAATATTGATCGAGGTAAGATCGCCACGATTTCTGCTACCGATGGCAATGCGCGGTTTATTTCGGGCGACCTCTTCAGCCACCTCAGCACCAGTGATATGAAGTTTGTTCGGATCCCACATCACATGCAATACGGGTGCACGATTGTTTAAGTCTCTTGGTTGGGTGACTTCAGTAGTAATGCCGTCGATGGCCACCAGGCGGGTGGAGATCTCATCCAGCCATGCCAGCCAGCGTTTCCATTCAGACTGATGATCTCTGGTGGTCCAAGCCTCGACAGCCGCCAGCATACCCAGCATTTCTTCTTTACCTACTTTGTTATCCCTACCAGGTCCGTGGTGGGGAGAACTGGCTTGCCAGGCCGCCATAAGGATGGACTTATCGCCCATGGCCAGGCCAGCACATTGTGGACCGCAGATAGCCTTGCCACCACTGTACGCCACCACGGTGGCTCCTCGCTTCAGGTGCACGGGAGGGATCGTTAAATCCTCTGCCGCTGCGTCCACTAAAACAGGCACACCGTGTGGTTTGGCAATCTTAGAGATCGCCTCTAAAGAGAGTGGTTGATCAGTAGCAGAAGCAGGATTGGTGGTGATGTAAATCATGGCAGTCTTCTGGTTAATGGCTTTTTCCAATGCTACAGGACTGTCTACCATCACTACTGTAATGCCTACATTTCTGACTGCGTGGTCATAGACATTTCTTGAATGCCTGGGAATAATGACCTCGGTTTTTTCCATCCCTGATAAGTTGGGAATCCGGATTAATTTTTCTGGATCGCCCCCGGTGACACAGGCAGCTGTGATGTGCTTGAGTGCCGCAGCACATCCGGCCGTGACAATACCCCACTCCGTTTTGGTAATGTCAGCCAGGCGTTTCCCAATGCCCATGGCCAGCTCGTCATATTGAACGAAATAACCCGAGGCAGCCTCAATAGCCTCGATGACTTCGGGTCTTTCGGTAGATCCGCCTAGAATGGTAAAGGTGCCACGACAATTGATGATCGTATCAATGCCCAACGCATCATAAATAGTCTCTCCATCTCCCCGTTGCTTGGTGATGGAATACTGCCTGAGGTCATTGGTTCTACCCAACATCGACTCGGGAGTTAAAAGGCTTCCTGCCAAAGGAATTGCGCTCAATTTTTGCAAGATCTCTCTTCTTTTCATATTGCATACTATGGTACCCAAATATTTGCCAATGGTAAAATACAAAATTAGTCCTGGCCTGCAGGCTCTCGACCCTATCGATCGAAAGGAAAGTGGCCACGTATCTGCATCTTTATTTCAATCGCTCAAGCACGTTCTTGGTGATTTGCTCCACCACTTCATCACCACCCTTAAGTCCATGTGCCCAATCGGTGCTGCCCACAGTCACTACGGTACCCCCTCTGGTGTACATACCCACAACGGCATGTCCCGTCCTGCCCTTTTCCCATCGTTCGTACCATTCAGAATCATCGGGATGCCAGCGGGCAGGTGCTGTGGCAAGAATCTCAAAATTCTCAGGCGTCCCGTCGCGGTGGGTAGGCTCAGGGAGCCCGTTGACCATCTTCATTTCACATCCGTCACATTCATAGCCTACTACGGTATGCTTTCCGCCAAACTCCTGATCGCGTTTTAGATGGGTTCCTTCAAACAACCAATGATCCGGACGGTGTACGGTATAGGCACCTGAGCCATCCATAAACTGACCGTGGCTGCGATGATAACCACCAAATAAAAAACCTACACCCGTCAGTTCGTTCTCCGGCCTATCCACCAGGTGATGTCCCCAAAGGGTAGACAAGGTCGCGTGCTCCCCAGTAGGGTACACAGGATCCATATTGTACCATTGCTTCCAGCAGGTAAGGGCTCGGCCGGCATCTTCGCTCCGCACTTGCCAGCAAACACTATTACCGCTAAAGAAAGCCACATTGCCACCCCTAGAAATAAAAGCTTCCAAGTGATCACGCATCGGTGCTGACCAGTATTCGTCATGACCGACACTAAGCACCAGGTGATAGTGATCGAGTATTTCAGGATGAAACTCCAGATCTGAGTTTACCGCATAATCCAATACATATCCTTGACCCTCAACCCACTTGATAAAATCGTATTCCCAGCGATGAAACAGCGACCGTGGAGGACGGTCGAAAGACACTCGATGTCCTTGGATTTTTGCCCGTCCATGATAGCCATATAAGCTGCTTCCACCCCAATTGTTATAAGCATTGTACGTATTAGTAGCTAGCTGCAATAATATCTTACTGTTTTTTCCAGGGATGGCCGATCGCACTACAAAATACATGGTGCCTTCGGCCTTACGAATATTGCGATGCACAAAGGTACCCCCAGCATCGACCACGTACATCCTCACCTCATAGTACCCACTTTGCCACGCATCGGGTACTGTCAAGGTAAATGCGACCGGCCATCCACAACCATGGGTGGAAGCGTCCTCTGGTATGAAATGCAGATTGGTCATTATGCTGTCATGAGACCACACCAATTCATCTTCTTGTCCCAGTCGATAGATCACTATGCTGCATCTTTCCTCTGAGCTAGATAAATGTAAATGGACAGAATCGCCGGGCAGATAGCTCAGTTGATCGGTGTATCCTTCGATGAAGAAAGATTCTGTTTCTTGGGCCATCACCATCGATGTCACAAGGGCTGACAAAAGTAAAAGGAGGTGCCGCATCGCAGGAATTTTTGATGAAGGGAAGAAGGATATCCAATATACTTGATATTTTAGAAAAATGTGAGGATTAAATCGGTGTTTGACAAGGCCCGAAATGTGCTGAAATCCCAAGGTAAGCCCACAGACAAATCTGTGTGATCAAACTGAATGTGGATCAAATCAAGGCACAAAGCAGGACCTTGTCAGTTCCTATTTTTGATGAAGCAAGTAAGGGGAGTGCTCGAATTTTCCTCTCAAAGAAAATGCAAAAGATTGATGACAAAGCGATTTCTCACCGGTCACTCCGGCAATGCAAAAGCCATAATCGAGCCCTCGGGCTGGTCCCTACCATGGGTCACACTAAGGACTACATATTGGTGGCCATCGTGCCAATAAGTGGCCGGAGTGGCATAGCCACCACCAGGCAAGGTCGTCTCCCACAAGATCGATCCCGTAGCTTTATCGAAGGCACGAAACTTTTGATCGCGGGTGGCGGCAATGAATACCAGCCCCCCAGCAGTTACCATGGGGCCACCATAACTTTCACTACCAGTGGGAGGATCACCAGGTTGCCGGGCCTCTGGATGATCACCGAGGGTAACCGTCCAAACGTAATCCCCGCTGGACAAATCAATGGCATGCAGTACACCCCAGGGTGGCTTGATGATGGGAAGGTTGTCTGAGGTGGTGATATGACTATAGGCAGTGATATTCTGATAATGATCAGAGTCGGCTTCTGTGGTGTCGATCTTCACCACAGGATCAACTCCCTCGGATTGAGATAAGAAGGCGACAATACCCTTGATGGCATCCTTTCTGAGAAAGGCAAATGATGGCATCCGGCCTTGTCCATATTTTATCCTTTTCACTAAAGTGACACTATCCATGCTCTCTGTCACACCTAGCAATGAAGGATAGAGGGGGTCTTGACCAGACCGATCATCTCCGTGGCATGCACTACAGTGGGTGGCATAAATCTTTGCTCCATAGTCATAGAAGGTCTCGCCATATAACCGATCAGAAACGCCTTTCTGGACTTTTGCGATCTCAGGTGATTCATTGGCGTTGAGATACACCCAATCGGTCATCGGATCATATGCCAAACCACCCCATTCTGAACCGCCTCGACTTCCCGGCACCATCAGAGTACCTTGCGAATCCGGTGGTGTAAACAAACCTTCAAACCTGAGAGCCTCAAACTGTGAGAGTGCTTCACGATAAGCCAAGGGTGTGCGCTGCGTCAAGTCTGCTCTTGTAAGGTCTTGGCGAGCATAAGGATCCGGTTTTTGAGGAAAGGGCTGTGTGGGCCAAGCCGCTTCGCCAGGAATCCTGGAGGCAGGAACTTCCTTTTCTTCAATGGGGAATACGGGCTCCCCTGTGATCCGATCGAATAGGAAAAGAAATCCATGCTTAGTGGGCAGAGCCACGGCATCTACACGCCTCCCGTCAAGCTCAAGATTCACCAAAGTCGCCGGTGCAGGGAGATCATAATCCCATAAATCATGGTGCACGGTTTGATAATGCCAGACACGTTTTCCAGTCCTGGCGTCAAGAGCTACTATGGCGTTGCCAAACAGGTTCATACCATGTCTATCTGCACCGTAAAAATCGTACGATGGCGAACCCAATGGGACATAGACAATGCCCGTCTCCACGTCCAGACTCATGCCACCCCAGTTGTTGGCTCCACCTACATACTGCCAGGCATCCTCAGGCCATGTTTCATATCCAAATTCTCCCGGCCGTGGAATAGTGTGAAAGGTCCAAACTAAGGTGCCAGTCTCGACATCATATGCTCGAATATGTCCCGGTGCAGCTCCGTGGATCTCGGCCACCTCGCCACCAATGATAAACACATCATCGTAGATAATCCCGGGAGATGTCGGAACCACCCAGATGGAATCTGGATCAACCCCCAGATTTTTATTGAGATTGATGCGACCTCCATCACCAAAAGTCTCTATGACACTTCCATCGGAAGCATCAACGGCGTAGAGCCAATGGGAAGCCGTAAATAGAATTCTCTGATCATTGCCCTGCTCCCAGAAGGTCACTCCCCGGCAGATGCCACCTCCCTCACCCCCACTAAAGGGATCGAATGACCAGATTTCCTCTCCCTTGACAGGGTCGATGGCATACAACCACCGCTGCGCTGAAGTGGCGTACATCACCCCGTGTATAACGATGGGATTGCATTCGTACTTGGGATATTTAGCATCGGCAGGAGCATCATCGGGTGCAAACTGCCATACCATTTCCAGCTCATGTACATTTTCGATGTTGATTTGTTCGAGGCTTGAATAGCTTGTACTGGCAGCATCGCCTTTGTAAACATTCCAATGTTTATAGGTATGTTGGTCTTTTGTACATGTTGCCACAATAGATCCGAACAACACCGTACAAAGTACTTGCAAAAAAAACTTCATCAATCGGGAGTATCCTCTCATTGCTCTGCATACAATCCCGGCCTGTGACAAACGGGCATCCTCCAATGCTTATGGTAATTGGTTATTCTGATTAGAAGTCTGTATCCCGCTTGTCCAGTGAGAGTGGCTTGATCCATATATTCTTGTACAACACTTCGTGCCCTTCCGCCTGAAGTTTAATTCCTTCAGGACGATCGGTGATGCCCCTGCCATCATCATTGCCTCCATCCAATCCTGAATTCGGACCACCCCATACCTTGTTGATCGTCACGTTCTGGTGGATTTTATCACCGTTAAAGTACACGGTCACCAAGGGTTTCTCAGTTAATACGCCATCCACAAAACGAGCTGCCCTAAACTGAATATCGTAGGCATTCCACTTTCCCGCACCATGATAGACGTGATAGGGTGCTGCCTTTTCATTGATGACGGCTGCCATACCGTGTGTGGTAGAATCTCCGTCCAGCACTTGAATTTCATATCTGTTCTGTAAATAGACGCCACTGTTGCCACCGGGATGAGCGACGAGAAACTCTACATGAAGACGAAAATCACGGTATTTTTCCTTGGTCACAATATCGGCAGATCCATACTTACCACCTGCTGCAGAAGGATCATTGCTATTCATCGCCATACCACCATGTACGGGATCAGATACTACCTCCCATTTGATCGGCAGCTGCGCGGAGAAACGTGGCCCTTCCCAGTATGTCCACTTGTCATGAAGCATCTTTTTGGTACCATCGAAAAGCATTTTGGCACCGGCCGGAGCAGCCATACCAGTGCCCACTCGCGGCGCACAAGAAACCATCCCTATAAAGAAGGCCAACAGATAAATGTAATTTCCTAGTAATTTGCCATACATGAGATCTTGATTTTGCCTAATGGTAAATAAAGAATTCATAAATCTAAAGAAATATATCACTCATAGCGATCTAGCGCTGCTTCCACTAGGCACTGTGTGATTAATGAGCAGTAGATTTCTGGATAGATCGAATCTCCGATACACTACAGCCATTGCTCAGAAGGCCTTGGGTGATGACCAGATGTCAGAAAAGAAACCATCGAGCAGGGGCATTCTTGGTGGTTGCTGCGCTGGTCTGCTTGGTCTGATATGTATCGACACCCACAAAATGAGTTGTTTTACAGATGAGATCTCTTTTCTCAGTCGAAGGAGCTTGAATCCACCTACAGTTCTTCAAATGAAACATTTTTGACTGATCGCTTACTGACCCACACCCACACTGTTGGGTCCCCGGTGGCCTCAGCACTAGTGCAGCATTTCCTAAATATGTGATACTAAAAGCGTAGCTTATTTTTTGCCAGATCAAAGAAGCGAAACCACGCATGGCCATGAGCTATGTAAGGCCTTCGATGATGAAGAGCTGGTGAAAAAGAAGCCGTCAAGTAGTAACCGATATTTAGGAAATGCTGCACAAGTCCAGGAGGTTGAATATTAAAATGATACACCCACTCCAGCGATCAAATTGATACCCAGATCGTCGGCAAAATACCTCTGTCGATTGAGGTAGTCCCGGTAAGCTACGTTAAATAGATTCTCTACCCGACA
Source organism: Saprospiraceae bacterium (assembly GCA_965223025.1). Taxonomy (GTDB): domain Bacteria; phylum Bacteroidota; class Bacteroidia; order Chitinophagales; family Saprospiraceae; genus JABDMH01. The sequence continues at coordinate 34,578 of CBDCVP010000022.1, forward strand.
AAATAAATTCAACCTGGTTCTAGTCCCCTGCTTTTCTGCAGATGCACCCAAGCCGAAAAGGTGATATGAGTCAGGAGCATCGGCAAAGTCCTGTGAAGGAAGTAAATCTGTTTGCTTTAAGACAAATCGATTATCTAGTCTAAATTCCAGATTTTCAAATATTCCCCATTTCGGAATCTGGTAATGTATCCCCAGAGAAAGATCATTCGATGGAAGACCGATCAGCGGTAGATCATAGACACGATCCCTGCCCTTAATGTAGCTATATTTCAAGACCATATTGATGTGATCTGCAGCTTGGTAAATCGTAGAAAGATCCAATCCGAAGATCTGTGCAGTGGTTTGTTCATATTTAAAAACAGGAAAGGCTCCTCGGATCGTCAACCGGGTTTCCTCCTGGGGTTCGAGATAGATATAGTCCTTGATATGCTGAAAATAGAGGATGGATTCGTAGGAAAGTTTTTTCTTAATGTCACTGCGTACAGATAAGGTGTGTTTAATCGACCGTTCCTTGGTCAGCGATGGATCACCTTCTTCGATTCCACTCACCCCCTGATGCAAGCCATGGCTGTACAGTTCATTCACGGCAGGATTTCTCGTAGCCAGTCCCAGATTGTAGACGAGCTTTAGGTCTGGAGTAGGATGGTATCTAATGCCTCCACTAAGGCTGAGATTCTGAAACCTATTCTTATAGTGGATGATTTCCCTCGGCACACCAAAAGAAATGGCGGCAACTCTTTGATCTTCATAATCATATCGGCCTCCTAACTCCACGGCAACCTTTTCAAACTCTTTGGAGGCTAGGGCAAAAAGTCCACCCTGATATGAGACATAGTTTGGGATCAATGGCAAAATACCTGTTTCAGGAATATTGGCATTGTCGATAAACCTAAATTGGACTCCTGCCTGAGTTCTCCAGCTGGATGTATACCATTTGTATTTGCTTTCTAGAAAATGACTTAATTGTTTGAGGCTAAGTGCGGGCGATTCAGATCTTCCCCCTCGTCGAACATCATACTCCTTCCTATAATCCCATTGGCTCGCATAGGTCAAATCGACCCAATGCTCATCATGTAGTGAATATTTTGAGTGGACTTTCATCAGATGATGATTCACTTGCTGATAAGGCGCTTCAATTAAATATGAAAAATGATCGTTCGTAAAAAATGGAACCTTGCGGTCGAAAGCTGCTTCCAGGTCGCTTAGGTTCCCTATATGTGATCCCCTCAACACGCCCAGTCTTGTATTGAATGAACTGAAATACAGATCACAGTTCCAATTTTCGGCCAATTGCTTTTCGAGTTGTAAGGCAAGATTTGATTCCTCCATACCAGTATTACGCAGGAAATACTTTGATGTCTTACCGTCTCCTCTTTTCTTGAGAGTCCCCACAATTCTCCAAGCCAATTTCTCATCATACTGTTGCAGTTGCAGATTTAATCCATTACCCAACCCATTGGATTCAAAAAAATATCGGGCCCGTCCATGCAGATGCGGCTCCCTTTGAATTCCTTTAGGCTCAACCAAGATTACACTACCTAAGGAACTGCCTTGAAACTCTAGGGCACTCACTCCCTTAATCACTGAAATCTTATTGGCCACCATTGGATCTATCTCAGGACTGTGATCTGCACCCCACTGCTGACCACTCTGCGGAATGCCATGATTCAATATCGTAAGTCGATTTCCGTACAGGCCATGTACGACAGGTTTGGCAATGCCCTGTCCGTTCTTGACCATATTGACACCCGTGATGGTTTCGAGTATGCCTGCCAGGTTTTTGTGCTGATGTTCTGTGATTCGCTTATCTGTCACAGACTGCACTTCCTGGTTGGTGTGTTCCTCGATCTCTCCAGTGATGGTGATTTCGTCGAGGAGGTGACTATTGTGATGCAAGACAATCACCAACGAAGTATCGCGCTGCAGATCTACAAAGAGCTCCATTGGCTCACATCCAATATGACTGATGGTCAGATGGTATTGCCCTGCACAAACCGACTGAAAAGAAAAGTGGCCAGTACTGTCACTAACAGATCCTTGCACGGCTTCCCTCAAATAGATGTTGGCGTATGAAATGGGTTGGCTTGAATTGGCGTCCTTGACAAATCCCAACACATGAATGTTGCAGTCTTGGCCACTTGCCAATAAGGGCATGAAGGTAATAAGTCCCCAAACTAACCTCGCTCTACTGCACCTTGACATCGAAAGTGACTTCGAGATCCGTCTCACCTCCAGCATTAGTAATTTCTCCATCGGATACTCCAGAAGCAGACTTGTCTGGCTCATGCCGCAAAACTATCGTGATGGAGCCAGCACCAGCCGACGTGGTTGTCACAATCGTGGCCAATCCCAGGGGATTGCCACTCATATCTGCATCATTATAGCCGATTTGTAAACCGTCCACTGTATTGCTAAAGAAAAATTGATGTGCTTCTGCTTCCTCCTTAACTTCATCAGTGATGTTGACGGCAGGTTGTTCAAGTTCATTGAAAAGCTCAATTGAACCACGGTAGGTGGAATTGGCAGATAAGTCTCCGCTCGCAATGATGGGAGGGTTACCTCCATCACCATCGAGATCCTGAAAACTAAGCACGACAGACGAGTCGCCATCCTCTGGTGTCAAGTTAAAAAAGAGTGTGGTGATGATCTCCTCTTCATTCGGAATGACCGGATCATCAGGTTCGTCCTTCACACATGAGTAGTGGCATAGCATAGTAAACCCAAGTAATACAATGACACATACAGATTTTCTCATTTCCCAAATTTTTATCACCACCAAGGTAAGTATTTTTTGCAACATTGTTGCAAAAAGAAAATTTGTACCTGTTTTGAAGCATATCTCCGGGGCACTGGTCATCCGATTCTTGCAAGTACAGTTAGCACGGCATCTTGCTCCGCAAGAGAATAATTGGGATCTTTGGTAGATGTCCGACTTAAACTGAGGGGAGCAAAATCTGGCGAATCGAAATTAAAATCCGGAATACATCATTACCAAATGGATCTTCATCAGGCAATTACAACTCGAATCTTCAAGGCTCAGGACAAGCATGGCTTCTGGAAAGTACTACCCAAATCCCATAAGTACTATCTCGATTATTTGCATTATGTGCCAAATTTCAAAGCTACCTTATGGACTTTAATCCTCCTTGCTGATCTTGGTCATAATCGAGAGGATTTAAGAATCAAGAAACCTCTTAGAGAAATACAAAAACACCTGTTTGATCCAATCCACGGTATCTACACACTAAAGAATGACCATTTTCCCATACCATGTCTTAATGGGAACTTACTCTATCTCGACTGCTATTTTAACAATGGACCTGGCCATCAAAGCTTGAAAGTTCTGGAGTTCTTTTGCAAATACCAAAGATTTGATGACGGCAATTATTTGGTAGAGAAAAACAAATATTGCACCAATACCAGTTGCTATGGAAAGCACACCTGCTATTGGGGAATCACTAAACTTTTAAAAGGCATATCGCACATTCCAAAAGAAGCAAGAACAGAATCTACCGACGAGTTATTAAACAAGTGCATACAGTTTGTCTTACTACACAAGGTTTGTTTTAGCTCGCACAATGAAAGCAAGGTTATGGTCAAACATATGGATAAGCTCACATTTCCCAATATGTATAAAAGTGATTTCTTGGAAATACTTTGGCTATTAAAGCGCGAAAGAGTCAAATCTGAACGACTCCAAGCGGCCATTGATCTATTGAAGTCAAAACAAACCCCAAATGGATTTTGGAATTTGGAAACAAATATCCATAACATGGTTACCAGTATCGGTCAGAAAAACCAACCTAACCAATTTATCACCAATCGAGCGAAAGAAGTACTGGATTTTTATACTTAAAGATATGGTCAATACTCGATGTACAATGTCTGAATACCATATGGCTTAAGCCCACACATCGAAGCGATCAGAGTCCTTGCCCTTGCATAATGTAAGCAAACATGTCTGCCACTTGTTTGTCGGATAAGTGGGTGGTCAACTTCTCTGGCATGATGGAAACTGGTAAGGCACTCAGCTGATCAATCTGACTCGCTGCCCATGTGACCATCTCGCCTCCCACCGGTTTCAGAACTAACTGATTGGCTGTTCTTTCTTTGATCATTCCCGTCATGATGCGACCATCTTTGGATTTGACTTCATAGTTGACATAACCTTCCCTGATGTCGATGTTAGGATCCACAATATGCAGTGCCAAATATCCAGTGTTCTGCCGATCATATCCTGTCAACTCTGGACCAATTGGCTCACCCTCGTCAAACAACACATGACAGGTTGCACACAGGGCTTTGTATAGTGAATGCCCCTTTTCTCTATCACCATCGTGGCTAGCTACCGCTTCTTTGATTCGAAGAATCTCTTGGTCTTTATCTTCATCTGAAGAAAGCGTGGCGTCAGGCCAAACCTCTCCCACAGCTTGTTGGAGTCCACTCGATGCATAAATTTTCAGCTGACTGATAATCTGGTGCGTGACATCTTCGGCATGAATCTCTTTTTGCACCTGAATGCGCTTCATCAGTTGCTCAGCCCAGGAGGATCGACTAGCCACAGCATACAACGCAGCTATCCTAATTCCGGGATCCGCCCTCAGATGATTAGGGTAATCATCTAGAATATGGGTAGCTATCGAATCGCCCTCAAATGCAGACAAAGCACCCAGGGTAGCTTTCAATATCGCTGGAGGAGATTCCCTTGCCCTCATAGTCTTTAGCAACGCGTCCACGGTGCCGGGTAAAGCCAGTACCTCAAGAATCCGTATGTAGGACAGTCGCTCACCCAAGGGCGCGTCATGGTCGGCCACCACATCCAAGGCTTGGGCAACGGCCTCAGGATCCTTACGTCTGAGTCCCATGGCAAATTGACCCTCATTGGTGGACTGGTAAGGTTTTATAGCTTGGAGTAATCGTTGTGGTAATGACAGCATATCCTGACCGCGTAATCCCTCCAACAACCCTTCCATGAGTGGCTGCCCCTGTGCATTGCCCGGTGCTCGCTCAAAAAGATATGCCGCCAATTGATGATCTTCGGGAGTACCGAGCAGAATCAATTTTTGCATCATGCGCCTCAGCAGGATTTTCTTTACAACTGGACTTTCCCAAATAGCCACATTACCAAAAAGTTGCTCAACAGCTCCACGATGTACACCACTCATTGTAGGTTCTAGTCCCCACCAAAGCATCAGACCATTATCTGGGTCTTCCACATCGATATGCTCTGTCAAGGCGTCAATGATCTCTAAGCCCACACCTACTGGCAAACGCCGGGCGCTTGCAGATAGCTGACTCAGCACTTCGGGATGTCTCTCAACTGATGCGAGCTCGATCAACGCTGCTGAGACCAGCTCAGATGCTGATCCATCATCCCCCACAAATCGCGTGCCCCACAGTCTCACAAATGGATCGGTATGTCGAAGGGCTCGAAGGGCCACATCATCATCCCAACCACCACCCACATACAACGCCCACAAGGCTTCCAGAGCCATTTGGTCATCAATCCCACCTAAAAACTCCAATAGGTCGGGATAAGTGCCCGGATCCTGGCGATCAGCCAAGAGCCGTTGGGCCTGCTGACGATACCACTTGTTGGGATGTGAAAGTAGTTGCAAAAGTGAGTCACTGGTCAACTGGCTCAAATCCCCCATTGGAGTCATCTCAGAATCCCTGGCACCTAAGCGATATATCCTGCCTGATTGCCGATGCCATGTGTCCCTCGGATCTACATGAGAGAGACGGCTGTCACACCAGTCGGCAAGATAGATCGCGCCATCTGGACCGACCTTGATATCTACTGGCCGAAACCACCGGTCATCTGTAGTCAGTACCTGTCCTTCATCATAAGTGGCAAAAGTGGACCCATTGGGTTCAAACTTTGACAACTGAACATAATTTTGCAGAGGATTGATCGCAAACATGAGGTTGTGATAACGCTCTGGCAGGGTGCTACCTTCATACTTTATCCACGCATGGGTAAATCGGATCTTTTCACCGGTAAAATTCATATCCGACAAGTATCCGAAAGCATAGGGATTGGTGAGTGCACCATGTTTACCCCAGTTCTTGCCATAGTAGGCGCCCTGCTTATAGTATTGCCCACGGGTAAAACCATTGGTACCTGAGTAGACACGACCTTTGACATCGATCTCCACGTGAAATGTGTTGCCGCCCCCCTCGGCGAATATCTCAAACACCATGCGATCGGTGTGATAGCGCCAAATGGCCTGCCCTTCGAAGCGCACATCCTTCGACGCTTTCGTGTTGATCACCGCCGTGGTCGTACTTCCCTGACATCCATATAACCAACCATCGGGTCCCCACCTGAGACTATTGGCCACAGCATGGGTATCCTCCAGTCCAAAACCATCGACATGCACCACTGGATCACCATCTGGCAATCCATCATCATCTTCATCTGGATAGGCTAGAAGATAGGGCGGATTGAGCACCCAAATTTGACCTCTACCCCATGTGACACCAGTCGCTATATTGAGACCCGTGATCGCATCCGTCGACTTGTCATAGACTCCATCACCATCGGTATCTTCAAAGAAGGTGATCTTGTCCGCACCTTTGACTCCCACAGGTGGAGGATCGGGCTTCTTGTCGAAAGTCATGCGAATATGGTGGTCAATACCCGTGACTTTCAAGCCTTCAGGATAGGGATATTGATCATACTGCACCACCCACATCCGGCCCTTGTGATCAAAATTTACCTCAAGTGGCTGAGTAACATCTGGCTCAGCAAGTACCACGTCAATCTGCAAATCTTCCGCAATCTCAAATGCATCTAACGATGATACAATGCTGGGTTTCTCAGATTCATCCGACAGAGCACCCCGACCGGCAAAATTTTGCATGTAATCGGCTACTTCCCGATTGGCCGCCTTTTCCTCTATGTCATTGCTCTTTGACTGATCACCACTTCCCTGGCACCCAAGTATCACAAGCAAGACAGCTGAGGCCCATTTGATCTTGATGATGGTCTTTTTGGTCGGGGAGGAAAGCATGGTTCCCGACTAAATTTCAGCAGCCATGATATTCCGGTAGCGGATGCTCATATCTCGTTTAGGATGTAACTGGATACCTATGGGCCCCTTGTCGATAGCACTATCGGAAGTATAATTCATCACCTCTTTGCCATTCAGCCAAGCAGTGTACCGGTTGCCTTGGGCTCTGACACGGATACGATTCCAATCAGTCATCTTGATGACATCTTTGACATCGGCCTCTACAGGATAGCCTTTACCTGGTATATAAGGCGAACAGGTCATATCCCTTTTCAATGAACCTGACTCGCCAATCTGAATCTGGTCATGATCATTGCGCATGAAAAAACCCGAATCCACCGTACCATCGCCAAACTTAAAGTCTGCTTCCAGGATAAAATCGGTGTACTCTTTCTCCGTCCACAGGATACTTCCTACTTTGTCGGGACCACTTTTCACCAGTAGGACTCCCTCATTTGCAGACCACCAAATATTTCCGGCTGGGGGCACCCAACCTGTTAAGTCCTTACCGTTGAAGATCGAATTCAATTTGGGATTATCCATCCCACCCTTAGGCACCGAGCAAGCCATGACAATGGCCAAAATCCATATTTTTTTCATTGCGATTCGTTTTAATCAGTGGAGGAAGATAGTAAGTATAGTGAGTCTATTCAAAATAATGAAGCGCCCATTCCACATCTAGAAACATATAAGGCTCATCCATACAAAAGCAACTCATCCATATGCTGGAATGCATGCTGAAACCATCACTGACATGCAAAATTAAATCATGCTCATTGATGGACGGACCGAGGTGTTTTCATAAAGACATTGGGACACCTGATAAAGAACTAGGCCAATACATCTTTTACCACATGGCCATGCACATCGGTCAGCCGAAATCGCCTACCTTGATACTTGAAGGTGAGGCGCTCATGGTCGATGCCCATCAGATGCAACAGGGTAGCCTGAAAATCGTGCACATGCACACCATTGTCCGTCACATTGTAAGCAAATTCATCGGTCCGACCGTAGACTGTACCCCCCTTGACACCACCGCCTGCCATCCAAATGCTGAAACATCCCGGATGGTGGTCACGTCCATAATTATCTTTTGTGAGTCGACCCTGCGAAAAGCTGGTACGTCCAAATTCTCCACCCCAGATGACCAGCGTATCTTGCAAGAGCCCTCTTTGTTTGAGATCCTGCACCAGGGCAGCCGAGGCTTGGTCAGTCTGTTTGGCTTGTCGTCGCATCCCACCTGGCAAGCCTCCATGATGGTCCCAGCCCATATGGTATAGCTGCACAAAATTCACATCGGCCTCAGCTAGCTTCCTGGCTAAAAGACAGTTGTACGCATAGGTGCCAGGAGTGCGGGCATCCTCACCATAGAGTTGATATACATGATCCGGTTCACCAGATGCATCCAGCACATTAGGTACGGATGTCTGCATCCGGTAAGCCATCTCGTATTGGTTGATCTTCGATTTAATTTCTGGATCCCCCCAACGATCGTATTGTTGCTCATTTAGTGTTCGGATCAGATCCAGCTGTCGCCGCCTGTCGTCAGCATGGATGCCATAGGGATTATTTAAATACAAGACTGGATCTCTGCCAGATCGAAACTGGACTCCTTGATGATGAGAGGGGAGAAAACCGTTGCCCCATGACTGTGAATTGAGCGGCTGCGCTCCGCCGCCTTTCGAAATGAGTACGACAAAACTGGGTAGATTCTCATTGGCTGATCCCAGTCCATAGCTCAGCCAAGATCCGATCGATGGACGACCGCTTTGTTGTGATCCCGTCTGCATAAAAATCACGGCAGGCTCATGATTAATGGCCTCCGTGTACATGGAGTTTACGATACAGATGTCGTCGACAATGCCGGCAGTATGTGGAAATAATTCGGAAATCCACGCACCGCTCTCCCCATATTGATCAAAATCGAAAATAGATTGCACCAACGGAAAAGTTGATTGGGCCGTTACCATTCCAGAATTACGTTGCGTAGCCTGCAATGATGGTGGAATCTCTTGACCATGCCATTTAGCCAACGCTGGTTTGTAGTCAAAGGATTCAAGTTGTGATGGAGCTCCGCTCTGGAAGAGATAGATGATCCGCTTTGCCTTGGCAGAAAAATGGGTGCTTCCACCCAACCTCCTCGTCAGCCCAGCAGTAGGGTGCTGAGCCATGGCACCCGGATTGAGCAGAGATCCCAGTGCCATCACGCCTAGTCCCGATGCGGTATTTCTGAGGAAATCCCTGCGTGTCTGCATAGTATGGTCTTGACCGCCGTCCATTAATTAAAATTAGCAAAATATTGACGATGTCGCGAGTGACTTCTACCTGAATGGAGCATAACTATTTAAATTTTCGAGATTGTGATCTGACCTGAAGAATAGAGCCCCCAAAAGACCTGAAAAATTGTCCTATGAAGGTCCTTCTACATGATTTTGTTCACGTAAAGAAATTTTACCTTGCACCTATGCATCTCGTACAACTGTCCCATCCTCAAGCAGGTCGAAAAGTGGCTTTAGTCGATGAGCCAAACATCACGATCCTGCACAAGTACCCATCTATTTATGAGATGGCTTTGGATGCCCTGGCACGTAAAGTCACACTCTCAGTATTGATAGAAGACTGTTTATCCAATGTGACAATCCCTTATGACGGGATCTATCTCGGTAAGTCATCCTGGAACCTGCTACCGGCATTCGATCATCCCACCGATCCCATGCACTGCCTTGTTGCGGGGACCGGTTTAACCCATCGTTCTAGCGCAGCCAACCGCAATGCCATGCATGAAACTGCACCCAAGAATGAGACGGATAGTATGCGGATGTACAAATGGGGAGAAGAAAGTGGTAAACCCCAAGATGGACAAATTGGTGTCCAACCGGAGTGGTTTTACAAGGGTACCGGATCGATCTTAAGTGCGCACAATCAGCCTTTGGAGGTTCCTCCTTATGCGGATGATGGCGGCGAAGAACCTGAGGTTGCAGGGGCCTATGTCATCGACGATTGTGGCATACCTTGGCGGGTTGGATATGCTGCGGGTAACGAGTTTTCGGATCATGTCATGGAAAAGAAGAACTATCTCTATCTGGCTCCTTCGAAACTTAGGCAATGCGCCATCGGGCCTGAATTAGTCGTGGACGAATCTTTCGAAGACCTTGTAGGCACAATAAAGATTGAACGTGCCCATCAAACCATTTGGTCAGCTGATCTTGCATCAGGAGAAAAAGCCATGGTGCATAGCATCGCTAACATGGAGTACCACCATTTCAAATATGAGCAGCACAGAATACCCGGGCAAGCTCACGTACACTTTTTTGGTGCCGATGACTTTAGTTTCGGGCACGAAATAACATTGCATGATGGAGACTGGATGGACATCCACTGGCAAGGTCTTGGCAGGCCTTTACGCAATCCTCTGCGCATTTCTACCATAGGAGAAAAAATGATCAGCATACAACCATTGGGATAAATGTTGTGCTGTGTGACCTTCACACCAGACTGACTACATGTACTGGTGCCACTTAATTTTGTGGATCCCAAATCGTGGCATGGATATGATGAAGATGTTCCTTAGTGGAATAGTAAAAAATCGCCACCATTTTACCATCCGACCGGCATAGTACGCGAGGATAACCCAGGTCATCTAACTCCATATCTTCGGACCAAAATTCATCAAAAAGGATGCTGGGCTCACTCCATGTTTTTCCCTCATCATCACTGTAGGCCATTTGAATGGTTCCAAATTCTCGCTCACCAAAAACGGCACATAATCGATCATCTTTGGTGAGTGCCAAGGATGGTGGGTTTCCATTGCCGGCACCGGCACTACCGACCTTGGATTGAAAGGTCCAAGTGATACCACCATCTATTGAGGCATAGGCATCTACCCAATTTTTCGTTGGCCCATTTTCAGGAACATACTTCCGTCGCATCACCGAAAGCAGTTTACCGTTCTGCAACTTAAAAGTCTGTGACATAACTGCTCGACATTGGGTAGCATATGGGTTTAGAGATTCGTCCTTGTAGAGATCTACTTTAATGCTTGCGCTTGCCTCCTCAGGCTTAAAAGGCTTAACAATCCATCCCATGAATTCAAACGATCTTCCACCATCGGCAGTTTTCATGCAGAATAAGCGATCCGTTCCGAATTTTCCCTCCACCCGGGCAGACAAAAAAACCAGGCATTCGTGCTGCCCCATCACAACATAGTCAGTACGTGGTGTCATTTCCCCAAGTCCATACTTCTTCATTTCTGGATGATTGAGCAGATCTCCAAAAGAGTAGGGTCCATTCCAGTTTTCCCCTTTATCGTAGCTGTAAAAGAAATGCCCCCTGGGATCATTGGCACCATGATAGGCTGTGCCAACGATCCTCATGACAAAACCTTGAGACGTAAAATCTATCGGCTCCTCCAAAATCTCATATGGCGGTTGGTCACCAAAATCACCTACATAATTATCCGGGTCATACGCCCTCCATGATCTCCCACCATCTTCACTGCGGGCCAACCAACTGGCATAGGGAAGACTTATATTGTGCCCTTCCTGCAACTGGTACGCTGCCTCTGTAAAACCAACCAAGATTTCATCTCCCTCCAATATGAAAGCACCGTTATTTGCTGGCCACGCTGCATAACGCCCTTCCTTTCCATAGACCACAACTTGCTCTGCCCCTTTTACGTGCTCATAAGTCAACTTTGCCTTTTCTTCTGTACAGGACAGAAAAATTAGCACGGTAAAAAGAATCCACTTTATGATCACTTCCATCATAATCATCATCAACATTTTAATTCTAAAAAACCTACCACTACCCTACTACACAAAGATAACATTCATCCAAATCGGGTGACATCGTCTCACATTTCAAAAAACCCTTTAGACGGATTCTACCTCAGATACCCCTGGCACCTTTTTCCCCTTTTCAGCCCTTGATACCTTGACTTCAAAAGTCTCGAAAGGGCCCCCGTGGTTCAGCCTTTGCCATCTCATCTCTCCAATCCGAAAAATGCCGTTGCACTCGACTAAGCACTGCTGGTTTTACCTTTGACAGGTTATTCTTTTCACCAATGTCCGTACTAAGATCGAAGAGCATATTACCCTCCTTGGTTTGAATCCACTTCCACTGCTCTACCCGGGCAGCCTGCTCACCCCTAAACTCCCAAAACATGGTAGTCCTTCGATTCGTCCCACTCCCCATGCCTACGAGCATGTTCCACAAATCATGGCCATCGAACACTATGGACTCTGATGCTGTTGCCCCGGCCGCGGTCAATACGGTAGGCAATATGTCCAGTGAAGAGACCAGGGCATGGTTAACCTGCCCCGCATTAATCTTTCCGGGATACTTCATGATACAGGGCACACGCACTCCACCCTCAAACATCTGCGCCTTTCTGCCTCGCAAAGGATGATTGTCGGCAGCACCACTGCCTCCATTGTCGGATAAGAAGATGACAAATGTGCGTTCCTCCAGCCCTAAATCCCTGACAAGGGCGAGTATATTTCCAATGGCTTGGTCCATGCAAGTCACCGCTGCTCGATATCCTCGTTCTCGCTTTTCCCTCTTGGTCCGACCCTCCGGATACTGCAAGATAAATGACTCGGGTGCCTGCACTGAGCCTCTGATCGTGGGATCCAAATTGGAGGCAGAATGCGGTGCATTAAAAGGAAGGTATAGAAAAAAAGGTTGATCTTTGTTCTGCTTCACAAAGGCCAAAGCTTCACGCTCAAATAGATCGGTGGTATAAGTGCCTTTGTCGGCTTGTGTGGGCGTATTATCGTCATACATCGAGGGTATACCATATCGTTCATGGCTAAAATAATCGATGCCAGTATTTGCAAATCCATAAAATCGGTCAAAGCCTCGCTGCAACGGCAAAAATCGGTGTAGTTGCCCAAGATCCCACTTTCCAAAAATACCGTTGACATATCCCTGCTGCCTGAGAAAATCGGATATCAACACCTCTCGCTCATCCATTCCCAGGATATGCTCAGGCGACACGCTGTACTCGTAGTCAGGATATAAATGGCCATCATCAACCCGGTCATTTCTAAAAAGTTCATAAGTGCCATTTCGCTGAGGATACCGACCGGTCAAAAGTCCACTTCTGGATGGTGTGCACGCTGAGCAAGTCACATAAAAGTCAGTAAAACGTACTCCCTCACTTGCCAGCTGATCCAGATTTGGTGTTTTGATTGATTCACTGCCGTAGCAACCCAGATCGCGATATCCTTGGTCGTCAGAAACGATTAAAATAATATTGGGCTTCTGTCCATGTACTAGTGAAGCAAGCATGATGGCAACACCCACAATGGATAATCTTATCATGATCTTTGGATCAGTTGTAAATATTGTCGATAATGTCGCAAATCGCTATCGAGTAGAGAGAAGTAAGATAAACTTTTAGACCTGCAAACTGCAAAGGAGTTTATCCTACTTCGCCCTCTCACACCACCGGACATACGGTTCACGTATCACGGCGGTTCTTAGAGTAATTTGGTAATGGATGGAACCGACTGTGCAGCAGTTGCAATGATGCGAGTCCAACCGTATCAAAGTAATGTTTCGGATATGCAGCATTCATATGGCTTGCACCCGAATTCCACCAGGCTCCGCGCTGATTGAACGATGACATCACCGCTCTTTCCTCGCTAAGTCCTCGGGATATCAGTGCACTCCTTCTCGTCCAATTCCGCTTCATCTGGTGCCATTTAATCTTCCTCAAGTGGCGCCGTATCCAGCTATCCAGTTCCTTCGTGAATCCTCTCACTTCACTGAGCGAAAAGTAACTCATCCACCCAGTCAATAGTGGGTTGAGGTTCTCTTTCACGAAGCTCTCAAGGTTCCTGCCTCTCCCCATTCTCATCCGTACCTTAACCTTGTTCTTGAATCGCTTGATACTCGATTTGGCAACCTTAAACTTTACTGGATTGTTGCTTGTAAAGCTATAACCCAAAAGCTTACGATTCCATGGCCGATCCAGGGTGCTCTTCTCTTCATTGACTATTAGCTTTAACTTCTGCTCAATGAAGCCCTTCAGGCTTTCCATTACTCGTTCTCCTGAGCGTTTGGTCTTCACGTATATCTGAAAATCATCCGCATAGCGTACAAAGTAATGCCCCCGCTTCTCCAACTCTTTATCTAACTCGTCCAACACAATGTTTGATAACAATGGTGATAGCGGGCTGCCTTGTGGGGTCCCTTTCTTCCGAATTTGTTCCATGCCGTTCACCATCATCCCACTTCGTAGGTAGCGTTCTATCAGATGGATTACGCGTCGATCCCCTATCCGATTGCTCAGCTTACTTAACAGACGTTGATGGTTTACTTCATCGAAAAACTTCGCAAGGTCCATATCTACAACCCATCTTCGTCCTGTGTTAATATGATCCCGGGCTGTACGTAGTGCCTGATGGGCACTCCGCCCTACTCGAAAACCATAACTCCATTCCGAAAATTCTGCGTCGTAATATGGACTCAGTACTTGGTGTATCCCTTGTTGTATCATCCGGTCTACCACTGTCGGTATGCCTAGCATCCGAACTCCACCTCCCGGCTTTGGTATCTCTACCATCCGCACCCGTTGGGGGTAGTAGCTGTCTGTCAACAAGGACGCTTTGATCCCTGACCAATGCTTATCTAGATGCGGCTTTAGTTCCTCCACAGTCATGCCATCTATGCCACCACTGCCTCGGTTATTGTACACTCGCATATAAGCTTCGATCATGTTCCCACGACTGACTATTTGCTCCATTAGCTCAGTCGGTAGCTCGCTCTTGGCTTTATTATTCCCCGGTCCGTTTGTCGCTCTCATCGGTTATCTCTTGCTTTCCGAGCCGTACCTCCCCAATGAGACCATTTCATCCCAGAAATGGCTCCTGCTACTCCTAATCGTAACCTTAATAATAATTCCATAAGCGTCTTAACTCTAAGTTCGGCCCTTCGCACTGACAGCCTCTATGCTACTATGGCCTCGGCTGACTTCTGCTGACTCAACTTTGTGTCTCCACTCAGCTTGTGGTATAAGTCCGTATCCTTCTCGGATAAGCTTCCTAAAGATCCACTTGCCAACAGATCTCCCCGGGTAATGCGCAAATACCTTCACATTTATGCCTGCCACATATACATCATCACCTCCTGTGCAAGTATTGGACTTTAAAGATATAGGCCTCCTCATCCGGTGACAATGCCTAACTATGTGATTCCTGTTCGTCAGGCCAATGCTTTGCCTTCGGCTTCCTCCAACCATATCCTCGCAGATATAATCTTGCCGTTCAGCTAATGCTTCCCCTTGCCGGGTGCATAGAGGACTTTCACCTCCAAGTATTTGCGCCCTGCCGGGCGCACATCGAGTAGAGAGAAGTAAGATAAACTTTTAGACCTGCAAACTGCAAAGGAGTTTATCCTACTTCGCCCTCTCACACCACCGGACATACGGTTCACGTATCACGGCGGTTCTTAGAGTAATTTGGTAATGGATGGAACCGACTGTGCAGCAGTTGCAATGATGCGAGTCCAACCGTATCAAAGTAATGTTTCGGATATGCAGCATTCATATGGCTTGCACCCGAATTCCACCAGGCTCCGCGCTGATTGAACGATGACATCACCGCTCTTTCCTCGCTAAGTCCTCGGGATATCAGTGCACTCCTTCTCGTCCAATTCCGCTTCATCTGGTGCCATTTAATCTTCCTCAAGTGGCGCCGTATCCAGCTATCCAGTTCCTTCGTGAATCCTCTCACTTCACTGAGCGAAAAGTAACTCATCCACCCAGTCAATAGTGGGTTGAGGTTCTCTTTCACGAAGCTCTCAAGGTTCCTGCCTCTCCCCATTCTCATCCGTACCTTAACCTTGTTCTTGAATCGCTTGATACTCGATTTGGCAACCTTAAACTTTACTGGATTGTTGCTTGTAAAGCTATAACCCAAAAGCTTACGATTCCATGGCCGATCCAGGGTGCTCTTCTCTTCATTGACTATTAGCTTTAACTTCTGCTCAATGAAGCCCTTCAGGCTTTCCATTACTCGTTCTCCTGAGCGTTTGGTCTTCACGTATATCTGAAAATCATCCGCATAGCGTACAAAGTAATGCCCCCGCTTCTCCAACTCTTTATCTAACTCGTCCAACACAATGTTTGATAACAATGGTGATAGCGGGCTGCCTTGTGGGGTCCCTTTCTTCCGAATTTGTTCCATGCCGTTCACCATCATCCCACTTCGTAGGTAGCGTTCTATCAGATGGATTACGCGTCGATCCCCTATCCGATTGCTCAGCTTACTTAACAGACGTTGATGGTTTACTTCATCGAAAAACTTCGCAAGGTCCATATCTACAACCCATCTTCGTCCTGTGTTAATATGATCCCGGGCTGTACGTAGTGCCTGATGGGCACTCCGCCCTACTCGAAAACCATAACTCCATTCCGAAAATTCTGCGTCGTAATATGGACTCAGTACTTGGTGTATCCCTTGTTGTATCATCCGGTCTACCACTGTCGGTATGCCTAGCATCCGAACTCCACCTCCCGGCTTTGGTATCTCTACCATCCGCACCCGTTGGGGGTAGTAGCTGTCTGTCAACAAGGACGCTTTGATCCCTGACCAATGCTTATCTAGATGCGGCTTTAGTTCCTCCACAGTCATGCCATCTATGCCACCACTGCCTCGGTTATTGTACACTCGCATATAAGCTTCGATCATGTTCCCACGACTGACTATTTGCTCCATTAGCTCAGTCGGTAGCTCGCTCTTGGCTTTATTATTCCCCGGTCCGTTTGTCGCTCTCATCGGTTATCTCTTGCTTTCCGAGCCGTACCTCCCCAATGAGACCATTTCATCCCAGAAATGGCTCCTGCTACTCCTAATCGTAACCTTAATAATAATTCCATAAGCGTCTTAACTCTAAGTTCGGCCCTTCGCACTGACAGCCTCTATGCTACTATGGCCTCGGCTGACTTCTGCTGACTCAACTTTGTGTCTCCACTCAGCTTGTGGTATAAGTCCGTATCCTTCTCGGATAAGCTTCCTAAAGATCCACTTGCCAACAGATCTCCCCGGGTAATGCGCAAATACCTTCACATTTATGCCTGCCACATATACATCATCACCTCCTGTGCAAGTATTGGACTTTAAAGATATAGGCCTCCTCATCCGGTGACAATGCCTAACTATGTGATTCCTGTTCGTCAGGCCAATGCTTTGCCTTCGGCTTCCTCCAACCATATCCTCGCAGATATAATCTTGCCGTTCAGCTAATGCTTCCCCTTGCCGGGTGCATAGAGGACTTTCACCTCCAAGTATTTGCGCCCTGCCGGGCGCACCTATATAAAAGGGCCAGCTATACACTGGCCCTTCTGCACTTGCGTTGTGCTTTATTGTTTAATAGCCCGGATTCTGCCACAAGATGTCGTTATCGCTGATCTTGTCCAATTCCTGTGTTGGGATTGGCATAAGTCGACGTGTCTCACTATATGGAAATTCATCTGAAGCAAATTCGCTCAAAATCTCCATGTCCTTTCCCGTACGAATCAAGTCGAACCACCGTAGTCCTTCATAAGCAAATTCAAGACGGCGTTGGTGCAATAATTCATCGAAGAAGGCGTCCTGAGAATTCAGCACAGTGAAATCCATCGCATCTAGTCCTGCTCGGGTTCGCACCATATTTAAAATATCCAGAGCCTCATTATTGGGATAACTCTCCTGATTGAGGATTTCTGCATACATCATCAGTACATCTGTATAGCGCATCACCGTCCAATTGAGCTCCCATTGTTGGAAGGCAGGGGCCTCATTCTGTATGAAGAATTTTGTCAACCAGATGACGCCATCTCTAAAAGTACCATCATCGATGCTTATGAATCCATTCTGCAATGTCAAGTCCCTTCTAAGGTCATTCTCACTATAAGCATTCCACAAGTCTTCAGAGGAAAATAAATCGCGATCTGAACCACCAAATGGCAGATTGACTGGTGATGGATTACGTGGCCCCCAGCGATTTGGCAATGGATTACCCTCGCCAGTCACACTGGACACAAATTGAATCTGAAAAATGGCATGAGGCCCATTATCATTGGCATCTTTCCACAAGTCACTCCAATCATCGAAAGTCTGGTATTCACCACTGTTGATGATGCTTTCTAGGTGTTGCTTGGCCTTACCGAAATCTCCTAAAGTCATGTAGACTCGGGCTGCCAGTCCATTGGCTGCAAATTTGGTAGGTACACCTGTCTTATCCTTGGCAGGCAGCGCACTGTTCGACGACAGGGCTTCAAACTCTGACTTAATAAAGTCATAAATCTGATTGGAGGGTGTACGCGGTATGGTGAAGCTTTCTTCCAGGCCGACCGATTCCGTAATAAAGGGTACATCTCCAAAAAGACGTACCATGTCAAAATAAGCCATAGCACGCAGGAAGCGGGCTTGATCGACGAGGCTTTGCTTCTTGGTCTGGTCAGCAAATTCTACTTCCTCAGCACGCTCTACCACAATATTTGCTCGAGAAATCACATTGTAACCGCGCTCCCAGGCTTGTCTTACATTCGGACTAGCTGGTGTCTCATTAAAACGCGATATGTTGCCTTCAAGATCATCTAGCTTTAGTCCCACCTGTGGCGTATTATCCGAACGTGGAATGGTCACATAACTTACGTCTGCTGGGAAAAAGTCCTGAGCTCTGTCGTACACTGCCGTGAGTGCCTCTTCAATGTGCTTTTCTGTCTGGTAGAAGTTTCCACTGGTCAACGATGAAATTGGTGCCAGATCCAACTCCTTTTCGCAGCTGAAGAGCACCAAGCATGCCAGGCAAAATGCTCCGCTATATATTTTATATTTCATGATTTCTTGCTATTTAGATTAAAAACTGACATTCACACCAAAGACAAATGTGCGGGATAGCGGATAAGTACCATAGTCGCTACCTTGCGACAGGGGATCTCCGCTATTATAATTATTCGTCTCAGGATTACCTCCGGGATAATCAGTGAAATTCAACAAATTATCTGCTGTACTGAAAATTCGAAACTTGGTCACACCAATCTTAGCCAGGGTTGTACGAGGTAAGGTATACCCTAAGGTGATATTCTTCACGCGGATGTAATCCCCATCGTAAAGCCAGCGATCGGTAAACGTAGGTAAGGGAGCACCAAAGGGATAGTAGGCTTCACCATTCCCCTTAGAATTCTCTCCACGATATCCATTAGCCCAGACGCCGGTTTGATTACGGGTTGCTCCCACGTCGATATATCGACCTAAGAAGAAGTAGGTCTGATAGTCATGGACGCCGTTGATCAGAAAACTGAAATCAAAGTTTCGATATTCAATACTGTTTCTCAGGCCCCAGATCAAGCCCGGACTATTGTCATCCATGATCTTCCGATCAGCTGCAGTGATTTTACCATCGCCATTCTGATCCACGATCTTTTGCTGCCCGACAGCCTGGTTTGGAGCAATGGGTTCGGTATTTACATCGGTGAGCAATCCATCCGTCTCATAAAAGTAGTAGCTGGCAATAGGATAGCCGGGCAGTGTAATATTGGTGGATATATTCCGCTGCAGGCCAACGATATTTGACAGGCCAAAGCCCAGTTTCAGTACTTCATTTTCATTGTGGGTCAGATTAAAACTAGTGGACCACTTCAAGTTAGGCGTTCGGACGTTGACACTGCTCAGTTCAAATTCCCAACCCCGGTTTTCCAGTTCACCGCTATTGAGGGTGGTAGGCCTAATCAAACCCGTGATGGCTGGAAGCGGCACATCCAGAAGCAGGTCTGTCGTCTTATTTTTATAGATATCAAAGGATCCATAGATTCGATTTTCCCATAATCCAAAATCAATACCGAAGTTGAGCGAAGTTGTGGTCTCCCAACCAAGTGCGGGATTGCTGGCTGAGCTGGGAGCAAAACCAAAGGCAAGCTTACCGCCATACGGATAATTTGCCGGACCCAAGGTGGCAAAGGAAGAATAGGAGCCAATGCGATCATTTCCCGACTGCCCCCAACTGACTCTAAGTTTCAATTGTGATAAGGTTGGGTTGCCCTTTAGGAATCCCTCCTCACTGATTCTCCAACCAAATGAAGCTGCCGGAAAAATGCCGTAGCGATTATCGGCACCAAACTTAGAGCTTCCATCATAGCGAATGCTTCCCGAGAGTAAATACTTATTGGCAAAGTCATACTGCACCCGACCGAATACCGATGCCAGTGCGGTCTCTCGTTCAAAATCATCCCAATTTCTGAAACTGGCAGCTGCATTGAAGGTTCGAATATCGTCGCTACCAAAATCCCACGAATCCAGAAAGGTCCGTTCAAAGGCTGTCTTTTCATATGAGGTACCTGCCAGTAGGTTGATACCGTGCTTCCCAAAACTTCGGTCGAAAGTGGCCGTAAACTGCGTCAGAAACCTAGTGTCTCTGGAAGTCTCGTCACGGGCTTCACGCCTGGTCTTCTTATTGACATCTTGTGGTTTGAAATAGTCATAGCGCCAATCTTGGTTGTCCAACCCAAACTGACCCCGGAAATTCAATCCTTCGATGGGCTCGAATCCCAAATACACAGTACCAATGGTACGGGCTGTGTTTCCAATATCCTTGATAGTCTTCATCTGCAAGACCGGATCCGGGTCTGATTCCACTAAACCCAGCGGACCACTTCGATGATTTAGCCCGACGGGAACGGTAGGATTTGCTACGATGGCACGCATCCAAGCGCCCTCTTTTCTTTCAGCTTCCCTCCATCCGCTTTGCTCTGAGAAGGTAGATGCCAGATTAAGGCCAGCTGTAAATTTTTCATTGATGCGATACTGCCCATTGGCACGGAAACTAAACCGTTCGTACCCTGAATTGATGACCACCCCTTGGTCATTGGTATAGTTACCGGAGATCATAAAACTGCCTCCTTTGGTACCCTTCAGTACCGACACCTGGTAGTTCTGTCGCAACGCATTGCGCGTGATGGCATCCTGCCAGTCTGTATCGGTGATGTATTCGGGATTCTCATACCAAAAATCCGGGCCCCTAAATCGTGCCGGACGGTCGGCAACCGGAACGGTGGGATCCCGACCATCCAATATATAGGACTCATTTCTGATCCATTCGCGCCAATCCCTATATTCTGGCCCTGTCAACATATCCAGTTTGTTGGATTTAGGCACTTGGCGAACACCGGTCGTTACATCGAGGTTGATCTGCGTCTGCCCCTCCTTGGCCGATCTGGTGGTAATCAACACCACTCCACCTGCGCCCCGAGCACCATAGATGGCTGCTGCTGATGCATCCTTAAGAACATCTATCGACTCGACATCACCAATGTTGACATCTTTCATGCTTTGTACCGGCATACCGTCGACTACATATAGAGGCTCTGAGCCACTTGTAATGCTGTTGCTACCTCGTATCTTGATCTCAAACTCTGCTCCTGGCAGACCAGATGACTGCTGGGCATATACCCCAGCGAGCTGACCAGAAAAAGCCTCTCCCAGTGAAGTGACAGGCCGATCCTGCAGTGATTCACTATTGATCTTCGAAACGGCATTGGTCAGATTGGTTCTCTTCGTAGTACCATAACCCGTTACGATCACCTCTTCCAACGCTTCCACACTGGGTGACAGCGTAATCTGCAAGGACGACATGGCCCCTGCTACTGTGACTTCCTGGGTGGCAAATCCCGTATAAGAAACCACCAAAATGGCATTTTCATTGACTTCAAGTTGAAAATTGCCCTCAAAATCCGTCACTGTACCATTGGTCGTACCTTTCTCCAAAATGGTAGCACCCAAGAGTGCCTCACCAGACTCACTAAGGACTTTGCCCTGTATTGGCAGGTTGAAGTCCACAGTAGCATACACTGGCGCCATGGACAGCAGAGCCACCAACAGTAGAAGTATGCTCGACTTCGACCTTCTTTTTGAGGTAGCATATGGACTACAACTGCCCATGCGACCCGAATAGTAAAATTGCATCATCATATGATTATTTTTTGGAACGCAGTAGAAATTGAATTTTCACATTTAAAATAGAGAAAAAATGGCAGGGCCAAAATATTTTCTTGGTTATCTTGATGACCAGCCAAATCAAACCAAAGCTCCCCTGGGTGCTTTGTATGACGGGTTTGGTTTCAATTTTTTTGATCCGAAGTCAAATAACATTGAACTTCCCAAATACTCACAAAATACCTTCGGAAATTAGTAGACTGACAGAGTAACCATTTTCATCCTCCAACCCGCCCGATAGTTTTGGTCTCCCCAATCCGACATGTCTTCCCTGATCCAATGATTCATCGGAGACCAGATCTCGCATCACGTCAATGTTTTGATCAATGGACAAGATGGCTACGCTGAATATCGCATCCCAGCCCTTTGTACGCTCCATAGAGGGGTAAGGCTGGCATTCTGTGAAGGGAGAAAAATGGCACTTAGTCTTATTAAGTGGGTATCTTCCGATGTTAGTCAAACATCTTTTAAAAAATCCCTTTTTATCAGTAGGCTCACTTGTCCGCTATAGAAATACGATAATAATCAAACTATCGGTCATGGCTCATTGATGCTAAGTGGTTAATTGATGTCCTTTTGTCTTGACAGATTTTCAACCCTTATTATACAGCTTTTCGAATATGCGAGGACCAAGACCATGATACCTTTTTCAAAGGCCTTAGGTGTATTCCTGAAAAGGAACTTCGACAGCCAAAAGAACATGGTCCCAGCAAAAGTGTAAGGGAGGAGGGCGGTAGCCAACACCTTACAATAGATAATCCCGTACCGATTGCCAACGTAAAATGGTAGCATTCAGCTTTTCAAACCAAAGATGATTGAAAACTGGGATGAATCTCATGTTAATAGTATGTCGCTACGAGGGTACTACTTGGCGAGAGTTCATTACGATCAGTTAGGGACCAGAAAATAAAAACTCGATACCGAAGTGATTACTCTGTCTCGCAAGGAGGGGGGCACACTCCTTGTTGAGACATGCCCCCTTACTCTTTGATACTGGCAAGTTAGTATCCAGGATTTTGTGGAAAATCTCCGGGATTGGAGACCCTGTCAATTTGTGTTTGTGGAATAGGACGAACCAAGTGCATTTCAGCAATGTTTGGCGCTGCATCGGGGTTGTACATTCTCACACGGTCCAGGAGTATCCCCCTGCGCTTCAGATCATACCAACGATGTCCCTCTCCTCCAAGTTCCTTGGCCCTTTCCTCAAAAATAAACTCGAAATCCATGCCGTCAGCAGACACGGCCATTTCTGTCTCTCGTCCCGGAATCAATGCTCTTTCCCGTAATGCGGTCACCCATTGGGCGGCCTCTTCTTTATTCCCCAATTCGATCGCAGCTTCAGCGGCTATAAGATACATTTCTGCCAACCGGATCACGATGGCATCCCGACTTCCATTGTTATTGTTTTTATCCGGCCTAGTATTGTCGTAATATTTTTTGTAAAAACTGGGCCATCGTCTTCTACTATCCCCACCTATCTGCAATTTATCTTCCTGAGTAGTGACATCTTCCCCATTGTAGTCGATGTACCAGTAAGGGGACGTGGCCTGCACCTCATCATCCACTGGATGCAGGACGATTTTGATGGCAGTATCACCAGGATTTACCATTTTACCGTTGATCTCCGCTGACCGGTTTGCAATCCAAACCGTCTTAAAAGAAGCATGGAAGCGTGCATCCACTTCCGGATCCCACATTTCGAGATAATAGTTGGTGGGCATAAATCTTTGATGAGGTTTTCCATTTTCAATATCGCGGTCCATAGCGGGATTTCGTGTATAGTCCCACACAAAAAAGTTATGCTGTTGGCTTCCGTTTCCATTGAGAAGTGGATCCGTACCGTACTGCACTGACCAGATCACTTCATCATTCTCCTGATTGCTGATGTTCCAAAGCTTATCAAGATCTTCCAATTGATAATGATAGTTCTCAATAACACCCTTTGCAAAAGTGTTGGCTTCACTCCAATTACCCAGCGTAAGCTGAACCCTGGCCATGAGTGCTTCTGCCATTCCCCTATTGGCCCTTCCAAATGGCACATCAGATGGTGATGGCAAATTGGATATGGCAAATTCAAGATCAGGCACTATTCCTTCTTGATAGATGGTTGCCTCAGGGGTGCGGAAAGCTTCTGTCTGTACGCCTTGTGTCTCTTCCATGGTAAAATGGACATCTCCCCATTGCTGCACCAATATAAAATAGTAGTGTGCCCGCAGAAAGCGAGCTTCAGCGATTGCTGCGGTTTTTTCAGCATCGGACAGTTGATCCACTTCCGGTGCTCTGTCTACGATCGTATTGCATTGATTGATCCCCTGGTAAAAATTATCCCATATGGCCCTGAAAAATGCATGCGATCCCAACAGATTCTGGTCGTACTTTCCGAAAGAAGGATTGTTTTTATTGCCCCCAAATCCATTGGTGTTGATATCCGTGCCAATGACTGTCAAATAAAAGGATCGTTCGTGACCGTAATAAAATCTCAATGGTGGGTAGCAGGCTCTTAGGCCGGCCTCAATGCCTTCCGCGGAAGAATAATAACTGTCACCTGTAGCTAAACTCAAAGGATCTTCTTCTAGGAGGGAATTGCAAGCGACTGCAAAAAACATGATGAAAGCAACACCTAGTCGAGCTGCCATACTTACGTTATTTATTGATAAAGTTTTCATGCTCGTGAATTAGAATTTAAGATTAAGACCAACAATATAGGTGGATGATGCTAGGGCTCTCATAGTCTCCGGATCAACCCTATCGAATGGTGACCAGGTAACGGGATTGGTAGCTGAAAGGTACAATCTACATGAAGAAACCATTTTTGAGTTGATGACGTTGCGTGCCAGATCATATCCAAGCACTATGTTCTTTATTTTCACAAATGATCCATCGTGATACCTTACCGCATTTCCGTACAAAATGCCCGAGCCTTGCACAGGTTTAGGAAATTCATTGCTAGCGTTTTCCGGTGTCCAATAGTTAAAATTTAAATGTGCATAACGACCTTCCCAGGCGTTGCCACCGATGTTGTGGTAGGTGCTATTTACCATCTGCCCTTGTCTGGCATACACCAGCATTGAAAAATCAAATCCCTTATAGCTAATGGTGTTGGTCAACCCACCACTCCAATCGGGCACAGTTGAACCAAGCACTGCCCGGTCGTCAGAATTGATCTGGCCGTCGGGCTCGTTGGTCAACTCACCATCGGCACCTCTGCCATTCACATCCTTTATCCTAATTTGCCCGGGAGATTGGCCAATCTCTTCGGCCTCAGCTGCCTGATCACTTTGCCAAATACCATCGAAAACAAAACTGTAAAACGAATTGACTGGTTCTCCGATAAACCACTCATTACCAATGTCATCCTCCGTACCATTAAATAGCTCCACAATTTCCTCCTTATTTGAAAAGACATTCATGTCTACATCCCATCTAAAACCATTGGCACTTCGGAGGACATTGGCAGACAGACTAAGTTCCACCCCTCGATTTCTGGTGGAACCGACATTTTCGATCACACTTTCGAATCCGGAAGTCCTGGGAAGCAGACGTTCCAATAATAAATCATTAGTCCTCGTGTCGTACAATTCCAAAGAGCCAGAAATCCTGCTATTCCATAACCCAAAGTCAACTCCAAAATTGACGGTATTTGAGATCTCCCATCCCAACTCTGGATTGGCAATACCATCCTGCCTGTAACCAAAGGCTGCATTATTGCCAAACAAATAGGCAGATCTTGCCAATCCTCCCTGGGTCTGATAAGGATCAATCGCCGTATTCCCAACGGATCCATATCCAGCCCTGATTTTTAGAAAATCAATCACGTCGCCATTTCCATAGAAGTCTTCTTCTGAAATGATCCATGCTACCGCAGCTGCAGGGAAAAAGGCCCATTTGTTGCCTTCTGCAAGCCTTGATGATCCATCCGCCCTTCCTGAAACGGTCACCAGATACTTATCTTTGTACTTGTAATTAAGTCGTCCCATATAAGAGAGCAGCCCCCAGTCTGTCAATCCGCTTTCAATGCCTGTTATGGTTGCCGCTGTCCCCAACGCATGGTAGGATGACCGTACGATTGGAATTCCCCTAGCCGACAGTGAAGACTCCTCAGAACGATTGGTTTGTGTGCTAAAAAGTCCCAATAAATTGAGATCGTGCTCCCCAAATGACTTGTCGAACGTCAAAATGTTTTCTAGTGTATACGACAATGCATTTGAATTATCAATCGAGCCTTGAGGTACACTTCCAGTATAGTCTCCCCTCGATCGCCCCCTCTTATTATAGAGAATGTCTGTACCGATGTTCAACCGATAATTCAAGTTTTCAGTAATGTCATAAGACCCAAACAAATTTGAAAACATCCGGAAACCACGTGTTTCATCCACCAATTGATTTGGAGCAAAATTGACCAGTGGAGAAGTGACTAAAAACTCATCCGGATTGGCATACGCAATGATGCTCCCATCCTCATCATAAGCCTTGGTCGTGGGTGCATATCGTATGGCAGCATTGGTCGGATCATCATTGTCCATTCTGTTTCTGAGGTCTGTGGAACCAATGAAGCTCAAACCTACCTTCACCCGCTTGCTCAGGGTGGCGTCCAGGTTGGTTCTTAATGAGATTCTTTCATAGTCTGTCTTCTTCAAGACTCCATCTTCCTTAAAATAACCCATGGAAAGATAGTAGTTTACTTTGCTGCCACCTCCACTTGCCGATAGGACATGTTCTGTCTGCATGCCATTGCGATAGGTCTCGTCCAGATAATCTGTTTCCATACCGTTTCGATAAAAATCGTACATGCCACCCAAAAGCACCTCATCCTGGCTGGCATCGGCCTTGCTTAGGCCATTGGCCACCCTACGGTATTCGACAAACTGTTGGGCATTCATCTTATCCAAGTGCTCAATTTGCCTCTTAAATCCGTAGTATGAGTTTAGGCCGATCTGGGGCCTGCCTTCTACACCTCTTTTCGTGGTGATGAGTATGACCCCATTGGCGCCTCTTGAGCCGTAAATGGCCACCGCACTGGCATCTTTTAGTACCTCCATAGACTCGATATCGGCTGGATTAAAGTCGTTGATGCTAGCCGTGGTGGGAATGCCATCCACCACATACAATGGTGCGTTGCCAGCCGTAATGGAACGGTTGCCCCGGATGCGAATGCTTTGCCCTGATCCTGGTGTACCATTGCTGGCAACAATGTCTACTCCTGCCAGCCTACCCTGGGCCTGGTCCAGTACACTAGAGGCCGGAGTAGCGCTCAATTCCTTGGATGAGATCGAAGATATGGCACCGGTCAGGTCGCTCTTTTTCATCGTTCCATAACCTACCACCACCACCTCATCCAACCCTATCGCAGACTCTACCATGACAACATTGATCTCTGTGCGATCACTTATTTCAATTTCTTGGGAAGAAAATCCGGTATAGGTAAATGTGAGGGTTCTTGCATCGTCCGGCACAGAGAGGGTATATGACCCATCCAGATCAGTAACTGCCCCGGTGCTGTATTCGCTGACCAAAATATTCACACCAATCAATGCTTCACCATCTGATGAGGTGACTTTTCCACTGATGATCCGGTCATCCAGGAACCCAGCATCCGCTTTGACCAATAATCCATCACCTCCAAAAAGCTGTGTACTGCTGCTGCAAATCAGAGCCAGTAAGAGGTACAGTATTTTTACTGTCGCCAAAAAGTGGCAAGAACAATATTCCTTTTGCCGTTTTCTACATTTTTTTTTCATCTCGGTTGAATTTTAAATAGCATTTGCGCCTCCGTCAAATACAACATTCTTACGCGGTATGCCTGCTGTTGCAGATGTTGGTTTGATTGACAACTATCATGAAATCACATAAATATCTTTGGCCAGGTCGTTTTGCTGATGTTCAATGCGGTATCGGAATCAGCCCGACATATTCATTAAAAAACTGTCGACATATATCCTGGAAAAATAGCTTACTATAGCACTTAGGGCGAGAGCTAAAGTGGCTTAAATGTCGATGACTGAAATTACAATCAACAACTTTAATAAACAAATATATGTGAGATCAATTTCTCTCTGACACCGTCCATGTAACGTGTCGCACGGTTTTGCTATCCATGTCAACCAAGAAGTGTAAACAACGAAGTTAGCAAGGATGCAAGTAAAGAAAATGGCAAATGAACCAGAGCTCACTTTTCAGTAGTTCTCTCGAATGTCTCGTAATATGCCATGATCAATCAGAGGTCTACCTAGCGGTCCAAGCCAGTATCCGATCAGCATGCATTAAAGATCTACCAAGTACACACTGCCGAATCAGTATGATATTTATAACTTGGTGTGATGACAATAACTGCACCAAATCAGGGATGGTACTTTTGGCGATCTTACCAATTTTCCCAGTCGGCTGATACTCCAGTCTCACCCCATCTCGAAAAAGTGAGAAACTCATCCAGAATGGCTCATTTGATGAAGATGGCACTTTCGGGCTCAATATTAACTCGCACACTTGGGATCCCTACGATCGCTCTGACTTTTTGGATCTGTGCCACTGCTCAAAACATTGGCCCAAACATCGTTTTGGTCCTGGCGGATGATCTGGGATATGGCGATCTGAGTTGCTACGGATCAGAGCATATCCAAACACCAAATCTGGATAAATTGGCCAATCAGGGTGTTCGGCTCACCAGTTTTTATGCCAATGCTCCAGAATGCACACCTACCCGCACCGCACTGCTTACTGGTCGCTATCAGCAGCGTGTGGGCGGACTGGAGTGCGCCATCGGACTGGGCAACCTTGGCAGATATGACGAGGCCAAAGCATTGTCAGATAAAGGGGAATTGGGACTACCCCCTTCATTCAATGTCCTACCCAATATGCTCAACACTCACGGTTACCAAACTGCGCTCATCGGAAAATGGCATTTGGGTGAGGGAGCAAAATTCAGACCAGCCGTCCATGGATTTGACTATAGCATCGGTCCCCTCGGTGGTGCGGTGGATTACTTCCATCACACTGAGCCCATCGGTGAATTTTTGGGTACAGTGATGGAGGGAAATCCTGATTTCTACCGAAACGACTTACCCCACCAAAGATCCGGCTATTATATGACCCATCTCATCACCGATGAGGCTGTGGAATGGATCAATAACCAAAATGAAAGTCGGCCTTTCTTCTTATACCTACCTTACACTACCCCCCATCAACCCCTACAGTCACCCGATGCCTATCAAGACGATCCCATTACCATGGACACCTGGAGCCATGGAGATCACGAAGATTATCGCATGATGATCGAGGATCTCGATGTAGGCATTGGTCAGATCATGGATAAACTCGATGCCAAAGGTTTTACCAAAAACACCTTATTCATATTTTTCTCTGACAATGGTCCCACCAAATTGGGCAACACAGGTCCCTACTCAGGTAATAAGGGCCACGTTTTTGAAGGAGGAATCAGGGTACCCTGCATCGTACGCTGGCCCGGTGAGATTGCAGCAGGAAGCCACAACCATCAGCCCTTTATTAGTATGGACATCACCGCTTCTATTGCTCAACTTCTGGGATCCAAGCCCCCAAAAGGGCTGGATGGCATCGACATGATATCACATATTTCTCAAGAAACTGACTTGAAGGATCGGACATTGTTTTGGAGAAAAATCAGGGGTGTTCAAAACCGCAGTGCCGTCAGGCAAGGGCAGATAAAGTACATCCGGGAGATCGATGCCGCTCTGCAAAAGGAATACCTATTTGACCTTGAGAAAGACCCCGGTGAAAAAATCAATCTGGCTAACTCCTATTCTGACAAACTCTCAAAGATGAGGAATCTCCTGCTGGACTGGGAAAATGAGGTCACTCCTGAACGCTATGAATAAATGCAAACACCTAAGAACCCGGTAAGCTTAAAATCACAATTAAGCATCTCAGGAAATCATCTAGAATTCCATGATTTTTGTAAAAAAAATCCATAGATCTAATGGCCACATATACAATCCATGACCACCTTCCATCAACCATTGCTATTGACCTTTTTCGAATCTCCCTGATCTCGCCACGTCCATGCTTGAATATTGAATATTAAATCAATACCAAAGACAGTTTCCACCAGAAATGACAGACCTTGACAAAATAAGAGACTATTACAAGAACTTTGACGAGTGGGGCCGGTTGAATACATGTCCCGGTCAATTAGAATTTAAGATCACGCTGAGCATCATATCAAATTATATTAGCCCGCCAGCCAGCATATTTGACTTAGGGGGAGGTGCGGGTCGTTATACCTTTGAGTTAGCAAGGATGGGCTACGAAATGCATTTAGCAGATTTATCACCTCATCTGATAAATATTGCCAGGGAAAAATTAGCAGATTTTGGAGCCAGTGAACGTGTGAAAAGCATCAGTGTGGCCAATGCACTGGACTTGTCTACTACTGGAGATCAGGAGCATGAAAATGTGTTGCTATTTGGACCTCTTTATCATCTGACCGATCCTGCGGAAATCGGCAAATGCCTGACGGAGGCATATCGAATTCTGCAACCTAAGGGAAAAATTCTTGCTTCCTTTATGCCCTACCACTGTGGCATAATTAGTATCCTCGAAAGATCATTTGCGTCACCAGACCAGGTGAATTCTGACGTATACTCCAAAGTATTTCAAAAAGGAGTCTTTGAAAATGCCACCACATCGGGATTCCAGGAGGGTAACTTCTTAGCTTCTTCTCAATTGGAGGATCACTTTAAGAACGCAGGATTTGAGAAATTGGCCTTGAGATCAATCCGAGGCATCGGTTACAAACATGAAAAGGAGATCATCGAAATGAAACATAAACGTCCTGAATACTACCGGACTATCATGGATGTACTTGATCAGACCGCTAGCCACACACCCATCATTGAAACCTGCGGTCATGCAATCTATGTCGGAGAAAAGAGATCGTTGTGAAGATCTGGGATGGGATGAAGTATCCAATAAATACAGCCCTTGCGTGCTAACCTTGTGAATATCAAAATGACAAAAGAAGTGGCCAAAGGACGTAAATGCTATCAAGGATGACCCCATTGGCGGCATCAATCTTTGGCTGGATATCTTCAGTAGGAAGCGCTGCAACAGCCAATTTTACACCATATCCTGTGATGCCAATATGTCTTTATCTGGGCCGTAACGTCATAGAGGGTCCATATACTACCCCACCTAAAACATGAGCAGTGGCAGAATCATCAAAAAAGAAAGGTTCTTCTAAAAAGAGTCTTCTCCATTTGTGGCATCAAAGTTCATGCCTTAGTACCCAGGATTCTGCGGTAAATTATTAGACGCCAAGTCGATCTCAGACTGTGGAATGGGCCTCAGCAGATGCTTTTCAGACAATTCGCTGTCTTTAGTCCAGGGATTCATTGCCTTAACTCGGTCAATCAACCTTCCGGTGCGTTTCAGGTCGTACCATCTTACATATTCTCCCATCAACTCTCTAGCCCTTTCATCCAGTATCATATCAATATCTATGTTGGTGGAGGTGGCGCGGTATGAAACTGCCTCCGGAGAAGTCACATCTTGAGGAACCAACGCCATCATAGGATCAGCCCCTGCATGATCGCCCAACGCTCTATCGACTACTCGATTGTAGTATACATCCGCTCCTCCCAATGCTCCTTCAGATGCCCCCATTACAATGGCCTCTGCCGCTATCAAATAGGCCTCAGCAGACCTAAACAGCGCAAAGTCGAATGTGCCCAATGCGTCATCATAAGGAATATTTGGTTCAAAAAACTTCCACATAAATGGATGTATATTGTTACCGTGAAAGGTGGAGCTTTCAATATCTCCGAATTGGTCGGCATTAATCACTGCATAAGGTAACTCACCACCTATATCCATACCCCGTTCTGCCAGATTAGTAACTGGATTGTCCCATGGTCTAAATTCCACCACCACATCGCCGGGATTTATATCAATGACTCCGTTACCGGTATCAAACTGTGGGACGGGAATTAAGGCCCTAATATCCGTCAAGAAATTATGATAATACCGAGTATCCAAATCGGAATCATACATTCTGTAGATAGAAGGAGTTGCAATGAACTTCCCCAAAGTCCTGTTATAAAAAGATGATCTGGCCACCTCACCAGGAACAGCTGAACTCCCGCCAAATATCGAGTGATAATCATTGCCAGTTCCATTAGCGACAATGTCGTCGCTATATTGGACAGCAAAGACAACCTCCGGGTTTTCCGCATTCTGAGAGGAGGGATCGTTGGTTTCTAATAGTGGATTATCATTTCTGGCTGGAAACAAATCGGAATAATTGGTGGCCAAAGGATATGCTGATATGACTTTATCAGCGTATGAAAGTGCCTGGCCAAAATCAGCCGAACTTCCACCCAAGGAATTGTTGTAGTTCCACCCTCGTGTCAAGTAGATCCTGGCAAGCAGAAATTGGGCTGTTCCTTTAGTAGCTCTGCCGTAGTCAGAAGCAGTAACTGGTAGAACTCCTTCTGCAGCCTCCAAATCTGCAATAATCTGAGAATACACTTGTGCTGCTTCTACTTTGGTCACTTCTTTTGATCCGGTAGTCGTTTCTTCCAATAGCATGGGGATATCACCCCATTGCTGAACGGCGTAAAAAAATGCCAAGGATCTCATTACTTTAGCTTCAGCAACACGTACTGCTTTCAAGCTTTCGTCCAGTCCAACCACATCATCTGCCCTCGAGATCACAGCATTGGCTCTATTGACTTGCTTATACAGCAAATCCCACAAAACACCTATCTCCTCAACCGATGCTCCTAGATTGATGTCATACTCATTAAAAGGACTCCCAATAGCTGTAGCCGCACTGGCCCACCCCCCCTGACTAAAAACATCAGTTCCCATCAGAACAAGTTCCCTCTGCTGAGTAATATCGGTTCTTGGTCAAATATAGTGGGTTTGGTACTTTGTGGTATGGATTCAAAAGAACTATGTCGACTGGGATTAGACCTTCCAGAGCCATGGTATGTCGAGGACGTATACATGGAAAAAGGGGACCAAGACTTCATATTGCACGTGAACATATCACATAGGAGAGCAGTTAAATTTGAGTATGAGGGAGAATCCTATAGTGTGTATGACCATCATGAAAGGACATGGCGTCATCTAAACTTTTTTCAACATGAATGTTATTTGCATGCGCGTGTACCGAGGGTAAAACTACCAGGAGGAGAAGTTAAGTTGGTGCAAGTACCATGGGCCAAGCCAGGGAGTTCCTTTACACTTCTATTTGATCTGCAAGTGATGGACTTGGTACGAGAAGGGATGAGTGCAAGTGCTGCTGGGCGTCAAATGCAGATCGGTGCCAGGCGGGTATTTAGAATACTACGCACTTATGTTACCAATGCATTGGCAACACAATCGATAGCTCCAATCAAGAACCTCTCTGTTGATGAAACCAGTACAAGAAAAGGACACAACTACTTCACCATCCTAGCAGACCATGATGCAAAGAAAGTGGTGGGAGTAAGCGAGGGTAAAGACAAGCAAGCCTGTGCCCAGGCCTTAACGGACATGGAGGTTAGAGGAGCACCTCCGGAATATGTGCGCACCGTAACCATGGATATGTCACGCTCCTACATCAGTGCTGCAGCACAGTACCTGCAGAATGCAGATATCGTATTTGATCGGTTCCATATTATCAAACAGATGAATGAAGCAGTAGATAAAATAAGAAAAGCGGATAGACGCTCCTATTCCGAATTAAAAGGAAGTCGCTATTTGTGGCTAAAAAATAAGTCCAAGCTTTCTGCAAAGCAGTTAGAACGATTGGAAGATCTATCAAATACCTGCCCCAATATTGGAGAAGCCTACAGGCTCAAAGAAATGCTGAAATTAGTCCTGGATGATGCCTGTGTGAAACGTAAGGTGACTCCTTTAAACAACTGGATAAACGAAGCCTGGAATAGTGGTTTAGCACCCATCCGCGCTTTTGTAGAAATGCTGCACAGACATTGGTATGGAGTAAAAATGTATTTCTACAAACTAAAAACCAATGCCATTGCAGAGCGAATAAATCTAAAAATACAGGAAATAAAAAGGGTTGCTAAGGGATTTAGAAACCTTGATAATTTCCGAATTATGATCTACTTCCATTTAGGTGGTCTTCACCTGAAACCCACTGTAAATGGCTAAGAGCCGTAATATCCCTTAACAAAGGATAGATTGATTTCGACAAATCCTCGAATCCCTCTGGAGTTACATAATAACTATCTGCCGTTTGCAGCGATATCGCCTCCTCATCTAAAAAATCAGTACAACCTGCTGCGCTCAATATCAATACCACAGTGACCAATTTCTGCCAATTCATAAATATTTTCATTTTAACCTCTTTTTTCCTGATAGAAATAATATTAGAAAGAAACATTCAAACCCAATAAATAGGAAGCGTACGACACATCATCGTTGTATAAGCTACCGTTGTACTCCGGATTAAAGCCCTTAGCATTTGTGAACACAAACGGATTGTTGACTTGAGCATAAACTCTGACAAAACCCATTCCCAACCTACCCAATGCACCTTCTGACAAAGTATAACCCAGTGTAATATCCGAAACTCGAACAAAATTGGATTTGACCACTGAAAATGAATTCTTGGCATTACCCGGTCCAGCTCCTCTCCAACCATACCAGTCATTGGAGGGGTTTGATTGAGACCATGGGTTAAGTGTTGCATCATGATTATATCGAGTATTATCGGTAGCCCCAAACGTACCTCTTAAATAATTGCTTCTCCACATCACGCCCTGGCGGGTGTACACAAAAGCCGATAAGTCAAAATTCCTATAGTTAATCTTATTTCTCACACCCATTAAGAAACTTGGAGATTGGTCTCCGACCACAACTCTGTCATCTGCATCGGTGTATTTACCATCGTTGTTCTGATCCACAAACGTTCCCTGACCAGGTAAGAAACCATAGCCGGCAGCTTCGTCCGCTTCATCTGTTTGCCAAATACCATTCTTTTCCCAGTAGTACAAAGCATTTACTGATTCCCCGACAAATCTGTTGTTCCCAATATCCTCTTCAAGTCCACCAGCCAACTTTGTAACTTCATTATTGTTTTTAGTGAAGGTAATGGTAGATCTCCAGGTAAAATCCGGCTTGGTAATATTCACAGTATTTAGCAGGACTTCTACCCCACTATTCTTTATTTCTCCAACATTAGCAACAATGTCAGTGTATCCTGTCGACGTCGGCAGCTTGTCACCTAAAATCAAATCAACGGTATTTCTATTGTAGATTTCCAACACTGCATTAACCCTGTTTTGGGCAAACCCTATATTTAAACCAATGTTCAACTCTTTGCTTCTCTCCCAAACCAGATCCTTATTTGCCAAGTTGTTTATAGCAAATCCATTTGTCCCGGATCCTCCAAAATCATATGGTGTTTGTTCAATGGTGGATTGGGTAGCGTAAGGCTCAATAGTGGAAGCATTGCCCACTTCGCCATAACTTACTCTAAGCTTTAAATCAGAAAATATATCGGAATTCTTAATAAAGTCCTCCTCACCCAGTCTCCAGGCAAATGCTACTGAAGGGAAGAATTGCCATTTATTACCTTCTGATAGCTGAGACGCACCATCCGTTCTTCCAGTCACTGTTACAAGATATTTGTCTCTAAAACTATAGTTGATACGACCCATATAGGACATCAATGACCGCTCAACTAAGCCGGTATTCCATTTAAGTACGTTTCCGGTACCGAGATTATACCAGAGAGAGTTATAAGGTAAATCCTGTGCCTCTTGAGCAGTTGTTTGATCTCTTTGTTGGAATAAGCTATGTAGACCGGTCACAGTAATTGCATGATCACCAGTATTCAAGGTGTATGTCAAAATATTGTCTAGAGTCTAAGTACATGACATAACACAAAAAGACCATATATTGTGATTTCAAAATCAATTAGTTAACCTAATTTCACAAATATGGTCTCGAAAGTGCAAGATAGCAGATTTTTTAAAGTTTTCCTACTACATTTTAAAGGGATGGACAAGCGACGTGTTCAATTTCTCTACCTTTTAGTACGTGCAATTAGTAGTGTAGGTACGATAAAACTTGTCAAAGTTGCCATAGCAATTCAGAATGATGTAAGTCGATCCAGCAATTACCGTAGAATTCAGCGATTTATTGCCGGAGTATCGGTCAATTTCGATGAGCTTATTCCGTTTATCATACGATTGGCAGGAGTACAGGATCCATACACGTTATTACTGGATAGGACTAATTGGCAGTTTGGTCGAGCAGATATTAATTTTTTGGTGTTGAGTGTGAAGGGACAGAGTTGGTCTGTGCCAATATTATGGACACTGCTACCAAAGAAGGGAAGTAGCAATTGTGAGGAGCGGATCGCCCTGATGGATAGGCTGATAAGGATCATAGGGCACGGGAAAATACATAGTCTTATCGCCGACAGGGAGTTTGTTGGTCAGAAATGGATTAGATATCTTAATGAGCACGGAATCCCTTATGACATAAGGATCAGAGAGAACATGAAGGTGTTTTATCGGGGAACAGAAAGACGTGTATCAACACTTTTTTCCCGACTCCAAATTGGTAAAGTAAGAACAATCAAAAAACCTGTCATTCTCAAAGGTGAGCAAGTGTTCCTACAAGGAAAAAAGATCACAAATACAAAGAATCACAGGGAAGAATATTTAATTGTCATCTCCTATGACCATCCAGAACATAGTTTGTGCAGATATGGCGAACGATGGTATATAGAAAACATGTTCAAAGATCTAAAATCTAATGGATTTAATTTGGAATGCACTCATGTTACCAAGACTGACCGTCTGGAAACACTAATGTTAGTCTTGGCAATAGCGTACACATGGATGATAAGAATTGGCAAATTCATTCATGAAAAACACCCTCAAAGAATACAAATTAAAAAACATGGTAGGAGATCTAAAAGCATTTTCCGGCTCGGATTAGATGAATTTATGAACACTATTTTCTTATGCAACTTAGTAAGAATGAGAACATATATTAATTTTTTGTCATGTACTTAGGTCTAGAGTATATGATGACATCCCTGCAGTATTCAAACTGGACCTTATCCCCCTAGTCGTTTTTTGTTTTTTCGTATAATTTCCAATATAGGATCCATCCTGCATGTTGATAACATTCGTTGAAATAGATGAGCGGAAAGACAATCCTTGAATTGGCTCGTAGTCGATATAAGCACTGGCTAACAGCGCTGAGGTTCTTTGCTCCCTCTGAAAGTTCTCGGGTTGGACCTCTACCACAGGATTAATCACTTGATTGTCATTGATCCCCATAAATACCGAGTAGCCATTCCAATCTTTATCACCAGCTGCATCTGTACCTATTAAATCAGCTGTATAAACCGTTCCAGTAGGCCTAGCTCTAAATGCTCCTCGCACAGCCTCGTTAGATGCGAGATTTTGTTTGCTAAAGGTGTAGTAGGAAGTCAATCCCACTTTAATTTTGTCATTGATTTCACTTTCGATCCCACCTTTGATTGTATACCTTTTAAATCCGGTATTTAAAGTGTTTCCCTGTTCATTCAAAAAACCCGCAGAAAAATCATAGGTGGTTCTGTCCGATCCACCGGTGAGGCCCACAGTATGTCCTGTTTGCAAGGCATTTCTGGTTATCAGGTCTATCCAATTGGTAGATTGCCCAGAACTGACCATGGCAGATTCACTGTCGGTGGGCATCCGATTACTTGGAAGGATCCTTCCCGTCTCTTGAGGCCAGATTTCAAAAACGTGTTTGGCGAATTCCTGAGCTGTCTGCAATGTCGGAAGATGAGCTATTTTCTTCATCCCAACATATGCATCATAGGTGACCCTCGGCGTCCCAGACTTACCTCTCTTGGTGGTGATAATAATCACACCGTTGGCTCCTCTTGATCCATAAATGGCTGTTGAAGAGGCATCTTTGAGCACATCAATGGACTCAATATCATTGGGATTCAAAACATTCATATCTGCTCCTATCACACCATCAATGACCACTAGGGGTTCGCTTGATCCACTGAAGTCACTTAAACCACGAATGTCAATGCTAAAGCGTTCACCTGGTTTATTGCTTAACTTGTTGATATTGATTCCAGCTATTTGACCTTGAAGTGCTGCTGCCGCCTGCACGGGATTCGAGCGGACAATATCCCTTGATTTTACCGAGGCGATGGCCCCGGTCAAATCCCTGGCATTTACTTCGCCATAGCCAACTACGACCACTTCTGACAATTGTGTGGCATCCACAGCCATGCTCACATCGATGGTGCTTCGGTTGCCCACCAAAATCTCCTGGGGAGCGTATCCTGTATAGGAGAGTATCAGCACAGCACTCTCATCTGGTACATCCAATGTATAGCTCCCATTAAAATCAGTGGTAGTACCGGTGCTGGTACCCTTTATCAAAATCGTCACCCCAATGAGCGGTTCACCATTCTCGTCCGTTACCCTTCCACTTACTGGGTAAGCCATACTGAGGGAAGCATAACCACGGCTCAGTGCCCGGACGGGAAATCGATCCTTTCCCTTTCTATTAGTCCTCTGCAAGCTGACTTTGCCTTTATTCTCCAACGCTTCAATCTGTCTGATTTTTTGTTCCAGCTTCTTCTTGGTACGTGTCCCTTTTCTATTGTTCTTATATATGACACAGAATTTTGAGTTGACCAGCTCATATTTCAAATTTGCTTTGCCCAGCAATCCCATAATAGCATCTTCTAGAGAATTGTAATTGAGCAGATCATCTTCCACCTTCACATCTCTCAACAGATCTGAATCATAGGCAAAAAACACTTGGTATTGCTCACTGAGTTGATCCAGGGCATCGGTAAGTAATATGCCCTGTGCGACGATTCGGTGAGTGCTCTGTCCAGAATGGCCCCTCAATGGAGAATAGGCCAGCCCAACACATAGCAGTACAATTGTCGAAATCCGAAAATTGATTTTTTTCATAAGGAATGTGAATTTTGATGATTCAAAAAACTGTTTAGCAGAGAACAACTCCTGGGCGATAATCATTTCGACGACGCTCCCGTTATTTTGGATGGTCGATTTTACCTTGTGATTAGTCGGTAGCTTACCCGTCGGAATCATTTTATTACTTGTATAGTCAATAATAGAGCAATAGCACTTTATCTTCAGATACTTTGTCTATCTTTAAGTCAAGGGTTTTTCGGAGCAATGACAAGGCGTTTTCTAAATCGTTGGAAGGCAGAGGAAAGTTAACGTTCTTGGCTTCTAGTTCTTCACTATGATAAACGGGACGCCACCCGTAGATTTCCTCTATTCGATCCATAACCTGACCTAGAGGTACATCATCAAATTGTAACACCCCGTCTTTCCAAGAAGTTAATGGTCGGGATTCCACGGGTCGCTTTTCTACCTTCTCACTTGTTTTTGCAGAGAAAGATGCCATTTCTCCAGATTCCAAGTATAACTCCGGATCAAAATCCCTCCTTAGATTGAGCTTCACTACACCATCCTCCAGGACAACCTCAGTCCTGTATTCTTTCTCAATTACGTTAAAGGTCGTACCTAAGACCTCTACTGTCAGGTCATTTGTCAACACTTGAAAGTTGGCGCCCGTAGCAGGTTTCTTCACTACATGAAAAAAAGCCTCTCCGTCCAACCATACTTTGCGCGGATTCTTCTGGCGATAGGTCAACCGAGAATTGGCGTTTAACTTCACGGTTGAACTATCAGGTAGGGCGATAGTCTTATGTTGACCATATATGGTTTGATGAACGATGGTAGGATTCAGGACATATCGTTGCATCCAGAAGCCTAGTGCCGCTACTAGAGCAATTGAAGCAGCTACCACCCATCTTCGATACCAACTTTTCAAAGACGCAGGTTCTGCAGATTTGGCTGAAGATAAAAGTGTCACGGTTTTCCCAAACGTCTCCTTCCTCAGATTCTCCCAACCAGACTCGATCGTGTTGTTCTCGGTGGTCCTTTCTAAAAACATAAAGTTCGGTCCCAATAAAATGAGCCCAGCCTGTTCGACCAAGTCAGTCTTCTCGGGGTGCTCCTGAAGCCAAACTTCCCAGAACAATTGTTCTCCAGGCTCACCCTCTATCCATCGCCTGAATGATTCCGAAGTGAGCAAATCCTCTAAAGACTCGTAATTATTTTCTTTCATTCATTGTCCTTAATAGCATAAAAACACCACATCTACCTATAATGAGAAGGATGGATACATTTTTAACCTAAATCTTTCAGAAAATTCAAACAAAAGGGTAAAAAAGCGAAATAATCACCCTTTTTCTTGTTCTGAGAGCCCACATTTCGTAGCATTGATTGAAGTCACCCAACTGAGGATGGCGTATTTGAGCTAGAAAACCACTAATGAAGGATCACCATGAGTTATGGGCTGCATTCAAATCTGGAGATGAGAAAGCATTCTCTCATCTGTACTTTGAATATTACGATCCGTTATATCATTACGGCCTAAAATTGACAGCGAACGAGGACATGGTCAAAGATGTAATCCATGATTTTTATCTCAATCTCTATGAAAGCAGGGACCGATTGACCGATAAAGTCAGCAATCTTAATTCCTACTTATTTGTTTCCTTTCGCAGACGTCTCTTACAAGCTTTTAGTGCGCAGACTGAGCTGGATCGTAGAACAGAAGACACCAGCTCAGATCATCACTTGTTTGTCTTAGGTATAGAAGACATCCTTATCAGGAGCGAAGCTAGTGAAATAGAGAGACATGTGGTCGTACTCCTACTCAATGAATTACCTCCCCAACAAAGAGAAATTCTTTATCTGAGATACTATTTGGATCTAAGTCTCTCGGAAATAGCTGAGGCACTTTCCATCTCATACCAGGTGGTTGCTAATCATCTGTACCGTGCATTAAAAAAGCTACGGGGTAGGAGTGAGATTAAGAAGCTATCAAGACGAGATCTATAGATTGTCGCAATCATTCGAGACATACTTGACCAACTTGAACAGCATTAAATAAATAGCCCTTCGGAAAGAGATAGCCTTATCAACTTGGGTTGACATTCATATTGTCCGGTACAAGCCAACATAGTTTGCTGCCGACAAATAAAAACAAATTACCTAGACAAGTTAAGATGAATAACTATGGAAGCCATATCAAGACGAACATTTGTTCAACTAGCCACTGCTACGGTGCTCCTACCTCCATGTGCTCATGTACTAGTCCCCAGACAGGCAGCCGTACTGATCAAAACCTTCACATATAAAAAAGTTGGTGAGCTCGAAATCAAAGTAGTCGTTCATAGGCCTGCTGACGAGATCGTTCGACCTGTCGTCGTAAGGATTCATGGCGGAGCCCTCATCAACGGACATCGAGACTGGGAAAATGACAGACTTTGCTTGAAGCTTCTAGAAAACGGATATGCTATTGCTTCCATCGATTATCGACTAGCTCCGGAGACCAAACTTCCACATATCATCGAAGATCTTGAAGATCTTTTTACTTGGATTCGCGAAAAAGGGCCCGGACTGTTTCATATTGATGCCAGTAAAATTGCCGTGACTGGCAGCTCAGCTGGTGGCTATCTGACTTTGACATCCGGGTTTCGGGTCAATCCCCGTCCCATCGTTCTTGTCTCATTTTATGGTTATGGTGACTTGATCGGAGATTGGTACAGCACACCAAGCATGCATCACCCTAGCGACATCACTGCTGAGGAAGCCTGGAGACAGGTCAGTGGTCACCCCATCTCAGATTCGCGTGATCGGAAGGGTAGCGGGAGCATGTTCTATCGATATTGCCGTAAACACGGACTTTGGCCTACAGCAGTCTCCGGATGGGATCCGCTTCGGGAAGCCAATAAGTTTTTCCCATTCATGCCATTAAAGAAT
The DNA here is from genome assembly GCA_965223025.1 of Saprospiraceae bacterium. GTDB lineage: Bacteria > Bacteroidota > Bacteroidia > Chitinophagales > Saprospiraceae > JABDMH01. The sequence continues at coordinate 76,398 of CBDCVP010000022.1, forward strand.
GTCACCCATGACTATCCTCCAACCATGCTGGTCCATGGCACAGAAGACACCGATGTCCCTTATGAGCAATCGGCACTCATGGCTAAAGAACTCCAAAAACACCAAGTAGAGCATCGATTGGTGACCATCCCAGGAGCTGAACATGGCCTACGAGATGGTAATCCCGAGCTTGTAGAAACGGCTTACATGGAGGCAGCCGAGTTCATAGATCGATTCATGAAGAGATGAACTGCATCTTATCATGAAAAAGCCTTGGGTGTCGTGGCCAATTGATGGTTAGCATAACCTTCAGACTTTGATTTATTAGTACTTTTGGATCCAGCTGATGTGTGCGAATTACGCCCTCACGATGGTGATCATTTTTTATATGATGCACCCTGATATACTTATGATATCAAAAAAAACGACTGTCTACAATTACTTGAGTAAACGCCAAAAACTGCAGGACAAATATGGGATTTGACGAAACCGACAGGAAGGACTGGTTAGCCCTAGAGAGAACTAATTTAGCTAATGAACGTACTTTTCTGGCCTATTTTAGAACCTTCATTGTATTTCTGAGCTCAGGATTCGTCATCATAAAACTTGAGATTTTGAGCAAATTGCTGATGCTGGGATACTTCTTTGTTTTCATTGCAGTGATCGTTTTGGTAGTAGGAATTGCGCGATTTGCACAAGTGAAATCAAAGCTAAAAAGGTTTTCCAGCTGACCTACGCAAAACTCAAGTCCGATCATACTTGATGAAATGGTGTGATAGAAATCATTCTCTTCTCCACTGAAAGATCGACCTAAGTTCCACCTGATCATTCAACCCAATATTTGCGATCCATAAATCTGTTTTTTCACCCTTTGCCAAAGAGAAAACCGGAGATGTATCTGCTAGCAAGAGATGATCATCATCTATTTCTTTGACCACTCCAAGCACCTGATACTGATCATTCAGAATACTTCTCCCCAGATACGTGTCCTCAAAAACCAGCACATTATTAATCTTCCATTGATCTTTGTCATCGAGACTTTGACTCACATTTAATCGGCCCACTAAAATATCATCCTTAATGTTCAGGCGCAGTCTTCTTTCCTTCTGCATCAGTACTACATTTTTCACCAGCTGCTCGGTTTGATAGCGATCATTCTTGCAAAAAACCAACATATCATTAATATTGTTCAGGGCAGATGGATGAAGATCGTCTTCTAGTACTACCTCGATATTTCCCCGATCGTAATCAATCTGGCTGATCACCCCAGTAATTTTATCGGTGTGAAAGTTGCGGTCTCCCACAGTTAAAAATGAGCCATCACTGAAAAAAACTCGAACAACATCTCCAAAGCTATCCAGTGTAATCAAAGCTGTACTGGCATCAGTGCTGATGCTGTACTTTGCCATCTGCTTAATAGCATGCCCAGTATCGCTGATGATGATATCCAAGACATCTTCTCGTTGAATACCTACTGCACAAGCCCAATCGCTCTCTGATCTACATTCAAGTCGCGCAACAGATTGTATGAACGGCAGCTGAGTATAAGGCTCTATAATACCCATAAAAATATTTTTCAATGGGGCTCCAATACTCGAGGATTGGCAAATTAGATGCTTAATGACATGGTTTTTAGCACGAGGTAGATCGTAAGCATCCGCGATGAATAAATGTGTGTCATCATCCTGTATCACTCTTAAATTTAGTCGGGCATTGCGATCATTGGTATGCTCAAAGGTCACAATGCCATCTCCTTTCCTGAGTTTTTGCACATTGAAAAGATGCTGAAATCCCGACCCACGATATCCAGAAAAACCAGCTGTGTAGTCGGAGGCACTCATTTCTGCATGGTCATATATTTCTCCCAATTGTACATCGCCGCCGGCATAAGTACCGGTTCGTACATCACTCCATTCAGATTCTTTGTAATCAACAAATCCAGGAGGACCGTGCAAGACATAGTCATGCCGGCTCCCACCCTTGGCCCTAAAAAAATCAACGACATAGCTCTGCCCGATATCAGTGTGGACCCGGACCATATGTCTCCGGTACACCTCCATTGCGGAATAGGTTGGAGATGAAGCATCTATCGTCTGCACAAAATCTCCGTGCGAAAAATCATGCAAAATCCCAGGTAAGTTTTCCTCCTGTCTGTGCATATCCACCACGACGGTATTGTGAGAGACGGTATTTTTGGACCATGTATATATTTCCGAAACATAAGTGTTCATCGCATCGGGATATCCAAAATCAGGCATCATCTTCTGTCCATGAGCAAAGAACTCGAAGTTTAAGAAATCCCAGTGATAATGCGATCCATGTAGGCCGTAAGTCATCGCAACAGCGCTGCTATTTTGATCATCGGTAAGCACGCCTAAGCCATAACCGGGAAATAACCTTGATGGAAAGACCAGGTCTGCTTCGTGTAAGGATGTAAGCTCAAGGTCAGGTCTATATAATGATTCATATCTGAGATGGCCATTTCCTTCAGCCAGCGAATCTGTCGCAATCCACGCCAGATAGCAAGTGTCTTTGTAGTTGAGAAATGCCGTTTCATAGGTATTCCGATCTTTGCCCAAGATTCCACCGAGTGTACTTCCGGTATCTCCGACATCGATGGATAGCTTATTACCAATACTGAGGGCCATGGGGCTTTTTATCACACCCGACATCCTCGGGTTCTCGAATAGATCGACTCCGTAATCTTTCAATCGGTCTGCCAATCTAGTGAGCATCCTAATCCAGAGGAGATTGTATCCCGGAGATTCCATGGGTATTCCATCGCGAAAGACAAAATTATACAAAGCATACCTTAGGCCTACATGATGGTAGTCCTTTCCAGCATGATTCAATAGCCTGTCAATGATCTCATCACTATTCATGTATTGTCTTGCCAGTAATACATACAAGATGGCTAATTGATGCATCCCATAATTTCCCTGTATTTTCTTGTCATAATATGCATCCAATGCCTCCTCTAATAAATTAGTTTCGATAAATGATTGAATATCCACACCACTTTTCATTAACTCCTTCTGGAGCTTATGGTCAGATGCTATATGGCTCCAGACAGCATCATAGGATTCGGCGACATCCCTAATAAACCAGGCCTCCCAGATCCGATTTAGCACCTTGCCGGGGTAACGACTACCATTTTCCTTCTGTAATTTTCCATAGCGAGACTGGTGCTCATAATCCATGGCTGGATACACTTCAGCCAACCTATGCAAGAAGACCAATGCTTTATGTGCGAACACATCCCGACCTGTTAATAAATAGGCTCTGCCCAAATCACGAATACCCGTCTGCACATGGTCCAACAGCATCCATTGGTTGGCATAAGCCACAAACCAATACACCTGACCATTCCCATCCTTCCAACCCCAGCCGTCATCAAAGTATGTCAATTTGCTTGCTTGTTTCTGATGCTCACCAGCTAGATAGGTTGCCAAAAAATCATTGGAGGGATAGGTCTCATGTCCTACTGGACATTCTACGGTAAAAGGTTTTCCAACGTCTAATATCCAAGGATAATGTCCCCCCACTCTGAAAATGGTATCACCGTGAATAGGGCAGCCTTTGGGATTCAAATCAAAGGATCTTGGGACGGATGCATCTGGAATAAGGTTCCTCAGATCCTGATCGCGCCATGATATCCATTTTTCTGCTGACTCTACGATGTCATCGGCAATTTCTCGGGCAATACCACCACGTGCAATCTTTGCCCTCGCCAGCTTTACATCATTTTCATCATAGATTAAACTCTCGGATTTCAGCGGAAATTGGACTTGGCGATTCCCAGTAAGGCCTGCATGGTCTTTTTCAATACCAGACTGGGTCCATAGCGTGATCGGAAAAAACACGAGCATTAACACCTTGAGGAAATCCTCAATACTAGAGCAGTGTTTTTCTTTCATTAGCATCTCGACCGTCTATTAAATGCAGCGATGGCCTGGGTTCAATAACCAAATTATGAATGCACATTCAGCATTTAAAAATAAGTCTTTGTAGGTAAGTATCCTTAACAGAGATGTACGAATGGGTTCGCTGCGAGTTTGACACCAACACTTCTGCTGAAAATGCAGCAGCTTACCTGCTTACCTGATAGATGTGGATCCCGCCAAGTAAAGAAGTCGCACCCACCCATAAGATGATAACTAATGGCTTTAAATACATCCCATCTTTAGTGGCTGGTGCCCTTGATTATATACTGGCAGTGAAAGTGGGTCAAACACGCGACTGATACCTATGGCTTATCCTCCACCCAAATTGGACTTGACCAGGCGAATTGCCTGTTTGCCTGACTGACCTTCACATAGTACCAGTTTACCTCCTCTCCTTCATCCTCATCGACTATAGAAAAGCTTGTCTGGTAATTATTCGCAAAAACCGGGCGATGCAGTAAGGCCGTTTCTTTAGGAAAATCTCCCGTAAGCAGGACCTGATTACTCTCCATGAGTTCGGCCAGTGTATAATTCCAAGACCTGACACTGGGCAAAGATGCGGTGATCTTCAGTCTGGTCGATCCATCTCCTTCCACTTTCAGTGCGATACCCTTTTGAGCCTGATCTTCAAACTCCTGACGTCTTGCCGTAAATGATTGGAGTCGAACACTGCGATCACCCTGATCAAGTATACGATCCCTGTGTTTCTCCTCAAAGGGCCCGGCTTTAAAGGCAGGTTGCACTCCTACCAACCGACCATTCTCCACTTCAAATCTAACATCCCAGAGTGTTACTTCCGCCATATTCAAATCAGCCCATGGACCCCAACCATATTCAAACCAGATGAGTACGGGATGCTCCCATGCATCAAAAGAATAGGAATTGTCTACCGGAAAATCACGATGCAGCACCCGATTATTCTTGAGCACCTCGACCTGGTCGATTTGGTCCCAGCCACTCACTTTGACCTCAAGGTTTCGGCGTCTCACATAGGCGAGCTCCTGTCCCATCTCGCTGCCATTCAAACTAAAGCAGAGTTGTATCCGATCTCCAGTGACTGCATAGGTGCGACGATTCCAAAAGGCATCAAAAATTGCCTCCCTGGTGAGCTCTGTGGCAAGCACCACCGCCAACCCCTGGGAGTAAGCACCAGGCTTACCCAGGTGATCATCGGTGCTAGCCACAATACCAAATCGATCTCCCTGGGCTAGTCGGTATTGAAGGGTGTTCTTAGTCCATCTTCCACCAGGAGAATGACGGATGTAGGGATAGGGTCCCCGATCAGAAACGGCATTTCCCCACTCTGAATACACTTCTAATAAGGGTGCTAACGCTGGATCACGTGCACCAAAATTAGCTCCGCGACGGCCCATAATATTTGCTGGATGATGTGGAATCATAATGGCGCCCGATCTTTTGACAAACGCCTGTAATTGAGCCAAGGTATCTGCCAAATAGAGCTCCGCATGATCATTCGGAAATAATAGATGGTAGTCTCCCATGCTGGAGGAATGCCACTCATAACCAGGAAAGGTCACGAACGCTGAAGGTTTGTGAAATTCCCTGACCATCTTCAGCACTTCTGACCACCGGTCTTTTGTCACCTCGAATCCACGGTGCCATTTTCGCTCAATCCCTCCTTCGTACTGCGCAATATCGTGCCAATGAGCATGCGGAGTTAGGGCATAAAAGTCCAACCTTTGATTCTGTGCAATTTCAAAGGAGCGCCGCAGACCACCCTTGGCGTATCCGATGGCATTGTGGTTATGCACATCTCCAAAATAATGGTGATAATCTCGACAATGGTTCAGTTTATCAGTCGATCCGTACCTTTGATTTAACCCTAGACCGAGCTGAGGTGACAGGCCAATTCCCAGACCTGAAATGCCTAAACTTTTCAGTACTTTCCGACGAATGTGGTTGGGCATAGCTAAGTGGTGATGAGTGATTCAGTGATGTGGCATGTTCCTTACTTGGATCTTACAGGAGCTTATTTAGTGAGTGTCAAAAAATCATAGGTGGGTAAACATCGCTTCGTAGTGCTGAGAGGCATCAAAAATACCCCCGCTGTTTTCAAAAAAGGACTTGCCTGTTTTGAAGACTCCATCGACAGGCCGCACCCACTCAGCATGACTCATGGGATGATAACTCACTAGACGGTCCCAATTTCTATAATACTGGCGACCGTTGGCCTCCTGCAATCCGACCGCCACTCTAGGAAATAGCGGTAGTCGAGCAGCTACATTTTTATTCCACTCTACTAGAATAGGATTGACTGTCAAATCTGCACAAAAACATGGAATTTCCCTTTCATAAGCCAATTGAGCGATCTTCATTGTCATACTCAAAGTTTTAGCAATAGCCTTCACCGCAAAAGCTGTGTAACCCAATTCGATGCGGCGAGAAGCATCCTCGACGGTATGAGCACTCTCATCTGCTGCCACGCGAACTCCCATATCTCCCACAAAAGCTTCATATTCCTCCGGGAAGGGCTCCTCTAGCACTGCCAATTGTTCAAACGCTCCAATCTTTTTCGCATGATCAAGAAATCTCAACAAGGTCTCTTTGCTCTGGTAACGTCCATTGGCATCAAAGTAATAGGGTATTTTGCCATCCTCTGTATGCGGAGTCTCTCGAGATCCAATGGTCTTATGCACACGGGTCAAAAAAGCCTTATCCTTTTCTAACATGTCACTTTGGCTACCCGCAGCACCCATTTTCAATTTCAAGATAAAGAACCCATCTTTGACCGCCGCTCTTAGCTTTTTCATTTTTGTCCCCACCGGAAAAGAAGGAATGCTAGCCACCCCAGCATTTTTTCTCGACAATCCCTGTCGAAATTCAGCCGGAATCATCTCATCAAACGATTCGATATGATTTTCTGCTGCATATAACAGCCAAGCCGCATTGTCAACGCACACCAGGGCATTCAATGCGAAGGTCTTCTTCAGATCTGGAATACCGGTGATCTTTTTAGCATAGGCATAAACCTCCGGAAAAATATCGTCCAACAATTGCACTGGAGATGTAAATGATCTACCTCTTATCATCTGCAAGGCATACTCACTAATAGCAAACATCAAGGCATTTGCCCCAGCCTCTGAGTGTGCTCTTGCCACTGCAGCATCCGACCACAAGGTGCCTTGAGGTCCCAGCCCAATCTTTCGTATTCCCCCCTCACTTTTCATACAAGCGATGGCAGTCCACTTATCGGTGGTCGCCCCACCCTTAAATCTATAGGGAGTCAATGGCTCACGCTCAAAATTCGATCCCACCTTCTCTACTCGGATTTGTCTTTCCCGGTTGTTAGGGCGGATGGAGGAGAAAGCAAGGGCTGGCAACATCGAATGAATGGCCATGGCTGTGCAAGTTTTTTCAAGAAATTTTCTCCGATCCATTGAGTCAGTCATCTCATGAAAATACAGTTTTCTCTGCCAGTCTCACCTGAAACGACCAATAAACCATTGAACATCGCATCCGCTGACATTAAACTTATGCAACCCCCATGCACATGCGCTTGCCCTCCCGATGCCCTGACATGAAAGTCAGTAGATGCCTCGATCTAAATAGTTGATCGTCCTTACACCCATGTCAAACTCCTGCTGGTCCAGCTTTCGCTAGTCTGCTGAAGTCGTTTGATGATGAAAATATTAGGCCGGAAATTAATCATATGCACCATCGAATTCCGTACTTTGGCATCGACATTCTGTCTTTTTTTTGCTCAGGGTCGAAAATGCTGTTTAGCTTGATGGCCGGTGAAAGGGCCCTTGTTAACCCTTAGACCCACATGTTAAATCAGTATATGCTTCCCAGGTGTTTTACTCACCTTCAGTAAATGATGCTAGCTAATCTTAAACGGTGCCATCCATGGAAACATCAAAAACCACTACCGATCGTCGCAATTTTGTGAAAAAGACTTCTACAGTAGCCGCCGGAATAACGATCTCAAGTAAATTTTCTGCTCCCATTGTTCAACCGGTGTTAGGGTCCAATGATCAAATTCGGGTGGGTTTTATCGGCGTGGGAAATCGTGGTACTCAATTGCTAGATCGATTCAGGCAAAATGCCGATGTAAAGGTGGTGGCGCTTTGCGATGTCTACCAACCCTATACCTCCAGGGATGCCTCCCAAGTGAGCAACAGGGTCAAAGCTTCAGGCAGAATACCCAAATTAAAACCCATCGGCACCGACATAAAACAATACCGGGATTATCGAAAAATGCTGGAGCAAAAGGACATCGATGCCGTCTGTATTGCCACTCCCGACCATTGGCATGCCCTACAGACCATAGCCGCATTGAATGCCGGCAAAGATGTCTACGTGGAGAAGCCGCTGACGATCACTTTAAGAGAGGGTCGGGCAATGGTCGATGCTCAAAAGAAGAGCAACCAGGTAGCTGCGGTGGGATTGAATCGACGAGGATCCACAAACTATCAGCAACTCGTGCAAGAAGTGCAAAAGGGCCTGATCGGTAAGGTTAGTTATGCCAGGGCATGTCGGATCAGCAATATGTTCCCAAATGGCATCGGAAAACTAAAACCTGAAGATCCTCCATCTAATCTTGACTGGGACATGTGGTTAGGTCCGCGTGCTTATCGGCCTTTCCAATATAATATTGCGCCTTACTATTTCCGATGGTGGAGTGACTATTCTTCACAGATGGGTAATTGGGGCGTGCACTACATGGACGTGATACGTTGGATCTTGGGAGAAACAGCACATTTAATATATTAAACCATCGCCATTACGGCCCACGGTAGCAACAGGGTGGTCAATGATGACCGCGATATACCCGATACGATGCAAGTCACGTTTGAATTCGACTCAGGCACCGTCATCTCCTTTGGCATCTACGAGGCCTGCGGTGGTGGGGGCATCGCTGGTGGAGAAATCGAATTAAACGGCGCTAAAGGCACCCTGCTTGCCAACCAAAATGGTTATCAAGTGATTCCATCCCGGCCTGGGCAGTTTCAAGCCTGGGGAAAATTGATGGATGCCAAGGATGAAAAATTGAGTGTCAGAGAAGACTCAACGGCTAACTTAATTCGCAACTTCCTCGACTGTGTGAAGTCGCGTAAGGAGCCATGGTGCACCCTTGAGGAAGGGCATCGATCTACTTCTTTTGCTCATCTGGCCAACATCGCCCTGAAAGTTGGTCAAAGGATCGAATGGGATCCGCAGAAAGAGATGATCACCAATGACAATAAGGCCAATGATATATTGCATTACGAGTATCGATCGCCCTGGAAATTGTTGTAGGTAAAAAGAGGTTACGGGTCACGATTTTAGGTGAATTTGTTTTTACACCGGAAGTGAAGCAGCATACTAAAGGCCAGCATAGGCTTTGAGAATCCTTTCGATGCTCACGTCCTCCTCCGAGCTCACGATTTTCTTGTCAGGATGCTCATCGAACCATGCTAAAGTCCTTTTGATACCGTGTGCGAAAGGAATAGTGGCTTGATATCCAGGCACAAAACCCTTTATCTTCGAATTGTCAAAAATAACACTCGCGGCTTTATCAGCTAGCAGTGTACCTGTGTATGCTGGCTCAATGGCACAGATAAAGTCCGAAGCAATGTGAACGGCATTTAAGTCACATCCCAAGCTGTCTGCAAGAATTTGATAGATCATATTCCAGGTCAGGACTTCATCCGACGTAATATGAAATGCGTGACCAATGGCCTGCTGCAAGCCAAGTAGCCCTACAAAACCTTTAGCAAAATCATCTGCATGTGTATTGGTCCACAGAGATGTGCCATCGCCATGTATAATTATTTTTTCACCCTTCAAAATTCGATCGCAAGTATTGAAAAATCTGAACCCTCCAATGGCAATGGGAATCACAGTATCGTACGTATAGGATGGACGTACGATGGTTATGGGAAAATCTTGGTTCAGATACATCTTTTGCAAATAATGCTCACACTCAATTTTGCTTTTTGAGTAATCCCACAGATTATTTTTCAGTGGAGTCGACTCAGTAATCACCGGATAAGCCAACGGAGTCTGGTAGCAGGAGGCAGAACTGATAAATATGTACTGCTTGGTCTTATGCTCAAATAAGCGAAAATCCCGCTCCACATCTTCTGGGGTATAGGCAATCCAGTTGACAACAGCATCCCAACTATGCTCTGCTAACTCACCAAGGGACTTGGTATCATAAATATCCCCTGCAATCGTATGTACACCCACAAGGTCCGTCTTGGTTTCTCCTCGATTGAGGTGATACAGATCTATGCCCTTCTCCATAGCTAACCGACTGCAAGCCGTACTGATATTGCCCGTGCCTCCGATAAAAAGTACTTTCATAATGATCCACTTTCTTGAAAATGTCTCGCTAAAATACTATTCTGGATGTTCTTGGCATGGTGGTGGATGCCAATCTCTGCACCATGGTTTGCAAACTTCAATGCCGTCTTTAGAGTATTCAACAACATCTTGTAAATGGGGATCAATCATTGATTTATTCTTACATTCAGAAGATGAAAAAGAATGAAAAAGGACTACCGAGAAGAACGTTTCTTGAAAAGGGCGCCAAACTCGCTGCTGCCCCCTTAGTGTTTTCTTGGAAAAACACCAAAGAAACAGCTACTGCAGAATCGGGCAAAATACGGCTCGCCATGGTGGGCACCGGAAGCAGAGGCACCGGTATGTGGGGTAAGAATTTGCTGAGAGATTATTCAGAGCGATTGGAATTTGTGGGATTATGCGATGCCAATCAAGCTCGGATGGAATTTGCCAATAAATTCCTGGGCGTAACTGTTCCACTTTACAAGGCAAAGGAGTTTGTGAAAATGATTCGTGAAACCAAGCCGGATAGGGTGATCGTAACGACCACCGACTACTTTCACGCAAAATATGTAAAGCTTGCCCTCGAACATGGCTGCGATGTGATCTGTGAAAAACCATTGGTGACAGAAGCGCAACAGGGGCAAGAGATTTTGGATGCAGAGAAGAAGTCTGGAAAAAGAATCATCACCACCTTTAATGCCCGGTATGGTAAATCTTCTGAAGAGATAAAAAAAATCATCTCATCCGGCGTACTTGGAAAAATCATCTCTGCGGAATTTGAGGAGTATCTCGACATTTCTCATGGTGCCAGTTACTTTCGGAGATGGCATGGCAAGAAAAGGTATTCCGGGTCATTACTTGTTCACAAAGCATCACATCACTTTGATCAGATGAACTGGTGGTTGGATGCGGATCCGGAAATTGTCCATGCTTTTGGCTCCGTGTCCTTTTATGGCAAAAACAACGCTTATCGGCACAGTCACTGCCGGGGATGTCCATTTTCCTCTCAGTGCGATTTTTACTGGGATATCACCAAAAACCAGCACATGATGGATCTCTATGTCCATTGTGAAAAGGAGGATGGCTATCGAAGGGATGGCTGTGTTTGGGACAACGATATCGACACCTATGATGCTATGACCACAGAGATCAAATACAACAATGGGGTATTGCTGAGCTATTCTCTCAATGCCTACATGCCTTACGAGGGGCAGCGCATCGCCTTTAACGGTGAAAGAGGTCGACTGGACATTCGAGAATATTTTCGGCAACCATGGGAAGTAGGTCATTCGACCGAATACCGGCTCACCGAAAATTTTAAGGAGACCAAAACATGGACCACGACAAGTGGGGCCGGCGAGCATGGTGGAGCGGATAAAAAAATCAAGGATATGATCTTTCTCGCTGACCAGCCTGATCCACTCCATCAGATGGCTGACAGTCGGGCTGGAGTCATGGCCAGCTTGATCGGAATTGCTGCCCGAGAATCCATCGAAAAAGGTAGGCCAGTAAAGATCAATGATCTGGTGCAATTCCCTCTTCACTGGGATTGGTAAGCCCGCTTGATCAGATGCTGGATGTTAGACCTTCACTATGGGGCACCTCCCAAACTCGTCCGAGGCCAAGCAAGATTTCTATTGAGTTCTCTAGGGTTCTTTAAACGATGCTTTCTGATTTATACTTTGTATCTACTCATGCACTTTGCTGATTTAGATTTTCTTTGGACCTCCATGCCTACGTTAAAAAATCAATCATATTGAGCATCATTTGCATAATCCGGCGATACTGACCCACCTATTCCGCTGATACTGACCCACCGATTCCAGTGATATTGACCCACCCCAGAGGAGTAAAAGCAATGCCTGCATAGAGAAAGTCAGGATCTCAACCAGTAGGCATGGTTCCCTCCCTTGCAAAAGATCCGGATTTTGCTTTACTTTGTATTTCAAAGTACTTTTATGCAAAAAGAGAAATATATCGAGGATCTTCAGGACATCAGACAAATCATGCAGCGCTCATCCCGGTTCATCTCGCTGAGCGGGATGTCTGGTGTATTTGCTGGGATTTTTGCGTTAGCTGGGGCCTACGGCGCTTACAGTCGAGTCTATGCAGACCAAGGCTACTCCACCTACGAAAAAGCTTTGATCTCAGCTCACAGCCTGACCACCTTACTTTTGATCGCAGTCACCACCTTGATTTTGTCGCTAGGAACAGGCATCTATTTCACTACCCAACGAGCGAAGAAACAGAATCAAACGCTGTGGGACCACCAAACCAGGAGACTTCTGATCAATCTCACTATCCCATTGGCAACGGGTGGTATCGTTTGTCTGATGTTACTCGCCAGGGGATACGTAGGCATCCTTGCACCCTTGACTTTGGTGTTCTATGGATTAGCTCTGGTAAATGCCAGTAAATATACTTTGAGTGAGGTTCGCAGTTTAGGACTGGTCCAAATCCTACTAGGCCTGCTTGCACTGCAATTTATTGGTTATGGATTATTGTTCTGGGTAGTGGGCTTTGGCCTGGTGCACATCGTCTATGGCATACTGATGCATAAGAGATACGAGTCGTGAAGGAGCTTCTAAAGGATCTAAACAAAGCCTTCGAAAACAAAATTCGACTTGGCATCATGTCGGCACTGGTCGTAAACCAATATGTAGATTTTAATTCCCTGAAGAAATTACTTGATGCAACCGATGGAAATCTTGCGAGCCATTTAAAATCCCTTGAAAAAAATAAGTACGTAACCTATCGAAAGGAGTTCTTAGGACGAAAACCCAACACCAAGTACTCGGCAACACCCCAAGGACGGGAAGCATTTATCAAACATATCAAAGCCATCGAACAACTCTTGAAGTAATCGCTCCATCCTAATTCATCACATACAGTCATGAAATCTGAAACTACCATTTTCGAAAAAGTGAACACCTGGATCAAACACTCAGTGACACTCAAAATGATCACTGTCACCATCTTGATGTTGCTCTTGCTGATTCCTGCTTCCCTGATCACCTCGATCATACATGAACGACGACTATTAAATGATCAGGCTATCGCTGAAGTCAGCTCAAAATGGGCAGGAGCTCAGATCATCAATGGGCCAATACTGACCATCCCCATAGTCTATGAATATGAGAAAAACAAAGAAGTGGTACAGAAGACTGATCTTTGGTATGTTCTTCCAAAGAGATTGAATATCGGCGGCGAAATTGCGCCCAAGACATTGAAGCGGGGAATCTATGAAGTGATTGTTTACACTTCTAAACTATCTCTTTCTGGGGAATTTTTAATCCACGAAAAACTGGATGATCCAAATGTAAAAGAGATCAAGTTTGATCAAGCATTCCTAACGGTGGGAATCTCGGACCTCAGGGGAATCAAGCATAAGATTTACTTCGAGTGGGACACAAAAAACCTCGATTTACACCCGGGGTCACGAATTTCAGAACACATCTACTCAGGGGTCACGATTGACCTGCCTAGTCTACTTGACTACGTAGATAAACCTGTGACATTTGAATGCTCGGTAGATCTACACGGAAGCCAAAACATGTCATTCATACCCCTGGGCAACACAACTCAAGTCCAAATCAACTCCAGCTGGCAACATCCAAGTTTCAACGGTAACTTCTTACCTGACTCACGGGAAATCGATAAAGAGGGTTTTACTGCCAGTTGGTCGATATTACAATTTAATAGAAATTTTCCTCAGTCTTGGATCGGTACAAACCAACATGACAAAATGAGTGCATCGGCCTTCGGCGTTGATCTCATATCTCCATTGGACGACTATCAAAAAACCCTGAGGTCAGCCAAATATGCAGTGATGACCATAGCACTCACCTTCTTAATCTTCTTTCTAGTAGAAATCCTCAATAAACAGAAAATTCATCCTTTTCAATATGCTTTGGTGGGTATGGCGCTGTGCCTCTTCTATATCTTGCTGGTGTCTATCTCCGAACACTCTAATTTCAGGTTTGCCTACGGTGTAGCTACCACTGGTATTGTGGCGATGGTCGCCCTCTATTCACTAAGTATTTTCCGAGCTAGAAATTTAACCCTACTCTTGGTCGTAACATTGATTGCCATTTATGGATTCTTATATCTCACCTTACAATTGGCTGACTACGCCTTACTCATGGGTAGTATTGGTTTAGCGATTATCTTGGGTGCAACGATGTACTTTACTAGAAAAATTGATTGGTACAAATCGAGTATCAAAAGTGAGTAATTATTCTTCACATAGTTTTAATCTCAATGGACCAGTCACACAAAACAAGCTCTTAAGATTGAGAGCGGACCATATTTAATACGTTATGCTGGAACAGACTTAATATCACATGTGATCAAGAAAAAGATGGCCGCTTTTCTAAGAAAACAGTCCCTAGATGTCATAGTAAAATGGCAGCTATTTACTCAAAACTGTAAAAGTCGTGCTCACTGGGATCTCAAGGACAACATTTGATCCCACATATAACAGATCAATCGTGATGTCGCTCGCTTCTGGCATAGTAATGAAAGTTTCGGCAATTTGATTTGGAATTACTACATCACTACACGAGTTTGGCACCTCACTGCTTGACCAGTTAAAGGGATCATCCCAGTTGCCATCTCCACCCAACCAAGTAGCTGTATGCGCATGACACAAAGCACCACCCCTCGCCCAATAGACAGCATTTCTTAAGAACTGCGCATAAGGATGCGGGTATTGATAATTGACAATGGTTTCACCCGGACTGCCATACACGACCCTTCCCACCGTTTCATCATTATTTCGATCCACCAATTTTACAAATCCATGTATATGACTTTGTCCTGCAGGTGCCTGATCGTTGGAGAAAAGGGGAGTAATATCATTAATTGCATGTCCAAAGTTGACACCGGACACAAACTGCATATTGTTATAAATCTCATCGAAGAGTCCAAATCGCTGGTAGAGTGACAGAGATTGATTGCTTCCTTCCAGCGGGGGATTTCCCGACCATATTGCTGGCTCATGGGATACACCGGCATTGACTACACCAAAGGTCGATACAAAATGACCATAATTAACCTGATAGATATGATATGTGGTACGATTTGCCGACCATGTAGCTGAAGGTGAATGCACTTCAAAGAGGCTATCCACCAGGATATTCTTGTGGATCACACCATTGTCTTGATTGTACAATCCATGATGTATGGTGACCACGCCCCCTCCATCATCTGCAAAATCCACTATGGCATTTTGCAAAGCAACCGTAACCATGCTAGACCAATGCTTGTAGAAGAATACCACATCGAATGTGTCCAAGTATTCATAAATATCGCTTTGATCATTTAGGTCGAATGGGGTTGCAGAAAAAAGATTCACATCAGAGACGGTAAAGCGGAAGCTATCTGAAAACTCGTTGGAACTATATAAAGCAACGAGGTCCGTATAATCGGCAGGCAAATTTGCCCGATCATCCCCATAATTACAGGGCACATCATTGTTCTGATTGCCTGCATCGCAATGATCCACATCTACTGCCCCACCATGAATGATCAGCAGTGAGATGGAAGATTGCAAAAGCTCAGGTTCAGGATAGGATCTCAGTACATTCAATAGCGTCATGGCAGCATGGGCAACCGTTTGTGGATACCAGTCACGCGTCGTAATCACCTTAAAATCGCCAAATCCCTGATCATCCAGGGACTCATGTGGCGTACCTACGACCACTTTATCTTCAGGCCGGAATGCGATGTTAAGATTGGAGAGATTGGCAGCAGTTGAGGGTTCTGGAAAACCAGTCGCAAGGCTTCCAGAAAGGATACTGTGACCCAAAAGATCAAAGCCATTGGGGGCGGTACCGGGCACACGCCAATAAGCAGGTATACTGGCTCCATGACATTGACCTACCACCGGCTTCCCCTGCAGCAATGCCTCAACGGCCAACTCATTTAGCTTTTCTGCGGTAGCTTGTACGATACTGGCATCAAGGGCAGCCTGGCTTTCATATGTACCATCCACCCTGTAATCCACGGCACCAGTGCCACCAATCACAACCAAGGCACGATATGGTGTCATACTGCTGACCTCCTGGACAGTCCCAGCTACTGCTATGCTGGCAGGCACTGCATTCAGTGCAGCATTCCAGGTACTTCCGAACATTTCCGAAAATTGACCTTGAAAGGCTGTATAGCTACTTCCACCGAGCATGTTCGCCTGGCCAATGATGTCACCTCCGATGGTGTATGTAGTAGCAAAACCAGTCCCGGCACTACGGACATCGACATGATAGCCCGAAGCTACCAAGGCCTCATGCATCACAATGTATTCACTGTAGTAGGTACTGTCGTACGATACGAAGAGAAGGATAGAATCCTGCTGACTATATGATATCCTGAATAAAAGCACCCAGAGGATCGTCAACAATTTATAGCGAAACCACCAATCTTGCTTAGACGCTAAATGCATAAGTCTCTTATTGTATTGACACAGCAACTGCAACAACTCAACTACTAAATCAAAGATCATACCTGTCTGTATTCATC
Source organism: Saprospiraceae bacterium (assembly GCA_965223025.1). GTDB lineage: Bacteria > Bacteroidota > Bacteroidia > Chitinophagales > Saprospiraceae > JABDMH01. Next base: position 93,131 of record CBDCVP010000022.1, read on the forward strand.
TATCTGCTGTTAAAACCAATCAGCTTTGTACCTACCACCATCTGAAGATCACTCTCTCACTCGAAAAGGAATACCTACGCGAGGAAGCTTATAAAGTCTTAGAACATCAGGAAAGACTCCGGCAACAGATGCAACCATTAGTGAACCCCGCCGAAAAATCTCACCAAATCAAAAAAATGACTCTTTTTGAGATTGGGCTCACTAATATGGATCTGTTGGCTGGATTTTTTGGAATGGACTCAGTAAGGTTTTTGCCGCTACTCACATTATTTCTCAATGCACATACTCCGGCGGCAGACTGACCGTGGTTTGGTAATTAGAATAATTGTAAAGCGGACTTCTTACCGGCTGATATACCTCTTGTTTCATTGGATTGTCGTGCTGGGTATACACCCACACTTCTTTGGTATCCCAGACCACGATTTCATCTCTGGCATCGCCGACTATGTCCATGACCGCATTGCACAGATCAGGGTGTCCATCATCTGGAAAACGGACAGCTCTTCTTCCATAACCGTCAAATAAACCTCCTTGCTCCACATTGGCCGAGAGCAAAAAGAACTCTTCACTACCGCCATTCCAATTGACGGGCAAACACATGCTGCCGTGTTGTGCTGGTTCGAATTCCTTATACGGAGTTCCTTCAGCATCATAGAGGTTGATGATGCCTTGATTGCCCCAAAAATTAATCGATAGCGATTCCAATCCTGGCAGATCATCTCTCAAATTGGCCACGATTGGATTCTGGGCATGTCCTACATAGTGATGCTTGAGGATCTTTCCTTTTAGATCGGCAAAAAACATTCCCTCATCGCTTGCTGCGCAGAGCACTTTGAGTTCTCCCATCTTCAACGGAACAATGGCAATACCATCGGCATGGTCAGTGACCACATCGTCCAGGGACCAGATCACTGAGCCATCATCATCCAGTAGCGTGTAGCCGATAGCTAATTCATCTTTACCATCGCTGTCTACATCCATCGCGTAGGGATAGTGACCCGTTTTGCAGCTACCCGTCCACATGACTTCCAACCGTTCATTTAGCGCCCAATATTGTTTATATCTGTCTTTGATTATAATATCCTGATCACGGCCTTTGCCCCGAAAATCAGCGAAAAAAATGCAATCCCCCAAAATGCGGTTTGGCGGGTCCAGTGCCCTCCGGCGGTCAAACGCATTGAGGGATGCATACGGGGTCATCGCTTTGTATTTAGTTTCTCCGGTCGCTCCATCAGCGACGATGATCTCTTGATTCCGACAGTAAACGACCTCTGTACGACCATCCCCATCCAAATCGTGTATCTGAAACGCCACATCGTTGGTGAGGTGATTCTTCCAGCTGTCCGGTTTGCCGATGCGCCAGAGCTGCTGCCCCTCCAGAGTCATGGCGGTCAGGCAACTCAATTCTGAAAAGGCATCCTGTGGTCCATGGTGCACGACCTGGCCAACAAGAATGTCAAGAGTCCCATCGTTGTCCAAATCACCAAACCGCAGGTTTCGACCCACCCCGAAGCCCTGAATGCTAATTTTCTTGTGCAATCTAAATGTCGGATTGGATTGTTGCAGGATGGATTCCACCGCTAGGACCTCCTGTCTACGTTTTTCCAACGTTGCTGACTCTTCCTGAGTACAGCTAACCCGGATGGAGGAGTAGTAGGTAGGACCATCGGCCAACAGTGCTATCCGACCCCTAACATATTGATCGTCTTCAGCTATCAATGATTCTCCATTTGGCAGAACTACCTTGATCTGATGCTCTTCCACCTCGATCTTCAACCGATAAAAACCTGAGGTTGGGGGTTGAAAAGTGGTGGATGCTAACACATACTCATTGGGCTGATGGAGAGCATGTGCATGATCGACCTTCTTGATCACCACTCTTCCACGGTGCGCACCTACAAAATAGTAGCGTCGGCTATTCTGATAGCGGATCGCTATGCCTGCTTGGGCTGTATCGGGAGTTGCCAGACGCAAATCCACGGAATAGTTGTGCCACAATGAATCACCTGCAACGACCATTGGATGAGTAAATCGCAAGGTATAGTTGGTAACCTGGGCCATCACTCGTTCTCCTTCATGGGAAAAGACCTTCCATGCCCGTACGGATTCTCTATCGTGATAAAAACTGCTTACCTGCCAGTTGCCGACAGGATGACAAGCTTCGGTAAAATGGTATTCGCTGTGTGCTCCTTGATCCGTCGAAATAAGGCCCGATCTCATTTGGGTGAAGTCGTCAAAGAAAAGGACGACCTCGTCCTCAACATCCATCACCACCGCAGCAGGTAGCATCTTTATCACATGATAGATGGATGGCAGACAAATGATCAATAATGGCAATAAGGCCACCTGTGAACCTTGAAAGAAATCCAGGATCTTTTTCATTTTCCTAAGAATATGTGTTAGCATCAAATCCATGTCGGATATTATTGGAAGAACCTTGTCCTTAATTATTTTTGAGCAATCCCGGTATTTTATTGAGTGCATCATTATTCCTCACAAAAACGGTACAGCCGAGTCCAGCCGACATATTATCCAGCGTATTTGCTATGGCTTCTTCCTTACCTTCACCTGGCAGAGGCAAACCTAAAAACACAATGTCCGCCGCCGCACTCTTCCTATGCAATACTTCAATAAATCTGCCATCGCGCTTGAGAAGCACTTCGATATCTGCATTAATTCGTGCCTTGGGCAGCACGGATTTCATCGTTTCGCGGAATCGCTTTTGCGCACCCTCAGAATCGACGACCGATCTGATGGTGAGATGGGCATCGGCCCAAGCCGTATTGAGTCTAAGCAGGTAGGCCAAAAGAAGCATGAGGTCTCCATTGCGTTCCTGACCACCCCACCATATATCAATTTGATTGTAAACAGCTGGCATTTCTTTGCGAAACCTCACTAAGAGGATGTTTTTGCCTTTCTGGCTTAAGTCACGGATGATGCGCAATTGTTTTTGCTGATCTGCAGCCTGCTCTGACCACCCAAACATGACTGAATTCGTTTTTAGTCCTGCCAATCCATGTGAGTTAGCAATATGCAGGATTCCTTGGTGCAGATCATGGACAGCAGTCACCTCACAAAACGCTTGCAATCTATGCTTTTTCAGATCCATCGTCATGTTCTGGACCAAATGCTGTTTTTCATGAGGTGCCAAGTGATCCTTATCCATGATCAACTGAGCGATGGTCAACACCCCATGGTTTTGACCCAGCGCCTCTGCCAGTTTCACCAATTGAATGCGTTTTTCGATGTTTTTCACAAACAATAAGATCATCGGTCTCCAATTGCGCGGATGGATGTCCCGATTGCCCAGTTTTAGAAGAGCATACCTTGCCATATTCATCCATAGCCCAGCAGCCACATCACCCCATTGCTGCTCCAACGATCGCGAAAACAACCAAAACAGCAATACAGCTTCTAGTCCCAAAGCTGCAAAACAGGCCAGTGGACTAATTAGTGCCATGACTGCAATGGCTCCTAATGCTCCAATCAAAGAGATATACCAAGGCACCTTGATTCGCGGTCTATAGCTCGGTTCAGCCACCAGGGTCTCTATCGCAGCACTCAGATTAATGGCCACATAGAGGGTGAGAAACAGGACAGAAACAAACTGGGCTACCGTATTGAGCTCTCCGAGACCCACGGCCACCAGGGCGATTGCTCCACTAATCCAGGTAGCGATGGTGGGCTGTCCGGTCTTACTGAGCTTTGATAAAAACCTTGGGGCAAGACCATCCATAGATAGAGCTTGCAGTACCCGAGGACCACCTAAAATACTGCCGAAAGCTGAGGATAAAATAGCTCCCCACACTGCTGGAATCACAAAAAGACTACCGAATAAAGCCACTTCTGTCCAGGTAGCAACACCAGCGGCAGGATCTGCAAGGCGATCAAACGTGATCAAGGCTGTGATGGAGAACAAAGTGGGGATCAATAAATAGATGATGACACCGCTTATCACGGCGCCCAGGGTTCCTGTGGGGATCGATTTGCGAGGATCTTTCAGGTCACCACTCATGCCAATCCCCGCGGTAAAACCTGTTACCGCAGGAAAAAAAACAGCAAAAACATACCAAAATCCTTCATGTGCCGACCGGTAAGTTGCCTGCCATTCAGGTGCCCGCAGATCATTGGACAACACATTAATGGCCAGGGCTAGAATCGAGAGGCCCACCAAGATCATGATGGGAATCTGTGCTTTCAGTGCTAGTGCAGCACTTTTGCCCGACAGCAAGGTCACCATTATGATCAGGATCGCAGCAAATACCTGAATGGCATAGCCCGGCATCACACCCCAGGTCTCTGGCCAAAAAACCAATATTGCTTCAGCCAGGCCAAAACAATAAAAAGTGACCGATAGGGTACGACACAGATACAAAGGTATACCAATGGCACCTCCGGGCTCCAGACCGAGACTGCGCGACACTAGGTAGTATTCACCGCCCACACCCACTTGAATGTTGGTGGCAATGGCACTGGCGCTTAGGCCTGTGATGAAAGTAATGCTGCTTGCCAACAGTACGATGACCAACGTATTGGCCAGGCCTACATTTCCTAGGACCCAACCAAAACGCAGATACATGATAAGGCCCAATATGGTGAGAATGCTCGGTGTGTATACCCCGAGAAAGGTGCCAAACTTTGGTGCTGCAGCTATTGATTTTTGATCCATTTCTAAATTAAGACTGAGTCATCATTATATGCATGGTTTGGGCATATAGAGGTAACCGGCCACCATCTACCAGTAAGCCCTCATTCCAGTATTCTCCTAAAATCAGCAAGCGCCGGTCCATTGCCAATGACGGTGATCAAATCTCCTTCGAGCAGGTGTGTGGCTCCATGTGGTATAAAGATCTCTCCTGCTCTGCGCAAAATAATCAGTGATCCCGATGGAGGAAAGGCGATTTCTCTCACCAGACTTCGATGCAGTTTCTTATTTCCCAATAAAATTTCCTCCACTCTGTATGTGTCAAAACTTTGAGAAAGGGTGGCCACCGAGTCCGGTCTGACGATCATATCTTCCACATAATTGGCCAGGATCACCTGTGGATCGATCAAATCTAACCCATCGTGCTGATGGATTTCTTCCTCAGTGCCTTCCATCACTCTGGTGATAATTTTACTGTGCTGGCGCTCCTCACCAAAGTATCTGGTCAGTTCTCTATCCCGCTCGGGAGATCCTGTCAACACGATCACTTGATCGGACGCGTGCAATACCAGGTCCTGCAAGATTTTGTCGTTGGGTCCTTCAATAACTTCGTAGGCTAGATTGCGCTCATCAAAGACCGATACCATGTCCCCTGCGTGTAGGAAGGTGAGACAGGCAAAGTCATGCATTTTAAACCTTTCTGCCAGCAGTAAGCTAGACGTACTGCCACCTAGGAGAATGATGTTGTGATAATCATCGCCCTCATGGTTGAATAGTTTGTAGCCCAAGGGGGCCAGGAGACTTGTGATGATCGCGGCGGTAACAATGCCCGCATTATCCGCCGTGCTGATGACTCCTAAAGAAAGTCCGATCTGGGCCCCGGCAATGGTCAGTCCCATTCTCGCCGCTAGAAGCACACCTCCAGACAGTGCTTTTTTCAAGCCAAAGACCTTGGACATCAACAAGGCAGGTACTAATTGAATGATGAAAAATCCGAAAATGAGCATCAAAATGAAGGGAATGGATTCACCAAATTGGGTGAGTGCAGACAAATCCAACTTTACTCCCACCATAATAAAAAAGATGGGAATAAAGAATCCATAGCTCATTCCATCAAGTTTGAAAAGCAAAGAAGAACGTTCCTTACTCACAAACAAGCTTAGCAATACTCCAGCGAAGAATGCACCCATGACCAGCTCAGTGTCAATCCAATGCGCAACAATGACAAAAAGTAGGAGCAATACAACCGTGCCGCGTACCCTGATCTGACTGGCGGCGTGTTCCAGGGTATAGAGTATCTTTTGAAACGCACGAACCTTGACCAGACGTCGGCCGAGCCAATATCCAGTGATAAAAACGGCAAAAATAACGGTAAAGAGCAGCAGCTCCACTTCAAATCCGTTCTTCAAGACACCGGCATAGATCGATATCAAAATGATGCTCATGACGGTGGCGATCGCTCCTTCCATCAGAATGACTTGTCCAAACTTCCTTGCCAGGACACCATCGGCTTTGAGTATGGGCACAATAATGCTCAGTGCAACAGTGGGCAGCAGCAGTGTAAAAAATACCACGTCGATCTCTAGAAATCCACTGATCATCCATATAAAAACAAACGACACCAGCAACGATCCCAGATAAATAAGCGATGCGACCAGTAGTGAGTTCTTGGTAAAATCCACTAGCTGCAATCGTCTCTTGGGCATGGATGCCACAATCTTATCAACATCGATTTCCAGACCAGCCAAAAATATCAACACCAGAAATCCTGTTTGTGCCAGAAATTCCATGTACGGCGTGTCGTTGATCAGGTCCAGCACATACGGTCCGAACACAACTCCCATAATGATCTCCACGATGACGGATGGCACCTTCGATACCTCTAGCCATGAAAGGGCCAATGGGACAATCCAGGCTATGACAAAGACAATAAACAGCGGTAAATAATCAATCATACGATGCAAGGGCGGGAAAATGGCCCCGGCACAAACATAAACAAAGATTCATAGGATGGGGCATAGCTACCCGTCTGAAAGGACTACCCATTGAAGTATCCTACTCAAGCATTATTGAATGAACACCTGACAATTGCGTACTGGACCCGATCCTACTACCTGAATGACATATACACCCGCAGCAAGATCAGAAACCTTAAATGACACCATGGAACAATGCATGTACCCGAAGATTAAGAACCATGTTTCCCAGGACTTCATACGCATGAAGTGCTCCATTCTCCGGCAGCGCTCCATTCAAACTGAATCAAGTGTCCTACCAGGGTTGGAAAAAATCTGAAGTGGTTGGGCTATGGTTGATGTGGTTCCTATTGTACCGGTAGTGACTGTAGGAATGCGTAAATGGGACGATGCCCCCATCTGCATATAGACTCGATTGTCATCCATAGTTATCGTCACCTGGTAGATCCCATCAAATTTCATGAATTCGATATCCTGCTTACGACAACCATTCTGAAACGCATGCATTGAATGTAACCAAATAAAATTTGGATTCGTCGTCAGGAAAATACAGATCGTACCGTTTGTTTGTTTAGGAAATATCTTTTAATTTATGCTCGCATATTTAAGGGACACACCTCCAACTCAAACTAAATAGATACCGTAGTAGCTAGCATTTTGTTGGCCTAATTGACCATACCAATGCCAGATATATTCCGGCATGTAGCTAAATATCAATAAATCGTACCAAATGAGAAACATCAATCTACCTACAAAGTACCTGGGCACCTTTGTCTTAATTTTGATATCCACTTTATGGATCGGCTTGGCAGCCCAGACTCAGGTCTCCGGCACCGTTACTGATGCGGGTGGTGATCCGCTCATTGGAGCCACGGTGACCATTGAAGGCACCTCAACCGGTACCGCTACAGACATCTCTGGTGCTTTCAGCTTGGATGTGCCCAGCCCAAATAGCACCCTGCTTATCTCGTACACTGGATACAGTCCTGTCACCATAGCACTCGAAGGTCGTAGCTCTGTGAGCGTCTCTATGCAGGAAGATGTAGCGGCACTGGACGAAATTGTGGTGGTGGGCTACGGCACACAAAAAAAGAGCAATGTCAGTGGGTCCATTGTCTCTGTCGGTGCAGAAGAGATCACCAAAGTAGCCTCACCGAGTTTTGATGCAGCATTACAAGGTAAAGTACCTGGCGTCTATGTGACCACCAATGGTGGACAGCCCGGTGGTGGTGTTTTCGTGCGTATCCGAGGAGCAGGGTCTATTAACAATAGTAATCCCTTGTACGTCATTGACGGTGTCATTGTCGGTGCCGGCAACAGTGAAAATTCTAATCCCCTGGTGACCATCAATCCCAATGATATTGAGACGATTGATATTCTCAAAGATGCCGCCTCCACGGCCATCTATGGTGCTCGCGCTGCTAATGGGGTGGTCTTGATCACCACGAAACGAGGTACGGTGGGCAAGCCTACCGTCACCTACAATGCCTATGTGGGCGTACAGGAGCCAGTGAGCAAAATACCTCGACCTATGAATGCGATGGAGTTTGCTGAAAACATGAACCGGGCGTTTACAGCTGCAGGTGAGGAAGCACCATTTCCTAATCCAGCGTCGTTGGGTGAGGGTGTCAACTACATGGACGAGGTGGTCACTAATGGGTTTATCACGGACCATCAGCTGGCCGTCTCCGGTGGTTCTGAAGCCCATAGATACTATGTCTCTTTCAATTATTTTGACAACGACGGCATCATGATGGAGACATTTCAACGCCGGTTTTCATTTCGAGCTAATACCGACAATCAAATCACTAAGGGAGTAAAAATTGGCAATAGCCTGACCTATAGCCGTGGATCCAGGTTTGACAACAATGCGGGCAATCGCACATTTATTCACGGGGCATTTACCAATGTCTATCAAGCACTTCCCACTCAACCCATATTCGATGAGACCTCCACATCGGGATATGCGGGTCCCACAGATACCAGACTCGAGCGCAGACGCAATCTGCATTCTCAGTACATGCTTCCAACCAGGGACAATAGTACAGATCGTATATTAGGGAATGTATATTTGGATGTCACACCCCTGAAAGGCCTGACACTCAGATCATCTTTTTCTGCCGATATTCAGACTCGTAGCAACTACTCCTACACACCTATATGGGAGGAAGGTTTGCTTAGTTCCGGAGGCCTATCATCCATTAATCAGTCTCGATCCAACTCACTTTTTTGGTCCTGGGAAAACATCCTCACCTATGCTACAAGCATTGGAAAACACAATGTAGTCCTTACCGCTGGAACCTCTGCTCAAGAATTTGAAGGCAAAGGATTTAATGCCAACGCTGCGTATACGACCAATGTATTCACCGAAATTGTGAATGGTGCGGCACAGCTGTCCACCACAAGTAACAGCTCAGAGGAATCGCTGACCTCCTTGTTTGGAAGAATTTCCTACGACTATGATGCTAAGTACCTACTCACTGCCGCCGTTCGAAGGGATGGTTCTTCGAAGTTCGGCCCGAACAACAAGTTTGGTGTGTTCCCATCCTTTACCGTGGGTTGGAGGGTATCGCAAGAAGACTTCTTTACACCTGGTTTCCTGACAGATCTAAAGATTCGGGGTGGTTGGGGGCAAGTTGGTTCAGATGCCATCGGTAATTTCAGGTATTTGGCACGCCTAAATACGGACTTTGACTATGGATTTGGCAATCAATCAGGCCAATCTTCTCTGGGTGCAGCACTGGAAGATTTGGCCAATCCAAATGTAAGGTGGGAGACAGCCACAGAATACAACTTTGGAGTCGATGCAGGCTTTTTGAACGGCCGTCTCACCTTGAGCGCTGAATATTTCAACCGATCGCGTACCGACATGTTGCTGGTACTTCCTTTACCAGGGATTTCTGGCTTAGGAACCACGGTGGATAACGTAGGAGAAGTGGTTAATAAGGGTCTGGAATTTGCAGCAGGATTCCAAAATATTGCTGGAAAGCTGCAGTACGATTTCAATGCCAATCTGTCGACCATGAACAGTGAGGTAGTCGATCTCGGTGGCCTTGATGAAATTGTAGCTTTCAGCTATTCAGGTGCTGGTGCGACCGTGGTGATCAGACCTGGTCAGCCGCTGGGTGTCTTTTTATCCCGGAGGTCAGAAGGATTGTTTCAAACACAAGCTGAGGTCGATGCAGCCAATGCGATCGACGGTGAACCAGAAACTCCATATCAGAATGCCGGTACCGCTCCGGGTGACTGGAAGTGGACAGATTTAAATGGTGACGGCAAAGTCGATAACAACGACAAGGAGATTGTAGGTAGCCCCATTCCTAAATTCACTTATGGTTTTGGTGGCAATATGCGCTATGGACAACTTGATCTCAACTTTCAATTTTTTGGCGTCCATGGCAATGACATCTTTAATATTGCCAGGTCTCAGTTAGAATCATCTGGTCGAGCTTACAATAAGAGTGTAACAGTAGTGAATGCCTGGAATGGACCGGGAACCAGCAATACCATTGCCAGACCTAATGTACAAGATCCCAATCAAAACATCATACTAGCAGATCACTTGATTGAGGATGGTTCTTACCTACGTCTGCGTACGCTTCAATTGGGATATAATTTACCGCAAAAAGCAGTGGAATCACTGGGACTTACCAACGCCCGATTCTACCTATCGGGTCAAAATGTTTTTGTCTTAACCAAATTCACCGGAATTGATCCGGAAGTTGGCTTTGATGAAGGCAACAGCGCGGTAGCGGGTATTTATCAGGACCTTTATCCGCAGGTGCGATCTTGGTCATTCGGTGTCAATGTTGGATTTTAATCTTAAAAAAAGAATTATCATGTTTCATAGATTAATAAATAAAATCTTGGTTCTTGGCCTAGTTGTGACAGCCTTTGTCTTCTGCAGTGAAGATTTTGTCACCAAAGAATTTAAGAATGGTGTCGTGGATGAAAACTTCTTCCAAAATGCCACCCATGCAGAGCAAGCATTGACAGCAGTGTATGACATCATCAGTCAAAAAGGCTTGTATCGAGAAGCCATTGTACTGCTTGGCGATGCAGTCAGCGACGACATCAATGAATTGACCGGTGACAATGGAGATTATGGCACTTATTTTAGAGCTGGTAGCGACTATCGATGGGAACCGAGTAATCCCTTTTCTACAGCACGATGGTACGATGGATACAAAGGAGTTTTTAGAGCTAATATTCTGTTGGAAAAGTTGCCTGAAATCGAAATGGACGCTGGTCTTAAGGCAAGATTCGAGGGCGAAGCAAAATTCTTACGGGCTCTTTTCTATCACAACCTGGTCAATGCCTTTGGAGATGTGCCATTTGTCACATCGGTCTTGACAAGAGACGAATATAATGAGCTGGCACGCACAGACAAGAATGTGATCTATGCTCAAATGGAGCAAGACCTAAAAGACGCTGCGGCTGTCCTTCCTATCGAAGCAGGGGATCCTGTCGGAAGAGCCACCAAGGGTGCTGCCAATGGTTTGTTGAGTAGAATATACTTGTATCAAAACAAGTGGCAGGATGCTGCCAATGCAGCCATGCAAGTCATCAATCAAGGCAACCACCAACTGGTACCTACTGAAGATTTTATCCACATGTTCAATGGAAAAAAAGAAAACAGTGTAGAATCCATTCTGGAGTACCAGGCAGTTGCCCAAGCCCCTGGCTTTTGGGGCAATAGTTCTGAAAACTTTTATAGCATTCACTGGAGTCCGGTCATCGGATGGGCAAACTGGTATTCTCCCAGTCCGGGATCCTATCAACAATTTGAAGACGGAGATATTCGCCGCAAAGCCAGTGTCTTAGTGGTGGATGCCAATCCACCCGACTCTATTGATACGGATGGTGATGGTGTCCAAGAGTTATTTCCCTCCGGCAACATGAATTCAAGTTATTTCAATGGTGCCAATACACGCAAGTGGCTTCCGGAAGGCAAAAATATGACCCAGGCCAATAGCTTTGATGTCAACTTTATCATCATTCGCTTTGCAGAAATCTTGCTGAATTATGCGGAGGCGCAAAATGAGCTCGGAAACAGTGCAGAGGCCTTGGGTGCTGTAAACATGATCAGACAACGTGCCAGAGTCCCAGACTTTTCCGAAACTGAGCAAGCAGCTCTTAGACAGCTGATTCGAGAAGAGAGGCGGCGAGAGCTGCTCTTTGAAGGACAGCGCTTTTACGATTTACAACGATGGGGCATTGCAGCCGAGGTACTTGGTCCATTGGGGTACGTACCGGGTAGGCATGAATATTGGCCTATTCCAAACGCGGAACTTGATCTAATGCCCAATTTGACCCAGTATCCAAATTAAATGATCCGATAGCTTTTCGAAAAAAGCTCAACCCCACAGGGTGTTGGGCTTTTTTATTCTATCCATTGCGGACCATAAGATTATGCTCATGCTGCCGCACTCTACGCAGAGGCAGGAAACAAGGGAATATACTCTCTACGGTAGGTCACCACAAAGTTTTCAACAATCACCTTTGATGATCTATTTTTACTTTTATATCATATCCATATTTAGTAGACAATCTACTTCTGTGCGCCTGATTCAACCTCTGCTCTTACTTGCTCTCCTTTCGCTGGCTTCGTGTCTAGGTGATACAAAACCACCTATGGATCGGCAGACCCTCTTTGGCCAATTATCAGAGGAACAATCCGGCATACACTTCTCCAATGATATCGTCGAAACAGAGCACCAAAACATCATTCTCTTCCCCTATTATTATAATGGTGGAGGAGTTGCCGTGGGAGACCTGAATCACGACGAACTGCCGGACGTTTACTTTACTGGAAATATGGTGGGCGACCGCTTGTACTATAACGATGGTGGGTTGGCCTTTTCAGATGTCACCATCAAGTCCGGCATTCTAAGCAGCAACCTATGGACCACAGGAGTCACCTTCGCGGACATCAACAACGATGGTTGGTTAGATATCTATGTATGCCGGTCAGGAATGGGTACCTACAGGAATAATCTACTCTATATCAATCTTAGGAATGGCCGGTTTAAGGAACAAGCCAAAGATTATGGCATCAATGACAACGGTTACTCAGTACAGGCGTATTTCTGTGACCTCGACCTGGACGGTGACCTTGATATGTATCTTGTGAATCATTCTCGAAGATTTTTTGATGGTCAAGAGGCTTTATTTAACCTAGACCAACCGGATTCCGATGAACGAGATAAGTTATTTATCAATGATGGGGAGGGTCACTTTACCGATATGAGTATTGCTGCTGGAATAAATCATTTTGCCTTTGGCTTAAGTGCAGCCATCGCCGATTTTAATGGGGATGGCTATCCAGACATCTATGCAGCTAGTGATTTCTTTGAACCCGATTACCTATATATCAACCAAAAAGATGGCACTTTCCTCAATGAGTTACCTCAGATGATGGGACACACCTCGTTTTCCAGCATGGGAAGTGACGCAGCAGATTTTAACAATGATGGTTTGATCGACCTCATCGTTTGCGATATGCAATCCGCAGACAATTATCGAAAAAAGGCGCTGATGGCCAGCATGGATATTCAACGTTTCAGAACCATGGTGGACATGGGATATCATTATCAATATATGCAAAACGCACTACAACTAAATCGGGGCGTCGGTCGATTTAGCGAAATAGCTGAACTAGCAGGTGTAGCCGAAACCGACTGGAGCTGGGGTCCGTTGTTTGCGGATTTTGACAACGATGGTTGGAAAGATCTTTTTATCAGTAATGGCATCAGGCGGGATATCCAATACAAAGACATCCAACTAGAGCTGGAGAAAAAGGGACTCGACCCAAGGGAAAACATCCTACACCTCGTATATAATTTTCCCGTAAAAAAACTTAGGAATTATGTTTTCAAAAACGATCATCCATTGGTCTTCTCGGACAAATCCATGCAATGGGGCATCGACCATGAAGGTTTTTCCACCGGTGCATCGTTTGCAGATTTGGACCTGGATGGTGATTTGGATTTAGTCCTGAATAACATTGATGACAAAGCATCTGTCTATGAAAACCAGCAGAATCTCCGCATAAATAATTACCTACAAATCAAATTAATAGGCTCGAAAGATAATGCCTATGGAATCGGATCAAAGGTCAAGATCGTCGCCGGTGGGACATCCCAGTTTCAATGTCTAAAGTTGAGCAGAGGATTCCAATCATCCAGTGAACCCATTATTCATTTCGGAATGGGTGAACAATCGATGATTGATACGCTCACCATCACATGGCCAAATCAGATCTCCACGACTATCACAAACATTAGTGTGAATCAAAGGTTAGAAATAACCCAAGACAACGAATTTGATGGCACATCCTCTACATCATTTAGTACGCGTTTGTTTGAAAGAAATTTGCTAATCCCGGAATTTGTTCATTCAGAAAATCCCTTCGATGATTTCGAAAAAGAGGTATTACTTCCTCATCGCTATTCTCAATTAGGTCCCTTCATTTGTGTGGGAGATGTCAATGGTGATGCTGTGGAAGATTTTTACGTGGGTGGTGCAAAAGATCAACCTGGTCAAATGTTTGTACAGCATCCTTCGGGTGAATTTAGTACAACCTCCAGCCAAACTTGGAGAAATGATCGCGCCTATGAAGATATGGGAGTTGCATTTTTGGATTATGACGATGATGGCGATCTGGATCTTTACGTAGCGAGTGGGGGTAATGAAGCAATACCCAATTCAGATATGTACCAGGATCGACTCTACAACAACGATGGAGACGGCCATTTTACAGCCCTTGATCACATCTTACCACCAAGCAATGTGAGCAGTTCTGTGATTCGTCCTGCTGACTTTGATAAGGATGGTGACATGGATATTTTTGTGGCGGGAAGACAAACCCCTAATAAATATCCCATTCCCACCTCATCGCAATTACTGCTTAACCATGGTGCGAAATATGTGGACGTCACTTCATCCACCGCTCCTGAACTTATAGATATTGGGATGGTCACCGATGCACAATGGACCGATTTTGATGGTGACCATGACCTAGACCTGATATTGGTGGGAGAATGGATGGCCATCACCCTATTGGAAAACGTGGATGGAAAATATACCCTGATTCGACCAGAGGCATTCGATCAAAGTAGAGGATGGTGGTATGCCTTAACTCAAGCTGATGTCGACCAAGATGGTGACATGGATTATTTTGCTGGAAATCTAGGCCTGAACTACAAATACCGGGCCACAAGAAAGGAGCCTTTTCAGGTCTATGCCCATGACTTTGACGACAGTGGAACCCTTGATATAGTCTTGGGGTATTTTAACGATGGCCAGCTCTTTCCTCTACGCGGTCGACAGTGTTCATCTGAACAAATGCCCACCTTAAAAGAAAACTTTCCCTCCTATTCTGCTTTTGCGTCGGCGACACTGATAGATGTATACGGTGAAAACGATCTGGAACAAGCCTTACACTATGAGGCCGATAATTTTGCCAGCATATACATTGAAAATAAAGGAAGTGGTGATTTCGAAATAAGTTATCTACCCACTGAAGCCCAGTTTTCTTCAATTAATGCCTTTGAGACTGCTGATCTAAATCATGATGGTCATCTCGACGTGGTGCTGGGAGGCAACATGTTTGGCAGTGAGGTAGAGACAGCCCGAAATGATGCCAGCCTGGGTCTGATTCTCTTGGGAGACGGTCAAGGGTCCTTCTCTCCCGTTCCCCCAGCTCAAAGTGGATTTATTACACCTGGCGATGTAAAAAGCATGGCGAAAATAACGATTGCCGAAACATTAAATATCTTGATTGGAAATAATAATGGTAAACTCGAAGGATTTGCCCTTCATATAGACCCCAAACAGTGAGAATAGCACCACCAAGTTTTACACATGCTTTCTTTTATGGACCGCTGTGTGTGATCATGATGATGGCCTGTGGGCAAAAAGAAATATCACTTTTCCAACACATTGACCCGAAAGAGTCGGGACTCACTTTTGCCAACATCCTCTCTGAAACAGACTCCATCCACTATTTTAACTTTCCGTACATATACACCGGAGCGGGTGTAGGCATCGCCGATTTTAATAATGACGGACTTCAAGATATTTTCCTGGCTGGCAACATGGTTTCATCACGTTTGTACATTAATGAAGGGGCATTGGTATTTACCGATGTCAGTGATTCAGCCAACATTCATACCCACACCTGGGCCACTGGAGTCTCTTGTGTAGATATTAATCAGGATGGATGGCAGGACATATATCTCTGTGTGGGTGGTTATGCAGAAGCATCCGATCGAAAAAACAGATTATTTATAAATAATCAAGACTTAACATTTACAGAATCGGCTGCCTCCTATGGTATCGATGATGACCACCACTCCACTCAAGCCGCCTTTCTAGATTATGACAATGATGGTGACCTGGACCTTTATGTCATGGAGCACGCCAATGAGCCATACCAGATGTTAAGTAAACTACATACTTATCAGGATGGGACAGGTCCAAGTACCGACCGACTCTTTGAAAACATAGGTAAGCAAGGTGAACAGCCTACTTATCGCGATGTGTCAGCTGAGGCCGGTATTTTGATTGAGGGCTATGGTTTGGGACTTTCGATTCTAGACATCAATCAAGATGGTTGGTCGGACATCTATGTAGCTAATGACTATTTGGGCAGCGATATTCTCTATGAGAATAATCGAGATGGCACTTTCACCAATCGATTGGATCAGTACTTTGACCACTGCTCAAGAAATGCCATGGGCATCGATGTAGGTGATCTAAATAATGATGCCTTACCCGATCTATTTATCTTAGATATGCTGCCTCAAAGCAATGAACGACAGAAGACGATGACCTCAAAAATGAATTACAACCATTTTATTCAGACGATCGAGCGAGGCTTTGCACCACAATTTATTAGGAACACGCTGCAACTAAATCGGGGAAAGAATCCAGCAGGACAGTATTATTTTAGTGAAACGGCCAGATTTGCTGGATTGCATCAAACGGATTGGAGTTGGGGGCCCCTGATAGCCGACTTTGACAATGATGGTCTTAGTGATGTCTACGTGACCAATGGGATCCGAAGAGATGTCACCAATCATGATTTTCAAGAATATACCGAGCAGCGAGATATCTTCACTAAAGGGCAGCTTTCCATCCCTGATTTTGTGGAGAAGCTCAAAACTCTAGATGCTGTTAATCTCTCAAATTACATCTTTCAAAATTGTGGAAATCTACAGTTCTCAGATCAAACCAGATCCTGGGGTGTCCAATACCCCTCCTTGTCCAATGGAGCAGCCTATGGAGATCTCGATAACGATGGAGATATAGACCTCGTTGTCAATAATATTGATCAACCTGTCTTTCTTTTTAGGAATAATGCGCGTACCATCAATAACCATCATTTTATTCAATTTTCTTTTTCAGACTCCCTCAGCAAAGAGCAAATAGCAGGCACGCAAATCACCCTTTTCGCGAAGGACCAGCATTGGTCAATCAATAGTCGCCCCGTACATGGATATATGTCTTCATCGATGGCTCCAATCCATGTGGGGCTGGGGATCACCAATCACATCGATTCTCTGGTAGTCCATTGGCCTGATAGAAAAAGAACTGTCTTGCAGAACGTACCCATCGACACGCTGATCCAAATCCGCAAAAGGGAAATTGCTGCCATCTATACTGACCAGCACGAATTTTCTAAAGACGCTCCAATCTTCAAAAAAATATCTGGTGAGTATGCACTAAATTATCTCCATCGAGAAAATACTCACAATGAGTTTAGATACCAGCCCTTATTGCTACGTCACTCTGATAATTTAGGTCCTGGAATTGCCATCTCTCCTACCCATGAAAACACTCAATTAATTTACATTGGGGGTGCACGGGGACAAGCTGGCACCATCATTAAAAAACATCGAGATCATTACACCATAGATACCTTACCACACACCAACCGCTACGAAGATATGGGTGCTCTGTTCCTCGACGTAGATAATGATGGTGACGATGATCTGTACGTAGTGAGTGGTGGCAGCAGTGTGAAGTATTTTAACAAAGGCCATTATCAAGATAGAATATATTTAAATGACGGAACAGATAAATTCACCATCGATACCACCAGACTTCCCAAAATTTTATCAAGTGGCTCGTGCGTAGTAGCTGCCGATATGGACGCTGATGGTGATCTGGATCTTTTTGTCGGTGGCAGAGTAGTCCCAGGCAAATACCCCAGCGCTCCTAGGAGCTATCTTCTCATCAACGAAAATGGCAAGTTTATCGACGGGACTGGAGAGTTTGCTCCAGATCTCTCGGATATTGGTATGGTAAGTGCCGCCCTATGGACTGATTACGACCATGATTTTGATAAAGACCTGATGGTCCTTGGTGAATGGATGCCTATTACCATATTTAACAACGAGGATGGTCGATTGGCGGTGCGACAGGATTCCACGTTAGATCATTATCGAGGTTGGTGGAACAGCATTGCAGGTGGTGATTTAGATCATGATGGTGACATCGATTATATTGCCGGCAACCTGGGAGAAAATACTGCTTACAAAGCTACTCATGATCAACCTCTACGGATGTATGTCAACGACTTTGATGAAAACGGGAGCATCGATGGTATTGTGACCAGGTATATTCATGATCTTGAATATCCGATCGCTCCCCGCGGTGCCTTAATAGATCAGTTGGAATTAATCAATTATAAATTTCCTTCCTATCAATCGCTTGCGGAGGCGGACATGAAGAAAATACTAGAAGGTCTCGACACTGTCAATATGCAAGTCATGGAAGCCGGCTATTTGAAGAGCGTCTATATTGAAAATAAAGGTCACGGGCGTTTCCAGATTAAGCCATTACCTATGGAAGCACAACTCAGTCCAATTTTCGGCATAGAGATCTATGATTTTGACAGAGATGGCTCTGAGGATGTGCTTTGTATTGGCAATGATAAACAAACCGAAGTCATATCGGGCTGGTACGATGGACAAAAGGGACTTTTTCTTAAGGGCAACGGCCAAGGTAATCTTACTTATGTGGATGCCTATGATGTCGGCTTTTATGTTGAGGGAGAGGGCAGAGCGCTTGCCAGCAGCGTAACGGGAAATATTCGTCAGGTTTTTGCCGCGAAAAATAACGACAGTCTTGAGGTGTTTACCTTCGGAGACCGTACTCCAGTGCAATATTTTTCTTTTAGAAATAACGAAGATTTTGCAGTTTTAAAATATCAAGATGGAAGCGAGAGCGTGATTGAAAAATACTTTGGACATGGTTTCCTGACGCAATCACAAACCAGTTTTTCGTTGCCTGCTACGGTAGACTCTGTCTATATTTATCGGCAAGATCACATTACTCGAACACTATCTGGTCCAGCAGCTGCATTATGAACCTCAGGTTAAGCTTAAAAACTTCGATGGCCCTCTGCATCTTCTATTGCTCTTTGACGCATGCGCAAGAAGCACCCTATCCAAGGAGCCGAGCAATCATAGATTTGACCTTTGACACGGCCACAATCCATCAACATGGGCTGGGGAGTGACCAGTGGCCCATGACCTGGGCTTCCGACGGTAGCATGGTCGCTGCATGGGGTGATGGTTATGGATGGAACGGGAATGCAGAAACCACTAAAAAAAGATCGATCGGTGTCAGTAAGATCGATGGAGTGCCACCAGCTTTGGAGGCCGATGATACCTGGGGAGCAGGACCTGGCCAAAGTTTTGGTAAACCCGATGCTCTCGTCGACATTGACGGAGTTCTATGGATGTTTTGGGTAAATGGCGACAGCAAATACGACCACGACACCTATGGTGCACTTTCTACTGATCTGGGTGAGACCTGGCAGTTGGGTAGCGAACGGCTCTTCAAAAACCTACCTACCGGCTTTAGGGTACGAAGCATCTGCCAATTTGGTCAAGCCAATCGAGGTGCCAAAGACGGATACGTATATGTCTATTTTGCTCTCAACCGTCATCCGGACATTTATCTAGCAAGGGTAGACAAAACAAAGTTATTTGACGAAAGCTCCTATGAGTGGTTCTTGCATCTAAATGATGATGGTTCTGCTTCATGGACAAAGGACCACCATCGTAAAGCCGTAGCATTTCGTGACAATCAAGCTTATCTATGGCACATCAGTACCGTATTTCATCCCGGCCTAAATCGTATCTTACTTTCTAAACCCCACTATGACTATGACGATAATCGGTTGACTCCCTATGCACCAAAAAGCAATATATCGGGACTTGGGATTTTTGAAGCTCCCAATCCATGGGGTCCCTGGTCGACGGTATATTATACTAACGAATTCTTAGATGACCATGTCAAATTTAATTATGTCATTCCGGCAAAATACATCGACCCTAAAAGCCCGTCATTCTGGATGGCATGGTCGGGATGGCCAGAATATGACAATGTGACTTTCATTCGTGGCACGTTCCGGGAATAGTTGTGGTTCCTTGCAAGTCGTGGGTAAAATTGTTTAAGAGTATCATCTTGTTCAGGTTTTTCGGCAGCTGGGCTGCTCTTCGGATCACCGTAAGATTCCTGGCGAATGTGTGAGTCCTCGATGTATCTTATGGCACCTATTGCATTAAAGAAGTCCAGCTGGAAATCTCTCTCCTGACAGACCTAATCTTTCTCAAAATCTATCTCTGCCACAGTGTCATCCCAGATAAATCGCAAAAGCCCTCTATCTAATTTCTCTGTCAATTCAATAGTAAATTCTTCGAACGTATGATCTGCCTGGTATGTCTCCATAGGAACTGCAGCAAAATCAAATTCGGACCGATAGGCACTACCCCAAGCACTCTCCTCCGTGTTGAAAATCAGCTTCCACCCATCCTTCCCCGGCACAGTGAATATATTGTAAGTGCCTTGGGGGATGATGGTTTGATCAAACCTCACGTCATGATCAAAACTCATCGTAGTCGCAGAGCCAGCAACAGTACGCCAAACCACATCGTAAGGCACCACATTTCCGAAAATCTGTCGACCTCTCTTACGAGGACTACCGTATTCCACTGCACATTTAATACCGGCTACTTCTTTGGCAGTATGTTGACGCGGAGATGGATATCCAACCGTTGGTTTTCTTGAGAATCGGTCGACATAAAGATCGAGGTCGACTGGAGATGACTTTTCAATGAGATAGTTCCAGGGAGAACCCATTGCATCAATGTGCTCAATGCGTCTGTGTTCATCCAGAAAGAAAGTAATGGGAGCTGTGATACCACTCGTAAATACCAGGGTATGGTCGTCCCTTGCTTCTAAAGTAAGATCATAGGGACCCAATGCATAATTTACAAAGACCAGGCCATCATCCAGGTTTCCGTGCGCCCAGCGCGATGTCATCCATTCCCATTGGCCTAAAATTGGGATCCATCCTCCATTGAAATCAGCCCTAGGCGTTTTATGGATAAATTGGAAGGCACCTTTTGGATAACATGTGTGGGAATTCAGTACACCATCGTTCATCGACATATGTACACGGTAGGGAAGATTGGTTTTGGATTCAAAGAGCAGAGAGGTATTGTCGAGTTGAAAAAACTGAAAATCCATGTTCCGTATGGATCCATCATCGTTGTACAAGACACTAAAATGCTTCAGGTGTGGTTCTGGATAGAGATGGATGGCTTTCCCAATCAGATGATTACCTGCAATGGTAAAAGTCTCTATGCTGGCTGTGTCTCCAGCCCACGTTGCTATGAAACTCGCGGTGTATATACCGCTATCGGCCTGGGACAAAATGGGAGTCTCAAAAAGGGCTATACCTATCAAGGAAAGCACAAGATTAAAACGTAGCATCGTCTGATTTTTATGTCAATATCTCAAACAATGTCTAACAAGTATTGTAAAAATGCGTCAAAGTGCTCCGTGCTGGCTCAGTGGCTAGGCCTGCCAGCTTTATAGCAGACTAGCACACTATCTTGCAATAAAAGGTCGAGTCCCTAAGGCTCGAACATTCCATCTGCTACAGACTCATACTACTGACTCCAGGGCGGAACAATTCCGTTAGAACGAGCATAAGCGATCAATTGACCCTTGTGCTCTCCTGAATGCTCTAGGACTATCAGCAAGGAGCTAAGTTTGGTGAAATCACCGAAGGGTAGTTTGACCTCGTCTCCTAACTGAGCACTCTCCACCATCGGGATCTTACCTTTTGCAAAATCAAAGGAATTACCCACCACTTCCATGATGTTTTCCTTACCAGTGATGCCATCTATGGCCATCATGTCCACGCCCTCAGGTAATTCGAATCCCAGCTTCATCAAGATAAAATAATTGACCTTGGCTATATGAAGCAAAGATTCCCCAACTGATCTCACCCCTTCATCAGGACGCCAATCGTATTGATCATCTGAAAATGCTTCGGCCAGGGAGGTGATCTGGTCGGCGTTTCTGCTCACCATACCCAAAATACTGGCCTGTGTCAGATCATCTTGGGCCATGAGAAAGGTCGAGGCCAGACAGAGGCTAAAAATTAATAAATGTTTCATCTGAAGATTATTTAATGCTCAAAAACATAAGATACCACAATTCTAGTCATTGATCTTTCACAAACTGTCACGAATCGGACGTTCGCTCAAGGAAGTCAGCGCTTTCTTGACCGAGATATTTACACTAACTTACCATCATGTCTACTGTTTACTATTGCTGCTTAACTCTGACGTTGATTTTGTGTTTCGGGTGTGCTTCTGTGGAACACAAAGGGTCTTTGCAACCGAATGTGGTCTTTGTTTTAGTGGATGACCTTGGATGGACAGATTTAGGGTGTTATGGCAGTACCTTCTATGATACACCTAATCTTGACAAACTTGCAGCAAACTCTATGCGTTTTACCAATGCATATGCTGCCTCACCTGTCTGCTCTCCAACCAGAGCAGCCATCATGACAGGAAAAAATCCTGCACGGTTGCACATCACCGACTGGATACCGGGTCGCCCTCCAGCTAAAGCAGATCACCCCCTTTTAGAGACGCCACAAGACTTGCATAATTTACCGCAGTCAGAAACCACTCTGGCAGAATCTTTCCGTGAAGCAGGCTACCAAACCTTTTTCGCCGGCAAGTGGCACCTGGGGGAAACCGAGGCTTCATGGCCGTTGGCACATGGATTTGAGATCAACAAGGGCGGTTGCGATTGGGGATCGCCCCGTGCCAAAGGAGGTGGGGGATATTACTCACCTTATCACAACTCCCAGCTCGGTGATGGTCCCGATGGTGAATACTTGACCGATCGACTCACCGATGAATCGATCAAATTTGTGGAAGAAAATGGAGGCCAGCCATTCTTTCTTTACCTGGCCTACTACACCGTCCACTCACCGATTGAAGGATGTAAGGCCTACGACGCTCAATACGAGGAAAAGAGAAAACTCTTACCTGATAGCGGCGCTATCGTCACCGCAGCAGAACACAACGGGATCACTCGCATCAATCAGAGCGATGCCAAGTATGCAGCCATGGTGCGATCACTCGATGCCAACATCGGCAGGCTCATTGAAGCATTGGAAACAAAAGATATGCTGGAGCAAACCGTCATCATCTTTACATCTGATAATGGGGGTCTTTCTACCCTTCGTCGACCAGGACCGACATCGGTCAGGCCACTGAGAGCAGGTAAAGGATGGTGCTATGAAGGTGGGATCAGGGTGCCCTTACTGATCAAGTACCCCGGCATGACCGATAGGGGCAAAGTCAGCAACGCTTTAGTCACCAGTATGGACTATTATCCTACCTTGCTTGAATTGTGTAAAATGTCGCCCAAGATCGATCAGCATATGGATGGTGAGAGCCTGGTGCCACTATGGAGCCATAAGGCCAGTCAGGAAGATCGGGTGCTCATGTGGCACTACCCGCATTATCACGGATCAACCTGGAGGCCAGGTTCGGCGCTCAGAAAGGGTGACTGGAAGCTGGTGAAATACTATGAGAACCGGGTGTCCGAGCTGTATAATCTTGCCAATGATATTGGAGAACGAAACGACCTGTCAGATTCTTTGCCGGAGGTAAAAGAACAACTCAACCACGAGCTAGAGGCTATGCTTACAGGAATGAATGCCCAAATGCCTAGGCCATTGTGATGACCCGGCAAACAGTGCACCATTAATCCGGATTGGCAGCCGCATCAATAAGGTGAAGCTCTCTCGTTTCCGTGCGTCCGATTTTACTCAAGCCTGCACAGTCAGGATGATGGTTCTTTGCCATCCTCCAGTATTCATCGTCCTCTGATTTGTGAGGTAAGGACAATTTTTGATTTATTTTTAATTATTGAATGTAGGATCACATTTATCCGTGCCGCAGTATTTCAAAATTAAATATTGTCCATCATGGGATCAATGTTCATTTTTCTTGTATTGTTTCATTTTGCTGAAAGATCACCACGTGCTATAGAAGTAGGACCAGCACATGATAAATGAATATTATAACGCAATTGATACTAGCAGAATGCTGGTAGCACCAAAGCATCAGATATATCTTATCCTGAATAATTCATTTACGTTACAAATTTCAAATCTGGAATCGTGCATGGTGGATGAAGCATTAATCTATTGGTAAGATTATGAAATAGAATGTCTTTATACAGGTGCCTATTGAACCTGTAGGTATACTCATTGAGATACTTTTGTAGATATTTTACTTGATGATGAATACCTCTCAACCAAGATTTGAGCCCCATAATAAACCGATGCATCAAAGGAAAATTCTCTCCTTTTTTAGAGTGGATCTGGTCAACATGATATTTTCCTTTTCGAGCAATGGGGGAGTAACCTCTCCATTTATCGGTCGTTACGATTGCATCTGGGTCAATATGTTGGTCAAAGAATGGCTCTAGCTGTTTGCTGCCAGCATTGGGAATAACCTTTGCATATGCCCTGCTGATTCCACCTCCAGGGTGTTTCTGGATAGCAACAACTACCTGTTTTTTAGTCGATTGACTTCGGCCGCGCTGCTTTTTCACCTTGCCCCCGATCATCGTTTCATCTACAGCCACCGCACCATCAATC
The DNA here is from genome assembly GCA_965223025.1 of Saprospiraceae bacterium. Classification (GTDB taxonomy): domain Bacteria; phylum Bacteroidota; class Bacteroidia; order Chitinophagales; family Saprospiraceae; genus JABDMH01. Next base: position 117,747 of record CBDCVP010000022.1, read on the forward strand.
GGATATTTCCCACTTGATTTCATTGCTAACATGACCTTCGTTTTAAAGCGCCACACTACCGGTTGATTCATGTCCAACTTTCGAGCTAATTCATAGGTTGACATTCCTTTTGTCGAGGTGCTTAGATAGAAAATAATGTAGAATGCCTTGTGCAACGGAAATTTTACTTTATGAAAAAGGGTATGGGCAGTAGGGGATTCCACAGAACGACATTTGGTACATCGTCTTTCTCCGTATCGAGCTGTCCCACAATATTTCCCATTACCACATTTGCGACATGAATATCCACTGCTCCACTTGATTTCACTCAAGTAATCCAGACAATCCGCTTTACACGTAAATCGACTACTAAATTCAAAAATACTGACTCCTTTAAACATTCTTTCAGTTTCCATTTTCTTTTTGCCTCTAAGTAAGTACCTTACAGTGCAACCAAACTGCATTATTCAGATCTTATCATTTGCCCCTGCAAAATAAACGCGGTATAGTACATGCTCCAGCAAAGAACATTCAGGTGCATCAATGCCAAGGAAACTTGTAGGACGGTGCGTTGGCAAAGCGATCGATATCCAATTCAATTTGACCCACTGCGCCTGGTCCAAGTTTAACTTGGAAAAAGGGCCGGTCAATCGTATTAAATTGAAATGGATAATCAATCACTTGTCGCACTCGTTTGATCTGATGTTCGCCAAACATCCCTCCTTGGATGATGATCTTTCGGGTCTCGGTAGTATGCAAGTTTACCAGTTTTAGTTTCACACTTTTGGAGGTAATGCCCATCACCAAAGCAGCGACATCAGGAGGTAAACCCGGATTGAGTTTTTCCGGATCGAAATAACGCAGACTAGTATGCAGCAAACCTCCATGGTAGATGTGGTTGGGGGCTCCCAGTGTAAGCTGGACCAATCCCTCCAACACTACAGGATTTCTGTTGAGAAAATGATGCACATCTTGATCATCTGGTTCTGTGTCATCCTCACGAATTGACTTTAAGCGTTTCAGCATTTCTCTATAGGTCGCATTGAGAATATCATCGGGGTAGTTAGGATTTTGACCCTCTAAATACCCCATCCATGCTATGGTGTTTTCAGAATCACCCTTGCCCTTACTATAGGGGAAATGAGCCGCTGAAGGCACGCGCATTCCCCGTGTCAAATTCATTTTTCTATCGGCATTTTCATAGTGCCATTTGCCGGGTTCGGCCAACCTTTTAGCACGATCCCAATCACTTTGCAAACGAGACATAAACCAGAGCTGGGAAGGATACTTTGGACTCATCGGTCGAAAATCCCACCATCCTCGATCATCATAGCGGTACGGAACCCTTTTTTGTCCATCGATATCCTTGCTCTGACCTTCCACCAGCTTGATCACAGACTTGGGTAATTCGAGGTAGGTCGAGTCTCCACTCGCAAGAAAGGCATTGCTGCCACCGATTAACGTCGCTTCCATCTGATTGAGCAATCCATGCGGCCATCGCCAGCCGTAATAGCCTCCCCATTTCTTACCCTCCATATGTTCTCCTACCCTTCCTGATAAACCTACATTATCAGGCAAAAAACCTCCATTGTCTTCCACCCTTTTCATCCATGCACTTACATATTCCTCAACCCATTTTTTATATTTCTCATCTCCGGTTAGCATATACGCATTGAGCAACATACTAGTCGAAGCCAAATTAAGTGGCACATCTCCTTTCATCATCCGCTCATTCATGGCATCCAAGATCAAGGGAAATTTATCATCATCATTCCATACATCGCTTGAATCGACACCATCAATGTCTTCATAGGGCAGTAAATAGTCCGCCAAAATCGGTCTATGAGTGACCCAGTCTTCTTCCGTATTAATATGGCGAGGGCCCAGACTGCCCGTTAACGGAGACCGAATGATCTTGAGATCCGGATCATAATTGCCATAGTGGGGATCTACATATAGTTCTGCGAACTTGATGGCTCGATCAGTGAATTTTTTGTTATGCGGATCTGTGAGACCGAAAAAATATAAATAGGTATACGACTCACCATGGTGCATCCAGTCATACCCAGCGTCAAACTCGTCGTGTACTTGACCATATCTTGTGAACTGCCGAGTCACACCCTCCCATAAATGTCTCGACAGACTGTCGAGCTTCATATTCCCTCCCAGAGCGCTGTACAATGGAAAATTATAAAAGCTCTCATAGCCATCATCTGATCCATCAATACCCGGCCATTCTTCACGCCATTTTAAAGTACCATCTGGATTAGTATATTTTTCTACAAATTCAAGGGCAGCTGGATAAATTTGATCCAACAACTGGCGTTCCATCAATGCCCAACTTGGTGGAACTCCTTGGTTTTCCAACCTAAATGTCGTCAGATTTTTATGCCAGTTAGGATCTGCTTCTTGTGCTGAGACCTCTGCCGTGAATCCAAGAAATATTAGGCCAATAATTAAACCCGTTGATAATCGAATGTGCGGACGAAATCTAAACCCCATGTGCATAAACCTAATTTTTTAGAGAAACTCTTGTTGGTTTTATTTATTTATACGGTTGAGTGCTATCCCCTATTTAATCATCACCTCCCAATATTTTGTCTTTTTGGAAGTGCCCAGGGGACCTTGCACGGTCAATGTAATCACCTTATGAACACCGCTTGTAAAATGATGCAAAGGATGCTGCTCGTCACTGCTTGATCCATCTCCAAAATCCCAATGCCAATCAGATACTATTCCCGACGACTCATCCTTGAATGCTACCAGTCCTCTGTCCATATCTAACACAGAAAAAGACCAGTCGGCCTTGATGCCCTCTCCGTTTGTCTTTTCGAGTGGCATTAGTTGGAAGGCACATAAAAAGCTCGCGTCTTTTACCATTCGCACATCGTGAGAAAGATTGCAATGTCCCTCTCTCTGACCACCATCGAAATCGAGAACTGACCAGGAAAATCCGATGATTTTATTTTCATGGAGCGTCGATTGGATGGCATTTTCTGGACCCTCGTAGGGAGCGTAGTCAAAGGGGGTAATCCAACCCTCAAGTACTAGGTGCCCACTTTCTCCGGGCTGAAAATCATAGTCATAAGCATAATTGGCAAAAGGAAAGGAAGCAATCCACGGCTGACAACCCCATACCAATGTCCATGCGTCATTGATGGGTGGTGTGTAGATGTGATAATTCTGTGCATGTACTCCACTGAACGTAAAATGGTTTTCCAAATATGCCTCCGTTTTGCTGTCCCATTTTAATGCATCCTTATCGTACAAGGGATTAAATATAAAAGGTCCACCAGACAGATCACCATCCACTACGATCTCGAAAATGTCGTTTAAATACCCCTTGGGATTAAAGCGTCCAAAATCCCAATAGTCGTCGTAAGCTCTGTATAAAAAATATATCCGATTCAGCCCCTTCACCCAACCCAAAGTGACTTGCACATCGAGGTCCTTGGCATCGATGTCGGTACCCATGCCATCTTCGGTATCATTGAGTTGATCGGTGCCATAGGTGTAATCGGTCGGTACTCCTTGCCAATCGTCTGTCTGACCGTCTATGCGCGGCATCTGAAATCTGGAAAACTGGTATATTTTGAAAACCCGGCCATTTCTAGCAGTCCCATATGGTGTCAGAGCTTCTGCTTGTGAGAAGAGCCAGTGGCCAGCACTGCAAAAGATCCATAACATGATACATCTATAACACCACATGGTCACAATCTATATATCCGGTCAGCATTTTCATGATATATCTTTCTCCGCTCCAAGATTGTCAAGTCCCTGGTCAGATCTTCAAAAGCTTCTGCCCAACTGAGATAGGATCCCGCTCGAAGAACAACTGGCCAGTCACCCCCATAGACCAATCGATCTATGCCAAACTGCTCGATGGCAAATAGTACATAGGGTTTGATCGCTTCTACCGACCAACCCTTACCGATGCGAGTGATGATCCCCGACATCTTACAAATTACATTCGGCACCCTTGCCAATTTTCTAATGCCCATCCGCCACTCCGACATCCGATCATTTTGAATATCTGGGTTGCCAAAATGATCCAGGATGAAATGAAGTGAAGGAAACCTTTCAGCTAAGCGTGCTGCTGCTTCCATCCGCTCGGGAGATAAAAGCAAATCAAAGGTCAGTTGATGCTTCTGCAATAATTTTAGGCCATCGCTAAAGGTGGGCAATCGATCAGCCTCTTTTGGAAACCCAGAACGAACTCCTCGCAGCAAATCTAATTCCAGCAATTTGTCCAGCTCACCAGACACTTCTTTTCCTTTGGCCAAGTCCAACTTAGCAATGATGCCTTTGACCTTATGATTGCGTTGTGCCAGCTGCTGCACCATCCTGGCTTCTTTTACACCCCGCCCGGCATCGGCACCACTTTCCATGAATAAAATCTTGCGCACCTGAGCTTTCTTTGTGGCGATCCTAAAGTCTGACAAATCAAATGATCTATTGATTTCTGGAGCCCTATCCAGCCAGCCATATGTGAGGTTGTTGAGGTCAAATAAATGTACATGCGTATCTGTTTTGGAAATGCGACCAAAACATTCAGCTCCTCCATCGAGCCTCTGACTGTACAAGAACGGCAGGCCATAGAGGGCGGTGGAAACTTGCCTGGTAAAATCTCTTCTGCGCATGGCTTCGAGTTTCTAATGTAGCTATTATCTGTCAAACATCGGTACCTTCATAGGCTCTCCACTGGATAGCCCAATCCTATTTGGTGAAGCTATTTCGGTGTTGATCAGAATTTGTGTCGATCACATTCTTCTGACTGGGCCCTGGGGGGAGAATGAAGACAACAGGCTATCGTGTTCAAGGAGTCGTAGAATGTTTCTAGAGCGAGGGTCAGTGCTGTATTCAATCTGCCTTCTATGGATTGATGTACGCATAAGATCCTTGAAAAAGGTCTAGTGGACGGCCTTAAGGAATTAGCCGTTAAGAAACAGATTCGGAAATCCGTCAAAAATTCTAAACTATATGAGTCCAACCCAAAAGCAAATGCAAAGTCCTGATATTCAATCACATCAGGAGTAAAGCAACTGCCCCCAAGACGAGTTTTTAGAATGTAGGATTTCCCAATTTGTTTTAGGCTTAGGCCTTACAGCCTTGACTTTCTGGTCCTTTTGTGTCAAGACAAAAGGACATCAATTAACCACTTAGCATCAATGAGCCATGAGCGATGGATTGACTATTATCATAATTCTATAGCTGACAAGTGAGCTTACTGATAAAAAGGGATTTTTCAAAAGTTGTTCAACTAAAATCGGAAAAGACCCAGGAAATACGTCTGAGTGCCCTATCTTGACTTTCTGTGAACCACCAAATCACGAGTCCTTTCATGAAATATGTGGTATTCTTTGCGATGGCTATCGCTCCCGTCGGTGGATGGTCTCAGGTAGAATGGTCAGAGATTGACAGCCTCAAAGAGGTCTTGCTACAACGACAGGATACCCATGCGATTTTGGCCTGCTATCAACTTGGTAAACTTTACGCACCTACCGATTTGGATTCATCCTACCATTACCTGCATAGTGGTGCCGTCAGAGCTAATGCGCTCAAGTTTCTCAGGGGTAAAATCCTGCTTTGGCGCAGCTTGGGATCTATAGAAGCCCGAAGAGGAAATCATCAGGAGAGCCTTCACTGGATCCATAAAGGTTTGACATTGATTACCAAGGAAAATTTGCCCATCATCAATCGAGTGGACTACTTAATAAACCTGGGTGCAACCTACTATTATCGCCACGATGTTGGCAAGGCATTGGAACCCTATTTAGAGGCTATGGAGATTTGTCGGAGGCATGGATTTGACGCAAAAAGATCAATGCTACTAAACAATCTCGGAATTTTTTACCGGATGTTGGAACGGTATGATGACGCCTTAGAAATCTATGAAGATGCATTGTCCTTTCGCAGCTCAAATAAGGACACGATGGGTATGGCTAACGTGATGTTTAATATGGCAACTACCTACCGAAATCTGGATCGCCATGATGATGCTCTGGTTAACTTGGAGCAGGCTAGGTTGTTCTTTACTGCATTGAATAGTGAGCCTGACGTAATGCTCTGTGACTTACCTTTGGGAAATACCTTGATCGAATTGGGCAGAATGGATGAGGCCCTTCCCATCCTCACCAATCTCGACCAGCAAAAAGATCTACCCTTCGAACCCAACCACCAGGCCTTATTGCAGCTATCCCTGGCACGCCTATACCTTCATTTCGGTCGTTATCTGGATGCACAAAAACATTTAGACAAGATCAAAGCATCGCTCTTCCCATCTGATTTCATAGATCATCAGATTACTTGGTATGACCTCAGTGCCAGTGCCGCTGAAGGCTCGGGTAATAGCATTGGGGCTAATCGGCATCTTCGATCAATTATTGCCAAAAGCAGAGAAAAGGATTCCTTGCAAAGTATGTCGCTACGCAAAGAGATGGAGACTAAATATCTATCGCAGGAGAAAGATCATGAAATCGATCTTCTCGAGGACAGGGAAAAAATCACGCAACTCCAGCTGAAGACCATCAAGCAAAGAAATATTGGATTGGTCGCCGGTGTCCTGATCTTATTGCTGACCGCCTTTTTACTGGCTAGGATAAACAAGAAGATTAAATCCCAACACAAACTGATTGTAGCTGCTGACCAGGAAAAGGGCCTCTTGCTCAGAGAAATTCACCATCGTGTGAAAAATAACCTACAGGTCGTCTCGTCTCTCCTGTCTTTGCAGAGTAAATACCTTTCTGATCAAAATGCGGTAGAGGCATTGAAAGTAAGTAAGAACAGGGTCCACTCCATGGCATTGATCCACAGGGATCTATACCAACATGATCATTTAGGAGGAGTAAATACGCGTGTATATTTTGATAAAATGTTGAACAATCTCTTGCTGTCCTATCAGATACAGCAAGAATTAATCGCCTTGCAAACGGATATTGAGGATATCTGGTTGGATGTGGATACCATGATCCCATTGGGCTTGGTCGTCAATGAACTGATCAGCAATGCACTTAAACATGCTTTTTCTGAGGGGAAGCATGGGCTGATTCATTTTCACTTATCCGAACACAACGACATCTTGTCTGTGATAGTGAAAGACAATGGCAGAGGTATGGAAGCAGAAAAAGAAGAACGCAATTTTGGCCGTTCGCTCATTCAAGCATTTGCTAAAAAACTTGATGCTCAAGTCTACACTGAAAATGCTCAAGGTTACTCCGTAACCCTTCAGATAAAGAAATACGAAAAGTTGCCTCAGAGTGCGACAACGAACAAATTATGATGTATGTCCTTCTGGTGTATCTTGTGGCCTGGCCTAGCACAAACGCCTATTTAGCAGCCTCTTCATGCCACCTCACTATCCTGGGTTCAGTGCTACCTTCTTTCCAGCCAAAGAGAGATTCTCCTCCACAAAGGTCCCATCCCACAGGTTGGAGATCACCGCTGAGATGTCAGGATTTTGCAAGACCCAGAGATAAGCTTTCATCGGTGCCTTCATCGTACCTGGCACGATACGCTCCACTTTATCAATTCGCCATTGTGGCGTGGGTTGAAGCTTCTTGTGGTGGGTGGCCACAGCCATGGCCGCCTTCATGGATATGATGCCCATACCTTTCTGACGGTGGGCATAGCGGATGGTTTCTTCAAGATATCCCCCATTGATCACGTTGTAAGCACACATGCATACGTCAAATTTATTGGTATCGGCAGCGGCCCTCAATACTCCTGCTGGATCATTGTGGGTAGAAAGTCCTAAGTATCGCACCTTACCTGCCTTTTTAAGATTGGCAAAAGTTTCCCAAATTTCGGGGATCTGCACCTCCTCAGGACAGTTGGCACCGTGCGGGCACATCAAAATGTCAAAATAATCTGTGCCGGTACGTTTCAGGCTACCCTCCACTGAAGAGATGATTTTCTCCCGGTAGGCCTTACTTCCATCTACTTTGTGACCATAATCCTGCACCATCGCATTGGCAAGGTAACTGGGATTCATGGAGCGATCTTGACCGGGCCAATAGGTAAAATAGTAGCCAGGCTTATCCACCCCTCGATCATCTCTTAGTTGCTGAGCCTTTAACATGATTGCCTTCTGCTTTTCGGTAGGTAGGCCATCAAATATCTCACGGTACAAATTGCTACGCACGCTGGCAAATCCACTCACCTTGGTGGTCATAAAAACTTTCTCGCGCTTGGAAGAGCTGTCGATGATCTTTCCGTAGGCGATTTCGGTATCTCCCTTGTTGTATGCAGGAGCCATGTCTAAATAGTTCAAACCACGTTCCATCGCTATCTCGGTAGGGCGCAAATTATCAGACTTCACTGGATCACCTCCACTCACAATTTCGGATATCATCATGCCCGTACGACCGAGCATCCGGTAAGACATGCCATCTTGGCGGTTTCGCCACTCCGGAGCAACCTCACCGAAATCAAACAGCTGGTTGCCGCTAGATCGCCTGGTCGTAAGTAAGGACTTGCGAGTGGTCATCCCACCTAATGATGCAGCTGATGTCACCGAGATAAAATCCCTCCGATTAAAATTCTGATCTGATCGCTCCTTTTTTTCCTTCATGGTTTAGCAGTCTAATTATTGCCATTAATTTACGATTTTTAAAGAAAATCAAAGGATTGGCAACACGATCAGAAGGCCTGTAGCACAGGCTACATAAGTCGGATCGCTCTAGCTGAAAAACAATTCATCTGGATCAATGCAAAAGCAAAAACATCAATAGTGATTTTAATGAGAGTTACCCTAGTTGTTTTACTGGCAGCCAAATGGTGCTTAGTGCTCAGTCAATTTAGCCCTGTTTTCCCAAAAGGCGACTTGTTATATGAGTGCGAGTTTTCCCAGGCAGATCAGGTGCGAGACTGGCGAATGGAGGGCCCAGGAGAATTGTCTTTTGGAGATCAATGGATGCATATCTACGATCCCAATGAGGAGGGGCACCATGTGTTGTGGTGCCCTCAAGACTTCCCTGAAAGTTTTGTCGCACAGTGGGAATTGCAAAATCTTGAGACCGATGCCGGTCTGTTGATTATTTTCTTTGCTGCGCACGGAGAGAATGACCGGTCCATTTTCGATCCCTCCCTAGCGCCCAGGGATGGTGTATTTTCAAAGTATACCAAAAGCGATATCCATAATTACCATATATCGTATTATGCCCACACACCCAACTATCAGAATCGGCCCTATTCTCATCTTAGGAAGAATGCCGGTTTCCACAAAGTCTCTATCGGTGGACCACCAATTCCACCTCTTTCCCGCACGGTCCATCGAGCTACCCTCATTAAAGAAGGCGCGCATATTCGGTTCTATATCGATGATCGAAAATTGATTGACTGGACCGATGATGGTGACCGCTATGGCCCTGTACTAGGTAGGGGAAAAATCGGATTTAGGCAGATGCGGTGGAGTCACTTTCGCTATCGCAAGTTTAAAGTATGGTCTGTGGATCCGGTCAAAAGAACCTCATCTACTAGATGGACTTCTCACATCATCGACGATATCGGTCAGGGAGCCGACGGCATTAAGTTAGCAGACTTCAATCGCGATGGTAGGCAAGACATCGTCACAGGGTGGGAGGAAAGTGGTGAGACCAAACTCTATCTGCATCCAGGGAGGGACCATGTCAAAACACCCTGGCCGGCTCAGGTTGTCGGTGCCACGCCATCGGTAGAAGATGCCCTCTTTATCGACATGAGTGGGGATGAGCAGGCCGAAATCGTCAGTTGTACTGAAGGGCAGTCAAGGCAAATATTCGTACATCATCTCGAGGAAGACAGTGCCGTATCTGGCCACTGGTTGCAAAAGAAACTCCCTGCCGCCTCCAATAAGATGAAATGGATGTATGCCACACCTATGCAAATTGATAGAAGGTATGGAGTGGATCTGGTTGCTGCCGGTAGAGGTGAAGGAGCTGCACTGGGCTGGTTTGCAGCTCCCAGGCGCGGCGGGCTCCGTTCTTGGTCATGGCATGAGATATCACCGGTTGATTGGATCATGTCTATCCTCACCCATGATCTGGACAGCGATGGAGACATGGATATCCTCATCACTGATCGCAAAGGGCCTTTGAGGGGCTGTCGCTGGCTGGAGAATCCCGGCAACAGGAAGAAGCAAAGAGGGGCTTGGACCAATCATTTCATTGGAGCTAAGGGATTAGAAGTGATGTTTAGTTCACTCACCGACATCGATGGTGATGGCACTCCAGAGTTGATCGTCCCTGAGCGCACCGAAAACACATTGCGCATCTACGGCATGCCAAAGAATCCGACCTCACCGTGGAGTGAGCAGGTCATCAAATTACCCAATCATACCGGCTTAGCCAAAGCGGTGGCAGTAGGCGATCTCAATGGTGACCATCAATTAGATCTGGTCCTCAGTACCAATACCAAGGGTGACGATAAGGACGGATTGATATGGATAGACGGAAGAAATCTCCACTCACAGCAACCCCATGTTTTTAGATCGATTTCGGGTGCACACAATGCCAAGTTTGATGACGTGATCCTCCATGATGTGGATGGCGATCAAGACCTGGACGTGATGATTTGTGAAGAAAACTTTGGCGCACACAGCCAGGGACTTGGGGTCATTTGGTATGAGAACAAGCTAAATGAGTAGCTGACACCGGTGATTGTTTGGAAGGGAAACAATGAATTGCCATGATGTGGCCGCGCTAGATGCTTGGACGATGGAACCACCCCTATCGTATGGCTGCAGCAAGGGGGGAGGGCTTACACAGTATGCATTTGCAACAAATGATGACGACTTTGCGTTGTAAGCGTTGATGAAAGGTGCATTTTCCATCTCATTTGCAATTTTCTACCTGGTCCTCAGTGTCGGCATGAACCTTGATGTTCACTACTGTGGTGACAAGCTCATGTCGGTAGAGATCATTGGAGAGCAAGACAAATGCTGTGCTAGCCAAACTACATGTTGCAGTAAGGAGAGCACAGATTGTTGTAATGATGAAAACGTCTTTGTACATTTTGATGAGTGGCAAATATCGAATACTACCAATCCATCTACCCTATCATCGACCAAGGCCATCACCGTCGATTTTGTCAGTCGCTCGGTAAAATCAACAGATCAGACATTTAAACGACTGGTCGATCATCCGCCACCTAAGTGTGTACCACTCTGGTTACTATACGGCGCGTTAACTTTTTATGGTTGAGATTTTGATGTATTCCCATGGATGAATTCCATGGATGTTTCCGATTTTCTAACATCATATCAATATCATGAAAAATATCATTCTATCCAGTATCAGCATGTTACTTCTATTTGTCTTCATGCCTTCCATGCAGGCACAAAAAGCCAAGAAAAAAATCCAAAAAGAAACCTTTTCTGTGGTCGGTGTATGCGGCATGTGTGAAAAGCGTATCGAAAAGGCAGCCCTGATCAAGGGGGTCAAATCCGTCCAATGGGCCAAGGATCAGCAAACCATCACAGTCCTTTACAAGACGAAGAAAGTCTCGCTGACTGAAATCAAACAAGCCATTGCTAGCGCAGGACATGACACCGATGAGGTTAAAGCAGCTGAGGAGGCATATGGTGAGTTACCACAATGCTGTGCATATCGCGATGGCGTAGAGGTGCACTAGTGAGCTCAGGGGGACACCTAGCATGTTTCAACTCTAACTTTTTTCAACAAACGAGTGCCACCATGTCGCGCCACATCTTATCAATCACCCTTTTAGTGGGAGTGATGTCCCTGCCGCTGGCAGGCCAAGAAGCAAGCACCATTGAAGGGAAGGTCGTTTCAGCAGAGCAGCAAGATCTTCCCCTCATCGGTGCTAATGTCGTTTGGATGGGCACCCAAATTGGGACTGTTTCTGACCAGAATGGATTCTTCACTTTGGAAAGGATCGAAGCTACATCCACCTTGGTCGTTAGTTACATTGGATACCAATCAGACACGATTGCCGTCGGTGATGAAGCCAACCTGCAGATAGCCTTACTCAGCGGCAATACGCTGGAAGATGTGGAAGTTGTGCACCGCCAGAAGGGTACCACCTATTCCTTCCTGGATCCTGCCTTAGTCCAGCAGATCGATGAGAAGGAATTGCTGAAAGCTGCATGCTGCAATCTCAGTGAAAGTTTCGAAACCAATCCCAGTGTGGATGTGGCCTTCACAGATGCTGTGACAGGTACTAGGCAAATTCAGATGCTCGGTCTGGCTGGGCCGAATATTCAGATTACGCGTGAGAATATGCCCTACATTCGCGGATTATCATCGTTGTACGGTCTGACTTTTGTACCTGGAACCTGGGTGGATGGCATGCAACTCAGTAAGGGTACGGGAAGTGTCATCAATGGCTTTGAAAGCATCGCTGGTCAAATCAATGTAGAACTCCGAAAACCTGAACAGCCCGAGCGGCTATATCTCAACCTATACGCCAATGAAGGTGCACGACTGGAGGCAAATGCCAATCTTGCCACCCAGCTCAATGATCGTTTGTCGACTGCGGTACTCCTACATGGCAAGACCAATCGCCGAAAGTTGGATCGCAACAGCGATGGCTTCATGGACACTCCGCTGAGTGACCATCTGATTGCACTCAATCGCTGGAAATTTACTGGCAAAAATGGGGTACGTTTTCAAGTAGGTGTGACAGGGACCTCCATCCGGAACAAAGGGGGGCAGCTGGATTTTATCTATGACGACGGCCCATTGGGCAATGAGCCTTGGGGCATGCAGCTGGATATAGAGCGCCTGGAGGGGTGGATCAAACTCGGTCAAGTCTTCGAAGATATTCCATGGCGAAGTTGGGCCGTTCAGATGTCCGGAGTACATCACAAACAAGACAGCTATTTTGGGCTTAGGAGATATGATGCCACTCAGAGATCGGTATACTCTAACCTACTTTATCAAAGCATCATCGGAAATACACACCATCAGGTGTTGATGGGACTTAGCTGGCAATATGATGACTATCATGAGATTCTTGGATCAGACCCATACGACCAGATCGAAAGTGTGCCAGGTGCTTTCTTTGAATACACTTTCGGGGGTCACGAGAAATTTTCCTTTGTCGCAGGACTGCGTGGAGATCTGCACAACCAATACGGTTTCTTTGCCACTCCGCGGCTCCATCTTCGCTATGCTTTTAATGATCAATGGGTCTGGCGTAGTTCATTCGGTAGAGGTCAACGGACTGCCAGAATATTATCAGAAAACAACGGCCTCATGGCTAGTTCGAGAGTGTTTCAAATCCTTGGTAATGGCAAATACGGCCCCTTTGGTTTGGATCCAGAAATAGCATGGAACATCGGCACCAATTTGGTCTATACCTTTCAAAATAATCAGCACCCGGGTTCGATCAGCTTAGATTTCTACCGCACTGATTTTCAGAATCAAGTAGTCGTCGATATGGATTACAATCCGCAGATAGTGCGGTTTTATAATCTTAGGGGCAAATCTTACTCCAATAGTTTTCAAGCTCAGATCGATTATGAATTAACCAAGCACTTTGATGCTCGACTGGCCTATCGCTGGTACGACGTCAAAACGCACTATTCCGAAAAGTTGTTGACCAAGCCTCTGACCTCCAACCATCGCCTTTTTCTCAATCTGGCTTATGCCACTCCTACCGATTGGAACTTTGATTTGACCATCAACTGGCAAGGGAAAAAGCGACTACCAAGTACTTCTTCCAATCCCACGTCTTTTCAGCTTCCTGTGGTCTCACCTGATTTCGTGGTACTTAATAGCCAAGTCAGTAAGAGATGGAACAAGAAGTTGGAGGTCTACCTTGGTGTCGAAAATCTACTGAACTATCGCCAGAAAAATCCCATCCTGAGTAGCGAGGATCCCTTTTCGGCATTCTTTGATAGCTCATTGACGTGGGGTCCCATCTTTGGTAGAAATTCATATCTCGGTCTGAGATATCGGATCTCTAGCTAGGAGCTGAAATACGGGCTGATTTGCTTTCTGTATTTCTTTGATTCCTCAAAACGGTCTTCAAAAATATGCTGCACATGAGCCAAGTATGCCATTTTTTCTAGCTCACCTACAAGTCCACCAGATCACAGGTACAAATCGAGCTTGTCGTGAAGCAGCCTCCCACTTGGATGCGTCAGTTTTTGCTACGGTTTTGAAATCACGGTGGTAAATGTTAAATTAGCTTGTGGCCCTCTAACATTTTCACACCAAATGATTTCTGATATGAAAGGATTTGATTATTTCAAACTGGCACTGAGTAAGTACGCAGAATTTGAAGGGCGAAGTCGTCGCAAAGAGTACTGGTACTTTGCTTTATTTAATATCATCATCACCTATGGTATTGCTCTTATCGAAACTCTACTTTGGGATTTTCCCATCTTGAGCTCACTGGTGTCCCTTGGGCTGATCGTACCTGGTATAGCTGTCGGTATACGTAGGTTACATGATATTGGCAAGAGCGGGTGGTACGTGCTGATCGGATTGATACCTTTGATCGGATTTATACTGTTGATCGTCTGGTTTTGTACCGATAGCCAGCCAGGAAGTAATAAATGGGGACCAAATCCCAAAGAGGAAGGTGATACCGTGCACGATCATTTGATCGAACAAAACGACTTGGTTTAAAGCATATCACATGCATGCTGGGTGGAGTTTGTGACACAACACTTCAGTACAGCCCATGAGCACTTACTGAATCAACTGCTGATTGCAGTGAATTTACATTTGGCGACGTGCTTTGATTTCTAAGTATTTGTTAATGACATCGACCGACAGTTGTTGGGGCGTAGTCAGGATGCACTGGATTCCATGAAGTTTGAGATGATCCCGGATGACTTCTTTTTCGATGGCCGCACGCTCGGCAAATGTCTTGAGATATATGTCGGATAAATCATGGGTTTCCTCTTCAATCAACTCACGCAGTTTCGTATTGACAAAAAAGATAACCACCAGCAAATGATGTCGGTTGATCGCTCTAAAATAACCTAGGTTCCTTTCGAGATCCTGTCGATGTTCAAAGTTCGTAAAGAATAATATAACACTCCTCCGCCTTATCTGACCTTGCAAGGTGTGATACAACCGCTCAAAGTTCGATTCTTTAAAGGTTGTTTGCTGATTGTATAAGACATCGATGATGTGATTTAGCTGGTGCTGTGTGTTTTCTGCAGAAACAATGTGACCAATTTTATCTGAAAATGTCACGAGTCCCACTCGATCAAATTTCCGCAATACAATATTGCTAATAACCAGAGAAGTATTGATGGCATGGTCCAACAAGGTCAATCCAGCAAAAGGCATCTTCATTGATCTCCCCTTGTCAATAATGCAGTAAACCAATTGAGACCTGGTATTCTGAAATTGATTAACCATCAACTGGCGGCTACGCGATGTAGCTTTCCAATTGATGGATTTGATATGATCACCCTGTTGGTACAGTCTGATGTGTTCAAACTCATCATTTTCTCCAAGCCTTCTCACTTTGCGAATTCCGGAGAGGGTAGCTGTTCTGGAAAAAACTTCTAGCTCGAGTTTCCGCATTTGAATGATCGACGGCACGACCTTCACTTGGTGATGGTTATAAAAACTGACACGCCAATCAATCATAGAAAGCAATGGTGTTGAGATATAGAGATGGGATTCTCCAAAGGAATATTCTCCCCTCACGACAGGTGTGACACCGAGTTCGTGCAAGTACCCAGTGCCGGAATTTACTAAGCTCGACAAGCTAAAGTCCCTAATCTGCAATTGCACTGGCAATTCATCGATCAATTGAACAATCAAGTTTCGGGGAGAACCATTAAATATCTCATAGCAAACGGTTTGAGGATCTCCCAAAGATAATCTATCCGCCACCTGCCGCTGACATGTGAGATGACGCTGGGCAGCATGCAGCAGGACACCATCGGCAATGGCCATGGATGCAACCAAGGTCAGCACAATCCATCCCACCGTATAAAGGATGGCAAAGGAAAAACTAGCGATGAAAATCAAGATGCATGCACCCAAGGCCAAGAAGAATCGGTCGCGAAAGTAAAGCCGTCCAAACATCCTATCTTGGTACTTCCAGCACGCTGAGGATGTCATCGATCACCTGCTCGGCACTTAAACCTTCGATCTCTGCTGATGGAGATAAAATCAGTCGATGATTGAGTACGTGTTTTGCCAACCACTGGACATCATCGGGAATCACGAAATCCCGACCCTCGAATAATGCAGCCACCTTGGCCGCTTTCATCAATGCCAACGCTGCCCGGGGAGACGCCCCCAAATACAGTTGTCCGTGATTGCGCGTCTCTTGCGCGATCTTAGCAATATAGGTTAGGATCTCATCTTCGATATAAATCTTTTCGACCAGGTTTTGCAAATGCGCTATCTCAGTGCGATCTATGGCAATCTGAATTTGACTGAGATCCACTTTGTGCACCTGTTTTCGAAACCTCTGCAAGATTCTAACCTCATCTGATTCGCTGGGATATCCCACTTTTATCTTCATTAAGAATCGGTCTAGCTGTCCTTCTGGCAGTCGATAAGTTCCTTCCTGCTCAATTGGATTTTGAGTAGCCATCACCACAAACGGGGCACCTAATGCCATGGTCTTGCCATCAAAAGTGATCTGGTGTTCCTCCATCACCTCGAAAAGTGCCGCCTGCGTCTTTGCCGGTGCACGGTTAATTTCATCTATTAGTATCACATTTGAAAAAATGGGACCCGGCTTAAACTCAAACACCGACGTTTTCATATTAAAGACCGATGTCCCGATAATATCTGCAGGCATCAGATCTGGTGTAAACTGAATGCGCGAAAAATCCGCATCTATAGTTCTTGCCAGCACCTTAGCACTTAAAGTTTTTGCAATACCCGGAACACCCTCCAACAAGATGTGACCTTCCGCCAAAATACAAATCATCACCAAATCAATAAGTCGATCCTGTCCCACCAGTACTTTGGCGCATTCACGACGTATCCTTGCGATGTGTTCTGCCGCAGGTTTTAGATCTAACCCCGGTCTTAAAGGCTCCATGTCTGACATCTCGTCCATCATAGTGAGTAGTTTATTTGCATGTACTATAAAACAATTCTAAGCGATCGTACAGATTCTTTAGGTTAGCCGCTTGTAAATACGGTTTATTATTGGCTCTATCAAAATCATCTACCAAATGCTGAATTTCCTCTTTCGGCACTTGAGATTTTCTGGCCAGTTGCTCTACAAAATCAGGTGCTGACCCTTGCAAATAATATCGTGTGTACATTCGATGTCTGAATATCTGCTCTAGATGAGGCACCAATTTCTTATGCTGATCCTGCTGCTGGTAAAGGTTGCTGATGACCTGGACGTACTCTAAAGTGGAATTTTCATTGTGTGGCATTGCTGGAATGGCTCTTTGCTTTCTCTTCCCTCCAAAAATCACAAAAAGTAATGCGGCAAAAATCAAAAGCCAGTAGGCTGCCTTGAGTGACTTTTGCGACAGAATGAACTGTAGTGGGCTTTCAGCCAAATTGGATCGACGATGATGATGGATTTGATCCACAATAATCGCGGTTGGAGAAAATTCATGAAAAACATCATTAAAATGTGAGAGATAAAATCCCTGCATCGATGCCATATTACTAAACATAATAGGTATGCTATAGCAGTAAAAACTTCCAGACTCAATGTCCGTTCTGGTAAAGATCTCATGTCCACCCTTCATGGTGGCAAGAGTAGTGTACCGAATCTCCTCTGAGGAATCTGGGATGATGCTGTGGAAGAACTTATAGGAGGCTCGGGAAAAATCTCCGCGATAGTAAGTGAATGTATGTCCATCTGTGGTATCCTGGTCGAAGGAAACCACTGTCATAGTGTCACTAAACCCATCTTGAATATAGGAAAGATATGGGTTGTAGCCCAGTTCGACGGTTTCTCCAATGAGCAGTACATCATTGCCCTTGGTGGCAAACGTTATTAGGTCCTTCGTAATTTCCGAACCGAGTTTCAAATCCTTACCTAAGAGCACATATAGATTACCAGAGGAATTAATGTCTGAAATCAAAGTATCTTGCCCCTGCCTTACTATGGGGACTGCCGGATAATGCTCAGTCAACAAGGATCTAAAAACCCATGCACCAAAGGGTTCCTTAGAATTAAAATCATACGATGCCGACCATTTCACATCTGGTACCTCTTTGAGCTCAAAGAGTGCGAATCCCAAGAGGCATCCCAGCCCAATTAGCCCAGCTCCTAGATACCAAGATCTTCTATTCATTGGTCAGTCAGGTCAAAGAAGTTCATGAATGGTTGGCTATATATTCTAAAGTCTTCTTCTTGAATGGCCGTATTACCGTACCAAACCCATTCGTAGATATGAGACAGCTCCCTGAAAGCCTCACGAATGTCGCCTTCAGTCATTTCATTAAGGTACTGTCTGTTGGTCTTTTCTGGCAACCACCTGATGATTGAGCTGCTGCTCAAGTATTGCATCACCTTGATAAACTGCATCCTAATGGCCAGGCGATAGTCACCTTGATTCAGAGCCACCAAATAAGCATCGTCGGCGTCTGCAACCAGCATATCGTCTTCTTCATCTTTCTCCAAATGAGCGGTAGCATCGCTTCCATCTTGGGGATGGTGGAATAATGTAAAGAGCATGAAGAGGATCACAACCGCCAGCAGGAGAAAAGCGATCCATTGAAAAACACCTAAGTTATTATATGCTCTAATTAGGGGTCCAGTGTGATCCGACATTTTCTCACGAGGTTGACTCCCACCTCGCAGGACCAATTTCCTCTTAGATCTGCTATAGTCGATCTCTTCAGACAATGCTCGAAAAGCTTCTGCGCTGACTCCTTCATCGCCCTGTTGACCATGGATTAATCCCAGGGCCAAAGACATGGTCCCCACCAGGAACATCACCTTTATTGGCATTGTTTTCATCCTTCCATGATCTTTTTGCTTTGCCCAAACTTGCGAAACTTAGCTCGCAAATCTCTGGCCTCAACACGACATCTGATGCTCTCATATTCATTGATTAATAAGAATCCAGCAAATGGAAGCATCAGCATCAATACGATGAAAGCCAGTAAATGGTCAATGTATAGCGCATCGAGCAACCTATCCCCAAAAAGGTCATGCCATGAAAAAAAATCCTTGATAAACATAGCAAGACCAGAGCTGAATAAAAACCAAAGGAGCTCATAGAGTAGAAAAATCATCAGCAAAGGAGCTACAAACTTAAAATAATGCACGAGACAAAAAACATATGTTTCTTCAAGTCTGGAAAAGTCCACATAAGTAGTTTCTGCATCAACAGTTGCAGCAATAAAGACAAATTGAATCGACAAGATGAATAAAAGTGCACACCCGATCCAAAAATTCAAAAAGTAAAATGGAAAGAGACAAGTCAATGTGAGCAGAACAGTCAAAAGATTTTCTTTTATACTGGACCATGAATATCCAAAAGCTTTCTTACGAGAGATCTGAGCTATAAACATGTTTGCCATGGATAGGGTCACCCATCCAAAGATAAAATTGCTTACTCCAGCATATGTGAATGTGAAAAAAGGAAGGGTGTCTTGATCGAGTTCATAGGAGAAACCCGTGTAGAAAGAAAAGTGGTACCAATTCAATATCGCTAATAGCAAGAGGGATGGGATCAATACATGACGCAGATAGCTGCCGAAAGAAGCCTGTAGTTGAATGAAGGACAAAATAAAGTTTTCGCCATGGGATCGATACTTCTTGGCCGTCATGTCTTCAAGGCTAAAGGAAGCAGAGGGTGGTTCGTGATGAATCGTTGAGGACGCACCCACGCGCCTCGGGAGGATCACCCACATCACAATGATCAGCGTCAGTGACAGAAGAATAATCGCCCATTTGATCGAGTCGGGCATGGCAGTCTGCCGAGTCACAAAAGCTTCCAAAATCCCGGCCAGTACAAATAACGGCATTGTCCCCAGAACAATGATTAAAGCACTGCGAGCAGCAGTCTGTAGCGATTGCAACCGTTTATATGTGCGAGGAAAAAGCAACCCATTTCCCAAGATTATGCCTGCTGCTCCTGCAATGATGATGGCGGAAATCTCAATGGTCCCATGAATCCAAATGGTAAGAAATGATGTCAGAAATAAACCCTTACTGAAGAAAAAATATTGGAAAGCACCCAGCATGATTCCATTAGACACCAGCACGATGATTGTACCGATTCCCCCTATAAGCCCAAGGATAAAAGCCAGAAAAGCCACCTTGATATTGTTTATGGTAATGCCCAAGAACATATCCACTTTAGCTTCGTCCTTGTACACGGCCATCGGATCACCATGGTTGATATTGGCCTCTGTCATATCTACGTAAGTGTCGCCCAGGATCACTCTGGCAAAATGATCATTGTGTGCACTAGACAGCGCCCCAACGAGGACAGAAATCACAAAGACCCACAGGGAAACTCTAAAAGCCATTCGGCTGCGGTAAACTTCCTGTGGCAGTACTTTAGAAAAGAAATGCAACAGGTCTCGGAAATAAAACCTCGACCCTTTCGTACTAAGAGTATCAAACACTTTTTGTGTCAGGTTATTTAGATACCGTCGCACAGATCGATTGGGGTAGAAGGTCTGAGCGTAGGAGAGATCACTGGATACTGAAACAAACAATTGATGCAGCCTGTCAGGATCCCTGGTCGTGCGTGCTAACATGGACTCTAGTTCTCTCCACTTTTCTTTATTTTGCTTAATAAACTGAGATTCGGTCACGTAGAAATGATCATGTAATGAGAAGTAAAACTAACAAATATTTTCCGTCACCTCCATAGCATGTTCCACTTGTTCACTGTAC
Organism: Saprospiraceae bacterium; assembly: GCA_965223025.1. Taxonomy (GTDB): domain Bacteria; phylum Bacteroidota; class Bacteroidia; order Chitinophagales; family Saprospiraceae; genus JABDMH01. Next base: position 138,477 of record CBDCVP010000022.1, read on the forward strand.
ATTAATTTAGACCAACCGCGAAAACTTTGGCACTGAGATGATGTCATGAAAGGCATAGAAATACCCACTGCTCATAATATTGTGATCACTCATGAACTGGCGACCGTAACCCAGCGGATACTAGCTTTTATGATCGATGCCATCATCTTATCTGTTTATTCCGGTCTGGTTGCCGCCATTGCTGGTGACAATATGGCCATCCTGTATATTGGCATCGTATTAGTCTTAGTCTTTTATCACCTGGTGTGGGAGGTGTTTAACCGAGGTCAATCGCCGGGAAAAATGGCACTGAAAATCAGGGTTGTTTCTATGAAAGGCATGTCACCTTCACTATCTACCTTCATACTGAGATGGGCCTTTAGACCATTGGACATCTCACTAACCGTCGGCACCATGGCTATACTGGCCATCATCGTCTCCTCAAAGAGTCAACGCATTGGTGACCTTCTGGGTCGTGCTACCGTCATTCAGTTAGACCCCAGCACCCATATCTCCCTTGACCAAATTCAACAATTGGATCAAGCGAAGGCCGACATTCGCTATCCAATGATCAGGCAATATAGCGATCAAGATATGCTTCTGGTGAAACAAACGCTACGCAGGTTTACAAGCGATAACAACGAAGCCAACCAAAAAATGGTCATAGATCTAGCGAAGAGAATTAGTACAGACCTTGAGATAAACCTGGAGGGAAAATCTCCGGTAGATTTTCTAAGAAAAGTTCTTTCCGACTACATTCTGTTGACGAGATGAAGGACAGTCCGGCAGTACCTGTCGTCAATTCTTAGTCTTCAGTTTCTCAAGGTCGCGGTCTTCTAATTCATGGACTGCCGATTGCCGACTACCCACAGGCCATTGCAGGGAGAAAATTTCACATCATGTGATGTAACAGCCTCTAAGACCTAGAAAGGATCATGGATCAAGATTATTGGGAAAAGTGTATTTTGACATGGAGTCCTTAAAACGTCCACCAGATCATTAGCTGATGTACCGACCATATATTGATATCCCTCCGATGGGTTTTCTGATACTATTTATATTCATGGGCAGCTCTGCGATCCAAGCCAATGCACAAGATCGGCCCAATATTCTCTGGATCACATGTGAGGATATCAGCCCTAATCTAGGTTGCTACGGCGACACCTATGCCCACACACCGCACCTTGATCAGCTGGCAGAAAGAGGTGTACTCTACCGCAATGCCTTTGCCACCGCACCAGTCTGTGCCGTGGCACGGTCTAGCATCATCAGTGGTATGTATGCATCATCGCAAGGCTCGCAGCATATGCGCTGCAAAGCCCGCAGACCAGAAGGGATGAAAATGTATCCTGAACTGTTGCGTGCAGCCGGATATTATTGTACCAACAACAGTAAGACCGACTACAACTTTGACATGGACCCAAAGTCCATCTGGGACCAGTGTGGTCCCAATGCCCATTGGCGCAACCGAAGTGAAATTGACCGGCCCTTTTTCTCCATATTCAATTTTGGCACATCGCATGAAAGCCGGGTTAATGGTGAGCAAGCATATCTGGCAGCGATTAAGCAAGTACCCGCAGAGCTGCTAAAAAAACCGGGAGACATACCACTCCCACCCTATTTTCCAGACACTGATGTCACCCGATCGCTCTGGGCTCGCTACTATAATATCATCACCGCGATGGATATGCAGGTGGAGGACATACTTCGTCAACTGGAAGAAGATGGAATGAGAGATCAGACCATTGTCATCTTTTACTCAGACCATGGAGCTGGTATTCCCCGGCATAAACGCTGGCTTTTTGACACAGGAATCCAGGTGCCCTGGATTGTGAGTGTTCCGGAGAAGTACCAGCATTGGCTACCTCACAACACAGGTAGCCAGACCCGCGAATTGGTCAGCTTTATCGATCTTCCTCCGACTGCACTGCACCTTGCAGGAATCCCCATACCCGATTATATGGAAGGTAGAGCTTTCATGGGAAGTAATCTCTCACCTCAGCGAAAATATATCTATGCCGGTCGTGACCGAATGGATGAACGCTACGACATGCAACGATGTGTGCGAGATGACCGCTATAAATACATACGCTATTATGAGCCATACCTACCGCTCTGTCAGTATATGAACACACCGGAAAAAGGTGGCATCATGCAGGCTATTAGGAGGGCACATAATGATGGCACCTTACCCGAAGCAGGAGTAGCGATGATGGCGACATCCAAACCGAAAGAAGTGCTGTACGACTGCCATCTTGATCCGTATGAGTTAACTGATCTTGCCAACGATCCATCGCATCAGAAAATTCTGGAACGCCTGCGAGCCGCTCATGCACGTTGGTCTGATGAGACCAATGATACAGGCCTCTTGCCGGAAACGATTTTGGGAGATTGGGAAGAAAAATATGAAATGGCGATTTACGACATCATGCGCAGCAAGTCCATTCCTGTCAAGGAAATCAGAGAAACCGCATTGGCAGAAATGACCATTAGTGAGCTGCAAGGACAACTCAAGCATGAAAACTCCGCAGTACGCTATTGGGCTGCAATCAACCTGGGCAATCAAGCCGATAAAATCACGGATCGCGCTGTGGTGGAAAGTACACTGGCCGATCCTGTGGCCGTCGTGAGGTTTGCCACTGCCAGGGCTTTGCACAAACTTGGGCAAACCCATTTGGCCATTCCAGTCCTGACAGATGGATTACTGCATGATGATGAATGGGTACGATTGAATGCAGCCCAAATACTCGATGAAATGGACCAGGCTGCTAAACCGGCAATCAAAGCACTACAGAGTGTCATGGAGGATCCCAACAAATATGTCGTAAGGGTTGCCAATCACGCCATAAATAATATGCTGGGCACATCCCGTGAGGTGAGGTGATGAGCGCCTTAGTGAAAACTCGGTACAGTTCGCCTGAATACTACTACTTATCAAACTGAATTAACATGGTGAAGTCACTTCCTTTGATCCTGATTTTGAGCGCATTCTTTATTGTCTCATGTGGACTTAAACCCGACATCGAACGTCGAGATGGGCCTTTTTTAGCCACTGGTATTAAGATCGGTGAGGTCACCCAACATCGAGCCATCATCTGGACTCGCCTGACACAACATCGACAAAGGGTGGGTGAAGAGGCTCCCATGCCCGTAGTGCAATACAAAGACCCTAAGACTGGAGCTCTAGTACCAAGAAAGGGTCGACCAAATACCACACCGGTCGTCACTTTTTCTGAGGGATCTGATATACGGAACATCGAAGGAGCTGCTCCAGGGAGTCCGGGAGAGGTAAGACTCAGATATCGAGAAGCTGGACAGGAACCATGGCAAGAGTTGACATGGGAAACCGTCGACCCGCAGCGAGATTTCACTCACCAATTTGCCCTAGCAAACCTGAGAGCCGGCACCCCCTATCAACTAGAAGTGCAGGCGAGTAAAGGCGGCGACCACCAAATCACAGCTACGATCCAGGGAAAATTTGTCACTGCTCCGGAAGCCCACCAGCCAAGTGATGTCAATTTCATCGTCACGACGGGCACCTCTTATCCAGATGTGGATACTGATCAAGGCTATCAGTTATATCCCCATGCCTTGAAGCTGCAACCCGAATTTTTTGTGCATACAGGCGATATTCTTTACTACGATGGAATGGCAAAAACTGAGGCATTGGCCCGATGGCACTGGGATCGAATGTACAGTCTGCCTAATCACATTGAATTTCATCGACAAGTGCCCAGCTACTTCATCAAGGACGATCACGATACCTGGATGAACGACTGCTATCCCGGTATGCAGACTAAGTTCATGGGTGATTTTACCTATGATCAGGGCACTCAGATCTTTCTAGACGAGGTACCGATGGGCAAAAGAACTTACAGAACCGTAAGATGGGGCAAGGATCTCCAAATCTGGTTGGTGGAGGGGCGCGATTACCGCAGCCCTAATCCAATGCCGGACGGCCCGGACAAGACGATCTGGGGTGCCGAGCAAATGCAGTGGTTTAAGGAGACAGTATCGACTTCTGATGCCACCTTTAAAATTTTAATTAGCCCCACACCGGTAGTGGGTCCAGACCGAACCAACAAAAACGATAATCACGCCAACCGGGGTTTCAAACATGAAGGAGATCAATTGCGAAAATTCATCGCAGAGCAGGGAAATATGGTGGTGGTTTGCGGTGATCGCCATTGGCAGTACATTTCTAAAGATACCAGCACGGGCATACTGGAATTTAGCTGTGGTCCAGGAGCAGATGAGCACGCAGGTGGATGGAAACAAGAAGACAAACTACCTGAGCACCTTTATCTGAATGTGGTCGGTGGATTCATGGAGGGATCTGTCGGTCGAGCCTCGGGTCGAGAAGCAGAACTCACTTTCAGACACTATAGTCCGGTGGGTGAACTATTGCATGAATTCGTTTGGTAACATCCATTTCTAGAAGATGAAGACACCCTGAAAGGCACGGTTTAGGAATCCTGAAACTCAATCGAATCGTAGTCCAGGCTTACCCTCAGTCAGTTCATCCAGAAAATTTACAGAGATATGGGCTCGTAGTCCATATTTTTTGATCTACTTTTGGGCATCCAATGAAACATTCAGATAAACCAGCCATCGCTTACTTCTGTATGGAGTACGGCTTACATTCCGATTTTAAGAACTATGCAGGAGGGCTTGGGATATTGGCCGGCGATTACATGAAGGGTGCAAAAGATGGAAATTTTCCCATTGTGGGCATCGGCATCAAATGGAAGCAAGGCTACACCAAACAAGTTGTTCAGTCCGACGGCATGCCTGTGGATACATACCCCATCTATGATTACGACTTTCTTGACGACACTGGCATTAGCGTAGAAGTAGTCATCAGGAAGAGGCCGGTGCGGTGCAAGATGTGGAAGTGCCATTGCTTTGGAAATGCCGACCTCTACCTTCTCGACACCGACCTGCCGGAAAACGAAGATCCGTGGATCACTGGACAGCTCTATGGTTGGTTTGGAGAACAGCGAATAGCCCAGGAAATGGTCCTTGGTATAGGAGGTGTGAGGGCACTGCGAAAATTGGGCATACCGGTCAACGTCTACCATTTTAATGAAGGACATGCACTGTTTGCAGGTTTTGAGTTGATCAGGGAAAAGCTCGAGATCGGCAAAACCTTTGAGGAATCCTGGAAAACTTCCCGAAATGAAATTGTGTTTACGACCCATACACCTGTGGTGCAGGGCAATGAATCTCATCCGATCGACCGCCTGCTGTACATGGGTGCAAACCTGGGGCTGACTCGTAAACAGCTGATCTCCTTGGGTGGAGATCCCTTCAATATGACAGTGGGAGGATTGCGGTTGTCCAGACAATCCAATGCTGTATCTAAACTGCACGGAAAGACTGCCAATGCGATGTGGAGAAACATACGTGATAAGCGTGAGATCATCGGCATAACTAATGGCATCCACCTACCCACCTGGGTAGATAAAAACATGCTGGACCTGTCTTCTCAAGCCGCTGATCATGCCCTTTGGCAACAGCACCAAAAGAATAAATCCGCTCTGATAGCTTATGTCCAGGAAAAATCAGGGATCACACTTCAATTGGATCGACTCCTCATCGGCTTCTCACGTCGGGCAGTACCCTATAAGCGATCTGACCTCATCTTTCGTGATCCTTCAGTGGTTGATCCCTGGTTACAAAATCGTCAAATACAATTGGTTTTCTCCGGAAAAGGACATCCCCTCGATGATCAGGGAAAACGCATTGTACAAAGGCTGGTGGAAATGCAAAACAAATACCCGGGCTCCGTGGTTTTCATCGAAGATTATGATATGCGTACCGGTGCCATGTTGACCAGGGGTTCCGATATTTGGTTGAATAACCCTCGCAGACCCAAGGAAGCCAGTGGAACTTCCGGTATGAAAGCCTCTATGAATGGCGTGCTCAACCTGAGTATCCTCGATGGATGGTGGGATGAAGCTTGCCAGCATCGCATCAATGGCTGGCAGATTGGCAATGAGGAAGTCCCAAAGAAAGTAGAACAACAGGATGAGAAAGACAGAAAAGCTCTTTATCAGGTGCTAAAAGAAGAAGTGATACCCACCTATTATCAAGATAGATCCAGATGGATCGAGATGATGCACCAGAGCATTCGATCCACCAGAGAAGTCTACTCTGTCGATCGGATGATTCGGGAATACTATAGGTTAATGTACGAGGCCTGACCATCAGAGATACCTTTCGGATCCCTAATGATTAGGTTTATCCTCAGTCGCCATGTCTGTTGACTATTCAGCAGGATCTAGATAAGATCGTTATCAACATCAACGGTAAAACTCTTGATCCCTGGCAAGGTTACGTGCTCCGTAGATCACAATGGGACCACCTACTTCGAGGGCTCCCAGATCCGGTGCATTTCCATTGAAATGATCATTTACGTTGGGAATAATCATTCCAGCATCTACTGCCTTCCCATTCGGATTCAAACTGAAATTGAGATCTACTGCATGATACACAGGGCCAGGCATCTCTCCCAAAGGTGTACCTACTGGTGCCTGAATCGGTTTCTGGAGATCCTCGAAAACATCGTAGTCTACTACGACACCGTGAGCTTCAAGGCCACTCGCCTCTGTCAAACTAGGCAAGGTCTTGAATTCTTCCCACTCTCCGGTGGGTGACAACCACCTAAATTGGTTTTCAGGACTTTCAGGACCTTGATTGGGCCTATATCCGTTATAATCAGCAATCGAATAGGTGGTGGTATACGGAAATCTAGCAACATACGTAGGTCCATCTGCACCGAGAATCAAGTTATTCCGGTAGTCCGAATTTGGGTGCCCGCCACCACCGTTGTTTTCCGCAATGAAAGTATTGTGATAGGCTGTGAGACCAGGTACTCCACCGTGAATTTTGAGCGCTCCTCCCTTTTGTACATTGTAGAGAATGTTTCTAATATAGTAGGCAGGACCGCCAAATACGGGTTGAGCACTAATTCCACTCTGAGCAGTATTTACACCTCTGTTTCGCATAATGCGGATATTGTGTACGCCGCCATCTGCCTCCACAAAGTCATCCACCTGAAGATGTAGGTCATTATTGTAAATGTCGATCGAGACCGCTTTTAATTCCTGTTCCTCCTCGGGAGAGCCATAGGTGGATATGCCAATGGCATCGTGGAAATATGCGATGGAATTATAAGCAATGACGTGTCCGGAGCCATACACTTTAATGCCGTAGTATGAATCCAGCAGATGGGTCCCATATGGAATTAGACCCTCTCGATGAGCGGCCCAGCCGTACACTCTGTAGCGATCATCACGACCGATGATGACATTATCCTGGATAAGAAAGTTCTTGGAACCGGCATATTCCGTGCGCAAACCTTCACCAACCATCTCAAAGCGACAATTTCGTATGGTCAAATTACTGGCTCCAGCCAGGTGCTTTCTGCCTGCCTCGAAAACCCGGTCGACATTCTTAAAGGTCAGATTTTGAAAAATGTGATGATCTGTAGCCATGACATTAAATAGATTGGCGGCACCTTTTCCATCAAAGATGACTTCACCATCGCCTGCGGCCTCGATGACGATCGGGCGTTCTGCAGTACCCTTGGCCGTAAACCAATAAGTGCCATCGAATGGTATGTTATTCCAATCGGGGTAGTTGAGAAGATCTGCATGATAAAGCCCTCCATGTATCTTAATAATATCTCCAGGCTGAACCTTATCTTCACTGACCACATACCAATCGCCTTTGGTATTTTTCGAACCATTATAAGCAGAAACCAGACCTGGGTAGTTCGGTTCTTCTTTCTCACCTGTATAATATTGGGAATATACATGTCTTACCCTTCCTTTGCGATAGGCCTTTGGCTCTGCACGGGTAGAAACCTTGACAATTTTAACCTTTTCTCCTTCAACTCCATCCGCATCTTCCAATGTAAAGCGAGCCTCGTATTCAGTATCGGGATTGAGATCCAGGATACTCCCTGCAAACATATGGGGAGTGGTGTAATCGATTCCGGCCCTGCCAATATGTTCCCCTCCAATTCTAAGGAGGGGCATTCCTTCTTTCCATTCGGAACCCGAACTCGCCTTTCGATATTCAGTTTTGACCGCAGCATTGCGGTTATCATCACCTTCAATATACCACTCAAACCCCAAATTTTGAAGGGTGGGTGGTTCGATGATAAATGCTCCCGGTTGAACCCTGTTTTGAGCTAGTGAGAGACAGGGCAGTAGAAAGAATATCGTGGAAAATCCACCAATGAACTTTTGTAACACTCTTCCCTTAAAATGAGCTATTATCCTTGCGCCTTCCCATAGAGAATACTGGTTCTGCATTCTAAAATATTTTAATGGTTCGTATGTCTTTTCTACGCTCATCGCGGTTTTTGACGGAGGGACAGTATCTATTTTTTCTTGACTTGGCAGCTCTTTTGATAAAACTAAAAAAGCTTTCGGGTTTTACCCAAAAGCTTTTTTATCAGCGGTCCGGACGGGACTCGAACCCGCGACCCCATGCGTGACAGGCATGTATTCTAACCAGCTGAACTACCGGACCTAACTCTTATCAAGAATCTGATATTTCAGATGATTAGTGGATCTGAAACTTGCGACCCTCCCGCCTTAGCGGGATATGCTAACCAGCTGAACTACCGGACCTAACTCTTATCAAGAATCTGATATTTCAGATGATTAGTGGATCTGAAACTTGCGACCCTCCCGCCTTAGCGGGATATGCTAACCAGCTGAACTACCGGACCTAACTCTTATCAAGAATCTGATATTTCAGATGATTAGTGGATCTGAAACTTGCGACCCTCCCGCCTTAGCGGGATATGCTAACCAGCTGAACTACCGGACCTAACTCTTATCAAGAATCTGATATTTCAGATGATTAGTGGATCTAGAAATCGCGACCCTCCCGCCTTGCGGGATATGCTAACCAGCTGAACTACCGGACCTAACTCTTATCAAGAATGATTTCAGATGATTATGGATCTGAAACTTGCGACCCTCCCGCCTTAGCGGGATATGCTAACCAGCTGAACTACCGGACCTAACTCTTATCAAGAATCTGATATTTCAGGATGATTAGTGGATCGAAACTTGCGACCCTCCCGCCTTAGCGGGATATTCTAACCAGCTGAACTACCGGACCTAACTCTTATCAAGAATCTGATATTTCAGATGATTAGTTCTGAAACTTGCGACCCTCCCGCCTTAGCGGGATATGCTAACCAGCTGAACTACCGGACCTAACTCTTATCAAGAATCTGATATTTCAGATGATTAGTGGATCTGAAACTTGCGACCCTCCCGCCTTAGCGGGATATGCTAACCAGCTGAACTACCGGACCTAACTCTTATCAAGAATCTGATATTTCAGATGATTAGTGGATCTTCCCGCCTTAGCGGGATATGCTAACCAGCTCTTTCAAGAATCTGATATTTCAGATGATAGTGGATCTGAAACTTGCGACCCTCCCGCCTTAGTGGGATATGCTAACCAGCTGAACTACCGGACCTAACTCTTATCAAGAATATGATATTTCAGATGATCAGTGATCTGAAACTTGCGACCCTCCCGCCTTAGCGGGATATGCTAACCAGCTGAACTACCGGACCTAACTCTTATCAAGAATATGATATTTCAGATGATCAGTGGATCTTTGCGATCCCGCCTTAGCGGGATATGTAACCGCTGACGGACCTAACTCTTATCAAGGATACTTCAGATGATTAGTGGATCTGAAACTTGCGACCCTCCCGCCTTAGCGATATGCTAACCAGCTGAACTACCGGACCTAACTCTTATCAAGAATCTGATATTTCAGATGATTAGTGGATCTGAAACCTGCGACCCTCCCGCCTTAGCGGGATATGCTAACCAGCTGAACTACCGGACCTAACTCTTATCAAGAATCTGATATTTCAGATGATTAGTGGATCTGAAACTTGCGACCCTCCCGCCTTAGCGGGATATGCTAACCAGCTGAACTACCGGACCTAACTCTTATCAAGAATCTGATATTTCAGATGATTAGTGGATCTGAAACTTGCGACCCTCCCGCCTTAGCGGGATATGCTAACCAGCTGAACTACCGGACCTAACTCTTATCAAGAATCTGATATTTCAGATGATTAGTGGATCTGAAACTTGCGACCCTCCCGCCTTAGCGGGATATGCTAACCAGCTGAACTACCGGACCTAACTCTTATCAAGAATCTGATATTTCAGATGATTAGTGGATCTGAAACTTGCGACCCTCCCGCCTTAGCGGGATATGCTAACCAGCTGAACTACCGGAACCGTCCAATCTATCTTGGACAGTGTGCAAATGTAAGAACGTTTTCATTAGTGAACAAGTGATTGAACAGAAAGATGTCCGCTCCAGCTGAGACCATCGCAAGAACAGCACCAACGATGGAACAGGCCACTACTGACTTTTCCAGCACAAAAACTCCCAGCCCTGATCCCGGGTTTTCCAGGGTTCAGTGAATCTTCTATCTTTCAGATCGCAAGTCCCAATATGGAATCCCTGAAGTTGCTGTGAGTAAAACAAAGTGCGATGAAAGGGCAGGTCATCCTGTTGTTCCAATAAATGACAGTGAAAATAGTAGCTAAAAGTAAGCCTGAGTTGAAACGAAGTGATGCCAAATGGAGACTTTGCTATACTACTCGGAGCTGATCTAGAAGAAATCGAGCTATCAAACAGGACTTGTGGATCTCCATTGGATATCAAGTGTGAGGGATGGCTCCGGGAGAAAATAGTGAAACACTAGCATATCTGGTTGATGTCTGATATCTTGGTTCGCATGTCAGCAATCGAAAAAACAGGTTATGTGCAACTTGACGAGGAGTCAGTAGATGGGTAAAAAATTCAGAAATAGATGAAGTACTCGATCGATACGGTTATTTTGGTCACACTACTCGTTCTGCTATTCCTAGCCGGATGTACATCAGAAAATGAATCGGAAACGGATGATGAGTTTTTGCAACCTGTTAAGTCTTTTGCAGATGCCATGATGCAACATGGTCGCGATCACTATGGAGCAGAAACATCTCCGCTATTTGCTTCAGTCCTTGATCGCAAATCCTTGCAAATAAATCGGCATATTGATACTATTAAGATTAATGGTGTCAGGCAAAATGATCGCTCTGTTTCTGGTGCCAATATGATTCACGACTCAGAATTCTTTAAAATATTATTTGAATTAAGTGAGCTGACCGGTCAGGAGAAGTATGCGCTGGCGGCGGATAAGGCCTTTGAGTATTTCTTCAACCGGTGCCAGAGCGAAGTCACTGATCTATACTGCTGGGGTGAGCACCTGTATTGGAATTTTTATGATGAAGATTGTGGTTACGCCCCCAATTTTGATTATCACGAGGCCAGTGTATGGCCCTTCTGGGAGAAAGCCAACAATGTGGCACCGGATGCGGTGTGGAAGTTCACTCTGGCGGAATGGGATCATCAGATCCATAACAAGTCAACGGGCGACTTTAGTCGGCATGCCCGATATTCTAGACATGAAACCTATTCAGGGTTTGACTTTCCGCGCTATGCAGGACAGCTAATGGAACGCTGGACCTATTCATATGGTAGAGAGGAAAATGCCCATCGTCCGCGCAGGCCAGAGCTCCTTCGGTATATTGAAGTGATGTTTGAGCGGATGAAAGATAATATGGCACAATCCGGCTCTGGCCTATTGATTGCTGGGCGATCGGCGAAAGGCGATCACAATGCAGTGGTATGGCTGACCAGTAATTTGGAACTGGCCAGATGTCTCGAGGTCGCGGCACCCACCCTGGATCAGGATTTGGCGCAGGAAATGCGTGATTTTGCCATTAAACAGGATCGAGATTTTTTGGCCGCCCCACATAGACTGGATTCACTGGGAGGTGGCTTTGCCGTCACCCTCCATGCTGAGACTGGACTCCCTCGGGTACGATCAATGAATAAACCCTATAGCTCTACCTGGAGTTCCGGATATGGTTATGGCACGCATGCTGGCGTAGCCAATACCTTGCACAAAAGGTATGTCACACTCCGAAGTACGTATCCGAAAATTGCTGACCGATATAGGGAAATGATCCTGAAGGTCGGTAAGATATATCTTGATTCCGAACCGGAACTCTCCACCTTGTTAAAACCCAATGAGTTTCGATCAGTGATTCAGCTTCTGCTGCATTGTCATACCCTCTCTCATCGGCAACAATTCTTGGATCGAGCCGTGTTTTTTGCTAGAATGGGCATCTCGCTCTTTCTTTCTGATGGGTCGCCATTACCTCGGGTCACCAACCAGCACGATCACTACGAGAGCATGACCGGTGGACCAGCCTTTATGTACCAACTCCTAAAACTACATCAGACATTGAACCCTTAAGACCAGTGTCCTTTGGAAATCATCCATCTACCGGTCCACCTTCTTCCTCCTCCACCTCGATGCTTTTTCTACCTTTTTGACTTTCTTACCATCCCGGAGAATCTACCCAGATCGCCAGGATTCGACTTCACTAAAGCTACGCTCACCCTGACTCTGATATCATAGATCTGCTGAGGATGATGGTCATCTGTGCCACCGGATTTTGAATTGGCAATCGTCAAGACACCAGAATCATCCATACTTCGTCATCTCAAAACACTTTTTCTTCCTATTAAACCTTCCAATAAACATTAACGCTATCTTTCGGTAAACATCTAGAAAGCATCTCGGTGAGTTGCCGATTTTACCACATGTATCCTAAATTAAGCACAAGATCTATCCCCACCACCGCATTGATAGCCTGTGTAAACTTTATGCTGCTGCTATCTTGCCAAAACAGTAAATCTGACCACCGGTCCTGGCAAGTCTATAAGGGTGGTCCCGACGCCAACAATTACAGTGCGCTGGATCAGGTCAACAAGAAAAATGTACATAGCTTGGAAGTAGCCTGGACTTTCTACCCCACTGATGAGCCGGCCGGTTTTCAATTTTGGAAGTATGAGTGCAATCCGATCGTGGTAGATGAAGTCATGTACATCACCTCGGCCTGGCGTTGGCTCTACGCCCTGGATGCAGCAAGCGGATCTCAGCTGTGGTCCTTCGATCCGTTAGAAAATCGGAGGGGTGGCGGTGTGCTGCGGGGTGTCACTTACTGGGAAGGTGAGGATGGGATGAAGAGAATATTTGTTCCAGTGCGTAATAAGGTGTTTTCAGTGGATGCACAAACAGGTGAATTGGTGCACGACTTCGGTGAAAATGGATACATAGATCTGAACATCACTGAGGGAAAAAACCGAGATTCCCTGGTGCGGGTGAGCACACCTGGTATCATCTATAGAGACCTTTTGATCATCGGTGGAGCAGTATCTGAGCGCAGTGGTGCTGCTCCTGGAGATGTAAGGGCTTTTGATGTTCGCACGGGTGCATTGATTTGGACCTTCCATACCATTCCCTGGCCTGGTGAATTTGGGCATGAAACCTGGCCGGCTGGATCGCACCTCACCGCCGGTGGTGCCAACAACTGGGCTGGCATGAGTCTGGATCTGGAAAGAGGGATTCTATATGTGCCCACAGGATCACCAACCTATGATTATTACGGCGCCGATCGAATTGGATCCAACCTCTTTGGCAATTGCCTCCTTGCCATCGATGCGGCCACGGGGGCCTACATTTGGCATTTTCAAACTGTGCACCACGACATTTGGGACTATGATTTACCCACCGCACCCAATCTCGTCCAGGTCAAGAAAAATGGCAAATTGATCGATGCAGTGGCTCAGCCAAGTAAAATGGGATTCATCTATGTGCTGGATCGAGAAACTGGCGAACCCATTTTTCCCGTAGAAGAAAGACCTGTTCCTGCCTCGAAAATGCCGAAGGAAGAAGCATGGCCAACTCAGCCATTTCCATCACTGCCGAAGCCATTCATTAGGCAATCGATGACGGCCAAAGATCTGGTGCAATTTTCGCTGGAAAGCCGCCAGGCAAACCAGAAAACACTAGAAAGCTTATGGTCAGAAGGCCTCTTTACACCTCCTAGCGAACAAGGAACGCTCTTTCTTCCAGGATCTCGAGGAGGTGGAGAATGGGGAGGAGGGGCCTATGATGTGGAAACTGGTATGTTGTATATCAATGCCAACGAATCGACCGAAATCGGGCGATTGGAAAAAGTGCGCCAAGATGGTTATGCTAAAAACGAAACACTCTACTCCGCTGGACGCAAATTTTATCGTAAGAATTGTGCTGTATGTCATGGCATAGATAGGCAAGGCATCGAAATTAACCCTGCACTACAGGATGTGGGTTCAAGGTTGAGTCGCACTGAAATGCTCGATAAGATCCAGACTGGAGCTGGTATCATGCCCTCCTTCTCTTCCATCCTTCCAGGACATGAAAATGAAATTATCGCCTTTCTCACTGAGTCGGGGAAAGATCAGCCTGCGATACAGTCTGTCAAAGTGCAAGATAGCACGACTACCTTTCTTAATGTTACGGCTCATGGCTACTGGCTGGACTCGATGGATCGGCCGGTGATCGCCCCACCCTGGGGCACCTTGACTGCTATAAATCTGCATACGGGAGAGCATTCCTGGCAGATACCTCTCGGCAACCATCCCGATTTACAGAGACCGGGGGATCCGCCCACCGGTACCGAGAATTATGGTGGACCTGTAGTGACCGCTGGAGGTCTCGTCTTCATCGCCTCAACCATCGATCGCAAGTTCAGAGCCATCAATAAGGACAATGGCAACACATTGTGGGAAGTAGAACTGCCGGGAAATGGACTGGCCACTCCCTCGGTCTATGAAGTCAAAGGCAAGCAGTACATTGCCCTTGCTGTGAGCGAGGGAGAAACTTTCAGCCATACTAAAAGTAGCATCATTGTATTCTCCCTGCCAAATTAAAACACTCAGGTTAGCCAAATGAACATCCGATCCATGTACGCTGGCAACATCCTTTATCGAAATTTCATAAACCTGCATCCCACTAAATCCAGATAAATCCATGTCATGATCATTCGCATAATTCCACTCTTCCTAGCATTCATGCTAGCATGGTCGAACAACTCCTCAGTGCACGGGCAGCCATCCAAGAAAAAACCGAATATTCTTTTCATTGCGATCGATGATATGAATGATTGGGCCGGTTATTTGCAAACACATCCTCAGGTAATGACACCCTCCATAGACAGCTTGGCCAGCATGGGCATCTACTTCACAAATGCCCATTGTCCTGCACCGATCTGTGGCCCCTCCAGGACAGCAATCCTTAGTGGTATGTGGCCCAGCACGACAGGTATTTATACCAATGGAGTGAATTATCGCAGAGACATGTCTGAGCATCTGAGCTTACCCCAACATTTTCGACATCAGGGATACCGAGTATATGGAATGGGTAAAATATTTCACAGTGGTGCATCCAACATTCCACCGGATGCATTTGATGAGTACGGGGGTAAAGGAGCTTCGGCATCACCTTTTAGTAGCCGCGACTTAAGGACAGCCCTTCAGGATCCATTTCACAAAGTGACCATCCAGGGTAAGCTATTTCGCCTACCATTAAACGGTATGCCGGCAGATCGATATTGGGGTAAGAGTAACACCTTCGACTGGGGGCCGGTTGATCTTCCTGACTCTCTATTTGATGATACCAGGACCACAGACTGGGCCATAGAGACCCTGAAGAATATGCCTGATGATCCCTTTTTCTTAGCGGTGGGATTTACCAGGCCACATCAACCTCTTTACAACCCCAAGCGATTTCATGATCTGTATCCACCAGGGTCCACCATCCTCCCACCGGTTCAACCCGGTGATCTGAACGATGTGCCAAGAGCGGGGCGCGAGTACGCCCTGGCAGCCAGCACTTCTGGACTCCACGCCACAGTCGAGGCCTATGGAGAATGGTCTGATGCCGTATCGTCCTACCTGGCAGCCATTTCCTATGTAGATCACTTGATTGGTCGCCTCACCGATGCACTTTCCAAAAGTGCTTACGCAGATAATACCTGGGTCGTTTTGTGGTCTGATCACGGCTGGCACTTGGGCGAAAAAGAACATTGGGGCAAAGCCACAGGCTGGTCTCGGTCTACGAGAGTCCCCTTGATCATCGTACCTCCAGACCACTATCGACTCTGCGATAAAGAGCTGGGCAGTCGCCAGCAAATGGTCAATCTCATAGACCTAGCTCCTACCCTGGCCGATCTAGCGGGGATTCCAAAGCTTCGAACCTGGGAAGGTCAGAGCCTGGTACCCATTCTCAACGTCCCTGATACTGCCTGGAAAAATCATACCATCACCACTTTTGGCTACGGCAATCACACCATTACCACCCAGCGGTGGCAGTACATCCATTACTTTGATGGCACCTCAGAACTCTATGACCTTGCTAACGATCCCAATGAATTTGAAAATCTGGCCAGGTACCCTCTCTATATAGACACGGTCAAAAAATTGCAAACCTATCTGCCCGATGAACCAAGGTGGAAACATCTCGTACGTTATCACAACTTCAAAGGCGTAGTACCTGTAGACGGGGGAGCCACCAAGTTGTTTAATCTTATTCACCAAAATCAAAGCGATGAACGCACCGATGTTGCCAAGCAATATCCAGAAGTAGTTGCCAAAATCAATACTTGGATCGCCGACACTCATCCGCCGGAAAAATACATTACGATGACTCCCTTGCCGGTTAAGAAATCAAGCTATTTGGTCGATGATCGTCACGGATTCCTCACAGCTCTAGATAGCGCAGAGGCGGGTGACTCCATTATTTGGAAAAATGGGACCTACCGTGATGTGATCCTACATATCGATAAGCCCGGGGTGGCCATTGTCGCACAAGATCCTGGCAAGGTTGTTTTTACCGGGAGGATCGAAATAAAGCTATCTGCAGACTATCTGATGCTTTCTGGAATTCAGTTTATCAACGGAAGTACTGAAGAGGATGTACTGCAAGTCACAGGCAAGCATATCGTACTCGATAATTTAAACTTTTCAAATCTCAAGTGCCACTACTACTTAAATATCTTACCTGCCGCCAGGTATGCCTTGGTCACTCACTGCAATTTTGAAAGGAAACCTCAAGTCCCCAACACCTCAGTTGTGCAGGTGCAGGTTCATCAGTCTCATCCAGGCTATCACAGGATCCGTTATTGCAGTTTCAAGAATCACACGGCGCCAAAGGACGCCGGAGGTGATTACGGCATTGAGGCTCTGCGGATAGGATACAGTTATCAGTCGACCTTTGTCAGTCGTACCATCGTTGAGTATTGCTATTTCACAAAGTGCAATGGCGATGGTGAGATCATTTCTTCCAAAGCCCGGGAAAATGTGTACCGCTCCAACACCTTTGAAAACAATGGCGATTCACATTTTACACTCAGGCATGGAAAAGATAATGTCGTTTATGGAAATTTCTTTGTAGGTGGTGCAGGACTACGGATCAAAGAAGGTCAAAACCAGATGGTCTACAATAATTATTTCAATACAGGAAATAAATTTGCCATCCGATTAATGAATCACGATGCAGATCCTCTCGATAGTATCGTCATCGCGCACAACACTTTTGTCCACTCTGGTCCGATACGCTGTGGATCTTCTGGTCATTTCCCACCTTCCAGTGTATCCATCTTTGGCAACCTATTTCATCGACCATCGCATGAGCTCATTGTAGAGCCCTCAGGGAAAGAGTCGTTTATTGGAAACTGTACTACTGTCACTGACCATAACATTCCACCGACGGGCTTCTCCGTAGCTGATCTTGTTTTTGACACCAACCAGGCAGGATACGACCAGCTCATTAAGATAAACTCTTTACTTCCTCAGACAGAATCCCTTCCGATAGTCTTACTGGATATACCAAAATTAGACGATGATCCGGCAATCAAACTTGACATTATGCAGCAGGACAGATCGCAGATGAGTGTTGAGGTGCCCGGTTGTTACGTTCCAAACCAGGATCTGACCATGGCTCCCTATGCCACCGTGACAAATACTGGCCCCAGTTACCTGTTCTCGGTCCATTAATCGAATTATCGCACAAATGGATAAACACCCCTGCTGGAATGCACAATCTAGGACGGTGCTATTTTTTCGTATCACTTTATGGTGACCTCGCCATGGGCCTCCTTTTCGATGGAGACAAGATCCCCTTCTACTTCCATGAAATTATTGTGGCAGTCGATAGATGTCAATATTCTTGTAGGAGCCAATGCTGTCCTTGAGAAAAGGCTCGATCTCTCCTTTATCAGGCCAACGATCTTTGACCAGCAGTAGGTATCTTGCACCTAAGTCAATCTTTTGCTGGATGCGCTCGTGATCGGCACCCACACCATATTTAGTCCAACCTTTTCGATTCATAAAATATAGGGTGATATTGATGCTATAGTCTGATAAGCTAATGACCCGATCATCCTCCTCAATACCCAATTTTTTGAAAGTGGGTTCTAGCTCCATGAATGGCTGAAACAGTTCACGGTGATCATCGTTTTTCCAATGGTCTTTTGCGTACCGTTCATCCATTCTCCGCCGCGAAAAATCAAAACTATGAAGCAAAATGGCGATGAGTACAGCTGCGAATAAATAGGATGAACTAAACCTGGGAAGCTCGGTCTTTACAATCGAGAAAAGCGCCATTAATAAGAGTGGGACCATGATGTATAAATCAATTACATAGTAGTCATGATACCTCAAGGCTTCAAAAAAGAGCACGGAAAAAACCATGGCCCCGATAATGGTCAACAACAAAACAAAAAATATATTTTTCTCGACCCGATGTCGAAATGCATCCACCACAATAACCGACAAGGCAAGGAAAACCTCTATAAAAGGTCGAAAATAATCCCATTTAAATTTTTCGATTACAAATTCGACCGTTCTGCCAATTTCCTCTGAGGTTAGATTCCAGATGGGTAAGATGCCAATTAAAAAGATACCACCTGTATGTCTGGCATTGTATGCAGAGGCAAAAGAAACCCACAGTAATATCACCACGAAAACAAATATCAGGCTTAGGGCTTCCCTGAGATTACCTTTGAAGATCCGATTACGAGATAATCTTATTCCGATTAGATCGGCAGTGTACAAAAGGCAAATGGGTACAAAAGTCAACAGTGAAGATACTTTTAACAGCCCCCCCAGGCAATAAAACAGCACACAATACATCAAGCTCCTTTGGTCCTGCTTCTCTTTGAATATGAAGAAAAAATAAAGTCCTATGCAGGCGAAAGAAAAGGCGGGAATATTCATCAGGAAATTGCCCGCATAGTAGGCCATAACTGGGGATGAGAATAATAACAAGCTAGCAAACAGACCGGCAATGGAATGTCGAACTGCTCGCTCCACGATTTTGAAAATGGCTAGTAACCCGATAAAAAATAAGAGCAGCACCAGCAATCGATATACCCAGGTCTGCCTGCCAGTGATGTTCCAGATCTTACCAACCAAGTAATAGATTACCGGAAATTCACTGACGGTTTTACCTGTACCATCGATACCCAAGTAATGCATGGTCGGCTGAAAGAAAGGGTTTTTATCCTGGTAATAAGTTGTGGTTAGGGACAGACAATCTGCCTGCCGCCATTGGTGCACACTCTGAGGCGGCTCAAACAAAATCTGCTGGTAATCATAACCGATGGCCATCAGCACAAACGCCACAGTAAATATCCAAGTGGACCACCTGGGAAAGTACGTTGATTTGATAGGTGTATTGGCGAAGTCAAGTAGTTTTGCCCCTCTTTCTCTCCACATGGCGCAAATATAGTGCAAAACGTGGGGGCCTCAGCTCGATCTCGATCTTGTACTTGCAAGAAATCTGCTGCGACGAACCAAGAGAAAAAGATGACATCGGCAAGTACCAGAGGTACTAGCAGCATTCATCGGTCGCCCCAGATAGAGGGCAAAGGAAGCTCTGCTCAAGGGTCCGACCCCACTAGAGACAAAAAAGGGGTGTGTATTTCTACACACCCATAATCGATCAATGGTTTTCCTTATCCCGGACTAGATGCCCTTAGCAATTCTCTCGCAAAGATCACAGAGCCTGGCTGAATAGCCAGCTTCGTTATCATACCAACTCACCACTTTGACAAAATTACCATCAAGTACATCGGTCATCAATGAGTCGAAAATCGAGGAGTGGGGATTCTGAACGATATCGGCGGACACGATGGGATCATCACAATATTCCAAAACTCCCTTCATAGGGCCATCGGCAGCTGCTTTGAAGACGGAATTGATTTCCTCCTTAGTGGTAGGTTTGTCCACCACACAGTTTAGCTCTATGAGTGATCCGGTGACGATCGGTACACGTAAAGCAATGGCCGAGAGTCTCCCTGCAACCTCAGGCACTACTTTTCCCACTGCATTAGCTGCGCCAGTCGAAGTAGGTACGATATTGAAAGCTGCGGCCCTAGCCCTGCGTAAATCTCCATGCGGACCATCCTGGATATTTTGGTCTCCTGTATAAGCATGAGTGGTGGTCATACTCCCCACTTTGAGACCCCAGTTGTCCACCAGTAATTTTGCTACTGGCGCTAAGCAGTTGGTCGTACAACTGGCATTAGAAAAGATGTCTTGATTTAGATCTAAATCTTCATCATTGACTCCCAGCACGATCGTCCTGATGCCATCTCCCTTGCCAGGGGCTGAGATTACGACCTTCTTTGCCCCTGCCTCAAGGTGGAGGCCAGCTTTTTCGGCATTCCTAAAAATTCCGGTGCACTCCAAAACAACATCAACTCCCAGCTCCTTCCAAGGAAGATTGGATGGATTGCGCTCCGCGGATGCACGAATCTTCTGACCATTAACAATAAGATACTCATCATTGGAGGACACAGTACCATCAAATTTTCCTTGAGCTGAGTCATACTTCAGAAGGTGTGCTAAGCTAGCATTATCGGTAAGGTCATTGATGGCTACGACTTCAACACCAGGTGTTTTCAGTAGGTGCCTGAAGGTAAGTCTACCAATGCGACCAAATCCATTTATGGCAATTTTCTTTGACATGTGATTAATCTTTGATTTAGTTAATAAAGGTCATCTAAAAATTAAGTGAGCAAAAATAACAATTTGGCACATACCATATGAGTGATCGATGCTAAGTAATATCATGGACAGCATGATATGCATCATTGCATTTCATCAAACATAGTAGTACATGAAGCCAGAAGGGGAAAAGAATGGTCACACAATGAGTGTAACCATTAAATTAGGTAGCCCCTAGGGGAATCGAACCCCTGTTTCAAGGATGAAAACCTTGCGTCCTAACCACTAGACGAAGGGGCCTGAGACAACCGATCTGAAAAACCCAGACCTGATTTCAAAAGCTCGACAAAGATAGAACTTTCGAAATAATTTCAAAACCTTAAGATGGGTGCTCATCAGGACCCTCACATCGGCCATTTTACCACACCAAACCAATTTGCTAGGTACTGACCTTTTCGTCAGCTATGCTTTTGTCAATTTGGACTGAAACAATGGCGTACACGGTAAGAATACCGAGCAACACAAGGTCAAGCCTTATGGCCAGTACCTGATTGGTGATGAAACCAAGATTAGAACAAACCAGGATCAAGATGGCTCCTAGAGTCAACCAGGGCAATATTGAAATGTTTGCTGACCGATCGTAAAAAATCCCGGTAAAGATCATGGGTGCAAGCAGTGAGGTTCCCGCAAAGCTAGCGCGGGCAAGCAGCACCAATTGATCACTGCTTAATATGGCAAAGATCAGGGCCAAGACGGCAAATACTGCTATGGAAAGGCGAGCCGTCAGTACCATCTTCTTATCATCATCACCGGCCAGCATGGACCTGGTTTCACCTCCCAGAGAAAACACCTGGGAATCGGCAGTGGAAATAGCAGCTGCGACCAATCCTATAATGACAAAGGCTCCTAATACACCTGGTTGATCATGAATCAAGGTCTTTCCTAAAAATTCTGAAGTGCTGGCATCTGGATACTTGATCGCACCATACATGCCCAAAAAAACCGTTGGCAAAATGACAAGAATGGCAAAACTGCCCAATCCAATGGCTGTGCGAAATAATGCCTTAGTATCCTTCATAATGATCAATCGGGTAGATACCTGCGGCTGTGTAAAGGGGATCATACAGATCGCAATCATGGATCCAAATAGGAACTGAAAATCAAAGAGTCCTTTTGGTCCCGGCGTGGAAAGCAAAGCCTCATTTTGTGCCCCGATCGTAGCAAACATCTGTTTGAGACCGCCCACTTCTTGCAAACATAAGATACCTATAATCCAAATAACCACCAGCAAGACAATACCTTGCAGCACGTCGCTGTATATGATAGCCTTCAGTCCACCAACCTCACTATAAATCAACATGACCGCAACGATACACACAGCGTAGACCCACAGCGGAGCAGATTGGGGGAAGGCCTCCTGAAGGAAGAAAGACACTCCCCGGATCTGAATGGCCACATAGGGTACCAAGAAAATAAAGGCACCTAGAAAAGCTACGATACCGGCAAACTTTGATTGATAGCAGCGCTGCATAAATCCCGCCATGCCAAGGTACTGGTAGCCCTGTGTCTTTTTTCGAAGGTAGTAACCCACCCAGAGTAAGCCGAAGACCATCACGATGTCAGACACAGCTAGAAAAATCCAAGCACCTACTCCATGGACCCTGAAGAAATCAGGCATCCCGAGTAAAGTGAAGGTGCTGAATAATGTGGCTGCAAAAGTGAAAAGGCCCAGGAAGGCACCCAGATTGGATCCAGCCATAAAATAGGACTTGCTATCCTTTTCCTTTGTCCGGGTCAGGAGTGTGAAAGATACCAGGATGCCCACATAGATGGTGCCTACTATGATTAATGTCTTTACCATGAGTCAATGATTTATCTGTTTAGTCTCTACCAGGATGGGTCAGTGAGCCTACAATCGTCAGGAAAAGTAAAACCAGGCTGAGTAGCATGCCAGACCAAAGGGTATACGGCATCCCCAGTAGAAGGGGGCCCGGGCGATTTGGAGGTATGACAATGGGAGTAAAAGTAAGGACGACCAATATGAGTACGAGGACGCAACATATTTTCCAAATCAGCTGCCTATTCATTTGCTATTTTTTTTGATGAAGAATCATTTATCCCTGTGGTCACAGTCGTTGAATGGTCAAACCGCCATCTACCATGATCACCTGACCTGTTGAATAGGCAAAGTCGCCCCGGCATAAGGCTGCCACCGACTTACCCACATCTTCCGGAAAACCCCACCTTTTCTGTACCGTCAGCCCATCGGCGATGAGGCGGTCATATTTGTCTTTCACCGAACCAGTCATATCCGTAGCTATCACACCGGGCCTTACCTCAAAGACAGGAATTTTTTCTTCACCCAGTCTAGCGGCAAAAAGCTGTGTAACCATACTCATCCCAGCTTTTGAGATGCAGTATTCTCCCCGATTTACTGAGGCAATGGTGGCGGAGATCGATGATATGTTAATGATCGCGAAATGATCGTTTGGATACTGTGACTTGGCCACGAGCATATGATTGGCAACGACTTGTGAAAGAAAAAATGCTCCTTTCAGATTTATGTCCATCACTCGATCATAACTCTCCTCGGTGGTTTGCAAGATATCTAATCGCTGCTTTGGTGCCACGCCAGCATTATTGACAAGTACATTGATCTTTCCAAAATGACGTACGGTTTGCTCTACCATCCGGGCACGATCTACACTTTCACCGATGTTGCCCTGGACATAGATGACGTCTGCCTCGTGGGAGCTCAGACTTTCCAGTACCTCTGACACAGCATTTGCTGGCCGCATGCCATTGATGGCTAACCCATAGCCTTCATCGGCGAGGCTCTGGGCAATACCCAAACCAATTCCCCGACTACCACCTGTGATCAAGGCTATCTTCTGCATTAGGCAAGATCTTTAACGTCGATCCAGCATTTCTTCTCCCAGCTTTCCAGACCTATATCAGCCAGCTGGACGCCCTTCGCACCTTCAAGGAGACCCCATCTGAAGGGGGCATCGGTGACCACATGTTTAAGGAACAATTCCCATTGCACCTTAAATGCATTGTCATATGACTCCTCACCTTCTACCTTTTTCCATTGATCAATGAAGTTGATGGGCTGGGGAATATCCGGATTCCAGACCGGCACCGGGGTCTCTTCATAAGCTTGTGTGTAACACTCGCGAAGACCCGCCACGGCTGATCCCTTGGTACCATCGATCTGCATCACCAGCAGATCGTCCCTTCTCACTCTTACTGCCCATGATGAATTGAAATGAGCAATGATATCATCTTCTAGTTCAAAGGTAGCATAGGCGGAATCGTCTGCTGTACATCTGTATGCCTGACCATTTTCATCGATGCGTTCTGGAATATGGGTGGCACCGCGACAGGATACCGATTTGACGGCTCCAAAGACATCGTCCAAGACATAACGCCAATGGCACAACATGTCCATGATGATCCCTCCACCATCTTCCTTGCGATAGTTCCATGATGGGCGATTGGGTGGGACCGAGTGACCCTCAAATACCCAATACCCAAATTCTCCTCTTACAGAAAGAATCTTCCCAAAATATCCCTCTTTGATCAGCTGTTTTACTTTCAAAATGCCCGGTAGCCACAGTTTGTCTTGCACCACACCGTGCTTCACACCATTTGCCAGGGCAATCTTATAGAGGTCGACAGCCTCATCGACAGTTGTGCCGGTGGGCTTTTCACAGTAAATGTGTTTCCCTGCCTCGATAGCCTGTTTCACTGCATTAAAGCGACGACCGGTGATCTGAGAGTCGAAATAGATGGGATACCCTGGTCGGGATAGTGCCTCATCTAAGGAGGTGGTATATCCTGCCACTTGATGCTCTTCACACAGCTTTTTCAACTTGGCTTCATTTCTACCCACTAGTAAAGGTTCTGGCATGATGGTTTCATTACTACCGATTTTCACACCTCCTTGAGCCCTGATAGCCACCATAGAGCGTACCAAGTGCTGCCTGGTACCCATTCTACCTGTCACACCATTCATGATGATGCCGATCTTATGTACTTTCTTATCTCCCACTATTTCAAAGTTTTACGCATTCACAAATTTCTATATGAAGAAATAATCATTCGCAAGAATTCATCTTGTTCCATTGACCAGTACCGGTTTGAAAATATTTCCACCTCTTCAAATCCATCAAAACCTGCCTCACGTACCCAGGATGAGATCTGGGCAATAGGTATGCAGCCTTCTCCCATCAACCCTCGATCATTCAGCATGTCTGCGGGTGGATACTTCCAGTCACAGATGTGATAGGCCAGCAGATTCCCATGGGCTCCACAACGCTTAATCTCCCTTTCTAAATGGGGATCCCACCATAGGTGATAAACATCTACGGCCACACCCACATGGTCGTGTGAAAAAAATTCAGCCATATCATTGGCTTGCTCCATCGTGTTGATGGCAGATCGTGTGTCCGCATACATAGGATGGAGGGGTTCGATGGCTAGCTTGACACCCTGCTGGATGCAATGAGGTAAAATCGCTTCAATTCCTTCCCTAATCTGATCTCTCGACACGGGGAGACCGACTTCCGGTGATGCTCCGCAGACCAAAACCAATATTGGAGCACCAATGGCTGCAGCCTCATCGACCATCCTTTTATTGTCATCGATGGCTTGCATTCTGGTAGCACTGTCTTTGCCTGGGAAAAAGCCACCCCGCACATACGATACTACCTCCACTGGATGATCACTAAGCATCTTGGCAGCTTCGCTCACACCGAATGGTTCCACCGCATTCTGCCAAACGCTGACACCTCCAATCTCCACGTCTGCATACTTTTCCAGCAACACAGGCAATGACCAGGGTTTATTGGTAATGGTATGGATGCAAAGTTTTGAAAGGTTCTTCATCTACCTATTCTTTGACACCGGCGAAAAAAGTGTAGTACGGCATCTCATGGATGATGCGATGCAGATATAGACCCAGCTCCATAGCATGATAATCACCCCACATACTCGACTCTCCACAAGGTTGCTTTTTACCTGCTGGTACATGGTCCCAGCCATTGGGTCGGTGATAGATAGCATGCAAAATGAGACCCTGATGCTGAAGATCGGTGCTCAAATACGGAGTTTCAAAAAGACGATCGGCCACTTGCAATCCGGCCTGCCAGTACCTCTCGCCATCTTCACCCCTATCGTTGAGGTATCTACCTAGTCTCAATAATCCCTGGGCACCGATGGCTGCGGCGGAGCTATCTACAGGCTCATAGTCATTGTAAGGATCGGCCTCCCTCTCGAGATAGGTACCGAGTTGGTGTAGATTGGGAGCGCCGGTATCCCAGTAGGGAATCCCATCGATGGGTGAATTTTTAATGTAGAAATGGCAAGTAGCTTTGGCTGCCTTTAGAAAGAGGTCTTGATACTTCTTCACACCTCCACGGTGTGCTAAGGCATCATCTTCAAGCGTGTCCAGATATTCCAACTGCTCCGCAAATCCAAGCATGGCCCAGGCAAGACCTCTGGTCCAGGTGGTAAACCCGGAGAATCCCTGCTGACTGTTGGGACACCGATAGCGTCCATCATTGTTATTAAACACACTCTCATGGGCAGTTCGACCTTCTTCATCATAGATGTCTCTGCCTTCACCATAGTAGATGGAGTATTTGGCGGTCGCTTCAGCATGATCCAAGGCTTTGTCTAAAAGGCTCCATACCTGATCGTTTTCACTACGATAGTCATGACCCAATTCATGACTCACGACCAATGCCCTAACCGAGCGAATAGTGTCAACAAAGAGAGAATGTGGGCCATTGAATGAATAGATGTACCCTCCCCCATCTGGTAAATTGGTCCATCGATGTGCCTGTACAGCTCCAGAGAGTTTCAGAGCCAGCTCACAGAGCTGCATTTCGCGCTCATCCGCATGGATCTTGCCATCCACGATCAGTCTATGCAAATTACCATAGGTGCTCACATTGTTAAACCCATGATCATGCACACCGAAGTGTGTGACATGCGGGGCCATCTTCTCTATGGTCGCCCGACGCCCAATGGTCAGAAACTTTTGCTCACCAGTAATCTCGTATTGAAGGATCGCGGCGCCATATTGAAAGCCTTGGGTCCACTCAGTCCAGCCTCTGGATCCATATTTACCCGCTACAGTAAAAACTGGTGCGCCTGAATCAGTGTCAAATTCTTCATCGATCGAACATATCTTTGCTCCTGCCAACTCCCAGAGCAGGTCCAGTTTTGAGCTCAGATCCTGGGCTTTTAGTTTGGTCTTCTTGATCATGGATCTTATTTGGAAGCCGGAAAATAGGGAAAAATGCCAGGACGGCGAAAACTAAGCAAGCTGATTGTCTGAGTTGAGAGCCATTGGTCTCATGGCTTGGCAACGAGGGTAAGAGAAGCCATGCAGAATGCTATCCCTACATTTTCAACACCTTTCTACTAGCTATGATACCATCTCGACCAAGCACAGTAAGCACATACATACCAGGATGTATGTCCATTGTTGGAATTCGGAGTTTATCCTTACCGATAGATCCATACAGCACCGTCCTTCCCGCGATGTCGGTCAGCTTATACCGATAGTCCTTTCCATCGGATAATTGCACCGTGATTTCTGAGCAAAATGGATTGGGGTAAACAGACATCCAGTCAATGGTGGATGAGTAAACAGGTGTAGTCATACCTTCCGTGATGACAAAGGCATCTAGACCTGCCTCGCAGATGTTGATATTACCCGCATCAGTCGCTACTACCTTTAGATACATTTCGGCAGACGGTGTGAGAAAGTCCAAAATTCTTATGCTAGATCTATCTCTCCATCCACTTTGATAGTCATCCAGCCGCTCGACCAAGACCTCTTCTTCTCCATTTCCTATGAACACTTCCAACACATCGTCTGGAGGATTGACGCCATTCACATAATACCACAAATAATAATATAAGAATGGATCCTCATAGTTTAATAAATCAAAGGTTGGGGATTGCAGTACCGAGGTGTCGGCGACATTAGACCACAGATTATTATCCAACCCAGTCACATAACAATCGTCTCCAAAATCTCCGTCGACATCCCGGTCAGGATTGGCGGGTTCTCCCTTGTACATGGCATAGCCCGGCGTGCCTCGCTGCCATCCACGTTGAGCAAGGTTCTTCTGGCTGTTCTGGACTTGCCATCCGTACTCAAACACGAAATCATCTCGATAGCCCCTTTTCAATCTAATCTCGAGGTCTGACTCGTTCTTCTGTAGATCCACCTCCACAAATTCGTGAAGATACCCCCATTTTCCAGCAGCCAGAATCGCCGCTCCCTCATAAACTCTGAGCATGAAAGTGCCGGCGGATGAAGTGCTGATGTCGTTCCGATAAATGCCGTTTTGCAATATGACCGGTGCCTCATCGATGGGTTCGCCCGATTCATCGTCAATCACGATTCCGGAAACCGTAAATGTCTGCAGTGGTCTCAATGTCACATCGACAGAAGTGGTAGAACCCGCAACTAGATCTACAGAAATTTTCTTGGGAGCATAGCCCCACCGGAAAAAGGACAAGACCTGGAGGCCAGTATCAGCTAGTCCCGTCTTGAAACGACCATCTGTATCAGTCTCTTCATAACCGGGTTTATCTGAGAGGAACGTGATTTCAACACCTGCTAAGAGTTCGCCACTGACGGAATCGCGCACCATGCCCTGCACATAGCTGGCACGCTGGTAGGTGGGTTGCAACACATACAAGCCGGTAGAACGATCGGAAACCAGGACCAATCCTGATGGCAGAAAGGGATAAGCTCCCCAGGCACCACCAAAGGTTCCATCATTTGTAAAATAGGTATCGTAGCTGCCCACTTCCACCAAATTATCGGGTTGGTTGGCATCGATGATTTTGATCCCATCCGTGTAGTAGGAGGTGATCAAATATCCATTATGGTAGTGCACATTGTGGGGTATGACACCTAGTCCCCGAGTGGCGGCAGGCCTGAATTGGTCCAGTCGAATGATTTCATCAGGATCTGATACATCATAAGCTTCTACATAGGCTCCGTTCACCTCATCGGTGGTAAAGAGATAACGATTATCTGGGGATGCCCAGGCATTATGTGTGAAATTGGCAGATGTTTCCTGAAAGGCAAGAGAGACAGGTTGATCTATCGCACTTATATCGACGATGGAAAAGCCATTTCTGAGGTTAGAAGCATATAGCCGATCATCTTGCACGTACACATCGTGAGCGTACAGAGGATCGGTGGCAGAGACCAAGGGTGGACTCATCGGATCTACACCGAGATCGAATATGTAGGTTCCACCGGGACCATTACAACCTGCCAAATAAGCATAGCTGGAATCGATATACAGGTTATGGCATTGAGCCAAAATAAATGGCTCTGCCGCGATCGTCAATTCGGGCCTCCAAAAATTCCAAGTCACGGAGTCTGGTGCCATGCTCATATCAACAACTAATAGCCCATCAATTCCCTCGTCGGCAACGACATAGAGGTACTCTTGATAGGTCTTCATATCTCGCCACCTGGACCAACTACCTGGCACCGAAAACAGCAATACTGGGTTGGATGGATCCTGCAGTCCAAAAATAGAAGTGCCAGTACCGGTACCCATGATCGCGTACTCGGTACCGTCTGGAGCTACCCATCCCCAAACGTCTGTGTATGTTTTGTATGATCCCTCGACACTATCAGGAAAAGGGACGCGCGCATTGCCCACAAACTCGAGATTGAAATCCTTTTGTTGAGAAAATCCCTGGAGGGGAAGGTAGAGCAGGTGCAAAATCAACAAGTACCGCAACAATTGGCACACCATACAAACTTTATTTCTTCGAATTAACCACCATATTGGTGAGTCTGCCTACGCAGATCAATCTCTCTTCCTGGAAGATTTCAACATTCCACACCTGCATTCTTCGACCCACTTTTACAGGTTTTACCAGTCCAGTCACTTCTCCATTGGCTACCGTGCGGAGATGATTGGCATTTATTTCTATTCCTACAACGCTTAAAACCTCTGGATCGTCTAGGCACAGCCATCCAGCAATGCCCCCCATCGACTCAATCAAAGCCGCCGATGCACCTCCATGAAGGAGACCTAATGGCTGCCTGGTCCGATCGTCCACAGGCATGCTAGCTCGCAAAAAATCTGGACCAATTTCAAGAAAATTGATGGCTAGGTGTCCAGCCAAGGTGTTTTTCTGTATACTATTAATGAATTCAAGGCTTGAGTGTTGCTTCCAAATCATAATAAGCTGTAAATTCGCAGGGGAAAATTTCGCTGGAAGGTATGAAAATCTATCACAATCCAAGGTGCCGCAAGAGCCGAGAAACACTGAACATTATTCGCAATAATGGAATCGAACCCGAGGTCATACTTTACTTAGAAACCCCTCCATCCCGCAAAGAGATCAAGGAGCTATTGGAAAAGTTGGGGATTAGTGCATTTGATCTAGTGCGCAAGGAGGAAAAACTTTACAAAGAAGAGTATCGAGGCAAAGAACACACCGAGGAAGAGTGGATCAGGATCATGGCAGATTATCCCAAACTCATCCAAAGACCCGTCATCATCAAGGGAGATAGAGCCATTATCGGTCGTCCTCCCGAAAGCGTCCACGTGCTTCTATAGCCTTAGGGCCGACTTTCTTGATCTGTTTGATATAGTCAAGGATCTCACCCACCTGACTGGGTAAGAAAGACTTCCATTCGCCATGCTTTCTAAACCAGGTCCATTGCCTCTTGGCATATCTGCGTGTATTTCTCTTAATCAATCGAATCACCTCAGCCCGATCAATCTTACCATCAAAATAGTCAAACCATTCCTGGTATCCCACCGTCTGAAGTGCTGGTAGGTCCCGGAAAGCCAGCAACTTACCCACTTCGTCTTCTAGTCCAGCTGCTATCATATGGTCCACACGCTTATTGATCTTTTCATAGACCACCTGCCGATCCTCATCGAGCAGAATCCATATGGTCTCAAAAGGTCTCGGGTCCCGCTTCTGACTCAGGTAGGAACTGTAGGCGCGTCCCGTCTGCTCCACCACACTTAGTGCACGAATCAGCCGGTGGGGGTTTTCCCGATCAACCACTTTGTAATACTTAGGATCCTCCTTTTTTAGCCTCGACTGTAGGGCTTCTATCCCTTCTGCCACTAGCAAATGGTCAAACTTTTTCCTCACTTCCGGATGCACATCGGGCAGTTTGTCCAGGCCAAAACAGAGTGCATGAATGTAGAATCCCGAACCTCCACATAAGATGGCTAGGTCGTTGTCCTGATATATCATATCCAATGTGGAGAGGCCTTCCTGCTCAAAATCACTGGCCGTAAAGGATGATGTAATCGGAATATGGTCGACAAAATGGTGTTTGATGGTGGCCAATGCATCAGGTGCTGGTTTTGCTGTTCCGACATTGAGCTCCCGGTATATTTGTCGACTATCTGCGGAGAGAATCTCCGTCTCAAAGTTTCTTGCAAGCTCTATGGCTAATGCTGATTTACCTACCGCCGTAGGGCCACCGATCACAATCAGATACTTGACATTATTGTCCATTGATAAAAAAGACTATTTTCCGCTTTGCGAATGCCAATTTAAAAACTTCCATTCTTGCTGTACAAGATCCTTAAGCAACTTGTTGCTACTATTTTCAAGGTTTACTTTAGAAAAATCTACTTAGTTGGGAGTGAAAAGATTCCCAAGGAGTCACCATTACTGCTTTCATGCAACCATCCGATGGCCTTTACCGAGGCCTGTTTGTTGGCATGCTTTCTTGATCGACCGTTGCATTTCCTGGTAAGAGGAGACATTTTTGACTCAAAATGGAATTGGTTTCTCGAAAAGACACACCAAATACCCATCTATCGCTTTCGAGACGGTTTTAAGAATATGCGCAGAAATGCGGATTCCTTTGCGTGGGCGCATCAGGCTTTGAAGGATGGCAAAGTGATACTCATCTTTTCGGAGGGGAACACAAAATTGCAAAAGAAGCTTTCTCCATTGCAAAAAGGTGTGGCCCGGTTGGCCTTTGGCGCTTATGAAGAAAAGAACGTCAACAACCTGAAGATCGTGCCGATCGGCGTAAACTACAATAATGGCACAAAATTTAGATCGGATGTGATGTTGCAAGTCGGTGATCCCATAGCCATTCAGGACTATCTCGCCAAGTATGAAGACGATAAAAACGTGGCTACCAGAGATATGACTACCGATGTCCATGCCAGCATGAAGCCGTTGGTGATTCATCTAGAGAAGGACGAAGACGAACCACTAGCTTCTGAGCTCTTTGAAGCCCTGGATGCTAAAATTCCCGACTTTCCATGGCCGATTCTCGATGACGACCACGGCAGGTTTCAAAGAGAGAAGTCACTGGCCGATCAGATCAATAAAACCGACAATTTTACGAGAGAAACCGCCCAAAAAATGTTTTCGGCCCATCGAGATCAGATGGTGTTTCATAGCGGTTGGAGTAAAGCCTGGAAATTGGTGATTTTGCTTATCCTCGGTCCAATTGCCATGATTGGGTTTGCTGTTAATGCGGCACCCTTTTACTTGGCGAAGTACATAGCTGGCAATAAAGTAAAAAAGGTCGAATTTTATACACCCGTGCGCCTGGGTTTGCTGATGATATTATACCTGATTTGGATGGGAGTAGCCCTGGTTGTCATGTCTCTGTGCGTCGGATGGAAAGCGTGGCTGCTCACTCTACTTCTTCCCATTAGTGCTTATGTGACCATTATCTGGTGGGAAGGATTCTGTCATTACTTCATAAGAAAAGAAGATGGATTTACCATCAGCGATTAAGAAAAATCTTCTCGACTTGGCCACCTTAGTGTCATTCATCAGTTTCCTTGGTATGGGCTTCTCAGGTCGTGCCCAAGATTTTGTGCAGGTGCGAGATGGGCACTTTATGCTCCATGGAAAGCCCTACCGGTATTTTGGGACCAATTTCTGGCAAGGAATGCATTTAGGATCGCAACAAACTGGCGACCGTGGGAGATTAGTGCAGGAACTGGATCATCTCAAGTCTTTGGGAATCACCAACCTTCGTATCATGGCCATCAGCGAAGGACCTGACCATGCACCCTGGTGCATACAGCCTGCGCTGAGACCAGATAGAGATCATTTCAGTGAGGACCTGCTGCAAGGCCTGGATTTCCTGCTTACAGAAATGCAAAAACGAGATATGAAGGCGGTGGTATGCCTGGGAAATTTCTGGCCTTGGTCGGGAGGTATGGCACAATTGGTATCGTGGGCCACCCACAAAGCGATTCCCTACCCTCCCCCTGCTGAGGAGGGCAGCTGGACCAAATACATGCTCTACACATCACAATTTTATAAGATCAAGGCCGCTCAAGACCTCTATCTCCAGGGGATAGATCAATTGATATCGCGCATCAACTTAATTAGCCAAGTCCCATATATTGATGACCCAACCATTATGTCCTGGCAATTAGCAAACGAACCCCGGGGCATGATGCGCCCCAAGGCCTACCGGTCCTGGATCAAATCTACCGCCAAACATATCAAAGCCATGGATCCCAATCATATGGTCTCCATAGGCAGCGAGGGCGCTACACCATCCAAATTGGCAGGTAATCGCTTTGATCGAGACCATGATTTTGCACAAATCGACTACACGACGATCCATATCTGGATACAAAACTGGGGTTGGTATGATCCAGCAAAGCCAGGTGCTACCTATGCTGAGGCTTTACAAAAAGCCATTCGATATCTGGATGATCATCTGATGCAGGCACAACAACTCAATAAACCCCTTGTGCTGGAGGAATTTGGTATTGCCAGGGATGCCAGCAGCTATGATCCAGGTGCGTCCACAACATGGCGCGATCGATACTTGTCAGATTTGATGGGCGAGATAGTGCAGCGGATGTCCACAACTACTATGTCAGGGGCCAATTTTTGGGCGTGGGCAGGTGCAGCACGACCATCGCAACCTGGTGGATTCTGGCACACTGGAGATCCATTGATAGGTGACCCACCACACGAGCATCAAGGATGGTACTCTGTGTATGATGACGATCACAGTACGCTGGATGCCATCCAAAAGATTACACAAGCAATCGGTGCACTTGACTAAGGGACTGTCGGATAATAAATTCACCATTTAAGCGCCGTTATCTTAGAGGTAGACAAGGCAGAAAAAATAAGCATTGTGGGGCTATTCGAGTTTTTTTCTCATAAAATGAAGCATTCAAAAAGATCGGGATGCATCACCTAAGAAATGTTGAGATCTCTCCTGAGATGTCGTTTTCAGACATGACGCTAAAATGCTGACACAGCCGTGTAAGGGCGCGCTAATATCTATCGGATGACCACGAGCATAAAACCAAAAAGCCTGCCCAGCTTGCCGTTG
Organism: Saprospiraceae bacterium; assembly: GCA_965223025.1. Taxonomy (GTDB): domain Bacteria; phylum Bacteroidota; class Bacteroidia; order Chitinophagales; family Saprospiraceae; genus JABDMH01. The sequence continues at coordinate 172,769 of CBDCVP010000022.1, forward strand.
GGAAGTTAGAATTGCCGACAATGTTCTGTGTGATGTCTTAGCAGCCTAGGTGAGTTATGATTCACCGTCCCCGCAGAAAGTCAGGTAGTATCACCCAGCTCAATAGCTCTAGTCAATGCTGCCTGTGCACCGCCCTGAAGCCGTTCCTTCACCTTTTCTCGCTCAAAGTAATTGAGCGCAGCCTCGGTGGTTCCCCCGCGAGAAGCGACTCGAGCTATCCACTCCTCACTGGTTAAATCGTTTTTGTGAAATAATTCTACGGCACCCTTAAAAGTCTGCCAGGTCAGGAGTTCTGCCTCAGGAGCAGAAAATCCCATATCAAGAGCCGCACCGATCAATGACTGCATGCAATAAAAGACATAGGCGGGACCACTACCAGAGATGGCTGTGGCAGCATCGAGTAATTCCTCCTTGTCCACATAGATGGCTTTACCCGTGGTGTTGAGTAGATTTTGGACCATTGTGAGCTCTATTCGGGTCACTTCATCAGTAGAGGTGAATGCAGTCATACCCATCCCGATCTGGGCAGGGAGATTGGGCATGGCACGAATCACCTTTGCGATGCCCAGCCCTTTTTTAATGGCACCAATTTTAATACCTGCCATAATAGATATGTACACCTGTTGTGGATCGACCATATTTATAAGACTGTCAAACAGCTCGTGAACATCCTGAGGTTTGACCGCCAGAATAATCAGATCAGCTTGAGGAAGACATTCTCCAGGACTGCCATATACCTGTCCGATGTTTTCTTTCTGAAGATCGATAGCTTTGCTTTCTGATTTTTCCAAGATCATCATCTCTTCAGCATTCACGATATGGGAGCGCAGAAAACTCTGAGCATAGGTTCTGCCCATATTTCCTCCTCCGATTACAAGAATCTTCATCTTACCAGGATTTGTTAGTTTTAATGAAATCTCAAATGTACAGAATCCATAGTGGGAATCAACTGGGGAGTTCTAGGATGACCAGTACCGAAAACTAATTTCAGCAAGCAGAGCTATGACTATTAGCGTCATCATCCCAACATTAAATGAAAGCGCTCACCTGAATCCACTACTGATCCGGTTAAGGAGTGGGGCAGAAAGTCGTCAAGTGGAGATCATCGTGGTAGATGGGGGCAGCAGCGACGCTACCTGCAAGATCGCCAGAGCACATCGCGTACGACTTATTGAAACAGAAGCTTGCCGAGCCAGGCAGATGAATATGGGAGTTGACATGGCTGAGGGCGAAGTACTTTACTTCGTGCATGCAGATACCCTGCCCCCACTGTCATACTGCGAAGACATCCTCCAGGCACTGCGAGATGGGTATGATGTGGGGTGCTATCGATTTAAGTTTGACAGTTCACATGTGCTGCTGAAGATCAATGCCTTTTTTACGCGTTATCCCCAGATGTGGTGCCGGGGTGGAGATCAAAGCCTATTTGTGCGGCGAGATGTATTTGACCAAATTGGTGGCTATCGCGATGGGGATGTCATCATGGAGGAATATGAGTTCCTGAAAAAAGCCAAGGCGGACTACAGGTTTGTGGTCCTGCCAAAAAACATCCTTGTATCGGCACGTAAATATCGAAGCAATGGATATTTTCGCGTCCAGTTTGCCAACCTGGTGGCATTCAATATGTACCGTCTAGGTATGGGCTCAGAACGCATACTACAGACATACCGGACCCTGATCAACTACAGAAGCTGAGCCACAGACCATGGGAGTACTATGAAGAGTGTTAAGGTCCTACTGGTTGAACTACATCCATAGATCCCATCTGCATGAATTCTTTTTTATAAATATTGTCAGAGGAAAAAGTGGACTTGCGCTAGAGAGAGGCCTTACCTTTACACATTATGACTGAAAAAAGGACATTACACCGGACTAAAGACTGGATCACCCTTGCAGATGGCTATCATCTCACGGTCATTGACTTTCCCGACGCAGATAGTCTCGTGAAGTATCTGAATGACGAAGAGATTTATCAGATGACTGCTTCACTACCCCATCCCTACACCAAGGATGACGCTCAGTCATTTATTCAACAGATTTTGTCGTTTGAAAAAGAGCATGGAGTGCAGTGTCAGTGGGCCATTCGCCGGGACTCAGGTGAGCAGATAGGAGCTATCGGGCTGCTCTACAACCTAGGCACAGATGCTCCAACTTCAGAGATAGGCTACTGGTTGGCCAAGGAATTTTGGAACCGTGGGGTCATGACACTTGCACTGGGCGGGTTCTGCGATCATATTTTCCAAACCACCTCACTCACACGACTTGAGGCCAAGGTATTTGAATACAATGAAGCATCCTGCCGAGTACTGGAGAAAGTAGGTTTTGTCAAGGTAGGTTACCAAATAAAGGCATTCGTCAAAGATGGCAGACCGCTCGATGCCCACATCTATGCTTTGCCAGCATTGGCTATGAAATCAGGATAATGACCACATCTAAGTAAAACGTTGATAATCACAGTAGAAACCCATTAAGAAGAGTTGCTATATTTTGGTACATACGAGTTTTTTATCAACTTAGCTGCCAATTCGGGTTTGCATGAAATATTCGGTGATCATCCCTGTTTATAATCGGCCAGAAGAGGTACGGGAGCTGCTCCAATCTTTAGCCGATCAAGACCGAAAAAATTTTGAAGTGGTCATTGTGGAAGATGGATCAAGCACCAAATGTATTCAGGAGGTGGAGGGCTTTAAAACCGAGCTCAATATCCAGTACTTCTACAAGGATAACTCGGGGCCAGGGGATAGCCGTAACTTTGGCATGAAGAAAGCCCAAGGTGATTATTTGCTCTTCTTTGATTCTGATTGCCTGATTCCCACGGACTATTTCTCCAAACTGGATGCCTTCCTGATGGAGCATCCCGAAGTGGACGTTTTTGGAGGACCGGACAGAGAGCATCCATCGTTTTCCAAAGTACAGAAGGCCATCAATTATGCCATGACCTCCTTCATTACCACTGGTGGTATTCGTGGAAGAAAAAAACACGTAGGCAAATTTGAACCACGGAGTTTTAATATGGGTTTTTCCCACACTGTCTTTGAGAAAGTGGGTGGATTTGCTAGCCTGCATCCGGGTGAGGATCCGGACCTTAGTATCCGCATCGTAAGGGCTGGATTTTCCTCAGCGCTGGTACCAGATCTGTATGTTTATCACAAGCGCAGGATAGACTGGAGTAAGTTTTCGAAGCAGGTTTATAAGTTTGGGGTGGTTAGAAACATTCTAATTCGCTGGTATCCCGATACTTTTAAGTACATTTTTGCGCTGCCCAGTGTGTTTCTGTGGGGAAGTTGCCTCACAGTGCTCCTAGCCCTGACCTTCTCGGTCTGGTTTCTATTACCTCTGATAATACTGGCACTGATCATCGTGATCGACGCATGGATTAAAACAAAAGATTTGTCCATCTCGTTATTGGCGTGTGCTGCCAGTTTTATTCAGCTCTGGGGGTATGGTTGGGGGTTTACCAAGTCTTTCATAGCCCTACATGTGCTAAAGCGAAATGAGCGAAAGGCATTTCCGGCCTTTTTTTATGATTAAGTAAGCCATACAATTTTAAAAAATAATGACTGTCGACAAACCGAGTGCCTGGAACAAAGCTAAACCCCATCTCCTTGCAATCATTGCTATGGTGGTGGTATGCATCGCCTATTTTTTTCCTCAGCTGCAAGGAAAGAAGATACAAGCTGGAGATGCTATTTCTTCGACTGCTTGGAGCTCAGAGGTGATCCATTACGGAAAAGAGACGGGTAGGACCATCCGCTGGAATAATGCCATCTTTTCTGGGATGCCATGGGGTCTGCTGACTTTGGGGGCGCAATACAACGTGACCAAATATGCTGTTCCTGTGATTCAAGCAGGTTTTAAGGGGCCCCTCGGTTTGACGATTCGATGTGCCCTGCTCTGTTATCTGGCACTGATCCTATTGGGGATCAGTCCCTGGCTGGCTGTGATAGGCAGCTTGGGTTTTGCCATCAATGTCAATTTTATCGTGTTATTGGATGCGGGCCACCACTCGAAGCTCGCCGTCATCTCCAGCTTTCCCCTAATTGTGGCTGGTTTGATTTTGTGTTTTCGCCAGCAATATATCCTGGGTGCATGTGCCATTGCGTTTGCGTCTTCTCTTGCCATTCTTAGCAACCATATTCAGATGGTCTACTACCTTCTGCTATCGCTGGTATTGTTGGCATTGAGCTATCTTATAGATGCCATCCGAAAAGGTGAGGTCAAGACTTTTGCTATAGCAAGTGGAGTAGCACTCGGGGCGGCATTGTTGACCGGACTGGCCAATTTTGCTCAACTATCATCCTCCAATGACTACGCCGACGATACCATGCGGGGTCAACCCATCCTGACAAAAGCAAGTGCCGTGGCCGAGAGCAGTAGTGAAGTCGAGGGACTCGAATGGAATTATGCCATGAGTTGGAGCAATGAATTCACCGATGTACTGAGCATTCTGATTCCCAGAATTGTTGGAGGCTCATCTGGTGAAGAGATTTCCGCCAATTCGGAACTTGGTCGTCTGCTGCGCAGCAACAATGCGCCGGTCGCTGCTGACGGAACCGTTCAAGCCCCTCTTTATTGGGGCACATTGACTTTCACCAGTGGTCCATACTATTTAGGTGCCATCATGATATTGCTGTTTGTATTTTCTCTCTTTCAGGTCAATCCCGCACTACGGTGGGGTATGATTGCCGTGACTTTACTCTTGTTTTTTCTCTCGATGGGTCAGCATGCCAGTTGGCTCAACAGACCACTTTTTGACCATTTACCGCTCTTTAGCAAATTCAGAACTCCTAATTCGGTCATGAATGTACTTCCTGCCTTTATAGTGATTCCAGCAATGCTGGGTCTGCAAAAAGTATTTACCGGAGATCGGCAAAAGTTACTCACAGACTTATTCAAGAGTGTGGCCATCGTGGGAGGATTCTGCTTGGTCTTTGCCCTAATCGGTGGAGAACTCCTCTCATTCCGCTCAGTTAGTGATGAAAGATATCCAGCTAACATCCTGTCAATCCTCGTAAATGCACGGAAATCTGCCATGCAAGCTGATGCCTTCCGATCTTTAGCTTTCTGCCTGGCCGGAGCAGGTGTTCTTTGGGCCATACTCAAATACAAGATTACTTCAACGCCTGTGGCGGTGGGTCTGCTCACACTGCTGGTGACCATCGATCTATGGACCGTAGATCGTCGTTATATCGATGCCAGCGACTATGCCTCTACCTCAGAATACAGCAACAACCTGGCGGAGCGACCAGTAGATTCGCAGATCAAACAAATGGAACCCAATGGTCGCGGCTACTACCGTGTGCTCGATCTTTCCATCAGCACTTTCAACTCCGCACACTCATCTTATCACCACAATACGATCGGCGGATACCATGCAGCAAAATTGCAACGATACCAAGATCTCATCGACCGATACCTAAGTAAGGGGCAGGGACCGGTCCTCAATATGCTCAATGGTAAGTACATCATCACCCGGGATCAACAACTCAGCATCAACCAACAGGCTCTTGGAAATGCATGGTTTGTCAACGACATCCAATACGTGAACACCCCCAATGAAGAGATCGATGCCCTGGCATCCATCAACCCAGCACAGCAAGCGGTGGTCCTCAAGGATGAATTTGCCGAGACACTGGATGGATTCACTCCTGGCAATGGCTCAGGGACCATAGCACTGGTTGATTATGTCCCCGATCATCTCACCTATAAGACCAACAGCAGCACACCGCAACTTGCGATCTTTTCCGAAACTTGGTATGGTCCCGACAAGGGTTGGAAGGTCACCATCGACGGCAATCCTGCCAACATGATCCGGGCCAACTACATTCTCCGTGGCCTGGTGGTACCGGCCGGAGAGCATGAGATCGTCTTCTCCTTCCAGCCACATGCAAAGGGATCGACACTGTCCCTCATAGCCTCTCTGCTGCTGCTTTTAGGTTGTGTGGTTGGAGGCATACAGGTCTTTCGCCAAGGGGAATTCGCCCTAGCTGAAAGTCCTGTGTTGCAGTCTGCTCCCGTCAAGAAGAGGAGGGTGAAGACCAAGAGTAAGCGAAAGAAGAGGTAGGGGGTCAGGACAATACACCGGCCATGTTCTATTCTCATATATCTGGCACCAACACAAATGACTTGCATAAGATCCAGCAGCTGAAAATGATCTTCCATACAAGACCACTACTGGCATATTTGGGGAGAAATGACTGGGACACCAAGATGCGCTTCATACAATGGTGCGTGCGTTCTTGAAAAGGTTAAGCTGTAGTAATTCAGGTCCAGATGAAGACTTGATATATATTCACTACCGAAATGAACGGAAAGGATGATGTGTTTCCTCTGATGCTCGAGAAAGTGCCGATGGCATTGCTATGTTAGGAATATCCATCCACAGCCTTGCCATTGAAAATCTTCGATCCGAATCTCGTGCTCTACTCTTTGAATTTTTTAAGAATTTTGTCTCAGTAAAATTGTGTTGCAACAATTTAATTTTGCACCTTTGTAGATCGAAATTATGGATCACTGGCCGCTAAATCTATGGTATAGTTGGTCCTACATATCTACTAAAATAATGATGCAAATTCTCATCTCTGCTCTGCGACACCTCAGTACTTACTTGTTACCACTCTTGCCTCTGCTCATACAGGCCCAAGATGATTATTCATTTATACAATACAATGATGTGAATATCTCTAGTTCTACTCAGGGTATAGTAGAAGCACCTGATGGCACCATCTATGCCTACCATGGAGCCCTTTTTGCTAGCGTCCTATATCGATACGACGAAGAAAATAACCAATGGGAGCAAGTCACTTGTTCTGGGTGTGAGGACCAGATCGCTGATCTGGCCATTGGACCCGATCAAACCATCTATGTTGCTCAGCAATCTAGGGGGATCCTGGCATTGGATACCGGTGGAGTCGAGACCATCGTGAACGAATGGGTTGATAATTTGGCGGTCACTCCAGACGGTAGGATCTTCTTTTTAGAGAATTCAGGCAATGTGTCGCAAGTCGCAGATGCTGGCGTCATTCATTACAATACGGCCAATGATGGCCTCGAAGTATCTCGTTTTTACGATATCACGGCAGATACCAGTGGGATGATCTGGATCGGCTCAGATATTGGATTGATAAGTTTTGATGGAAGTAGTTTTGAGCTAAAGCCAGGGCTTGACCGTACAATATATAGTGTAATACAAACCAATACTGGTGATATCTGGGTGCGACCTGGTAATGCGAAGCCCGAGAGATGGACTGGATCAGCATTTGAATCCACCTCCGATCGTTTTCCTCCTACTTTATTTGAGTTGAATGCCTTTGATATCGCCGACGGGGGCGTCCTGTGGGGTTCCAGTTCATCGCGAGGAATCTTCAGAGATGATTTTACAGGGTCTGAAGCAACCTTGATTGATCCAGCAATTTTTGGCTTTAGTGAGAGCATTCCTTTCATCCGCTACATCTTAGTCGATCGCCAGAATCGAATCTGGATAACGGGGGACTTTGGCTATATCCTGAAAATCGAGGAGAGAGAAAGCACCACAGGCCAACTCGATCAGTTCGTCCAGGAACACACGCTTGATCTATTTCCGAATCCCGCTCGCGAGATGTTGCAATTTACCTTACCCGCGGAAATCAGTCTCACCAAGGATGCTCAATTGGACATTTTCAACATTGAAAACAAACCTGTGCTGCAAAAAGAGGTGTCACCTCATGCCATCCCCTATACGATATCCCTGTCTGGCTGGTCAAGTGGTATTTACCATATCATATTGAGACAAGGAAATAAGTATTGGCGTAGTAGATTTGTACGTTTATGAAAAGATCCAGAGACCATTTCCATCCATTCCTTCCTACATTCTTTACCGTGTGCTTCTTCATATCCACGATGATGGGCGATTGACCATCAGAGTGCTCTTTTGCGGAAGTATCATATGAACACTGAATCGATTTTTGATTAGTAATTGATATGTCCTCAACAGCAAGAAATTACGCAGAAAGAGATGAATATTTGATGGAAGTCTGCATACTCTGGATCTGAAGTTGCGAACACCAGATAGCGTAGAGGTGAGACTTCAGATAGCGTAGAAAGCTGTCCTAACACTTTTTGAAAACATAACGCTGTTTGAAGATCTCGACTTCAAACTATATGCTTCTCGATCTCTGGTCCCCTGGTTTTGGTGCAATCACATCTTACCAAACAATCTGTATTTAACAAATATATCACAAATTGAATATATAATGTTATGTGAACCATTACAGGTGTAAATTCAAATAAAAAAATATGTAATTAATTTGCTATTTCTTACAGATTAGTTTGGTAGCTATGTTGTTAGTACTTATGTTTGTCAATGTTAAGACATTTGCACAGGGGACTAAGTGAAAAAAAATAAGTGCAATATTCACGATCTGTCGCCTTTGGACTTGCAATATTCTTACATATTACTCGGCTAAAAAAAGGAGTAAGTCTTTTTCTGGCCTTAATTACTAACAGTCAACAAACTATCTCGATCATGTCTACACTAAGACTCGTTCTTGGCCTGGCTTGCCCTACATCCAATTTTCCACTAATTCCAATACTTTTCATGGCCCTTTTACCTGTGCTTACAGTGGCCCAGGTTGATATAACAGATGGCTTGGTCGGCCATTACCCCTTTGATGGCAATGCTGAAGATGCGATCGGCTCTAACCATGGGAGTATTGTTGGTGCCCAACTTACCACGGACAGATTCGGGAATCCAGATGCAGCTTATCAGTTTGACGGGATTGATGATCGAATTGAGTGCCAAAGTATTAATCTAGGGACACAGATGAGTATCTCCATATGGATAAACATTTCGCAACTGAAGAATTATGGTGATCCGCTCGGAGCACAAAACCAGTGGACATTTACAACATATGCAGATGGACACACTTGGTCAGCTGTTGGAAATGGGTGGACTCCAAGATATATCAGTTCAGCTGGTTTCTTCTCAGAAAACTTATGGACCCACTTGGTCATGACATTGGACAATGGTACTCTTAAGCTTTACAAAGATGGGGTTTTGGCTGGCCAGGGAACAGGACCAGCAGTAACCTTGAATTCCTCCTTCCATATAGGAGCAAGAAAGTATCCTGATACAGACGGTCTTATATATCCCTTTTCTGGAAAAGTCGATGACATTAGATTTTACAACCGTCCTATTAACTCCTCAGAAGTCACAGCCATATTCCAAGATAGCCCTCCTCCTCCTGGTCCTTTAGGAGCAGATCAAGATTGGGTTTTTAGTGCCGATGAGACGGAGGCAGATCCCATCTACCGTACCGGCAATGTGGCCATCGGCACCAATGATGCCTCAGAATCCACGCTCAACATCAAAGGGGCTACAACAACGATCGCCGGAAAATCACTGTCCATCAGAAATGCTCAAGGTGGGCCGACATTGATCAGTCACGACAATGGTCGCACATTAGTAGCACTTGAAGAATCCTCCGTATATGGTGGTTTTCTAAATGTTTTGGATCGGGCAACGATCGTGGGTGGGTCCACAAAAGCCGACCTGGCTCTGCAAGCACCTAATGATGTATGGGGTACGGTAGGTATGTACAATGACAAAATGCTGATACAATCTCAGCGCAATATTCACCTCGGTCATTTGACCGATCAAAATGCCCTGGTGGTGCTACAGAACGGAAGTGTGGGCTTGGGCACGGTAAATACAGAGACACACAGGCTTGCTGTCGATGGAACGATAAAAACAAGAGAGGTCACCGTCACCCAAGAGGGATGGGCGGATTATGTGTTCGCTGATGACTATCCACTCATGGACATCAGTGCACTTTCAGAATATGTCAAGCAGCATAAACATTTGCCAAATGTGCCATCCTCAGAAGAAGTAGCCCAAAATGGCTTAGCATTGGGAGAAACCAATAAAGTACTACTGGAAAAGATCGAAGAACTCACGCTTTACCTCATTCGGCAGAACAAAAAAATATTCGAGCTCGAAAAAAGACTATCAAAACTCGAATAGTTGTTCTGCTATCAGTAGACAAATATTTAGGAAATGAAACCAATTGAAATGCGCCATTTATCTTTTATTTTTCTGTGCCTCACTTTATCTAACACATATGCTCAGGATGAAGGCATCACTGTGGTAGAGCAGAAAGCAGGGATTAATAATGCGGCACCAACGACAACTCTGGAGGTCAGTGCCGATGCCAACCCTACATTGAGGTTATCTGAGGGTGCCAGCCAAACTTCACATTTTGACATTATTGATTTCAATGGTGTTTTGGGACAAATACAGAAGTTGTCGGAAAACACAAATTCACTAATTGACATTGATGCAATGCCAATAAATGGTGTTGATGAGGGAGCACTCAGATTATTTCGTCATACCAATACCAGTGGACGAGTTTCATTGCAAATTATGAAAGCTAACGGTACGGCAGAATTAAATCACTTGCTAGCTGGAAATAATAATTCGTATCTGTGTTCAGATATGGGAAATTTAGGTGTTGGCACTTCCGCTCCTCTGGAAAAACTGGATGTGCTGGGAAATATAGCGATGCATAATGGCAATTTTTTATTGGGGAGAAGGGACGATGATTTTAGACATCAGTTGATTGGCATCGACGCATATAATACCATTGTGATTAATAGATCTGCCATCGTTCATAATAAACCGTCTTCGATTATATTGGGTGTCGGAACCGATGGAGTACTTGACGTGAGGAATGGGCAAAACGGTAGCTTGTTGGCGATCAAGGAGAATAGCGGCTACATGGGACTAGGCACAAATAATCCTCAATCTCCACTTCACCTCAGGAACATCAATGACGGCGCCGACATCTATAGCGGATTACGTTTTCAACCTGCGGTTCCCCCTGCCGATGTAGTAAGAGCCAACCAAGACTACCATATGGTTTCGGGTTTTCGTCGAAAGGGCCTTTGGCTAGGAGGTAGTGCTAATGGTAATCTGTACACGAGGTCCAATATTTTATTACGTGATGATGGAATTCTACTTGGTTTATCGGATGGCACGACAAATCCTGAGCTCAGTCCAAATCTATTTATTGGATCTAACGGAAACGTAGGCATCGGAATCGCAAACCCATTTAGTGCTCTTGATGTTAACGGAAATAGCCGATTTCGAGGTCGTCTAATGCATATAGGCCAGGATGCAGGTGACCAAGAAGCAGTTATCGAGCTTGGAACTGGAAGATCTACTACGGGGCATGCATATTTAGACCTTGTCAACGATCCATCAGATAATCCCAGTTTCAGTACCAGACTGATTAGGTATAATGTAGGAGCTACATCATTAATTCACAAAGGTTCTCAACCACTGTATTTGCAAACCATTGATGATTCTCGTGTCATCTTTTACATTGCAGGTGAAGGAAGAGTCGCGATAGGTTCTTTTGGAATTAGGCCATCTGCCGACAATCAGTATTCCAGCGGATCCTCTACTCAGAGATGGCAAAACATCTGGTCAGCCAACGGTGTACAACAAACTTCTGACCTACGCCTCAAAAAAGATATTATTCCCTTGGACAATGGTCTGAGCAAAGTCATGCAATTAAATCCCGTAACCTATCGATGGAAAAAATCGAACGACCAAAATACAAAGCTGGGTTTTATTGCACAGGAAGTACAAGAAGTAATTCCTGAAGTGGTGACGACACCGACCGATCCTGATGAAATGCTGTCCATGAATTATGCAGAGATGATACCGGTTCTGGTCAGTGCCATTCAGGAGCAGCAAAAACAGATCGATCTTTTACGAGCGGAGAATGCAGAACTATCGAGTGAAATGGCAGGGCTGCAAAAAGATGTTGACAACATGGAGAATGACCAGGTCTCTGACTGGACCGCCGAACCCTAAGTGTGCCTGATGCCACCATAACCAATGAAAACGAGTGATTTAGCATAGACGAATTTCTTAGAACCATGACACTTATTACGACACTATTCGAAAAGGCCAACTTCTTGTCCACAGCAAGAGAATACATTGTTAAGATCAGCATGATCATCTTGCTGATTGGCCTGTCTTTACTGGGATATGCTGCAGTCGAGGGAGACCTTGGGTCGACTTCGATCAGCGTGCGAGACACCACAACGCTCAGCCTCAGGGAGGGATTTAACACCCGAATAACGCGAGAAACACCCATCCAGTTCTTCGATTGGTTGGAAGGTCAATTGCTAGAGAGCGGATCATTACTGATGTACTTCAACACCTCACACGCTATTTTCTACGAGCTGTTAACCCAAGAAAATGCCCTTAGTTTCAAGGTCAATGTGCATTGGCAAAGTCATGCGGGAGACATCATCTCTCTTGTTGGTGCTTCCGATCTTGATATTACGAACTCAGATTTTGACGCAGAGCAATGGGCACTGACCATAGACCCTACTGATTTTGAGGGAGGTGACTATTATGCCACTATTTATATTAATGATGAGCAATGCAGTGAGCGAATCCTCATTGAGCCTGTCGAGGAAATTGTCGAAGAAGAAATACCAGATATTCCCATTCAATTACCAGAATATGAGTGTGGTGAAACGTTTGATCCCGTTACGATCGCAAATACTACCCCTGCACCAATGCCTTCTTCTCCCAGGATCATTTATCTAGGTGGCTTTCCTATCCTCGTGGATGAAGGCTTTACCGGTGATGAAAGCGGATACGGTGGTACAGGGACCATTCCTATCCCTTTCGGAAAAAAAGCTGTACGAGTGACTTTGCATAACATACAAATAAATAGTGAGGGACAAGTGTTTTCAGGCACGGCAGAGGGAGTAGATGATAACCTTACAAATTATCCTGATTTTATGGTTAATCAAGTATTTCCCATCGGAGATGACATCTGTCAACCACCACCGCCACCACCTGGGTATGACAGTGATGGATTTTCAGAGGTCACTGGTTTAAATAAATATGGTTTCGATGAAAATGGTCATCATCCTGGTACTAATAGTGAGTTTGATGAGAATGGATTTGATGCTGAAGGAAATTATATGAATACTGGCTCACCCTACAATGATCAAGGATGTAATCGTGATGGGTATGATGAAAACGGTAAAACTTGCGATCCCAAAGCCGGGCCGAATCCGGAGTCTGAAGAGTTTGCAGAAAGTAAAAAACAAGGTTTACCAGCCGATGTAGAAAATGCGTTGACGAATATGCAGGCTAATCTGCAGGATCTTATTGACACCGAATTAAATTGCGAAGTCATCAGAAGTGAATTAGATGATCTTATTACAGATCCCACACAAAATTTTGATGCGGCTTATTTTGTCGGCGAAAACGGGGAATTTATAGATCAGGGAATGCACCTTCATTTCACCTCTGATCCCAAGGAGCTTACGGTAAATATTCCCAACCGTACCCAAGAGATCGTAAACATTGAAGCTAAGCATGTCGCCTTATATCACTGCGATAAAAAAGAATACGCCTACCAACAATACATCGACATCATAGATGGACTCAGTCCTGAAGAGAAAGGGGATATAAATGATCAAATTTTATCTGCCATCAAGGAGTGGTCAGAAGCTACGTTAAATGGAAATCAAGACGATGAAAAATTTAATGCCTGGCTTCTGGACAAAATCGGTGATATTATTCGGGATAGGAGCGGCCTGGATGAATCTTATTCTCATCGTGAAAGCGAAATCCAAGAACAACCATCCACACCAATTCTTGAGGAGGTTTTTGATTTCACTGGATATGCTAGTTATGCAAGTGTAGATCGCCATATGCTAGATTTTTATGAGCAGCCAGATTTGCTTGCAGAAGTCGACTTTCTTCTCAAACAAGGAGATGAAGAGATCTTTGATGTGCATAGGGCCTTCTACCTGGAAGAGCTAGCTCATCAGCAGATGCTCCTTTTCAATGAGGCGGCGAATCTGCTCCAGCCCATCACAGTAGATAAAACTGTCGCAAATAAGACGGTGACCATGTACTTCGATAATTTTTCATTTGGAGTCCAAGGTGCCACCGTAGATACCTATGTGATATTAGATGATGCCGAGACTGGGAATCGCATCGCTCTTTCTGCCATCGGTGTATCTTTTGGTCCAACAGGCATCACAGGTCCTTCGCAGTTAGCACTTTCGACCGATATTGAGATGCGGCTAAATAACGCGGTCAAGCTGGTGGTCAAAGGCAGTACCACGCATGCCAATTGGGACTGTGACGGATTCAAAAGTGTATCTGTAGGTATGCAGTTGGAATTCTGCCGAGATTTAATTGTGCCATTGGGTCCAGATCTAAAGCCTCTGCCCGGGGATGAACGCTATCGTCTTGACATTCAAATCAATGACATCGAAAGTTGGCTAGAGTTTTCTGTAGAAATTGCAGCTAAGCCTTTTTCGGTGGCTGGCCATGAAGATGTGGCCTGGCAAGCTGAAAAAATACTAGTGGATCTACAAAGCAGCAGCACACCCCATTTTACGCCCATATCTGGTTATGATTCACCACATCTCATCGCGGGAGGCTTAGCTCCAGCCTGGAAGGGATTCTATATGGATGGTTTCTCCGCCACTTTCACCACCGATATGGCAGCGAATGGTCAACCATTGGTGATCCAAGTAAATGATGTAATCATTGATGAGACAGGATTCTCTGGAGAATTGACTGCGACCAACCTCGTAAGTATTAATGAAGGAGACATAGGAGGTTGGCCATTTTCCATTGATGAATTTCAGTTGAAAATTCTGCACAATCAGTTTTCTGGTTCGGGATTTTCTGGGTTGCTCAACGTACCTATTTTTGAGCAAAATCTAGCGTACACAGCAGTAGTGTATCCTGGCAGCAAGTACAGTTTTTCAGTGACCACCACAGAAGAATTAGATGCAGATGCACTGCTGGCAAGATTTACGCTTGACGACAACAGTACGGTAGGTATATCTTATCAGGATGGTGAATTCATCACTAAGGCCCATTTGAATGGAAGAATTGTCGTGAGCAGTCAAGAAAATAACTTTGATGCTCCTGGCGTGACCTTTCAGGGTTTTGAAATATCCAACAAAGCACCTTATTTTTCTCCCGGCACTTGGGGCCAGAATGATCTTGGAGTGGATTTCAATTTCGGGGGCTTCTCTCTCGGTCTCTCTAACATTGGAGTCTTTCAGACGGAAGACGTGACAACTATAGGCCTTGCCTTTGATGCTAAATTGAGTTTGGTAAACGATCTGGGCATCAGTGCCGGAGGTGGGTTTATCATCGAAGCCGCACTCAATGAAACGAATGGGCGGCAGAAGTGGGTGCCAGCCGGATTTAGGGTAGAAAAACTAAACCTCGATGCTTATATCAATGGGGTGGGACAAATATCCGGTTTGATCAGATGGTATGGTGCCGACACCGGAGCAGATTTAGATACTTGGGGTGAAGGATTCCAGGGCGCGGTAAAACTTAACATTGATAACCTCGGCTTCAGTGTAGAAGGGGTCGCTCAATTTGGGAATCTAGATGGAGAGAAGTATTTCTATGTGGATGCATTACTCCAATTGGGAAGTCTCTCTAATGTGACTGGCCCTCTGCAATTCAAAGGTTTTGGTGGTGGGGTGGCGTACAATATGAGTTTTACTCAAGAGGCGATGGACTTTACCAATATCGCCGACCAAAATGTAGAGAATCTAGCTCTGGGCGGCTCCTTTTCAGAGACACAATATGTTGTCGATTTGGATGCGAGCTTGAGTTTGAAAGCCACCGCTGTGATGGCGGTGGTCAAGGAGGAACTCTTCAATGGCACAGCCAGTTTCTTCATGACCTTTAATGACAATGGCGGTGTCTCAGAAGTGGGCTTCACAGGAGTAGGACAGTTTTTAGAGGATGTAGACTATGGCTTGGGAATACAAGATAATAATGGGCAAGAGCCCATGACTAGCTCGACATTGTCGGCCTACATAGATATCAACCTAAACTTTAATACCAATGTACTGAGCGGGACACTTATATCCTATCTAAATGCTGGTGGAGGCCTAATCAGAGGTGCAGGTGATAATAACAAGTTGGTGGATGCCGAGCTTCACTTTGGCCCGGATAATTGGTACATCTACATCGGCACACCCAAAAATCGGGCAGGACTCGTAGTTGGATTGGGTTCCATTCAGGTAAGTGCTGATGCCTATTTTGATGTGGGAGACGATATCCCACCTTTCCCAGGCCTACCAAAAGAAGTTCAAGAACTAGCAGGTAGTTATCGGACCAATGAAGATCTTCGACAATCGGGATCGGGCATCGCGTTTGGCGCAAGTTTAGATGTAGACGCAAGTGCTAAAATTGCTGGAATCTTGGAGGCAAGCCTTGAGGCAGGTGTAGGCTTTGATGTGATGCTGAAAAAATACCAGGACTTGCGTTGTGCCAACAGCAATGAAGAGGTGGGAATCAATGGCTGGTACGCCACAGGTCAAGCTTGGGCATACGTACATGGAGCCTTGAAAGCATTTGGGGTTACATTGGTAGAGGCAGGTTTTGCGGCCGTCCTTCAAGCCAGACTACCCAATCCATTCTGGGCGCAAGCTGTAGTCGGCGTAAAGCTAAAATTGGGATTCATCAGCGTAAAGAAATCTTTGAATGTAGAGATCGGAGAAGATTGTGCCTTGGTGTCGGGTGATCCGACGGAAGGCCTCGGTGTAAAGGTAATCTCCCATATGACCCCCATGGAGGGCGCCGGAGAGCTGGAGACATCAGTACATCCTGAGGCATTTCTGATTATGAGCTTGGGTCGGGAATATGAAGTTGTTGGGATAAATGGTACCAACAATTTCGTGGCAGAGGTCGGATCTACAGAGATGCAGACCTCTACAGGCCTACTTCTCGATCATAGAGTGGAAGTCTCTGATGATAAACAACATATCACTTTCATACCGCATGATCTCCTACCTCCTAATGAAGTCATTACAGCGACCCTAAATATTTCAGTGGTTCAAGATGGTGCAGAACCCATAGTCGAAAGCCAGAGCATCACTTTCGAGACGGGGCCAGCTCCCAATTACATACCACTTGCCAATATTGAATCGACTTATCCTGCCATGGGTATGGTTAATTACCACAAGGAAGAATATCGTGCTCAGCAAGGCTTTATCAATCTGATCTCCGGGCAACCTGATCTTCTCTACAATGTGCCTGAAGAATATTGCCAGAAAATGCGATTGAGCAGCTCAGATGGTACAACCCAAGTCTTCGACTACCAGTATCTGCCTGTAGAAAATCAGATTACTTTTCCGATGGAGCCGAGTTGGTTTGCACCAGAAAAGATCTACTGTCTGGAGCTTGTGCGAGAGGATCAACAAGACTGTCCAGATCTGACTGCCGGTGCGCCTACTAATGATGTCCTTGCCGCATTAAATGGCCGGTCGGCTGCAGCTTCAGCGACAGATGGACAAAGTCCTACAGCAATAAAGCCCCTACCCGATGGTGTATTGTTTCGCACCTATTTCCGGGCCAGTCAATTTAATACGGTACAAGCAAAACTAGACCAGATACTAGCTTCCGGCAGTGGCTTATCCAGAGATTTATCTGATGTGGAGTTTCTGGATCAACATGATCTGGAAGGGTTCGATGAAGGAGGTTTGCTCGGCTTAACGGTTAATCGCAACAGCGTCATTGACTGGATAGGCACCCTTGGAGCAGAATATGATGAACTACAAAGTTTAGCAATTGCAGCTGGATGTTCAACCCAAGTAGCGACCTATGATGAAGCTGAATATCTAAAAGAGGCTGGGATCTTATACGGAGTGATACCAAAGGCGGTAGATGCTACAGATTTTCAGTCAGGTCAGTATAGCGGTACAGTAAAGAGACAACTCATTACGGCCACTATGGGTGATAAAGCGAGGAGCAGGTTTAATAGGATACGTCAAGGTGTTGTGGAATGTATGGGCAATAAACCTGATGTTCCGCCTGGATATGGAGGTGCTAATGGTGGACTTGAACCTGAGGGTGATGAGCATATTGAGTTAGTCGAAGAGCTCTTTATTCCTGATTTAGATGATCTAGTCTTTGACGTGATTTATCGTCTACCCAATGGAAAGGTAAGTACTCAGAGCACCCTGCAGCTTACAAGCAACTAGAAACCAGTGGACCTATACAGAAATATGCATAATATGAAATCGATAGTCAATATTACAGTTACGGTTTGTCTCTTCATCGGATCAATAGGTCTATTCGCCCAAGGGTCTCTACAGAAGGCGATGGCTGTGGTTCATGCCGATAGGATAAACTTGATAGATGGTACCAATCTGACCTGGAGCAATGTAAAAGAGGATGGCATTACCTTTCAAGAAATTGGTGCGGATGCAGATGGTCTATTTACCCTGCAGATGCTTTCCACACCGTCTCAGAATCTACATTTGCAGCTCTTACTTGTTAATGATGATGGTAGTTCCGGTGTAGATATCCAGGGTGGAGATGTCAACCATTCCGATGGAAGCAGCCTTTACACTTCGCTGGTTAGTGGAGACATCATTAAACTAATCCGCTGTGGTACGCATGTGCAATATTATGTCAATGATGAGGTGGTGCATGTGGCTGCTGCAGAGTCTGTGGCGGTCGAAGCAAAGTTGGTGGTAATTAATGCCGGTGGAGAGTCCCTGTATCTGACCCTTGACACAGAGCTAACAGATGGTTGCACCACACTTCCAGATGATTTTTCCCTACCGGGCTTATCGCTCACGTCTTACTCCGATGGACAAGATGTCTATTTGAGATGGGCACTGCCAGATTATCGACGATGGCTGGCTAGTCAGTCGGGTGGATTCAAGATTGAACGGACACCGTTGAAAGAAAATGGAGTGTATTTCAGTCCAGGATATCGCAGAGACAATACCATTATCCTAGCCACCATACTGCCGTTGGCCGAAGCGAGCTGGGACGCTTCTTTTCCACCGGATCACGATCCAGCTATGGTAGCTAAGGGCGCATTGTATGAAGCGGATCAGACGCTGGTGGATCCATCCAACTCAACACTGCTGCTCAAAGATGCCTTACAGTATGAAGCGTCCAATGAAGCGCGCTACGTTTTTGCGCTTCTTGCGGCAGAGCAAGATTTTGCAGTTGCCTCGGGCTTAGCTTTGGGCTACCTGGATCAGACTGCTGATCCCAATATAGAATACGTCTACAAAGTTTCGATGGTTTCCAGTGACTTGGCCCATCAGAATATGTTGAACTATGTGCAGGCGGGCCGGCCCAACATAAACACTTTACCCACTCCAGAAATTGAAGAAATTATTGGTAAAGATCTTGGCGCCGAAATTATTTGGGATGTGTCTGAATTGGGGGAGACCTACACCTTTTACGAAATAGAAAGATCCACTGACAATGTGAATTTCACCAAGACTAATGAACATCCCTTTATCCCCGGTGATCAGGAAGAAGAAAGATCATACCAAGCCGCCACCTATATCGATGATTTACCTGCCAATAATGTCACCTACTATTACCGGATATATGGCATGAATTCTTTTGGCTTCGCCGGGCCACCCTCACCGAGTGTAGAAGTGGTCGGAAAGCCACCGCGACTGGCATTGGACATGAGGATTAGTGAGGTTGATCCCACAGAAACAACCATAGAAATAAAATGGAATGAATTTGAGACGACGTATGAAAGCTCCATAACCGGTTTCGTGGTGTTGCGCGCAGAGGTGGTCGATGGAGATTATCAAGAGCTTACATCTGCTACCTTACCAGTATCAGCCAGGTCCTACACGGATGTTACTCCACTCAGCAGTGGCTACTACATCGTACGCTGTGTCGACCAAAATGGCTACGAATATAGTAGCATTCCCACATTAGGTCAGACCAATGACATCACCCCACCAGCAGTGCCTGCTGGTCTTACAGCAGAATTTGTCACTTCTACCGACGCTAAAATCACCTGGGATCCCGTGCCGGATGAGGATCTTAAAGGCTACAAGATCTTTGCATCCAATTTTCTTGACGGTACCTATATTCAGATAAATGAGGGTTTACTAGCTGGAGAAACGTTCATTCACACGGTCGATCCCACCGTGATGATTGACAACATCTATTTTAAGGTGCAGTCATCAGACACCCGTGCCAACTGCTCAGACTTGAGTGCTTCATTTGGTGTTGCCCGTCCAGACCTCATTCCTCCATCAGATCCGCTACTTCACAAGGCCATGCCTACCCCTGATGGCATCCAGCTGGGCTGGAAATTTAGTGGTAGCGATGATGTGGATTACCATGTCTTACAACGGAAACCGACACATATGCTGGCCTGGAGGGACATTCTAAACATCTCAAAAAATGAGGAGGACCAATATCTGGATAATCTCGACAGCACTGATCTGGTTCCCACATCTTACATTGATGATGAGTACCCCGTGGGAGGTACTTTCGATTATCGAATACTGGCCTATGATGATGTAGGCAACGAATCAAGCTCTGCGGTGATTACCGTTCGGCCCTATGTGAGCCGGCGCAGGGATGCGTTAGAAAACTTCAACGTAGATCTCTTATGTACCCCCAGTACCGGGCTTAGTAGTAACCCTGCGTACCAACTACTTGATTACATTTTGGTCGAGTACGAACAGTCCAGCACAGTAGATCTTGACACTGTGATGTCCTTGATTTCCAACATGGTTATTACCATGTCTGAGTACAATGATCTCACAGCCATGACACCGGCGGAAATCTACACCTTCTTGTCAGTACGTAAGGTTAATATGTTCGAGGACCAAATAACGGCCACAGTCACGTTATCCTGGTTGATTGAAATGGACGATTCCATCCGTGATTATCAATTATATAGGAGTGTTAATGGCAGCGATGTTATGCTCTACAAGACACTCACGTCGGATATGTTGACCAACTACGAATATGTAGATGAAGATGTCAAACCAGGATACCGGTATCTGTACAAAGTGATGGCTCGCTACAAGGATGGGGGATTTAGTCCATTTACCGAACTCAAGATGGTGAAAGTGCCTAAGGGTATCTGATTGCTATATAGCTCAAAAGATAAACGATGATGAAATTGACAACCAAATATTTTCAGATAGTTGTACTCACTCTATTATCTATCTCCCTACTACAAGCCCAATATCGGATTGAGGTAGACCAGTATCCAAGTTCTGGTTCAGCAGTTGATGGTGCTGTACAGGTAGTCGCTGATTTTAGTACTGGAGATACCTATCTGTGGAACGATGGAAATACGAATAGCAATCGTACGGGTTTGTCATATGGTGCTTATGCGGTTACAGTAACTGATGAGCACGGATGCACCTGGGAGCTGTCTATTAATCTCGGTGAGTGTGATTTTATCGACTGTTATATTGACGCAGATGGAGATCACTACGGTGCTGGCGAGCCTACTCAGGAATGTGATTGCCCCGAAGGTACGGTGCCGGTGGACGGTGACTGTGATGATACGAATATAGATATCAGTCCTGATATTCTTGAAGCATGCAATGGATTGGACGATAATTGTAATGGTACAATAGACGAAGGCCTACTGGGAAATCCCTATTATCTGGATGCTGATGAAGATGGATATGGTCATCCGACTGAGATCAGATATGTATGTGTCCTCGCACCAGGGTTGTCGGTAAACAATACCGATTGTGATGATACCGATCCTGCGATTAATCCAGATGCTACTGAAGTATGCAATGGTATTGATGATGATTGTGATGGAGAAATTGACGAGGACTTGCCGTGTCTGGTGTTTAGCACACCTCCTAGTGATTTGGTGCTGAATTGTAGTCCAGGTTTGGATATTGAAGCAGACATTAACAACTGGCTCGCTTCCAATGGGGGAGCGATCATCTCGAGCGAGTGCGATAATTTAGAAGTGGTGCATGACTACATTGATGGTGCGGTAGATGTATGCAATGGAACATCACTTACAGTCACGTTTACAGCAAGCAATGACTGTATTGTCTCTGTCACAGCGCAGGCAATGATACAAGTATTGGGCAATCAGCCCATAAGCATATTAAATGATCCGCAGGATTTTACGGCAGCATGCACGGGTGAGGTTTATGAACTCTCGGATTGGCTCAGTGATCATGGAGGGATGGAAATTGAATCCTCTTGCGCTGAGGTCACTTGGGTGCATCAATTGAACGCCCGTTGGATGTCCTGTGATCCTGAAAATGGGGTAATCCATTACAAACACAGATACAATTTTATTGCTACAGCTTGTGATGTCACATTCAATAGGTCAGCAGATTATAAGATTGCCTATGATGTTGATATAGTTCAGCAGCCTCAGCCTCTAACCATTACGTGCAATGACACAGATAATAGAGAAAATATAATCGATGCATGGTTAGATGATGCAGGTGGGTTTAGGATAGAGATATGTGACATTTATTTCTCAGATCCATATAAAACAGGAATCATTTATACGCACGATTATTCAGACCAACTTGATCACGCTTGTGGTACCATGCCAGTGACTTTTATGGCTGTTAATGAATATTGTGATGAGGTGATTAAGACTGTTACTGTGGATTTGACCGTTGGGACTGAATCTTCATTTACGCTTTCTGGAGGCTCAGATCTCATTGTTGCATGTGGTGATCCGCAAACGCAAAATATAGTAGACACTTGGCTTGGTGACGCCGCAGGTATTAGCATTAATGGCACTACCTGTGGTCAAATAGGAACATCCTATACTTACGAGGCGTCCTCAAATGCGAGCTGGTTGCAGACGGGTACTCCGTATATCCATCCGAATTTTTGCAAGTTTATTGCTACATATTACACTGTTAATGTGGACTTTACCGTTCAGGATCAATGTGGGAATCCAGAGACCCTCCGCCGTAAAATTAAATATACATGTAGTGATTTTGATGTCCAAATCAATCAGGATTGTAAAGATCTAACAGCAGTTGTGACTGGTTGTCCTACGAGCTTTACCCCTACCTACATCTGGGAGAAGGATGGCGTACTGATTTCTGGAGCAACAAGTGCAAATTATGCAGTTACAGAAAGCGGCCATTATACGGTAAAGGCGAAATGTGGTTGTGAGGAAACCGCAGGGCAGACGGTAACGCTTACTGCCTACTATGATGATGACGACGGTGATGGCCGTGGTGATCCTAATGAGGTGGTCCTGGACTGTACGCAACCATCTGGATATGTGCCCAATGATGATGACTGTGATGACACAGATGATGAGATTTATTTGGGGGCACCTGAAATATGTGATGGGAAAGATAATGATTGCGATGGAATTGCAGAACCATTGACGGAAACGCCCACATATGTAGGAAACTATATTCAAGAGACAGCAGTTTATGGTCGAAGTTCCCTAATAGAATACTATTCTGGGATTAATTCAGGACTAAATCAGATCTTTTCAAGTGCATTTTTACGTAGCCAGGTCGATGAAGCTGCTACTTGGGTTGGTGGAAAGGAGTGCATTGTCGGTGCAAATGTGGGAATAAAAGTATGTGACCTAGGACTCCCATCTGGTACATATTATGCCTTAATGGCGGGAGACGACAATATTACACTTAAGTTGAATGGCTCCACATTTTACCAAGTTTCTGCTTTTCAAGAATCATATCTAGTCTCACTCAATTTAAATTCCAACTCTGACATCGAATTTTATGCAACAGACGGAGGAGCTGTAACATGTTGGTTTAGTTTGCAAATATTGGATAATACTTTTCAAGAAATTACCAGTGCTGTTTCAGAAAACGACCTTAATGTGGTCTACAGCACTACCAATCTACAGGGGACTGCTATAGGGCTTGAAGGTATTGGAGTTGGTCAATGTCCTGACGATTATATCCTTCAAGATAATGGTTGTGCTCCTGCAATTTGTGTATGTAGTGGTAGTTCAGCTGATAATCAAAATGATGAGATACAGCTTGTTGAAAATGGTTTGTTTTTTTCCACTAAAAAAGAACCTAAGCAAGAATCAAACCTACATATCTACCCAAACCCAGCAAGAGATCAGGTTACGCTGTCTTATTTAAGTACTAGACGAATATCCACGATTGTAATTTTTTACAACATTAACGGACAGGCAGTGAGGGTGTCGAGAGTAGATCTGGTGAAAGGTGTAAATGAACTTTTATTTGAAACAAGTACCATACCAACAGGAATATATTTTGTTGCCATTAGGGTCGACGGAAAATACGAACACGAGAAGTTGGCCATCGTCAATTAATTGATGCTAAAATAGAACCATTTTGCAAAGACTAAGGCGATATAAATAATTACCTATGAAAAAAATTACCTACAGCATTTTTCTTCTGCTCCTACTACCTTTCTCTGTCGTTAGCCAACAGACCTCAAACCTCATCCTCCTCACCGATGCATCAGGTATCGATAGGACGCCGTACATCGGTGAACTGGAAGTGGCAGCAGATGCACTCGTTGCAGTTTTACCACCCGAGTATCAAAATCAATTTAAAGTGTTTGATTTTGGGTTCTACCTGCATCATGAGGTGTTTGAAGGAGGGTATCAAGGTGTTTTTGAGAAAATGAAAATCGAGGCAGCCGAAATTAGTCCTTACTACCTTCTTATCGGGAAGCAATCAGATCAAGATGGTATTTATTCTAAGTTTTGGATAGATATAAACCTGCCGGACTTTACCAGTTGCTATGATAATGGTATGGTGATAAGCAGTGTGCAAAGCAGTACTGATGGGCTTTATCAAGTACTTAATCATGAATACCTAAAATTTGCTGAAGTCGAGATTTATGCAATCAACACGCTGAGCGAACTGGTTCAAAAGCTTTACTACTGTTGTAGTGATCAAAATAGCAATGCAAGATCTGTCAATTTTGAGTGTAATCAGGATGAGTCATTTCCTGAAATCACTAATGGAAGTCAGGTCGAGAGGGAACCCTCTCTCAAAGAGAAGATCTATATGGCACCGACTGGTAAGTTAATTAAACTGCCGGTTGATGCAAAGGGAGAAGATTTTTTTCAGAGTGGAGAAGGGATTCATCCAAGGGGTGCCCTACTGTCCTTTTGGATAAAAGAAATTGAGTATCGAGCGCACACTAATGAGGCTCGCACGCACTTCCTAGGATATAAGTCAAAACTATCCGATGTGCCCTATGCTTTTGAAGGTCCGGCTTTTAACGTGGGCGAAAAGGTAAAAGTAAGGACATCGACCCAGTACAATGCTCAAATTTGCTCACGTAAAGTATTCTCATTTGAGTATGAGATTCCATTCAACTACTATGACCTGGCAGGACCAAATGAGTCTTTTAAGGATGGAGGTGTCGGCCTTGAAAAGGTGGCCCCTCTACCACTCGAATTCTCCGTATATAATTTAGTCCTTGAGGTAGAGAGTGGTTCCATTTTGGGAGGGAACAAGACCATACCTTTTGAGGAAGCCATAAATTTGTTTGGTCAGGGTATTTCCTATTTGAGCCTAAATTACGCAGAAGAGGATAACATACCCTGTCCCGATGTAGAGGTTACTGATGCGCAACTTCAGGGTTTATCCGAAGGAAAATATCGTTTATACAAAGATGGTTCATTTATTCAATGGAGTCAGTATGGCATTATCTACTGGCAGTTGGATGGAGCCGAGTTTTTTACCTACTATTTTGATCCGAGGACGAAAAAGTACATCCTTTTTACGCCAGAAACACATGCATGGCTTACTCCGTCAGATGTCTTCAACACACTGCTCTTAGAAGTACAAACCACACTTCAGGACCCTCACATTACTCTTGCCTTTGTTGGTGCTACCGATACTCCTATACTGTCACAACTTGCAGATCTTGCAGACGCAGGCATCTATTTTTATGAGGGTGAAGTTGGTGAGGGGTTCTTATCTTTGGCAGGCGTCCTACCAGGAGTGACAGCAGCTACCAGGGGTGGTAAATGGTCAATAAAGTTGGGAAAAAATCTAAAGTTTTACAGTAATGCCGTACCCGAATTTACGCCATTACATAAGGATGCAAGTAGCCTTGAAGACTTCATTTATTATCTTAACTTTACTGAAGAACAGGCAATAAAGCTTAGCAAGCATTTAGGTGAGTCAGAAGGGCTCGCCAAGGCCATGCTGGATAATCCCAGAGTGACCTCTGCCTGGAAGGTCTTTGATGATGCAGGTATAGCCCTTGATTTTACCGATGCAGCGACGGTAGATAAATTGATTGCTTTAGCCGCTGACTTGGCGAAAGGGCAGGGCACTAGGTTTGCCGATTCGATGAAGTCGATTGCAGGGGCGGTTAAAAGTTGGGAGGCTTTGATCAATGCACCTGATTGGGCACGATTAAATACAGATATTTTAGAGTTAGGTGCTAAAGAGTCTGATGATGTAATCAGGAATAAGTTTGGAGACTTTTATGCAACGACCATGAAAAATCAAACTCCTTCAGGATTTGATGGTGGGGAAAAGATTTATGGTGGAGTCTGGTACAATAAATATGGGTTTCCTGATTTTGAACATTTAAATCAAACTATAGGAAAGCAATATAATTTTCCAGGCGCAAAAGGTAATTACACAACCGATTTTACTGATGCCCGAGATTGGCTAAAGAAACAGCCAGGAATTGAAGCGATTGATGATTATAATGGAACGGGATCTCCTCTGAACGTAAAGATTGGTGGAAGTTGGAAGAAGATTACATGGCATCATCATGAAAATGGCACTCATTTACTTCCTGTATTTACTGATGTCCATACAGGTCTTTCACATACTGGAGGTGTAAAAACCGTAGAGCTGGGGATTAACCATTTATTCGACTATTTGAATTAAATTAAGAGTGATGACCTTTAGAAAAGTAGAAGAAAAATTTGGAATAATAGTACCCGATGATTTCAAGCTATTTCAAAAATTAATAGAATTAAACAACCCTGTAGTTGAATATTTTGACCCTGAAGAGAACTTTTCGTTTAGACTGACCAAATGGTTGACATATAAAAACAGTAATGTTAGGATCGATGATTTTTTTGATTTAGCAAGTTTAGAAAATTATTGGAGTAGACATATGGAAATTTGGGGATCTTTGGATTATTTACCTTTTGGCTCATTAGCAAAACCTCATGCGGGACAATTGTTGTATAGTAATCTTCCAGAAAAGATAGGTACAATACACTATACTGAAACAGGGTCGAAAGAGCCATTGTTTCTTGCCAACGACCTATTTTCATTTGTAGAGTCTATAAATATTGAATATAGGGATGATATGAAGAAAGTACTATCAGATCTTTACAAGAACTGGGGCGAGGATTTTTGGAGGTTAAAAGAGGACGTTGTTTAAACCAGTTGTTTTCTTAGCCCTTGCTTTAGGATAAAAGCATCGAGGAAGTCGATGACAGATTGTTTAAGATCATCATCGAGGTTCTGAGTTTTGATAAAATAATTAAGGAGCTCGCTATCATTGATTTGATTGCGGGCTTTTTCATTTTGCTTACCATATACAAGTTCATCGAGAGAGATTCCGAGAATAGAGGCCATCTTCTCAGCGATCTCAAGGGAAGGAATAGACTTGCTTCGTTCGTACTTAGATAGATTGGTGACATGCACACCGATCTGAGCAGCAAAAGCCTCTTGAGAGAGACCTTTCTCTAATCGAAACCATTAGATAAACTCATTGTCATGCTAAGGATACAACTTACTGGCAGCAATCGTCCGATGCACAGCATCCGCCAGCGATTGGATTTATATCAAGATGATGTGGTAGAAAAATTAGCCAGAAAGATAGCGGAACGATTGGAGATCGGAAGCAGCAAAGTCCATGAAGCTCTGTTAGAGTTGACCGGATTATTAGAGCAATACCGGGAAATCCAAAACGAGAAACGAAAGGCCAAGAAAGTAGAAGAACGGATACTAACGCCAAAGCGGATCGAGACAGCACAAGCATTTTTAGGAGCTAAGAATCTGGACAAGCGAACAGGAGAGGTGATAGCGAAAACGGGATCAATAGGTGAAGAAAAGAATGCTAAAATATTGTGGTACACCTTTACAACTCGCTTGCGAGAAAAGCCCTTACACGTTATGTGTCTGGGAGCGAGTGGCACAGGAAAAACTTATCTGCAGGAACGGATCGGAGCTTTGATACCCAAACATCAAAAGAAAGAGATCACAGCGATGAGTGATAATGCGATGTACTACTTTGAAGAAAAAGAATTGATGCATAAGCTGCTATTGATTGAAGATCTGGACGGAGCGAATGAGCAGAAGATCTTGTACGCCTTACGGGAGTTGATGAGTAAAAAATACATCTCAAAAACCATTGTCATTAAAGATAGTAAAGGCAATTTAAAGACGATCACTTTAGAAGTAAGAGGACCTATTTGTCTGGCTGGCACAACGACACGAGAACGACTCTATGAGGACAACTCCAACCGATCATTACTGATCTATCTGGACAACACGAAAGCGCAGCGACAACGGATCATGGAGTACCAAAGAAAGGAAAGTGCAGGTAAGATCGACAAGTACGCTGAGGAAGAAATGGTAGAGTTTTTACAGGACGCACAAAGCGTATTGAAACCCATCAAAGTAGTCAATCCATACGCTGAACAGTTAGTGATCCCGGAACAAGTTTTTAAGCCCTTAAGGACAAATAGTCATTACTTGCAGTTTATCGAATCCGTTACATTTTATCATCAGTATCAGCGAGAGAAAAAGCAAGATCAAAGAGGCGGTAGATATATAGAAACTACAATCGAGGACATCGAAATAGCGAATGATTTATTGAAGGAAGTGTTGTTGGCCAAGAGTGATGAGCTAACGAAAGCGACGAGAAGATTTTATGAAATGCTCAAACTGTATCTAAAGCAAAAAAGGCAAGAGAGCTTCTACTCACGTGAAGTCAGATTGTATCACAGATCAACGCCAAGTTCAGTAAACAGGCACCTAAAAATATTGATGCGATATGGGTATGTGAAAGTGGTAGGTGGCAGCAAAAAGAAAGGCTATGAGTATGAATTAGAGCAAGATGTAGAGGACATCGAGAACCAAGTTATTACTGCTTTAGATGAAGCATTAGAGCGAGTTAAAAATCAAGGTATTGAAAATCAATCAGTTGAGTAGCCCAGTAGCCCAACGGTAGCCCAATTGTTAAAATGGGCTACAAGCGATACTGATAATCAGCGAGTTAATCAAGTAGCCCAATGAAATCTAAAAACGAGGCATCGGCAGTTTTATCAAATTACTATCAAAAGATTTTAGATGATTTTACGCAGTGGATGGGGCGGATCAATTACAGCAAAGGCAGCGTAAAAAGTAGAAACAGACACATCAAATTGTTTTTACAGTTTATCGCTTCGAGAGGCATAACTACTTTGGAAGAAGTAAGTTCATCAGACCTCGATCAATACAATGTTTACCTACACCAAAGACCGATTGCGGCCAAGACAATCGAGGCTCATATCAGTGCTTTAAAGCTGTTGAATCAATATCGAGAACTGTATGGACAATCTCCTGTGATGAGTAAAAAACTAAAGGTGACTAAGAGCCTACAAGTCCAAAGATCAATCATAAGTAAATCGCAGGTCAATGCCATGTATGAAGCGTGCGAAGATGATCCTTTTGGTTGGCGTGATCGAGTGATCTTAGCCTTGTACTATGGATGTGGACTGCGGTATCGGGAAGGAGCACATGTAGAGCAACGAGACGTCAATTTTAATACCGGCTTATTGCATATCAGAAAGGGAAAGAATTATAGAGAAAGGTATGTACCAATGAGTCCGGGAGTGATGCGAGAATTACGAAACTGGATCGAGCATTATCAAGCGATGTTCAGTGGCCAGACCAATCTGATCTTGAGTGGTAGAAATGGAAAACAAGTGTCAAGTTCGGCCTTAAATGATCGGCTCAAAAAGCTGATAGATAAAGTAGGAGTACACAAGCGGATCACCTTACACAGTCTTAGGCACTCGATAGCAACTCATCTGATGGAAGAAGGTATGAAGTTAGAAGACATCGGCAGATTTTTAGGACATGTGACTTTAGAAACCACTCAGAAATATGCTCATGTCATTACCTAAATATCGAAAGTATCTGGAAGATCGAGAGATGAATTATGCAAACAAAAGGTTTGCTGTGAATCAGGTGGCAGTATGGTTAGAATGGCTTCCAGTGAAGGTAGAAGAAAGCACCTACAAAGACTTAATGGACTACATAGGACATCTTCAGAAGCAAGGCAAAAACCCTGCTCAGATCAATCGAATCTTACAAGCGATCAGTCATTACTATGAGTGTCATGAGTTGAAAAATGTGGCGATAGGCACGAGAGTAAAAGGCATGATACAAAAGGCAAAGGTGGCAGTATTTACAGAAAGCAGTTAGATGAAATGTACAATCAGTTTACTCCAAAACAAGGTAAAGGATATTATCATCTCTCGGATAAATTAGTATTAGGACTAATGATCTATCAGGGCTTGGAGGTAGGAGATTTTATGCGAATAGAAGCGATACTGGTTATTTGACTCAGGGAGGTGGACCGTTGGGTGATTTTATTCCATAGTCAATTCTAATATGATGTCAAGAGATAAACATAGAGATTCAGAGCATTTTCAATGCCTCGTAGAAAGTAAGATAAAGTCACATGAAGGTCGAGTTGAAAAATTTGCACTTGGTAAGATTAAACAGGACAGAATAATACCAGTAAAACAAAGTATGGTTACTAATCTTACTCAGAAGTTAGTAGCAAAGTATTCAGCTGGCTTGTCTGTAGAAGAACTGGATGAGGATTTTGAAACTATTCTAAATCTTATGGAAGAGTCTTGGACCGATGGAAAGAGGAAGTTAGTTGGACCTGGTAACAAGGTAATGGATCATTATGTCATAGATGCTCATACCCAACTCTTGAGAATTTTATCGGTGGGTTTTTTACTTGGATCTCCAATCGAATTATTTGAACGGCTGGATAACATAATAAGGGATGATAATGTGATAGATCTTGTTTTTGAATTTATTCTTGCAGCGAAATTAAATTCACGTGAGATAAGGCAAGAGAAACATGAATACTCTTTTAAGTCATATCACAACCTTAAGGAAGCAATAAAAGAAAAAGATAAAGAAGAGGCTGAAAAATTAATTGCAGCTTTTCTTGATAAAGAATGGCTTAGGGATCAGAAAAAAGCACAGATGCTTACTGAACCAAGTAAGGATTGGTATTATGGCAGGTGGTCATTTGAGTCTGCGGCGATAGTAGCGATAAAAGATTTGGATGACAGCAGCTTTAGAGACAATGAATATTATCCTAAAGATTTGGTTGATTATTATAGATCAACATTAAAAGGATTAATCAGCTAATTGCTGAATCTTTTTCTTGGAAATAAAAGCATCAAGAAAAACTTTAACTACAGAAATATCATTATCGGGGAGCTTCTCAATTTGTTTAAACTGATTGAGGAGCTCTTTGTCTGTGAGGTGAGCATTAGCCATATCATCAGAAGAACCATTCATTAAGAAAGTCAGAAGAAACTTCTAATACATTAGCAATTTTAGAAAGCACATCAGCAGCAGGCTGAGCACCTTTATTTTCATATCTCCCTATCTGCGTATAATGAATATCAACAGCACTGGCTAAGTCTGATTGAGACATTTCCTTGTTTGCTCGTGCTTTTTTCAGTCTTTCTCCTAAGCTCATGTTATAAATAGTCATTATTGAAAGCTTAAAGATACCGAATACGCATAGGAAAAGCAATTAGCATAATGCTATGATGCATATTAAGAAGTGGTAAAGCTTGTTTAGTATAAAGAGTTTTTCTGTGTACATGACATAACAAAAAAAGATCATATATTGTGAGTTGAAAAACAATTAGATAACCTAATTCTCACATATATGATCTCAGTAAACAAAGATAAGAAGATTTTCGAAGTATTTCGAGAATACTTTATCGACATGGATAAGAGGAGGGTGCAGTTACTGTTTTTGATGATTCAGGCCATCAGTACTGTTTCCACGGTAAATCTGGTTAAAGTAGCAGCAGCGTTAAGAACGGAGGTAAGTACATCAAGCAATTATCGTCGAATTCAACGTTTTATACATTCGATTACATTCGATACGTGTTGACTTTAGTGTACTGGTTCCATTTTTACTCAAGATGCTGGAAATGAGAGCACCCTACACGCTATTACTGGATCGCACTAATTGGAAGTTCGGAGTGATCGACATCAATTTTCTAGTTCTCAGTATCAAAGGAGCAGGCTGGTCAGTCCCGATTGTATGGAAAGTATTGCCAAAGAAAGGAAATAGCAGTCAAGAAGAAAGAATAGAATTACTGGACCGCTTTGTTGCCATGTGTGGTAAAGGAAAGATATACGATTTGCTAGCTGATCGTGAGTTTATAGGATCACAGTGGATTTCGTATTTAAATATGAGTCAGATCCCTTATGATATAAGGATTAGATAGAATCTTAAGGTTCTTTATCGGAGGAAGGAAATGCGGGTTTCGAAGATATTTTCGAAATTAAAAGTTGGGGAGATAAAAACAATACCTCACGCAGTAATGATAGGAGATGCGCAAGTCTATATGCAAGGATCCCGGATTGTCAACACGAAGAATCATAAAGAAGAATTTTTAATAGTGATAACTTACGATGATCCTGGTGGAAGTATAGAACGATACAGCGAACGATGGTATATTGAAAATATGTTCAAAGACCTAAAATCAAATGGATTTAATCTTGAAAGTACTCACATCACAATATCCAACAGACTAGAAACTTTAATGTTCGTACTAGCGATAGCCTACGCATGGATGATAAAAATTGGAAGAATAGTTGTAAAAAATAATCCCAAACGGATTATTGTGAAGAAACATGGAAGCTTGCAAGATCGATTTATACAAATGCGATCATCATTATTGAAAAGTAAGAAAGCATTAAGCTACTTGTCAGGAAGGGATTTATTTAAAGATTTAGAAATCGGATTTAATAGTTATCAGAGTGGATACAAGCAACAACAAAACTGCATCGTGTTCCCTCTGAAGGACAAGAGCGGAAACATTACAAGCTTATACGGCAGATCAATCTCAGATCTAAAAGGCTCCAATCATTATTATCTGAAAAACCGGACTGGACTATATCCGGGCTATCCACCTGCGGAAACAAAAACCATTATTATCACAGAAGCCATCATCGATGCAGCGACATTATTGACGCATACAGACTTTACAGTCTTGTCATTGTTCGGCACAAACGGATGGAACGAAGAACATACGGAAGCGATCAGAAGCTTGCAGGATCTGCAAGAAGTGATCTTATTTTTTGATGGTGACGAACCTGGATCGAAAGCAATAGAAACATATCATCATTACTAAAAGCGATGCGACCCGGAGTAAAAATATCGAAGATCAATACGCCACAGGGAGAAGATGTAAACAGCTTAGTGATCAGCTATGAACCAGAAATACTAAACCACCTAATAGAGAACAGAACCTTTCTTTTTTCAAGTGATCCGCGAAGCGAATTGAGTCGGGAAGCCCCGACAGGCAATCAGAATAATGGGCGATCAGAGTTAGATACTTCAAACTCCGAGTACATTATCTGGCACAAATCCAGATTAGATTTTACAGTGATCGGCGGCGTAGGATTATACCCGTTAGATAAGTTGGTGGTGATGCTAAGAGTAAAACGAGAGGACAGTGAACGACCGACCCATCAGCTGCGTCAACGATTGGACTTATATCAGGATGATGTAGTAGAAAAGTTGGCCAGAAAGATAGCGGAACGATTAGAAATAGGATCGTCAAAAGTGCATGAAGCTCTGTTAGAGTTGACTGGATTATTAGAGCAATACCGGGAAATCCAAAACGAGAAACGCAAAGCCAGGAAGGTAGAAGAAAGAATCTTAACGCCAAAGCGAATCGAGACTGCCCAAGCTTTTTTAAGTGCTAAGAATCTGGATAAGCGAACAGGTGAAGCGATAGCGAAAACGGGATTGATCGGCGAAGAAAAGAATGCCAAAATACTGTGGTATGTGTTTACGAAAAGGCTAAGAAAACAGCCCTTACATGCGATGTGCTTAGGAGCAAGTGGCACAGGAAAAACATATCTACAAGAAAAGATAGGAGCCTTAATACCCAAGCATCAGAAGAAAGAAATCACGGCCATGAGTGATAATGCGATGTACTACTTTGAAGAAAAAGAGTTGGTTCATAAGCTGCTATTGATAGAAGATCTGGACGGAGCGAATGAGCAGAAAATCTTGTACGCCTTACGGGAGTTGAAGAGTAAAAAATACATCAGTAAAACCATCGTGATCAAAGACAGTAAAGGCAATCTAAAAACCATCACCTTAGAAGTTCGAGGACCTATTTGTCTGGCAGGAACGACAACAAGAGAACGACTATATGAGGACAACTCTAACCGATCATTACTGATATACCTGGACAACTCGAAAGCACAAAGACAACGGATCATGGAGTATCAGAGAAAAGAGAGTGCAGGGAAAATAGACAATTACGCCGAAGAAGAAATGGTAGAGTTTTTACAGGACGTACAAAGCGTTCTGAAACCCATAAGAGTAGTTAACCCATACGCTGAACAGTTAGTGATCCCGGAGCAAGTCTTTAAACCACTCAGGACGAATAGTCATTACTTGCAGTTCATAGAATCCGTCACCTTTTACCACCAGTATCAAAGAGAGAAAAAGCATGACGAAAGAGGTAAGCCCTACATCGAGACGACCATCGAGGATATAGAAATAGCGAATGAATTATTGAAAGAAGTGTTGCTGGCCAAGAGCGATGAACTAACAAAAGCAACGAGACGGTTTTATGATCTGCTTAAGCTGTATCTAAAGCAGAAAAAACAGGAAAGCTTCTACTCCCGGGAAGTGAGATTGTATTATAGATCGACACCAAGTTCGGTAAATAGGCACTTAAAAATACTGATGCGATACGGTTATGTGAAAGTGGTAGGCGGCAGCAAAAAGAAAGGCTACGAGTACGAGTTAGAGCAAGATGTAGAGGACATCGAAAGCAAAGTGATTACAGCTTTAGATGAAGCATTGGAGAAGGTAAAACAGCTTCGTAAAAAACAAGACGTTGAAAATCAATCAGTTGAGTAGCCCAGTAGCCCAACGGTAGCCCAATTGTTAAAATGGGCTACAATCACCACTGATAATCAATGAGTTAATTAAGTAGCCCAATGAAATCTAAAAACGAGGCATCGGCAGTTTTATCAAATTACTATCAAAATATCTTAGATGATTTTAGGCAGTGGATGGAACGACTCAATTACAGCAAAGGCAGCGTAAGAAGTAGAAATAGACACATCAAATCTTTCTTGCAGTTTATAGCTTCAAGAGGTGTCACTACATTGGAAGTGGTAAGCTCATCAGACTTGGATGAATACAATGATCATCTACATAAAAGACCAATAGCTGCCAAAACCATTGAAGCCCATATCAGTGCATTAAAACTACTCAACCAATACAGGGAGCTGTACGGCTTGCCTCCGGTAATGAGCAAGAAGTTAAAGGTTACCAAGAGCCTGCAAACCCAAAGAGCAATAGTAAGTAAGCCTGAGATCACAGCGATGTATGAAGCCTGTGAAGAAGATCTATATGGCTGGCGGGATCGAATGATATTGGCCTTGTATTATGGATGTGGGTTGAGGTATCGGGAAGGAGCTCATGTAGAACAACGGGATGTCAATTTTAATACTGGATTACTACATATCAGAAAAGGCAAGAACTATAGAGAAAGGTATGTACCGATGAGTCCGGGAGTGATGCGAGAATTACGAAATTGGATCGAGCATTATCAAGCGATGTTCAGTGGCCAGACCAATCTGATCCTTAGTGGTAGAAACGGAAAACAAGTGTCAAGTTCGGCCTTAAATGATCGGCTCAAAAAGCTGATAGAAAAAGTAGGAGTCAACAAGCGGATCACCTTACATAGTCTTCGTCACTCGATAGCAACCCATCTGATGGAGGAAGGGATGACGCTGGAAGACATTGGTAGATTTTTAGGTCATGTAACACTGGAAACCACACAGAAGTATGCCCATGTCGTTGAATAAATATCAGAAGTATCTGGAGGAAAGAAGTATGAATCATGCGAACAAAAGGTTCGCTGTGAATCAGGTAAGGGTATGGTTAGAATGGTTGCCCGGAAAGGTAGAACACAGTAACTACAAAGACCTGATGGATTATATAGGGCATCTACAGAAAGCAGGAAAAAACCCTGCACAGATCAATCGGATATTACAAGCGATCAGTCATTATTATGAGTGTCATGAGTTGAAAAATGTAGCGATAGGAACGAGGATAAAAGGTGTGGTGCAAAAGGCTAAAGTGGCGGTATTTACAGAAAAGGAGTTGAATGAAATGTACGAGCAGTTCATACCTAAAGAAGGGAAAGGCTATTATCACCTCTCTGATAAATTAGTGTTAGGATTGATGATCTATCAAGGTTTAGAGGTTGGAGATTTTATGAAGATAGAAACCAAAGACGTTGATCTGGAAAAAGGAAAAATATATATCTCATCGAGAGGACATAGGAAAAGTCGGACACTGGAATTACAAGCTCATCAAATTTTACAGTTGTATCATTACCTCTTTGTAGATCGACCTAAGCATAGCAATGAAGCATCAGAAAAATTACTCTCACCACAGGGAGATGATTACAATAACTTCCATTGGCAGTACAAGAAGCTGAGCAAAGAAGTAAAGCGACAGATCAAAGAAAAGTTGGATAAAGAAGTCGTCAAATTAAGTCAGTTCCGTCAAAGTAGAATTACCATCTGGATCAGAAAATATGGTTTGAGAAAAGCCCAATACATGGCAGGTTTTAGAAGAGTGCTGAGTATAGAAAGATACCAGGATCCGAATCTGGAAAATCTAAAAGCCCAGGTTAAGAAATATCATCCCTGGTAATAAAGTACTTTACCAGAAAAATGAAAAAGCAAATAATTGGATAAGTTGTTTGAACCCTGATGGAGGAAATGAGAAATGGAAGAAGGAATTTTCATGGCAATTTGTAAGACTTGAAACACATGAGGATTTGATTATTTTAGAATATTATGCCTATGATAACATAAGGACGGATAAAGGATATGAAGGAGAAAATGACTGATACAATCCGAATAGATATACTATAGTTTTAGATGGAGATACAGGAGAAGAAATCTGGCAATATTCAAATGGTTATCATCAGATTGACCATCAGAGAAAAGTAGTATTAATAGGAAATATAAACAGTCGTTTATCAAACGGGAAAATAGAATCTTTATCATTGGTGGAATTGAATATTAGAGACGGAAATGTTTTGACTAATGTAGAAGTAATACCTTCTATTGAGAGAGTGCCTAATTTTCACTTTGTAGATGAAAGCGGCATTTATTATACCTCGCATGATGGCTCGTTTGGAAAAATACGTAAGACTGATGGATCAATACTCTGGGAATTTGATTTGATTGACAATAAAGGAGAAAAGAGAAAAGTGTCAGATTGGCTTTTGCTTGGAAATGGAAATTTAGTTTTACAAGCAACTCCAAATCACCCTAACGGCGATTTAACTTGTGTATTCAATCCAGAAGAAAACATGGAGTATTCAAGAATCAAAAATGGAGTAAGAATCTCTCCTGACTACGCATAAGCTTGTCTTGTTTTAGCATCCCGAATTAAGAATGATATTAAACTTGAAGTCGCAGATTGCGACTTCAAACGAATCAAAAACTACCTTTGCAAAGATGAAAGTAGATAAGTCTGCATACCTTATCTTTTTCGAAGAAATAAAAGAGGCTATTCACTTGTCTCAATACGAAGCCTTAAAGAAGGTCAACAAAGAACTCATTAACCTGTATTGGCAGATTGGCAAGATGATCGTTGAGCGGCAGGCGCAGTACGGGTGGGGTAAATCGATTGTCGAGACGTTAGCCGATGACTTACAAAAAGAATATCCCGGAGTAAGGGGGTATTCATCAAGCAACCTGTGGAGGATGCGCAATTTTTATGAGACCTACGGAGCCAATGAAAAACTCGCACCAGTGGTGCGAGAAATAGGTTGGAGCCATAATGTAGTCATCATGGAGAAATGCAAGGATGACTTAGAGCGAGCATTCTACATGAAAATGACCAAGAAGTATGGCTGGTCAAAAACGATTCTAATCCATCAGATTGAAGGAGGCACCTATGAAAAATTCTTGTTGAATCAGACCAATTTTGATCAGGCTTTAGAGGAGAAGTACAGACACCAAGCCAAGCTAGCGGTGAAGG
This sequence comes from Saprospiraceae bacterium, assembly GCA_965223025.1. GTDB lineage: Bacteria > Bacteroidota > Bacteroidia > Chitinophagales > Saprospiraceae > JABDMH01. The sequence goes on from CBDCVP010000022.1 coordinate 210,870, forward strand.
ATGAATACAGTTTTGACTTTTTGGAAATGAGTGAAGACTATAAGGAGCGAGACTTAGAATTGGGCTTGGTGAGAGACTTGAGGAGGTTCCTGATTGAGCTGGGCGGGAATTATGCCTTTATCGGTAATCAGCATAGATTAAAAGTGGGGACAGAAGAATTTTTCATTGATCTTTTTGCTTTATCATCGGGGGTTGCAATGTTTGGTTGCAATCGAATTAAAAACGTCAAGTTTTAAGCCGGAATATGCAGGGCAATTGCAGTTTTACCTGACGGCTTTAAATGAGCAAGAAAAGAAAGAGCATGAGCATCCAGCCATCGGCATTTTGATATGCAAAGACAAGGATAGAACGGTAGTAGAGTATGCTTTGAAAATGATGAATCATCCCATGGGAATATCAAGTTATCGCATCGAAAGAGAAGTCCCAGAGGACATGAAATCCTACTTTCCATCACCGGAAGAAATTACCGAAAGGATCCAACATTTTTTGGACGAGGATTAATTAGATGCATAGTATCAAAATCCCTCCCACAAAAGCAGTGAAGCGGCGTGGCTCCAGACTCCCCAGCGCATATATCGCGCCAGTCCTTCCCACGGTCAGGACACAGGAGCTTCCTTGCCTCAGCACCTTTGTCACGATATCTGCAGGCTGGCTCGTGTCGCCACAGCAGCTCCCGGTATGTACAGAGAGCCAGCATTGCTCTTAAAAAAAAGCCTCACCCAAAAAATGAATCGAAATTATTCCATTGACTAAACCATTGGCACTCTGTACATCCCTTCGCTGCTCTAGTATGGCGGGCTGCTTGACTCACTCGGCTGCGGCCATGGCTGGCTCTTTGCCAACCCACAAATCACCGCCATGACCTTGCTGCTGTGCATGACTGGCAGCCGGTCTATTACTCATATCCACACTAGCTGCCAGCCCTCGTTCGTGCCCGCAGTCGCCCGCCGGTCCCACCCGCAATGGCCAGCTGAAGGCTCTTTCACTGCTTTACCTCCTCTTCACTATCATAAAAACAAACCCGAACGGCAAAGGTAGGCTTCCCACGGATAGTTCAATGGAGCCTATGGCCAACCCGCTATGGCAGCGATCTCCTCCATTGATCTATCGCCTGCCCTCAAAATAGTTGCCTATCGGTTTTGTTTTTGCCACCGCTCTGGTAAGTTCAAATCCTTCCATATTGAAATTTATCTTTTCAATTGAAAACCCCTCAAATGAAAAAAGAAAAACAAAGAGTTAACTTTATAACTAAGTGAAAAATCACACCGCAAAATATCGAGCAAGTAGGAAAATCCATTCACTCAAAAAAATGTGGGCTGTGGTGCTGGTGTGGCTGTGCAAAGTGACATGCAAGAATACTCCGGTACTAATGGCGGGTAATCCATTCAAGAATGTAGCTCCTGCGTTAGCTTTAGCAGGAATGCCTTTGGTCGTTCCAATCCAAGACGTGAAAGTTGACGACATGGTGAAAGCCTATCATCATGAAGATATGTACTTAACAGCTTCGATTGATGATGATATCTACGTACCAGGTTGGCAAGATTATGACTATTTAGATATTACTCCTGAGAAATGGCAAATTGGGAAATTTGTGATTACTGAATATGATGGAAGTTTAGTAGAAATAGAAGCGAATAGACCGAAGAAGTGGTTTGAAGAACAAGGACTAACAGAAGTAGGAAATAGTACTTTCTTGATAATGGAGGAATTTGGTGTTTTTGGAAATGCTGAATTGCTTGAACTGAAGCCGACGGATATAGATACTCGAACTTTTCAATTAAATGAAAGTGGTAAAGTTGACCGTCCTGTAATAACAACTTTTAGGAGGGTTGCCCAAGAAATATCTGACTATACATTTAATAATGGCCAAACAATAAGCTGTACACCTAATCATCCATTTTATAGCTCAGATCGACAAGCTTACTTACCCGTTGGAGAATTAACCTTTGGTGAAGCTGTTCAAACTGCAAGTGAAAGAGAAGTGAAGTTTATTGGAGGTAAGTCGAGAAAGAAAGGTGAGCATGTTTACAATTTCGAAGTATGGAGAGAGCATAATTATTATGTGGGTAGTATACGAAGTAGTGAGTTTTTGTTGGTACATAATTTATGTTTCAAGGAGATACGTCAATATATTGATGATATAGAGGACTTTCATCCTGACTTACTAAAAGCAGAAGTGAATGATTGGTGGAAATCACCATTCAAACCCACAGTACGGGGTAATATGGCAGAGGAATTATTATTTCGTAAATACTATGACAAAAAGGGATGGTCAAGATTGCCGGACAACTTTCCTGGAATTGATATTACAAAAGGGAAGATGGGTATAATATTAAAACGATCAGCAAAGACCTGACAAATGTAAGTGACAGTGATTTTGAATGGGTCACGATTTACAAACCATATGTAGATAAATTGACTTCTGCCTTTGATCCTTCTAACAATAAGTATGTTTTCTCACAGAATGGTGTAACTAAGATTTTAGACGAAGTATCTCTTGACCTTCATATTCCAGAAGGTTTTGATCTTTCTAAGATAAGTAAGCTGACAGATTATGCTGATTTAAATGGAATTCCTGTGAAAATATCAACAATTGAAAGTAGACTTTAGTGAAAGAAACAGCAATTGAGAATCCGGAAATAAAATTGATTAGCGGATTAGATAATTCTATAATTGATAAGAACATCCTTGATGCATTATATTCCTTAGTCCAGGAGGATGATTGTTTGTCATTTCTAGTAGATGGATCCAAAATATTTGTTACATATAATGATGGCAAAGCTGATAGTTTTGTGCTAAATGTGTGTTCCAATGAGATCCAAGTAAACATTAATTTCAATGAGAAAGATGCCTTATGGCGATTGATGGACCTTAGCGAGAAAATTGGGTGCATTACATTTTCATATCCCTTAGGTATCCTGACACGTTCTAATAAATTTTTATGACAGAAGAGTTTAGGCTAAAAAACCATGTGTCACCTTTTTATTTAGTTCTTGGGGATGCTGAATATAGTAGATGGACAGAGGACAGGAAGTATTTTACGGTTGAATACAAGCACTTACTTGATATGTTTGAGAATGAGGAAGGTCTCCTTCCTCGTAATCAAATTGTGGTAAGCAAGAACTATATTGCTTTTAGCATATACGATTTTTTATATATCAGAATCGACCTTAATTCAATTAAGGTGTTTGCAAGAAAAATTAAAGAGGGCGAGGAATGTGTAACTAAAAGACAGAAGATATATCAGGCAAATCAAAAATTATTTGTAATTGAACCGTGGATGAAAATTTCAGATGAGCCTGGTGTCAGAAAATCGCTTGCTTCTCAAACTTATCCTGACTCTTTTGTTCATAGCTTTTCAGAGGGTTACTTTATCTCACTAATCTATTGTGACAATATACCGATTGGCTTGGAAGCTGAAGCACTGGATCATCCAGCATAAGCCTTTTGGGCTTTGAGATCTCTGACTAGAGCATCGACAGTACGTAAGATAAAAGAGCGAATCCTCGGAGGGCATTTTAGAAATGTCCACTATTCTTTTTAGAGTATGTTCATCAAACTCAAGGTCAGTACTACCTACTAAATAATCGAGAGATACTCCAAGGATTTTAGCAAGCTTGAGAGCGACCTCTACAGAAGGAGTCGTCTCCTCTCCGCTCCTAAGTTGGGTCCCAGAAAGGACGCTCAGTTTGACATTTTCAACCTTTAAAACAAATCTGTGCTGCAGAGACAGTTGCCACCTGATGGAATTCAGCATGCGATTTCGTTGTCTGGTTGTCAAATGGTGTGTACCATATCATATTGAGACAAGGAAATAAATATTGGCATAGTAAATTGCGATTTTTGGAAAAGGGTGAGATGATGTATTTCAGGTCGCGATGATGACTTGATATGGTATGGATATGGATCTGAAGTTGCAAACTTCAGATTGCGTTTGAGTTGTAGATTGCATATTCCGACCAAGCTGACCCCCACGTTCCGGGATGTTGACCCCCAACCAAAAAATCATATCCATTGGTGACTTAAGATAATTGTTTTGCTTGTTTTCTCATGCTTTTTCCTTTTAATTCTATTCTGTGAGCTTTAGGTACAAGGCGGTCAAGGATGGCATCGGCGATAGTGGGATCATTTAGGTATGCATGCCATTTTGACACGGGTAGTTGTGAACAAACAATCGTAGCTGCTTTTTCATATCGATCTTCTAGTATCTGGAGGATGATAAGCAAGACGGACTGAGACAATGGTTGAAGACCAAAATCATCTAGAATAATCAGCTTCGCTTTGTTTAATCTGTTTAGCCACTTAATGAGTGTGCCATCTGTTTTTGCTAGAGTGATCTGCTCAGTGAATCGGTTGAGGTTGAAGTAGAGTGTTCTTTTTCCTAGGACACAGGCCTGATGCCCGAGCGCACAAGCCAAGAAAGATTTGCCGCAGCCGGTAGGTCCGGTGATGAGTATGTTTTCACTTCTATCAATATAGGCTGCGTCAGCAAGTTTGGTAATATGCTCTTTTTTCAGATTTCTCGAGGATGAATAATCCAGATCTTTTAGATTGGCATGGTATCGAAGTTTGCTCAGTCGGACAAATAGATTCATCCTTTTGTTAGAGCGGTAGAGCTGTTCGGAGTCAATGAGTTGTGCGATGAGTTCATGATTGTCAGGATGTTGATTGACTGGAAGGTTCAGTACCGCCTCATAGGTGGAAGCCATGCCTCCCAATTTGAGATCTTTCATGGTTTCTAAAGTTGCATTCTTCATAATTTGATGCTTTTTGTTTTTAAATAATTAGTTATTGATAAGCCTCTTTTCCCCTTATATTTTCGTGGTCTTGGGGAGATTTTGTGGCAAATAGTTCAGGTTGGGTTTGGTCAAGATTTTTTTCTAATATCCTTTTCAAAAGGGTGTAATTGACCTTGCCGATCTGATGACATTTCTTGCAAGCTGCTTCAAGCCGAGGATGAGAATATTTCTTAGCCAGACTCAGCACGCCCAAGCAGCTCTTGTAGGATTGCTCTTCGTAAAAGGTGGAGATCAAAATCTGTTGGATAGCCCATTGTGTCATCTGGCCGATGTTTTTTGCCAGGCTGGTAAACTCGCTACTACTATATCCATGTAGACGCTCATAGATCTTATGCTTCTCAGGCATATGCTCTGCGGTTGTCGTATACTTTTTGCCAGTGCGCTGGTGGACTGCAATACGACTTTGCTTATAGTATATCTCCAACACGCTAGAGCTATACCTTACATCTACTCGTTTACCTACATGGGAGTAATGAACAGAATAGTATTCTTTTTCTTTTCCAAGGTAGATGTGGTAGTTCTTTCCTACACTCGCCTTTTTCTGTCTTTTGAGTTCAAACAGAGCACTGGGCAAAGGCCTTAGCAAAGGCTTTTCATATTGTTCAAATATGCTTTTCCGACTACCCTGTTTTTTCTGGAAGGGCTCACTGTTATGCTTCTCAAGCTTTTCTCTGATAGCAGCATTTAACGCCTTGAGGCTGAAAAATTGCTCATTGCGCAGTTCTGCATATATACGGGTATACACGATGCTCACCATGTTTTCAACACTTGCTTTGTCTTTTGGCTTTGCTACCCGGCAAGCTTGTAGATCCAGGTTATAGTGGGCTCCCATCTGGGTACTTAGTTCGGTAAAAGTAGGTTCATATGGATCTGCCTTTTTCACATAGGCAGCGAAGTTATCTGATAGCATCGCATGAGGTGAGCCACCAAAATATAGTAACGCATGGTTGAGTCCATGTACCACATCTGGTGTTTGCTGTGTGTCTACAGCCATCACAAAGGTGTACTGACTGAAAGGAAATACTGCAACGATAACTTCTGTGGGCACCAGCTCTCCGGTTTCCCTGTCTATCCAGCTAAGTTTTTTACCTGCAAAATCTGCCATTATCTCTCTTCCAGGTTCATGCTTCAAATGGATGGTTAGCTTCCGGCTTTCTATGTGCTGACTCAATTTCTCACAAAACTGACTGTACGCAAACCCATCTGGATGATCTGCTCTGTATTCCTGCCATAGTAGTTGCCTAGTCACTCCTATTCTGCGAAGTTCTGATAGCCAGTAATCTACTAGGCTGGTAAAGGTTTGTATGCGCTCAGATTCTTCGATCATGCCTGCTGGATAAATCAATGTTTTGAGGTCTTCATCTTCTAGTCTCAACAGATCCTCCTTTGGTAAATCTACTCGTTCGACAAGTCGCAGATATTTACGCACTGTGTTCTTTGATATGCCCAGCTGGCGTGCGACAACCTTGTATTTACTCGTCTTTAAATAGGCACTGATGATTTGTCTTACTTCTTCCATACGTTTAGATTGATAGGCCATGTCACTATTTATATTAGTAAATGACCTAATGTATGGATATGAATTTCTGTTCCTTGGGAGACCCACAGGGGGTCAGCATGTTGGAATGTCAGTCCTGCACAGTTTGACCCTTTGGGGGTCAGCTTGCCGGAATCTTTACTGAACCATCCCTTTATTTGGGGGTCAGCTTGCCGGAATCATGCTCACCGATCTCCTCTCTCAATAGGGGGTCAGCTTGCCGGAACTAGGGGGTCAGCTTGCTCCGGAATGCGGGGGTCAACATCACCGGAATACGCAGTAGATAGCGTTGTGAAACTTCAGATTAGCATAGATGCTGCCCTGATGCTTTTTGAAAACATGACGCTGCTTGAAGTTTGTAACTTCAAACTAATATCCTTCTCAATTTCTCATCAAAATGGCACGACATCTGATAAGTCAGCGAAATTACCTACATTAAATGTGAGATGTCACAAAGAGCAGGATACCATATTTCGGATCAGTATGCCACCCACTTTGTCACCTTCACTGTGGTTGGTTGGGTGGATTTATTCACGAGAAAAGCATGCAAAGACATACTCATCGATTCCTTTCAATATTGCATGACCAACAAAGGTTTAGTGGTGCATGCCTTTGTGATTATGAGCAGTCATGTCCATATTATTCTTACCGCAAATGAGCACTCTGATGGTCCATCGTCAATCATAAGAGACATGAAGAAGCATACTGCTAAGCAACTACTTAAATGGGTGTTGAAGAGTGGTAAAGAAAGTAGGAAGGAATGGTTGGAGATGGCTTTAAATACCATGCCAAATACAACAAGAATAACAAGCAACACCAGCTATGGCAGCGAGATTTCCATCCGAAAGTCTGCCTTCATCCAAGATTTATTAATCAAAAAATCGATTATATACACCAAAATCCTGTGGTGACCGGTGTTGTTGCGGATGCCATCGCTTATGCCTACAGTAGCGCAAGAAATTACGCGGGTAGGGATGATTAATTGATGAAAGTCTGCGTCATTGATTTCGGTGTTCAAGAAGGATTTGTTGTAGTGTGATATAGATCTGAAGTTGTAGATATGGATCTGAAGTTGCAAACTTCAGATAGCACGCGTAAAATGGTTCGTTCTTGATAGGGGTGCAGGCTGAGCAGATGCAGTCATGTCGAGTTCACTTGATTTGGATCTGAAGTTGTATACTTCGGATGGCGTTTGAGTTGTAGATAGCGTTGTGAACTTCAGATACCAATATGCCGTCGTAAAATTATGGTTCAAATTAATCCAACACATACCGCCTGAGCGTTCACCTACCTCATCGTGTCCATCACGTCCATCTCAAAAAATCGTGTTCAGACAAATCGGCCCATGATGATTTGTGAAGCTAGGATACTCGTGCACTCAGAAATCATCCATTAGCATGGTTAGAAATAGACATATCTAATCTTTATCCAATAGTATCCAATATGACTCATTGACCAATAATGTTGATCAAGAAACACTCACAATCAAAATAGTATATTTGTAATTGGATAAAATTGGATACAAAATGGATATATCTAATAAAATGGGTAAGAAGCTTGAGTTTGGCAGTAAGAAGTACTTACAGCTCAGTAAGCTTTTAAGCCAGATAGATACCTTCAAAGGATCATGGCAGGAGATAGAAAATAAAGAGGCAAGATACTTAAAAGAACTGCGTCAAATGGCGACGGTGGCGAGTGTTGGTTCATCCACAAGAATCGAAGGCGTGAAGATGACAGATGCAGAAATCGCAAAGCTATTGAAGTCAGTAAAAATCAACAAACTTGAAAAGCGGGACGAACAAGAAGTTGTTGGCTACTATGATGCTTTACAAGTGATCTTAGATAACTATCAAGACATAGAATTAGCTGAACGATACATCCATCAGATGCATGGGATATTGTTGAAGCATAGCGACAAGGATCAAGCTCATAAGGGTCGATATAAACAGCTATCAAATAAGGTCGTAGCGAACTATCCAGACGGCACACAACAGGTCATATTTAATACAACAGAGCCACACCTAACACAAGGAGAAATCCAAGAACTATTAGCTTGGACAAACGGAGCAATAAAAGCGGAAGAAATCCACTCACTAATTATAGTTGGAACGTTTGTATATGAGTTTTTATCGATACATCCTTATCAAGATGGTAACGGTAGATTATCGAGATTATTAACGACTAAGTTGTTGATGCAACAAGGCTATGATTTTGTTCAATACATCTCTTTTGAACATGTAATTGAGTCAAGAAAGGATGAATATTATAAAGCCTTAATGCAAGGTCAAAAAGATAGATATACTGATGATGAAAAGATCGACGAATGGATGACATTTTTCTTGGAATGTATGATCGATCTAACGAAGAAATTAGAAAAGAAATACTCGACTTATAGTAAAATAAAATTAGAGCTAAATGATCGTCAGAAATCAATATTAGCATTTATTAAGCAGGAGAAAACTACAAAAGTAGGAGCGATAGAAAAAGCCTTGTCAGGTGAGTCAAGAAATACAATCAAGAAAGACTTGAGTTATCTTTTAAATGAAGGGATGATATTAAGAACGGGATCAGGTCGTGGAGTTCAGTACCATCACGTTGATGAAGAAGAATAGAAAGTTGCCTACTCCCGTTGGTCATAGAAGATTGTTTCATTGATCTGCTCGTCTCAATCCAACGCAAAGACCAAAGCCCACCCACGACGCAGAGAAGCGGCGTTCGTCGGATTCCCTCAGCATATATCCTGCAAGAGCACTTCGTTCGCTCACGGTAGCTTCCTTCGTCAGCCACCTTGTCATGATATATGCGTTCTCGGTCAGCTCCTCTAATTCCACAAAACTCACTGACTCATTCACATCATTACGATACTTGCGTAGCCAGTACCAAAATGATCCAGTACTCATCCCCATATCTGCACATACTTCTTCTCGACTACATCTTTTACACTCATAACGCATCAGCTGAGCATAAACCTGTTCTTTGCTACATTTCGTACAGACAAAGATTGCGCCACCGAATGAGTCATACAATACCCTCATGACCGGACGCTTACTTTATATCGAATAATTTAAGCCTGGTCGACACCAAAACCCTGTGGTGACCGGCGTTGTTTCTGATGCCATCGATTATGTCTACAGCAGCGCAAGAAATTACGCGGGTAGAGACGATTATTTGATGAAAGTCTGCGTCATTGATTTCGGCGTTCAAGAAGGATATGTTGTAGTGTGATGTAGATCTGAAGTTGTAGATGATATATGTATCTGAAGTTGCAAACTTCTGACAGCGTTGGTTGCATAACTTCCTTGGTCCTTCTCAGTGCATCTGGCTCCCATTATCCAATTAATTCTTCGAAAGAACTCCATGGAAGGTCTTCCGTGGACGCAATCCAAAACGCTAATGAGCAAATAATTTCGGGAACTGATTTGCAAATTCTCCTAATTGGAGACACAGCCGTACCTTCATATCCTATACAATCGTCACTCCACCATCGACGATGATGTTCTGACCGGTAATATACTGTGCATCTTCTGATAGCAAGAAAGATACAACCGGGGCAATGTCTTCTGGTCTGCCCATCCTGCCTAGTGGAGCTCTGGCCTCATACCTTTTGACAAACTGTGGATCCTGGTGGTCGAATATACCTCCAGGGGACACACAATTCACCCTGATGCCAAATGCAGATAACGTTGGTTCAGCTGCTCATTTGTATGTGAAAACGTCCCACAAAGAAAACCGCTTCATAAAGTAGATCTTGTGCAAACGCAGCCAATGAGGTATGTGATGTAAATAACGCAGCAACCTTACAAGAGTTCTCAAGTAGATGACCTTCAATCGTTGTCCTCTAAATCGTGATCTTCTGGCTCCATCCAACTGAAAATTTACGGACTCAGTCCCATAAGTGGCAAAATAGTATCCATACTTTAGGGTATTGCTCTGAGGTTTAGGTGCAAGATGCTCTTTTCTCAAGAGGGTTTGCAATTCACCATATGATTTTGGCAGATAAACAGCATCAAGCTGGACGTAGAATGATTTGCCAAACAAAATTGAAGGTTTACCCCAATAGGTTGCCTCGATACCCGTGCTCGACCCAAACGTTAGAACTTTCTCACAGGCAGTCATCAGAGTGTATGTATCGATGGGATCACTAGGAGGGATAATGGTTAAATTATCAAACTGCATTCCTTCGATCTCCTGCATTTGAATATTGGCCACGGCACCTAAATTTGGATGGACTCGCAGGTAGAAATGAAAATTTTCTTCGTCCCTAAAAAGCTCCACAATCTTCGAGATAGCCTCATTCTGAAACTTATATAGATCCGTCTCCCACTCCACAATCGCTTTGAGCTCATCTTCCGACGAATTGAAAATGGCGATGTTCCTCCTGTCAGGATCAAAGTTTGAAGGAAGTAAATTGATCTCTTGTTTAGTAGTAAATGACTTATCAAATGTCTCTATTCCCTTGCGTCGATTCACATACCACCTATGGCCAATGCCCTCTCGTTCATTGCTGTTCCCCTGGACCCAATACTTCTCAATATGGCGATGTCTTAAAGCAATACTGTGGGGCAGGTCATTCTCAAAAATCTCATAATTAGTCCCTACACCTGCTTCCATCGTATAAAAAGGTATTCTCAACCTCTTGGCAAGCTCAACCACAGGCCACACTTCAGAGAAACGACCATTAAAAAGGTAGATCTCATCAGGCCTAAACCGTTCGATAATCTCCTTGAAATTCAGATACACGTTTATAGATTTTCTCAACTCCACATCTATGAGTTCGCCATATTTTGTGCTATTGACATGATAGTCTCTACTATAGGATATGATGGAGGAGGCAACTCCCCGGCCGATCTGTATACCGGCATACTGGTAATGGAGTAATGTATCAAGGTCTTTGAACTCTGGTGCATCGAAACTGTAAGCCTCAGAAAATCGTCTGAGAGTATACCGTTGGGCAGAACCTAATCCTGCTAAAGCTGTTATCTCTTCCTGCCGGGCCTGACAAGAGGCACATGCCGGCACATTATGAGTTCGATTAAAATAGCAATTATCCAGGACGGCACCGCAGTAGACTAAACCGATCACCTTACCATCTGCGGAAAGTCTGGTAAGGATCTCCCCTGTCAAACCAATCTGCTTGGATGAAAGGCCTGTATTGGCATACACTAATGTTTTACGCACAGCTTTTACCATCATTAAAAACAAATTATCTAAGCCTTTGGGAGTAATCTTTCAAGAATGCGATCTGCAATATTGGTAATTTGCTCTTCCCTGGGTATGTTACTAAAATTGAACTTCGATTCCCAATTTGCACTTTCAACAAGATACCCTTTGCAGGAATAATACAGCAGGTATCGATACACAGCACGTTTGACATCCAGCTTGCTCAGATTCAGCAGAAATTCAATAGCCTCCCGACAACCAGTTACTGAGTCAACCCTTCTCGTTGCCTCGCAAGCCTGATAGTATGGATCGCCAAAATTGATGACACACTTTCCCACCTTGAGTGCCTCCCATCCGAGTGTGCCCGTTAGCGTAGAAACCACTTGTGCTTTGGCAATAAGATCACTGGAAGGAAAAGCGAGTGGAACCAACGCAACATTCTCAATGCGATCAATCGCATCATAAAACAATTTCGACCGGTAATTATTATTTACAATCTTCCTATCATTGAATTGGTTGGGATGCTCCTTAACATAAATCATCCATCCCTCTGGAACACTCTGAGCAAGAATTTTAATTGGTATCAACTGATTGTCAAACTCTCTACCCAAAGGCTGGCTTGTCTTTTCCGGTTGCATATGCATACCAAAGAAAACATACTTTTTGTCAAGGTCTGGCTCAGTACTAAGTTTATTGTAGTAATGATTCAACTGCAGAAGTGACCACAGAGGGATATTAATCAATGCCCGATATCGGAATCGATTTTTTATGTTATTTAGGCTTGCGAAATGTAGTATCTCTTTCTTAAAGAGGAAAGGAAAAATTCCCATTATTACATTCATTGCCTTGCGCTTCACGAAACGTAGGACAATTCGTGTTTGCGAAAAAGCACCCTTACTGATGATCTTCGATTTCTCTCTTTTATTCAAAGACTCGATGAATTTATTATCCTGCTCATACGCAGCTTGAACCGACTTGGGTAGCAAATGAAATAATTGGTTTGCATCTTCATACGGTCGAAAAGAAACCGGAATCTTCGGAAAATCATATTTATCTATGAGAAGTGAATGATTTGGTAAGAAGTGGTACTCCATCCGAATGACTGGAAGATTTAGATACTTAGCCAGTTCGTGAAAAATGGTAGAAAAATACGAATGAGGAGTGTCAAATGCCAATAGGTGGGTTATCGTATTTTCAGTGATGATCTTATAAAAATGATTAAGAATGACCAGATAATATTGTCGACGATCTTGAACTGAGATTGGGAATGCTGTATTTCTATCACTGGTTCGTAATGATATACTCTCAATGTGCTTGCACTCGCGGATAATTTTTTCATCGAGTAACCAATCCTCATTCGAAAGTGTCACAACGAAGTCAGGGTAAAGAAATGCTATGACAGTCTCGACCATAACCTTCGATCCAAAAAGTTGGCTTGAGATGCTTTCTATCACATTTAGGTCACCGTGCGAGTTTTCTCTCGTGCCAGTAAGGGCATAGGAAATAGTGAGGCCATCTTCTTTACAAATCTTCTCTACCGTCTCGTAGTGAAACTGGTGGTATAGATCAAGGATTGCTATTCTCATTATACTAATTACTTCCCCAGTAGATTCTTCAACACAGATTTGCCATAGCCACGCAAATTCTTCACAAATCTTCTTCTCCTCATCGCCATCATATCCGACCTATACCGTTCATCATCATATTTTAATGAGAACCGAGCGTGGTCTGCTAAGAATTTTTGAAAATCCGGGCCTAAATTCTTGTCAGAAAAAGCCTCTGTCGAATTAAAATACAAGCAATTGGCATACTCGATTTGTAGTAATAATCGATGTCCTTTGATGACAGGCATTCCTTTGTGAAACCCACTTGTATCTTCTACCACCACTGTACCTGCTCTCCCAGTCATAGGAATAATTTTGTCAGGTCCATACTCAGCTTTGATGACATCATCGTCCACTCGGTCTGCCATCTTATAATTGGGATCCATCTTCATCCGATTATCCCTGTGAGAACCCTCTACATAGACGTGAGCTCCGTTTTCCTCAGTCACATCATTCAAATAAATGAACACTTTCAGAAACTTTACAAACTCGGTGTCCTGATTGAACAGTTGCGCATTGGCGCTCATAGAATGCCTACTGGGTTTCGCGGGCGTACTCCACCAGCAATTGGTCTGAACATGGATGGGCTCAGTATCCAAATAGTGACTTGAAATATTAAAAAGAAGGGGATCCATGACGAGCTGTTGGACTTCTGGAATACTCAATATATCTTGTTGATCGTTAACCCAAGCAGTAGCTTGTGAAATTTCCTCAGCAGTGGTATGCTGATATCCCTGTACTTTTCGAAGGCTATTGCGCATATAGAACGGAACAGACCTTAATCTTTCAATAATACTAGTTATGACATCGGGTTGGACAAGATTTGGATGTTGCCAAAATCCCCTTTTCTCAATTGCGTTTATAGCCATTCCAAGATAATCGGTCTGATCGCCTAAATACCTGGACGGGTTGTTGAGATGCTTCTTGGGATAAAGCAAAGTAATCAATCTCGAGATATCATTAACTAAGTCGTGCGTAAGCAGCTGCTTTTGAAGATAGGTCTTAGAAAAATGGCCAGGTTCCAAATAGGTCTGTGAAACTTCAGAAGTGAATATCTTATTAATTAACTCTAATTCTAGTGGACTGTTTTGGTGCTTCTCCAAGATCGCCCCGGCTTCTTGTCGGTGGTTATCGGGAAGCCCAAGTTTATCAAGAACCAGCAAATGACTTTTAAACTCCTTCATACTCCTAATTTAATCGAAAAACAAGTACTAGATCACTTTTCAAATCGGGATGACTTTTGGTTACATCGTGGTCATAAAATACATGATCGACTGAGGATCCAAAGTATGACAGTAATTCCTCATTCGACTTTATCCTTTTCTCAGCACCTGGCACATAGCCAAGTCGTCTCTTGACCTCCTCCACACTCTCAGGTAAATACTGGGTGCCTGTCGCAATGATCGCATTTGTCCTCGCTACTCTTCTTATTTCACTACATGCACGTTTCAAATTATTGCTATATGCTAAAACCCATCCTACAACAATGATATCAAAAGTATGGTCATCAAAAGGCATGTCATGCATATTACCAATCTTGACATATGGCGAATAAGATATGAGATCCAAGCCCACAAGATTATGCTTTCTAAACCCATTCGTACGAGCAATGAAGAATTCACTTTCAGCTCTTGGTCCAATAATCAGCACCTTCTCTTTCTCGGGCTGGATGGATTCTATTTTGCTAACGATGGAAAAAAGTAGTGCTGGGCGTGCTCCTGAAAATGCCCTTAAGCTATGAAGCTTCAGTCCTTTGAAGTTGTGTTGTATAGTCTCTTTAGCCACACCATCACTGATATGATCATAAGTGCTAACTTTCCTCAAAATTTTCGCATAAAAAAAGAAACGAATCCATGTAATGACAGCAATAAAAATATCCAGTCTCATGATCGACTGCAATGTCCTCTTTGCTAAAAATTTGAGATCCGTGACAAAGAAAAATATCGCACGAAAGAACGGACTTCCCCTCACCAAGTCTTTCAGATTCTTGACCATACGTTGTATTTAGTCAGAAATTTCACCATTAGCTCATCCTGCCGTTGATTCAGAAGTTAATCCATCGTAAGGGAGTACCACGTTTCAATGCACTTCCTGCCGGAATTCCCAATACGCGCTCGTAATATTTGGGTTTCAATCCATCCCCTGGCCGAATTACTCTGATATTTTCTTTCGTCAATAGCTCTCCCTCCTGTATATCCTTCACCACATAAATGGACCTCTTGAATCTCAGGCTTTTCTCTTCGGCCTTTTGGGTATCCAATTGAACATGTCCTAGAGATTGAAAAGCTCGGCGAGTCTCCACTACCAGCGACCTGAGTTCTGCTGGTTCGAGAGAAAAGGCACTATCCACGCCGCCATCCGAACGAAGTAGTGTAATATGTTTTTCTATGACCCGGGCACCAAGTGCAACCGATGCTATCGCAACACCTGTACCTAAAGTGTGGTCCGATAAACCAATGATGCAGTCAGGAAAAATATCCTGTAGGACTGGGATCGTCACTAGGTTTGATTTATCTGCAGCTGCAGGATAGGTACTGGTACATTTTAATATGACTATCTGTGGGCAACCTCCTTTCCTTAAAATATCGACAGACTCATATAGGTCACTTAATCTGGATGCTCCAGAAGAGATGATCACAGGTTTCTTTGTAGAAGCCACTTTCTTTAGTAGCGGCCAATGATCACTTTCGAAAGAGGCGATTTTGTAGATCGGGGCTTGAAGATCTTCCAGAAAATCCACAGCTGTTTCATCGAATGGCGTCGAAAGAGCTACCATGCCTAATGAGTGGGCATGTTCGAAGATTTCTCGGTGCCATGCCCAAGGGGTATGAGCTTCCTGATATAGCTCATATAGATTACGACCTTTCCATAGCGAATTTGGGTCATCGATGTCAAAAAGTCCTCCATGATGATCGATGGTGAGCGTGTCAGCAGTGTAGGTCTGTAGTTTTATGGCATGTGCTCCGGCTTCAGCAGCTGCTTTTACCAGATCCATTGCGCGGTCGAGCGACTGATTGTGATTCCCTGAGAGTTCCGCTATGACAAAAGGTGGATGATCTCTTCCGATCGAGTACTTCCCTAACCGTATATCTATCATGTCAATATGGTTCCGACGATCAAATTTACTTTCTTCGAATATTCTGGAGTTACTAACGTTAAGCACCCATTTGGTGTTTTAACGTATAGATTGCCATGTTCAATCTTTTGGATCCTTCCATTTTCGTCCGATTGGTGGAATCCTAACTGGGAAAATCGAGATTCATGGAAAACTATTTTGTGGCCCTCATATAATGCGAAAGCTCCGGGATATGGAGCTCGCTGAGCACGTATGAAATTATGTATACGCTCTCGGTGCCAACTCCACACTATGTGTCCATCTTTGGGAGTTCGTTTGCCAAAGTAAGTAGCCAAGTGACCTTCCTGTGGTCTGCGCACTATTTTCCCAGCTTCTATTTGCTGTAAAACTCGCCTGATAATTGGATAATAGGACTGTTTAAAAATGGTCAGTAGATCATTCCCGCTCATGTCTGGATCAATCGGCACAATTACCTGCTCAAGGATATCTCCTGTATCACAGCCTTCATCAATGACGTGAGCAGTGATGCCTGTTTTCTTTTCACTATTGATAATAGCCCATACATGGGGTGTCCGACCACGGTACTTTGGTAGCAAAGATCCATGTACATTGAAAGCCAGTATAGCAGCGTGATCGATGATATCTCGATCAATCAGAAAAAGGTAATTGATCGAAATGATCACGTCAATTTCTTTGTCTTTGATAAATTCATATCCGCGGCCGGATCTCGGATTACCGGCCATGCAGGCTAATCTACTTAGTTCACAGAGCTGGATGATCGACGCGGACGCTCTATCGGTCAACACAAACTGGACATCGTATTCTCTGATGATCTTTTTTGCGGTCTTGTAACCCAGATCACCACTTGCCAACAGTCCGACCTTCAACATAGCTGCAAAAAGGTTTCAAGGTGTCGCTGTGCAATATGCGCATCGTATAGGTCTGCTTGTACCGCCATATAAGTATGAAAGTTTTTTCTATGCCTCAGGCTGTCGATCTCCTCTAGAATGGTGTGATTCTCTAATTGCATGAGATCACCCATCCCAATGATCGCACCATCATGTAGGAAACCCTGGTAAATGTCTTGCTGATTCTTGACAAAATAGCCGCACAGGATGGGCATCTTCACAGCTGCTAGTTCGTAACAGATGGTACTTGCGGGAGCCACGGCCAGGTTGCATTGCTGCATAAGATCGAGCATTTCAGATGCGCCAAGATCTCGGTATCTATGGATCCTACCCTCATCAAAGTCATGATCTTGTGATGTCACAGCATTTTGTGCTGCACCCTGTATCCAATGAATCTTCTCGATCTGTTTATCCAGGCTGAGTGCTTTGACAATCTTCATCCCAAGTCCACGGGGATCAGCTCCACCGATGCAGACGAACACCTTACTGATCTCCTCGATGATGCGATTGTTGGATGCAGCCTCTAAGAATGGTCTGCGCAACAATGCATACTTCGTACCCAGGAGCAGACGAGTATGTGGACTCACATCATAATTGCATCGATCTAGACCAGGGGCATGGTTAATGACAACATCTGACACAAAAGAATAAGTATGAATGTCATCAATACATACCATTCCTTTTACATGTGGCTTGATCATCTCCTGATACCTGGTATTGAAGGCATACCCATCCAGGACAACAATGTCACCGGTACGGAAGACCAAACGGATGAGATCATCACATTCCGTGACAAAGTCCTTTTCCTCCAATTCAATGATTTGAGAACAGAGCTCCGATATTTGTCCCTTCAGCTGGACACTAGGGTTTCTGATCACAAATACACATTCAAAATAATCGCGTAGAATGTCCATCAGAGCAAGGGAGCGAATCACATGCCCAAGCCCCATATCTTTATTTCCATCGGCACGAAATACTACCCTATTCACCATTCTTCTTTAATCGGTACTTCATCTCGGCAATCTTCCAATCTCCTTCTGAATCAATGTCATGCGCTTCGAGCTCAGACACAATGATACCACCAGTGTTTTCTCCAAACAGGATTTTTTCTTTGAGTAACTGCTCCGATTTCAAGAAATAAAATTGACCCGCATCATGATAACATGCCTCTAAATCCTGAGACCTTGTATTGCGATGCTCAGGATGGACCAATTGAATGTGTTGATCTGTACCCATGACCACTGCTCGCTGGATTGGAAATCCAAATTTAATCACGGGTATGACAGCATCGAAGCCCTGGCGAACGAGTTTATTTTTCGCCAGATGTAACAGCTGAGGTGAGGTAAACGGTGCAGTAGCATAAATACAGCATGATAGTGCAAAATCTTGACCTGTCTTCGAGTAGTTGGTTAATACCTCACAAATCACATCTGCAGTGGTAGCATAGTCGTCTGCATTCTCTGCCGACCGCATGAAAGGCACACTGGCGCCATACTCCCGAGCGACTCTCGCGATGGTTGGATCGTCAGTGGATACCATCACTTCATCAAATATCTGTGCTTTGATGGCAGCCTCAATGGAGTAGGCCATGATCGGTTTGCCACAAAAGTTGCGGATGTTTTTGCCAGGTATGCGCTTACTGCCTCCCCTAGCTGGTATGATGGCTAGACATTTCAACCTGCGACCTTTAATGTTTGGGCAACCACATAATCCTGCTCCTCGGCAGTCAATGTGGGATACATAGGCAAACTCAAACACCTGCTGTAATAGTTCTCCACCTGCGGCAGATCACCTCGTTTCCAGCCCAGATTTTGGTAGTATGGAAGGAGGTGAACCGGCACATAGTGAACCTGCGAGTAAATACCATTGCTTCGTAAAGCATCGTACAATTGCTTACGCTCGTTGGTCTCGATTACATATAGGTGGTAAGCATGCCCAATACCAGCAGCTGGCCGATGTATCTTGATGCCTGTATCTTTAAATGCCCGATCGTATTTTGCTGCGATACGTCTTCTCATCTCGATTCGTTCTCCCGCCATTTCTAGTTGAGAGAGCCCCAGTGCACATTGGATATCGGTGAGGCGGTAGTTATAGCCCAATTCTTGAATCTCGTAGTACCAGCCTCCATGGTTTTCTTGTAGCTCATCAGCGTCTTTGGTGATGCCATGAGTACGTAGTTTAAGCAGCCTCTGATAGTGTGCCTTGCTATTGGTGGTGATCATCCCTCCTTCACCGCATGCAATGTGCTTCACTGGATGAAATGAAAAAACAGCCATATCGGCATATTTGCCATTGCCGCAATACTGCTTTTGACCACGACTATCTGTAAAATAACCACCCAGTGCATGGCAAGCATCTTCGATAATCCAAAGTCCAAATTCATCTGCGAGAGCACGAAATGACTCCATTTCTACCGGATACCCAGCAAAATCAATGGGCATCAATCCATCGTAGGTACCCCTGGGTGACGATTCTAGCAGCTCACGTACTTTCTGTATATCAAGCAATAAAGTGCGGGGATCGATATCTACAAATTGCACTGATCCTCCACAGTACCTGACCGCATTGGCAGTTGCTGCGAAAGTCAATGAAGAGGTGATAACCCTGCTGGAAGAATGCACGCCCGCTACGATCGCGGCAAGATGTAATGCCGCAGTGCCATTATTAACTGCCACCGCATAATCTACTCCAATATAATCCGCGAAAGCCTCTTCGAACTCAGCAATCTTGGGTCCTTGTGTCAGAAATGGATGGCGAAGTGCTTCGACCACTGCCGAGATATCGGAGTCGGTGATGTCCTGCTTACCGTAAGGGATAGAATATTTCATTTTCGATCAAGATATGACTCCCTTGTCAATGCGGGCATTTAATCAACAATATTCGTCAATCAATTCCTTCAAGGTGTCAGCATTCAACCATTCTGTATTTGCTCCGGAAGTGTAGCTAAACCCTTCCGGTACTTTTTTGGCATTAAAGTGTGCTGCAAAATCGTTCATGCCCCAATTTGGAACCGTTGGGAGAATGGCATAGTACTTTCCCATATCATAGGTATTAAACGAATCGGAAGCCGTAATCATCTCCTCATGAATTTTCTCTCCTGGCCGAATTCCGACTTCTCGATGCTCAATATTGGGTGCAATGGCTTTAGCAATCTCTGTGATCCGGTAGGAAGGAATTTTCGGCACGAATATTTCTCCGCCCCACGCTGTATCCAGCGCATGAAATATCATATCCACTCCTTCATCCAACACGATGTTAAATCGAGTCATGCGATTATCTGTAATCGGTAAGAAGCCGTGCTCCTTGTGCTTCTTGAAAAAAGGAATAACGGATCCATTTGACCCCATGACATTGCCATATCTGACCACTGAAAATCGTATCGGGTTGTACCCTTTGATTCGATTGGCAGCAACGAATAGCTTATCAGAAGTCAATTTGGTTGCTCCATAGAGATTAATGGGTGCACAGGCCTTGTCGGTGGAAAGTGCCACCACCCGTTCTACACTTGTGTCCAAACATGCATTGATCACGTTTTCAGCACCTAAAACATTTGTTTTAATACACTCCATGGGATTGTATTCGGCAATAGGCACATGCTTCATGGCAGCTGCATGTATGACATACTCCACATCCCTCATCGCTCGAATGAGCCGATCTTTATCACGCACATCACCGACAAAAAATCTGATGGCAGGGTATTCACTAGCAGGATAAGCCTGAGCCATCTCGAACTGCTTCTGCTCATCACGCGAAAAAATCACCAAACGCTTTACGTCCGGAAATTCTTCAAAGATCCTCCTGGTCAAGGCCTTGCCAAGAGATCCGGTACCACCAGTGATTAAAATGCGCTTACCCGATAGATCTAATGCCATATGTCATATAGAAATTTCGGCTAATATATGACAAATTAGGCAGAGAATGGGCCTTGTATCCAGACCTAACTCGATCTGATCATAGAGTCAAGGGCCTTATTGGAATTACAGTTGCGTTCCATTTTAACTTTGTACACTGTCCAGTAAATGACTGTCGGTAATTCTACTATCACCTTGTGACCTCCTGGCCTAATATGATCCTGGCTGCATCCACGTTTTACTTCTTGGATCTCAACAAAATCTCATGAATACTCCCTCCCAGAAGAGTCTGAAGGATACAAGGTTCATGGACATGCCATGAGGGAATCCGACTTCAGGGATCCATCCACATCTACCGTTACGCGCCAGCAACCTCCATTGGCATCTTTCAGAATGATTCCACTATCCATGTCCTCCAGATAAATATCACCATCCTTGACATGAACCTTTGCTTTGGGTGCGATTGTTCCTAAACCTAGATTCCCCGAAGCAGACATGAGCATTTTGGTCTGGCCAAAAGATGTCCAACTGAATAGATTGCGATTGACCACCGGCGTATTTTCTGAGGAAGAAAACCCAGTTCTAAGGCGAGAGTCAAAAATCATTAAAGGAGCCAATTCCTCCTGGTCTTTGGCTGGAGATGTACTAGCTGTCAACTGCAGTGCATGCCATGTATGGGATTCATGATGTCCTTGTACGAATGGAATGAATTGTCCATTTGAATTGGTTCCATTTTGGATTCGAAAAAAGTCCTGTGGTGCATCTTCGATGGTGCAATCAATAAAACGTTCGTTATTAATACTGCCAGGTACCTGTGACAAAGCTGGGGCTGAGAGGCTTAGCTGCGGGTCTACTTGACCACCAGGATCAGTAGAATTTGTATTTTCCGCGCCAATCAATACATGGCTATTGTAAGCTAAGCCCCTTTCAGAATCTCTCCATTTACTTCCATTAGCTGCATGCAGAGCATAGGGCACACTTAACAATTGTACTGTTCCTACTGTTTTATAGTTTTCGCCTCCAGTATCATCCAGCTCAACTTTCACAAAAAAAGGGCCCAGACTCCAATCAATAGATCGAAAATCACCCTGGACTATCGTACCACTACCTATATGTAGATTAAAAAGTCCTAAATCACTGGTTTCAGTGAGGTGGGTTTCCTGATATAAGCTGGAGCCTGACATCGTGCCTTGCAAGACCGAAATTCGAAAACTGACGGACTGAGTAGTGATAGGTGTTCCAGATAGATCTCTAGCTACTCCCTGGTAATTAAAGAAATGTGGTGCTTGAGCAAAACCAGCTTGTGGATTGCAAATAATAGCCATGGCAATTGCGCCTTTGATTACTAGATGATACATTCTTCTACACATAGCTGGATTTAAATTTTTAATATTGGAAAATCATATGCAAACCTGTTATTTGCGTCCACCACTTGTAAACGATACAGACCTGTGGGAAGGTGACTCATGGGAATACTTTCCGGCAGTTCCATCTCATTCAGCTGCCTTTCAAAAATCTGTAATCCACTTGTAGTAAGAAGCCTCATAAGTATCTCTTTGTGCCTTTGGAAGCGAAGTGAAATTGTCAAGATATTTGTTACTGGGTTCGGATACAGGTGCACCTCCGTCCAGTCTTCTATCTTAGTGGTTGAGAGTGAAGTGAAATGATAAGGTTGATGGAAGCCTTGCGTAATCTCTGCATCTTCATTAAATAGTGTGGCGGTCAATACCTCACCAATACTGAAATCGACCTGGAAGGCGCTGGTGGTGATATGGCCACCGGTCGTGGCAAGCAATTGGGGGTTTGAGATCTGTGCAAAAACACCAGATTGTAAGATAGAAACAAGGAGGAATACAGCTATGATCTTTATTGTGCCCAATGCTAGCAATTATGGTGAAAAATACTTAGTTGTGTAATTACAATTATCGTGCCAACAATACACCAACGTCCACCAGGCAGGGGTGGAGGGAATGACTACCAATATGAAATGCATTGTCGGATTCACAAACTCAACGATCATCCTAATCGCAGATCAGATCCAGCTAAAATGGGACCTGAAATGAAAACCTTAGATTTGCTGTTTGTGATGTAGTGTTCAAGCTAATCCTGTTAACCACCCATGGGTATCATCCAGCGTCAAGGCATTAAACATCTTATGGTAACCTACGGTGGCATCGTCCTAGGTGCGCTGAGCACCTTGTTCGTCTATCCGCTGGATAAGGAGATGTATGGCCTGGCGCAGTTCATCATACCGACAGCCATGTTTTTGCTGCCTTTTGCAGCCTTTGGCATTCATACGTTGCCGGTGCGATTCTTCCCAGACTTCAAAGATCCAGCTCGTCGGCACCATGGATTTCTAGGGCTCTTGTTGCTCCTACTACTTATCGGTTTCTCTGTCTTTGTCTTGCTTACCCTAGCTTTTGAAGACTCAGTCCTGCAACTGCTCGATCTATTGGGTTTCGAAAAGGACAGGTTTACTGACAATGCACCCTATATAATTTTGGTGACTTTCTTTCTTCTGCTCAGCAGTGTGATCGTCACTTACACAAGTAACTTTCAGCGCATAGTCATACCCTCTATGCTCCAGAATCTGACCATGAAAATTGGGTTGCCGGTCTTGATCTTGCTGTTCTTTTATGGCGTGATGGAACAAGTAGCATTCAAATGGGCTCTGGTCCTACTCCATGTGGTGATCACGGTGGGTGTCATCATCTACCTAAAGAGACTTGGACACTTTAGCCTGACGGTCGACCTGGGATTTCTCAGACAGCGCCGAGCCTTGATGAAGCGGATGATGACTTTTTCATTCTACGGCATCTTAGGCAGCAGCACGAGTGTGCTGGCCATGCAAATCGATAAGATCATGGTATCTGGGTTAGAGGGATTTTCTGAAAATGGTACTTATTCTATTCTCATGTTCATGAGCAATGTGATCGCCGTGCCTGCTGCATCCATCATTCGGATTAGTGCGCCGATCATTTCGGACGCCTGGAATCAAGACGACCGTCAAAAGATATTGGGTATTTATCGCCGATCATCTGAAATTCTTTTCGCCATCGGACTCCTGTTTTTCTTGATCATCTGGTGTTCCATCGACTCAATTTTGCAACTCACATCAGACTATCAGGGGCTGGTTGTCGCCAAGGATGTGGTTTTATTTCTCGGTCTGGCCAAAGTGATCGACATGTTGACCAGCGTCAATACCGACGTGATCAACCTTTCAAAATACTACCGATTCAACCTGGTGGCTGTGGCTTTTCTCGCTGTCATCAATGTCCTTGCCAATCTCTATTTCATACCTCGCCATGGCATCGTAGGTGCTGCCATGGCTACCGCCATTTCCCTCACCCTATTTAATCTGGTGAAGTATCTGTTTATTCTCATTCAGTTCAAAATGCAGCCATTCAGTCGGGCTACATTGAAGATCCTGTTGCTTGGCCTACTCACATATGCAGTCACGCTCCTGTTGCCCACCACAGGCACTCCTTTATTGGATATTCTGATCCAATCATCCGTCATTGCCATGATATTCGGTGGCGCCATAGTCAGGCTAAATATTTCTCCGGAGGTGACTGGCTTTTACCTCAAAACCCGCGCCCGTGCCAAGAAATGGCTAGGTAAGTGATCGCGACATTCGCTTTTCTTTCCAAGCTAGGAGTTCATCTTGCGAAATGCCTTTGATATTATGCTCGGATAGCCATCCCAGTATTTTTTCATAGAGGTTGCGATAGGCTGGGAATTTTATTTTTGAAAATGTGTGGTTGTGCCAAAGAATGCTGATGACAGCATTGTTTTTATGATTATTGATGAACGCTTGGATAGTCTGTTCAATCATGCCCATATCTGGTGTCTTCTCATACAGGAAAGAAGCATCCATAATATGCAAGGGTATTTCCAGTACATCACATGGGGCATTCTTATGGATATCGTAAGGGACGAAAGGCCACCCATAACTATTTCTAAAACCGATTTTTCGAGAGTATCCCAAACTGCAATCCAATTGAATATTCGAAGTAGATAAATCCCGGTAATGCTGAGGTAGATTAAATAGTAGAAAATGATTTCGGTTGGCTACTATCGATTGCCGAAATAAATCAATCTCCTGATCAAATGTCCACCTACCCACACTCTTATGCAATCCAATAGAAAAACCCCTTTCGATTATTCTGTCTATTTCTGACTGGATTTTTTGTGATGTGAAAATATAATCTGCATTATTTATCTCAGTCTGCCTATCAAATTGATAACCTCTGTTTATGGGCAACCAAAAAAAAGTCGATGAATAACCGCGTTGCGCTTGCATGTCCATGATGTCTGTCATATCCAAGTAAGTCGCATGGCCAGTCAGATGTTGTACCAAGCTGCGCACACTTTTACTGATTTCTCCCCTCCTAAGTGCCGCCAAAAACTCTTGCCTCAGAGAGGCATCTATCAGGTCGACATCTTGCGACAGAAACACGTAAGAGGGGCGGTCCATCTTGGCTCTTCGATGCAGTATCGGCAGGTCAAATAGTATTCTTTTGAAGTATTCATCGACCAGATTCTTGGTATAGCTATCAAATTTTTCCTGATAGCTGTGTTTGGGATCATATCTGCCCAACTCATCCCTAAAAGAGGAGGGATACTCCTGCAATCCTTGCATCATATAAAAAGCAGTGCCCAGAAAATCAGGCTTTCCATTTTTGCAATAAAAGAGTGGCTTCTGCGGAAATAAGGGATCCGGATCATAGACTTGCTCGGCAATCACTCTGGCAAAATCTGCTGAAATCGATATGTCACCTGCATCCTCGTACACCAGCTGAACATCTGGTCCTTCAGTCGTCTCTACATATGGGATCTCAAATCGAAAGGTGAAATCCTGCCAGATATGACGAATCGGACCTTGCAGAATAGTGGGTAATGTGAATGATACTCGTATGGGACTGTCAACCATTCTCTGCCCTGACTAAACCACCATCCTGAATGTATTTCGCACCACAGTCTGCACATTGATACGCGAAATTTGCATCGAAATTCAGCCGTTGACCACATTTGCACATCCATCCTATTTGTTTGGCTGGATTGCCAATCACCAGGGCAAAATCTGGTATGTCTTTGGTCACTACTGCTCCAGCCCCCACAAAAGCATGCACACCCAAATGACAACCACAAATAATGGTAGCATTAGCACCGATGGTGGATCCTCTTGAGACATAGGTTTCAACAAAATCACTTTTGCGATCGATGGCACTCCTAGGATTAACCACATTGGTGAAAACCATCGATGGCCCTAAAAAGACCTCGTCTTCACAGACGACACCGCGATAGATCGAGACATTGTTTTGCACTTTGACACCATCACCCAAGACTACAGCATCGGCGACAAATACATTCTGACCCAAGCTGCAATTTTCTCCTATGGTGGCTCCACCCATGATGTGACAGAAGTGCCAGATCTTTGTACCTGCTCCGATCACAGCTCCGTGATCGATAATCGCTGAGGGATGAGCATAGTAGGTCTTGGATATAGGCATAGCCTGCTAACTAAAATAACTTTTAATCCCGTCTGTGATCCTGCTGATCTGCGCCTCATCCAACTCGGTATGCATGGGAAGGGACAGTACCCTTTGGCAAAGGGCTTCGGTATTTATTAGTGCCTGGTGTGTCCCGGTCCAGTAGGGTGCAAATGCTTTTTGCCTATACATGGGAACCGGGTAATAAATATTGGAGGGTATGCCGATTCGTTGTAAATGATCCTTCAGTTGATCTCGATCTCGACTGGGCACTTGAATGGTATATTGGTGAAAAACATGACTGGAATCTTGGGCCCGCTTTGGCGTCTGTACTTGGTCAATCTCTGCCAGGTAGTCATCGTAGAGAGCTGCTGCCATACCACGCGCCTTATTATAGCCATCTAGATGCTCCAGTTTAATTTTTAGCACCGCGGCCTGGATGGTGTCAAGCCTTGAGTTGACACCGATCACATCGTGATAATACTGTCGAGACTGGCCATGATTGGCCACCATTTTTATTTTTTCGGCCAGTTGATCATTGTTGGTGAATATGGCACCACCATCGCCGTAGCAACCTAGATTTTTTGCTGGAAAAAAGGATGTACAACCGACATCTCCAATGGTCCCTGCTTTGGCGATCCGATCATCGCCTAGTTGATAATCCGCACCCATGGACTGTGCGTTATCTTCTACCACAAAGAGATTGTATTTTCTGGCGAGATCAACCATGCCCTGCATAGATGCCGCCTGGCCAAATAAATGTACAGGCACGATGGCCTTGGTCTTATTGGTGATGGCCCTTTCGACATCCTCTACCCGGACATTAAATGTGTTGGGATCTACATCGACCATAATGGGTGTGAGTCTCAACAAGCCTATCACCTCTGCAGTGGCGATGAAAGTAAAGGAAGGGACAATGACTTCGTCACCTGGTTGGAGGCCCAGTGCCATCAGTGAGATTTGCAACGCATCCGTGCCGTTTGCACAACCAATCACATGTTTGACACCTAAGTACGCTGCCAGTGCCGACTCAAATTCCTTAACAGCCGGACCGTTGACATATCTGGATGATCTTAATACTGTCTGTATCGCACCATCGACTTCTACCGCTATGCGATCATACTGTGTCTTCAGGTCTACCATTTGAATAGGAATGTCCATATATTATTTTCCAATTTTGTGATTCAATCTAGTTAAAATTTCTTCTCCAATGGCTAGAGAAGCCGTAGCCGCCGGTGATGGAGCGCTCATGACATTGATCACTCGCGATGTCTCTAAGAACAGAAAATCGTCGACCAGCTGTCCATCTGGAGCACACGCCATGGCCCTCACACCACTTCGACCCCTGACGGCGTCCTTATTGGTGATCACAGGAATGATCTTTTGCATGGCCTTCACAAAGGATGATTTTGAATAAGACCTATACATTTCATGCAATCCTGTACGCCAGTATTTCCTCGCCAACTTCTGAAATCCAGTGAATCCAAGTATCTGTGAGAGCTCACTAATGTTCAGCTGGTTGTGACGATAGCCTTCTCGTTGAAATGCCAGCACGGCATTTGGTCCAGCTTCGATCCCACCCTCAATCGAGCGCGTAAAATGCACTCCTAAGAAAGGAAAATCAGTATTTGGCACGGGGTAGATAAGATGATTCACAAGATGTTCCTTCTCAGGTATCAGCTCATAGTACTCTCCCCGAAATGGAATGATCCTATAGGGACAATCGGGAATGGTCATACGAGTAATGTGATCCGCATATAATCCAGCACAGGTAATGAGGTACTTGCTTCGATAATCTCCTTTGTCGGTGGTAATATGCACATGCTCTCTCTCTTCGTTGATGGCCTGCACGGGACTGTCGAGCATGATCGCCCCCCCTGCCTGCCTGAAGATATCTGCGTAGGTTTCTGTGACTTGAGCAAAAGAGGTGATGCCCGCTTGTGGCACCTTGATGGCTTTCAGGCAATGCACATGTGGCTCGATGTCTCTCACTTCTTTTGCAGACAATATCTCCAGTCCCTCCAGTCCGTTTTGGATCCCTTTCTGATGAATAGCCGACAAGGTCTCTAGCTCAGCATCCGTACAGGCGACAATCAGTTTGCCACATAACTCAAATGGGATGGCATTTTTTTTGCAAAAGGCTACCAACTTCTCATGCCCTATCTTACAATTGCGGGCACGAAGACTGCCCGGCTTATAGTAGATGCCTGAATGCATCACACCACTATTGTGCCGGCTCTGATGGCTGGCTACAGCTCCTTCTTTCTCTATCAAGCAGACCGAAAGTGCCGGTCGCTGCTCTACAAGTTGATGAGCCGTAGAGAGTCCGACGATTCCACCTCCGATGATGCACACATCGTAAATCATAAACGCAAAAATAGAACTCTTCGTCAGAGCTGCCTAATTAGCAAGATGGACTTTTGATGTGTGATGGCGGGTCACCCTTGGCATTAAATTATCTAACTTGTCGGCTGGCCTCGCCTAAACCTTATGAATTGTTCAGGTTCTATTGGATGTTTACCGGCGCTAGTAAGGATTCACCTAGCCAGCTGCTCTTATTTTTTTCTTGCTTGTCCATACCCAAAATCGCTTGGATTACATCGAGAAGCTTTTTATATACCCATCCCTTGGCTGGATATTACCACAGTGATATCATTGTGCCGCACATTAAAACCAAATAACTATGATTAAAGATACCTATCCAAGCTTGCTAGTCCATCAAGAGGGTAACATCCTGACGATAGCCATCAATCGCCCAGCATCCCTCAATGCCATTAACGCTGAGGTGATGCAGAGTTTGCATGACATTTTCTCAGATCTCCCAGAGAGATCGACCATCCGCGGGATCATCCTTACCGGAGCAGGTGACAAAGCGTTTGTAGCTGGAGCGGATATCAAGGACTTTTCCTTTGAGGAAGACGCAGCGGCAAAGATCAGTGCCTTTGGACATAAGACATTCAATTTGATTGAAAATTGCAGGTTACCTGTGATTGCTGCAGTCAACGGATTTGCGCTGGGTGGAGGTTGTGAGCTCGCTATGGCATGCCACATGAGGGTTGCTTCAGACAAGGCCCGTTTTGGTCAACCCGAACTAAAATTGGGGCTGATCCCAGGATATGGGGGCACTCAGCGCCTTGCACAGTTGGTCGGCAAGGGGATTGCCCTAGAGTTGATACTGAGTGGAGAGATAATCGATGCCCAGGAAGCCTATCGGATAGGCCTGGCAAACAAAGTGGTGCCTGAAGGAGAACTGGTGACAGCGTCAAGAAAGTTGCTAAGTACCATTGCTCAGATGGCTCCCCTGGCAGTATCATACACCATAGACTTAGTCAATAGACACTATCGACAAGAGGGAGGGGCCTACGCTGAAGAGATAACAGCTTTCGATCAGTGTTTTCAAACAGCAGATGCCAGGGAAGGGATCACGGCCTTTATCGAAAAAAGGAGACCAAATTTTTCTGGCAAATAGATTGGTTGATGGATTTGAGTAGTTGGCCAACTTACCCGCCCATCTCGCGTCGCAACGTATCCATTTGGTTTGACCAAAGTTGTTTCTGGTCTTCCACCTCGTCGGCATCACAAAAATCGGTCATACTCAAAATGGTTTCATTGGTGACCGGTGAGATCTCCATGCGAAACTCAAGATACTCGCCGTCTTCAGCCTCTTCCCAATGAAAACGAAGTCGTTCTTCTTCAATGTCGTCGATCATAAAAGCCACCTCCTCTGAACCATTCCACTCAAAGGTGAATGTATCCTCCTGGATATCTACAGAATCGCAGAACCACCGCACCAAACAAGCTGGGGTCGTCAAAAATTTATAAATAATCGTAGGTGAAGCTCTAAACAAAAACTCCATCTCGAATGAAACTCTCTCCATTACTTTAAGGGACTTGCTCGAATTACTAAGACTTTGTATCTTATAAAGTCTAAGAGGACCTTGGGGCCGTCGGCGCAATTAATGATAAAATATCGGATTATGCAAACAAATCAATTTTTTTCTATAATGCATCTAAAATCACTGTGATACCTTCTCACAACCCGGTTGGCCAAGAGATGGTTCCTAGTCCACAAATCACTGATTTAGAGAAAGATGTTGAAATGCTTGCTACTCACTCAATAAACAACTATTTTTGCCCCGCTTTTTTCTTCTCCCGCGATTGATATTTGAAAGAGACCTAAAACACTATACATGCGACAACTGAAGATCACTAAGTCGATCACAAACAGAGAAAGCCAATCATTAGAGAAGTATTTGCAGGAAATCGGTAAAGTAGATCTTTTGACCCCAGAGGAGGAAGTAGACCTGGCTAAAAGGATCAAGCAAGGTGATCAGGAAGCGCTTGAAAAGTTGACAAAGGCCAATTTACGCTTTGTGGTCTCCGTGGCAAAGCAATATCAAAATCAAGGACTATCCCTGAGTGACCTTATCAATGAAGGCAATCTGGGTCTTATCAAGGCTGCCCAGAGATTTGATGAAACCAGGGGCTTCAAATTTATCTCGTATGCGGTGTGGTGGATTCGACAATCCATCCTCCAAGCGTTGGCTGAACAATCGCGGATCGTCAGATTGCCCCTCAATAAGGTAGGATCGCTCAATAAAATTAACCGTGCTTTTTCGGAGTTGGAGCAAGAATATGAAAGAGAGCCATCTCCGGAAGAGTTGGCTGAAGTATTAGAGATCCCTACCGAAGAGGTGGAGACCA
Organism: Saprospiraceae bacterium; assembly: GCA_965223025.1. Lineage (GTDB taxonomy): Bacteria > Bacteroidota > Bacteroidia > Chitinophagales > Saprospiraceae > JABDMH01. The sequence continues at coordinate 242,001 of CBDCVP010000022.1, forward strand.
CGCTGGGTGTCGCTGCCAGACATGTATCTATGGATGCACCATTTGTCGATGGGGAAGACAATTCGCTCTTAGATGTGCTGGAAAATGGCAATACGCCAAAAACTGACTCCAAGTTGGAGTATGCGGAGTCGTTGCGCAGAGAGATTGAGCGTTCGCTGAATACCCTCACCGAGCGTCAGTGCGATGTCATTAAATTGTACTTTGGAATAGGGGTAGAACATCCGATGTCGTTGGAAGATATCGGAGAAAAATTTGGCTTGACCAGAGAGAGGGTGCGCCAAATCAAAGACAAAGCCATCAACAAGTTGCGCTCAGCCTCCCGAAGCAAATTGCTGAAGCACTATTTGGGCGGTTAAAACATCCATGGCTTCCTATGGGGATTACAGTCTACATCCTTTAAAATTCCTCACCAGGCTCTAATATGTGGATGGGCCGGTTTATATTTTCCTCGAGACTTATGAATGTTTCTGTGCGCTGGATCCCTTCGATGCCCTGGATCTTTTCACTCAAGACCTCACGAAGATGATCGGTATCTTTACAGATGATTCTCAGGAAAATGGAGTAGTTTCCTGTCGTATAATGTGCTGCCACTACTTCTGGAATCGACTTAAGTGCCTTAATCACATCCTTGAATAGTGAACTTTTGTCCAAGTAGATGCCGATAAACGCCGAAATGTCGTAACCCAGGTGGCCGTAATCTACCTTCAAATTGGCTTGCTTGACAATCCCCAACTCCTCCAGCTTGCGCATCCTAACATGAACGGTACCTCCCGATACAAATAGTTTTTTGGCGATATCTGTATACGGCATCTTTGCATCCTTCATCAGTATGGAAAGAATTTGACGATCGAGTTTATCGATATCAGGAGGCTTTTTCATCTTTGGCTTTCGCTTAAGGCACAGAAAAAATAATGAAAATTTTTCATTTCAGATGAAATTATCTTGATAAAATCATAACCAATGCCCAAGAAAAATTCGAATCTTGAATTGTTATCGGCATTGACTTATTCGTGCTAAGTCGGTGTTTTAAAGTTGGTAATTTTGCCCCCTAATGGATGACCAACCAAAGCAGTACGAGATATGGAAACCTTTCTTGCTAGCCCTGATCATGGCAATCGGTATGGTGGTTGGCACTCAGCTAGACGATGAGCTCGCTGAAGGTCCTCTCATCGATCGAGCACGGGATGAGGGCTGGGATAAGTTGATTAGGACCATTGGATTCATTCAGTCAAGATACGATGACTCGCTCAACACAGATAGCTTATCAGACGAAGCGATCCAGTGGCTCATGTCAAATCTGGACCCGCACTCATACTTCTTAACCGGTCTTGAAAACAGTTATTTCAAGGACCGCATGGGAGGTTCTTATGATGGCATTGGCATCGAATATGAGATCATAGACGACACCATATACTTAATCAACGTACTGCCAGAAACACCGGCAGACCAAGCAGGCCTGGATGTGGGAGACCGGATATTGGCGGTAGATAGCCAGAGGATTTCGGGTCGGCAGTTGAGCGCGAAGGAAGCTTATGAAGTCTGGAAATCGACAGGTACAAGCCTACAGTTGACCTATCTTCCACACAGTGGGGATACTACGTACGTGCTATCGGTGGAAAAGAGTAAGATCAAGATCAGCAGTGTTCCCATGTCCGCAATGGTGGGTGATAGCATCGGTTTTATCAAGATAAACCACTTTGCAGATCATACCTATCAAGACTTTATGGATAGTCTGGGAATCCTAGTTGACCAGGGTATGAAGCACCTAATGATCGATGTGCGAAATAATCCCGGAGGATCTTTCCAAGAAGTAGTAAAAGTCCTGAATCAGCTGATCGCAGAAAAAGACCGGCTCATGGTCTATATGGATGGCAAACATGTCAAGCGGACCGAATACAAATCTACCGGAAAACCCTTTTTTCAAATTGGAAGGATCGTAGTCCTGGTGGACGAACATTCTGCTTCGGCAAGCGAAGTGCTTGCTGGAGCCTTGCAGGACTTAGGACGAGCCACCATTGTGGGTAGGCGCACCTACGGCAAAGCTTTGGTCCAGGAGATGTATCATCTCGGAGCCAATACGTCTATTAATCTAACCATTGGCAAATACTATCTGCCCTCGGGAAGGTTTATTCAAAAGATATACTCAGATAAGACCACCTATCGAGATGAGCTCAAGATGCGGTTGTTGAATGGGGAGCTATTTGCAGCAGACAGCCTCCGTCTCGACACCAATCTCATGGTAGAGGATGGCAATCAGATATTACGTCCGGTGGGTCAGGGTATAGTACCCGACATTTTTGTTCCCGCAGACAGTATGATGTATATGGCACCGTGGCCAGAAGTAAAACGACTGATTAAGACTGCCTCCTTCAGATATTATCTTCAGAAAGGCGAAGAGATCGGTGAGCTGTTGGAATCTGATGGCGATATATCACAGCCACTACTCGATTCTATTGCCAGGCAAATAGAAAGAATACATTCTCTTGACTCTCTTGCTACGAGAGAAAACGACTGGGCACCATTGTACGATCTCTATCTGGCCTCCTTGTATACATGGACCGGTAAAAAGTACAAGCACTCCCAGTGGCTGTTGAACAAGGATGAAATGATCCGTAAAGGACTGGACCATCTGTCCACGCTCTAAACACCGGAATGCTCGGTTTATGTCTCTAGATTTGATTACAAATAAGCACGGCCATCAATCACAAACATAGAAAATGACGCCCGGTGAATCTAGCGCGGCTAACCCCGGAGAAATTCCAGTTCAGACCGATCTGTCATGCGCACAACCACGGATGGTTCTTCCCGCTGCATAGATCCTTGCTTGTGTTTTACCACATAGTCTACTTGATGAAGCAGATCGTACTCGATGTTGGCAAAAGTGGTTGGAAAAGGCTGTCTACTAGTGTTGGCAGAAGTAGCAATAATGGGACGACCAAAAGAGGTGATCACTGCTGCACAGAAAGGATCCAGTGTCATCCTGATGGCCGCACTATTTTTTTTACCCTGCAATAACGATGGAAGCTTCCTTACGCAGTCATAGATGACAGTGAGCGGTCTCTGATGATAGATTAAAAGCGTTTCGAGGCGGGGATGGATTTCTTCTACGTATTCATGCAACATCTCAATACTATTGACCAAGACGGTAAATGGTCGAGTAGCGGGTCTTTGCTTTAAACGATATAATCTCTCTACGGACTTTGGGTTGGTGGCGTCACAGCCAAGACCCCAGATGGTATCTGTGGGATAGATGATGATGCCACCTCTATGAAGCACCTTGGTGATCTGGTCTAACTCATACATCGGCGTAGGGCTTTGATTCGGTTTTCATGCTCAGGAAATACTAACGAGTGCGTTTGTCCTTTCGTTATATCCAGTCCAAAAAAGTTTGCAATTTTCTTTAGATGTGAGCCGATCTCTCATCAAAAAAATTGAAAAAGCGGCTGGTCTGCCAGCATACATGTGCTCCACCTCCTAATCTGTTATAGATGGGGTAAGTAGATTTACGACTAAAGAATTTGGCTTTAGTGGGTTCTGGTCAAAGAACCCCGAGTGGATGAATGAACAAGTTCTACCGTTTTTAAGGGGACTGCCCCTAAATACTACTAAGTGCCAAGAATTTCCATCTCTCGGAAACGTTTCGGGAATGCTGACGTTATTTAACCAGTGTATGTTCGAATCTGCATATTATTATTTTGCCTGACATGCTTCAGCCACAGCACCTCCGCTAAGCACATCATCGGGGGAGACATTGAGTACACTTGTATGGGCAACGGTCGCTATCACATCATCATGAAAATCTATCGCGATTGTCGGCCACAGCAAAACGTTGCCCAATTTGACGGATCAAGCGCCACCGATCCAGGGGCTTACATCGCCATATACCAGGGAAAAATCCAGGTAGATAATCTGGCCATTAAGCTCAGTGGCAAAAGATTCGTGCAGGCACCTGATTATCCCTGCCTGATTCCACCTGATAATTTATGTGTGGAGGAAGGGACCTATGAGTTTGATATCCAATTGGCCAACTGGCCTTCATCAACTGCATATACCATCGTCTATCAGAGATGCTGTCGAAACAATACCATATCTAATCTCATCAATCCGGGCAGCATAGGTGCCACCTATTCCATTGAGATCACGCCTGAATCACAATTGCTTTGCAATAGCTCGCCGGTTTTTAACGAGTTCCCTCCCACGGTGGTGTGTGTGGCCAATAAATTAGAATTTGACCACAGTGCCAGGGATGTTGATGGTGATAGTCTGGTGTATAGCTTTTGTCATCCTCTGAAAGGAGGTGGTCTGGCTGGTGGACCCGACGATCGATTCGGAAACCCTTCCGCATGCGATGGTGTGCGACCTCGCCCTCCGTGCCCTCCCACATTTAACAAGGTTGCATTCAGGAGTGATTTTGACGCAACCACACCGCTGGCTGGAAACCCCATCGTGAGCATCGATCCTGCAACTGGCCTCATTACGGGTACCCCTGAGATTATCGGTCAGTTTGTGGTAGGAGTCTGCGTAGAAGAATACCGAGATGGTATGCTCATCGGCCAAATCTCCAGAGATTTTCAGTTTAACGTGGCAGATTGCGATCCAACAGTTTTTGCGAGGGTGAAGAGCGATGCCCAAATCGATGGACAAGAGTTTATCATCAATTCATGTGGAAACAACACCATTTTATTCAAGAATGAGAGTATACTTGAGCAATACATCGATACATACCGATGGGAATTTGATATAAATGGCAGCACCAAGGTCATCAGTGAGCGAGATGCAGAGGTTACCTTTCCTGGCATTGGCACGTATCGGGGTGTCATGATGGTCAATCCCGGACTCGACTGTGGAGACACCGCAGATGTGTTTGTCAATCTCTACCCCTCGATCACCGCGGATTTTACCTTTGATTTTGACACTTGCTTGGCTGGACCTACCGTCTTTAAGGACTTATCTATCACGGGTGCAGACAGGATAGATGAGTGGAACTGGTCCTTTGGAGACGGAGGTAGCGCTAGCACGGCCAATCCATCCTATGTTTACACACGACCAGGAGAGCATACGATCGTCCTGAGCGTCACCGACAACAATGAATGTACGGATACCAAGGAGCTGCCAATCAGCTACTTTCCCGTACCTGAACTGATTTTGGTCGAACCTAGCAGCTTTGTGGGTTGCAGTCCAGGCATGGTGCGATTTAACAACCTCTCTGTACCCATAGATTCCACTTACGATATCACTTGGGACTTTGGGGATGGTAGCCTAGCAGCTGGGGTCTCGCCCACACATGTATATGAGCGCCCAGGTGTCTACGGAGTCAACCTGGAGATTGTATCACCAATTGGCTGTCAGACTGAGGCTTCATTTAGCAGCTGGATCGAGATCAAACCTTCACCAATGGGAGCTTTTATTTACAGTCCAGATGAGCCTAGCAACTTCAATCCAACCGTGCACTTTACCAATCAGTCTACTAATTTTGTTGATCAACAATGGGTGTTTGGTCAAGTGGGCAGATCACTTGAGAGCAATCCGACGTTTTCCTTTCCTGACACCGGCGCCTACCAAGTAGCTCTCATAGTGGTGCATGAGAATGGTTGCAGGGACACCGTTTGGCAGGAGATCACGGTGCTGCCCAGGGTCACCTACCACATGCCCAATGCCTTTACACCCAACGGTGACGGAAAGAATGATGTGTTTATTGGGGCTGGTTTTACCGAAGGGATGCGTGCTTTTGAGATGAGCATCTGGAGCAGATGGGGAGAACTTCTATATCTCACAGACGACCCTCAGGAAGCCTGGGAAGGCAGGAAAAATAATGTGGGTGAGATCTTGCCTTCTGGTGTCTACGTCTATCAGGTCAAGTACATAGATCCCAGAGGTGAGCATGTTGAATTTCGAGGCTTCTCGACGTTGATCCGCTAGGATCCAACCGAAAATTTAAAATCATTAGGCTGGCGTATTAGGTAGATATTCTTATTTTTGCGAGCCGTTTATAAAAATGTGACTCCTATGGACGCTATAAATTTTGTACAAAGTGAAATGCTGCAGAAGCCCAATTTTCCGAGCTTCCGACCAGGTGACAATATTGTGGTGACCTATATGATCATTGAGGGTGACAAGCAAAGGAGTCAGTCATTCAAGGGTGATGTGATTAAGATATCAGGAGAAGGCCGTGCAAAAACCTTTACCGTCAGGAAAGTATCAAATGGCATCGGTGTGGAGCGTATCTGGCCCTTTAGTTCTCCCAACATTACTGAGATTAAAGTCGTGAAACACGGAGCTGTACGTAGATCCAGATTATACTATCTGCGGGGTCTTGTCGGCAAAAAGTCTCGGATTAAAGAGAAGAGATTTAGCAAAGACGGCAAGTAGTAAGTCTCCTCCCCAGTCTAAGGTGTTTCTTTCCCTACCAGTTCTGCCCCATTTCCGGGTAGGCGATGCTGAAGCATTCACATATTAAAATGAGTCCCATGGCAAGTCCGGTCCCGTCTTTCTGGCAAATTCACATCCATCCAAGCAGAACACTATACCTAGGCTGGAAAACGACAAGATCTTGACTTCGCATAAGCAAAAGTCCCACCGAGGTATAACCTTTGGCAAATTTAATCGTTGATAGTAGTTGTAAGCTGAAAAAACACATATGCGGCTGCTCTTGTTTCTGACGGTATTATTGGTCATAGATTTGTACGCCTTCCAAGCCTTTAGGACGGTTTATCACAGTTGGCCGCGTTTCTCCAGGATGACCATGCTGGTCATCTATGGCGCCCTATCCTTCGGTGCTTATCTCTACGTGATCGGATCTTCCAACCATGCGTTTGATCATTGGAACCAAACGGTGACGATCTATCTGCGGGCGTTTGTCTTCATCCTCTTTCTGTCAAAATTTTTTGTGGCCATTTTCATGGGTATTGATGATCTGCGTCGACTGTTTTTTTGGGTTACTGGACTCTTTTCAGCGGAGAGTACAACTGCTCTGGGACGATCTAAATTCTTATCTCAGTTGGGACTGATCATTGGTGCCATCCCGTTTGTAAGCTTGACTTATGGGATGGTGCGCAACCCCTACCGCTACAAACTACATCGACATACGGTCAGCATCCCGGGGTTACCAGAATCCTTGGAGGGGCTACGAATCGTGCAAATTAGTGACATTCACTCAGGGAGCTTCACCTTTAAGGAGCCGATCAAGAATGGTATTGACATGATCAATCAACTAAATCCAGATCTGGTCTTTTTCACAGGAGATCTAGTCAATACCCATTCTGCTGAGATGTCTCCGTATTTGGACGTTTTTGATAAGATCAAATCACGGTTCGGCATATTTTCGATCCTCGGCAATCATGATTATGGTGATTACAAATCCTGGCCAACTCATCAGGACAAGAAGGAGAACTTTGATACACTCAAACTCATGCATGAAAAGATGGGCTGGGATCTGCTACTGAATGAAACCAGGATGCTACAGATCCATGGAGCTAACCTGGCTGTGATTGGCGTCGAGAACATCAGTGGCCTGAAGCGCTTTAAAACATATGGTGATATGGAAGTTGCATCGAAAGGCTCACAAGGAGCAGATCTGAAGATCTTGTTGTCACACGACCCTACGCATTGGAGTACAGAGGTCAAAAGCTCCTATAAGGATATAGACCTGACCTTATCTGGACACACGCACGGATTTCAATTTGGGATAGAGATTCCGGGATGGATCAAATGGAGCCCAAGCAAGTACATCTACCCTCACTGGGCAGGCTTGTACGAGCATGAGGGTCAACACCTGTATGTGAATCGAGGTTTTGGAGTTTTGGGATACCCGGGAAGAGTTGGTATTTTGCCGGAAATTACATTATTGGAGTTGAAATCAACGGCTTGAAGCAATGTCTAGAATCTGTCCCTATCTTATCATCATCTCAATGCTTCTTGCCTGCCGCGCGGAGGAAGACGCCGATGTCAACTACCAGGTATTGCGCGGTAGATGGGAGCTCATCCGAGCATCAGTCGATGGTGAACCAACGGACAGACTTCGGGATCTTTATTTTGTTTTTCTGGTAGATAGTAGCCTTCAGACCAATATTCTGGGCAGTGAGAAAAACTTTAGATACCTGCTGCGAGGGGGCATCATTCAGCAAGCTAGTGATCCTCCAATTAGTTATGCGGTAACAGAATTCTTTGACAGCACCTTGGTTTTAGAAACTGAGATCAGGAATAACGTCTTCTCCATAGAGTTGGGCAGGTCTAAACCTAAGGTCCGTGCAGAAGAAGTAGATTGAAGAAATGGATCCCTTCGATCATCGAAAAAAATAACAGTACCAACAGGGGACTGAGAATGGAGATCCCCATCAAGCTATAGTACCAAAGGGGCACTTTGGAATGCTCGATCCATTCGACTACCAAACTGATGATCAATATCGCAGTCACGATACAAGCCATGACGACCGACAAAAAGAAGCCAATGTAATCATCCCAAAGAAAGATGAGCGCATAAATGATCACTTCAACCAAGAAGATTTGACCTACATTTGCCTTTATTATCTGCCCGTTCAGTGTTAAAATTGTTTTAAGTCGATACTGGGTATAACATAATATGCGATGCACTTGTTTATCCACCTTAGGGCAGTAAAATTAGCATGAATGAAGTACATCTTAAGTCTCTTATTCTTCTCGATAAATCTCAATTTGATTGCTCAAGAGGATACGACCTACCAGCACAAGTATGCATTGGAATACGAGCAGCGGATCAAGAAGTCACATCTCAACGGTAAGTACATACCCAAAGATGTGCAGGATGCCATGCTGAGATTGGATCAGATCGTAGACAAACATGGTCAAGAGCGGTTTCGCACTCAACCAGAAGATCACGCCGTGAGAACCATCCACTTCTCCTTCGGTCGATGGATGATCGTAAACTGGGGTTTCTACGAAGGAAGCAGGTTATCACATTTCTTAAGATCAAAAGGCATCACCTATCCCGATGATATGGCCAGTACGCTGATGTACTGCTACCACCGGAAACTCAACGAAGAACCGATGCAACTCGATTCCTTGGCAAGTCACTATGCCAAACTCCGCAAAATGGAGGTCGATGCACGATTACTACGGGGGGAGGTATTAGAGACCTACCCTCAGGAAAAGAACTAGCTAGGCCATTTCGGTGCTGGCTTCATCCCTCGTGCCAGGCTGCAAGGCAGATCTTGTATAGTTTGATCCAAAACTGACTCGTACGACCATTGTTGGTCTAAGATTCGAGTGCTTATTCACATTTATTTCAAATAACGAAGTGAAATTAGGACATTCTAATATCTATAGTAAATTTGTGCGCGAATGACCGACCCCATTTCTGTCAAACTTAAATCAACATACTAGATGCCGAAGAATTTACTGATCGTCGAATCACCGGCTAAAGCAAAAACCATCGAGAAGATTCTGGGCAAGGATTACACGGTGAAATCTAGTTATGGCCATGTCAGGGATTTGGAAAGAAAGGGTGATGCTGTAGATGTAAAAAACAAGTTCAAACCCAAGTACGTAGTAACACCAGAGAAGAAAAAGGTAGTCAAAGAACTCAAAGATTGGGTGAAAAAAGTAGATGAGGTCTGGCTAGCCACGGATGAGGACCGCGAGGGAGAAGCCATTTCCTGGCATCTATGTTCAGTACTTGGTTTGGATCCAAGTGAGACTAAGCGTATTGTCTTTAGGGAGATCACTGCCCCTGCCATTAAGAAAGCCATCACCGCACCCAGGACGGTAGACATAGATCTAGTCAACGCTCAGCAGGCAAGAAGGATCCTGGATAGGTTGGTTGGATATGAACTTTCTGGCATCCTCTGGAGAAAGATCAAGGGAAAATTATCTGCAGGAAGAGTACAATCAGTGGCGGTGAAGTTGATCGTCGAACGAGAAAGAGAAATCATCGATTTTAAATCCACACCATACTTCAAGGTCACTGCGGTATTCGAAGTCATCGACGAGCAGGGTAAGGCTGCTTCATTGTCAGCAGAGCTCGCCGAAAAACTCAGCGAATCTGCTGATGCCAATGACTTCTTAAGGCGAGCCAATGGTGCCGATTTTACCATCAAAGACATCGAGGTCAAGCCCACCAAGCGTACACCTGCCGCTCCCTTCACTACATCCACTTTACAACAGGAAGCTAGTCGGAAGTTGGGATTTGGTGTAAAGCGAACCATGACCGTCGCTCAGCGTCTGTACGAGTCCGGTCATATCACTTACATGCGTACAGATTCTACCAATCTGAGCGAAACGGCCCTGGCAAAACTGGCAGATACCATCAAAAAAGACTTTGGAGATCGATACCTGCAGACTCGCAGATATAGCAAAAGGAAAAATGACTCCGCGCAGGAAGCTCACGAAGCGATCCGACCTTCATACATCGAGAACAAACAGATCATAGGCGATCGAGACCAAGAGAGGTTGTACGAATTGATCTGGAAAAGGACCATTGCCTCACAGATGGCCAATGCACAAATGGAAAAGACGGTAGTCAGCATCGGTATCTCCACCATGCCGGATAAACGAATGACAGCAACAGGAGAAGTACTGAAGTTTGACGGCTTCCTTAAGGTGTATCTGGAAGGTAAAGACGAAGATGATGAAAACGATGCCAGGGATGGGATGCTGCCTCCACTGAAGGTAGGCCAAAATCTCAACCTTCAAGAAATGGTGGCCACTCAGAAGTTTACGCGACCACCAGCGCGTTTTTCGGAAGCGGGCCTTGTTAAGAAACTGGAGGAACTGGGCATTGGGCGACCATCAACTTATGCCCCTACCATCAGTAAGATCATGGAGCCCGATCGAGGCTACGTAACCAAAGAGAGCAGGGATGGAGTAGAACGGTCTTATCAGGTCTTAACACTGCGAGATGGGACCATCCAAGAGCAAGTGCGGAAAGAAACCACGGGTGCCACAAAAAGTAGGTTGTATCCCACAGATGTGGGGATGATTGTGACAGACTTCTTGGAGGAGCACTTCGACAAGGTGATGGACTATGGTTTTACAGCCGACATCGAGAAACAATTTGACCACATCTCGGAAGGTAAATTTGAATGGACCAAAATGCTTGAGGATTTCTACGAACCCTTTCATGATACGGTGGAAGAGACCCTTGAAAATGCCAAAAGATCGCGCGGTGAAAGAGTCCTTGGCATCGATGAGGCAACTGGACACAGTGTGGTGGCAAAAATATCCAGGTATGGTCGACCAATGATACAGATTGGTACCGTTGAGGAAGTAGGCGAGGAAGGTAAGCCGCTCTTTGCCAACCTAAAACTCGATCAGAACATTGCATCAATCACACTTGAAGAAGCCCTTGAACTCTTTAAATTGCCCACGAAATTGGGTGAATACGATGATAAGGAAGTGATCGTAAACACAGGACGTTACGGTCCTTATGTGAAGTGGGGAGATGAGTTCATTTCTCTCGGCCGAAAGACAGATCCCTTTGAGGTAGATTTTGAGGATGCAAAGGAAGTGATCGAAGCTAAGAAGAAAGCAGATGAGCCAGTAGGCACCTATAAAGGCATTCCCTATACGCGAGGCAAGGGTCGTTTTGGACCCTTCCTGAAATACGACAAATTATACGTCAATATACCTCGCAAGTACGATCCAGAGCAATTGACCACAGATGAAGCTCATGCACTAATTGCTGCTAAGATTGAAAAAGAAGCCAATCGCTACATTCACAGATGGGATGAAGACAAGTTGTCGGTGGAAAATGGAAGGTGGGGTCCCTATATCAAGTACAATAAGAAGAGCTTTAAGATCACTAAGAAAAATGACGGCAGCAAATTTGATGCGGATGAGATTAAAGCCCTTACAAAGGAAGACGTGCTAAACATGATTGAGGAGCAAGCTCCGGGAATGGTCAAGAGAAAAGGTGCCAAAAAGAAGGCGACCAAGAAAAAGGCGACCAAAACTTCTCCATCCAAGGGCAAGTAGGATCATTTCAGGTCGCTCAAGATGGCAGTGGCTGTTTTTTTCGAGGCACCTGGTCCTCCCAATATTTCCCGCAGCTCGTGATAGGACTCCTTAATCCGAAGCTGGTTTTGCTCCCTCATCACTCGCATCAATGCCTGACGCAGATTGGTCTCTGTAAAATCATATTGAATCAACTCGGGTACTATTTCACGATCGACGATCAGATTAACCAAACTGATGTATTTGACTTGTATGAGACGCTTAGCTATTTGGTAACTGAGCGCACTGCCTCTGTAACAAATGACCTGGGGAACATCAAGCAGTGCAGCTTCGAGAGTGGCCGTGCCCGATGCTACGATCGCTGCGTCCGCATGCTGCAAGATGGATCGAGTTTCGTCCACTATCAAGATGCCTAGACCATTTTGTTGTCGCTGATATTCCTCTAGGGGGACCGTTGAAACACCTGCAACCACTAACTGGTAAGACTCAAAATGACGGGCCGCAAGTAGCATTCGACTCAAGTGATTACCGACTTCTTGGCGTCGACTACCCGGTAATATCGCAATGATGGGTCTTTGACCCAAAGCATGGCGGATTCTAAAAGTAGGATCAAGCTCCAATTCACCGAACGCATCCAGGAGAGGATGACCCACATAGTGGACTTCAAAGTCATACTGTTGATAGAAATCCTTTTCAAAAGGCAAGATGACAAACATCTTGTCGACCATCTGCCTGAGTTTTAGAGCTCGCTGGGCTTTCCAGGCCCAGACTTGTGGGCTGATGTAATAGTAGATTTTGAGCATCTCCAGAGCATTGCTTGCCCAGGCTCCGATCCGCATGTTAAATCCTGGATAATCGATTAAAATCAGGGCATCGGGCTGGTAATGACCGATGTCCTCCTTACATAATCTCAGATTTCTGAAAATGGCACGTAGATTCTTAATGACCTCCACGAATCCCATGTAGGCGATGTCTCTGTAGTGCATCACCAATTCACCACCAGCCTGAACCATCAAGTCTCCCCCCCAAACTCTAAATTGGGCATTGGGATCTTCAGCTCGAATCGCATACATCAGGTTTGCTCCATGCATATCACCTGAAGCCTCTCCCGCAATGAGGTAGTACTTCATAAAACGGATGAACCAAATAGATAGAGCCAGAGACCTACATAGGCCACAGTCGGAAAAACCACACCACGCATAGCCTGGTCCATATAGTGTGTCTTAAAAATCTGCAGCGGCAAGATGTTCAGGCAAATAGCGGCTAGTGCCGAGGTGCGCTGACGAAAATCGATAGAAACTGCGCCTTTCTCCAGCCAGCCCAAAGTCTCCAAACTCTGGTACACACTCATCAAGATCAAATACCAAAATATGGGCAACAGCACAGCTGCAATGATCCCGGCAAGCAGTTTGTCATACTTTTGATATCGATTGTAACTCATACATTAAGGGCTTCAAATGATTTGATCTCTTCCAGAGCTCCATAGTCGGTCAGATCGTGCATCGAAGGCACAATCGATATGAAATTATTTGCAAGGGCGTGTACATCTGTATCGCTCATTGGCTCGTGATCCTCAAATTTTCCGGTGAGCCAATAATATTTTTTGCCGCGCGGATCGGTGCCTTCCTGAAACTCCTCTACCCATTTCGCTTCTCCCTGACGGCACACCTTCATACCCCTGATTTCACCGGCAGGAATATTCACGTTGAGGAGTTTGGATTTCTTCATCCCGAAGGTGAGGACATGACTGCAAATCATCCTGAGGTACGGTTCACACTGCGAAAAGTCTGCTTCAAAGGAATAGTCCAGCAGAGAAAACCCAATGGAATTAACACCTTCGAGTGAGGCCTCCATTGCTGCAGACAAGGTGCCAGAATAAATGATGTTTATCGAAGCATTTGAGCCATGATTGATGCCCGATACACATAAATCAAAAGGTCTGTCTTTCTCGATGACATTCATGGCCAGCTTCACGCAGTCGACTGGTGTACCCGAGCATTCATACGCTTTGATATCGCCAAATGCTTGCACCTCATTGATGCGCAATGGCTCATCAATGGTGATGGCATGTCCCATGCCTGACTGAGGACTATCAGGGGCAACGACCAACACATCTCCCATATCAGATACTGTGCTGACCAGAGCCCGAAGCCCTGGGGCTAAAATGCCATCATCGTTGGTAACCAGAATATGGGGTCGGTGATTCATCTTTGATTTTAATACCCAGCGCTACATGACGACAAAGATACATATGTATCGCAATATGCATGGACCATGTGTTGATAAAGAGGAACGAGAACACAAGCTAGTCATTTGTGTGTAGACTTAAGCGAGTGAGCGAAGCCAGGAAAGTGTCATCTCCGTATATGTGCCGGTTTGAATGAGATCTTCACTTTTTACAGATGGGTGATACCGAGCATCGGCGATTGAGGAAATGAAAAGATCGCCAATGGGCCTTTTTTTGATGAGCAAACTTTTTGGGGCGCACTCATTGATGAGCCTAGTCCGGATCGATCCATAAAATGAGATGTTCCAAAAATTTCGCAGTCAGTTCTTTCATAAGTTCCCTGGGTTCTTTATTAGATTGCCGTCATGTCTTCCATACACACCTTGCATTATGCGGATGTCATTATACCGCTGGCCGTCAGGCAGACCTATTCCTACGCGATTCCAAATGAAATACTTCCACAGCTAAAGGTGGGTATGCGGGTGGAAGTGCCATTTGGCAAGCGAAAGCTCTATGCTGGGTTGGTAAAAAACATCCACAAGACCCAGCCCCCATATGAGGCACGTGAGATCAGATCGGTGCTCGACAGCCATCCGATTGTCAAGGACGTCCAGATCAAACTCTGGTCGTGGATGGCGAGATACTACGCCTGTGGGTTGGGTGAGGTTATGCACGCTGCATTGCCGTCCCAACTGAACTTACACAGTGAGACCATCATCGTACCTGGAGAAAACCTGGACGAAAAGATATTTGACCTGGATGACCGGGGTCACATGGTTGCTGATGCTGTGTCCATCCAAAAGGAATTGACCATTGATCAGATTCGATCGATTCTCGAAATCAAGACTGTCTATCCCATCATCAAACAGCTATTGGAGATCGGTGTGATCAATGTGAAGGAAGAGCTGCGGCAAACCTATAAACCAAAGGAGGTCAATGGCATCAGATTTGGGCACGAATATCTTGCAAGAAAAGACAAGGCCGCTGTCTTTGATCTGCTAAAAAGATCTGATCATCAGACCCGAGCTCTCCTTGCATTGATCAACCTATTCAAGACCAAGGAGAAGGTCACACAAGTGGAACTGCAAAGAGTTGCGGGTGTCTCCTCACAAGTAATGGCTGCCCTAGAGAAAAAGGGCATCATCGAACGCTACAAAATGATAATAAGTCGGATTGCTCATTTTGGGGAAGGGCAACTCGACAGCCTATCTCCACTGTCGCAACAACAGGTACAGGCAATAGATGCTTGTAAAGACGCCGACCTACCAATCCTCCTTCATGGGGTGACAGGTAGTGGAAAAACTCGCGTATACATTGAGCTTATCAAACACGCCTTGACCAAGGGTCACCAAGTGCTTTACCTCCTTCCGGAGATAGCGTTAACCACCCAAGTGGTTTCGCGGCTCAGGAAGGTCTTTGGGGATGATTTACTGCTCTACCATTCAAGACTCAACGAAAATGAACGGGTGGAAGTCTGGAAGAAAATCCAGGGCCTTCCAAAGGTGGTCCTTGGAGCTAGATCAAGCATCTTTTTACCTTTCACTGACTTGGGAATAATTGTGGTCGATGAAGAACACGACGGGAGCTATAAACAGGAAGAACCCAATCCAAGATATCAGGGAAGGGATACGGCTATCATGCTTGCTAATTTGCATAAAAGCAACATTATCTTGGGCAGTGCCACCCCGTCGATAGAAAGCTACCACAATGCCATGCAGGGCAAGTACAAGTTGGTAGAGATGCCCTTACGCTTTGGAAACGTTGCGATGCCCGAAATCGTCATTACCGATCTGAAAAGAGGTTCACGCAGTGGGCACTTCAGCAGGGAGCTGTTGGATGAATTGGAGACCACCAAAAAAGATGGATATCAAACCATTCTCTTCCAAAATCGACGAGGCTTTGCACCGAGGATGTTTTGTGGCAATTGTGGGTGGTCTATGCAATGCAAAAATTGCGACACAAGCCTGACTTATCACCAGTATACTAGTGACATGCAGTGCCACCTGTGTGGTTATCATGAAAAACCGGCCTTAGTCTGCCCTGATTGTGGCAATTACGAACTCGGACTCAAAGGATTTGGAACCCAGATGGTAGAAGATGAGGTGAAATTGAGGTTCCCTGATTTTAAGGTCGGACGCCTTGATTTTGATACAACCCGGGGTAAACGGCAGTTGGAGAAAATCATCACCCGCTTCGAAAACAGGGATCTAGATATTTTGATCGGCACCCAAATGGTCACCAAGGGACTGGATTTTGAGGCCGTAGCACTGGTAAGCATCATCAATGCTGATCAGCTCCTATACTATCCTGATTTTCGTGCTGCAGAACGAGCCTTTCAGTTGATGATGCAGGTGAGTGGGCGTGCTGGAAGGCGACAGCGTCGGGGACGTGTACTGATACAAGCCTATAATGTGGACCATCCGGTTATTAAGGATGTGATCAAACATGACTATCGCACGTTTTTCCTTCGGGAGATTGCAGAAAGAAAACAATTTGGATTTCCACCATTTTGCCGCATGATCCAAATCACCATGAAGCACCGAAACGCTCCTCGATCCGAATCAGCCGCCATTTTTATGGTGCAATTCATGACCAAGAGATTGGGTCGCCGGGTCAAAGGACCCATAAAACCTGGCATAAGCAGGGTGAGAAATCGGTACATCTTTCAGCTGGTCATCAAAATGGAAAAGAAAACATCCCTCATTGAGCAGACAAAAGCGTGGATCGACGAGGGTGTCCATTACCTGCGAAAGCAGAAAGGAATGTCGACCCTCAGAGTAGCCGTAAATGTGGATCCATAGGTGGTCAGTGGAATGAGTGGCGCGACATAATCATTGGGCAAATAGAGGTAAGATTTTCAGCCCCCCCGAAATCTCATTGATGACCAGCCTTGCTGCTAAGGTCCTTGTTGACACATTCCACGGCATACTAGAAATACTATCTTTGGCACCATGCAAGCCCTCCGTCATGTCAACAAATACTTCTTGCGCTACAAGTGGCATATTTTGCTAGGCTTTGTTTTTGTAGCACTATCTAACTACTTCAGAGTCTTGCAGCCGCAAGTGATTCGCCAGGCATTGGATCTGGTGTATGAAAACATCCGCATGCACCAACTCGTGGCAGGTTTTGACGCTCAAGAATTGGTGTACGGTCAAATAGCACAGTCCTTATTCTATTTTGCGGTGTTGGTGCTGATTTTAGCATTGATCATGGGCATCTTCATGTACTTCATGCGTCAAACAATCATAGTGATGTCGAGACTCACAGAGTATGATATGCGCAAAGAGATCTACCAGCATTATCAGACATTAGACCAGGCTTTTTTTCGCCGCAATATGACTGGTGACCTGATGGCCAGAATCTCCGAGGACGTATCAAAAGTCAGGATGTATGTAGGACCTGCCCTGTTATATGGGATCAACTTATTCACCTTGTTTGTGATGGTGATCTATTCGATGCTTTCGGTCAGCGTGGAGCTTTCACTCTACTGTCTAATGCCTTTGCCCCTTTTATCCCTATCGATTTACTTTGTGAGTTCGATCATACATAAAAAAAGCAGCATCATTCAGCAACAATTGGCAAAGCTCAACAGCATTTCTCAAGAAGTATTTAGCGGCATCAGAGTGCTTAAATCCTACACACACGAGAAGGCCATGGGTACATATTTTGCTGAGCAGTGCGATGACTACAAAGTAAAGAGCATGAAACTTGCTCAGGTCAATGCCCTATTTTTTCCCTTGATGCTTCTGATCATCGGTGCAAGCACCATCATGACCATATATTTTGGAGGATTACAGGTATATAAGGGCAATATCACGCCGGGGAATATTGCCGAATTTGTCATTTACGTCAACATGCTCACTTGGCCTGTCACATCGATAGGCTGGATAGCCTCTATCATGCAGCAAGCAGAGGCTTCCCAAAAGAGAATCAACGAGTTTTTACACACCAGCCCAACCATTATCAATCCCAACCGGAGCCCCCTAGAAATTAAGGGACACCTTCGCTTTGATGATGTCAGTTTTACTTATCCCGATACCGGCATCCAAGCACTCAAACATGTGTCATTCGAACTGAAACCAGGTCAAAAACTAGTAGTCGTAGGTAAAACAGGAGCGGGAAAGACAACACTTGCAGATCTATTATTGAGGCTGTACGATACCAGCGATGGTCATATCTACCTGGATGGACAAGACATACGTAAGTTAAATCTCGTCGAACTGCGCAAACAAATTGGGTATGTGACCCAGGACGTTTTCCTCTTTTCAGATACTGTCAAAAACAATGTGGCTTTCGGCAAGGATTTGGATTCCATCGGCCAGCATGAAGAAGAGTATTACACAAAAAAGGCTGCCGTCCATGACGACATCATGGCACTATCTCAAGCCTACGATACTCGAGTCGGTGAGCGTGGTGTAACCCTCTCAGGTGGTCAGAAGCAGCGACTGGCTATGGCCAGGACTTTTATGAAGGAACCTAAAATCTATGTGTTGGATGATTGCCTAAGTGCAGTTGACACCACCACTGAAAATCAAATTCTCACCTATTTGAGCGATGTCCTTGTAGATAAGACCACCATCATGATCACCCACAGGATCTATGGATTACTGCCCTTTGACAAGATTATTGTGTTGGAAGAGGGTGAAGTAGTAGAGATTGGCACACATCAGGAATTGCTTGACAAGCGAGGATTTTATAGCAAAATGTATGAACGTCAGCAGCTGGTAGATGCAGAAAATAAAGTGCTATAAAAAATCGGTTATTTTGTTCAAATATTTACATTTGTAAAGGTATGGTATTGTAAACAAAACAATCAGAGACTGTGGACAAAGAGAATGATGGTAAGAAATTTGAGAGCGTATACTCAAATCGAGTGCGGGCGGGTAGAAGACGAACGTATTTTTTTGATGTGAAACAAACCAAAGGTGCCGACTACTATATCACCTTGACAGAAAGCACTAAACGCTTTGACGGCGAGGGTTATGAGCGGCATAAAATATTTCTCTACAAGGAAGACTTCAACAGATTTCTCGAAGGATTGCAGCAGACCATAGACCATGTGAAGACCACCTTGATGCCAGAGTATGACTATGAGGAGTATGAAAAGAAAAATAAAGAGTGGGAGGAAAAAAGACGACAAGAAAGAGAACTGGCAGCTAGTGCCTCGTCAGACGAAACCATTGCGACGACCACCCCAGTAGCCGATCCTCCTGAGGAGGAACCCAAAGAGGTGGATGAGAACCTAGCCGATAACGAGGAAGATATGAGCTGGTAGTGTATTCAACTCTTTTTCCGAGAGCTTAAGATATGAACCGAAATCCCTTTAGAATTTCGGTTTTTTTTTACCAGGTGGGTTGATATCCTTTTTCACTGGAACCCTAGTCAATAGCCATTTTCATGAATAAGAAATATGCTGAACTTCTGGTAGATTATTGTCTGGAAATCAAAGAGGGTGAACGTCTGTTCGTGCGGAGTACGACCCTTGCCCTTCCGCTCATCAAGGAAGTTTACCGCCTAGCTTCTCGTAGAGGTGCAATGGTGATGACCGATCTGGAGTGGTGTGAGAAAAACAATATTTTCTACCAAGAGGCATCTGACAAACAATTGACTTGGGTATCACCACTCCTTCAGGAAGTATTTCAGCATTTCGATGCCTACCTACATATCCGTGCACCATACAACGTTCGAGAGGGTCAGGAAATCGATCCCAGGAAGCGGAAGATCCGAGCTGAAGCGAATAAGGACTTGCAAAGAATATATCATGAACGCACAGCTGATCGACGTCTAAAGCGCAGCCTTTGTCAGTATCCCACACAGGCTGCTGCCCAGGAAGCAGGAATGTCGCTCGAAGCATATGAACACTTTGTATATGAAGCTTGTCACCTGTACGATGATGATCCACGGCAGAGCTGGTTGAACATTGGCACCCATCAGCAGCGATATGTGGACTATTTGAATACCGTCGATCATATGCGCTTTGTCAATAAGGATTCCGATCTTTCTTTTTCGGTACGAGGTCGTACCTGGATCAACTCAGAAGGTAAGACCAATATGCCTTCTGGAGAAGTGTTTTCCTCGCCCATTGAAGATTCTGTAGAGGGAAAAATTCTGTTTAATTATCCTTCCATATTCCGTGGTCATCCCGTACAAAATATCAGACTGACAATCAAAAAAGGTGAGGTCACCAAATGGCAGGCCGACAGCGGAGCTGATCTTTTGGACCAGGTTTTTGACATCCCTGGAGCAAAGAGGTTTGGAGAAGTGGCCATAGGTACCAACTATCACATCAGTAGATCGACTAATAATATCCTTTTTGATGAGAAGATTGGAGGCACCATTCATTTGGCTGTTGGACAAACGTATGCTCAGACAGGTGGAAAGAATAATTCGAGCATTCACTGGGACATGATCACCGATATGAAGCAAGATGGACAGATCTGGGCTGATGGTTCATTAATCTACGAGAATGGAAAATTTCTGATCTAACTGACTTGCCAAAATAAAAGATCAACCCCGGGAGGTCAGACCTTTATTCGATATAATAATCGATACTGCTTACGACACGGGCAATCTTATGGAGGTAAAACTCCTCCGACTCCTTGATCCGATGGGCAGGTATCAACGAGATGATGCCTTGGCTAGCCCTGCGAATTCCACCGACGTGAGCGCCAGAATTAATGGCAAATTCTTCAGCCGACCTCAAGGCTGCCTTGGTGGACTCAGCTAAAAGGGCAGGCTTGATCTCATTTATTCGAGTAAAAAAGTACCTCGGACGGGTTTGCCATCTATCACCGGTTAGACTCACGCCCCGGTCGATGAGTTGGTTGACCTGCCCTGATACCTGGTCTAGTAGATCGACTTTATCCGTCATCAGTGAAACCTGCAAGCGGGCGGAAAATCGATACTGGACCTGACCATAGATGTTTTCTTGTAGACTAAGCTCTTCCACCTTGATTTCTTCCCCATCAAACCCCTTTTCCAACAACCATTTTTCAATGGTCTCAACTTGCCGATTAATGTTGTCTTTGATATAGTTTAGATCATTGCCGTTGTGCGCAGCACTTATCATCCACGATCCTTGATCAGCCACCACAGCCTGCTCTGCCAAACCCTTAACGGATACAAACTGACTCGACTTTTTGGCTCGATATATACTGTTCCCCAATAAAAACATGCCGATTAGAAAAGAAATACCTAATATTACGGAAGCTGGCACGTTATTTGCTCTCATTGATGTGTCTTTGATGACGTAACTCAATGTAGAAAAAACAAAGCATTTTTATACCCGTCTTGCTTGTTTTTCAGCTCGTTACTATACGAAACCTGTTAAGAAATGATGACCAATGGTTGCTTGTATGTCACATACGACGCAGCAGGTCACAGATGTTTTTTGACATAACAATTGGTAGGCATTGGACATTCCATTGCACTGCTGGAAAAGAGTTTTTTGATCGGGATAACTATGGTTTTAATAAGGCTGCCTAAAGAGGTGGCCTTTTTTTAAAATCTATGTCGCATCACTGAACTTAAGATATACCGATGCAAGACTGCATCATCAAGAATTTTTTGATCGGGATAACTATGGTTTTATAAGGCTGCCTAAAGAGGTGGCCTTTTTTATTGTCGTTCATCTCAATGCACTCACCGGCCTGATCCAAATGCCTACCATATTGGTGTGCATCACATGGCTTCATGTTTTTACCTGAGGAAGAACAGACCTCACTAAAGGTGCTTCCAGCACAGTGACCTTGGGATATCTGTCATGAGTATATTGGCTCAGGTTGAAAGGTTTTTCCAGCATAGAAAATCCC
Organism: Saprospiraceae bacterium; assembly: GCA_965223025.1. Classification (GTDB taxonomy): domain Bacteria; phylum Bacteroidota; class Bacteroidia; order Chitinophagales; family Saprospiraceae; genus JABDMH01. Next base: position 263,964 of record CBDCVP010000022.1, read on the forward strand.
GCCTTGTATCATTAGGACGAGGCTGTAAGTTTCACTGAGATTATGCACTATCCCGATGATCTGCCTTCAGGAGAGACTGCTAGTTTTTCATTCGGTGCGCATCCTTTTGGGCAGCCGGCGATTGCAGCACATGTTGCATAGCAACACTCAAGTTGCGATAAGATTGGTCACTGAGAGGTACCAGCGGTAATCGGACCTCCCTGCGGCAAAATCCCAGGATCTCCATGGCACCCTTGACACCCGCAGGATTGCCCTCCACATAGAGCCAATGATGTATATCGATCAGCTGACGATGAATGATCCGTGCCTCGACGAAGTTTTCATCTATTGCGTCAGAAACCATTCTCGAAAAAAGTCCGGGAAAAGCATTGGCAATCACTGATATCACCCCGTCACCGCCACAAGACAATAGCGGCAATGTAGTCGGATCATCACCGGAAAGCACTAAAAAGTCATGGGGTTTGCTCTTGATAATTTTTGTGGCTTGTACCATATCACCTGAAGCATCTTTCACACCAATGATGTGATCGATCTCGGCCAATCTCAGTATTGTTTCGGCACTGATATTTGAGCATGTTCTACCTGGTACATTGTACAGAATGATCGGCAAGGGACTTGCCTCTGCCAGCATACGATAGTGCGCATATATGCCATCCTGAGTAGGTTTGTTGTACGCAGGACTAGATGATAGGAGCGCATCTACCCCTGTGAGGTCAAATTGAGCTAGCCTTTTGACCAGTCCGGTTGTGTTGTTGCCTCCAAAGATGCCGAATACCACAGGCACCCTACCGGCATTGACCGCCAAGGTAGTCTTCAGTATGTTCTGGATCTCATCATCACTCAATGTGATGGCTTCCCCGGTAGTACCCAGGCAAACGAGGTAATTCACACCTTCCGCAATCTGAAAATCAACGATTTTTTCTAACGCCGTAAGATCTACCTTTCCATTGACAAAGGGTGTGATTGTCGCCACTCCAGTTCCCCTGAATCTTTCCGTATTCATGTCAGTGAAATTTTGCCAAAAATATCTAAAGTTTTCTCAGAAAGTGTGTCAATATCTGTGGATTCTCCTCTTTCTATCACGATATCGTAGAGTCTGGGAAAAGATGGACTAATGGCCAGTTTATGTTTAGCCTTGGCCTCGTGACTCACATAATGCAGGACATGGTAGTTATGCAAATCAAAATTGATCAACACTTCGTAGTGCCTTTGTAGAAACAGTTCTAACTTCTTATGTGTGGGTACACCATTCCATCCCAAATCGGAAATGCTAAAATGAGGAAATGAAAATGTTACTTTTTCCTTGAGTTTTTTATTGACAAAGCCAAAAATGTGGGTATGAATCTTAAATCTCTTTTCGATTTCCCGGGCGAGCTTACGCACCACATGCTGGTGCTCCAGGGATTCAACCGATAAGATGATACCTATGTTACTCACTGTTGTCTGAGTAGGAACAGCTGGACTAAAGTGCTGCCTTCGCAGATGTATGGCTAATAAGTAATCAGCTATTTGAGGGATCCATATCATTCGGCAGGATCATCAGAAACTTCGAGAAACCTTCCCATATTCCTGAACTTATTGATTCTGCGGTCAATAAGTTCTTCCACATCTAATTTCTTCAGCCGGTTTATCGCTTGTTTCATATGCTTTTTAAGCGTATTGGCCATTGCTTCAGCATCGGTATGTGCTCCTCCGAGTGGTTCCTTAATGATGTCGTCAATAAGATTAAACTCAAGCATGTGATCGGCAGTCAACTTTAGAGCCTCAGCAGCCTGCTCTTTAAAGTCCCAGCTGCGCCATAAAATGGAAGAACATGATTCAGGAGAAATCACCGAGTACCAGGTGTTTTCAAACATATACACTTCATCACCTAGACCGATTCCGATGGCTCCACCTGAGGCACCTTCTCCAATCACATAGCATACGATCGGTGTACGCAGTTGAGCCATTTCAAACAAGTTTCTGGCAATTGCTTCGGCCTGGCCCCTCTCTTCTGCCTCAATACCAGGATGAGCACCCGGTGTGTCAATGAGGCAGACGACTGGAAGCTTAAACTTCTCCGCAATTTGCATGAGTCGCAGGGCCTTGCGATACCCTTCAGGGCTTGCCATACCAAAATTACGGTATTGTCTCATCTTAGTATTGACACCCTTCTGATGCCCGATGACCATCACTTTAGAGCCATTGATTTTTGCCAGACCACCCACGATGGCTTTGTCATCGCTGTACCGTCGATCTCCATGCAACTCCACAAATTTGTCGCTTATTTGAGATATATAGTACAGCGTATAGGGTCGTTCCGGATGTCGAGATAGTTGTACCTTTTGCCATCCCGTCAGTGAGTCGTAGATTTCTTTGCGTTTCTTCCTGATCTTTGTCTCCAGCTCCCTTACCATGGGATCCACATCCAGATCACCTTCCTGGCCTACCTGCTGTATTTTATCGAGTTGCTCATATAAACTCTCCAGCGGCTTCTCAAATTCAAGGAAAACCATAGTCTAGTCTTGGTTTAATGTGTTACAACGCAGTACCAACTACTGACACTTGGGGTTTGCTTAGCTCTATTGTGTCCGCCTAAAGGTAAAAAATCCCACCATAGATTAGAAAGTCTGTTGGGGGAAGACATCGCTGCTCCCACAGCTGATCAGATCAGAAGGACTTGGTCTGATAAGGGTAGCGCTTTTGATAAAGTTTTTGAATCTCGTCTTGGAGCCCGGCACGCAGCCTATCGACATGCTCCTTAGTGTGAGCAGACACGAAATAGCAAGGCATATCATACCGGCTCTCTATCGCTGACTTAAGGGCGGATTCCAATTCTTGCATCGTGTCATTGTCCAATAAATCGTCGAAGGCCTGCTCTCGGTAAAGATCCATCTTGTTAAAGACCATGATCTGCCTTTGCTCGCCACTGCCAAGATCAGCTAAGGTCTTGTGCACCGTAGTGATGTGATCTTCATAGGAAGGATGTGAAAGATCGACCACATGAATAAGCAGGTCACTTTCTCGAGTCTCATCCAGTGTTGACTTAAAGCTCTCTACTAGATGGTGAGGCAGTTTCCTAATGAAACCTACCGTGTCTGAGAGCAAAAAAGGCATGCGATCGAATACGACTTTTCTTACCGTCGTATCTAGGGTGGCAAATAACTTGTTCTCGGCGAATACCTTAGACTTGGAGAGCAGGTTCATCAGGGTAGATTTACCAGCATTGGTGTACCCCACCAATGCTACGCGGATCATATTGCCCCTATTTTTTCTTTGGGTTGTGTTCTGTTGATCTATCTTATCAAGCTTTGCCTTCAGCAACGAAATCTTGTCCCTTACGATCCGCCTATCTGTCTCAATTTCTTTCTCACCAGGTCCTCTCATTCCGATTCCACCTCGTTGTCGCTCCAGGTGTGTCCAAAGGCCACGCAGTCTGGGAAGGAGATATTGCATTTGTGCTAACTCCACTTGAGCTTTCGCCTGCGCAGTTTTGGCCCTGCTCGCAAATATATCCAGGATCAATGTGCTTCGGTCAACAATCTTGCGCTTAAAAGTTTTCTCCAGCACACTCTGTTGCTTGCCCGTCAGATCTTCATCAAATATCACCAAATCTATCTCGTGCTGATCTGCGTAGTCAGTGATTTCCTGCAGCTTACCCGACCCCACGAATGTTTTCGGATGTGGATGTGGAAGCCGCTGCACAAATCTCTTCTGGGGCGTAGCACCGGCCGTTTCGGCCAAGAATGCCAACTCATCCAGATGATCCTCAATATCTTGAGCTGTGTAGTGTTGGTGAATGAGTCCCACCAGCACAGCGCGCTCCCTTTTCTTCGTTAAGCCATGGTGGTTTGACTTCCCCACATTCCATCCTGCTGTCATAAACTGATATGTCTAAAGTATACCCATTAACCAAGAGTCTGGATCTTGAAGTTCCCTACCTTTCCAAATCTCAAGATGCACTTCACCAATGCCGCTATGGTTTCTGGCCCTTCCCAAATGCTGTCCTGTTTCAAGTACATCGCCCTTGTGGACATCAACCTCCGCCAAGTACGAGTATACCGTGTAGTAATCTCCATGTGCCACGATGATCATATGATCATATCCGGGAATGTACTGATGGCCCACTACCCTACCCTTGTAGAGGGCGCGGACACTGGCATCTTTCTCTGTCTGGATGTCGATTCCATTGTTAACAATCGTGACCTGTTTTAGTGCAGGATGTGGTTGCTTTCCATACCCTTTACTCACAATCCCCTTTTGCACTGGCCATGGTAGTGATCCCTTGCTGGCGGCAAAGGAAGCAGCAAGTTTTGCCATAGCAGGGGTCAGGGGCAAATTGGACTCTGATGCCAATCCTCCTGAACTTTCCCTGATGACCTTCTCAATGGCTGATCTTAGTTTTGCCCTGGCCTTGGCATGAGCGGCCAGCTCTTGCTTGAGGTCCCTTTCCTTCTTACTAAGTGATTTGACCAGACTCTTCTTTACATCCAAACTTTTCTGAAGACTGCTTTGCTCGTCCCTTTGTAAGGCAATGACCGATCGTTGTTCCTTTTCCAGATCCTCCAATACGACGATCTTTTCTTGCAGAATCCTTTTCGCCTCCAACATTTCCTCCAACTGAGTCTTCCAGGCAGTGTTGACTTGCTTGAGATAACGCCATCGCATATACATTTGATTGAAACTCATGGAAGAAAGGATAAAAAGCCACCGATTCTTGAGCATTGATGATCGGTAACTAGTCTGCAGTATGGACGCATAGCTAGCTGCAAGCCGCTCACTTCTTTTTCGCAAGGCTTTGATCTCACCGACCTTCTCAGCTCTCTCCCCTTTGACATGTACCTGCTTCCTCTCGAGTGTGCGCAAGAGTTTTCTACGCGCAGCAATCTGATCACTCAGAAGAGCAAGCCCGGTCATTGAGGTGGCTTTCTCTTTGGAAACATTGCTTAAGAGCTTACTGGTCAGATTTATCTTCTGCTGCAATTGCTTTTGTGCCGTCTCCAGATCTGCACGCGTTTGGCCATGAACTACATCCAGTGTATGGCAAAGTAGCCATACGACAACTAGTGCTTTAGTCAGCTTTCGAGTAATGACCAGGAATCTCAAAAGGTGTCTTCTTTGTCCTATCAGTATCAACATTGACGAAATTAATCTGAATATTAGCTATTTGTACATTATCATTTTCTATAATGTAATGACGAATGTATGAAAAATCACCAATTTTCTCCAAGGATTTATATGAATCTAACATCGCTGCAACGTGGTATCCATCCGCGCTATCATCAATTTCGATTTGTTTAGGCAAGTAGTTGAGCGCATCGATCTGATGTGACACATAATAGGCATCGATGCGCTGTGATATCTGGTAGCGGTCCTTTTGAAATTCAACCTCTGTCGGAGCCCCTGATTGAAGCAGCACATTTCCATATAGCAGATCCTGTAACTGGCCAAAGGTCGCGGGCATCTCAAAGGTTTGATTAAAGCCATGATAACTGTCAGACAGGTATGTCTTCTCAAGGCGGTTAATGAAAAAAATTGAATCGGGACGAAACAATATACGCGCTACTTCATAGCCCAAAAAACTGGCATTGATCCATATTTTAGTATCTCTCTTGATACGGATATTGGCATTAAAGGAAAATTTCTGAGATCCGTCATCAAACTTGATTTTTGCCTTGCCATTCAAATGAGGGACCTGAATCTTCTGACTCTCAAGCTTGGAGATGACAAACGAGCTTGATCTTTCTTTGATAACTGTCGTTTTAGAGGCAGACCTTCCAGGCGTACAGCCCAGCTGCAAAACAATCAGTCCCAACCCCAAGAAAGGGATCACACATCCTCTTAACCATCCCATCACTGTGCTTCGATCAACTTTCTTTCGGCTATCTTTCGGTCGAGCCATTTGGAGCCTTCTCCCTTTTCTCTGGCTAACTTCCACTGCTTCAGCGCCTTCTCCGGCTGATCTAATGCATACAATACATCTCCATACTTCTCGATAATATATGCATACCCATCTCCACCATGCTTGATCGACTTTTCAAAGGCAGTTTTCGCGATCTCCATTTTCTGTTGGCGAAAATAAATCCAGGCCTGGGTAGCTAGAAATCTTGGGTCAGTCCCGGTCTTTGCCAGGGCCTTCTCAATCATCAGAGTTGCATCTGGTAATCGCTCTCCACGTTCTGCCAGCTGATAGCTGTAATCATTTAATACTCGCGGTTCATTTGGTTTCAGCATCAATGCCTTATCATAGGCATCGGTAGATGCATCGTACTGTTGTGATCTGTAGAAGGCGTTTCCCAGTAATGCTAAGATGTTAAACTGCATCTCTTTGTCCCGTCCAACCATGAAGAGGGCCTGTTCCAGGCCATCAATGGCTTCCACATACCTTTTTGCACCTATTCCTCCCAATCCGTTCAAGTAGTAGAGCATGGCTTTGTTGGGAAATATTTCCAGTGCCTGATTGGAGGTTTGAAAGAGGTCTTCAGGCAACCCTAACTCCACCTGGGTCATGAGCATCTGCTCCCAAACCAGGTAGTTTGATTCATCGATCGAAATGGTTGTTTTGTACTTTTCCAAAGCGCCGGTATGGTCGCCTGTCAGGGATAATATATCCCCGTGCAGAGCATAGGGCTTTGCATCATCGGGGTGCACTCTTTCTAGCGTTCTGATAAGATCGAGCAGTGCCGGAATGATAGACCGGTCCTTGTCCTTCTGCAGACGAGTCACATATGGCATTAGTTCGGCAATCTTGAGATCAATAGCCACACTTCTATCCTCTATCACAGATCTGATCGCGGAGAGATAATCTCCAGATTTACCATCATCCTTATAGTTCTCAGCAAGGGCGACATTAGCTCGTGCATCGCTCGGATCGATGCTAAGGATATCGCGATAAACCTGATTCGCTTGTTTTTTCTTATCTATCTTCTTATAGTAACCTGCCAGATCGTGACGATACTTAAGTTTCCCTGGAAAAAGCTTGATAAGGTCCTCCAGCACCTCAATGGCTTTTGCCTTTTTACCCATTTGATCATACAAATCATGTTTAATCATGGCCGTCTTCTCATTGGTCCCGATCTTAGCATCCAACACATCCAAGACCTCAATGGCCATAGACAGATCACCAGCTTGTCTAAACATGAAAGCCTTGTGCTCTAGGTATTGGAGATGGTCAGGTTGCATACCGATCAGGACATCATACACAGAAGCTGCCTCCACAAATTTCTTGGCATTTTTAAGGATCTTTGCCTTGAGGAGCAAATACCATTTATTGCCTGTGTCATTGGCGATGGCAAGATTAATGTGATGGAGGGCATCCTCCAATTTCCCTTCCCTGTTGTAGGATTCAGCTAGCTCAAAGGCAGCAGCATCGTGGTTGCGATACTTTTTTAGTATTTGCCTGAATAGTTCATTCGCTGTATCGAAATCTCCTAAAAGTTTATACTTCTTCGCTTCGATAAACTCCTTTTCAACCGTGATCTCGGCTTCTGAATACCGCTCACCATTTGTTTGGGCCCTGATTGAAAGGCTTGAGTATAGTAGCAGAAATGAGATGATAACCTTTACCAAAATGCTTGATTTTCTTGCAGTTGTAACGGTATAGAGCTAGCAGTCATTGTCTCACCTTACGACTAATCCAGCAACGTTATCTTAAGAAAATTCGTTCGAAAACGGCGATGTAGGGGCATCGAGCCTGTATTGATCAAAAAGTCACCCTTCTTAACAGCTTTAGAATCTAACAAGATCCGATTGACATCGGCAATGGTTTCATCCGTAGAAGTGAATTTATCATAGTAGAAGGCTTCCACACCCCATACCAAGTTAAGCGCACATAGGGTCGTGAGTCTATTTGAAAAAATAAAGATCTTGCAGTTAGGACGATAGCTTGAAATCTTGAAAGCCGTGTGACCCGAGATTGTGATTCCCACGATGCCTTTTGCCCGAATATCATCAGCAGTTTTTCCGGCATTGATGCAGATCACATCAGAATGATAGGTACTGGATTTGCGAGAAGCCTTGGCACGCTTTCCAGTGAGATCATAATTCTTCTCCGCTTCCCTGATGATCTTGTTCATGGCCTCAATGACCTTGACGGGATGCTTCCCGATAGCAGTCTCTGCGCTAAGCATGACAGCATCTGTACCATCTAAGACAGCGTTTGCCACGTCAAGAATCTCAGCTCGAGTGGGCGAAGGATTATTGATCATGCTATCCATGAGCTGAGTAGCTACTATCACTGGTACACCTCGCTGCATGCATTTGCTGATGATGATCTTTTGCAAAGATGGCAATCGTTCCATAGCCACTTCGACCCCGAGATCTCCTCGCGCAACCATGATGCCATCGGAGACTTTAATAATCTTGTCAATATTCTGAATGGCCTGGGGCTTTTCGATCTTAGATAATACTCTACCGGGATGATTGGCGGCTTTGATCCTCTCTTGCAGATCCAGCACATCGTCCTCCGACCTAACAAATGACAGAGCAATCCAGTGGATCGGCTGGGTCAATATAAATTCCAGGTCATCCAGATCTTTAGTGGTGAGCGAGGGCAGCGATATTCTGGTATCCGGCAAATTAACACCCTTGCGCGAGGAGAGCTGAGTCCCATGGACCACTAACAGTTTTACTTTGTCCTTGTGATTGGTTTCCAGGACCTCCAAAACCACTTTACCATCATCTAGCACTATCTTTTCTCCTGGCTGTACATCCTTAGGAAACTCATGATAGCTGATAAATATCTGTTCTCGAGTACCCAGACAAGGCTTGTTGGTAAAATACAGGATATCTCCCTGCTCTATCGGAAATCCATCTGCCTCAAGGTCGCCTATCCTGATCTTGGGGCCTTGCAGATCTGCTAGTATTCCAATCGATAGATTGTGCCGCTCGTTGATTTTAGTGATGCAATCTATCACGTGCTGATGCTGGTCATGTGATCCGTGCGAAAAATTCAGTCTAAAGACATTTGCACCAGCCTGAACCAAGCCGAGCAGCTCTTCATAAGAGCTCGAAACAGGCCCTACTGTGGCCACTATCTTGGTGTTGCGGTACTTCACTTTACTCATCGTGCTCGTTTTTACGAGCGCAAAGGTAAACATCCCTTTGTTTCTAGATCAAAGATGCACCTAGAGAATGCAAAATCAGTCCAGCCAGGCACGTCTTTGTCATACTGGATCGGTTTGTATTGCGATGCCATTACTAGTCATAAACGAGTCTGGAGGCTGCCTCTAACCCCCTTTTTATGTACGTACTTGTCGATCCAGATAGCATCTGGAGGGTTACCAGGTAAGTGATCGACTGAATCCGGGTTGTCCCTTCGACTGTCCAAACGGTCAAATGGATGGATTTGGGATTGCCTACACTCAAAAGAAAAAAAAATTGTTATCCGAAGCTTAAAGCGTTATTTTTGCCCCACATTTTTATAACCTAATAATAAATTAGATATGTCTAGTATTTCAGACAAAGTGACTAAAATCATCGTTGACAAGTTAGGCGTTGATGAATCAGAAGTCACTGCCGAAGCTAGTTTTACCAATGATCTAGGGGCCGATTCTCTTGATACGGTAGAGCTGATCATGGAGTTTGAGAAAGAATTTGATCTTTCTATCCCTGATGAGCAGGCAGAAAATATCCAGACTGTAGGTCAGGCTATTGAATATTTGGAAAAGGCTACGAAAGAATAGAATAGTACCTTCACAATAGTTGGAATCCACAAATGACATTCAATTTCATTTGTGGATTTTTTATTTTTACGCCGGTGGATGAAGTCTTAGGTAGCCTGATAACATATATGATCTATTCAGAGGAAATTACAACCAAATTGCAAGGATATGCGTAGAGTAGTGGTGACAGGAATGGGGGCTCTTACACCGATAGGCAATGATGTGTCATCTTATTGCCATGCCCTAAAAGAGGGTCGAAGTGGTGCTGGCATGATCACACATTTTGATGCGTCGGCCTTCAAGACACATTTTGCTTGCGAAGTTAAAGACCTCAACCTGGATGACCACTTCGATAGGAAAGAAGCACGTCGCCTGGACAAGTTTACGCAGTATGCCATGATTGTTGTTGATGAGGCGGTAAAGGATGCACGGTTGGACCCCAATACCATCAATCCTGAGCGGGCTGGCGTGATCTGGGGATCTGGGATCGGTGGATTGAGGTCTCTTGAGAAGGAAATTGAGCTGAATACTGGAGCGAAAACACCGCGGTATAATCCATTCATGATCCCAAAGATGATTGCCGATATTGCCCCGGGTCAGATTTCGATAAAGTATGGCTTTAGAGGGGTGAACTTTGGAACCATCTCGGCTTGCGCTTCTGCCACACACGCTTTCATTTCCGCCCTTGACAGCATTCGGCTGGGCAGAGCCGATATCATCATCACCGGGGGATCTGAAGCAGCTGTGACCAGGGCTGGTATAGGAGGTTTCGGATCCATGAAAGCTTTGTCACAAAGAAACGATGATCCTGCCACCGCCTCCCGTCCATTTGATGTCGATCGCGAAGGTTTTGTACTGGGTGAAGGTGGTGGATGCTTGATTCTCGAAAGCCTGGAGCATGCGCAGGCCCGGGGTGCCCACATCTATGCAGAGTTGGTGGGAGGAGGCATGACCGCCGATGCGTACCACATCACCGCGCCACACCCCGAAGGTCTGGGAGCTTCTGCCGTGATGATTCAAACCATGGCCGATGCCAAGCTGCAACCCAATGAAATAGACTACGTCAATGTCCACGGTACCTCAACGCCCTTGGGAGACATCGCCGAGCTAAAAGCCATTACAAAGGTCTTTGGAGAATATGCCTTTGAGCTCAGTATCAGTTCTACTAAGTCTATGACAGGTCATTTGCTGGGTGCTTCAGGGGCCATAGAGGCTGTTGCCTCAATCCTGGCAATGAAGGAGTCATTCATACCACCAACGATTAATCATTTCAAGGATGATCCCGAAATTGATCCCAGGTTTAATCTTACCTTTAATGAAGCTCAGGAGAAGTCCATTGAGGTAGCGCTAAGCAATACTTTTGGATTCGGCGGTCACAATGCTTGCGTGATTTTTAAAAAAGTCTAGGTTAGGTTTGACACTGATAAAACGTTATTATAATTTCTTCTTTTCTCCGCGACGTGATTTGGCGAAAAAGTTGAAACCCATCTTAGGTTTCGTCCCTTCCAACATGTCGCTCTTTCAACAGGCCTTCTACCATAAATCCAATACCAATCACGAGGACAATAGACCAAAAGTTCGTTACAACAATGAGCGGTTAGAATACCTCGGCGATGCCCTCCTCAGTACGATTGTAGCCGAATACCTGTTTAAGAAGTATCCCAATAGTAACGAGGGCTTTCTGACTAAGATGAGGGCCCGAATTGTGAAACGTCAGACCCTAAACGATATCGGAGACCGGATGGGATTAGACATGTTGCTGATGGAGTTTAATAGCACAAAGCTCAGTAAGTCCATGCTGGGTAATGCCTTGGAAGCTCTGGTAGGAGCCGTCTATCTGGAGAAAGGATACGACACCACTCGCATGTTTGTGGTCAACCGGATTCTGAGGACCTATCTCGACATTCATAAATTGGAGAACAAGGACGACAATTTTAAGAGTCAATTGTTGGAGTGGTGTCAGAAGAATGGTCTGGATATCAAATACCAGGTACTCGATCGATTTAAAGTGGACAAGCGAGATAGGTTTAAAGTAGCGGTTCTAGTGGATGGTACAAAAATGGGTGAAGCTGAAGAGTTTAATAAGAAAAGTGCCGAACAAATTGCCTCCAAGATAGCGCTGAATCGCATTCATGCGGAGGAGATGAGTGCCGATCGTGGTGGGTAAACCATATCCCTCGTCAGATCGATTGGAGCTCATGAAGATGGGCGTGAGCCAATTATCTATATGGCTTGATGACCTCTTGAGTGTAGGTTTGTTGGAATTTGACTTTTCTGAGGGTTCACTGCAAGAACTGGCAGGAAGGATGGTAGATGCCAAACTGGGAGGAATCGCCCGTCGAATCAGATTACTGGCTCACCTTAGAAAATCAGACCCTTCATGGAGCCGGGATATCATCCAACAACTTTCACAACTGTATCTTTTCGCATCCACCTTTCCCAAAGTCGATGATCTGCCCGCACCCCTGCAACAGACACTCCTTGGAGTGGCTGGATTCGCAATCAAGAAGGACCAACTAAACAAGGACAAGGCCATCACAGATCAATGGCTTCTAGCCGGAGTGACCCATGCACAAGAGGAGCAGCTAAAAGTGCGGCGCTGTTGGGTGGTCGGGCAGCATAGCAAAAGAATGGCTCTTCTACTTGATTTTGCCTGGGGACGCCAGGACTTCAGAAATGACTACCGGTTTGATAAGGCTTATACCGGAGCTCTCGTGTACTATCCCTCAACCTTCCCACTCCGGGCACAACTTTTTGACGCCCAATCTCAGAAAAGGTCAGACTCGGTGCTTCCTGCATATCGATCTTTTGATAGCTTTCTGCACCAATATGCCATCGCCATCGGTAAGAATCCTTGGCTACACGCCTTTCCAGCTGCCTTCGCCAATGTTACTATGACAAGAGATGGCGATCGGTTTTATCTGGTAGATGGCCAATCATTGCAGATGCCTGTCATAGCCAGCTCTGAAGCGCATGGCTGGTCTCTGATGGCCATGGGGTTGGCTGCTCCCCTGCAAGTGTTTGGTGAATGGGACGGCTATTGCCTTCGATTGTTATCGTATGTGCAGGGGAACATGGTATACGCATTGGATCCGAGGGATGATGTACAGACGGATATTTAGTGCCAGTATGCTACTGTCAGAGGTTTTTGATCTCAAGTCAAACCCTGACCCGCTCTTCGATCAATGAGATCGATAGATTTGGCACGTTGGTTGTACTATCGATGAGATACATGCAAAGATGACTAGTGTTAAAATTTGGCCACTATCGATTGTCAATTCAGACACTTTGACATATTATACAATGCATACAGTGCTGATACATAGTATGTTATTTGGGAAATAGTCAATCTGTAATCTTGTATTGTATTTAAATCGAACCTAAAAAGTAATCAGACAAAATACTCTTTAATCCTAATAGATTTATAGTTTTGCACCTAAGCTAACCATTTCTCTAGATGGTAAAAATCAACAATCATATGCACCTAAGAATTGGATTTTTCAGTCTGTTGATCTTAGTGAGTTGTAGTAAGGACCCCGCTACACCAGTTGAGGAGGAGATCAACCTCGATAGGGATTTGAGCGAATCGCTCATTGCTGCGGCTCCCAACGGCAGAATCTTTCATTGGATTTTGGCTGACGAAGGCGATCTAGCACATCTTCCTAACCAGGATATACACAATCCCATTACTCCCGAAAAGGTCACACTGGGAAGATTTCTCTTTTTTGAGACTGGCCTGGCTCAAGATGCCAAAGATGACCGGTGCTATGAGACATTTTCCTGCTCGACATGCCATATTCCTGAATCGGGTTTTCTACCTGGTCGAGCACAAGGTATTGCCGATGGTGCACACGGTTTTGGCTTCCAGGGTAGTACTAGAGAAATGCTGCCAGGTTTTTCGCCAGACTCTGCCGACGCACAGGGTCTGAGACCAATGACCGTGCTAAATGTTGCCTATATGACCAACACTCTCTGGAGCGGGCTCTTTGGATCTGACCATGTAAATGTGGGAACCGAAGACCGATGGGTGGGTGATCTTGCCTATGTCAACAAATTTGGATATACTGGGCTCGAGAGCCAAAATATAGAGGGTGTTAGGCTCCACAGACTTGCGGTCAATGATCATGTTCTCGACGACTACGGTTACAGGGTCTTGTTTGATCAGGCCTTTCCGGACATTGACTCTTCCATGCGTTATACCGACGAAACCATAAGTTTTGCTCTTGGGGCTTACCTGAGAACGATCCTGACCACTCGCGCACCTTTTCAAAACTGGTTAAAAGGAGATAAAAATGCGTTAACCGATGCACAAAAAAAGGGCGCTTTGCTATTCTTTGGGGAGGCAAGATGTTATAAATGTCACAACAGCCCAGCCTTGAGTTCGATGACATTCCATGCTCTGGGGACCGATGATTTGTATCGCAGACCATCCATCGCCACCGGACCTGAAGACGAGCGCAACCTGGGGAGAGGTTTGTTCACTGGTAAAGTCGAAGACTCCTATCGTTTCAAAGTGCCACAGCTTTATAATTTAAAAGACTATGTCACCTATTTTCATGGCAGTAGTAAAGAGTCTTTGGAGGAAGTGTTAGATTTTAAGATAAAGGCGGTTACAGAAAATGAGCATGTGCCACAATCTGAGCTTTCGACACTCTTTCAACCACTAGAGCTTAGTGAAGAGGACAAGAGCCATTTGTTGGATTTCCTCAAGAATGGCCTTTACGATGCAGATTACCAGCGTTTCGTGCCAACCCAACTGCCATCTGGACTATGCTTTCCAAATAATGATCCTGCTGCCAGGAGCGATATTGGCTGCGAATAAATCAAGCGCAGGTCAGTGTTTCGCACTCATAGTGAATGGGTGATTCTGGTGAAGTGTGCATATCGTCATGGATCTCTGACACATCTGAATCCTGTGTGCTCCATTCCCGTATCTGGACTAGATTTCATACGTGACGCAACCCGGTATCCCGAACAGTAGGAGTCATTGCACAAGAACGAACCTCCTCTAATGACTTTCTTCGGCACGGTCGGTTCATCTGGATCATAACTTTTTGCTGGCCCTTGCGGATTGTCGATGGCTTCGGCTTGTGCAACCTGATAATAGTGGTGGTAGTGATACCAATCTGCCGTCCATTCCCAAACATTTCCAGCCATATCATACAATCCATACCCATTGGGAGCGAAATGTTTAACCGGTGATGTTTTCAGATACTGATCGGCCCCCGTGTTCTTTGTGGGAAAGTCACCCTGCCAGAAGTTGGCATATTTGACATCGACACCCTCATTACCCCAGGGATAAATATGATTTTTTTTTCCACCCCTGCCTGCATACTCCCATTCAGCCTCTGTGGGCAGTCTTTTGCCGGCCCACTTACAATATGCCAAGGCATCATACCAGGCCACATGCACTACAGGGTGATCTTCCTTGCCCTCAAGCGAACTCCCTGGCCCTTTCGGATGATCCCACGATGCTCCTGGCATCATACGCCACCATTCTGAAGGAGAATATGCGCCCTGGCCTGTCTGCTGCTCATTAAAGACCAGGGAAAATGGCTTGAGTAGATCGGGATCCGGCTTGGGAGTCCCAGAGGGCAGCTGCTTCATCATCTCGTCCACATCGATCTCCTGTTCTGCAATAGTCTGGTAGCCCGTGGCATCCACAAAAGCTTGAAACTGCCGATTGGTAACCTCGGTGACATCCATCCAAAAGTCACCAACCTTGACAGGGTGTTTCGGCATCTCATCTTCCCTCGCTTGCTCGTTGTCACCTCCCATCTCAAACTCACCTCCCGGGACCTTCACCATTCCCTTGAAACTCGCAGCCATGGAGGCATCCTCGACGATTTCGTCTACTGCCGTGATATAGGAATCGATGAAAAAATTTTGTCCCCCATTTCCGACCACTTCTGAAGAAGCTACGGTCGTGTCTGCTCCTTGCGGATTCTGGTCGCCTGCAGGACCATCTTGACAAGACAGAACGAGCAATGGAATCAACCAATACTTGTACGATATCATCATCTAGACCACTTTTACAGTTTTATGCAAGACGCTAAAGGTAAACATTTAAACAGGTGTGCATCAGTACAGCACGAAGTCATTGGGAGTCATAGCTTTTACCTAAATTTAGCATCTTGCTATCAATGTTCATGGCTGCAACCAAATTTGTTCCTTCTAATGTGGGATCTTTTGTCATACTCTTGATGCTGATGAGTACTTGTCAATCAAATCACAAAAAGGATGGGCCTGCTGAGCAGGTCGATCCCCCTGTAAAAATCACTAGGACAGTCTACGGGAATACCCCTGAAGGACCAGCAGATCTCTTCACGCTTACTAATGGCAAGGGAGTGGTGATTGAGATTACTAACTACGGTGGAATCATCGTATCCTGGCTGGCTCCAGATAGAAACGGTAAAATGGAGGATGTCGTCTTGGGCTTTGACAATATCGACGGGTACCTTGCCGAACACCCATATTTCGGAGCCATTGTTGGTCGGTATGGCAATCGCATCAACGATGGCCAGTTTGCACTGGATGGCCAGACATACTCCCTGGCAAAGAATAATAATGGTGAGCATTTGCATGGTGGAGATCAGGGATTTGATAAGAGATTGTGGAAGGCAGAGATCGTTGGATCATCTACCCCATCTTTGCAGCTTACTCGCACCAGCCTGCATATGGAGGAGGGATACCCTGGCAACCTGCAAGTCGTCGTGACCTATACACTCGACAGTGATCACACTTTGACCATTGACTACCGAGCTGAGACAGACCAAGAGACCGTACTCAATCTCACCAATCACAGCTACTTTAACCTACGCGGTCAAGGTAACGGTGACATTCTACAGCACACCTTGACATTGTATTCAGATCATTTCACTCCGGTAGACACTGGATTGATACCCACAGGAGTACTTGAGCCTGTCACAGATACTCCGTTTGACTTTCGTAGGGAGACCCTGATAGGTGAACATATCGAGGCTGATCATGTGCAATTGAAAAGAGGACGTGGATTTGACCATAATTTTGTGGTCCGCAGAGATGCCGCAGGTTCAGACGAGCATCTTATGCCGATTGCGTCGGTCCATGAGCCCATGAGCGGCAGAACACTCGAAATCGAAAGTACTGAGCCTGGAGTACAATTTTACACAGGAAATTTCTTGGACGGAACCCTTGTGGGCAAAGATGGTAAAATCTATGGCCATCGAGCTGGCTTTTGCTTAGAGACTCAACATTTTCCAGACTCTCCCAATCAGCCCCAGTTTCCCTCAGTAAAGTTGAAGCCAGGTGAGATATTTCACTCCATCACCAGGTACAAATTTTCTACGCGGTAATGTGTTGGCAATCTGGTAAAAGAGCGCATATACAATAGCAATAAAAGATTTATATGACCATGGGATTAGTAATGACAAATGAAACTAGAATCGGATGGATTGGCACAGGTGTCATGGGTGTTTCCATGGCTGGTCATCTGTTGGATCATGGCTACTCACTAGCTCTATATAACCGCACAAAATCCAAGGCAAATACTTTGATCGAGAAAGGTGCGAAATGGAAAGATACGCCCGCTGAAGTTGCAGCTGAAGCTGATGTCATCTTTACCATTGTCGGATTTCCGCAAGATGTTGAGGAAGTTTACTTTGGCCGTGATGGGATACTCACTTCGGTGCATGCTGGGAGCATCGTGGTAGATATGACCACTACGGCACCCAGTCTGGCACAGAAGATCAGCCAGGCATCGATGGCCAAGGGTGTTGGTGCCGTGGATGCACCAGTGTCGGGAGGCGATGTGGGAGCTAAAAATGGTACATTATCGATCATGGTCGGAGGCAATAAACCCGATGTAGATGCTGTCATGCCACTGTTGGAGCTCATGGGAAAGAATATTGTCTATGAAGGAAAACCTGGTGCCGGGCAACACACTAAGATGTGCAATCAGATCACGATAGCCGGCACGATGATCGGAGTCTGCGAAAGCCTACTGTATGCTCAAAAAGCCGGCTTAGACCTGGAAGTCATGCTGAGTGCCATCA
Organism: Saprospiraceae bacterium; assembly: GCA_965223025.1. Taxonomy (GTDB): domain Bacteria; phylum Bacteroidota; class Bacteroidia; order Chitinophagales; family Saprospiraceae; genus JABDMH01. The sequence continues at coordinate 281,638 of CBDCVP010000022.1, forward strand.
GCGGAGGGGCGGCCAGTTGTTGGACATTGCACAATCTGGCTCCTCGGGTAGTAAAAAGAGACTTTGAGCCCGGATTTTATGTCGAGCATTTTGTCAAAGATATGGAGATAGCTTTGGCCGAAGCTAGGCAAATGAATTTGGCCCTGCCGGGTCTGGCACTAGTGCATCAGATCTACAAGGCTGTGGAAGCTCAAGGATATGGACGCAAGGGAACGCAAGCTCTAACCTTAGCGTTGGAGCACATTAATAACCTATCATCATGAAAAGGATCCTACTTCTTTCGATCATTCTACTCCTCACAATAACTGTCATGTCTGCACAAACACCGAAAATGATCATCTCATCCAATGCGGCAAGCAGTACGCATGGGCTCTATGTTTTTGAATACAACGCCGAAGATGGGTCACTGGTGGAAGTCAACAAAACGAACCAAGTGACCAACTCTTCATATCACAATATCCATCCTAATAGGGATCTGATTTATTCGGTGGCGAGTGATGAAGTCCGGGCTTTCACATTTAATCCTGTCACCGGATCCTTGACAATGCTCAATAGTCAATCTACCATATCAAAAGGACCATGTTATGTATCGGTCGATCAAACGGGAAGATTTGTGTTCGTAGCCAACTATGGTGGTGGAGGTATAGCCTCCTTTAGGATTAAAGATGATGGCAGCCTCACAGAAGCCATTATGGCTATTCAGCACGATGGTTCTTCTGTCGACAAGAGTCGGCAAGAATCCGCACATCCACATCTGATCACCGCATCTCCCGGCAACAACTTTGTCATGGTGCCAGACCTGGGTATGGACCAGGTGGTCATCTATCGCCTCGATCGTAGCAGTGGCAAGTTAGAGAAGCACGGTCATACCGACGTCGCACCAGGGGCCGGGCCTCGTCATTTGGAGTTTCATCCCAACAAAGCCCATATGTATTTACTCAACGAGCTAAATTCTACCGTAGGCGCCTACCATTGGGATGAAGAAAAAGGTGGCCTGAAAGAGATCGCCACCTATAAACTCCTACCCGAGAATTTTGATGCCTTCAGCAAAGCGGCAGATATACACTTGACTGCCAACGGAAAATACCTCTATGCCAGCAATCGAGGTCACAATAGCCTGGCAGCTTTTAAGGTCCAGAACGATGGCACACTAAGCTTTATCGATCACTTTGATGTTCAGGGGGATTGGCCACGAAATTTTTTCATCTCCCCAGACGACCAATATCTTTATGTCGCTAATAGACGGTCGGATTCTGTCGTGCAGTTTAAAATCAATGGAGCCAATGGCAGGCTCGATTATCAAACAACCTATGGCAATCTTCCAGGTGCCCTCTGCATAAAGATGGCTTATTAGCTTGGTGGCCGAGCAGCTAATTAGTCTACTTCGACAATTGCTTGACAAAATCTGGATGGTCCCACTGAATATCCAGATGTTTGATCTTTTGTACTTCATCAAGCTCGAAAACAAAAATATGTTCTGAATCAAAGGTGCAGCCTTTGTTTATAATTCCGGCGAAGTCTTTCACCTGGGTACCCCGAATCGACACGATGCACTTGATTTTTCCTTCTTCCGCCACCAGAGAATGCACGGTATTGTCAAGATTGGGAAAACATTCAGTAAGCATAGTCCAGAGTCCACGTCCCAGCTCATGGATTTTACCTTTTCCCTCATCTCCCAAGGGTCCGAAGGACACGGTGCTGAGAGGATCGCAAAGTGATATCATCTGGTCGATATGCTGTTCTTGATATGCTTTCATAAAATCGACACAAATGTTCTTCTCTAGTGTCAGATGATGAGATGTCTGTGTTTGTGGTTGTGCTTTCATGATTGTTACTTTAAGGCGAAGCTCAATATTCCCTGACTCAATTCATTGTAATTTTGCGTCAACTCTGAGATCAAGTGCCTCGAGTTGATGTGCCAATTCTTTGTTAGTGTGCAGATATTGATTGGGCGAAACGCCAGAAAACTCCTTAAAATCCTTGATAAAATGGCTTTGGTCGTAAAACCCAACCCGATACAATAGTTGATCCCAGGCTACAGATCGCTTACCAGCAATCAACGAACAGATGTACCCATACCGTCGGATTCTAGCATAAAACTTAGGACTAATACCCACTTTCCGCAAGAAATAGCGTTCAAATTTTCTTCGACTCATGCATGATCCCACTAAGATGTCGGATACCTGCACATTGCCATAGCGGTCTATGATGGTACTAGCTGCTGCATCGACGCCATCGCAAACGGGCAATCTTTCGATGAGCCTTTCCAGCAGCATATTTTCTACGATGTGAATTCTGATGATATCATCCTTTGCGCTCTGCAACTGATCCAGGAGATCATTCATCTCAGATCCAAGGATGTCTTGTAGATCAATCCTTGAGTTGGTAAACTCAAACATGGATAAACCATACAGGTGATGGATTCCCGTAGGTTTAAAGACAATGCCTATTTGAAGTAGGGGGGCACTCAACTCAAGGGTATAGTTTTTCAGACATTGTCCCGATATAAATGACAATGGTGTATCAATGAAAGCTTGGTGATCCATAGCTACCTTGGTGGGAGTCCTAAGATTAAACACAAAGGCAGGAAAAGCACTGGGTGGAGTGTCAATATATTGCACGGTTGCGCATCTATCCGTGCGCCAGATAAAAAAGCACTCCACATATGGTGCGAGTTCAGCTACCGGTTTGAATTTGAGATACTCCATGATGGTTTTTAGTCACCGATATCCAAGAGCTAATAAAATAGTAAATATTTAGTTGGCGTGTAGAAAGAATCGAATAGCTGATTGATAGCAGCCATTGACAGATACATTTTAGACCCAACACGCTATAAAGCAATAGCTCTATTTAGCCAGAACTCCGGCGATATTGGGAGCAATACTACATCAATTTCTCAAAGGTATGAACAGCATTGATACGGCTTGCTGACAGAGCACCGATGGCAGTCATCCGATGTGGGGTACCCTCCTCCACTGCTTGTTCCATGACAATCAGTGGATGTATGTCTTGATCATTCAGATACTTAGCTAACCGATGATAGTCAATATCACCTACACCGAATGTCTCCGTCCAAGTACCTTTTCGAGATTGGCGAAGGTGCAATTCCACAATCCGGTCGCGATATAAGTCCACAATATCGAACAACGCTACCGACGAGTCACCCGCTCCGCGAAATATCCAATGAGAATCGAGGCACAAAGACACATTATCAGGATCTGTGGCCAGCATATGGTGAAATTCCCTAGCACCCTCTCTCATTTCCGCGTCGTGATTATGATATGCCAAGACTAATCCAAGAGATGTCAGCTCACTACCCAGCTCCTCCAGAGCTTCTGCTTGATGGGTCAGCTGCCTGTCAGATTTATTCTCTGGCCCACCCCACTGGATGGGTGAAGGATTGGTTACGACAATCTTTGCACCAAGGTCCTTTGCCGCTGTAGCAATAGCCAACACTTGATCTATGCTCTTTGATCGTTGATCTGGATCATGCAATATCGAATTGACATAACATGATCTGACTTTGACACTATGTTTCTGGATGGGTCCTTTAATGGCTTTCACCGCATCCACACTGTCAAAAGTGGGTTCGAAAGTTGAGTAACCAGACCGTTTTAAACTCTCAAAGGAGGTGTCCAAGTCCGCCAGCCATTCCTTTTTTTCCCGCTTGAAAAAAGTAGACCAAGTATACTGCTGGCATGAAAGCTTTTCCTCTGAAGCCCATGCAGGTTTATAGCTGAGTACCGATTGGTTGAGCAGTAGCCCCGCTCCAACCACCTTTTTTAGAAAAGGCCTCCGTCTCATAGACTATTATTTAGGATATTCACAATTAATTTGGTGGAGAAGATATCAATTTTTTACGGACATTATACGCAACACTTAAAGGAGCAAGGAATGATAAAAACTTGGTGCTGGATTTCGCAGGTGACTTTTTGTCTTGTTTTATTGATGCAACTCATGGCATGCCGTGAGGCCACACCCTTGCATCGGGAATCTGAGCAACTGCCAAACATTGTCTTTATCATGGCTGATGACCTCGGTTATGGAGACTTAGGTTGTTTTGGGCAGCAGCACATTCAGACACCGCAGATCGATCAACTGGCCAGGGAAGGCACTCTTTACACTCAGTTCTATTCTGGATCGCCAGTCTGTGCACCAGCGCGTAGTGTGCTGATGACTGGCTATCACACAGGACACACCACCGTCCGGGGTAACTTTGGAAAAGGTGGAGTTGTGGGTCTTGGGGGAGGAAAAGGTCGCATACCGTTGAAATCAGACGATATCACTGTGGCAGAAGTCTTACAAGGTGCCGGATATGTGACGGCGATCACCGGAAAATGGGGTTTGGGTGAGCCCAAAACCAGTGGCTTGCCAAATGACCAAGGATTTGATTTATGGTTTGGGCACTTGAATCAGAACCGTGCCCATACCCATTATACAGATTATCTATGGATGAATGGCGAAGAGTTTCACCTATTAGGTAATAAGGAGCAACAGAAGAGGGTCTATTCCCACGATCTATTTACTCAATTTGCATTGGACTTCATCCGGACAAGAGATCAAGCAAAACCATTCTTCCTTTACATCCCCTATCTGATACCACATGACGATTATGAGATACCTGCAATCAACCCCCTTTACCTAAATCAACAATGGACTGAAGAGGAAAAAATATATGCTTCCATGGTCACCCATTTAGACCAGGATGTAGGACGAATAAAAAAACTATTGAATGACATGGGGATTCGGGAGAACACCCTGTTGTTTTTCACCTCCGACAATGGTGCTGCCCAACGCTGGGACGGAAGATTCGATAGTTCAGGTAGATTGAGGGGACGAAAAAGAGATGTCTATGAGGGAGGTATCAGAGCACCGATGATCGTGTCTATGCCGGGCAGTGTTCCTACCGGTCGAACAGACAACACGCCCTGGTACATGGCAGATATCTTGCCCACACTGGCGGCATTTGCCGGCACTAGAGAAATACCTAAAACCGATGGAATATCACTCGCGTCGAATATCTTGAAGGCCAAGGCGATCGATGGTGACAGGACATTTTATTGGGAGTTTATTGAACACGGTGGCAAGCAAGCCGTGCGCAAAGGAAAATGGAAAGCTGTCCGGCTCGATGTGCATGAAAAGGGATTTCACCAAGACCTCGAAATATACGATCTAGAGAACGACCCCAGTGAAAAAAACAATCTAGCTCCACATGAGCCCAAAATGGTGAAACAAATGATCGATATCATGGCAGCTGAACACGAGTACTCGGAGCATTTTCCATTTGATCTTGAAGTTCAATAGCAAGAACCAGGAAGCCCAGTCTAGTGTACACTAAAGATTGGCAAATCGAAAACGCCCCTTTCATTAATCTCAATCGGCTGATACTCAGAGGTCACCCAGTCTCGCAAAAGGGGAAGACCTCATCCTAAATCAGCACATTTTGTGAAGAGGGTACTTTCCGTAGTGCATTCGAAATTGTATATTAATGCACCATGGAGATTAGAATTTTACTGGCTGATGACCACCAAGTGCTGATAGATGGATTCAAGTCCATTTTTGAACGTGTAGATGATATCAGGGTAGTAGGTGCTGCTAACAATGGTAAAGAGGTGCTTGATTTTCTGTCGCAGAAAACGGTAGATGTCGTGCTCCTGGATATCAATATGCCTGTGCTCAATGGGGTAGAAACATGCAAGAGAATCACTAAAAAGTACCCCGAAGTGAAGGTGATCGCGGTGAGCATGTTTGACCAGCAAAGTTATTTTAAGCGGATGATTCAACATGGCGCAATGGGCTACTTATTAAAAGATGACTCTGCCGATGAAATCACTCACGCGATTCACACTGTGATGGCGGGAGACCGTTATGTAAGTACGCAACTGCAAGACCGGCTGTCATCGATCGACTTTCTGACCAGGACCAACAAAGCAATTTTCAACGTATCTCCACGAGAGAAAGAAGTCCTCGAATTACTAAGTCAAGGGTTGACCGATCAAAAGATCGCTGAGCAGCTCTTCATTTCATTCCACACAGTCAAAACACATCGCAAGAATCTTCTGTTGAAATTTGATGCGAAAAACGGAGCTGAATTGATAAAAAAAGCTTTAGAAAAAGGACACATTTAGGTTCAGAAGTCTTCTATTCTGAAAGCCACACACCATTAAGCATCACTCTCTGCACATTTCTCAATGCTGAGATGTCTTCAAGCGGATTACCTGCCACCAAGATTAAATCGGCTGTTTTGCCTGTTTCAATGCTTCCCAACTCATCTTCTACTCTGAAGAATTTCGCATTCTGCAGAGTGGCCGCATGAATAATATCCATTGGTGGGATGCCGCACTGCGCCCATAACTCCATTTCATTGTGATAGGCCCCTCCAAGAACATCGTAGGGCGTCCACGAATGCGAACCCACAACTAGCCTAACTCCCCGGTCGTACAACAGTTTATTGTATGCGAGCATCTGCTGAAAACCTTCAAATTTGGCGGTGTCGGGATCCTTGGGATCCATTTGGTATTCGAAAGCACCTAGCGTGGGGCAGACATAGGTTCCTTTGGCAGCAAGAAAATCGGCCAGTGCAAGGGATGAGTCATCATTGACATCAATTTTCCTCCACATCTCATATCGACCCATCCGACGGATACTGTTGTCTTGCAAGATGGCCTGGCGGTAAGCTTCGGCTTCTCGCTTTGGTGTCAAAGAAGTGCCCAGAGAAGTAATATGCTCGATGCCGTCTATACCCACATCTACTGCATTGTAGATGTCCGTGATCTCCAAATGCCCCGTAACCGGTATTCCCAATTGATCGGCTGTGGCGCAAATCCGTTGGATAATCGCCAGGGAACACCTAAAATAGACCTTGATGGCAGTAGCTCCCTGATCAGCAAATAGCCGCACATTGTAGTCCGCCTCTAATGGATCCCTGAGTACCACAGAATTCTCTGGATAGGCTGGAGTACCCATGTCAAAATGAGGTCCGGTCAGAAAAAGTCTGGGTATGACCTCACGTGAAGCTCTCACAGGTCCGTAGGTCTCGATCCATGCTCCCGGATCCCGCAGTGATGTGATGCCTTTTTTGATATAGAGCAGGACCAATTTATTGTTCAGATGGAAATGGGCATCCAACAATCCAGGTAGCAGATAAAGCCCAGTGCCATCATAGCGCATCGCTTCTGGTGACATGTCTATCTGATCGATCCTCCCTACGACACTGATCACTGCACCGTCTACGATCACCACTCCATCGGTAATAGGTGCCCCGCCACGACCATCAATGATGGTGACATGTTCGATGGCTTTAATCCCCTGTCCAGCAGTGATGTGCGCATGATTAATGGGTTTTATCTCCACCTGATGATCATGACCTAGATGAGACTTCACCTGAGCAAAGATAAAACTGGGGATCGCCAGCACCAGAAGTAGCACCAGAGACCATCGTGCGGCTGAGAGATAGGCATTAGAAATGGTATACATGGTTGAAGATTTTACTAAGTCCTGACTGATATCTACACATTAATGGGTAAGCATGGACATGACAGGATGGATCCTCACTTACTACCTATTACTTTCCACGAGCTGGGTGTCTCCCCCACTCCTTCCTTCGATCCCGATCAAAATCAGGATTGGATGTGGGCATCTGGGCATCGATGTCTTTGCGCCACTGATCGAGCCTAGTTTTCAGCTCATGGGACTTTTGAGCATGGCTCGTAGCAAGATTGGTCATTTCACCCACATCGGTCTGGAGATCGTATAAAAATAACTCATCGCTGTCTAACATATGTATAAGTTTCCATCTTCCTTGGCGTATGGCACTCGCCGGCACATCGTGGTGATATACTGGATAATGCCAAAACAATGCCCTGTCCTTGTCATGAATTCCATCGGTCAGTAGTGGCAATAGGCTCTCTCCATCTAATACTTGATCCACAGGATCAGCCACTTGAGCAATGTCCCGGAAGGTGGGTAGCATATCAATACTGCTAACTATGGCGTCGCTGATCGAACCCGGTTGTACCACACCGGGCCACTTGATAATCATCGGTTCCCTAATACCTCCTTCATAGACCGTTCCCTTTTCCGCACGCAAAGGTGCATTGGTTGATGCTACATGCAGCATCATGGAGTCGCCATTATAGAAATGCCTCTTGCTTTCTGCGATCAACGGTACTTCATCAAATCTGCTCACCAATCCTCCATTGTCTGAGAAGAAGATGACTACCGTGTTGTCCGTCAATTTGAGATCGGCAAGCCTGTCCATCACTCTGCCTACGCTTTGATCGAGGTGTTCTACCATCGCAGCATAAACGGCATTGCAGGGATACCCCTCCACTTTTGGTTTTTCCAGGTACTTCTGGATTAGAGCAGAGTCAGCGTCCAGCTGTACATGCACATCAAAGTGGGCTAGGGTGAGGAAAAAAGGTGCCTGATGATGCTTGTCGATGAAATCCAAACTGAGATCCGTCAGTGCTTCTGATAAGATCTTTCCTGGGGGAAAATGTTGTGGAGGTCTCAATCGCTCATTAAAGTTGTAATAGGGACTCCCGTGGAAAATAACGCTTTCATCGTATCCCTGATGCTTGGGAAAATATGTCTCTCCTCCCAAATGCCACTTGCCAAAATAGCCCGTCCGGTAATGAGCCTTCTTCAGTACTTCTCCAATTGTTTCGATCTCCAGGGGCAAAAATTGTGTTCGATTTTGGGGAACGGTGAGTGCCTCATAAGGACGCCAATGTCCAGTAATAAAGTCAATAATACCCAGCCTTGAGGGATACTGTCCTGATTGAATGCTGGCCCGAGTGGGTGAGCAAACAGGACATGCCGCATAGGCATTGGTCAACCTCATTCCCTGGCTTACCAATGCATCAATGTGCGGTGTCTCATGAAAGGGATGTCCGTATGTAGGAAGATCTGCCCAACCCAAATCATCGGCCAGTATAAAAACAATGTTCGGTGGCTGCGAATCTTCTTCCGCCGACTGACATGCTCCCATAATAATGCAGGAGATCGTCCATGCGAAGAGAATCGGACTATTGATGAAGTTCATAGAGGCATCATTAGCTGGATAAAAGATATGAATTAGGTGCCGAAAAAAGGGATCTTTTCCAAGATACTGGCATGGCATGCTGCCCCTGTACCTTGTGACCATCTGTCAATCTTACCAATCAGGCCTCGACACTTGGAAAATTTCACCTTCTAAGTTGTTCCAGATGCTGATAGATGCTCTCATGTAGTCTCGGACGGACATTGAGTGCATAGAGCTGGCGATTATTGCGGGTCGGAAATACCCGGTTGCTTAACAGTATTAGGATGGTCTCATTGGCAGGGTCAATCCAGAAAAAAGTCCCTGTAAAACCCGAATGGCCATAACTATCAGGGCTGGCCGATGTTGCCACGTAACTGTATCTTGGATCGTGATCAAGCATGGGTTTGTCAAAACCCAATCCTCGACGGTTGCCCTCAGGGCAGTATTGGCAAGCTGTAAACGTCTTGACGACGTCACTTGAAAGATATCGCTCACCCCCATAGGACCCTTCGTTGAGATACATCTTACACAGTTTGGCCAGGTCCCTCGCATTGCTAAATAACCCCGCGTTGCATGATACGCCATCTAGCATGGCAGCAGCTTCATCATGTACCGTGCCATGCACCAACCTATTACGAAAGAAGGAGTCGCGTTCAGTGGGGACAATTCTAGCGACCGGAAAGCGATCTAAAGGTCGGTAGGTCAGTGATTCAGCTCCCAGGGGCCAGAAAAATCGCTGGTACAAAAATGAATCGATCGGTATTTGTAATTTCTCCTCGATCAAGTCGGGATACAATAAGAAGGTCAATCCCGAGTAAACGTAGCCAGGCTCTGGGTTCAGGTCAGACCGTCTGATCGCCCGTTCTATTTTCCTTTTATACTTCTTGTGCAAATAGAGGCTATCCGTGATTCTAATAGGATAGGAAGGACTATGGGCAGGTTTGAAGGATCTTGCCCGATACTTACCATTTTTTTTTATCGCCTCCTGCCAGTAAACTATATATGGCTTTAGTCGACCGAAGTGCGATAAGGCCTGCCGAAAGGTGATGGATCTCTTATCGCCTTTGCAGAATGCTGAGAAGTATTGGCATAAGGTGGCATCCAAATCTAGCAATCCCTCATCGACAAGGGACATCAGCGCAGGTACGGCAGTGGTGACTTTCGTGACGGATGCCAGGTCATACAGATCATCATATTGCACCTGTCTTTCTCCTCTATAAGTATGATGCCCAAACACTTTGTCTAGTATGATCTGATTCTTATGTACGACGAGCAATTGAGCTCCCGGAAAAGCCTGGTTTTCAATGGCTTCTTGTACAATATGAGCTAGGCTGTCTTCCAGTGCTTGAAATTTGTAAGCTTCACGACGTGTCGGATGGGATAAGCGAAGTCCTCCCACCGTGCCCAAACCATGGCCTCTCCTATAATCTCCGATCGACATACTTAGCCGGTTGTTGAATGGCTCGGCGCCAAATATTTGACCAACCAACAACAGCAGATCATCAGACCTCCTATTTCTCAAATAAGTGGATGCATCTACATTGGGCAGATCTCTGGGAGGACGATCCACAAAACACACAAGAATTCGGGCCCCATGCCTGTGTGTTTGGAGATCATGCCAGAAGTTGTCTTGATTCCTGGTGACAAAAATGATTAGTATGTCGCGATCACTGAGATCCAATTCAGCAAACTCAGTGGGAGATGTCACATGAGCGGCTATGTGCTTATGAAAAGAAATTCGATCCAAGAGATCCCCTTTCCGAGGGATACCCAGTGTAGCGATTTTCAATGAAAAATTCTCCAGGCCATCCAAGGGAACGATTCCACCCCCATTCTCCAACAAGATGGACTCCGCACTTGCCGTATATACACAAACTGTGAGCATTCCTACTACCATGATAGAGGGTAGATCTAGCCTCAGGCATCGCACAATTACTCGCATGACAAATAAGTTAGTTCATTGGACGCAACAAAATAATACAATTCAATGTAGGACTGCAGCATGTATGACCCTACAGTTGAATTGAAATGCTAATTTTGATCCATCTCCGAAAAGAGCCACCTACATTAGATGGGCCATTTTGGATGAGATTTTTACTTTTTTGAGATCAGGTGATGCCTGAGCACCATTCGATCGAGAAATGGAAAAGATCTCCAGAAATGAACCTGGCTGATTGGTGATCTCTGTCGGTGTGGGCTTCAATTTAAACTGATGACAAGAAGATCCTTCCCACAATTCCTCGCCGCGCTGATTTTACATCCAATGTTGGTGAATGTGTGTACTCAAGATACTCTGATCAAGCCACAGAGGCTTCAAACCGGTGATCGAGTCGGCCTCATTGCTCCTGGCAGTCCCGTACCCAGTGAACGCATTGATAAAGCGATGAAGACTGTGGAGCAACTTGGGTTGGTTCCTGTCCTGGGACAGCACGCAACTAAGGCTTGGGGATACTTAGCCGGCACTGATTCCGAGCGAATCACTGACTTACATCAGATGTTCATTCGTTCTGATATCCAGGCCATATGGTGCCTCCGGGGTGGCTATGGTTGCACGCGTCTTCTTCCACTGATCGACTACGATCTTATCTGCCGGCATCCCAAGATCTTTATTGGCTATAGCGATGTCACGGCATTGCATCTTGCTCTGCACCACCAATGCCACCTCTCGACTTTTCATGGACCTGTAGCCACATCCGCACCCACGGACTATAACCTTGATCTACTTAGACGAATGCTCTTTGACACCTCGGCCATCACCATTCATCCTGCCGTAGAAAATCCTGTGGTGGTGCAGACCGACACTGCCTTCAGGGCGTACACCATCACTCCGGGCAAGGCACAGGGTCGGTTGATCGGTGGTAATCTCTCGTTACTTGCTGCTTTGGCAGGTACACCTTGGTCCCCAAGCTATCGGGGAAAGCTGGTCTTCATGGAAGACATTGGTGAAAAACCATATCGGATCGATCGCATGTTGGTACAGCTCCTACAGTCTACCGATATTGCCGAAGCTGCAGGTTTTATCTTGGGTGTTTTTAACGATTGTCAACCTGAAGAAGGAGATAGGTCATTGACCTTAGAGCAAACGCTAAGGCATCAATTTTCAAGCCTGGGTGTCCCGTCATACTACGGGTTTTCCTTTGGACATATCGAAAATCAATGCACCTTGCCCCTCGGTGCTGAGGCTACTTTTGACACTTCAGATGCATCCATTATCCTTCATGATTCGGCTGTAACTTAATGCAAATCGACTGGTCCATACGAACACTCACTTTGGAAAAACCTTTTAAGATCGCTAAAGGTGTTTACCGACAGCGCAGAGCGCTCATCATCAAAATGATCCAAGAGGGTCAATATGGACTAGGGGAGGCTACCGAGATAAGCTACTACAATATTTCCTTGGAGCGCTTGGTCAAGCTCTTACTGAAACACCAAAGTGTGCTGTCGAATATCCGGATGAAAACTCCAGAGGCATACTTCAAGAAAATATGGCCACTCTTCAGCGCAGAGCCATTTTTACTTTCAGCCCTTGACTGTGCTGCTTACGACCTGCATGGCAAATTAAATGGGATGCCTACCATGGATTACCTGGGACTCCGTAAAAGGAGTAACCTACCCAGCACCTCATTTACGATCGGCATTGACCATCCTTCAAAAATGATCGATGCCATCAGGGAAAAGCCATGGCCCATATATAAGGTAAAGCTAGGCACGAAAAATGATCTCGAAATCATCAGGGCCATCAGGGCTGTATGCAGCTCCCCACTCCGAATCGACGTCAATGAGGGCTGGAGCAACCATGAAGCACCTGGCAAGGTTTCGGCCATGATCAACCTCGGAATCACATTGATCGAACAACCACTTCATCGTAGCAATCTGCTGGCCATGAAACAGTTGACAAATCAGTCTAATATTTCATTGATTGCCGATGAAAGCTGTCAGGGACTGGATGATATTCATAAATGCAGTCCATATTTCAGCGGAGTCAACATCAAGTTGATGAAATGTGGAGGCCTGACTCCTGCCCGTCAGATGATAAGCCGTGCCCGAGATCTGGGGCTGGAGATTATGATCGGTTGCATGACAGAATCCTCCATCGGCATAAGTGCAGCAGCTCAACTCATCCCATTGGTCGATTATGTAGACCTGGATGGAAGTATGCTGATCACGAATGATATTGCCACAGGCGTATCCTTTGACAATGGCAAAGCGAAGTATCCAAAACTGCACGGATTGGGGTGCATGCTAGATGGAGACATGGGTACCTGACAACGGGAAAAATTACAAAGCACTAAATCAGATGGTTCGATAGATAATTTCAAAACATTTCGCTTATGAAAATATTTTATTCAGAAGGAAAACCCTGCTATGAGTCCTATACTTTCAATTACGGGATATACTGCATCAAGGAGTCACAAGAAGAACTGCCTGATATATATTCCAGGGGATTTCTTCCCTATTCTGCCAATCCAAAATATACCCAGGAATTATTCTACCTAGCGAGAAGCCTCAGGGTAAACCTAGACCAATTTAGTGACACTTCAGAAAATCGAAGGCTCGATAGAAAAATCAGTGAATTGGACATCACACTTGATTGCCAGCCCAAAGAAAAGGTCCTTGAGATCGATTCTGCTTTGCATGACTTTTGTTTGACCTATACTAAGCAACGCATCGGGGAGAACATGCCAGCTGAACGCCTGAAATACATTTGGACATTATCGACAGGATCTCACATTTTTACGTTTTCCACACCTTCAAAAAAAGTGGGCTATGTGCTGGCTTCCATCCAAGATAATATGTTGCATTATTGGTTTAGTTTTTTTGACCTAGATCTAATGCGCTCGCATTCCATAGGCAAATGGATGATGTGGCGTGTGATATCGTGGGCCAAAGAAAAAGGACTTGACCACATCTATTTGGGTACTTGTTACGGCACCAAGTCACTATACAAGGTCAGAGACCACAAGGGCTTATCGTTCTATGACGGCCTGGGCTGGAACGAGAATATGCGGACACTCAAGGATTGGTGTAAGCAAGATGGGAAACCGAGATGTGATGATCGTCTAAAGCAGTCGGAGCATGCAGATTACCTACAGCACACCACTTGACCACACTCAAACTTCTTCGGATGAACGTACAGTAAATACCACCATGGGTTTGCTTGCGAATTGGCATGTTCATTAACAACTAATCTAGATTTTCACTATCTTAAACTTGTCTGGCTAAACTGTCCTACAGATTGACTAAGTGCAAGTCATCTCACTTACATGTAAGCGAGATCTGGAAAGCTTGAAATAAACCAATACGACCATGTTGAAAAAAGTCTTGTTCGCATCAGCCATAGTAACCATTCTGGTGGCATGCAATGCACCGACCGCACAAAAAACAGCAGAGAACATTCCCACACCCCCACCTCCGCCAGAAGCCAAAAGAGTCCCACTCCTTGATCCCGATCTTCAACGCAACACTTTAGAGGGTACCTGGCAGTTGCGTGCTGCAAAATTGGCCCATAGAGGAGAGGGCGAATCCGATAACTTCACCGTAGATTCAGATATAGTAGCGTTAAAAATCTTTACGCGCAATCGATTTGTAGTCCTTAGATACCATAAGGAAAGCAACACCCTTTTAGGCACGGGTGGAGGGACTTATATCCAGTTGGGTGAACAGTTTACTGAGTACATTGACTTTCATAGTTGGGACAGCACGCTTGTCGATTACCCGCAGACCTTCACTTGCACTTTTGAAGGTGATCTTTTCACTCAGGAAGGGGTGATCAAAGGTGGAGCTACCGACGGGCAGGCACTCGAAGAAGTGTATCAAAGAATAGAGCCGCCGATCAGCCAAGTTGGGAGCACAAGCTTGCTGGCAGGATCTTGGAAACTTGAGAAGTGGGCCAATGGTGATCGCGAAAAGACAGAACCCTTACCTCCAGGGCGACAGGGTTTTAAAATTTTTACGCCATCTTATTTTTATGCCCTTAGATACAGAGAAACCGGTGGTGTTGATAATTTTGCCTTCGGAACCTATAAGGTAACCCCAGATTTTCTTAGTGAGACCATCATATCAATTGGCGACCTCTCTGCAGCAGGCCGTACCTATACATTTACATGGTCCATCAGGGACAACATTTTCAACATGGTTGGATTCCTCGACTCGGACCAGTTTATGGGGTATAAAATTGATGAATACTATAGCCGTGAGTAGACACGTGAAGGGATGCTCTAGTGGCAGAAACTGGAATCTGTGACGGCTGCTTGACATGGCACTGGAAATCCAGACCCACTAGTGACATAAATTGTCAAGCATCGGAGCTGCGTCAAAAGGAATCTATCATCATATCATCAACAACCATTAGCAAGTCTTGTGATGGAAGTCACATATCTAGTGAGGTAATATTTTCAATTTTATGTTTCGCCAAATGGGTGCTGACTTATGAAGAATTTCCAGGTACTGATCATTGGAGGAGGTACAGCAGGCATCATGGTCGCTGCGCAATTACAGCGAAAAGAGCCAGACCTCGTCATCGGACTCCTAGAACCTGCAGATACGCACTACTACCAGCCAGCATGGACACTGGTAGGAGCTAACACCTATCGTTTTGAAGACACAGCGAGACCCACGAAATCATTGATACCTCCTGGTGTTGATTGGATTAAGGAATCTGCAGCTACCTTTCAACCAGCTGATCACACGATCGGAACGGCCTCGGGTAATAAATACGCCTATGACTACCTGGTGGTTTGCCCCGGAATAAAAATCGATTCCTCCCTGGTGGAAGGTTTGACCGAAGCGATGGATACGAGTTCGGTGTGCAGTAACTATACAGATCCAAGGTACACCTGGGAAGTATTAAAAAATTTCAAGGGCGGCACGGCGCTATTTACTCAACCGACCACCGCTATTAAATGCGGAGGAGCTCCGCAAAAAGCTATGTACCTGGCGGCCGACTATTTTAAGAAGTCGGGCATTGCCCGCAATACTAATATGGTCTTTGCCACACCAGGGACCATTATTTTTGGTGTTCCTCAAATCGCTTCGACGTTGATGAAAGTTGTCGACCGCCATGATATCAATCTCAGATTTGGTTATGATTTGGTGAAAGTCGATGCGGAAGAGCAGATTGCATGGTACAAAATGGCTGACCATGAGAAGGAATACAATCACAAAGATGTAAAAGTAAGCAGAGATGGAGATTTAGTGGGCATTCACTATGATATGATGCATTTAGCTCCACCCCAATCTGCACCCGATTTTGTCAAAAACTCTCCACTAGCCTCAGAAACCGGCTGGGTTTCTGTGGACCATCAAACGATGCAACATACAGCATTCAAGAACATCTTCGCTCTGGGAGATGTGGCCGAACTGCCAACTGCCAAAACGGGAGCAGCCATCCGCAAACAAGTTCCCATCGTGGTAGCCAATATCCTGCATCTTATGAAGGAGGATGCCATCACCGATATGAAATATAATGGCTACTCATCTTGCCCCTTCATTACCGGATATGGCAAAATGGCCTTGGCAGAATTTGATTACGACAATAATTTTACACCAGACCCAAAGCTGAAACAGATGCTCTTATTCGACTCGAGCAAAGAACATTGGAGATTGTGGATTTTAAAGAAGTACATCCTTCCTTATCTTTATTGGAATAAGATGATGAAAGGCAAAGAGGTGTAGTCTTAAGGACTGTAGAACTAAATTCATCATTTCTCAGGCGCGGTTATTTGGATGCTGACAAGGCAGAAAAAACAAGCATAGGGGGACTATTCGAATGTATTCTACAAAGTTTACTTTCACAATGACACGCATAGATGGGATAGTTGTTGTTCGACAGTCCCTCACTTAAATTTAAAAATCTAAGATGATCTTTTGTCCCACCTTGATTTTAAAAGCATCAGGGATACCATTATACTTACAGATGGCATCAACCGTTGTCCGGTGCACACGTGCCAGACTATACAATGTATCACCGTACTTGATGGTATAGGGCTGACTCTCTGTCCGTCTCTTCGTCTTTTCCGTCGATGCTGGCTCTGCAGAGACTACATCTTTCTCGACATGTATGTGGGTTTTCTTGGGCTCAGATGGCCTCTGGACCAACTTCTCCTCTTTTGGTTGTTTTGGCACCTTGACCGCTGGATCATTGGTGAGAATCGGCAAGCTCGATGGCCTGACTGAAGAATAATTACGGGGATTGGCGTAGGTCTTCGTGATCCAAGAAGTCCGGGAGCGTATCCTATCACCCTTGGTAAAATCAAAGAAATATTCAGGATTCAAGGTTCTTCCCTGGTATCGCACTTCTAAATGTAAGTGGCTGCCCCTGGCATTTCCAGTTGTACCACCTTTTCCAATAATCTCTCCCTTTTTTACCACATCATTCTCCTTGACCACTTGTTTGGACAAATGGGCATAGATCGTTTCCAGTCCATTGGCATGTCTGATGACCACTGTCTTGCCATGTCCTGCATGATACTTCACATATCTTACTTTACCATCCAATAGGGCATATACTTCGTCGCCAGTCACGAGATCCAGATCGATACCACGGTGGAGCTCCCCGTTTCGCCACCCATACCGTGAGGTCACTACCATTTTTCTGGCCATGGGCATGGCGTAGGTGGTATCCATAAAGGTCACTTTGATAGGAAACTTGACATTTTCTGCCTTGTATGGATTGAATCGACGATTATCCCAATCTGCAAAAACCCACCGTGAAGCAGAAAAAGCCGAGTCTGAAGCAGGTCCATAGAAACTCTCAGGATTAAAATCAAAGGAGTGGCTTAAACTCAGAGTGGCAGCTAACGCACCATTCACTTGAGTGTACGACGGATTTGAGTAAAAAAAACAGAAACTCAGCAGCATTCCTGCCACTTGTCTCAATGGTCTAAAAGATGTCAACACACGGTAATTGTTGGCTAAATTGATACCAAATCTATGCCGAAATTGGCACATTGCCAAAATTGTAACAACTAATATCCTTAAGGCGTCCCGAGAGGATCCTAGTTCATCTCGATATTCGCATAGCCCCAAGGTGCTCTTTGTGACCTACTAAGCATTGCATTGGCTTCATCATCTTCACGAAATCTCTCATTGGCCGGATCCCAATACAACTTCCTAGGCAACTTCATGGCAATATGGCTGATCAGACAGGTACTACAGACGCGATGTCCAACCTCTACATTGGATATCGGAGCCTTCCTGGACTTGATGCAATCCAACCAATTGCCATGCTGATCCTCGCTGACATATAGTTTCACTTCACTGTCTTTGATAACAGATTTTAGCACAGACCTGTCACTGGCATCCAAAGCTTTTGCGCTCTGCTCCTGTGCTGCCGGATCACTGGCCGTGGCCTGGTAGCTACCTCGAGAAACAAAAATCCAACCCTCGGTACCTTCATACCGGATGCCGTTGGTATATCCGCCACTGATAAACATGTCAACATCATTCTCAAATGCGAGTTTGACCATGAAGTCTCCGTGCACATCCCACAATCCCGACCTCGGAAACTCCGCGACGGCTTCAATTTCTTGGGGTCCAGTATATTCAGTGTTCATACCCCAATAGGCTGAATCGATATGGTGCTGTCCCCAACCTGTAATCATCCCTGCACCAAACTGCTCTCGACGCAGCCATCCAGGTCGAGAATAGCCTTGTACAGGATGAACTCCATTTTCTGTATAGTAGGTTTGAGGAGTTGATCCCAACCACATATCGTAATCTAAGGTCTTGGGTATGGGCATCATTGGCTCCGGAGGTCCAGGTGGGTCACCTGGTAACCCGATCCGCACCGTGTGCAATTTACCGATGCGTCCGTTACGAACCAACTCCGCAGCAATGCGAAATTGGTCACTTGATCGCTGCTGAGTACCCACCTGCAAAATGGTTCCTTTCTGACGCACACAATCGGCCATTGCACGGCCCTCTGACACTGTCAGAGACGTCGGCTTTTGAAGGTAGACATCCTTTCCGGCTAGAGCAGCCTCGATCGCGGGTTGGGCATGCCAATGATCCGGTGTACTGATCATTACGGCATCGATAGCTGGATCGAGTAACATTTCTCGATAATCTTGATAGACCTTTACATCCACCATCTTATCTGCGCCCTTGTTCTTCTGATACCAATCCTCGACAAAGATTTTTCCCTCCTTTGCCCTCTTGAGATCGCAATCAGCAACTGCGACAATCCTGGCTACATCGTACCTCATGGTGTCGGGTAGGTCATGACTCCGTGCAATCCTACCACATCCTATCTGACCAATGTTGATCTTGTCGCTAGGAGCATCTTTACCAAATACTACAGCAGCAGGTACAATGGTCGGTGCGACCATCATGCTGGCTGAACCCAGTGCGGTTTGCTTGATATAGTTCCTACGGCTCATTTTTGCTTTTTGTTGCTCTTTCATTATGTTAGATTATTTATCTTTTTCTCTGTTATGATGGCATATTCTACCGCTGGCATATCTATTTTCCTTATTGCATGACCCACTGGATCCCGCCAAGGATATGTCGCATAAAAACGGGGTTTTCGTAGTGCTCGGCCTGATGACCTAAGGCGGTATACCATTGACGTCCCCCATCAAAAGTGTTGCACCAAGCCAGGGGAAGAGAGGTTCCAAAAGCATCTCCCGGATACTCGACTTTTTTGTCATCCTCGACTGTTGAAAGATCTGCAGCCAACAATACATGCATGCTGGAATTATATTGCTTGTGAAAGTAACATTCGTCCGTGGTCTCCCATCGTGAGGGAAGAAAATACGTAGATGGATGGCTCTTATCCACTACATCAACTGAAAAGGATTGATTGGGGGGATGGCGGAAAAAAGTACCTCCGATCATTTTCCAGAACCATGGCCAATCACGCTCAGAACCTGTCGCCGAATGAATACCCACAAAACCACCCCCCGAACGTATGTATCGTTGAAAGGCGTCCCGCTGCGCTTGAGTATCAAAAACGGCATTGTTGGTATTGGAGAAAATTAACGCATCGTAGACTGCTAGTTGATCATCTGTAAATAGCCCTGGGTCTTCTGAGGCGTCGACCTGAAATCCATGATCATTACCCAGTTTTTTCAGAGCCACGATGGTTGCTGAAATGTTGTCATGCACGTAGCCTTCCCCATTTTTTGTATAGACCAATACACGTTTTCCCGCTAATGAAACATGTTTGATCACCTCAACCTTAGGTGGATGGGCAAAATCACTCCAGTAATTTTCTGCTGTGAGGCTGTCCAACTCTCCATCATAGACCAGCATTCGATACCTCAATGAATAATTCTTGCCAGGTGCGAGTACCCAATCGCGATCTTGTGCCGGATTGAAATTTACAAAGACATTCTCTTTCCCTTGGTTGGCACCCTCTGGCCAAATACGCAATTGCTCAGGGTAGTTGTAGTTGCTCGGATGGGTCATGAAAGAGATTCCTGCAGGATTTCCCTGCACCGGTCCACTCACCTTACACCAACGTGCACGCGTAGCATTTCCATTGGCTTTGTCAAAGCCTTCCGAAGTAAGCATCTTGACATTGGCATCCTCCCAATCTTTGGTGGCTCTAAACCCAAAACCTTGATAGCGATACGCAGCTATCTTCAGTGGACTGGCAGAAGCACAGTTCAAGATAGACTCGACATCGATCAACCACACTTTGTTGTCTTGATCAGTACGCCAGGCCCGGATCTTCCAGGTTTCTTGCAAAGCTTCCTTCTCTTCCTTGTGCAAGGTATCAGCATGCACTACATGCCGGTGTACGGCTGCCACTTCCGCAAAAACGGCACCTTCTACTACCGTGGGCCTACCAGATACATCCACCCTTCCCTGATCCGCAATCAAGTTCCAAAAATCAATCTCACGACCCTCAAATTCGGTATGAGTCCATGGATTCCAAATGCCATAATGATGGTAATGGTCTGGGGGCTGAATCCGGGTAAGCACCGCTCCGTTTGGAGATTTTAGCGGATGGATAAAACCACCTCGACTATATAATGCAGAAATACCCTCAGGCACCGAGGTCTTTGCATATGCATAGGTTAGGATATCCCTGCCTTCTGATTCCAACTTGATGCCCGACCCATCGTCAGAAGCTGTGATCTTTTGGGGAGCGGCAACTTGATCCTCCATACTCAGTTCATACACACGCGCTACTCCCCTGGCAGTCTGGCCAGAAAGCACCCACCAGAGTAGGTTAGATCGCCCAATGTCAACTTGCGACGCCACCAATCGACGGGATCCATTCACGACTTCGTACAGTTGCAAGCGATGGATATCCGAAAAAATCCCGTGTTGTGAAAGATCTATGTAGACGGGTGCATTGATCCGGTCATAATCACCCGAATGGACAGTCAAGGTGGCTACCACATTAGTCTGAGCCTGCAGAGTAATGATCGATCCGATAAGGAGAAAGATAAAATTTAGACGTGGACTCATCAGGCAAAAGTTACACTAGGTAAAATCTGGATCAAAAGATAACCAATCATTGACCTGCTAGATAAAAAAGCATCACATTTTTAGCATAAAGTGCCCCAAGTATGCTTACCGGATGCACGTATGATCGCAATGATTATTCCCGGCGATACTGATCATAAAGGTTCTGCAGCGAGGCTGCAATATGGTCTCCCTCGTGCACAAGGACCCTGTACCTTAAGGTGACTTCCTTCCCCTTTGTCAAAACCGTACCCATCTCTTCATCAGCCGGCCAATACATGGGTGTTGGAGAGAAGAACCCGTAGTCCCGTGTAAACCATGGTGCCGGATACCATCTATTGGAAGGATGCTGCATGATACATAGCCCTTCGATCAAGTCACCTCTTTCTCCGTGAATATCCATCCAAGGGGATGCTTTGCCAAAAGTGGCTTTCTCTCCCCGTGCCCCCGCTGCATTCACCATCGTCCCACCATGGACTACACTGAGATCCGGATCCATACGGGCACTGAAGAAAGAATGATTGGTTTTGTCGATCGTTACATCCATCAACATCAAGAGCGTGACCTCAAAATCAATCTGGTAGTGATCATCGGGAGCTGAAATGGTGATCATCCGCTGATCCTTAATCGGAGCCAGGGCATCAGGTCTGGTCCATACGCACTCCTGCTTGATCACCACCTGCTCGGGGCCAATCTCAACGACCTCCGTCTGTAAAGCCCGGATTTGTCCTCGCTGCAACGACTCCTGCCAGTAGTTGCCACCATTTACCTTATCACATCCAAAAAACAACGAACTGTGATGTGGATAAGTCCCGTTTCGTTTGGAAGTAACCGATGCCCCAGATGGTCCGTTTACCGGAAAGAAATATGGGTACTTCTCTTCTTCCGAAAAAATATAACTGGTAAAAAAATGGCCATCAATGATGATGTCGATGCTGCTCTCATGTAGGGTTGCCTGGACCTGAGCTTTCACATCCGTTGTTGGCATAGAACAAGTGATGAGTATCCCAATCAATACTAAAATTCGATAACACATTTCCTTTATTATTAAACAAAATGTCCAAGATAAGATTTCACACCTATATCACCACTTTACTGGATCGTAGTCAACGGAGGAACATTCTTCTCAGCCCCTGGATACCCTTGGTTTTGGTTAATTCTTCCCTGAGTATTGGCGTTGATAGCACTCGAAGGCACCGGATACAATACATGGTAGGGACTCATTGTATACTCATCACCATGGATCGTTTTCACGCCTTTGTTATAAAAGTGTGTTGTCTCCTGGATTCTGTCGTACCAGAAATTGTCTTGGTGGAAGCTTTCTAAGCTATATGACTTTCCATTGTAAGCGGTTGGACCAGTCTGTGCAAAAATGAAAGCCATTCTGGTCAATTCGGTATTGCGTGGTTCTTCGTAGTAAAGTTCTCGGGCTCTCTCGTCAAGTATGGTGCCGATATGTATTTCTTCAGCTGTCATATCTGCTGCTTTTGCTCTGCGTCTTATCACATTGATATCTTCTGCGGCATTGGCCAAATCACCTTTCCAAAAAAATGCCTCGGCTCTAAGCAAGTATGTTTCCGCCAGTCTAAAAACGTACCAGTCAGAGTGTCCACCGGATGGCTTTGAGGCTTCTGGATCAGGGATAAACAGTTTATATTGAGGCCATCCATACCAGTTTCGAATGGTATCTGAACAGAGCACAGTCCCGTCATCGGTAAATAATTGCAATGGTTTATTGTAGAAAGGATTTCCCGCATCTTTAAGGCTAGGAGCGTTATACGTGATGTCCTCCATGTCGATCCAATTTCCAGGTTTATGGCGATCATCATTTTCATCGGTCCAAATGGCCTTAGTGCTATAGGGAGTGCCCCTGTTTCGACCGATACCGCGACCATAGGAAAGGACATGAGCAATTTCTGCATTGGGATTGTCGGTCATGCCATTGGCACCATCTGGTGTATTGATAAACCTCCACCACAAAGGCACAGCCTGTCTCATCAGGCTTGTTCTACTGCCAGCTCCTTCAAATCCAAGCCGAGAGATCACATTGAGTATGCCTTCGGTATTCTCTGGTAGGCTTTTGTTCTCAGGACGATGGAGATCCCAGGTCACATCCTTGGTCGGATCGTCTTTGTCTGCTCCAAACCTTTCGGTCATGAGCGCATATGAACCACCATCAATCAACCTGGTGGCCGTGGCAACAGCATCGTCAAACTCACCCAGGGCCAGGTAGATCTTTGTCAGGAGATGCTGTGCTGCGCCCTTGCTAACCTCTCCTTTGTTAGTTGACGCAGGAAGCCATTGCTCTGCGTTGGTCAAATCTTCCTTTATTTTGTCTAAGATCGTCATGCGAGCAGTAGAAACAAAATCCAGTCGTGGAGAGCTCACCTCCTCCAGAAGCAGTGGTACATCGCCAAACTGCTGCGTGAGCCTATAGTACCTATAGGATCGATGAAAAAGTGCAGCCCCCAAGATCTCGTTTCGCTCTGCATCGGAATCATAGGTGGCATCATCAATCCTAGAAATTACCGTGTTGGCAAACTTAATGCCCTTGTACCACTCTGTCCAGTACCAGCCAATGCGATTGGTATTGGCACTGTTTAAATTAGCATCGGGTAAAATGAGCAAATTCAGATCTTGAGCCGGCCCAGACTTATCAGTCGTGCCTTCCACCGCCACTTCAGAAAAAACATTCTCAGTGATCATCGGTGCACCATCGCCGTAAAATTCAGCCCTGAGATTGGTCATCGCTTGCGACAAAACAGCTCTCATACCATCTGCTGAAGTCAGCGCATTACCGGGCGTGTAAAATGAAAATTCTTGCGGTTCAAGAAACTCCTCGTTGCAGTTAGAAAATATTAACCCAACAAGTAACACAATGAAAATTATGGTATATTTTTTAGTTTTCATCTTTCTAAGTTGCGGATGTCAAATAATTATAACTTGATATCGAGACCCAGCGTATAGTATCTAGGTGTGGGGGTCAAACCGGTCACACCATCAACTTCCCTGGCCTCAGGATCATACAGATCCCATTTGGGAGCCCATACTCCAGCATTCCTGACATTTGCATAAATTCTTAGGCTCTGCACCGCTAGCTTTTGTAATAGCTGGCTGGGAATTGAATATGATAAAGTAACATTCTGGAGTCTGACAAACGAGTTCTCCCGATACACATTAAAACTTGCACTACCATCGCTCGAAAACAACCGAGCATACTCGTTGTTAGGGTTCTCCTTGGTCCAATAAGGCGTTTGTAAGGAATTAGTGCGGTCAATAAACCCATCCCTGTTTTTAGCTCGATTAAACGCTCGCTTTTGCCCCCAGTGCGAATACAATTCGAAAGAGAAATCAATATTTCTCTTGATACGAAAATTATTCACAAAGGTCCAACGAAACCTGGGAGTAGCAAATCCCAGAAAATCATTGTCTTCTGCAGTATAGACACCGTCCTGGTTTCTATCTTCAAGTTTAAAATCACCGGGAAACACACCAAATCTCGAAGCTTGATCTGCTTCAGCAGTTTGATACACACCCAGTATATTTAAGCCCCAAAGCTCATCAATTGCGTGACCGATAAACCATCGATTGGTTACATCATCGAGTTCATTTCCATCTTCACCCAAGTCGCCGTAAAGGCTGTTGATCTTATTTCTGTTGAGGGAGAAATTAAAACTACTTGACCAGAACAGATCAGTTGCATTGAGGTTGCGAGTGGTCAGAGATAACTCAAGGCCCCTGTTCTGAACTTCTCCCAGATTGGTAAATACATCAGAAAATCCAAGCACGTTAGGCAAGGCACGTTTCACCAACAGATCATTAGTCGTCATGTGATAATATTCTAGGGATCCATCCACCGTGCCTCCGGCAATGCTGAAGTCAATGCCTACATTCCAAGCTGCAGTCCTCTCCCACTTCAAATTGAGATTTTCCATGGTTGTGTTCTCCAGAGTAGATACACTCTTTACAGTTCCATTCTGATCCACAACCAAATTCTTGCCAGCTACCAGCTGAGACAAAGCTGCATATCGACCTATCTCCCTATTGCCGTTCTCGCCCCATGACAATCTGAGCTTGAGGAAGTCAATGCTTTCTGAACTGAAGAAATCCTCCTCGGAAATCACCCACCCGGTGGCTATCGACGGAAATGTAGCCCTGCGATTATTTTGACCAAAGGCAGAATAACCATCTCTTCTCATCGAAAGGGTGAGCAGATATTTAGACAGGTAGCTATAGTTAAGTCTACCCATCAAGGCATCTCCAGTACTTTGCTGATCACCTAAAAATGGTCCACTTGCTGGGTCACCACTAAGTGCTGAAGCTGTACCCAGGCCCAAATTATGAAACCCCAAATCGTCGTTTGGGTCAAAAATGCCTGTCTCAGCATGGTCAAAAAACAGTTTGAATTTTTCGGCATATGCCAAAAAAGTAGCGTTGAAAGTATGATTGCCAAACGTCTTGTCCCATTTCAAGATGTTATCAAGCTGCCATTCCTGGATTTTTGTATGCTCCCTGAAAGCAAATCCAGTTGCCCATTCAGGACTCTCAGATGATCGATGATTGAAGTAATCATTCCACTCAAATCGATTGGTAAACGCGATTTGATAAGAAAAGCCAAATGGCAAAGCCACATCGCCATAAATCCTGGCATTCAATGTGTTGAATTTTCGCAATCGGTCCGTGTATGTTCTTCGCAGCAATGGGTGTCGTGCACCAGCCCCTGAATCGTCTTGAGGACTGAATCTGAGTGTCGATCCATCTTCAGATCGCTCGGAGCCCCAAGGTGAATCCCGAGTAACCATACCCCATTCTGCCGGTACTGAACTCTCATCTCTAGCAGCAAACTGAACATTGGTACCTACCGTGATAAAGTCATTGACCTTCGCATCGATATTAAGTCGTGATCGGTAGGTCTCAAATTCCTGCCCCACAATGATGCCTTCGTTGTCTGTATGTCCAATCGACCAATAATAACTTAACTCATCTTTTCTACCAGACAGACTGAGTGTCTGATCGTTGCGAAGACCCGTCTGGAATATCTTATCATACCAATTCACGCTCTTGCCAGCTAAATAATTTCCAATCTCCACATCCTGAAACCCAATTCTATTCAGCCAGGCAGTTGTGGGATCTCCCTGTGCACCATCATAAGCTAACCATTGATCGAGGGTGACACCAGATGGGAGATTATCGGGATTATCAAATTTCCCCGGTGTTGATTCATGATCAACGTTGATACTCTTAAACACATCTGTCCGCCAGGCCGCATATCCATCCGGATCATATGGTCTATGCACGATGGCATCTGTGGCCAGGCCAATGCTTGTGCTGAATCCGATGGTAGGCTTAGCAGAATCTCCTCGCTTTGTGGTAATTAAAACCACGCCGTTAGACCCCCTAGCACCATAAACAGCTGCCGAACTCGCATCCTTCATCACATCGACTTTATCGATGTCTGCCGGATTAATATCCGAGAGGTCGCCATTATATATCATCCCATCGACCACAATCAATGGACTTGAGCCCGCCGTCAGTGTATTTTTTCCCCTTACTTCCAGCTGACTGACACCTTTGGGAGAATTGGCAAAACCGACATTTAGACCCGGTACATTTGCCCTGAGTATGTCCGTGACAGAATTGGGAGACTGATGGGCAATCTTTGTAGCATCGATTTGAGATACAGCTCCCGTAAGGTCTTTTTTCTTGACTGTTCCATAACCAACGACCACGATCTCTTCCAAATCTGAGATCATAGCCTGTAAAATCACATCCACAACTCCAGACTGATCCACAGATATCACAAAATCCTGATAACCGATGTAGCTAAATATCAAGGTAGCACCCCCATCTGGAACCTCTATTGAATAACTCCCATCATTTTCAGTGGTAGTACCTATGGTAGTCCCTGATATCACCACACTCACACCTATGAGGGGCTCTCCCTCATCGGAAACAACCTGGCCTGAAATTGGCAGACTGTTGGTGGAGATGGCAGATAGTGGAGCAGCAGATATCAGTAACGTTACCAAACTTAAGAGGGTGAAAACCAATAGATCTAATACGTTTTTGCATTTCATATTCAAAAGGTTTATCGGCGATTGACAAGAATGTGCCCAAATGAAAAATCCCCTAGCAAGCGTGTAATATACATTTTTTATGGCAAATCATGCAATCGATTTCGAAACCGATTGCATCATCGACCTTTTTAGTAGCTTTAGGGCGCAAACACCATCAATCCATCCAAAATAATGACTTGATTTTCTAGTATTCAGTCTACCTCTTACCTTGAATATTGAAATATGAGTAAAAAGAGAGTAACCATCTATGACCTGGCAAACCAGCTAAATATTTCTGCTTCGACTGTGTCACGGGCCCTGAAGGGACATCAAGGTATTGCTAAAAAAACAGTTTTGCAGGTAAGAGCACTGGCTAAAGATCTAGGGTATAAACCGAATACTTTAGCTTCAAGTCTGAGAACAAAAAAATCCAGGAGCATCGGCGTACTAGTACCACAGATCGATCGCACTTTTATCTCAACATTGATAAGTGGCATAGAAGAGATTGCTAATCAGGCTGGTTACAATGTCATCATATCTCAGTCTCTGGACAAGCAGGAAAATGAGATCAAAAACGCCACTTCTCTCTTGTCTAGCGGTGTGGATGGGGTGATCTCATCACTGGCGATGAACACAACATCCTTCGAACATTTTCAACTTTTCCTCGATCATAATATCCCGCTCGTCATGGCTGATAGAACGGCGGAAAACATGCATGTCGATAAAGTAGAAGTGGATAATTTTAATGCAGGTCTAAAAGTCACCGAATACTTGATCTCAACTGGCTGTAGGAGAATCGCACATCTGGCTGGTTCTAAGAGAAGAAACGTATATCGAGACCGGAAAGAAGGGTATCTGGCCGCCCTGAAGAAGCACAACCTTTCGATGGACCCAGACCTGCTTATCTATAGTGACCTAAGTGACGAATCCGGTATCGTATGTACACAGCAGCTTTTGGATCTGCCCGTTCCACCAGATGCCATTTTTATTGCCAATGACACTGCTGCGGTGAGTGCACTCCTACACTTGAAGAAACAAGGTTTCAGGATTCCAGATGACATCGCCATCGTCGGCTTCAACAATGATCCCATTGCTTCCATAGTCGAACCAAGACTTACTTCGGTTGATCATCCAGCCAGGGAAATAGGAAGGACAGCTGCCATGCGCCTGCTGGAAAGAATGATTATCGAGCACCAAAAAGAACTGCAACCTAAGACCATTGTTCTTAGGACTAAATTGGTGATCGGTGAATCATCTCGCCTCATAAAAGCACCAATCACCTAACTAAATTCATCAGGTCTGCTACAAAGGTCTTGCTTAACTTCCAACAAGTGATGGTATCTATTGGTGCCGATGGCTCAAAACATCTCCACTCCTCATGATCTTGGAATCACCATCCGGCTTCAAGTAGACCGTCACCATGCCTGATAAAACCTCTACTTGAGTGCGATCGCTGTAGGCAATTCGAAAAATTCCCCCAGCACTTGATTCAACCTTCAGATCCTGTGTTTCTACTTCCAAAACCTGGTCCACGCTCCCCCTTCTGGATGTATCAAATGTCCCAGAACCCTCTAATCTCAGTTCGTGTGGATCCCCTTTGTGGAAGGTCAATGACGAATTTGCATCCAACCTTACTTTACTCCCATCAGGTAGACGGATATCACGAACCTCTCCATCGCCCGTTTGCTCAATCACTTCACCATGCCAGATGTCCACAATTGCTACCACACCGGTCACAACCATCAAGATCAAAATGACCACCATAAAACTGTTGAACGAACGACTAGAGGAAGTGCTCTTTTCCTGAGGATCCATCGCGTTTGATATGTTTTATCAAAGATACTAAACTGGTCTTCGAGCTACCAGACACTGGTGGCTCAGCACATGGTGGTCTCCAGCAAATATTTGACTTCCACTTTTGTGATCAAAAACGGCATCCGTCGGACCCGTGATCGGTATACACCTCATCTTGCGCAATGTACGATCACAGATTGACCGCGTCATCATGGCACAACGTACACTTTCATACACCTCCCGGAAGCCCATAGACTTTCCTTATCTTGAGGTTTTGACCAAGTATCCGTGGACTGCCCACCTCTGACCCGCTGTCACTAAGAGCTCATTTCAATCCGAACGATACGATAAAAATAGAAGACACCGAATGAACCAATTGACTCTAGCATTCTACTGTTGGCTTTTCACTCTATTGACATTCGTGGGTGCATGCACCGGACAAGCCCAAACCGACAAAGCAAATCTCAGAACTCAGACCCCGAAAGTCATCGTGGCAGACTCGATCGTATACACAGGATCGGCAACCCTAGAAAAAACCTTGATTATTGCCTATCATGATGATGGACAGCAACGTCCTGCCATTTTGCATTTTCATGGTGGTGGATTTAGAAAAGGTCGGGCCTCTCGGAAGACAGCCATGCGCATTGCCCAAGCTGGCTTTGTAGGCATTAGTATCAACTATCGGTTGAGTCAGGAAGCCGTTTTTCCAGCTGCGGTGCATGATTGTAAAACTGCTGTCAGATGGACACGGGCGAATGCCAGGAGGTACCATATTGATCCGGACAAAATTGGAGTCTTCGGTGGCTCAGCAGGTGGATACTTAGCTGCGATGGTTGGACTGTCGGGTGGAGACGATTATCTTGAAGGAGATGGTGCCTATCCAAATTACTCCAGCAATGTACAGGCAGTAGTGGAAAACTACGGACCCTCAGATTTCTTAAAAATGAACGACTTTGCCGGCAACATCGATCATGACAGCCCCACCTCTCCCGAGTCCCAGTTTATCGGTGGTGCCATCCAGAACATGACAGAACAAGTCGGGCGTGCCAACCCTATCCATTATATAGATATCCATGATCCCCCCATCCTCATCTTACATGGTCGCAAAGATCTAGCTGTACCATTCAACCAGTCTGAGCTGCTCTTCAATGCACTTCAAAATACCGGTGTGCCTTCTCAGCTGATACCCGTGGAAAATGCAGGACATGGATTCAAGCCCTCTGCAACCGGCCTGCAGATCGAACCCACTAAAATGGAAATCGAAGCTATGCAAATTGCCTGGTTTAAGAAGTATCTGTAAATCCATATGCATCTCTGAGACCATTGATCAGAACGATTAACCAGGTCTCATCAAAACACCGGTTTATCCTCAAAGGTCGATCTCCATCCCTTATGTACTTAGCAGATCAATGATCTTATGCAAGGCATTGGCCCGGTTGGATACATCCAATTTCAGGAAAATATTTTTGATATGAAATTTTACAGTATTGACTGATACAAAATGCTTGTCAGCCAGCTGCTTGTTGTTAAGGCCTTTCGAAAGGTCAAGAAGAAACTCAAACTCTCGATCTGAAAGGGGTGTCAATGCCAGACCATCCACCTTTTCCTTGGTGATCTTCGATCGGTCAAGTTCGGTACCATAGCGATAGAGAGCCATTTCAATGGCAGAAATCAGATCCTGCGCCGTAAATGGTTTAACCACGTAGCCATAAGGAACGGTCTTTTTGGCCCGCTCCAATGTATCTCGATCGGATAAGGAGGTCAGGAAGATAAAAGGCAACCTGTGCTTTTCTGCCAAAATACTCGCCACCTCAATGCCATCCCTAGAGCCCTTGATATGAATGTCACACAATACTAGGTCGGGTTCGTGGTTTGCTAAGAAATCCAGTGCTTTCTCACTATCAGCAGCGATGCCAGCAACATCATACCCCAGTTCCTCCAGCATCATGCTTATGTCTTGAGCAATCAACCCCTCATCTTCGATGATATAAATAGCAATATTTGACATACACGCATTCGCTCCACAAAAGGTCACCAACGTACCATGACAAATACCATGCTTCCATTCGAAATCCTAAATGGGTAACTTCATAACCTTTTGGAGTAGATTCTTCCAAATCTTCGATCACCCATAAACGTGGTTCGGAGGCACTCCTGTGTTTTTTTTAAAGTTATCAATTACTTCTGAACTCAGAAATAACAAAATCAGAAAGCATCTCAGAGACCCGCAGATAACAACTTTCCAAGCTATACCGGTACCTTTTGAATGCAGACTGCCTGATAAAATATGCGCATGGCCCTCTTGCTTATTTTTCATGCCTTGTCTACGCCCAAAATAACGTCATAACTTCACCTAATCCTGGAAACTTAATATGTTGCCGATCCTTGAGCTACCATTTCTCCATATCCAGATCTTGCGATGGAGATGGTCAAGGTAACTAGAGATGCCTTCTGATCAAATCCTACAGAAATGAGGAGCATTGTCTGATAAGGCCGAATCACGATGGTCAAAAGGGTCGTCTCAGAGTCTTCACTTTCTTACGAAAGGTGATTCTTATCGCCTCACAATGAGGCACATTTTGTGTACCGGATGCTGATGTCTATTCGTGCTCCAGGATAGGGCAGATTAGACACTTTATCCTTGTAGCATTTTTGAAATCCACTGGCATTTGCATATCCTACCTTCGATGCGGCACCCCTTAATTTTAGAGACTCGAAATTATCGAACAAATCTTGATGTTTGCCCCCTTTCAGGTATGTAGCCTCCCCGTTATAGTTTGATTCGGTATAGACAATGCACGAATAAGAATCATCGGTTTTCACTACTCGCCATGTGCCTGACGATGATGCGTTGAAGGAGGGATCATCGACTCTTATCGAGATCGGAGTACCCACCCGCACCAATTTCCATGGGCCATAGATCTTGACGGACCTAAAATCGAAAGGAGCAGTGAAGGTTTCGCCATCAGAGGCGTAGGTCTCGTGATTTCCACTAAATCCTGCATCTTCGAATATTCTGACACCCCAGTAGGCCGCGTCTTTAATGGTTCCTTTTAATACTTGCGCCTCCGTCATAGTCGGAGCAAGGAGTATGAGCAACAGCATAATATTCTTCATAATAAGTTATTTAAGTTGTGAAAGAATAGGACAATTATACATGGGAAAATCCAGGTATGGGCCACACCCAGGGGTAGTTTTGACAGAACTAATGCATGAACAAAATGGAGATATTTTAGGGTGATTCACAGATCTACTCAGGCCAAAACACCCCGCGAAATGGACTATTTAATCAGTTGCACCAATCATTCAAGTCTCAGAAGTTGATCGATCAAGACATTGCAAGAATCTGCCACACGGATTGATTAACCCATCCCAATCGCCTTACAGCTCCGCTCTGGACATTTTTAACGAATATGGATGAGGGTGATTCAAAGTATCCCAACGTGATTGGCAGATTCCGATGCGCTTGAATGGACGATACTGTGATACGCTATCATCACAATCAGCGGACCAACTTATTCATTCAGCCATCCGGTCGATGATGTTTTTTGAGGCAGACCAGACCTAATTAATACCAAGGATGCTCATGTAGCCATCGTACGCCATTCGATCCGATGCCCGGTAACATCCGTCTTGCCCGGACCAGGGTTTTTAGGCGATAGGCATTAAATGCCCCATCACCCCTCCTCAAGCTTTCGATCTGCACGCGACCGGCAGCATGAATAATGTTACCTTCTCCCAAATAAATCGCTACATGGGTGATCCGCTCCGCATTGGTCTCCGTGGCTCGCTGTCCGAAAAATAAAAAATCTCCCACTTCAAGGTTTCGCAGTGTAGAATCCGTCTCCACAGCCTGACCTACCCTCACTTGCTGGCTCGCATCTCGTGGCAATTCCAAGCCATTCAGGTAGAAAACCGTCTTAGTAAAACCGCTGCAATCGACCGCCAGGGGCGAAGTACCTCCCCACAAATAGGGTCTTCCCATAAAATGCTGAGCAGTCTCTAATATTGATGATAGTCTAGATTCGTCAGATCCCACAAACGCTTGATATGGAACTACAGCCCTTTTTGAGATTCGGCCCTTCCTCCCATCGGGTAGGATCACAAAGAAATCTTGATCCACCACTTCTTGCACCTCAAGGATATTCCCAGCAACCACATCGGCCACCACATCTTCATCTCCCCGTCTTCGCACAAAGTCTAATGGCTCCCTTACCACCACTCTTGTGGCTTCTTTCCAACGGAGATAATCCTGGTCAGAGATCAAAGTCATCCCTCCCCCATCCAGCCAGCCCATATACATATCAGGGGTTTGTACCAAAAACCATCCGCTAACTTCCTTATAAACTTTCAATGGAGTGCCCAAAAGCGACTGGGTAGATAATTCAGCACCATGCCTGGGTTCTGACCTAATATTGCAGACAGAGATATTAACCAGGGCCAACCGCGCAGCCAACACTTCAATACTATCGATGGCCACAACCTGCTGATCTGCCAGATCGTCGAGCAATTGCCTTTTTGCCGCGGGTACATTTGTTTCTCCCCTCAATAGATTGTGCCCTGCATCCCAACGCACATCGAAGAGGGCTGTCCGGTGATCCGGCGTATACTCGCTAGAGACGGATTCAATGATGGCACGAACCGTTTCGGACTGGTCGCCTTCCAAAGATGTACAGGTAACCAGGTATCCACCCAATAGGACAACGAAGGTTGCAAGCCTCATCAAGAACTTAGTTTCAATTGTTCCTCCAACACTTGTTGATCATGAATCCTGTCTTTTAGGATCCTTACGTAGGATCTGGCCTTTTTATGGCCATGTTGTGCATAGGCTCTCTGTGCCCAATCTAACGCTGTAGACAGGAGGCCTCTCTTTTCATACGCCACTGCCAGGTTGTATGCTGACATACCTTTTACCTTTGGATTGACCCTACTTCCATCCATGATGGTGTGCCATAACTGAACCGCCTCCTCCCAGCTGTCCGTTTCAAACAACCTGGCAGCCCGTGCCATCTCTTCCCTTTCCGGCCCCTTGGCTTTCCTATAGAATGTGCGATTTACAGTGATCCAAATCGGAGCAATCCGTGCCCCATACTTACTCCCTGCTCTTTGGCTCACCCGATGGGTCAGTGCCCGTGGATCCTCTAGCTCATCAAGTACTTCATCCTTCGTTTTCAGTCCTTTCCGACTGTCGCCGTCACCATCCGACACGTCCACTTCGTCAATGATTTTACGGCTTTGGAAGTCATAGATTCTCCATCCCAGATGAACATCCACTTCGATTTCTCCATCGTATACAGTCACTTCGATTTCTTTGTCATTGTCGTCCTTGGTCTTTTTCTTACGGGATACGACCTTTCTTCGATTGTCTGAGTCAAATTTCTCTATGGCAATCACTGCATCCGCCTGGTATTTCTCGCATATGTCCTCTATCTCTTCCCAGGGAAGTGGTGAGGTAAAAGTAGATCCAGTCTCACTTCCAGTATACTCTAGGCCAGTATGCACTACCTGAAATCTAGGGGTGCGGGTCAGTGTCTCAGCAAGTGCATTCAGTGCCATCTTTCTGCCATCTCTGTCTTGGTGGATTGCTTCTCCTGTCACACCTCCTTCTAATACATCGACAAAACCGCTGCTGGGTTTGCTGCGATCTATGGTGGCCAGCACATTGATATGGTCTGGGAGGGTGATGATTGCTGGTTGTATTACTTCCAGACGGGTAGTGGGCTTGCAAGCAAATAGAAAAACTGCTCCCAAGATGTACAGACATTCTCTCATATCGTCCTCAAGATTATTCGGATTTATTAACCTAAGATAATGGTTTCTTAAGAGGCAAACCGTACGATGGACCTGGACTGAAATTGATCCCCCATCGGGTTGAAATAGATTTACCAGTTAATCTTATAGTAGTAAGAAGTACGAGATTCATCCCTAATTTCTTTTTTCTTTTTGGTGGTCATCTCATATCTAACAGATTGCTTACCAGGAGGTGTTTTCTTGGGTAACCGAAAATGGATCCGGATGGTCTTGTGAAAAAGCACTCGTACCTTATGGGTCTTGGGCACCTCGAAGGTCAGCAAACGAACAATCCGCTGAGCCTCCTCATCACAGCCGGAACCGATACCTGCAATCACCTTGGTGTCAACCACCTTACCTTTGTGGTCAATCGTGTAGCGAACCTGGACAGATCCTTCGATCCTGCTCGACAGGGCTTCCTGGGGATACCGTCGATGCGCGTCGATAAACTTCCGCATGGCTCTAATGCCCCCTAGATAGTAGGGCTTCTTAACAAAATCCTTGTCTCTGCGTGTACGTTTCATTTTAATGCAAGATCGCACTTTTCAAGATCATTAGACTTTCTAGCCATGGAGAACCCAACCACCCTAGGTTGAAAAAGTGTGTCGACTCCCCAGGTCTCCAACACTGCCTAAAATAATACTAAATTGGTCTTCAGATCTGGGTAAAGATGTTACACAATGCATATGATTGGATATCTAAATGGGCTCTTTACACGCCTAATAAGATCGCCCTGAAAGAATCTGACCGTGGAATCGGTTTAAGCTATGGGCAGTTAAACCAAGTATCCAATCACCTGGCCATTCATTTGGTCACTGAATTCCAGCTGACCAAAGGAGATCGAGTAGTCGTTCTAGCTGAAAATTGTCTTGAGTATTTTATGCTGTTTTCTGCTGCTCAAAAAACCGGTATCATCTTAGTGCCTTTCAACTACCGGCTGACAACCTCGGAACTCCAATATTTGTTTACCCATACCGAGCCAAGGCTAACGATCGTCGAGGATAAGTTTCTCCATAACCTTTCAGGTATTGAGGACCGGATTATGGGTCCACAACGGTGGTCTCTATCCGACGTGCAAAGCTTCTGTGCACATGCGCAACTTATTCCTGCCAGAGCATTCGAAAATAACCCGATCTCAGACGATGATCCCATCTTTATTCTATACACCTCTGGTACTACCGGCTTTCCCAAGGGTGCCATCTACACTCATAAGATGTTGTTTTGGAACAGCATCAATACTGCCCTAAGTTTGTTATTAAATGCTGAGAGTCGTACTCTCCACTGTCTCCCACCATTCCATACCGGTGGTTGGAATGTCCTGTCTACACCAATACTACATCACGGTGGGTACCTATGCATTCTAAAAAAGTTTGATCCCAAGGAGATCTTACTTCGTCTGGAAGAGGAAAAAGCCACCCTGTTCATGGCCCTGCCGACCATGTTGAAAATGATGACCGATGAGGAGGATTTTGCCTTCACTGATTTGAGCACGCTCCACTATCTACTCGTGGGAGGAGAACCCATGCCCATACCACTCATTGAGGCCTGGCACCAAAAGGGGATACCGGTCCGACAGGGTTATGGCATGACTGAAGTAGGACCAAATCTCACTTCCCTTCATCAAGATGATGCCGTTCGGAAAAAGGGATCCATAGGTCGTCCTAACTTTTATGTTCAGGCCAAGATTGTCGACCCGCAGGGTGCAAGAATAGTCGATGACCAAACAGGAGAATTATTGCTCAAAGGACCTATGGTCACACCGGGATATTGGCGCGATGAGCAAGCAACTGCGGAAGCGTTCTTGGATGGGTGGTTTCGCACCGGAGATCTGGTAAGGTCGGATGCAGAAGGATATCTCTATATAGTAGATCGCATTAAAAACATGTACATCTCAGGGGGTGAAAATGTGTATCCTGCTGAAGTCGAACGTGTATTACTTACTCACCACGACATTGCTGAAACTGCAGTGGTCGCCATCAGTGATCCCAAATGGGGTGAGGTCGGTAGAGCATTTGTGGTCACCTCCGGGTCAGGCACATTAAATGAAAAACAAATCAATGATCATTGCAAAACACATTTAGCCAGTTTCAAGGCACCTAAGGTGATCACTATAGTAGAAAGCCTGCCAAAAACAGAAACCGGCAAAATAGATCGCCGGGCCTTACGTCATCAATAAACTGCTTCAAGCTGTCAGATAATAGATATCAATCAGATGATAGCTTCTTTAGCAGAATCCGTAAATCACCGATATCAGATGGCAATAACTCCAGCAGTTTTTCAGCAAAATGCTTCGACTGATCCTTCTTAGCTTCAGTGCCGGATGATAGATACTGTATCATCGACTTTTCGAGTTGCGTTCGATTCACCAAGCCTTCCTCGTATTGTGCTACTACTACATAGCATGAGACTATGGGATAGGCTGCGAATCGCTGACAGTAGATCTTATCTCTTTCCAGCAACTTATGTCTTCTGGCTAGCTTGACAATCTCCTTGTGCTTGTTTTGTTTTATTAAGGCTTCCAAATAGGCAGTAAAAAAAACATGCCAACGATATTTAAAAATCTCCCGCTTATAGAGGCTGAGAAAAACTGCTGCATGATTTTCTGCACTGCGATATCTTGACAATCGATTGAGCGTCTCCACGTAGTATGCTACATACCCTGTTTTATTGTGATCGTTGCCGGTCACTTTCGCCTCCTCTGCACCCTCTTGCAAGATCTGCAGCGCCTCTTCATACTTTTGATTTCTCAACAAAACGGCTGTCAAATTATTGAGATACATCAAATAATCCTGGTTCCTGACCTTGATCGACAAGTAGCCATACTTTTCAGCCATCTGATATTCACGATATCTCGAGTGGAGTAGGAGTCGGTTGCTATAATAATTTAGCAATATCCTTTTAGAGTAGATGGCTCCGGTTTGCAACATTTGATCAAAGTAGTCGAAGTGGGTGCGCAAGAAGTCGAAGTCACGATAGTTAAATCCGATAAAGATCAACCTTATGAAAGCCTTAAACCGGTTGTAACCATCCAGCGATGGATCCCTAAAAGTTTCCGCCAGGGTATGCACGTGCTGTCTGGTATCGCCAGTATGATTCCTATACTGGCTGACGACCTCTGCTGTCACCCGCTTGATATCTTCACTGACCTTCAAGGATCGCTGATAGGCACTGCGGTGTTGGTCCAGATAAGCATCGAGCAGCTGCACCTCCTCATATCGTAGACGTATCTGCAAGTCTTCGCGAAATACTTTCAGCACCTCATACCATTTCACGAAATAAAAAAAGGAAGCATCCCAATGCTGAAGTGATCTCAGTACCTTTCTTTCTTGTGGAGCAGTGATCTGATCTGTCAAAATCGATTCTTCCACCGATAGCAACCACTTCAATGATAAGTCGACATCGATTTCGGACAAACGCTGCTCCATCCAATTTTTTAGATGGGAATACTTCCGCCTGTTGATGCGATCATCGAAGGAAAACGTTTCACCGCCCTGATGATGATGAATCGTCTGCAGGATGGCTAACCTTTCTTGATCTTCAAATTGCTGCACGTGCAATAAGTAGTCAATTTCGTGTGGCAAAAGTGACGCACAGAACGCAGAGAATTTCTTAAATCGTATCGCCAATAAAACTTGTTGAGTCTACATACTTTATTCTATGGATCGAATATTCCAACCGTTATATCGGCAGGCCAACGACCATTAACTTCTGGATCGACCTGTCACACCTGGCGCTTGGCCGATGTATGACATACTCCAGCTATGATCTAAATGGTGACTCCACCATCCACACTCAGCACCGCACTTGTGATAAAAGAAGCTTCTTCCGATGCCAAGAAACAGTAGGCATTGGCCACTTCATCAACTTCACCGAGTCTGTTAAGTGGAGCTTTTCCTTTGAATACATCCAGGATCTTATCCGGGATGGTACTCATCATTTCCGTATTGATGAATCCTGGTGCAATGGCATTAACGGTGATTCCTTTGCGTCCAAATTCTCGGGCCCATACTTTGGTCATGCCAATGACTCCAGCCTTGGTAGCGACGTAATTGGTCTGGCCAAAATTACCTTGAATACCGACTACAGAAGATGCATTTACTATGCGGCCATATCCCTTCTCAATCATATAGGGTGCGACAACCTTTGTGCAGTAAAAGACCCCTTTAAGGTTTACATCGATCACTTGATTCCATTGTTCCTCCGTGATCTTCTTCATAGTGGCATCGCGAGTGATGCCAGCATTGTTGATCAGGATGTCAATCTTGCCAAAATCCTGGGCGACAGCTTCAGCAGCCTTTTCAATGTCAGCCAAACTGGTCGTATTGACCTGATAGAACCTACATGACTTACCGTCTGGATCCAACTCTTTGGCCAGAGCTTCGCCTTTTTCCGAATCGATATCCCAAATGGCCACCTGAGCACCCTCTGAACAAAACTTGGCAGCGGTAGCCCTACCAATACCTTGAGCACCACCAGTAATGATGGCGACTCTTCCTTCTAATTTCTTCACTTGATTTATTTAAAATGTTTAACAATCATACCATGATCTCTTCATCCTCATCCCCTGCTCCTCTACCTCCGATCAACTTTGTGCATAAAATTAGAGGGTCAAGGAGCAAAACACAAGTCAAAGGCATCTTTTATGACCTTGACAATTAAACTAATTAATCCAAATATATTTATAATATGCTGTTTTACTGCACTTTACATGCCTACTAGGCACCCTTGACTATTAAGTTCGCCAAAAAACAAAATTGTCAATAGGCAACAAGTAACACCTATTTCACTGATTTTCATTCTATTATACATAAAACATCAAAATTATAGCGACATTGTCCATATCCCTCTACTTTGAAATCAGGTTGCCGGTCTTTCAAGGAGCACGTAGATTTGCTTCAAGAAACAGGAAAAGATCATTACTTACTAAAAATTTAATATCATGAAAGCAAAAGAAAAAGATCCGATGACCAGCATTCTTGACAATCAAAAAGCATTGATGGATACCCTGGTTAAGAACACAAATGCCGTACTTGACCTGTACAAAGTAAAGGATGTGCCAGGCGGAGCAGCCATCGAAGATCTTCAAAAAGACACACAAGCTTACATCAAGGACGTCCTGAAGCCCGAAAACTCTTCCAAATTCGTAGAAGAATTACCGAAGAACTTGGCAAAGGCAGTGGAAATCCAGAGTAAGTTTTACCAAGCATCCATGGACTCCGTGAT
The DNA here is from genome assembly GCA_965223025.1 of Saprospiraceae bacterium. Lineage (GTDB taxonomy): Bacteria > Bacteroidota > Bacteroidia > Chitinophagales > Saprospiraceae > JABDMH01. The sequence goes on from CBDCVP010000022.1 coordinate 321,943, forward strand.
TAATTTCTGGAAAGGATTTGAAAGCAATGCCTTTCAGAAAAAAATGGAAACCGTCAATAAACTGTATCAGGAGAATACCAAGGCTATTCTCGAGACCACAAACAAGAATTTCCAGTCCATCACCAACATCAAGTGACCTAGTATTGGATATTCATTCACTAACAAACAATAAATAAATATCAATGAAAACTCCATTTGAAGCTTTGCTCGAAAGTCAGAGAAAAATCATGGATTTTTGGAGTGAAACTGGCAAGAATGTAACCGACAGATTGTCTGAGGCGACCACCAAGCCACCAGTCCCAACTGATTTTTTACAGACTTGGTTTGACAACTCCAAGAAACTCTGGGAGGAGGCATCCAAGATGAATCCTTTGAATAGTAACAACGACCAACCTGCACAATTCAAATATTGGGCTAAGCTTCAAAAGGAGTTTGCTGACTACTGGATCAATGCCTCCAAAGGTCAAATGCCGGGGTTTGTACCGACCACAGCTGGTCTTAGTCCAGAGCAATTCACCAACCCCATGAAGTACTTACAAGATTGGGCGGGAAAAAGTCAAGAATGGGTCGAAAAATCACTCTTGAAAAACATGCCTGCTGCTCAACATCAATACTTGAAGAACTTCAAGGAGGTCTATGAACAAATGCAGAAGTATTGGCAACCGATCGTTACCATGATCAAATCGAACACTTATGATCAAGACCAGATAAGTGCATGGATCAAAAAGAATGACTTTGTCCCTATCATCTCCAAGTTTATGGGCTATCAGGCAGTGAATGATCCCGATGCACTACGGGAAGAAATGCAAGCATCGTATGAACGATTTAGTGCATGGATGGAGGAAAATTCCTTTGGAAAGGTAAATTGGGTCGACCAAGTTAAGGCATTCAACAACCGATTACTCAAAGCAGAGGGATCACCATTTGAGTTCGTTAATCAGCTCAATAATTCAATCAGTGAAGGCCTAGACTCCTATATAAACATCTCAGGACAGGGGAAGGATATTGAGATGATGAAAATCTTGAAAGAAATCCAATTTGCTTCCATGGCCTACTTTACCAAGACATTGGAAATGCAGCAGCAAGTTTATGAGTCAAGCTATAAAGCACTCCCAGAGTCACTGAAACACTTCTCCGAGAAGTATCAGGATGATAAGAGTGTACCAGACTTTCAAGATTTTTTCACACATTTCGTCAATTCCATTGAAAGTCGTGTGACTGAAACTTTTGGATCGCAGCAATATAGCACATTGCAATCTGTGGTTGCCAGAAATGCCACCCACGTTAAGGCATTGACTGAAAAAATGATCGAGCTAGCTGTGAGCGATCTGCCATTCTTGACCAACTCGTTTGCAGACGAGGTGGCGCTGGAGAACCAGACTCTGCGCAAGAAAATCAGGACGCTGGAACAAAGGTTGGAAAGACTTGAGCAATTGTCCGCACAAGCACCTCCTGCACCTGCCAAACCAAAAGCTCCGGTGAAAAAACGCACAAGAGCAACGGTGAAAAAGGCAAAATCTTTGGCCTAGACTCATCATATATTTAACAACCATAAAAGACTATTTAATCATGTCTAAAAATATTGCAGACCAGGTCATAGAGCAAGTTAATACAGTCAGTGATGCTATAAAAAATATTACAGATATCACAGAAGTGGATATCGCCACTGCAGAGCGCGAAATCGTATGGGAAGATGGCAAGGTGAAATTATATCATTTTATCTCAGACACTGCCAAAACATGCAAAACTCCAGTGTTGATATCCTACGCTTTGGTCAACCGATGGGAGATGATGGATTTACAACCCGATCGAAGCCTCATCCGAAAGCTCCTCAGCGAAGGCATCGATGTCTACCTTATCGACTGGGGCTATGCCAGCAAATTGGATCGATACAAAACCTTAGAAGATTATATCCTGGGCAACATCCATGATTGTGTCAATTATATCAAGAAGGCACACAACATGACAGCGATCAACTTGCTGGGAGTCTGTCAAGGTGGGACCTTCAGCCTGATTTATGCAGCACTGCACCCTGATAATATTAAGAATTTAGTCACTCTCGTATCTCCCCTAGATTTCGATGTAGATGGAGGCCTCATTTTTACCTGGGCTAAAGACCTGGACGTGGATGCCATTGTAGACAATTATGGTGGAGTGGTCCCAGGTGAGTTTTTAAACACTGGCTTTGATCTGCTGAAACCAATGAACAAGACCCGGAAATACATGTCCCTGCCACAAACCATGCAAAATAAGGGTCGTCTCATGAACTTTTTACGCATGGAGAAGTGGGTTGCCGACAGTCCCGATCAAGCTGGTGAAACCTATCGTCAGTTTATTAAGGACTTCTACCAAAAGAATAAATTGATCAAAGGAACTTTCGAATTGGGTGGACGCAAGGTGGACCTTAAGAATATTAAGATGCCAGTGCTGACCATCTATGCAAAGGCAGATCACATCGTACCACCCGAGAGCACCAAGCCCATCAAGAGGGCAGTAGGTTCTAAAGACAATGAACTAATGGAATTCCCAGGTGGCCATATTGGTGTTTTTGTTGGATCAAAATCACAGAAAGTTTTGACACCAGCCATCGCCGAATGGTTGAATGAAAGGGACTAGCACAGAATTGCAATGGGCGGACAGAAGGAGTAGTTGAGCATCAGCACCACGGTCTGACATCATCGATGGCTAAGGCCAACCTACCAGTGAGACGGATTTAAAGTGAAAACTTGTGGGAGACCTAACCCTACGAGTACGCAAAGCCAACGTATATTGTTGGCTTTGCTGTTCTTTACCTGATTTTAAGGGAAAATATTGAGTGCATTCGGTATAAAACCCTATTGATTTGGCAACCTTTTCGAAATGCAATCAATGTTGGCTCAACACTCATCTGTCTTGAGAAAAGTTGCTACTATTGCAGTACCTGATCCAACAGTATCTGGAATATGTATTGGGTCAAATTTAGATGCTCCAACTCATGAAAAAGTTATGAATAATTATCAGGTCATCTTTTCTGCGGCGGTATACCGCGGAGACAACTCCCAGAATGGTGCCTAAATTTCATAAGAAATGGACTTACAGAACCAGTAAACTTCCCAAGACCTTGCCACACACCATCCAATCAGATCCCGATACCCATATTGCCTATACAGACACCGGAGAAGGCATACCATTGCTGTTCATTCACGGATTAGGTAGCAACAGGCATGCTTTCCTACACAATACCAATGTGCTAAGTAAGCACCACCGTTGCCTGTGCATTGACCTCCCTGGATATGGAGACTCCTCCAAAAACAAGGCAAGGGTCAGTATGTCCTACTTTGCCAAACAGGTTTCGAACTTCATAAAAAAGCTACAACTAACGAATGCCGTAGTCGTAGGTCACTCCATGGGGGCTCAGGTGGCATTAAAAATGATCCACAGCCAGCCAGACCTTGCCAAAAGTCTGATACTCATAGCTCCCGCGGGTTTTGAAACATTCAATGGATTTGAGCGGCAGTGGTTTGAGTCAATCACCCAACCTATGTTGCTGAAAAATGCGACCCATGATCAAATTCTACAAAGCTTCTATGTCAATTTTCATACTTTTCCGAAAGCTGCTGAATTTATGCTCAAAGACCGTTTGAAGCTGATGGAGTCAAAGCAAGAACTGGACTTTTATGCAGATCTGATCTACTATGCCACCATGGCGATGTTGGATGAGCCGATTTTTCAGCTCTTGAGGGAAATCAAGAAAAAATCATTGATCATCTTTGGACAAGAAGATCAATTGATCCCCAATAAAGTGTTACACCCCAATGAAACCACTTTGTCCGTTGCTCAACGCGGCGCCGATCAGCTAGCAGGCAGCGACTTACTGATGGTCCCACAAGCCGGACATTTTGTAATGTTTGAAAGGCCAAGACTAGTCAACGAAGCAATCTCCAAGTGGATCAAATAACCCACATCTACTGGGCAAATATTTCTGAGAGAAAACGACACATGCTTTCCCAGGCTCTGTCATTAGTCCGCTTCTGATAAAACATGCCATCTTCAGGGGATTGTGCATTGGGATTAGTAAAAGCATGCCCTGTGTGTCCATATGAGTTTATCATCCAGTCAGCCTGCAATGAAGTCAACTCTGCTGCCAATTCTAGGACTTGATGGGGCAATCCGAGCGGATCATCCCAACCATGCAAGATCAAAACGGAAGGTTTTATGGTCTGCTTATGGTCCAAATCTGGTTTATCATAGACACCATGAAAGGTAACTGCTCCCTGAATTTCTGCACCTGATCTAGCTAAATCCAATACACATTTACCACCAAAACAATATCCTACCGCTGCTACCCGATGTTCGTCGGCAAACTTCAAGTCTTTGGCCGTTTGCAAGGATAACTGCATCCGCTTGAGCAACAATGATCTATTGTTATTTAATTCATCCATCAACTGTTGTGCCTCCTCAGGTGAACCAGCTCTTTTCCCCTCTCCATATACATCGATGGCAAAGCCGATATATCCCAATTTTGCCAACTCCCTGGCCTTGTTGGTCTCAAATTGGGATTGCCCACGAAAAGTATGGACCACCAAAACAACCGGTCTTGTAGTTTGTATCTCATCATCCCAAGCTATCACCCCTTGGAAAGCATCCGATCCATCTGAGTAAGTAATGTCCTCTGTTGCAATCACTTTTGTCTGATTATTTTGATCATCAAATAAGTATCACCTGCATAGTCACTAAAACTGCTTATGCCCTGAGAATTCCATGGCTTCACCTTTTCCAAAACCATAACTAAAACCCAACACCACACTGCGACCAACCCTTTGTCTTTCGCTGTAGCGATAAAAAGTCGGCTGGTCCACTTCAGAAATATACCGCCGAGAATTGAATATATCCAACATACTGAAATTTACAATGGCTCTGCCATCCATAAACTTCTTCCTGATGCCAAAATCCGCATAAAACACATCACCTGACATCCCGAGTAACTGTTGTGAGGCAGATTGATATCTTAGTCTACATTCCGCATCGATATCTGCCGGCATTTTAATTTTCGTAGTGAGCCGGGAGGACCACCTAGTGTTGTTAAAATCAAAATCGCCGTCATTATAGGTGCCCTTGCGTCGAAAATACATCCAATTGAAATCTGCCAATAACGAGAGCCACTTTGTAGCATCGACCTTACCATTGACTTCGACACCTGTGTGGTAACTTTTCCCCACATTCTGAGGTGTGGTTATAGTCAGGGTATCGATCGCCTGGGTGACCCTCTCCACTACATCCACGGTCTGCCTTTGGAAAACTGCTATGCTGATCGCACCCACTCCCATGGTCTGAATAGCTGTGAGTTCAAAGGAATTGGTATACTCAGGTAGAAGGTCCGGATTGCCAAAATAGAGATTTAAATTGTCCCTCAAATTCGAAAATGGATTTAGATCCCTCATCCCTGGTCGGTGAATTCTCCGTGAATAGCCGAGCTGCATCGAGCATTGATCCGTAATTTTGTATGATGTGTGAATGCTTGGAAAGGGCTTGGTATAAATCTGCTTATTCTGCTTGGTTTCTGACCGTAGATCCGTAGTTAAATTTGTGCTCTCCACCCTTAGTCCGACTTTAACACCAAAATGGTCCAACTCATATGCATAGGTGGAATAAATTCCCAACACTTTCTGATCAACATCAAAAACATTGGTGTAAGCATCCAAAGAAAACCACGCTCCGTCCATCAATTCTTCGGCGTGGTAGTCGTTAGAAACATCACTAAGCTCATACCTCGCCCCCACTTCCAGTTGTGTTTCCTCCGAAAATGGATGGGTGTAGTCCACTTGAAAGTTATATACAGCATTGGCATAGTCGCTCACCGTACGCTGTTCGAAATCTTGCTTTTGTCCCAGTAGGTCGGTATTGCCAAATGCAGAAGACTGCTCCTTGGCAAAAGAAGAACCAGTAGCACTAGCTACCAGGCTCCGCTCCTCGTCCTCTGCAAAAGATTTCTTGTACTGTAAAGAATACTCCCATTTCGGATTGGTAGCATCGGTGACTTCGTCCCGCAAGGAAGCACTTTTCAGCAGGTTTATCTCGTCGAAGAGACTGTAATTGGTATTGGAGAACTCATCTTCAAACTCATAAGCGAAATGGCCGGATAGTGTGATCACGTTGTAAGGATTCACATGATAATCCGTTCCCAATAATATGTTGTAAAATTCCTCATTTTTCTCTCCGTCTCCATCGCTCTCAAGCGTCCTGGGTACAAGGCCACTGATAGTTCGCCCGCTATAATTCGACAGAAAAGTGCGCTTCCCTGCACCCAACTGGGCAAATAGATTAAACTTCTCTGTACGTCGATTGAGGCTCAATCCCACACTATGGTTGTTGGGTATTCCGGTATTTAGAGTGACTGATCCGTTTAGGCCCTTCCTCTCATCCTTTTTGATGATGATATTGATGATGCCCGTGGTCCCTTCTGCCTCATATTTAGCAGACGGATTGGTGATCACCTCCACCTTATCAATGATCTCTGCCGAAATGGTACCCAAGGTATTGCTGTTGCCACTGGTCATCACAGATGGCTTACCATTGATCAATATTTGCACATTGGCATTGCCTCGCAAGCTCACCACACCTTCAATATTCACATCGAGAGATGGTACATTATTTAACACATCCAATGCTGTACCACCAGCACTACTTAAGTCTTTGCCCACATTAAATACACGCTTATCCAGGTGGAAAACCGTTTCTGATCTTTCAGACACTACGGTCACCTCATCCAATATGGCTTGATTGGGGTTCATCTCGATTTTTCGTAAATCGATGTTTCTGTCCGTAGGCAAATTGTCAAAGACTTTTGTGAGATAACCTAAAAAGGCAATCTCAATCGTAAATGATTCGGCATTGGTTTCCAGCATAAAAATGCCCTTTTCATTGGTAGCTACTCCTGTCACTAATGTGCTATCGGTTGTGCTGAAAACTGATACCGTCGCATACTCAAGCGGCTGCCCACTTTGGAGGTCCACCACCTGGCCAGACACCTGTATTGATGGGACCGACGGATCGAGTGCAGACTCCACCGACTGACCATAAATAGGCACAACAGCAGTTAGTGCGAAAAACAATATGACAGGGATCTGTCTGATCGTTGGCACCACGCCCATCGAGTACATACTTTTAAATCTTTGTAGTTTGAGATATGCAGCAGTATGACTCAAATCTACATTAAAAATGTACAACGCAAGTGCATAGATACCCTACCGAGATGTGATCCTGACCAGGTGACTATACCTGCACTATTGGGTTCTGGATTACCAATCGACCTTTTTGTGATGCAATACTACTTGTTTGTGAACCTCTGCCTTGGTCAGGCTCTGAGCTTTATTGGGCACCTGAATTCCCGTGATAGCACTGGTCAATGGATGGAAAAATTCCAGACTTGATTGAATGAGCTTTTTGTAGTAAAGGTCGGTTGCCTCTTCTGTATTTAGACAAGATCGGTGCACCATGAGGTCTCTGATGTCCATGGCGTGGACAGTTCCTCCAAAATGTATCTGGGTAGGAGCTAATCGCTGATCGTGGACACCCACCAAAGATCCGTCTACGATAAACAAGGTCTGCCCATTGGCATAACTATGTGCTAATACCACATGTGTCCAATCTGACCCTTTGTGAAGAAGTCTAGTAGATAGTCTACCATATCCCAAGCGTCCATCCTCAATGGTGATCAAGTGAGAGGTGTCTGCTGAAGTAAACCCTGCAATACTACCATTCGCGGTATTTCTAAATCGAAAACTCATCGTAAATGAATGAAGTGTGTGCTCCAAATCTATCGCAATAGGTCGGTCTACACCGGTGGCATTGTTCAGGGTAGTATAACTGGTATTCCAATCGTAACGGGGTACTTCCTTACCCATTTTTAGGGCATCAAAAAGGGAGGGCACGATGGCGTAAGACATTTCCTCATGACCCCGATCATTAGGGTGACCAGGATCTTTCGAAAAGCCCCGCACCCATCTACCACGCCAATCATCAATAGTACCCAATAGATTGATGCTGGGATAGTCCCAAGTGTTGATGACCTGATTGATCCTTCTTGTACAGCTATAATGAGCCTCAGAGAAATGAGATTGGGCATAGCAATTGGCAATCACTGGAAGGATGCCCTTACGATTTAGTGAGTCCGCCAACGACCGCAGTCTACTGCTAAACTGTTCTAAAATCATTTCCCGGTGGTCGCTATTTCGCGCCCGCCTGATGCCCTCATTACTCAGCGACAATCCGATCACGACCATGTCCGGATCAGTGGGATAAAGTTTGTTGGTTAGTCGATCAAACTTCTCAATTTTAATCGTATTATCTCCACCGGTAGACGCATTGGCATAAGCATATTGTGTGGTATCCAACTTACCACTGTGGTAGAATTGCCAGGCATATCCATGATCATCTGCCGCTCCAGAACCTTTACAAACCGAAGAACCAAAAAATGTAATAACGGTACGAGATGATTCCTGGGCAAGTAGTGCCTGGAAGGATAAGATTAGTCCGATAACTAACGAGTATGTGAGCTGCATATGCAGCTCAAATTAAGACATACAACGGAGAAAAGTTCACGAATTCTTCTCCTTGGGCCCCAGGTCCATTTGGCATCCAGATCTGGACACCAGTACTCAGCCCTGAACACCCTGGAAGATGTTGAATTCACCTCGATCATCTTGATCATTGCTTCCATGCCAGGTTGTGACCATAGTCCATTCATCAATGACATGGAAGAAGGTCGGCGACAAACTCACTTAAACTTGAGATTTGAGTGGCCAATAATGGCTGACAAAAAAACAAATTCTAAATTTGATAAATGCATCTCGGAGACCATATGAAGCATAGCACTACTCACTTCCACACTAGCTTAATAAATCTTGTTTTGTTACTCATGGTAGGGCAAGTACCTAGTCTGGGTCAGCATGAAATTTCACTAGACGGAGAATGGGAGATCATCTTCGATGAAGAAAACATAGGTAGACATGCTCATTGGCATAGGCCCGATATTTTTGACCTAAACCCCGACAAACGTTTCATCGATGTGCCGAGTGCCTGGGAACTCATTAAGCAAGATTACGAGGGTGTCGCCTTCTACAAAAAGGCATTCTCAGTTCCTGCGGACTGGAAAGAAAAGGTTATCCGGCTCCAATTTGGAGCGGTCAACTACTTGGCGGAGGTATGGTTAAATGAGGAGGTCGTTGGCTATCATGAGGGTGGTTTTACACCTTTTGAATTTCGGGTGGATGAAATGATTAATGCTGGAAAATCTAATGTACTTGTCCTCCGCGTGGTGGGACCAATCACTCTGGCTGACAAGAAAATCGATGGCATAGGAAAAATGGAGACCCCTCAGTGGCGAGGAGGTCTCACTGCCGGGATATGGCAAGAAGTAAAATTAGTCGCTACAAACGACATCTTTATTGACGATGTATTCATCCAACCCGACATCCACCAGCACAATGCCAAAATTCAGATCGAGCTGGACCATACTGGCACCTCCAGCAGCAAGACTATATTGTCCATTGAGATATCAGAAGCACACTCTTCCAAACAAGTGGCCACATTGCGAAAAACTGTGCATCTGCATCCCGGCAAAAACAAACGTAGTTATACTCTTAATATTCCCAACGCACAATACTGGTCTCCTGACTCTCCCCACCTTTATCGTTGTGAAATAAAAACCATCCACGCAGGCATCACCAGCGACAGTTGGGAAGCGCACTTTGGCATGAGAGAATTGACCATAGTGGACAAGGATTTTTACTTAAATGGAAAACGTATCTATATCAGAGCTTCCTTCTTTGAGGGTCTGTACCCCAATGGAATTGCCTATCCCGACAATGAAGAAATGGCGCGCAAGGAAATCCAGCTTGCGAAGGATGCTGGTTTTAATATGATCAGGCCCTGGCGGAGACCACCTGTGCCCATGTGGCTAGACCTAGCTGATGAAATGGGAGTCATGGTCGTTGGCAGTCCTGCGTTGGAGTGTATGACTTTGCCCCTATCAACTCCCTACTTGCCCAGGAGAGTGGAGCATGAAGTGAGTAGGTCCATCCAAAGAGATAGAAATAGGGCTTGTATCGTGCAATGGGAATTATTCAATGAATTGCATCGACCGGTATTAAAACAACTAATGCGACCCATGGCTATGCTGGCAAGAAGTCTTGATCCGACTAGATTGATTTTGGATGAGTCTGGAGGATGGGCCTATGGTGCGAACATGTACCTACCATATGAATATGAACCGACAAAATTCAATGATATTCACAATTACCCTGGACCTTTCATCAACAGTTTTCGCTACGATGGCTATTTATCTATAGGACTGACCGAAGACGAAAGACAATCTAGAGGTTATCGCGGCAGCAAAGTAGGGAGAAATGTCATTCCCAATTTGATGTCTTATGTCTCAGAATTGGGGTACGGAAGCTTACCCGATCTGACAGTAGTCAACACTCGATTTAGACAGGATGGCCATCCCTTGACTCCTGCATATAGATATCACCATCGTCTGGACAGGGAGCAACGGCAAATGCTGGTGGAAAGTGGATTCAGCAATTTATATCCCAAAATGCAACAATTTTATCTTGACCAACAGCAAATTCATGGCACTGCCAATAAGCGGATGGTGGAAGCAGTCAGATCAAATCCTGAAGTAGACGGATATTGCATCCATGCCTTGATTGGAGGGGACTGGGTACTCGGTGCAGGACTAATCGACTTGTGGCGTCAACCTAAAGGGTACGTTTACGAGGCCACCAAAGCAGCCAATCAACCACGCATCGTTTCCATCCGAATGACACCTCGAAATGCATACGCAGAAATGGGAACTCACCTAGAAATCACGGGTATCAATGACCAGGCAAGTACCCCAGCCGATTTGGACATAAAAATATTAAATAGCCAGGGAAAAATTGTCTACAGAGAAACACGGTCAACCCAGTGGAAGTCTGGGGTTAATTCCCTTTTCCAGTCTGAATTATCTACTGACAATTGGAATGGAACTCACAACGTCAAGGTATCATTGACTGCTTCAGATGGAACGATGCTCACAGAAAACAGCTACCATTTTGATGTTTTCTCTCAGCAAGACTTGCACATACCGAATACCAAAGTGGCCTTGATGAATTTGGAAGGTCCTTTATATACTGTCCTGGAGAGAAAAAATTTGGATATTGTGCTATTCAATGAAAATATTTCGGCATCCACACCTGTTTTGGTTACGAATACAAAGCTCACAGACCAGGAGAGTGTCAAGCAGTTTGCTGATTTATTGACGTTTGTGGAGAAAGGTGGTACCGCCATCTACATTGAAGGGGTAAAAAGCAACATCACAGCCGACCATCCCGCTTTCCCCTTTACCGCCACCGTACATCCGGCTCGTGGACTATGGACTTGTATCCCACACTTGGTACACCAGCACCCGATTTTCCAGGGCTTACCAGCCAATACACCGATGAGAGATATCTACGAAAATGTCTGGGCTACTACTACCTTGAGAGATTTGAAAATTAAGGGAGTTTCTGAAATTAAACCCATTGTGGCTTCCATTGGTTTTGACTGGTTTTCCAAAGGACACAAAATGCATTATTCGGGACCAGGTGCTTCATGGTGGGGCTCTGATATGGTGCTTTTACCCTATGGAAAAGGGCGCTGTCTCGTATCACAATTGGATTTAGTACGCAACTTGAACAAGGATCCGGTCGCTGATAAGATACTGGCCAATATGATAAAATATCTTGCACAGTCACCTTAAATGTTGAGAGAAAGGCTCCGCAAATGTTACTACATCGATCATGATAAACAAGCATACAATCTTTCTGGTGTCATTCTTCTTGGTCATCATTATCAGTCAAGCGCATGGTCAAGATCAACCCAACATTATTTTAATAATGGCAGATGACCTTGGCTATGGTGATCTCAGCATCCATGGCAGTAAGCAAATCAAAACACCCAATATCGACCGATTGGCGCTAAGCGGAGTCATTTGCTCAGAGGGCTATGTTTCGGCTCCGGTATGCAGTCCTTCAAGGGCAGGTGTGTTGACAGGAAGAAATCAGGTGCTTTTTGGACATGACAATAACATCGGTGGTACTCAACCAGGGTTTGATCCAAACTATCTCGGTTTGCCATTGACGGAAGTAACCATTGCTGAGAGACTCAAAAGCTTGGGTTATACGACAGGAATCATCGGAAAATGGCACCTGGGAGAGCTTCCAGCATACCATCCGGGCAAGCGCGGTTTTGATGAATATTGGACTTACAAAAGAGGATCCCATGATTATTTCACTGCCATCCAGGGAGGCCAAGGAATCAAAGAGGCCATCGACTGTAATTACAAAAAGGTGGACTCCATCAACTACCTCACCGATGATAAGGGTGACGAAGCAGTCGACTTTATCCAACGACATAGTAAATCACCGTTCTTCCTTTTTGTTTCTTTCAATGCACCGCATACTCCCCTGCAAGCAGAAGCGGAAGATTTGGCATTGTACGGACACATCACCCACGAAAAAAGGAGGACCTATGCGGCCATGGTCCATCGCTTAGATGTCAATGTGGGTAAAATTGTAGAAGAAGTAGAGAATGCTGGTCTGCGCCAAAAAACTTTACTTGTTTTCATGAGTGATAACGGAGGTCCAGTGACCCACAATTACTCCATCAACGCTCCATACAATGGCATGAAAGGCATATTGCTTGAAGGTGGCATCCATGTGCCATTTATTCTGAGTTGGCCCGGGCATTTGAAGGGAAATTCACTGTTTGATAAACCCGTTGTCTCAACAGACCTGGCTCCAACGTTCTTAGCAATAGCGGGTGGAAAAATTGAGGAAGGAGAATTTGATGGAAAGGGAATCAACCTGATGCCCTTCTTGACTCAAGAACGCGATACTGCTCCACACAAACAGATGCTCTGGAAATTTACGATAAGTGCTGCCATCAGAGAAGGCAAGTGGAAACTAATTCGCCTTCCAGATCGGCTCCCAATGCTCTTTGACCTATCCCAGGACATCAGTGAGCAAAACAATGTGGCCATGAGCAACCTGGAAATTACTACTAGACTCCTTAGGGTCTTGGGTAAGTGGGATGTAGAGCTTCCCCATCCGCTCTTCCTTGAAGGATCGGTCTGGAAGGCAAGGCAGTTGGAATTGTACAATAAAAAATATCAACTTATCCAACCTGAGTAGTCATTTCCAACAATGGTCTCCATCACCATGCTCCCAAATAATTCATCCATCTGATAATCATATGCGGCAACATAACCTTGCACTGTACGTCTTCTTGATTTTACTGACACCGATGGCTGCGCAGGAAACAAATCCATCGATAGCTGGCATTTGGTCTTCTTCGACAGGCATTGCAGAAGAGGCTGATGTGTGGAATGCCTGTTGGATCTGGTTGGGCGACGATCATGATTCAGATGTCATGTTGGCACGGCGGTCATTTTTTTTATCAAGCATCCCAGATAGCTCCTTGCTACGCATTACCGCCAGCTCCCAATACCAGTTGTATCTCAATGGATCATATTGCTGTCGTGGCCCGGCGAGGTGTGCAGCGCATCACCAGTCTTACGACATTCTTGATCTGAAAAATCAATTGAGATTGGGCAAGAATACCATCGCTGTGCGTGTGCATCATCAGGACGGTAGACATTCCTATCATCACCGTGGGCGTCCAGGGCTACTGGTCCAACTCGATCTATGGTCTGATCAGCAAAGGACTTCCATAGGTACAGATCAGGACTGGAAGGTGTCTCGAGATCCATCTTGGAATGACGCATCCCCCTACATCAATAGATTCCAATTGGTGGTCAGTGATCGAGTGGATATGCAGCAATATATTCGCGACTGGGAGACGATCGAATTTTTCGATGCAAAGTGGGACCAGGCTTCGGCATTGCTCAGAGATGTAGGATGGCCTGGACCGCAACCCAATGCAGCGGCTCAGACGCTAATACCTCCCTGGACAAGGCTTGTGCCTCGAGATATACCATATTTGGCAGAAAATGAAGTATACCCCCTTAATCTCATAATTGCTAATAAAAAAATCCTACGAAATACTGTGAACTCTGTGTTGATTCATGACCCGGTTCCTATAACTAGTCGAATGGACAAAATTCCACTCAGTCCATTCCTCAACCATAGGGAGACGGGTGATCCATTGACTATACCCTCTTCAGAGGAGGGAGAAATTCAATTCTTACTATTTGATTTTGGTAAAGTGATCAATGGGGCACCTATGCTGGAAGCAGAGGGTATGGCAGGCACAGCGATGGAAATCATGTACGCACCATTCATGGTGGACTCTACCTTCGACTACCAGGTCGTTGACTCTGAATTTCGAGATCGTGTCATCTTATCAGGCAGAAGGGATTTCTGGGAGGCCACCTATACTAAACCTACGAGATATTTGGGGCTTGCATACCGCACTGACGATCAACCTTTAAGAATCTACAACCTCAGCATACGACAGATCGCCTATCCCTTTCATTGGCAGGGGCATATCAGTTCGACTGATGCGGATTGGGTGGAGCAATATATGGATGCTACCCGCAAGACCATTGAAGTTTGTACCACCGATGGATATATGGATAACTATCGCGAGCGGAGGCAATATGCACAAACTGGATACTATGCCTCCCTAGGCAACTACTGGATTTTTGGTGACTTTGCGTTGCAACGCAGATACCTTATCCAGACCGCCCAAGAACAGGAGGCAAATGGAATCATGCCAGCCTATGCGCCATTGGCCAAAGATGATTTTATGATTATCCTGGACTCCAATTGCCTTTGGATTCGAAGTCTGCGCAATTACTTCTTGTATTCAGGCGACATCGCTTCCACTGTACAGCTGCTCCCCGCGGCCCGAAAGCTGATGGATTTGCTCCATTCCTTCACCAATGAGTTGGGATTGATTAATGAACCTCCCTATGCATATTGGTTAGACCATGCTCCCATCGACAGACGCGGAGCCAATTTTCTTCTCAATGGACATTATCTAGGTGCATTGGAGGATTTTGCCGAGACCCTGGCATGGCTTGATCAAGAAGACCATCCATTGTACGCTAGCCGCGCTGATTTGCTAAGGCAATCACTCCAATTGCATCTATGGGATGAACAGAAACAACTATTTGCCGATGCCTGGATAGATGGTGTCCGATCAGATCAATTCAGTGAACATGCCAATGCCATGGCACTATCATTGAATCTTGCCAGCGAGCATCAAGCAGACTTAATTGTTCGACAGATCCTTAGGGACGATGCACATGATTTTATAACGAGAGAAAACGGAATGACTGTGGTCACGCCGGCTATGTCTTATTTCCTACACAAGGGCCTGTCCAACTATGACTATGTAGATGAGTCCTTTGAGTTGCTGAGGAAGCGCTTTGATAAAATGCTGGATCCTTCAACCAACGGTACGCTTTGGGAAGAGTGGTGGCTTGACCATACCGGTCGTAGTGGTAAAAAGCAGAAGAAAAGTCGCAGCGATGCCCAAACGGAGAGTGCATTTGCACCTGCACTATTCGGTGAATTTCTTTTGGGTATACGAGTCACAGAACCAGGATGGAGAGAAATTGAGATCTCTCATCCAAGTACCGTGTTGCGGCATATTAAGGGTTCAATTCCTACTCCACTAGGTATGCTACATCTTGAATGGTCGTTGAGTGCCGACAACGTGGTACTGACGATCGATGCCCCTACTGCTATGGTGATTAATGTCAAAGGCTCTAGATTTGATTTGACCACCCACGATCAGCTGTCGGTGGAAGGTCATGTCATACGGCCAACGGGTAGTCAAGATGGAACCATAAAACTCCAAGGAGGTCAGCACCGTTTGCTGTTCTGATTTTTTATGCGGAAAGACTCAGCTGATGGTATGTAGACCAATAAACCAACCAACAACCTAAGCATCCTAATCACTGGGAAAGATGGGAGCCATCGAAGTTACGGTAAGAGATCACGCCACACCCAGCGACCACAGCGTCAGGACACCTATGAGGCCAGCCAAACCCATCACCAATGATTGCACGGTATAAGTGCGATACAATACTTTGACTGGCACTTCGTGAAGGCGATTGAGCAACCAAAAAAAACTGGCATTGGCATGAAAAACACAAAACGAACCACAGCCTATGAGGGCTGCCATCATCTCCGGAGAATAGGGCATGCTGTCGATCATTGGTCCAACAATGGAAGCAGTCCCAATCAGTGAGACCGTGATCGATCCAGTGGCAGTGGTCAGCACTGCGGCCACTAAAAAAGGAAGGAGAAATCCTAAGAATGGCAGTTCGACAAAAAACATGGCCAGAGAATCCTGAATACCACTTTCTCTGATCACGTAACCAAAGGCGCCTCCTGCACCGGTGATCATGATCACCAAAGCAGATTTGACGATCGCCTGTTCTACCAACTCACCCACGGGTCTGGCGTGGCTTGTCCCATTGAATTGCCACCAGGCGATACCAGCACCAATCATGACCGCAATCATCGGCGTACTCAGGAAGATCAGACTTTGACCTGCCCAACTTTCTTCCGAGATGTCAAAAATGGCGCCAGCACCCATGAGTAAAATCGGTATCAGAATCGGTAACAAATCCGACATCACTGACTGGCGTCGTGGTGGATCACCTGTAGACTCAGGTACTTCCTCCTGGGTCGCAAGTTTGTCGTCATAGGGCAACCAGGTATCTCTACAATATTTGGATGCCCAAAGTATCCCCCCTGCCATCGCAAACAATGCCACCACAGCGTTGATCAGCAATAGCCTACCGACATTGGCGTCTAGTAAGGACGCTACTGCCAAAGGACCTGGGGTAGGAGGCAAGAGGGTGTGCGACACCGTCAGACCAGCTGTTAGTGCCAGACCAATGACCAGTACTGGCCTTTTACTTCGTGCAGAGAGAGCTTCTGTGACGGGCTGTAGTACAATGTAGGCTACATCCACAAAGACCGGAATCGACACCAAGTAGCCAGTGATGCCCATGGCCCAGGGAAGTCTTCTCTCACCAGTTCTCTTTACTACCGCGTCTGAGATGCGTAGAGCTCCACCCGTTTCCCTCAGCACCTCTCCGATAAACGCACCCAGGATCACCACAACGGCTATCCATTTAAGAGTTTTACTAAATCCCTCCAGCAAAACCTCCACTGTCTGCTGACCACCAAGACCAAGGCTAAGACCCAGTGCAAGTGCGGCCAGTAAGAGCGCCACAAATGGATGCATTTTCCATTTCGAAATGGAAAGCACCAGGACAAGCAAGATCACGATCAGGATAGACAGCTTGAATATCATCCGCTAAGGTAAGAGGCGCTAGAAATTGACCATTCGAACATGCCTGACACCATCTATCTCCGTATGCCAGACAAAACGGGGCCTCGCAGACAATTCCTTACGATTCAAGCGGGGTTTCCACTCGATCTCTGCAAATTTGCTGGTTGTGGGTCGGGTTTTTATCTCCTTAACGATGTTTCCTTCCAGGTCCTCCACCCAGGAGCGAATGGAATGCGTCCGCGCGGAATCATCCATGAATGCATGAATTTTGCACACCCTTCCGCTCTGATCGACATCGCTCACCCGGGACTGTGGTTTCTCGAAAATTGGCAAGTGATATTGCGGAGATGTATTGGTAAGATCATGTACTACTTTTCTACTCTGCGAAGGACTTCCTAGCTGGTGTCTATCTCGGGATATTCGCAAGAAAGAAGCATTCAAATGTCCATCTGCATTCTTTCCATCCTCAATGCCTATAGCTGCATATCCATTCTTTTCTCGAAAATCATTGACCATATCTAGCAAATAAGTATCAATAGCCACAGGATCATTGCTAACCGCCAAGGTGTTGGTATGAAAAACTTTGCCAGCCAGTGGACCACCATGATAAACTCCGACAAACGCATCCATGATATTTAGAATGCAGGGAGTGACTTCATTTAAAGATTTATAAAAGACGGGGACACACAATCTGGTACCGGGATATGGACTGTCCAAACGTCTCCAGGTAGATCCATGTGTACCCATGGGATTATCGGTACATCCATAATTGTTCTTCATGACACCGGTCACTCCAGCTTCCCGATGGTCTTTCGCAATCGCCAGATTGATCATGAAGTCATTCTCAAAGACTGGTCTCTTAACTCGCTGATGTGCTTGATAGCCCTTGGGGTATTCAGGTGCAGCCGTAAAGGCTGGAGCATTTTCTGGAATCTCCAGCTTATTCCTCGAGTTCACCCAGTGTACGCCATAGGTACCAGGTGTCCGATCGATATAAAGATCATCCTGATCCACTATGACCGGCCGGTAGCCCTGCACTAAAGAGTAACTTCCCCTTGAACCTTTTGAATAAATGGTATCAAAGATGGTGACATTCTCTGCAGGGAAGTGGCCTTCCAGCATTTGAGTCAAGCCATGAACGATCGCATCCGACAAAGCCACTTTGGGACCAAATGGACAGATGGTCTTGGTCCAATCATTTTCTTCTTCCGCTTCACCATAAGAGAGATTTATCTTTATACTAATCTTAGTTTCCTTCTTTGGATACCCTTTCGGGAATAATGACTCCCAGGCCTGGCCAACCGTCGGCTGACCCGTAAAGTGCATGACTGCTGTGTCCATCATATTGGACACCCGGACGCGATCCGCCGTAAAACCTTTGATCATATCAACGATCACCCGGTCGTTATTCGGCACCTTACCGGGTGCGGTATACAAAGCAGTAGCTTGTTTATCAACTACACTTACAATCGGTGAGCCTTCGGTGCGGTTGATCAAATAATGCGCTGGACTGGCTACGAAAGGTGCTGCGAGCAAGACCTGTGATCCGCTCTTAAGAAATCTCCTTCTTCTCATTCCTACAAGTTATGAAGAAAAATGTGAGGATGCTAGTCCCGTTACACCTTCCGAGGCTGATGGTAGATGTAGTCTTTTCCTTGTGACCGATTCGGTACTTCTTGTTAAGTCATCGCCCAGCACCGGTCTCACGCACCACTTTCAGGCAAAACACAATATCTAAAGGATCTTGGTGCATCAACAACACTGATTCTCCATGTGCATCCATAATAAGATATCTACTTCTCAACCTCTTCGGCGTCTGTCCGGTCAGTGCCTCGACAAATACGCAAGCAGTGAGGAAAGCACCTAAAGATGAGGGATGACTTCCATCGGAAGTATATAGATCCATATCGGGCCTGAGTGCCTTAGCACGGGACCAAGCTTCACCTACCAGGGCTACTCCCGCATGATTTTGCTGCGCAGCTTGAAGGTAGGCTTTGGTAATCGTTTCCTGATATTGAGGCACTTTTTCCCTTGCCCAAGTACCATAAAAAAAGGGTTTCGCACCCTGGTCTTGGATGAACTCAGACAGTTTTTTGGCGTAGAGGAGAAAACTGTCTGGTTGCTCTATTGTACCCATGCTCTGCTCTTGTAAGACGACGATATCATAACGGCCCTCTTTAATCTTTTCCATGGTAGTCAGACCTCTCTCACCCTTCCAATGCTGACTCAGCCTGGCTCCCCCAGCAGTACTTTTTTCTGTGATCAATTTAGTATCAGTGCTGTCGGAAATCAGTGACACCATTTGTGGTAAATTGGAAAAATAAGTGTAGCTATTGCCGACGAAAAGTACTTTGAGCGTATCGAGATGATCTTGGGCGCGACAGTTGTGAGTCAGGGCCAGCAGCGACAATACTATGCAAAAATTAACATACTTCATTCTTTACCATTTAATTTCCTAATATCGACTTTTTACATAGATCTATCTGTCTTTTCCAGCACGGGAATGGCTTCTTTAGCATCATCGAAGCCATGATGCTCGTGGCAAAGAAGATGTCGATCAGGTCAATCCCATTAAGTGACTGAGATTGAAAAGGTCGATTCAGCGACGCTCGCTAGTATTGTGGATGTGACCCAAATTATGTAGATTGCCTATAATAAACCAACTGGTATGAAGGACCGTCGTTCTTTCCTTAAATCAATCACTGCTCTTACCTCCGCCCTGATGATTCCACAGATCAGTCTCTCGGGCTCGCCGGTCATCCAGCGTGACAAATGGGGTGAGCTACTGCCACAAAGGCATTTTGGCAAAACCGGTATTACAGTGACGATGCTGGGCATCGGTGGCGCTCATATTGGACGATCAACAGAAAAAGTGGCTCAAGGGACCATTGAGAAAGCCATGGAAGGCGGTGTCCGTTTTTTTGACAATGCGGAGAGCTATCAATCAGGAAAAGCCGAAGAATACTATGGCAAATTCCTCGTTCCCAAATACCGTGAGGAAGCATTCATCATGAGTAAGAGCACAGGCAAAGATCGCAAGACCGTGCAAGCACACCTGGAAAGCTCTTTGCGACGCATGAAGTTGGATTATCTTGATCTTTGGCAGATACATTCTATCCGCAGTCCCAAGGATGTGGATGACCGTATTGCCAACGGGGTGCTTGACTATGTCCAGGAGGTGAAGGAAAGTGGAAAAGTAAGGCATATAGGTTTTACTGGACATAATACCTATCTCGCCCATCAGCGTATGCTAGAAAGTACCGATGTCTTGGAGACTTGTCAGATGCCAATCAATATGTTTGATCCCAACTACAAAAGCTTTATCCACAATGTACTGCCAAGGCTGGTGGAAAAAAACATGGGGGTGATCGCCATGAAGACCCTGTCCAATGGAGGGTTCTTTGGGGGCACAAAGCATTTTAATCATGGTGATCAGCGAAAGATCATTCCGGAGAAAGCATCGATTAAGGAAGCGATACATTTTGTCTGGTCACTTCCCGTCTCCGTGCTGGTTACAGGTGCGGAGTCTGCAGAAATGCTGCAGGAAAAAATCGACCTGGCCAAATCATTTGTGCTTATTGAAAAGGAGCAGCGTGAGGATCTCATTGGGAGGGTCAGTGATTTTGACGGCAGCAAAGTAGAGTACTATAAAGACTAGCTGAAATCGTGAATTTCACTCGACTTCCAGTACAAAGCAGTTTGTTTGACAAGGTCTGACCGAGCCAATCTCATTCCCTCGCCGAAAAATCAAGGACTGCTTTTTTCTTCCGCGCCAGTGTCATCGATTTTAGAATTATTCAAGTTTAACTCATCCCATCCACATGAAACTTAACCATCTCCTGATAGCCGTCCTACTTCTAAGCTCCGGATCACTCATGATGGCTTTCAGTCATGGTGTGGTAGCCAGCTTTGAATCCAATCCACACATGGAAATTCGTGGTATTCCTGGAGCAGTCATTGACAGATGTATTGCCAAAAGAATCAAAGGTCAGGATATAAACCATCTGATTGAACCATTCAAATTAAAAAATGAAACCTGGTGCTGGCAAAGTGAGTTTTGGGGAAAATGGATGCTTTCAGCAGTGGGAGCTTACCGGTACAACCACGATCCCGAGATTCTTGAAAAAATGACCTATGCAGTAAAGGGCTTACTAAAAACGCAGCTGGACAATGGCTACATCGGCAACTATGGTCCCGACACTCAATTGACGGATTGGGATATCTGGGGAAGAAAATACAGTATGCTCGGTCTGATCAAATATTACGAGGTGACAGGAGATGAAGAGACTTTAGCAGCTGCTATGAAAGTAGCCGATCACTTGATCGATCAAGTCGGTCCTGAGGGTCATAAAGTCATCATCAAGACTGGCTTTTATCGCGGTATGGCTAGTAGCTCTGTACTCGAGCCCATCGTGTACTTATATCTGCACACCAATCAAAAAAAATACCTTGATTTTGCCCAGTATATGGTAGCTCAATGGGAAACTGAAGTAGGACCTAAACTAATAAGTAAGGCACTAGAAGGTGTAGATGTCGCAAATCGCTTTCCTCCACCAGCTAAGTGGTGGTCATGGGAAAACGGCCAGAAGGCGTACGAGATGATGTCTTGCTACGATGGATTGCTGGAACTCTATAAAATAGTGCAAGATCCTGACTACCTCAAAGCCGTAATTAGCACAGTGGATAACATCATCCAGACAGAAATCAATATTGCGGGCTCGGGATCAGCTTTTGAATGCTGGTATGGTACCTTCGAAAATCAAACGCAACCTACGTACCATACCATGGAAACTTGCGTCAGCACTACTTGGATGAAGCTCTGCAGCAAGTTGATGGAAATCACCGGAAACTCAAAGTATGCAGATCAGGTGGAACGCACTTTCTACAATGCACTAATGGCTTCCCTGAAGTACGATGCTTCTCAAATTGCAAAGTATAGCCCACTAGAAGGTGTGCGGCATGCGGGAGAAGAACAGTGCGACATGCACATCAATTGTTGCAATGCCAATGGGCCGAGAGGTTTTGTACTAATGCCAGCATTTGGCGTCAAAACCATTGGCAATGAAATCTTTGTCAATTATTATGGAGAATCAATGAGTGACATCCCGCTAATCGAAGGCAAGAAATTTAGCATTCGTCAGCGGACCGACTACCCAAAATCCGGAAATATCGAAATGACCATTTCTGCATCAGAGCCCATGGACTTGATGCTAAATTTTCGGATTCCCTCATGGAGTAAAGATCACCAGGTCCTGGTGAATGATCAGTCTATTGACCAAGTTCGACCCGGTACCTACCTAACCATTTCTAAAGTATGGTCGAAAAATGAAAAGGTATCCATCACACTTGATATGCGGGGTAAATTGCATGAGCATAAGAGGCATCAAGCCATCACTCGAGGCCCTATTGTTCTGGCTAGAGATGCTAGATTTGGAGACGGATTTGTGGATGAAGCTGCGGTTATCCAGGATACAGAAGGCATCATCGAGCTTACTGGCATCGAAAGCGCAAAGGATCATATCTGGATGGCATTTACTGCACCATGTAAAACCGGTACCGATCTCGAAGGTGAAGGAGCCAAAGCTAGGACGATTTCATTCACTGATTTTGCTTCGGCAGGAAATACTTGGGATCCTTCCGTACGTTACCGGGTATGGATCAGAAAAACTCTGAATGTGATGAAAGATGAATACCGAAGATATTAAGAGCTACGCCTGGCAAAGAATACTGCCATTTCTATCCCTCGGACATACATTGTTGAACATGCTCATATTATTGTCCGCTTGTATATCCATATATTTACTCTATGCAGGCTCCGACCTCTATTGCATCTTCAAACCCCTTACCACGATCTTAGTCATCTTAATTCCAATAATTTTTGGAAATAGGGATTCTCAGAAATATTTTCATTTGATTCTGGCGGCGTTAATTTGCTGCCTAATGGGTGACCTATTCCTTTTAAATGAGGCATATTTTATTTTCGGACTATCTTCTTTTTTAATTGCGCACTTGCTTTTCACCCGTGCTTTCATAGCTATGGGTGGTATAAAATATTTTTTGGTGCCGTTGCTTATTTTGCTGACATACGGCATATTTTTCTATGCGTACCTCAGCTCCGTGTTGGGTGACTTAAGATGGGCGGTTCTTGCCTACATTGCCATTATTATGATGATGTGCTGGCAGGGCATCGCTTTGTATATTTGGAAGCGTAAAGGTGCTTTCTTGTCGATTGCCATTGCTGTTATTCTGTTTCTAATCTCCGATTCAATGCTAGCCCTTGACAAGTTTAAGCAGCCATTCAAACTATCTGGATTCCTCGTTTTATCGACCTACTGGCTTTCTGTGGGCATTTTGGGCAATACCACGGCATATGTTAAGCACATTGAGCCTAGGTAGTGGCACCAACTCCTCGGAGGGTTGATCCTTGGCGAGTATGGCAGGTTTCTGGCATGGCAGTCACTTCACTATTCGTCTGATAAGGGGACCCATTTGGTACTGAGATCCGGATCTTCCATGTCTTTATCTAAGGGATACATAGGCCTGAGAATCCTTCGGTAGTTCAAGCGTTCCAGGTCTTGATCGACACCGCCGGGAGTCAATGCCATCACCCAATCTGCCCGCATATCATATAACTCCGGAACCAGATAGCCAATTTTTACCACAACGATATCGGTCTGACGAGGATCTAATCCCAGACGAGTGAAATCGACCTCTTTGTGATAGGGCTTCCGTTTCTTAGTAACGATAACGTGGACGGATCCAACCCTGACTACCATCTCTGTCTCAGCATGTACATCACCTTTCCGAATGGCCTCCACTGTGCCAGACAACCATATTGGAGCGGCAAAACGATCGTCAATCGCTGCACCTACATGAGCTTCCACTCTGCCCCCAAGGCCAACAGCGATCCCCTTGTCGATCAGTTCGGGACCTGGTATGGAAGCATAGATTAAGGTCGGACCATCACTGGCGGCAAATGCGGGATGTGCCAAGATCTTTTCTAGTGTCCAGGTCACATCACCCGCGCCACCAGCAGTTGGATTGTCGCCCATATCGCTGATGATAAAAGGTCGCTTATCACTGGCAATCGCCATATCGAGGCTCTGGCTAAGCGTGGCAGTTGGTGCCACAAATTCAAAATCTGATCTTACATCCCAGAAATGTCTGGCCAGATCCTCGGCACCTTCCATTACTTTCTGCTGGTGGTCTCCCGTCACCATCACTACCGCATGATTGCGAGGCTCATCTGCCCAGGCATATCCCACCCAAATGGCTGCATCGGTCACTCCTTCCTGGTCCGCTATTGGCTTGACCTTTGCATACAGACTCTTAGCAGGCTCAATCCGTGTACTCGTTTTTTCTCCTGGCAGCAGGATAGGTACGGCAATCCAAGCTTTGTAAGCCGGTTTTCCACTGCCATTTTCCAATCTCTCAAGCAAGTTTTCCACTGCTCGACGCTTAGATTCCATAGCATCTTCATGAGGAGCCAATCGATAACAGGTCATCAGATCTGTGTGCCGAGCCAGTCTCCACGACACATTTCCATGCAGATCCATACAGGTCGAAATCATAGTCTCCTTACCGACTACCGCACGCACCCTGCTTATGAAGTCGCCCTCCGGATCATCGAGATCCACCACACTCATGGCTCCATGGATATCAAAAAAAAGACCATCGTAAGGACCACCCTCACTGAGCATGTCCAGCGTCTTACCAACCAAGGATTCATATGCCTCTCTGGTCACAATTCCACCAGGTAATGCATGTCCTTTTAGGGTTGGAACCCATTCTGCTCTTTTACGCATGATGGAGTCTGCGGATAAAAAAGGGTAAATGTTGAAAACATCGGCACCCACCTTAGCATGAAAGGCCTCTTCGTGCGTCTGGGCTGGTGAAAAAGTACTTGACTCTATCGCTAACCCAGCGATGGCCACTCGAGGAAGTCCTCCATAAGTCCTATCTCCGGAGGAACTATGACTGCATCCCGAGTGCACCGTGATGAAGGTTGCACTGCAAAGCACCAGCATCGAAAAAATCAGGACGCGATGCAGTTCAGCTGATTTCATAATCATCATAACTCCGAACCTTTTGAAAAAAGACAAGACTTACTTCTCTGGTGATCCCAGATGATGAGCTATTATCAGCGCGTCTTTTCTGCCTTCTCAGCATAAATAAATGGTGTTTTCTCTCCTCCCTACATGACCGACTCCTTGCCATCACCTGTGGTAAGGTATTGAATTTTCTTAGGAAACTCATTCACCCTTCACACCCACATAATGCTCCGACTCTATTTCAGCAAGTGAGGTCGTCGCCGCCTGGGAATCTCCACTCCTTACTGCAAAGTTTCCTGATCTCGGTGATGCAACCAAGTTGGTCCCTCCTGCCAATCGTGTCTCTATCTCCAGCCATGATCTCCCCATCAAGCTCTTTCCAATGCTCCAGATTTCCTCGATTTCCCTTCCATTTACTCGACGTCAATCACCTTGGCACCAATCAAAATTAATTTTCGAGGAGGCATTGTAGCCTTTACTTGCATCCATCAAGGGCCAGCTGGTGCATGAAACCAAAAAGGTGGAGTCATACTGTAGCAAGAAGTTGTTGATCCTGACTTACATCCTATGGAAAAATGATGAATGTTTTGACATTGATATAGGTGGCGTTGAATCCACTGCAGTTGTCTAGTACAGTTAGTGTAGTTTATACTCACATGCATCCTTTCTTATTCAGCAAGGATCGTTCCTTTCTCAAAGTGTGTGGAGTCGCGTGTCCACCCATTCAAATGCCAGGATATTAAACATGATCAACAATAGGCCATACATGGCATCTTCGATCGGGATGGTGAAGATCCGGAAGCCCAGATTTTCTCCAGAATCATACCATACAATGGGTGCGTCTAAACAAGAGCCCGTGAGCAGGCCATTGCTGATGATAAAGAAAGGGAGAATGCATAAATAAGAAATAAAAATGTAGCTAATGTCACTCTCCCGATAGTAGAGGTACACCACCAGAAGAAAAGTAATAGTGCCGGTCGTACATGTATAGAGCTTGTCGTGACCCTTGATGATAAAAACCAGTGCGACAACTCCGACAAACAGCAAGACAAGTCTCCTCTGATCGTGGAATGGATCCCGAGGCCATAGAGCCCGTAACACAAAATAGGTGAAGACACATGCATAGGGAATGCAGAAAAAAAACAAGACCTCCTCCATCGGTAAGTTGCCAATTGAAATTCCAGTCAAGTACTGCTCATTAAACCCCCAGACTCCAAGGTGGGTAAACAGGCCATCCCACAAAATAAATGGCAGTGCTACAACAGCACAAGAGATCACAAAAGAATTCCATTTTCTATAGAAAGGATGCTTTGTATAGAAGCTTGCGAGAAAGGGTATGATCAGACAACCAAGATCAATGAATAAGTAAGTGTATGCCTTCACTTCCGCTGATATTCACGAAAATAACGCCTCGGTACATTGAGCATTCCAAAACACTCTCCATCCTCCTTTCCCAGGTGCTTATGGTGCACTTTGTGCGCTTTTCGCAGTCCTTTCAAGTAGGATGATTGTATGTTTTTAAACCAATTAAATCGCCGGTGAATGATCACATCATGGACCAGAAAATATGCAATGCCATATAGCAAGATGCCCAAGCCGATAAGAAACTTAATATTCAACTCCGGCACTGTGCCAAAATAAAACAGCAAGGCGCTGGGAATGGCAAAAATCACAAAGAACAAATCATTCTTCTCAAATACATGCTGATACCTTGGTTGGTGATGATCCTCATGTAGAAACCATAAGAACCCATGCATGATATACTTATGTGTACACCAAGTGACTGCTTCCATCATTAAAAAGACCACAATGGTCACGCCTGCATTGATAATCATATTACTCATTTTTGATAGCCCAAATGTTCTTCAATATCAACTGTTGGTATGCCAACGGTAACGCTGAGGTCGACAAGTGATTTTCAATATATGCAATGTCGGTATCAATCGCCTGACTATAACCTAGAAAGACCGGTACATTGGCCTGCACCATCACCCTTAGATACCTGGCCTCGATACACTCAGGATTTTCCTCAATAAATGCCTCCAATTTCTCTCTTCCCTTTTTGAAATAATGCAGCTTCCTATTCGGCCAAAAAATAAATTTCGCCATTCGCATCATTGCTGAGGCTACGTAGGGCTCACCATTTGAACATTCAGCATCTTGATAGGTTAAAATGAAAGTGTGCAATTGGTCCTTAGTGCCTACTTTGTGAAAATCCAGCCGGATTTGAACTTCATCGCAGGGTCTTAATGCTGAGAAGATGCCTATGCTACAAACCAACCATAGTTTACAAGACATTGAGACGATATCTAATGTACGCTTTCAATAAGAGTATGGCTTTTACAACATTTGGCACTCGAATTCTGCGATCGGTGATTTCGGCAGCTCTTCTTGTCCCCAAGATCCTCAGCAAGAAAAGATAGTATTGATAAGCCACATATACTCCTAACCTACAATTTAGTGGCAAATTTCTGATGCCCTTTAATGCCTCTGAAAATTCAGTCCTGACATCTCTAATGATCTGTCCTTTGTCATCGTCACTAAATGTTTCGAATGATACATTGGGAAAATATACTCTTCCCAGCTGATGATGATCAGCCTTCATATCACGTAAAAAATTTATTTTTTGAAACGCAGAGCCCAGCTTCATGGCAAAGGGCTTGAGCTCATCATACTTGTTTCGATCTCTGGAGGTGAAGACTTTCAGGCACATAAGTCCCACAACCTCAGCTGAACCCAGAATATACTGTTCATATTCCCGAATAGATGTATACGAGGTTTTGTGAAGGTCCATATACATACTGTCAAAGAATTGGTCAACCAGAGAGTGCAGGTCGAATTGACGGGCGACCGCTTGGAAATTATTTAATACCGGATTGATGCTGATTCCGCGCTCTAGGGCGTCGAAATAGTCCCTTTTGAAACTGTCCAGCAAATATGCCCTATCGTAGTCGAGGAAACTATCCACGATTTCATCCGCACATCTCACAAAACTATAAATGGCATAGATCTGAGGTCTGATTGAGCGATCCAACAGGTAAATGCCAATGGAAAAAGAAGTCGAATATTGATTAGTCAAGCTGCAATACATGAGTGAAGTGCCTGACCAGCAAGACAAGAGAGCTAAAGTCGTTCAGCTCACACCTGCTGGAGCCAGTCTTTTTCAGGAAGTAAATTTAGCCTTGTCAGAAATTAGCAATTCGGCTTTTTGATCCGCAGCTGGTAAAGATCCGAGCTATCTTTCGCCGGAAATCTATCTCGTCGCCGGAAATCTATCTGCGGTACAGAAACAGCGGTTGGTACCCCTACTAGAAAAACTCGCAGAATTTCATGATCCGATCTTCAAAGAAGATCATGGTGCGGCACTTGGCGCCATTTATCTCAAGTATATTGCCCCCTTACAGTAGAGCCGTATTCTTGGCATTGCTTTACGATACCCTACCTGGTAGCCTTGCCTGCTGTCACACCCGGCCAGTCATCGGTCCGAAACGGAGTCATAGGTAGTCCTTCTCGACAGTACATGTTGCAGACCGGATTGTGGGCCCAGGCATACCGGACGGCAACGGGATGCAAGATCTGGTCACTCCAGACTTCCACCTGAGATTCATTGATGATCTTGGCATTGGCCCAGACAAATTTCTTATCCTGACCTGCAATAGCAAATCCCTGCGGCTCCCTCGTATCGAAGGCATAAAGCCCTTGACCCACATGGTCGAATGTCAAGATGATTTTATCTCCTTCGATTTGCAGTGATTCGTAGGTTGGACTTCGATACTGGATGTCCTTATGATAATCCCTGGCCAGCGCCCAGCGTGCCAACCGGTCGGCTACGGTCTGTTTATTTCTAGGATGTATGTCTCGCCCCTCCCCCACATCAATGATCACAGCCTCACCTACATTTGGCAGTCGATCCATCGCCATGGTCTGGGCTTCTCGCAGTTCAGCCCAATTACTCTCCTGCGGATCCTTCGACTCCTCCATGAAATCGGCAAGTTGGACGTAGTAAAAGGGAAAATCACCTTGTCCCCATTCATCACGCCAGTGCTGGATCATCAAGGGAAATAGATCCCGGTACTGATAGGCACGCGATGCGTTGGATTCACCCTGGTACCAAATGGCTCCCCGTATGCCATACCCTATGGTCGGGTGTAAAACGCCATTGTAGATATTGCCAGGTCGTTGGTTTCCCGTCATTAAGTTTGCTGGCCTTCGAGGGCGTCGCGACTCGCGAACATCGACATCTTTGGCTTCCCATTCCTTGACTCTTTTTTCCCAATCTGTCAAAATCGCATCATAATCATAGGACTTTTCCTGATCCTCCCACCACGCCATGAGATCATCAAAGCGACCATCCTTCTCTAGTACATCTCTTCTGATCCATGCATCCGCAGCGGATCCACCCCAGGCATTGTCGATCAATCCAATCGGCACATCCAGGGCGTGGTGAAGTCGTCGGCCAAAGAAATACCCCACTGCTGAAAAATCAGGAACCGACTCCGGTGTACATAGTGCCCATTCGCCTGAAAAATCTTTCTGGGCCTCCTGAGTACCTACCCGGGGCACAGATATCAGTCTGATCTTCGGAGCATTGGCTGTGAGTTTAGCCAGCTCTCCACTGTTGGTCAGATTAACCGGCCATTGCATGTTAGATTGACCGGAACAGATCCAGACTTCTCCCACGAGAATGTCATCAAAGAAAAATTTTGTCTTATCACCCTCAATTCGCATTCTATAAGGCCCCCCTGCTGGAATTGGTCTGAGATCAATTTTCCAATAACCAGTCGCATCGGCCTCAGTGATGTGACTCTGACCATGAATACTCACTTTCACGGATGCTCCGGGAGCAGTCCAACCCCAGATGGGATTTACTTGCTTCTGTTGCAGTACCATATGATCACCAAAGATCGACGGCAAAGTGAGTTGGGCATGGAGTATCTGACAAAAAAGAAAAAATTGCACTAAGCAGAACAAAGCATATTTAACCATGGTAGAAAGATTGTTTTGACAGAATGATGTTAAAAATGATCAGCTAGTCAGCTAAGATAATCATCTGACTTTCTAAAACAATCAGGAGCATACACTAAAAAAGATGATGTTCGGTTCCCATGATAGCCATACCAAGAAAGTCGGGCTCCAACTCATATTTTCAAGCGTTTTTGAGATTTATCAGACGTCGATCGACATTCTGACAAGACTTATGGTCGATTTTTGGCCTGGATTGTGTTGTAGAGCTTCACTGGATGACTCTGAAGTACAGATCGTTACCATCAAATGGACCCTTTTGTATCTGAAGATCGGGGATCGCAAAATCATGCCGCAAACATGTTATGAGAATATCTGCTCTTTCATCGGCCAATTTGAAGTTGCTATGACTTACACAAGGTTCCTGTCCCAGAATTTATGCAAGAAGGTGCTGAAGCAAGTAGTCGGGATTGCCATGTTTACCTGTCATGCTAAGTACTTTGCCATGCTAGCCCTTTGCTCGTCCACTTGCGTGACCGAGGCTGCCTCACAAATTCCTGGACTAGCCAGTCTTGATACTCTGCCCAACGATCATGTCCGACTCCAACACTTGACCCAACTGGTCGAGTCCTTTGTGTACAGGGATGCAGACCAGACGACTGTGTTGGCAGCGATCGCTGATTCGATTGCAAAGGAAAATGGCGCGCCAGAATTGTTGGCCAGAAG
The DNA here is from genome assembly GCA_965223025.1 of Saprospiraceae bacterium. GTDB lineage: Bacteria > Bacteroidota > Bacteroidia > Chitinophagales > Saprospiraceae > JABDMH01. The sequence goes on from CBDCVP010000022.1 coordinate 352,959, forward strand.
CCAAAACTTGAAGGGAATGAGTCTTTTTGCCACCAAACAATATGAAGCATCCATTTCTGCCTATTTACGGTCCCTACATATCCTCGACCAATATGATCATCCCGCCCTAAGAGCTCTGGTCTACAACAACCTTGCAGGTTCGTATCAGTATGCGGGTGACTTTGATGGCTGTGTTCGCTATTTTCTTAAAGCCTTGGAATACTATCAAACTACAAGAAATGGACTTTGGATCGCCAACATCAATAACAATCTGGCCATCCAGTACATGAACCAGGGAAAACTGGAGGAAGCAGATCAATATTTTGAGACAAGCATGTATCACTACGACACCCTCCAACTGGATCTCTATATGGGAATCACCTCATTAAATTATGCAAACCTAAAAAACGAAAAAACGGAATATGAGCAAGCCATCCCCCTGTACCATAAGGCAATGCAACTCGTCTCCCGTGAGACCAATGTGCTCCTTCATGCCGCATCACTTGGTGGGTTGGGGGTGGCTTCCAATGCGCTGCATGCCTACGATGATGCCATCTCTCACTTGACCAAGAGCATTGAGCTTTCCAGGGAAATTGGTCATACTGAGCAAGAGAAAGTATCACTGGAGGCACTAGCATCCTCGTATGAGAAAAAAGGATTACACGCCCAATCGCTGAAAACCTACAAACTGTTTAGTGCGGTTAAAGATTCACTATTTCTACAGCAACAAAACCAACAGCTGGTAGATGCCCTACAAAAATACCAGGCGGTGGAAAAGGAAAAGGAGATAAGTGACCTCAATGCTAAAAACGAAATCGCAGAACTGAGGCTCTCCAAGTCCAAACAAGCTTTTGGATTCTCCTTACTTGCCGCTATTTTTTTTCTCGGATTCCTGGCCTATCTTTTTACTCTGTATAGAAAAATAAAACATCAGAATGGCCTCATCCAGCAGGCACTCGCCGAGAAGAATGCTTTGATACAAGAAATCCATCATCGAGTTAAGAACAACTTGCAAGTGGTAAGCTCGTTACTGAATTTGCAGACCAGATTTGTCAATGACCCCAATGCCAAGCAAGCCCTACACAAAGGGCAGAGTAGGGTGCAATCTATGGCCCTCATACATCAAAACCTCTATCAACAAGAAGGACTAACCGGCATCAATGTATCCACATATCTTGAAAAACTGACGAAGACTCTGTTTCATACCTACAATCTAGAGGAAAGAATTAGCCTTGAAATGGACATCGATGATTTTACAATAGATGTCGACACCATGATCCCCTTAGGTCTTATCATCAACGAACTTATCACCAATGCCCTGAAGCATGCCTTTGAGGAGCAACAGACTGGTAAAATCAAGGTTACGCTAAAAGAGCATGGTGATGGTCTCATCTTCCAAATTGCCGACAATGGCATTGGACTGGATCACAAATTACTACCTGAACTCCGAAAGTCTTCTTTGGGTTTCAAATTAATCGATACATTTAGCGAACAACTGAATGCTGAACTGAAAATTCGAAGGAAGGAAGGTACCATCATCACCCTACATATAAACCAACTATAAGAAGGCCATGTAAACCTACAACCCATCGAAGACAAGAAGAACATATTGATCATCGAAGATGAGTCGCTGATAGCCTTGGATATTTCTGAAAAACTCCAAGATCTCGGCTATCATGTTCAGAAGATTATTAGTCATAGTGAGCAAGCCATTGACTTTCTGAGTTTCCATACACCCGACTTGGTATTATGCGACATAAATATTAAGGGTGAGCATGATGGCATCCAGGTGGCACAATACATCCTTAAGACTAAAAGGATCCCATGGATTTTTCTGACTTCCCTCGCCGATGCCGATACTTTGGACAAGGCAAAACAAATTCTGCCATATGGCTACATTGTTAAGCCCTTCACCACCTTGGACCTTTCTTCCAACATCGAGATGGCCCTATTCAAATTTCAGTCAGAAATCGATCAATACACGTTGACCAAGGACAAAATCGATGCTGTCTGTGATGCCCCCCTGTCCACCATCGAGTTTGAATACCTCAAGGATTTAACCAAAGGTCTGAACAACCAACAATTAAGCGAAAAGCATTTTGTATCCATAAACACGGTCAAAACCCACCTATCCAGAATCCGCCAGAAACTAGACTGTACCAGCCGTGCTGAGATCATGCAAATCATCATCGATCTATTCGGAATAAAGAGATGAAATCTCGGGCATACTCCCATCTCTGATCAAGCATCTGTGCCAAGCATAGAGGTAAGATTTCCCAGAATAAACCATTGCTTCATCTCGGTATTGCGCTGATGATCAGCCACAATTTACCATTTTGAGTGGTACTCAATGCAACTGAAAGTAGCATTCGTGGTGTTTTTTAGGTAAGATTTCCCAGAATAAACCATTGCTTCATCTCGGTATTGCGCTGATGATCAGCCACAATTTACCATTTTGAGTGGTACTCAATGCAACTGAAAGTAGCATTCGTGGTGTTTTTTCTGGAGGTTCCCGATGAGTGGTTTCGATTCCTATTGGTTTTCTTCATTCTTCTCAATAGGCCAAGGTTGCACACCACACAGTGTTGCCCATTGGTTAAAAAGCATTTTTAGAGAATCCATCTTTTTCTGCTCCAAATGAATGACATTCTGGAGCTCAGTGGGATCCCTTTCCAAATCGTACAATTCCCACTCATGCATGTGGGTCTTTACAATCTTCCAATTTCCTACGCGAGCTGCCTGGTTGCCCGCATGTTCGAAAAACATAGTTCGAACTGCTGTTGGAGTGCTCCCAAGTACAAGGGGCATGAAGTCTGCCCCTACCAAAGGCATCATTTCTTTTCCCGCATACTTCTTTGGATACTGAGTACCTGTCAAAGACAAAATCGTCGGAACAATGTCGATGATGTGAATGGGTTGGTGCAACGTCCGTCCGGGAGCCTTAATTCCCTCAGGCCAATGCATGATCATGGGTGTTATGACGCCTCCTTCATGTGTCTGGGCTTTGTACTTCCTATAGGGAGTATTGCTCACATTTGCCCAGCTCTTCCCATAGGAAGCCCAGGAGTTTCGGGATCCTAGCTCTGCATCTGGAAAGGCATCTAGGTGCGCATCAGTTGCTCCATTGTCCGAAAGAAATAAAGTCACTGTATTATCAAACACCCCACTCTTGCGAAGCGCCGAAATCAAGCGCCCTATATTCTGATCCATGCGGTCAACTTGTGCGGCGTAGACAGCCATCTTTAGATCTTCGGTCTCTTGGTCTTCACGCGAATCCCAATCGTCATAGTCCGGTGGCGAAAGCACAGTGCTTGGTGATAAAATCCCCAATTGCTTCTGCTTGGCAAAGCGCTGCTGTCGATAAAACTTATAACCCTTGGAATACTTACCGCGGTACTTATCAATGTCTCCTGTTGGTGCTTGCAACGGAAAGTGTGGTGCAATATAGGCCAGATACATAAAAAAAGATTTCTTGTCGGCTTTGGCCTCGCGGGCAAACTCAATGGCATAATCGGTAAATGCATCCGTGGAGTACCAAGTGGAATCAGGGGTCATCAATTCCTCGTTCAGGTATACCTGGCGATCACGACCCACACATGGATAGAAATAAACGCCACCACCTTTGGGTATTCCGTACATCTTGTCAAAACCGCGTGCCCTTGGGGTATATGCATCTTCATGCCCAAGGTGCCACTTACCCAACATGATGGTGCGATAATCAACTTCCTGCAATAGTTGTGCTACCGTCACGACATGCTCTCTAAATCGTCCTTGATAAGCTGGATACCCCAAGTCGCTATCCATGTGGCCATAACCAGCTTGGTGTTGATACATGCCAGTGAGGATGCTGGCACGCGTGGGACAACAACGTGAGGTATTGTAGCAATTTGTGAAAAGTATTCCTTGTTCAGCCAATCCATCTAGATTTGGAGTTTCGATTTCTGAACCAGTACATCCAAGATCAGAGTATCCCATGTCATCAGCAAGGATCACCACGATGTTGGGCCGCTGTTCATTTGAATGACACCCAAAAAAAGCAAGGCACAATAATACTAGACTAGCTGAGTAGCGATTTGCCTCCATATGAAAAATCGATCTCATGGTCCATAAAAAATGAATAGCTCATCAAACAATAGGGAAACACAATATTTCGAAGTCCATGCTTCTTTCATACATTTACCTGACTCAGAAACGATGCTGCTTTGTCCTCGTTGCTGAGGTGGACGCACCATGCTATACTTTATCAGGCACCACATAAGGAGCGCGATATTCACGCTTTAGCATCTGATTGGCCTCATCATCATGCTTAAACTTCATTGTTTTAGGATCAAAATCAAGGGACCTGCTCAAGCGGTATGAAATATTGCCAAGATGGATCAGCGCACAGCTATAAACTCCCTCTCTGATATCGGCTTTAGCAAGCCTACGATCATTGGCACGAATGGCGTTGATAAAATTCTGATAGTGATTCTCCAGGCCGCTGCCCGAAGCAGTCAGAATCCTTTCTTTCCCTTCATAAACTTGCCAATCATTCACCGTCTTACTCATGAATCCTTTAGAGCCATAGAATAGGTTACCAATCTCGTTTGTTGAACTGGTCATATAGGTGTTAGTGGTTTCAACCGCCTTTTTACTTGCGAGTTCGCGGTTGGTCATGCCATGTCGTACTTCAAACTGCAGTATTTTCTTCTTATCATCGCCACCCCTCGGATTGGGAAACTCAAAAACTGTGATCTGATTATTCGGGGTGTTTTGCGCATCGTCAAAAACAAAATGGCCACCGATAGAGGTGATTCGTGTCGGTAGTTCTACCCCAAGTCCCCACCGTGCAATATCCATTTCATGGGCACCCTGATTTCCCATATCCCCGTTGCCATAAAGCCAGTTCCAGTGCCAGTTATAGTGGAAGCGATTTCTGTTAAAGGGAAGTTTCGGAGCAGGTCCCTGCCAAAGATCATAATCAACCTTAGACAAGTACCTCCTCGTATACGGTGTTACATAATTTGTACTTCCAACGGTAAAGGCAAATCTCTCACCCTTCTTCATCGGACCATCCGGATAGGTCCCGATTGAATCCCGCCATTTATAACAGGTGCCCTTTGCCATATAGACCTCACCCATTTTTCCGGAGTGAAGGTATTCAGCCATGGAAATGGCGCATGGATTGCTGCGTTGCTCCGCACCATCTTGTACAATCACTTGATACTTTTCGGCTGCTTCCAATAATTTTTGTCCCTCATATATGTTGTGGCAGCAAGGTTTCTCAACCGATACGTGTTTCCCAGCCTGCATGGCCCATATGGCCGCTAGTGCATGCCAGTGATTAGGTGTGGTAATCGACACGGCGTCGATGTCGTCATCTTCAAACAATCTGCGCATGTCCACATATCTCCTTGGCGCCTTTAGACCTTGGTCGGTGAAGTATTTCTTTATGCGATCTCCAAACAAGTTTTCATCTACATCGCAGAGCGCAGTTACTTCCACATTCCCGAGCTTTTGATATTCCCTGATATGAGACAATCCCATTCCGCGAATACCAATTTGGGCCACATTGACCCGGTCGTTTGCACCCTTCCACCGGCCACTAGTCAAGATCGTTGGTGCTGCAGAAACCGCCAACCCACTGCTGGCTGTTGCCGTGATAAATCTTCTGCGCTTCATCATGTACTATATTTAGGATTTAAATTCCCCATTTGTGCGCATGTCGATTTCCACTTCCACTGAGTCACTTACGATCTTCCGTCTATCTCCCCCAGATTTCCATTCGATCAGGGACCTTATCTGTGCCAGTACGCCTCTAATCCACCAACTTCTCTTGCCACCCAAAGATAATTCGCGCACCATTAATGCATTGGGACAAGTGATAGGATACAAGGTATTATAAAAACTCGATCGGCCCAAGCTAATAGAGTACTATGAATGATCACACCGCGCATTGAGCGGACGTTGAACCACAACAACAGGGAGATGATGATGAGGTCCGGATAATGACTCAGTTGACTGATCATCGAAAGTGGGAATGAGATGGGAAAACACCCCATCCCATCATGAGAGAGGGGCTGACCAACGGCAACCCCTCTTGTCTGATTAATATACGCTTGTAGATTTTTTAATCCAAGCTGGATGGTGTGAGCCTAGAAGGGATCCTTCTTCAAACCGTTTCGAAGGAGCTGAAAGTTATCGACCTTGACTTCGGTTATATACTTCTTTACACCTTCTTTATCATCATAGGATCGGTTCGTAAGCTTGCCTACTACCATCAGCTGAGAGCCCTTGCAGGCCAAGGTGGACATCCGTTCTGCCGTCCTTCCCCAAGCTACTAGGTTGTGCCATTCTGTGGACTCGACCTTCTCCCCCTCTTTATTATAATAATAATCACTGGTGGCGATTCGAGCCTTGGCTAATTTGCCTCCGTTACCAACGTCTATAGATTCAACATCCATGCCTAGGTTTCCTATGAGCTGCACACAATTTGATAAATTTTTCATGACTTGTCTTTTACGATTAATAAACTTTTTTAACACTTGATCATCGATGTCGACACAAAGATGTGGGGGTTGTCAAGTTTTATTCGTCTTTTAAGTATTTACTTACACTTATAGTCATTTGTAAACGTTTGTAGTCATTTGTAAACTTTTTAAACACTGTTTATAAAATATTTATGCATATATATTATTATAATATTCATTTAACGATGATAAACAAACCTCAGACAGGTGACGGTTTTGGGAAACAGAGATGGAAGGAGTTAAGTCTAGTAAACTGCCAATCGGCATACAACACATATCACCAAGAAAGCTTAGAATGATCAATAACGCTCATACCATCAACGATTTGAGAATTCCACCGGCAAATAGGCTGAAACGATTAAAGGGAAAACTATCGAAGCATACTCAATTCGAATAAACGATCAATATCGCACAATATTCGAATGGAAGCATCCTAACGCGTATTTGGTACAAAAAATAAATTATCATGAGTAGACTCAAAAACGTACATCCGGGAGAAATACTGGAAGAAGAGTTTCTTAAGCCTTTAGGGATAAGCCCAATGGCAGCTCAATACATGATCGGTTATCTGTCCGTTTTGCCCATCATTTTGATCTCTATGAAGGCACCATGCTGCTTCCCCCACAGTCCTCCAAAGTTCAGACTAATCAGCGGTGAGTAAATCAGGACCAATGCATCTATTGGCGAGCATTTTCCTCCATTACAATCCTAAGTAGCATCCTTCCAATCAAAACAAAAGGATTCCCATATCCGTTAAAATGGCTAAAATTGCGACTGTGATGAAGTACCTTATTCTCTTTACCTGCTCCATATTGCTCACTTCTGCGAGTACGTGCTCCGGGGAAAATCATGACCGACTTACAGCCAGCCAGATCAGTCAAAAACAGACGAAAGGCCTGCATAAGGCGTACTTTGCCAGCGGATGCTTTTGGTGCGTAGAAGCCATTTTTGAGAGTGTCCGGGGTGTCGGTGAAGTCATTTCTGGGTACAGTGGAGGTGATGAGCAAAATCCGACCTACGAGCGTGTAGGTGGCGGGCTCACAGCGCACGCAGAAGCCGTGGAGGTCTACTATGACACGACGGTGGTGGATTATCCCACGCTTTTGAAAGTGTTTTTTGGCTCTCATGATCCCACCACACTCAATCGTCAAGGACCCGATGTTGGTCCTCAGTACAGATCCGCCATTTTCTATCAAAATCAAATGGAAAAGCAACAGATTGATCAGTACATAGTTTCTCTGCAATCCTCAGAGGCTTTTGATGGCGATATCACAACCGAAGTGAGCCCACTAAGACAATTTTGGGTAGCTGAAGACTATCATCAAGATTATGAAGCAAAGAACCCGCACAATCCGTATGTACGTGCGGTCTCCATTCCTAGATTAAAGAAATTCCAGCACAAACACCCCAATTTGCTGAAAGAAGGAGGACACTAAGCCGGTTGAGCAAGCTTCTTCTCCACATCATCTTCATGTCATCCTTCCGCTGAAATCCTGATCAGAATGTATGACTGATTCGTACCCCAAAGACTTTGTCTGGGGATGATTTAGATCCTCCGAGGCTATAAAGTTGATAAGGATGACGAGCCCGTGCTTGCTGTGGGTCAACACATCTACCAGCCATGGCATGACTTAAAAACTCGAATGTATGGTTAGTCGTGATCATAAGGTCTGCGAACTCACCCCGAATACGAAGTCAGTGTAGATCCTGGTCAAGAGATAAGTAACCTGAATCCTCAAGAAGGATGTCACTGATTGGCCTAGAAAAGCCAATGACCATGGTAGAGCGCGCTGGAAACATCTGAATTGGGTGGATGTAGATGTGAAAGTTGATCTGCGTCTCAACACAAAGGCCACGAATGACTCCTTCCAGCTATCCGGTCACCTACTTATTGTGCGACGACCGAGTAATTATATTAGTATTCTAAATATATATACTGCTGATTTTGTGTGAGATACATCGTACTCTTAGGATGATGATTGGGCTAGGATCAGTAAAGTAGGTGCCGTTTTCACACATACCTTAACCTGATCAGACCTTTGAAACTACCCTGGATCGTCTGTGCTGGTCAAGAAAATTTTGCAATTTCTCAAATATAAACCGCCATTGGAACCTTTTCTTAGTGTATCTTTGTTGGCAAGTTGAGTTACGTTTTAGTTTAGTAGGGTAAATTGCTAGGATTGATTTTGCTACGCTTAGTTGCTCACGTTTTTTTTTTATCTAATTTTTTATTATGAATATTTTTGTTGCAAGATTGAATTTTAGCACTCGTGAAGGCGAGCTACAGGAAGCATTTGAGCGTTTTGGTGCCGTGGATTCTGTGAAAATTATTATGGACAAGTTTACCGGCAAGTCGAAAGGCTTTGGATTTGTTGAAATGCCTAACGACGACGAAGCACAGGAAGCCATCAACTCATTGAATGATACCGAGTTTGATGGTCGAACCATCGTGGTCAAGAAAGCTGAGCCCAGAGAAAATCGGAACCGTGGTGGAAACCGTGGTGGCGGTGGATATCAGGGCGGTGGCGGCGGCGGTGGCCGGTACGACAGAAGGTACTAGAATCGTCAACGATATAGATCTTAATTTGAGGCTGTCATATCTTTATGACAGCCTTTCTTTTTTACATAAAATGACCTTCTCATCGTCCCTGATGACAGCCTTATCATTTCGTGCCGGGTGATATTGGCCCCAACAAACGTGTCGTTCCACGCGACAGACCTGATCTTGGCAATCGGGCTTGGTAAATTACATCCGTCCATTGAAGTCCTTATGTGAAAGCTCCGGACCTCCTATTGACGAGCAGGGCAACCGGTGATCCACCATCTTCCAGTCCAATCGTGTGATCCTCTACGAGAGATCACTATTTTACCCCAATCGATCGCTGGCAAGTTGCCTCGGTCACTTCCCGATTCCATGAGCATGGAGTCTGCATCCGGGACATTTGGCCATCAATCCTCCATTCATACTGCACCGTTATGCCTGGGCATATGACATGTCTAAGACCAAAATAACATCGCGACGCAAATCGAGTCAGAAATTCAACACCCGTGTAGGGCACTAGAAGGGATATCCCAATGCGATATTGAGTGAGAGATTCTCTTTCATCCAACCTTTTTCACCCATGTGGCTAAACGTCCATCGATCTCCTTGTGGAAGGAACGGCTTCTTCAATGGCAATCCCAGGTCCAAACGCAGGACGACATATTGAATATCCACTCGCAAGCCGGTACCAGCTCCAAAGGCCAGTTCGTTTAGAAATCTTGAAGCAGAAAACACCTTGCGCTTATCTGGTTCCAGGTTATCTGGATCAAGTAGCCAGACATTACCCACATCAAGAAAGAGCGCACCTTTTAGGTAGAGCGCTTCCCATAGATCGAACCGGTATTCGATATTCCCTTCGAGCTTGACCTCGCCCGTCTGCTCAAAATTTGTCCGCGCCACCGCGCTAGCCTCATCTGCCCGATAACTACCCAAAAGACCTCTGATCGGAAACGCGCGCATACTGCTGGCCCCACCTAGGTAGTACTGCTTGATGTATGGCAAACTAGATGAATTCAGATAGGGAATGCCTATACCAGGAGTAATTCTGGTTACCAGGCTGCTTTTTCTCCGCACCCAATTGTAGCGCAAATCAACATCAAATTTTGTGAACTGAGAAAAGCGTCTTCCAAATAATCGATAGGGCTCTTGATTTTCGTTGGCAAACAATTTGGTTGCCAAGTAACTGGTATTTCCCGCAGCTTCAAATTGACCGAGAAAAAAGAGATAGTTCTTTCGTCTACCCAGTTCCTGATTGGTGTAAGTATAGGTATAGGTCGATCCCAGCACCAAGAGATTGGAGAGACTTCGTTCTAACCTGGTATTCCCGGCGAGCAATCGCTTGAAGGGATCCGACTGTTGGGAAATATTAAAAATATTGAGACCAATGAGATCTATCTGATGTCTCTTTCTTCTAGTCTCCTCCCAATCATAACCGAAAGTAAGGCGATAATTTCGTGAGGTAAAGAGATTTCTGCGCCTTTGAAAATTTGCCAACAGTCCGATCTTCGTGCGTGGAATGTGAAAGGTCGAGCCCTGATCAATCTTTACAAAGGGTATCACAAACCTGGGTATGGAAAGATCAGCACGTGCGGTGACCTCAACCAAATTGTTTCTTAAGGTATCATCACCGACCAGCACGCTACCTCCATTCTCAAATCCAGTGGAGAGACTCAAGTCCAGTCGCTCAGCGCCATGAAAGAGGTTTTTATGTGCATAACTACCCTTGATCGACATACCCAGTGCATTGGCCCTGGTGGTAGCTTCAATTTCAGCAGAGACATTCTGCACTTTCCCCGGTGTCAGATACACATACCGGTCCAGATAACTGGTGTCGCCCACTTGGCGCACCCGGTAATTCAAATTAACGAACTTGTAGATATCCAGATCCAGTAGATGATTAGTCGTCGCTATCTGGCGTTCCTCCGAATAAATGTCATTTAACGCTTGCGTGATAGATTCATCCAGTGTTCTCGGCTTCAAAATTTCGGCATTCTGATAAATTCGCATATCCTGGTAAAAAACGGTGTCAAAGAGACCTTCTAAGGCTGGGTAACTCAGATCATAGTTAGGATAAACATGACTATAGCCGATTCGATATTGTCGATAGTCCTGTCCCGTAGGGGGACGGCGTATTTTCAGCCAGATATCGGAAAAAAGGGAGTCTGGTCGATTGACTGCGTTGGTATCTACAAAATAAAAGATGTCATCATCTTTGAAATCGTAATATCCCTGGTTACGAGCTTCGGTGCCTATTCTGTTGCGTTCACTCACCAATCTACTAAGGCTATAGTAGGCTTCTGATTTTAATTCCGTACGTTCTTTTAAACTTGATACAACCATTCCAATATGGGTCGTATCCTCTGGAAAATATACATTCCGAATGCGGTGTCTGCCGGCTGTAGCAACCTCATAGTTCACATGAACTATCTTGTTTGTCAATGCAGTGTCAAAGTCAATATCTGCATTAAAATACCCCTGATCGTACAAAAACTTCCGCATGGCAAGTCTCGATCTCTCCACCTCCTCATCGCTGTAAAAAACTGGTGGTTGACCAAATTTGTTCTTGACAAAATTACCAAGACCCGTTTCTTTATCGGGGTTCCCAAACGAATAATACACCCAAAGTGGAAATTTGTCGTTGGGTTTGGGCTGTGAAATATTTAGTAAATCTGCCTTTACACTCCCGGGTGTCACGAAATCGGCTGGATCTTCGAGACCAATATTCGTACCACCGTACAAGGGTGCATCATCATCGATGTACTTACTGACCGAACAAGAGCTCAGCACAACAATAAAATAAATACACACTTGATATTTTATCATAGACGGTTGGGATAAATCAAGCATTGGCTACTTCGTCTGAGCACCTTCCTCTATTTGCAATTGGTATTTCTTACTATTAAATGATCTAGTAAAAAAGACGGACACCCCTGTCTCCGAGTAATTGACTCCAGGGTCAAAAAGATTCTCTTCATTACTCAAAGACTGAAAAAATCTCAGTCGGTAGTTTCCATCGGCCGTCAACTTGTACTCTAAAACAAAATCACCTGAGAATGTGGAGTTTTGATTGCTGCTGATATCCTGATCTGCATTATTATCAAATTGGACATTGCCACCCAATTTCACCTGGAGCCGATCGTCAAGTAAACTCTTACTCAATCCCACCTGCAACTCAGTGATCAGCGAATTATGATCACCAAACGCAGTGCTATACGATCCCACCCCAAAATCCAGATCCACACCTTTGATGTACCGCTTAGCCAATCGATTCAATTCGTTAGACAGCAGATTGCTCACGCTGGTTAAAATGGCAGACTGTCCTGCATCAGCTATCAGAGAGGCAGCCCCCACATGCTGCTCTTCAGCGATAAAACTGCTGAATATTAATAGGCCAAAAACTTGCTTGTTCATGGAGGATTCATCCTCCCGGAGTTGGAGGAGCTTACTGGTGACACTGCTTGTCAGGCCAGCTCCACCCTGATCAGGGATCACGATGTCAAAGCTAGCTTCCGGATCTTCAAGGTTCCCATTAAGTTTCAACTTCACTACCACCTCCTTGCGCTGCTTTGATTGTGACTCTTCAGCTGCACTTAGGGAACTTTGATTTCTGATCAACTCGTAGGTCGTAGTATTCACTCCATAGTTGGCGGTGATATTAAACCTCGATTTCAATGGGTCCCCGACAAAAGACACGGTGCTACCTGGATCGATGTCAAACGTACGTTTTAAAACGCGCTGAAAATTGAAAGCGTATTGTCCCTCAGTGATGGCATAATTTCCCAGTATATTTAAATCTCCCTGCGGTGTCACATCTACGGCAAGATTGGCATTGCCTCGACATACCAATTTATCGCCCTTCACAGGATCTACTACAATGGTCAATTTAGCTGAAGGTGTCAATTCTAAGTTTGCTGACAATTTCATTCCATACTCCGATAACTTGTACAAATCTTGGATTGAAACCGTAGTGTCGGCGGTATACGCTTCAGGGTTGGCGAAAATAATAAAGTCTTCCAGCTGTAAGCTACTCTCGTATGACAATGGCTGAATGTGAAAATCCGTACCTGTCAGTGTTCTGACATTCATGTCCAGAACCGGCTCTGCCGCAGTACCAGCAATATCCATATCTGCTCTGACGACTAATTTTCCATAAAAGAGATCATTATCCCTTAGTGACGTGTTTAAGACTACGAATTTCTTCGTATGAACGTCTAAATCTAGTGTGTATTCTTCAAAACTATTGATCCGTACCTTTCCGTCGATGTAGGCTTCATTACTTTCGGGATCCTTGATGCTAAACCTTTCAAATAGTATTTCATTTTGTCTAATTTCCACATCTTCGTTTTCAAGAGTATAGCGACCTTGCAAGTAATCGATCACTGTAGATATCTTATCCAATTCTATTCTTCCATTTATTTGAGGCAAGGAAGTGGTCCCTTTAATATCGATCAATCCTGAGATCTTGCCCTCGCTTTCTCCTATATACTTTTTGAGGAAGGGATCGACATTCTTAAGTGACAGCCTGTCCACTTCTCCCTGCAGGTCGATGGCTGAAGTTTCTGTATTGTAGGTTCCTCGAAAATCAACTCCACTGATGCCCCCTTCCAGTTTTAGCATCATATCAATTACTTGATCGGTTTGCTGTTTAGAAGTAATGGTCAAATTGCCTACTTGCTCACCTTGAAAGGTGAGATCATCGAGTCTTAGATCTGCCAGATAACTGCTATTATTGACTAAGTCTTGCAACAGCACTTCACCATTGAGGCCTCCATCATAGGTCGCCTCCCTGGCACCCAAAAAGTCACTGATTTCGCTTACCCTGAAGTCATCAAAGCGGATTCCAATCGGATTATCATCCTTAGGCTCTTGACGATCCTCTGTGTAAATGGTAATTTTCTGATCACCTCTAGCTACGTCCAGATCGGTTATGTCTAATTCATGATCATCGAATACTATTTGATTGTCGGGATTTACCTGCCATTGGACGCCATTGAGTGTGAGAATCTGGTGTAATGTTGCTTTGAACTGATCATTGTCTTTTACTAACAGGGCAGCTAATCCCAATTTTTCCGATAGCGTATCGGTATCACCCTCCAATAAAAGACTGAAGTAAGCACTATCATTCTCCAACAATGCATCGAGATATAGGTAGGGAAAGTCAACCTCACCGGGCAATGCAGTATGATTTACCTGCAGGACATTATCAAGACGTTCAGGATCACCCTGCGCACTATAGGTAATCGGCCCTGTGGCCATAGACCCATATACGATCTTTCCCAAATAACCGCTTAATGAAAGCTCCTTGTCCTTAGTGTTTACATGTCCTGAGAGTATGAGTGAATCTAACCTTTCTAGATCCTGTGCGACCAGGCTCAACCCAGGTTGTGCACCCACCACAGAGAGTTCGAATTCAAAATCTTGATCTGCCAGACTGCTATCACTGCTAGATCTGCTCAGGTCCATTTGAGTATCGACTGAATCCAGCGTATTCTCCACTGGAAAATAATTATTTACATAATCTCGCAATGCTGCTGGGATCTGCACCAAGCTGAAATCACCCTTAATAAATCCATTGACAAAGTCAGATGTGACATCAATGTTCCGATTTTTCTGATCAAGTGCGGTCGAAGACAAATAGATTGTATCGACCTTGAAAACATCCTCGAGGTTGGAGAATTTTACATTGGTGGCTGTAATGGCCCCGTCCATTTCATAGAAACTGCTTCCACGAAAGTCTGATCGAATTCTTGCCTTCATGCCCAGTTCTGTATCAAGCAGGTGCAACGCCTTAAAATTGATCGTATCAATTCTTGTCTTAAACCTAAATTTACTCAAGGTATCACTGAGACTAATCACCCCTTCAAAATCGACATCGATGTTTTCATCTTCTATGGCTGCATGACCGCTGAATTGTTTTTTATCAAAGCGCCCATCCAAGTTCAATCCCTCATAAGCATAGCCCTGCAAATCCAGATGCTGGACCTCTCCCATGACAACTGTCTTCAGCGTATGTTCGTCCAGACCTTGGCCATATGAGTACACATCCATAGATAGAAATCCCACATTATCCTGGGCTAATACCCTGCCCAAGTCAAACGAATCTGTCGACACATCACCGCTGTAGACTGCATTGGAAAAATCCTCCTCGAACTTCACCTCAAAGTTGGAACTAATATCTCCTGCCTCCGAAACAAAGTCACCATTCACCTTAAAATCATCGATCGATCCTTTAAAATTGCCTCGAAAAAAAAAGACTCCCAGACTATCCACTTCTGCGGGCATTCCACCATTTACAAAACCATCAAGTTCACCTGCCACACTCCGCAATGCTTTGACGTCAAGATCAAAATCAGCTGTACTAAAGCTCGGAAGTCCCACTGCATGAACATCTCCTTCAAATCCAGTGATACCACTCGTGGTTAATGAGACTTGCCTGATATTTAGATCATCAATGCTTCCCCTGAAAAATCCACTCAGTTTAAAAGCACCCCATGGTGCAATCCCCTGAGGCAGTCTGACATTCTTAGTTAACTTTTGTAAAGCTGCATACGATGTATTAAATCGAGAAAGGTGGATATCAAAACTAGGATCTCCGGAAGCCAATCCATCCAACTCTCCGTAGGCATAGATATCAAGTTGATTGGGTACCTGTATGGTCAAATCATTCAGTTGCAAGTTACTAATGGTACCTTTTAGTCCACCATCGATTCTTAGGGTTTCGGACAAATTATTGTTAAGAATATCCTGATCATCCAAAGAAGGAAACAGATAATTTATGTCAACTAAACTTACTTCTGAATCATAAAAATATGCTGTGATGTAAACGGAATCGTCAAAACTGGTTAAATCGTCAAATTTGCCAAAATCCAGTGCGGTACTACTTTCTAATCTACTTTTCGGTGTGACGATGGAAAAATCATTGACATGAATCATTTCTGGATTCATGTGCAAAGTAGCTGTCAGGTCTTTGACTTCAAATCCACTTTTATCCACCCAAGAAGCCTCTTTTAAGATGGCGTCCACTTGAGAGGACGACCAAGATAATTCATCAATAAAGACGAAAACCTGATCAAGTGCTAAATGGTTAAAATCCAGGTGACCATCAATGCCAGGGGCGTGGATCACATCATAGAAAAATTGACTTTCCTCTAGTCGAAATTGTCGAAGGTGAATATCCCAGCTTGTACCCGGAAAGGATAGTGGGTTGATCATGGTCTGTATGGTATCTTCACCACGCACCTCTGCATCGAATGGTGCCCAGTTTCTGAATCTACCGCTTGATTCACTGATACCAATCTGTCTCAGGGCAAGCCTCCGGTCCTTTAAATCCAAGGTGTCGACGTAGACGTGCAGATGTCCAATGTCCATGTGAGAGGATTTCTGCTCGACTTCATCGTGCTGGACCCAATCAACATCATTCAGTTCGACTTTGTCCAAAGTAATATCCCAGGTACTGGCCGTGGTGTCAGCCTGGGCATCGCTGGTAAATGCATCGACTAAGAACTGGTAATTGAAAGCGTCATCTCCTTCTTTACGACTCAGCGATGTATGTGCACCGCCTATAAAAACACGGTTGATATGGATCTCTTTGCGAAACAGATTGAAAACGTCAACCCCAACATCCAATGTTTCTACATACAAGAGGGTGTCGTTATTCAAATCTTCGATGTAAATGCCCTGAATGGAAGCTGTCTTAAAGAACTTTATGTCCACCCGGCCAATGCTCACATCTGCGCCCAGACGTTCACTCAAGGAGGCTGTGAGCTGATCTACCACCTTATTCTGCACCATGGGCACCTGTAACAATGCATAGACCAACACAAATAGAAACAGAAGTGTCCCTACTCCGTAGAGCACATACCTGCTGACCTTCCTCATCGCATTCTGCTGTATCATGTATCAAAGTACCATATCTGGCGCAACCACTGTCAAGTGAAGTCCTCTGGCGCACTCTTGTGACGGACCGGATTGCAGTTTGCAAAAGTCTAGCCGTGCACAAAAATGTATAAACAATCATTCAACATCATCCCAGTGATTGTGTCCTTCCGCTGCGAACATAATCTAATATGGGCAAAGTTCCCCCAGTATCCAATCAAAGCTATGACGCCGGTCGTAACGAACTCACACCAAGACTTTTAGCAATTGACCATGTGATATACCAACGATAAGACTTCAAATGTCTTTCGTGCTCCTCTAAATTAACCTTATCTTAACGGCCAATGCAATGATCCAGTCTGGATCGTCGAAATGCTCAGCATGGCCACCAAAGATCGAATTGGCTTACTTTCTTATCTATTGCTGGCACTGATCTTTCGATTTTGGACTTTCTTCCCATCGGTGATCGACCACGACGAGTCTACATATATTCTCATTGCAAACCAACTACTAGACGGAGTTTGGCCATACGTTGGGAATCTTGATGTCAAACCCATCGGCATCTATCTTGTCTTTGCCCCCATTCTCTACATCTTCCACGACATTCATGCCATCCGCATCTTTGCCTCGCTTTGTGTAGGGTGCACCGCATACTTCATCCATAAGGCTCATAAAAACCTCATTGGCCATAGTATTTCAGCTTCCATCACCGGAGTACTGTTTGTTTTTTGTGCATCTCTCCATAAATGGGGATGGTCTGCCAATACCGAAATATTCTTTGTGCTTTGCTCTGCCATCGCCCTTTACACCATAAGCTCAGGTTGCAGTCTGAGGAAAAGTGCCGGTATTGGTATCGTCCTTGGGATAGGTTTCATCATCAAGTATCACATACTATTTGACATTATTCCATACATCGTACTATTTGTCAGTCTCTACGGTCACTCTTTTAAAACGGCCGCAAAACATCTTGCAGTTGCTGCAGTATTCTTTGCCATTCCCATCTCTTTAGTAATGTTTAGCTACTTCATTGGTGGTCATCTAGACTCATTTCTTTTTGCAACCATCATCATACCAAGTCGTTACTCCAGTGCACTATCCTTGACAAAAATGTTTGCTTTTGTTGGAGAATTCTATCTGTCGTTTTTACCTCTGTCTTTGCTATGCATCTATGGATTCTTCAAGATTTGGAAACAAAAAATCCATGGCTCATCCTGGAAATTGATTTGGCTGACTTGGGTCATTTCTACCTGGTTGGGAGTAGTCATCACTGGGAAGTTTCATTTTCACTACCTCTACCAGGTGCTCATACCATTTGTCTTTATTATCGCCAGCTATGTAAGCACTAAAAAGGTCTACCGGAATCGGTTCCAATCTTGGATTGTGCAGCAACGCATCGTATTGATCATAGTTGCGACCTTGATGATCTGGGGAAATCAATATATTCAGCTATATGCCGATAAACCAGACTACACCAGAATCATTTCGCAAGAAATCAAACTGGACCTTGATCACAAGGATGTCATTTACACTAATGATAAAAATATTTTATACTATTTATGCGATACGGATCCTCCCACAAAATACATTCACACATCACTGCTGTTTAAGCCTGATCTTATCAAAGCCTATGCGATCGATACGGCTGAAGTATTTGATCAAATTAAGGCACATCAGCCCAAATATTACATCATTCATGATCAGGCACCTCGTAGTCTAGTGGAGGAGATTAAAAAAAATTATCAGCACATCAAGAGCTATGGAAAAACCATCAAATTATTCAGATATAAAAATGGCGACTAGCGTGATTTTTTCGTGCCTGGCCAGCAGATTTGTTGGTTATCTGGCTGGAGCGGTCTCTCCGAACTTCATAACAGATTAATATTTTTCGGAATTTATATAGAACAAATGAATTTATCGAATTATATCCTACCTCCGTACTGCGATAGCGAAATGTGATTTGAGCCGTTTTGTCTGGAAATATTTTGTAGATATGGTGGCAGTGGTTAAGATCCAGCAATCAATAATCGAGGATCTGGCCAGTATTAATCAATATTTCCTCTAAACGGGAGACATTTATCGAAGTGCCATCCCAGAGACCAGGGACCAAAAGATCGCTTAGCTCTTAGTCTTAAGGGAGATCTATCATACACCCAAGCCTTCCTCCCTCTACTGTCTCAAAATTTAAATGGGTATCTTTGCCTTGCATCATATCAATGATGGTATTTTACATTATATGAAGTTTACTGAATTAGCACTAAATGAGCAGCTCTTAGAAGCAATCTCGTATATGGGCTTTGAAGAAGCCACGCCCATACAAGAAAAAGCCATTCCAGTCATACTGGAGGGCGGGGATCTATTAGCATGTGCTCAAACTGGCACGGGAAAGACAGCTGCCTTCCTTCTACCCATACTCAACTTACTGAGTATGAAAGATGATCACCAAATCAGAGCATTAATCATAGTACCCACGCGTGAGCTGGCTATGCAAATAGATCAACAGATTCAGGGACTGGGATATTTTGTGCCGGTTGAGTCCATGGCAATCTATGGTGGAGGTGATGGCCCCGAATTTGATCAACAAAAAAACACTTTGAGTCAAGGCACAGACATCATTGTGGCTACCCCAGGCAAGTTGATCTCTCACCTTAACTTGGGCTATGTGAAATTTGATCAGATCCAACACTTGATTCTGGATGAGGCTGATCGTATGCTGGATATGGGGTTTCACGAAGACATAAAAAAGATCATTTCCTACTTGCCAAAAGAACGACAAAACTTGATGTTTAGCGCTACCATGCCGTCAAAGATCAGGCAGTTGGCAAAGCAAATCTTACACCAACCCGTAGAAATATCCCTAGCTCTTTCCAAGCCTGCAGCAGGCGTACTGCAGGCAGCCTACCTTACCTATGATCACCAAAAATCACCCTTGATCGTCGAGCTCGTCAAGGGTAAAGCTGAGTATAAGAGCATCCTGATTTTTAGCTCAACAAAGAAGAAAGTTGGAGAGATCGTCAGAGCCCTCAAAGGCAACAACTACGAAGTGGCTGGAATCTCATCGGACCTCGAGCAGTCCGAGCGCGAAAACGTGCTGGCAAAATTCAGGTCCAAGAGGACGCGTATTTTGGTCGCAACTGATGTGTTGAGTCGCGGGATAGACATCAAGGACATCAACCTAGTCATCAATTATGATGTGCCCAATGACGCTGAAGACTATGTGCACCGAGTGGGTAGAACGGCAAGAGCCGAGACAACTGGAGTAGCCCTGACTCTCATCAATGAGGACGACATGTACAAGTTTAGTCGAATCGAAAAATTGATAGAAAGGGAGATCATGAAAATCCCTCTGCCTGCTACCATCGGTCCGGGACCAGACTGGAACCCCAAACAAAGCGCTGGTCGTTTTGGCAGTCGTCAAAGGGGTCGAGGACATGGCAAATCCAACCGCAAAGGACGCAGACCTGGCAGAGGTAGGACACACTCCAAAGGTGATCGTCGGCGAGGTTAGTGGATCCTCTCGCCAAAAGCTACACGAATTTGACATGCTCGATTCACCAGTTATTCATCAACAACCCTCGAAAACCTTCAGTACGGAGCTTCTGCTCTTGGGGGTTTTGTCTTCTTCGATCTCGCACAAAATAACTGCCCAAACTGTACTTTTACTTGCCAGACGATACCCCAGTCAATCAAGCCTTCCTGAGTAAGTAATGGGTTGAGAATTTAGCAGAAAAAGTGGAACTATGTAGGCACAGGAGTTCTGAAGTACATTGATCCAGAAACATTTTGATGGTACAGACCGATATCATATCTTACTTTCATTTCAGCTAACCAACCTTTTCGAACATGACAAAGAAAATTA
The DNA here is from genome assembly GCA_965223025.1 of Saprospiraceae bacterium. Taxonomy (GTDB): domain Bacteria; phylum Bacteroidota; class Bacteroidia; order Chitinophagales; family Saprospiraceae; genus JABDMH01. Next base: position 373,720 of record CBDCVP010000022.1, read on the forward strand.
CTCTTTCCGAGAATGAAATTCCTGAAAAATGGTACAACATCGTAGCAGACATGCCCAACAAACCTCTGCCACCACTGCACCCAGGAACAAAAGAACCAATTGGACCGGAAGCACTGGCACCCTTGTTTCCCATGGAGCTCATTAAGCAAGAAGTGTCCGCAGAAAAATGGATTGCCATACCAGACGAGGTGCGCGATATTTATCGGGCATGGCGGCCAACTCCAATGTACAGAGCCTTCGGTTTGGAAAAAGCGCTGGACTCCCCTGCAAAAATCTTTTACAAATATGAAGGTGTATCACCTTCAGGATCGCACAAACCCAACACTGCAGTACCTCAAGCATACTACAACAAACAGGAAGGGGTGAAAAAAATCACGACAGAGACAGGAGCTGGACAATGGGGTAGTGCACTCAGCTATGCCTGTAACTTGTTTGACCTGGCTTGTGAGGTCTATATGGTCAACCTGAGTTATCATCATAAGCCCTACAGAAAGACCATGATGAATACCTGGGGTGCCAAGGTTATTGCTTCACCTTCGGACCAAACCCAAGCAGGCAGGAAGATTCTGGCTGGTGATCCCGACAGTCCGGGATCTCTCGGAATTGCTATTTCAGAAGCTGTTGAAATGGCCGCCATGGATGAGCATACCAAATACTCATTGGGTAGTGTGCTCAATCACGTACTACTGCATCAGACCATTGTTGGGCAAGAAGCTGTACAGCAGATGCAAAAAGTTGGGTTGATGCCTGATGTGGTCGTGGCTCCCTTCGGTGGTGGATCTAACTTCGCTGGTCTATCCTTTCCATTCTTGAGGTATAACCTGGAAGAGGGTAAGCAGATCAGATGCATAGCCAGCGAACCTTCATCGTGTCCGAAGCTTACTCGCGGTGTATTTAGATATGATTTTGGAGATACAGTAGGTATGACACCCCTTTTGCCCATGTATACCCTGGGTCACAACTTCATTCCTGCCCCGATTCATGCAGGTGGTCTAAGATACCATGGCGCCGGAGTAATAGTCAGCCAGTTGCTAAAGGATAAACTGATAGAGGCCGAGGCGCACGATCAACTCGAAGCTTTTGAGGCTGGTGTTGTCTTTGCTAGATCGGAAGGTATCATCCCTGCACCAGAAGCCACTCATGCCATCGCTACCGTTTTCCAGGAGGTAGAAAGATGCAAGGCCGCTGGAACCACGGAGACGATCTTATTTAATCTCTGTGGACATGGCAATTTTGATATGAAAGCTTACGAAGATTACTTCGCCGGAAAATTGGTCCGGCATGAATTAACAGATACAGATATCAACAACTCCCTCGCACAACTTGAGACCCCAGAAATTACCTGAGGATGGAGTGACCTTAGAAGGAACTAATTTGGTGGTGGGACATTTCGTCGCAAAGATGGCGGGGACTAACAGCGATACAGGATTTATAACGCTGAGGAGGGTGGCGACGAGATGGATATCCCCGGAGCTGGATAAAGTCCAAATTAGCAAATTAGATCTAGATGATGATTAATCCGATGTCTTGTTGACAGATATATCTACAAGAAAGGATATTGAGCTTTTAATGCGCACCTTCTACAGTAAAATGCTCGTAGATGAAGAGTTGGCACCAATATTTAATGAGGTGGCTCAAATCGATTTGGAAGCTCACATTCCGCGACTGGTCCTGTTTTGGGAGAGTATACTATTTCAGACCGGTACCTATCGTACCAATGTCATGGAAATGCACATCGCACTCCATCATAAGAAAAACCTCCAGAAGATTCATTTTGATCGATGGCTCTCATATTTTGTGGAGACTGTCAGTGAAAACCATCAAGGTCCGTTGGCACACTTGGCCATCGAGCGAGCTAAATCAATTGCTCTTTTAATGCAGTTTAAAATCAATCAACTCGACAAACTTGGGTAATCGGTGCAGCTTATGGAGCGAGACCCATCTTTTCTTCTCATATATATGGGTGCCTCCGAAAACTCGTTCACCGAGGGCAAAGATTCTATTGAAATGTTTAAACGAGCCTTTCCGATTGATCTCCTCTCTCCTAGCTGTGACTATGGTTATTTCAGATTGTCTTGTCTTAACAAACAATCAATCATTTTGTGCATGTTTTAGAGTTGCCCGGATGTACCCAAATAATCCTTTGGGAGCTTTTGGATGGATCCTTAATGCATAAATCAGGCTGTCAGGGCTATGCCTTAATCCAGGTTGCCGATAAATCGGTTCTATTCCAAACCACTATGATAAATAGAGATCCCGAATCTTGTTCATGTGCCACTCTGCATGCCCAATGATGATAAATGCCGCCGCCCTAGCCGATAAAGGGTGACCTGACGATGTCCCAATATATGCCAGATTGGTATCGCTAAATCCCTCCAATATGACTTGGGTGTATTCTCTGGTCACCTTAAACTCTTCCATAAGATGGATCATCGATTTTTCTTCAACACCAGCATGTAAATTGTACAAATCTTGATTAAATCCACTTAGTGGAGTGTCATCTCCCCTGCCAATGCGAAAGAGGCGATATGCAAAAATTCGCTCTGTGTCGATCATATGCTGAAAGACTTCCTTGATCGACCATTTTCCCACTGCATAACGGAAATCCCCTTTTACATGCTCTATGCCAGAAAAGAAATCAGCGACATCTTGGCCCGAGTGCATCATCTGTTGTCGTAAGTCGATGTCTTCATCAACCAACGCAATGTACTTAACAAAAAAAGGTGCAAACTCGGAAGAAGAAAGATCCCTGGTGGTCATCGAGCAAAACTACATTTTTAATATTACCATGTGACAGTCATCTTTGGGTTTCACTCATTTGTCCACCCTAATGGGTCGTGAGACAAATTGTTGAGAGATCACCATTCTGACCGACCTAACTACAGGCTAACTGTGCATGAGCCGAGGGAAAGAATCTTGACTCGCTCCCGAAGAGAAAACCGACGACCTCTACCCAACACCGTTTCCTTCTCTCATCCCCTCGAAAGTCTTTCTATATGCGGAAGGCGTCATACCTGTAAGAGATTTAAAGTGATGATTAAAATTGGCAATATTGTTATAGCCGCTTTCATAGCAAATCTGTGAAATACGCTGATCAGATTCTGCTAATAGCCTGGCGGCAAGACTGATCCTAACCTTTTTTACATACTGGGAAAAAGTGGTCTTGGTCTTTTTGCGAAAATATCGGCAGAATGACCCGGGAGCCATATGCAACAGTGCCGCCGCATCTTGCTGACTGATTTTATTCTGTACATTCTGAAGCACATATTGATAGACGGTATTGATCCTATCCAAATCTTTCTGAAAATCATCAGAATAAGGGGTCACTGAGAGATATTCCCTCTTCTCCATCCTAAGTAAGATCTCAAAGACCTGCAGAATTAAAAGATAACTCTTAAAACCCTCTGCCTGGACAAGTTCTTCCATCCTCTCCGTAATCAAGGGGATCAATTCTCCCCCAAAAGATATACCGCGTGCGCTCTCTTTCAGGAGGTCCTCAATACAACTGAGCTCTGGAATATTGAAAAAATCAGAACCGATGATGTTTTCATAAAAATGAATTACTATACATGCGGGTGGTGTATCGTCATCACACTCCAATATATCCCAGCAGTGAGGGAGGTGTGGCCCCATGAGGACCAAGTCACCGACCTCAAATCTCTCGATATTGTTTGCAACCAGACGCTTACCAGAGCCAGAAACGATCAGATTCAATTCATAATTCTTATGTGAATGAATCTTGGTCGAGTGATGCAATAATTCAAGTTTTCTAGCCACAAAAGAACGCTTGTGCGGCACCTGTATCTTTTCAAAAACTAGCTCCATATTGATCGATTATTCACTGTTCGAAATTTCCAAAGGCGGTTTTCTGTGGGTTAAAATAACATATCTATTTTAAAAAAATAGCCAATAAAAACCAAATTTTTCGCATTTTCTTTATTTAAAATTAACTTTTAGTTCCTTTTACGTCAAAATTATACGGTGAGTTTGAGGTGAATTTGCCAGCATTCAATTTCTGGGGGCTACCTGAAATCTGAGGGCGGAGATGTCAGTGGAGGGAAGTGATACCAATAATGCTCGACTGCTAGAGTCAGCTGCACATAAATGATTGAAAAACAATGATCTACCACTCAAACATTGACCAAATCACAATCCGTATTTTCGAAAACAATCAATAAGTCATTTACCACTACAGCCAATCATGAGAAAGTACTTTACCATTGTCATGCTGATGTGTTCACTGTGTTTTGCAGTTGCTCAACAGCCCGTGCATCAAGACACACATTTTCTTCAGGATCAAAGCGAGCTCTTTGAAGTCCAGTCGGAATACTCGATTCATCTAGATAGAGTAGCAGCAGATCGCAATGGTCAAATTCAGATAAGCTCAAATGCGGGAACGCTCAAGCCGTACGGGGGCAGGCTGATGGCGGACCATCAGTATGCTTTTATGGACGATTGCAGGATTGTCTCCATGATTTCACACAGAGATCAATTTGTGTATCTCACAGATGACCAGATATTTAGTAATGCATGGGCAGGCAGGCTTTTGATCAATCATACTCTGCGAGATGCTAAGATGTTGGCCGGAGGGTCAAGTTTTGACTTTCTAATTGGCTCCGATAGTGGATTGGAATACTATCGAGATGGATCGTTGCAATGGAAGAAAAGTTTTGGTAGCAACCATCGGCTGTCAGAAGTGACATATGTAGAGGCCACAGATCAGTTCTTCATCGTTGATAATCACGGGCTGCACCAATTCACACCATCTACAGTAAGCTACCAGACCGCGCTGGCTGGAGAGGGCTTCACATGTGTGCGTGTCCTTGATCAGTCTTCAGAATGGTACATCGGAACAGATCATGGTCTGCTGCGATACCAGATGGAGACGGGCAAGGAGGACCTCGACCAAAAAATACCATGGGATGAAATCACCACCATGGAAGTGATCGATGATAAATTATGGGTAGGGACCAAACGGGGAGCCTTTACACCCGATCAGAGAAATGGATACAACTACTATGCTTCCAGACGGTGGATGATAGATGATCATGTACTCGACATCGCTCCTGGCGCCAAGCGAGAAGTACTTCTGTTAACTACTCGAGGGCTTTCGATCATTAATTTCTCACCAATGACCCTGCATGATAAGGCCCTTCATTTTGAAAAACAAGTGCGAGATCGTCACATACGACACGGATTTAACAGTGCTGAATTTGTCATGCGCATACCGGGTGATCTAAATTCGGGGAGTGTAGTAGATTCTGACAATGATGGCTTGTGGACCTCCATGTATCTGGGCAGTCAGCTGTTTCGTTACAAAGTGACTGGATCGCCTGAAGCCTATCAAAATGCCATCGAAGCTTTTGAGGCCATGGAGCGTCTCAATGATATCAACCCGATTAAGGGATTTCTGTCGCGTTCTTATGAACGTCGAAGCTATGCCAAACACGATCTAGATGCTTGGAGAAAAGCGAAGGATCCTGAATGGGATTGGAAAGGCACCACGAGTAGCGATGAGTCCATTGGACATTATTTTGCCTTTTGCTTAATGGCAGAGATCATTCCAGATACCGCCATCAAACGCCGTGCGATTGATCTCATCCGGGACATGACTGATCACATCTTAGAAAATGACCTTTATCTGGTAGATATCGACGGTAAGCCGACTCGCTGGGGAAGATGGAATCCCGACTATGTCAATGGTTTCCCCAAAGGTGTGGGAGACCGAAAGCTGAATTCCTCGAATATCACAGGGTTCTTACAAGCCGCCTATCATTTCACTGGTGATGAGAAGTATAAAAAGGCTGCCTTTACATTATTTGAAGACCACGGATATTTGGAAAATCTCATGATGCCCATGGAAGAGGTAGGTGTGCGAAAGTCAGGTCCATTGGCAACTATGTTGTCATCATCTTGGAATCACTCAGACGACGAGATGTATTTTTTGAGCTATTGGTATCTGCACCCTTATGCTTTCGATCAATCATTAAAGGAGAAATATCTGGAAACCATCAAGAATCATTGGAACATTGAACGACCGGAGCGGGATGCTTTGTGGAATTTCTGCTACGGCATGACCGGTGCCAAGGAATTTGATCTGGCTGAGTCCATCTGGTATCTTCAGGAATTTCCGCTGGATTTGATCAATTATTCGATCTCCAACTCGCATCGTAAGGACATCGAATTGGTGCCGAAAAACTTTCGAAATCAGACGACAGCGGTGGTACTGCCACCAGATGAAAAACCGATGTACAAGCACAACACCAACACCTTTGTGATAGACCGGGATAGCCGAGCCCGATCGGAATCAAGTGGCGACATATATTTGCTCCCCTACTGGATGGGGCGTTACCTGGGTGTCATTAGTGAACCTCATGATCGACCGTAGAGCATGCCCATGAGGGAAAGAAGATGCTTTGGTCTTCCCACCTCATCGAAACTTTATTCATTTCTAGACTTAGATGTATTGGTGGATCTCTGCGATCGAGCTATCTTTACACAGGTGCCCTAGCACATACTTCGGGGAATTTTGACCTGTAAAAAAAGAATAATGATTATGCAAAAAACCACCAACGATGGCATCATTAATCTCGTATTTTTCAGTGAAATTGAATTTGCCAACCATCGATCTATGGGACGACTTGGTGAATCTGGGTCATGTCCGCTGATATTTTCTCTACATAAATTCTTCAAATGAAACTTATCACGTATGAAAAGAAGTAAACTTTTTTATCAGGTGCTGCTTCTCCTTTCGATGTTTTCCACGAGTCTTTTAGCTCAAAAGACAGTGAACGGCGTCATCAAGGATGAAAGCGGTGAACCACTGATCGGTGTAAACGTATTGGTGCAAGGTACGTCAACCGGGACTGTCAGTGAATTTGATGGTTCGTACAGCGTCTCGGATGTTGATGATGCTACCGTATTAGTGTTCTCTTACACAGGGATGGAATCAAAGAGCGAAATCGTAGGCATGCGCTCTGTCATTGATGTCGTTTTAAAAAGTGCCTATCTCGATGAGGTCGTGGTCACAGCACTTGGTATTCGCCGTGAAGAGCGCTCGCTAGGATATTCCGTTGGACGGGTTTCCGGGGAAGATCTGAACATGGTATCTCAAGAAAACGTACTCAACAGCATCGCTGGAAAGGTATCCGGTGTCACCATCAATTCTACAGCTGGAGCAGGTTCTTCGGTGAGTATGGTCATCAGGGGAGCCAATTCATTAAATAATGACAATCAGCCCCTTTTTGTAGTTGATGGCGTACCCATCGCTAATACACTCAACAATGTGAGCGAGATCGGTCGAGATAACCGGGTAGATTTTGGAAATGCCATCTCTGATCTGAATCCCAACGATATTGAAAGTGTATCTGTACTCAAAGGCCCAAGTGCAGCAGCGCTTTATGGCTCTCGCGCTGGTAATGGAGTGGTGCTGATCACCACGAAGTCCGGCACTAGAAATGATGGGATGTCGGTATCATTTAATACAAGCACCGTATTTGACAATCCATATAAATTCCTTGATTTTCACACTACAAATGCGACCGGTGTCAGACCTTATACACCTGATAATAACCCATATCCGGGTGGACAATTGGTGATCGAAGAAGGATCAGCAGCCGGCATCGGACCCAGGTTGGATCAAGGCTATTCAGCCATTCAGTGGAACAGCCCTCTTGATGCAAATGGTAATCCCACTCCCACACCTCTGGTGTCTCATCCCAATAACATCAGAGACTTTGTTCAGACAGGCATCAACTCCAACAACAGCCTGGCCATCAGCAACAACAATGATCTGCTGGCCTACCGATTGTCCTTCACGAATATGAGCAGTCGGGGTCTTATACCAAACTCAGACCTTTTCAAAAACTCGCTCAACTTTGCCTCCACCGTCAATGTTTCAAAAAAACTTAAGGTGAGTAGCAATGTCAATGTGGGAAGGACTCACTCCAACAATCGCCCAGCAGGCAACCGAGGTACCAATCCCCTACAGTGGGCTTATGCGGTGTCGCCACACATCGACATCAATGAACTTAAGGATTACTGGGTGGAAGGTCAGGAGGGACTCCAACAAAGATCGCAAGCCATCGGTGATTACAACAATCCATGGTTTCTCGCTCATGAGGCGATCAATGCTTTTGAAAGAGATCGTCTCTACGGCAACATCAAGGGCGAATGGCAGGTAACTTCAAAATTTAGTCTGATGGCCAGATATTCTCTGGACCGTTTTGATGAGCAGAGGGAGACACGGGTGGCCAATAGCTACACGAAAGAAGCCAATGGTATCTTTGGTATCATAGATTTAGATCGCAGTGAAACGAACACGGATTTCCTGGCCACCTACACCACGAATCTGTCTGATTTTTACATTTCGGCATCTGCTGGTGGAAACCTTCTAAAACAAGTGGGAGGAAACATACGAAATTCTACTCAAAAGCGAGGTAGCGGATTAATCATTCCGGGTCTCTACACCCTTAGCAACATTGCTCCAAACAATCTGTCCTACAGCAATTTTCAATACGAAAAAGCCATTTACAGTGTATATGGTCTGATCAACTTAGGCTACAAGGATATGATTTATCTGGACGTGACCGGTCGAAACGATTGGTCTAGTACACTACCAGAAAACAATCGCTCCTATTTCTACCCTTCCACGGCCCTGAGTGTACTTATCAACAGGATGATTGACATGCCCAATGTCAACATGCTAAAACTCAGAGCGGGTTGGGCACAAGTGGCCAACGACACGGATCCTTATTCGCTAGTGCCCACCTTGGGCAATGCAGGTGCATGGAATGGTGTGACCAGACTGAGCAAATCAAGTGGGTTGTTGACTCCCGACTTGAAGCCCGAGATATCCAGTTCCTTTGAGATAGGCACGGACATTCAACTTTACAATAATCGACTGCGGTTTGAAGGCACCTACTATACGGTAGAAAATGAGAATCAGATTCTCGGACTGCAACTACCTGTTTCCTCGGGTTATACTCGTAAGACTGTCAATGCTGGATTGGTATCCAGCAAAGGCTGGGAGTTTATGGTCGGAGGTACGCCGATCAGAAATGCTCAGTGGCAGTGGGACCTTAACTTCAACATCTATCGCAACCGTACAACCATTGAAGAACTCGCCGAGGGCATCGAAAAGTTTCAAATGTGGCGGGATGCTAAAGGCGGTGCCTGGACTTATGTAGGTGAAGAGATCGGCGACATCTACGATGCCAAGTTGGTCACAGTGACCGACCCCAATTCACCTTACTTTGGGTATCCGATCTTAGACGATGAGGGATCCTGGCAGGACATAGATGACCAGGATACCAGGCACAAAATCGGCAACTTCAATCCAGATTTTATTTTGGGCATGCAGACCTCAATTAATTACAAGGCATTTAGCCTCAATATGACCTTTGACTGGAGAAAGGGAGGGCAGTTTGTATCGCAGACTTATCGCTACTCGGAATCAGATCTCAGGACACAGCGATTCTTGGACGAGCTTATCGTCTATGATGGTCCACAGGACCAGCTACCACAGTTCCTAAAGGACAATGCTGACCAATACATCACCGATGGTATCAACATCGTTGGAGGCCCCGGTGAAGAGTATGGTGGTCAACCATTCGAATTTGGAGTTGTCATCAACGATGGGGTGTTTAATCCCGGTGTCATTGCCGAATATGATGATGATGGCAACATCACTGGTTACCTAGAAAACCTTGGTGGACCCGACACTCGATACATTCCATATGCCGCCAACTATCCATGGAGCTTCACCAGTTCTGCCACTTTTGATGCGGACTTTTTGAAGTTGCGAGAAATATCTTTTGGATATAGGTTGCCCTCTTCCTTTGTCCAAAAACTGGGTATACAAAATGCTAATTTGGCACTCTTCAGCAGGAATGTGATGCTTTGGACCAAGGCAAAAATCGGCATCGATCCAGAAAATGCCTTTCAACCGGAAGGTGGAGAACAAGGCAATGGCATCACATTTAAACAAGGAATCGAACGGTACAACGTCAATCCATTGGTGATCCCGGTTGGAATCAAGCTTGGAGTTACTTTTTAATCTGAAAATTGAAATGACAATGAAATCGATAAATATATCTTCTGTTTTATTGCTGCTGCTATGTTTTTGTGCAGGATGTGATGATTTGACAGAACTCAATGAAAATCCCAATGGAGTTGAGCCCAGTGCTGCGCATCCGAATCTGATGATGGCGACAGTCCTCACAGAAAGCGCTAAGCAAGTGGTGGGACTGGGATTCGGAAATATTGCTGGTGTCATGCAGCATACCCAGAAAGATGCATGGTTTGGTGGGCATAACGATTATGATTGGAATAATCAGAGTTGGGGTGGCCACTATGGCATCCTTCGCAACGCTGATCATATGCAAACACGGGCAATGGATCTCGATCTGGAGTTCCATCAGGGCATAGCACTCTTGATGAAGGCTTTCACCTTTGGCATGATTACTGACCTCTGGGGTCCGGCTCCCTATTCCAATGCGCTCAAAGGAGACCAGGGTGGCAACGAAAATTTGCTGCCGGCATTCGATGATCAGGCTCAAATATACGATGGCATCCTAAGCAACCTTGCCACTGCCAGCAGCATGCTGTCGAAACCTGAAAGTCAATACATCGGAATAATCTCAGATGTAGATGTCATCTATGATGGTGATGTCGGTCTGTGGCAAAAATTTGCCAACTCACTACAGTTGAGGTACTATATGAGGATTTCTGAAAAGGATCCTTCCAAGGCAAAGTCTGGTTTTGAATCGGTAGCATCCCAGCCATTAATTCTGGATCCTTCCGAAGATGCTACCATGGAGTATGTGGGCACCAGCGATAGCGATTCATGGCCATCAAACTCGGTGACAGACATTAGCGGCAGTGCTTACCGTCGGATCAAAATGTGTGCAACCCTGGTCGATAAACTTCAGGATCTCGATGATCCTAGGTTGGCCATCTGGGCTGAGCCGATAGATGTGCCCCTGGTCGTCGATGAAAGTGCGGCTGCAGGTACCGATGTAGTAGAAGATGGTATACGTAGATTGGCACCGGATGTGGTGGCAGACCTGGATATAGATACAGATCCCAGCTATGTGGGCATACCACCAAGTCTATCCGCCATACCGAGCGGATACAATCTCAATCCAACACCTGGTCAAACCTCCTTCAACCCACACGTATCCTATCTAAATGCCATCTATCAAGAAGCAGCTCACCCATTGCTTCTAGCAAGAATGATGTCGGCAGCAGAGGTGCACTTTCTTCTGGCAGAAGCAGCCCAAAAAGGCTGGAATGTCGGAGGCAGTGCAGAGGAGCATTACAATGCTGGCATCAAAGCATCGCTGGAGACCTGGGGTGTCGGTGATGCCTATGATGCATATATAGCCAATGATGGTGTCGCGTTCGAGGGCACGATCGAGCAAATCATCGAGCAAAAATGGATAGCTAGTTGGACAGCTGCCGGAGAAGCATGGATGGATTATCGCAGAACGGGATTACCTGCCCTTAAGGCTGGACCAGCAGCTAAGCGAGATGCTTTACCTGTAAGATTTTACTACATGCAAGATGAATTGAGTATCAACGCGGCCAATGCCACGCAGGCGCTCAATTCCTTGGAGGAAACTGCATTTTCTCAGGCCGACGGAAAAAACAGCGCTTGGTCAAAATCCTGGCTATTGCAAGGCACCAACAAGCCTTGGTAAGAATTTACGTTTTTTGATGGCAGTAATGGCGGGACCACAAGGGTTCCGCCATTTGTTTTTATCCAGAAAAAACAGAAGTCATCCTGGCCTCGATTTCCATCTTGGCCACCCCGCTAAATCCGCACTATATACCGTTCGGCACCCAACAAAGGCGATCCAGCATACTGAGTAGAGGCATGAGGGGAGTACAGAGTATGCTGACTGAGCACACTCCCATCGACTCACTCCTGACCTGATGGAGCATGAATCTATCTAATCCATGTTTTCTCAAATCAGTGTGTTAAATTCGTCCAATATATCACACTGCCCATGCCAGACAATGCTTCGCACTCAAAAGTAAAAACTGAGCTCGGCCGAGAACTAGGCCTGACCACAGCGTTGGCCATCGGTATCGGAACGATGATTGCTGCAGGAATATTTACCCTCTCAGGATTGGCCATCCGCAATGTAGGCACTTCAGCCATCATCTCCTTCGCGTTGGCAGCGCTGGTATCCCTCCTGACCGCATTGACCTACTGTGAGTTTGTATGTATATATCCGCATTCTGGTGAAGGATACCTCTATACGCGCAAGACTTTTAAAGCGCCCGTTGCTTACCTGGTGGGCTTTTGTCTATTTCTAGGTTACGCATCAAGTTGTGCCTTCTACATCGCTAGTCTCTCTAGTTACTTCATTGAATTTATCATGGAAACACCATTAGAGAGTGCATCCGGTATTGCGGTGTTGATTGGGTTGGCGATCCTCAACATCAAAGGGACCAAGGAGTCAGGCAAGTTTCAGATCATCGTAACTGCTGCAAAAATTCTGCTCTTGATTTGGTTTGTCATGGGAGGTATACGCTTTGTGGAGACAAACAACATCATCGCCAGAATAAGTACCGACATCGTTGATATTGCCCAAACATCTGCATTGGTGTTTATTACATTCTTTGGGTTTTCTGCCATAGCGGCCTCAGCAGGGGAAGTCAAGAATCCCCGCCGCAATATACCCCGGGCCATATTCTGGTCCATCGGCATTGTCACGGTGTTGTACATCTTCGTCGTTATAGTCATCATCGCGGCAGACCTGACAGAATACACCGAAGCTGCCATGGGCATTGCTGCGACCAAATACTTGGGTGGAGTGGGTGGAATGGTGATCGTAGGCGGTGCGATTTTTTCGATGATTTCGGCCTCCAATGCCTCGATTATGGCCGGTAGTCGCGTGGCCTTGGCGATGAGTCGGTTGGGTCACCTGCCCAAGGAGATAGGTATGATCAATGACCGGACACGCACACCTATTATGGCCCTTTTTGCCGTTTGTGGATTGATCTTGTTGTTTATCCTAATTCTACCCTTAGAAAGCCTCGCACACTTTGCAGATACGGTGCTGCTCATCGCGCTGACCATGGTCAATTTGGCATTGATTTTTCACCGAAAAAAATTTCCCAAAATCCGCAGAACTTTCCGAGTACCCTTTGTGCCCGTGCTACCGATACTGGGCATTCTGGCTAACCTTTATCTATTGATTCAACTGTTTAGCCATGCCAGCACCGTGATCCTGGCACTGGTTTGTTTACTGTTGGGCTTTGTTGGATTTATTACCTGGAAAGGCGCACAGCCTGAAGAGCTCGCCATCCCAGGAGATAAATCAAAGGTCGCCCACGGCAGCTTTGCGGTAGAGGAAGGCACCAAAAAACCGCACATCCTGCTACCCATTGCCAATCCATCCAATGTTCAAGCCTTAATGTCCATGACAGCCAAGTTGGCCAAAGAAAAGGACGCTGTGGTGGTTGTTTTGAAAGTGCTAACCGTACCCCAGCAGATGCCTTTGGACTATAATTTTGCAGAACTGGAACAAGAGAGAAAATTATTGGATTTTGCCCAGACACAAGGTGAGCAATGTAATGTTGACGTGACCGCTATTTTGCGCATCGGACACAATGCAGCCAAGGCCATCTTGGAAACAGCCAGAGAATATCATTGCCACTTAATCATCCTGGGATGGAAAGGTTTTTCGACCAGTACCGATAAAATCCTAGGAAGAGTGACCGATGCCATTGTGACCCATGCTCGAAGCGATATCATGCTGATCAAACTAAGTCGGTCTCAGAAAATTCAACATATTCTTCTACCCACTGGAGGAGGAGAACATGCCAAGGCCGCAGAGCTCTACGCGGCCTCTCTTGCTCAATCCCTGGATGGCAAGTTGACCGTATGCAGGGTGGAATCACCAGAATCAAAAAACACGAAGACAAAGAAGGATGCGGAACACGAACTGGAAGAAGCCAAAACCAGAATACGTAAGCACAACGGGCTGGAGGCTGAGAGCATCGTCGTATTCCATGACTCAATTGTCGATGGTATCGAAAATGTAGCTTTAGACTATGACACCATCATGGTCGGTGCAACACGAGACAGTATTTATCAACAAATTCTGTTTGGCAGTATACCGGAGGAGCTTGCAAAGAGATCAGATAAGACAGTGGTTATGGTCAAACATTACCACCCGGTCAAAGCATTGTTTGGTCGTGTGCTGAGTGAGGAGAAAACAGAAGAATCCTGATTAGACAAGTAAAAAAGTGGCTCTTGGCCATATTTAGTGGGTTCTGGTCAAAGAACCCCGAGTGGGTGAATTAACAGTCTAGCGTGTTTAAGGAGTCGTAGCATGTTTCTAGAGCGAGGGTTAGTGCTGTATTCAATCTGCCTTCCATGGATTGATGTACGCATAAGACCTTTGAAAAGTCCTGATATTCAATCACTTCAGGAGCAAAGCAACTGCCCCCAAGACGAGTTTCTAGAATGTAGGATTTCCGAATTTGTTTTAGGCTTAGGCCTTACAGCCTTGACTTTTTGGTCCTTTTGTGTCAAGACAAAAGGACATCAATTAACCACATAGCATCAATGAGCCACGAGCGATGGATTGACTATTATCATAATTCTATAGCTGACCAGTGAGCTTACTGATAAAAAGGGATTTTTCAAAAGATGTTCAACTAAAATCGGAAAAGACCCACTAAATACATCTAAGTGCCAAAAAAGTATTGTAAAAGTGCAAGACTGGGATTTCAAATGTTGATTCGCCAGTACATCCAACTGGTCATATTGCCGTGACGGCACCACTTGATGGCTTTTTCTATCTCCCTCTTACATATTTGATCCTTGTGGACACATGGTTCAGAGTCCACAGTATCAGAATACAATTTTTCCAAAAAGGGCAAGGTGCGCTCTTCAGCAAACTGGCCCAAGGACCATATGGCGGAGTTCTTCATTGCAATGCTATGGGTATGTGAGCAGACCAAAGCCGTCAGTGATTCGACAGCTGGAAGTTGGTATTCCAATTGAGCTGCCTTGGTCACCATTTCAACATCGTGGTAAATGGAAGAGAAAGCAACAACCGTACATACTATACATACGATGCCTCCGAGCATGAACAAATAAACTAAACCCTTTCTCATAAAAGACTCCAAAGACGAATTGATCAAAAAACTTCATCATCATCTGCCACATACACCCGAGTGCTCACGGTGTAAACACCTCCGGTAGGTTTTTCGTATTCCAGATCAACATAAAAAGCGATAAATCCCGCTGTCGGATAATCTATATTCTTGATCACCACAGGATCACTGCTGAGAGCAATTTCCTGGCTATTCCATTCATCATCACGAAAATCCCGATCGTCAGAATCTGACCACCAAAACCTTGCACCTTTAAGTGTACGCTTCGAGGTACCTACACTTAGACTGATGTGGTGCTTAGTAGCCGTCAGGTTTTCCTCGCAAACCGGGTATGCCTTCTTGCGATTGGCAGCACCAAAAAAGGCACTGAGAGCGTTGATGGCTTGCGTTTTATCACCAAGGCCATGACCAGCATTGGGTACATAATGTATTAGATTGTGACCTGGAATATCATCGATATAGTGCTTCACAGCATCGACTGGCCAGTACTCATCATTGGTACCGAGTACCAGCATTTTGGGCATATTGAGCTTCGACCGATAGGAATATGGATCCACCATTAAAGTAAGATCATCGCTCTCACCATCGTCGATATCTTTGACAATCCCCAACTTTACATAGTCCTCGATCTGAATACTGTAGTCATCCCAGGCTTCGATATGATATTTGAGGCTGACAGGCATATTTAATACATCGATGACCATCGGTGCCATGGCGACTACTCGTTCATCCTGGCTTCCTGTCAGCCATGTCGTCCAGCCACGCTTGGATGCACCCGATACGACAAAACCCTTCACCTTTTTCCTCAGTGTTTCGTGGCTAAAGGCCTCAATCGCATCCATGGCTCGTACGGCACTTTTGACCATCGGAAAAAGCAGTGGCCAGCTGAAATCTTGGTCCTGCTTATACTGGTGGAATGTGTAAGAGATCAAAGCATCCTCTGCCAAGTCGTCATACAGTGGCTGATTAGGAGTTTGTCTAAGAATAGCCACCAAGGCCTTATTTTCTTCAGCTACCTTACTCATGGCCATCATAAATGGTTCGTCATGGCCTTTCCAGTTTGGCTCTCCTTCTTTGACACTCCCACCGGTGATAAAGAGCAAGGCCCTCTTATACTTGATCTTCTTTGGGGCCAATATAGTGAGTTGATGTACCCAATTGATGCCTCGCCATTGTTGCGATGTCAGTTTGATCTCATGTGCTGTAACCATGCCGATCTGATGAGTCTCCTTGGTCTTCCATCGATAGTGCTGATCGCCATTCTGGAGATAGGCCTTCAAGGCCGTCGAAGGACTAATGGGCAGCGTGACTTGAAACGAAGAACAAATGAAAAGAAGAAGAAGGAGTGTTCCTGAACAACTAAATATCTTAACTAGATGTGAGTGAGACATAAGAGAGATTTTGCGACCGAACGTCTAAATTCGATCCAATATAAGACAGAATATATACATGATCCGTGGTGCAAGAGTCAAAATTGCACAAGAGTCAAAAAACAATAGACAAATAGAATAAAAATAAAAGCAATAATTCTCCAATACTCTTTCCTTAGCATCTATCCTTTTCTCGAGTGAGAATTACATTTATGCAGCAATTGAAGTTTTTACTGTTTGTTGGGGTGCTGATGGGATTGGCATGGGCTGTGCGGGGTCATTTTGGTCACGAATGGGGAGCGGCGTGGGCAGGAGCCATCGGTGGAATGGCGGTGGTGACAGCCAGCATCAAAAAAGACTGGATTGCACAACTACCCTACCTGTCTGCACTCTCAGCTTTAGGCTGGGGAGTTGGTGGAATGATGAGCTATGGCATTGTCATTGGTTACTGCCGAGGTGATGATTTCCCCAATGTACTATACGGGTATGGCATGCTGGCTGTCATTGGTGGGTTGTATGGTTGCATCGGTGGTGGATTTCTAGGTCTGGGATTAGAAACCAGCGAGGACAAACAGCCAAAGTGGTCCACCTTAATCACTGAAATGGTCGCTGGAGCTATCCTGATCTGGGGCATCATCATCTATCAGCTCGAATGGTTTATGACTCCACCTCGTTCGGAGCTTTGGGCGGCATGCTTGGGAGCGGCACTAGCCATGATTTGGTACATGTTTCGAAATGGATTCTACAAGGCCCTCAAGGTCGCCTTATGGACTATGGTGGGAGCGGGATTTGGCTTTGCTGCGGGTAATTTCATTCAAGTGTTGGGTCAGGCATCAGGCATCGCATATAACTGGTGGAACGTGATGGAGTTTACCTTAGGTCTTTGCGGTGGCCTTTCTATGGCTTATGCGGTCGCAACCACCAGATGGGAAAGAACTAAAATTCCCTCACCCTTTACTATTTTCACATCTCTGACATTTGTATTTCTACTACTGCCTCTCACGAATTTCATTTCGGCCTTTACACACAAAAAACTTAGTAACCTTGGTGATCGATTGGAGGTTGAGAATATCGCTGTTTTTATCACTACCCAAAATCTTTGGGGAAGCCTTTGTCTGTTGGTATGTGCCTTCCTAGGCATCTGGTTTTGGCTACAAAAGCAAAAAGGAAGGTGGCACACTTACTCATCTCTTTGGATGCCTCTGATTTTATCTTCAGGCTATGTCATGCAGGCCATGATACTCAAGGGTTTTTTCTCTCAACCTCTCAGTTTGGGAAATTCAGTAAGCACCTATATTCCTCTGCTGCTCGCAGCATTATTTATTGGGAGAAAAATCACGGATCCCCTATCTAATTTGGAACAGATTTGGTCGAAAAAAAAGACCTTCAATAGCATCCTTGTACTACTAGTGGCCTTGGTTTTGTTTGCACTGATATCCGTATTTGTCAATGACCCACCCCAACACTTGCATGAACGATTTTGAGAACAAACAATGGTTTTTATACATATTGATCTTATTAGAAAACAAAAGTAGGTCGGAAGAGGGATTTATCATCCGTGGAACAAATTAATTAAATAAGCTTTCACGACTTATCATTTGACCGATGTGCGAATATTCCTACTTAGAGGTTCAATATTTCGCCTTATGATGGTCGAAATTTTGATGCTCGTAAAAATTTGTACGCTCAAATATGAATACTTCTTACCGCAAAAATATCAACAGCCATTGGCACATCATCTCTTCTGAAGAGTTGACAATATCTGGTGCTGAAATATCTACACTCGCCTGTTCAACGGAAGCCTGGCACGCATGTGACCTACCCACAACTGTACTCGGTGCTCTCTACCAGGCAGGACAAATACCTGATCCTAACTACGGGACAAACCTCCGTAAGGTTGACAAAAACCGCTTTGAAAAACCATGGTGGTTTAGACATGTTTTTTCCGGCTCAGACCTAAAGCAAGGACATTTATTGCTGCAGTTTGAAGGCATCAATCATCGAGCCCACATTTGGCTCAATGGCAGGTTGCTCAATAGCATTCCTGTCGAGGGTGCCTATCGGCAGTGGTCTTGGGATATCACATCGCAAGTCCATCCCAAAGACAATGTATTGGCTATAGAAGTTTTTCCCGCCAAACCCGGTGACTACAATATTGGCTTTGTGGACTGGAATCCCCCACCACCGGACCGGTCCATGGGTATTTTCAGACCAGTGATTCTGCGCAATGTAGGGAAGGTGTCCATTGGTCAGCCCTTCGTAGAAACTCAGTTTGTCGGAGACGATCTGCATAAGGCCGAACTCACTGTCAGCTGTATACTCAACAACCATAGTGATCAAGAGGTGAATGGCACGATCGATGGAATCCTGATGGGTGATGTTTTTTCATCAGAAGTCTATCTGCAACCGTATGAGGAAAAACAAGTCCGACTATTGCCGCAAGATCATCCCGCATTGATACGGGACAATCCCCAACTATGGTGGCCATATCAACTGGGCGAACCCTACATGCACGAATTGACCATGAAGGTCTCTGTTGATGGACAAATTTCTGACCGACTCGAAACACTATTTGGCATTCGGACCGTTGCTGACTATATCACCTCTCAGGGACATCGTGGTTTTAAAGTGAATGGTCGTCCTTTACTAATCAAAGGTGCGGGATGGACCGACGATATTTTTCTCAGAGATACCCCTGAATTCATCCACCAACAGTTGGAGTATGTTCGTCAGATGAACATCAACTGCATCAGGTTGGAAGGGTTTTGGGGAAAAGATCAATCGCTGTACGATCTATGTGACCGACTGGGAATCCTCATGATGGTGGGTTGGAGTTGCCATTGGGAGCACGAACAGTATTTAGGCAAGAAAGTACATCCCAAATATGGTGGTGTTACCGAACCCCAAGACATTGATTTGATTGCCAGGTCATGGGCGGATCAAATCAGGTGGTTGCGTCACCACCCGAGCATATTCGTTTGGACTGTCGCCAGTGATATGTTGCCTCATCCAGATCTGGAAAAGCGATATATAGAAACTTTCGCGACCTATGATGCTACGCGACCATATCTGAATTCTACCGGGGGTATTGGCAGTGAGCAAGGCATCATCACCTCGGTTGAGCTGGTGAGCGACATTAGTGGATCTTCACGGGTGAAGATGCTGGGTCCTTACGCATATACACCACCTGTCTATTGGTACACAAACCAGCATCTGGGCGGTGCATATGGCTTCAATACTGAAACATGTCCAGGTGCCAATATTCCTGTGGCGGAAAGCCTCATTAAAATGTTGCCGGCAGATCAGCGCTGGCCAGTAAGTGAGGTGTGGAAAGCTCATTGCGGCCTCAATAGTTTCTCCACCTTAGATCGCATCTTGGAAGCCATCGAAAAGAGATATGGATCTTCCGATGGCCTCGAAGCTCTGGCTAAGAAGGCACAGATGCTCAATTATGAGCTGATGCGACCCATGTTTGAAGCATTCCAAGCACATCATCCACGAGCCACAGGTGTGATTCAATGGATGCTCAACTCCGCCTGGTCTTCGATGTACTGGCAGCTATTCGATGCCTTTCTTCATCCAACAGGTGCCTTCTACGCTGCAAAAAAGGCATGTGAACCATTGCATTTAATCTATAATTACGGCACTCAATCGGTTATGCTGATCAATGAGCTCGGGGCCGATGTCTCCGAACTTCATGCCCAGATCACACTGTACGACAAAGAAGGTAATATGCACCACCGGTGCCTGAAAAATCTTTCAGGTGCAGATTTTCCCTGTCATGTTTATTCACTGCCAGCCCATCCAGTCGATCTACCTGTGCTTTTTCTTGATCTCCGGTTACTGAAGGGGGATGAATGCGTAAACAAAAACTTTTACTGGCTGTCGTCCACTTCGGATGAGCTGGATTACGACGCCGAATTTGAAGATTGGGCATTTCATACACCCAGTAAAGCATTTGCCGACTATTGGGATCTGAGTACTATGCCCAACGTAGATGTCGACTTACAGGCTCAATATTTGTCGATCGCTGATGGAAAAGCATTACTAAAGATAACCCTGGAGAACCTCGATGACCACCTGGGCTTCTTTCTGTACATCGAAATCCTCGATGCCATAAAGGAATCATCCATACTGCCGGTCATCATCGATGATAATTATGTATCACTGCTGCCGAAAGAGAAAATCGAGATCGTGGCAGAGTTTTCCATTCCTGATCATTTGCAGCATGTCAGAGTGCAAGTCTCTGGCTGGAACGTAGCCAAGCGGAGTCTGCAAGTCAATCGAGAAAATGTTCATCCATAATATTGATTAAAAAACTTATTAAAATAGATCACTGAGGTATGAAGGAATCAAAACTTGCATTACTGGGGGGAACCCCTCAACGCCAAGAAGACTCAAAGGCATGGCCTAGTTGGCCAATCTGGGATGAGCGTGAAAAAGATGCGCTCATCGAGGTTTTGGATAGTGGCGTCTGGTCTTACAATGGAGCCAAGGAGCGAAAGTTCAATGAAGATTTTGCTCGATTCATTGGTACCAAGCACTCTATCTGTGCTGTCAATGGTACGGTAACTTTGCAATTGGCCTTGGAAGCATTGGAAATTGGCTGGGGAGATGAAGTCATCATTCCTGGTCTGACCTGGCAAGCCACTGCAGCCACCGTTATTGATGTGAATGCCACACCTGTGCTGGTCGATGTCTGCGAAGATTCGTGGTGCATGGATCCAGCGGCGGTTGAAAACGCCATCACTGAGCGCACCAGGGCCATTGTACCGGTGCATCTATACGGCTGTTTTGTGGACATGGATGCCATCCAGGCGCTAGCAAAAAAACATAATCTGGCTATCATAGAAGATTGTGCCCACAAGCATGGGGGTACCTGGAATGGTAAAAAGGCAGGAAGCATTGGGGACATCGGCAGCTTTAGTTTTCAGCTCAGTAAGCATCTCACAGCTGGAGAAGGTGGTGCATTGACCACCAATGATGACGCTTTAGCGGAAAAACTGGATGCGCTCAGAAACTGCGGTCGGAGACCGATGCCGGAGACAGATGAAACCAATAAGGGAGCTGGATATTACGAAGATGATGGCAATTTTATCCAATCTGGCAATTATCGCATCACGGAGTTTCAGGCTGCGATCCTGGTGGAGGGTCTGAAAAGAATGCCCGCACAAAATGAGCTGCGGGATCAAAATGCCCATTACCTCAATAAACAATTGGATGATATGCCAGGAGTACTTAGTATGGCTAGAGATGCTCGCGAAACCAAGGCTTACTTCAACTACAATTTTCGCTACGACAGAACCCATTTTAGGGATCTGCCCGTAGAGACTTTTCGTCGGGCCCTGGCAGCAGAGTTGGGTATCTCTGTAGACACCTGCTACGAGCCTTTGAACATGGCTTCTTTGTATAAGCCACTGACTAAACCAGCACGCCATCGCATCACCGACCAGTACTGGCGTGCTATAGACCCCGCACAATGGTCTCTACCGGTCTGCGAACGCATATACCACGAGCAAGCAATCTGTATGCATCACAGCATTTTATTGGGTACCTCTCAGGATATGGATGATATAGCACAGGCCATACAAAAAATCTACGATCAGGCAGAGGATCTTGCGAAGCTCTGACTAATCTAGCAGCGACAACCTTTCAAAACTGAATGATGAAGCAACTGAATTTCGCAATGGTCGGCACTGGTTATATTGCTCATATGCATGCCAAGGCCTTGCAAAAAATAGAGGGTACACAAATCAAGTCCGTTTGTTCTCGTACACTGGCTGGTGCCAAAGAATTTGCCACAGCGTACCAGGTACCAGGCATCACAGAAGATTTTGATCAGGTGATCGCCGATGAACAGATTGATGCATTGATCATCGCCACGCCAAATGTATGGCACGCACCCTACACCATAGCGGCACTGACAGCGGGAAAAGATGTATTTATCGAAAAGCCAATGGCCATGAATAGTTTGGAGGCGAGTGAGATTGCAGCCGCTGCAGATGCACATGAAGGGTTGGTCATGGTGGGTCATATGTGGCGTTTTGATGAGGAAACTAGGGCCCTAAAGCAAGTAATCGATCAGGGAACCTTAGGGGACATCGTAAAGACCAAGGGCTATGGCATTCATGTGGATTGGGGTCCAGCTGGCTGGTTTAGTAAGCAAGCTTTGGCAGGAGGTGGTGCCTTGATCGATATGGGAGTGCACGCTATTGACACGGTTCGTTTCCTGCTCAATGATCCTCTACCCATCTCTGTATATGCCCACTTAGAGACTCGCTATCAGGAGGACATCGATGTAGATGACACAGGCATTATGGTGATCCGCTGGGACAATGGAACCACATCCTTGATTGAGTCTGGTTGGTGGCATCCCTACATGGATGGACCGGAAGCAGGCACTCAGCTATTTGGCACAAAAGGTTATGGTAATCTCTTTCCAACCCGATTCAAAATGGCGAAGGATGAGGCCTGGGTAGATGTACCAGTGCCCGAGAAAACAGATCATTGTGATCAAAGCATATACGATCGTCAGATGGAAGGTTTTGTACAGGATATCTTAGAGCGGAGCAGTTGTCATCCCGGACTGGAGGAAGGCCAATGTGTCATGAAAATCGTTGATGCTGCCTATCGATCGTCCAAATCAGGAGAGGTAGTGCATCTAGCAAGGTAACATCGCTGATTCCTTCTCCCTCCATTAGCTGATCCGGTTGTGATAAAGGCTCGACCCGGTGCTGACTATATCGGCATTCTTTGACTCCTTAGCAGTCAAAATAGTGTCGCAGTGGAGATCCGATCAGTATTTTATCACCCTGAGGGGGTACTGAGAATAATACCTAGCCCATTCAGGCAGAGTTAAAAAACAATCATTCTTGAAGATAATAGTACTACCGCAAAAGTGGTCAATCTATTTAATTTGATCATGATGTTGACTTATTCGATTTAATGGGTCAAGTGTCAGTATTGAGCCCCCTAACGAAAGGAAAAGATGCTAACCGGAATAGATTACTTTATCGTTGTTGCCTACCTACTAGGTATTCTGTTATTAGGGTACTATTTCAAAAGGTACGTTGGGAGCACAGAGGACTACTTTCTAGGTGGAAAGTCCCTTCCTTTTTGGGCTATTGCCATGTCGATTGTCGTATCAGACATCGGAGCCATGGATTTTGTGGGTGTCTCAGGACAAGCATACCGCTATGGCATTTCTGTAGGCAACTTTGACTGGATCGGATCCGTCCCGGCAATGCTTCTGGCGGCCTTTATTTTTATTCCCTACTTCTGGAGAGGAGGTATGTACACGATACCTGAATACCTGGGTAAGCGTTACAATCGTCACGTAAGAACACTTGCTTCAGCTACCTGGATTATCTTCTTTGCCGTAGACCTAGGTGTGTTGTTCTGGGCTAGTGCGGCCCTACTCAATGTGCTCATGGGCTGGCCCATATGGACATCCATTCTGATTACCGCTGCTGTGGTGGGATTGTACACTTATTTCGGAGGTATTACTGCGGTCGTCATGACCGATGTGGTCCAATTCGTCATCATGTTTGTAGGTGGTCTTGCCTTAGTATATTTGAGTCTTCACGCAGTCGGTGGATGGGATGGTTTGGTGGAGAAGATCTACGCCAAAGGTCCGGAGTATGCGGATCACTTCTCATTGATACAACCATCCACCACAAGTACTCCTTTTCCGTGGACGGGTATCTTGTTTGGTCTCACCTTTGTGATGGCAAATGCCTATATGATTGGCAATCAATCGATCGTACAGCGATGTCTCACAGCCAAGGACGAATGGAATGCCAAAGCCAGTATGGTAATGGGAGCCGGCCTAAAGATGTTGATTCCCGTTTTGGTCCTCTTTCCCGGTCTGGTGGCGATCGTACTACATCCCGGCCTTGAAGATGGGGATAAGGCTTTACCCATGATGATAAAAAGTATTTTACCCCCTGGTCTGATAGGATTGATGTTTTCAGCCTTCTTTGCTGGATTAATGTCGAGTGTAGACAGTGTGCTCAACTCCACTGCTACCCTATTTACCAAAGATATCTATGAGCCCTATATCAAAAAGGACGGTGATGATCAACATTATTTGAAGGTTGGAAAAATGACGACGGTGGTATTGCTATTATTGGGTGTGGCCAGCGCCCCTTTGAGTGATTTCTTCCCCGGCATCTACGTAGCTATTCAGACATTTTTGTCCTTCTTCCAAGGTCCACTATTTGCCATTTTGCTCCTCGGTATTTTTTGGCCTAAGGCCACATCAGCTGGTGGGCTATTTGGACTGATCATTGGCATTGGATTTGCCACAATCCTTAATATTTTTCAAAATCAGATCTTCACCATTCAAGATCCATTTTTGTACGTCTCATGGTGGTCCTTTGTCCTAGCTTTTATAGTCACCATTTTGGTCAGTCTTTTCACTCAAACCTTTTCGGAATCAGAGCTAGAAGGATTGATCTATAGAAAAATCAGTCGCTCTAAATAATTAGAAGATGTTAAATTTTGATTGGCTGGCGGATGTTTCACAAGAATCGGCTAAAACTGTTTTCTTTATTCTCTTTGCGATCATAGCATTGATTGTCTCATTTATATCTAATGACTATGTCTTTCTGGGACTACCACCTGAGGAAAGGAAATGGTGGAAGAATCTTAAATTATGGGCCCTGGCGGTGTTGGCAAGCCTAGCCTTTGTATACTATAAATTCTAAAAAATAGTATCATGACTGAAATCCATGAAGACATACAGAAGGCAGCTCAGATCAATTTTGCATTGGGACTTTTTATACTATTCTTTGGCTTGGTCACTATCGTAGCCATGTTTTTTTCAGATACTACTATTGGTCGAAATACCAGTCTGATTTGTGGTCTTGTACTCAGTACCATCGGTGGAGGTATGTGCGCCTACGCTCGCTTTAAATCCAAAAAGAAACAGCCATGAATGGATCCAACAATCATGAATCTGGGCCCTTTAGAGGAATATGGCCGGTATTGGTGACACCCTACACCGAAGATCTAAACATAGATGTGCCCGCATATAGGCAGTTGATCGAATGGCATCTGGAGATGGGATGTCATGGCATCTATGCCCTGTGTTTATCCAGCGAAATGTATCACCTTAGTCGCGCTGAACAAATTCTACTTGTACGTGAAGCGATTAAAACTGTGAATGGCAGAGTGCCGGTAGCTGTGACGGGAAACGTAGACCGGTCCATTCACAAGCAAATCGAATTTTGCAAATTCGCTCATGGTGAAGGAGCTGATGTGATCATGCTCACCGTTCCTAGCACCATGGTAACACAAGATGAAATTCAGCAGTATTTCTTGGAGATGGCCAAAAAGACGGATTTTCCTCTGGGAATCTATGAGTGCCCCTACCCACGGCACTACCATCTAAATACCCAAGTTATTGAGAAGCTGGGGAAGACCGGAAGGTTTTATGCCTACAAAGAAACGAGCTGTGAAATTGACAAAATCAAATCGATATCAGAGCGGTTGAAGGACACCAATCTGTCGTTGCTTCAGGCTAATATTCCCTTTCTAATTGAAGCGCTGCTGGTAGGAGCACAAGGATCCATGAATGTTGCAGCCAATTGGCTACCCGATTTAGTTTGCGACGTGTACGAGAAAGTCAAAGAGGGCTTAGTCGATGAAGCCAAAAGCCTACACCAAACTCTGTGCACTTTAGAGTTGGCTCAAAGATCAATTCATCCAGCTGGTGTGAAATACCTAATATCAAAAAGGGGATTAGATATTCGACCGCTAACCAGACTCGATCGAAAACTCACCAACGAAGAAAAAAAATCTATCGATTGTCTTGCCACAGCCTGGTTTGAGACCAAAGACCATACTTATCCTTCGTATTTCTCAGAGAAAAAAATATCATCCGTAGCATAACCTTTGATTTATCTAGAGTTTTTTAGGGCTTGGGATATGAAGATCAGAAAAAAATACATACGAGATATCGATTCGGTCAGGTGGACCATTGTGTCTCATCGATTTGGCATTTGATGACAACCATATTCCCTATGAGACACGCTAGAGAGTTGCCTCTGGAAGATTCTCCGACTTTACTACATGCGGGTTGCCAAAATAATCGCTGTTGGATTTTAATGCAGCCACCGGCATTGTTGAAAGCCACCCGTGCAGAGAACATATATACTTAGAAGCGAAGCAAGGAGTGGGACATTCCACAAATTAATTGCTGAAATAAAATTGACCAAGATGAAAAACAATAATGGTGTTTGTGTGGATCCCCCGACAAGTTGGATAGGCATCTTTTCGGTGCTGATTTTTTCGATTTCTATACTTGTGGCAGGTTGTAGGCATGCACACGATCATCACCATATCAATGTTGATCATGATCATACCTATAGTGACTATGGACCTTTGATTTTTCCCAGTAAACATCCTGATCAAATCATTCTGAATCTCACAGAAAACCCGATGACCAGTGTCGCTGTAAACTGGCGTACCGATCACACAGTGATGAAAGGTAGTGTGGAAGTAGCCATCGCTACCCATGGGCCCTCTTTCAGAGAAGATGTACGTACCATTGAGGCCGTCTCCGAGGCTTTCGAGCATCAATACGAAAATGAACCACAAGTCAGAGCTCGCTTTCACAGCGCTACCATTACGGATCTCCAACCTGGCAGCACTTACGTGTATCGAGTGGGTATTGATACTGTATGGAGTGAGTGGTTTCAATACCACGTATCCGATGTGGGACAAGAGCCTCTTTCGTTCATCTATTTTGGTGACGCACAAAATGATGTGAAATCGATGTGGTCACGGGTCATTAGAGAAGCGTACAGCACTTTTCCTGAGGTAGATTTCATGCTTCATGCCGGTGACCTAATCAACCGTTTTGATCGCGATCGAGAGTGGAGTGACTGGTTTCATGCGGGCAGCTTCATACATGCTATGATACCCAGTGTGATGACGCCGGGCAACCATGAATATGGTGACCTCGTTCTGTCCCCTCAATGGAGACCGCAGTTTAACTTGCCTGCAAATGGACCCGAAGGATTGGAAGAGACTTGCTATCAGATCAATTACCCCAATCTAAAAATAGTCTCACTGGATGCAGAACAAATCGATGAATCGGAGAGCTACAAGGCTGCACAGGCCCAGTGGTTGGATTCGATATTGCTCAACGATCCAAAAGCATGGACCGCGGTCACTTTGCACTATCCCCTTTATTCCACCAAGCCCAATCGGGACAATCCCGAGTTAAGAGCTACATTCAAGCCCATCTTTGACAAGCACCAAGTCGATATCGTCTTACAAGGTCATGACCATGCTTATGGTAGAGGTAGGGTCAAAAACGAACATACTGGCCTAAATCTGCAGGATCAGTCAACCGGTACCATGTATGTCGTCTCGGTAAGTGGCCCGAAGATGTACGAAGTGAGTGGTGATCACTGGATGGACCGCAGAGCTGCCAACACTCAGTTGTTTCAAATCATCTCAATTAAGGATGACACGCTCAACTACCAGGCATATACAGCGGTGGGGGATCCGTACGATGCCTTCGATCTGATCAAAATCAAGGGCAAACCTAATAAGTTGATCGACAAAACACCCGCCATGCCCGAAAGAATTTAAAGGGGCAATAGAAGTCATGCAAAGTTATCGTAGAAAATATTAATCCGTTATATCCATGCAAATCATCAGCCTTTCACTTCGACCAGCACTCATTCTCTTCCTTTTGTTTTCGGGTTTTTCCATATGGGGACAAACGACCTGGGCCGAAAAACTGGGCTTCCCGCCTGATAGAAAGGTCGTCATCTTGCACGCCGATGACATTGGTATGTGTGAAGAAGCCAATCTGGCTGCCTATCAACAATTGAGCACGGGACAAATACAATCTGCTGCAGCCATGGTGCCTTGCCCTGCATTTGAACCCTTTGCCATCTGGGCAAAAAAGAATAATTACGACGTAGGCTTGCATCTGGCACTGACCAGCGAATGGAGAACCTATCGTTGGGGACCCACCGCTCCCCGGTCAGAGGTGCCTGGTTTACTAGATGAAGAAAGAAATCTTTGGCACTCCGTGAGACAGGTTGTCGGTCATGCATCGGCCCAGGAAGTCGAAAAGGAAATAAGAGCTCAAATAGAAAAGGCTCTTGCATTGGGCCTGACACCGACTCATATTGATACGCATATGGGTACTCTATATGGAAATGAAGATTTCACTGAAGCCTACATGAAAGTTGCAGAGGAATATAATATTCCTGCTATGGTAATCGAAATATCCACTCCAGAAAAGGTCAATAAATTCCGGCAGGCAGGATATCCCATTACCGAAAAATTGCTCAAGCTAATTGATAATTATTCTTTACCCAAACTGGACTACTTTACATCTGTTGAACGAGCCAATACTTACCAAGAGAAAAAAGAAAAGTTCTACGAGCTGATCAGACAACTACCCAATGGTCTGACAGAAATAATTTTTCATCCATCTATTTATGCCGAACGATTGAAAACCATCACCGGCTCATGGCAACAAAGAGTATGGGAATCGGATATGTTTGCGGATGAGGAAGTTAAGGCATTCTTGGAGGATCAGCAGATTATATTTACCACTTGGACCGAGATTATGGGGCGCTTCCAAAACAAATAATATCATAAGCCCGGCTTGACAAAAAAAAAAACGCTGATCAATCCTGACATCTTTTGCTGTCTACCTATGATCTGCTCAATAGCTCGGCCATCCATCTGCGAAGTGCACGCCGCTCAGGGATGTTGCGCAACACCCAGGCATCGGTATGATCTGAAAATGGCAGTCTTTGGAAGGTGAAATTTCCATTGCGAAAAGCTTTCTTTAGATAAAGTCTGGTTGCCCTAATCGATGCCTCGTGGCTGATAAATTGTGGGCGATCACCCAACCTTTCAAGTCTCTTTGCAGCTGCCAACTTATCACTACCAGGGTACGGCCACTCTTTCACACCGTCGTAATGACTGTGACATATGAATCCTCGCCACAGCCTTGCCACATCAGCATCATGAAGACCTATGTAATTGCATGCGATGGCACCACGAGAAAAACCAGCTAGAAATACGGCCTCCGGATCCCCACCATATTCCTCACAAATGGTCCTCACTACCCGCTTACAATAATTGACGGTGGCAGACACATCTCCCCACCAGGTCAGTGCATTCATCTTCTTGACGGAATCGACAAAGGGCATACATACCCAAATAAATCCCTTACCACCCGAAATACCATATCCAAGATTACTGCCTTCTACTGTTCCGGGGCAGGATTTCCACTGATTGCCAGCGTACTCCACAATGACCGGATACTTACCGCCGGCTTTCCAATCTACCGGTAGATACAGTAAATGATGGACCTTTGTACTCGCATAACTTTTATCAACCTGCACCACCCGAAATCCAGGTCTAGGGACTCCGTCAGACGCCGGAGGCGTTACCAAATCTGCCTGAATGGATGACAAGTTCACAACATTGATTTGGCATCCCAACATGGATATGATACTCAGTGTCAACCCAAGCATCCTCATCCATGGGTTAAATATGTTCATGTCCTCAGATAGCAACTTGCTCATTGAAATCTTGAATAATATTCGCCTGTCAAACAAACTAAATTGTTGATGCTGCTCAATCATACATTTAAAAGCACCGACAGTGCTAGAAAAAAATCAGACATTATAGTCCAATTATTTGTCTTTTTAGTCCATCCATCCGTAGATTTTTCTATCACCTTGTACCCAATCCCAGGATTTCTACCTGGTCTGTGGGCTACATGATCAATGCTGATCTAGCAATATCCTGTTTCCATCAGGATCCTCTAAGATGACAGATTCTGGGCCCTCAGTATTTTCATCCGCCTCTTTTAGCATCCCGATCCCCGATGATCGCAAATGCTTTTGAATGGATCTCACATCTGTGGGATTGAATGTCAATATATTCTTTGGAAACATGCCCTGAAACAATCCAATTTTGGTCTTCTGAGTTGCCAGGATGCGCCATTTAGTATCGGTCGTGTCTGGAAATCCGTCGTTGAGGTGACCACCATCGATCACGGTAAAGCCAAGAGCTTCATAAAATACTAGGCTTGCACTGATATCTTTCACGGCAAGGCTGATAGAAAAAGGGCCTAAAGAGTTTGTTGTTGTCATATGGTATTAGTAAAATCCGCAGGCTTGCGAAAGGTGACTGAATATTAGATGCAAGTAGGGCATCGCAATGGAGCACATGAGGTGCAGTGAGCGTTCCCGAGACTGAAGTCTTTACAAAATCTCTATGTAGCATAGGACTTAAATGATGTTGTCAGAGTGATCACTCGACCGTAAAGTCGCTCTTAATTCCTAGCTCTTTAAACAACCCAGCTCGAGCAGCTTTGTCCTTCTTCATAATCAGATGGGCCATTTCAGCGACATACTTTGCCTCAGCACGAGGCACTGCGATCACTCCATCCCCATCGGCCACGATCACATCTCCTGGATGTACCAGCACACCACCCACCACAACAGGCTTCTGCACCGACTCAATCTCATTCCTTCCAGGACGAATACCCCTCCCCCTCCTTGAGAGGTCCATGTACACAGGATTCTGTTGTTTGATGATTTCATCTGTATCTCTGACGCCACCAGCCGAGACCAGACCGACGGCACCCAACTTCTGCCAAATTAAGATATTGGCAGATCCGGTGGAGCCCGTATCCCCATCTCCCTGGTTATCGATCACTATCACACTGCCTTTCTTCAAATGTTCTACAAAGGGTTCTGTCGATATGCTGCCATACCAGTCACCCTCCCATTTTCGAAATTCTTCGGCACTCATCGTGGTACTCACCTTTCTGTTGGTAGGCACATAGCGAGCGGTCACAGCGATGCCGCAAAACCGATGTCGAAAATGATCAATGTCCTTCCATAATGGCTCAATAGATGGATCCATTAATCCCACATCTCGCAGTCCTGCCATGTCCATGCCATCAGAGACATCAGCCACCCTCAGGTCAGCATACAGATCAAGGATCTGCTGATCAGACAGTGGGCTATCGGATTGTGCCAAAGCCAGGGTGCTGGATATCCACATAAAAAGCAAAGCAAATCTCATTTTACTGTATTATTTGATGTTTGGATCGTCACGACGCCGGTGATAGCTACATAAAGATAGCTAGATATTGCAAAAGTTCTGGCGTCTTCTAGGAAGATCTAGTTATGCGTACACACCGAAAATCAGACACCTGCATATGATATCACCACCGCATAGCAAAGGATTTGAGACTGTCCATTATGCCAAATTAAACTTCTGGCTTACTTTTCTGGTTTACTTCTTTATTCAGGCCCTTAGAATCCCGGAGTTTTCATTTACTTTAGAAAAACAAATCATATGGCTATTTCTCCTTTCACAATCGACTTCATCGAATTCTTTAAAGAATTGTCTGCTAACAATAATCGAGATTGGTTTAACAAACATAA
This sequence comes from Saprospiraceae bacterium, assembly GCA_965223025.1. Taxonomy (GTDB): domain Bacteria; phylum Bacteroidota; class Bacteroidia; order Chitinophagales; family Saprospiraceae; genus JABDMH01. The sequence continues at coordinate 405,674 of CBDCVP010000022.1, forward strand.
GAGTCGCTATAAATCTAATGTTGAAGAACCCTTTAGAGCTTTTACTGAAATGATGATTGGAAAAATGCATACGGTACAAGATGGCCTTGAAGACTTGACAGCCAAGGAATGTGTTTTCCGCATTTATCGCGACGTGCGATTTAGCAAAGACAAGCGACCTTACAAGACGCACATGTCTGCGCTGATTGGGCCAGGTGGCCGGAAAGACAGGACCAATCCGGGGATGTATATCCAATTTAGCGCTGAGGATGCTAGGCTTTACAGCGGCGCTCATATGTTGGACAAAAACCAACTCGAAGCCATAAGAACCGCGATCGTGCGGGACAGCGCTGGTTTTAAGAAAGCATACCGCGAGAAGAAATTTGTCGACACCTTTGGAGCAATTTTAGGGGAGAAAAACAAACGTCTCCCAAAAGGATTTGCAGAAGTAGCGGCAGATGAGCCATTGCTTTTTAACAAGAGTTTTTACTATTTCAAAAAATGGCCCGCAGAAGCCATCCTAAATGACTCCTTTCCCAAGGAGTTGATGGCCACCTACCAATGTGCTGCACCTATGAATAAATTTCTGTTTGAGGCCATGCAATAGGATATCGGATATGTCTGACACCTGTGCTAGACTCAATAAATGACAACGAGAGTTGAGTCTTCACCATTTCATCGCTCTTTTCAAAGTGTGCAATAGCTAATTTCTTCGGTCCTAGGTCAGCTTCCGAGCTAGAGTTTCAGTTTTGATCCCGCTGCTCATCTATCAACTGTGTTATTGGCACCTCATCCACCATGACATTCTTCAACAATGCTGCACCACCTTTGATCATCACCAGGGCATACGTATCTTGCCGACCTTCGATCATCAATTTTCTGTATAGTTTCTCCGCTTCCTCGGCTTTTGACTCTTCCAAGTAATAACGATCAAACGGAAACCTAATGCGTGCTATATTAGAACCATCGTTCGAGATGTAGTCGATGGTCGCATCAAAGAAAGCATCATTGGACGGTCGAGCAGTCTTGCTGATGGATGCTATATACGCAAACCCCATCTCATCGACAGCTGGATATACTTTGATGGCTTCACCCGTTGTCCATTCCTTTTCATTGTCCACCTCAAACTGTTGTTCTGCATAACTCAAGGCGATGTACTTTCCCCTCAGTGGATCCGTGGGATCCACAGGCACTGTTTTAAACTTATATACAGCGCCGGATTCCAAAATATCCTTGCTATCAAGTACCATCTTCATCGGTACATAAAGCTGTACTAGGCACATAAGAACGAATGCAGGCACGAGGATTTTTCTACCCATCTTATGCGCGTTTTCTAAGCATCAAATGATTGGCCATGAAGAAGCCGATTCCCACACAAACGAATAAAATGCCTCGCATCACGAAGCTAATATCGGTATCAAAGAAGCGACAAATGATGAGTGCAGTGATCACCATCATACCGAGATTAAGAACGCCAAGGTGATCTGTCAATGCCCCGGTCCTTACGGTAGATACCCCAATAGCCAGTAAGAGGAGATTGACCAAAACTGCGGCAAGGGAGGTAGCGTAACCAAGCATAAAAATGCCAGGAAAAATCAGAAAAACGACAAGGAGTAGTTTAAATCGCACCTCCTTGTTCTGGACTCGAAGGATATAGAGCAAAGAACTAGCTATTAAAGTCAACAATACACTAGCTAGAAACTCTCGAGATGAAACCAACTCATACCAAATCAATTGGTGACCTTCCAGATTCTCCCAAAACCAATGGAAGCTCAATATCAGCAAAGTAATAATAGTACCAAAAAAGCCCATCACCAGGTATCCATTGTTGACATAGGTCTCTCGAGCCAGGGGTCTGAGGTGCCCTACTAAATACAAAATGCCAAAAAGTGCGACATAAGCCACAAACATCCATTCCTCCACCTGGTAGGCAATAGTGCCCAACATGACTACTATGGATCCCGGTAAAAACCAATGATGAAATTTGGTAAAATTACTTCTTGGCGTTTTCTGCCATAGGAGAATATAGTAGGGAATTATACATGCTAGCAATGCCCAGCAAAGGTAGCTTTCAGCCACCGGATGTGACCAATATCCTATTTCACATGCATACGCGGTGATGCCGATCAGACAGAGTAAAGAAGCCATAGAAGAATGCACGATATATATCACAGGCAAACTCAACAGGATCCATGTCAGCAAAAAGGAATCGAGGTGCCCTGGAATCTGGTAAATCTGACTCAACATGGCCATGCTGGCTCCAAGACTAAGGATGAGTAGGGTAGCCGAGCTTTCCTTCCATGCAGCACTCCCCTTTCTTCTGACCATTGAGAAGGCACATAACAGCTGAGACCCGATGACCGGGAGAAATGCCAGCATCGTCTTGACAGCAAGAGAGAGTTTGTCCCAATTGTGAGCAATAATCAAAATCAGGCCCAATCCCACTAAGATAGCCCCAAAAAGGCCGAAGGCGATAAAAAGCTTGTTGCCTGACTGGGCACCTCTATTACGGTAAAAGTCATCAATCCTGGTGGCAATGCCCTCGGAAATCACCTCTGCCTCGACCAACTCCTTAAGATCTTTCTGTAAACCCATATATGAAATGGTGGATTTGATGGTAGATCAACGAAGAAGATACGGTTTTTCTGTGCCGCTGAGCTACTTTGCACCGGATTTCACGCCTATATTCCCAGCATATTACCATGGTAAATTCTGGCGGTCCTCAAAGTTTTTTCCGTAAAATCGAATTGCCAGGCAACCATTTGAACGTAAATTAACCATAGAGAAATATATTACTGGTCAGGACCTTTCCAACTTATGTCTGCAGATCTCAAAAAATTGATTACCAAAAGCATTCTGGGCCATGAGTCAGCCCAAAGGACGCTCTATGAGGCATATCGATCTAAGTGGTATATGCTTTGCCTTCGATACGGAAGTAATCGACATGAGGCCGATGATATATTTCAGGAAGGCCTGATTCAAATTTTTCGGGACTTACATCAATTTGACGACACGCGTTCGAGCTTTGCAACCTGGTCTTCAAGAATACTCGCACATGGTGCCCTAAGATATTTAAAGCAACATAGTTGGCATCAAATGATGCAAGAAATAGATCAATATGGTGTCGTTGATGAAGGAAAGAGCTCAGTGTATGATCAAATAGCTGCCAAGGAGCTCACCGAAATGATCCAGCAACTGCCCTGCGGATATCGGGTAGTGTTTAACATGAATGTATTGGAGGGATATACGCACAAAGAAATCGCCAAGGTACTAGGCATTACAGAAGGTACTTCGAAATCCCAACTTTCCAAAGCCAAGAAAATGTTGAGAAAAAAATTAGAGTTTCATTTTTCCGAATACTCCAAGACATGAAACCAAACGACCATATAGAAAATTTTTTCAGATCGAGGCTTGCAGATGTCAAACCAGCTCCCGATGCTTGGAACATACCATCCGAAAACCTGTGGAATACCGCCAAAAATCAATTTCCAAAGGAAAAAAACAGGAAAATCAGGGGTATCTGGTTTCTGGGCATACTGCTTGCCATTGCACTAGCAGGTGGAATGTGGATAACCGGCGTAAACGAAGAGCCACCCAAATACAGTGGCAATGCGGAATTTCACGTTACATCACGCAAGCAGAAAAAAACTGCAGAACTTGTAGTGAAGCACAATATACCGTCGCCCGGGCACCTATTAAACGATAATAAAATTCCTTTTGAAGGGATAAAACCAATGGCCAACACTTCGTCCACATCGGAGGTGCAAATCCCCACTACCCATAAAATAGACAGCTATGCAAGATCTCCCCGTATGCCTGATAAAAACCTAGCCATCAAAAAGAACAGTTTAGTGCAGGTGCCTAGTTGGACCGATCGCAATGCAAATGAAGGGACATTGTCAAATCATTGGCCAGAAAATGAAATAGTAACGAATAAAATCCTCCCGGTAGAAGTGAATATAGAACCCCATGTCGGCAAGCATTTCAATTCCCTTCCCCTCCCAGCACTTAGCATATCATCAACGCGAGCACCCGTTGAATTATCAATCCAATCGGAAATAAAAAATAATCGGTCATATATCAGAAAATGGGAAATAGGATTATCGCATGCCCCTTTTGTTTTTGGCATCAAGGGTTTATTTGAAGACGAAGAGTTTGAAGGTGACCACACTTCAGAAATCAGTCATCGATTCTACAATGTGAATATGAGTGTAGCAAGGCGAATCCATCCCAAATGGAGCATCTCCACAGGGCTATCTTATTCTCAGCTCCTAATTGACTATGCTTTTACAGAAGTTGAAACATATAGAAACACCTTTGCTAAGAGGAGCCTTCAATCTATCGTAGGCAATGGCAATATCAATGGATCGATTGCCCTTGATGAGACTTCGGAAAACGTATTGGTCGAATTCCTGGATGACGTGGACCTAACAAGAGGTGATCGACTTGTGGTGAAAGGTCTTGTCCCAATAAATATTCATCTGGTCCAAGTGCCGGTCATACTCAACTATCATTTGGCAAAGAAAAGATGGGAATGGCTTTTTCAAGCAGGCCTTACCATCGACTATGTGCACTCTGCCATAGATCAGTTGGATATTTCATTGTTCAAGGAAAATCAGCTAGTCACTAAGCCTGCGAAATTCTCTCCCATTCAAGAATCACAAATGGGTATCACTCCATACCTAGGTGCTGGCATCCGCCATCACATCACCCGGCGATTTAATTTCGGCATTAATAGCAGAATTGGACCTGCCTCACTGGGTTTTGACGTTGGTCTCTACTACAGATTTAACCGAGCAAGACATGGTCCCTAAATGCAGATGTATTATTTAGTTATCATACTGAATTAGCAAACCAGACACTCTGCTGATCATCTTCAGTCGAAGGTGGTGATCACTTTACCTATTCATAATCAAATTTGCCAAGCACTGAGTACGTGGTATGTGGTACTTGTGCACTAAAATATCATCACATGAAAATATTCCTGACCATTTCCATCCCAGTTCTACTGCTGATTTCTCAACTGGGAACAGCTCAGAGCAATAAATTTACGCTAAGTGGACAGATCAAAGATGCCGAAAATGGAGAAGATCTGATATCGGTCTCCATCTATGTCCCAGCTCTACAGCAAGGCACTGTCAGCAATCTTTATGGATTTTACTCCCTCACCTTGGAGGAAGGCATCCATAACATTGTCGTCTCCTACCTGGGATACAAGTCTCAACATCTCACGTTGGAATTAAATAGCAACATCAGAAGACAACTGGATTTAAAACCAGATGTGGCTGTACTCAACGAAGTAGTGGTCAGTGCAGACAGGAATGCTGAGGATCACAATATATCATCGACTCAAATGGGTGCAACAACTTTAAGAGTAGAAGCCGTGAAGAAAATACCAGCCCTACTAGGAGAAGTCGACATCATTAAAGCCATCCAACTACTTCCCGGTGTCCACTCCATTGGCGAAGGAGGATCCGGTTTTTATGTGCGAGGAGGCACTGCTGATCAAAACTTAATATTGCTTGATGAAGCTCCCATCTACCATGCATCTCATCTCCTGGGATTCTTTTCTTCATTCAATCCGGATGCGATCAAGGATATGCAGTTTTATAGGGCTGCTATCCCAGCCAATTATGGTGGAAGACTTTCGTCGGTGCTCGATATCAGAATGAAGGAGGGGAATGCCAGAAGATTATCTGTGGCGGGAGGAATTGGCTCTATCATGAGCCGTGTTGCATTGGAATCCCCTCTGGGAAATCGTGGATCTTTCATGGTTGCCGGTCGCAGGTCCTATCTGGATATATTGGCCAAGGCTTTTGCTGATCTTAGGGGCAACAGGGATTCACTGCCCGGGGGTAGTTTCTATTTTTATGACCTCAATGCCAAAGCCAACTACCATCTGTCAGAAAATGATCGAATTTTTATGTCGGGCTATTTCGGTCGGGATGTGGTCAAAGCACCAGATGATGGTGTTAATGTGGCCTGGGGTAATAAGACCGGTACCATTCGCTGGAATCATCTGTTCTCTCCCAAAATATTTTCCAATCTGACCTATTACTACAGCAACTACGATTACTTTCTAGAATTCGGGGAGGATCTGTTTTTACTCACCTGGAAATCCAGACTAAAAGAGCATGGTGTCAAGGCGGATATGGGCATGTTCCTCAATCCCAGAAATACGCTAAAATTAGGTCTGCATGGCATCCGCCATGAAATATGGCCAGGCAATATTGCTTCCTATGAAGGTGATGAACTGATAGACAAATTGAATATGCAAAAGAGAACTGCATATCAATCAGCACTGTACATTTACAACGAGCAAAAAATAAATGATCGACTGAAAATAAACTATGGCATAAGGCTTTCGACCCTGCACAATATTGGGCCACAAGATGCGGTTGCGATTGACGACCAATACCATATCCATGACACTATTCACCATCCAAGGGGTGTCTTTAATCGTTACTGGAACATTGAACCAAGAATTAGTGCCCGGTACAGATTTAATCGTCACCTAGCCATCAAAGCAAGTTACAATCGCACCGTACAATATATCCAGCAGGCATCTAATGGCAACAGTGCCACTCCATTCGATATCTGGTTTTTGACATCCGAATCAATCAAGCCTCAGCTAGCAGATCAATACAGCATCGGAATATTTAGAAATCTTCGTGAACACACGATCGAATTTTCGGCAGAAATATATTACAAGAGGTTTTTGCATGCCATAGATTTTGCGGATCACGCCCAGTTGCTTTTAAATGAAAATCTTGAAGCAGACCTCAGGGTCGGATCGGGTCGGGCCTATGGACTTGAGCTTCTGGCAAAGAAAGAAAAAGGGAGATTCACTGGGTGGGTAGGATACACCCTTTCAAAAGCGGAAAAGAAAATACGCACGATTAATAATGGACAATGGTACAACACCAAGTTTGATAAGCCACACGATTTCTCATTGGTATTAGCTTATGATCTTTCTTCCAGACTCTCACTGGGCAGCAATTTCGTGTATTCAACAGGAAGTCCGACCACCTTCCCCACCGGGCGATATGTATTTGAGGGAGTCTCAGTGCCTGTTTATTCAGAACGAAATGGCTCTAGACTCCCTGACTATCATCGACTCGATCTATCTGCTACGCTTCAGTCCAAAAGAAATAAGAATCGCCGTTTGCAGACAGAGTGGGTGCTGAGCATCTATAATGCCTATAACCGAAGAAATGCTTTTAGCATTGACTTCAAACAAGAAGAATCTAATGCCAACCAAACCTATGCAGAAAAATCCTCGGTGTTTTCCATCGTTCCGGCATTAACTTTTAATGCAAAATTTTAAAAATCTTACTCATGCCTAAATATTACGTACTGGTAACGACCATCATTATTTTATCTGGATGCTTCAAAGAGAGGATTGACCTAGACTACAACCAAGACCAACAAAAGAAGGTTACCATTGTGGGCTGGATCAACTCCTTGCCCGAACCACAAAACATCTCTATTCGATATACAGCAAATTATCTTGGTGCCGAGATACAGGAGCCGATCTCAGGTGTAGAAGTCACCCTCTCAGACGGAAATCAAGAGTTCGGAATGAGCGAGGAAAAACCTGGACTGTATGTGCTACCTTCAGGCTGGAGGGCAAAGGCAGGGTCTCAATATCATTTGGAGGTAGTACATCGAGGAAAGACATATACTGCCACCCACAAGATGCGGATTAGTCCAGAAATTGAAAATGCTACGCATCGCTTGTCAAGGATGGCATCAAGAGATAGTTCGCTTAAATATGAAACCGTTTTCGATTTTCAAGAAATACCCGGAGAAGGAGATGCTTACTACGCAGTAGATTATCAGGTAGGCTCTCCGGCAAAAGACTCGATCATTAATGGGGGATATGCTGATGATCGATTTGTCGATGGCCAATTTTTTGAAGATGTGGTAGTCACAGAAGATGACAGGTTGTTTGATTCTGGTGACACAGCCATCATTGAGATTCACTCCATTGGCTTAGAAACGGCACTTTTTCTGCAGGACATCGAAACCGAGATCTATCGTGGATCTCCTTTTGATCCACCGCCTGCTAATGTGCGTACCAATATCACAGGTGGTGCCACTGGCTACTTTATTGCTTCTGATGCAAGAAGGGATACTGTCTTCATTCCATAGGAATATCCATGGTAGCGGATAAGGCGACCTTGAGTCTATAGCTCCTTGATTTTTACCTTTCGAAAATAGATCGGAGCATCACCATGCTTACCCTGCAGACCAATTTGACCATGAGCTTGTAAGGTGGCAGCAGGTTTACTCAACCACTCAGGAATGTCTGAACCGTCTGGATTCTTATGTTTATCTGTCCATCTATCCATGTTCATCCTACTGACCCACATCCCATTGACCATCACGTGAATCATCCTGTCCTGGCATACCACCGTACACTGATTCCATTCTCCGGGAAGCTTTACATTACTCTTTACCGGAGCAAGCCGACCAAATATGGCACCACATTGCCAGTTTTTGGGACTTTTGGCCCATTTCTCAGCAAAATCATCAGCAATTTGTACTTCTATGGAATTGGGAATCCACTTGTTGCGGTCGCTGCAATGAAGGATGATGCCACTGTTGGTCCCAGGGGCATTCTTGAATTCGAGGTCTAATATATAATCTTCGTAAGCTCGATCCGACCAGATAGCACGATCTTTGCTGGCAGTCAAAACACCTTCATCAGCGGTCCAGACTCGTTCTGGATCGATGGCCTGTGACAAATCCTCTCCAAACAAGCTTGGCCAACTCTCCGAGTCAGGATGCGTGTCCATCTCCTCCACAATATCTGGCAGTACACGGATGGCAATATTCTTAAACTGTACCAGGGCTGGAGGACTGGTCCATTTGCCTTTTTTCTTGTTGCCATGGTGTTGCAAGCCTACTGGACCCGAAGATGGGAGATCCGGTAGCCAGGCATCTTTGATCACAACCTTGTGATTTAACTCCACCGTCAGATGCTGGCCGACCAGCGTGATTTTGTAATGGTTCCAATCACCAATGTCATGGTCGGCATGGATGGTGGGCACGACACCCGCTCGGACATTGGCCGGCATCTCTTCATCCATCCGGTATCCATAAACCTCACCTGAGCCCGTTGGCCAACACCAAATATTAACCTGCGATTTCATGGATCCACGCAGCAAGATACCAGAGTCAGAATCTGGTACCGATATTCGGATCGGGTTGCCTTTCGCATCTCTTTTGTGAAGGCCACTGGGCAAGATGATCGGCACGTTGGGATTGATATAGGGGGTCTCTTTGATGCGCCAGTCGACCATCAACTGAAAATTCTTGTAGGATTTCTCTGACCATAAATGCTTCTCGCTGGCTTCACTTTCACCATCATAATCGATCACCCCATCGATCACCTGCCAATGACCATTATCTCCTTCTGGCACAAGCCAATTGCTGAAATCCTTGCCATTGAACAACGTAGTAAAACCGGATGGTAAGGCTTTCTGACCAATCGACGGGGTGAAAGGGCAGCAGGCCAATCCTAAAGAAATCAAGAGAATCCTGAACATGATACGGTAGTTTTGGAGTAAATTTAAACATTCAAAAGCAGAGATCTTGTAGAGAATGGCACAGGAGTATAGCTTTCATGGACTGGCCTTAATCATACTTAAGAGAATATGCTGGAAGCAAGAATGACCATCATCGGTTTAGGTGTATCAAACCTCACTGAGGCCACTCAATTTTATGAAGAAATTTTCGGATGGCCCAAAATGGACGGCAGCAATGAAAGCATTACTTTCTTTAAACTCAACGGTATGCTCCTGTCGCTCTACCCCCGTGAAAAACTAGCGGAGGATGCCGGTGTTGATCCCCAAGGCACTGGATTTAAAGCATTTACTCTAGCTTACAATACTCGTAGTAGGGAAGAGGTCGATGAGTTGATTCAACGATTGGAAACCAAGGGAGTGACCATTGTCAAGCGGCCTCAAGAAGTATTTTGGGGTGGTTACAGCAGCTATGTAGCCGATCCTGATCATAACCTTTGGGAAATTGCCTTCAATCCCTTCCTGAAGATGGATTCAGATGGAAATGTAACTGGATAGTCCCACGCCAGAACAGCATCATGGTAAGACCTATTGAAACAAAGGACCACCAAGCCGTTGTAGACATCTACAACCACTACATCGACCATACGATAGTCACCTTCGAGGAATTGCCGATCGATGTGGAGGAGATCACATCTAGGATTGATGCTGTCAAACCCCAACTACCTTGGCTCGTTTTTGAAGATAAGAAATCGGTTCTGGGATATGCATATGCATCTTCATGGAAAGGTCGATGTGCTTACAGGTTTTCAGCTGAATGTACCGTGTATGTAAAAGATGGTGCACTGGGAAAGGGCATTGGCACTCAACTATACCGATCACTGATCACCAAAATGCAAGCCCTGGATTATCATGTTTTGATTGGTGGCGTCTCACTTCCCAATGCAGGAAGTATTGCTCTGCATGAAAAATTAGGCTTTCGAAAAGTGGCGCATTTCGAGGAGGTAGGATTTAAATTTGATCGATGGATTGATGTGGGTTATTGGCAATTGATCCTGTAGCGACAGAAACATTCTAACCTCCTTTCCACCACCATTTGTCCAGTCAATAATGGTAGGGTTCCCAACGGTGGTTCCTCATGGTAGGGAAGAGAGGTATGATCAATACTGCTCTGCGATCCGAAAAGTTCACTGAATTTTGGATCTCACTTGTCATCCTTTTTTTTCTTAAATTAGTCACTCAATTTCAATTACAAGTCATCGCCTTATGAAAGAGCAATCACTAGTCCTCAAGAATCGCATCGATGGAATTCAAGTCACCCCTACAGTAATAGTACTGCTGGCGACTTGCCTTTTGCCACTTCTCATCCACTTAATACCTTTGAGCACTGGTGCACCCATTGGGGCAGTGTTGTTACCGATATTTTACCTTCCCTTTATTGCACTGATCTTCTTTAGAAAGCATGTTGCTTTGGTGGCTGCATTGCTGGCTCCGACCATCAACTTCCTGTTGACTGGCAGTCCCCAATGGGAACTAGTCGCTATACTCAGTGTGGAATTGCTGGCATTTGTATTGTTGGCATCCAATCTCTTGAGACATCACCTGCTGAAGTGGCTGGCAGCTCCCATTGGCTATTTTGGTGCTGTCGTAATCGCAAGTCTATGCTTTATGGTATGGCCATTGATGCCAAATCTATCTGCAGCTGAATTCTTGACTCAATCCATTGGAACAGCGCTTCCGGGAATCTTGGTTCTGGCCATTATTAATGTGGTAGTACTTATCGTCAAAAGGTAACCTTGCCTTCGATCTACCAATAGAGGCATGTCACAGAAGGTTGCTCTTTCTTTTCAAGAGATTTGCTCTGCCCTAGAAAACTACGACCTGCCAGACACGGACATCGTCATTGGCATTGGACGGGGAGGCACCGTACCAGCCTGCTTGGTAGCATCGAAACTCGGGTGTGATCTCCTCATCGTCAGGGTCAACTATCGGGATGATGATAACAAACCGGTGAGAATCGAACCCGTGTTTTTAGAAGATTTGACTTTTTCTTTTCCACCAAAAACCAAAGTACTGCTGGTAGATGATGTTTCTGTCACGGGAAAAACCCTGGAAGTGGTCAAGGCTAGATTAAACCCTTTTCCAGTTCAGACGTTCGTATTGAAAGGACGGGCCGATCATGTGCTGTATCCAGAGATAAAAGTCTGTGTACGTTGGCCCTGGCACGAAACCATAGCACAAGCAGTATAAATCGAATGGTGGAAAGAAAACATCGCATCAAGCTAGGTTTCTTCTTTTGCGCACTGGCAATCTTATGTAGTCTGGATCAATTGGTGGCTCAAGATACAACCATCCTTGATCTTGACCCGGTAGTCGTGACTGGCACCCGGATCGAACAACAGAAGAGCAAAGTACCTGCCAGTGTAACGGTGGTGAATCGAACTTCTTTGGAGAGAAGTGGTCAATCAAACATTTTACCAACGCTCGCCAGACATGTCCCTGGTTTCTTCTTAAATGCTCGCAATCCGGTAGGGTATGGAGTGGGTCCCAACTCTGGTGGTTCGATCTCGATGCGTGGGGTGAGTGGAAGTCCCAACACGCAAGTATTAATCCTGATCGACGGACAGCCACAGTTTATGGGTATTTTCGGACACCCAATTGCCGATGCCTACACTGCCTCTGATGTCGAGCGGGTTGAAGTACTTAGGGGGGCAGCCTCACTGCTGTACGGATCAAATGCCATGGGAGGTGCCATCAACATCATCACTCGCGACCCAAAAAATGAAGGCCTGCATGGGCACGCCCGCCTATCGTATGGCTCCTATAATACCGGCATCTTTGGAGGCAATGTCCGGTATCGACAGAATAAACTCAAGATTTTTGCCTCTGTAAACCGCGAACAGACCGATGGTTTTCGCTCAGATGCAAAGGATGATTTTACCAACACGACAGGATACCTCAAATTGGGATATGATATCAACTCCAAATTTGACCTGACCATTGATGGTAATATTGCGGACGCATCCTATTATCATCCCGGTCCTACCAACGTACCCTTTGACAAAGATCTCCGTGGATACCTGCGAGGTCGTGGTGCTATCTCCCTGGAAAACACCTTTGACAAAGTCCAAGGAGCCCTCAAAGTCTTCTACAATTACGGAAAACACGACTTTGACACTGGATTTAAATCGAATGATTACAACCGAGGACTTACGTTTTATCAGGGTATTCAATTTCTATCCAACAGCATTCTCACCCTTGGCATCGACCATAAGCAATTCGGAGGAGAGGCCGAAAATAATGCCATACCAATACCGGTGCGAGTAGGACTGAATGAGCCGCATGAAATCAATGAAACAGAAGCTTATGCCATTGTCCAACATCATGTTTCTGACCGACTTTCCCTAAATGCCGGATGGAGGTTTGTGGATAATTCGATATTTGGCTCCAGCTCCGTGCCTGGTGCAGGACTAACCTTTCAGGCAGGCGAGCACACGGTCTTGAAAGTCAATGCTTCCAAAGCTTTCCGAAGCCCGACAGTCAACGATTTATTCTTATTTGTAACATCTTTTGACGACCTCCAACCGGAGGATATGTGGAACTATGAACTGAGTCTCGATCAGCGCCTCTTAGAGAATAAAATACGGCTGGAGGCGACCGCATTTCTTATGGAGGGAAACAATCTCATTCAGATCATTCCCACTGGGATGCCAGGTCCTCCCCAGAGAAGAAATACTGGTTCTTTTACCAACAAGGGTTTAGAAATCCAGGCAAAATATCAAGCTAGTCCTAAGGTGGATCTTGCTGTAAATTATAGTTGGCTTGATGTTTCGACTTCTGTGTTGTTTGCACCGAAACATAATTTGAATTTACAAACCCACTATTCCCATCATGATCTGACCATTCGCGTTGGGTTTGACTATATCCATGGCCTCCGCACCACGGGGGAACCCAACATTCCCTTTGAAGATTACTTCTTGGCCAATGCCAGAGCTGCCTATCATGTACTGCCCAATGTACAGTTGTTCGCTCAAGGCGAAAACTTATTTGATGTGGCTTATGAGACGCAGCATAGATTTCCAATGCCAGGCGTTAATGTGTTGGGTGGGATAAATATTCACTTTTAAAAATCAGTATGATGAATGAGCGATTTAAGGACCGCAGAGATTTTTTAAGATCACTTGCTGGGCTTACAGCAGGGATCATGGTTCCGGCGGCATGTCAAAGGAAATCTGCAGACATATCCGCTCAGCAAGGACCACAGGAAATCTCACCCCAACCACTTGTTAGGGACCGGTTAGGAGATTTGCTTCCGCAAAGAAAGTTTGGCAACACTGGTGTATCTGTGACTATGCTGGGGGTCGGCGGTGCACACATTGCCAAAATGAGTGAATCAGAGGCTGCAGCCACGATCGAGGCTGCCTTGGAAGGAGGAGTTCGCTTTTTTGACAATGCCGAGATGTATGGAAAAGGACTGGCTGAAGAGCGGTTTGGGATGTTTTTATGCCCGAAGTACCGGGATGTTGCCTATATAATGTCTAAGAGCACAGCCAAAACCGGCAAGGGCATACGGGACCATTTGGAGGGAACTTTGAAGCGCATGAAAACTGACTATCTAGACCTTTATCAAATTCACTCCATAAACAACCCCGAGGATGTAGATAGCCGTATAAAAGAAGGTGTATTGACGGAGGTATTAAAGGCACAAGAAGAGGGGAAGGTGCGCCACATAGGTTTCACCGGGCATGCCGATTACCAGGCTCATGAGCGAATGTTGGAGCAAACGGACGTATTGCAAACCTGCCAGATGCCCATCAATGCATTTGATCCCAATTACAAGAGTTTCATCAACAATGTGATGCCTACATTAGTCGAAAGGAATATGGGCATCATCGCAATGAAGACGCTCTCGAACGGAGGCTTTTTCGGTGGCACCACTCACTTCTCCGGAGGAGATAAACCTAAAATCATACCTAATGTTTTAAGTGTAGAGGAAGCCCTAAATTTTGTGTGGTCGCTGCCTGTCAGCGTGGTGGTCACTGGCGCCGACAATGCCCAAATGATGAGAGAGAAAATTGGACTGGCGACCTCATTCACCTCAATTGCTGAGGAAGATCGAAAAAGTATGGTGGACAAAGTGGCCAGTTTTGATGGTAAGTTGGTAGAGTTTTATAAAGTCTAACTTCTTCATTTGGCTCACACTCAGTCGTTGGTTCCACTACAGGGCCCGCTGGACATCCTCCACATCTTGGTACTGTTTTTGTGATCAACTTACGGGGATAGAAAATCATTCAGGGCAGAAGGTGATTCTTCGGATCCCTTCTTGACCTATAATTGACACATGCAGTACCCCCTACCATTTCTCAAGCCCCTGCACAGCAATGCTTTACTATTGACCGTGCTTTGTTTGCTAGGCGCAAAGATGTCTTTTTCATCCAATCCTACGATCGACAGTCTGATACAGATGATACATCAAATGCCGTCGGATACAGACAGGATTGATCATTTGGTGATTCACTTTGATGAAATGGCAGAAGCTACACCCGATGCCACTGATTTACTGACAGCTGCCTTGCCGTACGCTGAGTCGGTCGGATCCGACCAAATCTTGGCAGACATCTATCTTAGACTGGCGCAGGAAACCTTTACTTCGGACGACTCATCATATGTCGCCTATGTGTCATCAAAGGCCATTCAGCATGGCAAAGCTGCAGAATATGCGGCAGCGGTTGTAGATGGCCACTACGGTCTGGCTGTGCTATGTATCAATCATCCCGAGGAAGCAATGGCTCACGTAGGAAGCGGACTACAATATGCTATTGCTGTGGATGACAAAATCGCGATGGCTGATGCCTACCAGGCTGCGTCTAGTGTCGCCAATCAACTTGGGTTCTTCACAGAATCCACCGAATACACCCATCAAGGTATTCAGGTTGCCAAACCAGTAAAAGCCTTCCCAATCCTCGCCATACTCTACGGACAACTGGCATCGAATGCCGTGCGCAACAATGATCCTCAACTATCACTCACTCATATCGACTCCGCTTTGCACTATGCAAAATTACAAGACGAGGCCAGATGGATGCCCACCTTCTATGCCTTACGCAAGGCTGAATCACTCCTCCACCTGGACCGACTAAAGGAGTCTGAAAATCTTGTGCGATCGGTACTTGAAGACGCAATAGAACTGGACATAGAACTGGATGTTGCCTCCGCACACGATCTCTTGGGAACCATTTTGATGGAGGAAAAGAAATACAAACAGGCTGAGGAGGCATTCACCATGGCCATCAAAAAGGAAGATGACTGGAACCGAGATTTTAATAGTGAATATTACAAAGTATCGCTAGCCGAAGCTATATACGAACAAGGTCGTGTAGATGAGGCCTTAACAATCATTGACCAAATCGACCCATATGTCAGCTCAGATGTTGAGTACAGATTATCCATGCTGGAAACACTGTCTTTTGCCAATGAGAGATTTGGAAATTTCGAAAAATCACTCAATCTGTTTCGAGCTTGCGCCGCACTAAGGGACTCATTGCTTGGATCAGAACAACAAATCGCCATAGCAGACATTGAACAGCGATACAGGGCTAAAGAACAAGAGGTAACAATCGAAATGCAAAATCTCGAGTTACTTACAAGACAGAATCGACTCCGAAACCAAAACTGGTTGACGGGATTCCTGGGCCTGATTTTAGCTTTCACCATTGTGCTGTACTTCATGAGTCGAAGAAATGTAAGCATCAAGGAAAAGTCTCTTCAAGAACAGCAAAGACTCAATCAGGTCAAGACTCAGTTTTTTGAAAATGCCGCCCATGAATTCAGGACCCCATTGACGCTCATATTGGGACCAGCACAAGACCTCCTGTCACATCCAGAGAGTATGGTCTCTCGAGAAAAAGCACAGCGAGCCCTCACCACCATTAAACGACAGGGAGACAAATTGCTGAGCCTGGTCAATGAAATCCTGGAGCTTTCAAGAATTGAAGCGGGTCATCTGACCATTAAAGAGGAGGTGGTGGCTATAGAATCCTACTTTAAACGGATCGTTTCCAATCACTCATCTCCTGCAAAGCGAAAGAAAATTTCCATGACCATCGATGTGCCTATCGAGAAAACCACAAGAGCACGAATTGATCCCAATAAGGTCGAGAGGATTGTCAGCAATCTCATGTCAAATGCGATGAAATTTTGTGCGCAAGGTGATTCCATCCATTTCAGTGCTGCAGTACACCATAATACCGTAAGCTTTTCTGTCACAGACACAGGCCCTGGCATCTCAGATATAGACCAAAAGTCAATATTTAATAGATTCTTCCAATCTAAGGACCACCAAATTGGGGGAACAGGGATTGGACTTTATCTATGTCGCACCTTTGCCAAGGCCATGGGTGGCAACATTACCGTCGATAGTGTGTTAGGCCAAGGTGCTACTTTTTCAGTGGTCATTCCTGCTGTAATCGAGCATCAAGCTGTCGAGGATCGATGGCCTGAACTCACCAGCGCGGAGTTTGCTCCAGAGATGAGAGAGACCGAATACGATATAACCGGTGTATCTGGAATACCTGCCGCCGCTATCCTAGTTGTGGAAGACAATTTGGAGATGCAATCCTATCTGCTGGAGATCTTATCTGCGGATTATCAATGTCATTTGGCTTCCAGTGGTATGGAGGCCATCAGAATGCTGGAGACCCAGGAGCTCGATCTCATCCTTTCGGATGTCATGATGCCGAAAATGAATGGATTTGCCCTGCGTGATCGCCTAAACCAACAAAAGCGGTGGCGTAATATTCCCTTTGTCTTACTGACCGCCCTTGCCTATGAAGACGATAAGATCAGAGGTTATTCTTTGGGGATTAGCGACTACATCACCAAGCCCTTTAGCAGCAAGGAATTGAAAGTTCGATTGCGAAATCTCATTGTCAGGTATCGTGAAATCCTGAAAGTTACAGCATCAGTGGAAGATCACCCAGGTCAACAGCATGAAGAGGAAAGTGCGGCCAATGAATTCGTAAATCAAGTGGAGCAGATCATCATGGATAAGATCGATGACGATGAACTGAAAGTGGGCCTAATTGCTGAAAAAATGGCATACAGTCAACGACAACTGACACGAATCATTAAGAGAAACACGGGTTTGAGTCCCGTAGAATTTATTCGGGAGATCAGGCTTCGGGAAGCATATCGTCTTCTACAAAAGCAAAAGTATGGCTCTGTGAGTGAGGTCATGTATGCAGTAGGATTTACCAATGCATCCTACTTCGGAAAAATCTTCGGACAGCGATTTGGACTCAAACCCAATGAACTTCTTCAGAAGTACAAAGCACCTTTTTCTTATACCTTGGAAGACTAGGTCAAGCACTGCCAAGCCTTTCATCCCAGTGTGTGTTTGTAAACACAATTATACCGACCCACGACCCAGCCAGCAATCGGGTGAGTTGTCTTGATTCAGTCCTAAAGTTCATTTGACAAGACCAGCTGGCCAATTACCGTCACACGATGTCGAGTCTGAGGCATCAAGCCTGTATGAGGGTATGTACTTTTGTGTCATACTCATTTGTCATCTTACCAGTCAAACATAATAACTATGATGGTGGGATGCTCAAATAGTACCAAACACTCAGATGCCTCTTTTTGTAAAAATAGCTGCAACACTCAAATCCACACCTCATCTTTCTAGATGTCTATCCAAAGCCTTGGATGGTCAGGCACTGCTTGATGGGAAATATTTACTGTTCGGGCACTTACAATACTCGCATTTAGTGGACAGTCATTTCGCCGGTCCCTTGAGTTTCAACTCCTACCGCGATCACAGGAGGACCCCTCCCAGACTAGCGGTGGAGTATGATGGCTTGTGCTTTCGACTATTGTATTCGATCTTCATTATACCTCTTGCGAATACATTTGAAACCCTAGTAGATTATTTCATTTTGTCTGAAGATCTGTCGTTATTATGACGTAGTAATCACAATTGTTTGTAGTACACTCACTATCTGTAAAAGATAGATTTAAGGCAGTTCTCAACCGAAACATGAGAGCTGCCTTTTCATTAAACTGCAGCACTCGGTCACTCCGTAGGGAGGCAGCCTAAATGCACAGAATCAAATCCTTTCACGACTCTCATGCCGTAAGATACTTGCACCTGGACCTATCCTCAGAATGGGACCAGGGAGAGCCAATCAGGGCTATTTGCGATTCACAAGGCCAATGAAAGTGCTGAAAATCAGATTATTTGGCCAATTACCGTCACAACATGTCCAATCTCTGGCGCGGCACTGAAGAATGAAAACGCATCTTTGTGACCAGTACGATTGATTTCAGTCTCGAGCGTTCAGGCATTGATGTCACATCGGTACACGACACAACGCTCAAAGACTTTTATGTCAAAGCTACCTGCAACACTCAAATCCACGCTTTGTCCTAGCAGTGGCGCGCTGGTCAGAACTGACCAGCAGCCACTTCTATGACGTAATCCGCTCGCAGGTCAACGCACCTACACCTAACCCCATAGTCAGACTTAAGTCTGACCTATGATTTTCAGTCCCTCATTGCATTCCTGGGAGGATCCCGGGATTGCAATATGAGGCTCTTACCACAAATTTGACCCGACGAGGGATTGATGAGGAATTGATTTCGAATGCGACCCCTATCCTAAAAATCTAGGCTCAAGCAGGTAAGCTAAAGTAGTCGTGCCTTAGCAATGATGCCAACAGCTAAACACCCATAATGACTGCCGGTTTGGTGGTCATCCATCTCCCCTTAGTAAAATCAGGGAAATCGATCGGACGACTCCGGTTAGCGACAGACCATTCACTGAGCGCAGAAACAGCACTCCAAGTTGCACCATCATATACATCATAGTCGGTCGACACTCCATGAAGTAATGCCTGTATGAGTCGGTAATTTACTAGAAAATCTCCGCCATTGCCTTTTAGTGCTGGTCTATATTCCCAGACCGTGTTATGACCAATCCTTCCCGTCTCAGTCGTGCCTGGCAATGAGATTTCACTTTCTCGCAAGAATTTCCACAGTGGATGTTCAAACTCTCGAGCATATTGCATTGCACTTTCCCATTTGTGTTCAGATCTAAATGCGGTTCCTGTATCGGATTGGTCTGCATTGCTCTCGAAGCAAGCCCGAAAATCCGGAAAACTGCGAATGATTCCACGGGTACCCTGCACCATGTTGGTCCTGCTGTAAGGTCTCGGCAAATCGGTGTCGTGCTTGATCATCATTGTTTTTCCATTGATGGTGCGAATCAGACTGCAGTTGACATCACCGTTAATATATTTGCGCATCCTTTTGGGATGTCCTACAGGAAGATGTTCTGCTGCGTATAGATCCATGCCCTTAGCGTTGCAACTCATCGAGACCAAATAATCTAGTCTATCGCCTCGATTTATATCCATATACCAGGCCACAGGTCCAATCGCATGAGGTGGATATAGATTTCCATTTCGCAAGGCATGATGATCTCCCAGCCACAATCCATCTCCAGTGTCCTTTATTTTGAGATAACGTGTATCATGGGCGTAGCTCGCTTCAGCATGCTGGACCTCACCGAGTAGACCTTCACGAATCATGCGCAACATGGCCATTTCTTTCTCCATGTAGTTTACATTCTCCATCATGACACAATGCTTCCCTGTTCGCTCCGAGGTCTCTACCAGCTGCCAACACTCCTCCAAAGTGATAGCCATCGGAATCTCTGTGGCTGCATGGCTACCATTTTCCATCGCTGCCATGCATATGGGTGAATGCCACCTCCAGGGAGTAGCAGTATAAACCAGATCCAGATCTTCCTCTTGACACATGCGCAAGAAATCATATTCTCCACGGTAGTAGGCGGTTGGCTTCCGCTTCCCCAACCACATTGCCTGAGTCTGGGCCTCTTTGCATTGATCTTCCAATACATCACATACAGCCACGATCTCTACCCCTTCCATGTGCAATAGAATACCCAAATGCTGGGAGCCTTTCACACCAATTCCAACAAAACCGACTCTCACAGTGTCCAGCGCAGGAAAACTTGTTTTTGACTGCTCAGTGCTGGTCTTATCTACAAGGGTTGCACCCGACATCGAAAGGGATGCACCAGCCAAAACACCTGATCTGATAAATGCTCTTCGTGTTTTCATAGTCTTTTGCAGATGTGAGTTGTCCATACGATTATTATTATATAAAAATTGCATCGATTGAATTACAAATGTCAGGACAGCGTTCAACCATCTAAGTTAAATGTCAATATTTAACAGCAGCATAGAACTCTTGCTATCTTAGGGATCAATCATTCTGAAATTCGCTTTATGAAAAATACTAACTTAATCAGGGTTGGCACAAACCTGATGCTCTGCATACTGATCTTTAACTTAGCTGTGCCGATAAATTTATTGGAGGCACAGCAACCCAATATCTTGTTTATCATTGCTGATGATCTCAATACCAATATCGGCCCCTACATGGGCATCGATGATCACACACCCCATCTGGATCGATTGGCAAGCGAAGGGGTCAGGTTTAGTCGCACCTACTGTCAGTTTCCGCTTTGCGGTCCCTCCAGGGCCTCCCTGATGAGTGGACTGTATACCGAGACCAACGGCATCATGGGCAACAGTCACGTCCTAGGGAGCTACCGAGCTGTCACACCAGCTCTGTCATCACATCCATCCCTGGCAGGTTTCTTTCGAGAACAGGGATACTTCACCGCACGCGTATCGAAAATCTACCATATGGGTGTTCCTGGGGGAATAGAGCGGGGTGATCCCGGCGGGGATGATCCGGACTCTTGGGACTTCGCCACTAATATCATGGGCCCCGAAACTTTAAGTGATGGTGTGCTTGAATTGCTTTCACCCGGCAATTTACACTTCGGCAGCAATTTTTCGAGCATGCGACTGAATGACCGACTGGAAGACACACAAACCGATTATTTGGCTGCCAGTCAAGCGATTGCGATCCTTGAAAACAGGGCAGGATCTCTCCCGAAAAAAGGCACCAATAAACAAAAGATCAAAGCTGAGGCTCCGTTTTTTCTCGCGGTTGGCCTGGTCAGACCTCATGTGCCATTGATTGCTCCTGACCATTGCTTTCTACCCTACCCAGCAAAAGGGGTACAATTGCCAGTAGTGAGCATAGATGATGATGTTCCTTCGGCGGCACTCAGAAACCAAAATGACAAGATTTGGAAAATGAGTGAATGGCAACAAAAGAAAACAATCAGTGCCTATATGGCTAGCGTGAGGTTTATGGATCAGCAGGTGGGAAGACTACTCGATGCGTTAGATCGACTTGATCTTCGAAAAAACACCATCGTAGTTTTTGTATCAGATCATGGATACAATTTGGGGGAACACAATTGCTGGGCCAAGACCAGTCTGTGGGAAGGTACTGTCCGTGTGCCATTGATCATTTCCGCTCCTGGGTATGAAAGTACCCATGGCACCACGAATTCCTCCATTTCTGAGCTCATCGATCTGTATCCCACACTGGTAGATTTGGCAGATCTATCCGCTCATCAGCCAGAAATCTTGCAGGGCCTGAGTCTACTACCCTGCATCGCCCATAATCAGACCGTGAATAAGCCACTCGCATATACCATCACCCAACGCGGGCAAGGAGCCACCATAAGAACCGATCGTTGGAGATATACTCGCTGGGGTGAATTTGTCCGAGAAGGAAATGAAGAGCTATATGACCATGAAAAGGACCCCGATGAATTGACCAACCTTGCCCAGAAGACAAGCCATCAGCATATACTCGCAGATCTGCGCCTTCAATTTGATGATGCCCGCAAAAGGGCGAAGATGTAGATGGAAAACTCTTTCTCAAGGAATGAAGAACAATGGAATATTATTAAGGGTAGGAGTGCTTTTCGTAATTTTCAGGATCAGATCTATCACCTTGGCAACAGCAAACAGCAGACTGCTCCAGCAATAGCTATTGCTATAGTATCAGCTTATCAGAAGTATCGTATCAATTTATAAAAACGCACTAGGCTCTCTCATATTAGGGAATGATCTCAAATTTACTTGTATCCGGTGCGGACATTAAGAAAAAACTTAGGTTAACGTGAATAATGTTTAAGCAGCATCGAGCAATAACTGATTGCTAACCTCTTTAAGCTGTTCAAATTTGAGAGAAGGCTTTTTAGGTAAGAAGTGGTATGCGCACAGACCGGATAATAGATTGTTCATGAAACCTTGGATAGATCTGTGTCGAGTATGTTCTATGGAGCAGATGTTTTTCAACTCATCATTGACAGACTCTATGAGCGACCGTTTACGTAGCAATAACTTGTCCTCGTCTGAGAGATTTTGCTTTTTCATGTTTCTTCTTCTTTTGTAAATCAGACTAATTCCGTCGTTCCAAAGTAAGTCAGCTAATTTTGTGGATATATATCCTCGGTCACCATAAAGTTTACCAAAGATTGATTGAACTAAACTATTGATTACCTTTAAGTTGCGGTCATCGGTAGTGGCCTTAGAGAGATAAAACGAAAGCAACTCACCCTTGTCATTGATGATTAGGTGGAGCTTAAAGCCGTAAAACCAACCCATTGTACTCTTGCTTTTGGTGGCAATATTTTTGAAAACTCTATGCTGTTTTTCTCTTTTGATATGACAGACTTTTAAGGTGGTGGAATCAATAAAATTGACTCCTCTGCTATGGCCAAGACATTGTTGATTTAAGAAGAAGAAAAATGGAATAATGAGTTTTTTCTGAGACTGATTAAAACGCTCATAAGTAACCAGATTTGGAAATAGATCGATCCAATGCTTGCAGACATAGCCGTTATAGAAAGCCTTAAAATTGGTGTGATGACTCAGGTGGAAGGCAATGTAAATGGTCATCATTTCGGAGTCAGCAAGCTTGGATTTTCTGTTTCTAATCCGTTTTAAGCCGCTCTGGAGCCTCATAGAGTTGATTTGGTCGTCAAATTCTTTAAAAAAGTCATCAACTTTGACAAAAATCTCGATAAGTTTATCTATATTCATGAGAGGAGAATTGTTTATTATATGATTGGTTATCAACATTTAATATATTAAACATTCTCCTATTTTTATACTATAATCACTGCTTTTTCTTATCCATTATTCACGTTAGGTTACAACATGACAAATCGATATGGATTAATTTCCGCCCTATTTTTACTGAGCATCGGTTGCCAGGACAAGAACCGTGAGTTGGTCCAAAGGCCTAGTCGCCCCAACATACTATACATCATGTCTGATGATCATGCCGAACAGGCCATCAGTGCTTATGGCAGTACGCTGATCAATACACCCAATCTTGATAGAATCGCAGAGGAAGGCATCTTATTTAGAAACAGTTTCGTCACCAACTCGATATGTGCGCCTTCGAGAGCCACCATGCTCACCGGAAAATTTAGCCATTTGAACGGGTTGCGTGACAATCTTGATGTCTTTGATGGATCTCAGATCACTTTCCCTAAGCTTCTGAGGCAACATGGGTACCAAACCGCTGTGGTCGGGAAATGGCATCTAAAAACAAAGCCTACTGGGTTTGATTTTTGGAAAGTCTTGGTAGGTCAGGGTGAGTACTATCAACCCCGGCTGGCCAGTGCTACTGATACGACCGTCATGCCGGGATATGTCACCGAAGTTATTACCGATATTGCCCTTGACTTCTTGGACAAGAGGGATTCCTCGAAGCCATTCTGCCTACTTTATCACAATAAGGCCCCGCATAGAAGCTGGATGCCCCATGTCGATGACCTAGATATGTATGACGGTGACACGATTCCTGAACCTTCCACCTTGTTTGATGAATATAAAGGTCGTCCGGCGGCTGAAGCAGCGGACATGCGCATTGCCGATATGTTTCTCTCCGGCGATATGAAATTGCATCCAGACTCCTATCCAGGCAAGGATACCAACACTGGAGGAGCGGGTGAAGGAACGGTCGTGGATCGAGAGCAAGGATGGGCGAATATGTACAACCGGATGACCAGTGAACAGAAGGCCAAATGGGATGCCCACTATGATCCCATAAATCAGTCATTTAAGGAGAACCCACCTCGCGGCAGAGACCTGGTGCGCTGGAAATATCAACGATACATGAAGGACTATTTGCGCACCGTAAAAGCGGTTGATGATCAGATTGGTCGAGTGCTGGACTACCTGGAGACCAATGATCTGGCGGACAATACCATGGTCATTTATACATCTGATCAAGGATTTTACCTCGGTGAACATGGCTGGTACGACAAGCGATTTATGTATGAGGAGAGTTTGGGTATGCCTCTGCTCATCAAGTATCCACCGACCATCACGGCAGGTCAGGTGAGCGATGCCCTGGTACAGAACATCGATTTTGCACCCACATTTCTAGATTACGCAGGAGTCCAGATTCCGGCAGATATGCAGGGTGCATCTCTCCGACCGATATTTGAGCAAAAGCAAGATGTTTGGCGCAACAGCATCTACTACCACTACTATGAATACCCACATGGCTGGCATCGGGTCAAGCAGCATTACGGTATTAGAACAGAGCGCTACAAATTGATTCACTTTTACAATGATATAGATCATTGGGAGCTCTATGATCTGCAAAAGGACCAGTTAGAGATGGACAACAGATATGGAGATCCTGCCTATGCCGAGATTCAATCCGATCTCTTAGAACAACTGATGAGTCTGAGAAAAAAATATGCGGTAGAATAACCTATACTACTTTCCTCCCGGTAAAACGATACGATTGTCGTCGGCGATGGGTCTGCCATTGATAAAATCATACAAGGTCAGGTTACGGATTTCGTAATGCGCCGTCCATAGCGACCATAGTGACTGAAAGTACGATCTGCGAGCTGCATCGTTTTCATTGAGTGCGATGTTGAGATCTGTGACGCCGATTTTACCGATTTGGTAACGGTTTTTAGCGATCTTCAGGCGCTGCTGAGCGACCTCAAATGCCCGATGAGCCAACTCCAATTGCCGGCGCTTGAGCTCCATCTGCTGCACCCTCAAGATCACCTGTCTTTCAAAGTTTACATTCTCTTGCTCTATGGATCTCTGGGTTAATTCCAGATTGGACCTTGCAATCTCTCTTTCTGCTCGAGTCTTACCCCAATCTGCGATCGGAACGTTGAGCTGTAAGGAAATGATCTCCTGATCGATGGGCCTCTGGTAGGCCTCTGAGATAGATTTTGCTGTCTGGGTGAGTCCAAAGGAACCACTTAAGTCGACGTTCACTCCGTTTGACTTTTGGGCATCTTCTACGTCCATTTCAGCTTCCATGAGTCGATATCTGAATGCGCTGGTAAGGCTACGATATCGCTGAGCATACTCCAGTGCCAGATTTTCTTCGATATTATATTCATCCAAGACACTAGGTGCTAGTAAATTAAACAAGATATCCTCCTTGAGCCCTAAAAAGCTGCGCAGATCTTGGTTGGCACTCTGATAATTCAGTAGCTGGGTGGCCGATTCTGTTTCAGCATTTTTTGATCTGAGCTCAATCTGCAACAATTCGGTCTCCGCGATACGTCCCACTTCAAAACGACCAACCGAAATCTCATAGAGGGAGTCAGCATAGATCTTCTGTCGCTGTGCTTCTGCCAGATTGAGCTGAGCTATGTAAAGGGTGAAAAACAGGTCCACCGCATTGTAAGCAATTTGTTCCCTCTCTTCTACATATGTCTTTCGCGAGATTTCAAAATCCAGTGATTCCAGCTGACGTCTCCATTTGTCTCGATTAAACTGAAACAAAGGCTGGATAAATCCAAAGCGCAACGGAGTGGACAGGTATGACTTAGTGCCAGCATTATCCCCCAGTAAGTCGATCCTCCTCAAGTTGGTTGAGCCGTAGATAAATCCCCCTGTCTGACGGATCCGCTGACCCATTCTCAAACCCACTGAAGAGGATAATAGGGATCGATTGACAAATTCATCCCTGCCATCAGGCAAGGTGATCGCATCGATACTACGATTGAGCTCCATGCCCGACATAAAACTCAATTGAGGTTTGAAGTCACCTAGAAATGATTGGTAGCGCCAGTAGTTGTTGCTAAAACGTGTCTGCGCGATGAGAGCCACCGGTGCTTCACCTTGTGCTATCTTAATCACTTCATCAAGGGTGATGTCCACTTTTTCCTGTGACCAGCACCATGAAGAAAAACAAAAGAGTATTAGGACAACAACGGATTTCATAAAATACGGTTAGGATCTTGTTAGTCGGTTCTCAACGCGGTAATGGGGTCCAGGTTGGCAGCCCGGCGAGCAGGAAGTAGACCAAAAATGAGGCCAATGCCGGCCGCGACTACAAATGAGACGGCGACTGACCACCAGGTGATCATGGTCGGTATGTCGGCATAAGATGCGATCACTTTGGCCGCCACAACACCCAATGCGATGCCAAGCAGACCTCCTATCAAGCTAATGGCCACTGCTTCAAAGAGGAACTGTAAGATCACATCTCTACGCATCGCTCCCAGGGAGCGTCGGATACCGATCTCCTTGATGCGTTCCAATACACTTGCCAACATGATGTTCATGATGCCAATGCCTCCTACCAACAGCGATATTCCAGCTATCACGGCCAACACAAAATTTAGTGTTTCCTGTGTTTTCTGCTGCTGTTTGATCAGCAGTTCTGGGACTTCAATTTCAAAATCAATCTTATCATTATGCCTGCGGCGCAAAACCCTCGAAATAAGCTCAGCACTGGGCTCCACAAACTTAGGTGCTGAGATGCGTATTACTGCTCGATCTATCTGATGATAGTTTTCCATTCTCTCGTTGCGTCTTTGTCGACCTTGTATTACGTCAGACTCGTTGATGCGTTGACGGTCATTGATGCGCAGAAGAAAGGAAGAAATCGGGATATAAACATCATCGTTGTAATCACGAATGCTTAGTTCTTCAATTTTTGATTTTTGAATGCGACGGGGTTGCAGGGTGCCGATGACTCTAAACCATGTCTGTCCACATTTAATGCGCTTACCGAGTGGATTAGCACCCTTAAAGAGCTTTGTGGCTACGGACATACCTATAATGCAGACATTTGCTCCCTGGTCAAAGTGTTCGTCATGGAAGTATTGCCCCTGACCTACCGTCAGATTATTGATGTCAAAAAAATCATTGGTGATGCCCACGCATCTAGCCCTCTGTAAGGACTTGTCGTAGATCATTACCATGTCCTGGACAATCTCGGGGCTTATCTTATCTGTGGTGGGCATGATGGTCTGTAAAGCCTTCATGTCAGCGAGAGACAAACCTGGGGTATAGCCTTTTAAGGCGTCTTGATCTGTACTGGGATTAGCATCCTCAGATTCTTCTTCTCCCCCGCCATCTTGGTTGGGCATCTTTGCCTTGACCACAATGCTATTGGCTCCGATGAGGCTGAGCTGGTCTACGATCGACTGCTTTGCACCAGTACCGATACCCAGCATAGCGATGACTGCGGCCACGCCAAAGATGATACCCAGCGCGGTCAGCATGGAGCGTAGTTTGTTCTGAACAATACCTTGCAAAGCAAGTTTGAAATTGCGAGAATATGCCTGCATCTGCATCACTGCTTACTGAGTGGTGGAATGGCCGACTGAGCAGCGAGATCCTCGTTGACCCTTTTTGCCCACAATCGTTCTTTCGAGGCACGCTCACTATTCACCAGATCCAATTGCTTACGTGTCTCCATTTTTACCTCTTCATCGAGAAACTCTGTATCAAG
Source organism: Saprospiraceae bacterium (assembly GCA_965223025.1). Classification (GTDB taxonomy): domain Bacteria; phylum Bacteroidota; class Bacteroidia; order Chitinophagales; family Saprospiraceae; genus JABDMH01. The sequence goes on from CBDCVP010000022.1 coordinate 433,876, forward strand.
TTCAGGCAGATTACCGGGGAAAGTCAGACAAACAATATCTTCCTCGGAAAGTCCGGCGGCGATGATGATTTCGTCGTCGTTAGCTAAGTGGGCGATCACTTCCTGCTTGACATAACGTCCACCGACCTTCTTGACGACAAATTCAAGAGAATCACTTTTCTGATAACCTTCTAGAGGGATAGAAAACACATCATCGAAAGCATAGACCAGCACCTCATTAGAAGTGGTCATGGCAGGTCTCAGTACACTGTCTATCTTACTGAGTTGGACCTTCACCTCAAATACCTTGGCATCCTGATTACGAAGTTGCTGGCCAATGTTGGCCACGTCACTGACAAATCCCTCGAAGGTTTTTTCAGGAAACGCATCTACTTTTATGTCCACAGACTGCCCTTTTTTAACCTTGCTGATGTCCACTTCATTGACATAGATGACAGAGATAAAATCAGATAAATCTGGTAGCTCAGCCACCACAGGATCCCAGGCACTAAGTTGGGAGCCGGGTCCTCGCTTGCCGCGGTAACTGGACTGATAGATTAGCATACCATCTTCGGGAGCTGTGACTCGAAACTGTCCGGCAATCTCCGAGTATTGATTCATCTTATTCTGTTGCTGGCGCAAGTTGGCCTCATGCTCCCCTATGATTGCATCAGATTGTACTTTTTTCAGGCGCAACTTATCGAGTTGCTGATCATAATCCCGCTTAGACTTCTCCAGTTTAAGCTTTGACTGCTCGATGATCATCTCTGGTTCAAATCGATTTTTCTCGATTTCGAGTTCTTCCTGTTGCATCGAAAACTGGAGGTTGGCAATTTCATCTCTAATGGCCTTTAACTCAATGGCCGTATCGATTTTCGATTGCTCAAGCTGAGTCATGATCTTTTCGATCTCCGTTTGCACCTCTTGCATTTTAGTAGCAAGCTCACTCTTATCGAGGTTCGCCACAAAATCACCTTTCTGGACCATAGTACCCTCGGGAATCAACTCTGTGATTGTGGTCTGCCAAATACCTACTGATCTCATGCCCTGCGGCCCCCTAATCTTCACAGACTTCTTAGCTTTCAACTCACCAGTAGCATTGACGTAGATTTCAAAGGGTCCACGAGTGACTTCACTCATGATGAGTTCGGAGGCCGATCCGGCTGGTCCCTTATTGAAATAAAAGTAAGCTGCGATCAGAGCAACCAGACCGAGTAAGATATAAGGTGTGTTCTTCATTTCAAAGGGTTTTTAAATCGGTTACTACGCAACCTACCTAAATTTAAATTGTCCAAGTTTTAAGAAAACCTTAATATTTACTTAAAGCCATTCGACAACTTCCTTGTTCTCTGTTTTCCTAAAACGATATAATTACTAATTAAGTGTTTAATTTACTCCCGGCTAGTATTCAGTGTACCGGTAGTCCACTAGATTATGGGTTCTGTCCCCACTTCTTTGGGACTGACGAAATAATACTTTCCCTTTTATGCATGTCTTTCGAAATCATACTTTGCTAGAAATAATTTCGAGTAGCCTCATCTAAATCTAAGCTCACTGTGTCTCGCATGGTGAACCTCCGGTTCCACAGTCTCTAAGATGCAGATCCACCGTAAATAGTTGTACCACTAACCTGGGACTCATGCGGTACAAAACCACCTTAGCATCAAGAAGCTCACAAAACGAGTAGAATACTTGTTGCATCCCTCTGTATCGGAGAATGTAACCGTCAAAAGAAAAAGGGAAAACACCCCTAGATAGATACGACTTTCTTCCTAATCCCGGGATATACTTTGAGGGCTGCTTCCAGGCAATCCATGGCCAGTGTCAGGGCCTGAACATCCAAGATATAGGCAATTCTCACCTCGTCTTTACCTTTTCCAGGTGTGGCATAGAATCCAGTTCCTGGTGCAAGCATGACGGTATTTCCATTATGCGAGAAGTCCGTCAAAAGCCACGCACAAAACCGATCAGAATCATCAATCGGCAGTTGCACGAACAGGTAAAAAGCTCCTTCAGGTGCATGATAGAGCACATCTTCCATGCGATCGAGGCGCTCAAGCAAACTCCTTCGTCGTTCGGTAAAGTCTGCAAGGACCTCTTCGTGGTATCCGGCGGGAAGCTCTAAGGCTCGAATGCCAAAGGCCTGTCCCAGCATGGGAGGGCTCAGCCTAAGTCGAGCATAGCGAATGACTTGCTCCAGCAGAGCTGTATTTCTTGATATGAGAGCCCCAACCCTCGTACCACAAGCATTGAAGCGCTTTGATATAGAATCAATCACTACAATGTGATCTTCAAAGCCTTCCAGACACAGGGCAGAGTGAAAGGCAAAGCCTTCATAAATAAATTCGCTATAGGCCTCATCCACAAGCAAGTAAAGATCGTGTTTGATGGCCAATTCTGCCAATGCCTGAAGCGTAGCAAAATCATATACCTTGCCTGAAGGGTTGTTGGGATTGCTCAGTAGAATACCCTTAGTCTGGGGACCTATAGCCTCCTCAAACTCTTCAATCGCAGGGATTGGAAATCCATCTTCTATCGATGTAAACAGTGACTTAATCCTAACTCCAGCCATTTGAGCAAATCCATTGTAGTTGGCATAGAAAGGTTCAGGAATAATAATCTCATCCTCGACATCAGCAATGGCAAGCAATACAAATAAGATGGCTTCCGATGCACCAGTGGTGACCAACAGATGATCGAATGAAAGCTGTACATCAAACTTCTTGTAATACTTCAACCAGGCACGGCGCAAATCTTCGTGACCTTCAGCCACTCCATATGGTACGTAATTAGGCTGGTCTTCATGCCAAAGGTCTTCCAGTAAACCTGGTGGCATAGAAAAATCAGGCTGACCAATGTTCAGATGAATAACCCCGGTGCCTCGCTTCTTTGCAGCCCTCGCAAGTGGAAGAAATTTTCGGAATGGTGAGGCAAATGTGTCTTGGACCCTTTTAGAAAATGATGGCATGAGGTATGATTATTAACGATACCAATAAATTGACTTTACACCATTCAAGCCTGTGCAGCAGGTGTATTAAAATTCATGTTGGGATACACAGGAAGATCATTCTCAGCAATAACCCCAAATTGAGATTCAAACTTCTTGACATTTTCAGCTAGGGCTCGGAGCAAACGCTTTGCATGCTGTGGTGTGAGCACGATCCTCGATTTTACCTTTGCTTTAGGCACATTGGGCATCATCCGTATGAAATCCACTACAAACTCCGAGTGCGAATGGGAGATGATGGCCAAATTTGAATAAGTGCCTTCAGCAACCTCTTCCGGAAGCTCAATATTGATCTGACTCTGTGCTTTCTTTTCTGCCATAATGTATTATCATTTAGGTGACCACATCACCTATGGTGTAAATGCTGCAAAAGTAATAAGAAAAGTCTGTACGGGAAGCCACACAGCCCTTCAAGCCCTGGCAACGCTGTTAAATCTCACTTTTTCCTACCAAAATGAGATTGATTTACCTCACTACAGGCAAAAAATCATCTATGAATTTTATACATTATAATTAATTATAATATATTTATAGCCGATAATCAGGAGTTAAGATACTTTGCATCACATTTAGACCTCTTTGCAAATGCGCGAACACATGCTCATCTCCGTCATCGCTATGGTCGGCTTTTATGGATTGATCACCATCTATCAAGACATCAGTTTACGCCATACCAGCAATACCGCTAGACCTACATCCTACATGGTACCCACCCTGTCAGAGTCAAAAAGCAGCTTGCCGGAGCCGACCAGCATGTTCCTTCAAGTGTCATATCCCCTCGAGGTGCATATCAAACTCCTCAATCACCAGCCGAATGGCAAGTATGAATTGGACCTTGGCAATGGCGAAAGGAGGTTGTTGTCTAGCGACAGTTGTTGTTTTACTTACTCCTCTTCTGGCACCTACTTGCTCAAGCTTTTTAAAAACACTGATTTGCTGGAAGCAACAGAGCTCAGTCTGGATTTCTAGCACACCTGATCATTAAACCTCAATAGCCAGATCCCAACTAGACCGGTGAGTGCATTATCTAGTGAGATAACCATGGGTACTTACGAAAGTATCGCTCATGTTTCGATCAAAAATTCGATGCATTTCATAAAATCGACTTCCACAAAATACATCGTTGATTTTCTGACACTTAGATTCATCCAAGAGACTGTTAAAGAATAACTATCGCATGTATGCCTTTCTTATGAATGCCTACTTTGTTAGTTACCTATGCGAGTGGCCTCACCATACTGGTTTTTCTGCCTTTCGTCAAACATCCACTAATCACAGTGTCTAAAATGGAAAATTGATCATTAGAAAGTCCCTGGGGTTCCATCATCACACCTTGTTACCCAAAAATGCTAATTTTTCAAATCCATTCAGACATTTCCCAAAGTACCCTTATATTTGATATCAGATATTTCTCAATAATATCCGCAGATATGCAGTTTCAATTTTTCAAAGATTTGGTAGAAAGATCTGCATTTGGTGTCTGCAGTATGCTAGGGGAAAAAGTGGGCATCAGCACCACCCGGATCAGAATCTACTTTATATATACATCATTTTTAGCCTTGGGATCCCCCATTATCTTTTATCTGGTGCTTGCATTCTGGATCAACATCAAGAAATTTGTTCGCCAACAGTACTATTGGATGGCTCATTAGAGTGCAAAGGTAAATGTAGCAAGAACGAAAACAAAGGCCGGGAGGCCTGGAGTGTTGACGATCAGCCATCAGAAAACAATCGCACTTCGTGGAATTCTCTAGGAACTTTCCAGACTCTCTGTGCGTCACTTCACGTCTCCAGGTGACATCACTACTCAGAAAAGGCATATTGTATAATATTGGCTCCCATTTGCAAAGCCTTCTGTCGTAAATCGGGCGGATCATTGTGCACATCTGGATCTTCCCAACCATCGCCCAAGTCAGCCTCGAATGTATAAAAGCAAATCAACCTGCCTTCCCACAACAAACCAAATCCCTGGGGAGGTTTATTGTCATGTTCATGCACTTTGGGAAGGCCCTTGCTAAAACTAAAGGACTGGTGGTAAATGCCATGATCAAATGGTAGTTCCACCCATTCCAGCTCTGGAAACACCTCCTTCATCGCTGTACGCACAAAAGGATCCATGCCATAGTTGTCATCGATGTGCAAAAAACCTCCTCCAATCAAGTATTTGCGTAAGTTTTGGGCATCTGCTCCGCTGAAGATCACGTTGCCATGACCTGTCATATGGACGAAAGGGTAATTAAACAGGTCCAAACCTCCCACTTCAACGGTAGCGTAATCAGGATCTAGATTCATCGCTAAATGCTGATTGCAAAATTTTGACAAGTTGGGTAAAGCCGTTGGATTGCTATACCAATCCCCACCACCACTGTATTTCAATAAGGCCAGTTTTAACTTTCGCACTGGTGGATCAAGTGGCACCGAGGTACTTGATGTGGCCAGGAGAAGTCCCAAGATCGTGTATATCACCTTCATTTATTCTGATTGATTATGGCAAACAAACTAGTAACGTATACCCCGGCCGTTTCCGTTCGCAACCGATGCTGGCCTAATGAAATTTCTTGACAACCAAGTTCCACCGCCATGTCAATTTCAATGGGCGTAAAATCACCTTCAGGGCCAATGAGTACTATAACATCTCTGCCTTTCTGCACCTGATCACCGATAAAAGGGAGTCCCGGATTTTCGCAATGGGCGATGTAGACTTCCTTTCCCTTGACAGTATCCAATAGTCCACTGAAAGGTAATGGCTCCTGAAGCACCGGAAGATATGGATTGCCTGCCTGCTTACTAGCGCCAATGGCGATGCGCCTCAACCTATCCATACTAACCTTGGCCTTCTCCGTCCGTTTGGTCACCAGAGGTATGATCTTGTGAATACCCATTTCCACCGCTTTCTCTACAAACCACTCAAAACGCTGGGCTTGTTTGGTGATGGCCAAGGCTACCTCTAACCGATATGATGGTTTTGGACATCTTTGGGCTTCCCTAATCTTTGCTGATACATGTCCATTACCATGATCCTGAACGGTGCTTTGATAGATCATTCCTTCCCCGTCTAAGACAAGTATTTGATCTCCCTGCTTTTTGCGCATACTCTTTCTGATGTGGATGGTCTCTTCCACACTAAAATATGCCATGTCTCCCTCCACCTTATGCGCAAAGTAATACCTCATGGAATCAAAAATACCATAATACGGACATTGCCCCAACTACCCAGGAAGGTCGACGAAGCAGTAGAAGTCATCCTGAATTTCATGTCCCAATCTATATTTGGTTGGCCGTGGTTCTTGGCTAATATCGAAGTGCTTATCCTGAAACGGCACCTGAAGCTTATGCTAAACGACGACTTGAGAATGATCGGCAAGGCACAGGAATGGCCCCCTAACATCCTGAGATTGTCTGGATTAGTGTACATTTGCACTCTCATTTTAAAACTATACTTCCCTGAATTTGGTTTCGGAAGTATCTCAAGGTTTTTTGGTTCATGGGGTATTTGATCATCATAGCTCAGTTTGTTTTGAGTCTTTCCATCCTTATCATTCTGCATGAATTGGGACATTTCTTACCTGCCAAATGGTTTAAAACGCGGGTGGAAAAATTCTATTTGTTTTTTGATCCATGGTTTTCCCTGATAAAAAAGAAAGTGGGAGAAACAGAATATGGTATTGGATGGCTACCCCTAGGGGGCTATGTCAAAATTTCTGGAATGATCGATGAGAGCATGGATCGCGAGCAAATGCAGGGACCACCCCAACCTTGGGAATTTCGCTCCAAACCGGCCTGGCAGAGGCTCATCATTATGCTGGGAGGTGTAACGGTCAATTTTATTTTAGGCTTTCTGCTCTTTGGCATGGTACTCTTTATTTGGGGATCCAGCTATCTTCCCACCAGCAGTATTGAGTACGGATACCAGGTGGATTCGTTGGCCAGGGAAATGGGGCTGAAGAATGGAGATGAAATCTTAAAGCTTGGAGACCAAGCATATGAGCGCTATGATGTCGGTGCCTTTAAAAAAGCAATCGTCATCAATGATGTCGATGAAGTGACTGTGAGAAGAGAGGGTGAGATGCTAACGCTCCCGATCGATGAAAAGTTTGTGGGTCTGCTATCCAGTCATGCCTATAAGGATGCAGGGCTCTTTGTACCACGCGTACCAGCTATCATCGGAAAGGTGACCAAAGGAACCCCTGCTGAAAAAGCCGGACTTCAGGATGATGATAAACTGATCGCGGTCAATGATCAGCCCACTCCATTTTTTGATCAGTTCTACGATGTCCTTATGGCCAATAAAGCTTCAAATCTTACGATAAGATATGTCAGAGACGATCGAGAAGAAGAAGTCAAAGTGACGTCCAGGGAGGATGGGACGATCGGGTTCAGGAGGAAGTCTTACCTGGATCTTTTCGATCTGGAGCAACAGAGCTATACTTTTAGCGAAGCAATCCCCGCAGGCATCAAACAGGGCTATGAATTTCTAGCTTCGCAGGTTAAAGCTTTTGGAAAGATGTTTAGGGGTAAGATCAAGGCCTCTGAAAGCCTGGGAGGTTTCGGCACCATCGGTGGATTATTTCCAGATACCTGGGATTGGAGGACCTTTTGGTATGTGACTGCCATACTATCCTTGATCTTGGGTTTCATGAATCTCCTGCCCATTCCCGCCTTAGATGGAGGCCACGTCATGTTTCTTCTCTTTGAAGTAATCACCGGACGTAAGGTCAGTGATAAATTTATGGAGTATGCCACACTGGTTGGGTTTGCCATTGTGATTGGGTTGGTCCTATTTGCCAATGGACTCGATGTCATGCGATGGCTGAAGGGATAACGGAACAAATGATCTGTCACCCTAGTTGAGCACTTTCCAAAAAGGTTGTTACATCTAAAACGGGCTCTTTGGTGAAGATGGCACTTTTCGTAGTGCACTCAACGTCGTTTTTCGTCAAATCACTCGCCTTTTATTACAGTTCACCATCTTTGCCTTTGGATCTATCGCACAAATCTAGACACCTTGTGCACAAGTAAAAGCAAAGCACCATGTTCAGACGAGTTCTTATTTGGATGGTCACTTCCCTGCTGATCGTATCTGCACAAGCACAAACCCTTAAAGGTGTAGTGAGAGATCGACAGACCGAAATGCCCTTGATTGGTGCCAATATTGTGCTAACCAGTGTGGTACCTACCCGAGGAACGATCTCGGACATGGAAGGACGTTTCACATTAGACGATGTAACACCCGGCAGACACGATCTCCAGATTAGCTACCTAGGTTACGATCCCATCGTACTACCAAACATCTTGGTTACCAGTGGAAAAGATGTGGTCCTGGAAATCGGTCTCGAGGAAGCCCTTATCAAAATGGAGGAGATCGTCGTTACTGCGGCCGTCGAAAAAGACAAGGCCGGCAATGAGATGGCCACAATCAGCTCCCGGATGTTCACTTTGGAGGAGGTCACGCGATACTCTGGTGGTCGCAACGATGCATCGAGGATGGCCGCTAATTTCGCCGGTGTAAATATTGCCGATGACTCTAGAAACGACATTGTCATCAGGGGAAATTCACCAACGGGTGTGCTATGGCGAATGGAAGGCATACCCATTCCCAATCCCAACCACTTTGCCACCTTGGGCACCACTGGAGGTCCGGTTTCGGCACTAAACACTAACTTATTAAAGAACTCCGACTTTATGACCAGTGCCTTCCCAGCAGAGTATGGCAATGCCAATGCCGGGGTCTTTGACATACAACTCCGCAGTGGCAATCGCGATAAATTTGAGTTTACCGGTCAATTGGCTGCATTTAGTGGATTGGAGTTTATGGCCGAGGGGCCTTTGTCATCTAAGAAGAAGGGCAGTTCGTTCGTGGCCAGCTATCGACATTCATTTGTCGAACTGGCCGATGTGGTGGGACTAAATGTGGGCACCAACGCCATACCCAGGTATAAAGATCTGACTTTTAAAATCGATTTGGGACGTCATAAGTCCGGGTCATGGTCAGTCTTTGGTCTGGCCGCCACCAGTGACATTGACTTTCTCGCCAAGGATGTTCAAGACGACGATTTCTTCGCAGCTCAAGATGAGGACAGCTACGCCACCAGTCTTATCGGTCTGATAGGCATCAACCACAGCTTGCTCATCAGCGATCGATCCTATGTAAGAACTACCCTGGGATATTCGACTTCAGCCAACACCTTTGACGTGGATCGTTATTCCGAAGGTCTGGTGACCAAAGATCGTGTCTTTGAAGTTGATGATCAAAATACTAGGTTGACTTTATCATCTTATGTGAACACCAAACTGAGCGCAGGTCTGAACGTTCGCAGCGGTATCCTTTTGGAGCGCTATGCTCTCAATGCATTTGCCAGAGACAAGGATGATGACCGCTGGCGTACCCTCCGAGATTTTGATGATCATCTCATGCTCTACCAAGCTTTTTCACAGGCACAATGGAAACCCAATAGACACATCACCCTCAATGTTGGTTTACACATCCAGTATTTGGATTTTAATGGCGATTTTGCTCTTGAACCACGTGCCGGCATCAACTGGCATCTTACTGGACAGCAACAAATCAGTCTTGGTTTTGGCCTACACAATCAAATGTTGCCTCTACCGATCTACATATACGAAACCATCATGCCGGATGGAACATCGTCACGTACGAATGCCGATGTATCATTCCTCAAAAGCGCTCACTATGTATTGGGTTACGACAAACGTCTCGGCACCGATTGGCGGATAAAGTCGGAGGTCTACTACCAGGACCTCATCGACGTGCCCGTAGAGAAAGAAATCAGCAGTTTTTCCATTCTTAATGTGGGAGCAAATTTTGGCTTTCCCGAAGTCGGTTTTTTGCAAAACACAGGGAGTGGTGCCAACTATGGGGCTGAATTGACCATCGAAAAATTCTTCTCAAAAAACTACTACCTACTAGCGACAGGATCACTGTTTCAGTCAAAATATGCTGGCAGCGATCGTATACAACGAAATACTGCATTCAATAATAATTACGTCTTTAACATACTAGGAGGAAAGGAATTTTTGTTCTCAAAAGAGAAAAAAAATGCCATTACATTTGATATTAAATTTACCATGGCTGGAGGTAGATATTATACGCCCATCGATCTTGATGCCTCCATCCAGCTAGATCAGGAAGTACTTAGGGAAGAGGTGGCTTTCAGCGAGCGACACGATCCCTACTTGAGACTAGACCTAAAATTCGGCTATCGCTTAAATAATAGCAAGAAGGGATATGCACAACAGTTTTTTCTTGATTTTCAGAATTTCACCAATCGGAAAAATGTCTTTGTACGACGATTTAACCGCTCCACCGGAAGGATCGACACGATTAACCAAATTGGCTTTTTTCCCGATGTGTTGTATCGCATTCAGTTTTAGTTAATTTTAAGGATGGGAAGCAAAGAACTGTTAGCTCTCAATGACCGATGGGTCATGATTGTAGGTATTCCACTGGTGAGCCTCATACTATGTTTTGTAATTTTCCCCGACACGCAGCACACCAACTCATGGCAATCATGGTTTGTTTCTTACCTGGTTTCGATGGTATATACAGCAGCATTCTGGCTGAGTTTTTGAGCGATTATCTTGCACCTGAGGAAACGGCCGGAGTTGCGCAACAACACTAGAAAAAGATTACTGCTGGAGATCATTTTTGTGCTTCTCGCATTTGTCATCATAGACGGTTTTCTCGATTGGTTGGTCGATTTTGTCCACCAGGATCCCACCGAACACTTATCCTCAAATCCCACCGTAGAGCTGTTCAGCTCCCTTATCATAAGTTTTTTCATATGCTCGCTTTATGAGATTTTCTTCATTCAAAAACAATTGGAGTACACAGTTCTAGAATGGGAGCAGCTGAGCAAGGCCAATATGCAATCACAATTGGAAGGATTGAAAAATCAGATCCAACCACATTTCCTTTTCAATAGCTTAAATGCGCTAGCTGGCCTTATCCCTAAAGACAGCAAGCGAGCAGTTAGATATGTCAACAAGCTTTCACAGGTTTTTCGCTACTTTCTCGACATTGGCGACACGCCGCTGATCTCATTGGAAGAAGAACTCACTTTTCTTCAATCATACATTTATCTCCTCAAGGAGCGATTTGGAAAAAATCTAATCGTGGTAATGAAGGTAGATTCTGCATACTATCACAAAATGATTGTGCCTCTATCATTGCAGATACTTTTTGAAAATGCTGTCAAGCACAATATCCTTTCGAGTCGCTATCCGCTTCATGTTAGCATTTACATCAATGAGGACGAGAAAATTACAGTGAAAAACAATTTGCAATTGAAGGACATGCCTCCGTCCTCGACAAAGATTGGTCTTGATAATATTCAAAGACGTTATGGCTTTTTTGTGGAAGATTCCGTCGATATCGTTTCGAATGAAGAATCCTTTTCAGTTGCGCTGCCCTTGATCTCAGTACCTGAGATCGAACCGGTGTTGCCACGCAGTATCGCATGAAAGTTGTCATCATAGAAGACGAATTGGCGGCTGCCAGACGACTGGAGGATCTAATCAGGGAAATCAGACCTCATTATGAGATCGTGCAGACCCTCCAATCGATCAGGGAATCCGTGACCTGGTTTGCAAAGAATCCCGGATCTGACCTTCTGTTCATGGATATTCAATTGGCCGATGGATTGAGCTTTAACATTTTCACTCAGGTCGACATCATTCATCCGATTATTTTTACCACTGCGTACGATCAATACGCCCTCAAAGCATTTAAGGTCAATAGCATAGATTATCTTCTAAAGCCTATTGATGAACTTGAATTGATCAAAGCTCTGGAGAAGTATGAGGCTCGGCAGCAAACTATAACGCCCCTTTCACCTGAAGTCGCCCAAGTGCTCTTACAGTCTCTCCACAGTGGTTCCTATAAATCACGCTTTCTGGTGAAATCGGGAAAAATCATCCGGTATCTCAACAGCGATGACATTCGCTATTTCTACAGCGAGGATGGTATCACATTTGCCAAGGATGCAACCGGTCATCGTCATATGCTTGATGCTACCATTGAGCAAATTGAGTCTTCATTAGATCCCAGGCAATTTTTCCGCATCAATCGCAAGATCATCCTACACATCAAGGCCGTGCAGTCTGTTCAGCCACATCTGAACAGTCGTCTGGCTATCAAGTGTGTGCCAGATCCGGCTTTTTCTGTAATTGTAGCCAGAGAAAGAGCACAAGCCTTTAAAAAGTGGTTGGATGAGTGAAGGAGATTTGGTGAAATATTCTACTTTTACCGTCAGTACGGGACATTCGAGCTCGTTCTTTGTTCAAACGCCGAAGTGGCGGAATTGGTAGATCCCGCCTCCTGCGGGACAGGCTGCGCTTCCAGCGCTTGCGTTGGAGCAATAACATCCGGAAAAGTCTGGATCATTCTTCTTCTCATATGCCGAAGTGGCGGAATTGGTAGATCCCGCCTCCCGTGGGACAGGCTGCGTTTCCAGCGCTTGCGTTGGAGCAATAACATCCGGAAAAGTCTGGATCATTCTTCTTCTCATATGCCGAAGTGGCGGAATTGGTAGATCCCGCCTCCTGCGGGACAAGCTGCGCTTCCAGCGCTTGCGTTGGAGCAATAACATCCGGAAAAGTCTGGATCATTCTTCTTCTCATATGCCGAAGTGGCGGAATTGGTAGATCCCGCCTCCTGCGGGACAGGCTGCGCTTCCAGCGCTTGCGTTGGAGCAATAACATCCGGAAAAGTCTGGATCATTCTTCTTCTCATATGCCGAAGTGGCGGAATTGGTAGACGCGCTGGATTCAAAATCCAGTTCTGGCAACAGAGTGTGGGTTCGATTCCCACCTTCGGTACAAAAACTTGGAATAAAAATCCTGTAAGCCAGCCGGCTACAGGATTTTCACATCAAGGTACGTTATAAGTCCCTATCAATATTGTATTGCTTTATTGTCTTTTTACAACAGCAAGACATCCTCGATGATCCTGCAGACAAGTTCTATTTGGGAACCTAGTATCCGATCTTGATCCAACAAGCAATACAGCAGGATTCTTTTCTGCAGAGCAGTAGAAGTTTATTAGAAGCTTAATCCAATTGTAGGCTTCAATGTAGTGCAGGCGTCGGGCATTGCGAAATACTACATGTAAGATTGTAACTTCACGATTACTCTAGCGATGACCTACCCAATTAGGAATCAGCGTGATGCTATGCCGCAACAATAGTCATAAATTACATGCCAAACCACATTTAAAGGCTTGCAAGTGGTGAAAACGATATCCAAAGTTGGTAATTTCTTTCTGCTACTGATCTCGATGGCTAGTGCCCATATCGGTTGGTGCCAATCTACAGTCGATAGCTTAAAAGCGGAATTAGAACTGGCGCAGGGAAAAAAACGAGTCGGCATCCTAATCGCATTGTCCAAGCAATTCCAAAATCTAGACCCGAATCAAGCCTTTGATTTTGCCGAGGACGCGATTAATCTTTCGCAACAAATTGCCTTTGACAAGGGCGAGGCTAGCGGCTATATCAATCTAGGTAGTGCCCATCGAAAAATCGGGAACTATGATCAATCGATTGAAGCCTATCATCAAGCCCTCCGAGTCAGTCAAGAAAATCAAAATACTAAGGATGAGGCCAGAGCCTACAATGGTCTTGGTATTGCCTACAATATGAAAGGTGACTTTGACAAAGCACTGACCGCTTTCTTCAGTGCACTAAGGATTGATGAACAGAATAATGACAAGCAGGGGATGGCCGATGCTCTTAATAACATTGGCATCATCTATTGGTATTCAGATGACTTAGACATGTCCTTGGAATACTACCTAAAGGCATTGGAACTGCGCAAAGAAATAGGGGACAAAAATGACATTGCCGCCTCAATGAACAACATAGGAAATACTTATTCCACACTGGGAGAGCACCAAAAATCACTGCAATATTTTCTCGATGCCCTGGAGATTCAGGAAGAAATGGGAAACATAGAAGTGATTTTTGCGCTCCGCCTCAACATTGGAACCGTGTATGCAGATCTCAATGATCATGAGGAGGCACTGACCTACTACCTCCGTGGATTGGAGATTTCTGAAGCAAGGGGAGACAATTGGGGAACAGCCCAGTGTTTCAACTACATCGGACTTGCCTACATGAATTTACAGGAGACGCAGAAAGCAGAAGATTACCTCTTAAAATCCCTTGAGCTTGCCGAACGCATCGGGGCAAAATCGATCAAGCAGGAAAATTACAGTTACCTATCTGATCTATATCAGGCAAAATCGAACTTCCAAAGATCCCTCAAATATTTCAAACTGTATTCTATTGTGAAGGATAGTATTTTCAATGAAGCATCGAGCAAGCAAATGGCGGAATTGCAAACACGATACGAAAAAGAAAAGGATAAGGCTGCCATCCAAGAGCTAACCAGCCAAAGTGCAGTTCAAGAACTCAAACTTAGAAAATCAGAAAACCTTAAGTTGTTTTTTATCATTTCCTCCATTCTGATCATGATATTAGCTGCTGTAATGTATTATGGTTTCCAGCAAAATCGAAAGGCGAATATCTTCCTGAAAGAACGCAACAAACTGGAAATCGAGAACAAGGAAAGGGCTATTAGTTTGTTTGGTCAGCAGGTCTCCAAGCAGGTAGCTTCAGAACTACTATCAGGATCATTTCAATCAAGTGGCAAGAAATTGTTTGCATGCATCATGTTCTTGGATATCAGAAATTACACCCCGTTCATACAAAACAAAGAACCGTCAGAGATAATCCAGTATCAAAATGATGTCTTTGGATTCATGATCGATGTGATCAGTCGTCATCATGGCATTATTAACCAATTTTTAGGAGATGGTTTTATGGCTACTTTTGGAGCACCCGCTTCATCAGCCCATGATTGTAGTAATGCGGTATTGGCATCGATTGAAATCGTGGATTTATTGAAAAAGAAGTGTGCATCGGGAAAATTACCCACCACCAGGATAGGCATTGGCTTACATGCAGGATCTATTGTCACAGGAAATGTGGGAACATCAGAACGAAAGCAGTATTCTATATCAGGTAACACCGTAGTCCTGGCATCTCGTATCGAGCAACTCAACAAGCAATTCAAATCAGAAATACTAATCTCTCGCGAAGTACTCGAGAAAATAGATCGGTCTAACCTACATACCGAAAATTTGGGCAGTGTACATGTAAAAGGAAGAGCCAAACCTATAGAAATCATTCGCATTCATGGGACGGTTTAAGATAATTTCAGGTCCATCCACAAATAAATTTCATTCCCCCACCTCCCCCACCAAGAGTAAACCAGCTGCAATTACTACTCCTTCAGCTATGGCACCATTGCCTCTGCAATCTCACACATATTAGTCGCCTAAACCATGATCACCGACCAAAGTTAGATCATCGGTGATCATTGTTGATATCGAGGACATATCAAGTGATTATATCGATGATTGATTCCCAGCTTCAGTGCTTATCCTAAAAACAATCAACCCATTTGGATGCAACTATAAAAGGATCTTCTGGATTTTGTCAGAGGTGCCTTATGTAGACCAAAACATGCTAATCCGTATTATCCCATGTGGTTATGTCAGGAGAGTCCAAGATGCAACATCGCCGGCACCCTTATCTTTGCTACCCTCTTTTACTTTTTTCAATGGACCGGATTCCAAACGGCACTAATGAACCTATTAACTGAGGTGAGAACAGCTCACAGCTCACACTTCCATATACTTCTATTGGAGGTTACCATCGTAACAATTAAACAATGCGAAATCAATTTTATCACAATTGGGATTTGCTATCCTGTTAATGGCTGCATGTTCTGACAATAAATGGTAAAGTGAACGTAAATGCTATTCAATCTGCAGAGCATCCATTAAATTGCTATTTGCCGCCTTCAGGATCGATCTACTCGTCGTAAGATAACCAGCACTAAAAATTAATAAAGCACTTAAGATCACAGGGAGCATACCTACAGCAATGTGATACTCGTAGATTTCAGATAGCAACATGTCGGTCAAAAAATAGCCGGCAGCGGCACCAAGGATCGCAGAAATAATCAGGATCCACAGAAATTCTCGGTTGAGACTGTGGATAATACCCCATTGATCACTGCGGTTAAATGGAGTCGCTTTCAACAATGAGCCATCAGGAAAAAGGTGTGTTATTTCGAATCCATCTCCAGCCCTGTCCTCAGAAAATCGATAAAATTTATCAAATTGTATTTGATCCAAGGTCGTCGTCTCACCAGCAATCCGTCTGATGGTTTGACTTTTGCCCTCAATAAGGATCCAGTTTTTTTCTTTCCACTTGTCTGACAATGGATCTAATTGTTGCTGAACTGAATCCGGTAATTCCCAATAAAATTTGACCCGGGCACCGATATTTGGATCCTCGATGCTGCTAGAATTTGGGTCATTAGCCTTCAAGATGGCCCTTTGTTTACCCAGTATTGTTGAGACCTGTAAAATGATTCCTGGATCTTGGGCCTCGGCATTTGAATCATATGATGGATGAGAATATGTGAACTGCAGATCCCTATAGACTTCTTTCACCTGGAAAGAAATATCAGTACCGAAGATATGATGTCTTCGACCTGTATCAAGTGGCATCGTAGTAAGGATTTTGGAAGCTCTTCGACTCATTTCTTGATCGCTCACATCGCGATTATTGCTCCAAACAGCATCCTTCTTCCACACCTGAATGCGATAGTCAGGATCAAATTTCTCTGTAGAAAAGGAGTCTAACCGAATCGAGATATCAAGTGCTACCGTATCCAATACAAAAGTACTATTGCGAAAAAAACGAGCACACATGTTCGTTTCTTCGCCCTTATTCAAGGCAACCAAGCCCCTGAATCCTGAGTAAAAATCAATCCAGAATCCCACTAAGATCAATATGGGGCTTAAATGTGCAAGATAGAAACCAAGATTCTTGAAATTAAAGGGGTACTCAAGGATTATACCGACCAAACTAATGGCCAATAGAATAAACAGGCCAGCAAACCACCAACTATGAAAAACATCATCGATATGAAAGAATTGTAGTGTGTCACTAAATGATCCATACCTTTGGGCGAATTGCAGATGTCCTAAATTCTGGGAGATAAATGTCCCCAGGGCTGTCGATACTGCTATGGCTATCAGACTAGTAGTTGCGAAGTAAGGTGTACTCAGGAGACGTATTGATCTTAGGTATAATACCAGCAGAGAAAGTCCCACCAATGCAAAAGGTAATATCGTGCTGATCGATTGCTGCCCAGCATCTACCCAGTGAAACAAATGCTGGCCGAAGACTCCAATGAAAATGCTAGAACATAAAATTAGGCACGAGCCGCGAAATCCTTGCAATAATTCTGATCGTGTCGTGATGGATTCCACTCTTCCTCGCCTCATTGATTTTCAGTATTAAACCGTCAAATACTACTTGGCTTATGAAATCACAAGACTCTTAAATAAAAATCATAACAGCGCTGACTGCCATTAGTAGATAGAATGATTGCGCTCATTTGATCCCAATCCCCACCAACATTTTGTTTAACCCGGTAAATTCCTACTAGCAAAGAACATCCTGTTGTCATGGTCATGAGGGCCAGAAAGAAGATGAATTTGTATCTTCCTACTAAAAGATGGCCATGGCCCGATCCTTGCTCGATTCCGCCAAGCCAAAGAATAGCAATTCACATAACTAGAACTAGGCAATTATGCAAGCTGATAAAAAAAATGCCAAAACAGACCAAGAACTCAGACCAAGAGACGAAACCGCAGGCCAGCCAGATGAACTCAGCACGCCATCTCGCCGTTCTTTTTTACGATCCACGTGCCTTGGAACCTTAGGGCTCGGATTGTTTCAGGCAAGTTGCACCACCAGCGAAAAGGTAATCCAGGGCTTTGAGGAATCACCAGAAAGTGAGCAAGCTAAGGAATGGATTCCCATATCAGATCGCAAGATCCGGGTGGGACTTGTCGGTTATGGTGTTTGTCGCTTTGCAGCAGCCTTCGGCTTTCAAAATCACCCCAATGTGGAGATAGTAGCGGTCAGTGATCTGTTTAGTGATCGATGTGCGGAACTGGCCAAGGTATGTGGTGTCTCAAAAACCTATCCATCTCTGGAGGAGTTGGTAATGGATGACAAGATTGAAGCAGTGTTCGTGGCTACCGATGCACCCAATCATGCCAAGCATTGCCTGGAAGTGCTAAAACACGGGAAACATGTGGCCGTGGCTGTCCCAGCGGTTTTTGGCTCTCTGGAAGAAGCAGACCTCCTGATGGAAGCTGTGCAGACCAGCGGCCTTACCTACATGATGTTTGAGACCTCCGTATTTCGCAGCAATCTATACTCGATGCGTCAGCTATATCAATCTGGCGATCTGGGTGAGATCGTCTATTCCGAGGGGGAGTACTACCACTACATGCCTGAGCCCATTGATTCATACAAGGGCTGGCGGATTGGATTGCCTCCACAATACTACCCTACCCACTCCAATGCTTATCATATCGGTGTGACCGGGGGTACTTTTTCCGAGGTCACCTGCATGGGTATGAAGAGCGTCATCAAGGATTTTGATCCCTCCGCTAATGTTTACCAGAATCCATTCGCTACTGAAATTGCCATGTTTCGAACTTCTGAGGGAGCCATGTCTAGGATGGCTGTCAGTTGGGACACTCCTGGTGATCATGGTGAAAGAGGTCGCATCCGCGGGCAGCGTGGTAGTTTCTATGAGCACTATGAGGGTCTTGGTACAGATCTTCCGGACCTTATCCGACCAGGACTTCCCGTGGGTGTGCCGGCTGGTGGTCATGGTGGATCACACGGACGACTGACCGATGAATTTATCTCCGCCATTTTACAGGATCGTAAGCCACTGGTCGATATTGCGACAGCACTAAACATGTCCGTGTCGGGGATCATCGCGCATCAATCGGCCTTGAAAGATGGTGAGCTATTGAAGATACCTCAATACACATTTAAAACTACATAAAAAGCAATCCACGAGATAACCCATGAACAAATGGCCGAAGTCAGCAGCACGTCTGAAAAGGAATGAAGCATGGATACCGGGCGGAGTGGTATCACTCAATCGCAAGGCTCCCCCAAATATTTGCTTTGCAAAAGCAAAAGGGAGTCGTGCCTGGGATCTTGAAGGCAATGAGTACATCGACTATCAAGCTGGATTTGCCGCAGCTTTTCTAGGCCACAATGATCCAGATGTCAACGCAGCCATCCAACAGACTATAGCCGACGACAAGGTACTGATGGGTGCTGGACCGACCGATCTTGAAGGAGATTTGGCCGCATTATTTTGTCAATGCGTGCCCACGGTCGATAGCATTCAAGTAACCACTACCGGCTCGGAAGCCACTTACCATGCGATTCGAATCGCACGAGCAGCCACTGGTCGCGATCATATCATCATTATGCAGGGTGGATATAATGGCTGGCACAACGATGTCGCAGCCAATGTCATCAGCCATTGGAATGATGTGGGGGAGCGCGTCAGCCCAGGAGAATACCCCGTGGATTCTATATCTGCAGGTGTGCCGGATGTGCACAAGTCCTTGATACATGTGGTCAATTTCAACGATCTGGATTCCGTGAGCTATGTACTGGCACACTACTCCGTAGCTTGTATCATGCTAGAACCCATCCTCCAAAACATCGGAATCGTTAAACCAATCAATAACTATTTGTCGGACTTGCGGCAAATGGCAGACCAGCATGGGGTCTTATTAATATTTGATGAGGTAAAAACGGGTTTTCGACATGCCCTGGGTGGATATCAGAGTATTTGCGGTGTGGTTCCTGATTTGAGCACCTTTGGTAAGGCCATAGCCAACGGGTATCCCATGGGAATCATCGGTGGCAAAAAGAAGTATATGGATTTTTTCACCGATCCTGACAGGACCAAGCGCGTTCTGATTGCCGGCACCTACAATGCACATCCCATCACCACCGTCGCCGCCATCGCCACCTTGAATAAACTCATCGAACATCCAGTATATGAGCATGTAGCACAATTGGGCAAGCGGCTTGAAAAGGGTCTCATAGAAATTTTTGATCGGTATGATTACCCATTTTACGTAGCCAGAGAGGGGTCTGCTTTCTGTGTATATTTCATGGATCATGCACCGCTAGACTTTCATGATATTTTGGCAAACCATGATTTTTCCTTTGATAAAACATATCGGCTGAATCTCATCAAAAAAGGAATCTTTCATTTTCCCTTACCTACGAAACAGGGAAGTATTTCCTACGCTCATACGGCAGAGGATATTACAGAAACTTTGACTAAGACCGAGGAGGTGGTCAAGAAAATGCTATGAGCAAACCATTCAGCGGTCAAACCGCAATCATACGGTCACCACCGAACAATGGTCAAGAGATCTCCGGGTCAATTCGGATGGGCTCTTTTTCTGAGCCAGTGGGCTAAGATGACCTTCAGTGGATCAACACATTAATGACGTTTTCCACTCAGCAATCTATAGATCACTGGTATAAAATACAGACTCGAAACCGTACCCAGTACCAGACCACCGATGACTGCTATGGCAAGTGGCCGCTGCAATTCAGCTCCCAAGCCACCTACAAATAAAATGGGGCTCAAAGCCAGGATCGTCGTCAAAGACGTCATGATAATGGGCTTCAGTCTTCGATCACCGCCTATATGGATAGCTTCCAATAAGGTATGCTCCTTTCTTGCCCGGTTAATCATGTCTACCTTCAGTATGGCATCGTTTACGACAATACCCCCCATGACAATCATGCCGATGATAGAAATGATATTAATGCTCTCACCCCAGAGATAGAGTGCGAAGAGCGAGCCCGATATGCCAACAGGTACCGTCAGCATAACGATGAAAGGCTGAATCACCGATTCAAATTGGGCCGCCAGGATCAGAAACAGAAGGAACAAGCTGACCAGTAGGATGACCGTTAACTCTCTCACTGTTTTGCGGTCTTCAAAATATTGGCCACTAAAGGCGACCGTATGATGTCCTGTCGCCTTCGCTGCCTCTCTTATACTGGGCATCAAGTCTTCCCTGTAGTTGGTGAAGGCAAAGTCCAAGCTCTCTCCAGTCTTACCGGCAGTGATGGTTTTCAGGTTTGTTACCCTGTCGATGGTCACAAAGTGCTTGAATGGTATGAACTGACCACTCTTATTCGTGATCTGCGCACGATCGATAAGCTGATATATGGATGCCGGCTCAGTACCCAAATTGATGGGAATATGACTGTCTGCCGTTTTTAAGTGACCTATCTGGTGCTGACTAAATAATATCTCAAGCTTTTCATAAAGCAGTTGTAGGTCTATTTCATACAACATCACCTGATCCAATAAGACGCGGATGGCAAATTCTTCCTGTAACGCAGGTTCTTGCAATGCGATTCCTTTATACTTTAGCACATTGGCTATTGGTTGCAGACTTGCCATATCGGGAGTAATATCCTGCCGGCTATCTTGAAAATGAGCTATAATGCTGGGATCATCGACAGTAAAAATTCTATCAAAAATGTTTTCCAGGGGGCCAGCCTGCACAATGGCATCAGGATAAGCACTACTCAGGTATGTATTCATAGAATCGACAAGCTGTTCTATATTCACCTCCTTTTCAACAAACAAAAGCATTTCTACCTCGTGTATACCCTGCTCCCTATCAGGTAATAAAAATTGTTTTTCACCGATCATGCTATTGCTCTCCTGAAGACGATCACTAAATTTTATGAGCAGGCCTCTTATTCTATGCTGGCTCTCAGCAACGTGAACGGGTTTATTCCAATCGATGCGCAGCACCACTCCTTCTCTGGATATTTCTGGAAAGCTATGTTGTGGAATATTTCTCAATATGGCGAGCCCACTACCAATAATTAAAAAGAAAACTAGGATGGTATGAGGTGCTTTTCTCAGTATGTAGTTAATCGATCGACGATACCATTGGTTTGGATCAGATTTGATCTTAGACGTTCGATTATCAAAACGTAGCAAGACAGGCAAAAGAAAATAGGCCACCACCAGGGAGGCGGCTAGTGCAATAGCAATGGAAACCGCCTGATCAAAAAATAGGGTGCCTGCTACCCCACTCAAAAAGATGAGCGGCAAGAAAACGGAGCAGGTAGTCAGTGCAGAACTCACCAAAGGCCTTATCACTTCCGAGGCTCCCCGTACAGCTGCCTCTTGAGAAGATAGACCCATCAATCGGAATTGTCGAATATTGTCGATGATAATGATGGAATTGTCCACCATAAGACCCACACCCAATACAAGGCCGGCCAGAGAAATGATATTGATGCTGATACCCATGAGATAAAAGCCCAGGATGGTCATGATGAGCGCCAAGGGAATGGCCAAACCAATGAGAAGCGGTGATCGCCATTGACGGTAAAACAAAAACATAACTAGAAAGGCAAAACTCCCTCCGTACAATAAGCTCGTCAGCAGATTTGAAATGGAAACAGATAAAAGCCGTGATTGATCATTGGTCACTTTAAAGTGCAGCTGAGGATAATCAGACCTCAGTTGAGTGAGTAACGTATCAAAAGATGCTTTCATGGCAAATAGCTGCGCATCGGCTTGTCGTCGGATCGTAAAAAGAATGGCTTTTCTCTCACTGTATAGATGAAGGCCCCTAGCAGGAAGTTCAGTGAGTTGGATCTCGGCTATGTCTTTCAGCTGAAGCAGCTGAGTACCGACTTTGAGATAAATGTTTTCCGCATCTTCCAAAGTGTGTAAACCGCTGGGGAACTCCACATGATATTGATATTGCCCATCCTTTAAGATAATATTGCCCAGCTGCACATCACTAGCTTGAAAAGCTGTCTCGATATCCTGCTCTGTCAAGCTTAAACTTTGCAGCATGGCTTGCTTGGGGCTCACCAACAACTGGGGTGATACATATCCTGTCCTATCTACAAAGGCTACTTCTTCCAATTGTTCTATACGTCGCTGCAATACCGAGCGACTAAAAGTGCTTAACTCCAAATCAAAATCACCAGCTTCATCTTTGGGATAAACACTGAGGAAATAAACTGGTAAATCTGCGGCATTTGTCTTGACGACATTCGGACGAGGCATCTCGCGCGGTAACTGCCCCATGATTTGATCGATCTTTTCATTGACCTCCAGAAAAGCAAGGTCAGGATTGGTTTGGAAGGCAAAATCTAAATCAACGGTGGCGAAATTATCGCGGGTGCGACTCTGGATATCCTGCAGACGGCCTACCTGCATCAGTTGTGTACGGATGGGAGTAACCACTGTATTTTCCAAATCTCGTGCATTAGT
Organism: Saprospiraceae bacterium; assembly: GCA_965223025.1. GTDB lineage: Bacteria > Bacteroidota > Bacteroidia > Chitinophagales > Saprospiraceae > JABDMH01. The sequence goes on from CBDCVP010000022.1 coordinate 457,124, forward strand.
ATTGGGATAACTAATCTGGACTGTGATCTGTGGTATGGGAATGTCAGGAAGAAGGGAGATTGGTACTGACCGAAATACAACCAAACCCAGGATAACTAGCCCCAGGAAGGTCATCAAAACAGCAATCGGTCTGTGGATCAAATGGCGAATCAATACTGCGTAAGGTTGTTATTGGGAAGATACGAAAAACTCAATCAAATTGTATTGAGTTGACATCGTAGGGTTTATGACACGATCCAGCTTTATGCTGCAAGTCTTACCGGGTTTTCAATTGCATCCCAGGCATGACTTTCATGATAACATCTAAGATTAAAGCCACTCCGACAAGTAGCATTTTGGAGATTAGCAGCGATGAGTACCAAACAATATCGGGCAGGTATGACATTCAGGCAGGGAATAAAGCTGTTCCGTCCCGATTATCGAAAAAAAATACGCGGCCTACGCTCCTTTAGGAGTTCGAGGCGGTGGTGGCAATCAACAGGGCAAATTCTATTTGGCTAGGTCTACCATCCTGACTTTCCAGAGTAGCCTCAATTACTCTTCAACAGGCTGTTTCGGCTTCAATATTATTCACCGAAATTGAAAGACACCAAGTGATTGTCGTCTACTTTGGTGACACCTACTATTCTTGCTCTCTTTAAATCTATAGCCATATTATATATTGGTTTGCTTAGCGAATATGATCGCAGGAAATTTCCATCCCAATCCAGGACAATAATAGAAGAACAAACATTCGAATCAGCGTCCGGGTCATTACTATTTCTAGTGAGTTTTCCTGAATATAGGGCCCAAATTTCCTCCTGTCCAGATTTTATGCTGAGGTAAGCTTTTTTTGTCTTATCCCTAATACTACCGAGGCCATTCTTTTTCTCATTCATTCTAAAATATGGGATAAAGAAATCAGGACCAGGAACAGAGTGAATCAACTGTGCATTAAGATCGTAGATCTCTATCAGGTCCTGGTTGCCATAAGCAAGTGCAAAGCGTTTTCCATCTCGTCTGATGTTGACATTCGCTTTATATGCTACGCCAATAAAATTTTCATAAATTTTCACCTCATCAGGTCCACCTGGATAATCGCCGAAATACTTGATGAGATTCCCGCTTTGATCTAATTCAATAAATCTGGTTATTTCTCCTTCGCTTAAGTAAGGCATGGCTAGCAATCTGTGATTCACCATGAATGCCGAATGATTAAATACCGTGGAAAAATCATAGTAGCTGATTTGGTTATGATCCCATTCAAGATCACCATCTACAGACAATTCCTTGACGTACAGTTTATTTTGATATGGCTCGTAAAATGATATCCTATTATCGAATACGTCTACTCTATCAACCAAGTTTAATTCAAAGGGCCCATCACCGGATTTGATAAGATTACCTCGCACTTCCATACTGGCCAAGTCAACCATCTTTAGTGTGGAGTCTGAGGATTCCAGTTCCGAGATGAGGAGGTTGTCATCATAAATCCTTAAATGTCTTATTCCAGCAAATATTTCTGATGTCAAAATATCTTTTGCTCTGAGTTGGGTAGTTCTTTTCTCAATCTGTTCCCAGGTGATGGTCTTTTCGGATAGATTATCCTTGTCCTTAATTCTATCAGAGGAACAGCACACCAAGAGGAGGCATAAACTATAAATCAGAAAACTATGAGGATAATTATTCTTCATAATACAATTAGAAAAGGAGAAGCTTCATTATCTATCGGGATGGTCAATGAATTTTCCACCAAAGTAATAGCAGTATCTAGAGGCACTCTTGCATCTTGACAATAAGATCATAAGTATCGGACCATTCATCACTAGGAAAATCTGTATAAATGGAATTACGTCATTCTTCATAAAGAATTTTGATATACTATCCATTAATGATTGATTGAGTAATAAATTTACAAAAATCTCAGAGAACAGAAACTTCTTGCCAACAAATATGTCAGAAATTTCTCCATTGGGAAAAATGGTCCATATCTATCCTAGAAGGATGCATCAAAGTAAGCGTATAAGTACGTGCGTTACTCATATGCTGAAGTAGTCATTCTTGTTTTACAGGATTGAGAAACTGATTTTTGGACAAGGGCAGTAACTCCGAATTGAGTGACCTTGTGTTCATTGATGCGGTGTAGGACATCTGAAAGCCATTATCTGGGTTTAAAACTGTTTAATTGCTGCACATAGCCAAACGCCTAACCTTAGTAGACACTATCTGTATTAATTTCCTAAAAGCATTGACATGACTAAGGGAAGAGTGTACTAAAAATAGAGCCGTCTCACTCATCTTAATCCAAACTATTACATTGAACGATTGCGAGTCTTAGTGTATCATCTGTCGATTAAGAATACAGCCCAACGCCGTCTCTCATTGCAAAAAGATTTCTTATACTAAAGCCCTTACCAGCAACATCCATTTCATATACCTTTGAAATCTCTTCATCTTCCTTGTTGACACTAAATATACTTGTAGAGCTTAACCCCAATATATAGCAAATTCTTCCCTTTAGAATAGTACAATGGAATATTATGTTCAGGAGCACACCAAATTCTAAATTTAGTAAAATCCAATCCGTCTATCTGAGCGTCCTTTCGGTTAGTGCGCTTTTTGACCAATATCTTTCCCTCTCCATTCATTATGATGATGCTATGGGTTGTCAATAAAAAAATGGTGTCCAATCCTGCCAGGGTCAAACTAAGTACCTGTTCGATCAGATCTGGACCTGATCGGGATAATTCTTGATGTTTTAAAAAGGCACCGTTATCCAGATCGATCCAATCTAAAGCATGCTGCCGGTATTGGTAGCCTACCAGCACACCCGATCGAACGTCTGTATCCATTATCCGGTAGCCAACGGATGTAGTGGTAGGTATGCTGATTTCATATTCGTGTTGCTTGATATTGCACTTATCGGTGATGGCGTCATCACTATGTTGACAAGCTACCAAGCAGAAGATCATGCTCAGCATGATATATTTCAATTCAAAACTCGTCGAATGTGTGTTAGAGTTCAAAAACTTAAAAACATAGTTCATCTTCGGCTTCCATATTTTTCTGATCCAAAGTCTTCCATCGGCAAAAAACGAATTTTTGAATGCATACTGTCTCTGTAGCGCCCATTCACCAAGATACTCAAAATCGCGGTTATATATTTCCATGACTGCACGTTTGGGGATTTCGGTGTTAGTTTCACCCGATAGCATGGATTGAAGGTCGTTTGGCACCATAATGAATCGGAGGAAATAATCTCCAGTCGTATCGATTAATATTTTTGAGTAGGACAGATGAGCCTGAAAATGTAGCCAATCCTCCTGACTGCTTCTATTTTGCGGCACGGGAGGAGGCACTTGCATCCGAGGTCCTTTCAATGACGTCTCTACTGAATGGAATGACGCTATATCGAAAGCATCGACATTGGGATCAAAATTAAAGCCATAATAGATGGTTTTGTCACTATCATAAGTCCAATTCATCAACCGGAAAGTGGATATGTCGAAGTTGAGGTCTAGGATCTTGGCTGGATGACTTAGGCCAGGCAGGAGGTTTGCATTCTTGCTATCCATCGCTAATAGAAGATACATGGTGGTATCTTCTTCGCGAGTCACCGGGCATACCACATTATTTAGGAAAATAGTGTGGCCATAGTAGATTACCGGGCTGGAACAGGTCTGCCCGTGGGATTTCTTCAAATGGTCGGCATTGCCACTATTAGTTTTCCGGTCATAAATTTCACCCGAAAAGTCACAGAGAGTCACAGAGATAAAATTCTAGCCCATACTCTGGCAGGAGGATAATGGAATCACGGTTAATGATATGAAAACTAGCCCGCCTGGATATGGATCCATGTTGGTACCTCGGAGCGACGATCTTCTCCAAAGTGCAATCGTCCAACTTATAGATATAGATACTTTGATTAAGGGAGTTCCAGAAAGCATAGAGTTTTTTGCCCTCCAGCTTAAGATATCAAAAATATAAGATGTTGGGGTGGCAAAATGAATCCAAAGGTATGCAAACCTCACCCACAGAGGTAATAGAGTATTTCGCAGGTTGAATGGCAGTCTGGGCAGTCACGTTGCCTTCTGCATCCCACCTACAGGCCATAGACAAGATTGAAGACATAAGCAGGAGAAGGTATAACATCCTCGATCTATTTATTTCTCTCTAACTTGCCTTTGGCGATAACATCTAATCTCATATGGTATAATCGATAGAGAAGATAAGAACTGTTTCCATATTTTTGTTAATGAAGGACCGAATTCAAAAATGGTCTTTTTTTAGAAACACAATATTATTACAGATGGTAGCCCGAATGCCACCAATCCACCTCGCTAACATACTTCGCCCCATCATTTCCTTGAGCATTAATTTTTCACAGATCATGGCCACTTCCTGTCTATGCTTATAGTGATTGGGAAAGCGTTGATGAATGGCTTCTCCTTTATTACCTTTGGAGCGGTGTCCTTCCATGTCTTGGTAGGGCAACCGATACACTTTATTTAACTGCCCTGAGTTAATCATAGCAGTATACGACAAAATGATGTCTTCTCCATTCCCCTTTGGTATCGGATTGAGGTGATCAAAATGCTTTGTATACTTCAGGGCATCGATGCAATTGTCTCGATGGGTCATAGAACATCGCGTCAAAACAATCTTAACATCACCATAGAAATTCTGGGTGCTATACCCACCTTTTATGGAACGACCAATGATACCATGGCAGCAATATCGATTCTTTTGCCATTCATTATAAAGACACTGGATGGTATCCTCCGGCACCACAAGATCGTCATCTACGAATAAGATGCATTCGTGATCTGCTAAAGCAGCGGTGGAATATCGCGTGTAGAGGCCAAGATCGGTTGTGGATTGGATGACCTTGATGGTATCACCTAGTTTTACTAAACTACTAAGATTGAATTTTATATTATTATTAAACACAAGTAGGTCATTGATAAGCCCTATGGTTTCGTAGTGCTTGGTCAGTAACTTTACATTAGTCATACGAGACCAACTAAGCATAATCAGACTTATCATTATGTTAATTTTTGTTAATTTTAGTTATGCTGGAATATGATCAACAAAGGTGCTTTGGATCTCCTTTACAAATTTCCAGTACTGGCTGTACAATTCTCCCCGCTTTCAAACCAGACTCTATTATATTCACTAGGCGAACACCCACCTATTTGACCTTTCGAAATATCAAATGGCATAATATTAATCTCAATTATAGTCCTGCGACCATAGTTCTCCACTGCTCTAACTCCTGTCCAAAAATATTCTGAGGAGTACCTATAAAAACGTTGTAAGGGAAAAAAGTAAAAATCATCACTCACAACCTTCCTAATTAACTCTACAAATTCTTCACATTCTCCAGTAGTAGATTCTAAGGCCTGCACTTTTGGATGGTCAAAGAACCAATCAGTTTTAGCTGGTTGATCACGTTGAGCTACGAAAATCTTGTCCACAGAATCCAATACACTATTGATGGATTCTTGCAACATACCCCTATTAGCTCCTTCGAAGTAATAGGCACCAATCATTAGTGGCAGATTGAATGCTTTGAGCACTTCCCTATTCCTTATCTCAGGATTCATTTTAGATTTATTTCCCAAGTGTTCTACCATGCTAGCTGTGACCTGAAATAGTTCAGCTCCATTATTACCCAGTCTTCTTGAAATCTGAGCCCCTACTCCACTAGATAAGGTCGGCCTTTTATCCCACCTTCTTGGTGAAATAGGATGAATTTGCCAGTCCAATTTGTCAAAAAAATCTCTTTCACAAATAAATAGCATATCTACCCATTGGGTATGGAGATATCTTTGGCCATTTAAGTGACAAATAGCTGGCCACTGATTAACCCAACCAATTTTCCCTAGGCGAAAATCATCAATAAATAAATTTAGACATATCTTTCTTGGGTGATCTATCGCTTTCCACAATAGTATTGATTTTCTTAGGAAACTCTCACAAAGTTTGACATCATCCGGAAGATGAAAATAATAGTCATATGATGATTTCCTTACTTCTTGCCAAAGATGTGTTATTGTTTTCCAATATCCTTTCTTACCATTATGAGTTATCTCGTCATCGTAGATATAGCACGTGATTTTATAGTTATCCGCTTCTTCTCTCAGAGCCACCAGAAGCATCTCTAACAGCATTGGTCGTTTGTACGTGGTGATTAACACGGCTATATTGCAAACATCCTTGAACGCATACCTTGATTCTAATTTCAGGACACTTACAGGGCTTCTATGAACCGAATTACACATGACCAATTTCCGATATATCTTCATAAAAACAAAACTAATAGGACTGCATGCACGACAACTCTTAGTCCTGCTTCTTGAGTAGCATCCCAACTCATCCTGAATACAGGTATGGCTTGCCAATGGTTGATAGTACTAATATTCCATTTCCATATTTACTATTTGCAAGTTAAATAATTGGATAATTTCTCTAATCAGCTAAGCCAACGGTCTATTATCACTTCATCTCTTTCAAGCACATCGCAAATATTGAAACTATCACTCCCAGGAAAAGTCTGTTGATTTTCAAATTCGACAAACTCATGGATTGATGACCTTAAGTCTGCACATATCGTAGCTTCAATCAACCTCGATAGAGATTGCTCTTCATGGTGGACATTACACATCCTCGCAAGGCCTAACCTTTCAAAGATCAAAGCATTGTGAATCTGATCTGCCTTCGGATTCAGAGGACATATTATCATTGGAAGTTCCTGCTCTAGTGAATCTCGAATACTATTAATACCCCCATGTGATATATGAATTTCTGCGATTCTCAAAAGTCCCAAATAATCATCCCAATCATACTCATTAACATGTGAGAATCCAGTGACATCTATTATGCCTCGAGGCAAATAAAACTTGCAATCCGGCATTGAAACAATAGCCTCTATCATTCTTTGCTTGAACAAAGCCAAGCCCTTATTCTGATGTACGGTTCCAGAACCCACAGAAACCAAAATCTGTGGCTTAGTTAGAGGCACCTGACTTCTCTCTCCACATGACAAACAAAATCCAAAAAAGATTTGATTTTGTCTACTTGGATTTCCAGATAGATTTCTTGAAATTAATAATTCAGGAACTTCATTCATAGATGGCATTCCAGCCCGGTTATAGTTAATTCTAAAGTCAAGCTTCTGGCGCTCTATAAAAGCCCTCAGCCTGACCTCCTTACTCAATCCTGGAGTGATCATCGATGCTTTTAGTCTCGAAATCCATTGCTCTCGCAGGAGCTTCTTTCCTCTAACAAACTTATATTCTCCCCTCCACATAGCACCGTACAAACTCCCAAAAGATAGCTCCGTTGAGAGCCTCGTTTGATAAAATGAAATCTTTGTGTCAGATTTCACCACCCTTTTTTTTGCTAAACTACCAATAATCACAGCATCCGAATAGCAGTATGAATCAATAAATATTACATCTGGTAAAACAACCTTGATACATTTTTCAAGATCTGCACAACGATGCTTCAAGAAGGTATCATTTACAAACATTCTAACCAGTTCGGCAGCATTTCTAGTCAGGTGAAATTCATAGTCCAGAAAGGCCGGAAAACTATTTAACTTATAGTAGTTGATTTTTATAGTTGACTGCCTTATACTTTTATGAGAAGCAAAAACACAATTAAAGCTATCCCTACTAAGAAACTTTTCTTGAAACTTTAGGAAACCATTCAAATGCCCAACTGACCCACCAAAGACAACTAGAGCGGTCATAACATTAAATCACGAACTATCTTTTATTAAATAAACAAGTGCCCTGGGGTTCAGGTCCTCATCGGGAAGATCGAGTATTTTATCTTCATCCTGAAAGACTGGAAGTCCCATCACTATCAAATTGTCCCTATTTAGTCCCACCGTCTTCATTTCAATTACTCTCCTTAGAAACATTCCATCAGATGTTGCTATCATACCCCTTATCCAAATTCTATTCACTCCTGGTTTCAATCGGTACTGGATCAACTCTGTAAATTCTAAGGTCAGGCCGTGAAAAATAGTTCGACTCTCTATATCCGTAATCCTTCCGTCATCAACCAATTTAATAATTCTCCTCCATTGGTCAATTGTTGGAATCGACCACCCAGCTTCAACTGAATCAATGGCTATTGCTTCCTCATAAGTAAACATTAGACAACTGTCTTTTCTCTGGTGACAATCGTCCTCGCCAAGAGGACCTCTCAAAAAGTAATCACCTATCTTGGATGCAACCGCAGTACTACCATCATATCTGCACGAAATGCAGGTCAAGACTAGCATCGCTGCCGAAATACAATACATATTACAATACATCATATATGTAGAATTTTACTTGCTCTTCAACATTGGCACTAGACATGAAATGCAAACCCTTCTCATTGGAAAAAACATTATATCCAAAACTAACTTTCTCACCAATCTGACATTCCCCAATTTTATGGAAATTAGAGTTAAAAATTGAAATCGAAAACCTACGTGGAATGTCATGGGAGCTACCAGCAATTGAATTTACCCTAATATAACAGTTTGATCGACGAAGAGCCGAGATGTACATGTAGTTGCTTACCTCATCATCGAAAATCTGCATTCTTGCGACATTAGGATCAAAATCCAAGTAGTCATTCGAATATGGTTCTATCTCTTCAATAAATTGGCTCTTCATACAGTGCTTTAATAAAGTACCATCATACTTATACTCCAACACATTCTTACTCAATCCAAAACTATACAGAATTCCAGAGTTATCCAGATTCTCACAGCTGAAGAGCTGATAGCAAGAGACAAAGCCAAACTGACCAGTATTGTATACTGAAGGTCTCCCTAAGAATTCAAAGACATCACCAGTTCCAAGATCTATTCGATAAGCATTTAATAGCTTTGTATGGTCAGAAATCGGCTCTAACCCAATACTAAGACCTGTCAGATACAAAGAGTTATTATTGAAGATTATTGGCTTCGATAGCTTAGTGTCTGGTGGACTCTTCAAGCCGAAATCAGATCTACTGAAAATAGATAATACCTTCTTAATTGCACCATTGCCATCAATTATTTTCAAATTACCAGATGGCTTTTCGAAGACATATATGTGATCCAAATCTCTTATAAAAACACCTGAAAGGTTTCTTGATATAAAGTCAGGACCTTCATGAGCTAGAGAGATTATTCTAAGTCTTAATTGCCTGCGATAGTCATATATGTAAATGCAATGAGTGAAGTGATTATAAAATCCTATGTAAGAATCATTCAGAAACTCATTATAGAAGAATGCCATCCCTCCATTAGAAAGAGTGTCTAATTTCAAGATGACTGAATCGATAACAACTAATTGTGTAGACATCTCGGATTCATAGCATTCTTGATTTTCACCTTGCCCGCCACCGCATGAATAAAAAAACCAAACACAAAGCAATATATGTCTGGCTTTAAATTCAATCTGCATCTCCAAGTTAGATATCAAGGGATTCATTTAAAGTATTAGAATAGAATTCTTTGGCGTAAATCAATAGTATATACCCATACAATTAGGAAATACAGAAACAGGAAAACACTCAGTTTCTCCTTCCCACTCGCCACATACTCCCCAATTTTCTGATGGAACACTGCCACAACCAACAGCTTCACTGGTAATAGGAGCCGAAAAAAAGAATATGGCACCTAGACCAATCAATGACAACGCTGACATTACCTTTTTCATCAAAATAGATTTTATATTAACCTACTCTTCCCAGCTTTTCGGTTTCCGCTGATAATATCAAAGTTTAATAATGTCTTATTTCTGCATCAATATTATAATTTCAAGATGATCAAAAAATCGTAGTCTGTCAATCCCATATTTGCTACATAAGTGCTCATTTCGCTTCAACATCCATCAATCTCAAGCCGTGACCCGGTCTATAGCCCATTTAATGTTGCATCCCTACTAACAAATTTATCAATCTTTTGGACAAATTTCATCAAATAACATATATGGCATCTATACCTAAAAGTACTAAGCTATGTGAAAATGAGCATTACCTTCTAAATTCATGTCTTGTCCTAAAAGCTCTGTTCACTCAAAATACAGTCTTCTTGATCAATTGACTCATCTTCAATACCTACACCCAGAATAGGCCGATCCTCCATCGAATTTTAGCATGAAGCACAGACTAAGATTAATAAATAGACTGTAACTACTCAGCTTGAAAATAGGAAAATGCAAAGTAGGATGTGAGTTATCCACAATTTGCCGATAATTCTGGAGCAGATTTTGGAAAATGCAAGGTGTTACCAACAATCGTTAGTAATTGGTTAGGAACTTGCTGTGTTGTGTGTTGTCTGGTGCTTATATATATGCGATTTTGCATATATGAAATCGGAGAAGCAAATCAGGTCGTCCTTGGAGACTGCGTCTAGGCAAGAGCTTATTTTTGTCATAGAGATGTTACTGAGCGAAGTGAAGGAGTTGCGCCGGGAAATAGATGAGTTAAAGAATAAGAACAGTAGGAATTCGTCATTACCACCTTCAAAAGACAAGCAATCAGACAAGCGCAAGACAAAATCCCTACGTGAAAAGAGTAATCGTAAAACCGGTGGCCAGCAAGGGCACCAAGGAAGGACTTTGAAGATGATTGATGAAGTGGATCACCAGATAGATTATCAAATAGAGCACTGCACACATTGTGACAATAGATTGACAGAAGGAATGGGGAGCTTGGTTGAGCGCAAGCAAGTATGGGATATCCCTCCGGTAGCACTAGAAGTGACAGAGCATCGGCGTTACAAGAAATGCTGCGATAAGTGCAGCAAATGGAGTACTAGCGAATTTGGAAACGACCTAGACTCAGGCCCCCCGATTCGATATGGAGACAGATTATTGAACCAGCTGGTATATTTGTCGGTGCGACAATTGATACCTTATAAGCGTTTGGCCGAAGCAGTAGAGTTACTGTATGGTCAAAAGATTAGTCAGGGGACAATAGATAATATGCTAGCTCGTAAAGCCGAACAGGTCTCACCGGTATATGACCAAATTATTAATGAGATAGCAAGCAGTAAAGTGGTGGGAGTAGATGAGAGTGGTTGCAGTGTGAAGGGACAAAAGGCTTGGGCATGGACTTGGGTTACCCCAAAATATTCCTTGATCCACATTTCTGATAATCGTGGCTATCGAACCACCGAGTCTTTATTTCCTCAAGGCTTTCCAACATCAATCTTAAACAGCGATTGTTGGAAAGCACACTTGAAAACAGATGCAAAAGGACATCAAATATGTATCCCTCACTTAAGAAGAGAGTGCCAAGGATTAATAGATTTTCATAATTCGAAATGGGCTAGAAAAATGGATGCTGTTTTAAAGCGTATACTGATGCTGTGCCGAATGGGCCGGATCAATAGCGGAGAAAAACAAAAAATTGAGAAGGATTTGGATGCGTTATTGGCCTGGTCCTTATCCCGATCAGCACACCCTGTAAAAAGCCTAAAAAATAGGTTGTTACGACTCAGAGAATGCTTAACTATATGCCTATACGACCGAAAAGTCCCCCCTGACAATAATGCTTCGGAAAGAGCTATCAGGATGATCAAATTAAAAGTCAAAATATCAGGAACATTCAGGTCTGAACATGGAGCTCATAGATTTGCTAAACTCCGAACCATTGTTGACTCAGCCATCAAACAAGCTCTCCGCCCTCTTGATGCATTAGCTAATCCCCAAATACTCATACCCCCGAGCTGAGTAGTTACACAAGGGATTCATTTAAAGTATTAGAATAGAATACTTTGACGTAAATCAATAGTATACGCCCTTACAATCAGGAAATACAGAAACAGGAAAACACTCAGTAACTCCTTCCCACGTGCCACATATTCCCCAATTCTCTACCGGAACACTGATACAACCACCAGCTTCACTGGCAATAGGAGCCGAAAAAAAGAATATGGCACCTAGACCAATCAACGACAACACTGACATTACCTTTTTCATCAAAATAAATTTTATACTAACCTACTCTCTCTCAGCTTTTCGGTTTCCGCTGAAAATACCAAAGTTTAATAAGGCCTTATTTCTGCATCAATATTATAAAGTCAAGATCTGTAAAAAAACATATCGAGTCAACCCCTGATTAGTGTCATAATTTATCAATTTGTGTCATCTCCTTTCGTTTCCCACCACCACCACCATTGCATCATGGGCTAAATTTAAGTTGCCATCTACAATGACCAATTCATCACCTCCAAGTCCTTCAGCAATGGTGAGACCATGATTGTTGCGGTGGCCCACTTTTACATATTTCCATTTGGCAAGGCTGCTGATGCTATCTAAGGTAAATACCACCTCGCGGTTGCTTCTCAAGACCAACGCCTCGTCAGGTACTATAATCTGATCTTTGATCATCTCCTGCAATACTACCTGGCACTTCATACCCGGGTAGATACCTTGTTTAGCCGAGGTGATGCGCGCATAGACCGTGAGTAGGCCCTGATCATCAATGACCGGATCAATGCGACGGATCATACCTCGGCAATTTCTGGCTGGATAAGCCAGCAATTCTACCTCCACAGGCATACCTACTGCAACGCTGGCTATGTCCTTTTCCAATACCGTAAAGCGCACTGCATAGCTGGCAGGGTTGATCAATGTACAGAGTATCTCGCCAGGATCTGCATGCTGGTGCTGCTGAAGTGCTACCCTTGCCAATACACCTGCAAAAGGTGCATATATCCTCGCCTGATTCAGATCATGCTTTGTTTCCCGAATGCTGTGAAGAGTCTTCTGGTATCCACTGGTTATCTTGAGCGTTCGCAACATCTCCGGTGGTACCGATGAGGTGTCAGAAGCCACACCGCCCTGGGCCACCAGCAGTTCATTGAGTTTCACCTGGCTTTGCTCAAGCTCTTGCTGGTGCCTCTGCAGTTGCAATTGCAATTCCTCATCGCCTTGACGGCACAGCAATTCACCTTTCTGCACATACAGACCATCCCACACATGCACTTCTTCGATACGGGCACTCAAATGCACCGGTATCTCTACCTGCTGAGCAGCGACCACTACACCATTGGTGAGCAGCTGCACCGCAAAATCACCCCGACGTACCGGCGCAACCTTTACTGGTATACGGATATCTACCACCACACTGGTATCCACCCCATTCATTGCCACTTCATCTTCAGTTATGCGGGGATCACCGGAGGAGCAGCCACTTACAAGGCACCACCATAAGACCAATGTGAAGCTCCACGGAATACTTAAGCTCATCTTTCCATATCTATGCTCGGTGCTTATAAAGATGCCATTATCGGGGAAGATGATGCCCGGCTCCTTATATGGTAGCACTTCTAATTTCCCTGCCTCCTGGTCATCCAACATTATTATGAATCCTGCCAGACAGCCCGGTAGCCAAATGCGGCCAGGATCTCTGCTTGTTTACGTGGGTCCATTAAGCTGCGCTCAGTTGTTATGTCCGCCTTTCTGATACGTCGTCGCAGTGTAGAAGTACTTACCTGCAAAATGTCACAAAGTTCCTTCTTTGTACGTAGCCGGCTTGCTAATGCCATCTTGCAAAGGCGATCGTTAGGGTTTTCTTCTGGTTTCATCGGATGCCTCATGGTCATCATTTTACTAATAAATGGTTGCATTGATGTGTGTCGCAATTTTCTCTAGGCTATAAGCCCCTGAAAATTAACCCTTTTTTTACAAAAACGCAAGGACCGTTAGCAAATTGTTGAGCAGAATGTAAATAAAAGAACTAACTTAATCAGAACTATGATTTCCCTACTTTCATTGGTCGAACGACATGCTTTCACCATACTGACCATCACTGTCTTGGGATGTGTGATAGGCATAGCTCTGATACCTCGCCTTTCGCTGCAATATCTGCCCCAACGCCAGCAACCAGGCCTTTCTGTTCAGGTGCAATGGCCGGAAGCTTCTGCCCGGACCATGGAGCAAGAAGTAGTCTCCGTCTTAGAAGCCTCTTTCGCCCTGGTCCGGGGGGTGGAATCCATCTATTCCATCAGTGAAAAGGGTAAAGCTAATATCGACCTGGAAGTTGATACCGGCCTGGACCTTGATTACCTACGTTTCGAGATAGCCTCCAAAATTCGCTATCTATTTCCTGAGCTACCCGCCGGTGTACTCTATCCTTCCATCCATCATGTGGACCCAGATAAAAACATCGAAGATCGCCCCCTGCTAACCTATTCCTTGGCCGGTAGTGCCGAGCCAAGCGAATTATTCAACTACGCCCAGGAGAAGTTAAGTGCTCAAATAGGGCTGATCCATGGGGTGGATCGGGTAAACATTCAGGGCGGTCAAAACCGGGAATGGTTGATCGTTTTTGAAGAGCACACTTTGGATGCCAACCAGATTTATCAGCAGGATATTGAACATGCCATTCGCAATGCTTTTCAAAATAGAGATCTAGGCAACACCACCTGGAAAGGTCAAACCTATGCGGTCAGATTGCAAAATAATGCAGATGCACCGGATGTCACCACCTGGTCAACTATTCCTCTGCGAAACATGCATGGCCAATTGCTTTACCTGGGCCAGATAGCTGACATCATAACCAGCGACCAGGAGCCCACCAAGTATTATCGTATCAACGGGAAGAGTAGCATCAGAATCATGATCTATCCCGATAACCTGGTCAACCAACTAGAGTTGGCCAACTCGGTTAAAGAAAATACCTCATTGCTCAATAAAGCCCTTCCCGCTGACTATCATCTCTACCTCGACGACGATTCGACCGAGCATCTGCGTACAGAGTTGTCAAAAATTCGGCAAAGAACCCTTTTGAGTCTCAGCATCCTATTTCTGTTTTTAGTATTGGTTTACCGCAATGTTCGCTATCTGGTCATGATTAGTCTGGCCTTAGTGGTCAACCTCGCCCTGGCTTCCACGCTGTACTATCTATTTGAGGTACAGCTGCATCTGTATGCCCTGGCTGCGATTACTGTATCTTTTGGCATCATCATCGACAATGCCATTGTATTGTCGCACCATCTATATCATCAACGCAATGTACTAGTCTTTCCAGCCCTACTGGCATCCACACTGACTACCATTGCCTCATTGGTTGTCATCTTTTTTTTACCGGAAAAATGGCAGATTAACCTGGCTGATTTCGCCAAGGTACTAGCCATTAATCTTAGTGTATCTTTAGTGGTAGCTCTTTTTTTCATCCCCGCCCTTATGGCGAGACTCCCCTTGAACCTCTCACAAAAGCAGTCTTTTCCCGGTTTTCTCAAGAAGATGGAGCAATGGTACCGATGGATTCTTAGGCATATGATCAACCGGAAAAAACTAGTGCTGGCAGCCACCATATTGCTATTTGGCTTACCAGTATTTATGTTGCCCAATAAAATAGATGGGTGGCCAGTATATAACCATACATTGGGTAGTGAGTGGTACGTTGAGCATATCAGGCCAACGGTAAATCGCATGCTTGGTGGCACCCTACGTCTTTTTACCTGGTATGTCTACGAAGGAGCCGCCTATCGCGAACCCAGTGAGACCGTACTCTACGTGCGGGCTTCCCTACCCCCAGGCAGCACCCTTGACCAGATGAACCACCTCCTCCAGCAAATAGAAAACTATTTGAGACAATACCCCACTGAAATAAAAAAATATATAACCCATATTACCAGTGCTGACCAGGGGCGAATTGCCATCTACTTTTCCACGAGTGCAGATTTCACCTTTCCATTTGTGCTCATGAATCGACTGATATCTCATTCCACGAATATGGGAGGAGCTTCATGGAATATTTATGGAGTGGGTAGAGGCTTTAGCAATGCCTTTGGTCAAAGAGCTCCTAGATTTAAGATATCTGCCTACGGATATAATGAACCAGAACTGAAAAAACAAGTAGATATTTTTGCCGATCTTCTCCTCAAACATCCCCGGATACAAGAGGTTGACAGAGAAGCAGATGTGAATTGGTATCGCAAGGACCGGTTTGCATTCACTATGACTACCGATCATAAATCGCTGGCACAGTATGGTGTCGATTTGAATCACCTGGCAAGAGAACTAACTCGTTTTGATCAGAATACTCAACCGGACTTCTACCTTCCTGGCAGAAAACCAGTGCGTCTAGCCAGTGAAAAGCAAAGGGATAATGATCTCTGGCTCTGGTCTAACAAAATTCATGAAGTCGATTTGGCCAAATTTCAATTTTCTACCCTAGGAAGCATCAAGAAGGAAAAGGTAGCCAATGCTATCCACAAAGAAGACCAACAATACATTCGTTCGATTGAGTTTGAATATACCGGCTCACATCGATATGGCACTGCATATCTTGACCAGTGCATAGACCAAATGAACAAAATGTTACCGTTGGGATATTCGTTGAAAAAAAGGGATACAGGTTTTAGGTTTGGTATTCGGCAAAAAAAACAATATGGATTACTTCTTCTAATTATCGGACTCATATTTTTTATTTGCAGCATTCATTTCGAATCTTTTCGGCAATCGATCGCTATCATTTTATTAATCCCCATTTCATTTATTGGTATTTTTATCATCTTTTATTGGGTAGATGGATCTTTTGATCAAGGCGGCTACACATCCTTTATTTTAATAAGCGGTCTGGCAGTAAATAGCTTAATTTTAATTTTTAATGACTACAACTTTTTTCGCAAGAAATATCCAGAACTAAATAATTTTGAAGCATATTTAATGGCTTTCAGGCACAAATTCACTCCCATTCTACTTACCATTGGTTCTACGAGTCTAGGGATGGTCCCATTTCTCATGCATGGCCGGCAGGAAGTATTTTGGTATGCACTGGCTCTGGGCACCATGGGTGGGTTACTATTTTCGTTATTAGTAATCATCTTTATTATTCCTGTCGTACTGCTAAAAAGAGCGGATTTGCCAGACCGGTTTAGTAATTAGTAAATCAACATAAGTAGGATCAAATCCTGAACACCTAAAAAATGTCCAATTGATCCAGAAAACACCTCGAGCAGTTGGTGACTCAATTTAGGGCACGTCCGGAAACTCCCAACATGGCTCAAAATGAGATATTTTCGATTTAGACAAGGTATTTCGAAACTGATGAGCAATCCGGGTTGAACGGGTTTTTGGAAGTCTACTCATGGATGTTGGATTTCCACCTTCCAAAAAATCGTAAAGACAAGCTTCTATACGATTTTAGATGAATTCGTATATTCCCACTGAAGTGACAGGATCATACCGGCATATCGCTTCTTAATAGAAGAGACACAGAATACCATCACCAACCTAGAAAACATGAAATTCGAAATACCTACCAAACAGGGAAGTATTTCCTACGCCCATACGGATGAGGACATTGCAGAAACTTTGACTAAGACCGAAGCAATCGTTAATCAAAAGCTATGAGCAAACCATTTGCCAACCAAACGGTGATCATTAGTGGAGGTCTGGGAGATATTGGTTCAGCCACCGCCTTTGCCTTTGCAAGATCTGGAGCTTCCATAGCACTTGGTGATATCAAATCGCACCAGGTGGCAGACGAAACAGTGGCATCCATTGAGGAGCTTGGTGTAACCTGTCACTACCAGCAGGTCGATGTGGCCGATGATGCAGCTGTGCAAGATTGGGTGGATGCAGTAGAAGGAGTGCTTGGAGTACCAACGATGGTCATTGCGAATGCGGCTATTGTCACCAGGGCAGATATCCACACCCTGACGCCAGCACAATGGTCCAGAGAACTCAGGGTTAATTTAGATGGTGCGTTTTTTCTAAGCCAAGTGACTACTAAAAAACTTTGTGAATTAAAT
The DNA here is from genome assembly GCA_965223025.1 of Saprospiraceae bacterium. Lineage (GTDB taxonomy): Bacteria > Bacteroidota > Bacteroidia > Chitinophagales > Saprospiraceae > JABDMH01. The sequence continues at coordinate 474,867 of CBDCVP010000022.1, forward strand.
CTTCCTGGCAGCGTCGTATTTGTAGGTAGTTGGGCTGCCTATACTGCACATACACATATCCCCGCCTATTCAGTCTCTAAAGCAGGCTTAAGAATGCTATGTAAGTGCCTGGCGCTGGAGTTGGCATCAAAACACATTAGGGTCAATGAAGTTGCTCCGGGATATGTCAACGCTGGTTTAAGTGGTCAGCTTTGGGAAGAGCATCCTGAATTAATGGAAAAGGCAAAAGCAAAGGTTCCGGTCAAGAAACTCATTACACCAGAAGAGGTCGCGGATCAAATTCTCTATTTGTGTCACCCTAAAAACAGACACATGACGGGCAGCACATTATTGATGGATGGTGGGTTATCCCTCCCCTAACTCAGATTTCTGCGATCAGAACTGTTCTGAAAAAGAGCTAACTTTCGATCAACCAAGTCTCTTGTATTGTTTTCTTTGTCAGAATTTGTGCTTACGCCTCACGCAAAAACTCCCATCTTCATGCATAGTTCTTTTACGGGCCTCATCGGAGTAGCTACTCAAGACGTTACTCCACCAGTTGGTATTTATTCTCGCAACTGGGGACGATCCAGATTTGATGTAGCCACGGGAATCCATCGTCCTATGGTGCTATCTTGTCTGACCTTTCAATCGGCAGGCGGTGAGAAACCATTGATTCTCATCGGGGCAGATTTGGGTTGGTGGCGAAACACAGAGGATGAAAACGAATTTCGCCAGGGGATTCTGGATGCTTTATCAATAGAAGCCTCGCACCTGATGATCTGCTTATCTCACACGCATGCTGGTCCCGGCATTTGCCGAGATGATTCACATAAAGCAGGTGGTGAATTCATCGGACCCTATCTAGATTCTCTTCAACGAAAAGCCATCAAGGCTGCCCAAGAAGCATGGTCGCATGCACAAAATGCCACCCTAACGTGGGACTACGGAAAGTGCAGTCTGGCGACAAATCGTGATCTGCCAGAAGAAAATGGCGATAGAATAGTCGTCGGATTTAATCCGGACGCGCTCGCTGACGACACCTTATTAGTAGGCCGGGTCACAGATGAGCGACATCGCATGATGGCCACCATCATCAACTATGCCTGTCATCCTACGACCCTGGCTTGGGACAATGAGCTCATCTCTCCAGATTATATTGGTGCCATGAGGGAGACCATGATATCACATACGGATGCTCCCTGCTTATTTATGCAAGGTGCTTCTGGCAATCTTGCGCCGAATCAGCAATATGTCGGAGATGCGGAGGTGGCCGACAAGCATGGTCGCCAATTAGCTTACGCGGCGCTTTCTACATTGGCAGGGATGCTTCCTCCACAAACGCACCTGAATTATGAAGGTGTAGTGGAGTCTGGAGCCCCTCTGGCAATTTGGACTCCCTCAAAGAGTCCTGCCCAGAAGCATCTTTCGGCAGAAGTATTGAATGTGCCATTGGAGTTGAAGGCACTGCCCACCTTGGTCGACATTGAAGAAGCTTGGCGCACATGCAAGGACCCTGTGCTGAAGGAGCGCTTGTGGCGCCAGCGAGGCATTCGCAAATCAATAGGGGAGGGAGACATCGCTCAGATGCCATTATGGATCTGGCGGCTGGGAGATTCTTTACTCATCGGACAAGCCAATGAAACCTATCCGCAATTTCAACAAGCGCTGCGTCAGCATTTGGCTCCGCATTCAGCAGCCGTGATGAATCTCGTCAACGGCAGCATTGGCTATCTACCACCAAGCAGTCTGTACCACGAAGACACCTACTCCGTTTGGCAGTCGCCATTTGCTGCAGGCTCATTGGAGTCGTTAACAGATATGGCGATACATGCAGCCAAAAGGATCATAGAAACGAAGACATGATTCTGTGACATAAGGGTCCCTCCGAAAACATCTTTCATGGTTTGATCACAAATTATATGCATTATCTAAAATGGACTTTTTTTTTCGTCGTTGCTTTTCAGCCGCTTAGCTTTGGTAAAGGTACGATCGGAGAATAACTCATTTAGGCTTGTAGAGCATCACACAAAAAATTGTCGGCAATTCTAAGTTCTTTTGCTTTCATGCGGTGTTGCAAAGCCTCGCCATAGCTACGTCCATGTCTACGTTTTCGTCTACATCCAAAATAAAGGCGCCTAAAGCGGTAAATATTTTTTTCGATAGTCCCTAAGTTTCATCATTACACCTTGTCTAAATCAATAGTGCCTATTTTTCAAATCCATTCAAACCTTTCCGGAAATACCCATAAATTACTCATGAGATTCTGAGCACCTCCTTCATGTCAGTCGACCTACAAAGCCCGGATAAAATTAATCATTGCCGCATACTTCATCATGGTATTTGGCATTGCATGGTGGGCCTCTCGCAGAGAAAAGGACAGCAAAAGTGCCTCATCTGACTATTTTCTAGCTGGTCGAAATACGGGTTGGTTTGTCATTGGCGCCTCCATCTTTGCTTCCAACATCGGCTCTGAGCATCTCATAGGTCTTGCCGGTAGCGGATTTGCAGAAGGCCTTCCGGTGGCACAGTTTGAGGTGCTGGCAGGGATCATCTTACTGCTATTGGGTTGGGTCTTTGTACCGATCTATCTACGTACTGGTATATATACGATGCCGGAATTTCTTGAACGGCGATATTCCAGCAGCACCAGAATGTATTTGTCTGTGATCTCGATCATCGCCTATGTACTCACGAAGATTTCCGTCACCATTTATGCAGGTGGAGTAGTTTTTCAGGTGATTGGAATAGACTTTTGGATGGGGGTGATCCTGCTAGTGATTGCCACTGGAATCTACACGGTTTTTGGAGGTCTCAAAGCGGTCATATACACAGACATGATTCAAATGTTTGTCCTCATCGGTGGAGGTGTGGCCGTAACCCTTTGTGGTTTGCATCTAGTGGGTGGTCTAGACGAAATGGTGGTTCTGGTACAACAGGGTGCAGCAGGTAATGGCCAGGAAAGTTTTTTTGAGCTATGGAGGGACGTCGATAATCCAAACTATCCCTGGACAGGGGTCTTGTTCGGTGCACCAATTCTCGGTATCTGGTATTGGTGCACAGATCAATTTATTGTACAACGCGTACTCTCTGCCAAGAATATTAATCAGGCGCGCAAGGGAACCATATTTGCTGGATTCTTAAAAATACTGCCCTTATTTATTTTCGTCTTTCCCGGTGTAGTGGCTTTTGCATTGGTTCAGAAGGGCATGCTGGTCGTAGATGAGCCCAATAGTACACTGCCGGCCATGGTGAGCGCGGTGCTGCCTACGGGCCTAAAGGGATTGATGATTGCTGGGATATTTGCAGCGCTCATGAGTTCTCTGTCTTCCGTCTTTAATTCTTGTTCCACGTTAATCACATGGGATCTCTACAGGAAGTTCCATCCCACCGCCACAGATCGTAAATTAGTCTTGGTGGGGCAAATATCGACCGTAGGCTTGGTAGTGCTAGGACTTGCCTGGATACCATTTATGGGCATATTTAACGATCAGCTATTTCTCTACTTACAAAGTGTCCAGGCATACATTGCCCCGCCAATTGCAGCAGTATTTCTTCTCGGAGTCTTTAATAAGCGCATCAACAGCTCTGGTGCAATAGCCAGCCTTGTGACGGGATTTTTACTAGGGCTATTCATGTTTCTACTGCAAATCAAAAAACCTCTTCTACAGGGAGCAATCCTCGACTTTGCCAATATTAATTTCTTACACTTTGCCATATTGCTTTTTGTCATCAGCTGTGCAGTCCTGGTGCTGGTAAGTCTTATGACACACCCCCCTTCCAGAGCCAAGGTGGCATCGACGACCTACCAGGGTCCACAAGAAATCAAATCCGGATCCAACATCCTACAGATTGTGCTTTCCGTTCTTCTACTCGTGAGCATCTTAATCCTGTATATGGTCTTTAACTAATGAATGATCTCCCAGATATGTGACATCATGGATCGGTTCTTTTTCCACAGATCAAGAAGAGCTTTTCAGCCCCTCAATAAAAGCGTATCTTACCCTAATGAACGGCTGCCATTAGGCTGCCATTCCACTCATCTCCATCACTAGATTTCAATTGTCGAATCTCAGAAGATGCCGTTTATTTCGCTCAAGAATGCCAAATTGTACTATGAAGACGAAGGGAGCGGAGATGAAACCCTGGTCTTTGGTCACAGCATGCTGTTTAATCTGCGCATGTTTGATGACCAGGTGAATTTTCTGAGAAGAGATTATCGCTGTGTCCGGTTTGATTTTAGGGGGCAGGGGAAAAGTGAAATAACTGAGGAAGGCTATGATCTAGACTCCTTGACTGAAGAAACTTTCGAACTACTACAGGCTTTAGACTGCACGCCATGTCACTTTGTAGGATTCTCCATGGGTGGGATGATCGCGCTGCGGTTAGCCATTAAGTATCCCGATGTCATCAAGTCTTTAATTTTGATTGATACTTCATCAGAACCTGAGCCTAGCAACAACATATTGAGAAATAAATCCATGTTGTGGGTTGCAAAAAATATAGGATTACCCATTCTAGCCAATCGAATAATGGCCATGTTTTTTGGTCCTGAATTCAGAAAAGATCCAGACAGAAAATCACTCCAAAAATTGTGGAGAAATCATTTTCTAGCCAACGATCGATTAGGAATTATCAAGGTCATCAACGGAGTTTTAGCAAGAAAAGGCATCACTGATCTACTGCATCAGATCACCCAGCCGACGATCATACTTGTGGGCGAAAATGATGCGCTCACGGATTTAAATAAGGCCAAAATCATGCAAAAGGAGATCAAGCAGTCAGAGCTTCAGGTTATTCCCCGCGCTGCGCATATGGCTCCTGTTGAAGCACCTGATGAGGTCAATTCCGCAATTAGAACATTTCTCCTATCGCAAAGCTATGGCTAATTTGTACGAAAAATATCTACTGCCCAGGATCACCAATGTCCTCTGTGCGTCAAGTCCCGTCATGAAGCAGAGACAAAAAGTGGTGCCGCTAGCCTATGGTAGAGTGTTAGAAATAGGGATTGGGACAGGATTGAATCTCCCCTACTATAATCCGGAGAAAGTCGATCATCTTTTTGCCTTAGATCCTTCTGAAGAGATGTGGGCGATCGCACAGAAGGAAGTTGTAAACTCCATGGAGGTGGAATTTGTACAAGGCTATGCTGAACAAATCCCAATCGAAGATCAAACGGTAGATTCCATCATCCTGACATACACACTCTGCACCATAATCGACGTGCCATCAGCTCTACAAGAAATGAGGAGAGTACTTAAACCCTCTGGTCAACTTATATTTTGTGAGCATGGCATCGCACCAGACAGATCCGTACAAAAGTGGCAACACACCTTAAATCCGATCTGGAAGAAATTCGGTGGTGGCTGCAACCTAAATCGAAATATTCCAAATCTAATTAAGGAAGGAAATTTCTCCATATCCAAGATTGACACAATGTACATCCCCGGTTTCAGACCAGCTTGCTTCAACTACTGGGGTTTTGCCAAACCAATCGATTAGCTAATGCCACTTATTCCTGTATTTTATGCACGGGATGCGAAAGGATCTTTTGGTACATTTGGAAGAAGCCGGACGAACAGTGGAGGTCGTCATTAAAATCCTTCCAGCGGCACTTTTAGCAGATATGAAAATCACGATATGACGGATCCCCAATGCTTAGGCCAACGATTAGAGAAGTGTTACTCTGGAGCAGTGTTCGATGTGTTGAGAGAAATGGGCTATCCCAATCAGACACTGCCCTACGATATTCGACCGATTGACCTCCATATGAAATTGGCTGGACCGGCATTTACCGTGAGTGGCCATTATGACGACACCCTTGATCCCAATCAAACACTGCTTGAGTGGACAAAACTATTGTCCATGGCACCGCATGGAAGTGTCGTCGTTTGTCAGCCCAACGATGCGAAGCTTTCGCACATGGGTGAGCTATCGGCGGAAACATTGCACCTGCGAGGCATCAAAGGATATATCGTCGACGGGGGTTGCAGGGATTCTGCCTTCATCAGTGATCTTGGATTCAAAGTTTTCTGCAAATATTTCACTCCGGTCGACATTGTGGGCAAGTGGGTTGCCGATGCCTTCTCTGCTCCCATAAGGATTGGACAGGTCGTCATCCAAAACCGTGATCTGGTCATGGCCGATCGCGATGGGATCGTAATCATACCCAGAGACATAGCCGAAGAAGTCATCGAAAAAACAGAAGATGTCATGCAAACAGAAAACCTGGTTAGAAAGGCTATTTTACAAGGCATGGATCCTCAGGAAGCATATCTGACCTATGGAAAATTCTAGGGAGCTAATCAGGTTAGCGCTCCCAGACAATGTCCTGGTAGCCAGGCAGGAAATAGCCGCCGGGTCTCGCTTGATTATTTCCGGCATCCAAGTCCTAGTGGAAGAAAAGGTGCAACTGGGCTTTAAAGTCGCTGCAAGAAAGATCGAAAAAGGCGAGAAAATCATCAAATACGGCATGCCCATCGGATCAGCCATCACAACCATTCTCACGGGTGAGATCGTCCATGTACACAATATTCAGAGCGACTATTCCCCGACTCATACATGGTCCAATCAAAAGAACGATCATGGATGAATGGTTGGGATATGTACGCGACGACGGTCGACTCGGAATTCGCAATGTAGTGCTATTGGCCTACCTGGTCGAATGTGCTCATCATGTTTGTTCAGCCATCGCAGCACCGTACGCTGATCTGGACGTCCAGGTCATCGGATTTAGTGGTTGTTATCCCAACGATCATGCAGACAAGATCATGAAACGATTGTGTACCCATCCCAATGTGGGAGCCGTGCTCCTGGTATCTCTCGGCTGTGAAAGTTTCAATCGCTTCGAACTAGCTCAAACCATCAAAGCAAGTGGCAGGCCAGTCTCAACCCTGGTCATACAGGAAGCAGGAGGAACTACGAAGAGCATAGCAAAAGGTCAGGCTTGGGTAGACAGCTCATTCAAATCATTGCAGGGAGTGTCCAAAGTGAGCATGGGCGTTAAGGACCTGGTCGTTGGGACCATCTGCGGAGGTTCAGATGCCACCAGTGGCATCAGTGGCAACCCAGCTGTAGGCTTGACCTTTGATCGGCTGGTCAATAAGGGAGCCTCTGCCATTTTTGAAGAAACGGGCGAAATGATCGGGTGTGAAAATCACTTAGCATCACGAGCTGCGACACCAGAGCTCTCCTCGGCATTGAGAAAGTCCATCCAGAAGGCTGCGGAATATTATACTGTGATGGGGCATGCAAGTTTTGCAGTCGGGAATGCCGACGGTGGTCTGAGCACGATCGAAGAAAAATCCCTTGGTGCTTACAGTAAAAGTGGAAGTGCGAAGATCAGCGGTTTGCTAAAACCTGGCGATATTCCGGAAAGTAGCGGTCTGTTTTTATTGGATGTGGTGCCAGATGGTGAACCCCGATTTGGATTTCCAAATATCAATGACAATGCTGAGATCTCTGAGTTGATAGCGTGTGGCAGCCACATCATTTTATTCGTGACCGGAAGGGGATCCGTCGTAGGTTCTCCGATTTCTCCCGTCGTAAAAATCTGCGCTAATCCAGCTACTTACCAAAATATGAAAGAGGATATGGATATTAATGCTGGCAAAGTGATATCGGGTGAGGCAGACCTATCCACGGTATCTGATGAGATATTTACCATGATTGGCGAGATCGCTGCCGGGGAAAAAACCGCTTCTGAGAGGTTGGGACACCAAGAGTTTGTGCTTTTATACAAATCATTTTCACCCAGTGGCCCCGTATGCTTGGGGTAGAGAAACCTGCGATTGACATACCGAAAAACAATGTGAAATTTTGACCACCATTTCCACCATCGACAGTGCCGTTATTCTTGCCTACATATTAGGGATCATGGGGGTTGGTCTGTGGGTAGTTCGCAAGAAAAAGATGAATGCCGAGTCCTATTTCCTGGCTGGACACTCCTTACGATGGCCTGTAATCGGAGCTGCACTCTTTGCTTCCAATATCTCAACCATTCACTTGGTTGGTCTGGCAGCGTCGGGCTTTGAAGATGGGCTGGTTTGGGGCAATTTTGAATGGATGGCAGTTTTTACGCTCATACTATTGAGTCTGGTATTCGCTCCCTTTTACTATAAAAATAGAATCGCCACCCTACCTGAGTTTTTGGAGAAGCGATATAATGCTGCTGCGCGATCATTTCTGGCATTTTTTGCCCTCATCGGTGCCTTGTTCATGCACATTGGTGTGAGTTTATATGCAGGTGCAGTGGTTTTTGAGCACTTCTTTGGGATCGACGTGTATGTATCCATCCTAGCTATATCCACCATTACCGCCATTTATACGGTGGTCGGAGGTTTGCAGTCTGTAGTGATTACAGAAACGATACAGACCGTCATCCTCATTGGGGGAGCAGTTATTCTCACGGTTTTTGCGTTCCTAGCTCTTCCAGATCATGGCATTGATAGTTGGGCAGCTCTGGAGGCAGCAGCTAAGCCAGATCAGCTGAGTATTGTCCCTTCAGCATCCAACACTTCCGGGTTGAGCTGGCAGGCCATCCTCTTAGGATATCCTGTCCTAGGCATATGGTATTGGTGCGCCGATCAGACCATTGTCCAAAGGGTACTCGGCGCTCAGACACTAAGAGATGCCAAAATTGGACCATTGTTTGCCGCCTTTATTAAAATATTACCTGTTTTTATTTTAGTACTTCCTGGCGTCCTCGGCTACGTACTGTTTAAGGATATCATTACAGATGCCAACGACACTTTTCCGGTACTGATCACAGAACTGTTGCCCACTGGCCTGCAAGGTCTCATGGCTGCGGCAATGCTTGCTGCGCTAATGAGCACCATAGCCGCAGCTCTGAACAGTGCAGGCACGCTGGTTTCCATCGACATTGTCAAGAGAAATCGTCCAAAGATCACCGACAGGCAGCAAGTCAGGATTGGGAGAGTTACGGCGATTGTGGTCATGATCATAGCCATTTCGTGGTCGCCACTCATCGCAAGATTCAACAGCATCTTTGAGGCGGTGGTCGTCTTATTGTCGGTGATTTCTCCCCCCATTTCAGCCGTTTTCATATGGGGTGTCTTTTGGAAGCGCGGTAATCATCAGGGCGCCATAGCAGCTTTTATTGGTGGCTTCTTACTGGGACTGACTGCCTTTCTGATCGACTTTCCCATAACTGGAGATGTTAAAGTGCTGACTGAAACATGGGGAATCTCTTTCATGATGCAAGCCTGGTGGCTGTTTGTGTTTAGCTCCATCATTTATGTGGCAGCTAGCCTACTCACCCCCCCACCCGACTACAAAAAAATTGAAAGCGTCACACTGAGCTCTCCAGGAATTTTCTTAAAAAAAGAAGATGGTGAAAAAATTAATATGCCCCTAATTCTTTCGGGAATCTTAGTTTTGATTATGATTTCACTATATATTCTTATCGGTTAACTCGCCCTCATGGTTTCAATCGTCAAAATCCCATGGATTGTCGTATTTCTATCCTGCGTGCTAGCAGCTTGCACTCCAGCTCCAAGGGACAAATCGGAAGACATCTCAGACAAAGAGCGTATCACTGATAAGCAAATCAAAAGATATGGCTCTGTAATCAAAGTAAAATCAGAAATGCTTGAGCAGTACAAAGCCCTCCATGCCAATCCCTGGCCGGGTGTTCTGAAACAGATTACTCAGAGTAATATTCGTAATTACTCCATTTATTTAAAAGATGGCTATTTATTCAGTTATTTTGAATACACTGGTGATGACTTTGCAAGCGACATGTTAAAAATGGCCAAAGACTCCCTCACACGTGAATGGTGGAAATTGACCGACCCTTGTCAGGAACCATTGGCAACACGAGAGGAAGGAGAATGGTGGGCCAGTATGGAGGAAGTATTTCATCATGACTGATTTGTGAATTCACAGTGATTAACATACAGATAAAAGCAAATTGAGGCATGCGCATATTTAGAGCTTTTTTTGTATTGCTGACCATCCTGATCCTTAGCCATTGCGCCAGTGTACATCCCAAAATAGATAGCCAAAAGATCGATGATAAGATCCGAGCAAAACAAATCAAAGCGATGCGTTATGGCATGTTCATTTGTTGGTCTTTTAGCACCTTTTATGGTAAAGAATGGACACCCACATTAGACAAAGATGCTTTCTTCTTCAACGCCGTCGGTTGCGACACGGACCAATGGTGCAAAACAGCAAAAGAAGCCGGAATGGGGTATATTCTTTTCCTTTCAAAACATCACACGGATTTTGTCTTTGGGATAGTAAAACCACAGATAAAAAAGTGACCAATAGCTCCTTGGGAGTCGATGTGTTGGCCAAATTGCGCAAGTCTTGCGATAAATATGATCTTAGGCTGGCACTTTATTTTTCTGAAGGTGACTGGAACTGGCCTGGGGCTGAAGATGGAGTTTGGCAGAAGGGAGGCGTCAATCCCAAAATCAAAAAAGCACAGCTCAAAGAACTTTGCACTCAATATGGCCCGATAGAGTTTTTCTGGATGGACCACGCTGTGGGTGACGGAGGATTATCTCACCAGCAGACTGTCGAGTGGGTGCATCGGTTCCAACCCAATTGTTTTATTGGCTTTAATACAGGCGAGACCGCTGGCCGCCTGAATTTACGAGAGAGGGGAAGACCAGGTCCAATAGGAGATCATAATAGTGTATGGAATGAACGCCACTTAAAAGATAATTACGACAACTTTCTCGTGGCCGAATTTACCTATCCGATACTACCCGAGCACGAAGGTGGGGCCGATTGGTTCTACTCATTACCAAAGCATGACCATCTGTGCCATTCAGCAGAAAAAATCTATGAGGATTATTTGGGTGCTGTAAATTTTGGTAATATTTTTTCCATCAATGTGGGACCAAATTACCAGGGAAAAATTCGCGATGTTGATGTAGAAACACTTCGCAAAGTCGGAGAATTTATTAAAAAAGAAGTAAGATGAAAAAATTGGCAAAAATTCATGTCATTATCGCGCTCTTACTGGGCAGCCTATGCCTTGGCGCTCAAGATGCCGATGTAGTAATCTCCGCCCCCATAAAAACCCAATTATCTGGAGGTGGAGAAGCTAATCCAGATTTGCGCACACATCAAGGAGTACTGCAGACATTTCAGGATATGCGCTTCGGCATGTTTATTCATTGGGGACCGGTGGCCCTTCGTGGTGAAGAAATTTCGTGGTCGCGAGGCAAACAGATTCCAATCGAAGATTATGATGGCCTGTATCAGGAGTTTAATCCGGTCTTGTACAATGCATCTGACTGGGTAAGCGCTGCCAAGAACGCAGGTATGAAATACATCATTCTTACCTCACGTCATCATGATGGATTTAGCCTATGGGATAGTCAATTTACCGACTATGATATGACGAGTACACCCTATGGCAAGGGAGTCATATTGGACCTTGCAGAAGAATGTAAAAAACAGGGAATTGACTTGGGTTTTTATTATTCTATTTGCGACTGGCGACATGAAGATTACCCCGTCAAATATCCAGATGAGCACTACAAATTTCATGTGGAGAAAAACATCGAAGATCCCACTATCCGAGCAAAAATGGACCGGTATATCCGTTTTATGAAAAATCAATTGAAGGAATTGATCGAAAACTATGATCCCTTTGTCCTATGGTTCGACGGTGAATGGGAATGGGCGTGGACCCACGAGATGGGTATGGATCTATATGCGTATTTACGAGGCTTGAAGAACAACTTGCTGATCAACAACCGCGTGGACAAGGGAAGAGAGGGTATGGCCGGTACTACCAAAAGCAATATTTATGCTGGAGACTTCTCTACACCCGAGCAACGCGTGGGTAATTTTGACCATATCAATGCGTGGGAAACTTGTATGACCATCGGCACTCAATGGGCATGGAAATCCAATGACGACCTGAAGTCAAAAAAGGAATGCATTCACACCCTGCTCCAGACTGTGGGTGGCGATGGGAATTTGTTATTTAATGTCGGCCCAATGATGGATGGGCGCATAGAACAACGGCAAATAGACCGACTGAAAGAAATGGGTGATTGGTTGAAAATCAATGGCGAAGCAGTGTATGAAACACGTGGCGGTCCTTATAAGCCCAATGACAACATGGTCAGTACACGGAGGGGAAATCATATCTATTTACACCTCCTTAGACATCCTGGAATGCATATAAAATTACCCTTCCCCAGCAACACTAAGATCAGCAGGGCCAGGTTTCTCCAGGACAAAACCGAGCTTAGCGTAAGTCAAAAAGAAAACTCAATCGAAATCGCCTTGCCCAAAAACCTTCCCGACGACATCGCCTCAGTCATCGTCTTAACGTTAAATAAACCAGCGCTGGACTTGGAGGTGATAGCCTTAGATAATTAAAATGGACAAAACAGCTGTTATCAAGAAAGGATCGTCTTTGGATTTTCGATTTCCTTTGAAAGACGGCGCTGGCACCGACTCCGTACACACTGCTCCGATCTATGCCTATGCGGTTTGCCATTTAAAAACGGATCAGCGTATGGAGGGTATGGGCCTGGCCTTCACTTTAGGGGTGGGCAACAAGCTGGTATGCCAAGCCATAGACTACCTCGTTAAATACGTGGAAGGCTGCGAGATCAACGAGTTGATGTCAGATTTTGGAAAGGTTGCCAAAACCATGGCCGATGATCCCAACCTCAGATGGCTGGGACCCCATAAAGGTGTGGTGCACTTGGCGCTCGCCAGTGTAACCAATGCCTGTTTCGACCTCTGGGCCAAAGTCCGGGACGTACCCCTGTGGAAACTTTTGATGGACTTGTCGCCAAATGAGCTCGTCCAAACCCTCGACCTCTCCTACCTCGAAGACGTGATGACCTCTGAAGAAGCTATTTCTCTGCTATATAGGGCCTCCCAAAGCAAGTCCGAAAGGATGGATGTTCTGAAGTCTGGATACCGTGGCTATGACACTTCCATCGGATGGTTTGACTATCCTGATGAGCAGATCAGGGAAAATGTAAAAATGGCGATAGATCAGGGCTTCACAGCCATGAAACTCAAAGTAGGCTCCAAAGAATCACAACGCGATATTCGCCGGGCTCACCTGGTGAGAGAGACTGCCGGAGACGATGCCACCATTATGCTGGATGCCAACCAACAGTGGAGCCTCCCTCAGGCCATAAAAATCTGTACGAAACTAACAGACATTAACCCCTATTGGATAGAGGAACCGACACATCCAGACGATGTCGCTGCTCACGTAAACTTGGCAAAAGAGATCTCGCCCATCAAGCTGGCATTGGGAGAGCATGTGCCCAATCGAGTGATTTTCAAGAATTTTCTGCTATCTGGCTCCATGCACTTCTGTCAGGTCGACGCTGTGAGGGTTGGAGGTATCTCCGAATTTATCGCCGTCAGCCTTATGTGCAAAAAGTTTGACACACCTGTGGTACCTCATGTGGGAGACATGGGACAAATACATCAACATCTCGTGCTTTTTAATCACATCTCCCTTGGTCATGAGGCCATTTTTTTAGAATATATCCCGCACCTGAGAACATTTTTTAGCCATCCAGCTCAGGTGGTCGACGGGCATTATCGGGTTCCTCAAGAGCCGGGGATGAGTGCTGATCTCACTGCGGAACCTCAGCCCACAGGTTATCTGATATGACTTTTACGAGACCACGAAGCCGTTTATGATAAACAACTGACAGAAAAATACTTGCTATGAAGAACCAGGATATTTGCCAAAATTATCCCAATGACAATCAAACCACGAAAAAAAGTGCACTCAAGCGACGCACCCTAGTTAAGGCCATCGCCGCATCGGGGGTTGCCTCCGTCTTGCCTACTACCAGGTATTCCATCCTGCCCAGTAAAGACCGTACATCGGTTAATATCGGTATCATCGGTACTGGTGGACGAGGTGCCGGACTACTCAAAGAACTACTGGCTATCGAGCATGTCGAGATTCCCGCTCTTTGTGACCTAGACCAAGGCAAGCTAGATAGAGCGGTGGCGATCTGCCGAGCTGCAGGAAAGAAAGCACCGGAAACTTAGCGAGGTGACGAATATACCTTTGAGAAACTTGTGGATCGTGAAGACCTCGACGCAATCATCATTGCGAGCTATTGGGAGTGGCATACGCCGATGGCCTTGTACGCTATGCAGCAAGGAAAATATCCTGGTGTCGAAGTACCTGCTGCACTTTCACTGGAGGAATGCTGGGCTTTGGTAAACACATCTGAGGAAACCGGTATACCCTGCATGATGATGGAGAATTGGAGCTTTCGTAGAGACAACCTGGCAGTGCTAAACATGATTAGGAAGGGGCTCTTAGGTAACATCGTCCACTGTCATTGTGCTCATTCCCACGACTGCATTGACCATTGGTTTTTTGATGCGGAAGATGGTGATCAACGTTGGAGTGCGAAATACCTATTGAATTACAACCGCGATCAATATCCGACCCATAGCCTCGGTCCAGTATTGAGTTGGATGGACGTCAATTGTGGAGACCGAATCACACAGATCTATTCCTGTGCGACAGCATCCACCAGCATCAATGCCTACCTCAGAAGACGTTTTGGAGCAGATCACCCCAATGCCAATCTAGCCTATAAGCAAGGCGATATCGTCACGTCTACATTGAAAACGCAGCGTGGTAAAACCATCATTATCAACTATGACATGCAGTTGCCCCGCCCTTATGACAACCGCTGGATGATCCAGGGTACCTTAGGTATTTACAATGAGCAGAGAGAGGCGGTCCACCTCGTAGACAGAAGTCCCAAATACCACGAGTGGGAACCATTCAGACCTTATGAGGAAGAGTTTATGCATAGGTGGTGGCAGAACAGAGGTAAGAAAGGCGGGGGACATGGAGGGGTGGATAGCCTTGAGCTCGAACTTTTTGTCAAGGCTGTAAAAGACAAAACCAATACTCCGATAGATGTCTATGATTCGGTGACCATGAGCGCTGTAGTGCCACTTTCGGGTCACTCCATCTCTCGGGATCAGCCTGTGGAATTTCCAGACTTTACCCGGGGGAAATGGCGGGATCGAAAACCCTACTTTGCAGTGTGAATGAGGTCCCGAGGACACCCAAAAGTCTTACTCAATTTTGGATACTAAAATCGTGGGTCTAGATCAAGCCCTTCATAAACAACGAAAAGTGCCGCAGGGGGGAGTCGAACCCCCACATTCGTAAGAATACACGCCCCTGAAACGTGCGCGTCTACCAGTTCCGCCACTGCGGCTTCATAAGTCAGCAAATGTTAAGTATCACAAGCACCTCTCACACTTTTGTGATGCAGAGCAAATATAGCTATTCGCTAGCAACCCATCTTTCCCTGTGATCGCTGGATATCTCTCCTCTCCATCAAGGGGTGGGTATGACGAGAGATGATTCAGGAGGCCATCGTAAGAAATACTCAACCAAGACTCAGATATTCCTGGGTAGTATGGCTCGTCTGCAAACAAAAAGCTGCTCGCCCCTCAAATCCAACCAGCCATTCAAATGCCTCATAGGGGTGGCACAAATCAGCATCCCGTCAGGTTAACGCACAATGGTGAAACGTTTCGATATCCATCTCTGGTCTATCATTAGCTGTAGGTAATATATACCAACCGGAAAGGACCTTAGGTCGAGAGATTCCTGGGACGCAGCACGCCGATGGGTGTTTGACCATAATATCCGACCGTATCCATCGAGCACTTGCGTTTTGGTCCATAATAGTGAAGTTGAGGAAAAATGTAAGTGGTCACTTACGGGATTAGGTGCCAGTGTCAAGTCTGCAGCGACGCTAAATTGTGTGATGTCTGTGATTGCACACCCAGCATCGGGTGATGCGGAATAATCGATCATCAACCCGGCACAGGTCAGGGACGTATTGTCCAATCCAGTTATAGTGGTTATTGCACCAGCCATCGCATAGATCGTATTGTTGTTGCCGGTCACCACAGCAATAGCTCCATTCGCGACATAGACCAGATGGTCATTGCCCGTGATTGTTGCACTTCCATTGGGCTGCACATAAACGGTATCCTCGCTACCTGTGATGGTGGCGATGCCACCAGATTCCACAAATAAAGTGCTGTTTCCACCACTCAGTGCTAGGTTGGAACCATTGCAAAGCCAGTAAACCGCTTCCGAACTGGTCTCCGTGCGTATATCTGATACGACGATAGCTGTATGCGGCACTGAAGCATGACATGAATCGTTTCCTGTATCTCGATCATTATCCGTGATCACGATAGTCAGTAGAGCCTGGCTGATTTCTACTCCACTAGTTGCATCCTGTAGGGCAAGTTCTATAGTTTCATTTGCCTCAACAGCAAGATCATCATTCAGAGTCAGATTCACATCCATAGACGCACTGCTATGGGCTGGGAATTGGAGAATCGTCTCCTGAAATAGGTAGTCTTCCCCCTGTGTTGCAGTCCCACCACTGACCACTACGGCAACACGAGTCACCATATCAGTTGCATTAGTCAATACGACACCTACTGTCACGTCACCATCACCTTCGTTGGCTGTGATGGCTGCCGTTTCGAAGGAGATTGTTGGAGGATCAATATCTACCATACATCCTAAAGCAGGGACAGAATCGTAGTTTATGATCAACACATCGCAGGATTCGAGAACATTCCCAATACCATTGTTTGCAATGGCGGCTCCATCCACACTGCGTACAATATTCTCATTGCCTGTCAACAAGAGATTCGAAGCATGGTCCACGTAGATGATATTCTTATTCCCATTTACATCTCCCGTCGCTCCACTGCGTAAATATAGGATCATCTCATTTCCATTAATGATGGCCTGACCACGATCTTCTACCACTGTGGTCCCTTCATTGCCATTTTTAATCAACAGCCCTCTGGGGCATATCCAATGATGTTCTTGGTTGATTTGAGTGGAGATTGTATCTCCGACGACGATTGCGTTTAGAGGTACTGTACCGATACATTGCTGACCCTGGACCTCGATTAGCATGACGAGACATGCCACGACAAGTAGGCTTACATCTTTCATTCTACAAATTTGCTTTGCCAGTTTAATGATAGTAAGCCCAACCGATGTGTGCGTCCCGGTTTATAAATCGGGACATTATAGAACGATAATTAACGCATTCTTAAGACAAATCACCTGAATCTGGTTGACTTATCAGCCAAATATTTCCCTGCGAAAAGCCGAAGGTGATTTTCCCTCTACGGATTTGAAAATCTTATTAAAAGTAGACTTGGAGTTAAAGCCACTCTCAAACGCGATGCTAAGAATGCTTTGATTTCTGTACTTCGGATCAGAGAGCCTTTTCTTGACTTCCTCGATACGTAAGCCATTAATTAAAGAGTGAAAATTGGTCCTCATTCCCTGAGAGATGATTTGAGAAATCTGATTTGGGGAAATGCCGGATGCCTTGGCTAAGTCGGCAAGTCTCAGTTGCGGATCACGATGCATATGCTCTTCAATGATGATGTTCTTAATCTTTATGGAAAGTACATGTATCTCCTGATCACTCAAGGCAGAGGTACTGTATGATTTACCTGGGATTTGCTTTGGGATGGCTGTCGCATAGGAGATTTCTGATAGCATGAGATTTCGGTAACCAAAGGTCAAGTTAATGGCAATATTTAGTAACCAAAAGAAATAATATTGCTCAAAAACCAAATAACGGGGGTAAATATTTATTTCAACCACATAGTAACCGAGCCACACCAACCCAACTAAAAGCAGGGCTCTCATGAACCATCGCAACCAAGTTATATGCACCTGATCATAACTCGAAAATTCAGATTCAGCCCTAATCTTCTGAGACCCCAAGTAGTGATGAGCCATGTACAGCATTAAAAGATTGTACAGGATAGCCAGCCCTTCATGAATGAGAAACTCAAATGGTTGATATAGAAAGTCTAATTTATACTCAAACCGAAAAAAATAAATATAAAGCCCCCTCCCCAGGCAATAAATGAAATCAAGAAGGATCGGAAATCCGAGTATCAAGTGGCGCTTCTTGATTTTATAGTCGACATCTGTAACGTAAAGCACATAGACCCAAATCAAAAAACCAAAAGCAAACTGAGTAGGCAAGCGATTGAAGGTAAACCAGGATATTTGCTGAAATATTGGTGGGATGAAAAGGTAATTAAATCGATTGAAGGCCGAGATGAAGAGAAAGAGTGCCAAAAAGAGAGACGCCTGTCGATTTTTTCGTTGAACCATCAGCAGCATGGCTAAGATCATCTCATTGAAGACGCCTGCTGCAATAATTAACTGCCAAAAATCAAACTGCACTGGTTAACATTTAGTGGACGATTAGCTTCCGCCAGGCAATTCCTTGATCTCCGTGCAGTTTTAGAAAATACGTGCCACCCTTCAGAAAATCGAGTGCCATTGTCGCCGGTAACGATGTTTGTTGGGACGAGTGTAGAAGCTGGCCTGCCAGGTTAAAAACTTGTATTTCTAAATCACTGATGTTTGTGGTTGCGCTGATCAGCCTCAGCCTCCCATTGGAAGGATTGGGGAATACTTGAACATCCAAATCCTGGTCATACTCGACGATGGGTACCGGTCCATCATAAGGTATCATTTCAGTGGGTATGGCAAGATAGGTCATGAAGTTTTCTGCCCTTGCATCCATACTATCCACAAAGCGATAGCCAGGGAAAAAATCTTGTTGGTACATCAGGTGGAGCGTATCGGGTCCGGCCATTGCCAAAGAAGGATACACTGCCTCAATAAAATCGTTGAATTCAGGATCTGACAGCTCATCGTTGATGATATCGTAGATAGGTCCCCAGGTGGTTCCACCATCCAATGACTTGACTACCAGCAAGTGGCGATAGTGCTGTTCATCTAGCTCGTTATAATGCGCCTCTGAGACGGCTGAGTAAGTGACATAAATGCCTCCCTGATCATCTGTGGTAATGGATGGCATACTAGTCACGGTGAGGTTGGCATACCGTGCTACATCTTCCGCAAAAAATTCTATGGTGTCATTGAGATTGTAGTCCATGAGGTCTCCGATTAATATGGGCCTGTCCGTCAGATTTTCATTCCAATAAGAAATGCCCGAAGTAAAGGGATAAAAGGAGGTTCCTCCATCAGTCAGACTATCGTCGATCACATAGTTATCGGCATAGACGACATGTACGAGCCCTTGCTTGTCAATCAGCGCGGCTCCTTCTCCTGTAGAGGTATAGATGGCCAAACTATCGGGGGCGATGGAATCCTGTGGAATATCGCTGATCTCATAGCCACTGTTGATGACATACTTGTCCAACGGAAAATCATAAATCACAGTATTGGTCCAGGTCGTACCATTGTCAATTGATTTTGCCAATACGACGTCGCTCCAATCGCCAAAGTGAACAATCGCTACTGTCGAACCACGGCTCACTACCCGGTAAGAATCGGCACTCATCCTGCGGTACTGACTACTATCCAACCCCGGGACGACGGCATCCAGAATATCCCAGGTCTCACCCCCATCTTGTGACCGACTATACAGCAGGTGTCCATCCAGACCGAGGTACACCTCACCATCTTGGGGTGTCGGCGTACTAAGAGCCACTAAGTGTATGGTCATGCCATTCGGTCCTCCAACGATGCTGTGCGGCCACAATCTACCTACTGGTGTGATTGTTGGCACCTTGCTCTCCATCCACTCCGTAGATCCGGCGGATCTCTTAGCAAGATGGATCTCATCATCCAGCGTATGGGAGGTGATGATCAGGCTGCCGTCAGACAACCGATTGAGAGAGGGCCAGCCCGTACGTTCACTTTCTATCCTTACCATCGGTGGTTCTTGCCAGGCATTCTCAAAAGTATTCAATCCTGTACCACGATCCGGATACTCATCATCAAAGGATAGATCAAGCATCCAGGCGGCGGCCTTTGTACCATTCGAGTTCACGATCAGGCGCTGATTTAAGGATCCATTGGACTGTAAATCATACAACGTCGATCCAATGTTGACTTCGGGGATAAGAACACTAGTTCGCCGAGGTACACTTGGATGGAAGTCCTGTATCCCAGCATTCTGGCCTCCTTCAAAACCTGTGATGGCCCTATTTACCTTTGCCACCGGTGGACCGTCAACCTTTGATGGTGTACGATCTAGCTGACCCAGGACCATACTAGGAAGCATAAGGAGAAGCAATATGAACTTGCTGATATTTCTTGTCATCATTAAATTATCGATTGTGGATCAAGGTAATTACTTTTGAGGATTTGCATTTGGGAACAACAGGAAAGCTGACTCTAGATTGATGCAAGGAGGAGCTCCACAACTACATAAAGACACATGACCTTACTGATATTCAAAGCCCTACACATCATCGGCCTTGTGCTCTGGTTTGCTGCTTTGCTGATCTTGGGATATCTCTTTAAACACCACAAGAGTGCCCTGACAACCTCCTCAGTTGATGAGCAGCTGGTGGATGCTGAAAGACGCCTTTTTGCCTGGATGGCCAATCCTGCCATGCTGCTCACCCTATTTGGTGGGATTGGAATGCTCATCATCAACAGCGCTTATCTGATGCAAGGGTGGATACATATCAAGCTCACTTTTGTACTGATTCTCTTGGCCTATCATCACCTCTGTATCCCCATCATCAGGCAATTTAGGCAAGGCATTTCACCCCGTATTCTGCAAAAATTTGCATTTTTCAATGATCTTCCCTTGACCTTACTTGTGGCCATCGTGGTACTGTCTGTCCTGAAATCGGGTGTTCATACCAGTACCCTACTCATCATCACAGCAATCGCCATCATCGTCTCATTGGTGACCGTGAGGCTGATTGCGCAATTAGGACAAAAGAAACGCTAGTTATAGTCGTTATAGGCTAAGTGATATGTTTTAGTCACTGCCCTGTGCATTTTTCAGGGCCGGTTAGCGGATGAATCATATTTTTGCACGTCTATGCAGTTTCTCTATCCATACTTTCTAGTCGCGCTGGCTACCCTAATGATTCCGGTGATCATTCATCTGTTCTATTTCCGCCGTTATAAGAAAGTCCTTTTTACTAATGTCCGTTTTCTCAAGGAGATCAAAGAGGAATCAAGCATACGCTCCAGGCTTAAAAATCTGCTGACTCTGCTCTGCCGATTGCTAGCGGTGTTGTTCCTGGTTTTGGGATTTGCTCAGCCATTCATCAAGAAAGATGATCAGATCATGAAGGGCAAGAAACTCGTCAGTATTTTCATTGACAACTCATTCAGTATGGCGTCCTTGAGCGAGGAGGCTCCCCTACTGGACGAAGCCAAGAAAAAGGCTGAAGAAATCGTGCAAGCCTATGAGCCCGAGGATGAGTTCCAAATCATCTCGCATGATGTGAGTGCACGCCAGCAAAGGCTCATCAGCCGAGAACAGGCACTGGCTCAAATTGATGAGATTGAACTAACCGCTGAAGTGAATAAGCTTTCAAAAGTATTACGGCGACAGCAGCTATTACTAGAGGCTGAAAATAACCCTAACAAAATTCTCTACTATATCTCAGATTTTCAAAGAAACATCTCAGATTTTCAACTCACAGATTCCACTTACGAGTACAATTTGCTCCCTCTACAGGCAGTCATCGAGCAAAATGTCAGTATAGACTCGGCATGGTTTGAAGCGCCGGTACAAATGGTCAACAAACCCAATAAACTCTTGGTACGCATTAGAAATTGGTCTGAGCAGGCAGCAGAAAACATTCAACTAAGTGTGCGAAAAGATGGGCAAGTCAAGCCAGTTGGATCCCTGGACATCCCTGGAAATCGTGCGGTGATCGATACGGTATTTCTCTCGGTACTCAAACCAGGTATCCAGAAAGTCGAATTGAGAATTACAGATTTTCCCATACAGTTTGATGACACCTATTACCTTTCTTTTCAGGTCATGCAAAAGATTCAAACGCTCATCGTCAATCAATCGCGGACCAACAGATATCTAGACGCAGCCCTTGGTAGTGAAGCTTTCTTTGTCAACACCAACAGAAATGTCTCCAATCTCGACTATTCGGCGCTACATCAATTCCAACTTATCTTACTCAATGGGCTTCGCGACATATCCACGGGGTTTTCCGCCGCTCTGAAAAACTACATAGGCAGTGGAGGCAACGTCTTGATATTCCCCGGAAAAGATGCCAATCTTGACTCCTACAATCAGTTTTTAGGGACAATCCGCAGTGGAAAGTTGACCGAGTGGGACACCACGGCACGCATTGTGAGTCATGTCAACGACAGAGAGTTTGTTTTCCATGATGTGTTTGAGGCCGGCCGTCAAAATCTTCGACTTCCGACTACCAAAGGAAATTACCTCATGGAGCTCGGATCCACAGGAGTGGAAAAACTGCTGGGATATCGTGACGGCAAGCCCCTACTGCTGAAAAAACGCTTCGAAGCTGGGCACCTCTATTTATCAACGGCGCCCCTGGATAAAACCTACAATAATCTCACGGAACAAGCAGAGGTGTTTGTACCCATGCTATATAAAATGGCTCTGTCAACAGGACAGGCTGCAAAAATCGGATATACGATAGGCAACGACAATCTCGTGCAACTTGAGAACAAATCCAGTGATGTCGAAACTGTGTACAAGGTGGGAGGCACCGGCACCTTCATACCAGAACAACAGAGTCGGGGCAAACAGGTGGTATTAAATATGCATGACCAAATCAACCGGGCAGGATTCTATGATATTTTCTTGCACAAAGATGATGTACTGAGCACCATCGCTTTTAATAGCAATCGTCTGGAGAGTGATCCCAGATGTCTCAACGTAGATGAGATCCAGCAACAATATGAGCAAGCAAATTTTATAGATCGGTCGCAGCTGGCAGATCTTGCCACATACATCGCAGAAAAGGATCGGGGAATCATTCTATGGAAATACTGCCTGATTTTAACCCTGATTTTCTTAGCTTTGGAGACGCTGATTATCAGATTTTGGTCAGTGTAAAGAAGCATTTATTATATGCAACTACTGCTGAAGCAGGTCAGGATAGTTGACCCATCCTCAAATCATCACAACCAAGTAAAAGACATCCTTATCAATCGAGGCAAGATTGATGCCGTCCGCAACCAAATCACTGCTAAATCGAAGACTTTTAAAGTTGCCGGAGCATGTGTATCACCCGGTTGGATGGATGTAGGCACTTATATTGGTGACCCCGGTGCAGAGCATATTGAAACCCTGGTGACTGCCTCCGCTGCAGCTTCTCAGGGAGGATTCACCTCACTCGCCATGTTGCCTAATACCAGTCCCTCCGTTCATTCCAAGGCAGAAGTCGAGTACATCATTCACCGCGCAGCACCTCTGATTACCCAGGTGTATCCACTCGGTGCGCTCACCCTTGGTTGCAAGGGCGAGTCAATGGCTGAAATGATCGATATGCATCATGCCGGAGCCCTTGCTTTCACAGATGGAAAAAATCCGGTCCAACATCCCGGCGTTTTGCTCCGCAGTCTTGAATACGTTAAGATTTTCGATGGTCTGGTGATCAATCAGCCTTCTACACGGGGTCTTACTCCGGAAGGTATCATCGACGAGGGCCCAGTCAGTGTATCTTTAGGTCTTCGAGGCTTACCTGATTTGTCAGAAATCCTGATGGTGAAGCGAGATATTGATCTGTTAAGATACAGTGGGTCTGCCCTTCATATTATGAACGTTAGTTGTACTGGCAGTCTGTTGCTGATCGCTGAGGCTAAAAAGGAAGGCCTGAGGCTCACATGCTCTGTGGCCGTACAGAACTTACTTGAAACGGTAGAAAAGACCAAGGGCTTCGATGCCAATTTTAAAGTTCTGCCACCCCTGCGATCTGATCGCGATCGGAAGGCTCTCCTAGAGGCCGTCAAAAATGGGACGATTGACTTTGTCAATGCCAACCACCGACCCGTGAATATTGAGGGAAAAAAGTTGGAGTTTGCTTATGCCGATTTTGGCATCAGCTCGCTGGAGACAGCATTTGGCATGCTACAGAAAGCTTGGGGGAAACGCAGGAAAATAGATCACTTGGTCAAGTTGTTGGCGATAAAGCCACGGCAAGCACTGGGGATACCCATACCAACGATCAGCAGAGGTGGCCATGCAGAACTGACCCTTTTCCACCCCAACCAAAGCACCACCTATCGCATGAAGAACTTTGCTTCTAAGTCTAAAAACAATCCTTATCTGGGTCAAGAATTACCCGGCAAAGTGCTGGGTGTCATTAACAAAGATCAGGTGAAACTCTTTGACCCACATTGATCATTTTGGTCCTGAGATACTGCAACCTCGCCTTTCGACCAGGCTGGGTTGCACCCGATTTATGCGAAAAAAGCTACATTTGAATAGCAATGCTAAATGATTTTTGATCCGGAAAATGTGATAAAATGGACTTGGAAAATCCTGCAATAAAGAATGGCGTGTTTGCTGGAATGATAGCATCGGGAATCGTTCTGCTTTTCTACCTGCTCAATGCGCGTATGGTTTTTACCTGGGCGTCTTGGGTCACCACCATCATCTTTATCTATTTTATGGTATTGTCGGTCAAAGCTGAAAAGTCTAACCTTGAGCATATGTCGTTTAACGATGCTCTAAAACCTGCCTTTCTGACCTATGTGGTGGGCAACCTGCTTTACATTGTTTTCTATTTTGTATTGCTAAATTTTATCGCACCTGAATTGGTCGATATGCAAAGAGAAATTGCCATGGAAGCTATGGAAAAACTGGGCGGCCTCATGGGTGAAGATGCTATGGAGGAAGCGATGGATCAAATCGAGGCTCGCAGCTTTGCCTTTAACCTGAAGACGGCGGCATGGAGTTTTGCTTGGGGCCTGATTTTTCCGGGCTTTATCATTTCCGCCGTCATGGCATTAATCATGAAAGACCGAAATCCGGTAGCAACTTGAGACCCATTAATATTTCGATTGTCATTCCATTGCTCAATGAAGCAGAGTCACTTCCTGAGTTGTCAAGCTGGATAGCAAGGGTGATGCAAGGCCATGATTTGAGCTATGAGATCATATACGTGGACGATGGAAGCACTGATCAATCCTGGTCGGTGATACAATCTCTAGCCGAAACATCTCCCGCCATTAAGGGTCTCCGCTTTCAGCGCAACTATGGTAAGTCGGCAGCACTCAACAAGGCATTTGAAATGGTGCAAGGTGAGGTAGTGGTAACCATGGATGCCGATTTGCAAGATAGTCCGGAGGAGATACCTGCACTGTTTAAGATGATCACCGAAGAAGGTTTTGACTTGGTCTCGGGCTGGAAGAAAAAACGCTTTGATCCCCTGTCGAAAACCATCCCTACGAAGCTTTACAATGCCGTAGTTAGAGCCATGAGTGGCATCAAGTTGCACGACTTCAATTGTGGACTGAAAGCCTATCGCCGAAAAGTCGTAGACAGCATCGAAGTATATGGGGAGATGCATCGCTACATTCCTGTGATTGCCAAGTGGGCAGGATTCCGGCGCATCGGTGAGAAGGTCGTAAGCCACCAAGCACGTAAATACGGCTCATCTAAGTTTGGCATGTCTCGTTTCATCAATGGTCCCTTGGATTTGCTTTCCATCATGTTGGTGGGGAAATTTGCCAAACGTCCTATGCATTTCTTTGGATCAATTGGCACTTTCACCTTCATCATCGGATTTGCCATCCTCACATACCTTTCAGTGAGCAAAATATGGTGGGATCAAACAGGTATCCAGGATAGACCGCTCTTTTATTTTGGCATCGTGGCCCTGATCATTGGTAGCCAACTATTTTTAGCGGGATTTCTGGCAGAATTGGTCGCTCGAAATTCAGCCACCAGAAATCATTATCAGGTGGTTGAAGCCATCGGCATCGAAAAAGAGCAATCGACCCGTTCATCTATTTACAATGTCTGACCACAAGTCTTACGATCCAGTGCTATCAGCGCTGAAAGACCACCTGATGGTCGTAGGTGACATCTTGGCCAATGATACCTTGCGCGCTGATATAGTAAAGACGGCCGACTTGTGCCTGGAAGCTTTGCGAAATCATGGCAAAATTCTGCTATGTGGCAATGGTGGCAGCGCTGCCGACGCTCAACATATTGCTGCCGAACTCTCTGGGAGGTACCTGCAAGATCGTGCCCCTTTGTTTGCCGAAGCACTGCACGTGAACACCTCCTACCTCACCGCGGTGGGCAATGACTACGATTTCTCCCGCATTTATGCTAGAGCGGTAGAGGCAAAAGGAAGTCGAGGTGATGTCTTGATTTGCTTATCCACCTCTGGAAATTCCAAGAACATAGTAGAAGCAGTGAAACAGGCTCAGTCCCAGCAGATCACGACAATTGGACTTACTGGCCAGCAAGGAGGACAACTAAAGATATTGGTCGACTTGTGTCTGTGTGTACCCAGCATGGAGACCCCCAGAATTCAGGAAGCCCATATCTTGATCGGCCATATCCTCTGCGACATTATTGAGAAGGCTCTTTTTCCCTCCCGAATCTGCTGATCTCGAAACCGCAGTCGAGGTGCCATTTCTCTAAAGCTTCAGTAGAGAAGGTGCTGGCTTTCTTAGTGCACCAGTTTCCTTTTAAAAAGCAGTTTAAGTGAAGTTCACCATGGCTCGACCCCATTGATCATTTTGCACCTCTTATGTATTTTGCATGGTCAGCTTAGAGATTCCGACCTTCTCATAGACTCCTTCACCGAAAGCTCCCTGTGGTATCACAAGTCTATATTCTTCTTCTGCTTAGCTGGATCCACCTACTGAGGCCGGCCACCTAATAGTACATAATCTTGAAAGAGCATCTAAGTCATTTTACTTTGATTATTTGATGTGTTTATTAACCACCAAACAGACTATAGTGCCATAAGATAGAGTGAGAGGGGATTAGTTAAGAAAACGGTCGTTTTTGTTTACAGATAGGCCTTAAAGCACGGCTAGGAGTTTGTTGGACCACCTCTCTAATAATATGGGAACAGAAAAATAAGCCAACAAGGAATCTAGTTGAGGGAGTTTACCGTCGTTTCTAAGACTCATCTTGGACCATGTGCAAACCCCAGTCGCTCTTTAGGAATTACTGCGTACTTACATAATCATATTTACAAACTGGACAAACCTGCTGGTTGTTCCCAGATCCACGGCTTATCAGATTGGCGATGTTGCCATTGTGTTGGGCAGTAGCTTCTGATCCGGCCAAGGCATTCGATTTATGAATATTGACAAGCTTCCTGACAAGGTCCTTCATCGGGTCATATGGCGGGAAACCTACTGGCAAACCGACGAAGCGCTCAGTACCTACATTCATTCAGCGGGTGTCTTTGGACCTGAGCAGCACCCCCTTTTTTTTTTATTTTAGTGACCCACTTAGTCTTGAAATATTTGATTGACTCTTGGTTTATTGCTATGGCTAGAACGATAATTGGTTTACTTTCATTTCACGTTCTTTTGACTTCCCAACTCCAGGGCCAAGTGGATGCCTATGCTGTGCTTCATGATTCTTTATTTTCCGAAAAGCTCGCTGAACTTCGCACGTATTCTGTTTTTTTACCAGAAACTTACCACATTGAGGGAAGGACCTTTCCAGTGATTCTGATCCTTGACGGAGAAAGTAGAGCAGAAATGTCTTCTTTCACTGCTGGCTTCTTGTCCGCAATGAACACCACTCCGCAAGCTATATTGATTGGAATCAATAATGTGAATCGTGAGCGGGATTTTCTGCCTGGGATAAATGATGGGGGGAGAGCCACGGAAGAATTCCTTGAATTTATCGCAAATGAACTTATTCCGCATATAGAGAATTCATATAAATCAAATGGATTCAGAATTCTCTATGGTCACTCATATGGAGGTTTGCTCGGAATGTTCGCTATGTTGAGCAAGCCCTCAATTGCCGATGCTTATGTTTGCCTCGATCCAAGCTTTTGGTATGAGAATAATTGGATCATTTCCTATGGAGAAGATGATGATCGGTTGGCTGCCGTAGGAAAAAAACTGGTTTTTGTCGCAGGCAGAGGTGATCGTTCTGAAAAAAGGAATGGCATTTCGGCTATGGATACGCTTCTTCGTGAAGTGGGATATACAGAAGAAACCTACCTGCTCAAGAGTTATCCGGAAGAGCACCACACTTCCATAACGTACAAGGGTCTATATGATGCTCTGAGGTTCATCTATAGCGGATACTATGGTCGTCAGATTCAGATTTATCCCGAAGGAGGTTTTATTCTGGGCGAACCTGTTCCAGTGTATCTTGGGTCTCACCACGACAATATTCACTATACGTTCGGAGATACTACGCCTGCAATGGATCATCCCATATTCAATAGTTTAAAGCCTTTCTCTTTCAATGGCAGAGCACGAGAGATGCCAACAGTGATAGTTAGTGCTGGTGATACACTTAATCTTAAAACTATCAATGCACGATTCCAGAGCGCACATGTCAAACGAGCAATCTTTGAAAGTAAATCAATTTCTAAACCAGTAGCAATCGAAAAAGAGCTTTTGAGCCAGGGTTTAAATTTCACCGCCCATTACGGTAGTTGGGATCAGTTGTCCGATCTCAATAAACAAGATGGGAACCCTAAAGAGTGGGTTAGTGACCTTACCTATCCTGTCGGTTTGGAAATGGAAAGGGGAGCCATACGCTATGAAGGATTCCTCAGCATCGAAAAAAATGGAAACTATATTTTTCATTTAGGAGCCAGTGATGGCGCCAGGTTCTTTATCAATGAGGCCCTAATTATTGACAATCTGTCTTCCGATAATTCTTGGGGGTCGTACGCCGTCTATTTAGAAAAAGGGTTACATCCTCTTAGCCTCGATTTTGTGAAGAAAGATGAGGAGCCATTTTTGGAGCTCGATTATTTGGTTCCTGGCACCAATAATATACTTCCAATACCTCCGGAAATGTATTTTTGTAAGAAGTAAAAATCCAGTCATGTTGGTTGCTTACTTTTTCTACTGACAAAATGCTCGGACTGGGTTGGGGGAGAGAAAGGACAAAAATATAATCGTTCAGCCTAAGTTGCTGCCAAATCCAAAAGATTGAATTTCTACTTAAAATAATCTATAGGGGGCTAGACCTGGTGTTAATTCCCGTTGAAAATTGACCCATTTTCTCAGCCAAAATTGACCCACCTAAGGGTGTTGAAAGTTAGGAATAAAGGTGTTATGTGGGAGCATAATTTGCACTTTAATATTTATTATGTCGGTGGATTACTTACCCTATTACTGACTGGGGAAATACCCTGGGACAAAGCGAGAGTTCACCTGTGATCGGATCATAATGCCGGACTTGTTACTTCTTTTGTTTTAAGGTCCAAGTTTCTGGATACTCAAATAAGGGACTGTATGCTAGATCCAATGCATCCCTTATTTTTTGGAAATTCTCCTCATTTGGTGCTAGATCCACATATTTATCAAAAATTGACCTCTGCTTGTACAGAATAAAAGTATTGGCCACTCTGGGATTAATCTTGTTTAAGTAGACCTCAGATTCTTGATCGTCAAAAGAAGGTACAAAAGTCAGCGCTACATTTTTAAGCGTCAGTTGCTCTCCCAATTCAACCAGTTCATTTCTTCTCTGCTCCTCGATATAGTGCTGACTATCACCACCATAAATGAAATAGACTTTGAATTGATTGTTTCTCGTTTGACTTTCTTCTTCCAGGAATGTTAACCACAGTTTTATCTTTTCCCAATTTGGATCATCACCGACAAAATATAACAGCCCGAGAAAGCGACCATATTTACAAACTGGACAAACTCGTGTTCCTCTGTCCGGCCCAAAAGCATGGTATGGCACAAAAGAAGGGCTATCTTCACCAATTGAGCGTCCACTTATATTTTGATTTACCATGGGGTAATCTGGTATATTTAGTCCAAGCACTATGTTCGTTTCAGCTGCCTCGATTCCATCCATCAGAACTGGTCGTAAGATTCCACTGCCACCTCGCCCTTCCATAGCGACTCTCTTATCATTTGTTAAATAGATATCGTCATCAAAAACAAATTCATCAATATAGTACTCGTTTTCAATGGAAGGCTCTTTAATCAACCAATGAATGTGGGCGGGTTCGGTCCATGAGGGATACGAGGCTGGCCGTATGGTGTGAAGTTGAAATCGTCCCTTCTGATCTGTCTTTATCCAACCACGCAGGTAGCCATGGTTCTCTATATTTCTTTCATGGTCCAGTCTTTGTTCGTAATGGCCTTGAGCATTTGTGTGCCAGTAATATAAAATAACATCGCTTGCAGGAGTCTTCCCATCAATTTCAAAGACATTACCGGAAATGAGAAGTCTTTGCCCTGAAGGCTCATGCCATCCAGCACTCGTATCGACAGCGTCGATATGTGTCGGCATCCCTTCGAACATCAAGTCGCATCCTTGACAGGGTCCACCCACACGTTTGATATCAGGATGTTGATTCTGTGCAGTACAGGCCTGAACAAGTAAGAGAACACAAGTAAGAAAGCAAGCTATTTGGTTTGAATTACCCATAACCAAAATTTTTATGAATGGATTGAGCCTCCTTATTAGATACGCAATTCTACTGAAATGGTGGTTGAGGGTCGAGATAGCATGGTTCTTGCCCTAGTTAACATATGCGATTCGGTTGCGATGTTTTTATAGCCTGCTTCTATTGGGCTGACCAACACCCCCTGACTTGATAACCAGGCAGCGGTTTCCACTCCATTGCTTTGCGTTTGCTCAACCATCACATTCTATGCCAATGTTTCATCTTCATAAAGTCCCATTGCTCCCCTTATCCCTCTCCATCGCTTGGATCCATACCTTTTCCCCAGGTACTCCAGTCGCATCAGGATTCAAAGTGCCCCACCTGTAAGTACCCATCATCGTCTTTCATCACCGCTATCAGGCCGCATCCTTCACATAAATCGGTATCGATCATTTCCCCAGCCTTCAATCTTTCAAAGATTCTGTATGCCTCGATGTCGGTAACTGAGAAGCCCAATCGCTTGGTGCATTTGGTGCAGAATTCAGCCATTTAGGTACGATCTGTATTTAGCACTGTTTCTTCGGCATGTCCCGGCCCGATTGCCTCAATCTCGCCTCTTTGCAATACATTTCTTTGTTCCGGCCGCAAGCGTACTTCGTTACTCCCAACAATAATTCTACCATCATCGCTTAATCCAACTGCTGTCGTATTAAACCTTCGAGTGGTTTCTGACAGAGCCTCATGAATTTCACGGGCCCTTTTGTTCACATCAAGTCCTTTGTCCATCATTCGCGCTGCTCGTCTTACCCTTACAGCGGTAGTAAATGGCCGAGATCTGCCCATTGAGGCAGCATCTAGAGCAGTCAACCCTACTTCAAGAAGTGCAGTTCCCATTGCCTTCAAACCCTTTCTTCCCTCTTTCTTAATGAAAGTCCCAGCTTGACTATTGTCACCAAAATTATCCGAAAGATCGAATCCGGTCGTATCAGAGTGTCCCTTCACCGCCTAGCTCGAATCACACAAGTTCTCGAGATTTCTTTGCATGATTTCTTTGCCCCAGTCTCCATGGACAAGCTAGATTTTGAATTGGAAGATAAAGAGTGATCAAACTTTCAGAATTTATCGTACGACATGCACTGTACCCTGCTTAGTGAAAACAACTCCACCCTCGGATCTAAACCTACCAAAGTACAGGTAGGCACCTGATGGAGCGTCACCTCCATCCCACTCTACCTCTCCGATGGCTCGGTATCGTCTTCCTCCCCATCGATCTAATATATCGAAGTTGATGACTTCTAAGGGCAGGCTGGAATACACCGTAAATACATCGTTTATACCATCATCATTAGGGCTAAAAGCATTGGGAATATATATACCGTTTTCCTCGGCTATCTCCACATGTACTTGCACAGAAGATTCACACCCAGCAGTACTGACAGATCGGAAGTTGTACATAGTGCTACTGGAGGGTGATACTTCAATCTCCAGACATTGATCACAAATAGATCCGTCTGGTCCCAACCAAGCGTAGCTATCGAGTCCTGCAGTGTCTATCACTGCCCATAAGTTTACTTCGCTGCCTGCATCGACTATTGTATCTCCGATCACCTCCACATCAGGCGTTCCCGATATGTCTCCTATTTCAAAACTCCTGGTCTCCATACAGGTGCCATAGCTGATCTCTACCGAATATCTTCCACTAGGTACACGCTCTATGTAGGGCGATCCATCAAAGGCATCTAGGTTCCAATCATAAGTGTACTGCTTAGACTTGTCTTCATTGATAATGTAGATACTAGCTGTTGGTTCTTCACAAGTTGCATCCACAATCGAATCCGTGAGTTGAAAAACACAGATGTTATCATCCACAAAGAATGCATACTGCTGGGTGCATCCCCAGCCGTCGGTGATGGTCAGATGATTCAATCCTATAGGTAGATCTGCCACTTGCACTATGGTCGATGTATCACCAGAATCCCACTGAAGCCTATATGGTCCTTTGGATCCGATAAGCAGGATAAACTCTGCCGTCTGTCCATCGATCACCACTTCGGGTACAAACTCAGGAGCTTGATGCAGTATCACGTCTAGCGAGTCTATACAATACTTATTGTCAAACTCCTGCACATATAAGGTATAGGGTATGCTTGGCTCAAGTACCACAAAAGAATCAAGTTGCCAGGCCAGTCCATCAAGAGAATAATAAAGCTCATCTCCGGTGGCCTCAATCTCAATCCGGCCATTCTTATCGCAAAACCCGATGCTGTCTGCTGCCAGTCCGATGATTGTAGGAGGCTTGGGTAGTGGCCCCGATGTCCAGAATGCAGTGTCTGCGCATTGTGGGTTTTTCCCATCTCTAATAATAATATCATAGGTTCCTTCGATCAGGCCATAAAAACGTGCCGAATCTGAATATGTTAGCCCTCCGTCTATCGAATACTCCAGGCCATTACCACCAAGGGTACCAATATCTGCATCTATGTAAATGCTCCCATTTCGACCCGAACAAACCGAATCTAAGGTTGGCTCCCACCCTATGGCTGCAAATGATGGTTGCTCGTATGTGCCGATAATAATGACGCTATCTAGACTAATTTGACAGGTGCCCAAAGTATCCCGCAACATAACGTTGTAAGCACCCGTGTCAAGCTCAGTAAATATGGAACCCACTTGCCAAGTAACACCACCATCAATCGAATAAGTGCCAACGGGTCCCGTTGTAAAGAGTTGCATTCTCCCCAAATGATTTTTACATGTTGGATCAGCTACCATCACGCTATCGACGCTCAGGCGCGGCTGAAATAATGTGTTTACATTCAATTGGAACTCGTTAGTACATTGCTGTCCGTCAACACCACCATAGTTCAGCACACCTCCCCAATTACTCCACCACTCCGTGGGCAAATCTATGTCCCAGGGATAACTATTATCTATCCTTATTTGCTCTTTACTGGCACTCGTTGACACAATAATTTTCATAGAATCTGGGAAGGGGATGTCTGGAAAAGCATCCAGACTCCTTTGACAACTATTCTTAATCACATATGTTGGTGGAAAGTCATCACAGCCATGCGTCACCCAGTTATCCTCCGCAGGATTCGATGTCATTTGAATCAGTAAGAAAGCTCCAGCAGGAATGGTATCACCCGGCCCAGCACTTATAAACCTACAGCCTCCAAATACCGACACATCTCCCTCCTCCCATTGACAATCACCCCCAGGTGCATTAATATCACCGTTTATGCCGTCACCATCTGGAGCATACCGTCGATCCAATTCAATGACAATATCATCAACAGCTACGCCACAAGGTGAATACAGGGTAAGAATTTCAGATTTTATGTCGTCTTCACAGCTTTGGAGCAGGATAAATGCCACCTGTATATCCTGTCCAAATACAACACTTCTACATGCAAAAATAAGGCATATTAGAAGACATCTCATATTCTAAATGTTATCTGACAAAGAGCTGCCCATCGTCCCATAAGGACGATGGGCAGCTTAAATTATCTTCTCTAGTTCATCGACATCGTTCCATATAGCCATCCACCATCCCAGAAATCTACTTCTCCAGCTATACCATTCAATGAATTAAAGGCTGAACCCAATGTGTAGTCGAAATTAACAGTGAGGTTACCGTTGGTAATAGTGTATCGCTTGATCTTTAATTGCTGAGTATCAGCAGAATCACCATGCCAGCTATAGACATAGGTTCCGTTTATTGAGGGATTCTTTTGCCAAAGCAACCAGCTACTGTTCAAATCGTGCACATACCCACCAGGGTAATCGACTTCAATCCTTGTATTATTTACTGCATACCTTGGATAATGCAAAATTTTCTGCACGACTCCACGCTTCTTGCTGTTCACATCAATCTCCAAAATATCAATTACGCTTTGAGCCAATTGATCAAAAGGGTAGGTCTCACCTACTTCCAATTGTTCCAGGGTAAGCTTTTGAGACTCTTTGGGCAGCTCAGAATCATCATCGATATTTTCCTTTTCACAGGACATAAAAGTTACTGCCAAAAGCAGTGTCATACAGGCTATAAAAGAATTTAAAGTTTTCATTTTTAAGTATTTTTACAAAACGTTTTTTAATAAGGTGCATATCGAGCCATTATCCATGGCTTGGGTTTTTAGCTTGGTATGCACCAATTCTAAAGATCGAAAAGTAGTTTCTTGGTGTAGGTTCTATATGGCTACCTGTCGCCGACAATCGTAACCGATTTCATTTTACATACATCACCCACTTACCATCGGTGATATACATAGCTTACTATCTCATAGGCATGTGATTTTAATTTTAGTAAAAAAGATTTAGAAGAGCTTATCGACCTTAGATCAATAAACAATAGCTTCAAGCATGATGATTGGTAAGTTGCGGGCCCGCGACGATTGCCTTTTAATAATGTACAACAATATCAACGCACATGCGCGATTTTATTTGTTAAAACAACATTTATTTGACGATGATCTTCGTCATGCTGCCACATGATCTACATCAATCCCTCTCCCTTAATTGACCGTTTTTTATCACTTTAGGACCGCTTATCAGGCATTATCCTCCATTCCTTAAATTCTACGTACCATTTTCACAAAAATATTGCCTCGGCATTGCTCAGGATTTGAGTATTTAAGTCACTGATCGGCTACCTATGCCAACCTCTCTCCATACCATACCCCAGCTTCATCCCCGAAGCCGACATAAGTGTACTGGTACAAGACCATGCTAGATACTCCTGCGACACTTCAGTTCGAGAACTGGCAAGCCAAAAAAATTATTTCACTCTTTGTTATCCCACACACATTAAGATATTGTTAAAAACTTAATCCCCTATACACCAACAATATAAATTCCGTAATCTAGTTATGTTGATAACGTTCTTACATCATACACTTTACAGATGTCTCCTCTCCCACTTCTCGCTTCACCCCCCTATTTAGATTACTTCCATATTTCTTTTTCTCACCTACTCAGCGCACGCAGCTCCTATGACCTTACGGATGCTCATACCACATCTTTATCCTCCATTGTTGCTCAGACAATAAGGCGCATCCGTGCGTGGGGTTCTACAATCTACAGTCATGACCGCAACACTAACTGTATCCCCCACCACCCAAAAGATGGCCGACCTGGTGCAGTTGCCCTCAGCACCAGACCTAGAAGAAGCCGTGCTGCTTTAAAAACCGTGGAAGAGAAAAGAGCCTGTAAAATATCTGCATCATGTCCCTGGGTTTCATGACGGCTAGATGGCCAGAGTCCTTTGCC
Source organism: Saprospiraceae bacterium (assembly GCA_965223025.1). Lineage (GTDB taxonomy): Bacteria > Bacteroidota > Bacteroidia > Chitinophagales > Saprospiraceae > JABDMH01. The sequence continues at coordinate 510,486 of CBDCVP010000022.1, forward strand.
TTAGAGCATATGAACTTATGCGGTCACTGTCTAGATATTTACCCTGAAAACATGTACTATTTCTCCAAGATGCCATCACGCATATAGGACTGAGCCACGATGCCACGAAGCGGATGCCTCAGCCCGATACCGATATTGTGACCTTGTCCAACCCGATCACTGGATTTGTTGATGGTAAAAATGAAGCCAGACCGATTGTTCTTTATGAGAGCGGTGGCATGTGCATAAGGTACCGTCTCGTAATAATCCAACCGACCTCCATGGTCCACAAACCCATAGATCTTGAGTTCACTGGCATCGCTAAATTTTGTAAAGGCCCATCCCCTCACTTGCAGGAAATCATCAGTGTTCATCACAGTATCTAATACTACGGTCATCGGAAGCAATGTTCGATTTCTTCGAAAATTTCTAGGACGATCGACACCTGTAAAAGATGGTATATAATCTTTTGCCATCATTGAAGCTCTTAAAATCCGTGCCCCCTGCACAGGATTTCGATAACATAAGGTCGCCTCCTGGTCTGATGTTAGAAAGGCATCCATCCCAACTTCCAATCTGGTATTTAATCTATCTAAGGCTACAAGGTTGTCCTCAAATCTCAGGATAAATACCATCAACGAACCCAAAAGAATGGCTGGGTAAAATCTCCGAAAATGAAAATCATATGATTTTAAAAAAAGTAAGTACAAAAATATCCAGGGTAAGACCTGCATCAGACGATAGCGATGAGCAGTGGTAGCTCCCAAGCCCAACCATGATCTCATCAAGACTGTTAAAAAGGCCAAAGCCACACAGAGAAAACCAAAACTAAGAAGCAAAGGATGCGCTTTGAGATGCTGCCACTTGTGGTAAAAAATAAAAGTTGCTGTGGCAAGAAATATGCTCCCAAAAAGTAAATTCCAATGGTGATAGGTACCGTACAAGGCCTTAAAGGGTGCGCCAAAAAATGCCAGGGTGTTGATGATCCAATGCCATAGTGGCTGCTCAAAAATATCCGTAGTCGCATCCGGTGAAAAATAGTTTTGGAAGTAGAGCACCAAAACAATGCTGAAAAATAACCACCAAACAAGCTGATGACCTCTGGTATATTTTGCCCTAAGTATCGGTAATGCCGCGGCAAAAATCAGCCATCCAGCGCCATTGGTGATCACTGCAGTACAAGCCAACAACAGGGAAATGACAAAAGCACCTTTCAAAGAAGCATGCAAAGCATACATGGATGCAAGCATACAGAAGATCATAAACACATAGGTCACTCCTGCCGAGCTCCAGTTGATCACTGCCCAAGAAGGCACGCTTAGCAGTAACAGCACAGGCAAAAATCCTCTTGCTCCAGTAGGCTCAATGTTCGAATATATTTTCCAGCATAAAAAGATTATACCCATCATGGCAAGATTCGCCAGTAAGATAAAATGCCGGAAATCAACGGATCCAAAAACATGGTGATCGGCCAAGATCATCATTCGAAAAAATATAATGCGGTGCCCATTGCTTGATACACAGAGCATCTTGATCTTTTCTGTCCAATCGGACGTGGCAGCATACTCCGAAAGAAACTGCAAGACCAGGTTGTAGTCATCAAAATAAGGGACGTTGGCAGCATAGATCATCGATACCGTGACCGACAAAAGGGGTAGTGCAATTAAAATCAGTCTCAAGACTTGACCTGTGTTAATATGCATATCGAGGTTGCGTATACCCACATAATATAGTATATAACCTGGGTTTCTATCTAATGGATGGATAGAGATTAGCTAGTTTTGTGTGCAATTGTCAAGATTCGCAGCAGCATGGCCCAATCATATGCAATCAAGGAGATCTACATGACCATCCAAGGGGAAGGCATGCATACTGGAAGGCCAGCGGTATTCTGCCGGTTTGCAGGTTGCAACCTCTGGTCAGGCTTGGAAAAAGATCGCGCTACAGCCATATGTGACTTCTGCGATACAGATTTTCACGGTACGGATGGCGTGCTTGGTGGTAAATATGATACTGAATCTCTGGCCGATAAAATCCTTCATTTGTGGCCAATCGTTGACAGCGGAAGACCCTTTGTTGTCTGCACTGGTGGTGAGCCACTACTTCAGCTGGATCGACCCTTGGTCCATGCATTACACCGGAGAGGATTTGAGGTAGCCATCGAGACCAACGGAACTTGTCTTGCCCCTCAGGGAGTGGATTGGATTTGCATGAGTCCGAAAATCAACACCGATATACAACTGATGGCCGGCCATGAATTAAAACTCATTTATCCCCAAGAGGGCTTGGATCCTGCCAATTTTCTCGCCTACGATTTTGATCATTTTTTCTTGCAACCCATGGACGGACCTAACCAGAGAGAAAATCTTTTGGCCACCATTGAGTACAGTCTGAGCCATCCAGTTTGGAAGGTGAGTCTACAAACGCATAAATATGCAGGCATACCCTAATGACTACTTGACTATCTCCCCCTAATTTCATCCGAATCAGGGCTTCCTCTGCGGGACAATCCATCCTACCTATGATGAATGTTGATTGCTGCATCGTTGCTAAACTCCCGGAATCGCATCTAAGCTACTGAGGACATCCTGTGGAGATATGTCGACCCGATAGCTATCAATAAATGACTGGTAAAATGGTCTAGATGCTAGCACCTCGGGATTACCAAGGACCAGTAGCTGCTCCCTAGCTCGAGTAAGTGCTACGTTGAGCTTCCTATCTATCCCGTCGGCGGAATGTGAACTGAGATAATCCAGTTGATCTTTAGAGTTGGCGCACAGCGATATGATGATGATATTTCTGGCCCCTCCTTGATAACGCTCTACCGTATCAATGCTCAAGCCATCTACCTCTATATCAACTTTAGTCAATTCCCTTCTGATCATAGCAATCTGAGCTTTATATGGAGTGATGATCCCCATCTCAGAAAAATCCAAATGCCGCTCGTTGATTTTATAAAGGAGCTTGAACTGCTGTATTAAGTAGGCAGTAAATTGTGCTTCTAGCTCATTGGTTTTGCTGTTAAGCAGTTCTTCACCAACCATTGGGAAGAAAAGCATTCTGCGTTTGCTCAAAAGGTCAAGTAACTGGGATCCGTTGCCATGCAACTTAAGTGCATCGTTCTGTTGTTGACCCCGCTCCAAGGTGTGCGGTAATGTCCTCAACATGCCGTTGTAGAAACATTTACTTGGAAACTCCATGATGTCGCGATGCATCCGACCTTGCTGCATGAGTTTATCATACGCCCAGTCCCACCCCTCTTCGGCACACCTTTTATATACACGCTCAAAGTAAGAATTGCCTAAATCAGTAAGTCCGATGGCATGCAGGCCCTGATCTGCCACCAGTCTCTTCGCCGATGGTTGGGTGATGACCGCAGGCAATTGCTTATGATCACCGATCATGAGCACCTTGCGAAAATTGGGTATAAGGCCAGCCATTGTAGGCTCGAGCACCTGAGTGGCTTCATCAACAATGACCCGGTCAAAATCTTTCAATTTAAACAGTTCAGTCTTGCCCATGACCGAAGACAACGTTCCGACGATGATCCGATAACTGCCTAGTAACTCACGCAGCTCTTTGCGACTGGTTATACTCTGAGATTTGGTACTTAGCAGATGATTAGCAAAGTCGGGATGTGTGGAATATCTGGAACCAATCCGCAAAAAATCTAGTCCTTCAATACATGAAAGGGCACGACAGACCTCATCTACGGCCCGATTAGTATACGCCGCGACCAATATCTCCTCCTGACTATGTCTGAAGAGATGCTGTACCAAATGCTTGAGCATTATACTGGTCTTTCCCGTACCTGGTGGCCCCCAGAGCAAGAAATAGTCCTGCGCTGCTAACATCTTTCTCATCACAACATTTTGTTCGGGAGTCAGCATGGGTAGGTCCAACCACTCTACAGGATCTGGATGCGCCGGTGCCTGCAGTGTTAAGAACCGCTGGCGATCAGACTGAGCAGCATTCGCAAACTTAAATAAGGCCCTGTATAAACTTAGAAAAGAACTGTCCAGTGAATCGTGCTCAATGTTCCAATACCTGTATTGATCAAAGATGCTATGATTAAATTGCTTAGCACGCAGCCTAACCCACACCTCTTCCTGAGTAAGGTGAATAATGGTGCCTTTAAAAAGTTGCGACGCCAATGGACGGCTTCCCAATGTCCATGGATGCACCAAGGCTAAATCGCCCTTGCGAAAATTGGCCAGTGGATTTGTTTGCTGTGTGCGCTTAAATTTTAAGATTGGGTCTCTTGTCGCAGTATCACTTTTTTGCAACATCACCTGACTGATGACATTAAACTGCTCCTCCTTTTCCTCCAGTGTATTGAGCCACAGGGCAGCTTGACCTCGATTGCGACTCTGGCCCTCTATCCCCACCTTTGCCAATCTATGCTCGCGAGCAATTAGTGCGGTCATCGACAGAAAATACTTCTTTTCAAGGGTGGTAAGTTGCTCGAAGCTTTTTAATAGAGACTCCAGATCACGCTTGGCAAAACCACGGACTTTGGTCAGATCCTCTCGTAGGAGGGTCAGAAAACGGTCTGGATGAGATAGTATTTCATCTACCCTACTGAGGCGCGCATCGATGGCAATCAGTCTGTTTCTAGCAGCCAGGGCCTCGTACTGTTGAGAGCGTACGGCCGGTGCGAAACGAAGGTGATCCGTGTCCTTGACTGAGTACAGAATGAAATTAGTCGGCCTTAGCCGATCGCCCGACATGGACTTGATCAACAAGTCATATAATAAAGTTTGTACATAGTGATCATGACTCAAACCGTAGGCATTGGCACGGAATGGCTTGCCAGATTTGAGCTCGATGATGGATGCTTGCTCATCGTTTTCGGGATGTAGGTGCAACACATCGAGTCGTCCCTGCAACCCATATTGCTCGGAGTAAAATGTGGGTTCCAGAAAACAATGGTTTACCTGAATTCCTTGTTTCGGAAATGCCTCTCTGATGACCGTCCTTAAACTGACATAATGCTTCTGTGCTCGTTGCACGATCTCCCTGGCTGTGGCATCGTCAAATAGAGAAAATGCCAGGGGATTGAGCTGAAAAACTTGTTGAATAAGTTGCTTAAAACTGAGCGAGTCGTCGGCCATAAGTTCATCTAGGAAAAAATTGGCGATGTGCCCCAGCATTAAATATTTGCTAGCATAGACCGGCAAATATTTTTTGGTCAAATAAGAGGTATAATTGATCTGGCGATCTCCAAAACATCCAGCCACAGCTGTGATATCTATCAGGAAGTCGGGTTCGAGTACTATTGCTTTGGGTAGGTACACACCATGATGATCGATCTCTACATCGATCAAATTGACCTCGATCGGGAACGAAAAACTCTTACCGAGTAAAGCCACCGTATCATTAAATATTTCATTGCGACCCTCAATATTATATCTGATCCGGATATTCCTGTCGGGTGATGATTGGTCTATGGCCAACAAAACATCTTCATCAGCCAACCGCTCCAACAGCAGCACCCGCTGATATTTTTTAAACTGAACTACCTTGTCCTCCTGCAACAAATAAACTTTGTCAGATGGAATACTTTGCAGTATGTCTGGAGTTGGCGAAGCATTATAGATGAGCCTGACTAAATCACTGCCCACCTTGATGCCTAGCAGGTAGAGTGATTTTTCTTGGCGTGGGTCCGCAGTATTTTCTAGTAGACATTTTGATACCTGCCTTCTAAATTTATGCAGATTGTAGAGCAGTCTACCTGGGAGATGATAACGATGTCCGGTATACGCAATAATACTGAAGACGGTATGAAACTGGATGCCGGTATCCTTCACGGCATGATGACATATATTGAGTAGTAAGTCACTCAAACCATTGAGCTTCTCTTTGAGTGATACCTCCTTCCTAATGATTTTGGATAACTCTTTAAAAAAGATCTGACCCACCACCACCTCATCCATGGCTCAGCATTTTTATCACGCGTATGATCTGCCTTATCGTGGTCTCTATGTTCTCGGTGGTTTTCTGCTTGGCTAGATCCCAATCCCCGATGTCCTGCTGGATGGAAAAAGCTGCGGTGAGACCCAAGTCATCAAGCTCACGGTGGTCAAGTTTCATGGCACCACAAATGGCAATTACCGGTTTTTCATACTCCTTAGCAAGGCCCACCACCCCTGCTATTAATTTTCCATGCTTTGTCTGCCCATCAATTCTACCCTCACCGGTAATGATCAGATCAGCCGCTTGACATTTTTCTCGCAGCTTGAGCGCCTCTAATAAATGGGTAGCACCGTTCACCAAATCGGCATTAAAAAAAGCGACCATTCCACCGCCTACTCCTCCTGCCGCACCCGCGCCCGGCAGGTCATCAAGATTAATACCCTGCTGTGTATGTATCAGGTCTCGAAAATGCAGCATGCCATTTTCCATCATTTCCAGATCCGGTGCCTTGGCACCTTTTTGAGGACCATAGGTAAATACCGCACCATCGGGACCGGTAAATGGGTTATTCACATCACACAGCACTGTGATCTTTGGCTTACGCTTGTTTGATGGCCATTGCACTTGGGCCAGTTGTGACAAGGTAGCACCTACCGGTAGATACGCCGATCCATCGGCACGGATAAACTGGTAGCCGAGTGCATGGGCGATGCCCGCTCCTGCATCGTTGGTGGCACTCCCCCCAATGCACAACACGATTTCTTGCGCGCCTTCATCCAACGCATGTTGCATCAGCAGCCCGGTGCCAAAGGTCGACGTAGCTTGGGCTGATCGCTCAGCCGGCTCCAGCAACTGTAAGCCTGAAGCCTCAGCCAACTCCACATATGCAGTCTGACCGGCCAATAGATATCTAGCCTCTATAGACCGACCCAAGGGATCTTGCACTTGATGGCGGCACCACCTACCACCCATGGCAGCATGCAGTGCGTCCAGACTTCCTTCACCACCATCGGCCATAGGGACACCCACAGTCTGGGCAGATGGCCAGACGGAAAATATGGCATTTTCTATGGCCTGGCTGACCTCCAAGCTGGTGGCAGTATCTTTGAAACTGTCTGGAACGACCAGAATATTTAGATGTTCCTTGTACAATGCAAATGTTATTTTTAAATGCCACCTTCGCTGAGCTGAGATCCCCCATCCAATGCACGAAATAGATAAGGTAGTAATAAATTTTGAAGAGCGCCAACTCTTCCTCCTTAATATGTGCCTGTCATTTTTAATGTTTGGTGTCGCTCTAGATCTTGGTGTGAAGGAATTCAAATACCTCTTGCGAAAACCAAAATCAATGCTGGTGGGACTGACCTCCCAGCTCATCTTGCTGCCCTTGCTCACACTGGTCCTCATCTACCTATGGCAACCACCCATTTCTATCCAGTTGGGCATGCTGATTGTTGCAGTCTGTCCTGGAGGTAATGTGTCAAACTACTTTGTTCATCGGTCTCGGGGAAACACGGCATTGTCCATTTCACTCACGTCGATAGTCACACTGACAGCGGTACTCTTCACCCCATTGAGCTTCCTATTCTTTACTAAGCTTCTTGGGAATCCCCAGTCAGGGATCAGCATTTCGATTGACCCTGTGTCGATGATTTTGCTTTTTTGCCAATTGATCCTGGTTCCACTGTTAGTGGGTATGTTGATCAAACATTATCTACCATCGTTTAGGGATCTTATCGTTAAGCCTGCCCGATGGTTTTCTATCCTGCTTCTGGTAGGCATCATTGCTTTTGCACTACATCGTAATATGTCTGTGGTCCAAGACTACTGGCACCTGTTCTTTGCACTGGTTTTGGTCCACAACACACTGGCCCTGATGGTGGGATATATCTTTGCCCGAATCAACCGATTGTCCTTAGCTGATACGAAGGCCATCTCCATTGAAACGGGGATCCAAAATTCAGGGCTGGGACTAATCCTGATCTTCAATTACTTTGATGGCCTGGGAGGAATGGCGGTTATTGCAGCCTGGTGGGGAGTTTGGCACCTGGTATCAGGTCTACTAATATCCAGTGTTTGGGCTCGGTCTGCGACTCCCTTATGATACTGTCTACCTCAAACGAAACATATTACTAAATAGCCTCTGAGTAGTTAGATAAAGAGTTATATCTTCGTAAATCCTGCACAAATAAATGAGGCAGAAAAGGTATGACCGTCAACTTTATCAATAGTTTTAACCAATCGGTGGGAGATCAGCTAGTATCACGACTAAGTGGCTATTTAGGTGAGCCTTCAGAACACACAAAATCTGCCATTAACACTTGTGTTCCTGGGATCCTCGGTGCTTTAGTCCAGAAGGTAAGTAAGCAGGGAGGAGCATCAGCTTTGGTTGAATTCATTGGTGAAGAGCAAGTAAATGGCAATCTCCTCAGCAACATGAGTACGCTCTTTACAGGTGGTGAGGCCACTGAGGGATTACTCTCGCAGGGAGACAAGGTGATAGATTTTCTATTTGGAAAAAGCAGTGCTACCGAGGATGCCCTGGTAGACTATCTGTCATCCAGGGACGGCATCAACCGAGGCGCTTCAAGCACCTTGTTGAGACTAATCTCTCCTATGGTGTTAGGTATTATTGGGAGGCACATTAATGAAAACGATCTGGAACTAGCTGACATTTCAAAACTCATTCTAGCTCAAAAGAAACACATTCGCGAGGTGGTGCCAGCTGGTTTTTTTACCGAAATCGGACTTTCAGATTTAGAAAAACCAAAATCTAAGGTCACATCTGAAGAAGAGACTGTGGCGTCATCGGATCAGGATGTGGTGGAAAAGACATCTTTGCTTAAGAAAATCGGTCCTTGGTTGTTGCTGATTTCGCTGGCATTGACCATGCTCCTATCCATGCGAGCATGTGGGGGTAGACCCGATGGCATCGCTAGCATGAATGTCGAATCAGAGGAAGGTGGGGACAGTACTGCGATGTCAGCCGATCCAAAAAGGTCAGTGGAAGACAGCATTTCCATGCTACATCCTATGGAACGAAGTAAGATCGAGCAGTCTTCCTTTGTCAAAGATGTACATGCCCATCTATATACTCTTGAAGGTAATGAACACAATCGCTATACCTTTGATGAAGTGTCTTTCCGGCCACAAACCGCCATACTCACCGCTCCTTCGATGCGTCAGCTTGACCATCTGGCTTCTTTACTCCGTGCTTACCCTGATATCAAGATAAAGATTGAGGCAGTCGCTAGTGCTGCAGAACCTTCCACGGGAATAGGTATTGCTGCAAAACGGGCAGATGCAGTAAAACAGGCACTGATAGAGATGGGTATCGACAGTATCCGGATGCAAGCCACAGGACTAGATATCGGCGATCCGAAGGAGGCCCCTGCACAAGACGAACGGGTAAGTATTGGCATCATCACTCACTGACTATCTAGGTAACACCAAAATGCTTATCGCAATTTTATCCACATAGAATTAGATACTTTGACATCACGCAATATCAGGACTTCTCTCTAAACTTTGATGCATGTTGAATATCATCTTCAGGTCCCTAGGAAGCTGTCATAATATTACAGTTCAGTCCCTAACAAAATGTCATCATAGCCGTTAAGTAATATATGATTAGATGGATCACAACGATTGTGGTGTCTTGTTGGTTTTTCATACCCTTTAGTTTCTGTCAGTTCAACCTTCAAAACTACGGTGGTCATGTAAGTATGTCGTTTGAATCGAGCAGCGACTTTATCATGCTCAAGGTGAAATTTAAGAATGTATTGCCACTCAATTTCATTTTTGACACAGGATCTGAACACACCATCCTTTTTAAAAAGGAATACGCTGATCTATTGGGAGTCACATACGACAAACGTATCCCTTTGATGGGCTCAGACCTTTCCAAAGAAATCTATGGATACATTGCCAGAGGCATACCGCTGGACTTGGACAACAGCTACAAGACCATGAGCGATGTTCTCGTCTTGGAAGAGGACTATCTACAATTAGAAGAGTTTACCGGAGTAAACATTGATGGTATACTGGGTTCTAATTTATTCCGCCATTTTGCAGTGCACGTGAGCAACCGACGAGAGCGGTTGCGCTTCATAGATATAGAAGCATTCAAGCCACCAGGCAGATTTCAAGAATTTGATTTGGACATCTACAAGAACAAGCCCTACATTACGGCATCTGCCAGGCTGGGCCCTGACAGTGTGGACCTGGTTCTCCTAATCGATACCGGTGCAGGTCTGCCTCTCCTGCTCTACACCAACACACACGAGGCCCTCCATTTACCTGATCATACTGTCACTGGCAATTTGGGCAGAGGGCTAGGTGGACAATTGCAGGGATATATAGGCAGATTGGAAAACTTTAAATTTGCTGACTATGCTTTTGGCGGCATCATCACCAGCTTCCAAGATATCGGATTAGAACGTCAGCTGGCCAGCGATCTCAACAGAAATGGAATCTTGGGAAATGGATTGATGAGACGCTTTGACTATTACATCGACTATGCTGATGAAAAACTATACATTCGACCTAACCGGCGCTTCAAACGTAAATTTAGATTCGACAAAAGCGGGCTGATTATTGCAGCCACTGGAAGAAACCTCAGGGATTTTGTCGTACAGGGTGTCCGGGAAGAATCACCTGCGGCACTAGCCGACATACGCAGAGGGGATCTAATCACAAAAATTGAGGGCTTTCCGGCAAATCTAAAAACACTGAGTGCCATCAACAGCATCTTGTCTGGTAGAGAAGGGAGACGTATTAGTTTCGTCATAGCTCGGGGAGAACAACGTATTAAGAAAAAAATTCGGCTTAAAGTCATTATATGACCTTGATTGATCAATAGTTACTGATGAAGCTTATTCAAATAGCAGGCGCTCCGCATCACTTTTCTAACACATTGTCGGTTCGAAGACAATCAACCTTCAGCATCAACCATCGATAAAATATTGAACCGAGAAATTAAAAATAAGGTATTATTAGAATTGGTCTGGTGGGTATTTACTGCTCTGGTCACAAGTCTCATTTTATACCCAATCATAGTAAATACTCCTATCTATCCATTTCTTTGGATAAATGTCTTGTTTATTGTGGCATTCATCACTCTGACACGCCATACATTTTTACTCAGATACTCTCTGATTGCTAAAAAGCAATATTTAAAGTTAATCTTGATTTTTTTATGCATCCCACTGCTGTTTAACTTGGTCAATAACTTAAACTATTTTATTGCTATCACAGATGAATCCTCCTATTATTTCATCGATGCCAATTTAATTGAATCTCAAAGAACTAAGTTAGCACTCTTCATCAAGACTGAGATGCTCCTCTTTGGAATCGGAAGCATCATTGCCTGTATCGTTTTTCCCTTCAGGCTACTAAAATCCATTTGGCGATTGCGAAATCGGGGTGTCGTATAAACTTGATTTAATTAGTTTACCTTCATTGGGCTACCACTAATAATACTATGATTGTCACAGCAATAAATAGGAAAAAGCAGTAGAATACTTTTATTCTACTGCCAATGAAAAAGCTCTACCTCAACTAAATCATATGGTACAAAGGGGTGTCTATTGTTTTGACACAAAAGTTATTTTAAAATTATATATGCCTTTGGTGGTTTCATTATCTGCTAAAACCCTGTAATTAAGTCGCCGCTTGATGAAATCATCTAAATATTGGTTTTCAGTACCTGTATCCAAAACGACTACCTCTTTGTCATGATTTACATACAGCCTGAGGTGAGCGACCACCTTTTCGTCACCCATCTTTTTGGAGCTAGGTGATTGTACCAAACGGAGTATTTTACTTCTGAGTACGTCCTCTGGGCCTGCTAATGGTGCGGCAGTAACATATTGCGACATCATACCCAGAGCAAAAACAGCTAAGAACAGTCTAGAAATTTTCATTGCATTCATTTGCTTGAGTTTTATTGTGGAGAAAATCATATATCCATCGGTTGTATAAGGGACGACCGTATCCCTAAGAAAGTTGCACTTAAGAGCGGAATTAACGATCAAGTCGATTTGAAAACGGATGAAATATTGATAGTATTAGACAAAAAAAAAGCGGACGTTGAAAGTCAGCCCTGCTCCCTCAGGGGATATAACCTATCCTTTGCTCAACTATCTTTTGCGCACCTCCAATAGACATACGTCGACCTCAGACAGTCAGTCGGCTGTATGCTGTTTGTCAGATGCACGTCTCTTACATTGCTAGTGATTACACTCCGTATCCGGTCGTGCGAAGAAGCTGAGAATGGTACCTTCGAACTCGTTTCCCATACATATGTGACTTTTCTACACATATTCCCTACCTTCGCTATTTGGTCTTTGTAAGACAACCCAACATCTAAAACTGCACATGTACTATCTGGAAGAACTCAACGATGTCCAACGGCAAGCTGTTACATGCATAGACGGCCCCATGCTCGTTATCGCCGGCCCCGGATCAGGCAAGACACGCGTACTTACTTACCGGGTGGCACACCTTATCGATCACGGGATTCATCCTGCACAGATCCTCACGCTTACCTTCACCAATAAGGCTGCCAAGGAGATGAAAGAACGCATCACGGCTGTAGTGGGCGAACGTGCTCAGAGCATCTGGGCAGGCACCTTTCACTCCATTTTTGCACGCCTACTACGATTTGAGGCACATCACCTGGGCTATCCTAGCAATTTCTCTATCTATGATACAGCCGACAGCAAGAGTCTCCTTACACGCATCATCAAAGACATGCATCTGGATCCCAACAACTATCAAACCAACAAAGTCCTGGCTCGCATATCCTCGGCTAAAAGCAACCTGATCACACCAAAAGTCTACGCCAGCGACCAAGAACTCCGAGCAGCAGATCAGTTTAATAGGCGGGCTGAACTATACGCCATCTATGCTCGATATGTGTCCAAATGTAAGCAGGCCGGAGCGATGGATTTCGATGACTTACTTTATCGCTTGTTCGAGCTCCTTCAGAAGAATCCTGATAACGTGTTGACTAAATACCAACATCGGTTTCAGTACTTACTCGTAGATGAGTTTCAAGATACCAATTACCTACAGTATGCCATTATAAAAAAACTAGTACAATATGAGGGTAGTAAGCAGAATATTTGTGTAGTAGGTGATGATGCGCAAAGCATTTATGCTTTCCGTGGAGCCACTATTGATAATATTCTACATTTTCAAAAAGAATTTCCCAACCTCAATACCTTCAAATTAGAGCAGAATTATCGCTCCACTCACCACATCATTGAAGCTGCCAACCAAGTCATTCAGAAAAATGAAAAACAGATTCAAAAGAAGATCTGGACGGACAAGACTGAGTCTGCAAAAATCCGCCTTATTAAATCTACATCTGATAGTGAGGAAGGCCGAAGAATAGCTGACCTAATTGTCGAATATAAAAACAGATTTCATGTACCTAGCAATGAAATTGCCATTCTCTATCGCACGAATGCACAATCTAGAGTTTTTGAAGAATATTTGCGACGATACAACGTACCTTATAGAGTCTTTGGTGGTTTATCATTCTATCAGCGCAAAGAGATCAAAGATCTCCTAGCCTACTTGAGATTAACCGTTAATCCATTTGATGAGGAAGCATTGGTTCGAGTCATTAATTACCCTAAGAGGGGCATCGGCCAGACGACATTAAATAAGTATCTACAGTTCGCCGCCGAACGGGAAATCTCCCTTTGGGAAAGTCTGCAGACATTTAAACCTAATAATAAATCCAACAAATCGGTCACCGGCTTTGTAAAAATGATCAAGACTTTCATTAAAAAAGTCACAGACCTAAATGCTCATGAAGCTGCCACCATGGTTGCTAATTTTTCTGGCATCACTGATCTGTTAAAATCTGATAATTCTATCGAAGGTCTATCACGATTAGAAAACGTCACGGCAATCCTCGATGGCATTAAGGAGTTTATTGAGGAAGACGATCTTGATACTACAGGACTCATTGAAGATAAAAGTCTGGCTACCTATTTGCAAAATATAGCGCTGATCACTGACCAAGATATCCCGGCAGAAGAACAGGATTATGTCACTTTAATGTCCGTACATTCAGCAAAAGGGCTTGAATTTGATGCCGTCTTTGTAGCTGGTATGGAAGAAAAAATATTCCCATCGTTTCAAGCCAAAGGAGAACGGGATGGAATCGATGAAGAACGTCGACTATTTTATGTTGCCATCACCAGAGCTAGAAAATACCTGACCCTGAGTTTTGCAGGTTCGAGGTACCGCTATGGCAAGATCGTGTATAATCAGCCTAGCCGTTTTTTGCTAGAAATATCAGCAGATCTAATGGATGTCCCCATCACTCCTAAAAAAACAGTGGCCACCGGCAGGATCAGGTCAGGCGTCAAAGGCAATTTTGCACCCAAAAGGACTGCACAAAGTCAGAAAGTGACCATTCCAGCAGATTTTAAACCGTCAAAACCTCATGAGATAGCTGCTGGTATGCGGGTCAAACATCTTAAATTTGGGACAGGCAAGGTACTGAGTATTGATGGTTACAACGACAAGAAGGTGGCCACCATATTTTTTAAAAACATACACAATCCGCAACGTCGAATTGTATTGCGATTTGCCAAACTACAGATTGTGCATTAACATGTGTCCATCCATGATCCGGGTCCACCGGAGCTGACCTTGTAAGAATCCTGCCAGCCACTAGATGGATGTCAACGAATCCCATTGGTCTGAGATCCTCTGTAAGAAAGTGTATTTTCGACATCAAACGATAGGGACTTGACTAGCATCGTGTCACATACGAAAATAGTGAAGGAGACTGCAAAGAATCTTGGGTTTTCCTTCGTAGGCATCTCCTTGGCAAGACGACTTCATCAAGCTGCAGAAAACCTACAAAAGTGGCTCGATCAAGGGTATCATGGAAAGATGAGATACATGGAGAATCACTTTGAAAAAAGGGTGGATCCTACTCAACTTGTGCCTGGTGCCAGATCTGTGGTCTCACTCATGTACAACTATCACAACCCCAAAAAGCAAGCAGAAGAAGACGCACCTAAGATTTCTCAGTACGCCTATGGTGAGGACTACCATCATGTCATAAAAGCAAAGTTACAGGAACTACTGATCGCATTGCGAGATCAAATCGGCGAGATCTCTGGACGGTGTTTTGTAGATTCAGCTCCAGTCATGGAGCGTGAATGGGCTAAGCAAAGTGGCATCGGTTGGACTGGAAAAAACACCTTGCTCATCCATCCTAAAGCAGGATCATATTTCTTCCTCGCAGAGCTTATCATCGATCTTCCACTTGATCCAGATTCGCCCATCCGCGATCATTGTGGCACCTGCACTCGCTGCATCGACGCCTGCCCTACTGGAGCCCTGTCGGCAGATGGATACGTACTGGACAGCACAAAATGTATATCGTATCTGACGATCGAGCTGCGTGAGTCCATACCATCTTCCTTTCAGGGACAAATGGAAAATTGGATGTTTGGCTGTGACATCTGTCAGGAAGTCTGCCCCTGGAATCGATTCAGCACACAGCACCAGGAATCATCCTTCAAACCATCACATGCGCTGCTGCACATGCGCAGGCAAGATTGGCAAGAATTGACAGAGGAAGTTTTCGGGAAGATATTCAAAAAATCAGCGATCAAACGCACTAAGTACCAGGGATTAAAACGTAACATCGAGTTTTTAGGGTAAATACTAATAGATTGGTTTAGTCAGTCATCCCTTACACAGGGTATCTCGATCTCGCACTTTGTACCCTTCCCTGGTCTGGAGTCTACATTGAGGGTGGCATCCAAGTGTTTGATGCGTGGAACCAGGCTTTGCAGACCGATGCCATCCTGATGGCCGTGAGTTAATCGTGAATCGATTATTCCCTTTGTTCTTGGATCAATCTTACTGAATTGATTCTAACATTTGCCATTTCAATGTCGAAATCAGAACTAATTACCATCAGAAATTTCTT
The DNA here is from genome assembly GCA_965223025.1 of Saprospiraceae bacterium. Classification (GTDB taxonomy): domain Bacteria; phylum Bacteroidota; class Bacteroidia; order Chitinophagales; family Saprospiraceae; genus JABDMH01. Next base: position 526,351 of record CBDCVP010000022.1, read on the forward strand.
GCTGTACGACCAGTAGAGCATCACGCCAACAATTGTCGGCTTCTAGTTTCCCAGCGGCACACTCCGGCCATGAAAGGAGCCACTCATCAATTGCTTCACCCTGCATCAATTCTATCCTTACTAGCAACTCCGCTTACACGCCATCTTGTTTGGCAAACACCTTCTGTAGGAGTGCAGTGACCCTGGCTGCCGGATCTTTTCGGATGGCCAATTCTTCCTTTTCTACCATACTAAATAAGCCGTCGAGTGCCTCAGTGGCCACATAATCATCGAGTTTAGGGTTGACCTTGTCGACAAAAGGAAGTTTATTGTATGTGGTGGTTGCTTTTTCCCAGTACTCCAAGGCATTAAACTTGTCCAATGACTTGACGATCTCCGGCTGGAAGGCCTCATACAAACCATCATAAGTGCTTGACTTCAGATAGGTCGTGGCCGCATTTTTCTGACCCATCAAGATCTGCATCGCGTCTTGAAAGGTCATTCCTTTGATGGCGTCGACAAAGATTGGCTTGGCGGCTACTGCTGCATCCTCGGCAGCACGATTCAACTTTTCTACAATCACTTCTTCGATATCTGAAAAACCAGGTATCACCTTAAGTTTGTCGGTCACTTTGCGAGCTTCTGGAGGCAGCAGGATTTTGTAAGAACTCTTATAAAAACCATCTTTCTGTGATAGCAGGTCTGAGCCTTTTGAAATTCCTATACTCAGAGCTTCTTTCAGACCGGCAGCCACTTCACTGGTACCGGGTTCTCCAAGCATTGTTTTTTGTACTTCTTGCAAAACATCACAGCTGATGAAAGCTGTCAAGAGGACTAAGCAGAAAAATTTATTCATGGTGATTTACTTTAGATCATATACTGTAAGACGATGCCCAAGTCAAGTTAACGCGTTATGGGAGTGCTAAAGTGTCCAATAATGCTGAGGGACTGTATGAAATATTCATGACAACATTTTCTTTTTACACTAGCTTCAACTCCAAATGCCTTAGATCACTTCTGATAGGTATGGTCTCGTTCTACACAGCCCCAGGACCAGTACCAGAGATTCTACTTCTTTAATACGGCTGTGTCACCAACGACAAAGAAATCTCCGGTCCTGACATGCCTCCCGGCATGCGTGGATCTAAGCCTCCACTTCGATCGATGCATGATCGACCAATCCACCCAGTAGCGGATGCTTTTTCCTAATACAAACTCGAAAATTGGCTTCATCGTCCACCTCAGACTTCATGCGTCGCAAAATGCTGCTTGCTACGGTTTCGATCAGTCGTCGGGCGATAGCCATCTCATCCCTGCAAATAAGGTATATCTGCTCGTAATTGATCGTATTATCGAGATCATCATTTAGGGTCTCCATTTGCATGGACTTTTCGGCCACTACATCTACTTCATAGGTATTGCCCACAGACTGTTCCTCTGCATAATATCCATGAAAACTGTGGAATTCCATGCCCATGAGGGCAATCTTGCTCATCGGGAAGTGGTTAGGTGGTGAAAAAGATTTTTTATCGCTAAAAGTCCCCTTTTGGAACTATATATTGTTGGCGGAAAGATACAAAAGCTATGAATGATCCATTTACATCTCACGACTATTATCAGCTAGATGAACTACTGGAGGATGACCATCTTCTAGCTCGTGCTGCACTGCGGACATGGGTGAACAAGTCTGTATCCCCCATCATCGAAGAATATTGTCAACGGGAAGAATGTCCGGTTCACCTCTTTAAGGAGCTGGCGGAGATAGGTGCTTTTGCTCCCAGCCTCCCGGAGGTCTACGGTGGTGGCGGTATGGATGAGATAGGATACGGAATCATTATGCAAGAGCTGGAGCGTGGAGATTCTGGTATACGCTCGATGGCTTCTGTGCAAGGATCACTGGTGATGTATCCCATTTATCGCTTTGGCTCTGAGATGCAAAAAAGAAAGTACTTGCCAGCATTGGGTGCAGGATCACTGATCGGCTGCTTTGGTCTCACCGAGCCAGATTACGGCAGCAACCCAAGCGGTATGGTAACGCGTGTGATCGATGATGGCGACGCCTACATCCTAAACGGCTCCAAAATGTGGATCACCAATGCACCCATTGCCGACCTAGCCATCGTATGGGCCAAGAATGAAGGCGATCAGGTTTTGGGTATGATTGTCGAGAAGGACAGCAAGGGTTTTGCTGCTCCGCAAATAAAAGGCAAGTGGTCACTGCGCGCTTCGATCACTGGAGAACTCTTCTTTGAAGATGTGCGGGTACCCAAGGCTCAGGTGCTCCCTGAGGTACGCGGGATGAAGGGTCCGTTATCGTGCTTGTCCAAAGCCCGCTACGGCATTGCTTGGGGAGCTATTGGTGCAGCTATGGACTGCTACGACACAGCGTTGCGCTACTCCCTAGACAGGCACCAATTTGGCAAAGCCATTGCAGGATTCCAATTGACACAAAAAAAGCTGGCGGAAATGATCACTGAGATTACCAAAGCACAATTGATGGCTTGGCGACTAGGTACCTTGGCCAATGCTGGCAAAGCCAAACCCTCACAGATCTCCATGGCCAAACGCAACAATGTACAGATGGCATTGGAGGTGGCACGAACGGCCCGACAGATACTTGGTGGTATGGGCATTACCGATGGATATCCTATCATGCGACATATGATGAACCTTGAAACGGTCGTCACCTACGAGGGGACACACGACATTCACCTGTTGATTACAGGACTTGATGTGACCGGTCATAATGCTTTTGTCTAGGTCAAATCACTCTTCAGGAGGACATAGAGGAGTGATCCCGAAGCAACGGCCCGGTTATGAGAGAGGCAATGGGATAAATCGAGACAAAACCTCTATTCCCCACACCAAGTCCAGCTCTCAAACGTTAATTTCTTATTAAGAAAGTGGGCTATCTAAACGTTTTTTTATCATATTTACTTGGAATCAGTTGATGAAGTTTGTGAAAGGAATCCTCTGCGCTGCAGCCATTTTACTGTACCACTTCCCAGGATGGTCTCAGTCGATGCCTGCTGCAGATTTAGAGTACAACACCATTAAACTGACGAACCCCTCGTTTGAGGGAATAGCCAGGCCAAGCATACCGCCCATGGGTTGGCTAGACTGTGGTTTTGCGACAGAATCACCGCCTGATGTGCAGCCATCTGGGGCATGGCAAGTGCATCGACCAGCACACCATGGTGGCACCTACTTGGGTATGGTCACTAGGGAGAACGATACCTGGGAATCTGTGGGCCAGCGATTGCCGAAGCCGTTAGAGCGAGATCGATGCTATACATTTTCGATCTATCTCTGCACCTCAAGTGAATATTGGAGTGCCGTCATACCCGATTCTCTTAAGGATGATTCGCTAGATGCTGAGCAAAGAGCCCTTTTACCAAAGAAAAACTTTAACCAAGCCATCAAGCTGAGGATCTGGGGTGGTGATGCGCCCTGTCACAAGAAGGAATTGCTGGCGGAAAGCAGGACCATCAGCAATAATTCCTGGCAAAAATACAGTTGGAAAATCGAGCCTAAGAAGGCGATCTCATACGTGATCTTCGAGGCCTTTTACAAGACACCAACCTTGTTTCCCTATAATGGAAATCTTTTGTTAGATCACGCCTCTGGATTCACGCTTACGGCTTGCAATGAGGAAGAAACCCTAGTGTTGCCACCGGTAGTGGAATTCCTCCAACCCATTGAAAAGATCAATCCACGGTTGAATCAGATACGGGTCAATGCGCAGATTCACAATGTTCACTCCAAAGAACAAATCAGATTCAAAGTCAATGGAAGGCAGATGAAGGCTTTTGGCTTTAACTATGACACTCACATCTTTAGTACGACCCTATATTTAAAGGAGGGGAAAAATAACTTGGAGATTGAGGTGGAGAATGAAGCTGGACAGGCAAAGGACGAAACATCTGTGTACATCATTGAAACGGGTGCACCCAAGGAGGAATCGCCAGTCGCAGTGTCAGAAAAGCCTACGGCGCCCACCCCTCCGAAGCAGAAGGAGTACAGGATATTGCCCAGCCTGGGGGATAAGAATATCAAGGCTGGCCAGATTATCAAAGTCGATAGACTCTATTTTGCTACCGATAGCTCCACCCTAGGCGATGACAACGAATCATATGAAGTGCTGGATGAGATTTTTTCTTTCCTTCAGAGCAATCCCAATGTGAGGATTGAGGTGGGGGGCCACACAAGTGCCGGTAGCAAGGTCCGGCCGATCAATCGAGGATTCAGTGAGGAATTATCCCGGGCCAGGGCCAGGACGGTCGCAGGTTACCTGGTGGACAAGGGCATCAAACCCAGTAGAATCCAATACAAAGGATACGGACCCCGGAAGCCGATTGCTACCAATGACACCTACCAGGGTCGCAGGAAGAACCAGAGGGTAGAAATCAAGATTTTGAGCACTGAGGGATAGCTGCTGTAGTGAATACCATACCTTTTGACGTGTCTGCTCTGAGGTCATGGAAGGCAAGTTGTGGCCTTCATCTTGTCTCAGGTAAGATGATTTGCTAGTCCACCAATTCGATGCTCCATCCCAATCTGGTGAGATCGTCCCAGAAGCCGGGGTAGGACTTTCCCACGACTGAAGGATCTTCAATAGCTATGGGTGCCAAGACGCTGAGAGGCGCAAAGGCCATGGCCATGCGATGATCATGGTAAGTAGCAAACCTAGGTGGTGAATTCCAATGCGCATGGCCTTCAAGCATATAGTACGATCTTGATGATTGTTTACTAAACCTTGGCGGCATTTTGTGGAATGCCACATTTATCTTGGCCAATTCTGCACGCAGGGCAGCTATTCGATCCGTCTCTTTGATGCTCAGTGTCTCCAGACCTGTAAATAAGCAAGGAACCCCCAGACCCGCCGTCGCAACCGCCATGGTTTGAGCGATATCGGGACAAAGAATATAGTCGTGCTCCAGCATGGGCACCGGCTTGGTCACCCGGGATATCAAGAGACCATTGTCATCCCAGGAAGTCGACAGCCCCAACTTGCCAAATAATTCGATGGCTACTGAATCGCCCTGCATACTTTCACTTTGTAGACCTCGCAAACGCAATTGAACATCTTCTGCCAGAGCAGCCGAGGCATAGTGATAAGAGGCTGCTGACCAATCTGCCTCGACCTGATAACTTTTAGGATGATATGCTTGCGATGGAATGCTTATCACCTGATCTTCATAACGATAGTCGATGCCGAAATCCCGCATCATGGTAAGGGTCATCTGCAGGTACGATGCTGAGACCAAATCTCCCTCCAGGGTAAGCTCCATTCCCATCGGCAATGTTGGCCCTATCATGAGGAGAGCAGAAATAAACTGGCTACTGATGTTTGCGGGCATGCGCAGTCGGTTCACTTTGCCTAGCTCCCGTGGTGGATTCATTTGCAATGGGGGAAAACCTAATTTTCCCAAATACTCAATATCGGCACCTAATGTATTGAGTGCATCCACCAGGGGACCAATGGGTCTCTGCTGCATACGAGCAGAGCCCGTCAGCACTTGTGTACCATCCTGAAGGGCATAATAAGCGGTAAGAAATCTGAAGGTAGTACCAGCTGGACCTGCATCTAACTCCTGCTCCGTGCTGCTGAGAAGTTGCTGCATGGACTTGGTGTCATCAGAGGTGGAGAGGTGCGTGATGTCAAAATCACTACTCGAAAGTGCCCTGATCATTAGCGCTCTGTTGCTGATGCTCTTAGATCCATCCAGCAGGATATCACCGGCCAGATGTGGGTCACTCTTAGTCAGAAGAAAAGTCATGATGGTTGATTGATTGAGAATAGGCTATTCTTCCTCGGAGCGGTGGCGAGCCTCATCGTAGGCAGTAATGATCTCTTTGACCAATCGGTGTCTGACCACATCATCTCGATTTAGCACGATTGTACCAATGCCTTTCAGGTGTCCAAGTAGACGGATAGAGCTGCTAAGTCCAGATCGTTGGCTGCGGGGTAGATCAATCTGTGAGAGATCTCCGGTGACGATTGCTTTGGCAGATGGTCCCAACCGAGTCAGGAACATTTTAAGTTGAGTCACGGTAGCATTCTGAGCCTCATCCAAAATGATAAAGGCATGATCCAAGGTGCGACCTCGCATGAATGCAAGTGGTGCAACCTCGATGATCCGATTGGCCATAAACTGATTGAGTTTGTCCGCAGGGATCATGTCATCCAATGCATCGTACAACGGACGGAGATATGGATCGACCTTCTCCTTAAGGTCGCCAGGCAAAAAACCAAGGCTCTCTCCGGCCTCCACTGCTGGCCTGGTCAGGATGATCTTTTTCACCAATCTATTCTTTAGGGCCCTTACAGCTAATGCAACTGCAGTATAGGTTTTACCGGTTCCGGCAGGTCCCACGGCAAAAATCACGTCGTTGTGCTCCACAGACTCCACCAATCTTTTTTGATTAGGGGTCCGGGCTCGGATCGGCTTGCCATTGCGACCATGGACGATCACAGCTTGTTTACTGAAGAATCGCTGATTTGAGATCTCATTCTGATTGAGTAGATCCGTGACCATTTGTGTAGTGAGTTCTTTCTGTTCTTTCAAGACCCTCACCATCGTCTCAAACTTCGCCTTCGCACGCTGGGTCTGCTTCTTTTCTCCGGCTAGCTTGAGTTGATCTCCACGAGAGGTGAAGTGTACTTCCGGAAAAGCATCTTTCAACAAAGTTAGATGGACATGATTTCTGCCATACAATTCAGCAGGATCGACGCTGTCGATTGAGAGCACAATCTCACTCAATAGGTTGTGATTTTACTTGATTAAAGTATTTTGAGTATTGGTTTTCTACCTTTGTCGACACGAAAATACGTGTTATAAGCGAAACCACTCATGAATTTTTATTAAAATAGCCCGACCTTTTGAGTTAAATCTACGCACAATTTTTACCCTGAGAAATCATGCCGACTAAAACAATTCCAGTCCATGACTACCACATTCACATTGGCAACTGCCTCGGCAAAGTTGATAAAATCTGTAAGGATCTAGCCCCCTCCAAGACCTTTGTCTTGGTGGATGAAAACACTGAGAAGTACTGCTTACCACTTCTAAAAGAACACATTAGTGTGACGCTAGATGAGGTCATCACTATTCCATCTGGTGAGAAGAATAAGGTACTTGGGACTTGCGAAAAAATCTGGCGCCGGCTCTTTAATCTCAAGGCCGACCGCAAATCGCTATTGATCAATCTAGGTGGAGGGGTGATCGGGGACATGGGTGGTTTTTGTGCCAGCACTTACATGCGGGGTATTCCCTTTTTGCAAATCCCCACCACCCTACTTTCGCAAGTAGATGCTTCCACTGGCGGCAAACTGGGCATTGACTATCACGACTTGAAGAATTCGATCGGGATATTTCATAATCCTGTGAGCGTCTTGATTGAACCGGAATTCTTGAAAACGCTGCCACATCGTGAGCTGCGAAGCGGATACGCCGAAACCATTAAACATGCACTGATCTACGACGCCAAACTCTGGAAAGTCTGCAAGGATATCGAAGACCTCTCCCAAGTAAGGTGGACCGATATTATTATACAATCTCTGCAAATCAAGAAAGATATTGTAGAGAAAGACCCCTTGGAAAAAGGTCAGCGCAAGATCCTGAACTTTGGTCACACAATAGGTCATGCCATAGAAAGCGTTATGATGCAGGAAGATAAGTCCCTGCTGCATGGTGAGGCCATCGCCATCGGAATGGTGGCTGAAGCCCATTTATCATATACCTATGGCTACCTTGGTGAAGCAGATCTGGAAGAGATATCGGCATATATTGTTAACATGTATGGAAAGCAGGAATTAAACAAAACACTTTTTAAGGCTTTCTTACAAAAAATGAAACACGATAAAAAGAACATTCGACAAGCCATCAACTTTACTTATCTGAAGTCTATTGGCAAGGGAGTGTTCGACCAAGGTGCAAATCCGCAGGAGATTAAAGAGAGCTTGCAATATTACCATGACTATCAGCGACCTACCTCATAAAAACTGACATAAAACGGCCTATTTTATTGAAAATGTGATACTTTAGATATAGCGTATTTTCTTTATACAACACTAATCGATGGCCTTCAAGTTTTCTGACTCATTCAAGCGGGGACTGGTGAAATGGTTGTGGCGTTGCGTAATAGCGGGCGTAGTAGCCATAGCTTTGTTTTTTATTGCCCTCTCTTTTCAGGATCTACCCACTTTTGATCAACTGGAGAACCCCAAGGAAAATCTCGCTTCTGAGGTGTACACCAGCGACCAGTCCATTCTTGGTCGGTACTACGTAGAAAACAGGGTACCTATCCACTATGATGAAATCTCTCCTTTTCTTAAGAAGGCCCTGCTGGCTACTGAGGACCAGCGCTACTTCAAACATTCTGGTATCGACTTCTACGCCTTAGGCCGGGTGGCCATTAAATCACTCATATTGCAGCAGCGATCTGGTGGCGGATCTACCATTACCCAGCAGCTGGCCAAACTCCTTTACGACCGCCCCCACCTATCTGGCAACAAACTTTCCCGAATGTACACGCTCGCCACTACCAAATTTAAGGAGTGGATAACGGCAGTAAGACTGGAGCGTAGGTACACCAAGGAGGAGATCATGGCGATGTACCTCAATCACTATGACTTTCTGTACGATTCCTATGGCATTCAAGCAGCCGCAGAAACCTACTTTGGAAAAAATCAAGATGAACTGAAAGTCGAAGAAGCTGCCATGTTAGTGGGGATGTTGCAAAATTCTTCATTATTCAACCCGATGCGCAGGCCAGAACTGGTAGCTCAGCGGCGAATGACTGTCTTGAGGCAGATGCAAAAACATGGTCATCTTACGGTGGATGAGTACGATTCCTTGAAGACCTTGCCCATCGACATGAGCAATTTTGAGCGGTCATCTCATAACATTGGCATCGCTCCCTACTTTCGCATGGAGATGCGTAAAGAATTAAAAAGATTGCTAGCACTGCCAGAAAATCTAAAGCCCGATGGCACTCCATATCGCATTGATCGCGATGGACTGCGCATCTATACCACCATAGACAAAGACATTCAGATGCATGCAGAAGCTGCCATGCTGCAGCACATGAAAAAGCTACAAAGGATCTTCTTCCGTCATTGGGAGTTGGTGAGGGAAGATCCATGGGCATACGATCAAGACGATTCTAATGTCGAGATTAAAGCTTCAAGCTTGCAGGCGCAAGTGAGAGTTTCTGAACGCTATGCCAACCTGCGAACCAGGTACTTGATCCCACAAATTCAGGAGATCGAGGAGGCCATCGATTTTGCCCTGCGTGATATCGATATCTTGCGCATGTTGGGTCAGGAAAAAGATGACAGTTATTTTTCGTCCATGCTGGCCAAAGCATACATCACCAGAAAACAGAAGAACCAGTATGAACGCTTCATGGCTGGAGAACAATGGCCGGTCCTCAGGAAAAAGTGGCAAACTTTTCAGAAAAGGGTTCAGGAGGACTTTGACAAGAAGGTCAAGATGCGAGTCTTTACCTATGACAACGCTGCATTCGAAAAGGATACGGTGATGACACCCATGGATTCGCTTAAGTACCATCGCAAACATCTTCAGACAGGTGTGCTGGCAGTAGAACCACGGTCGGGACATATTAAAGCTTGGGTTGGTGGTATTAATCTAAAGCGATTTCAGCACGATCATATCCATACCAATCGTCAGGTGGGATCGACCTTCAAGCCCTTTGTATATTCCACAGCCATCGCCTTTCAGGGTATATCCCCATGCTCCAAGGTGTACGATATACAATATACGATCAGCAAGGGTGAAGGTAACTTTAACATCCCCCAGGACTGGTCTCCGAAGAACTCCGACGATACTTATGAGGCCATACCGATCAGCTTATATCAGGGCCTTAGGGAATCCAAGAACACCATCTCCGTGTATTTGATGAAGCAAATAGGTGATGTGGAAAGCGTGAGAAGCCTGGCTGCCAATATGGGCATTGATAAAGACAAACTGCCGCCTGTGCCTTCCCTCTGTTTAGGCTCGGCCGACATTTCACTATTTGAAATGACTGGTGCCTATGCTGCCTTTGCCAATAATGGACTTTATATCAAACCCACTTTTATCAGCCAAATCGAGGACAAGAATGGAAAGCTGATCTATCGATCGATTCAAACCGAAGAAAGAGCTCTTCAGGAGGATGCCAACTATGTGATGGTAGATATGCTCAGAAAAGCACTGGCTGGAAGAGGGGGCACCTATGCTTTAACCTCTGAGGTTGGTGGTAAGACGGGCACCACACAAAACCATTCGGATGGCTGGTTTATGGGAATCACTCCAGCATTGGTCGTGGGTACCTGGGTGGGTGGAGAAGATCGTTGGATCCGTTTTAGGGACTTGGCCAATGGTCAGGGTTCTGTGATGGCTAGGCCGATATTTGTAGATTTGATCAAACGCCTTGAGCAAGACCCCAACGTCGACTATGATAAAACCGCTAAGTTTTATAAACCTGTAGGACCGTTGGATATTGAAATCGATTGTGAAAAATATGATCACCTCCATCCCTTAAATGAACCTGAGGTTTTCGAGGATGCCGAGGAGCCCGATTTCTTTTAGCACCATCGTACTGTCCAATTACTCCCCTCCAGGACTACCACCCCAGCGATAGTACTGGGTTATTGCTATCTTTGAAGTTTACCCATCTTACGCCAGATATATGAACTCTTCCACCGCCAACTTACTCACAGCCATTGTATTGATTGTCATGGGTGCCTGGGGCTATCTTGGATCTGAAACTCCTTCTTTTACCGCACTCATCCCTGCTGTGTTCGGTGTCATTTTCTTAGCACTGTCGGGACCATTGAAAAAGAAAAACAAGGTAGTGGCACACATCATTGTCGTCCTGACCTTGTTGGTATTCATATCCTTGTTCAAACCGCTCACTGGTGTGATAGCACGAGACGATGCTGGGGGAATGTTTCGTGTAGGGGCCATGATGATCGTTTGCCTGATCGCTCTGGCCATATATGTCAAAAGCTTTATCGACGCCCGAAAGCAAAAGGTCTGACCAACAAATGTGCTGACTAATTGATAAAATTGAGGAATGTAGATCTGATGGGAAGGCTGTTGGTGATAAGTATGCTTTCAACCCTTATTCTCAGTTGCCAAGTGACTGATGAAGATGCCACATCGGAATCCATCCTTACAGAAGTGGCCGTCAACCTGAAAGACTCGATTGCCCGAAAAATCCTGGACCATCAGGATCGTAGCGAGGTGGATAGCCTGGCTTCCTTCATGGATCATCCAGACCCAACCTACAGATATTTAGCGGCCTGTGCCTTGGGATCTGTGCAGTCAGACAAATATTTAGATCAACTGATAGCTATGCTCCAAGATCCGGTTCGAAAAGTGCAACAAGCCAGTGCATTTGCTCTAGGGCAGATCGGTGCTCCAGCTGCCGAAGGAGCCCTATTGGCTGCCTTTGACAATGTAGTTGACTCTAGCGAAGATGTCAATCATATGCTCAACGCTACCATCCTGGAGGCCATTGGCAAATGCAGTAGGCTGGCCCACCTCGATTTACTAAGCCAAGTAAGTACTTATGGGCCCAATGACCACCTTCTGCTCTTGGGACAGGCCAGAGCCATCTACCGGTACATGCAGCGCAATATGATAACTCCCAGTGGCACCCAAAAGATGGTCTCCCTATTGGCAGACCCTGAAGTGCCTGAAGAAGTAAGAATGCTAGCAGCCAATTACCTCTCTAGGGCGGAGGTTGATTTGTCTGCACAAAAGGATGTACTTGCACTCATATACACTTCTGAGACAGATGTAAATATCAAGATGTTTTTACCTTTTGCTCTGACAAAGACCCATGACAAAAACACCATCTCGCTGCTGTATCCTACCCTGCAAAAGGACGAGGACTTTCGGCTGCAATGCAATGTGATCAAGGCCATTGGAGCACATGATTTTGGAAAAAACAGACGCATCATCCAGCAGATGCTGCGCCACAAAAATATCCAGGTAGCGTGTACAGCTGCGGAAACCATACTCAAAGAGAGCGATGCCCGTTATTGGAAGAGCTATATGACCTTGTCACTGGGCAATTATCCCTGGCAAGTCAAAACCAAACTATTGCATGCTGTCAGCAAATTCATTCCGGGGGGCAACAATATGTTTCTCAAAATCAACCAAGATCTGATCAGGCAGAGAATCAGGCAGTCGAAGACCCCGGAAGAGAAAGCAGCAGCCATTAGTGCCCTGGCTGCCTATCCAGGCAATTACTCCAGTGTGATCGGTCACTTGGATGCCGCAAAGGATCACCTAGTTCGAACCACTGCATTTGAATCTCTGGCCACCTTGGCAAGTTCACCAAGATTTCGTCGCATTGGCAAGACAGCTCGTCAAGCTATCATCAACCGGATTTTACAGGGGCTCCAATCCGGTGACGTGGCCCAGGTGGCCATTTCAGCCCATCTGCTGTCAAATCAAGACATCCGTTGGAGCAACTACGGAGTGGAGCCAACAGCTTTATTGAAGAACGCCTTGTCATCCTTGCAATTACCAAGAGATAGTGAGGCTTTTCTTGCCGTACAGGAGGCACTGGCCAAATACAGCGATGAGCAGGAGAGACGAGAAGATCTACCCTACACCCATGCGATCGAATGGTCTGCACTGACACCCTTACACGACTCCATCAGGGCATCGATCGAAACCAGCCGCGGCAGTATTGAAATCTCACTTTATGCAAAACAGGCCCCAGCTAGCGTTGCCAATTTCATCGACCTGGCAAATTTAAATTATTATGCAGGCAAAACGATCCACAGAGTAGTACCAGGATTTGTCATTCAGGGAGGATGTAATCGAGGAGATGGATATGGCAGTATGGACTATAATATCCGCTCAGAATTATCCCAAGTGTATTACAACTCGTCGGGCAAGCTGGGTATGGCATCTGCCGGCAGTCACACTGAGAGTGCCCAATGGTTTATTACCCAGGGACCAACACCACATCTCGATGGCCGCTATACACTATTTGGAGAGGTTAATTACGGGATGAGTGTTGTCAATCAAATCCAGGCAGGAGATACCATCACTAAAATTACGATTCGATAGATCGCCGCAGAGACCTTTTACCCTACATGACCTCCGCACCATGATACAAGAAACCGCATTGACAACACGCCACCAGGACTTAGGAGCTAAGATGACCGATTTCGCAGGCTATTTGATGCCACTTATGTATTCCAATGTGAGTCAAGAACATCTGGCGGTGCGGGCACGATGTGGCATCTTTGATGTCTCCCACATGGGAGAATTTATCATCAAGGGTAAGGAAGCACTAGACCTCATTCAACTCGTCACCAGCAATGATGCCTCCACCTTGAAGGTAGGTGCAGCACAATACACCTGCATGCTCAATCACCAGGGTGGTATCGTGGACGATCTCCTGGTGTATCGACTGGATGAAGACCGCTGCAATGCCGGAGAAATGGCATTTATGTTGGTCGTCAACGCCGCCAATATTCAGAAAGATCTCTCATGGATCAAGGAGCATAACCGCTTTGACACCGACATCATTGACATATCTGAACGAACAGGATTACTCGCAGTCCAAGGACCTATGGCGGCAAAACTCCTCCAACCTTTCACCAATCTTCCGCTGAAGGATATACCGTCCTATCATTTTCAAAAAGCAGACTTCGCCCAGTGTCCTAATGTGTTGATCTCAGCCACGGGCTATACAGGATCGGGAGGATTTGAAATCTATGCAGATCGGCAGTCGATTCCCCAGATCTGGGACGAATTGATGGCCGATACTAATGCCGACATCCAACTCTGTGGTCTTGCAGCTAGAGATACTTTGCGACTGGAAATGGGGTACAGCCTTTATGGAAATGACATCGATGATCAGACTTCACCACTAGAGGCTGGATTGGGATGGATTACCAAGCTCCGCAAGAAGGATTTCATTGGTAAAAATGTCCTTGCCAAACAAAAAAGAGCTGGGGTTGTTAGAAAATTGGTAGGCTTTGAATTGACTGATCGAAGGATCGCACGTCGCGGATATCTGATAGAAGATAAGAATGGCAGACAAATCGGAGCCATGACATCGGGCACCTTTTCTCCATCTTTGCAAAAACCCATAGGGATGGGATATGTGGAGAGAGCATGTGCACAGCCAGGAAATCACATTCGTATTTCAACGGGCAGAAAACAGCTGGAAGCCACGATCGTAGGAACACCCTTTTTGAAATTGTGAAAAATGAAGCTAGACGAGGCAAAAAGAAATTTTGTACAGAGGTGGGGGGACCTGGGTAACCATTGGGGTATCAACAAGACGAAGGCACAGATTCATGCTCTGTTGTTGATTAGCTCAAAACCAAAATGTGCTGATCAAATCATGGAAGAGCTCCAGATATCGCGTGGAAATGTTTGCATGAACCTCAAAGCATTGTTAGAGTGGGGGTTGGTATACAAGGAATGTTTCGATGGATGCAGAAAAGAGTACTATGTGGCGGAAAAGGAAATGTTTAAAATCTTTCATCAGATCCTACTGCACCGAAAAAAACAGGAACTTGAACCATTGGTCAAGATGATGGATGACTATATTGGCATCGAGGAAAATTGCGAGGAATCTGAAGCATTTTGCAGCATGGTGCGTGACATAAAATACTTTTCGACAAAGGCTGACACCACTCTCGATAGGTTGTTGAATACCAATAGCGAGTGGTTTATGGGCAGCTTCCTACGCATGATTAAATGACTTCCTCCATTCCCCGGGCAGGCAATGATATTGCACTGATCGCTCCTACGCTATGTCCTTTACCAAGCTAACAGCAGACCGCCTCTATTCGAATTGCCGGGAGCCCGAGCCAAACAAGGTCATCGTCATGGATGATGGAGGCACTATTTTGTCCATTGATACCATGGAAGATCACGATCCAGCCTCGGTCAATAACCTGTCAGGTGTGCTCATACCTGGCTATGTGAATGCACATTGCCACTTGGAGCTCTCTCACATGAAAGGAAAAATCGACTCTGGCACGGGTCTGATCAAGTTCATCAGAAACATTGTGGCCTTTCGTGAGGCTGGTCAAGAAGAAATCTTGGATGCCATCGCCAGGGCTGACCAAGAGATGTCAAAAAATGGCATTGTGGCCGTAGGAGACATTTGCAATAAAGCAGATAGCTTTGCTCAGAAGGAGATGAGTCAAATCCTGTACTATTCTTTTGTGGAGATGTTTGACTTTATGCAGCCACACTTAGCTGAAAAGTTTTATACTGACTACAAACTCATCTATGACCAGGTCATCGAAAATGAAGGTCATAAATGCAGTGCCGTACCCCATGCTCCCTATTCTGTAAGTGATCAACTCTACGACGCCATCAACCAACTCAATGAGACACCAGGCAGCGTCAGCATACACAATCAGGAGACCATCGCTGAGTCTACGCTGTTTAGAGATAAATCCGGTGATCTGGTGACCCTTTTTTCTGAGTTGGGTTTTCCATATGGAGCTCCGCTGCCTACTGGAGAGTCCTCGCTGAAATTTGCCCTCGATCACCTTGATCCTAAGCACCGACTACTTCTAGTCCACAACACACAATCGACCAGGGATGATATCGATACTGCGCATCAATGGAGCGATCAGATTTATTGGGTTTCTTGTCCGAATGCCAATCTGTACATCGAAAACACACTCCCCGACTACGAGCAGTTTGCCGCTGGTGATGCCAAGGTATGCCTAGGTACAGACAGTCTTTCGAGCAATTGGCAGCTCTCGATTTTCGAGGAAATGAAAACCATCAAGAAGTATTGCTCAGGAGTCTGCACCTCAGACCTGATTAAATGGGCGACTCTCCACGGTGCTCAAAGCTTGGGGATAGAAGATCGGTATGGTACCATCGAGGTTGGCAAGCGACCGGGATTAAATCTAGTCAGTACCAACGAACTTGGAGAACTGGACAATCACAGTACCTCCCAACGAATTGCCTAGTCTACAGCGCCTTCCAAAGCCGACAGCATTTTTGCTTCCTTGCTGAAATCAACTGCCGGATAGTCCCTTTTTAAGGTCTGGAATTGTCTCACCAATCCATCGACAAATCGGCGATATGCAGGTGCGTCTGGATGGAGAGGGCGATGCTCAAGTGCTCTCACCAACTGAATCATTCTATCCGCATACTGTCTGGCAGTGTCACTGAGTAAGGCTTCGGTAAATCGGTCATAAATGTAGTCTATCGCTAGTTCATTCGGATGAAACATGTCTGTGGCATAAAAACGGTAGTCTCTCAGATCATCCAGGAGTAGTTCATAGGCTGGAAAATAATGGCATTGTGGCCAAAGATCGACCAATGTTGCAAGCGCCAATTGAAGAGTTGCCTTACTGAGCTGGCTTTCATGAGCTCCGTCTTTCCAGTACCTTACCGGACTGACACTGAGCATAATGTGGGGCGGATTCTCTCTTTTAGCTAGTATGGAAAAAGGCCTTGAGAGTGCATCCACCACTTGCTGCACCTCGAGTCGTTCCTGATGGAATGCTTGCGCTGGCATCTTGTGGCAGTTTGCTGCTATCTGGTTAGACTTGACGTGTCGATAAACATGCGCTGTGCCAAAGGTCAGAATGATGACACGGACACTCCTAAGACGTTGTATCAATGCTCGACATTCAAGCTCGACTTGCTGCAGTAAGACTTCTTGGGACGTGGCAGAAAATCGTCCGTGATGAGCAAGGCTATGCCAAAGTCCATCGTTCTGTACGACGACGAGATCCTTCAACGATCGTTGGCAAAGGCCGTGGAGCAGGACTTCCGATACAGATATCGGATTGAAAACGATGCCAAATGGGTTGGTCAACACATCAAATTTGGTCCGACTCAATCTGCTGCCCAGATGTTGTGCGAAACACGAACCGATGGTGAGGATCTGATCATCAGCGCAGATACTAAAGGGATAGTCAGGAAGATCAAACTGGCTTCGAAATGTGGACTTTATCTGCAGATCCATAGATTTCATGAGTGGGATAGTCAAGGTAGGATGATAACCCCACAAAGTCAAATGTCCCTCTTCTTTTGAAAAACTTGCTACCTTACTAGTGCATGCAGTTTTTTTCCAAAATATTTGGTGGAGCTCCTTCTGCTGATCAACCAGAAATACCCCTGGGAAGATTTACCGGTGGTCGGAAGACCACCGCCAAATATGACGTTTGGGATCAATCGATCATGCAATTTGAGCAGCAGGACTACCTGACATCTTTTAGTTTGCTCTTTGAATATCTCAAGCATGATCAAGGTCAAAATTTGAAGTATACTTCCAGGCCGGAGGGAATTGATTTTGAAATCTTACAGGGATCGAAGAGGATCATTGGTACGACCGATGCAGTAAAAATCCGAGCCATCGCCAAGATAGCCCATGTCAAAGGCCAACCAGAGATTGGGTTCATGCGGCGACTTTTGGAAAACAATTACCAGTTGAAGTACGGCCGCTACTGCCTTGATGACGATGGAGATGTCGCCATTGTCTTCGACTCAAATCTGGTGGATGCTTCTCCCTACAAAGTCTACTATGGACTCAAGGAGATCGCTTTGGCTGCAGATAAGCACGACGACCTGATGGTGGAGGAGTTTGAAGCATTGGAACCAATCAATATCGGTCACATCACCACCATCCCCCATGCACAAAAGGAAGTGAAGGTCTCCTTCATCAGAGAGACCATTGCCAAAGTCTTGCATGAAGTGGACCACGGTCGCCTCAATGCTCATCAGTACCCTGGTGGCATCACCTACTTACTAATGGATGCTGTCTACAAGCTGGATTTCTTAACGCGTCCAGAAGGTCAAACCATGGAGACGATCGAGCGCATACATCGGTCGTACTTCCAGCATAGTGCCCTCAACACCGTGCAGAAAAACCATGGACTTATCAAGGAGCTCACCGGCATCCTTAAAAGACCAGTGGAGAAGCTGGAAGCAGAGATGTACCACACCACTTCGACCTTTGGCATCGTCAGCGCTGCCAATCACCAAAAGCTACAGGACATCATATTGGGAGAGATCAACCATATGGATTGGTACTATGAAAACCGTCATTATCCAGTGGCGTTAGCTGTACCCGGTTATATTGTTGGGCATGCTCTGTTCTCCTTTAGTTTGCCAGAGCCAGATGCCGAGCTGCTACTCCTCTATTATCAGATCATTGAGCACGACTATTTTGAGAAACTTGGATTTGAGCTTCCCTTTCGTGCAAAGAATCACAAATTACAGCAGCGCAATATCGTCTCTGCAATCTCTTATATCATGGAGCGATACCGGTCTGATTATCCTTATCTATCGCCCAATTACAAGATGCTCATTTTTGATCACACCATCCTGTTTGCAAAGTCCTACTTGTTGATGATCGCTCAATTAAATCTCTCAAAAAGTCGCTAATCGAGATGTCGGCACCTCTGGCAAACATACTGGATATCTATAAGCAAGTGCTGATACAGATCGCCACGCCATATAGTACTGGTACCGGTTTTTACCTCAAGATGCACAATGTCATTGTGACCAACGAACATGTGGTACGGGGTAACCGTTCGGTGGTCATTAGTGGAGTGGCCATTGCCAAGCAATTGGTCCCGGTGCTCTTTCTCGATCCAACCTTCGATCTTGCTTTCCTGGCAGCACCACAAGAAGGAATGCCTCAGGTGTCACTCATGACAAAGGACGAATTGAGAGAAGGTGACAAAGTAATCGCAATCGGACATCCATTTGGTTTGAAGTTTTCAGTTACCAATGGCATTATTTCCAATGTAGCTTATGAGATGAATGATCTGGCATATTTGCAGCACGATGCGGCACTAAATCCGGGAAATAGTGGAGGGCCTCTGGTGACCTTATCAGGAGAAGTTGCAGGTGTCAACACCTTTATCATCAAACACGGTAACAACATCGGGTTCTCATTGCCAAGTTCGCATGTGTTGGATTCGATAAATCTCTTCCATAAAACCGGCGGAGCACCTTCTACCCGCTGCCATGCCTGTCGCAACCTTGTCACTTCTACCAAGACCACAGGACAGTATTGTGATCACTGTGGCACAAAAGTGCAGCTGCCAGATCGCGTTGAAGCCTACGAACCCATAGGCATAAGTAAAACGGTAGAAGATATACTCTCAGACTTAGGGTATAAAATAGACCTGACCCGAATAGGACCTAGCCTATGGCAGATCGAAAAAGGAAGTGCCACCATCAGAATCTCTTATCACACCGACAGTGGCCTGATCATCGGAGACGCTTTTCTCGCCAGATTACCCAATGAGAAGATTGGTGCGATTTATGCATACTTATTGGCGCAAAACTATACACTTAACGGTCTGGCATTTAGTGTCAAAGGCAACGATATCATTCTTTCTCTGATCATTTATGATAGATACTTGAGAGTGGAGACTGGAAAACAGATGATGCAGTACCTATTTGAAAAAGCAGACAGCTATGACAATGTGCTGGTGGAGCATTTTGGAGCACAGTGGAAAAAAGCACCTGACAAGAAGTATGATGTGGATAATTAAGTGTCTAAAATGACGTTGTATGGTGGTTGGGGATCGTGCAGAAACCACCTCGCCCTTGACAGCTTTCTTTGGGCGATCAGTGGTGACATTATTTTGTATTATCCCAGGGAAGAGCCAACTTATGACCTGATAGACCTTGATAATGATCGTTGTACCTGCATCATATGTGTCAAGCATTTTGAGCAGAAATTGACTAGTTTTATCATGGGTTAGACCAGTTTGCTTATGAAGAAGATCGTTGTCTTATCGTTTGTGATGCTCAGCATGACTGGACTGTCTTTGTATGGCCAGGATATCCACTTTTCGCAGTTTTACATGTCGCCACTTAATCTCAATCCGGCTTTGACCGGTGTGATGAATTGCAATCAGCGATTTGTGGCAAATTATCGCAATCAATGGGCAAGCATACTTAGATCTAATGCCTTCAATACCTACTCCGCTTCCTACGATCGCAAGATCCCGGTTGGACAGTACGATTACTTTGGTGTGGGTGGCACCCTTTGGGGAGATGTAGCGGGTGAAGCTGACTTTCAGACGCTGCAAGCTAGATTATCTGGGTCGTACAGTCGCAGAATGGGGGGCAATCGCGATCTTTCACATTACTTGGTATTTGGTGCAGATGCCGGCATATCTCAAAGGTCTATCGACTTTCTAAAACTTCGATTTGGGTCGCAGCACGACGGATCGGGTGGATTTGATCCCGGTTTACCTTCTGGTGAAAACTTAGCCCGTGACAATTTCATTTTCCCCGATGTGTCAGCGGGGCTTCTCTGGTTTACAGTCCTTAATAAGTCCAACAATGTATACGCTGGGGTTGCCATGCACCATTTGAATAGTCCTGATGTCAGTTTCAAACAAGACTCTGTGGTGTCGCTCTTCACACGTTATACCTTTCATGCAGGAGGTGAATTTGCCCTGGGCAACACCAATCTGGCACTGGTGCCGGGAGCAGTAGCTTTTTCCCAGGGCCCATCTTTTCTACTTAATCTAGGCACTTCCCTGCGCTTTACCTTAGCACAGGACAAGTTTTCGTCCAATACCTTTCAGATTGGAGCCTGGCTGAGGTTGGTCAACAACTATGTCCCTGGAGCTGGCGATGGTCAGAGCTCTACCGCCTCGATGGGTGCAGATGCCGTGATTTTATCCACTCGATTTGAATACCAGAATTTTGGCATAGGTTTTTCATATGACTGGAATGTATCTGATTTGCGGGTAGCTAGTAACGGCAATGGTGCCTTTGAGTTTTCTCTGGTCTATCTACTTTGTGGAAGCGAAAACCGTGGTGTGTACTGCCCCCATTTTTAATGGTCAGAGTAATTATCTCCCAAAGTAGCTGTACTTCTGAAGTCTAATCTTGTGAAAAATTATTTAACTTACCATAGTTTCACACTCATCAGCTATCACTTATTGTTCATCAATGTCAGTAACTCATCTACTTTGAAGATGAAGTTGACTGGCCAAAAAACTAATGATTCACTATGTTTGGTAAGAAGACAGAAATGCAAACTACAGGACCTACTCGCTCAAGCAATTCTCTATTGCACAACAGTCTTGTGCAGGGATCACACCTCAAGGGTAATGTGACCTCCGAGAACGATTTTCGCATCGATGGCACATTTCACGGTGGTTTGACATGCAGGGCCAGAGTAATTATCGGGCCTACCGGTGAGTTTAAAGGCGACATAGAGTGTGAGAATGCCATCATCGAGGGTCGCTTTGACGGGACTATGCAGATTCGTCAGGTCCTGGAAGTAAGAGAAGGCGCTGTCATAGAAGGCGATGTCACCACAAATAAGCTCGTGGTACAGTCCGGCTCTGTATTTGACGTGAAGTGCAGCATGGGTGCGCAAGAAGAGGAAGACAGCCATGAAGAACATGACATAGAAGCTGGGGAAGAACCAGTTCTTTCGGCAATAGAAAATGGCCAAATCGAATAAGCGGGAAAGGAAGATCCTGGATCAGAAAGCTGTCAAGAGCTACATGAAATATTCTGGAATGGCATTCCAGATCGTAGCGTATCTGCTAGTGGGTGTCTTTTTGGGTAAGCAGTTGGATAAGTATTTTGAAACCGATAGATCCTACTTCACCGCAGGTCTAGCGATTGTCTTCTTAGCTGCGTATTTTGTAAAGCTAGTCAACGATCTTAACCGCAAAGAATAAGCAGGCGCAATCCTCATGAAGGAATGAAAAACGATCGCTTTGTCATCTGGCTCGTAACCATTTTTGTGGTCTTGGGCATGGGTGTCTACTTGCTTTCCACATTCACTTTTTTTGAGGCTTCCTTACCAATATCCCTTGCCAGCATCCTTTTTTTTTCTGCGTTTACCATTATGGCGCATTATATTGGTAAGAGAGGGGCACGAAGTAAAAATCAAAATCATCTCACTCAGATTACGATGGCATTGGTCTTCATAAAACTGTGTTGTTGCTTGCTTATCGTCTTCTTATTTGACCACTTATACCAACCCTCAAACAATCACTACTTGATTATTTTTTTTGTGATCTATTTGGTTTATACCATCTTTGAGGTAATTGTGCTTACAAAAGCCAATAAGATGTCACTAGGATGAAGACAGAAAAATCTGTGCTGGCACATGTCAATGATGACTTCAAATTTGCATTGACACCCGAAGAGCTTAACAGCCTGATCGTAGAGTTTGACGTAAGGACTGAAATGGGCATTATCCGATCTAATGGTAGCAACCATCACCTCCAAATGATGCGTAGCAATCATGCCGACCGTACGTACGACATCCGGATCGATGGCTATGATTTTTCTATCCGGCTGGAGCGACCCCTGGACCAAATGATCGCTACCTTGGGTTTTAATAAGCCTGTCGTACATAATGAAGGTGAGATCAAAGCACCTATGCCTGGTCAAGTTGTAGACTGCCAGGTCAAAGAAGGCGATGTGATCTCGGATGGTACGCCCCTGATCACACTGGAGGCCATGAAAATGGAAAACGTTGTCCAGAGCCATATCGATGGAAAGGTCGAAAGTGTCCTAGTATCGAAAGGAGATGCCGTCACTAAAGGACAGGTCATCATCAAATTGGTGCAGTGACAGCTGTCCTTGAAATCTCAGGATAATCTCGGCTGAAAATATCCTTTCCGATAGCCTGAATACGATTTAGTGCCACGGCCATAAACCAAACGCCCATCTTGCCAATTGCTCAAACTCGATAATACTATATTGCCTCTTGGCCATATTTAGTGGGTTCGGTCAAAGAACCCTCGAGTGGGTGATCTAGCAGGCCATCGTTTTTAAGGAGTAGTAGAATGCTTCCAGAGCGAAGGTTTAGTGCTGTATTCATAAATATCTAATACTATTGGCATGCTCTTTTGCACCAGGATCTTCATCATCAAAATCCTTACATAGCAAAGGCTATGCGCCTTGCAGCCTTGACTTCATGGTCCTTTTGTGTCAAGACAAAAGGACATCAATTAACCACTTAGCATCAAGGAGCCATGAGCGATATGTTGATTTCTATCACATATCAATAGCTGACAAGTGAGCCTACTGATAAAAAGGGATTTCTTAAGAGATGTTCTAAAATCGGAAGATAACCACTAAATAAGACTAAGTGCCACTATGTTTCATCCATAGATTTCCCCTATTTTAGATCGGATTGTAAACAACACGGTGATCTACTGATGCAAAGATTCAACTTGGCCGGCTCCATCGTTACTGCGTTCATCCTTTTTTTTCTTGCACCTGTTTGCTCAATGGGGCAAAGCAGCCCATCTTCAACCGTGAAGATGGCCAGCTTGTCCTATGTCCCAGTCAAATGGGACAAAGCCGCCAACATGGCTACCATTGAGCGGCTAGTATCCGAAGCTGTCGCCGAAGGGGCGGAGTGCATCATCACCCCTGAAGGGGGTCTTGAAGGGTATCTGATTAATGAGGTCAACGAAAGTGATCCACGTACAAAGCCGGATCTCGAGAGTAAGTTTAAACAAATAGCCGAGACCGAAAATGGTGATAACGTAGTAAGAGTCAAAGCACTGGCCTTGGAGCACGGTGTCGACATCGTTCTTGGGTTTCTGGAACGAGAAGGTGACATTCTGTATAATACCTCTGCCTGGATCGATCCACAAGGAGTGATCATCCATAAACATCGAAAAACACACATGGCTCAAGACTATTTTACCCCAGAATACTACCATCCTGGTGATGATATTGAAGCCTTTGACACCAGGTTTGGAAGGATGGGCATCATGATCTGCTATGAAAGGCAGGTTCCGGAAGTTGCAAGAGTTCTTGCCTTGGGAGGGGCCTCGATTATTTTAAATCCCTCCTATGGAGGCAGAGGAGAATGGAATACGACCATGCTAAGAGCCAGAGCGAGAGACAACGATGCTTGGCTGATCTTTACCCATCCTAAGCAAACGCTGGTCATCGATGATGGAGGTGAGGTGATCATCTACAGAGACCATGAAGAGGGACCAGGCGCTGTCTTATTTGACGTCCAAGTAGACCAGGAGTTGGGTGAGAAACTGTTTAAACGAAGGCCATCGGTTTTTGCGCGACAAATGTCAATCAACAACGCTTCTTCGGAAAACCAAGTCCTCACAATCCCGGACAAAATAACTGTGGCTACTATCCAAATGCACAGTGTACACAACATCGACAGCAATGTGTACAAAATGATAGAGAAGATAGAGCACTGTGCCGACAAGGGAGTAGATGTTGCCCTCTTTCATGAATGCGCGACTACGGGTTATTACACTGCCGACATCTTAGCGTACACAGAGGAAGACCTGATAAATGCTGAAAAGAGCATCGCCGAAGCATGTGCGGCGAATGGTATTCATGCCGTTTATGGCAGCCCATATTTTGAGGATGGTACCAGATACAACATGGGTATAGTCATCGATGATCACGGAGAGACCATCTACAGACAGGCAAAGATACAGCTGGTGGGTGGTGATGAAGGCTGGGCCAAACCGGGCAACCGTCTGAACACGTTCAAGATCGGCGAAAAGACCTGTTCGATGATCATCTGTCACGATTCACGCTACCCTGAGTTGGTACGTCTGCCTGTACTCAAAGGCTCAAGGTTGGTATTCTATTTGTCGAGTGAATCGGATATGAGTAGAGAAAGCAAAATTATTCCCTACCGAGCCCAAGTAGTGGCCCGTGCAGTCGAAAATAATGTGTATGTGGTGCAGTCCAACGAAGCTCAGAATTTTTCTAGCATGGAGGGTTCGCATGGGCAGAGCCGCATTGTAGCACCGGATGGGGTATTGCTACAGGAAGCATCCATTTCCGGTGAGGAAATCTTGATCGAAGTACTGGACATGAGTAAGTCTACCGGTACATTGGCAAGGAGAAGTTTAAGATCGGATCTTTTCAAAGAATGGTGGGAAGAAGGCTTGAGGCTGATGGGATCCCAAAAAGACCCGGTCGTGCATTAGAATCTTACTAAGTGCAAGTGCATCTGCAAACTCAGGCACAGGCTACCTGGTTTTACTAATTTAATTTGGTTACTTGCTCAGATATTCCTGCACAAAGTAAGTGCGATAGAGATCGATGGATTTGAGTTGCACGATTTTTCGGTAGTTGGGCTGACTGCAGGCAAAAACCTCGTATGAATTGGGATCTTCGATGAACTCGCCAATGTTCTTTTGCACTCCATCGTAGTACTTCACAGCCTTTTCACGGGTATCAAATCGGCGGATCACAAATAGCGGTATCTTCTTACCATTGCCATCGTCGATCACGATGGTAGCAACCTTGAGCTCATCCAGTCTGTGGTACTTTTTGTTGTAGTTGGATATGGCGATTCGCGATGCATTTTGCACTTTGCCATCGGCTTGGTTCTTCAGGGCAACAAGGATGACATGCAGCTTATCATTGGGGGCCATCGAAAAATACGAGTCAGGATTGATCTCTTCGATGCCATCATTGGTATCGGTAAATCGTATGCCGAGGAGTCTAATAATCTCTTTGGCTCTTTTTTCCTCTTCGGTGTCTGGATACTTTGCTATCAGATCTTTGAGTGCGTTGACATATGGCTCCCTACCCCTGATCCTACCGATGCACATGGCCGACAGGAGCGAAAACTTTGACTGGAGGTCGTGCTTGGAGGGTAAGTGATTGCCAGCATCTCTCAGGTGTCTGAAGGCATCTTGGTATGACTCGTCATTGTACAGGTCATGGGCCTTGGCATAGTATTGCTCGATTTTCTCTTCTTCAGTCAACACATTCTTGAGATACTCGGGATTATTAATATACTTAGCATACTCTGAGTCTCCATGTTGATCATTGATCTTGGCAGCATACAAGTCGGCCTTTTCTCGATTGGGGATTTCCATGTAAGAGACATAAAGCATGTAGAAGGCATCTAACGCATGAGTCGTCTCGGGAAATCTCTGCAGCAACTCCTCCAGCGACTCAATCGACTTTCGCTCATTTTCAAGTTCTGACCGAAAGAGTCCACCTAGCTTAAAAAGTGCCTCCTCAATTTTCGCATAGGCTGCTTTCAGGTCAGCTTCAGATTTAGGTACATCCTTAAATATCTCTTCAATCTCCGTTTTTGAGATCGGGGCAATCACATTGTAATCATTTCCTGTAGCCACCTGTTCACCCTCTGAGTCTGTGTCCGCAGATTCAAAGGATGCGCGATTGGATCGACGCCAGTCATCTTCCAATGAGATATTGCCCCATTTTCGATCAAACTCGCGCAAACCCTTTTTTACCTGTTTATCATCATATGCAAAGAAGTTGCTCCCAGCAGCGGCTCCGGCAGCACCTTGCCTCACCGCTTGATTGAGTGCCGTTGATCTCGTGTCTGGTTTTGCAGCTTTCGCTGCTTGAGCTGCAGCAGCGGCTTCCTGTGCGGCCAACTTCTTTTTGATCTGCGAAGCGAGTTCCTTCACCTCTTTGTCACTCATTTGACTGATGCGGATGAGGCTATCCTGCAACGTGATCAGCTCTAAATGATCAGCGATCTGATCCAGATTCTTGGCAAAGGTCTGTACCTCTTCAAAACGCACATCCTGCTTAGGCATCACAGTGAGGGTACTGTCGAAGTAGTACTTTGCTTTGACGTAATTTTCATCCTCAAAGTGGAGGGTGGCGATGGTGTAATAAGCCTCCGCTTTCTGCTTGCGATTTCCTGCACTGTTCTTGACCGCCTGAGACAAATTGGTAATGGCCTCCTTCCGATTACCTCGTTTCAGGTCCTTGACCGCCAATGCGTAATATAGCTGATCCCGGTATTCTTCATTCTTATCATCCCTAATCAACCTTTTGATGGTTCTCTCGAAGTCCTTATCATTGAGCTGATCCGTATTCCACTGCATCTGCAGTTTCCGGAGGGAGGCATTGAAGTTCTTCGTATAGTCAGGCTTGAGCTTTATGACCTGGTCGTACGCCATTGAAGCCTCCCGGTACTGATTGGTTTTCTCCAATACTTGTGCTAGGACAAAGGCGTAATGTGCCTTTTTCTCCCGATTCCTACTGTGCTCGACAGCTGCCTTCAATGGCGCCACAGCGCTGGCATCTTGCCCCCTACTCAAGGCACCGTGTGCTTGTACCACGTACAGCTCCTCTTTGATCTCATCGAAAGTACCTGCATCATTCTGCAGTCGAGTCAAGATCTGTTGGGCTTCACCAAAGCGATCTCTTTCGATCAAAGTCTTGGCCAGTAGTAGTTGGGCTTCCTGGAAGGCAGGCTTATGCTTCAAGAAGTAATGAGTAGGATCGCCCTTTATCTTGGGCAGCTCCGGATTCTCCTCAAAGGGCTTACGTTCCTTTTTCTTAGACTTTTTTGTAGGTGCCTCCGCAGTCACTTTTGGCACTTCTTTCACTGGTTGGCGTGATTTTGAGCGTTGCTTGGCCATTTTTTCTCGCTCTTTGATTTCGGTCTTACGCTGGCGAATGCGGTCTTTGCGAGCCTTGGCCTTTTTCTTCTTCTCGTTGCGGCTCTTACGCACTGCTTTCTTGCGTTCCTTGATTTTAAAAGTTCGTTCACGCGCCAAAACCTTCTTCTCCTTCATTTCTTCCCTCTCAGAAAGCTTCTCATTCACATTGCGTGCTCTTTGAGATGCACTTGCCAGATTCTTGGGATCGTAGTGCTTCACCAGATACCTCAGGGTAGCTTCGGCAGATTCAAAATCTTCTTTAATAAACTGAGCCCTAGCGATGATCAGGTAATTGTCATCGGTCCAATGGCTGGGCCTGTGGATCGCGATAGCCACTGATGCCTTCTCGATGGCTTGATCCATGGGATCTGCTACTTGCGTGGGGTTTTCCTTATCGACATGTGGATATAACGGCAGGATTTTAGAATAGTCTTCCTGATAGGCGGCATCTAAAGATGCCATGGTTTCGTCAATAAGCAAATTGGCGTTAAAATTCCGATTGTACTTAGAGGTGATGTCGTGGTACATCTTACCCAGTTTACTTGATTCATCACGCTTCTTGTGCGTGACGCAACCGGACAAAATAATTAAAGCCAAAAGGCATACTGAGCAATGTCTTAAGTGCTGCATGTACAAACTTTCCTTTTCCTTCGTTCTTTGGCGCGCCGCGACTAGACCAGTATCGCAAATGCAAATCGAGCCAGTTTCTCAACAACCTCCTTGAATCCTCGAAATCGTCTTCGATATAACACCACATATAACTATCGGGCATATCAAATTATTTTGTCTTGTGCTTTTTTATGACTTTTGATCCTCAATCGACCAGATCGATGGAAGAAAAGCAAAAAAAGGAGGATCTATACCGACTTGTGGTCTTTAGTGAGCGGACGTTTGAGGAGATTCGGTCTTTTCAATTTCGCAAATGGTATATCTGGGCTGCGCTCAGTCTCATTTCCTTTATAATCGTGATCATCGTTTTGGGCATCTTATCGCTAAAACCGATTAAATCCTTGATGAGTCATGGAGATGCCTATGTCGACTCAGAGGAACTCCTGGCATTGAGACAGAAAGTCATCTCTCTGGAGAGATCTGCCTCGGCACAGCAGGTATATATCAATAACTTGCGGCAAGTATTGAGTGGGGAGGTGATCGTGGATGCAGACTCTTCTGCTGTGACCATCAGTGACACCCTGGTGACCGTTGCCCGGGTAGAAGAAGATGCAGCCTTACGACAAATGGTTCATCTCGAAGAACAGTTGAGCTCCATTGACCGCGATCGATCTGAAACTCAATCCGGTCCTCAATCTCTGGAACAGTTGTACTTAATACCTCCTCTGACTGGCAGCATCAGCATGGGGTTTAGTCCAGAGAAAAAGCACCTAGGCCTCGATATTAACGCACCGCCCAACACACCTGTCAAAGCAGTAATGAGTGGGTACATCATCTATGCGGGGTGGACGTTGGAGACGGGCAATACGGTCGGTATCCAACACGACAATAACCTAATCTCCTTTTATAAGCACAATTCAGCACTGCTCAAAAAGACTGGCTCCTTTGTCAGGGCTGGAGAGGCGGTTGCCATCATTGGAAATACGGGCACCCTATCTTCTGGACCTCACCTGCATTTTGAGCTTTGGTCACAGGGAAAGCCTGTCAATCCAAGTAACTACATCAACTTCCAATAGTCATAACGGAGCAGGGATGGAAAATCATTTGAAATCAATGGAAGACTCGCCGGTCTTCTGCCACCATACCAGCTGTGCCGTTGGCTGTCATATTTGGCATAGTTTGGGTATTGACATCATTGAAAATCTATATCTTTGAGATCCTATGGAACAGGAAAATGGCAAACTGAAGCAGGTTACCGATGAAAACGGGGAGTTATTGAGTCCCATCTTGCCCGATGAGGTTAAGAATTTTTTGATCGATATCGATGGGACGATCTGTGATGACATTCCTAATGAGGAACCTGAACGAATGGCAACCTGCCCGCCTTACCCAGATGCACAGGAGATGATTGATAAATGGTACGATGAGGGGCATGTGATTACATTTTTTACATCTCGCACGGAGGAACATCGTGAGATCACCGAAGAATGGTTGAAAGCACACAATTTCAGATATCACGGACTTTTGATGAATAAACCCAGAGGAGGCAACTACCACTGGATAGACAACCACATTGTTAGAGCAACTCGTTTCAAAGGGCAGTTTACCGACCTGGTGATCAAGACCAAAGAAATCGAAGTCTTTAAGTAATCCCCAGAGCTATCTCTGTTTTAGCAAGTGCTGTAGTGCGGCATCTAGGGTGCCATAGATAAAATCAAAACCACTTTGATGCATTTTCCGGGGCACCACCCTGGCACCATCCAGCAGCACATGCGCCATCTCACCTAGGGCAAGTTTAAGTATCCATGCTGGCACCCTCAGGATCAAGCCCGATCTACCTTTGATGTCCATGATGGATCTGATGAATTGCCGGTTGTTGACAGGTTCCGGGGCAACCCCATTGACTACACCCCCAATCGAACAGTGGACCATCACATGATGGAATACCCTGATCAAATCGTCCATATGTATCCAAGACATGTATTGGTTGCCTGTTCCCAAAGTGGCACCAAGTCCAAAAACGACAGACTTGTTGAGTGTAGGAAGTGCGCCGCCATCGTTGCTCAGCACAAGACCGATTCTTACCGACACTACTCTGGCAGAAACCTCGGCAAAAAGGTGATGACTTTCCTCCCAGGCTCTACTGAGCTGCACAAGAAAATCTGATGGCCGCCCAAGTTTAGCACTTTCGGTAAGTATTTCGTCACCACGATCACCATAAATACCTATTGCCGAAGCCCCGATGAAAAGCTTGGGGCTCAGGCCTTGCTTGCGCAGGTGCCGGACCAACAGATGATTGCTGTCGACCCTGCTCCGATATAGCACTTGTTTTCGAGACTCGCTCCAGCGGCTATCGGCGATCCCTGCACCGGCGAGATTAATGACAACATCCACCAAGTCCAGTGCCGCAGGATCTACCCAGTCCTTTGTCAGATCCCACTCATACACCGGAATCGATGGCGCTACATCTCCTCTCCTACTCAGAATTCTGACTTCATAGCCTGCCGCATGCAAATACTGAGCAAGTCTTTGGCCTATTAATCCCGTTCCACCCGCTATTAAGACGGTTTGAATCAAATCTTCTTTTTAATTTTAACAGCTGATAAAACACTCAACCACCAAGACTGTCGTATAGTAATCTGTCCATTGAAAGATTGTTGCTAATTCTGGCCTTTTTTGCAATCTCCCAGCGTCGACAACCGCTGGTGATTGCCTAGTCAGGACCAGGGGCAAAGCCTTGTGAATAGCAGCGTCTTCCAATCGACAGTGTAGTTATGCACATACTTATATGATAGATACAACGGGGCTTGGTAGATTTGGTTCTTTTCTATTGATCGTTTCCTTCCTGTACAGTTGCTCAAGGGATCCTGGTCCAAAAACCACAGATGATGGTTTGTGGCTTAAAATCAATCTCAAATCAGAACCCGACCATCTCAATCCTATCGTCTCTCAGCAACTATCGTCCAGGCAACTGGAGCGCTTCATCTTCTGTCCATTGGAGGAATACAATCCGACTACTTTACTTATGGAGCCCATGCTACTTGAAGACAGACCGATCATCACCAAGATCGATACGGGCACCACGGAAGGGAGTCTTCGCTTTGACATGCAGATTCTATCGGAAGCCAGGTGGGACAATGGAAGTCCAGTCACAGGCTATGACTATCTGTTTACCATCAAAACTGCCTTATTGCCAAATTTGTCCAGATCAAATTGGTCTTCATTCTTGCAGATCATCGACAGCATTGAAGTGGATCGCTCCAATCCCAAACACCTTACCGTCTATACGGACACTCCCAGCATGATGGCCGAAGAAATCGTTTGTGGTTTCTCTATCTATCCGCAGCATATATATGATCCTGATTCCACCCTTGCCTCACTTTCCTTTAGCTACATCAAAAAGATGCAGCCTGATCAGATGGCCGATCATCTAAAACAACGACTGGACAGATTTGCTCGGAGATTTTCCAGCAGCGAATTTTCCAGAGAGAAGGTGCAGGGTGGGGGACCCTATCTGCTAAGGGAATGGACAGCCAACCAGCAAATCGTTCTAGAAAAGAAAGTTGATTACTGGGGAGATTTGTTAGAAGATAAGCACCCCTTTTTAATGGGTATACCACAGCGGATGACGTACTACTTGATTCCGGATGAGCAAACTGCTTTCACCAACCTGAAAGACGGTCGACTGGACATCGCATCAGATCTATCGCCAGAACAACTCAATGCTCTAGCCCATGATACCGTCAATCATAATCTATTGACGTATACACCGCCTGTACTTCAATACTACTACATCGCATACAATACGAGCAGACCCGCGCTAGCTGATGTCAGAGTGCGGCGAGCCCTGTCCCATATACTGGATACCAAAGCCATCATCGATCAACTGTTTTATGGCCATGCAGATCCCACCATTGGGCCGGTGAATCCTGCTAAGCCCTATTACAATGACACCATTGCTCCCATACCATACGACCCTATGATGGCTAAAGCACTCTTGGATAGCAGTGGCTGGCGTGACCTAGACCAGGATGGCATCCTGGACAAGCGGATCAAAGGTGAGGTAGTCACATTGAGGTTCAAGATTTTCACGTCGAGGTCCGCACTTTCTCAGGATGTGGCCATTCTACTTCAGCAGAATAGTAGAAAGGTCGGTATAGATATCGAGATTATTCCCCAAGATCCCAACGTTTACATTCCAGAAGTACGACAAGGGGACTACGACCTAGCAACATTGGCCGTCATTCAATCGGTGGGTGATTTTGATCCTTATAATTCCTGGCATTCCGACAACAGTTATCCTGGAGGATCCAATCTCAGCAAGCTTCAAAATGCCGAACTTGACGAGCTGATCGAAACCCTCAGGAGCACGGTGAGGAGTGAAGAAAGAAGGCATCTCTATCTTCGTCTCCAGGAGATCATTTTTGAACAACAACCAGCACTGTTCCTTATGGCCCCAAAAATGCGGGTAGCAGCCAAGGCAAATTTGAAACTGACCATTAGCACAATGAGACCTGGATACTTCGAAAATTTGACTACGTTGCAATAATATGTTACGCTTCATTGTGCGTCGTCTGTTGTGGATGCTGCCAACTTTGGCGATACTTGTCATCGTCCTTTTTGTTTTGACAAAATCGATCCCGGGAGATCCAGTCCTTAATTATATCAACGACCTGCAGGACTTCACTGCCGAGAAAGACTTGGTGGTATCCAACCAACTCTATCAATCCACTGCCGAAAAGATCGGTCTTGACCGTCCAATATTTTACTTTTCGCTGGTCCCTGCCAGCTATGGCGCAGCCTATTTTGATCTGCCTGTTCTGGAGCAAAGGTTTTCCAAAGCTATGCTTCGTCAACATGCCACATGGCAACAGGTACAAGAGCTGCTGAAGCATCTCAGATACTTCCAACCGGATGAACTTAACGAGCTAGTAGATCCGAAAGGCAAATCGGCTCTTGCCACCCTGCGCAACTATCCTACCGGACCAGATGGACTTATCGGATTGTGCCGTGACTTAGCATCCACATCCTCAGCACCTGAGATGCGGTGGCATGCACAGGAAATCGGCAATTTGAGCCAGCAGGTTAGCATTGCCCCATGCCCCACCAAGGCCTATGTCCCAAGATTGATATGGCATGGTCCCGATAATCAATTCCATCAGTGGTTGAAGGCAGCACTTAGTTTTGATCTTGGTCTCTCACGTGCGGACGGCAGGCCTGCCACGGTAAAAATTGGAGAAGCGCTGCGATGGACTGTTTTTATCAATCTTTTGTCGATCCTATTGGCCTTTGTGGTAGGGATTCTACTGGGGAGTTATGCGGGATGGTGGGGAGGTGTGACTGATCGCATTGCCTCGGTGCTGATGTATCTGTTTTACGCTATTCCCATTTTCTGGCTTACTACCATCTTGGTTGTATTTTTCTCCACCAGTGAATATGGCAGCTGGACGCACATCTTCCCTGCCACCGGAATCTGGCAGACCAACCCGGAGGCTTCTTTTCGACAGACCATTGCAGATAATAGTAGCCAGCTCATCATACCGGTCCTGGCTCTCAGTCTACATCTCACAGCTTTTGTGAGTCGACAGATCAAAAGCAGTGTGGTTGCAGAGCTGGGGAAAGCATATGTCTGGCAAGCTCGTTCATTTGGCGTCCCAGAGCATCGCATTCTCTGGTTACAGGTGTTTAGAAATGCCAGCACGCCCCTCATCACTTTGGTGGCTTACCTATTTCCTGCCGCGATTTCCGGCTCGCTTATCGTGGAAGTTATTTGCAACATCCCCGGAATGGGCAGGCTCATGTATGAAGCTATTTTCGACAAAGATTGGAGCATTGTGCTGGGTGTGGTATTGATCTCCGGTCTGCTCACTATGCTAGGCATGCTGATCAGTGACCTATGCTATAAATGGGCAAATCCACAAGTACGTTTTTAAGATGGCAAGCTCTACCAAATATCAGCCACGATTTGGCCACAGCATCACAGATAAGATCTTGCTCATTGCATTGTCTTGCTTCGTATTGGTCTCATTGTTTGCCGAGTTCCTTGCCAATGATCGACCACTCTACGCTCAGATTGATGGCAAGCACTATTGGCCAGCAGTACAGGCTCTACTGCGACCTACAACCGATGATGAGCAGCAGTGGGGATCAGGAGCAGATCGACTGGTGCTAGCACCTATACCCTTCTCTACCAATCCCTCAGCAGGCATCCACAATCGCTATCAGCCACCACTTACCACCCACACGGTTTATGGGCGTAAGAAGAAGCATTGGTTGGGCACCGACCGATTGGGGAGAGATGTGGCAGCATGCATGGTTTATGGATGCCGTAAATCCGTGTATGTGGGATTATTTTCGATGTTGCTAGCAGCTCTGATAGGAATCTTTAGTGGCCTGATGGCAGGCTATTGGGGCAACAACTATCAAATGCCAAGACCTTGGGTGTTTGTCGTGGTCAGTACAGGTATCTTATATATCGGCTTTTTATATCATCACCATCTATTGAGGGGGCCTCTCAGCGTTTTGATTGTGCTCGTTTTACTGGCAGTGGGACACCAGGTAGCTTTTCGCAATGGGACGGGGCGGAGAGTTCGGGCACCAATGGATGATCTCGTATTGAAGGCCATTGAGCTTTTTAACTCGGTTCCTACCCTAATGCTTTTACTGGCTATCACTTCTATCTTTGTTCAACCCGGTCTCACTCAGCTTGCGTTGATCATTGGGTTGATCAGTTGGACTTCATTTGCCCGATTCACCCGGGCTGAGGTACTGAACACCAAGGAGTTGGCTTACGTCAAAGCGGCAAAGATCAGTGGCCAAAACCATGTCAGTGTCATCTGGACCTATATTCTTCCAGCAATCTTGGGACCACTCTTAGTCACCTTCGCTTTTGGTGTGGCCTCGGTTATTTTACTGGAGTCGACCTTATCTTTTCTTGGCATTGGAGTGCCTCCCGAAGAGGTGACTTGGGGCTCCTTGCTTGGGCAATCAAAGAGATATACGCAGGCCTGGTGGCTGGCGATTTTTCCAGGCATCACCATTTTTGTTGTGATTACCGTACTGCATATGCTGGGTGACAGGTTAAAACGAAAACTCGATCCAGAGGATTAGATCAGCTAGGCTATGGCAAGATCACACTATTGGCCTTCTTTTTTTGCTGAGGCTGCGAAACCGATTTAGAATTTGGGATTTCTAACTTTCTTTCTCATCTTCTTTGACCACAAGTTTGTCTTGCTGGACTTCGACAGGCTTTTTTTCTTTTTCTTGTTCTTATATTGGATCTCGGCTGGACACCCACTTTTGGCACAACTGGCTGATCCCATACTGAAGCTGAGAAGGCACAAAACCGCCAACAAACCAGTCCATTTTCTCATAATTTATCCTTGATTCAAACCAAATTATTCAACCCACTGTAACGGGGAAAAGATGCACAAAAACTGCGATATTTGCATTCTTTTATCATCATTAGCAGAAAAATTCGTGCCAGATGCAGGATACTTCATTTGTTTTTAATGCAGATTCGGACTACATCGATCAGATGTATCGACGATTTCGCAATGATCCGGCCGGCGTCGAACCAGGCTGGCGCACTTTTTTCCAGGGCTTTGATTTTGCTGCCAATGGAGGTGCTGCTCTCGCAGGAAGCGATGATGTAGATAAAGAGTTTCACGTGCTCTCCCTGATACATGGGTACAGGTCTCGCGGCCATTTGCTGTCCAACACCAATCCCATTAAGAAGCGCAAAGACCGAAAACCACACATCGATCTGGCTGACTACCAGCTGACAGAAGCTGATCTGACCAAGACTTTTCACGCCAGTAAGGAAATCGGATTAGAGCCAGGTCGTACTTTGCAGGAGATCCTGGACCGGTTACACCAAATCTACATTGGTAACATCGGTTTTGAATACACACACATTGAAAACTTGGAAAAACGCACCTGGCTACGATCACAGATCGAGCAAAGAAACCTTGCCCCGGATTTTGGCCTCTCACTTGACAAGAAGAAGAGAATCCTGCAAAAACTAAACGGTGCGGTAGTCTTTGAAAAATTTCTCAATACCAAATATTTGGCACAAAAGAGATTTTCTCTGGAAGGAGGAGAGACGACCATCGCAGCACTGGACGCCATCATCAACGCGGGTGCGAAGGGTAAAGTAGAGGAGGTAGTGATCGGGATGGCACATCGGGGTAGACTCAATGTGCTGGCCAACATCATGGGCAAAACCTATGAACAGATTTTTAATGAATTTGAAGGAACGGCCATTCCAAATCTGACTTTCGGAGACGGTGATGTAAAGTATCATCTCGGATTCTCGAGTCAGGTAAAAACCCTGGATGACCAACTCGTACATCTCAAATTGGTGCCGAATCCATCCCACCTCGAATCTGTGAATCCAGTGGTACAGGGATTCGCGAGGGCAAAGGCAGATATCCTCTATGACCACGAGTACGACCGCATCTTACCCATCTTGATCCATGGTGATGCAGCTATTGCCGGTCAAGGGGTGGTGGCTGAGACTGCCCAGATGAGCCAACTCGATGGCTACCATGTAGGAGGTACCATCCACTTCATCATCAACAATCAAATAGGATTTACCACTGATTTCGATGATGCGCGCAGCTCTACTTACTGCACTGGTGCGGCAAACATGATTCAAGCACCAGTGTTTCATGTAAACGGTGACGACCCTGAAGCGGTCGTCTTTGCAGCAGAGCTTGCCATGGAATACCGCCAACGGTTTAATGCTGACTTCTTTATAGATATGGTCTGTTATCGCCGACACGGACACAATGAAGGTGACAATCCA
Source organism: Saprospiraceae bacterium (assembly GCA_965223025.1). GTDB lineage: Bacteria > Bacteroidota > Bacteroidia > Chitinophagales > Saprospiraceae > JABDMH01. The sequence continues at coordinate 563,148 of CBDCVP010000022.1, forward strand.
AAGTTTACCCAACCAAGAATGTACGAGGTGATTGACAAACATCCTAACCCCCGCGAAATCTACGCCGCAAAGCTGAGCGAAGGTGGGGAGGTTGATCAGGACCTGGCCAAAGAAATGGAGGTCGAGTTTTGGGACGAACTGCAGCGCCGGTTGGATATGGTGAAGGAAAAACCTCTGCCCTACGAGTATCAAAAGCCTGAACAGGCATGGCGTCGTCTTAAGAAGCAAGCTACGGTAGAAGACTTCCTCACTTCACCTAAGACCGGGATCACAGCCAAAAAGGCAAAGATGTTGATCAACCATCAACTTATCGTACCAAAGGGTTTTACCCCTTTAAGAGGCGTGGAGCGGCTGCTTAAATCTAAGAAGAAGCTCTGGAGTGAGGGTAAGATAGACTGGGCGATGGCCGAACTCATGGCCTATGGATCAATCTTGCTAGAAAACAAAAATGTACGCATGAGCGGCCAAGATGTGAAGAGAGGTACCTTCTCTCATCGTCATGCGGTTTTTTTTGATGCGAAGACCTATGAGGAGTACGATCGCCTCAATAATCTAGCTAAAAAGCAAGGTGAATTCTTGATTTACAACTCCCTACTGAGTGAATTTGGCGTGTTGGGATTTGAGTACGGCTATTCGATGTCGACTCCCGATGCACTCGTGATTTGGGAGGCACAGTTTGGTGATTTTAACAATGGAGCCCAAGTGATCATTGACCAATACATCACTGCTGCGGAGAGCAAGTGGCACCGGATGAATGGATTGGTGATGCTCCTGCCTCACGGATACGAAGGACAAGGACCTGAGCATTCGAGCGGGCGCATGGAGCGATTCCTGCAAGCAGCGGCAGAATTTAACATCACGGTCGCCAATATCACTACACCCGCCAATTTATTTCATGTGCTTCGGCGACAGCTAGCTCGCCCATTTAGAAAACCACTGATAATAATGTCTCCCAAATCATTGTTGAGGCATCCATTATGTGTGTCAAGCCTAAGCGATTTCACCACAGGGACTTCATTTTCAGAAGTATTTGATGATCCGGATGCCAGCCCCAGGGCCAAAGGCGTAACTCGAGTACTCTACTGCTCTGGCAAGGTATATTATGACCTACTGGAAGCCAAAACAGCCCGTAAGCGAAAGGATGTGGCCATCGTACGATTGGAGCAGCTCTATCCCTTTCCACTCACTCAGATGGAGGTATTGACCAAGAAATACAAAAATGCCCAATCCTTCTGGGTACAGGAAGAGCCCTCCAATATGGGTGCTTGGCAGTATTTTTGGGCTTTTTATCGCAACCAAGACATTCAGCTCATCGCTCGAAAGAGCAGTGCCTCTCCCGCTACCGGTCATAAGAAAGTACACACCAAAGAGCAACAAGGCCTGATCGACAAAGCCTTCGACTAAACCACTACTCATCGGCATTCAACTGAAGTAGGCGATGGTTCGCGCACCAGATCTCAGGGCCGTCAATAGGGTTGGAGACCGTTGTTGATGATAATGCTGATACCGACCGAGTAGGGCTTCTCATGGCATGAGGTACAGTCTGTTCTCGTTACATCGAGACGATCCTCGAAATTACTCAGGTTGTTCATACTCCATATCCATTGGTAGTACGCTCTGACGCTAAAGGACATGCGGGTGGAGTTGGTGAGGTGAGCCCCCAGGAACACCTTGCCCCCCCAGGTATGCTGATGTGACCTAAAATCTCTAAGATCCTCCCTTGAAGAGTATTTCACTGAATACGTATAAATATTGTAGTCGAGGCTGCCTCCCAACCTGATGTCACCCCCAAACTCCTTGGTGAGTGCTATTGTCTTGATGTCGTAGTTGAGGTCAATGTTCGATCTTTCAAAAGCACCATCCATTAGCGCCACATCGTAGTCATCACCGATCCTCCTCGTCGTGCGCTTGATGAAGGCCAGCTCCATTCCGCCCCACTCATAACCATAGCGGAAGCCCGCGACAAATCCATGAAGGATATTGACTCTTTTAATAGCCAGCGACCGTTCAGGATGACCAGCATTATATTCATCGATAATGCGATTCATCCCCGTATTGCGCAGGTTAGAAATGTCATAACCAGCGATGACATTCCATTGACCATAGCCTTGCGGTGACCAGATGGTCAGAAGTACGAAGACACAAAACAACGAGCGTCTACCGATCATTCTGCCAAGGTACTACATAATTGAAAAAAAGAATGATGACCTGATCTCACCAACTGATCATTAAGTCATAGCTTGCAGCACTAAATCACATTTCTGATGACCGAAGTATTGATAGACACCCACGCGCATCTGTACTTAGAGCAATTTGACAAAGACCGGGATGAGATGATGGCACGGGCAAAGGTCGCTGGAGTTGCGCAAATGCTGTTGCCCAATATAGATGTTGGCACCATCACAGCCATGCATCGCCTGGAGGAAAATCATCCCAACCAGTGCCAGGCCATGATGGGACTGCACCCCTGTAGTGTGGCTAAAGACTTTGAAGTGGCCTTGCAAAGGATCGAGTCGCATCTTAACAGGAGGCACTATGTAGCTATGGGTGAAATTGGCTTGGATTACTATTGGGACCAGAGTTTCGTCACACAGCAGAAGGAAGCATTCAAGATCCAAACCATCTGGGCCCATGAGCGTGGTATCCCCATTGTGATTCATTCTCGCGACTCCCTAAATGACCTGCTAGACCTATTGGAAGATCTGGCTCTGCCCAGCCTCACGGGAGTCTTCCACTGCTTTACTGGCAACAAGACACAGGCTCAGCGCATTATGGACTTGTCCTTTTTCATGGGCATCGGTGGCGTACTCACTTTCAAAAACAGTGGTGTAGACCAGATCGTCCGCGATCTACCGATGGAGTACCTCCTCCTGGAAACGGATGCACCTTACCTTACTCCTCATCCCTTTCGAGGCAAGCGCAATGAGAGCAGTTATGTGACATTGGTTGCTGAAAAGCTGGCAGAAGTGAAAGAGCTATCCTATGCAGAAGTAGCAGAGATCACGACCAGGAATGCCAAAAATCTCTTCCATCTGTGATACACCCCTTTAGCCGCCGGGAGCATCTTAGAAGTGTACTGGATCTTTCTGTCCATGATGTTGCTTGCGGGGAGATGTAACATGTTGATTTATTTTAGATATTTGAGCAGCGATCTGCGATGAAAGAATGCATTTGTCCCCCCTTAGAATGTGGGGCCATTGTCATCGTAGAACAGATCAGGAGAGGTGCTCGAGTGGCTGAAGAGGCACGCCTGGAAAGCGTGTATACCCCTAAAGGGTATCGAGGGTTCGAATCCCTCTCTCTCCGCAGTGGTGCATGGAAGTATGGGTGAACTAGTACCTTACCTTGGCATCGGTAGTTTGCATGAAATGAAAACCAGGTACGACTTTCACTGTCGTGAGATGTAAAGGACGGCCGTTTGCTCACCAATGGGATGGAAGATCACTTCGTAGTTGCCTTTGGTCAAACCGATAAGATGGCAGGTCTGCCAAGTCGCCATATGAAGAGCCATACCTAGGGACAGCTCCTAGGCCTCCTGCTCAGAAGTACTGGATTTTTTTTGTGAGAATGAGATCTGCATTTATCGTGGTTTATCCACTAATTTGACAATCAGTTTGATAAGATCTTGTATATTGATGTCCTTTAGTGAGGTTACCAGTGAGTAGGACGGCAGCAAGGCCATCATAATGCCGGTAACAGGTCTACTTTGGGTACGTCGGAAGATCTTTCTTAGACAACGATAAATGAGGCTGCTCTTTGTTTGGGGTAACAAAACTTTTGTCGTTGACTTTTTGGCTGTTTTAGTAGTTTCACTAACCAATTATTTTTTATTTTAACTGTCCATTTTTAACTCATTAAGTAAACGAAAATCCTAACTGTTATGCGAAAAGTACTTGCATTAATGCTTGTTTTTGGATTCATGGCTTCCTTTGGAGCACTGGATGTTTTGGCTCAGGGTGATGCACCATCGGGCTTTCAGGTATTAAAAGAGAAATTTATTGAAGGTGACTGGAGGTTTATGAGTTTAGTACTTGTATGTCTGATCCTTGGACTTGCATTCTGTATTGAACGTATCATAACGTTAAATCTCGCCACCACTAATACTGACAAACTGATGACCCGCATTGATGAGCATTTAGCTCAGGGAGATGTAGAAGGTGCTATGGAAGTATGTAAGTCCACACCTGGGCCTGCTGCCAGTGTACTCTACGAGGGAATCCGAAACTCACACAATGGTCCCGAAGCTGTGGAGAAAGCCATTACTTCATATGGCAGTGTCCAAATGGGCCTCCTGGAAAAAGGTCTGGTTTGGATCTCACTGTTCATCGCGATTGCACCGATGCTTGGTTTCATGGGTACGGTGATTGGTATGATTCAAGCATTTGATCGGATTGAGGCTGTTGGTGATCTCTCTCCATCGGTCGTTGCTGGGGGTATTAAAGTAGCCCTTTTGACCACCGTATTTGGACTGGTCGTGGCGATTATCCTGCAGATTTTCTACAACTATATCGTATCAAAGATTGATGGCATTGTCAATAGAATGGAAGATGCTTCCGTTGGATTGGTAGATGTGATGGCAAGAAACAATGTTTTCAAATAATAAAGCTGGAATACTATGTATAAAGCATTAACTAAGCATGGCCAGCTGGCGGCATTTCTCATTGGTCTAATTGTGATCGTAGTCTTTTTTGCCAGTGTATTTAGCGGTGTAGACAGCTTTAATGCACTGACCAAGGAAGATCGTGGCACTACGACCATTTTCAACAATGGTCTTTATCTGACCTTGGTCTTATTGGTCATCTGTGCCGCTGCTGCGGTGCTATTTGGTATTTGGCACATGGTCACCAATCCAAAAGGTGCGATCAAGGCCATCATCGCGCTGGCGATCTTACTGGTTTTATTTTTCGCGTTGTATTCGACTTCCACTCCAGAGACTTCCGGTGTGGTGGCAAATGCGGTGGAAAAATTCAACCTCACCGATGGGCAAAGTCAATTTATCAGCGCCGCGCTTAAGTCGACCTTGATTCTCGGAGCACTAGCAGTCCTATCGTTTGTGGTGTCTGAGGTAACTAATTTGTTTAAATAAAATCCGAGTTATGGCAAAGAAAAGCAGTCGAGATCGAATGAAAAATGAGATCAATGCAGGATCCATGGCTGATATTGCCTTTCTGCTGCTCATCTTCTTCCTGGTAACCACCACCATTGATGTAGATAAGGGTATCACCGTTAAGCTTCCACCATGGTCTGATGAGGATCCGGAGATTACACAGATGAAGACCCGCAATGTGTTTTCCGTGCTGGTGAACGCACAAGATCAACTACTCGTACGGGGTGAGCTCACTGACATAGATGATCTGAGAGAGCGAGCAAAGGAGTTTATTGCCAATCCGCTGAGAAGAGAAGACCTATCAACCAATCCTAAAAATGCCATTATTTCATTGAAGAACGATCGAGGTACCAGTTATAAGCAATACCTGGGTGTGTACAATGAATTGAAGGCTGCTTACGATGAGTTGTGGGATGATGAGGCGCGCAAGCTGTATGGCGTACCGTACAGCGATGATCTGCCCATTGCTTGGAAGAAAGCGATTAAGACCAAGATCCCAATGGTACTGTCGGAGGCTGAGCCAACCAACTTCGGAGAAGAATAATTAATTTATATGGCACATTTCACTAAAAAAAGAGGCAAAGCTTCTCCGGAAGTTTCGACCGCGTCCTTGCCCGATATCATTTTCATGCTGTTGTTCTTTTTTATGGTAGTCACCGTACTTAGGGATGGAGAGCGTAAGGTGCAGGTAGTAGTACCAGAAGCAACGCAGCTGCAAAAATTGGAGCAAAAATCTTTGGTTAATCACATTTGGATAGGCCGTCCCGTCCAGAAGTTTCAAGCACTGTACGGCACCAAACCAAGAATCCAGCTGGGGGATAAGTTTGCCTCAGAAAATGAGATACCTCTCTTCTTGGAGCAGCACAAACTGAAAGTTCCTGAGCCTCAACGTCCGCAGATCACTAGCTCACTGAAAGTCGATGGGGATGTGACGATGGGGATTGTTACAGATGTGAAAACAATTTTGAGAAAATCAGGGCAGCTGAAAATTAACTACTCGGCGAGGCCAAGGCAGAACTAAGATTTCACTGCTTGGTCTTGATACCGGAATGCCGGGAAAGCCCGAATCATTTGTAGATGATTCGGGCTTGTTCGTCAGGGATCAAATCTAGAGTCACTAAGAACATTTGCCAAGCAAGAATTCTCTTGATGATCTCTTCATTTGTCGAAAGTTTGCCTACCTGGGCGAAGTCGAGTCATTGTTTATCTTTGGCCCTGTAGGGTTGATAGGACATGTTGTGCTAGGACTATTGAACCTCGTGTTGGAAAAAATCTCCCACCTTTTAAAATTTGCATGATGTCAATGTCAATAAAGAATGCCACACCTGCCTGGATACAATTAGGCACTTACTTGTTCAATTCGATAGTGATTACAGCGTTGATGTTCTCCGCTGATGGCGACATACGGACCGACCATGGATGGACCGTCGATGACATCATCATGTTTCTCATATTAAGCCTACTACTGATGGGAGGACAATTGGGGGTATCTCAGATTTTAGGAACTAACATCAAGGGCCCTGTCCGGACCATACTTTCTACTGTGGGTGGAGTCCTAGGAGTACTAACACTCTATGGGATGCTCTACACAGGGTTATATTGGATCAAGTTTTAAGAATCCCTTGAAGATCCCGCAACCAGATCCATCTTGGCCATCTATCGCAATCTGTCTGCAGAACGCACTAATTTTTCATCTTTCGAGATGTAACGAATGGCTAATACCAAGAAGATGATCGCCAGTACCGGAGACAAGAATCCGTACTCTACGGTGATTTCCGTACCTACGGGCACTGCCTTGTACGCCTGCATAAACAAGATAATGGTCAGTGCAATAATCATAGCCACCAGCGCAATGGTAACCCTGGTCAGCTTGAGCTGAAGTCTGCGATTCCTAAATAAGAGTACCACCACCGCCGGTATTGCCACTGCCAGAATCACCAGCACCAGCAAAATGATGTGATCATTGGTTTCAAAAATGCCATTGGCTAACATCGGTTCAGACACCGCTGTATTTGATGGTGCCTCCACCGATAAAAATGACATGGAGTCAAGGAAGAGTAATGCCATGCAGGCTGCTGCCAGTACCAGAAATAGCGATTGCACTCTTTGTATCATTTGCTTATCAATTTTATATAACCATGACGCAGGATCGTCCTGCCCAACACTCTCCTGTGGGGGATGAAATTACTAAATTTAATAGATGGGAAGTAAGCCCGCCAAGGCAACCTACTGGGAACAAACGTCCTTCTACCGTCATCGTGATGTAGTGGTGATCGGTGCGGGAATAGTAGGTATCAGTACCGCCTTGCAAATAAGGAAGATGCATCCTGATTGGTCGATCGTGGTCATCGATAGACATCCATCGACCCTGGGTGCCAGCACGCGAAATGCTGGTTTTGCCTGTACTGGCAGTCCATCCGAGCTGGCTTTTGATTTGAAAAGCAGTGGCTTAGAAGCACTGAGTACGCTGGTAAAAATGCGTTGGGATGGTCTGCATCTGCTGCGCAGATGGGTTGGTGATGTGCAGATGGACTATGCAAAGTTGGGAGGATATGAGGTCTTTCGCCCCCAGGATCGGGAAGCCTACGAAATCAGTATGCAGGCACTCCCCCTACTTAATCGTGAGTTTTCATTTGGTGGATCGACTGCGTTTCGTGAAGGCCAGGAAGATGATCTGATCAGGTTGGGCCTTGATCGGGGGTTCTCAAAAATTATTCACTGTCACTACGAAGCATCCATACATCCCGGAAAAATGATGCATCGACTACACAAGATGGCCATCTTGGATGACGTAGAAATGTTATTGGGCTTGGAAGTCTCCCACATTGGTAGCGACCCCTCTAAAGCTTGGATTCGGCTGGAAAACGAGGTGATGATTAGCGCCGCTAGTGTTGTGGTGGCTACCAATGCCCTAGCCAGTGAACTGCTGCCCTCGGTACCCGTAAAGCCGGTGCACAACCAGATCATGATGACCAGTGAAATTCCCTCATTGCGCATTGAGGGAAATTTTCATTATGATCGAGGCTATATCTACTTTAGAAATGTGGGCAAACGCTTGTTGATTGGCGGCGCCAGAAATAGGTTCCCTGAGGTTCACTCATCACTATTCTCGGTTTCCTCTCCTATCTCTGAGCATCTCTATCAAATGCTGCGGGAGGATATCCTTCCAGAACAGCACTTTGATGTTCAAGACCAATGGAGTGGCGTCTTAGGTGTCTGGGATGACACCAAAACACCTATCGTCCAGTGGCATCAGGATCGGATCCTACTAGCCTGCCGGATGGGGGGTATGGGAGTAGCTATTGGTGCCATCATAGGCAAAAAGGCAGCTTTGAAAATCGATCAGGGCTAAAAAGAACCATCGGTACATCGCCAAGAGCCTACCCCTTCAAAATGGTGGTTAAGCTTCTGTTAATCAGATATTCTAAAAGTTCTTTTCCATCTTTGTGGCGTTTTGCAATCGAAAATGAAGATACGCATACTCCTGGCACTTTTGAGCTGCACCCTTTTCACGTTGGCAGGCCTTGCCCAACAGATCGAATCCGATACTGCTACTGCCAACCTGGTGATTATCGACAAAGCGGATCGCATACAACGCACCCTGACTAAGGACAATGCAGAACTGCTGATACTGACAGGCCAAGTAGAAATGCACCAAGATAGCCTCTTTATGAGTTGCGACAGCGCCAGAAAGGAAAACAATAATCTCACAGCCATCGGAAATGTCATCTTGCAGCAGTGGGACTCTCTCAATGTATTCTCCCACCGCCTGGCCTATTTTGGCAACAGCAAAGATGCCTATCTGAGAGATTCAGTCGTGCTGCAAAGCAAGTCCCAAAAACTCTTCACAGATAGCCTGGCTTACAATACAGCCACTCAAATAGCCATTTATGATCAGGGAGCCATCCTGACCAACGATACCACCACGCTGTATAGCCGGCGAGGTACCTATTACGTATCTACCGGAGATATTTACTTTAAGGATAGCATCCAAATCCAGTCCGAAGACTTCGAGCTATTCGCTGATACACTCAAGTTTAACACTGATCAGCAGATTGCGTACTTCCTGGGGCCCACTCGCATCGATCTCAGGGATAGTAGCCGCGTCTATTGTGAGGGAGGATACTTCGATATGCCAAATGAGCAAGCACTCTTTACAGATCGGGCACAATATGTAGACGGCAATCAGGTAGCTGAAGGCGATAGTATCTTCTATGACGGTACCCTCAACCAGGTGACGTTGCTAGGTCATGCCATACTTTTTGAACCCGGCAAGGTAGCCACGGCAGATCGCATTGTTTATGACCAGGAAAAGGATCTACTCACTTTGGATGGAAATGCTCACTTCACCGACTCTCTGCGTTCTCTATCCTCAGAGGTGCTGACCTATGATGTCAACAACGACCTGCTGACCTCCACTACTCGCTCAAGGCTGGATAATGCCCCCCAGTTCTTAGAAGCGGATACCATACGGTTTGATAATGAACGCGGTTTTGGGGTTGCTTCTGGTGAAGTCATCTGGCAAGATACAGCTTCCGATTATACGATCTTGTGCCACGATGCCTTCTACAATGACTCGACCAATTATCTCAAGGCGTATGGAGGACGTCCCCTCTTAATCAGTCAGCTAGAGGAGGACTCTTTCTTTCTAGCTGCAGATACCATGGTATTTTTTGAAGAGACCACTACCGATGATACAGCGCAATTATTTGAGGCCTTTTACAACGTCATGATCTACAAGCATGACTTACAGGCGCTTTGTGATTCACTTACTTATTCTTCTTCAGATTCTCTATTCAGGCTATACGACGACCCCATCATCTGGTCTGACACATCGCAATTTGTAGCAGATACCGTCACCATTTTGCTGGCAGAAAACCAGATTGATAAAATTTTTCTCAAGAAAAATGCATTTATTTTAAATTCATCAGATGAGATACTTTTCAATCAGATGAAGGGAAAAGACATCACTGCTTTCTTTCAAGATGGGGACCTGCATGAAATGCTGATTAAGGGAAATGCTACTTCGATATACTATGTGCTGGATGATACCAAAGCTTATATTGGGGTCAATGAAATGGTTTGCAGCAGTATGTCGCTTCGGTTTGGTAACAATGAGGTAGTAGAGATATTGTTTTATGACAATCCCAAAGCCTTATTTCACCCCATTCAGGATGCTGACCCTACCAAGCTGAAGTTGGAGGGATTTGAATGGCGCATCGACGAACGTCCCAAATCTGTTTATAAGATCACATCATTTCAAGTAAAATGACCCTGCGACTGACCATATATTTATTGTTGTCCTCCGTGATATCTCTAGGTGCCACACCCAAAGACACACTCCGTGCGGCCAATGAGGCGATGCGCAATGGAGCCATAGCTGATGCCATTCAGATGTATGAGGCCATTGACAACCAGCATTACGGATCTTTTGAATTGTACTACAACCTGGGTACCGCTTATGCCCTACAGGAGAAATGGGATTTGGCTCGATTATACCTAGAAAGAGCTTTTCTGTTAGATCCCAAGAATCCGCAGGTATTGACAAATCTTGAGATGGTAAAGGACAAAGTAAACGACCTCTACCGGTACCCCAGCTATCCATTCTTTGGGACCATCGAAACTCTCCATAGTAAAGTAGGTCAGTACTTCCTCAGCATTTGCCTTTGGATCCTTCTCATATCTCTGGGTGGCGCGTGTTGGATTCACATGCGTTGGAAGGTCAATCTGAGACTTTATTATTACGCCTTGACAGTGATGATCATTGTCATCGCCTTTTTCTTGGTAGTAGAGCGCACCCATGCCAATTTTCATGAACGGATGGCCATTGTACAAGGTCGACAAGCTGCGATGTACCCACATCCTGAGATCGGCAGCAGCCCCTTGATGGATTTAGCTGCGGGCTACAAGGTGAGAATCGAAGAGCATATCGGTCCATGGCTCAAAGTTGATCTTGCCGATGGCACCCAGGGATGGATCCGGGAATCATCCGTGAGGAGCATCTATCCAAACACCCAGTAGATGCCATGACATCGTATAGTCTTGACGATTGCCCTCCTTCCTAGCAGGCCACATTGCTGTCTCATCGCACTTCTCAATACTATTTCATCAGCCTTCTCACCATAGGTCCCTTGTGTCCTACCAACATACTTGTTCGGCAAGAAAACGGTAATCAAAAAAAACCGCCACAACCTTGGGAGTCGCCGCGTTTTTTTCTCACTTATAGGGTGGAGTTATTATTTTTCTACTCCTCCATCTAATCGATCCTGATATGCTTTTAATTCGTCCATTTTACCCTCCACTGCAAGTTTAGCCTGATTGGGCCAAGTGGTCGGATTAAACATCTTGTAACGATTGCCGGCTGCTTCCAGGATCTCTCTAAGCCTTTCCGAGTCACTGTCAGACAGGATGTGAAGGTCCTTGATCCCTGCCTCTTTGAGGATCGACTCTAGCTTTGGACCCACACCTTCTATGATCTTCAGATTGTCCTCCTTGACTTTCCTGGCCTTCTTTGGCGCCGTTTTCTTGGCCACAGGCTTTTCGACAACCGGCTCTGGAGCTGGTGCAGCTTTTACTGCTTCTTTAGCTGTCTCTGCTTTGGGAGTGAGCGCAGGCTTGGGAGCGGGCTTCGGTTCTGGTTTGGATACCCTGGCCACTTTCTCTTCTACGATCTCCACATCGAAGGGATGAATGGAGATGAATGTCCGGTTTTTACGGCCTTTCTTGAAAGACACGGTACCATCCTTCAGCGCAAAAAGGGTGTGATCTTTACCCATACCCACATGCTCACCGGCATGAAAACGGGTGCCTCGCTGCCGCACGATGATGTTTCCCGCTCTGGCAAGTTCTCCGCCATAGAGCTTCACGCCCAGCCGTTTACTGTGACTATCCCGACCATTATCTGAACTACCTACACCTTTCTTATGTGCCATAATTTCATCGAATTTTAACCTACAATCGCGTCTACTTGAAGCCTGGTAAAAGCCTGGCGATGGCCATTCTTCACCTTGTATCCCTTTCTTCTCTTCTTTTTGAACACAATGACTTTGTCGCCTTTTGCATGACCCAGCACAGTTGCGTCCACCTTAGCTGCCCCGATCAATGGGTTGCCAATGGAAGTCTTACCATCCCTTTCGATGAGATGTACTTTATCAAAGCTCACTTTATCTCCTTCCTCAGCGTCGAGCTGGTGGACAAAAATCTCTTGTCCTTCCTCCACTTTAATCTGCTGGCCAGCTATTTCTACGATTGCGATCATTGCTTGTAAAATTTGGTCTGCAAAGATATACTATTCTCCTTGTTTTGCAAGGGTTTAGGGCAGGAAAGTGACCTTTGCTGCATCACCTGACGATGGTTGTATCAGGGATAGAATTAAAGAAAGTGGTCTCCAAGTAAAAAGCCTGCCCCGAGACTACCATAGGGATCATGTTTCTGGCCAACCATCTTTTGTGCGATGCTCTGCTAGAGCGCCATCTTGTTTTCCACCTTGGTCTAAGGCCATATTCTCATCCCATACATCACTATGGTTGGATTTTCTGACGGCATTTGGCTCTGCCATCCTCATTTCATACTTTGCAGACGCATTCTCATTCCTCTAGATCTCGCAAATTCGAAGGCTGCCGGCGTAGTGCATAAGATTTTTACTCAGCAAGGATTTCATGGTCGAGAATATTACCGACAGCAAACCGGGTGCCTGGATTCCAACTGTTTTTGCCATGTCGGTTTTTGCCGTTATTTGCGGACTAGTCATCATATACCCGCACATCGAACTTGGATTTCCAAGAGGACATAATTTTTGGAATAATTACTTCTGGTATGAATCGTTCAAAGACCAGATCTTCGCTGGTGAGTTATATCCAAGATGGCTTCTCAACCAAAATGCAGGATTAGGCGGTCCTGTCTTCTACTTCTACGCTCCCTTACCTTTTTACCTTTTTACTTGTATTACCTGGATTTTGGGCGAAAGTGTCTCCAGTCTCACGATTCTGACAATGGGACATTTTTGCATGCTCTTATTTTCGGGGTTGACCTTCTACTGCTTGATTCGCAAATTCGCGTCGCCTTTTTGGTCGATCGCCACCTCGGTACTTTATATGTTTTTACCTTATCATTACTTAGACCTTGAGGTAAGGTGTGCTGTGGGAGAATCGTGGGCGTATGTGTGGATTCCATTTATTCTTTCCAACATCTTACATAATCAAGTCCGTACAAAACACCTGCTGTGGGGGGCCATCGGGTATGGTTGTCTGGTGCTTTCTCATCTTCCCAGTGCCTTACTGGCAATTCCCATCATTGTGATTTTCGGACTTATAAATAGAGATCAAGTCAAATTGCTGCCAGCCACCGGTCGTTTGCTGGTCGTAGGAGTGCTGGGGCTGATGCTTAGCGCTTCCTATGGGTTGCCTGCTCTTGTCTTGCAGACTTATCTCCCATTTGACGCCTGGATAGGCAGCTATGGATCTGATTTTCATCCGGTTAGCTGGCTTATCGGTTATGATCATCCAAAACCTTCTTTTGCTCCGATTGTATATCTGGCACTCACTGCCAGCACATTGATGGCAGGATTAGTAATGGGTGCTTTCTATCTGGTGAATCGTCTCCACAATGCAAATGATCGACAAGACAGTCTGATGCCACTTATTTGGTCTTGCATGGTGTCGATAGCGCTATGTTGGTTTATGATGAGCAATTTGAGTCAAGTAATCTGGGTGCATGTTCCATTCCTAGCTCAAGTACAATTTCCTTGGAGAATCGGTGTGACGATAGATGTCTGCAGTGCGCTGCTTGTCGGACTCTTGGCACCAAAAATTCTCGATGCACTTTGTCTTAAGTTTGATCGATCAGGCATCACCATCAGAATAGGAGGCTATGTTGCCATGATACTTTTACTGGTAATGGTAACAGGTGGGGTCTTCACGACTTATTTTCCATCGACCGTTGCCACGGTAGAGCCAGAGAGATCTCCCCCAAATCTTATCGAATATCGAACCAAATGGCAGGTAGAGAGTCGGCAGTATCTCATGTCTAGCACAGTCAGGGACCTCTCCAACCCCGAGCTGGCGCCTGCCATTCATAGACATGGACATCTTGCTTGGAGCAATTTTGTAAAGCGCCTACCAATCATTGATCCGAGAAGAAACCTCAGTGAAACTGAATCGGTTTACACCGTCGATGATCATGATGGGTACCTAAGCATAGCAGCCGACCTCGCAACCACCGCTACCATTCGAGTGAAAAAGCTCTATTTTCCCCATTGGTATATGCAGGCTCAGGAGAGCGATCATGAGATCAGCACCTATCCTGATCCCCAAACCGGCTTACTTCTGTGTGACCTTCCGGCAGGTAAACACCGTTTTACTCTACAGAAAAAGCAGCTAAAACCCGAACTTATTGGTAACCTTATTTCCCTTATTACTGGACTCCTGGTAGTAGGGATGATTATTAAGTGGGGGTATGCATCTACCAATCCAAGAGGGTGAAGCGAGATCAATACTCATACAGCGGATTTAGCAGAGAAAGTTATCCCATTCTCGCTCTCTCACCATCTCCGATTGTGGTCGACGAAGGTGATCGGCATGGTGCAATTATCTCCATGTTCATAGGAAAACCCGTCATTTGTGACCTCCTCGGCAACATAACTTATTACTACCAAATGAAAAGTCAAAATGCCTCAGTGGAGACTAACCATCATATCAAGGGGCTGGCGAAAATCCTTTGATCTAAAATAGATTTGAGAATTATCGAAGTCGTCAATTCGCCGAATTTTGCAAGTCTCACATTGAGCGCTTCTAAATGCTTAGTATCGCGGACAAAGCCCTTCATCAACATACAGTCTTTGCCAGTCAATTTATGACACTCGGATATTTCGGCTACTGACTGGATGAACTCCTCAAATCTTTCAACGTGACCAAAGCGAATCTTTATAGAAATATAAACTCCTAAGGGATAACCCAGCTTGTCCATATTGAGTTTAGAAGTGTGTCTCTCTATGATGCCGGCATCCTCCATTTTTTGAATTCGCTCTGCGCTTGCAGGTGATGAAAGGCCCACTTCTTGAGCAATATCTTTCAGAGCACTTCTTGAATTTCGCTGCAATAGCTCAAGTATCTTCCAGTTTAAATCATCCAGTTTCATTAATTAATTCTTTTTCAATAAAAGCATTGTAATATAACGCATATTTACAATAATACAGAATTAAATAAAGTTTTAGCGCGATTTCCTATCATAACTTTATGCTATGAGAATAAGAGACATTGTCCCGAACGAATATGATGGCTATTATGGTAGATATATAGCTAAACTGAGACCGGACACAGAATTACGGCAGAGATTTGAAACTGGGAAATCTGAGCTAATAGATTTTTTTGATTCCGTACCGGAGGAAAAATTGGATCATAGGTATGCCCCCAATAAATGGACCATCAAAGAAGTGTTCCAGCATATGATTGATTCTGAGAGGATCTTCATCTATCGGTGCTTCCGTATCGCTCGCCGTGATGAAACTGCTTTAGCTGGCTTCGACCAAAATGAATATATAACTCCATCGGGAGCATCACAAAAGTCTCTGGAGACAATATCTCTGGAGTTCAGGGTGACCAGAGAGGCATCGATAACACTGCTGGATAGTCTACATGATGATGATCTGCGATCAATCGGCAATGCCAATGGTGCCTCGTTATCGGCCCGCGCTGCGGCGGCGGTCATCATTGGTCACAATATCTGGCATAGGGAGATTATCAAAGAAAGATATCTAAGATCCTCATGCTGACAGCTAGGATTTTGAAACTTGATAAACTTCAATAAAATGAATCTACACCAGTACCCTAAATTCTTCATGGTAGCTTTACTCCTCTGTGCTATATCCAATGATATAGTTGCTCAAGAGGCCTCTCAGGGATACAGTATAACCACCAAGGTACAGAGCTCCACTGACATCCCCGTTGAGATTGGGAATGTACTGATATTGTCTCCCTCTGACTCTTCCCTACTTATGGGAGATGTCTTTTATCATGGTGAGGTTGTCCTCAAGGAATTAGCTGATCCTCACTTCATCTTAAAAATTACGGCCTTGGGCTATGAAGATCACACTCAGGCAATTCATTTGGTGAAGAAATCCACCATGTTGGAACCGATCATTCTATCAGGAACATACCTGGAAGGTGTAGAGGTCAGCTCGAACCGGCACATTGTGGAAAAAAGGGGTACCGACCTCATAGTCAATGTTGCCAACACAGCCTTGAGCGATGCCGGCACGATTCAAGATGTCTTGCAGAATGCCCCAAAAATCGATATCAATCGGAATGGCCAAATATCAGTTCTAGGAAAGGGTCAGGCAGTCATTTTTGTGGATGGACAACAAATTGCTTCCACTCAAATACTCAGTAGTTTATCATCTAAGGAAGTTGCCAAAATCGAGATCATAGAGAATCCACCCGCCAGTTTCGACGCATCGGGGAATGCGGTCATCAACATAGTCACCAAGACCAAGACATTGGAGGGATACAAGTTAGGTCTCACACAAGAGATTGGGTATGGAAAGCATTTTCGTTCGTTCTTTCAAGTTAATGCCTACTGGAAGTACAAGGGACTTATGGTACAAGGTGATGTTGGTATGAGACCACAGACCATGGGCAATCGCTTCAGACAAACCAGGACTTATCTCAGTGACTTGGATCCCTATTATACTGACAATCAATATTTACTTAAAAACAAGGGGTTGGGACAGAACTTTTCTATTCGCACATCATATGGCTTCAATAACGGTATGTCCCTGGGTTTGAACTACAATGGTACCAACAGTCGTGCGGATAAAAGAGGCAATAATTATCGAACTGTTGAATTAGCCACAATTTCTGCCTTAGACATCAGCACACTTGTCACTGGCACCACCCATCAACACAGCAATACCCTTTCACTCTTTTTGAGAAGAAGTGGGGAAAACAAGTTGACTTATCAATGGCAGGGGCAATATTCGGATTTTGGATTGGATCGCGGTGAGTGGAGCAATCAAGACATCAAATCAATGGCTGGCTTACGTCAGTTATTGAGAAGAAGTCAAAACACGAATGGCATTTCGATCTACACCCTCCAGGCAGATTTTCAAAAAGCCGTCAGGCAAAAGATACGGCTTGAATGGGGTGCTAAAAACGCCTTCATCAGAAATAGAAGTTATGTGGGTCTCAATGAAATTTTGGAAGATGGTGAAGAAATATCCCTGCCTGCATTCACCAATGATTTTAACTACCATGAAAATATTCTTGCGTCTTACCTTCAAGTGCATTGGAGCAACCAATCTCATTTTTCCCTTACAATGGGTCTTCGAGGAGAGTGGACTACTGCCAATAGCACCGCAGAAGACATACCGGGCGGAGTATTGGAAAGAAATTATTATGATCTATTCCCGTCATTCTCGATACAATACTCTTTTAACGATCATACCAAGGCCTCCCTGTCTTACAATAACAGGATCATCAGACCACCTTTCCAGGATTTAAATCCTTATGTGCTGTATGTCGATTCTTTGGTCTCACTCCAGGGAAATGCCTATCTGGTACCAGAAGGTATTCACTCGATCGCATTGGGTGTAAGCCACAAAGTCTGGGCCTTTGATTTAAGCTATGTCAGGACCAACCACAAGATTAATCAAATATTTCGATCACGCGATCGCCACCATCCCAATGTCATTTCCTTTGTCAAAGAAAACCTCAACTACACTGATCTTTATTTGCTATCAGCAACAGGGAATATCAGCTACAACAAATACAATGCTTACATCTCCTTTGGTGGATTCTACGATAAGCACGATGTGCAGGATATCAGTACCACTCTGGCTAATGACCGTTTTGGGTACTATTTTCAGGTCAATCAATTTGTCGGTTTGCCCTGGGGCTTTCAGCTCGGTGGTTATGCACGCTACACCTCAGCCAGAGTGGATGGCGTCTATATAGATGATCCTATGTCATACCTCAACCTTACCCTAAGTAAGAAATTTGTCAAAGATCAACTGACCGTCAGGCTGTGGTACAATGACGTACTAGACGACTGGCGATTTACCGGCATTTCTAGTTTTAACAATATGCATATGAATTATGTGTCGGAAGGTGATTGGAATTTCATAAAACTATCAATGAATTGGAACTTTGGAAAGCTCAGCGGATCTGCCAATAATCCAAATAAGATCTCAAAGGATGAATTGAATCGCATCGGAAATATGTAGGTCCTAATATGGAATATCATGGGAAATGATCGGTTCGCCATAACGCTGTGTCATTTAGTTTTACTGAATAATGCAGTTTGGTTGCACGGTAAGGTACTTACTTAGAGGCAAAAAGAAAATGGAAACTGAAAGAATGTTTAAAGGAGTCAGTATTTTTGAATTTAGTAGTCGATTTACGTGTAAAGCGGATTGTCTGGATTACTTGAGTGAAATCAAGTGGAGCAGTGGATATTCATGTCGCAAATGTGGTAATGGGAAATATTGTGGGACAGCTCGATACGGAGAAAGACGATGTACCAAATGTCGTTCTGTGGAATCCCCTACTGCCCATACCCTTTTTCATAAAGTAAAATTTCCGTTGCACAAGGCATTCTACATTATTTTCTATCTAAGCACCTCGACAAAAGGAATGTCAACCTATGAATTAGCTCGAAAGTTGGACATGAATCAACCGGTAGTGTGGCGCTTTAAAACGAAGGTCATGTTAGCAATGAAATCAAGTGGGAAATATCCGATTGATGGTGCGGTGGCTGTAGATGAAACGATGATCGGGGGCAAGGTGAAAAAGCAGCGCGGCCGAAGTCAATCGACTAAAAAACAGGTAGTTGTGGCTATCCAGAAACACCCTGGAGGTGGAATCAGCAGGGCATATGCAAAGGTTATTCCCAATGCTGGCAGCAAACAGCTAGAGCCATTCTTTGACCAACATATTGACCCAGATGCAATCGTAACGACCGATAAATGGAGAGGTTACTCCCCCATTGCTCGAAAAGGAAAATATCATGTTGACCAGATCCACTCTAAAAAAGGAGAGAATTTTCCTTTGATGCATCGGTTTATTATGGGGCTCAAATCTTGGTTGAGAGGTATTCATCATCAAGTAAAATATCTACAAAAGTATCTCAATGAGTATACCTACAGGTTCAATAGGCACCTGTATAAAGACATTCTATTTCATAATCTTACCAATAGATTAATGCTTCATCCACCATGCACGATTCCAGATTTGAAATTTGTAACGTAAATGAATTATTCAGTAGTTTTATATTTCAAGTACTACCCAATAGCATGATAACCTCTGATTCCGATGAGCACCAACATTTTGAAAAACACAGGTCCGAAGCACTTTCCCTGTCCTATCAAAGACCAGGGGTAGATTGTGATGTGGGTATCAACGCATCTTCGTTTCAGTATCCAGGATTCCTTTGCCTCTTCGTCCACGTAGAGGATGTGACTGATGACAACAAACCTAGATTTCGACCCCCTTTGCAGCGACTGGGTGAAAGAATTTGGAAAAGGAGGATCGGAGGCTATCTACACAGCTGCGATAGTCAGTCCACATGGTCGGTAGGAGATAATTGTGGGCAAGAAAATGAGCGCTGGGTCACAATCCGATCCCTATGCCGAAGCCTCCAAAGAAATCTTTTCTGTGGTAGAACAATTTTGCCCGAAAAAATAATCTCCTGTAGACTATCGTGGGATGTACTCCAGCAAAAAATCCGTCCTTCGAACTGTCCAAAACACCACGAATGTAAGATCCAAAAGATACGACCGGGATCAACTTGATCTCGTTGCTGAGTTCATAGTTCGTGAACAAGTTTCCTACTATGGAAAAACCCTTATGGGCCCGAAAAACAGTTCGGCTGGAGGACTCCGTAAACTGCGTAATCTCATAAGCTGAGGACAATGTCACACCTATTCTTTGATCATCAGACTTGAGCAATGCCACCTCCAAGCCAGGTACTGCTATCCTGCCATCCAGGCCATTGCCTTCTTCTACTTAGATACCGATGAAGTAAGATATACTCTGAAACCTCCAGATTTAACAGAAGACACTATTATCTCTACTTTCTAATCGGAATTATCTCCTTTCCTTGTTTTTCTTGCGTAGTGATGTGATGATCATTGCCGTCGATCTATTCGGATCCTTTGATATACTTTTTATTTTTCCCGATGCAACTCCTGTCCTTAGTGATGAGACATTAATATTTGTACCACCATCGTCCTTACCGGGTTCATCCGGTGGGTGAGGTTGAGCTGAATCTGGCTTGTCCGGTGTGTTCCCTTCCGTTAGATCCTCCAGGGCATCTACACAATCTCTTTCGTTTGAAAAGCAGTCTACGTACCAACTGTCCTTCCCATCATAAACATATAATCTGGCTCCATTCTTCGTTGGCCAATACACTCCAGCATCGCCGTTAGCGAGCTCGTAAGTCCATGCGCCATATCGATCAATGAACTCAACAATACAGGGTTCAACCTGACCGACTGCCGTGCTTTTAAGGCCAAATAAAACTGTGATTACATATAAGATTCTCATGAAAGGTCTCATTTCAAATTTTTTTATAGGTTAAAAAATAGAAGTCAATATTGTTGACTATTATTGTCCAAAATTAAAGACAGGAAGCTGGTCAGGCACTACCCTCAAGGGTAGTTTTATATTTCAAGTACTACCCAATAGCATGATAACCTCTGATTCCGATGAGCACCAACATCTTAAAAAAACACAGGTCCGAAGCACTTTCCCTGTCCTATCAAAGACCAGGGGAGATTGTGATGTGGGTATCAACGCATCTTCGTTTCAGTATCCAGGATTCCTTTGCCTCTTCGTCCACGTAGAGGATGTGACTGATGACAACGAACCTAGATTTCAACCCCCTTTGCAGCGAGCGACTGGGTGAAAGAATTTGGAAAAGGAGGATCGGAGGCTATCTACACAGCTGCGATAGTCAGCCCACATGGTCGGCAGGAGATAATTGTGGGCAAGAAAATGAGCGCTGGGTCACAATCCGATCCCTATGCCGAAGCCTCCAAAGAAATCTTTTCTGTGGTAGAACAATTTTGCCCGAAAAAATAATCTCCTATGGACTAACGTAGGGTGTACTCCTGCAAAAAATCCTTCCTTCGAACTGTCTAAAACACCTTGAATGTAAGATCCAAAAGTTACGACCGGGATCAACTTGATCTTGTCGCTGAGCTCATAGTTCGTGAACAAGTTTCCTGCTATGGAAAAACCCTTATGGGCACGAAAAATGGTTCGGCTCGACGATGCAGTAAACTGAATAACTTCATAAGACGATGACAATGTCACACCAATTCTTTGATCATCAGTTTTGAGCAATGCCACCTCCAAGCCAGGAACTACCCTGTAACCATCTAGCCCATTGGCTTCTTCATAATATCCCAAATGGCCATTGATCGCTACTCGACCCTTGATCGTATAAAAAAATAATGCACCAAAATTATCTGCTAACCGAAACCGGCTGTATTGAGATTCTATCCCAAACGTATTATCGTTAAAAATAGGCACTTGAGTGTAGGCAGTCGAACAGAGGAAAATGAAAAACAGAAACGTACCGAGTCTCATGGTATGTATACTTTTACTGAATGGATACTCTTACCTGCAATGATGCCAAAGCCCCCCTCCACATTGGTCGGGGTGCGGCGCTGCTCGGCGAATAACAGATCCAGGTCTTCTGGGATCTCGTCGATATAGGCACCGTATTCCTTGTATATTGGTGTAATGGATTCTAACGTGAGTTCAAGACTATCATAAATATATATGGCAGGCTCATATTCGCCATCTGAACGGATCATGACTCTCCTAATCCAAAGATCAACTTCTCGGTTTTGCTCAGTCGCTGAATGACAGCTATTGTCGTAGTACAGGGGATTGTTCATGTTGCAGAAAAATGGAGACACTTCTGGGGTGACCTGTCCAGGGTAGTCCTTGGGATAGGTGACAAGATCCCCTACGAAACCCCTAGCGAACATTCTATAGAACATTTCATCACCACGCTCATCATAAGAAAGCCGAATATGGGCTTCATCGACTTCGCGGTCAAACTCCTCGAACGATGCTTGCAAATCATCGATCTGGCTCGGTATATGCACAGCACAGGTAATGGGGGGAAAATCCCCATGCTCAACTTCCACCTGATATACCTGGTTATGATGTAAATCCAGATCATGGCTCACATAAGCTTCCTGATCTATATTGTAAGGGACAACAGTTAAGAATGTATTAGAAGCGTCCATTACTGACACCTTCGCATCAGTAATGAATACATCTTCAATGATGTGCGTATTTTCCGGATCTAAGAGATAACTGACTTCTAGGTAAACACCTTTCTGGGGGGAAAGATCACCATTGACCACCAGGCTCGGTTTGAAATTTAGATAGTCGGTCACATCATCATCCAAAGTACAATGTGTGAAAACCAATAGACATAAAATAGCGACAAATACCTTCATTAAAAATCTCTTCCTATCGTGATATATGGTATAAAATTGAAGAAGGTAGTCTTTCGTATTCTTCCTTCCACTGTAATGCTCTTCAGGTTGGTGTCATTAATGTACTTTGGATATATCTCAATGGCCAATGGATTGTATCGACCACTTATGTTATACACACCAGCACTCAAATGAGCCTTCCTGCCCTTCTTAGACAGGTACTCCTTCCTATACTGCACGTCCACTCTGAAATAAGCAGGGCTATTTGCATTGTGCTTCTGACGATAGGTTGGAATTATCGGTGTGCCGACATCAGGGTGTGTAGCGGCAAATCCTTCCGGATAGGTAACCGGAACACCCGACGACCAAACTACATTTGAGCTAAGGCTATGCTTGCTATTTATTCTATAAATGCCAAATCCTTTACATGAGTAATCTCGTTGAAACTGACTCGTATACCATGCATCATCATTAATCAGCGCAAACCGCCTTTGCGACCTTGAGATGGTGCCTGAAAAACTATACTGCCATTTCTTGAATCGCTGACCAAATTCAATTTCTAATCCGTATGCCCGTCCCCTTCCACCTTTTACCAGCCGGTCTACAATAGATTCTTGGTAACTACTCAGCTCGGGGGTATGAGTATTTGGGGATTAGCTAATGCATCAAGAGGGCGGAGAGCTTGTTTGATGGCTGAGTCAACAATGGTTCGGAGTTTAGCAAATCTATGAGCTCCATGTTCAGACCTGAATGTTCCTGATATTTTGACTTTTAATTTGATCATCCTGATAGCTCTTTCCGAAGCATTATTGTCAGGGGGGACTTTTCGGTCGTATAGGCATATAGTTAAGCATTCTCTGAGTCGTAACAACCTATTTTTTAGGCTTTTTACAGGGTGTGCTGATCGGGATAAGGACCAGGCCAATAACGCATCCAAATCCTTCTCAATTTTTTGTTTTTCTCCGCTATTGATCCGGCCCATTCGGCACAGCATCAGTATACGCTTTAAAACAGCATCCATTTTTCTAGCCCATTTCGAATTATGAAAATCTATTAATCCTTGGCACTCTCTTCTTAAGTGAGGGATACATATTTGATGTCCTTTTGCATCTGTTTTCAAGTGTGCTTTCCAACAATCGCTGTTTAAGATTGATGTTGGAAAGCCTTGAGGAAATAAAGACTCGGTGGTTCGATAGCCACGATTATCAGAAATGTGGATCAAGGAATATTTTGGGGTAACCCAAGTCCATGCCCAAGCCTTTTGTCCCTTCACACTGCAACCACTCTCATCTACTCCCACCACTTTACTGCTTGCTATCTCATTAATAATTTGGTCATATACCGGTGAGACCTGTTCGGCTTTACGAGCTAGCATATTATCTATTGTCCCCTGACTAATCTTTTGACCATACAGTAACTCTACTGCTTCGGCCAAACGCTTATAAGGTATCAATTGTCGCACCGACAAATATACCAGCTGGTTCAATAATCTGTCTCCATATCGAATCGGGGGGCCTGAGTCTAGGTCGTTTCCAAATTCGCTAGTACTCCATTTGCTGCACTTATCGCAGCATTTCTTGTAACGCCGATGCTCTGTCACTTCTAGTGCTACCGGAGGGATATCCCATACTTGCTTGCGCTCAACCAAGCTCCCCATTCCTTCTGTCAATCTATTGTCACAATGTGTGCAGTGCTCTATTTGATAATCTATCTGGTGATCCACTTCATCAATCATCTTCAAAGTCCTTCCTTGGTGCCCTTGCTGGCCACCGGTTTTACGATTACTCTTTTCACGTAGGGATTTTGTCTTGCGCTTGTCTGATTGCTTGTCTTTTGAAGGTGGTAATGACGAATTCCTACTGTTCTTATTCTTTAACTCATCTATTTCCCGGCGCAACTCCTTCACTTCGCTCAGTAACATCTCTATGACAAAAATAAGCTCTTGCCTAGACGCAGTCTCCAAGGACGACCTGATTTGCTTCTCCGATTTCATATATGCAAAATCGCATATATATAAGCACCAGACAACACACAACACAGCAAGTTCCTAACCAATTACTAACGATTGTTGGTAACACCTTGCATTTTCCAAAATCTGCTCCAGAATTATCGGCAAATTGTGGATAACTCACATCCTACTTTGCATTTTCCTATTTTCAAGCTGAGTAGTTACTGATTCTTGAATATCCAAGATGTACTCTGTCCCTAGCGGAAAATCACTCAAGTTCTTGAATCGTCTATGGTAAACACCCAATGAGAAATCGGTATTCACTGATATATTACCATCGAAGGATAAAGAAAAATTGTCCGAAGTCGAGACAGGCAATTTCTCTTGGGCAACCACCCAACTGGCTACCGGTAAATCATTGCTCAAACCATTAGTCTGATGTAAAGGTTGCGATAATTTGGCAAATGCGAAAGAAATCGATGACTGCCCAAACTCATACATATATGAAAAACGAGGTTCAAAGAATGCTTGACGAAAGCCTCCATTAAAATAGCTACTCCACCTGAGTCCCAATGAAATCTTACTGGATGGCAATTCACCTAATCCGTTTGCATAGAATGCTATGGTACCTAATTCATTATCACCACCAGGACTAAGTATTGTGCCCCCTCCGTCGAAATCGTTCAAACTCACTTCGTTGCTCTTGTTGTTGAACTTGCTTGCATAAATGCCCATATTAATCTCTGTGCGATTGGATAAGCTGATCTCATTATCAAGGCGACATCCAAACTCCTGCAGATCAGATCTGTCATCATACTGAAATACTACCTCATTCTTTTCCTTGGTTTGCAATGCCTTACTGTTGTCATAGTTGCTCAAAAATAAATTGCTCTTCACATACCATGAGGGATTTACAGACCACATATATTTCAACGCATATAACCGATTTTGCCAGAAGAATTGGCTCTCAAATTCATCACGTGTCTCCTGGTCCCTATTTAGAAATGTGCCATTATCCGACCCCCTTAATATCGAAAATGTTAAACCGTGATGATGGTCAATCTTCAGATTAGTTCTGAGATTAACGTCGTTCATAAAAAAATTGCCATAGGTTTCACCCACACCCATTTCGTAAAGCACCCTAATGGGAAGCAACAACAAACCAAAATTTGCCATCCTCCCAGATAAGGAAAAAGTGAACTTGTCACCTACTGATCCATTGATGTTTGCTTGCGAATTCACCAAACCAAATGAGTAACTCCCAGATAGCTTCTCTGGATTTCCATCACCTGATATGACCTCCACAATCGATGAAAGACGTCCACCAAATCTTGCGGGAAACTCACCTTTATAGAAGTTCACACTTTTTACGGCGTAGGGGTTGAAAATTGAAATAAAACCCAATAAATGTCCGGATGAATAGAGTGGCACATCGTCGTAGAGGATCAGGTTTTGGTCATTGGTGCCACCGCGCACATTGATCTCAGCTTTTCCCTCCACACCAAAATTCACACCGGCGGTCATATTTAGCGCACTAAAAATATCACGTTCACCCATCAACATCGGAATCTCGTACAAATCAGAATTCCCTAGCTGCTTCAGATTCAGTTGAGATGTTTGTCGCTTTATAGCCGTGACCTCTACAAGGCCTAATGTGTCATGAAAAAGATACACGTCAATCAGCGAATCTCTGGTGGTCTGAATTGCGATCGATCGGGTCTGATAGCCTACATACGAGAAATGTAGTGTGTCCATTCTATCCGATCTGACCGCAATGGTATAATAACCTTCATTGTTGCTGTGTGTGCCGTCTTGCTTGTCAGCCGACCATACATTGGCCTGAACCAAAGTGGCTTTAGTGTCGTGATCCTTTACGAAACCAGATATCCTTACGTCTTGGGCAAAGGAATTTGCACAGGAAATCGCAAGCAGGAAACTCAGGTGGTACAGTCTCATTTCAGATTAAAGTAGCCTAGGCTTATCCCTTCTATTGCTGAGATAAAAACGGAACGAATCTTTTTCATCAAATTCGTCCCGTCACCTTGCTATCACATTTGATCACTAATTATCAGTTAATTCATACACAGACATACATAACACTTCCGGACTATCGAAAAAGGTACCGATAGAAGGGACAAAGGAGGCCTACCGGGTGCTTTTACGATGAGAATTGCATATTAGTATAATAATTTGTTAATAATAAACACTGTAGCTACTTTTAACGCTTTATGTTCTTGTGTTCACCATTTTCCCTAGTGCAAAAGTCATAGTCAAATCTGGGACAGTTTGTGCGCTCGGTAGATAAAGTTGTGCTTGTGTGGAATATGAGGACCGTCTGCAATCTCCACTGTCGAAACTATTGTGACTAAAGTTAGTGCTTGAATTTCTGTCTGTCCGATTGGAGGCAAGGCCACACCAAAAAAGCCTGACAGGATTGAATACACACATGCTTATGGAATAAAAAACGGCTACTACCGATGTATGTCAGCATCCAGCGACCTAGTCTCCCACCCTAAAATGTATGCACCGATGCTGACCTTGCCATGCGTTTCTGAAAAAAGATCACCGATTGTGGGGATTCTCAAGCTCGGAGATAAGCATAGGATTGTGATGCCTCTCAACGAAGGCCATAAATCGTAAATGCAACCCTGTCGAATGCGAGCTTACCAATCCCTATGGGCTTGGCAATCTCTGAGTGCCACACCAAAAAAGCCTGACAGGATTGAATACACACATGCTTATGGAATAAAAAACGGCTACTACCGATGTATGTCAGCATCCAGCGACCTAGTCTCCCACCCTAAAATGTATGCACCGATGCTGACCTTGCCATGCATTTCTGAAAAAAGATCACCGATTGTGGGGATTCTCAAGCTCGGAGATAAGCATAGGATTGTGATGCTTCTCAACGAAGGCCATAAATCGTAAATGCAACCCTGTCGAATGCGAGCTTACCAATCCCTATGGGCTTGGCAATCTCTGAGTGCCACACCAAAAAAGCCTGACAGGATTGAATACACACATGCTTATGGAATAAAAAACGGCTACTACCGATGTATGTCAGCATCCAGCGACCTAGTCTCCCGCCCTAAAATGTATGCACCGCTGCTGACCTGCCATGCGTTTCTGAAAAAAGATCACCGATTGTGGGGATTCTCAAGCTCGGAGATAAGCATAGGATTGTGATGCCTCTCAACGAAGGCCATAATCGTAAATGCAACCCTGTCGAATGCGAGCTTACCAATCCCTATGGGCTTGGCAATCTCTGAGTGCTACACCAAAAAAAGCCTGACAGGAATGGTTACCTATCAGGCTTATGGAATAAAAAAAACGGCGGCGACCTACTCTCCCACCCTCTCGGGTAGTACCATCAGCGCTGAGGGGCTTAACTTCTCTGTTCGGAATGGTAAGAGGTGGGACCCCCTCGCTATAACCACCATTACTCTTTAGGGTCGTATGCCATGCTGGCAACAAGCCCTGTATATTTTTAGAAGTGCTTTCACTTCAAGTCAAGTTCTTAAAAAATGAATAGGATGGGAAGAAACGCTGAGAATCTATAGTAAATGCAAAGCGTCGAATGCGGTGGTGAAATTGTGATTATTGTCCAACCGAAGTCAGAAAATAAAAAAAGGAAGCATTTGGGTAATTAGTACTACTCAGCTCCATACATCACTGTACTTCCACTTGTAGCCTATCAACGTGGTCGTCTACCACAACCCTTTTATCCTGACGCAAGCGTCTGGAAATGGAACATTCATCTTAGAGTTGGCTTCGCGCTTAGATGCTTTCAGCGCTTATCCATTCCGAACGTAGCTACCCAGCGATGCACCTGGCGGTACAACTGGTACACTAGAGGTTCGTCCAACTCGGTCCTCTCGTACTAGAGTCAGATCTCTTCAATGTTCCTGCGCCCACAACAGATAGGGACCGAACTGTCTTGCGACGTTCTGAACCCAGCTCGCGTGCCACTTTAATGGGCGAACAGCCCAACCCTTGGGACCTTCTTCAGCCCCAGGATGTGACGAGCCGACATCGAGGTGCCAAACCTCCCCGTCGATATGAGCTCTTGGGGGAGATCAGCCTGTTATCCCCGGCGTACCTTTTATCCTTTGAGCGATGGCCCTTCCATACGGAACCACCGGATCACTTAAGCCTAGTTTCCTACCTGATCGAGATGTCTCTCTCTCAGTCAAGCACCCTTTTACTTATACGCTCTACGTACCATTACCGACGGTACTGAGGGTACCTTTGCGAGCCTCCGTTACTTTTTGGGAGGCGACCACCCCAGTCAAACTACCCACCACGCACGGTCCCCTACGGATGTAGGGTTAGAACCTAAATACAAGAAGGGTGGTATTTCAAGGGCGACTCCACCGACACTAGCGTGCCAGCTTCAAAGTCTCCCACCTATCCTACACATCTTGTATTCAAGCACAATGCGAAGCTGTAGTAAAGGTGCACGGGGTCTTTCCGTCCCGTTGCGGGTAATCGGCATCTTCACCGATACTTCAATTTCACCGAGCTCGTGGTTGAGACAGTGCCCAGATCGTTGCACCATTCGTGCAGGTCGGAACTTACCCGACAAGGAATTTCGCTACCTTAGGACCGTTCATAATGTTAACAACAACTCCTTTAAGGAGTATTGCGATCTCAAATTTTGAAATCCTCTACATCGCTGTAGAGATCGGACTATATCATCAAAACACCTTGGTTTACTAGTGCTTTGTTTGGCGTGTAGTCTCTGAGGATTTTCCTAATGTTTCCAAAATTTTCTCATCAGAAAATTTTCGTTTGCCACCATCATTCATCTCTCTTCGAATCCGAATAATTTCTTTAATACCATCTTGCT
>CBDCVP010000022.1:597500-2349084 GCA_965223025.1 Saprospiraceae bacterium
CTGGTTCTTTCTTGACAGCTGGCTCCTTCTTAGCTGCTGACTCCTTGGTGGCCGCTGCCTTTTTCACTACCTCCTTTTTACCCTTCGCCGTGGATTCATCCTTCTCGTTAAGCTGCTCTTTCAGTTGTACCAGTGCATCCAAATCGCCCAGAGTTGTCTTTTCGATCTGAGCCTGCTTTGGTGACTGTCTTGGCTGCCTTCTCGGTTTTGGCCTTTCGGTTCTTCCTCTTCCCTTACTGTCGCGCACCTGATCATACGCTTCGCGCTGTATGTCTTCTAAGTATCTGAGGTGCGATACCAAAATGCGCTTGTCATCGCGATTAAACTCAATGACCTTAACCGTCAAAGCCTCATCGATTTCAGCTAGCTTGCCATCTTCTTTCTTGATGTGCTTGATGGGCGCAAATGCCTCCAAACCATATGGAAGTTGGACAATCGCTCCTCGATCTTCTCGCTTGATAATGGTGGCTTCATGGTACGATCCCACAGGAAACACCTGTTCGAATGTGTCCCATGGATTTTCCTCTATCTGCTTATGTCCCAGCGACAGCTTACGATTATCCTGATCGATTTCTAAGATCACTATCTCGATGGTATCACCGATCTTGACAAACTCTGAAGGATGGGCATATCGCTTGGTCCAAGATAAATCTGAAATATGGACCATGCCTCCAATGCCTTCCTCCAACTCCACAAACACCCCATAGGGTGTAAGATTTTTGATCTCGCCTGAATGTCGGCTATCCACTGGAAATTTGGTCTGAATCTCCTCCCAGGGATCTGCTGTCAACTGCTTCAGGCTCAGTGACATCTTACGATCTTCACGGCTGATGGTGACAATCTTTGCTTCATGATCCTGACCCAGGTTGAAGAATTCGCGGGCATTCACCGGTTGATTACTCCATGATACTTCGCTCACATGAATCAGTCCTTCCACTCCAGGGGTGATTTCCAAAAACGCACCGTAGTCCTCGATATTGACAATCTTTCCTTTCACCGTCGAGCCCTCCACAATCTTTACATCCAGCACATCCCATGGATGTGGTTGCAATTGCTTGAGACCTAGGGAAATTCTCTTCTTGTGCTCGTCAAAATCCAAGACGACCACATTCAATTTCTCATTGAGCTCAAGTACTTCGTTCGGATGATTGATCCGACCCCAGGAAATGTCCGTAATATAGAGTAGGCCATCGATACCGCCCAAATCCATAAAGGCACCAAAATCTGTGATATTCTTCACGATACCCTCCAAAACCTGACCTTTCTCCAGTCCAGCAATGATGCCATCCCTTTGATCGGCCAAATCACTCTCAATCAATGCTTTATGAGACACTACAGCATTTTTGATGGCCTCATTTATCTTCACAACCTTAAACTCCATCGTCTTTCCGACATAGGAGTCGTAGTCGATGACCGGCTTAATGTCAATTTGAGATCCTGGTAAGAACGTCTCCAAGCCACTGCAATCCGCAATCAAACCGCCCTTGGTCTTGCTGATCACTTGACCCTTTATGATCGTACCATTCTTGTAGCTATCTACGATGTTTTCCCAAGCCTTGAGCAGCTTTGCCTTCCGTCTCGACAGTACAAGCTGTCCTCTTTCATCCTCCTGATGCTCCACATATACTTCTACCTCATCGCCTTCTTTCAGATCAGGATTGTCACGAAACTCTGAGAGCGATACCAGACCATCCGATTTGTAATTGATATCCAATACCACATCTCCATCGTGAATCGCAGTGACTTTGCCACTGACAATCTCATTTTCGTAGATCGTAGATAGCGAAGACTCATAGTCCTTCAGATAATCGTTGATCTCTTTCTCACTATATGATAGTGTATTGCGCTTGCCAATGGTCCAATCAAAATCATCATGCGCGGTTGTTTCCTCAGCCACTTCTTCTTCCTCCAATTCATCGACCTCATCCTCTTCAGCTTTGGCTGTGTCCGCCTTTTCATCGGTTACAACTTCTGGCGCTGCTGGTTTTTCTTCTTGCGCTGTTGGTTTCTCTTCTTGCTCGGCAGGTTTCTCTTCTTGAGCTTCCACCACAGGTGTTTGGTTGGATTCTTGGGTGGTTTCGTCTACTTGATCTTTTTCTTCTAACATGTTGAAAATCAAGTGAAATTTGTACCCGACTACTACGGGTTAGGTGATAAAATATTTTTAGCGGGGCAAAGGTAGTACAAATATGTGAGAATGATGACCATGCGGTGGATTCCCTGCCATTACCTTAGGCTAGATTTTATCGCCCTGAGTGTGTAGGATATGATCTCCTTTAGCATGCGGCGAAGCCCATACGATCTTGAAGGCACCTTCTTGGCACCTGCCATCCGAGGTCCTACCCATTACCAGCTGTTGTTGCAGAGTTGGTTGGGATGTTATTGGGGAAAAGGATACGTCTCAGCCAAGCTGTCTGACAATGCAGTTCTGATCTAGTCGTCTGCTTCAGCCCTGATGGCCACTTGATTGGGCAATGCCGACACTAGCCACAGTATAAACTTGTCCCACTGAGGTGATTGCGAAAGGATCTTCACTACTCACCAGTGAGCGTGTAGATCGACTAAAATGGCAGCCTATAGCTCTTTGCGTAGTCTAGCAACGGGAATGTTGAGTTGCTCCCGGTATTTTGCTACGGTGCGCCGAGCGATGTTATAGCCTTTCTTTCGGAGCAGATCTTTGAGCTTCTCATCAGAAAAAGGCTTGCGTTTGTGTTCCGCCTGTATGATATCGGTTAAGATGTTCTTCACTTCCAGGGTCGACACCTCCTCTCCGTCTTGCGTCTGGAGTGACTCACTAAAAAACTCTTTCAAGCGCTTGGTTCCAAACTCAGTCTGTACGAACTTGCTATTGGCTACCCGTGACACGGTCGAAATATCGAGTCCGGTGAGGTCGGCGATGTCTTTGAGGATCATAGGTTTCAACCTGCGTTGATCTCCTGTGAGGAAGAAGTCATACTGAAACTGCAAGATGGCATACATGGTCTTGTACATGGTATGCTGCCGCTTGCGGATGGCATCGATAAACCACTTGGCAGAGTCGATCTTCTGCTTGATAAAAATGATGGCCTGTTTGTCCTCTCTGGTGGTTTTCTTGCGCTCCTTGTTGTATCGATAGTTTAGCAGCATATCCCGATACTGATCATTGATGCGCAGATCAGGTGCGTTGCGCGAATTAAGGGTCAAATCCAATTCTCCATCCCGGTTTACGATGATGAAGTCAGGGATTACGTAATTGTTTGTTTTTTGTCGCTGGGTAGAATAGCCACTTGCTGGTTTGGGGTTGAGCTTCAAAATCTCGTCGATGACATCTTTGAGGTCCTCCTCACTGATGCCCAGCTGCTTCTTTAATTTGGAGTAGTGTTTTTTAGTGAACTCAGAAAAATAATCTGTCACCAGCTTGTAGGCGCACTGCAGCAATTTTAAATTGCCATTTGCATGACGAAACTTATGACGCAACTGAATCTGCAAGCATTCCTGAAGATCTCT
This sequence comes from Saprospiraceae bacterium, assembly GCA_965223025.1. Classification (GTDB taxonomy): domain Bacteria; phylum Bacteroidota; class Bacteroidia; order Chitinophagales; family Saprospiraceae; genus JABDMH01. The sequence continues at coordinate 600,987 of CBDCVP010000022.1, forward strand.
GGCACCAATGCCAGGAGGATCAAACTGCTGGATCTTCGTCAACAGGCTCAGTACTTTCTCTTCGGTGGTAATGATGTTTTGTGCAAACATCAAATCGTCGAGAATGGCTGTAGTGTCGCGTCGCAGGTATCCATCCTCATCAATACTGCCAATAATCTGCAAGGCTATTTGAAAATCCTCTTCATCGGTTTGCTCAAGCATGCCAAGTTGGCTCTCGAGGTGATCGTGAAAAGTATCTTCAACAGCAATCGGAATGGTCTTCTCTTCCTCAGCTTGATACCGGTCTGATTTGACTCGGTAGCTGCTGGGGTCGTCCTCGATATATTCTTCTAAATACTCCTCCAATTCAAAGTCTTCCGCGTCTTTTTCTACCTCCTCTTCTTGCTCAAATTCTTCTGACACCTCCTGGCCCTCTTCTAAGGCGGGGTTGGCTTCCAGTTCTTCCTTTATTCTTTGTTCGAGTGTTGCAGTGGGAATCTGAAGAAGCTTCATAAGTTGAATCTGCTGAGGACTCAACTTCTGCAGCATCTTTTGACTAAGATTCTGTTTTAACATGGGTATAGTCTTTCCTTATTTTGAGAAACATTTTTGAGTACAGATTAGTTCTATCTCATAAACTGTGCCAATGCAAGTTTACGATAATAATTCATATTATGAAATTTTGACATATGAATCAATCCTTCCGGTTTTTGCCCAGGATTCGTAACACTCGCTTTGTACTTCTCAATATTTACTGTTTCTTTGCATTCACTCAGTCGAAATTAGTTATTTTTGAGCTGTAATGACGACTAAAAACAAATAATCGATCACAGCATGGAGCACATACAGAATGAGGGCAAAAAAGGATATTGCCTTCTCTACTTCTTTGCTTTTCTGATCCTCTTTATTGCGATGTGGGCTTGGATTTACTACCGTAATCAAAATGGCTTGACATAGCCTGGTAGGTGAGAGAGGTGATCGTGATCGTCCTGCACCATCGTTTCAGTGATTTCATTTTGACATCTCGTGCTTTTTCCAGTTGGTGACCTGTGCTTTGCTTTGATGGAACAAATGCAGCATGGCGAAAGCAGCGCTGGGCAATGACTGCCTAGACTACTTCTGTGGGCGCAAGCATGAGACTACTTGACCTGAATGCTGCATCGTGTTTTCGTCTTAGGAGTCAATGACCATTCCATCAAGCCATGTCCTGTGTACTCTGATGTCGCAGCTGCACAGTGCTCTTTGTCTAAATGGCGAGCGCTCATTAAAGTCGTGTATGCCAGCGCTCGGATGTGTGAAGCACGGAAGCACATCAGATGATAGTCACCATATCAGTTGCTGGTATGTTGGCACATGGTAGATATTCAAATGTGTCATATGACTGCTGGGTCCACTGGAAGACTTCAACAATTAGGTGGGATGTCTGCTTTCCATATCCAAATAAGATGGGCACCCGATCCTTCCGGTTCAGGTGCCTAGATTGTTAAAGATTCAATTTGCGTCAACTACGTTTCCTGATCCCGACACGCGTTGATCGATCTCAGGATTTCCCTTATAAAAGACGTCTCCACTACCACTGATACGTACATCCAAGAATTCTTGCACATTGACCTCCATATCGCCGCTACCACTGATGATCAGGTCTGCGCGATTGACCAGCAGGTCAAAAGCTTTCAATTCTCCAGATCCCGACAGCCTGCAATCAAGTACATCGGCTGAGCCTTCTAATAGCATCTCACCTGATCCGGAAATGGAGCCCATGATATCGTCTGCCTCCAGGGCAAGATCCATCTCGCCGGATCCCGATACACTGACATCGATGTCATCTACCAGGAACGTATTTTCTCCAATGATTTGACCATTGCCCGATAAACTGAGTTCACGAATCGTAGGTATCGTGATAAAGATATCGAGCTCGTTGTAATCACGGATACATCGATCTGTATCGATGATCAACACATCATTCCTCACTCTTAGTCTGATCTCATCGATGATATTACTTTCCCCCGTGATGCTCACTGTTTGCTCATCACCTTGTGTCAAGAAAACGGTACCATCGATGGTCAACCTCACCCCACTGAAGTCTCTGACTTCGAAGGACTCTGTCACATCATTTCCATTACCTCTCTCGCAATCAAATACGTCATCCACGAAGCAACCGCTTCCTGTGAAAAGAAGCAACCATATGACAATGGTTGCCACAAATTCTGTTGAATTAAATAACTGTTTCATATTTTATTGGTTTTTATCATCATTTAATATTGTGATCGGTGTTGGCACCGGCATTCTTGCGACCAAACCAACCAAACCTAAATGTCAACTGACCGGTGAAACTGCTAAAATCTTTGTTGGTGAACATATCTAGCTGATCCACATCATTGACAAAGCGGTAGCCAACGGAACCGGAGATCCTAAAAAATCGTGTTAGATTAAGCTCCACACCCACCTCTGGTGTGAATACAAATACTGCATCTCCGCCGTGATCAAAGACAAAAGGATCATCACGTATCTCCGCAAATCCCCAACCGATACGTGCACTGGTGTATGGGTGCACGAGTTTGAAGGTCATCGGCGTATAACCCAACCAAATACCTCCATGAGCCAAATCCATACGAAACTCTTCATTCCGGATATTGTAATGCAGGTTTCTCGCACTACCTATACCGTATGCACCGATAAAAAAGTTATCGATGATCACCCCACCACCACCACCTACAGAGGTCGACATTTCACCTTTTAGGTTACCAAATTCCAGCAGCGGGCCACCAAATCCTCCGATCACCCTAGATCTGGAAAAAAGAGTCTCATGCTGACCAAATAAGGATGCACTGGTCAACAAAAACAACACTACAACAATCAACTGTTTCATAATTCTTTTATTAATTATTTACTGATTTATTTACTTATTTACTATTCGTATCGGCATACCCCTCCCATTTTGGGCTAAGCCCAATCACTCACTTTTTCTGTCAACAATTAGATGATATTATATTCTCACACCTGCGCTAAAACCTACCCATCCTTTTGTATTTATCGGTCTAAAATCGCGATAGTATGTCTTGTCCCAAATGGCGTATGGAGCCACCTGGGTGCCATAAATATTTTTTTCGTTGTCGTAAATTTTTGAGACGGAAAAGTTGAAAACTGGTCCGGCAAAAATCTCTGCCCCTCCTCCTTTATTAAAATGAAATAGAAACTTTAATTGGCCTAATAGATTTAAATCATAGTCAAATCTCCTGTTGTTGAGATTTCCCGGAAATTGAACATCGCTATCCCTAAATAGGGCTCTCTCATGCAGTTGCATCACCAGCAGTTCTGGATTTATACGAATCCCGGTTTCGATCTTCCTAAAATATCCAAATCCATAACCGTAGCCCCAGACTGGACCAGTCAAATCAATATTTCTCCGAAATGATGAGCTCACTTGAAACACGTTATAAAAATGCTTGGTGCCCAACTTCAGGGCTACATTGGCATACAGTGCATCTCCTATCGATACTTCCACCCGGTTATATCCTCTCTTGATGATATTTAGCAATCCAAAGGAGGCCCCCGATACAGTGTCTGCTACATTAACCAGACCAAGCTGAAAGTAATTTACTTGTTTTGCAACATTAACCAGACCGCTTACCTGCGCATCTACTTCTTCTGCCACATTGCAAAATCCCGCTCCCTGCATATTGATTTTACCGAGAGACAGGTTGAAAAACCCTGCAAACTGTCCGCCGGCAATGTGGCGACCTGCATTAAAGAATCCTGCTGTTTGTACTCCTCTACTCACCCGCCGATTGAAATTGGCCATCCCCGCTAACTGCACCGCATCTGCCTGTTCATTGACATTGGCGAGACCGGCCATCTGGAATCCACGCATGATCCCGTCGTTATAGTTGGCCAAGCCAGACAACTGACTGCCCTGCACATTTCCACCAACATAATTTCCCAGACCTGCTACTTGGATACCAAATACATCGTCCTTCATGCCATTCAATAAGATTCCAACCTCAAGACCCTCCAAGCTTCCACTGAATCCTGCCAGAGCATTCAGTGAAAGGTGATAGTTTTTACTGATTTTCTTGTCGATGAGTACTGGGAGAGGTATCAAAGATACCTGGACCAACCTGGTACGCTCCTTATTCTCCAACCTAGCCAGATCCTCCTGATAGGCCTGCTCGGACTTCAGCTCTTCCTCGAAGGTGGTGGTCGCAATTTTCGGGACAGACTGGACTTCATTTGGTCTGATCTTTCCTCCACTATGTTCCTCAGTCGCCATTTGATCGGTGTGAGCAACGTCGCTTTCTTCGCTCACAGGTTCTTCATGGTCAGTTGCGTATATTTCCTCCACCTCATTGCGGGCATTGGCCACCTGTACGACCGATGGACTCTCGTCGGGATCCACATTCAAGATGACGCGACTACCTCGTTTCCTATATATAATGCCCGTCTGATCTTCCAGAGCTTGCAATACATCTTTGAGTGATCTGGTGCTGTACCTAACCGCCACCATATCTTCGTATGGTACAATCTCACGACTGTATGAAAACCTCACCTGGTAGTGACTTTCTGCCTCGTCCAGCAATTCCTCCACACTCAGACGGCGATGGGACTCACCTTCCTGAGCGGACACATCTGTCCAAATCAGCAGAATCAGGATCAGCACATATGGCCATGTAGGTTTCATAAGTTCTATTTCGGACAGCCGATTCCGGCTACCTCATACTTTTCTTGCGTTCGTTGGGTAAACTCCAGGTTTAGGGCAAAACTCAATTCCTCTATTACATCCTGAAGTTGCACGTTTTCCAATACGGTGTTGTAAGTACAATCTAAAACAGCAGGATTTTCAATGTCAAAAGTCACATCATAGTGTCGTTCGATATCAGTGAAAATCTGCCTCAGTGGTACATTTTCAAAGTTCAAGACCTTTGTGGACCAGGATAATACATTTGGATCCTCCTCCAGCTTACTGCTGAGCGGCTGAGATGGTCCGACATAGAGCCCTGTGTGATTAGGTGTCAAAATGACCTGCTCCTCTGACTCCATCTTCTGGAATGCAACTCTCCCTGATTGTACGTATACCCTGACTTGCATCCCCTCAGAGCTAACACTAAAGGATGTCCCCAACACGGTGGTCCTAGTCTGATTGCTGACCACCGTAAATGGTTGGTCTTCGCTCAAGTGTTCTACTTCAAAAAATGCTTGTCCTTCAAGATGGACCTCCCGTTCTTTAAAGGGTTTTTGGTAGGTAAGTGTACTGCCTTTATCGAGATCCACGACAGATCCATCAGGCAATGAAACCTTCATGCTTTCTGTTTCTGCACTTGCCAGCGATACCATCTCAGAGCTGGGTGTCTTCAGCATTTGCCACACTGCAAAACCACCTATGATGAAGGCAACGGTTGCGGCCACTCGAGCCACTCCGATCCATAGTTGTCTGGTGATTGTTTTCTCTTGCGGCACTTCGTCAAAGGCCTGTTCAGCAAAATTTCGCCATGCATGCTCCATATTCGGAGCCTGTATTTCATGATCGTATGCAAGGCTCTTTTTCCAGATGGTCTGTAATACACTTTGCTCTCGGACAAGCTCAGGGTCGTCCTGCAGTGCCTGCAGCAGGATCTGCCCATCGTGGTCATCCAGCTCACCAGATAAGTCCCTTATCACTAGCCTACGAAATAGTTCTCTGTCCATCTTCTATCTATTATGATGTTTAGGAGTCCCTATGACCCCTATGCATTTTTAATTTTTTTTTGCGTGGCATCAGGTGGGTGTAGAAATTGTCTCTTCAAAGTCATGCTGTTTACCCTCATATGCCGGTCATCAATAGTATGATCATCAACGTTAAGTATTCCTGGAGGTCCACCCTCAATGTCTTAAGTGCTTTCGCCATTTGGTTTTCGACGGTCTTCACAGAGATGTCCATGATCTGGCCGATCTCCCGATAACTCTTCCCCTCAAATCGACTTAGCAGAAAAATCGATCTACACCGGGGGGGCAGCCCATCCACGCTGCTGCCAATCTTTTCTTCCAGCTCAAGTTTTACCACATCATCATGGCCATCGTACCCTCCGGCGTGCTGGCTCAAATCTTCTGTAGAATGTATGGGGCTGGATTTTCGCAAATAGGCCATCGCCTCATGATAGGCCATGGTCATCAAATACCCCTTAAATGTCTGTTTGATCTGAATGGCCCCTCGCTTGCGCCAGAGCTTGAGAAAGACCTCCTGTGCCAGGTCTTCACTCACCTCCCGTTGCCTTACAAAACGGTATATCGCACGGTAGACCTCATCGAAGTGGTTGGTGAAGATATCCTTCATAGCGGCTTGGTCACCTCTAGACAAACGCTGATAGAGCACGAAGGAGTCTTGGTCTTTCATGGTGCCCTAAATTTAGAGCTTTGTACGAGAAGAAGCTAACTTGACCGCCATGATGTGATCGCGACGTCCTCACAGATACGGTCCATACATTGCTTGTGCAATCCATACATGATCTCGAACATCATACTTGGTACCTTCAGCAATCCCAGTACGGGAAGTGCGTCAAAAGGGGCCATACTGTCTGAGCTATCTCCTGTTAAAGGAATCACATATCTTCCCTGGTTCAACAGGGCAGATGTTATATACAACAATCCTCACTTCACCATATAAGAAGGGCGACCAACTTACTGATCGCCCTGTCAACGAGAACCAAATTAAAACCCAACCTAAAAGGGTGGGTCAAAAACCCTGTGTACTCATAAGACCAGCAAGCCTCCATCGAAAGGGTTAAGGTTCACTTAAATACCATCGAACAACTTCTAAGAAATTGTTAAGACCTACTTTGCAACCGGCAATCAGGGAGTTGGACCTTGACAGGTAATGCAGATATATTGGCCAAAATCTACCAGATCAGCTACACTTAGCCTTTTTTTATCATACACACACTGCGATATCCATAATGCCTCAGTTCAAGCCAAGTCCTGATGGATTTCATGAGCATGAGATTGTAAAATCTGATGTACTTTTTGGTACCGATCGAGCAGTGCACGGACAGATCGTAGCACATTCATTCGTATCCCAGGTTGGGTGAATACCTAATGCTCTCAGTCATAGTCATTTAGGCATTGTTGAATTTTCTATATTATTCTAACTACTAATTTACACATCCGCCAATCCTAGAAGATGAGCCGTTACATTACTCGAATCACTCATATATATCATTTCTTGCAGCCCATTTTTATGGCCAAAGCTGCTACAGTAAAAACAGGCTAAACCGTTGAAATAGTTGTATTTGTGCCCATCAGTTCTTATTTTTGCTGCTAGAAAGAAAGGAGACACCCTCAAATCTGTTAGTAGCACTCTCTCATCTTTCCCCCAACAGCTCCACTGGTTTTTTATTAATTCGAACACAACCTTCGATTTATGCGATTGAGAAAAGGAGCCACTTTTGTGCTGTTTGGTCTGCTTGTTATCTTATGCACATCTCCATCCTGTGTCAACCATCGTGAGTTGATCAGTCTCAATGAGACCGAGGAGAATATGGAACGCGGAAACGACGAGGCCATCCACAAGACTGAGCATACCACACCAAGCACCTATGCCATCCATCCCCGAGACCTACTGATCATCAATATCAATACTTTTGAAGGAAACACTTCCGAGTTTCTACAACAGGAGTTTTCGTCCAACAATCTAAACAACAATAACCGTCAGTATGGTCCAGAGGCACTCTATTACAACAGCTATCAAGTAGATGAAACGGGTCACATTTTTTTGCCCTTGCTTGAAAAAATGAAGGTCTCTGGTAAAACGGTCACTGAAGTAAAGACCGAGCTAGATACTGCCTACGCCAAGCACTTTCGATTTGCCTCATCAAACGTAAAATTGGCCAATATGCGTGTCACCGTACTCGGGGAAGTGGAAAACCCCGGGGTTTACTATTTCTACAACGACGAAACGACCATCTTGGAGGCCATCAGTATGGCCGGTGATTTTAGTGATTTTGGCAACCGTAAGAAAGTGAAGTTGATCAGGAGAACTACCTCGGGCAGTACCACAGTGATGCTCGATCTGTACAAATCCGATTTTATTGGTACAGAATACTTCTATATTCGACCAAATGATCTACTTTACATAGAACCTATCAAAGCCAAGGCCTTTGATGTAGGTGCTCAATCGGTCGGCATAGTGCTTTCTGTCATTTCCACAGCGGCGTTGTTAGCCAATATTTTTATTGATCTCAATAAATAGAATCATAATTCAGACCCGATAGGTTATCTCAATGATAGACCATTTATTCTAGGCGAAAATTGTCATACACTCATTTAAATCCACAAGCCCATGAAAAGCCCCCATGCTGAATATTCCCCTAACCATGAAATCAATTTTCGGGAATTCCTGAGACGCGTATGGAGACATAAGTTTCTTTTCCTCGCCAGTCTTATTGTGTTTGTTGCCCTGGGCATTGCGTATCTGAAGATCATCCCTCCCACGTATAAGGCTACAACGACGATCCTAATAGATCCGAGCAGCACCAACCGGTATTTTGGAGAAAGTCAATATATGGATGGAGGAATGGGATTGGTCGAGACTGAGAAAAACCTCTTTAATGAGATGAATATTCTCAAGTCTGTCAACATTGTCGAGCAGAGCTTGGTTGATCTAGACTTTAAGGTCTCTTACCACACCAAGACCCCTTTATTGGAGCGGGAGCATTATCAGGATTTTCCCTATGAGGTCGAACTCATGGATGAGAGTCGTCAATTGCTGAACACCGAGTTGTTCATTCAACCGATCTCCAGTGATTCATACCGCATTAAAGTCGAAGCGTCTGAGTACTCCATCGAAGATCCAGTGAACAATAAAGTCGAGTTTCACGAAAATCTATTGACCCACAGCGCCATCTATAGATTTGGATCACGGGCGCAGTCTGACATGTATGACTTTATCGTACACAAGCGGATTGATTCATTCCCAGCCGATGAATTTCTAAACAAACAGATGTTCTTCACAGTACATCACCTGGATGATCTGGTGAATCTCTATCGATCAAAATTGGACATAGCGCAGGTAGATGTACAGGCCAGTGTTATCGAAGTCTCGGCAAAAGGAAATGTTGTACAAAAGGAAATCGACTTTCTCGATCAACTGACATCGAACTACATCGACACAAAAATAGAGGATCGCAACAAAATAGCCACCAGCAAAGAATCCTTTATCAAGGAGCAATTAGCCAGCATAAGTGATTCTCTCAGTAAAGCCGAACGAAGTCTTGAGATATTCCGTCGCGAGGCAAATGCAGTAAATCTCACGCAATCTGGCATGCACGCGCTCGACAAGTTTCAGGAGCTGCAGTCAAAACAGGCACAAGCTCAGTTAAACCTAAAATACTACCGGTCGCTGTTGGAATATCTTCAAGATAGCAATGGTGTACATCAAATCATTGCTCCATCGGTGGTTGGAATCAACGATGCACTGCTCAATGAAAATCTTCTTGAGTTGAAACGCTTGAGTACCGACCGGACAAGGATGAGTTACCTCAAAGGTCCTAAGAGCTATGATCTGGAAATTCTCGACAAGCAGATTGTCAACACCCGTGCAGCGCTCGAGGAGAATGTAAGAAACCTTATTGCCTCCTCACAGATGGCACTCAATGATCACAACACGCGTATTAGCACCTTAGAACGAACCATTGATTTGCTGCCCAGCAGCGAAAAAAAACTGATCAACTATCAACGCAAGACCAAACTGTACGAGAATCTGTACAATTACCTCAATCAAGAACTGGCCAAGACAGGCATCGCCCGTGCTGAAGACCTGCCCGACATCACCACCTTAAATCATGCTCGCATGGTAGGAGACGGTCCTGTGGCACCCCATCCTTTACTGATCCTGCTATTGTCTGCACTCCTTGGACTCCTGCTGCCTACAAGCTACGTGGCACTCAAAGGAGAAGATGATGTTGTGCTTTCAGGCGTAAAGATGCTGGAAGCATCCACCGACATTCCTATTCTAGCACAGATCGCTGCAGATCCAGAGGCCAAGAAATCAGATACGATTGTGGCAACTCACTGGCAAGCCAAAGAATCCTTGAGAGACCTACATGCCAACATCAAGTTTTTCATGCCTGACTACTGGCAGAAAGTCACGGCCATCACATCGACTGTTCCGGGTGAGGGTAAGACCTTCACAGCAGCCAACCTCGCACTCAGTATGGCCTCGGCTGGCAATGATGTGCTGTTGATCGATGCCGATTTTCGCAATCCTCAACTGTCGAAACATCTGGGAATCAAACCCACACAAAATCTTAGCAGTTACCTCAACGGATGGGTGACACATCCCAGTGAGATCATTCAAAATCACGATAAATACCCGAAGCTGGACTTTATCACGACACATGCTGCTACGACCAATCCACACCGGTTGATACAAAATCCCAGGTTTGAATTTCTGGTACTCTCGCTCAAAGACGAGTATGATCACATCATCCTCGATTGCCCTGCAGTTGGACTCGTGTCTGACTACCTACTCATGAGCCATCTAGTCGACATCCACTTGTTTGTCATGAAGCACAAAGTCTCCAAAGCGTCATACGTCGAAGGTATCGAGAAGTTTAAGGCAAAGGGCAAAATTGAAAATTTATACCTGGTACTTAATGGCGTACCCGGCAAGCAGCTAAAACATGGCTACTTCTCTTACGATTCGGATTCGCAAGAAGCACCTCAGAAAAGTGCCATCCGTAGGTCGATCAGTGCTTAATTTTCTGGATAGATCTGATGAATAGCATACGATCCATCTTGATCTTAGTACTGCTCTGTACCTATCCCTTGTACAGTTATGCAGCAACTTTCCTTTTGGATGTCAACCCAAATTACCTCACGGGTCTGATCGCTTTCCTGCTGCTTTTTGAAGTGCTTTTCACAAAGTATCGTTTGAAGGAAAATCTGATCATACCTCCCTATCTGGTGATTTTTGGGCTATTCACGTTGTATGTCTTTGGATCGAGTATATTGATTTCCAATAGATTTGCAGAGGTAAGTTTCATCAAATACGTCTACGAAGATCCATTCCTCAAATCGCTGGCTTTCATCTTTGTAGTGGAAAATACCAGGTTTCAAGAATCTCACTTGAATCTTGCACTCAGGTTTTTGTTTATAGTGCTGATAGCGGCCGCACTGGTAACCCTGTGGCAAGTTTACGATCCATTGTTTTTTAATGCCGACGTGATTAAAGGTATGCATCCCACATCCTTTGAGCGATATACTGACTACGTCTCCAACCTCGGTCCGGGATACGACCATGGCCTGGACTTTATTAAGGAGGGATATCGCACATCGATATACTCATGGATCAGCGGGGTCAGTGTGGGCATTGACGGCCTGGCCATTTTTAGCATACTTCTCGGTATTCATCGATTCAGCCCCCTGAAACGCATCATCATCATCATATGTGGTGGTTTCATTAGTATACTGTCGAGTGCACGCTGGATTATGCTAAACTTTTTGGTCATATCATTTCAGCGGCTGATCGACAAAAGAAATCCGCTATTTTATGCCATCAGATGGGTCCTAGGCTTGGCGCTGACCATTGTACTGGTCGGTTTTATTGCCAGCATAGCAGGATTTGATGTCGCCGCATTTATTGAAAAGCGCCTGTTGGCTGAGAGCGCAGGTACTCGCATCTATGCCTTTAAGGTATTCCACCAAGTTTTTCTGGATGCCCCAGTTTTTGGGACTGGTGGTGCGGACAGCAAAGAAATGCTCCGACTCATTCAAGGTAAAACCTCCCAAATACACGTGGGTTGGCTGAAGATGTTTTACTACTACGGAATAGTGGGAGGCCTACTCTACCTCGGATTTATCGGCCTGCTCTTGAAGCACCTGTACTCTCGAGCTCTCAAAACCAAATATTGGGGTGCTTTCTTTGCAGTATTGGCATTTGTCATTGCCAATATTACGCTTTACGAACTTAGCTTTTTATACCATGGATTACTGCTAGCTCTGATATTTGCACGGTACTTGAGCAATGTGCCACCTCCAGAGAAACAAGTAGTCGAAACCACCCCACTCAAACCAGTAATACGACGGACCATCACACCTAGACGAAGGCATACCGTTGAGGTATAATGTGGATATGAAGGGGTTTTTCCAAAAACGATTTGACAAAGTCTTAGCACTCATACGACGTGGACATCCTCGAAGTGTAAAGATAAAGAGGCATATTCTTGCCTCCTTCGCGATCAAGGGCACCAGCATCCTGATTGGATTTCTTCTGGTACCGATCACCCTAGACTATGTCGATAAGGAACAATATGGAATCTGGCTGACACTCTCATCTGTGATTGCCTGGTTTGCCCTATTTGATGTGGGGTTGGGACATGGATTGAGAAATCGGTTGGCCGAAGCTCTGGCTAGAAATGATCTAGAATTGGCAAAGGCTCTTGTGAGCTCCACCTATGCCATCATTACAGCGATCGCAGGGATTCTCTTATTGTTCTTTTTGTTGATCAATCCAGTACTCGACTGGTACGCTATCTTAAATGTCCCTCCCCAGAGTATCGAAAATCTCGGTCTGGTTGCACTGGTCACCTTCTCATTCTTCTGCATCACATTTGTACTCCAGTTGTTGCATCCAGTATTTCTAGCCAAACAAAGCCCTTCCTTGGTGGGATTATTAAATCTGATCGCCAACTTCATTTCATTGATCATCATCGTCCTGCTTACTAAATTAACCGCGGGATCACTATTATATCTGGCTCTGGCAGTCGGCCTATCCCCCGTATTCGTCCTTACGGTGGCTACGATATATCTATACAACACCCGCTACAAATCAATTGCGCCTAGCATCACCAGGGTACGGAAAAAGTACTTTTATGATCTTAGCAGTCTTGGTTTTAAATTCTTCCTAATCGGAATTACCGGTTTAATTATTTTCTCCACCGACAACTTGATTATTGTTCAGCTTTTTGGTCCAGAAGAAGTTCCTGCCTACCAGGTAGCATTCAAATACTTCGGATTGATCACCAGTGTATTTACGATTATTGGGGTACCTTTTTGGTCGGCTTATACAGACGCACAGGCGAAGGATGATTTTGCATGGATCATTCGCACCAACAAAAAGCTGAAAATGATTTGGTTTGGTTTGGTTGCAATTTCATCGGTAATGCTCCTGGTATCATCGTGGTTTTATCACATCTGGGTGCCAGAAATCGATGTGCCTTTTATGCTTTCGCTCATGATGTGCTTGTATGTACTGGCACTAGCATGGGGCAATATCTTTGTCATGTATATTAATGGGGTAGGAAAGGTAAAACTACAAATCATAACTTCAATTGCCGGTGCTATTATCAACATCCCCCTGTCGTATGTATTTGCTAAATCACTCCAGATGGGTACAGCGGGCATCATCCTTGCCAGCACCATCTGTATAGGATATGGTCCGATCTTAGCACCCATTCAGTTTAGAAGGCTTACACAAAAATCTGCTTTTGGTATATGGAATCAGTAGAATCCCCTAATGCGCTCGTTCCCGGAGCACACACAGACTCGCAACACAGATTGCGCATACTCTGGTTTACCACCTCACCTTCGCTAGGTAGGGCCCACCTTGATGATGGAGCCACCTTAGGAACAAGTTGGATCGAAGCCATGGAACGCCTTCTCATCAGCGATCTTCAGATCGAGCTCGCGATCGCCTTTAGCTGGCAGGTGGATGCCATCGGTTCTTACCGGATTGAGGGACATCCCACACTTTACTATACCATCCCAAGAAGGCCAAAGAGCAAATGGATGAGAGCTGTGCGATCTATGCTTTGGCTACCTGAGAGCTCAGATGAGGTGGTTGTGGATTGCGAAGCCGTCGTCAGAGATTTCAAGCCGGATATCGTCACTTTCTTCGGGACGGAGACTCCATATCCACTGGTCATCCCCAAATTAAGGTGCCCACATGTTGTGTGGTTTCAGGGCAATCTCACCGTGTATCAGATGAAATGGCACAGCGGCATCAGCCTGCTGAATTCCCTGCGAAGCGAATCACTGATTACTCTTCTGCGCGGCCATTCCGACTTCCACTACTTTCTCCGATATCGCCACTACGTAGTACGGGAAAAAAAGATCTTCAGCCAATGTCAAAATTTCATAGGCCGTACTGCCTGGGATTCTCGACTGGTCAGTGTGATGGCACCGCATGCCAAATATCACCATAGTGAAGAAGCCATGAGACCAGCCTTTTTCGAAGCAGTTTGGAACAAAAGACGCCATGAAAACCGCATCACGATCATTTCAACTTTCAGAGATAATTTGTTCAAGGGACTGGAAACGGCGATGGAAGCATTTATGCTCTTGAAGACACTGGTCAATGAAAACATCGAATGGAAGATCGCTGGAGTTGCTGCAGACTCATCCTATGCCAAAGCTTGCCAACTCTCCGCAAACTTTAGTGGTGATAAACACTTCATGCTCCTAGGATCTAAGTCTGCCTCTGAGCTGGCACAGGAGCTATGCAATGCCGACATCTTTGTCCATCCCTCGCACATCGACAATAGTCCCAATAGTCTCTGCGAAGCCATGCTGCTTGGAGTGCCTTGCATTTCTACCAACGTAGGCGGTATTCCGAGCCTGCTGCAAGATGGCACGGAGGGCTTACTTGTGCAAGATGGAGATCCCTATGCTATGGCAGGCTCGATTCTCACGTTGATCAAAAATCCAGCATATGCCAAACAATTAGGCGATCAAGCCAGATTGAGGGGACTCAAGAGAAACAATGGTCAGAAGATCAAACAGGAGCTCATGGTGATCTATCAAAACATCCTAGAAAAGGACACCAAACTCCAAGAAAAGAATACATGAAAAATAATATCGTCAACTACGATAGCAAGTACAACCCTGGTTGGGTTAAATCTCTGGTGATTTACTCATTTGGCACAAGTCTTGGGTTGACAACCAATAGTTGCTCGATCAGATGACGATCATTTATCATAGAAATGGATGCAGACCAAAAGTTAGTATACACAAATCGCAGGTCGCGTAAGCAATCCAGATTATACAGTCGCACTTCGGCAATGATGGAAAAAGATTGGGAATATGTTTGATAGTTTTGATATCATCATCTGGAGGAGCCAAACTGGTGATGACCACATTGGACTAATAGTGGGCGACCCAGCAGTGGATTATGAATGCTAAATAGTCATGAATACAGCTTTTGAAAAAGGCAAAGTGAGCTTAATCATCCTCACATTCAATAGAAGTCAAATGATTACTGACGCTATTGACAGCCTCCTTAATCAGACCTACGAGAATACCGAAATCATCATCGTTGATAATGCCTCCACAGATGACACTGCTAAGGTGCTGGAGCGCTATAAATCTCCTGAATTTCAGGACAAAATCAGGATCTATCATCTTGAAGAAAATCGAAAATTTACCGGAGGAACCAATTTTGCACTCGATAAGATTCGCGGAGAGTGGTTTACTTTGCTGGATGATGACGACACAGCGCATCCGGAGGCGTTGGAAATCATGCTCTCAATACCTCGAGAGATTGATCCCACGATCGATGCCATTACCTGTAACGCCATCGATTCTTCCACAGGTGAACTGGCAGGAAAGGGACTGGAGAAGGATCAGTACCTAAGTTTCGAACACCTGGTACGACATTGTTCAGGTGAATTTTGGGGTATTACTAAAAGTGAGTTGATCAGGGGTATTCGTTTTAATGAGGCACTGATCGGCATGGAAGACACCTTTTGGTATAAAGTCAGTGCCAAGGCAAACCGTTATTACGTACATAAGGGCTTGAGGGTGTGGACCACCGATCACGGTACGAACATGACCACAATTCTCAAGCGTAAAAATCGAAAACTCAAAGCTAAGGTCTATCGCGCTTTGGTCCATGAAGATTTATATTGGGATAGTCTTGCCACCTATGATGTTAAAAAGTTTAGATCCAAGTGTTTAAAAGGATTGATCTATACACATATGGATGAAGATCCACAAACAGCAGGAATGTACTTGGTAAAGCTATCAGAACATGCTGGACTAAGTATTGTCATTGGAAAAATTTCGATGATCATGCCTCGAGCCTTACTGAGATCCGTATTCTATTTTATTCCATTGTAACGTCGATGCACTGATTTTTCCACCGATGATCAGACTGGGTGCAGTAATCAGCCACGACAAACCCTTCTCCCTCTGGCAGAAGGAGCTCTTAGACTGGATTGTCCAGCAACCGGATATTCAGTTGTGCGTATTGATCGAGCAAGGCAAGCAACGACCACTCAACATGGCGTCAAGGATACTCAGAGCACAAGCCTTGCTGGAGCGTAGATTGCTGCACATCCGAGATAAAACATGGCCAAGACCGTCCAGTTCGTCGGGATACGGTGAAATCGTGAAGACCACCTTCGCAGGTGCAGAGGGCGATTCTGAAAAACAATGGCTAGTCCACGAACAAATCAAATCCTATCGTCTGGACACCATACTCAATCTCACCGACACCGAACTCTCAGCTGAATCACGGTCCCTGGCTACTAACGGTGTGTGGACGATCACTCACGGTGATCATCATCGACCTCTCCAACAACTTGCTGGGTTTTGGGAGCTGATAGGAAACCAATCAGTCATACCAATCAAGTTGGTACAGATCAAGTCCCATGGTGAGCAGTTGGTCATTGACAAGAGCTATCACTTTAAGCACTGGTCTTTGGCAAAAAACCAAAGCCAAGTGATGGCGCAGTGTTCCATCTTGTTTCTCAAGAACCTGAGTCTCAAGGCATGGAGCGGTAGACAGCGTGCTGCCCAATCTGTTTTAAGTCCGGCTCCCGAAAGATACCCACAATGGAGGCAAGTCATCCACTATCTGGTCTATTTTTATCTTACGCTCCTATCTAAGGTCTGGCAAAAACTCACCACTAAGTATTTTGGTGTGAGGTACCGATGCTGGACGCTTCAGATGGGAATCGGAACATTTTCAGCCGCACACCTAAAGGCACTGCAGACTTTGCCTCCACCTGCAGGAGAATTTTGGGCAGACCCCTTCTTATTCAGTCATCAATCCAAGACCTATGTTTTCTTCGAAAACTTTTCCTATCAGAATCAAATTGGGAAGATATCCTGTGGTGAAATCGTTGATGATACCATCACCGCAGTGTCAGATGTTATAGTAAGAGATTATCATCTCTCGTATCCCTTCATCTTTGAGGAGGATGGAAACATCTTTATGATCCCCGAGACCACCGAAAATCAAAGATTGGAAATCTATATCTGCCAAAAATTTCCCCTAGAATGGTCTCTACATGCCACAGCATTTGAGGGCGAATGTGTGGCAGATGCCACCTATTTCCGGGATGATAATGACAATCGATGGCTATTTGTAAATAAGGGATACGATGGTTACTTTAATGACCAATTGAGTATCTATCACATCGATTCCCTGAAGCTGAATAAAATCACCCCTCACCGACTCAATCCAGTCATCGTCGACGCCCGTCGAGCTAGGAACGCCGGTCCACTATTTCATAAAGGCAACAGCTTAATCCGACCATCACAAAACAACTCCTATGGAATTTATGGATATGGGCTCAACCTGAACCGGATTACGAAGCTTTCACTTGATGACTACGAAGAAGAAGTTATCCTCGAGGTGACACCGGAGCGACATGTGGAGTTAGCAGCCACTCACCACCTGCATCAAACTGAGACCATGTTTGTGCTGGATGCCATCCCAAAATAGTGCAGCTTTGGGCTCCATATCGGGATCGACTACCTTATCATGATGCCGGAAAATGCCGATCTATGATTTCGACCACTTCTTTGAGCCATTTCCTGCGCTGATCTGGGGTACTATTGACGATAATTCGGAACATCCTTCTCTCGAATGTTTCGATTCCACAGAGACTAAAAATGCAATGGTTCCAAATCGCATCCAGAGGATCTCCAAAAACCTTCCTTTCTCTAGTCTCGCTGGTGTTGGACGTATTAAAAACCAACGCTGTGTTGGCTTTGAGTAATCCGACTGGAATACCTTCACCGGCATCACCCTCCCGAAAGTTGTAGGCGACTCCAGGTCGGACCACCCGGTCTATCCAGCCTTTTAGTATTGCCGGTGGTTGTCCCCACCAATTGGGATGTATGATGACAACTCCCTCACAGCTCATAAGATCACGGCAATGATTTCTAATGAGGGGCCCCACTTCTCCATTTTCTGGAATCTCTTCTCTTTGAAGAACAGGATCAAACTTTTCTGCATACAAATCATGAAAAGTCACTTCATGATTTCCGTGGTCCAGTCTTTCTACACAGGTCTGCGCAATGGCATGATTGAAGCTTTTTGAGTTGGGATGTGCTAAGATGACTAAGACTTTCATCGCTTCAGAAATCAATAATACCGCACAGTGATTCACTCCGCTCCCGGTGCTACCAGCTCATATCCATCGGCCTCACCAATGTACTCCTTCACCTCATCTATGAAGACCTCTCTGTGGTCTATGCCAGCCTGGATACTTCGCTCCACACTGACTTTGTCTTTCCATCGCCAATGATAAATGCCAAACTTGAAACCACCACCAATGTCGAGGTTATGATAAATCGTTTGTATGCCTTCTTGCTCATAGCGGATCACATCATCGACCCAGACCTTGACAAAGCCAGATTGCTTTGACCACTTGACTTGTGCGATGAGGTCCATCCATCGACCCTGTGATATTTCTGAGATGAATTCAGGAGGAATCCACTGGGAGTCGGTACTCACTCCCTTTGATCTGGATACTGCTAGATGGCTACCATGCACCTCCAATGCAAAAATGGGAGAGCCTTCTGAACCGTGCTGCCACTGTGCGATCATAAACCTCAGTTCGGACCTTAGAGATGACGGGACGGGAATGAAATCGTTGGGAAAAAACACACTCATCCCATACCACCGTACCTCTCCCTCCTTTGGGTACCTTTGAAATGGAGCCCGCGGATTGGGACGCAATTCTGCTCTATGGGTGGCCTGACCTATCGGCCATCGATCGAGAGTTGTGGCCTTCAGAAAAAACCGCGCACTGTGACTTCCCTTTCGAAAATATGTACTACTTCTCTCTATGGCGAAATCTGACATCTCAGCGGTCGGAGCTAAGCACACGTTATAGAGATAGTAGGCATTCCAAGGTATGCCGGGTAAACATCCATTACTAGCATCGGAAGGATCTGTGGGCCGATCGGAAAGTACCTGAAATGGCTCCTTCTCATCCTCGAAGCTCATATACATATCGATCCCGATTTCATCGACAGGATCGACAGGATTCACCATCGGGATCGCATCCTGATTTCTTTCACAACTAAGTCCAAGGACAGACAAAGCAACCAAGACCCAGGGTAATCCTATTCTTTTCATCCAGGTGAAAATGCGGTCGATCGGGGAGGTTATATAACGAAAGTAAATATAGGGAATTGTATGAAACACTGTGTCCTAATGTATGAATGAAACTCCACATATTTAGTTATCTATCAAAGACTTAGGATAACAATGAGTTTGCTGCCGACATAAGAAAACCGGAGACTTTCCTTGTAAGGTATGGGGAATAAGCCTACCTTTGCGTGGCAGTTTTTATTCCCACCGCTCCACCGGGAAGCACTGTACCCCAACGGAATCCAAGCAAACAGCCTAAGACGGCTCCTTGATACAACAGTTGAGAAATATCAACAGCCTTTAAAGCACGCTGAACATTGTTTCTCCTTCACTTTCGACCACCAAACTGCGTCTTACCTAAAGGGGTGAGAGATGGCATGATTTTAACATGAATTATATGGATCAGACTTTCATTCGTAGGCGGACTTAGCATTGTAAAACCAAGTGGTACAGCACTCAAATCATACATCATATGTGCGGAATTTGCGGGATTTTTGAACTCGATAGGGACCGTCACCTGGACGCACAGGAGTTGGATGATATGTCATATCCCACCACACATCGAGGTCCAGATGATCAGGGTGTCTATGTATCGGGGAACATAGGACTGGGATTCAGAAGATTAAGCATCATTGATCTGAGCCATGGCCATCAACCATTGAGCAACGAGGATGGCACCATCTGGATAGTTTTTAATGGAGAAATCTATAACTTCCTTGAGTTGCGCCAAGAGCTCATCCGCAAAGGACACATCTTTAAGACAGATACCGACACCGAAACGATCGTTCACCTCTATGAGGAAATGGGAAATCAATGCGTAACCCGGTTAAGAGGTATGTTCTCTTTTGCTATTTGGGATGAAAAAAAACAGACTCTTTTCTGTGCCCGGGACCGATTTGGGATCAAACCATTTTTCTATCGTCAGGATAAAAGACGGTTCCTTTTTGGATCTGAAATAAAAAACATCCTGCAAGTCTCTAAGGTCCCTGAGCTAGAGCTCAATGTGCTGGACTACTATCTCACTTATGGATATACGCCTATCGATAAGACTATCTATGCTGATATCCGGAAGTTGCCTCCTGCACACACGCTTGAATTGACCGTCGGTAGCAGACCAAAAATATCACGATACTGGGACATTCAGTTTAAACCAGATCATACGTTGTCAACACAAGATTGGCACGAATTAATTAGGGAGAAACTTCGAGAATCCGTGCGTCTCCGCATGATCAGCGACGTACCATTGGGTGCTTTCTTGAGTGGTGGAATCGATTCGGGTAGTGTAGTAGCCATGATGGCCAAGGAGACAGATCAACCTGTCAAAACCTTTTCTATCGGTTTTGCTGAAAAGGAGTTTAATGAATTGCCCTTGGCTAAATTGGTCGCTCAAAAGTATGGGACCGATCACTATGAGCACATTGTCGAACCACAGTCTATTGATATCTTATCAACCTTGGTAAGCTGCTATGATGAGCCTTTTGGTGACTCATCGGCCATTCCTACTTACTATGTTTCCAAGTTTGCACGCGAACATGTCACAGTGGCATTATCTGGAGACGGTGGGGATGAACTGTTTGCAGGTTATGATCACTACAAAAAACTTCGCAACATTGAGCGATTTCATCAACTCACGGCAGGCCTCTGTACAGGCCCCGCTCGGGCACTACACCACCTCATCCCCACCAAAGTAAAGGGATCGGGACTCTCCTACTATCTATCGCGTCCCCGGGAATGCTTTCCTGCATACTATGGTAAATGGCAAGAGACAGAGAGGGCCCTGATGTATCAACCTCATATCTGGAAACAATTGAATGGAGGAAAAGGTGAAGCGGTGAAGATCTCCTTGCTCACAGATTCCACGACGAAAGATTTTCTCTCCAGGCTTCAGGAGATGGATATGCGTACCTGGTTGGTTGATGATATTCTCACTAAGGTGGATCGAGCCAGCATGATTCATTCTCTGGAGGTAAGGGTGCCTATCCTCGATCATGAGTTTGCTGAATTGAGCTTCCGCATTCCTCCCTCTCACAAGCTCCACGGCAACACCGGAAAGCATATCTTTCGAGAAGCGGCAAGGCCATTGCTACCAAAGAAAATCGTGGATCAATCCAAAAAGGGTTTTGGTGTTCCTTTAAAACACTGGTTTAAAAGTGACTTACGTAACTACCTTCAGGATACGCTCCTTTCAAAAAGGAGTCCGCTCAATGATTATCTAAAACAGGATTACATCAGAAGATTGATTCGCGATCATGAGACCGGTATGCGGGACCTCAACCAAAAGATCTGGGCCATAGTGTTCCTTAATGCTTGGATGCAACAACAAGGCACATCAACATCTCATCCCAAAGCTCACCATGGTCACCGGTAAACGGAATCTTCATATCATTCATTTGGGTATCTCCGGCTTCCCTCATGGCCTAGGTGCGATGCAAAGGCTGATACTCATGTATAGAGGGCTGGCGTCAGCCGATGTCAAAACTCTGGTAATCAACCGGAAAGGTCGATATACAAGGGACGCATATGGCCCACTGGAGCTGCGGGGGGTTTTTAAGGAAGTCCCCTATATCTATCTATCAGATACGCCTCACCGACCAGCAAGTTTTTGGCAGCGCAGTGTCCAGAAGTTAAAGGGATTCCGTAGAGAAAGTAGGTTGATCAGGAAAAAAAAGAAATCTGGCGAATTAGATGTAGCCATCGTATATATCCTTGGAGAACTGCACTACCTCCTCTACTATTATCTATTATCCCGGATCTACCGTTTCCCTATTATCCTCAACTACGTGGAACTCAACAGTTCTTTTGATCATCGCTCCCTTCTACAGCGTCTGAACGATGCCATTTTTGACCGGTTTTCTCCCAGACTAGCCGATGCCTTTTTGCCGATTAGCGACTATCTGGTCAACCATATTAAAAGACTTGCACCGGATGCCCCTCAGTTAAAGATTCCCGTTGTTGCAGATTTCGAGGCCTTTCAACCTGCAGCACCCAGCGAACCACCACATCTAGTATATTGTGGTGCTGCCAGCTATAGACCCCTCATCAAATTCGTCATGGAAGCTTTTGAACATGCCAATGTAGGTACAGCTAAACTCCATTTTCTGCTCGGCGGCACAGCTCAGGACATTTCCTGGGTCAAAGAGGCGCTCAATCAATCGGCAAAGAAATCTAGCTACGAGCTTCATGTCAACGTGCCACACGATCAAATCGGTGATAAACTAGCGGCTGCCACCGCCCTTTTAATACCTGTGAGACCGACCATACAAGACGCCGCAAGATTTCCCCATAAAGTAGGAGAATATCTGGCCTCTGGCACACCTCTTGTCACTACAGCCTTTGGAGAAATACCGCTGTATCTCTCTGATGGTGTCACGGCCTACATTGCAAGGAGCTTTGATGTGCCATCATATGCCGAAAAAATGGAAGATGTCTTTCGAGACCTCGCTAGAGCATGTACCATTGGTTTGGCAGGAAGGTCGTTGGGAATCTCCGCTTTTGACTACAGAAAACACGGACTTCGTCTGAGAAATTTCATAGAAGAAATCATTTAAGTACCAAATCGACACCATAGACAAATGAAGAAATTAATTGTAACCGGATCCAGTGGTTTGATAGGAAGCGAAGTTGTAACGAGATTCTCATCCCAAGGATGGAGGGTTTATGGCATAGACAACAATATGCGAGCAGAGTTTTTTGGAGAAGCGGGAGACACACGGTGGAACCAGCAAAGATTGGTGGCAGCCTTCTCCTCATTCGAACATGTAGAACTCGATATTCGTGATCGAGATGCGGTGCAAGACACCATAAAACGCATTGCCCCAGATGCCATTGTACATACCGCTGCTCAGCCCAGCCACGATCTCGCGGCCAGTCGGCCTTTTGATGATTTTGACACCAATGCGG
Source organism: Saprospiraceae bacterium (assembly GCA_965223025.1). GTDB lineage: Bacteria > Bacteroidota > Bacteroidia > Chitinophagales > Saprospiraceae > JABDMH01. The sequence continues at coordinate 624,220 of CBDCVP010000022.1, forward strand.
TGGGCACTCTCAATTTGCTGGAGTCTGCCCGCAAGACGTCCACGGACATCATTTTTGTCCACCTATCCACCAATAAAGTCTACGGTGATTCTCCCAATCGCCTCAACCTGGTCGAAGAGGAAACCCGCTGGGACTATGCTGATCCAGCCGATTACCACGGCATCCCCGAGACACATTCCATAGATCAGTCCAAACATTCTCTCTTTGGCGCTTCTAAAGTGGCTGCAGATGTGATGGTCCAAGAGTATGGTAGATACTTTGGGATGCATACATGTTGCCTTCGTGGAGGTTGTCTCACCGGCCCCAATCACAGTGGTGTAGAACTGCACGGTTTCTTGAGTTACTTGATCAAGTGCAACTTGGAGCAGCGCAAATACTACATCTTCGGCTATAAGGGCAAGCAGGTGCGCGACAATATTCATTCACACGATGTTTGTAGTTTCATCGAGGCGTTTATCGATCATCCGCGCAAAGGAGAAGTCTACAACATTGGGGGAGGGCGTAACAATTCCATCTCGATCCTCGAAGCTTTCAAATTGATCGAGTCCATTTCGGGTAAACCCATGCAGTATGAATACCAAGAAAACAACCGGATCGGTGACCATATCTGCTACATCTCAGATCTCTCGAAAATGAAATCACACTATCCACAATGGGACATCACGATAGGACTCCAAGACACCTTCGAGCAGATTCATGAGGCCTGGCAATCGAGGATGACCAACTCCTGAAGGTATCATCAGACTAGAATAATCAGAAGCGACATGGCACCATGAAGATTTTATTCATTATTGATAGCATTCGTCGGGGGGGACGTGAGAGACGGATGATAGAACTGCTGAAGAGCTTTCGCGAACATCCTGACATTCAGGTGGAGATGGTAGTCTTTTCGGATATCATCGAGTATCAAGAAGTCTATGACTTACCCTATCCCTTACATCTCCTCAAAAGACAACCTAAGAGAGATCCACGGATCTTCTACAAGTTATTCGAGTTGGCCCGACAAATCAAACCAGATCTTGTACATAGCTGGGGAACGATGTCCTCCATCTTTGCCATCCCCACATGTAAAATCTTGGGTCTGCCCTTGATCAATGGCAATATTGCCGATGCCCCCCAGGATCTCAACTTTGCCGACAGCCGCTATCTCAGAGCAAAACTTACTTTCCCATTCTCAGACATAGTCCTGGGCAATTCGGAAGCAGGTTTGCGGGCCTACGATGCCCCACCAAGCAAGCGCCTATGCATCTACAATGGATTTGACCTGTCTCGGTTTCAACAACCAGAAGATCCAGATAAGGTCAAAAGCAGACTCCAGATTTCTAAGGGACTGGTGGTAGGCATGGTTGGTGCCTTTTACGATCGCAAGGACTATCAAACCTTCATCAAGGCCGCCATACTACTAGCTCAAAAGTATGATGGCACCCAGTTTCTTGCCATTGGAGATGGGCCTAATCTGGAAAAAAATAGAGCATTGGTACCCATTGCCCTGCGCAATCGCATCCTGATACCAGGTCAGATCAACAGCATAGAATCCGTGATCAATGTATTTGATATTGGTGTCTTGGCTACCAACTCCCAAGTACATGGAGAAGGGATCTCTAATGCCATCCTTGAGTACATGGCGCTAGGTAAACCTACAGTCGCTACCGATGGAGGAGGTACACCTGAGATCGTACAGGATGGCGAGACAGGATTTCTGGTGCCCGGAGGAGATCCTCAAGTGTTGGCAGATAAGGTTGCAATCCTGGTGGAGGACAGCAGTTTGCGAGATCGGATGGGTCACTCAGGCAGAGAGAGGGTCATGCGTGATTTCACCATTCACCGGATGAAAGAGCAATATCTAGCATTATACCATACTTTCCTACAAGCTGATCCAGTCCCTGACCTATGATTGCAATTTTAGTAAACTCACTGGCAGGTGGTGGAGCCGAGAAAGTAGCACTAACGCTACTTGAAGAGATCTATGCAAAAGGTCAAAGCACCATCTTAGTCTGCGTAGAGAAGGAGCAGGGTTACAAACCACCAGACTTTTGTGAGGTGATCTACCTAACTAGTTTTACTAAATTAAAAAATCCACTCGTCAAAATACCTTGGATCTTCATCAGTGCTTACCGTCTGAGAAAAATAGCGCAAGATCGCAACATCAAATTCGTACAAAGCCATTTGATCAGAGCCAATCTGATCAATGGAGCGTCCAAAGTGCTTGGATCCAAGCACTTTGCTCAGATGGTATTTCATACTCAGTTGCGATTTAGCCATTTTCCACCCTTGCGTACCATCAAGAAGGTTTTCTATAACTGGCTCTTTTTGCGAGCAGATCAGATCGTCTCGATATCGCATGCGATGAAAATCCGATTTTCAAACAACCTAAACAGTACCAGTCATCATCCACAGCACGTAGTGGTGCCTAATCCACACAATATTGGACATATACAACATCTGGCAAATTCCGACATACGAGATTTTAACTTCGATGCAGACAAACGATACATAATCTCTGCTGGTAGACAAATTAGATTGAAGAAAATCGACTTGATGATCAGTGCGCTGGCCATGGTCCGCACCCAACATCCAGAGGTTGAACTGATCATCTTGGGTGAAGGACCGGCACAACCCTATTTTCAACAAATTGCTAGGCAGGAAGGGCTGGAAAAGCACGTTCATTTTCTTGGCTATAAAAGGAATCCTTTTGCATACCTATCGCGAAGTGATCTCTTCGTAATGGCCAGTGAATCAGAGGGTTTGCCCAATATCATCATAGAGGCCCTGGCATGTGGCATCCCAGTCATTTCCTCAGATTGTCCGACCGGCCCTAGAGAGATCTTGAGCCCCAGCTCTGATCCGAAAGACCATTTGACTGACCAGCTTGAACTTGGGCAATATGGAGTGCTGTATCCCACGACCAGAGAAGATCTCCTTGCCAGGGCAATCACCACATTAATCGAAGATGAAGGACTGCGATCAGACTATAAAGCCCGGGGGCTGAAATATGTGGCAAAATATGACCAAAAAAGGATCACTGACATCTACCTCTCTCATCTTTATTCAGATTATTCCAGTTTGACTCATCGCGAAATAGTGTAACTCATGGATCGCAAAAAACGCATCGCATTCTTTGGCATTAAGTTTTATCCTTCAAAAGGTGGATCCAGCAGGGTGGCCGAAGGCATTGCTAGAACACTAAGGCATCAATATCATTTCACCATCTATTGCTATCCCGATGAGAATGCTGGGACCTATCTGGATGGGGTCGATGTCGTGCATATCCCTCGGTTTCCCTTTGGCACCCTAGGAGTGTTTTTTTATTATTTGACATGTTGTCTGCATTTACTGTTGAGTAAGAAGTATGATATCATCCATGTGCATAAGACCGATAGTGCCCTATTTATTCCACTGTTGCGATTGAAGGGAAAGGTCGTGGCCACCTCACAGGAAGCCCCTTACGTCAGGGATAAGTGGAGCGCCTTGGGCAAGGGATATTTTCGTTTGATGGAGCGTATATTCGTCGGGTCCAAGGCAGAACTCACATCGGTATCCAATCCTCTGGCTCAATATTATCTGCAAAGATATCAGCGGGCGGTGCACTACATTCCCAACGGAGTCGACATCATCACCCGGCGCAACTGGGATGCTGTACAAGAGATTCTGGACAGGCACCAGGTCACCGAGTATGTCTTTTTTGCGGCTCGACGAATCATGTCGACCAAGGGCCTGCACACCTTCCTTCAAGCCGCCAAGGAAGTGAACTACCCACATACCATTTTGATCGCTGGAGAAGAGAGTCATGCGGTCGCATACATGCAGGAGATCAAAGAACTTTCCTCCGAATTAGATGTGAAGTTCATCGGCTATGTAGGGGATCGAATTACTTTAATGAGCCTGATTGAACGGGCATCTTATTTCTTATTTCCTTCTGAGACAGAGGGGCTATCCCTCATGTTGCTGGAAGCGGCCAGCACAGGCAAGACACCCATTATTTGCAGTGACATACCAGAAAACACAGAGGTATTTGACCCGAGCGAGGTCTTGTACTTTAGAAACAAAGATGTGGCTGACCTAGCCGAAAAACTGGTATGGGCGGATCAAAACACTACTGCCATGCAAAAACGCGCCACTCTTGCCCGCAAACGAGTATTAAGCCAATATAGCATCGCAGCCGTGTCTGGACTTTACGATCAAATATATCGCAAGTTGCTCGAGGAGCCTTCCTCCAAAGTCTATCAGACTTCTTGAATCGCCCCAAAAAATCGAAAGCAGTTTAGATTTTTTTTGACCGCAATCGCAGCGCATTGCCGATCACCGATACTGAACTAAAACTCATGGCCAATGCTGCGATCATAGGTGACAGCAGAATTCCGAAGAATGGATAGAGGACTCCTGCAGCGATCGGTACACCGATCGTATTATAGATCAATGCAAAGAATAAGTTTTGCTTAATGTTTTTCATCACCTCGCCACTCAGGTTAATCGCTCTGACGATACCTTGTAAGTTCCCGTTCACAAGCGTTATATCGGCACTTTCAATAGCTACATCGGTGCCGGTACCCATGGCGATACCGACATCGCTTTGAGCCAGGGCGGGTGCATCATTGATGCCATCACCAGCCATGGCCACTACCTTCCCATCCTGTTGCAGTCTCTGCACAGCCTCCATCTTTTCTTCGGGCAGCATTTCAGCCTGAAAATCAGATAGCTTAAGCTGCCTGCAAAGGGATGCTGCGGTATCCCGATTATCACCGGTGAGCATGATGATGGTGATATCTAGATTGTGCAACGATGCCACGGCAAGATGAGTCGATTGCTTGATCTTGTCACCAATGACTACATATCCTGCCACATCCTGGCCAACGGCCAGGTATGACACCGTTTTCCCACTTCTCTGGAATGCCATGGCTTTCTGCTCTAGATGATCCGGTATCGTGACACCACCCCGGTGCATCATGCGCTCATTGCCCACCGTTACCTTCTCACCACGGACAATAGCTTCTACGCCCTTGCCGGTAACCGCCTGAAAATCCTTGCAATCCCATAGACGCAATCCCAGCTTCTCGGCATAGTGCATGACCGAAGTCGCTAGCGGATGCTCACTATGTTGATTTGCTGAAGCAATATATTGCATCACCTCCATTTGATCCCGTCCTTCAGCGCTGCCTACATACTCCACAGATGGTTTTCCTTCAGTCAGTGTGCCGGTTTTATCTATCACCAGCGTGTCTACCTGGCTCAGTTTCTCCAGCGCTTCAGCATGCTTAATAAGCACACCATTTTGGGCCCCTTTACCCACTCCAACCATCACTGACATAGGTGTGGCCAGTCCAAGGGCACAAGGACAGGCAATGATCAGTACTGCAATGGCATTGACCATAGCATAAACATAGGCAGGCTGGGGACCGACCATTACCCAAGCTATAAAGGTGACCACTGAGATGAGCACGACCATGGGTACGAAATAACTCGATACCTGGTCGGCCAACTTCTGTATCGGTGCTCGGCTGCGACTCGCTTCATGCACCATCTTGATTATGTGCGACAACAAGGTATCTGCACCTACCTTTTCGGCTCTCATCAAAAAAGAATGTTGGCCATTGATGGTGCCACTATGCACTTGATCAGCCGGTCCCTTGTCAATAGGTAGAGGTTCTCCCGTGATCATTGATTCATCGATCGAAGAGTTGCCCTCCGTGATCTGACCATCCACCGCAATCTTCCCACCAGGTTTGACTCGCAGCGTATCTCCAATGACGATCTGGTCAATCGGGACCTTCTCTTCCTTGTCACCGCGTACCCGAAAGGCATCATGGGGTGCTAACTCCAGGAGCCCTTTGATGGCACTGCTTGTCCTCATGTGTGCTCGTGCCTCTAAAACTTGGCCCAGCAGTACCAGTGTCAAGATCACCGCAGCTGCCTCAAAATAAACATGGACCGCCCCAGCTTCCGTTTTAAATTGTGCGGGTACGATATGGGGAAAAAGCAGCGCAAAAACACTGAATGCCCATGCAATACCCGCACCCATCCCTATCAAGGTAAACATGTTTAGATTCCAGGTACGGATGCTGCGAAAAGCCCTCTGAAAGAACATCCAAGTTGCATAAAACACCACTGGCAAAGACAATAACAACTGGACCATGTTCCAATCTCTCGGATCGAGTATCCGGTACAGAGGATTATCGCTGAGCATCTCACTCATGGCTATGATGAAAATGGGAACGGTGAATGCGGTTGCTATCCACAGCTTATTACGCAGCCTTCGATAGGACATATCCTCATCGGAAGGCTCAGCCTGAACGGTGACCATGTCCATGCCACAATGGTGACATGTGCCGGGACCATCACTTTCTACCCCAGGATGCATGGGGCAGATGTACTGAGAGATTGCTCTTCCTGACAGACTGACTTGCTCGACCAAGTCCATACCACAGACCGGACAATCGCCCGCGCGGTCGTAAATCTTATCACCCTCACATTGCATGGGACAGTAATAGGTTCCACTTCGCTGTCGATTGGGATCAGACCGGGCCGGTTTACGATTCGTATTTCCTAGGTGATCAATATCATATCGACCTCCATATTTCTCCATTGCTTTCTTAAGCACAGATAGCTCGATCTGGTCCTGCATCTCGATGGTTGCCTCCGCCTGCTCTAGATCCACCTCCACTTGCTCCACCCCTCGGATGTTGGATAGCGTCTGAGCTACATGGCTGCGACAACCCTGACAACTCATACCGGTTATGACATATGTATGTTTCATCATGCTGGAGTGTTAGCAAAGATTGGGGTTATTTAGCAATGGGATTGGGGGTTGTTTTAGCAGTGAGCGTGGTTTAGGGATGGTTTGGCCACTGTAGAGCTCGTTTCTGCTCGGTCTGCAGATCGGTTTAGCAGTGGGTGCTTTACTTCCGATCTCGTATCAGTGTATCAGCTGCTGGATCACTTTCTGGCACCAAGTATTTTTTCTGCTTCTTGCCAAACACAGATACATTGACGTACCTTTTAGGATTCAGTCGAAAATCCTGAAGCAGTAGATCCAGATTTCGGCTAGCACTATTCAGGTTATTGTATAGCTCCTGGTCATGGGTCAGACTGCCTAAGGTGCCTTCACCCTGGTTAATTCCTGTGAGCAATGCTTGGATTTGTTTGAAGGTCTGGTCCGCCTTAACCAGCGTCTCATCCAATGATTGCATCATCTCACTAGTGCTTCCCAAAGCGCGATTTGCCTTGAAGATGGTGGTATCCAGCCTTGCATCGGCCAGTTGCTTCGTAATGTCATTGGCATTTTGAAGAAGGCCAGCTATTTCCTCATGATTGGTCTTTAACGTCTTCGAAACCGCGGAGATATCATCAAGCACATCTACCAGCCTTCCCGAAGCATCAGAGAATAGGCGATTCATCTGTATCGTAGTGGCCTTGAGATTGGCGATGGCGATGCGCATATCGGCTACCGTTTTCCCCAATCCACTTTCAGGATCTTCCTCGAGCAAGCTGTAATTGATGCTATCTATCACCCCACCGATACCATGCTCGATGGTGGCCAGGTACTGGTCAACTTCACTGGGGTCGACCATTGACTGGATAAAGCCCAGTGACTTTCCCTTCAATGTCGCACCGCTCTCCAGGCAGTCATCTGCGCATACTCCAGAATAGGCAAGCTCCACAGATTTGCCACCCATCATGCCTACACTTCGAAGCTCTGCCACTGTATTGGAGGGCAATTTGATGTCGTTGTCGACCTCAATGACCACCACCACGGTGCGAAGGTTATCAGGATTCAGGTAAATGTTGGTCACCGTACCCACCTGAAAACCATGGATCATCACTGGTGCAGACACTTGTAGATGGTCAATATCTTGATACTCAATGTAAAAAGTACTACTTCTCTTTAATACATTGGTGCCCAGGAGATACTTGTATCCCCATATGAAAAGGCCGATGGCGATCACCGACAGTAGACCAATTTTTATTTCACGTGCCATATAACCTCAGAGACTTTACTTGATCTTTTACAACTCTATAGTTTCAGCAATAGTTGTGAGAAAGCCCCAAAGTTATAAAAAGAATGTGCCCTACAAATTCAGTCGTTTAGCTTCTTTTAGAGCGATCAGATCATCATTGTAGTAGGCCACTACAAAGCAATCTTTAAATCCCATTTGACGCAGTTGCTCTTTCTTGGTAGCCGCAGCCTCATAGGAAGACATCATTCCTACCTGGTACTTATATAGATTGTTTTCATACCTAATCATGACATCTTGCACCTTGTCCCATTTGCCACCACCACTCAAAAATTTGTTGGCAGATGCAGATAGTTGCACCGCATACTCGAGTTTCTTTTCCCTCGGGACGATCTTGCTACCACTGCTGGCTTTAGCGTCTTTGCCTGCAACAGCTGTGGCCTTCACTTCTGATCCAGTGGGCTGAGCAATCACATCAGGCTTCTGAGTTCTTTGAACAGCTGGTTTTGGCTGAGCCGTGTTGGACGGTCGAGATACAGCCATGGCCTTTGGCTCCTTCGACTTTCGGCGCTTCTTCATCTTCTGGATCTCCATCTTAGCTCTTTCGACATAGTTTACGGGTTCCTCCTTTATTTTGGGCTCACTAGCTGCCATTTCTTCTTTGATGACTGTTTTTTCTTCTTTTACCGGAAGAACCTCTTTTTTCTTCTGAGTAGCAACTACATGGTCTTGCTCGTACTTGTATTTGGTGAATGCGTTGAAAATAGACTGAGCAATGCGACTTTTTCCTTCCTCTGAAACTAAAAAATGCTCTTCCTTACTATGATTGAGAAAGCCTGCTTCAATCAAAATGCTCGGCATCACGGTGTTTCTCAGTACCAAGAATCCTGCCTGTTTCACACCCCTACTCACTCGTTGTCCGTGACTCTCAAGTTCATTTTCCACCATGTTTGCCAACCTGATGCTTTGATCTAAGAAGGCGTTTTGATACATGCTCAATGTGATATGACCCTCATTGGAGTTTGGATCATAGCCCCCATAGTATGATTCGTAGTCATCCTCATGTACAATGACTGAGTTTTCCCGTTTGGCCACATCAAGGTTGTCATCCGCTCGATGCAGGCCCATCACAAAAGTCTCAGTACCCATCGCACTATTCCTCTTTGCCGTAGTATTGCAATGAATAGAAATGAAAAGGTCGGCTTGATGTTTGTTGGCAATGTTGGCACGTTCATGCAGAGGTACAAACAGATCGCGATCACGAGTATAAATCACTTCTACGTCGGGATGATGCTTTTTGATCAGTTGGCCCACACGCAAGGTCACATCCAGAGCCACGTCCTTTTCGCGCGAGTGCTTGCCAGAACAGCCTGGATCCTTTCCACCGTGCCCGGCATCCAAAACGACTTTTTTTACCTGACCCCTTCCAAGTTCTAGAAGGATAGGATCCACGTTGCTTAATGAAATATTAAAATTGACCTCCCCAGGCAGCGAATAGCATACCTTAGTGGCTTTAGTAACACTGTAAGCTGGTGACGAAGCACAGGCCAAAATAAATCCGATGGCCAAAAAATGAATTGATGACAGGAATCGTTTCATAATCTACATTTATATTAAAAAAGATTGACATGTGTTTTATCTGCAAAAATAGGGCCAAAAATACTTGAAATCAGCATTTTACATACAATTATTTATTTTAATATGTTCGATTTGTACGCTCGAAGCTCAAATTGACAGGGATAGCATCTCAGATACGGACCTATCTGAAGATAGTCTTGCATCGTCTGCTTTTGAGCCTACATTTCGTGGTCTGGTAAGATTTTCAGCGGATACGCTTGAAGATGTGGTAGATTATAGTGCGCAGGATTCTATACGATTTGATAACGTAAATAGGCTCATTTACTTGTATGGAGAGGCATCGATTAAGTATCAAACCTATACGATCACAGCAGATTTTATCAAAGTGGACCTCGATAGCAGTATCGCAACTGCAGAGCAGCTCCCGGATAGCCTCAAGCCGGAAGACGCATTTTTAGCTCTTCAGGCCGAAGACGATGAGCAGGAGGAACTGGAGCCATTGCCGGTACCAAGGGACTCCTTGTATCTAGATTCATTAGACTATGGGTACGACGAGCGCGAGCAGGAGCCGCAGGAAAATAAAGAGCGAAATGAAGATGGTCGCCCATACTTTGATGACGGCGGTTCTCAATTTACGGCTGACCGCCTCCGCTATAATTTTAAATCGCGCAAAGGAAAGGTCTATAAGGTCGTGACGGAAGAAAGCCAAATGTACATCAGGGGCTCGGAAACCAAGTTCGTGTCGGGTGGCCCAGACACCAATTCGGTGGATTATGTCTACAGTCAGGATGTTATTTTGACCACCTGCAGCGCCGAAGAGCCTCACTACGGTATTCGCAGCAAAAAGCAAAAGATCATTCCCAATCGTCAGGTCATCGTGGGACCCAGCAATCTGGAGATAGCTGGAGTACCCACGCCATTGATCCTACCTTTCGGCTTCTTTCCGATCCCCAAAGGGGCACAGAATGGTCTCATCATTCCAAATGACTATGAGTATTCAGAGCAGTGGGGATTCGGTATACGTGGGGTAGGGTGGTACTTCCCCATCAGTGATCACCTGGATACCGAAGTGACGGGAGACATCTACTTCAATGGCAGCTGGGGATTGAAAAATCGCACCCGTTACCGCAAGAGATATAAGTACAGTGGTAATTTTGACATTGGCTATTCCAACCGCATCGGTGAGACCTTCTCACCAGAGGGTGACCTCCTTAAAGATCCTCAAAAGTCTTTTAGCATCAACTGGTCGCATACCCAGGACCAGCGTGCCCGACCTGGTCAGACCTTCAGTGCCAGCGTACGGATGCAGACCAGCGGCTACGAACAGCTCAACTACAATGACACCAGAGTACTCAACAATCAATATGCCAGTAATGTGGCATTTAGAAAGACCTTTGCTGGCACCCCATTTCGCCTCTCTGCCAATGCACGGCACTCGCAAAATACCCGCACTGGTGATATGCAATTTACCCTTCCAGACGTGCAGGTAAGTATGAATCGAATCTTCCCTTTCAAACGAAAGAAAAACCCCAATCCGGAACAGCAGTGGTATGAAAAGATCTCCTTGCAATACACCGGCAAGTTTCTCAACCGCATTAAGACCAAGGACAGCCTCTTGTTTCAGGAATCCCTGTTTAAAAATGCGGAGTTTGGTGCCAACCACAATCTCAATAGCAGTGCTTCATTTCAGGTCCTCAAGTACTTCAACATTACACCATCGGTCAACTACTCAGAAAGTTGGTATTTTGAAACCATCCGCAAGACCTTTGATCCCACCCTCGAACTGCGGGCAGACACCATTGTCAATCCATTGGATAGTACTCAAACCGAGATCTTGTACGACACCCTCTCTTTCGGTGACGTGTTGCGCGACACCATTGATGGCTTCGAAGCACTGAGGGAATACTCTGCCAGCATTGCCCTTTCTACCAATATCTTTGGTTCTTTGGGTGTCAACCGCACCAAGGGTTGGTTTCGCGGTATTCGCCATGTAGTCAAACCGAGTGTCTCCTTCAATTTTTCGCCAGATTATACCAATCCAGCCCTGGGATATGTGGGACAGGTACAGGAAGATATCCGTGATGAGGAGTTTGACACCTACTCGATTTTCGAAGGCGCCCTGTTCGGCTCGCCACCACAAACGGGAAAAAGGATGGCCATCGGGTATTCCATCGGCAATCTCCTGGAGGCAAAGTTTTTCTCAAAGAAAGATTCTACGGCCAAAAAAGTAAAACTCTTTAATACCATCTCCGTCAACGGCTCCTACAACTTTGTTTCTGATTCACTAAAATGGTCACCTGTGAATATGAGCGGAACCACCACCTTCTTCAAGGGGCTCTCCCGGGTCAATTTCAGTGCAGTTTTTGATCCTTACCTCAAAACGGAGAACGGAAGGAGAATCAACAAGACGGTTTTTGATGAGCGCAAGCGTCCACTGAGGTTTGACCGGGCAGCGGTGAGATTGAGCAGTGGCATGACCGTAGATCAGATAAAAGGCCTCTTTAAACCGAAGGAGGAAGAGGAGGCCGACAGCCGCAGCAGTGGCAGAGGCAGGAGTACTGGAAGAGGAAATTCTACCAAGAGCGGCGATATCGAGGAGTCTCTCACCGATCTCTTTAAGGACTTTCGCATCAATCACGATCTGGTCTTAATGTGGACCACAGACCCTGATGGCCACAAGGAACTAGATATCCGCACCAACTCGATCAATACACGCGGCAACATCAGACTCACCCCAAATTGGGATTTGTCCGTGGGCAATATTGGTTACGATTTTCGAAGAAAACAGATCACTTATCCATACTTAAGCTTCACTCGAAATCTGCATTGCTGGGAGATGGCCTTTAGCTGGGCACCAGAGCGCGGAACCTATAGTTTCACCCTTCGTGTCAAAGAAGGTCCTCTGAGCTTCATCAAAATACCCTATCAGAAGAACAACCAGGACATCAGGTTCTGACCTAGTCGTCTATGGAAATCAGCATCGCCTGACGGAAGGACTGCTACTTGACATTGGTGTTAAAATCACGAATCGCCCGTAAAATGTCCTGACGGCTGATCTGACCTTGCAATTTTCCATTGTCATCAACTACCAGCAATCGCTTGTACTTGGTGTTTAGAAAGGTATCAGCCACCTCGACAATATTGGCATGGACCGATATTGTCTTCATGACATTGGTCATATACTGCGCGACGGTAGATTTAATGACGGGATGGTTATGATAAGCGATATCAAATAACACTTTCAAGCAATCTTTATCATCGATCAAACCTACCAATTTATTCCTCTCATCAAGTACAGGAGCTCCCGTAATCTGGTATTTGAGAAGGTCTTCCACGGCATCTTCTATCTCGGTCTGTGGATGGAAAGTGATCAGCTTTTTGGCGGGAATCATGTAATCTGTAATGGCCGCAGGTTTAAACTCACGATGGGGTGGTTTAGGTGCCACTTGCTTTTGTTGAAAGTTTTTCATGACTTCATTGGTTTAATGCTTCTTCTCTACATGCTCATTGCTAGTTAAGTTAGTGTTTTTTTCTTAATAACCCTTGCTTGGTATCCAGCACCTTTTATGGTGACCAGATAACTTCAATCTTTGCTGTATGACACGATGCAGCTTTATGCTGCAAGCCTTACCAGGTTTTCGATCACATCCCAGGCTTGACTTTTCTAATAAGATCTAAGATTAGCTATCGCATTTGCTCCATTGATAGACCACTTTTGGCCTGATAGTTTTAATCTCTGTTGGATGACACTTCGATGGCTTGCTTTGATTGGACCAGATCCAATGAGAAGTCCCTGATCCTAAACCGTGATTTTAAATGTCTTGGATACATCATGCGATCGGCATGCTCGATAAAATATCTCACTGCTATGTTCCTTGCCTCAGATGCATTTGAATTTCTGGATTTCTAGGTTCTACAATTTGACAGTGACCTGTTCAACTTCATCATTTAGCAATAGTTCCTTTTTGGTTGATAGCCATGATCTCCTTTTTCTTCATCGACAAACTGATGACGGGCTACATCGGCAATTTTTTCGACCGCATGATAGTAGTCTAATTGAGAACGTAGTTCTTCTTTATTCATAATCATTCATTTTGCTGGCTAACATAAAGATACATATTACTGAAGTTCGTTATACACCACACCTTCTGAGAGTATTACGAGAAATACTGAAGTTCGTGCTCGCCTGCATGATCTTCACTGAAGAACCCTGAGCTTGATGTCGTCTTTTCAACGCAAAAAAGCTCTAATCTAACTATGGCCACGACCAGCATTTCTCCTCCCTAGATAAAACAAATTTTCCTTGGTGGCTACATACCAACATCAATTTGCGCACTCCAAATCACTCGGTCTGTGGTCAGAGATCATAAATCGAAGGGATTTGATAAAACTACCCTCTGGTGTAGTGTCTAGGACAAGGCATCAAGGTATCCTTGTATTATTATTTAACACCAAATTAAAAATTACTACCATGAAAGTCATTTACATGTTGATCACCATCCTATCAGGAGTGCTGTTGACTTCATCAACAACAGAAACAACATCTGCAAAAACCATTATACTTAAAAGGGTGAAAAGCTATAAGCTGAGCCCTAAGCAATTAAACAGTATGAAGAAAGCCAAATCAAAAGGCTACTTTATGATTACTGGAAAGGTTATCTTACCCGCGAAAGGACGCTATCTTTATACGACAAGAAACAAAAGTGGGAACGATGTAATCTTTGTCGTAAATAAAAAACCTGGCGTACAGCTGAAAGACCATCTAACGGTAGAAATCACACCCTTCTTCGAAATAGTTGGTGTTGGTCCTTCACTCATTCTTTTTTGTTCATGCGGAACAAATGACACCCAACAAGCAGGAGATCATTGCCGCAGTTACATCAATGGACAAATCTTTGATTGCCGGGGTGATTGTTCTGGAGGACTCTCAGACAGCAATTGCAGCTTTACTGGAATCTATCTTGACACAGGGGACATCCTTAATCCATAGGACATGATCTTTTCAGGGAGAGGAATTTTCTAAATTAAATTTGAGTAGGGGCAAGTACCACCTACGGATTTGTCACTACTCATGCCCATTTATATTAGTAGGATTATACCTAAAAAGTACAGGCTGGATTCTGAAAAGGCCACACTGTAAAATGATGCAGCGATCTGGTGGCCAATTTTGAAGGAATTGAAATGCAAAAAGCCTGTATGAATGTAGGTACAGGAGGGAGTGCTGCCAATCCTCGATCGGAGGACGAATGCACGGATGATGTCTATCTATCCCTTCTCTGCATCTTCCGAATCCACTGCACTTTCTTACAATGCTAGTTAAGTTAAGTTAATGTTTTTTCTCAATAGCCTATCCCTGGAATCTTATGATTCAGTCTTGATTATTTGATCCTAAAGATCTTCCATGTCTCCATGCCAGATTTCTAAATAACCAGATTCCATCAAAAGTGGCTCCGCTCATTTTGTGGTCCGATAGGCCTACCCAGTACACCAACTAATGCCAGACAATGATGAGGAAAGCCTTAATAAAGTTAGGTCAAGCTCAATACACCTGTAAACCATTTAGTGATGGCCACTGACTCAAGAACGGGACTCTGAGATGAAGTACCGAAAATTGATTTGAGAAAGATCGGCTGTAAGCCATGTGAGAAGAACTCCTCGGCTTGCCTAGGTTTTGCTGGATTTGGCTATTCGATTGGCAAAAAGGATAAATGCTGTTCCTCCCAAGACAACCAGGACACCAGCAATCATTAGTCCAGCATACTCATTACTCAATGTAACTAGTAGTAGCACCACGCTCCCAACTAAATTGAAAAATCCGGCTGTGAGTCTAGAGAACAATACCTTCATACTCAGTGATTGCCCGGTGCTCGTAGCCATGAACCCAAACAAAATCTCAATTAATCCAAATGCACCTATGAAATAAGATACATACTTGAGAAATCCTCCTAAGTCCCTGGCGAAAATAAAAATCAGCATCGCAAATACCATCATGCCTACTCCTTGTAATAGGTGGTACTGATAGGCCACTTTATGTGTTCGATTTCTTGTCGCAAACATATATGCAAAAATGCCGCCTACAAAGAAAGCTAGCGGAACCAGGATCTTTGCGACTTGCACACCCAGCGACTCGGATAATAACATAGACACACCGGCGGCCACCATACAAAATCCACTCAACATCAAATAATTTAAATTCTTCATCTCATTGATCAAGCTAGTCATGATTAAATAGGTCTATAATGCACCCTTCTCACCCTCAATCCATCTTTGCATCATCACTTTCTCCGCAGGAGATTGCTGAACTCCACCTGCCAATACATCTAAGAAACGGTCCCACAGGTTTTTCTTTCTTGACACCTCAGATTTGAGCTGCTCATACGCTTCCATGTACTCAGCCTCATATTGATCGGCCTCCTCAATCGTATATCTCACTGGCATGTTGCGGAGAATAGTATCGGTGAGCTCATCAATCTCATCCGGTGCATATTGACTTATCAAGGCCAAGTTAAGACTGCTGCCCTGAGCAAGATTCTGAATAGCATCAAATTTGATAAAGATGTCATCCCATTTTCCAGCCCAATCGGAGAGCAATCTCTCTGGCAGATGCTCCCGTCCCAATGCATCCAATCTTTCAAGGCTCTCTTTCAAATCCGTCGATATCTCAATATGTCGTTCCCAAACTTCACTCAAGTTTTCCGGATCTCTATCATTGATCTTATCAATAACTTGATCTAAAATTTCTTTCAAGTGTATCACCGCATTGTGGACATCGGCAAGCTCCGATCGCCATGCATAGTGCTCGGAAGCATCCACATTTTTAATATACATCGAATCTGATTCCACGATCAGATCATCTATCTCTTGACCGATCGTTCTCAATTGCTTCCAGTCGTTGGAGAGACCACAGACAAGATTCCTGATCGATACGACTGCTCTAAGTTTAGGATTTCGAATACTCATATTTTGTTTTATCTAAATGCAAATTCTTCATCATAAATATATTTAGTGTCCACGCCCTTTTTCTTTAACTGCCGGAACAGCGATCTTTTTAAATCTTTTGGTCCGCAGATCAGATAAGCTTTATTCTTATAGTTATCCAACTCCATTTTATCAATGGTGAGGAAACCGGAAGTATTTGATGCCCACACGGTATGCTCAAAAAGTGGATTGTCTTTAGCTATTTCATCTAACTCAGATGCGTACACGGCTTGTGCAGCATCATTTACACACCAAAACAGGCGGACTTTGTGAATATAGACATCTCTGGCCAGTGAAAGGAATGGTGTAATTCCAATACCTCCAGCGATCCAAATCTGTTCGCATTGCTTGATATAACTTGAAGAAAAATGACCGAAGGGCCCTTCGATGAACACGGAATTTCCCACCTCTAGTTTCGATTCAAGGTCATCTGTATAGTCACCAAGCCCTTTTATCGTGGCTCTCAATCCTTCGTCATAGGGGTGACTGCTCAAGGTGAAGGGATGTTGTTCTTTGGCATTGATATCCGGGAAGGTGAAAAATCCGAATTGTCCGGCTAGGTACTCCAGTCGATGCGAAACCGGCTTCATTCTCAATTCGGTAATTCCATGTCCAAGTGACTCTACTTCAGTAAGCTCGTATTCGAGTTTCTTATTGAAAAGGTTGTACAAAAATGCTCGATAAAACCAAGCAGCAATACCAGCAAAGGCCATACCAAAAACATATACCCTGGTAATGGGAAGCTCCTTAATGAGGCTATTCACCATCAAGCCATGAATGACAGCAAGCACATAAAATAATCCCATGAGCTTGTGAATATTAAGCCATTTGTGATAGGGAATCTTTCTCTTAAAGAATGGCACAGCCGACAAAACAACGCCTAATAAAATCAATACTAGCGCATAGAAACCCAACGGTTTTCCAGGAGTAAATGCTGTCAGATCACGAGGCACTATCATAAAATGAGCGAGCAACAGAAATACTGCAATAATCCCAGCACGTC
The DNA here is from genome assembly GCA_965223025.1 of Saprospiraceae bacterium. Lineage (GTDB taxonomy): Bacteria > Bacteroidota > Bacteroidia > Chitinophagales > Saprospiraceae > JABDMH01. The sequence goes on from CBDCVP010000022.1 coordinate 641,728, forward strand.
GATGGATCAGGTACATTTTGTCCAACCCACCAAATATTCGCTCCACCCATTTTGCCCTAGTTGCCATTAAAAAATTGAAAGCAAATACCGTTACTACCCACGATGAAAAGACTTCACCAAGAATTCGATGAATGTTAAACCAAGACACACCAGATAATTTACCAAACAGCATAGTATCAGAATCAACCTCCATGAATGATCCATTGTAGAAATAAAGATCAATGGCCCAAAACACAAAATGTATAATGATGATTACTGGAAAGTAGATCTCCTGTTTTAAGAAACGCATGCGACTAATTGTTTGATTGATCCTGATGTATTCCCATCCAAAAGACACCTGCCTGATGGATTTCATATGTTGCGATGTTGTTAATAAAGAAGGGCAATGATTGGCAAATCGAATCTGCCGCAGATATGTTTGTGGCATTGACAAAAAAGACAAAGTCCAATGTATTATTTGAAGTATATGTCCCTTCGATATCAAAATATACATTTTCCACTTTGCCCTCTTTCCATAGCCCAACTATCGCTTCTGATTGCATCTTTAACACATCATAGGCATTTGCAAGACGGTGTGGGTCGCGTCGGGTCGTCCATATGGCAATGAAGGACTTCATTCCAGCCCGTGTAACATCTCGATCGATCGGCCTACTCAGCCATAAATTACCTACCGGATGCAAAGTGTAAGAAGCAATATCCTTGGACACAACTGTGAGGTCATCTAATATGATCCTAGCTTGTGCCTCGGTGCCCACCTTCAAAAAGAATGCAACATTTGGAAAGTCAGCAAGCTTGCGCTCTGTGGCCTCTGCGTCATAATAGACATTCTCGACAAGACCTCTTTTCCACAATCTCGTTAGCTCCGTGGAAATGTCAAGTGCATGCGCAGTCACCTTTGCAGTATCTGAAGTAAGCCAATGCCACGTTACTCCAAAATTATTAATGACCTCTGACAGGTCTTCTGCCGTGTGTGCAGAAAGTGCTTCCTTGGAGTCTTTAGCATTCCCACAACACAGTGCAAGATAAGCGCAGCCTGAGATAAGTAAATACCTGTGCATCAAAACTTAATAATTGATCCACAAATCTACTTTTGCTTTATATTCTTCAATTGTACAAATCGGTCGTTTTTCAGCTCATACAAAATTCGAGGAGTGTGACCAGTGTACTTTTTAATTTCACGGATAAAATGTGACTGATCGCTATACTGATCCTCTGGGAAGAAGCGACCCTCACGAATCTGGATATAGGCCTTATAACAACGCTGAACATTTAGATACTTCTTCAATGAAGTTCCAAGGTATTTATTTAAGTAGCGATTGATCTGTCGGCTTGACCAATAAATCTGTCTAGATACTTCCGTGGCAGAAATAGCTCCGTTCATCTCATCTAGAAGATTACACAAGCGAATCTTCTGTGGATGAATGTCGCGATTTGATTTAATTTTTAGAAAATCCTTTTGCCATCGGACTACTATTTCATCGAATGACAAAGAACGCATCTCTGAAATATTGAGATAAGATAAATCCAGTGGTTTTAAACTTTCGGCAATAGATGCAACCTCTTCCTGCAGTAAATACTCTGGTGCCAATATTTTCAACCTACAACCGTAAGAAGTACTATGCGGAGGAAAAGTGAAATCCCGGGGCTCAAACCATAGGCCAGTCATGAAGTAGGTCAAAATCCTATCATCTTGCACCAGGAAGACAATCTTAAAGTAGCTATCAGGTACTATCGTAATCGTTTCAGGACTATCCGAACCATTCTGATGAGTCCAAAATGAGTGAATGAAAGGAGATAGCTGGGCAATCGGCTTTCTCTCCCTATAAGTTGATCTTGGTGTTTCCATCAAACTGAACTTACAAAACTAAATCTACATCGGTCAACTAGCTTTGATTTGAGTCAGGTATCCAGGAAACGCTGTCCTAGATCTTCACTTCACCGGATTCCTCAGTTGTTACCGCTCCCTTCTCTGCATCTTGCGATTCCACTGTACCTTCTCTATTCGTGGATCTTCAGAAAGAGCTATCAACAATTCATCTTCCCATCCTGCCTCTACCTCGATCTCAAACAAATGATATGGCTGCGATGGGGATAGTCTCTTTAGATAGGTGAGTGCATGTGTCTGATATTTGTGCACCAGATCCAAGTAATCATCTGGATGTTTTAATTCGATGATCAACTCTTTGGTCACCACCTCACTGGTAAGTTTTGGTATCGTAGCAATCCATTCTCTTTCCATGGCTAATGTTTTGATTTTTTGCTTTAGATGAGTAAAGGGCAGTGGTTCCTCCCCCTGAAATGATTGTGTGTACAGCGTATCATCGATGCTATAGCGAATGCGTATCACTGCAGCATCAAGAATCTGTGTCCTCTCCCTACCAGGCTCTATGCCCTGAATATGATGTAGTTCTCTAGTCAGCGATTGATAGGAAGAGATATCAAGGGTATCATAGGCACTATCTACCAGCGTATTTGCGCTTCCTGTAAACTGCATGGTCCTATCTTGGAAAATCTTCAACTCATATACTGGACAGTCGCCCAGGCAAGCAGTTTCTTGCAAGCTAAACATGAGTGGTACGGCCTGCGTCTCTGGCATCTGTTTGGGTGTTGCACACCTCATCATCACACCTATCCCCATAGAGCTAATAAACATGAAGGCAAGCCATCGATACAAATTGTGCATGCGAAATGATTATTCGAGCAGTGAGTACAAAGTGTTCAGGTCTGGAGACAATATGATCTCAGTACGACGGTTGATGCTTTTGTTTTCTTCTGTATTGTTTTCCACCTTAGGAAAATACAGGCCCCGACCTGAGGCGATCACTTGGTGTGGGTCTAGACCCGATGAAGTCAATTGTTTAACCACGGTGGTGGCACGCATGACACTCAGGTCCCAGTTCTTGTCAGAAGTACCGTCGGAGTCCGTATGTCCCTCCACATTAATCTCGATATCGGGGTGTTCTTTTAAGACATTAGCGACCTTGCGAATGGCATCTTTACCTGCAGCGTCCAATACATCGCTGCCCTTGGCAAAGAGTAGATTTTGACTAAGCGACACATACACCTTGCCATTTCTCTCGGAAACTGTCAGGTCTTCGGCAGAAAATCCTCTCAAGGCCTCATTGATGGATGAGCGTATCGATTGCATCAGGGAATCTTTGGCATAGAGCTTACGGGTGAGTTCAGCAAGCCTGCGTTCACGGATGACCACATCTTCTTGCAAGGCCACTAGATTTTCCTCTTGCGATTGCAGCTTTCTCTCAAGAAACTGGAGCTCTCGCTCTTTCTGGTCCAAGGCTGTTTGCTTGGCTGCCAGCTCTTTAGATAGCATCGCTTTCTCTTCAGACGAAATCTCTAACTCAGCTTGATTCTGAGCCAGCAGTTCATCGTACTTCGTCATCAGATCAGCATGAGATTTTCTCAAGTTTGCGACTTCCGTCCGGCGTTTTGATAGCTCCATTTCTACCTCCGCCAATCGAGCCTCTTTTGCTCTTAAATCGACGATGGTAGCTTCTTGATTGGCCAGCGTTTTTGACAAGTCCATCTTTTCATTCTCCAGCTTTCTCTTCTGAAATGCCAGTTCGTCAAATTTCTTAGTAGATACACAGGCCGAAATGGCCAACAAGCATGCGAAAAAAGTGATTTGATGTTTCATATGCATAAAAATTGCCATCTATAAAGGTATTAAAATCGGATCAATGTAGAGATGTCATGCATCAGGATGCATTCCCTGCCACTCCTTCTTATATTAGCAAGATATGATATGTATCATGCAAAATAAGACGAAAGATTACACCGCTCAGATGGTCTGGTCCCGCACAATGGTTGCTCTTGGCAGCACGTGGGTTTTAGTTTTAGCTTTGATGGGATGCCATGTGGCCAGCGATGATCCCAATCAGACAAAGGTCGTCCTTCCCATCTGGACTCAAGATCAAGATCCGCTCAAAGCTGTAGTGGAGAACCCTTTAGGTACTTATGTCACCATGAAGTACAACCACACTACTCAATACATTGATACCCTTGTCGATGGCCAAAGTATCCCTTTACTACCAACCATCTCCAACGGAGCCTTTATACCGGTTTCGGAACAGGTCCTGGTGCCTATCTGGATTTTTAGTAAGCGGCTCCATGTAGGACAGGTCTTAGAAGTGCAATGCCTGGGTCTGGTGGAGTATACCGAGGTGGGAGCATCCAAACAAGAAGTCATTGCTGTGCCCGTAGACACTAACCTAAGGAGTATATCTGCATCTCACTTTAGCGATTTGCTGGTCGATCTTGAGCCGGTCAAGTACTTCTTTGAGTACTGGTTGAGAAATCGTCGAGGAGTTGGTAAAGTATCAAAAATTACTTGGAAGGATGAAAAAGCGGCAAGGACCTATGTAATGAGCCGGAAGAAATAGACAGATGCGACCTTGACCGCCCATGGAGTGCGGTCACAAGGTATCTTCCTTGACATGATAGATCGATGATCTCAGGCTACCAGTATTCTTTAGTTTGCGATGCGATCCTTCCTTGATCTGCTGCCAATTTCCATTTTCATAGGCGGCATTGATGTCACTAGCATGATGATAGGCTGCGAAGGAAGGTTTGGGAGATGTGTCATCCAATTCAAGCAGTTGTAGGGTCGATGATGCCATCGAATTGAGATAAAAAGCACCGGTAATGATCACGGCTAAAGAGGCAGCCGTTGCTAACCACCACTTTACTACAGTCAGCTTTACTTTGCCCTTGTCTTGATCTAGCCTGTTCTCGAGTCGATCCCACACTCGCTCGGAGGGAGAAAGACTTAAATCTTGGCTTTGCCTTCTCATTTGATCATATATCTTTCTCTCGCTCATCCCGCTGCTGATATTCTATTTTTTTTTAAAATCATGGCCAGTTTTCTCTTTGCCTGGATCAATTGGGATTTTGAGGTATTGATGCTGATGCCCAGCATATCTGCTATCTCTCTATGCTTGTAGCCCTCCAGTACATAGAGGTTAAACACTGTACGGTAACCAACAGGAAGTTCATCCAGAACATTGAGAATATCTCTTTCAAACAAGGCTTCCTCCACACCTAGACTATGGTCGTGAAGTAGGTGGGTCACAGAAGCGATGCTCAAGTTGAGATTGTGTTTTTTGCGCAAGAACATCAGTGATTGGTTGATGCTAATGCGCTTCATCCAGCCCTCAAAACTCCCCCTCCCTGCAAAGCTCTTGAAGTTTGAAAAAATCTTGTAAAAACTTTCCAACAGAACATCTTCGGCATCCTCTGGCTGCTTCACATAGCGTCGACAGATGGCATACAGTACCGGAGCATAGCGATCGTACAGCAACTTTTGAGCCTTGCGGTCCTGCACTTGACATCCCTTAATGATTTCCTCTTCAGTCATTTGTAAACAATCTAACAGATGGCAACACCTGCTGGTTCACGGATCCTTGCAAGTGCAGCGTTTCCCAAATATCTGATACCGCAACTCAAGGTTTTTCAACATATCTCTCACATCAAAACAACACACAAATACCCGGATGCAGTATCTGCTAAGAATGGTGTATGTATCTTTGGACTTTTGCTAAAAAAAGCATTTGAAAGATGGATATCAGCAGCCGATATCAACCTGCAGCCATTGAAGATCGATGGTACAAGCATTGGAAGGAAAAAGGATATTTTAAATCTACTCCTGACGACCGACCACCCTATACGATCGTCATTCCACCACCCAATGTCACCGGGATATTGCACATGGGCCATATGCTCAACAACACCATCCAAGATGTGTTGATACGAAAAGCCCGAATGGATGGAAAAAATGCCTGTTGGGTTCCAGGTACTGATCATGCCTCGATTGCTACTGAAGCCAAGGTAGTCAGATGGTTGAGGTCAGAGAAAGGTCTGACCAAAGCCCAGGTAGGAAGAGATGCATTCTTGGATTATGCCTGGCAGTGGACCAACAAGTATGGAGGCATCATCCTCAACCAGCTGCAAAAATTGGGAGCATCCTGTGATTGGGACCGCACGGCGTTTACCATGGACAAAGATCGCTCCGATCAAGTTATTAAAGTTTTTGTCGATCTCTACCGAAAGGGTAAACTATACCGGGATTGGCGCATGGTCAACTGGGATCCTCAGGCTCGCACCGTGCTTAGTAGCGAGGAGGTACTCTACACCGAAGAGCAGACCAATCTGTATCACGTGAAGTATGCCATCGCCGGTAGCGAGGGGCAGCACATCGTGATCGCCACCACTAGACCAGAGACAATACTCGGCGACAGTGCCATTGCCGTACATCCGGGTGATGAGCGCTATCGGCATTTGCACGGAGCCAAGGCCATAGTACCTTTGGTCAATCGCGAAGTACCCATCATTGCTGATGAGTATGTCGATCAGGCTTTTGGCACAGGTGCCCTCAAGATCACACCAGCGCACGACATCAATGATTACGAGATAGGTAAGAAACATAATTTAGAAATCATCGACGTATTGACGGACGACGGACATATGAGTGAAGCTGCTCAATTTTTTGTTGGAGATGACCTCATGACGGCACGTAAGAAGGTAATAGCTCATCTGAAATCGCATGATCAGCTGGACAAGCTTGAACCCTACCTCCACAATGTGGGCCGGTCAGAACGGACCGATGCCATTGTCGAACCCAGGCTTTCCTTGCAATGGTATGTAGACATGAAATCACTGTGTGCTCCCGCGATGGAGGCAGTCATGGATGACGAAGTCTCCTTTTTTCCAAAAAACCAAAAAAACACCTACCGACACTGGATGGAAAACATCCGTGATTGGTGCATAAGCCGTCAGCTATGGTGGGGCCATCGAATTCCCGCATATTATTATGGAGACCAGGTCTTTGTGGCACAAACAGCCGACGAGGCCTTGGCGCAAGCTCAGAAAGAAACGGGCAAGTCATTGGTCATTAGTGATTTGCAGCAAGATGAAGATGTACTCGACACCTGGTTTAGTTCTTGGCTATGGCCTTTCAGTGTATTCAATGGTCTTGAATCTAATGAAGATGTCGACTACTACTACCCTACCACGGTGTTGGTGACGGGCTGGGACATCATCTTTTTATGGGTGGCCAGGATGATCATGAGTGGATACGAATGGAAGGGGCAAAGACCCTTTAAAGAAGTTTATTTTACCGGCATGGTGCGCGATCAGCAGCGGCGAAAGATGAGTAAATCGCTGGGCAATTCTCCCGATGCATTGGAGCTGATCGAAAAATTTGGTGCAGATGGCGTCCGTTTCGGCATTCTTTCTAGTTCACCAGCCGGTGGAGATTTACTTTTTGACGAAAAGCTCTGTGAACAAGGTCGTAATTTTTGCAATAAGATTTGGAACGCCATGCGATTGGTAAAGGGTTGGTCCAAAGACATCACCGGGGAAGGTTCGTCGCCTGCAGATCAGGCTGCCATCGAATGGATGGAGACCAAAATGCTGGCCATTTTATCAGACATCGAATCGGACCTAGGCACCTACCGGCTCTCAGATGTGCAGATGAAGCTGTATACTTTCGTTTGGTCGGACTTCTGCAGTTGGTACTTAGAGATGATTAAACCCAGCAAAGGAGAACCCATCTCAGCCTCCACTTATGCAAAAACAGTGGAGATCTTTAGTAAGCTCATGCAAATGCTTCATCCCTTTATGCCTTTCATCACAGAGGAGGTATGGCATTTGCTGAAAGATCGCGATGGTGATGACTGTATGATGTCACGGTATCCTGCATCTGGCACAGCTAATCAGTCCACCATCGAACGCATCGAGTATCTGAAGGAAATTGTAGCCAAGGTCCGCGACCTTCGAGCCAAGAACGGACTAAAGGCCCGCGAAGCACTGGATCTACAGATCTTAGTTTCAGAAAAGAAGGAAAAACTGATGCAGATACCGGGATGGAGGTCATTATTGCTGGATATGGCTTATTTGGCAGATATTAAACTCGTGACAAAGGCACCAAGAGAAGGTAATATTTTGTCATTCGTCGTCGGTACCGACAAGTTTTATCTCGAAGTAGAAGGGGAAGTCGATCTGGAAGAGGAGCGCCAGAAGGTATCGGCTGATCTCAAGTATCAGCAGGGTTTTGTGATGTCGATTCGAAAGAAATTGCAAAACGAACGCTTTGTGAACAATGCACCTCCTGCAGTCGTACAAAAAGAGCGTCAGAAGCTGTCCGATGGAGAAAAACGCATAGCCATGCTAGAGGAGAGCTTGGCAAGATTGGGTGCCATGTAAAGTAGCTGCCCTTCTACACATGCCGGATTTGTCCATGTTGGTGTTTTACACGCAAATATGCTGGGGCGCAAAGAACCATGGCGAATAACCGGGTTGGTAACCGGAGACCTTTCCCTGCTAAGATCTCATTAATGGCTGATAAAAAAAGGTGCCAGAACAACTTGTCCTGACACCTTAAGAGGTTTGGTCTATGACTTATGAAATCAGTGTGTCAAAAGTATGTGCTCGGTCTTAGTACCTTCCTTGGTAGACACTCTGATGATATAGTTACCACTGGGATACTTAGATAGATTGTAGTTCAGCCGTTGTGATTGTATGCGCTGCTTGGTATCCGCCATCAGGATTTTTCCCTGAGCATCGGCCATAAAAATGGTGGCATCCTGAGGATTCTCAAAGTCGATATCCACATTGAGGATATCGCGTACCGGATTTGGAAAAATCTTCACACTTTGCTCGGGTAGTGGGTTTTCATCCACCGCCGTAGACACGATCTCTAACTCAAGGCCAATGGCTGCATTCCAGGGTATGCCATTATTGGTAAACAATCGAAAATTGCCCAACTCCTCGAAATAGGCCAAAGAGCTGATTTTAAATACTGGGTAATCCTGATCAACCACATGAAAAATCTCATTGGCAGGACCTGTGTATTGAATGGCCACAAAGTATTCTTTGCCGGGTTCGAGCACTACTGGATTCTCGTTTTCTATAAAATCCAGCACATTTTCCACAAAGAATGGACCTCCCTCAGCATCATCTTGTGCCTTGAATTGATAGGTGCTGATCCCGATGATCATTGCATCTTGGATCATTTGGTCGATGGAGGTGATGCCATTTAGTGCAAAATTGAGGTTCATCAAAGTATCTCCCTGGAGAATGGTCGTATCGGCTAACTCAAATACGTAGGCGATCACGCTCTTCCCATTCAGGTCACCATCGTTGATGAAAGCATTAAAGGAAATCCGAGCGATCTGTAAATCTTCCGTCAGCGATTCAGGCATCCTAAAGACATTGCCCCAAGCAAAGGTGTTGGGATCGCCTACTGCACCACCATTAAAGCCGCCCAATGACTGCCCTGTCGGTATCTTGTTGTAGGTAAAATCCGATACGAGAAAAGCACGAGCTTCTACATTATCATCTGGTTTGACGACCTCCCCTACCGTATCTCCTTTGACCGCGATATTGTACGCGGTCACATAACTTTCCTGCGATCCATTCCTTGGAATGGCATTGGGAACCCAATTGTTAAAATCATAAATCATGGTATCACCTTGAGGTATACCATCGATGTATCCGGTATCGCTAAAAATGACGTTGAGATCATTGTCGAGAATCCGTGCCCACACCATGACTGTATCTGTTACATCTTCCGAACCATGGTTGGCAAATTCAATCTCTAGATCCACAGTATCCTGATCGATCAATATATCGGGAGTCTCAAAATAGGTCACATTATTAAACGTGGTCACCGCCAGATCTGGTCCACGATCACCAAAAAACTGCACATCGTCAATGATCCAGAAATAGTACTCACCATCCCAGATAAATTTGACCCTTACATCAGACTGACCGGCCGCAATAGCACTGATGTCCATAGCTACAATATCTACTGGGTCAGCATCGTCGTTGGAATTGACATCTTCGTTGATCACGAAAGAAGTCCAGGTCATACCCCCATCACCACTGACTTCAAATGAGCTAGCCGGTGTACTGATGTCCAGGGTGTTGGGATCGGGATCACCGTCGTCCTTAGCAAAGTATCGATAGTATTGATAGAAAGACAGCAAGACGGATCCTTCATCACTAAAATCAAGAGCTGGAGACGTGATCTCGCCTCTTTGAGGAGATGGAGCCGCTCCAGTACCTATCGCAACTTCAGCCTGGTCGCCACCATTATCCAAACCGTCGGAATCAAAAAAGATCGCACCACCCTCAGATATTGATCCGATGGGAGTAGCGCCACTATTCCAGGCGCCGGAGCCGGGATTACCTTCAGGTGCCCACACCCAGAGTGCATTGGCAGCGCTGTCTGGATTACTCGAAGATATGCCCTCTGCCGTCCAACCTTCCAATCCCTCATCAAAAGAGAAACTGTAGATCGGCATTTGTGCAGTCAGGAATGTGCCCACTCCCAAAATAAACAGAGCCGTTGCCAGGGTTTTAATCAAAGAATGATACATGCTACTTTAGATTAGTTCAATAATTGAAATAAGGTTTTTAACGAATTTGTGGCAAATAGCGTTGCGTGTGTCGCCCAGATAAGTTGTCAAAGATAACATAAAATAAACGCATATCATCCGTTTTTGACCAATGGTGTCCTAGGGAAAAAGTGGGGATTTGCACTGGCAAAAGGCCCGTCACACCCGGAGTGGCTGGCATCCTCTACATGGTCACAGATCCTATCCATCAAATCACAAGGAGTTGGTAAGAGTGGGTAGCTGTTGGTCATTCTCCCAGTAACATCTCCCTCGTGATCGGAGTCACTCCCGGATACTGGCAAGTCAGGGTACCTGCTAAGCCTGACCAGTAGGCAATTTTCTGGATGGATTGACCTGTGAGGTAGGCCAATGCCGCCATGCTGATGACGGTATCTCCTGCACCACAAACGTCGACAATTGACCGCTTTGATACCGGTAATAAATGATCTTCTGAGGGACTATTAATGTAGATACCACGATCAGATAAGGTAATCAACACGATCTGACAGCCGATCGTGTCGCGGAGGAATTTGGCTGCCCTGCGCAGATCGGTTTTGATGGGTTTGACATCAAAGGGTACACTCGCCCTAAGCTCTAAGAGATTGGGCTTAAAGATATCGACATTCTTGTAGGTCAGGAAATTATCAAATTTGGGATCGACACAAATCTTAACTTGTTTTCGTCTGAACAGATCTGTGAGAGAAGAGATAACCTCCCCACTGAGCATGCCTTTATTGTAGTCCTGGAAGATCACCAGGTTAATATCTTCTCTCCCCACGAGCTCCTCCACATCATCGAGCAAGCCGGTGAGTTCCAGGCTCGTCAATGGTTTCTTGACCTCCCTGTCTACTCGCAGTAGATGCTGGTCTCCTGCCATCACTCTGGTTTTAGTGGTTGTGATGCGATCGCGATCACGAATCACACAGGAGGCATCGATAGCATGCCTTTGCAGCAATCCGCAAAGGGTAGACCCCGCTTCATCATCACCGACCACGGCTGCCAAAAAAACCTTCGCCTGTAAGCTCTGCAGGTTTAAAGCCACATTAGCGGCACCGCCTAAACTCCGACGAGTCTCAGAGTAGTCCAAGACCGGTACGGGTGCTTCTGGTGAAATGCGATTGACGTCCCCGGAGAGGTATTTGTCGAGCATCACATCACCGATCACTAGCACTTTCTTGCCCACAAAGTCTTCCAACATTTGAGATATTGCCTTGCTCATACACCGATCATATCAAATTCTGGTGCACAAGGTAGTGCAGAATTTTCGATGAAGCCCCCCGGTTGCTATTTAAGTATGCGGCAATTACTTTTTGGGATTGCTTGTATTGTTCGGGAACCATCACTTTTGCGATGGACCTTTGAAATTCCTGAGCTGACCGGATGCTGAATCCTCCTTCTAGCTCCACCAGGTCGCGTGCTTCTCGAAACGATTGATAGTTTGGACCGAAGATCACTGGAAGTCCTGCTGCTACTGGCTCCAGAATACTGTGAATTCCACGGCCAAATCCGCCACCCACGTATGCCAGGTCCCCATAGTGATATAGATGTGCCAAGTCACCAATGGTGTCCACTGAGATTACTGGAGCTCTGAGACTGATACCACGATCCATACGGGATAAGCGTATGGGAGGATGATCAAAATACCCATCGATACGATGTAGGGCTGCACTATCCACCTCATGTGAAGCCAAGATGAATCCATACTTACCATTTAGGTGCTCTCGTATGAATGGAGCTACTACCTCCATATCGGCTGGCCAGACACTCCCGAAAATTAAGATGGTTCGGCCTCGGAGTAGATCACCCAATAGTGGATATGAGCGCCGTGATTCGCTCAATGTGATTACCCTGTCGATCCGCGTGTCACCTACCGCAGTGACCTGACGCAGACCACGAGCCTCCAGGAGTTTTTGCGTCGGTGTGTCTTGAGTAAAGACATGTCTGGCTGTTGAGAAAAGCTCAAAGAGCTCTTTAGCGATGTCCTTTAGTAAAAAATGACCTGGCCTGAGTATCAGGGAAATATAGATGAATGGCAGCTGCTTTTGATTGAGCACCCGCAGATGATTAAACCAAAAATCATACTTCACCATGATGAGGAGCCGAGGTTGCATCCTGGAGATGAAGTCGCTGGCTTTACCCGGTGTATCCAATGGGAGGTAGCAAATCAGATCGGCAAACTCATAGTCTTTGCGAATCTGATATCCACTCGGAGAATAAAACGTCAACACCACCTGCTGCTGAGAGTTGTGCTTTTTTATCAGCTCGATCAATGGCCTCCCCTGCTCAAACTCTCCCAGTGATGCACAATGTACCCAAATGGGATCTCTGTAGTCAAACTTGGTAACCAGGTCTGTCTGCTTCCTCCTACCGCTCACCCATGCCCTTGCCTTGGCCGAAAATGGCTGGGCCACCAAAATAGCCAAGTAGTAACATCGAATGCCAAATGTATACAGATAGCGTACCATCCTAATAAAATCTCCTTTCTCGACGAAGACTGATGGGGAAAATCCAACCCACCTGCAAGGTAGTCAGCACATCAAACCTTCGAGCTGTATCTTCGAGCATCTGATCGTAATTATACCCTCGTACATTAGTGGTCAACCCCTGAGTAAGTTGGATTCCGCCATAGAAATTGACCATCCTATTGTCGCTCAGATGCACGTAGCCGATAAACTCATTGATACTGATGCCCATAGACCACCGATCATAGCCTCGATGATAGGGTGATTGCAACTGGATGACACTGTCAAAATCATCTACAAATCTTATGTGATGACTCAGCACGCCTACACCAGCAGTCAGAAGTAGGCCCGATTTCTTCTGGAGGTTCTTTGCCGCAAAAAGATAACCTGCGTCCAGATGGACCTGAAATCCTCGCTCTCTCAGAAAGACACTGGCAAACCGCATATCGCTTCCAATAATACCACCTTCTGCGGTGAGCAAAGATGAGAGTACATTTTCCTTTACATCGTTGCCGAAGATGAAGTTGAGACCTGCACCAAAGAATAGATTGCGCTTAGACAGTATAGAAACACCAGCACCGAGATCAAAGTGAAGACCAAATCGATCTTTTAAGTCGGCGCCCGGCAGACCGGCACCATAGTGAATATGGGGCATGATCACAGCATATCCTGAGCTATCAAGCTCCAGGTCCTGGCCATAATTGAGACCTGCGCAAAGGATAAACAGACTGCATGAAATCCAAAGTGACTTCATCTGGCCAAAGGTAGTGCAATCGCCACGATTTTCTCTGCAACTCCAGGGCATTGACAAAGTTGCACTTCACATCGTAGCGACAATCCTCTGAACGTCTGCAAGTTTTGCATATGGCCCTGCATCTCCCCAGCATTTGGTAATTGACATTTATTACCTTTGCCTGCCACAAACTATGGCTTCATCATGAGCAGAATTTTGATCACCGGAGCTGCCGGATTTTTGGGATCTCATCTCTGTGACCGGTTTTATGACGAGGGTTACGATGTAGTAGGGATGGACAATTTGCTCACGGGTTCACTCAGCAACATAGCACATCTATTTAAGAAACCACGATTTGATTTTTATCACCACGATGTCAGCAAATTCGTGCATGTACCAGGAGCCATTGACTACATCCTGCATTTTGCCTCTCCCGCCAGTCCACTCGACTACTTAAAAATGCCTATCCAGACATTAAAAGTGGGATCTCTCGGCACGCATAATCTGCTTGGTCTCGCAAGGGTAAAAAAAAGTCGGATCTTGATTGCGTCCACTTCTGAAGTATATGGAGATCCTCTGGAGCATCCTCAGACGGAGACCTACTGGGGAAATGTCAATCCCGTCGGACCCCGGGGAGTCTACGATGAGGCCAAACGCTTTCAGGAAGCCATCACTATGGCTTATCATACTGCTCATGGACTAGAGACTCGTATCGTGCGGATCTTCAACACCTATGGCTCCCGCATGCGCGTTGAGGATGGTCGGGCACTTCCTGCTTTCATGGGACAAGCTTTGCGAGGAGAACCCATCACCATTTTTGGCGATGGATCTCAGACCAGATCCTTTTGTTTTGTCGACGATACTATAGAGGGAATTTTTCGACTGCTGCACTCCGACTACTCTGGTCCGGTCAATATTGGTAATCCCACTGAAATCAGCATCCGGCAACTGGCCGAAGAAATCCTTAACATGGTAGGTAATACCCAATCTGAACTGATCTACCAGGATCTTCCTTTAGACGATCCAAAAGTGAGGCAGCCTGATATCTCGCTGGCCGAAAGACTATTGGGATGGAAGCCCGTGGTGGATCGCAAGGAAGGACTTAAGCATACCCTGGCATATTTTCGAAGGGCTGTAAATGAGCAGAAGTTATGAGAAGGTTTAAGCGTATACTCATTACTGGTGGGGCGGGATTTATCGGAAGTCATGTGGTGAGGCACATGGTGGGGCAATATCCAGATGCACAGATCATTAACCTGGATAAGTTGACCTATGCGGGAAACCTGGAGAACCTGATCGATTTGGAGTCTGCTCCAAATTATTGCTTCGAACGTGCTTGCATCACCGATGAAGATGCCATCAGCACCCTCTTTGCCAAGTACAGACCTGAGGCGATTATTCACTTGGCAGCAGAATCCCATGTGGACCGATCCATCCACTCACCCCTGGAATTTGTGCACACAAACACCGTTGGTACTGCAAATCTTCTCAATCAAGCTAGAGAGTTATGGAGCAACGACTTTCAAAACAAAGTCTTCTACCAAGTCTCCACTGATGAGGTGTATGGGAGCCTGGGACCATCCGGCTACTTCAATGAATGTACATCGTATGATCCGCGATCACCTTATTCTGCCTCCAAAGCCGGTGCTGACCACCTGGTCAATGCTTATCACCATACCTTTCACTTACCGACGGTGATATCCAATTGCTCCAACAATTATGGTCCTTACCAGTTTCCAGAAAAGCTGATCCCGTTGATTATCCATAATATTGGTGAGGGGAGAAGTCTTCCTGTGTATGGTGATGGTACCAATGTTAGGGATTGGCTTTATGTCCAAGATCACGTGGAAGCCATTGATCTTGTGCTACATCGAGGTGAACTGGGTCAGACATACAATGTAGGTGGAAATAATGAACACCAGAATATCGAGCTGGTACACCATCTATGTGATATCATGGACGAGAAGTTGGGCAATGAACCCCTGACTTCGCGCCAGTTGATCACCTTTGTAAAGGACCGACCGGGACACGACAGGCGCTATGCCATCGATGCCGAAAAGATCAGGATGGAGCTGGGCTGGGAGCCTAGAATACATGTGAAGGAAGGTCTATCTTTGACAGTGGAATGGTACCTGACACATAAGAAGTGGTTGCAGTCGGTGACAAGTGGTGCCTATAAAGCCTATTATGATGCAATGTATAATGCAGCTTCGAATGACTAGATTAGTCTTGGTGTGCCTTCTTTTTACAGTGATCCTCACAGGATATGTGCAGGGGCAGGTCACAGAGCAGCTGCTGAGGACACAGTTGGTGGAAAGGGGAATCTCCGAAGAATTATTCCTGCAAAAACTGCGGGACAGGGGTGTCACTTACGGGTCTTTGGATGAGGTGCCTCCCGAGGAGTACGATGAATTGCAAGTGATCGTGGAGGAGATCTTAGCAGAAATTGAGCGGGAAAAAGCGGAGGCGCAGACGACTGAAAACCTGAGTCAGTCAGATCCTGCTACAGCGGTGACTCCGGCAGATAGAGCGACTGTTCAAGAAGCTAAAGAAGCGATTGTCGAGGGAGCCACTATTGAAGAAGCGGTCGAAGAGGCCAAAGATGCCAAAGAACCGGATTTGCCTAGCGCGAGTGTCTATGGACAACAGATTTTTCGCAACCAAAGCCTTGCTGTCTTCAGGCAAGCGGATGAAATCAAACCCAAACCGGGGTATATCTTAGGGTCTGGAGATGAGGTGACCGTTTCGATTTGGGGAGTATCCATTTTCGAGCGGACCTACACCATAGATGAAAATGGATACATCAATCCATCTACCATGCCCAGGATCTATCTTAAGGACTTAACCTTTGCGGAAGCACAGGCAAAGCTGAGAAGGCATTTTTCCAACTTCAATCAGTTTAGGGCAGATCAGTTTGAAGTATCACTGCGATTTGCACGTACCATCTCTATCGGCATTTTTGGTGAGGTCTTTAAACCGGGAAACCACACGATTTCTGCCATTAATTCGGCATTTAATGCGTTGGTCGCAGCTGGTGGGCCCACCAACATTGGTACGGTCAGAAACATCAAATGGATCAAAACCGATGGTACTGTAGATAGAATCGATGTCTATGAATACATGAGCGATCCGACCATAGCGGAGTCCTTCTATATGCAAGAGAACGACATCCTTCAGGTTCCGCTAGCAGACCGAGTAGTCAGCATTCAGGGAGCCATCAGAAGACCCATGGCTTATGAGTTGATCCCTGGTGAAGAGCTCAGGCAACTCATCGCGTATGCCGGTGGCTTTCAGCCCAATGCCTACCAGGAGCTCATCCAGCTGAAGCGCTTCGAAAACGACGAGCAGATCGCAATCGACATCAGCTATAGCGATCTAATGACGAAAGGGGAAGATTTTGCCTTGAGAAATGGAGACCAAATCACCGTTAAGACCATCCCTTCACCCTATCGTAACATTGTGACTATAAGTGGTACCGTCGCTTTACCAGGTGAATATGAGTACGTACCTAATATGAGAATATCAGATCTCCTAGACCGTGCCAAGCTAGAAGACGAATCTGAACGCGATTTTGCAGTCCTCCGTAGGACCAACAAAGATGGTACGGCAAATTTTGAGCGCATCAACCTTCGAGCCATCCTTCAAAATCCGGCATCAGGGAGCAACTTGCTATTGCAACCCCTGGATCAGCTCAGAATCTACAACCGAGAATCCTTCACCGACCAATATCAGATCTCTGTAGACGGGCAGGTCAGAAATCCCACTGCCATTCCCTATGATCCATCGGAAAATATGCGCCTGCGAGATGCGGTCATCATGGCTGGTGGTCTCACTGCAGGAGCCACAGATTTTGCCTACCTCATACGGCGAGATTTGGAGACCGGTCAGCCAGAATATATTTCCCTGGACATCCAGCGCGTAATGGCAGATCCCGCTGCCAACGACAACCTAGTGCTGCAGCCCAGAGATCAGATCAGAATTCAAGCAAAGGAGGACTTTATCGACAATGCAACCCTGACAGTCGGAGGTGCGGTCAGGACGCCCGGGACTTTCCAGTACGACACATCTCTGACTTTAAAGGACCTCCTCACATTGGCCAATGGTCTGCAGATGCAGGCTGCCACCAACCGGATTGATGTGTCTCGTATGATCATCGAACAAAATGAAGCCACCAAAGTAGTCATCGCAACCCTGGAAGTCAATCAGGCCTTTGAGCCAATCAATAATCCGGGTTTCACCTTGCAACCCTATGACCAAGTGTATGTTCGCATGGTGCCTGAATTTGAATTTCAGAAAACAGTCTTTTTGGATGGTGAAGTTACCTATCCAGGTCCTTACGTACTGATAGCCGATAATGAACGTATATCCAGCATCTTGAAACGTGCTGGAGGAATGACCGA
Source organism: Saprospiraceae bacterium (assembly GCA_965223025.1). Lineage (GTDB taxonomy): Bacteria > Bacteroidota > Bacteroidia > Chitinophagales > Saprospiraceae > JABDMH01. Next base: position 659,738 of record CBDCVP010000022.1, read on the forward strand.
AGAAGCATTTCCGGAGGGAGCTACCCTGGTCAGGTCTCAGGATGGTGTCGGCCCCATCGTCATTGAGCTAGATCGAGTTTTGGACAACGACAATTCTAACGCCAATATTATTTTAAAAGACGGCGATCGGGTGAACATTCCAAAAATCAGAGACTTTGTGGCCATCAATGGTGCTGTTAATACCACTGAGTTGTATCGGCAGGATCTGCTTGGTCCAAACAACAAGTTGACTGTAGTGTACGATGGCAATAGGTCCGCAAGGTACTATATAGAGAAGTTTGCCGGAGGTTTTAGTGACGATGGCGATCGCAGGAAGGTGACCGTCGAGTACCCAAATGGGGAAATCAGGAAAGCCAAGGACTTTGGGATTTTTCGCATTTATCCTAAGGTCGACAAGGGCTCCATTGTAAAAGTGGGGGTAAAGGATAAAAAGGTAGAACGCAAACCTACAGAAAAAGAGGAAGTGGATTGGGGAGAAGTGCTAGCAAATGCCGTAGCACAGGCCACCGCCGTCCTGACCTTGATCTTGCTTATTGACAGGGCAGGACGATAGTTCAGCTTCCCAGCTGTAGTACTGCCGACTCTGAGCAGGGATATCTTTGTCATGTCAAATTTGCACATTGCTAAAATCTTGGTCATTGATCCGTGAAATATGAGTGCTCGAGTACCTTTGTCATGCACACTGGACTAAATCAATGTAACTAACCATTAAGTCGATATGGACGACCGTACTGGCTTGGATCGGATCTTTGGTAGGATGCCGGTCCTAGCGGCCTTGAAGCAGGGAGAGAAGCTGGAACGGGTTTATATCCAAGATTCGATCAGTGGACCTTTTGAAATCGAAATACGACAACTCTGCCGGGATACCGGCACACCTCTAAGCCGGATACCGAGGTCAAAACTTGATCGTGAGATCAAGGGCAATCACCAAGGCATTTATGCCCTAGGTGCGCTCGTCTCCTACGAGGATCTTGAGCCTTTGATCACAAAAATTGCTCGTGAAAATGAGATTCCCATTCTTTTGCTGTTGGATGGAATCAACGATGTACGCAATCTGGGAGCCATTGCTCGATCTGCCGAGATATTTGGAGCACACGGGATCGTGATTCCATCCAAAGGAGGAGCTCCCATCAATGAGATAGCCTTGAAATCATCAGCTGGAGCGCTACTACATATACCCGTTTGCCGGGTCAAGAGCATTCTGGGGATCATGGATCTGCTTTGCCGTCAGGGCATCGAGATTTGTGCTGCTGATCAAAATAGTTCACAGCACCTATCGGACCTAGAATTGAAAGGACCAGTCGCCATCGTCCTAGGTGAAGAGGGCAAGGGCATCAGCAAATCATTGCGTACCTACGCTGACCACGAATTTTCGATACCACAGGTCGGAAAAACTGAATCTTTGAATGTTTCTGTGGCTGCAGGCATTGTGCTTTATGAAATCTACCAACAAAGGAAATAATATGTTACGATCCAAAAAAAGGTGCAAATCTCCCTCCCAACCCATGACCAGCCGGCTTGTGAAATACACGATCTATACGCTGGTGGCCTTTATGATCTCGCAGAGCGCTTGCCGCACTTCACAACCAAGTCAAGCAGCACCATCTGTCTCGGCAAATTCTATCCTGTGGAAAATCGAGGGTCAGGATATTGAGACATCCTACTTGTTTGGCACCATCCACATGATCGATAAGGACGAGTACTTTTTCACGCCTGAAATGCAAGCTGCTTTTGACGCTTCAAAAGCACTGGCGCTAGAATTCGACATTGAAAGTGCCATGGATTTGACCTCCCAGATGGGACTGCTGCAAAGGGCCTTTATGCGCAATGATACAACTTTGAGTGATCTATTGTCGAAAGCCGATTATGACCAAGTTAAAAGGCACTTTGACGAAATGGGCATCCCCATATTTCTCTTTGAAAGAGTCAAGCCCATGTTTTTGACCATCTTTGCCTCAGAAGATATGCTGGGGGGTGGTGGAATGGAGGACATCAAATCCTATGAGCTGGAATTGTCGGCAATGGCCAAGTCCAGGGAGATGCCAATCGAAGGGCTGGAAACCATGGAGTACCAGCTAAGTATCTTCGATAGCATACCATATAGGGCACAGGCCGAGATGTTGGTTGCCAGCATCCAACCTGACGTAGAAGCCAGTCAGAGCATCGACACCATGGTGTACTACTACAAGCAACAGAACCTCAAAAAATTGGATGCACTCATCAACGAAGATGCCACGACCAAAAAATATCGACGGGTGCTGCTGGACAACCGCAACAAGAACTGGATACCCGTCATTGAGAAATTGATGCAACAGCGGCCAGTGTTTGTCGCCGTAGGTGCAGGACATCTAAGTGGATCCCTGGGTGTCATCCAGTTGCTCCAGGATCAAGGCTATTCGGTCAGTCCCGTCATAAGCAAAGGAGATGGCACTCATTAAAACCGTGAGAGGAAAAATTCCAACCTGGGGTACTTCGTGCTATTTTGCCGAGAATGCCACGATTGTTGGTGATGTTAGTTTTGGCGATCAGTGTTCTGTGTGGTTTCATGCAGTGGTGAGGGGCGATGTGAATCGGATTGTGGTGGGCAATCAAGTCAATATTCAAGATGGTGCTGTGATCCACTGTACCTACGAGCAATCAGAGACACATATCGCGGATAAAGTATCCATCGGTCACAATGCTGTGATACATGGGTGCACCTTGGAGGAGCACGTGCTGATAGGCATGGGAGCGATTGTGATGGACCACGCCCTGGTGCAGACTCAATGCCTGGTGGCGGCTGGTGCGGTAGTCTTAGAGCATACCGTCTGTGAGAGTGGCTACATATACGCAGGTGTACCTGCCAAGAAAGTCAAGGCACTAACTCCCGATGTCTTTAAGCAATATGTGAGTCGGATTGCTAGAAACTACATTAAATATGCAGGGTGGTTCGATGAGTCGGCCCATGACGAGTTTAACAAATAGAGTCAAAAAAAAATAAGCTCACTTGTGTCGATCACCAAATGGAACTGGTTTTTACTGATCATCCTATCGCTTGTGTGGGGAAGTTCGTTTATCCTGATCAAGAAAGCTCTGATCTCATTAAGTCCGATCCAGGTGGCTAGCCTCAGACTTAGCTTTGCAGCCCTTGCTTTCACACCATTTTTCTTCAGAGAATGTGTAGGAGTGAGTCGTCGAGAATGGTACCATCTCTTACTCGTGGCATTGACGGGCAGTGCCATCCCTGCTTTTCTCTATGCACTGGCTCAAACCAAAATCGCGAGTTCAACCACCGGCATCCTAAACTCCCTGACACCGCTGTTTACCCTTTTGATCGGTATTTGGTTCTTCCGTGTAAAGGGCTCATGGTACAAGCTAGCCGGTGTTTTGATCGGTCTCACAGGTGCTACACTGCTGATAGCTCCATCCAAATCCACGGGAGATGGTAGCGTGTTTTATGCCTTGTTTATACTACTGGGTTGCATATGCTATGCGACCAGCGGTAACATCATCAAGCACTACTTCAAAGTGAGGTCGGCTTTCTCCATCAGTACCCTGGCCTACACATCTCTTGGTCCCCTTGCCATCATCATACTCTTTAGTACTGACTTCACCGATGTGCTCCAACAAGATGCCCATGCCCTTTATTCCGTGTTGGTGGTATTATTTCTTGCCATCGTGGGAACGGCCCTGGCGAGCATCCTATATTTTAAGCTGGTACAGGATACGGATGCTTTATTTGCCGCAACAGTCAGTTATCTGATTCCGGTGGTTGCCATGATCCTGGGAAGTCTCGATGGTGAAAATCTGCAATGGATACACCTCCTTGGCTTACTCTTGATCTCATCAGGAATCTATCTGTCCAGAAGGTGAAAACACCAGCTAGATAGATCACACCACATTAATATGGGGTTTTCAGATCGACCCACCGATCTTATCTTTATGGTCTCAAGACAGTAATCCTTTACTAAGGGTACAATGTTTCAAATAAGGCCTTAACGAAACACACACTCAGAATGAAAGCTCCGGATATTTTTCGGAGCTTTTTTCTTTGCCCGATTCACCAGTTATTATTTGATTTATAGCTGGTTACATATTGACTTTTCTGATAAAACGACAGATTATTTATCCTCAATATTTAACAGCACCCCATGATCATGGGGTGGGCGAAAAGTAAAAAACCCTCTACCTTGAGTAGCATAAGTTTTAAGATTTTTTGTGATCCTTTTTCATTTTGATAGTTAAATAGATTTGTGAGGCTTTAATGCAACAATGCTCAAAATTCAACTCCGAAGACGAAACGTCTTCGGAGTTTTTTTTTAGTGCTATATCTCCCTGATGGGATGATGACTTTAACTTACTGAGTCAGTCCGGCTAGTTCTTCCTCCAGAGCTTCTTCATCGCCAGGCAGATATCCGGAATGCGTATATACTATTTCTCCCTTGCCATTGAGCAATAGGGTATGTGGCACGGACTGAAACTGTAGGGAGCGCATCAAGGTCTGATTTGAATCAGTAAGAATGGTGAATGGCCAGTCTTTCTCAGCAACTAGGGGTCCAACTTTTGCCAGTGCCCTGGCATTGTCTATGGATACTGCTACTAGGGACACATCGTAAGCTTCCTGCCAATCTGGAAAGACTTCTGCAATGGCATCCAGCTCCTTCTTACACGGATGGCACCAGGTCGCCCAAAAACTGATGATCGTAATTTGACCTACCTGTGGTACCTCACGAATATTCACCGTCTGCCCTTCCAGTGTTTTTACGGTGACATCCGGCAAGGTATTTTGACCCTTCAGAGGAAGAGACAAGAAAATTAGACTCGTGATTATCAGGGTGTGAATAACAGTGCGCATATTTGAAGCGTTTCTTATGATATTAACAACTGGTATGGTCAAACCATTCAAAATGGGACTTAAAAGTAGAGCAAAGAACCTTGAGAATGATGGCCATGTCTCTATTTAACGAGACCATAACGAAAAATATACCATGATCCGTCTGATGGCAGTTGGCATCTTGGCCTACAGTTTTTTTTCTGTCTCAGCTCAAGACAAGGGGCAATTTTCAGGGCAATTGCAGATAGGCGCAAATGCTTACCTCAAAGATGAACGCATTGGTGCAGCTCAAACGCCGCAATACGAGTCGGAAAAATTTGGTGCTGATGCCTGGTTGGACCTTAACTACAAGATCAAAGGTTTTGACTTTGGTGTGCGTGGAGATCTCTTTGTCAATTCCAACCTCTTAAATCCCAACGATTCCTATAGTGATCAAGGATTGGGTCGCTGGCACATCCGAAAGCGATGGAAGTCAATCTATGTGCAAGTCGGATATATCTACGATCAAATAGGATCTGGAGTCATTTTTCGATCATACGAGCAGAGACCGCTTCTGATCGATAATGCGCTCCGTGGGGTCTCTATCCAGTATGACATCACACCTGACTGGAGCATCAAAGCTTTTACTGGAAGGCAAAAAAACCTACTCGAGACCTACCCGAGTACATTGAAGGGAGCTTCCCTTGAAGGATTCATTTCCGTCGGCCAAGAGAACGCCATTACTTTGGTCCCTGGAATCGGGATCATCGATCGCAAATGGTCCGATGATCAGGTGGACGATCTCATCAACACCTTGCAAAACTACACCCCGATGGATAGCATTGGTTTTTACCATCACACCTATGCTTTTGCGATCTACAATACCTTATCTGCCGGTCCACTATCTTGGTATAGCGAAGCCGCCTTCAAGCAGCGAGGCATCTTCTTTGATGCCGATGCCGAAAGATTATTGTATACCGGTGAGCAGACTTTGGGCAAATTCCGTAATGAAGATGGCAGTGTTTTTTACAACGCCCTCAGCGTAGGACTGAAAGGCTTCGGAGTTACGTTGGAGCACAAGCGTACTCAACACTTCACCTTCAGAGCCGACCCATTTAGTGCCATAAATCGTGGATTAATCAATTTCCTACCACCCATGTCGCGAGTCAACTCCTTTAGATTAAAGTCAAGATATGTACCAGCCACTCGCGAGGTCGCAGAGAATGCATGGCAACTGGAGCTGAGGTACACCCTTTCCAAGAAATGGAAACTCGTACAGTACTTTTCTCATATCTCCGATCTCAAAGGCACTCAACTCTATCGAGAAATCGATCATGAAGTCCATTTTAAGCAGTCACGACAAAGACAGTATACCCTTGGGCTCCAGCTGCAGCGCTACAATCAAGCTGTTTTTGAGGGAAAATCAGGCGTGCCAATGGTAAGCACTGTGATTCCATATTTGGAGATCTTGCAGAAATTCAAGAAAAGACGATCCTTAAGGTTGGAGGGTCAGTACATGCACTCAAAACAAGATTTTGGCAGTTGGGTCTTTGCTCTTCTCGAATATACGTTAGCACCAAAATGGTCCTTTGCTGTGTCGGATATGTACAACATCGCACCGAAGAAGACCATGGCCATCCACTATCCTCGGATAGATCTTACCTTTGTCAAGAAAGCCACCAGAATCGGTCTCAGTTACGTGAAGCAGGTAGAAGGTGTCGTCTGTGCTGGAGGTATTTGCAGGCTGGAACCTGCTTTTAGTGGTGTCAAACTATCATTTTCGTCCACCTTCTAAGTAGGTAAGTATCTATCCATGGAAAAAGTGATCTTTATCTGCCTGTTATTGCTGACCTTATCCGCTTGCGAGAAAAACCCACCCGAATATAGCCTAATCAAACCGACTGAAAGTGATCGGAAGGTTTTGGTAGAGGAGTTTTCAGGTGCGCTTTGCCCGAACTGTCCACAGGGAACTCAAGATCTGGAAAATCTCAAGTCCATATACAAAGACAATCTCATCATCGTGACTATCCACGCCGGAGATTTTGCTTTTCCATACCCCGAGAGCAAATATGATTTCACTACGGATGCTGGCAATGAGCTGTTGAAATTCCTTGGCAATCCCCTAGGCTATCCCTCTTCAGTCATCAACAGGGTAAAACAAGGTCAGAGTTTTCAATCTTTTGCCAGTAAGTGGGCAAGTCTGATCGCCAATGAGCTTGAGAAGCCCGCTATCATAAACTTGAGCATGCAACTGGATTATGATCAAGACACTAGGTTTTTGGCAGTCAAGGTGACCGCCTTACCCCTGGTTGAGATCACGGAAGGCCTGAATCTATCTGTCCTCATCAAAGAAAGTAGCATCATCGATCCTCAGGCAGACCGGGCAGCAGCAAGCGGCGTGGTGATTGAGTATGCACACAAAGATGTGCTGCGGATGATGTTGTCGGCACCTGCAGGAGATCTGCTCACCATAGCAGCAGAGGCATTTGTGCCGTATGAAAAATCATATGCCTTCACACTACCCCCTGAAGATGGCTGGTGGAGAGCCAATAACTGTGAAGTCGTCGCGTTCGTATCACTGGCATCCTCGTCGATCGAAATCATACAAGCTCACTCTGAGTCTGTGACACCCTGACAGGTCTTGAGAGATAGAAATATCCTGCAGGAGACCGCCCCATGCTCAATCATCTCGTCAATGCCACCCAATCGCCAAGGTAAGTTGCTATCTTTGCCCGCTGAATCGTCTGAGTATGAAGATTTCTCTTAATTGGCTGCGAGATTATATCGCTTTGGAACAAACCCCACAGGAAATCTGCGACATCCTGACTGAAATCGGTTTGGAGGTTGAGGGCATGGAAACTATTGAGTGCATCAAAGGAGGCCTTAGGGGAGTAGTGGTGGGTGAAGTACAGACCTGTGAAAAACACCCAAATGCAGATAGATTGTCACTGACTACTGTTGATGTAGGTAGTGATGAGAAGCTGCAGATCGTATGTGGAGCTCCTAATGTAGCAGTAGGTCAGAAAGTGCTGGTGGCAACGATTGGTACGACCTTGTACGATAGAGAGGGGTCTCCATGGCAGATCAAGAAAGGCAAGATCAGGGGTACCGAATCACGTGGAATGATCTGTGCCGAAGACGAGCTGGGACTGGGAAATACGCATGATGGCATTGTAGTCATGGATGATGAGGCAAAAGTGGGAGCCGCGGCTAGTGAATACTTTGATACCGGTGAAGACATAGTCTATGACATTGGTTTGACCCCAAATCGATCTGATGCTACCTGCCACCTAGGTGTCGCCAGAGACCTGGCTGCTGCCCTCAAAATCAATCATGGCCACACCGGTGAGGTAGTCATACCAAGCGTAGATGGATGGAAGATTGACAACCAAGATCACAAGGTGACCATCGAGGTAGAGAATCACGAAGCTTGTCCAAGATATGCCGGAGTTTCTCTACAAAACATTACTATTGGCGAATCTCCACAATGGCTAAAGGACAAGCTAAACTCGATCGGCGTCCGACCAATCAACAATGTGGTAGATGCCACCAACTTTGTACTGCATGAGTTGGGACAGCCCCTACACGCATTTGATCAAGATCAGATCACTGATCAGACGGTACGGGTAAAGACCCTGGAAGCAGGTACCACCTTTCTATCATTGGACGAAAAAGAGCGGTCCTTGTCTGAGGGAGACCTGATGATCTGTGATGGCCATGATCAGGGCCTATGCATTGCAGGTGTCTTCGGAGGGCTGCATTCCGGGGTCACCAACACCACTACCAATCTCTTCCTGGAGTCGGCACACTTCGATAGTAAATGGGTAAGACGCAGCAGCACCAGGCATCTGTTGTTTTCCGATGCTGCCAAAGTCTTCGAAAAGGGTAGTGATCCCAACATCTGCGTCCTAGCCCTCAAGAGAGCAGCTCTGCTCATCAAATCACTTACCGGTGGTCAGATCTCATCTGAGATTCAAGACATTTATCCTCATCCTGTCAAGCCCAGGGAGATCACACTTTCCTATCGGCGATTGAATGCACTAATAGGCACCGAAATTACACCAACACAAGTGCAGCAGATCGTCAAGGCAATGGATATGGTGATCCGTCATGACAGCGATTCAGAGCTGGTCGTGACAGTACCCACCAACAAAGCAGATGTGGCCCGAGAGGCCGATCTAATAGAAGAGATACTAAGAATCTACGGCTACAACCGGGTGCCAGTGCCAGAGCGCATGCATTTTGCCGTCAACACCACTACAAGGCCAGATCCGTCTAAGGTGCGCGACCGGGTAGCGGATTACCTGGCAACTTTAGGATTCCAGGAAATGATGAATATGTCGATGGTCGACAAGAAGTATACCGAAAATGTGTTTCGAATAGAGGAGGAAAAGCTGATCAGAATCAACAACACCTCTAACGTACAGGTAGAAGTCATGCGCCCCAAAATGCTCATCAGTGCCCTGGAAACGATCCGCAATAATCAATATCGTCAGCAGTCCGGCATCAGACTCTTTGAATTTGGCAAGAGCTATCAACAGATCGATGGCAACTATCACGAGGCCAACCATCTCAGTGTATCCCTTACGGGATGGAGCGATGAGTCATGGCTCGCTCCCACCTTAAGGAATGCTCATGAGTTTTTCGTGCTTAAAAGCATCTCCGAAAACATTTTGAATCTATTGGGCATCGAGCGATGGAAATCGCAATCGACCAATAATCGGGACTTTAGTAACGGAATGGACATATGGCACAAAAAAACACGAATAGCCAGTCTCGGCAAGATACACCACCAGCTCTTAAGTGGTATGGATGTCAAGGGTCCCATCCATTACCTTGAGTTCGATTGGGATCCACTACTCACACTGGTACAGATCGACGACGTCGCCGTGGAACCAATCAGTCGCTTTCCATCGGTACGCAGAGATCTCGCCGTAGTGGTAGAACGATCGGTGTCATTTTCTCAAATGGAAGCAATCGTTACAGCACAAGCAGGTTCGCTACTGTCTTCGATTAATCTCTTTGATATCTACGAAGACGATCAAACCCTGGGGCCGCAGAAAAAATCTTATGCCATCGGTCTTACATTTCGGGACAAAGCCAAGACATTATCCGACAAGGAAGTCGACAAAATCGTGGCGCGCATTCTCCAACAACTGGAGAAGCAACTAGATGCGAGGCTCAGGTAGATGTGCGGGATTAGTCAACTCCCTTTTGTGGAGGTTACTAATCTATTTGGCCACACTAACCGCCCGCTTTTCTCTGATCACTGTCACCTTAATCTGTCCGGGATACTGCATTTCGTCTTGGATCTTCTGAGATATCATAAAGCTAAGATCGTCGGCATAGGCATCCGTCACTTTATCACTCTCTACGATCACCCTAAGCTCGCGACCAGCCTGCATGGCAAAAGCCTTTTGCACACCATCGTAACTCATGGCCAGTTCTTCCAGTTCACCGATGCGCTTGAGGTAGCTCTCGAGGATCTCTCTACGGGCTCCTGGTCTGGCACCGGAGATGGCATCGCATGCCTGCACAATGGGTGAAATGATGTTGTTCATCTCGACTTCATCATGATGGGCTCCTACTGCATTACACACAGCGGGGTGTTCTTTGTGTTTTTCACACATTTCCATGCCTAGGATGGCGTGGGAGAGTTCTGTTTCCTCTTCGGCAACTTTGCCAAGGTCATGCAGCAGGCCAGCACGTTTGGCCAGTTTGGTTTGCTTCCTGCTAAGGCCAAGCTCCGCGGCCATGATGGCACAAAGGTTGGCGGTCTCAATGCTGTGTTTAAGCAGATTCTGTCCGTAAGATGATCTAAACCTCATGCGACCCACCATCCTCACCAAGGCAGGATTCAACCCATGGATATCTAACTCGATCACCGTGCGTTCACCGATCTCTACAATCTGCTCCTCTAGCTGTCTTCGAGTCTTACCCACCACTTCCTCGATTCTGGCAGGATGGATTCTGCCATCGGAAACCAGACGTTTTAGTGAAAGTCTGCACAGCTCACGGCGGATCGGATCAAAGCTTGATATCACAATGGCTTCTGGGGTATCGTCCACCACGATCTCAGCTCCGGTTGCAGCTTCCAGCGCTCGGATATTTCGGCCTTCGCGACCGATGATCTGTCCCTTGATGTCGTCTGAATCGAGATTAAAGACCGTCACCGTATTTTCGATGGTATATTCTGCACACATGCGCTGGATGGACTGAACCACGATTTTCTTAGCTTCTTTATTGGCATTGATTTTGGCCTGCTCAATCGTCTGCTTAACCAAAGACATCGCATCTGTTTCAGCTTTGGCCTTGACCGCCTCCAGCAAGCTCTCTTTGGCTTCTGTCTCGGAGAGTTTTGCAATATTCTCAAGCTCCTTGATCCTTTGCTCATTTGCCTCGGCAAGCACTTCCTTTCGTTTGGCCACTATCTTCATTTGCTTATCGAGGTTCTCCCGAATGGTCTTCACCTCAGATTCCTGTTGCTCTACCAGATCCACCCGATCTTGAAATGTCTTTTCCTGAGATCTCAAATCCTTCTCTTTTTCCACCACTTCCATTTCGCGCTCACGCATCTCGATGCGATGTTGACTTTTTCTCTCCTCGTAATCAGCCTTCAGTTTGGTAAATTTCTCCTTGGCCTCCTGAATCTTCTTTTGCTTGATGCTTTCATTCTTCCCTTCGGCCTTAGAAATAATCTTCTCAGCTTTTGTTTCTGCTTCATCGATCATTCGTTTGGCGGTGAGACGAGCTTCCTGGATGACCAGGTCAGCCTTCTTGTTGGTTTCATCCGTTTTTTGCTGATGATTTCTTCTCAGAAACAAGCCTACACCAATCAGGCCCAATACAGCACCTGCCACTAACCCTATAACTCCGTTCAAGAGCAAATCCATGACTATGTATTTTCAGTTTAACAATATTAATTGCAGACCCTTGATCTGCAGACCATCAGATGTTGGAGGACGATAAGGTGACTACTTGAGAATTTCGTCGATCATTGATTCGAGGCGATCAACCTTTTGGTTCAACAGCTCGGGAACATTGTTTGCCTGCTTGACCTTCTTGTAATCTACTGCGTAGGTAAGCAAGGCCATGGCAAGACAATCTTGCTTATCCTTATTGATATAGGTGAGTTGGAAATCCTTTACCTTTTCATTGATGTCTTCAACGACCTGCTGGATGGAAACCCTGTCTTTCTCCTTCACCCTAAGGGGATAGGAACGTCCAGCTATATTGACAGTCATACTTTTGGTCTCCTCCTCCATGTCACATACTGTTGATGATCTCAATACAGTGTTCTACCTCACCAATATACTTATCAAGGTCTTTCTTATACTGAGCAACCCTAATTCCATCAAGTTTGCCCCCTTTATCCAAGTCTACTCTTTGATCATCTTGATGATTGACTCGCACCTTTTCTGCTTCCTGCTTAATCTTAACGTTCTCTTCTATAAGCATGATATTCTCTTTTCGCAAGTACTCGATCTTCTGACTAAGTTCTTTAACCTTGTCCTGTAGACCGTCCAACTTCTTGAGTACATCTTGCATCGTTCAAATATAGTCAGATTCCTGTTAATCATGCTTGTTCTTAGCAAAGCAAGTGCAGCAAATTCTTGACTGGGTCAAGTATGATGTATGGCCAATGGAGACGACGAAGTTTTTATCGGCAAGGAGTCCCAAAGTCAGGTGATGATACGGATCAGGCTCCCGGGACCGCACGGAAATTGGATAAGAGCTACCAACTGATTGATGTCTAGGGTCAGCTTGAGAAGGATGCCGCCATCTTGTCTACTGGTTCTCCAGTATCTGACCTGCTTCAACCAACAGTGCTCTGAGAGACTCATAGGCCACCTCCTGGACTGGAATATCAGCATCGATTGCCAAGCTTGCAGCCATGGCGGCAGATTGGCCCAACACCATAAATACGGGTTCCATGCGGATAGACCCGAACGCGATGTGCGAAGCACTTAAGCAGACAGGAACCAGTAGATTACGGCATTCCTCTTTCTTAGGTGTGATGGAGCGGTAGCTGATCGGGTAAGGTGCTTGCACGCGTGCTTCTACATTGCCTTCATTTTTCACCCACCCTTGCTGGCTAACGTACCTCTGTACATTGTGTGAATCCATGCCGTAGGCACCCATACCGATGGGATCTTTCGCCACTTTCAAGCCTTCACAGTTATACTGGGTCATCACGTACTCTCCAATCATTCGCCGAGCTTCGCGCACATACAATTGCTGTTGCCACCCGTCTTCACGGGCAAACTCATCCTTACACGTTCCCCACCTCGACACTTCCTCACGGATATGCTTTGACATTCTCGGATGATAGGCAAGTGTCCACATCAAGCCCTTTTGATACCGGCGATGCTCCACTCTGATCCTTTCCCTTTCTTCGTAGTCAGCTTCTGGATAGCGATAGTTTTGTCCAATAAAATCTGTGGAAAAGCCAGTGCGATTGTTGGTATCGGTCTTGCGGTTGGGCATTTTCGAATTGATCCAGGGAAAACCATCTTCACCTGCTTCATAGTTGCGTAGTAACAGTTCGTAATCTTGCTCCTGATATCCATCAGGCTTCGCAAATGGGATCCTGTTTTCGGGATGATCGGTCAAGCACATTCGGAAGCAATAGGCTTGCACTCTTTGATCACCTTCCCCAAACTCTCCAGGTCCCTTTGGATCGATAAACGGCAGTAAACCGCTACTAGGATCACCCTTCACAACATATGGATCCACTTCGTCCACGAAGTTATGATTGAGCTGATTGTGAGAGGGATAACCAGTCATAGTAGTATCCGTCACTCGGGTATGCACACCATTCAGCGTCTCTTGATACTTAGCATTTGACTCCCTACCTATAGTGTAGGAAACTCCGGCAGATGCCATGAGATCACCCTCATACGTTGCATCAACAAACATCTTGCCCTTATATTCTTCGCCTGTCATCATTGTGATCGATAGGATCTTTTCACCATCTTTCCTGACTCCATCCGACCGATTGAGCTTTTGGTTCATCACCAAATCGATGTGGTATTTCTCCAGAAAATCCTGATACACCCGAAGGGCTGCCGAAGGCTCAAAAGTCCACATGGCCGTTTCTCCTTTAGCTGTCCTGGTTTGACCACCGTCCTCGTACTCCAGCTTCGTCTGATGCTTCCAGTGGGCAGGGTTGTCATAGTACTGCTTAATTCCTTCGTAGAACTCCCGGGCAAATCCACCTATGGCCTGCTTATTGCCGATGTCGGTTTGGCCAAGCCCGCCAGTAGTCAGGCCACCAATGCGAGCACTAGGCTCAATCAATAGCACGGACTTACCCATTCGTTTTGCCTGGATGGCCGTAGCAATACCACCCGAAGTACCACCGTAGATGACCAAGTCATAAACATCCTTTTTTTCCACCGAATCCGAGCACGATGTTAGAATGAATGCCAGCAAAAGCAATAGTTGCATGCAGTGATTTAGATAGTGAGGTGATTGTCGAGGTGATTTGACTATTCTATGCATAGTTGGATTTGATACTTCAATATTTTACAAATTATCCGCTTCAAGGGATGTAGAATTGGTCACTCAATCTTCTATTCCTGCTCACTGGGGAGTTCCAGAATTTGGCCATCTTCTAATAGTTGTGCTCGCAAATCTGTATAGGCGAGGTCTTGGACAGCGATATTTTGGTCAATGGCCATGGATGCTGCTGCCGCTGCGCTATGTCCCAAGATCATGAAAACAGGTTCCATACGTATCGAGCCAAAGGCAATGTGCGAACTGGATACGCAGACTGGCACCAACAAGTTCTGACATTCACTCTTCTTCGGTATCAGTGACCGGTAATCGATCTGATATGGGTGGGGAACCTTGACACCTATGTCTCCTTCATTTTGCACATAGCCATCGGGTTTGACATATCGCTGAACATTGTGTGAATCCATGGTATAGGAGCCCATCCCTACGGGCTGAGCAATGGGTTTTTTGCCAAGGGTCTCATGCTCGGTCATCACAAACTCACCGATCAGTCGACGTGACTCACGCACATAGATCTGATGCGGCCAGTTGCCATTATCCATAAACTCATCCTTGGCCAGCCCCCATTTACTCATCGCTTCTCGAACGGTATTTGGGATGCTGGGATCGTTGGCGATAAAGTACATCAGCCCTTGCTGGTAGTCCCGGTGCTCTTTTATAATCTCACGTCGTTTTTCGTATGAGCCTTCGGGATACTCATAGTTCATGCCGATGTTATCGGTGCTGAAAGGGCCATGATTATTGGTATCCGTTTTTCGGTTGGGGATGGGATCGAATTTACCGAAAGTTTCATCCCAACCAGCCGCATATGCCCTTGCTAGCAGTTCATACTGCTTTGGATCATAGTTCTCAGGTTTATGAAATGGGAGACGATTTTCGTGATGGTCAGTCAGGCACATGCGAAAGCAATATGCTTGTATCTTTTTGTCGCCATCGCCTCTCTTTCCTGGATCCTCTGCTGAAATTCGCGGCAGGAGTCCACTGGAGGGATCACCAGGAATCACATATGGACTTATGTCAGAATCAAACCAATGCTTATGGTGTAAAACCCCTACTTGTATACCATTCCATTCCTCTCCATAGACACTGTTGGCCTCTCGACCAACGTGGTAGCTTACCCCGGCAGCTGCCATCAGATCACCTTCATAGGTAGCGTCGATAAACATTTTGCCTTCATATTTCTTATCGCTCAGTGTTTGGATGGTGTTAATTCTTCCATTCTCCACTATCACTCCAGCTCTACGGTCCAGCCACTCGTTTCGATGTAAGGTGATTTTTTCCTCAGCTACTAAATCCTCATAAACCTGCTCGGCTACATGGGGCTCGAAAATCCACATGGTACGCAAATCGCCATCGATGGCAGGAGTACCCTGACCTTTATTGCCGTACTCTGCCATTTCCTGCCATTTCCAAGCCTCTGGATTCTGATAGTGCTGATACACACGATGATAGAATTCTCGCGATAAACCCCCGATCACACTCTTATCACCTGTATCGGTGTATCCAAGCCCACCAGCGGTAAGGCCACCCAGATGTTCATCAGGAGACACCATGATTACCGATTTTCCCATTCTACTCACCTTGACAGCTGCACTGACAGCTGCCGAGGTGCCACCATAAATAATGACATCGGCTCGGTGTACGTTTTCATCGATCTGCTGGGAAGGACCGCATCCCGTGAGGGGTATAGAAATGAGTATCGCTAACACACTGATGATCTTCATATTATACTTTTTGGTCAAATGATTATCTAATGAAGGTACTAGGTATTGCTAAAATGTACCAAATGGAATGATATCCGCATATTCCGATGGTATCTTTCGATTTGGGAGTGGGTTTTCCCTTAATTCCTTTTGAATGGCCTGCGCTGACAGATCTTGCAGAATCCTGCCCTCTTTCATGGCCATGAAAGCAGCAACACCCGAGGCCTGGCCCAATGCCATAAACACCGGTTCCATGCGTAGGGAGCCATAAGCAGCATGAGAGGAAGACACACAGACGGGCACGCAAAGGTTATGGATTTCTGTTCTTTTCGGAATAATAGACCGGTAAGAAATCGGATAGGGATCAAAACCATGTACAGAGATATTACCTTCATTTTCGACATGGTCATTGATCACCACCCGCTGTACGACATGTGAATCCAGAGCGTAGCCACCCTTAGCTATCCCGTCACCGACCGGACGATGGCCTACACATTCATGTTCGGTCATGACAAAATCGCTGACCATCCGTCGAGCCTCACGAATATACAGCTGATGTGGCCATCCGCCCGTGTCAAGAAATTCATCCCGGCAATAACCCCAGGTATTGACCTCTTGACGGATGTGCGCCGGTATGCGATCGTCCGTGGCCAGAAACCACCAAAGTCCCTGTTGATATTTCTTATGTTCGTCCCAAATGCGGGCTCGAGTGATATCATCTCCCTCAGGATAGCTATCATTACCTCCGACGTAATTGGCGGAGAAACCCACCAGTCCGTAATTGTTGATGTCGGTCTTTCCATTAGGCATGGGTGAAATAATAAATCCATTTCGCAACTGCTTCCAAGGTTTTAGTTTTTGCAGCCGGGCCATCAGCTCATATCGCTTAGGGTCATAACCATCTGGCTCGGTCAGGGGGATTTGATTCTCTCGATTTTGGGTCAAGCACAATCGGAAGCAATACGCCTGAATCTTATTGTCAGCGGTCCCTATGACAGCATGACCAACTCCATTTACTTCTGGCAGAAGCCCGCTGGAAGGTTTTCCAGGGATTACGTAGGGATCGACATCGGCCCCCCATTCTCGGGTTCTCACCGTCTTGCCGTAAGGACCGGCTTCCCGGCCAGGAATCACTCCATTATACTTCTCACCATAAGTGCTATTGCTCTCACGACCGGTAGCATAGGATACACCCGCTCCAGCCATCATATCACCTTCATAGGTGGCATCGATAAACTGATGAGCATGGACGGTAAGGACATCCCCCTTTTCTTCGCTGGCATGAGCCAGTGCTACCGATCGGATCTTCTCATTTTTCACCTTTACGCTAACCACTCTACGCGAATAGAGTACTTCTACTCCGGCCTCATCGAGGTATCCCTTATAGATACTTTCTGCGACGTGGGGTTCGAAATCATACGCCGGCTTTGCCTGCCCATAGTACTGACCTACCCGGATGTAGAATTCCTGTGACAAACCTGAAATATAGCTGTCCTGGCCACCGGTATCCGTGCGTCCTAAGCCTCCTGAAGTCATGCCACCGAGGTGCCGACCGGGCTCTACCAGGATGACTTTAAGATCATACATCTGACCTGTATAGGCAGCAATCACCCCGGCAGAAGTAGCACCATAAACCAACAAATCGCAATCAAGACGCTGCTGCCTTTTTCCGGACGCGGAACTCCTATATGCCTTGGTCAGGGCATGCAACGGATTTGCAGGGTTTCGAAATAAAGCGTCGGCCATGGCAATAGGGGCAGCCAGGGATGCTCCTTTGAGAAAATCTCTACGCGAATTATTGCGGCCTAGGTCCTTGATCATGATTCAGGTTTAGTTTATTGGGGCAACCTCCCTCCCTATCAATGCTTCCAGCCGATTTTTCATCTCCGTGACTACGTTAGGGTATTCTTCAAGAAGATTCTCTTGCTCTGATTGGTCAAGGGTAAGGTCATAGAGCTCTCCTATTTGATCGGATACTGAAAGCTGATCATCTCTGGGAGTAATGTACTTCCACTTGCCCCTAACAAGACCAAATTGACGTCCACTGGATTGGACTACAATCTCATCTCTATCTCCGGAATCCTCAAACAGGACCGGAAGCAAGTCGTAGCTATCTATCGCCGACTTAGGTCTGCCTTCCAAACCAATGGCCGATGCCAAAGTACCCATCAGATCCAACAGGGAAAACAATTCTCCACTAGATTGTCCAGCTGGAAATTGCCTCGGCCAACGAGCAAGAAAAGGTGTTCTAACCCCCCCTTCGTAGATCGTCCATTTCGTACCTCGCAGAGGCCAATTGGGATGGTGTACGGGAAAAGAATCAGGATTTACCTGATAATCTACCCGACTATTAGCTGCTTCTGACAGATCAAGGGCATTACTGGACAATTCAAACTGAGAACCATTGTCACTGGCGAAAAATACAATCGTATTCTGATTCAGTCCGAGGCTTTCCAACTTATTAAGCAGTTTTCCGATGTAGTGATCCAATTCATGTACATAATCTCCATATAATCCAGCCTCAGTATTTCCCTGAAACGCCTGGCTTACAGCCAATGGTACATGAGGCACGTAGGGGGCAAAGTACAGGAAAAAAGGACGGTTACTCTCAGAGGCGGCCATATTTTCAAGAAAATCCAAGGAATGATCTGTGATAAACGGCAAATAGTCAGCAAGAGGTATCATCTCGATATGCTCTTTATTTGGTGCGGCTTCGATGGTATAGAGAGCGTGACCGATGGCTCCTGTAATAGTATTGTCACTAGTATCCAGCACACTGGCACAACTAAAACCCAGCCAATGGTCAAAGCCATGGTCGAGCGGTCCATCCCATACTGGTCTGTGAAGATCTAGATTGGCACTGTTGTCATCGGCGTGAAATTGTCCATAGCCCGCAGCTACCTTACCATCCAAAGTAGGAAAGCTAGTACCCAGGTGCCATTTTCCAAATCCGGCGGTCACGTAACCAGCTCCCTGCAACATCTCTGGCAAGGTGGTAATGGAAGAATCGATCATCGATGCTTCATAGTTGGCCATCACTCCTGATTTTTTCTCACTTCGCCATGGATAGCGACCTGTCATCAACGCATATCCAAAGTAGGAAAGCTGATGCCCAGATGCCATTTTCCGATAGCCTAAGTCCGCGGTCTCGTATCCTGCTCACAGCATCATCTACGGCAAGGGTTACCTGAAAAGCCCTCCCATCAATACCAATCTGTCTCTAGTGACCTCTGTCATGCATCGATTTCCAACCAGGATTTTGATCACCCTGACTGATACCTTCACACTCATTATCGCAACCATATCATCCTTCTGGTAGCTAGGTAATCACCCGTTTCAAGTTGGTAGAACAGCAATGTGCCTCCACCAATTTCATGATGATTGACTGAAATCTCATGATACCCCTTAGCGTAATGATCACGCACGATTTTTATGATAGTACCTGCCGGATTATAGATCGTCAAGGTGGCCTCGGCAGCTTTAGGTAGGTAAAACCCGATAGATGTCTGATCGTGGAAAGGATTAGGCTTATTCTGAAATAAATGAAAGGCAGGTCCATCGATATTTTGTGGCAGATCGTAGATCACCTCAATATCAGGCAGATCGGCTGGCTGTCTGGATATTTTCCCTACCTGATCATGTAGCTGACGGTGTTCAGTTTCCTGAGTAAAAATCACATTGCTGCAAAATTCTTGATTGCCCTGTACGATCAATACGACATCGCAGTAGTCGTTCGTGCCACTTGGGTAACTGATGGTCCAAACCCTGACCAAATGCGTGCCTACATCTTGACATCCAACGATCAGACTATCAGCATCCTCCATGTGAGAATCATCTGCTAAATGGTCCAACCACTCAATCCGGAAGGCTAGACTGTCATCACCACAAGCAGGCATACTGCTTTGATCATAGTCTTCCGCCCAGACGACGGCCAAGGCCGTGTCACTTACACCATCTTGATCGACATCTGCATGCTCCAGTGGAACAGTTAATCTGGTCAGACAGACTGGCGATGGCTTCTTGGTTGACTGGTGGGTGAATGCATAACTACAGTAGGATTCATTATTGCACCCATCGCTGATCTTGGTATGAAGCACATAGTTGCCTGCAGCAAGTCCTGTGACTTCTATGGTCCAGCCATCGATTGAATCCGTGATGACTTGCATGGATTCGCGTTTGACTATGTCCGTTTGATCTCCTTCCAAAATTTGCACTAACTCATAGTCGTACCGCTTCACGTCGCACGCATCTTCGCCCTCCAAAGTCACTTTGAGGTCATAAGCACATGCATTTGACCAAATGGTATCTCCATGCTCAACCGGACCTGTCAGTAAACATCTGGGAGGGAGTGTATCAAATACGATGATTTTCTGTACACATGTATCGCCGATTTCCTCCTCATGATGCCACCAATTTTCGTTTTGCTCCACTCCCTGGCACCAGTCAGCAAAATACCAGGTACGTAAAATCTTGTAGCAAGCTTGGTCGCCTCCGACGATCTTAAACACCTTGTCTCGGTGAGCAACAGCCGGTTGCCGACAATCGTCATCAAACACGTATACAGGATATCCAGTGTGCTCAGGCTCTGCAATACCCACTACCTGACCATTGCTGGCGGGATCAAAGTCTACCTTGCAGGCATGTATAGCTTTGTCTCTAGGAATCTCGAACATGGCCTTATCGAGTGGGCAATGGTTACCAATCCATATCCGTTGGTGACGGTATAGCGTATCTGGAATGTGCGTCAGGCTATCGGTGGAATAGGCGGAGCATCCCTGCCAGATTTTCCATTGTCGGAAAAGGTATCCTTGACCACATAGGTCCAGATCAGACCAGAGCTCCTGTTCGCAATATACATGCTGATCGCAATTGACCGTTAATAGCCCCCCATGTAACGTCAGGGTGTCTGCTTGATAGTAACAATGTTTGACCAACGAATCCTTCCATTGACCCTGATTATGGTCGTCATAGACGCGAACTCTCTCAAGGTAACTGCTGCACATGCAGGTACTGTCGTAGAAAGAGATATCTGTTTCAATGTCATGACCATGGATATTCACATAGCGGTTGTAAGGATCCAACCATACCTTTTGATAACCTCCGAAGATGGCATCTAATCTTGCAAGGGCGACAGAATCTCCTTCCTTACCACGGTCCACTAGGTAGGCAATGCTTTTAGGATGATCCTCCCCAGGATAATCGTACCGGTCTTCAATAAACACCTTACAAGAAATGAAAGTCTCGCCAGCGACATCCCTGGCTACCTCTATGGGTCTTTTATCCTCTACCCATACCTCTGTCCAGGTCTTGGACCAGTTGCACCAGTAGTCCATCACAAGCAGCTCAACAGTTACTGGACCGCAAGCATCTTCACAACCTAAGGGAACGGCATCGCTCCATCCACCACCAAGGTCGCTCCAATCATCGATGATCAACTGCTGTGCCTCAGTAGCAAGAGATTCCAAGGGTAAAATATCTAGATCCGGGATACAGGATAGTATTTTACGGGAACTGGAGTTCATTTGCAGAATATCTTCGAGGCTTGTGCAGTGGTCCGGGACAGGTTGGCATTTGAAGAAATCCACTGCGATCAGACTCTGGCCATCTATTACAACCACGTCGTCGGTCACAAACAAGCTTTCTCTGATGTCTTCCGGGAGCGTATCCAGCCTGGCTTTGTGCAAATCATTGGTGATCCTCAATTGATCGCCAATTTGCAGTCCACCGATAGCTCTCTTAAAAAGCTCCTCAAAGTCTGTATAATGACCCGACCATGCTGGTTTGCATTGAGTTGAAGCATACTTCATCAAATCGTACTGCCAGCTATTGTATACAACGGCGCCACAATCCTGACCATCCGAAATAAGCCAATCCATCTGCTTAGCATAGCGTGCTTCGATGTCATCCCGATACTCATCAGCTTCTAGGTCAAGTGTCCACAATGTGTCATGGCCATCTGTCCACAGCCACTTTAAGGCCGACGTACTCTCGACACCATCTTCAGATGCGTTGTGGCATAGATCCACACAGTTTTCTTTCCAGTCGGCTCTGCGGGCGAGTGTCAGCTCAATCCCGCAGTTGTCGCTGCTACCTTCTTCAAACTCCTCAGCATCCACCCATACTTTTTTCCGATGCAGCGAAACAGTGATGCCCTTGTCTGCCACTGCAACCGGTCTGGTATGATCTTTTACCATCACAAAGCCCGTATCTCTACCAACCAGGTGACAGCTATCCATTACTTCATAATAGATGGCTATGGGTTCCTTTGAATTGGGTAGCGATATCAATTCATGGCTACGATAACAATAACCCGAATCCAGGATCTCCAGTCGTTCGTCTCCCATTAGATCAGCGTAAACCTCCTCACTATAGGCAAATGCAGTGTCTCCTTTGGATATAAAGCATACTTCTCCATCGTTTTCCATAAGATAAGTACCCAAGCCAGGGATAGTGGCCTTTACGGTCTTGATGCCACTCCAGTCGTCAAATACGCAAAGGGCTGGTATGTATGTATGAGCCTCACATGCTGCATCGGAAGTATATATAAGCGGTACTTCGTTTATAAATCCGTTCTCTTCGCTGAGTAAGGTGTCGGCCAAATGGCATGCATATTCACCCAATACTTTGGTAACCGCTTTAGGAGCCAGCGTATCCAAGTCAGAAAGCCAAAATTCACATCGCCAGTAGCCGGGTGCAATCTGCTGGGCACTGTTTGGTAATGTACCAGCAGGTAGATCTACCCTGCACGAGTTTTGAATGGCACCATAGCAATGCTGCTTGAGCTCCACCACAACTTTGTATTGGTGCTCACAACTGCTTCCAAAGTGCCAGGAATCCACATGTATACTAAAGCCACATTTGCTAGCGAGGGTGGTTGGCACGAACTCAAGTATGCCATCCTGATCCCGGTCTGTAACTTTCACCAGATAACTAGTATCGCAGATACCTGTATTTAAACTATCGAACGTGACAAAGGGCCCAATAGTCCTACTGGTATCTGCACAATAAACAGTATCAACTTCTGTGCAATAAATATGATGTAGATCTATTTCCGGAAATTGCAGAACCACCAGGGTATCAAAAAGCACCTCCCGCACTCGGTCTTTTCCATAAGCTTCCCATTCTCGAATGATGACTTTGGCGGTATCTTGGATGCCAGGATCACAGGCATATCTATGTACCCAGTCATTGGCATGATCTACCTTAACCTGCCCTTGGCAGGGCACCACGGCTATGGGTGCATCATCCTGTGGTGCCTGTACAACAGGATCATCGCAATACAATACTTGACTCCTTCCAGCAGTCGCAAAGATGGGAGACTGGGACGCTGAAATGGTCAGCGTCGACCAGCAGCTGCTTCCTATTATATTGGTTACCGATGCTTTCAACGGTCTTCCGACATATGAGCAGGCATCAAACGATACGATACTACTGCTGATCAATCCTGTTTTATGTAAGACTATTGATCTCCCTGTAAAGGTCTCGATGGTGATGTTCAATAATTCGGTACAATTGGCACCAGGTACGACCTCTGTCAAGCGAAACTGCACCTGCCCATCCGTATTGATGCTCAGGTTCAGGTCCCGACAATTAAGTGTCGGGCTCGGATTACCCTCTACCACGTTGACATCAAAATGAATGCTATCGATATTGCCACTTTGATCTTCAGCGGTGATGGTTACGGTGATGGTGGTATCCAATGGCAGAATGGTTCCTGCCGGTGGTGTCTGAATCACCAGAGGATCCGGATCACAGTTGTCGGTGATCACCACGATAGGTACGAAGTCGGGTAATGACCCACTACAATTCATCATGGCATCTAAGTCGATGTCATCGACCATGGAAATCTGAGGTGGCAAGGTATCCAAGACAGATACGTTTGACATACAGGTGTCTCTGTTACCACTCGGGTCGGCAGCAATAAGCATGACCGTTCGCATACCTAGGTCACTGCATGTGAAAGTGGAAGGGCTCACCTCCAGGCTGATAATACTGCAATTGTCAGTGGAGCCATTGTCGATGTCACCCACGGCAATTCCTGCTTTTCCGAGACTATCGAGATAGGTATTAGCATTCTGACAAATTGTGATGGGAGATTCAGTATCCGTGATCGTCACATCAAAGGAGCACGTCGCCGTATTGCCCGCAGCATCCGTTACCACAAACGTGTTCGTAGTCGTACCCAATGGAAACGCTGAACCCGAGGCTAAACCTGCCGTCTGAGTAGTCATCGATCCAGAACAATTGTCTACGCCCACAGGTGTCGTATAGGTGACTACGCCCGTGCACAAGCCCGCGTCGTTGCCCTGGGTCACATCCATCGGACAGCTGATCGTCGGAGATTCTGTATCCGTAATCGTCACATCAAAGGAGCACATCGCCGTATTGCCCGCAGCATCCGTTACCACAAACGTGTTCGTAGTCGTACCCAATGGAAACGCTGAACCCGAGGCTAAACCTGCCGTCTGAGTAGTCATCGATCCAGAACAATTGTCTACGCCCACAGGTGTCGCATAGGTGACTACGCCCGTGCACAAGCCCACGTCGTTGCCCTGGGTCACATCCATCGGACAGCTGATCATCGGAGATTCTGTATCCGTAATCGTCACATCGAAGGAGCACGTCGCCGTATTGCCCGCAGCATCCGTTACCACAAACGTGTTCGTAGTCGTACCCAATGGAAACGCTGAACCCGAGGCTAAACCTGCCGTCTGAGTAGTCATCGATCCAGAACAATTGTCTACGCCCACAGGTGTCGTATAGGTGACTACGCCCGTGCACAAGCCCGCGTCGTTGCCCTGGGTCACATCCATCGGACAGCTGATCGTCGGAGATTCCGTATCCGTGATCGTCACATCAAAGGAGCACGTCGCTGTATTGCCCGCAGCATCCGTTACCACAAACGTGTTCGTTGTCGTACCCAATGGAAACGCTGAACCCGAGGCTAAACCTGCCGTCTGAGTAGTGATGGCACCAGAACAGTTGTCTGTGCCTACCGGTGCCATATAACTCACCACCGCACTGCAGCTGCCCATATCATTATTCACCGTGATATTCCACGGACACGTGATCGTGGGGTTCTCTGCATCACTCACCGTCACCGTAAACGAACAACTCGACGTATTGCCCGACGCATCTGTCACCACAAACGTGTTCGTAGTCGTCCCTACCGGAAATGAAGCACCAGATGCCAAACCTGCCGTCTGTGTAGTCATCGATCCAGAACAGTTGTCTGTGCCTACCGGTGCCATATAACTCACCACTGCACTGCAGTTGCCCATATCATTGTTCACCGTGATATTCCCCGGACACGTGATCGTGGGGTTCTCTGCATCACTCACCGTCACCGTAAACGAACAACTCGACGTATTGCCCGATGCATCTGTCACCACAAACGTGTTCGTAGTCGTCCCTACCGGAAATGAAGCACCAGATGCCAAACCTGCCGTCTGTGTAGTGATGGCACCAGAACAGTTGTCTGTGCCTACCGGTGCCATATAACTCACCACCGCACTGCAGTTGCCCATATCATTGTTCACCGTGATATTCCCCGGACACGTGATCGTGGGGTTCTCTGCATCACTCACCGTCACCGTAAACGAACAACTCGACGTATTGCCCGATGCATCCGTCACCACAAACGTGTTCGTAGTCGTCCCTACCGGAAATGCAGCACCAGATGCCAAACCTGCCGTCTGTGTAGTGATGGCACCAGAACAGTTGTCTGTGCCTACCGGTGCCATATAACTCACCACCGCACTGCAGTTGCCCATATCATTGTTCACCGTGATATTCCCCGGACACGTGATCGTGGGGTTCTCTGCATCACTCACCGTCACCGTAAACGAACAACTCGACGTATTGCCCGATGCATCCGTCACCACAAACGTGTTCGTAGTCGTCCCTACCGGAAATGCAGCACCAGATGCCAAACCTGCCGTCTGTGTAGTCATCACCGTCACCGTAAACGAACAACCAGAACAGTTGTCGTAGTGCCTACCGGTGCCATATAACTCACCACTCACCACCGCACTGCAGTTGCCCATATCATTGTTCACCGTGATATTCCCCGGACACGTGATCGTGGGGTTCTCTGCATCACTCACCGTCACCGTAAACGAACAACTCGACGTATTGCCCGATGCATCTGTCACCACAAACGTGTTCGTAGTCGTCCCTACCGGAAATGCAGCACCAGATGCCAAACCTGCCGTCTGTGTAGTGATGGCACCAGAACAGTTGTCTGTGCCTACCGGTGCCATATAACTCACCACCGCACTGCAGTTGCCCATATCATTGTTCACCGTGATATTCCCCGGACACGTGATCGTGGGGTTCTCTGCATCACTCACCGTCACCGTAAACGAACAACTCGACGTATTGCCCGATGCATCCGTCACCACAAACGTGTTCGTAGTCGTCCCTACCGGAAATGAAGCACCAGATGCCAAACCTGCCGTCTGTGTAGTGATGGCACCAGAACAGTTGTCTGTGCCTACCGGTGCCATATAACTCACCACCGCACTGCAGTTGCCCATATCATTGTTCACCGTGATATTCCCCGGACACGTGATCGTAGGGTTCTCTGCATCACTCACCGTCACCGTAAACGAACAACTCGACGTATTGCCCGATGCATCCGTCACCACAAACGTGTTCGTAGTCGTCCCTACCGGAAATGCAGCACCAGATGCCAAACCTGCCGTCTGTGTAGTGATGGCACCAGAACAGTTGTCTGTGCCTACCGGTGCCGTATAACTCACCACCGCACTGCAGTTGCCCATATCATTGTTCACCGTGATATTCCCCGGACACGTGATCGTAGGGTTCTCTGCATCACTCACCGTCACCGTAAACGAACAACTCGACGTATTGCCCGATGCATCTGTCACCACAAACGTGTTCGTAGTCGTCCCTACCGGAAATGAAGCACCAGATGCCAAACCCGCCGTCTGTGTAGTGATGGCACCAGAACAGTTGTCTGTGCCTACCGGTGCCGTATAACTCACCACCGCACTGCAGTTGCCCATATCATTGTTCACCGTGATATTCCCCGGACACGTGATCGTGGGGTTCTCTGCATCACTCACCGTCACCGTAAACGAACAACTCGACGTATTGCCCGATGCATCCGTCACCACAAACGTGTTCGTAGTCGTACCTACCGGAAATGCAGCACCAGATGCCAAACCTGCCGTCTGTGTAGTGATGGCACCAGAACAGTTGTCTGTGCCTACCGGTGCCGTATAACTCACCACCGCACTGCAGTTGCCCATATCATTGTTCACCGTGATATTCCCCGGACACGTGATCGTGGGGTTCTCTGCATCACTCACCGTCACCGTAAACGAACAACTCGACGTATTGCCCGATGCATCCGTCACCACAAACGTGTTCGTAGTCGTCCCTACCGGAAATGAAGCACCAGATGCCAAACCTGCCGTCTGTGTAGTGATGGCACCAGAACAGTTGTCTGTGCCTACCGGTGCCATATAACTCACCACCGCACTGCAGTTGCCCATATCATTGTTCACCGTGATATTCCCCGGACACGTGATCGTGGGATTCTCTGCATCACTCACCGTCACCGTAAACGAACAACTCGACGTATTGCCCGATGCATCCGTCACCACAAACGTGTTCGTAGTCGTCCCTACCGGAAATGAAGCACCAGATGCCAAACCCGCCGTCTGTGTAGTGATGGCACCAGAACAGTTGTCTGTGCCTACCGGTGCCATATAACTCACCACCGCACTGCAGTTGCCCATATCATTGTTCACCGTGATATTCCCCGGACACGTGATCGTGGGATTCTCTGCATCACTCACCGTCACCGTAAACGAACAACTCGACGTATTGCCCGATGCATCCGTCACCACAAACGTGTTCGTAGTCGTCCCTACCGGAAATGAAGCACCAGATGCCAAACCCGCCGTCTGTGTAGTGATGGCACCAGAACAGTTGTCTGTGCCTACCGGTGCCGTATAACTCACCACCGCACTGCAGTTGCCCATATCATTGTTCACCGTGATATTCCCCGGACACGTGATCGTGGGGTTCTCTGCATCACTCACCGTCACCGTAAATGAACACATCGACGTATTACCCGAAGCATCAGCTACTGAAAATGTGTTGGTCGTCGTACCCACAGGAAAGGTAGAGCCCGATGGTAGTCCCGCCGTCTGTGTAATGCTAGGCGTGAATGAACTGATGGATAGATCGTCCAAGGCCCAGTTGTCAAAACCATTGCCGCTATGACTTATCTGACGCCAACGTAATCTGGTGCTCGCCGTTTGGGCAGCCGCTGGGATGGCCTCAGAAATCGCCGTGAAAGACGTATATGCCTCGGTGTCGTAGGTGTTGATGATGGTGTAAGAAGTGCCCCCATTGGTTGAGTATTCGAGGACCACATCTTCACCTCCGTCGGCATTCTCACATGGAGTGGAGCCAGAGCCGAAAATTAGTGCAAAGTCTACGGTACCTCCCAACGATACGTCGAAGTCGATCGTGGTGGCGGATCGCGCCCCATTTCCCGAGAAGTGCAACGCATTGCCACTTGCGGATCCACATCCCATATCTACTGTCCCATTTAAAATGGATGACCAAATCGAGGGATCAATCGGATCAAAATCATCTGGGAAAATGGTGGCAAAACCACAATTGTCAGTGGCAGTTGGAAAAGCATAAGTGACGACTGCATGGCAACTTCCTGCATCATTATCAACAGAAATATTTGAAGGGCAGGAGAGCGTCGGAGCCATATTGTCACTGACTGTGACCATCGCATTGCAAGATGCGATATTGCCCTCGAGATCTGTGACTGTTAAATTGACGGTGTTGCTACCGATATCCCCACAATCGAAGCTCGAAGGTGAGACGACCAGGTTGGCTATGCCACAAAGGTCTGTCGACCCGTTGTTCACATCTGCTGCTACAATAGTAACATTGCCAGTTCCATCCAGGTTAACGCTGATGTTCTGGCACATAGCCATGGGTGGATCATTTTCTTCTGTGCCGACGCTCACGGTGGGTTGATTGCAGGTAAATTTGGCAACAGCTACAAAGTCTACATAATAATCAATACCTCCCCGCATCGTCACGCGATCAAATCCACAATAGTTGCGATTATTTGGTGCAGTACCTGCCACCCCCCCAATCAGCGTCCTATTGTCACTATACAGATCTGCCTGTAGTGTATTGGTACTGCAACAACGCCTGAGTTCCGTACGGTACCAATTGTTGTAGGGTTGCGGCAGACTGATGCGATTGGAGTTACCCCCTCCACCTCCCGTCCTTCTCTCATAACCGAAGGCTCCATTGCCAGTATTATGGGCATCTCGATTGATATTGTAGCCATTAAAACTCGCATTCTCCAGACCATATCTATTTAGTTGGCAGCCACTACTGGAAGTCGCACTATTTCTACGCTCTCTGGTGATTAGCCGAAAGTCGTTTATAGTAAGTCCCAACGATTTCCATCCCCCATTGGGATCACAATTATTGTACTTCCTGAGGACAGGTTGTCCAAAGATCCCAGTGTTCTGCTGTACGGATCCTGATCCAGCTGAATTCCAGCCTGTGAAGTTTGAAAAATCATCATAGAAGTCAAAAACCTGGGTAGGATCACCCGTAGTCAGGGTACCGCATCCGTTGTAGTACATGAAAATAGCGGTATTACCTCCTGCTGCTATTGCGGGAACTTTCACCCAAACAACGGCCGATGTGCTGGCCTGAAAGGTCTCGATCCAATAACTTAGCTCGGTCTGCTCGTCGGAACTCGTAAAGCGCAAATCCGAGAAATCTGCACTCATATCCGCATCATAGGTGACATTCACCCGGACTTGATAGTTGGCTAACAGGGGTCCGGTATTGGCAATGGTGATCTCCCTACGGTAACGACAATCACATAACCAGGCAGTAGCCATTGAAGAAATGACAGCTTTCGAGGTATGGGCTTCTACAGCTGACACGTTCTCGTTTGGCACCGGGAATGCGGTCGCCCATAACACAGACAGCCCATATACAATGGCTAGAGACCCAAGCAATACCCTCATTAGTACAATGACCCAGTAGTAGGATTTAGCAAATTATGTCAACTGTGAAAGTATGAAAACCAATCGTTTATGCCCAAGATTCCTTGAAAGATTCCCGGTTAAAACCCTATGTTTTCTATTCGTAATTACATAGTTGAAAACTCATGTGAAAACATGGCATTATTTCTTAATGCATTGCATCCTCACATCATGGAGCTTATGTGATATCTCCTGTGAATACCTTCCTTGCCTTGAGTGGACAAGCTTTCTTCTATGCTATTGATCAGGCCTTATATGGTTTTGCTGCAATGTCAGATCTAACTAATGTCCTGGATCATCTTGGCAAAGTCGTCGGCACCATGGGAGCCTTGGTCACCTTCACCCTGCTTCCTCACCGAGACAGTCCGGGCATCCCTTTCCTTCTCACCCACTATCAACATATATGGCACCTTTCTCAACTCGGTGTCCCGGATCTTTCTACCGATCGACTCAGTACGGTCGTCGATTGACCCACGAAGACCCAGAGCCGCCAGCGTTCCGAGGACTTCTTTTGCATATGGGATGTACTGATCGCTGATCGGCAGGATGGCAAACTGCTCCGGTGCCAACCAAAGTGGAAACTTCCCTCCCGTATGCTCTATCAAAACGCCAATAAATCGCTCCATAGAGCCAAAGGGGGCTCGATGGATCATCACTGGACGATGAGAAGCATTATCGGCACCAATGTATTCTAATTGAAAACGATCTGGCAGATTATAATCTACTTGGATGGTGCCGAGCTGCCATTTCCGCTTCAATGCGTCCTTAATCATAAAGTCTAGCTTCGGCCCATAGAAGGCTGCCTCACCGTAAGCGATGATAGTCTCCAAACCCGCTTCCTCAGTGGCTTCGATAATCGCCTGTTCTGCCTTTTCCCAATTTTCATCTGAACCGATGTACTTGCTCCGATCTTCCTTATCTCTTAGTGATATCTGTGCGGTATAGTCTTCAAATCCCAGTTTCTTAAGGACAAAGATTGTCAAGTCTAAAGCCCCGAGAAATTCATCTTTGACCTGATCTGGCGTGCAAAAAATATGGGCATCGTCTTGTGTAAAACCTCGCACTCTGGTCAATCCATGCAATTCACCACTCTGTTCATATCGATACACTGTACCAAATTCTGCAATCCTAATGGGCAAGTCCCGGTATGAATGTGGTCGGTGACTATAGATCTCACAGTGATGAGGGCAGTTCATCGGCTTTAGCAAGAATACTTCTCCTTCGCGAGGTGTCTGAATGGGTTGAAAACTATCCTCGCCATATTTGTCAAAATGACCCGAGGTCACCCAGAGATCCTTCTTGCCAATGTGAGGAGTAATCACGGGTTCATAACCTCGTTTCAGTTGCTCATTTTTTAGAAAATCCTCCAGTCGTGCACGCAGGGCCGTTCCCTTGGGCAGCCAGATGGGTAGTCCAGATCCTACTCTCTCAGAAAACATAAATAGATCCAACTCCGCACCCAGTTTACGATGATCACGCTTCTTGGCTTCTTCCACTAGCTCCAAGTACGCAGTCAATTCCTTCTTCTTAGGGAAGGCGATGCCATAAATGCGGGTCATCATCTTTCTGTTTTCATCTCCCCGCCAGTAAGCTCCAGCTACATTCAACAACTTCACCGCTTTGATTTTGCTGGTGTCAGGTAGATGCGGCCCACGACATAGATCGACGAAGTCGCCCTGCCGATAAAAAGTAATGGTCCCATCAGCCAGATCCTCCAACAACTCCAACTTGTACTCGTCATCCTTGTCTTGAAAATAAGCGACAGCTTCTTCCTTTGAAATCTCCTTCCTGAAGTAAGCTGACTTTGCTTGCTGCAATTCCCTCATTTTGGCCTCAATGACGGGCAGATCCTCCAGGGAAATCTGCCTGTCTCCCGTGTCGATGTCGTAATAGAATCCCTGCTCTATCGGAGGACCAATACCAAACTTAGTACCTGGGTACAATGACTCAAGTGCTTCTGCCATCAGGTGAGCACTAGAGTGCCAAAAAGTGGACTTCCCCTCCTGATCCTTCCAGGTCAGCAGTTGTAGTTGTGCATCGTGCAAG
Organism: Saprospiraceae bacterium; assembly: GCA_965223025.1. Lineage (GTDB taxonomy): Bacteria > Bacteroidota > Bacteroidia > Chitinophagales > Saprospiraceae > JABDMH01. Next base: position 691,870 of record CBDCVP010000022.1, read on the forward strand.
ATCGGGCGGGTAGCATCCCACACTTCTCCATTAATTTTTGCAGACAGGACGTTTCGAGCCAAGCCTTCACTGATCGATTGTGCAATCGCTAATGCGGTACTCCCTTTTGCATACTGACGAACAGTGCCATCAGGAAATGTGATGTTGATCATGTTACAAAACCCAGTTTTTTTAGGGAAGCAAAACTAAGGTTTAAATTTCATCTGTGACCACCCTGGTTGGCCATTCTACCCGCTCACTTTACTTGAAGGGAAATTTCTATTGTCTTACAAGGACTCTAAGACAGTTCTGATGTCATTCAAAGACATAGGATTAAAAGATAATGTCTGCACTTGATTCTTCTCAATGACTGTTGACTCACTGGCTAGCTCATAAATATTTTCATCTCTTCTTGCTACTCCAATGTACTTCACGGCTGAACCGATGGGTAGATGTCCGGTACAGAAGCCATCAGTCATATCGTACATTAATCTCACCACAGCATTTTTCCCTTCTGGCAAAGCAAAAAGCACCGTATTATCAGCTGTAAAAAACTCACTGAGCTTGATACAAACCCTGTGATCAATACCATCGCTGATGTACTTATTGACACCAATCCAATCCATCTCATCACTAAAACATTCATATCCGACAATCAGGGCCGATTCTGTAGGCCATTCTCCTTTCTTTACATGAGCTTGTGAACCCATAAATCCGGAAGCCGGCAACCACTTAAATGATCCTTGGTTCATATCACCATAAAAAAGCTCCATATTCTTATCCAAATCCTCCGATGGAAGAACAAAACAGATTTGCTCCTGCTCGACCAGTCTTAAAGATTTGCCCTGATGGGTTGCTGAAACATGGTAAGCTCCCTCACTAGCCAAGAGTGCATCACCCGTGATGGTCGGTGTATTATGTACCAGCATATCTTTTATCTCGGCTAATTCAATGATGCGTACATCGACAGATTCACAGTCACAGAGATCCCCATTCCTGTATTCAAACATTCCCGGTTTGAGGATAAAAGCGGTACCCTTAGGGGTATATACCGTGTGCCAGCCACTACCTTCAATGGTGAAATGCATCGTATCAGAGGCATCGCTAAAGTCAGCTCCGAAATCCAAATCAACAGGTTCAGGGATGGGGACAAATTGGTCGATTTCTTTCTTACATCCAGGAAGTAACAACAGTCCCAGACCCAGCGTGAAAAATACTTGGAATAAACGCCTCATTAGAATCGGTGTTTTAAAGCCAATCCGAGATTTATACTCGAATATTTTTGCGTAAGGGGATAATCCGACCGGGTCAGATCTTTCAAAGACCACCTAAAAGAGGCCATGATAGAGACGGCATTGGATTGATTTGCATATAACTCGTAACCCAAATTGGCTAAAATATCCAAACCCGCTTTTGTCTTATAGATCGAATAGCCATCCGACTGCTGACTTCCAATAGACACAATGCTCTGATCGGGTGCAAGGATATCACCTTTCTGTCCAAAGGCGAGATTGACAGCCACTCCACCGGACAATAACACTCGATGTTTGCCTATATCAAAGTTATATCCACCAATGATCGGTATCTCGAGAAATCGCAGTTTATTATTGGATCGCTTGATGCGTTGTCCGTATTCAGTGACAACCGATGTGTCAATAATTACCGTCGGAATGCCGTTGTTGTGGATTGTATCGGTGATGGTTTGTACAATGGTCCTGCTGGCGCTCTGGTCTATGTAGTCGAATACTTCATGGATCTGCCGGTATCCGATCCCTGCCTTTACTTCGACGTGTCTGCCGATTTCCAGGCCGGCAAGGCCCATCACGGCAAAGTCAAACTGTACTTGCTCGGTGTCTTCACGCAGGGTCCGATAATTGGAAGATTCAGCATTTCGTGCTGATAAAGTTCGAAAGGGTCTACCTGCTTGCACAGATAGTTCTACAAACGGCCTCACCTGCGTACGACCGACAGAAAAAGTTGGGCACACGTCCAGCTTAGGATCCTTGGACCCCCAAACGCCGAACTCCAAAGGCACGATCGCCTCAAAAAGGTCGGTGCTGCGACCCAACCTGTGTTTTCCCATCAGATGTTCTCGAGACTTTTTTGGGAAGGTCTCCTTGGCTATTGCCCTGGTCACTCGAGCGTATCGCTGATTGGATGTCCCATAATCTGCTTTGATGGCACTCCTTTTTTTCTTGGCAGTTAGGATGTTTGCACCACTCGATCGCACTTCCTGGGCCAAAACAGTGGATTTGTCGGAGTCGACAGGAGTAGTTCGGATAATCTTCTCAGATTCGTCCTTCCCAAAGTCAAATTCTGATTGAACCATTTCACTGCTGTCGGGAGCCCCCAGGAGACTTGGCTCCGCGCTTACCAGGTCTTCGAATCCATCTTCATCATGATTCGACAAGGTCCCCCTATGGCCAGAAAGGCTGAATAAAGTGACACCGAGTGTCAATGGTACAAGTAGCAGAAGCAACCACCATCTCCGATTGGGACGAGGCCTGATCCGAGCCTCAACACTCGACCAAATATGATCTGGCACCTCAGACTCCATGTCATAAAGTCTGGTCCGAAACAATCTGTTTGTAGACTCAGGTTTCATATGACATGATCATTTTTTCAATCCGTGCTTGGAGATGCTTTCGTGCCTTCAAGAGTTGCGTTCTGGAGGTTGCCTCATTGATTCCTAAAGATTGGCCGATCTCTTTATGCGAGTAGCCTTCTATCACATACATATTAAATACGATGCGGTACCCTTCTGGAAGATTGCTCACCAAATCCAGAATCTCATTCTCTGACATCCGAGACAGTGCATCGGGCTGCAAACCGGATTCTTTCACATCTTCAATGCCTGTTTGTTCATTCTGCCACTTTTTCGCCTGATACTTCTTCAAAGATGCATTGACAAAAATGCGTCTCACCCAGCCTTCAAATGAACCCTTAAATCGGAACTGATCGATATGCTGAAAAAGGCGCACGAATCCGTCCTGCAAAATATCTTCTGCATCAGCTCTATTCCTTGCGTATCTCAGACAGACCGTCATCATTTTCTTGCTGTATGTCATAAACAGTTGCTTCTGGCAAGCAGGGTCTTGCCTGATACAACCCCTTATTAATGCTTCTTCGTCCAATCAATACAAGTTTGGAGTAGATTACTAATGATAGATACTATAACGCATCATTGCGTTGCCTCATATCCAACACCACAAGAATTGATCCCATTTGAGTGGTTGGATTTTGGGCAAAAAAAAACCACCCATTCAATCAGGTGGCTCGTAAAGTTTTCATCTGAATGGTTAGGGCATCCTACTTCACTTCGAAAGTAACTTTGACATTCACGCGGTATTTATCGATCTTCCCATCTTCTACGGTGGCACTTTGACTCTGTACAAAGACAGACCGTATATTCTTTACTGACTCACCCGCTTTTTGAACTGCGTTTTGGGTGGCATCTTCCCAACTGGTCTTTGAATCAGCTAAAAGCTCGATTACTTTTAAAATTGGCATAATGAAAATTTACTGGTTAAATGAATAATATGAAAGGTACAAAATTCTATACTATCTAGCGGACTCTACCCGCTCAAGCGCCACTCCGATATCTGGGTCATCTGGCGTTAGTTTCTGAGCTTGTTGGTAGTAAAATCGAGCTTGGTCGATCTGTTTCATTAGCTCATGAGTCATGGCCAGATAGAAGTAGGCGCGACCAAAACCCGGTTCCGTCTTAGTGGCAATGTCAAAGTGCTGCTGGGCTTTTTTTAAACTGTCCTGGTCAAGATAGAGAAGCCCGAGGTCATAGTAGGCTTGAGAGTCATCGGGATCTAGATGTAGGAGGTCACGATAGGTCGATTTAGCCAGGGGGATCTGTGCTTGACGGGCTAGATACTGAGCTTTGGACCTCAGCAAGGTAATATTTCGAGGAGCCACTAAGAGGCCAGCTTCGAAGTATCTGATGGCTTCAGGATCACCTTTTTGCTCCAGCAGTTGGCCCAAGTTGATCCAGGCATCTATCAACTTTGGATCCTCTCGCGTGGCTAATTGGAAATGATAAATAGCTCCTGAAGTGTCTCCCATATCTTTGTGAAGCATCCCCTCCACAAAGTACGCATCAGCGTTGTTTGGATCTAGCTGGTGGATATGCTGGAGGATCTCTATGGCCTCTCGATATCTCTTTAAGATCAGCTGAAACTCTGAGAGCTTCAGCTGTGCATGAATGCTGTCGGGGAATATCTGAACCATCGCCTCCAGGGTCTCCAGAGCCTTCCTCGATTGAATATTCGACAGGTAGGCATCGGCAAGGGTTTGCCAGGCGCCAAAGAGCGAGGAATCCAGTTGGACAGCTCTCTCCAGATCCTCGATGGCGGCGTCTAACTGTCCTTCGGAAAACAAGGTCTCACCCCTCTGCATATGTAGGTCTGCTGACTTCGGATGCTGGGCAATCAGCTCATCGTATTGGCCGACCACGGGTGAGGGAGCATCGTGGATATCCACTCCATTTTTATCAGCACGACATGCAATAAATAAGACACTTATTATGCTTATTATGCATGTATGCAAAAGTCTCTTCGCTCGATCCAAAATATAGCTTTAATGATTCAGGCTGGTCAAAGGTATCATTTTTGGGACTCAGAGCCAATGATTACCTGTCTCAAGATAAGGTATTTCGTTCACGAAATTTTCTTAGAAGAAGCTATTAATCACTTAACTATACTTAAAGTATTTATTTAATATATTTGCTGATAATTTTCGACTAAGTATGTTTCGATTTGTCTGTCCCATGATCTTTGTCTTTCTCACTCTAGACTCTCCAGCACAAGGGGCCGATCTGACGCTGTTTATCAATCGGTATAAGGAAATTGCCATTGAGGAGATGCATCGTACCGGCATTCCGGCCAGCATCAAGTTGGCGCAAGCCATCCTTGAGTCCAACGCCGGAAACAGTGAGTTGGCTAGAAAGTCTAACAACTTCTTTGGCCTAAAATGTGGTCCTGAATGGGAAGGGCCCACCTATTACAAAGAAGATGATGATTTCGATCGACTTGGACGCTTGGTCCAGTCATGCTTTAGAGTTTTTGATGCCCCTGAAGCCTCCTACATCGCACACTCAGAGTTCCTGATCAATCCCAATAAGTCCTATCGCTACGGGTGGCTGTTTAACCTGGATACCCGAGACTACAAATCTTGGGCCTGGGGCCTCAAGGAATCTGGTTACGCTACTAACCCGAAGTATGCAGTGCTGCTCATAGATCTGATCGAACGATACGAACTCTATACCTATGACTACTACCAGCCCAAACGAATCTTGGCCAGTACCTCAAAGCAGACAACATCAGAGCCGAAGTCGGTCTTCACCCATGTGCCGATACAGAAACGCAACCTTCGTACAGCGACGACGCGCAGCAAACCCATAAAAAAAGTGACCCTGATAGATGGTGTGGTCAGAAACAATGGTCTGGATATGATCTATGCGCATGAAGGTGAGACACCGCTTTCTGTATCCGAAAAATACAAGCGTTCATTGAAAGATATTCTGGCATTCAACGAAGCACTACACTCGGCTGACCAATCTTTAAGTAATGCCGAAAGAGTCTATTTTGAAAAAAAGAAAGGAGCCTATCGCGGATCCAGAAAGTACCACATTGTCCTAGAGGGTGAAACCATGTACGAGATTTCTCAAATTTATGGCATAAAGTTGGAGAAGCTTTACATCAGGAATCGGCTCTTTCCAGGTAGTGAACCAGCTGTGGGTGAAAAAATCCGATTAAAGGGTATGGTGCGAAGTAAACACAGACCGAAGATTCGCTCAGCGACACCGAGCAAATCGACAACAAAGGTAAAGTCTCAGCAAATAACCGTTCTACCGGGAAAGAGCAGGATAAAATCCAGTCACGTGGTCAAGAAAGGTGAAACCCTCTACAGGATAGCTAAAAACTATCAGAAATCCGTAAAAGGGCTCATCCGGATCAATGATCTGACCTCCAGCCTGATCAAGCCCGGTCAAATATTACGATTAGAATAGCTCATCAACTATGCAAACACTTGGACGGCTTTGTTTTATATGTTTGGTTGTGTTCATGTACTTGGATACCGAAGCTCAAAACCTAGCTTTTGGTGTCAAAGGAGGACCGACTATAGGTACCCAAAAATGGAACAATGCCCAGGGCAATGATCCACTCTTTGCCTACCATTTTATGGCCTTCGTAGAAACCGATGATGAAGGAAGCAATGGGTCATTGTTTGCGGAATCGGGCTACCACGTCAAGGGAAGGGCTTTTCGCCTAAGGTCTACGGTAAATCCCAATACGGGTATTGTGTACGATGCCCAGACCTTAAAGTTAAAGTTTAACAATGTTTCCTTGTTGCTGGGTGCGAGAAATCGATTTGATGTGGGCAATGCCCGGGCTTTCTACTCCATTGCTGTGCGGGGAGAATACAATGTATCCCACGATCTAGAACTTTACCGAGGATATGAGGATGGCATTCAGAAGTTTGTGTATGGTCTCTCACTGGGTGGAGGTTTTGACTTCCCCTTCAGTGAATTGGTGGGAGGAATCATTGATTTTCGGGTAAGTCCCGACATTTCCAGGCAAATTTTCATCCGTGCCAGTAGGTACAATAATCCCTTTACCGGTGTCCAAGAGACTTTCCGGGAGCAGAGTGTCAAGAACATTGCCCTGGAAGTATCGTTAGGAATACGTTTTCTGAGGAAGGTCATCTACGTAGACTAATCGCCGAAATAGTGATCACCCTCTCGATCCCAAGGCCTTGCATCGAAAACCTACCAAAGCCTGTCAAGTCACGGCTGCCTAGATCTAGCGGTCAGAAGGCGTTCTTCCGAGTTTTCCTGCCAAAAACCGTCAGCAGCGTGATCTTCACATCCAACCAAAAGCTCCAATTTTCAATATACCAGAGATCATGTTTGATGCGCTCTGACTTTTGTTTGTAGGTAGTGGTAGGACCCCTCCATCCATTTACTTGTGCCCAACCGGTGATGCCCGGTTTGATGTAATGTCTGATCATATAGTCGTCCACAATCTTTCGGAAGTCCGATTGTAGATTGACTCGATGGGGCCTCGGACCCACGACACTCATATCACCTTTTAGCACATTAAAGAACTGGGGCAATTCATCGATGTCATACTTCCTGAGAAACCGGCCAATTCTAGTAATTCTCGGATCATTCTTGACGGTTGACCTGGTACCATTTATGGGATCATCACAAGTAGTCATCGTGCGAAACTTTAGACACCTAAATGAGTTGCCAGCTTCACCTTTTCTCAATGGTTTGTAGAGGATCGGACCACGTCCATCCAAATAGATGAGAAGACCTACGATCAAGAAAAGTGGAGAAAGTAGAATAATCACACCCAGGGCAAAAGAGACATCAAAAATCTTCTTGATGAAATAATTCCTGAATTTATCTAAAGGGCTTTGACGAAGTTGGTAAACATGCATCTGATCCAGTGAGTAAGAGCGATAGTTCTGCCCTAAGTACACCGGGGTTTCAGGAACTAGATTTACTCTTACTCCACGTAAGTCTGCTTCCTTAATGGCATGCTTGATTTCCTTCTCCTTCTGCGGTGGTAAGCTGATGAAAATCTCGTCAACTTGCTGTGCATCCAATACGGTTGATAGATCATTGAGACCACCCAATCTCCTGGACACTCCCTGGTCGGAGTAACGAGTCGCCTTTTGCTCATCATTTAAAACACCAACCAGCTCATAACCTAGGTGTGCATGGTTTTTGGTATAGTCCAGTACGTGAGCCGCGCCGTGACCATTACCTACCAATAATATATTGTAATCATTGGCTGCATAGCTCTTTCTGCGCTTCATAAACTCAAACATGGGTTTGAGCAGGACTATGTTGCAAAAAGTGAATAGCAGGATGGGTAAGAAAAAAGTTGTTCGATTGAAGTATTCAAGCTTTAACACCACGGCCAAAGTAGACATGATACCTATCAGCAAGAAGCCTTCGAGAATAACTTGCCTACTTCTAGTGGAGAGATTTCCACGGTATCTTGACTCAGGATCGCCATTCCAGAGTACAATGATGAGCCAGCTGATATTAAATGCAGCAAGTAAGCTATACAGATTCCTTAAGATATCTGAAGCGGACGGAAGGGTTTCAATGAGATCTGGCTTTCTCAGAAATAAGACCAACAGTATACAAACATTCAGCAATAAACATTCATACACTAACCTTCCAAAAACAAAATATTGTCTTTTGGAAATCATACAGATTTGAGTGTGCCGACGCCAACGCTATCCTAATTGAGATCAGCTAAATAGGCATAGAATAAACCTAGCTGATGGAACTATTCAAGGTCTGGTCATTTGTGGGTTGGATTATCTCAAAGAGAAGAGACAATTGGGCTAGTCAACGGGTTTATAAAGTGTATCGTAAAATAATTTCAAAGCAAGCTTTCTTTAAAGCTCGAACGGACAATAAAGATATAATAATTCTGAGCAGAAAAAGAAAGATTTTTTATTAATTTCATAATTAACCACTATCATCCTGTCCCTCAGCATAAAAAGCATCGGCGACTACTTTAATGTAAAGGTTCAAAAACCGATTTAGGCTGGAAAAGGTTAGGATTTTCAAGCTGCAAGGTCGCGATCTGAATCCATTTACAACCTGATTCTCAAGGTGATATGGTCAATCAATGACATATTTGTCATTGTTCTTATCGCCCGAAAAAAGCACAGTGATGGTGGTCAAATCCCCATCTCTTATGACAAGATATTACGCACACATGTAGTCAAAAGGAGCATCGATCCTATTCTAGGCTGGCACTCCGGTGCCTTCCTCGAAAAAGAGCCCACCAACACACTTTATACAACTTTTATGTCTGAAACTTCGATAGAATTTGAACATGGTATAAAATTTGGTCGATGATGATCTAAGGGTAGTGTGAAGGCTATCATCAGTTAAGTTATTAGAAAAAGGTACCGCGAGAATGAAAATATTAATCACTGGCAATTTGGGATATGTAGGTCCGGGATTGGTCAAGGAGATCCGGCGAGTGCATCGGGATGCAACCATCATTGGATACGATGTGGGATTTTTTGCCAAACACATAACCAGCACCTCCATCATTCCCGAGGCATTTGTTGATATTCAATACTATGGAGATGTGCGTCACTTTCCTGCTGACCTTTTGAGGGGTGTAGACACTGTGGTGAGTTTGGCGGCCATATCCAACGACCCTATTGGCAATCAATTTGAAGCTCCCACTATGGCCATCAACTATGAAGCTACCATAGACATAGCACACAAAGCAAGGGCTGCAGGTGTAAGCCGATTCATTTTTGCATCCAGTTGTAGTGTATACGGAGCGGCAGAAGATGCACCACGCAAGGAAAGCTCACCCTTAAATCCCTTAACGGCATATGCCAAATCAAAGATCTACTCCGAGAGGGAGCTGGAGAAGTTGGCTGAGGATCAATTCCAAGTGACTTGCCTTCGCTTTGCCACAGCCTGTGGAATGAGTGAGCGACTCAGATTGGATTTGGTGCTCAATGACTTCGTAGCTGGTGCCGTGACTGCCGGTCTCATCGACATACTCAGTGATGGTACGCCCTGGCGACCGCTGATACATGTTTTGGACATGGCGAGAGCTATATGCTGGGCTGCTGAAAGGAGTGGAGAGCATGGTGGGAACTTCCTCACCGTCAATACTGGCAGCAATAGCTGGAACTATCAGGTAAGAGATCTGGCATTTGCAGTCAGAGACATTTTACCCAGCGTAAAGGTACACATCAACGAAGATGCAGAACCTGACAAGCGATCATACCGGGTGAATTTTGACCGCTTTGAAGAGTTGGCACCGCGACATCAACCTCAATATGACCTTTTGGCCACGGTAAGTCATTTGGTGGAAGGCTTGAAAGCCATCGACTTTGATGATGCTGATTTCAGGCAATCAGAACTCATGCGACTAAATGTGGTCAAAGACCTACTTAGATCTAATATCATCACCTCTGAATTGTCACTGACAAAATGATTTTTCACAAAACCAGTCTTCCCGGCCTCTTTGTGATCGATATGCAACCATTTGTGGATGATCGGGGGCTCTTTGCCAGAACGTTTTGCGCACGCGAGTTCTCAGAGAGAGGACTGGAAACCCACTATGTACAATGCAATCACTCCAGCACCAAATCCAAGGGGACCATCCGGGGAATGCACTATCAAAATCCACCACACGCCGAAGTCAAGTTGATCCGCTGCACCAGTGGCGCTGTGTGGGATGTGGTCATTGATGTGAGAGCGGGCTCCCCAACCTTCCTGCAACATGTGGGCGTTGAGCTATCGGCGATCAACGGAAAAATGATGTACATACCCAAGGGATTTGCCCATGGATTTCAAACGTTAAGTGATGAGGCACAATTGGCCTATCAGCATTCTAGTTACTACTATCCTGATGCGGAGTCAGGACTACATTATGCCGATCCCGCACTAAATATAGCTTGGCCATTGCCGGTTTCGCGGATCTCAGAAAAAGATAAAATCATTAGCTTTATAGATGATACTTTCACAGGTATCACACTTGATGGCGCCCTTCAAATACCGTAACCCAATGCCTGAAACAGTAGTCAGAACAGCATCCCAATGCCGCTTTTGTGGATCAGCGTTATCCCAGAGTGTGGTGAATCTAGGGATGTCTCCCTTATGTCAAAAACATGTCAAGCCCAGTGAGGCCAATGACATGGAACGATTTTATCCACTTCACGCTTACGTGTGTGATCAATGCTGGCTGATGCAGCTCGATGAATTTGCCTCTCCTGAGGAAATTTTTGCCGAAGACTACGCATATTTCTCCTCGTATTCAGACAGCTGGCTGCAACATGCTAGAAAATACGTGGAGAAAGTGACGAGTCGTTTCTCACTGAATGGGAAAGACCTGGTCGTTGAAATTGCCAGCAATGATGGATATCTATTGCAATGGTTTGTACAAAAGAATATATCAGTGCTCGGAGTAGAGCCAGCGGCCAATGTGGCAGCTGCAGCCAGGGAAAAAGGCATCCGCACCGAAGTGCAGTTTTTTGGCTCTCAATCAGCAAAGACTTTAAAAAACAAGTATGGTCCGGCCCAGTTGCTCTTGGGTAACAATGTATTAGCCCACGTACCAGATATCAATGATTTTGTCAAGGGTATGAAGAGGATGCTGGCACCTTCTGGTGTCATCACTATGGAGTTTCCTCATCTGCAACGATTGATAGAGCAAAACCAGTTTGACACGATCTACCATGAGCATTTCTCCTACTTGTCTTTTTCGGCAGTCAATCGGATCTTCGGACATCATGGAATCACACTTTTTGATGTGGAAGAACTCCCGACCCATGGTGGTTCACTACGCATCTATGGTCGTCATACTAATGATGTCAGCAAACCCATTAGTCAGACAGCCTCCGATCTGTTGGCACGAGAAAAAGCCCTGGGCATAGAAACCATCGAATACTATCAGATATTTGAAGAGAGTGTGAAGGAAACCAAACGCAAACTGCTGGACTTCCTGATCAAAGCAAAACGTGATCACAAGTCGGTGGTGGGATATGGAGCCCCCGGGAAGGGCAATACCCTGCTTAACTACTGTGGTATTCGTACAGATTTTTTAGACTACACGGTAGACCGTAGTCCACACAAACAGGGCAACTTTCTGCCTGGTACGCACATACCCATCTATGCCCCTGAAAAAATCAAAGAGACAAAACCAGACTACGTTTTGATACTTCCATGGAACTTGAAAAAGGAGATTTCAGAGCAAATGAAATTTATCGAAACATGGGGTGGGCGCTTTGTCGTACCCATTCCAGAAGTAGCGATTATCTAGATCATGACGCGCTCAAAATGCTAAGAAACTATGAAAGTTGTACTTTTTTGCGGGGGGCAAGGAACCCGGCTGAGAGACTATTCGGAGACCATACCCAAGCCAATGGTCAAAATCGGATACCGGCCCATCCTATGGAATGTAATGCGATACTATGCACATTACGGCCATAAGGATTTCATCCTTGCACTGGGATATAAAGCCGATGTGATCAAAGATTACTTCGTCAACTATGACGAGACGATCTCCAATGATTTCGTTTACAGTAAAGGAGGTAAAGATATCGAACTGCTGACCTCAGATATTGAGGACTGGCGCATTACGTTCGTGGATACGGGCATTCACTCCAATGTGGGTATGCGACTTATGCAAGTGAAAGATCACCTGGAGGGTGAGGAGATGTTCCTAGCCAACTATGCCGATGGTCTCACAGATATGCATTTGCCCAGTATGCTGGATCGATTTCAGAAAGCAGAGGACAAAGTGGCCAGCTTCATGATCTACCGCCCTACTGCCACCTTTCATGTAGTACAAGCTGGCAAGGATGGATGTGTCAAGTCGATCAGCCCAATCTCCAATTCCAATCTCTGGTACAACACTGGATACTTTGCCCTTCGTCCCGAGATTTTCGACTATATAAACTATAGTGAGGAATTGGTGATCGAACCCTTTCAGAGGCTGATCGATGCACAGAGATTACTGGCCTACCACCATCATGGTTTTTGGCAGGCGATGGATACCTTTAAGGATAAAATGCATCTCGACGAGCTTCAGGCCCAAGGTGATCCGCACTGGGAAGTATGGAAAAAAGATGAAGAATTTGTAAGACAAGTCCTGTGATTGAGCTACGACCTACCAACAGCGCAACCGCTAAGCTCGACCTCTTGCTGCTGGGCGCACATTGCGACGACATTGAAATCGGATGTGGTGGCACCGTACTCAAGTGGATTGCAGAAGAGCGAGTAGAGCAGGTAGTCTGGGTTGTTTTTAGTTCGAATGAGCGACGGTATCTGGAGGCCAAGCAAAGCGCCGAAGCTTACCTGAGGCCCATAGAAAAACAGCAGATCATCATCCTGGATCATCGCGATGCTTATCTCTCTTTTGCCGCCAAACAAATCAAGGATAAGTTTGAGGAAATCAAACATCTGATCGATCCGGATATCGTGATGACCCATTATCGTATGGATCGACATCAAGATCATAGACTGCTTTCTGATCTGGCCTGGAATACTTTTAGAAATCACCTCATCCTCGAGTATGAAATTCCCAAGTACGATGGTGATCTAGGCATACCCAACGGCTACGTGTCTATTCCTGATGAAATTGCTGCACGCAAGGTTGCATTGCTGCTGGAGTGCTACCAAAGTCAACGCACTAAGCACTGGTTTGATGACGAGACTTTCAGGTCCCTGATGCGCATACGGGGATTGGAATGCAACAGCTCTTCTCGATATGCCGAAGCTTTTCATTTGAGAAAATGTATGATATGATCCATCTCAAAACTGCCAGCCGATCCTTTACCCAGTCTCTCAAGCTGCAGTCGCGGCTTCATCATGTCATTCCAGGAGGTTGCCACACCTACTCAAAGGGCGATGATCAATTTCCTGCCTTTTGTCCTCCGGTTATCAGTCATGGCCAAGGATGCCATGTCTGGGATGTGGATGGCAACGAATACATAGAGTATGGGATGGGCCTGAGGGCAGTAAGTCTTGGTCATGGTTATCCTGCAGTGGTCGAAGCAGCCTACCGGCAGATGAAACAGGGATGCAATTTCACTCGAGTATCGACGATTGAACTAGACGCCGCTGAGGCTTTTTTGGCCCAGGTCCCAGGAGCAGATATGGTGAAATTTGCCAAGAATGGCAGTGATGCCACCACCGCAGCTCTCAAGCTTGCCCGGGCTTATACAGGTCGGGACATGGTAGCCATTTGTGCCGACCATCCGTTTTTCTCGATCGATGATTGGTTTATAGGTGCCACCGCCATAGATCGTGGCATTACGATTGACACCAAGCAAAAAACAGTGAAATTTCGGTACAACGACCTCCAGAGTATTCAGGATCTGTTTGACCAATATCCCAATAAGATTGCGTGTATTTTCCTCGAACCCGAAAAAGATGAGCCTCCCCAGGGAGACTTCCTACATCACGCCAGAAATCTGTGTCATCGACACGGAGCTCTATTTGTGCTGGATGAAATGATTACAGGTTTTCGCTGGCATCTGGGTGGTGCACAGACGCTCTATGACATCGTGCCCGATCTCTCTACCTTTGGCAAGGCCATGGGCAATGGATTCGCCGTGTCTGCTTTAGCTGGACGGAGAGAGATGATGGACCTGGGCGGCATACAGCACAATGACGAGCGCGTATTTTTACTCTCTACCACGCACGGCGCCGAAAACCACGGTTTAGCAGCGGCCATGGCCGTGATTGAGACCTATCGGAGCGAGGAAGTTATCAAGTACCTGCACTATCAAGGGAGCCGACTGCGAGATGGACTAGAAAAGAGCATTCGTGAAAACGATCTTATTGGATTTATCGGGATCCACGGACATCCTGCCTGCATGATATTTTCGACGTGTGATCAGGAGCAAAAGAGATCGCAGCCATTTCGCACTCTGTTTATGCAGGAATGTGTGCAACGAGGTATCCTAGCGCCCAATATTGTCCTTAGTTTTTCACACAGTGATCGAGATGTTGATCAAACCGTGGAGATTATGCACGAAGCCATGGTCATATATCGAAAAGCATTGGATGAAGGGTGCGAAAAGTATCTGCAGGGTCGCCCGGTACAACCTGTCTACAGAAAATTCAATCACCAAGTTTAGTCTATGTCTGATCAGAAGGGCATAGGATCACGGATGCATGCACTGGCAGAAGCCCTCTACCCCATCTGTCGCAGCATCACGGGTGAGGGTGTCAGGCAAACGCTAGATATCCTAAAATCATACTGTCCTATTGAGATCCATGAAGTGCCTTCTGGTACACAGGTTTTTGATTGGACAGTACCGGATGAATGGAATATTCGGGACGCCTGGGTGAAAAATGACCAAGGAGAAAAAGTCATTGATTTTCAAACCCATAATCTTCATGTACTAAACTACAGTGTCCCAGTACATAAAAAAATCTCCCTAGCCGAGCTCAAGCCACACTTGTTTACCCTTCCCGACCAGCCTGACTTGATACCTTATCGAACCAGTTACTACCATCGCCGTTGGGGATTTTGCCTTTCTCACCGGCAGATGGAGCAGTTGGGTGAGGGCACCTATGAGGTATATATCGATGCTTCACTGAATTTGGGATCTCTGACCTATGGTGAGTGCCTGCTGACAGGAGTGAGTAATAAAGAGTTTATCCTTTCTACGCATATTTGTCATCCCTCCCTTGCCAATGATAATCTCTCGGGCATTGCCTTACTGACGCACCTCATTGAATACCTTCAACAGCAGGACCTCTACTATAGCTACCGCTTTTTGTTTGTGCCTGGGACCATTGGGGCGATCACTTGGTTAGCCAAGAATGAGGATCGTCTTTCCCAAATTTTTGGTGGTTTGGTGGTCTCGTTGGTCGGCGATGGAGGAGCCTTTCACTACAAGCAAAGTCGACACTCGAAGGGTACCATCGATAAGATAGTGCCTTTTGTGCTGTCTGATCTGCAGGTCCAGCATAAGATTCTACCCTTTACCCCCTATGGATACGATGAACGGCAATACGGTTCTCCTGGCATCAATCTGGCAGTGGGAAGCTTGACTCGATCCACTTATGGAAGCTATCCTCAGTATCATACTTCTGGAGATGATCTTCAATTGATAAAACCCAACTTCCTGGCAGAGTCTTTGCTGGTATATCAACGTGTGATCGACCTTTTGGAGAAGAACAAGCGGTATATGAACCTCTATCCGAAAGGTGAACCGCAATTGGGGCGACGTGGGTTATACGGCGCCATTGGGGGTGAAAGTGACCAAAAAGACCTGCAAATGGCCCTTTTATGGGTACTCAACCTATCCGATGGGCGTCACGACATGATTGATATCTCCCAGAGGTCCCACATCCCGATCAGATTCATCTTGAAAGCCACTGATCTGCTGGTCAGCAGTGGGTTGATACAGGATGTGGATTTGACCACATAAAGCTTGATTTGATCGTGAATATTTATTTTGATTCGGCATCGTCTTCCGAACACAGAAGATCGTCTTTGTATGAGGGCGATGCGTTTGTCTACCGCCCTTTCAAGGCCTCTCTTGACTTTGTTCACTTCACTCGTAAAATGGTGGCCGAGGCATTTCAAGACCTTGACCCCAGAACTGCTCAGCACCATATGAAAGTGCGTCGCTACGTAAAAATCCTTACGGATTTGAAACCGCGGTTCATCCATAACCCGCAGTCAAGTAGGCATCTTAGAGATATGATGCTGGCTCTTGGTTGCGATCCGGATCTCACATACTTCGATGTGCCCAGATTGCGTACCAGCACCAGTCACGGATACCTTACATCGGGCATCTCCTATACCTATCACGCCCATCGAGATACCTGGTATTCTGCACCGATGTGTCAGCAAAACTGGTGGCTGCCCGTGTATGAGATAGAAGCTGGCAACTGTATGGCATTTCATCCATCCTACTTTAATAAAGCCATAGCTAATGGCTCAGGGCACTACGCATACCAGGATTGGGTGAAATACAGCAGACCGGAAGCATCCAAGCACATCACAACTGATACAAGAAAGCAACCGCATCCTGAGGAGCCCATCAGTCATGAATGTGAGCAGCGTCTCATAACCGATCCCGGGGGTGCGATCCTTTTTTCTGCTGCTCAACTACATTCTTCGGTACCAAATTTTACGGGCAAGACACGTTTTAGCATAGATTTTCGTACCGTCAATCTAGAAGATCTGGAGAACGAGTCTGGGGCTCCCAATCTGGATTGCTTCTGTTCGGGTACCAATCTGGTAGACTATCGCAGAGTTTCTGATCTAGCCCCCTTGCCTGATGCCATAATCAAACGCTACAGTGTCATTAATCAGGAGCTGCACCGTGCCAAGTTTTCAAACTAACCGGGCATCTTAGTCGAAGGGCGATGGTATCATAAGATATTGACTTCTGGCACGATCTCGATGTCAAAAACTTGCTTCACAGAGTCTTGCACCCTTTGCGCCAGAGCCCTTAATTCCATTCCCTTGGCACGCCCGTGGTTTACCAAGACCAGGGCATGTTTTTCATAGATACCTGCATCCCCTGAGCGATATCCTTTCCATCCACACTGCTCAATCAACCATGCAGCCGGCACTTTGACCAGTCCACCTCCTTCAGCAAATCCTCTTAGATCAGGATATTCATTGCGCAAGGATTCGAAGTGCGCTTGACCGATGATGGGATTTTTGAAAAAACTGCCTGCATTGCCAATATGTTGGGGATCCGGCAATTTAGATCTCCTGATATCTGTGATCACTGCCCCTAACTCCTGGATCGTTGGGGTTGTGATCTTGCGCAACTCCAGCTCCTGGATTATGGCGCCATAATCCAGCACTAACCGATGCCTGTGTTTGCTTAGTTTAAGTAGCACCTCTACAATGGCAAATTGCCCTCGACAAGTAGATTTAAAAATGCTGCTGCGATACCCGAAGTCACATTCCTCAAAGGAAAACGACCGCAGGCTGGCCCCATCCAGATCCACCGCCAATAGGCTTTCAAAAACCGATGCAAACTCGACCCCGTAGGCGCCGATGTTCTGAATCGGCGCAGCTCCGACCGTTCCCGGTATAAATGCCAGATTTTGGATACCGCCATAATCACGCTCCAAACACCACAGCACCAACTCATGCCAGATCACGCCTCCTCCCGCTCGGACCATCACCCAATCGCTATCTTCCTGCTGTACTTCAATGCCTCCAATGTTATTCTTGAGGACAAGCCCATGATAGTCATCGGTAAATAACACATTGGTGCCGCCACCCAAGACCATTTTGCGAGGTTGATTTAAAGATGCGGCCTGCTGCATGTCAGCTACTGTATGCACATACGCTAGCTGGTCTGACGACGCGTGGACACCAAAACTATTCAGTGCCCGTAAGGAGGCATTTTTATCAATGCTTAGACCCATCACGAGGTGGTTTCAAACTGCAGTCTCGCTAAGGTGCTGTAGGCCCCTCCTGGGATCAAGGATAATTCCTCATGGGTGCCCTGTTCCACAATGACACCTTGATCGATCACATAGATTTGGTCGGCATTGCGAATGGTCGATAACCGGTGGGCGATGATCACTGAAGTTCGACCTTCCATCAAGGTATTCAATGCATCCTGAACCTCTTTTTCTGCCTCCGCATCCAACGACGAAGTGGCCTCATCCAGAATCAGGATACCGGGATTTCTCAAAATAGCCCTGGCAATGGCGATGCGTTGGCGCTGACCACCGGAGAGCTTGATGCCCCGCTCACCCACTATAGTTTGCAGTCCATCAGGAAAGGACTGTATGAACGACCATGCGTTGGCCTTCTTGCAGGCTTCCTCGACCTCTGCATCGCTGGCCTCGTGTTTGCCATAAAGAATGTTTTCTTTGATACTCCCACCGAATAATATGACCTCCTGAGGCACCACTGCAATGCTTCGGCGCAATGCCGTCACATCATAGCCATCGATCGGTCGATCATCAATTTCGATCTGCCCCCTCAGAGGGGTGTAAAACTTCATGATGAGCTTGGCAATGGTCGATTTGCCAGAACCACTGGCACCTACCAGAGCAATCTTATGACCAGCGTTCACTTTGAAAGAGACATCGTGTAAAACGACCATGTCCAACCGAGTCGGATAGGCAAACGACACTTCATGAAACCGAATCTTACCCTGCAAGGACTGGACAGGCTCTGGATGCTCCTTTAACGGGACCTCCTCGCTTCTTTCCAGGATCTCCAAGATGCGCTCTGTGGCTCCCATTGCACCGCTAAGCGATGTATACAGATTGCCAATACTGGCTATCGCTCCTCCTATAAGTCCTGTGTAGATGATGAATGAAAATAGATCTCCTACTTCCATCTCCCCCCGCTCAACCAATAACGCCCCCTGCCAAAGCACAAAGAAAATTCCGCCAAACAATACGGTAATAATGAAGATAAAGAAGACCCCCCGCGTGCGTGCAAAACGCAATGATATCTTGACAATTTCATCCACCGACCGTGCATATCGGAATGACTCATACCATTCGTTGGTAAATGCTTTCACAGCTGAAAACGATTGTAAAGTCTCTTCTACAATTACATTGGTGGCAGCAAGCTTGTCCTGACGTTCCTTGGACAATCGCTTGATATATCGACCAAAAACGATGGCTAAAATCACAATGATGGGAAAAGACAACAACATCACTAAAGAGAGCTTCGGTGCCAACCATCCAAGAATGGAGATGCCAGCCACTAAGATGACCACCTGCCTTAAGAACTCTGCCAAGGTGATGCTGAAGGCACCTTGCAATTGTTCCACGTCTGCGGTGATCCTACTGGTAATTTCTCCTACACGTCTTTCTTCAAAAAATGAAATAGGCTGGGTGATGAGCTTGTCATAGAGTGCTTTGCGTACGTCTGCCATACCTTTCTCGCTGACGATGGCAAAACTGATGGTGCGAAAATAGGAAAAGAGTCCCTGCAAGATGAGAATCACCAGAAACAGCAATCCATAATCTCGCACCGAGTACTGAAGACGCGAAGAGCCATTGGCAGCATTGGCCATTTCTCCCGCAGCACCGGGAAAGATCATAAAGATCAAACTCGACAAAACCAACAGAATCAATCCGACGAAAAAGAAGCCGCGGTAGGGCTTGATGAATTGATAGATGCGCACCACCCTACTCCAGGTCTCCCGGTCGAGCTTCACCTTTTCTGAATCCGTGCTTCCCGTACGTCTGATCATGGTCATTGTTCAATCGTCGCAAAGATAATCACCTTTGCTGCAGTGAGCATTTTTTTGATGCCTGCATGCTGCTCCCTAAAGCATCTCCCATATTATCGTGCGATGAAAACAATGCGATCGCCCTCCGGCGACCACGCTCGAAGTACTGGTGTGGTCGGATCCCCCCGAAAGGTGGCCACGATCTTGGGGGCCTGCCGGGGACGATGAAGATCCAGCAAACGTAGATGCAGGGCTCTATCCCTGTCTTGCGGATGCTCTTTAGCGGTCAGGTCAGATCGAATTAGTAACCATCGACCATCAGGCGACGGTTGTGGATACCAGTCCTGCCAATCATCAGTAGTCACTTGTATCTTGTTTTGACCATTGGCATCCATGCGCCAAATCTTCATCTTACCCGTACGGTTGGAATGAAAGTAAATGTGCCGGTCATCGGGTGTCACCATGGCACCTGCATCTGTGCTGTCATGATGGGTCATTCTCTCTTCCCTTCCCCATTTTCGTGTGGTACGGTAGATGTCTAGCTGATTACCGCGCCGTGCAGCTGTGTACAGCAAATGATGGCCGGCCGAGGTCCAAGTAGAAAAATAAGAGGGTGCCCTGGCAATCTTCAGTTTGCTTTCTCCACCAGTGACCGGAAGGAAGAATAGCTGGGTAAAATGATTCTTGACAGCTGATACGGCCAGCTGTGTAGCATCGGGATGCAGGCTTGCACCCCATACAGCATCTACTCCCAGACTGCTCATGGCAGCGATCGTACCTTCTTCGACAGCTAGTTGTTTAAGGATCCCTGTCTCCACAAAATAAATGTGGGTGCCCTCCGGAGACCATGACAGACTCCTCAACTTACTAGGAGTCTGGTGAAGGGTCTCCCGTTTTCTGGTGGCGATGTCCAGCATCTCCAGCTTACTTAGCTCAGTACTGCCAGAAGCCCTTGAAGCCCCCCTAGATTCATATCTTACATTATCAAAATTGAAGCCTCCAAAACCCTCCACGTACAAACCGACTCTTACTAAATCCTCGACCTTTGGCGCTTCCAGCACTACTTTTGGCATTTGATCCTTGAGCGTGACTGTACACTTGATGGCCTGTTGATCCCTGTCGATTCGGAGACCGATTGGATAATCTTCCGGTGTGACCACCATGGTATCCGACTGATCATCATACATCCACCGAATCTGTAACATATCCACCAGGACCATCGCCGTGCGATCGCTTCCCTCCAGCTTTAGGCCCGCACCATGCATGGGTATGGATAGGAGGGTACTCAGGGAGGCTGCCTCAACATCCGCAACAAAAAGAAACGATGGCATCATCCGCGCTTGAAAAAAATCAAAACTTTTGTGCGTCGGATCATAAGTCCAAGTAAGGGTATCCGCAGTGAGTTGTTCGCTGAAAATGGGTCCGGAAAAAGATTTTGTGGAATGAATAGCATCCTGGCAGGCAAGTGTACCAAGTATAAAACACATGATAATGGGCCACGCAAAATTCATCAACTTAAAACTAAGGAAATCAGCCTTAGATCAAATTGAAAACAAGTGCAAAGAAAAAACCAAATAAAATCGTGAGAATCATGATCAAACTCAACCAGGCTAGCTTCTTGATATCCTGGCCAAAGATCATGGCAGCGGGGAAGTGAATACCAGAATGCTCAACTGCATACTGGTTGATGTACTTTCTGGAAAAAAGGCCAAAAATCAAAGGTGCGGGGACAAGGATCAGTGCCAAACCGAGACCAGTGATGGGGAAGCTAAAAAAGAACAACAAACTGAGTAGAGTAAATCCAATCAGAAAGCTATTCATTTGTCTTAACAACTGGGGTCTTTGAATGCCGTTGGTCAGACAGTATTTCAATGCATAAGGGTAAGCAACAAAATTAACGAAACCGCCCAGTGCTGTCAGCAAGCTAAGGTTGAGCAGAAAAGGACTCTTTATCTGCCAATAAAAATAGTCCACATTGAATAGCGTATATCCAAGGCCAAATAGGCCCACCAAGAAACAAACCACCCTGGTCTCATCCAGCCACTTAGGCATTACCTGAGGGATCTCCGGAACAAATTCATCCAGTTTTTTTGAAGGCAGGTGTGGCTCGTGATCAAAAAAATCATTCGAAAGATAGGCCTCCTTGAAATCCTCTTGGTAATTAGACTGTTTTTCGTGTTCCATCGTTAGTGCTTCAATATACCATCAAAACGTGAAAAATGCAGGAAAAATATGCAGCCTTGTGTTAAAAGATACGCTAGGGTCTATACATTGTAGCCCCCTTGACATAGCAGATTATGCATTTCGAGGCCTTGGTGATAAAAGGTCCTGATCTGTAGAGGTTGCAATAGTACATTTTCTTTGTAAACGATCAGGTAATAGTTGAGTCCTTCCAGCTGCCAACCACTTTCAATCGTGAAGTAGTGCAAGACATCCTCTGTAAACGCTTCTCGTATGATCTGCTCCTCCTCACCTTTGAGATGGTACTGATCTGAGAACACAGGAAAATGTTCAAAGTCGATGTCTTCAATGCCGAGCCAGGCGCCGATCTTATGAAAGAAATGTTCCGGTCTCAGATAGAATTTTGGTAATCCAAGAGCTTTGGATTGAACGAAGAAAACCGTCTGCTTGAACGTCTTACTAGACTTCCCTGAGCTGATTGTATATCTGTAGTCAAAAATGCGTGTCTTCAAATCACCGAGGTGGTCATTGTGCCACATCAGATGTTCGATCCTCTTGCGACTACCTTTCCGAAAAAGCTTGAAGTCACCCAGCAGATTAAGGGTACCGATCTCATCGGCGGGATAAAAGTTGAGGTTGAGCCTCGAAGCGACCTCAGACATCTGATCCAATCGTGAAGGCCCTTTCTTTTTCCAAAACATAGTTTTATAGTCGACAGACTACAAAGCTAGGAAATCTCCTTGGTGTCATCACAACAGCGGTCTTTGCGATGGTGGAGACATCCATTTAGACTATTAGAGCCCAATTTGTCCAATGAGTTAAGTCTGCTTAACGATCTGCAGCCTTGGTGCGTCCTTGTCGATGAGTACAGCCCTGACAACTTTCTTTCCAGCAAAGAAATACAGGGCATACTGACCAGCCGGAAGGTGGCCGATCTGCAGAGTATGATTGTGCCGGAAAAACTGCTTAGCCAAGATTCTGCCGTCCACATCCGACATCGTATACTGAAAGGATCGATCTGCGTCTGAGGTAATCCTCACCTCGGTCAGCATCACATCGGTGGTCACCTCTATTTGATACGATGTGGTCTTATCAGAAAAACCAGTTGAAATGTGAGCATTTGTAGGGAGGAGTTCCGCAGAGTTATGATCTTCCGAGGATCGAAATTCTTCAGGACCGACCACCAATTTGATTAGGGAGTCTTTATCAATTTTTTGCCTTTGAGAGTTGCAATAGGGGGATGCTGCCATTGATAGCAAATGCATGCCAATCAATGCAATGCAGCCAGTTATCTTCTTCATTGCATATCGCTTGAGTGTTCTGTTCATATACACCGCAAAAACTCTGCCTGAAAAAGCCATATGATGGACAACTTTTATACCACTTGCGCAAAACCAAAAATAAAAGGGTAATTCATCCCATTAACTGCCTACCGTCCATTGCTCAGCTTCAAAATCATGCTGGTTGCTGGGCGAAAAAGACCCGACAATCCATTTGCCAGGTCCTTTGCATTCAAACAACTTATTTCTATGAGCAGTCACCGGAATCACCTCACCGTTGCAGAGAGGTGATGCTGTTGACCATCTTGAGATTATGACTTACTGGGGGCCAAATCTCGGATGCTCTTCATCGGTCCTTTAGGAAGATGCTGCAAGATCTCTTTGCTTTGATCCTGCAAGAGCTCAGGCTTCTTGCGCACCACTTTGAAATCCTCATATCCTTTGCGCTTGCACATCACCAAATAGTCGAAAGAATAATTTCCGGTGCCGCCATGCAGCTCCTTCACTTTAAATCCTCCATTGGATTTTTCGATCACTGCAACGCCCTTGGATTCAGCTGAAAGGGGTGTAATGGTGACCGTCATAGATGCTTCATCGGCTACCCACTGAAAATACTCTGGACAGGTAACGGTAGCTTCCCCGTTGATCATCTGAGCCGTGCCGCGATCATAGGCGGCTGCTTCACCTCCCATTGGTGCTGCATAGGCTGCATCCCGATCGGATCTGCCCGGAGCGGCACTCAACATCGTGATGACATTGGCAGCTACTTCTGATCCAGTGTCGGTCGAGCGCATATAAGCGGTAGGTGGCCCACCCTCATTGGCAAATACCATATGTACACCGTGATCTGGTGATCCTGCAAAAGTGCCAGAAGTAGTATTGATCTGGCCATTGGCGCCATAGGTAGCATTGGTGGCTGCAGCTTCAGTGTTGATGCTAGCGACGACACCCAGATTTTGGCCATTGAAAAGCACGTTGACGGCATTCGTTGGATCCGTACCGGGAAGATAGCCGCTCAGGGTAGTGAGTCCATCATCATTTGCAGTCGAAAAGGTTCCACCAAAAGTAGCTGCACTTCGTTGGTTTCCACTCGCACCTGGAGTACCACTACTTACAATTGAACCAACACCAAACTGTTCTCCAAAGTACTTTTCTTCGAAAACCACTCCGCTGGTAAAGGAAAAGCCTTCATTCGATCTCAGTTCTAACTCACTAGCATTTCTTTTTGCGAGAACTTCTACAGACAAGACCTGTTTATTAAATTCCTCTTCGGTCAAAACCTCAAGACCAACTTTCTTTCGTTCCTCATTAACGGTTTGTATATTCCCGCCGAAACTAATCGGCTCAACATCCTGTTCTGGATCCCCAGTTTCCATCGCGTACCAATCTGCATAGGATTGAGGAGGCGATCTCTCACCACCCAATCCAATGCCTGTGAGCGCCAAAGTGAACGCTTCAAGCGGGCTCGTCGCCACACTATATTTATTAACAGCTTCTTGTGCCGATTTCTTGGCCTCAGCCACGGCAGCCATATCATCTTCTTTGGGTTCAGCAGTACCGATCACTTCTACCAACATGCCTTCCGTCTGTCCACCACCTTTTACAATACGTGTTGAACAGGAAGTTTTCGATGAGCCTCCTTCCCGGTTACTGAGACTAAGGCTCCCATTATTCACTTCTGCAACGAAGTCATTTCCCTCATCTCTTGAGAAATCTTCAAATCTCAGAATATAACTGCTATCAGTCTTCTCCCAAAAGTTTACCGCATTCAAACTCACACCTGGCATGCCACTCAATTTCAAGCTATCTCCCTCCAAACTCAACGATTGCATTTCATTCTGCGGATCCGCATCGGCATCTTCGCCATACAAGGCGTAGGGTACCGCACCAACCACACCAAAGCCTACATCGACAATATCGGGCTCACCAGGTATCTCAGCCTGCAGCTTGATATTTAGATTGGGTACAGAGATAATGTCTGCGAAAGAACCGGTCTCCACCTCTCCGGTCCCGACCACGGTGTTGATCATACCCAGCTCATTGGTGGTAAGGCTCTGATGCTCCCTATACAGTATCGCACCATCCGGTCCGTCGGTTAGGTTGAAAAATATCTTGACGTCGGCATTGGGCATGGGTTCACCATCAACCGAGCGCAATACCGCTTGATAGGTAAAGCCAGGAGTTTGAGCTAGGACTAAACCAGCTAGTGTGGATAAATAGAGGAAGACAAAGAAGATCTTAGTTTTCATTGGTAAGTGATTTATTTATATCGTTAAAAGATTGCTGTGATTTGTGCATAGCAGCAGGCGAGTCCGGGGTATATCAAATCCCGCCTTGGGACTCTAATGCTTACTCAAGAGCTCGCTCCGCACCATCCTGCCCCCAGCAGTGAAATAGATGGCATAGGCACCCGGAGGGAGATTGGCTACATCGATGGTTTTACGTTGCTGGAGTACCCCTTCTCGCATCGCTCTGCCCGACATATCTACCATGCGAAAATTGATCGATTCATGGTATTCGGTTTTTAGCTTCAATTCGAACGAGGTGGGATTGGGAAAAGCCTCAATGGCATAGGAAAACCCGGGATCTTCAAAACCAGTACTCACCGTGAGTAGTGGCTGCTGGAATCCCTGGGTGAGAAAAACGATGCCAGATCGCAAAGGATCGACGACTGGTTCACCCAAGGTCCAGCTGAGGGTCATGCCACTTGGTGTTCTTTCTAGACCTCCTGCCAGAGCTACGACAGTAGGGGACAGAGACTGCCCAAAGGAGATCGAGGTAATACCTGCCAGTAAGAAAAGGATGCTATTGCGCATTTTCATTCTGTTCTATTTTTTTATTTGATTTTCTGATATCGGGGAATACGGGATGCTTCCCACTGCCGTAAGCTCCTATCCTAAGCGAGATCTCCATCTGTTTATCCAAATAATAGGGTATGCCGTAGTAGGTAAATCCACGTTTGTAGAGTATCTGATCATTGGCTTTGATTCCGCCACTGATTGCATTCAGTCGAGCTATGGATCTCCATGCCCTCATTGGGTGCCTGCCATCAAGCGCATCATCACCATCACCAGCGATGTAATAAATCGTATGTGCATCTGCCCATTCAGATCTGCGACGCTTCCACCACTTAGCTATCCATCCTTCCATCTTACAGTGTACTTTTATGGCACAGGTACAAGATGCGACCAAGTTTAGTGCAGATACCAGTCTGATGTTACATCGTCTATGATCTATGTTACCATAGGTAACTATGATACATGCGAGAGTCGAAACAGTACAAGTCAGTGTCTGGAAGCAGCACTAGAGCTGCCTCATTTTGATGGAGGCTATCTAAGTATGATGAGACTTTGTGACCGCCGATAGATTAGTGCAGGACATCTTCCACATTCTGATGAGGCAATTGGAAGGCAGCGGCCACTCCCTGGTAGACCACTTCACCTCTTACGATGTTAAGGCCTTTGCGTAAATCCCTCATCTCACGACAGGCCACTTTCCAACCCTTGTCGGCCAACATCAGGGCGTAAGGTAGGGTGGCATTCGTCAGACCAATGGTGGAGGTATAGGGTACTGCACCCGGCATATTGGCCACACAGTAATGAACGATCTCATCGATGAGAAAAATCGGTTGAGCATGGGTGGTGGGTCGACAGGTCTCAATGCAACCTCCCTGGTCGACAGCCACATCTACAATGACCGTACCTGGCTGCATATCCTTGAGCATATCTCTTGTGATCAGGTTTGGGGTCTTAGCTCCGGGTATCAGTACAGCTCCGATAATCAAGTGATGATCTTTGATCAGACTGCGGACATTATACTCCGTTGAAAACATGGTGTGCACATTGGCGGGCATCACATCAGCTAAGTGGCGAAGCCTCGGTAAATCAATATCTAGGATGGTGACCTGAGCACCCAAGCCCGCAGCCATCTTAGCAGCCTGTGTTCCCACCACACCACCACCTAAAATCAGCACTTTGCCAGGCTGCACCCCCGGTATGCCACCAAGCAAAACACCTCTTCCCCCCATGGGGCGCTCGAGGTATTTGGCACCTTGTTGAATCGCCATCCTTCCGGCCACCTCTGACATCGGAATCAGTAAGGGAAGTGAGTGGTCATCTAATTCAACGGTCTCATAGGCCAGGCACACCGATTTGCTCTTGATCATCGCCTGAGTCAATTGCTCATTGGATGCGAAATGGAAGTAGGTGAATAGGAGCTGATCTTCCTGCACCAAGTCATACTCCTCTGCCACCGGTTCCTTCACCTTCATGATCATCTCAGCCACCTCATACGTCGTCAGTATGTCTGGAGCTATCTGTGCCCCAGCAGCTAGATAGCTTTCATTGTCAAACCCACTTCTCTGTCCTGCTCCTGTCTGAACAAATACTTCGTGCCCTCTTTTTGTCAGTTCGTTTACACCGGCCGGGGTGAGTGCTACTCGGTTTTCACTAGACTTGATTTCCGTAGGAACTCCAATTACCATTGTTTAATAAATTTATCCGTGGTCCAAAGATAGTAGTTAGCTATGATGCATGGACGGAAAGCAAGCTGATAAAAACTGCTGTACCAATTCGTATTTTTATCAATCACGCAGGCAGCTCATCATTCGATGATTGCGACAATGCACTTGGTGTGGAACCAAACGTCTCCTTAAAAGCCTTGGTAAAATAACTAGGATCAGAAAAGCCCACAGAATATGCGACCTCAGAAATGCTCAAATTAGTCGAGTGCAAAAGTTGTCTGGCCTTGTACAGACGGATCATCCGGATGTAGATGCTGATGGACTTGCCAGTCAAGGCCTTGACTTTCCGGTAGAGCTGAACCCTACTCATGCCTAAGTGTTTGGCCACGTCTTCGACTGTGAAATCGCTTTGTAAATGTTCTTCTACATACGCCTGAATCTGGTCTAAAAACAGATCTTGCGGATCATCGGTTGGTGTTGCAGCTTTAGCAGTGCTATATTTCTTTTGGAGCAGTCGTCTTTGGCTGATCAATCCATTGATCCTGATCATCAGTTCCTCTTCATCAAAAGGCTTGGTTACATAGGCGTCGACGCCAAGTGCCAATCCGGCTACCTTCTCCTCCTGGGTTGCTTTGGCGGTGAGCATAATAATGGGAATGTGGTTGGTTGCAGGATGAAGCTTCAGGGTACTAGCTACCTGATATCCGTCTTTACCGGGCAGCATTATGTCAGTAATGATCAGGTCTGGCACTTCTTTAAGTCCCAGCTCTATACCCTCGGTGCCATCTTTAGCTGATGATATGGCATACTCCGCATGCAAGCAAAGCGACAAATACCGCTGCACATCGAGGTTGTCTTCAACAACGAGAATATGGGGCTTCTCCACCATTGTTTGATCGTGCAGGATCTGCTCCTCCACAAGGTCCAGGGGTTCTTGCGCGATCGCTGGTAATCCAATTAGTTCGGCTTCCAGGGTGATTGGCAACTCAACCCAGAAGGTTGATCCCATGCCCAATAGGCTCTCCACCCAAATCTGACCACCCATGGCCTGCACCCACTCTTGGGTGGTGGCCAATCCCAATCCTGTGCCTACGCCAGAGTGGTCGTGGTCGACCTGGTAATATGGATCAAAGATATGCCCAAGATGAGCTTTGTCAATTCCCTTTCCTGTATCATGTATCGCCATGAGAAAATAGGGCGTTCCTTGCTTATACTCCTTCTCCAAGGTGATTTTTATTTCACCGCCTTCCCCTGTGTATTTTAAGGCGTTTGAAACCAAATTGCTAAAAACCTCCCTGATCCTGGTGGGCTCGTAGTCCATGATGATTTCTTCCTGAGCCGGAAGGAAATGCCACGATATTTGCTTTGAATGGGCATAGGCAGCGAAAGGTTCAGCTAGATAGCGAAGAAAAGACACCATATTTCCCTGTCTCCAATCTAGAACTACCGATTTTGATTGCAGCTTACTCAAGTCTAAGATCTGATTGATCTGCTTCAAGAGTAATCTTCCATTTCGCTCGATGGCATCCAGGCCACCGATGCGGTCAGGTTCACCATTTAACTGCTTGCGTAACTGCTGTGTCATACCTAAAATCACGGTCAGTGGGGTGCGGAACTCATGTGATATCCGTGTGAAGAAACTTGATTTTGAGGCATCGATCTCTCGCAGATTCCTAGCTTCTATCCTCTGCAAAGCCAACTGACTGCGCATTCGCTCACGATTGATCAACATCCTGTTGATGAGAAGGATGATGGCCCCACCAAGCATCAGCCATAATAACTTAGCGAGGTTCCCCGCATACCAAGGCGCAGCCAACGTGATGGTAAGTGGTTTCGTTGATTCACTCCAGCGTCCATTTTCGTCGCCGACACGTGCATGAAATTGATAGACCCCCGGAGACAAAGATGAATAGGAAGCTACCCTCACATTTTCATTTTGCACCCATTGTGGGTCTACACCCTCAAGGCGATAGCTGAAGGTCTGTCGAGAGAAAAACTCAGACTTCGGGGCACTAAAAAAGATCGAGAAGAAATTCTGCTTGGATTTCAGTTGAATCTGATCGGTACCATCCAGTAGATTCCATTCCCGATCCGGTGTTTTGATTCGTGTCACTAATGGTGGCTGGATCGATCCGGTTGTGCTCGACCTCAATGCACTTGGATTGAAATGAACAAAGCCACCACTGACGCCAAAAAAGATATCGCCAGAGGTGGAAGTATTCAGGAGGGCTCCCGACCTGTCAAGTGGCAAAAACTTGGTATCTGAATAGTAATTCAGTGCAAAGTCCGACAGATCTTCATCAGGGTAGAAAGAACATAGTCCCGCTGAAGTCCAGACCCAGATAAAGCCCTCATGATCCAACTTCAGATCATAAACCTTGTCACTGGGTAACCCATTAGATACATTCAGGGTGGCCAAGATCTGTCCGGATCTGCTGTCAAAACAAGATATGCCTGCTCCAAAATTCCCCGTCCACAGTCTCCCCTGAAGGTCAAAAGTCAATGCCTTAAAGTTGGGATTCCCCCAGCCTGCCAGACTGTCCTGATGGCAATAGGTATGAATGGTACCAGCGTGTTTGTCGATAGTGTACAGGCCATTTTCCTGACCTACCCAAATCTGATCAGAGGTAGGATCAAGTACTAGATCATGGGTCCACCTGTGCCTCAGCCCGCCATGGGTTGTACTCCCAGAAAAGTAATAGGCGCTATCTTGAAACCGCACGACTCCTTCTCCCCAGACGACAAACCAAATACCCGATGAATCCCGCTGAAGATCATAGATATTTCTGGTGTCGGCCTTAAGTTGCATTGGATTTATTTGGATCTCCTTGGTGGAAAGATCAAGAGTATGTACGGATCGATTGCTGCCCAACAAAACCATCGAATCTACCTGCAACATACTTGAAATATACATCCATCTGGGTAGGTCAATGTGCTCAAATTGGTCATCGACACGATCCCAGATCCACACTTGGGGCAGACCATAGAAAGCAAGTAAATACTTGTCATCATCCAGATCTATCACGGAAGAAAGCTTCATCCGTTGATGAGCCATTTGCGTATCCGGAAACAGGTGAATCCCCAGATGTCGATTGTTTGGTCTCAGATAACTCAGTCCGCCCCTATCGGCACCTACCCAGAGCTCTCCCACCTCGTTGGTGTACAAGACTCGAACGACATCTCCCTCTAGATGTTTGGTATGATGAAGATCAAAATCCACTTGGCCAGCATGCGTATTAAAAAGGCAAATGCCATTCTGCTGAGTGGCTATAAACAGATGATCCTCATTTTTTCGCGCAATGTCATGTACTTGAAAGGAAGAGCGACTTTTTCGTCTTTGTAGTCGCTGGTCGACTATCGTGCTACCTTCTAAGCCAAAAAATCTCAATTTGTTGCGATCATCAATGTCGATGCGCAGCAGGCCACCCTTGGATTCAAGTCCCACCCATACGTAAGGATGGCTCAGACTATCATAAAAAAACTTGGAGGGAGTCCATCCATCATTCTCCTCTGGTGACCCATAGTTGCTCAGTATCGTAATAAGCGTTTCACTATAACGGTCAAAAAGAAATACACCTTGATCGGTACTGATGAAAAATGCACCAGGGTGAATAGGGTGAGTCAGGACATCATACACGTCTACCACTTTTCTTTCGCTCGAATTCAGTGATGAAAGCGACCAGCCCTGCAATGCATTATTCTCTTCTGCGAGCACATTGAGAGTAAAATCCTTGGTGATAAAAACCATATCCCCATTAAGATCTTGGCAGATCGAAGTAATGCCGTTGTTGGATAGCGTGGGGTAGGTAGCTTTGTCCAAGTGAAAGATCGTATTGCCTTGCAGATCGATGCACGCTGCACCTTTGTAATCGGCATTGCCTGCTATCCAAAGGTGATGTTGCCGATCGATAAACAGATCATATGCATAGTTGAATGGGAAGTCTCCTTCACCATGTCGATACAATTGCATATCATGCCCGTCATACCTGACCAAACCATCCCGGGTGCCGATCCAGAGAAATCCAAAGGTATCCTGGACGATATCATAGATTTGGCTTTTCGGCAGTCCATGATGGATGGAAAGAATGTTGACCGGAGCCTGGCCATACGCTGCTTTCGCTACCGAGAACAGACAGGTCAAGTATAGTAAGTACTTATATAACATTTCATTTTCAATGGGGTCGTTTTAAAGCTACAAATAATTGTTTTCTTGTCGCTCGATAGGCTCTCCAAGCCAAGAGAACCTTTGCCAGTCATGATGAGATCCTGAACTTAATATTTGGTCGCGGTGTTAGTCATGCATATCTAGATGAATTCATATTCGACAAAACAAATCTGATCAACACTAATGAGAGATCTCCGAAAAGGTTGCCAAATCACGAACGACTTTTTTGGCAATCTTGCCATTTTTCTCAATCGGCTGATACTCAGGCATCATCCAATCATGGAAAAGTGAAAGTCTTCTCCAACATAGGCCCGTTCGATGCAGATGGCACTTTGCGGAGTGCACTCACTCATAAGACGAATGCGGGATCTTTTTATGGTTTTCCCTATATTTCTCACCTATTTGTAAATGTGCAAAATGAACCAGCAAATATTTGCTGTGTCATACATAAAAATAATGCGCGATTATGGCAATAATGATAACCGACGAATGCATCAATTGTGGAGCTTGTGAACCAGAATGCCCAAACAACGCCATCTACGAAGGTGGTGTAGAATGGGCCATTGCTGATGGGACTTCGATCACAGGCAGTTATACCCTCAAGGACGGTACCGAGATCGATGCCGAGGCTTCTCAAGAGCCCATCTCAGAAGACTTTTATTACATCACGGCAGATAAATGTACGGAGTGCGTTGGTTTTCATGAGGAGCCACAATGTGCAGCTGTATGTCCTGTAGACTGCTGCGTACCTGATCCCGATAATGAAGATACCGAGGAGGAATTGCTGGAGAGAAAAGGAAATTTGCACCTTTAAGACTTTCTAAAGCGATCCATCATGAGTACAAAAACCGTAAAAGAAAATGTCACCATAAAATTCGCTGGTGACTCAGGTGATGGTATGCAACTCACTGGAGGTTTATTTACCAGCAATACAGCCTTAACTGGAAGCGACCTTGCCACATACCCTGATTTTCCTGCTGAGATACGTGCCCCTGCAGGTACGATACCGGGTGTGTCGGGTTTTCAGATCCATTTTGGCAGTACCAAAATCTTCACACCCGGAGATGACTTTGATGTCCTGGTGGCCATGAATGCTGCAGCTCTCAAAACCAATCTTAGTAGATTGAAAACCAATGGGACGATCATTGCCAATACCGACGGCTTTGACAAGAAAAATTTGAGGCTAGCAAAATATGATGAAAAAGTTGATCCACTCGATGAGGAAGCATTGAGCAGTTATCTGGTGTTTAAGATTCCAATCACCAAGATGACCAAGGATTGCCTGGCTGATACCTCTTTGGGCACCAAAGAGAAAGAACGATGCAAAAACATGTTTGTACTGGGCTTCCTCTATTGGCGGTACAACCGCGACATGGAAGAAACCATCGATTTTCTCACCGGCAAGTTCAGTAAGAAACCTGAAGTGCTTGCCGCCAATGTGGCTGTACTGAAAGCCGGATATCACTTTGGAGAGACCACTGAGACCTTTTCCGGTCAATTTGAGATCATGCCGGCTCCACTTGAGCCCGGCAACTACCGAGGTATCATGGGCAACGAAGCCCTGGCTATGGGTTTGATTACAGCAGCACAAAAAAGTGGATTAGCACTTTTTTATGGTTCCTATCCCATCACACCGGCCTCTGATATCCTGCACAGTCTGGCTGCTCACAAGGAGTTTGGCGTTAAGACTTTTCAGGCCGAAGATGAGATAGCAGCCATTTGTTCAGCCATCGGTGCTGCCTATGGGGGCAACCTCAGCGTGACAGGCACCTCGGGCCCTGGTCTTGCCCTCAAAGGTGAAGCACTTGGTTTAGCCATGATTTTAGAACTACCGCTAGTCATCTGCAATATCCAACGTGGTGGACCTTCTACCGGTCTTCCAACAAAAACGGAGCAGGCAGACCTGCTGCAGGCCATGTATGGTCGCAATGGTGAATCACCAGTACCTGTCCTTGCCAGTAGGTCACCTGGTGATTGCTTTGAGACAGCCATCGAAGCATGTCGAATAGCATTGCAATTCATGACACCGGTGATCATCCTCAGTGATGGCTACATTGCCAACAGTTCAGAACCTTGGAAGTTTCCCAAAGCCAGTGATATTCCTGCCATCGATGTAGAATTTGCTAAGAAGGCAAGCGATGACACGGAGATGTATCTACCCTACAAACGCGATGAGCATCTAGTGAGGCCATGGGCCATTCCGGGCACGGCTGGTCTAGCCCATCGAATTGGTGGACTAGAGAAGGAGGCTAATACTGGCAGTGTGTCTTATGATCCAGCTAACCATGAGTACATGGTGAAGGTGCGTGCAGAACGAATCGAGAAAATCGCTGATCATATTCCAACTTTGGAGCTCGAGTCAGGGGTTGCACAAGGTGATCTGCTTGTCTTGGGCTGGGGATCTACCTATGGCACCATTCAAGGTGTAGTCAGCAGACTCTTGAAAGAGGGTCATCAGTTGGCACATGCACATTTGCGTTTCATCCACCCTTTACCAAAGAACCTGGAAGAGATTCTGGCCAATTACAAGCAGGTGTTGATTCCGGAGATCAATAATGGTCAACTTTCGAAGTTGATTCGAGACAAGTTTGTGATTCCGGTCCAACAATACAACAAAATTCAAGGAATGCCCATCTCAAAATCTGAACTTGAGCATGCCATTTTACAAATCCTAGAAATGCAGTAATATGAGTACCAATCCTCCAACCGGCGGTAATGGACAACCTGTGGTTTTAAAAGCCAAGGATTTTGCCTCTGATCAGGATGTGCGGTGGTGTCCTGGCTGTGGCGATTATTCCATCCTCAAGCAAGTGCAATCTGTTTTTGCTGAGCTAGGTCTCAACAAAGATGAAGTTGCTGTGATATCGGGCATAGGTTGCTCATCGAGGTTTCCTTACTACATGGAGACTTATGGCATGCATTCCATTCATGGGCGTGCACCAGCTTTTGCCTCCGGTCTGAAATTGGCCAATCCAGCGCTTGACATCTGGGTGATTTCTGGAGATGGCGATGGATTTTCAATAGGGGGTAACCACCTCATGCACGTACTGCGTCGCAATTTTGACCTCAACCTACTGATCTTTAACAACCAGATCTATGGCCTGACCAAAGGTCAATACTCACCGACTTCCGAGGTAAATAAAATTACCAAGTCGACCCCTATGGGATCGATCGATTATCCCGTCAATCCCTCCGCATTTGCGATGGGCTCCAGTGCCACCTTTGTGGCCCGGTCGATGGATCGGGATCCCAAGCACCTTAAGGAGATGCTGCACAGATGTCACCAACACAAAGGCACTTCATTCGTAGAAATATATCAAAACTGCAACATCTTTAACGACGGTGCCTTTTTTGCCTTCACCGATAAGGCAACCAAGTCAGATACTTGCGTATTCATGCAACACGATCAGCCGCTGATTTTTGGTAAGGAATCGCAGAAGGGCATTCGCATCAATGACTTGAGACCTGAAATTGTAGACCTTAACGATGGTCAATACACAGCTGATGATCTCTGGGTACATGATGAACACGACATCTTCAAGGCCTCTATGCTGACCAGGTTTTTTGACGATCCAACTCAGCCAGATGCCTTGCCAAGGCCCTTTGGAGTCATCTATCAGGAGGATCGACCGACCTACGAATCGCAACTATTTTCACAGCTTGACAAAGCAACAAGTGCCAAAGAAATGGACTTAGATGCCATGATAGCTGGACCTAAAACTTGGACCATATCATAAACCTATAAAAAAATCATATCATGTCCTCTTCCAAGCATTTGGTAGCCATTTTCGGCGGTGCTGTCTCAGGATCAGAAGCGGCATTTCAACTGGCTCAAAGGGGCATATCATCTATTGTTTTCGATCAAAATGCCTTGCCATACGGAAAGATTGAGGACGGACTTCCCAAATGGCACTCCAAGCTTAGAGACAAGGAAGAGAAACGCATTAACGAGAAACTAAGTCACCCCTTGGTGACCTATGTACCGCTCACTAAGCTGGGCGAAGATATTTCCTTTGAAGAGATCACCTCTTGGGGGTTTTGCGCCATTTTGCTTGCGATCGGAGCCTGGCGAGACCGTCCCCTGCCCATTGAAGGAATAGATGAATACATCGGTAAGGGCCTCGTCTATCAAAACCCCTTTATATACTGGTACAACCATAAACACGAGCCCACCTATCAGGGTGAAAACTACATGATCAAGGATGACGTAGCTATCGTGGGAGGAGGTCTGGCTTCTTTGGACGTGGCCAAGGTGATCATGTTTGAACTGGTGGAATCTGCCCTGGAAAAGAAAGGTCACAAAGTGGACCTATTCAAACTGGATAGAAGCATTGCCAAGGTTCTAGGAGAACTCCAGCTGACCCTGGCAGATTTGGATATTGAAGGTTGCACGGTATACTATCGCCGGCGCATCAAAGACATGCCGCTCTCCCCTTCTCCAACCGACACACCCGAGCAGCTCGCTAAAGTACAGATGGTCCAGGAGAAAGTGTTAAACAACTACCGGACCAAATACCTTTTCAAAGTAGAGCCATTGCATATGCCCGTGGACAAGATCGTGGAAGATGGTCAATTAAAGGGCTTGGTTTTTCAACGGACTAAAGTTGAAAACGGTCGAGTAATTGCTATTGAAGGGTCCGAGAGAGAAGTCAGATGTGCCTATGTCGTTTCATCCATCGGCAGCATTCCAGATCATATACCTGGTATTCCTACCAAGGGTCAGACCTACGATATCGAAGACGAAGTGTATTGCCGTATTTCTGGTTACCCCAGAGTTTTCGCACTCGGTAATACCGTAACCGGACGTGGCAATATCAAGGAGTCTATGGCTCACGGTAGGGAAATCTCCCAGAATGTGATCGAGGGTTATCTGGGTCATGCTGCTGGCACTCCCGACGATGATGTTGTCAAGCGCGTGCAGGCAGCTGTCACGGCCATCTCAGAGGAAATCAAAAACTGCTACATATCCGCCGCTAACCTAAAGACCATCCGCCACCATGTCCAGGCCCATCATGACCGCGCAGGTTATCACGGCGATTACATGCAATGGATCCAGACCCGGTTGCCGGAACGATTGGAAAAGAAACTAGGGGTAGATCATTGATAATATCACGACTTATCAGACCCAATCTTGCATCCATTGACGTGCTTTCACGTTCAGGGGATGAAGGAGATTGTAGCACCACTTCTACCACACTGTAGACAGGGGGTTGCAGATAGGCCTACTCTCCATTGTAGGTGTAATCGATGGCAATGAGACGCACAATGCCATATATCACTAGTGCCATATTTGGTAACTGGAATCGCAGAGCAAAAACAAAGGTGTATACTTGGCCAGTATTCCACTATCACCCCGCTTTTTTTTGGAGGGTGTCTGAAACAGCCTAAGGGCCAGCGTATGTCAGTCCTGAGGTCACATGAAGGAAACATTGATTAGATAGGATGAGTGCAGCTCGATGTCATGAGTATGCTACTCTCCGAGTATCCTGGCTAATTTCTCACGGCTGATTCGCTTACCTGTGAGTACAGCAACGACCTTTTTTCCCCTCAACTTATGACTGTTTTTCCGTATATAAGCCAGCGGTAGGGCAGCTGCGCCCTCGATGACAACATCACGCGACTGACACATTTGACGGATTTCATGTGAGATCTCCTCCTCTCCGATCAGTGCCCATTCATCGACCAGCTCAGCACATAGGTCGTATGTGATGGAGCCTGGCTCAATACCACCCGCCGTGCCATCGGAAAGTGTGCACTGACTGATTTCATCGGTAATAATTTCACCCTTTCTGATGGAAAAAACCATCTCGGGGCTCTTTAGGGGTTGACAACCTACTATGTGAACTCTAGGTCGTCTACTCTTGAAGTAGCTGGCAATCCCACTTATCAGACCACCCCCACCTACTGGCACCACAACGACATCTAAATCTTGCATTTGGTCAAGGAGTTCCAAAGCTATGGTACCTTGGCCAGCAATGATCAGCCTATCATTATAAGGATGGATCAAGGTATGCCCTGCCTTCTGGGCAACGGATCGAGCATGCTTTTCAGTCTGCAGGCTATTCGAGCCTACTAGACCATACTCAGTATCAAATGTCTTGATGAGATCAAGTTTGCTGCTCGCTACATGCGTAGGTAGATAGACTTTTCCGGCTAGATTCAGCATCTTAAGTGCCGTACAGAAGGCTACAGCGTGGTTGCCTGTAGAGGCTGCCACAAAAAACGTACGTTGACGCACTTTTGGGGGTATCGATAGCATCTTGCAGAACACTCCTCGAGCTTTGAATGAGCCACTTAATTGCAGGTACTCCATCTTAGTGAATACCGAGAGCCCTAAATTCTCACTCATCTCCCGATAGGGCAACAGGGGTGTCTTAGACAGATATAGTGCGACGGCTTGGGCAGCTCTAATGACTTCATCTGGATGCATCATCATAAAAGAAAGTATAGGATGCCCGTGACCACGACCAAGCATGCGTTTACTACAGAAACATACCAAAGCAATTGAAAAGGGAAGAATCCCCCCAATAGATGCCGATACCTCCTACCCCAAAGCACACCCATAAACGGAATAGTGAGCATGCCCATAAGTACACCGAGGATGACAAGAGGGTCTGCAGCTAATCCTGCCAGATAAGGCAGTAGAAGAAAAACGGTTGTCAGCCAGGCTAGCAATAGACAGCCATTTATCCATAGCACTACTTTGGTCAGGATCATAAGGGTCACTTAAAATCGATCATAGCCGTCCAGATACTGGTTCGATTGTCATCCATCCTGGTCCAGATAGGCCTGATCCGACCGCCGTATGCACTGATGTTATTGTAATCGCCAAAAAAAACAGCCGTATTGGGTACGAAGGATCTCTCACTAATCTTTACATTCCGAAAGGTATCCCCCCCATCGATCGAGTAGGCCAGGTAAACATCTGTCTCATTACCACTATGACTTCGCCGGTCGTAGAATACGATGTAAATGGCCCCCGTCAGCGGATCAACTGTCATCCAAGTAAAGAACTGGTGACTACCGTGTGGATCGTCATTGACCCGCTTTGGTGCACTCCAAGTCTCACCACGATCTGCTGATTTGACGATCCAAACATCCGTATCATCAGAACCAGCACTTTGATCACAATAGTTGATATAAATATGGCCTCTGTAAGGACCTGAGCTGATGTCGGCTACCGTGACGGGCATGCCATTGGCACGGCCCAGACCAGGTATGTCAAAGCTCCAACCTCCAGACTGAGAGGTGACTAAAACATCTTCCGACAGCCAGGTGGACCCCTGATCTAGACTGCGATCAAAATAAATCTTTTCATCATACGACCAAGAAACGTAGATTTCACCACCAGGGCCAACAGTCGGAACTGCACCCTCTGGCGTCTGGTCGCCATCAAGGCAATTTCCCTCCTGCTCACTGAGGATTAACGCCTCACTCCAAGATCCACTTTGATCTACGGACTTTGAGAAAAGGATCCGGCTATGATCCTCTGCAGCCTTGCTGCCGTACTTATCAAACTCTGTCCACGTCATATAGATACGGTTGGATAACGGATCGACTGCCAACCAATGTTTGTCTTGATCTGCCGGAGGCCTGTGACCGGCAAAAGATCCATCTGACCAAGTAATACCGCCATCCGTCGACTTCTGGACCACAATTCGATCCAACCAACTGTCGCTCGCCCGGCCTTTGCCACTTGGATCTGCCAGATGGGCATAATAGAAGTTACCCAGATAGTCAGCATGGATCACTGGATCTCCAAAAACACCAAGACTCGACTGCACCAACTGCATCTTCCAGGACTTACCACCATCGTGCGAATGGTAGGTCCTATTTAATACAGCTCCAGCTACCACGTGATCAGGATTGGTTGGAGAGATGAAAATCGAGGGCTCACATGGACGGTAGCTAGACACGCTGTTATTACTATCAATCAGCACATTTTCAAAAGTTAGATCAATAGATTGGTGAGAAATGCGCTTCAATCGCGATTGGCAAGCAACGATCATACAAAGGCAGAAAAGAAAAAGGGGATGTTTCATTGCATGATCATGTGTTTAGAGAAGATACTTTATTCACCAACTCTAATATACATGGACATGCCGTGATTATCTCTCGATCTGATGAAATATCCTGTCTCCCCAAAAAAAGAAGAGGTTGCTTTTCGTAGAATCACAACCTCTTGCTTTGAAATGAAACCCGTTATTCTTACGCCCACACTCTCGTGGGGGTGGCTTCCTTCAAATGGATTCCTCTCTTCTGTGAGAGAAAAAAGAGAGGTTGCTTTTCGTAGAATCACAACCTCTTGCTTTGAAATGAAACCCGTTATTCTTACGCCCACACTCTCGTGGGGTGGCCTCCTTCAAATGGATTCCTCTCTTCTGTGAGAGAAAAAAGAGAGGTTGCTTTTCGTAGAATCACAACCTCTTGCTTTGAAATGAAACCCGTTATTCTTACGCCCACACTCTCGTGGGGTGGCCTCCTTCAAATGGATTCCTCTCTTCTGTGAGAGAAAAAAGAGAGGTTGCTTTCCGTAGAATCACAACCTCTTGCTTTGAAATGAAACCCGTTATTCTTACGCCCACACTCTCGTGGGGTGGCCTCCTTCAAATGGATTCCTCTCTTCTGTGAGAGAAAAAAGAGAGGTTGCTTTCCGTAGAATCACAACCTCTTGCTTTGAAATGAAACCCGTTATTCTTACGCCCACACTCTCGTGGGGTGGCCTCCTTCAAATGGATTCCTCTCTTCTGTGAGAGAAAAAAGAGAGGTTGCTTTCCGTAGAATCACAACCTCTTGCTTTGAAATGAAACCCGTTATTCTTACGCCCACACTCTCGTGGGGTGGCCTCCTTCAAATGGATTCCTCTCTTCTGTGAGAGAAAAAAGAGAGGTTGCTTTTCGTAGAATCACAACCTCTTGCTTTGAAATGAAACCCGTTATTCTTACGCCCACACTCTCGTGGGGTGGCCTCCTTCAAATGGATTCCTCTCTTCTGTGAGAGAAAAAAGAGAGGTTGCTTTTCGTAGAATCACAACCTCTTGCTTTGAAATGAAACCCGTTATTCTTACGCCCACACTCTCGTGGGGTGGCCTCCTTCAAATGGATTCCTCTCTTCTGTGAGAGAAAAAAGAGAGGTTGCTTTCCGTAGAATCACAACCTCTTGCTTTGAAATGAAACCCGTTATTCTTACGCCCACACTCTCGTGGGGTGGCCTCCTTCAAATGGATTCCTCTCTTCTGTGAGAGAAAAAAGAGAGGTTGCTTTTCGTAGAATCACAACCTCTTGCTTTGAAATGAAACCCGTTATTCTTCAGTTAGAGGGTATTTGTTAAACCAAGATTTCAAAAACTAAATTCAGATATGCTATCATACCTAAATACGATGCTAAGCATTAGTGCTCATTTGATAAATATGAAATAGTGGGATTGCTGTCATGGTCCATTTCAAATCAGTTTCAACATTCAAGCATCACCATACAATATTCAAAAAGTCTGCCAAAAGGTGATGCCAAAAAACCTTTCCAGAAGATCAACCAAAACAACACAGAAAATCCAAATGCGTAAAAACTTGAGCGGGAATAACTACTATCCCTGCGTGAACAAATATTTTTTTTTAAATATTTTTATCTCTAATGTTTTGAAAGTCAGTATTCTAATCTCTTTTTCTCCAAAAAACAGCACTCGACTATACATTTTTCCAGGCTCAAGAAAGATTAGACTCTCTGGTGCAAGCCACCCATACATTCATTGTCTCCGCTAAATTATGGTGCGCACCATGTTCCTGGAACCATGCACGATGCTTGAACAGCGGCCAAAGACTTCTGGATCATCCATCAAACAGACAGAAGCTAGTCTTGTGCAAGTCAAGAGTGCCGTCTACTTGTGACCAGGCGTACTCCTGATGCCGACCAAAGCATAGGTATAACACCCATGACTATGGAATGCCAAAGTGCTAGGTGAGCTGAGCACCCACTTTTTGCAGTAACTTCTTGGTGGCGATGATACCTTCTGATTCGCTCATCTCACTGCCTTCATACTCAATACCGACATAGCCATGGTACCCAGCATCCTTCACAATCTTCATCATCTTTAAGTAATCTATTTTAGTCTCTTCACCTGCTGCATTAAAAGCATAACTCTTAGCACTTACAGCCTTGGCAAATGGCATTAACTCCCTCACACCTTCATACTTATCGTACTCTTCTACACATTTGTCATCCTCATGTTGGATGCAGAAATTGCCAAAGTCAGGGAGCGTTCCACAGTTTGCCATATTCACTTGTTTCATTACATCGGCCAACCATTTACCATTGGAGGAGTAACCGCCGTGGTTTTCCACGATCACACCAATGTCAAAACCCTTTGCGAAAGTGGATAGACTACCCAAGCCATCGATGGCTGCCATCTTAACATCCTCTGCTGTGCCTTCACCATATGCATTGACCCTGATCGAATGGCAGCCAAGAAATTTGGCTGCCTCAACCCATTTATGATGATTGATGACCGCTTCACTGCGCTTCTGATCATCAGGATCACCAAGTCCTCCTTCACCATCAATCATAATGATCAATTGCTTGACCCCATGATCAGCGGCACGCATATTCAACTCCTTGAGATAATCTTCATCCCTTGCTTTGTCCTTGAAAAACTGATTAACATACTCAATGTTTGATATCCCAAACTTGTTTTTGGCCGTAGCCGCAAAATCTAGATTATCCATCTTTTGGTCAAACAGCGTTTTGTTGAGTGACCATTGAGCTAGGGACAGCTCGAAAAACATCGGTTCAGTCGAGGTTGTTTCGTTGGATTGGCATCCTGTAAAACCAGCTGAGCCTATCATGCCAAAGAAGCCTACACCTACGGCGCTGCCTCCTGTGGATCTCAAGAAAAATCTCCTTTTCATGTCTTTGCCTTTGTTGGTGGCTCAAAAAATACACTTTTTTCAAAGGTTGCCCATACAATCACGCCTATGCTGATGATTTTCATAAAAAAAGTGCCTTAAAATTGTGTCTAGTCAATTCTCTAAACGTCACCATAGTGAAATCAAGATCAGGCCAATGGTTATCATCGCTGATGAATGTCAATAACCTGATCACCTAAGATCCAGACGCACCTATTACACACTCAAAACTACGAGGGTTAGACCACCATCTAACCCTCATTTTCATTTGATACCTGTGGTTGTAGGTCAACTCATTAGCTCCTGTTCCAC
Organism: Saprospiraceae bacterium; assembly: GCA_965223025.1. Lineage (GTDB taxonomy): Bacteria > Bacteroidota > Bacteroidia > Chitinophagales > Saprospiraceae > JABDMH01. Next base: position 734,850 of record CBDCVP010000022.1, read on the forward strand.
TAGGTTACAGATTTAGTACGATCTTGGCATAATTCATGCTACCGTTACTAATGGAGTAGATCACGGTGTCTCTTCACATGGGTCTACAGCAAAACCAGGAGATCTCGCCACCCTTATCTAGCTGGCATCTGAGAGGCACAGCTGCCATTATCCACCCTGGGTGCCGAATCCATCCCGATCGCGAAACAACCATGGCCATTTAAAAGGAAGGACCATCCCTTAGGCTTAGGTTTAATGTCGCGAATATGACAAGAAAGATACTTACATCACTCTGCTTTATCTGGCTTTCGATTCATTACGTACAGGGTCAGTGTCCCGGTCACGAACTAAGTCGAATTGATTGGGACGTCGCTACCTGGTTGGATGGGAGTATGCAAGCTGGATATGGGTTCGGCACCAATGCCCTAACCATTCATCTAAAAGGCAGTACTGCTCCTGGATTTCCCAACCAAGATCGAAGCTTCGACAAAGCCGGAGGACTGAGTGATGGTGGCAACGCCTTGGTGATCGCCAATCATATGGCAGATACTATTTCCATTGATCTCCTATTCGAGTCCTCGGTGCAAGATCTCACCTTCAGTCTTTATGATATTGATCTTGATGACAACCTCAAGATCAGCACCGATGGAAGCGATGCTGTGATCTCACCAGTAATGACAGATCCTACATTTGCAGTGGCCGAATCATGGATCGTAGGCAATGGTCAGAAATCGGATAATGATCCACACGGTACGGTAGATGTGCATGTGGCCTCAGCCTCTTCAGTAACCATCATGATTATCAGAAACAAAGGAAATATCTATGCTGGTCTGTCGGATATACAAGCTTGTACGTCTAAATCACCTGAGCCATCAAATTGTTCGCAAGACAAACTAGATAAGTTGGATTGGGGTGGATACCCTGCAGGAGAACTTCAACATCAGATGGCCATTGAGACGCATGGACATGGCAAGATCCACGCATCTATCTCCTTTACCGGTGATACTGAGCATTTCAATAATACTCAAAAGAATACTAAAGCACCTGATGATACAGATCGCTTTAGTAAGACTGATGGAGGATTTGGCGATGGTAGTCACAATCTCCAGGTCAGAGTAGACCCTCCTGCGACGGCCACCAAAAGCAGTATCATGGCCACCCTGGATCTTGATGTACTTGTCTACGACATGAGATTCTCCGTATTTGACATTGACAACAACACTTCGGCACAGATCGACTCATCTGATCGGATAGATCAAGTCATCATCACAGGATATCTAGGTGATCAGATGGTCATGCCCACGCTCCAAGCCCTTAGCAACTCACCCGCTTGGTCGCGATCAGATAATGTGGTGACCGCACATCCTTTTGGAGAAAAAGATGCAGAGGATGGGGGCACTCGTAACACGCTGAATGTATACTTTACAAAGGCTGTAGATCGTGTAACCATTGAATACAACGAGCGAGGATATACAGATCCGCAAAGACCGACAAATTATGATCCCACACGGCGGACGATTGCATTGTCACCGATATTCTTTTGTACGTCACCACACCAAGCAACCGAGATTCAATCATTTGAAGTCAACGAAGAGAATGGTGTTGTAAATGTAGAGTGGCTTACCCGAAATGAGCAAAATGCCAATCACTTTCAGGTTCTGAAATCCCTAGACATGAAAGACTTTGTGGCTATCGGTTCTCTTCCAGCCATAGGACGAGAAAGTCAGTCTAATAGCTATCTACTCATGGATAGGGACTTCGTAGCTGAGGTAGGTGCCTTTTATAGACTTAAAGTCGTGGGCGATGATGGCACCACCGCTTTATCTGATATAAAGACAATCCCTGGCATGGTCGTCCGTGACGAACTCTTCCTATATCCTAACCCCGTGAGAGAGCATCTGAACCTCACAGGAATGACATCTCAAAGACTTTGCCTGCAGATAAGAAATGCCAATGGTGTACTAGTCAGACAAGAAGAGATCGATGATGGCCAGCAGGATCGATTGCAGCTAAGTGTAGATGATCTATCTTCGGGAATGTATCATATCACTGTTCATCAGGAAAGTTCCTCACAGACCATACCATTTATCAAAATTGAGTAAGGTGATGACAGGCCTAAAGCACAGATAAATTTTGTTCAGTTGAGTTTAGACCACTCAAGTTCTTTTTAATGGTAGGGCGTAGCACTGTTTACGCTCTATTTTTTTACGATCAGTAGGTGTCGGACTAGATGTGACTTTGTGTCATCAACTGCACTCGGTTTGAGTCCAGGATACATCCAAAATCTGTGGTAGGATTTCTGACAAACGTCATATCCATGAAAACTACAACCAAGCTTTGGTCAAAAAAGCAAGATCTTTGTAAATTAGTATTTGGCAATTGAAGTTAGGCACCCTTTTTGCTAACAATTGCCATAGTAATCTCATGAAACCAGGTCCATACCATTCCGATCTTGACCTGGAACCCAATCAAACATAACAATCGGCCAGACGCTTGGATCAATCATCCGTGGTTTGATGTAAGCCTGTCCAACTACTAATGTAAACAAACTAAGTTATCAAGACCAGATGAACAGTAAACCTGGTTCACTTATCTAGCATCCCCCTCGGGTAGGATGTTAGATCGGACTGGGTTCCTTGGTGAATGAGCAGAGAATACACTCAACACCAAAATGGAGGGCCGATTTGGAGCAATCGGTCCTTTTTTTTATCCCTAGCTTATCAGCCTGAGTTCGACTACTCAGGGTCACTCATGGAAGGAGGATATGCCTCAGCATCACTCCAATGGAGATAGTTGGGATTGGGCCCCATCTCCAAACGCAACTCACCACCCTCCACCATTTCAAAGTGATAGAGAAATGACCGAGTGAGGGGAATATCGTTTAGCGTAGCAGCTTGGATGTACTGATTTTCGTCGGTAAGGTAAGTTGCACGTATGACAAAAACCTTTCCATCTCCCACGTCGATGACTGTCTTCTGAAACTGTGGCGAACCGATGACATACACACCCTCGGCCGGATTCACAGGATAAAAGCCCATACCACTAAATACATACCATGCTGACAATTGTCCACAATCCTCATTGCCACAAAGACCTGAAGGTGTATCATCATACAATGTCTTCATGATATTTGATATTTCGGCTTGTCCTTTCCAGGGTACACCAACATAGTTATAGAGATATGGGATATGATGGCTGGGTTCGTTGCCGTGTGCATACTGTCCAATGAGTCCCGATATATCAGGGCTTGCATTTTCCCCAGTAATGTCTGATTCGACAGCAAATAGTGAATCTAACTTTTTGATGAAGGGCTCATTGCCCCCATGCAAGTCGATCAAGCCCCTGACATCATGTGGTACAAACCACGCATGTTGCCAAGCATTGCCTTCGGTGTATTCAGACACCGCAAAATTATGGTCAGATCTCCTTGGATCAAAGGGAGTCTTCCAGGTGCCGTCGCTCATCTTAGCTCGCATAAAACCGGAGGATGAATCGAAGAGATGGCGATAATTCTTCGATCTTTCTAGGTAATAATCATAACGATCTTTCTTGCCGAGAAGTAGGGCCATCTGTGCAATGCACCAGTCATCATAGGCATATTCCAATGTCTTGGTGACCGATTCGCCTCCCAGATCGTAGGGGATGAAACCGTACTTTCGGTAGTGATCGCTGTGCCGGATATCTTGCATGGCACTGCGTTCCATAGCTTCAAATGCCTTCTCAACATTAAAATCTCGATGTCCTTTTAAATAGGCGTCCAGGATGACTGGCATGGCATGATAACCAGTCATGGTATTTGTCTCATTTCCCAGCAGAGACCAAACCGGCAATAATCCATGTTCGTCATAATGTGCCAAGAGTGACTTGATAAAATCGGTCACGAGTTCGGGATGAGTAATGGTCAGTAATGGATGGCTAGCTCTAAAAGTATCCCACAATGAAAAAATATCATATCGATGGTAATCCTGTGCCGACATCACTCCACTAGCCGCAGCATGGTATTGATCCAGGATGTCGTCATAAATTACGGGCGCTAAGGCCGTGTGGTAAAGAGCTGTGTAGAAGGTGCGCAGGCGAGCATCGTCATTATGCTGTACCTGTATGGTACCCAGATGGGCATTCCAGGCACGGATGGCCCGTTGGTGTGTTTTGCGAAAATCCCAGTCAGGGATTTCTTGTAAGGCAGCAATGGCACCTTCAATGCTTGCTGATGAAATGGCCACCTTCATCAGTAAGGGAGAACTTCCAGCCTCAAATTGCCATAGAGCCTTTATCCCTTGTCCCATGGCATCCATGCCAGATATTACTTGTGTGCTATCGTACAGCTGCATCTGGGAGGGAACTTCTGAAAAGGTACAGGCAAAATAAAGTCGCTGCGTTTTAGCCCACCCGGTCGAATGCCTTTCTCCGACAAAGAGATTCTCCGATTTTTGAGTCAGTCTCGTACTGTCAGGCCTGTCCCAGTTGATGTGATATCCCAAATCGATGACCACATTGCGCAGCGCATCGGCTGGATAACTGTATTTATGGAGGCCTACGTACTGTGAAGTCGTCAATTCTACTTGTATGCCGTTGTCCAGGGTCACAGCATAGTATCCAGCAGTAGCTCGCTCATTAGCGTGTGAAAAAGTACTGGCATACACTGCTTGCCCGCGTGAATCTATGGGAACAGTCAGGTCTATGCCATGAGCAACCGGCATGACAAGCAAGTCACAAAGGTCTCCAATTCCCGTACCACTCAGGTGTGTATGTGAAAATCCAACAATGGTGCTATCGGAATAATGATACCCAGCACACCAATCCCATCCTTGGGTGCCATTGTCTGGACTCAATTGAACAGACCCGAAGGGTACGGTAGCTCCGGGAAAGACATGACCATGACCATCGGTGCCAATCAGAGGATCGACATATTTAGTCAATCCCAGTGCTAAAGGCTCCTCCCTTGACCCACCACATGCCATCGCCAGGAGGCACAGTAGGTATGCACAATTTTTCATTCCATGGTTAGCTGTGGTACACGATTGTCAATATACAGCCTTTACGATGCTCTTGATGGTTTCGACATCCCCCATGGTATAGTAGTGCAGACAGGGAACACCAAATTTCTTGAGCTCTCGCGATTGAGTAATGCACCATTCTATGCCCACTTCCTGCGCGTGCTCGGGCTTGGTGACCTTTTCGACCTCCTTGACCAGTGCTTCTGGCATATTGACATAAAACATGCGGGGTAAAGACTTCAGTTGGTACGCTTTGGTCAAGGGTTTGAGTCCTGGAACAATGGGTACATTGATTCCTGTTTTCCTACATGCATCTACATAATCAAAGTAACTTTGGTTATCAAAAAACATTTGGGTCACGATGTAATCGGCTCCAGCCTCGATCTTTGCTTTAGTGCGTCCGAGGTCTGACTGAAAATTTGGTGCCTCAAAGTGCTTTTCGGGATATCCAGCTATGCCAATGCAAAAATTCGTGCGGGCACCGTTTTCGATATTACTATCCAAATAGGTTCCCTTATTCATGTCGACAATCTGCTTCACCAGATCCACCGCATAACTGTGTCCTCCCTCTTCCGGTATGAAACGACCATCAAAAATTCGAGCGTCCCCTCTGATCGCCAATACATTGCGAATGTCTAGGAAATTTAGATCGATCAATGCATTCTCCGTGTCCTCCTTGGTAAAGCCGCCACAAATAAGATGAGGAACTGCATCCACTCCGTATCGATGCATAAGTGCAGCACAGATACCGACTGTTCCGGGGCGTTTGCGGATCGATGTTTTCTCGTAATACCCATTATCACTTTTTTGATACACATACTCCTCGCGATGATAGGTAACATCGATAAAGGGTGGTTTAAATTCCATCAGTGGATCAAGCACCTCAAAAATGGATTGCATAGAACCACCTTTCAAAGGGGGCAGCACTTCAAAACTGATCAGCGTTTCTCCTTTAGCTTCCTCAAAATATTCAGTGACCTTCATAGACAGTATGACCTCCTTAAATGAAGGCGCAAATTTAAGAATAAATACCAGTACAGACCGCCCTGAACAATGTCGGTAGCAGAGGCCCTTGGGGAGAAATACGGTGTGATCACGACATAGCCATTGGGATATCTTGGCTTGTACCTATTTATTTTTTTGATACTTCCCAAAGATAAAACAGGGTAAGACTCCATCAAGATATTGTACGCGTGACAGCAGAAGTGTCTTGCTCGAATAGCGATTCCTAGTGGTGGTTTACAAAACCATAGTGTCGATGAGAAGCTCTAACGGTCAGATTCCTTCTTTCTCTTGAAATCCCCATTCTTCCATGCCTTAAAGAATTTGCTCCAGGCTATGGGATTGAGAATATGCATGGGTTTGGCCTGTCCAAAAGAATAGTAAGACTCAGCCTGGCGCTTCAGGTAATAACTGCCAGATTCCACACCATCTGAAGGGAGCTCTTTGCGCATCTTCTCCATGACATTCATGGCTAGGTTGGTCTCGGCCCTGTCTTGTAAATCCTCAGGGACATTGAGCGCGAGAAACTCAATTTTAAAATGCTCTCGACTCGGCCAAGGATATACGACCGTCTCGGGCAAAGTGATGGTATCTCGCGTCATTATCTGATAGATGGAATACCGGTTTTGGGATAATGTGTCAGGTATCACAAACTCCACCGTTTCGAAACCGATGCTTGAAAAAATCACCTTATCACCCTTGAATGCCACGATCGAAAAGAAACCTTCATTGTTGGAGAAGGTCCCTCGACCCGATTCTTCCAGTAAAATATTTGTCAATGGAAGTGGCACTAATTCACCTTCATTTTCCACTACCACCAGACCGGTAAATTGAATCACCTCATCATTTCGGTCCTGATTGTCTTGAGCCCTACTGGATTGAACCATGAAGGTTAAAAGTACTGCCCAGGCCAGGTATTTGAACATAATAATCTGTTAGCAGATTGGAAAGTTAGACAAATTTCTACACACACCAACGATTCTATCGGCGCTACGACTGACCTTGATCAATGGTTTAACGTCAGCTTAACAAAGTACCGTACGACCCGGTATTCCCGTTGAATGACATGGTAGCGTCGATCTCACAAGTTAGCTTAATGCCGTCTCTATCACATCATTCATGCGGTCTACATAAATAAACGAAACGTCCTTGATAAAATCCTGGTCGATCTCTTTGACATTGCGTTCGTTTTCAGAGCACAGTAGGATTTCCTTCATTCCAGCGCGTTTAGCTGCCAGCACCTTCTCCTTTATGCCTCCCACTGGAAGCACACGACCACGTAGTGTAATCTCACCAGTCATGGCCAGATATGGTTTTACTACCCGTCCGGTGAACATAGAGACCAATGCAGTCATCATCGTGATACCTGCCGATGGTCCATCTTTGGGAATGGCGCCCTCGGGCACATGGATGTGGATATCTACTTTGGATAGTGTATCAGTCTCAATACCCATGGATTGGCTGTGAGCTTTGATAAAGCTGAGTGCAGTAGTAGCGGATTCTTTCATAACATCACCAAGATTGCCAGTCAAGATCAACTTGCCGGACCCCTCACTCTGACTGGCCTCAATAAATAAGATATCGCCTCCCACGCTAGTCCAGGCCAATCCCACGGCCACCCCCGGAACTTTGATCTTGGAGTAGATGTCTCTGCTGAATCGCTTTGGGCCCAAAATACTGTTGAGGTCTTTTGGCTTTATCGTCACCTTCTTCGCACCATCCATCGCGACTTGCTTTGCTGCATTTCTCATCACTCCCGCAATCTGTCGACTCAAGTTTCTTACACCAGATTCACGTGTGTAATCGCGAATGATTTCTCTGAGAGCCTTTGTGTGCAGAGTCACCTGATTGCGCTTCAATCCGTGCTCCGTGCGTCGAGCAGGTATGAGATGCCGTTTTGCTATTTCGACCTTCTCCTCCGAAGAATAGCCGCTGATCTGAATGATCTCCATACGGTCGAGGAGAGCTGGCTGCACTGTATTGAGAGAATTTGCCGTAGCTATAAACATCACCTTAGAAAGATCATACTCGAGCTCCAGGTAGTTATCGTGAAAAGTCGAATTCTGTTCGGGATCAAGCACCTCCAAAAGTGCGGATGATGGATCACCACGAAAATCCTTACCCACCTTGTCGATTTCATCAAGAATAAATACTGGATTTGAGGAGCCAACCTTCTTGATGGACTGTACGATTCTGCCAGGCATCGCTCCGATGTAAGTCTTGCGGTGACCACGGATCTCAGACTCGTCATGGAGGCCTCCCAAGGACATTCTCACAAACTTTCGCCCTAGTGCCTTGGCAACCGATTTACCTAGTGAGGTCTTACCGACTCCCGGTGGTCCAACTAGGCATAGAATCGGCGCCTTCATATCTCCTTTTAACTTGAGAACAGCCAAATGTTCGATGATTCGATTTTTGACTTTTACCAGTCCATAGTGGTCTTTATCCAGGATCGACTGTACGCGCGACAACTCAAAATTGTCTGTGGTGTACTCACTCCATGGAAGGTCTAGCAGCAGATCCAAATAATTTAATAGGACTGAATATTCGGCCACTTGGGGATTGACTCGCTGCACTTTCTCCAGCTCTTTGTCAAAAACTTTTTGCACTTCTTCCGGCCACTTCTTATCCTGTGCACGCAGCTTCATTTCTTCGATCTCTGCCTGATGCGGACTTTGCCCCAGTTCTTCCTGTATCGTTTTCAGCTGCTGGCTAAGGAAGTAATCCCGCTGTTGTTTATCTATATCACCTCGTACCTTTGTGTCTATCTCATCTTTGACTACCAACAGCTGCATCTCTCTCTTCATATGGTCCATGATATGCTGAGCTTTGATCATCAAGTCATCTAGCTCCAGGATCTCTTGCTTCTCGCCCATACCAATGGCTAAGTTGGACGATATAAAATCCAGCAAGAAAATATCACTCTTGATATTTCCCAACATGACAGAAGCTTCAGATGGAATATTTGGAGAAAGCTTGATGATCTGAGCCGCCAATTCACGGATGGTGGTCAGCAAAGCTGCAAACTCAACATTGTCCTCGGCTTCGATATAATTGAGTTCAGAGATTTCTCCCTGCAGGTACGGGTCTTCCGATGTAATGCGCTCAAGCAGAAACCGTCTACTGCCCTGCAAAATAGTAGTAGTAGTCCCATCGGGCATCTTAAACAGCTTTAGGATTCTTGCTACTGTGCCGGTCTGATAGAGATCATCAAATATGGGATCCTCAACCTGCATGTTTTTCTGTGAGAGCACAGCCAGCAACTTATCTGATTCGTAAGCCGCTCTCACTGCTTTTATTGATTTATCTCTGCCGATTGTGATCGGAATAATAATGCCAGGAAATAACACGGTGTTCTTCAGAGCTAACAAGGGCAATCCATCGGGAAGCTCTACTTCTGACTGATCCTCCTCTCCATCAGTATTTAGAGGCATTAGTGGCACCATCTCCTGATCATCGTTTATGTCTATAAACCCAATATCTTCAAACATAATTTCACTCTATTAAAACAGGTCTACATCTCAGTAAGATCCTTACCTATGGCCATCATCAGATCCAGGTCTACCTGGTGTGACGACAATTACACATCACCAATCTTTGATCACATCATAAGTTGAGTGACCTCCATATTGAATACCGACAAAGTGTCAGTGATTGATTCATACCTCACCTAGCGCAGAATGGATCAATTCTTGTGCCACCGCCAGTTTTCTGACAAATTCGGCAAGCATGGGCATCTTCCTATTATTTGGAGTACTCCATCACGCCAAAATGTGGCCAAAACGGCAGTCTGATCAAAGATTTATGCCTTTAATGAAAGGGGACCGAGATTTTGAATGGACGGGCCATTAGGTTACTGACCAAACTATTGTGCGATGCCCTACCGGCTCTCTTTCAAAGCATGCTTCTGCAAAGTGCATCGGAAGATCTACGCAAGTGCCTCCTCGGGAGTGTTTACCTGATCGAGTTGGTCTATCTCGACCTTAAGGTTGTCGATGATAAACGCTTGTCTTTCCATAGTGTTCTTACCCATATAGTACGACAAGACATCTTCAATATTGGTATCCTCAAGCAGCTGGACTTTCTCCAGCCGTATTTCTTCTCCAATGAAATCACCAAATTCATCGGGCGATATTTCACCTAACCCTTTAAATCTCGTGATCTCTACTTTGCCCTTAAGGGCCTCGATGGCCGCCAGACGCTCCCGATCGGTATAGCAATAGAAGGTCTCCTTCTTATCTCTGACCCGAAAAAGTGGTGTTTCCAGAATGTACAAATGCTCTTCCCGCACTAGATCTGGAAAAAACTGCAGGAAAAAAGTCAGCAGCAAAAGCCGAATGTGCATACCATCAACGTCTGCATCGGTCGCGATGACCACTCGATTGTATCTCAGACCATCCAGGCCATCTTCAATATTCAAGGCATGCTGAAGTAAGTTGAGCTCTTCATTCTGGTAGACAATTTTCTTGGTGAGGCCAAAGCAATTGAGAGGTTTACCCCGTAGACTGAAAACAGCTTGATGCTGCACGTTCCTTGCCTTGGTGATGGACCCACTGGCAGAGTCTCCTTCAGTAATAAAAATCGTGGAAGCATATTTATCTTCAGTCTTTGCTTTTTTAGTAGTCAGATGAATGCGACAGTCCCTCAGTTTTTTATTGTGCACACTGGCTTTTTTCGCACGTTCATTGGCTAATTTTTTTATGCCAGCAATCTCCTTGCGCTCCCGCTCAGACTGCTGGATGCGAGCTTTGAGTTTCTCCGCAACTTCAGGCTTTTTGTGGAGATGGTTGTTCAGACTCTTTCTAATAAAATTACCCACAAAGGTGGCTATGGTTGGCCGATCGGGTCCCATCACTACGGAACCCAATTTGGTTTTAGTCTGAGATTCAAAGACGGGATCTTCGACACGCACGCTGACCGCGGCAATAATAGAAGCCCTAATATCCTTGGCATCGTAATTCTTATTGTAAAAATCTCTAACGGCTTTGACAACACCCTCTCTAAAGGCATTGAGGTGAGTACCACCTTGCGTAGTATACTGTCCATTGACGAAGGTATGGTACTGCTCTCCATAGTGATTGCCATGGGTGATGGCCACCTCAATATCCTCGTCTTTGAGGTGGATGATCGGATAGCGAACCACCTCATTCTGAGTCCGGTTTTCCAGCAAATCATGCAGACCTCGTTTTGAAACGATGCGTTTGCCATTGTATTTAAGTCTCAATCCCGTGTTGAGGTAGGCATAATTCCACAGCCTGCGCTCCACCAATTCTGGTTTGAATTTGTAGCTGCCAAAAATGGACTCATCGGGAGTAAATATGATCTCAGTGCCATTGCTTGTTTCCGAACTCTTAATGATCTTGGTCTGATTTTCCAAGTGGCCTTGAATAAATGCAGCCTCTTTTCTTTTGCCGTCACGAAAAGCCTGTACTTTGAAGTGGATGGAGAGAGCGTTTACTGCTTTGGTACCCACTCCATTAAGGCCCACAGACTTTTGAAAGGCACGATTGTCATATTTGCCTCCGGTATTCATTTTGGACACGCACTCTACCACTTTACCAAGAGGAATGCCCCTGCCGTAGTCTCTCACCCTTACAGTATCTCCATCGATCTCTACCTCGACGACTGAACCATGGCCCATGACAAATTCATCAATCGAATTATCAATCACCTCCTTGAGTAACACATATATACCATCATCAGGTTGACTACCATCCCCTAGCTTCCCAATGTACATACCTGGCCTCAGCCTGATGTGCTCCTTCCAATCCAGCGATTGAATGTTGTCCTCCGTATAGTTAGTCTGTGCCATATGCCTTCTATCAGCGCGAAATATAGCGAAATATGATAATATATGATCCTACTCTACATCATATGTCTGTCCTTGTCCAAGGCAGCAAAGTCGGTCAGAATGGTGAGGCAATCACGGGCTGTAATGGCACTGGGCCTATAGGGTGTGGAGCTTCAATACTTAGTGTTCATCCTGGGAATTAGCTTCGTAGGAAACTGGGCAGTACCGTTGTGGGTAAACTTTATGCCAGCTTTCAATGGTAGCTTGTACCGATTCATAAAACTTGAAAAGAAAGCCGACAGATCATCAGTGTCGATATTCAGAGAATTAGGCTTGAGGTAATAGGATAGATACTCGATGCTACCATCTTCATTCCAAAACACCTTCAACCAGACCTTGATGCCATTTAGGTTAAAGTCAATGTCGGTGGCATAGGCCTCCATGGCAGCTAACATGTCCATCCATTTATCAAATGCCAGATTCATATCATCGTCGCACACCGACAACAAAATGCTTTGATAGGTCTCGTAGAGCTGACCATACTGTTCCTCGTATTCACCGATCAGAAACACCTTAGGCAGGGTCAGCTCTTGTGCTTCGTGCACACTACTTGGACCATCCTGGCCATAGAGAACAGGTAGTATCAGCCCTATCAGTAAAATCAAACAGCCATTTCGTATCATGCCATCGAGATTAGACCTTTAGTACTTCGATCCATAGCGAAGTTAGTGTAAAATATGCAAATATGATGCCGATTAAGCACTAAGGTCACTTTATCAGTCTTAAACACATTACAAAAAATTTAAATGTATTTTTACACCTTCTTACTAAAGGTACGTCATATGGTCTATGATATTGTTTGCCTGGTGCTGATGATGATAGCTTTTACAGGCGGCTACCAAAATGGTATCGTTGGTTCATTTTCCTTTTTCTTCAGTCTCATATGCTCACTCATTATCACATCTATGATCGCACCTTTTCTATCTGATTTCCTGACAGCCTCCTATGCGGAATGGACTCATTACCTTACGCTAAGTACACTATTGGTCATAGGTTTAGTATTGACTTGGCTATTATATCGACTACTGAGCCGAATAAGAATAAAACCGTTGCGACCCGTTTTTCAAATATTGAGAAAAGTACTAGGAGGCACCATCTTAGCTGGTCTCATGATCCTGAGCATCAGTATCTTTACCAGCTTTACCGTGAAAGCGCACATCTTAACTCCAGAAATGCTGGAGGAAGCACATGTGGATGATTGGATGAAACCAATCAATGAGAAGGCAAGTTTGGCTTGGTCAAAAATCAGATCCGGTGCTGTCCATAAACGCAGTACTACCAGCGTTGATTAGCAATCTATCTGCCTCGTGGTCGCCTCCGTTTGCCTCCAGGTTGCATCATAGACCCCCTTTGGCGATGACGCATTTTGTTCATTGCGCCCTGGTTCTTCAGTGCTTTGTCAAATTCCAGTAGTTGCTCCTTAATCTGCGGTTCGGTCACTTTTTGTTGCTTAGCCAAACGCATCAGAGATTTGGCACCCTGATGATTATTCTTCACCACTGCCAAGTTGGCAAGTTGCATGCAGACCATTGCTCGCTCATTGTCTGATGGCAGTCCAATTTCCTGAGCGCTGGTCAGAAGTTCCTCTGCTTCATCGTGTCGCTTGAATTGCATGGCGATCCCACCCTTAATCATATAATAGTAGGCTCGATTAGTCGAGTACAACCACCTGGGCTTTATGGTGAGATTGAGTCTCTTCTCTGCTCCGATAAAATCTGTCTTCTGCATCAGAAGAGCGGCTGACTGCACCGTACCCAATAAGATATATCCTACCAACAGAATGATGCCGACCAGGAGGAAGGGAAAGGCATACCAGAATCCGAATATGAAGGCCAGGGCTATACCTCCCACCAACGTCAAGATGATCAAGGCAATCCTCAAGTATATATTTATCGTAAACATAGGAGATCTCTTTATTCGTCAAGCAAAGGTAATCATTAAGGTATGCTCTTTCTCTGATTGCACTCGGATTATCTGATGTAGAAGAAGACAACCTTCCGATGAAGTGCATGCTCAGGTCCAGGACCTCAATGAAAGGCCAGTGGCATTGCTGCCAAAATGATGTATTTTAGCTGCTCAACCCAATTTTGAACAGCAGCTCTTTATGGACCTACTAAAATACCAATTGAGATCCACCGAAAAGATACCCATCAGGATATGGGAGAATCCGAAGGAGGCATCCAAACATGTCGCGCGTTCCATTGCACTCTCAGTCAGACAAAAACAGCAAGATGGTGAACCCATTGTATTGGGCCTGGCCACAGGATCTACTCCAGTCCTTTTATACCGGGAGTTGGTCAGAATTCACAAGGAAGAGCAACTAAGCTTTTCAAATGTGATTACCTTCAACCTGGATGAGTATTACCCCATGCAGCCTGATGATGCTCGCAGCTACATCAAGTTTATGCATGCCTATCTATTTGACCACATCGACATCAATCCCAAGAACATCCACATTCCCGATGGGACAGTGCCGATGGACCAAATGGAGGCTTACTGTCACGAATATGAAGAAAAAATCGAAGCTGCCGGTGGAATCGACATTCAGATCCTTGGAATAGGTCGCACAGGTCATATTGGTTTTAATGAGCCCGGATCATGGGAGGGCTCAAAGACTCGACTGGTGAAATTGGACAACATCACCCGTCGAGATGCCATGAAGGATTTCTTTGAATTTGACAAAGTACCCTACCGTGCGATCACCATGGGTATTGCAAGCATCTTCAACGCCAAGACCATTTATCTTATGGCCTATGGCATGCACAAGGCAAATGTGGTAAAAAAAGCTGCCGAAGGTCCCATTACCCCAGCTTGTCCAGCTTCGTATCTGCAAAAGCATAGTCACGTCAGGTTTATCCTCGATCAAGCTGCCGCCCAATCTCTTACCAAGGTCCAAACTCCCTGGCAAGTAGGCCTCTGCAATTGGAGTGATGATCTGATTTGCCGAGCTACCATCTGGCTCTCGTTAAAGACTGGTAAACCGATCTTAAAACTCACGGATGAAGACTACAGTGAACATGGATTGAGCGATCTGATTGTCGAACACGATAGTGCCTACAATATCAATATCAAAATCTTCAACCGGCTGCAACATACCATCACCGGTTGGCCCGGTGGAAAACCCAATTCCGATGATAGCCAAAGGCCTGAACGAGCCAAACCTGACAAGAAGCGAGTCATCATCTTCAGCCCACATCCAGACGACGATGTGATATCTATGGGGGGCACATTCATCAGACTGGTCGAACAGGGCCACGAGGTACATGTAGCCTACCAAACTTCTGGCAACATCGCGGTGCACGATCACGATGCTCTGAGGTTTGTCGAGTTTATCAAGGAGTTTCAGCCCACACTAAATCTAAAGACAGAAAAAATTGATCAGCTCTACAAACGCACTACTAAGCATTTGAAGAAGAAGCAGGCGGGGGAAAAGGACATGACAGAGGTAAGACGGATCAAAGGGTTGATTCGGAGAGGTGAAGCACGAGCAGGTGCAAGAGTCTGTGGCATTCCCGATGAGAATATCCATTTTTTAGACCTTCCCTTCTACGAAACAGGACTATCTACCAAGGGGACGCTAACGGACAAAGATGTAAAAATCATCAACCATCTTCTACAGGAGGTTAAACCACATCAAATCTATGCTGCCGGGGACCTGGCAGATCCACATGGCACCCACAAAGTATGCCTTGATGCCATTCTCGCAGCCCTTGACAAGTCGAAAAGTAAGGACTGGATCAAAGATTGCTGGGTGTGGTTATATCGAGGTGCCTGGCATGAATGGAGGCTCGATCAAATCGAGATGGCTGTGCCGATTAGTCCGATGGAATTAGCTAGAAAACGGAAGGCCATCTTTATGCACCAATCGCAAAAAGATCGACCGCCCTTTCCTGGCAATGACCAGAGGGAGTTTTGGGAACGAGCAGAAGATAGAAACAAGGAGACAGCTGCTGGGTATCACAAATTAGGGCTGGCAAACTATGAAGCGATCGAAGCTTTTGTCCGATGGAAATTTGATAAAAAATACATCTAATTTGACAATTTGGACCCAAATCGGCTAAAAAGTGTTAAAAAGTGGAAAAATCCAGCCGTTTGGTTCCCTTTATAGTATAAAAAGTCTTATATTGTTTTCGAAAAATAGTTTTGAGTGTGTTCGTAAAAGCCGCAGTATCTAAAGGGATGCTGTGGTTTTTTTTGTCACTAGCCTATCTATGTTTGGCCCGCATTTGAACCGACCAAGATCCAGTTGCCACCTACATCTAGCTGATCAGGGTTATCAAAGACCCGCTGAAAGACATTTTGGTGGAAATGTCGCGTCTGCTCCTGATCTCTGCGCGTACGATAAAGTCGGTTGTAAAGGACTATTCCCCCGGGAGATATCAATGATTTGACCTTCTTATTGCCTTGGACATCGGCGAGAAAAGATGGGATGATATCGTCGAGAAAAAGGTCGACAATGACCAGGTCAAACTGTCTCTGACAGGTCTCCACAAAAATGGCAGCATCGGTGCAGTACACTTCGACGCGCGACTCCAGCCTGGTCAAGGTGTACTTGTTGGCCAGTGCTATGACCTCTTCATCTATTTCAACCGCCACATAGTGGTACTTCCTGGAAAAATGGCGCTCTAGCATGAACGGAATGCTGGCAAGACCCAAACCCAAAATCAGCACGCTGCAACCATCTTTTGGCAGAGGAATGACCTCAAAAGCTCGAAAAAAGTTCACATACAGATCATCGAAAGAGTAGATCGACTTTTGCGTCGACAGTTGAAATCGATTGCGAACCAAACTGACCTGCAATTGAGGATTAAAGCCGCTGCTTCGAGACTCAAGTGGTATCTCCATCACATAACTCAAGGGACGCTGCCACCACTTCACTGCTACTTGACTCACAGGTCGAGATATTGATCGCGATCGGCCTGGGTGGTGGCAAATAACCGTCGCAATAATTCACGCATGGGCTGTTCCATGATCTTTCCCTTATGTGCTTGTGCTTGAACATTTACCTTCATCGCCTTTTCTAACTCATAGACGGAAGAAGTAGAATCCATGCCTCCCCAAGTAAAAGAGGGCACATAGGGACGGCTAAATCCTTCACCAAAAACATGACAACTCACACCGATCACGGATCCAGCACCCAGTTTTGAGTGAATACTAGTGCGGCAGAAATCGGCCATCATCACACCGCATTTGAGTAGACCAGTTTCCTTTCGCACCCGGTCTACATGATTCCAGACTTTGACCGCAGAAAGCGTGTTGCGCACATTAGAGTTGCTGGTCAATGCACCCAGATTGCACCACTCACCTATCAGAGAATCTCCAAGATACCCAGCATGTGCTTTGTTAGAATATCCCAGGATAGTACTATTTTTCATCTCACCGCCAACCACGCATGAGGGTCCGATCACTGATCCTCCAAACAACTTAGCCCCCATTCTCACAACTGACTTATCACCAATGGCCACAGGACCACGCAGAATGCTGCCATCCATCACCCAGGCCTCTGCTCCGACATACACTGGACCATCATCTGCATTGATGATCACCGAATCTAACTTGGCTGTTGGATGGATCAACACTGGATGATCTCCCACAATGCTGATGGAATCAACGTGCTTTGAATCTGTATCCTTAAAATGATCCATATCTACCGCTACCTGCGAGGTACTAAGACTGGGAATTTGCCAGAGGTGCCTGACCAACTTAATTTCATCACGCTGCAGCTCATACCCCTCGATATCGTCGAGATCGCTGCCCTGCAACAGATTTTCAAATTGCTGTCGTGGCAACCTGGCGGCAATGAGCTCTCCTCCAAGCATCAGGGCCTCATTGAGTGTCAATCCCTGAATGAGCTGTTTTAAAGAATGAGATGGTACGACTGCGCTATTGATCAGCAGGTTTTCTTCCTGAATGCTGATCGGGTATAGCGGCTCTAAATCCTCGGAAGTAATGTGGCTAAAGGAAGCTGAGCCAAATAGATGCGACCACTTTTCTTTTATGGTCAAGATCCCCAGTCGAAGATCACTGACTGGTCTTGTCAATGTAATCGGCAGCAGTTGATCCCTTATCTCAGAGTCAAATAAAATAATGTGATTCATCCAAGTCGAATGAGCAAACAGATTTTAGATTCTATCTCGCAATATAAGCAAAGGCACCATTTAGACAGCGCGATGATTCCTCAGCTGTGGAGGATCTCCCAGGTGAAAATAATGCAAGCCGGAAGATATCGCGCACTCCAACCACATTATTACATGCGCAACTAGACTGAGTTGATCATTAAAAAAAAGCCCACGCAATGCATGAGCTTTTAAACACTATAGTTTTGCTAGAGAAAGTCCGAACTACTTTGCCTCCTCGGTCGTTTCTTTTTTCGCGGCTGCTTTATCTGTCTTGGCAAACTTGGCAAACTTGCGATTAAATTTATCAATTCGTCCAGCAGTATCGACAAATTTCATCTTTCCGGTGAAAAATGGATGGGACTTGCTAGATATTTCCAATTTTACCAGTGGATATTCCTTACCATCTTCCCATACAATGGTATCCTTAGCGGGGGCACAGCTGCGTACCATGAAGGCTTCGTCACAGGAAAAGTCTTTGAATACGACCAATCTGTAGTTGCTTGGATGGATATCTTTCTGCATATCAGTACTTTTGCAAATTTCGCACGCAAAGTTAGCACTTTATACCAGAAAATCAAGTGGGTCGCGATAACCATATTTAGTGCTCTTTGCCATCCTATCAGGCTGTGTTGGTAGGGGATGATCCTATAAGCCATGAAAAAATGCATCTTCGATGTGCTTGATCTGAGGCGCTGTATCTTGATTTATCAGGATAGAAATAATATCAAACCTCACCTCCCAATCATGCTGAATTTCTTCCATATATACATGTGCAGCACTGGTCATCATCTTCTCCTTCTTCCGATCCACATGGGCATCCGGTGGGCCAAAATAATCGTAGCTCCTCGTTTTTACCTCCACCAATACCAGCACTTTTCCGTCCATCGCAATGATGTCAATCTCGGCCCGTTTGTAGCGCCAATTGGTCTCCAAAATCTGATAGCCATTCTTTTTAAGAAAATCAATGGCCAACTTCTCACCCCTGTCTCCTATTTTTTTTTGAACAGACATTTCATTGAATGTAAATGATTTTTTCAGATTGAGACCCACGCCTGTGAAGACATGGAATAAAGAGCTACCATAAAGCCTATATTTGCCTCACTAAATTTCATGGACAATGACCAATATGGATACACTGAAGAAAACAGATCCCACCACCACCGTAGCCTGGAATAAACTAACACGACATCATCAGGACATCAAGGATCAAAAGCTTCTTCACCTTTTCGCCCATGATACCGAGCGTGTGAGTCGATTTTCGCTGGAAATCGAGGACATCTATCTGGACTATTCTAAAAATCTCATCGATACCAGGACGATGGATCTCTTGTGTGAACTGGCGGATGAATTGGATTTAGCTGATGGAATCGAAAAAATGTTTGGTGGCAAAGCCATCAATGAAACAGAAGGAAGATCCGTACTACATACAGCCTTGCGAGCACCCGCATCAAGTAAGGTGTTGGTAGAGGGGATTAATGTAACACCTCAGGTCCAAGCTGTACTCCAAAGAATGAGAGAGTTTGTCGATCAGTTTGACACTCAGCAATGGACCGGCTTCACTGGGAAACAAATCACAGACTTTGTCAACATTGGAATTGGTGGTTCGGATCTAGGTCCTGTCATGGTCGCCGAGGCATTGAGGCCATTTCATCATATCGATAGGAATGTGCATTTCGTCTCCAATGTGGATGGTGCTCATCTGTCACAAACGCTGGAATCACTAATCCCTGAGACCACACTCTTCATCATCGCCTCCAAGACATTCAACACGATTGAGACAATGACCAATGCTCACTCCGCACGGCAATGGTTTTTGGAGGCCGGCACCCAGGATGATGTAAAGCAGCATTTTGTGGCACTGTCCACCAACATTGAGGCGGCTGTGACCTTTGGCATAGACGAAAAGAATATTTTCGAGTTCTGGGATTGGGTTGGTGGTCGATATTCCCTCTCTTCTGCGATAGGACTCAGCATCATGATCGCGGTCGGTGCCAAGCATTTTGAAGAGATGCTGAATGGCATGCACATGATGGACTGGCATTTCAGATATGCACCAACCCGACAGAACATGCCGACGATTCTGGCCTTAATCAGCCTCTGGTATGGTAATTTTTTCGGCAGTGAAACCGAAGCGGTCCTGCCCTATGATCAAAACCTCAAGTATTTACCGGCTTATCTACAACAAGCCAGTATGGAGAGTAATGGAAAGATGGTAGATCGAAGTGGAAAACGGGTCGCCTACAACACAGGATCTATCATCTGGGGAGATGCTGGAACCAACAGTCAACATTCCTTCTTCCAGCTTCTCCACCAAGGAACCAGGCTGATTCCATGCGATTTTTTATTGCCCGTCAATCCCAATCACAACCTATCTGGCCATCACAACCTCCTGGCAGCAAATGCCTTTGCCCAGTGCGAGGCACTGATGAAGGGTAAAACTGAAGCCGAGGTTCGTGAGGAATTAGTGCATAGTGGCTTGGACCAAGAAAGTATCGATGCTTTGGTACCCTTTAAGGTGTTCGAAGGGAATCGTCCTACCAATATGATCCTAATTAAACAACTGACACCACATACATTGGGTGCCCTCATCTCGATGTATGAACACAAGATTTTTGTACAGGGCTACATCTGGAACATCTTCAGTTTTGATCAATTTGGGGTAGAGCTGGGTAAGGCGCTAGCCAAAGAGCTGGCACCCGAACTTTCTGGAGAAGGAAATCCTCCTCAGCACGATGGTTCGACGAACGCTCTGGTGGAAAAGTATAAATCATTGAGAATCCACTAGCCCATGTATCAATTAAGAGGTGTGATGAAGCACTACCCATGGGGTGGTGATCGCTTTTTACCCGCTCTGCTAGGCCTGCCAGTTGAGGAGGGAAAGCCCTATGCCGAATACTGGCTTGGCAGTCACCCTGACGGCGATGCGAGCTTACCCATGCTGACAGATACTTCATTGAGGTCATTCATCCAATCCCATCCAGCCAAGGTCTTTCCACCTGCTTATTCCCCTCCCTCGTCCGGACTGCCATTCTTACTTAAAATCTTGGATGTGAGTGACATGTTGTCCATCCAGGTGCATCCCGATAAATGGACCGCCGAGCGTGGATATGCCAGTGAAGAAGCTTCAGGTATAGATCGAATGGCGCAAAACAGGGTATTTAGGGATGACAACCACAAACCCGAATTGATGGTTGCGCTGTCTGAATTTTGGTTGGTGCAAGGATTCATGCCATTGGCTGCAATGCGTAAAACCCTGGCAGGTCGCCGGGAGTTAAGACAGCTCTCACACATCCTGGATGAAAGAGGTCTGGCACACCTCTATACATACATTATGACCTCCGATCAACACGACATCAATGCTTTGCTAAAGCCACTGGGCCGGCGCATCATACCTATGTATGAATCGAATAGACTTGACAAGGACAATATTGATTTTTGGGCCGCCAGAGCATTTACAACTTTCAATCGCAAAGGAATTTGTGATCGTGGTATTTTGTCTCTCTACCTAATGAATTTAGTACATCTGCACAAAGGTGAGGGAATCTATCAGGCACCAGGTGAGTTGCACGCCTACCTCGAGGGTCAGAATATAGAATGTATGGCTGCATCTGACAACGTGATCCGCGGTGGCCTGACATCTAAATATGTAGCCATGGATTTGCTCATCAAAGTGACCAACCTTGAACCAACGGCACCTCAAATCATTTTGCCTGTGAAAGCTGGAAATGGCCTGGCTACCTACGACACGCCAGCAGAAGAGTTTGTCCTTTCGGTGTTGGCACCACAGCATTCCACAAAGCTGCCCAGCGGCACGGCATACCTTTTGTTTTGTGTGGATGGTTCCTTTGAAATAACCTGCGGAACCGGGGTCTCATCCATACAATCTGGAGATGCATTCCTGATTCTGGCCGATGATGAGGCAGAGATTATTCCTCTGCAAGAGGGAAGACTGTATGCTGCAGCGATTAAATCAAGCTAAGCTTCCTACATAGTTCAGGATTCCAAAGCGATGGGTGCAGCCAGCATGCCCATGGGAATTCCAAAAGCGTCCACTAAGGACGGTGCATCCTCCCTGACCTCACTACAGAGGCGATCCACCATACGTCTGATGGCCTTGGTCTTTACCCCTTCCACGTAGTCATTCTCGAGATACCAGCCTCGGTTGGACTCAATGGTGGATAATGCAAAGAGAGTGTAGACCTTCTTCATGGGGGCTTGCAATTCAACAGCTTCTATTTCCTCCATAGCAACCTGAAATTGCTCCATGACCAACCGCTCGACATAGGCCTTTGCCAGGGCAATCATATGATTTTGAACTCTGATGAACACATCGTAGGGAGTGATGCGTTTCTTAAACATATCGCGCATGCGACTTCCCAGGGCATATAATATCTTGCGTTCTCTAAATCGAAAAGCGTGCAGATGGAAGGCGGGGTCAGCCAGATGGGACGAGTCGGTATTTCGCTTATATATGGGGTTAATGGTGGTCAATGAGTCACCCACCTGACTAGCTAGATAGCGTATCGAGGACATAAATCCCCCCGCACTGAAGTCTTCTTTAAAATCCGTGAGCAATCCCTTCGCCACCAATTGCATCAATACGGTGTTGTCGCCCTCGAAGGTGGCAAATATATCTGCGTCGGATTTCAAATCTGCCAATCTATTCTCCCATAGGTAGCCCTTGCCACCACAAGCCTCTCTGGCCTCCTGGATTGCATCGTTGGTCAACCAGGTGGTGTAGGCTTTCAGTCCAGCCGCCATCGTTTCAATTCTTCTTGTCTCACCTTCTTTCTTACTGCGATAAGCACCAATCAGGTGTTGGAGTGCAAAATGTGCTGCAAAAACTTTGGAGAGTGGCAACAACAGCCTTCTTTGGTGGCTCGGATAATCCATGATCAGTCTTTCAGGTCGATCATCATCGGGGCCAAACTGGCGTCGTCTCAATGCATACTTGATCGCAATGGTCAGGGCCACTTTCGCAGCACTTAGTGCACCTTTAGCTACACAGATGCGGCCGGCAACCAATGTACCAATCATCGTGAAAAAACGCCGGCCGGGGCTCTCAATGGAGCTCTCGTATCGCCCATCGGAGGTGATCCGACCAAACTTGTCAAGGAGATTTTCGCGAGGCACTTTCACGTGATCAAACCAAATCTTGCCGTTATCCACTCCATTGAGGCCCATCTTATAGCCATTGTCTTCCACCCTGATGCCCGGCAGTAGCCGGTGATCTGCATCCCTAATGGGCACCAATACTGCATGAACACCCCTGTCTTCGCCTTCGACGGTGAGCTGTGCAAATACGGTGGCTAGGGAGGCATGGAGAGCGTTTCCGATATACTCCTTGCCAGCTTCGTAATTTGGTGAATGAATATCAATGAGTCCTGTGTCATGATGGTAGATAGCAGTGGTCTCAATATCTCTGACATTCGAACCATGCCCTGTCTCGGTCATGGCAAAACAGCCCAACAATTCAGCAGTGCCCGCAGGTGGCAAATACTTCCTATGATGTTTGGCGGTGCCCAGATTATCAATGCTGCCACCAAACAGCCCAAACTGCACTCCAAACTTCACCGCAAGACTGAGATTAAATAGGCTAAGAGTTTCGAAAACCGCCGCATACTTCAAGATGTCCCCTTCACCACCGTATTCCCTAGGATATCCCAGGGCACCATATCCCTGACGAGCTAGTACACCGACCCATGACAAGACCTTTTCGCGGTATTCCTCTTTCAATCGTATTGGCTCGATCGTAAATTCGGGATCCGCCAGCAAAAGTTTAATCCGCCTAATAACCTCATGCTGCTCCCCATCCAAAATGGATTGCAATTCATCAGGAGGGAAAGTCAATGCTGGTTTCTGCAATGTTCTGATGCCCAGTGCTCGAAATTTTGCAAGACCTGGAAGATGCAACGTCGACGACAATTGCTCCAGCGCCTGTCTGACTGAAACATGAGCAGGATGGGGTTGATCTCCCATCTGTGCACGTTTTGACATGTGCAAACCGAGCTCTACCACCGAATCAATCATCTCGACCTTGAGATCAGCACCTGCCGCCTTCATCAATGTCATCCATCTTTTGAAAGTCCGTTCATCGGGCCACTTTTTGGGATCCGACCACTCCATCAGAATTGATCTCTCATCATCGCTGAGATCCTCGATCTCTGATATACTTCCTTGTATAATCTGGACTTCGCTGGGACTAAGCAGACCATCTGCCCATGAGACGTAAAGGAGGGGAATGAAGCTCACGACTGCAGGAGTATATCTGGTATTGGTTTGGGCTTTCATATCGCGATCCTTTCCATTCTGGGCATTAGATTAAACAAATTCGTGCTATCATGTACTGAAGATATTCATAATGAGGTAAATGCCAGTCGTTCTCATTTTTTTTTAGCAATTTCCTGCCCTAATCTTAAATAGTGAATTCCATGAGTCTATTAAAAGATCACATTTGTCTGATAACTGGTGGATCCAGAGGTATAGGTGCTGCGATCGTCAAGGAATTTGTCGATCAGGGTGCTGCCGTCTATTTTACCTACCGCAGTTCCGACCAGCAGGCCAATGATCTGGTGAAATCACTCTCAGGCTCGAAAGGTAGTTGTGTGGCTTTTCAGTCTGATGCAGCTGATTTTGAGGAAGCTGCTGCCGCCGTAGCCAAAGTCATGGACGGCGAGGGACGATTGGATGTACTGATCAATAATGCTGGCATCACCGACGACACATTGATGCTCCGTATGTCAGAAGAGCAGTGGGATAGAGTGATCGACGCCAACCTAAAATCCGTTTTTAACTTGACCAAGCATGCTCGAAAGGTAGTTGTGTGGCTTTTCAGTCTGATGCAGCTGATTTTGAGGAAGCTGCTGCCGCCGTAGCCAAAGTCATGGACGGCGAGGGACGATTGGATGTACTGATCAATAATGCTGGCATCACCGACGACACATTGATGCTCCGTATGTCAGAAGAGCAGTGGGATAGAGTGATCGACGCCAACCTAAAATCCGTTTTTAACTTGACCAAGCATGCCCTCAGACCAATGCTTAAGAACCGCAACGGAGCCATCATCAACCTGAGCTCGGTAGTAGGTGTTTTTGGCAATGCTGGTCAGGCCAATTACGCCGCATCAAAAGCGGGCATCATCGGCTTTACCAAATCGATCGCTAAAGAGGTGGGATCCAGAAACATTAGGTGCAATGCCGTCGCTCCCGGATACATCGAAACCGAGATGACAGATAAGTTGGACGCAGCAGTAAAAGAAACTTTCCTGCAGAATATTCCATTAAAGAGGATGGGCACTGCCCGGGAAATTGCGGCATTGACTGCCTTCCTAGCATCCCCAAAAGCCACCTATATCACCGGACAGGTTATCAGCATATGTGGAGGTCTAAATGCGTAGTGAGTCATAGTGCGATCTTAGCCTTGCTATGCGTGCTGGTAATGGGCTGCACTGAAAAAATCAGCCACTACATATCCTCCCTTGACCAAATAACCAGGGAAATCACTGATCTCAAATCGGGACCCAGGCTCTGTCATGTGCCAACATCTTACCAACCTGATCCAGCGTATCCAGACCATACTCCAATGAAATACTTGCGGGTCAATGTGCATTTTATGAATGCTGCCGACAGCAGCCAAAACTATAACCGCAGGAGGGCTGTACCATATGCCAAGGAGCTCATCGCATCGGCCAACGATTGGCTGGGGCGCAATAGAAAGATGGCTCTGCCCATTGGCAATCAGACTCCCGTATTGCCTATTGGGTATCGCTATGTCATTAGTCCCAGTAAGGGCTATGAAACCGAAGCGGGCATCTATTGTCACTATGATGACCGGCTCTATGCCTTCGTCACAAAAGGTAGAGCCCGCAATACATACAATCGAGATGTCATTCAAAACTATGGCATCGGGTTGGACTCGATCGTCAACATATTCATCATGCCACACCATCCCGATAGTGTGGTATCGAAGACTTACAAAGTGACCTCTGCCGGAGTGGCCCTGGGCAGTGGCGTCAAGATCACAGGTCTGTTTGAGACACGTAAACCAGCAGCTGCCTTCCGAGGTCTGGTAAACCACGAAATAGGCCACGTTCTTGGGCTGCGACATACCTGGAACTCCAACGACGGGTGTACCGATACCCCCAAGCATCCCAACTGTTGGAATACTTCCGATGAGCCACCTTGCGACTCCCTTGGATCTAATAATGTCATGGATTATAATGCCCACCAATTTGCATTTACACCATGTCAGATCGGCAAAATCCATATGAATATGAGTAGGGAAAGCGGAAGGGCCAGAAAACTCCTCATGCCAACATGGTGTCAACTCGATGAAGCTCAGACCATCTATATCACAGATACGGTGACCTGGCACAGCGCCAAAGATCTTGAAGGAAATATCGTGATCCAAGATGGTGGCATACTGCGTGTACATTGTCGTGTGTCCATGCCTAAAGATGGCTCGATTTCCGTGGCTCCTCAAGGTATTTTAGAACTCCACCAGGCGAGACTTCACAATGCTTGTGGCGATCTCTGGAAAGGGATTCAGATCCGAAGTCGTGGCAGTAACAAAGGCTTGGTGAGAGACCTATCCAACAGTGTAATAGAAAATGTAGCGCCTTTACATTGATACTGTACCCCCTCGGTGGGGTTATTAGTTGCAAGTCGGTAAGCACCACATTCATTATAGATCGAGGTGGACCATGGGATACATTGTGTGCCACTCACTCGTACCAAGACACTACCTCTGATGACTGCTTCCGTACGAGATCAGGAACGGTGGCATCTTCATGCGGATGCCCCACAGGAATCAGCAAGAAAGCTCGCTCATTTTCAGGCCTTTTCAGAATTCTTTCCAAAAAGCTCATTGGACTCGGAGTATGAGTGAGTGCGACCAATCCTGCTTGATGTATGGCCGCCAAGAGAAATCCGGTTGCGATGCCCACCGATTCGTTGACGTAATAGTTCTTTTTTTTCTCACCCTCTGTAGTGATGTCGTAGGCCCTTTTAAAGACAACAATCAACCAGGGAGCGATCTCAAGAAAGGGCTTCTTCCAATTGGTGTCAAATGGCTCCAGATCTTTCAGCCAGCTCTCCGACATCCTACCTGTATAGTTTTCTCGTTCCTCCGCCTCCGCAGCCTGTCTTATCTGGGACTTGATTTCTGGCGATGACACAGCACAGAAGGACCATGGCTGCTTGTGGGCACCAGAGGGGGCAGAGGCAGCAGTTGCAAGAATCAATTCGATCACTGACTTGGGTATGTGCCTGGCCGAAAACTCCCGTACGGAACGCCGGGTGGCTAGCTCCCTATAAAACGTTTCTATGGCAAATTGCATCTCCTGATCCGACCTATGGGGACGTCGATAAGGTATAAATCCATCCATGCTCTATCAATTGTATTTGCTACAAATCACCTAACTGGGGTCTGAGCACTACTTCTTCGACGACTGCAGCATCGCTCAAGTTATAGATTGACAAAACAGTGTCGGCGATATCCTGAGCAGACATCAATCTATCCTGAGGCAAGTCTACATCCTTCCATGAGTCAGACCAAGTGGCACCGGGCAGCAGAGATGTGACCCGGACACTCTTTTCTTTGAGCTCCTCTCGAAGCGATTTTGAAAATCCCAGCAGGGCAAATTTGGAAATGGAATATGATCCACCGTTGGGATAAGCCATCTTGCTTGCAACTGAGCACATATTAAAGATATGAGCATGAGGAGTGCCATAGAGCAACGGCATCAAATGGCGTGTCAGGTAATAGGCACTGTATAGGTTGGTTTGCATCATCATTTCCAGATTGCCTTCATCTTCCCCTAGTACAGCTCCGGGTATGAAAATCCCAGCATTGTTGATAAGTATGTTTACATGCGGCCATTGGTGGGTGATGTGTTCAGCAAAGGCTTTGACGGCTTCTACATTACTCACATCCACAGTCTTGGTAATCACCTGTACACCGTAGACCTCCATCTGACTACTCAGTACCTGGAGGTCTTCTGCACTTCGGGCACAAGTGGCAATGTGCATTCCAGCTTTGGCCAAGGTATGGCAAATTGCTTTTCCTATTCCCTTCGTTCCACCTGTCACGACTGCATATCTACTCATGGTATTCGTGGTTTTTCTCAATGTGCTTAAACATGATCGTCCACTAGATGGTTAATCAGTGGATCACACAGCCGATAAAAATAAACTTATTTTTACGGCTCGATTAGAGCAACATCTATGATTTCAGGCTTACTCTACCACTTCGGACGCTATGTGTTGATGATGCGTCATGCCTTCTCCCGGCCGGAGAAATTGAGTATGTACTGGCGAGAGACGACCCGCCAGATGTACGATGTGGGTATTGGTTCGTTGATCATTGTCATGCTGATTGCCATTTTCATCGGGGCGGTAGCTGCTGTACAATTTGCCTACCAAATCGGCGGTGTGGTCCCCAAATATTACATTGGATATGTGGTCAGGGACCTCACCATTATCGAGCTCGCTCCCACGATTACATGCTTGGTTTTAGCCGGTAAGGTAGGAAGTAACATCGCTTCTGAAATCGGGGGTATGAGGCAGAAAGAACACATCGATGCCATGGAAGTCATGGGAGTAAACACTGCCGGATACTTGATTATGCCTAAGTTGGTGGCCTCGATCACTATGATTCCTGTCTTGGTAGCCATTGCTTCTTTCCTGGCCATCATGGGAGGTTATGCAGCCAGCATCCCCACTGGTCTTATCACACATGCAGAGTATGTGCAAGGATTGAGATCTTTCTTCGAACCCTACTTTGTCTTCATGATGTTTGTCAAGGCATTTGTGTTTTCGATCATTTTGACCACGGTATCGTGTTATCAGGGATACTATGTGAAGGGAGGGGCCATTGAGTTGGGCAAAGCAAGTACAAAAGCCGTGGTCGTCAGTGATATTTTGATCCTGCTCGCGGACTATCTGATCGCCATTATTATGACCTCATGATTGCAGCCAAGAAAATCTACAAATCCTTTGGGACCACTGAGGTGTTGCGAGACATCAACATCATCTTTGAGACAGGAAAATGCAATCTGATCATCGGTAAGAGTGGCGCCGGCAAGACAGTGCTACTCAAGATCATGGCAGGATTGATGGAACCCAGTGCAGGAGAGGTGTGGTATGATGACACAAATTTCCTCAATCTCTCAAAAAAACAGGTTAGGCAAGTACGCCTAAACGTGGGTATGCTTTTTCAAGGGTCGGCACTATTTGACTCCATGACCGTTGAGGAAAATGTACGCTTCCCACTGGATATGTTTACCAATCGCACCCGTAAAGAAAAAGTAGATCGCATCAATTACTGCCTGGAGCGTGTCGGTCTCCATGGCAACAACCATAAATACCCCTCCGAAATCAGCGGTGGCATGCAAAAAAGAGTGGGCATCGCACGCTCTATCGTGCTAAAGCCTAAATACTTATTCTGCGATGAACCCAATTCTGGCCTTGATCCCAAGACATCGATACTCATAGATGAACTGATTGAAGGCATCACAACGGAAAACAACATGACCACCATTGTCAATACCCACGATATGAATTCCGTCATGCAAATTGGTGACTCCATCAATCTGCTCTATCTGGGAGATCTGGCATGGAAGGGAACTAAAGCGGAAGTATTAGAAAGTAAGAATGAAACCCTGCAAGATTTCATTTTCGCCTCTCCCTTTCTCAAAAGGCTGCGAGAAACGGCTTTGAAAGACTAAAAAACGGCTATGTTGGGTAGGACATGGTCCCAGCGGGACCAAAGAAAAGCCCGGGATTTGACATTTCAAATCCGGGCTATTCGACTAAGGTCTCAAAATAAGAAAACTACATCTTTATGTATATGCTCATTTAAGAGCAACAAAATCAATCATTTAAATCTTAACCATTTTCCTAATGAAAAGGTTCACACCATCAGTAGCTTTTCATATTACAAAAATCTACTAATTAAAGATTTAACAAATATATTGCCAAATAACGTTTATTCCTAACATTTTCCAAGGATCCTCCAAAAATTTATCCACATCCATGCAGATTACTGTTGAAATCAGTCTATATCCCCTACATACAAACTATGGTACCACCGTCTTGGATTTTCTTGCCGACCTGAGGACACATGACGGCATCACCATCAGGACCAATCACATGAGCACCCAAGTGTCAGGAAAGTACGAGGTGGTGATGTCGGCTTTACATGCATCGATCAGGAGGACATTGAGTCAAGATCAATCAGCTGCCCTTGTTATCAAAATCTTCAACGAAGAACTGGACCTCGACTGGATCAATCTCCCTTAGCGCTCTGTCAATAATCTGAAGGCGATGATTTACTGGCTTACGACCAATGCTTCCTAAAACATCAGGTGAACACTGCTGATTATCACAAGCTCTAGTGTTAGAATAACCTCCCTCAGGGGCCTGGCTCGGAATTATTTTTCATCAAAACGTGTTACCTTTAGCGTATGCAGACTCCTCCTTCGCTTGCCATACCTGGCATCTTATTCGCATTGATCTTAGTCGTTTTTTTGATTACCACCTGGTCGTGCAAAAGCACTCATTTCAACCCCGAAAACCATCAGGATGATTATGTGACCATCGGAGAAGGCGGTGGTTTTGCTGGGATTGAAACCAGCTATCACATCCTCACTAATGGCCGCGTGTATAAGCAAAGTAGCATCGATACTGTGCAGACCGAATTGCCCAAGATAGATCGAAAGATCATTTCACGAGCCTTGAACAACTATAAGAGCTTGAACCTGCAAACCTATCAATACGAGCAACCCGGCAACGCTTATAAGTTCATCACTTTTAAGACCGGTGAGAAGAAACATCGAATCACCTGGTTTGATGAAAAAGAGGTGAAACCCGAATGCATACAGATCTACCAGCGCCTGAAAAATTTGATCCAAAATCAATAGATATGACTGCTTATTTTACCAAGATTGCGTCCATTTTTTGCCTGCTATGTCTGGTACACCTCGTTACAGCACAATCCATTCCTGATAAGCAACGGCGAGCATCTAGTCACCCTAGGGATTATCAAATAAAGCCTATTACTCTGGATAAACTTGCATTTCCCTTAGGAACCTCTACTAGAAGCTTTGCTAAACGATCATACAAGACATTGCACGCCAACATGTTGAATGAGGATCGATTGTTTGATACTAAAAACCGTATGCCGGGCAGTCAGCATTCTTCAATCTGGGTCGCAGGGACTCTGCGAAATCCTTCCAAGGCTCGAGATCTGAACCGGAAAGAGCTTCATGAATCCTTCCTGCATGAAGCCATGCATGGACAAGCAACGGATACTTGGACCTTAGTGGCCACTGAAAAGAGGGCGGAAATCCATCATTCTAAATACCAACAACACCACCATGGCTTGCCGATCTGGGGCCATGAACTTACGCTGCACCAAAAGGGATCGCAGTTTTCACTTACTGGCCTGGCTCCCAAGAAATCTATGCCAAGAACCACTCAACCATCCCTCGATAAGGCTCAAGCGATCTCGGTTGTGGATGCTGATCTGCAGACCAAAAAGGTACCTACACTAAGTGCCGAATCTCGACAGAAGGTACTTGACCTTATGGAAGAAGATGTCAAAGAGTTGGTCTTATATCCCCAGGGAGATGCACTTGTCTTGGCATGGCATATTTCCCGGCACCCTAATCCCACCGATCGATATGAATACTTTGTGGATGCCAATTCGGGAGAGATACTGAATCATTACAGTAGCCTCTGTAAACTTCACCACCCACCCGCGAAGATGCTCTTCAATGAGCGGTCAGAAGGTCAGGGTCTGGATCTTCACGGACAGAACAGACGACTACAAACCTGGCAATATGAGGGTGCTCACTTTCTACTTGACGCCACAAAATCCTCCATGTTTGATGACTCGAGATCGGTCATGCCAAGTCGACCAGTAGGAGCAATTATCACCTTGGATGCAGTCAATACTTTTCCGGGTCATGACAATTTCACGGTAAGGGATTTGGTCTCTTTTGCCACTACCTGGGACAACCCAAATGCTGTGTCCGCGCATCTAAATGCATCCGTGGCTTTTGACTATTTCGAGCAAAAATTCGGCAGAATCTCTCTCAACGGGCAAGGGGGCAATATCATTTCTTTGGTCAATGTGGTGGATGAAGATGGCAAACAAATGGACAATGCTTTTTGGAATGGAAAGGCCATGTTTTTTGGCAATGGTAGCGTGGCCTTTAGCGCTCCTTTGGCAAAATCACTAGATGCCACAGTACACGAACTGACACATGGGGTTGTCCAGACCACAGCCAATCTTGACTACATGGGTGAATCGGGTGCCCTCAACGAATCTTTTGCGGATGTTTTTGCCGTACAGGTGGACAGAGATGACTGGTTCATTGGCGAGGATATTGTCAATACAAACATATTTAGAACCGGGGGTCTGAGAAGCATGACAGACCCACATAATGGAGGAAACAAAATAGGTGATCCTGGATATCAGCCAGCACACTACGACGAGCGCTTCACTGGGCGTGAAGACAATGGTGGGGTGCATTTCAATAGCGGAATTCCCAACCGGGCATTTTATCTGTTTGCCTCAGCAATTGGAGATGATGCATCGGAACAAGTGTACTACAATGTGCTGACCAACTATCTCACTCGCTCCAGCCAGTTTACTGACCTACGCATTGCTGTAATCGATGCCAGTCAAATGATGTTTGGATCTGAGGCAGCAGATGCGGCCAG
This sequence comes from Saprospiraceae bacterium, assembly GCA_965223025.1. Taxonomy (GTDB): domain Bacteria; phylum Bacteroidota; class Bacteroidia; order Chitinophagales; family Saprospiraceae; genus JABDMH01. Next base: position 767,524 of record CBDCVP010000022.1, read on the forward strand.
GATGGCCTTCGATGAGGTAGGCATCATCGGTGACCAAGGAGGTAGTTACTTTGAAGACGAAGAGGAAAATCCAGGCAATGACCTGGTATTTATCGCAGATGATGAGCGATCTGTGATCACACTGCTTGATGGAGACAAGAATGTATTGCTAGATCCACTGGAAGAAGGAGGACTGCTGAATCCACCATCCGTCACTGACGATGGATCTTTTATGGTGTACGTCGCTGACGACCGAACCATACATTTTGGACAATTTGACTGGAGTGTTTCACCGGCTACCTATGGGAGAGGCGTTTTAGAACCCAATCCAATTTGGCATAACGTAGCCATCTCTCGAGATGGACTCAAGTTAGCGGCAATTCCTGACGCACTGACTGATTCTGTATATATCTTTTCGCTTGACCAGGAAACCTTCCAAATTTATGAATTGTACAATCCAACCACCTCCTCCATCGACATAAGTACGGGAGATGTACTTTATGCAGATGCCATAGAATGGGACCATTATGGAGAATATCTTTTGTACGACGCATTCAACACCATTAAGAGTGTAGGAGAAACCGAAGCCATTGAGTATTGGGACATCGGATTCATGCGGGTTTGGGATGAGGCCAATAGCACCTATGGCGACGGCTCCATCACCAAATTATTTAACGGACTGCGGGAGGGCATTGGCGTGGCCAATCCCACCTTTTCAGAAAACTCACCTTATATCATAGCCTTCGACTTGATTGATGATACAGAGGATGAGTTGGCCTACCAAGTCATCGGCGCCAACATTGAAACCGGTGACCTGGGACTGCTTTACGATAATATTAAGCTGGGCTACCCATCCTATAGCAGAGATGATCAGACCTTGCTATTTGACACAGACGCGACGGATGATGTATCCACCTTTGAGGTGGTAGGACAAATCAACATTGCCGAGGACAAGATTTCTGGGGAGGGTGAAGCGACGATTTTTCGTGATGCTTCCAATTGGGGAGTATGGTTTAGCAATGGTGCCCGAGAACTATTCACTCCAACCGTCGATGACGAGTTGATTGCCGGAGGGATCACTTTGTTTCCTAATCCCGTCACGGAGGTCTTATCCCTGAATATTGAAGGGGTTCTACAGCAACAAGATGCGATGATGGAGATACAGGGTATAGATGGCAGGATATATTTGACCAAGCCATATAACCGAGGTGATGGACAAACCGCGATCCAAGTTGGATCACTGCCTACCGGCCTCTATATTTTACATTTCAAAGGTGCAGCTGGACGGAGCGTACATAAATTTTGTAAAAGATAGGATCGTTTAGGAAACGCGATTGCTGAACCGGGATGGAATCAAAATAGAGCTGGAAAGGCGCATCCAATGATGTTATGAAAGTACTGATCATCCGGTTTAGCTCCATCGGTGATATAGTATTGACCAGCCCTCTGATTCGTTGCGTCAAGCACCAGCTGGGTGCTGAGATCCACTATCTCACTAAGGAAGCTTACCGTGGCATCCTGCTTGGCAATCCACACATCAGTAGAGTCATCGCTCTTGATAGGCATATCCACGATGTGATACCTGATCTACGTGCCGCCCATTATGACTTAATTGTAAATCTGCACAAGAATATCAGGTCTTGGCAGGTATGCACTCGCCTAGGTGTTAGATCCGTCAGTTATGATAAAGCCAACATCCCTAAATGGCTCCTGGTTAACCTTAAAATAAATGTGATGCCCGAAGCACACATCGTGCACAGATATTTTCAAGCATTGTCCACTTTGGATATTGCCTATGATGGCAAAGGTCTCGACTACTATCTCCCAAAGGAGACAGTGTCACCAGTGATCAACAAGGAAGAATCCTTTATGGTTTTTGCTATTGGGGGTGCCCACCATACTAAAAAGCTACCCTGTGAAAAGATCAGAGCCATCTGCGAACTGGTAGCTCACAAGGTTTATCTGGTAGGGGGGCCAGACGATCGGGAGGCTGGTGAGCAGATCGCACACAAGTTGGATCATGTTGACAATTTAGCTGGAAAATGTACCCTAGCACAAAGTGCCTTAGTCATCAAAGAGGCCAAATTGGTGGTTACCCACGACACAGGGATGATGCATATAGCTGCTGCTTTCAGTCGACCCATCATCTCAATCTGGGGCAATACAGTCCCCTCATTTGGCATGACTCCGTTTTATCCCGATGGCACCAACACTGGACAAACCCTGTTTGAAGTAAACGACCTAAGCTGCCGACCATGTTCAAAAATCGGACATAAGGAATGTCCTAAATCCCACTTCAGGTGTATGCTAGATCAACCGGTAGAGACCATAGCCCATCGTGCAAGCACTATGATGTCAGCATGAAGAGAATTCTGCAGGTAGCATCTATCCCCTCGAATCCCCGGAAACAACTATTTCACCACCTGCTGGTCGTGCCAGGTGAGGGCCTAATCGAGACCAAGTGATCCTTAGTCTAGTCATTGAGAAGTTTTATCTTTGATCCCTGCAATTGATGAACCTTATTAGGTAGTTTGCGATTTAGTGTAATATAACTATGATAAAAGAATAACTATGAACCAGCCAAAGATAATGAGACTTGCCATTCTCGGCTTTATCGTCTTGATGGGATTCCTTACCCTGACCAATACTTCTTTCCTCACTATCGATCCGGGAGAAAAGGGTGTGTTGTTTAAACGATTTGGTGGAGGTTTAGAAAAAGACAAGCTCTATAGCCAGGGTTTTCATATCGTCTGGCCCTGGAACAAGATGTATATCTATGATGTGCGCATCAGAGAAGGTTTTGACAAGATGGAAGTGCTCTCCAAAAATGGTCTGAATATCGCCATCGAACTGTCTTACCTCTACAACCCCGTCGAATCTGAGATTGGGTACCTACATGATGAAATCGGTCCGGAATATTTGAATCGCATTTTACTACCACAGGTAAGATCGGCCACCAGAGAGGTGATCGGTAAATATCTACCTGAAGAACTATATTCTACTCAAAGGGAGGCCATTCAAGATGAAATCTTTGCGGAAACACAGAATAGTGTGGAAAGCAAGCATATCCATCTGGATGCCATTCTAATCCGTGAGGTACAACTGCCAAGCACACTGAAGGATGCCATCGAAAGAAAGCTCAAAGAAGAACAAGCTTCATTGGAGTATGAGTACAAGCTAACACGACAGCAGCAGGAAGCTGAGCGTCTCTTGATAGAGGCCAAAGCCAAAGCAGAAGCAAACCGCATTTTGAGCTCGAGTCTGACTGACCGCATCTTGCAAGATAAAGGCATTGAGGCCACTGAGCGTTTGGCAGAATCAGGCAACTCTAAAGTAGTTGTGATTGGTGGTGGTGGAGATGGACTGCCCTTGATCTTGGGAAATAACTAGGGCTTCGCAATTGGCGAATGGGCATGTAGAGTCGAGAACAGGGTTAACATTTAGACCCGAGAGAACAGGCCCTGCTACCTGTGTGACCTTAACCTCTTAAAGCCTGTAAGACCCGTCAGATCTTCTCAGGTGTCAGTCCCTAGAGAAGATCTTCCGAATATGATTTCTTTAGGCGATATCAAGTTAGGCTGTATCGAAGCCAACCATCACGGCAGCACCTCTTGCGGCATCCACCCACCAACTCAATTAGCTCACAAGAAATTTGTCCAGGTGAAGTAGGAAGGATCAATAGCTAACATATGTTCTGTTTCGCAGAGATTCAGATTTCGAAGTGCAGGTATTCGATTGTATTGAAGATCGCTTCTGGACCCTGGTGCTAGACCACACTTGCCTAAGCCCCGTATTGAATCAAAATTGGGTCTGTGGACAGACCATATTGTAGTGCACGATTATGAAGCTCAGTGAATCAATGATCCACCCTGGCATCGCTAGATCAAAACCTGATCATTGGCCAATTATGGTTGAACTCTATCAATGTCCACTTGCTCCCCTTGAACATAACTCAGCACATTACGATTGTCCGACAGCTCTCAATATGCCATATAGTAGGGTAAAATCGGGTAAGAAGTAAAGAATCTTAACTGAAAATCGGTCCTATTCTCATTGACCTGTTTGACATAAGGGAAAACAATGAAAAAATGCTTTTGTCTTCCGCTTCTTGCATGCGTAATCCTTCAGTGCAATGCACAAAAAAGTAACACATGGCTATCCGTGGAAACTGACCCTGTAAGCACCATGTTTGGTGCCAAAACACTCTCATTTATAGTTGAGCCGCAGGAAATTGAACATTGGTCATTGTTCCTAAATGCTGTATCTGCCGATTTTCCGAAGTGGGTAGATGATCTCTTAAATCCAAAGAACAGAACCACTGGTTTGGAAACTAAAATTATACTCGGTGGTGGTTTTGCCATTGACTATTTCCCGAAAGTCACAAGGAAGGGATATTACTTCGGGCTAATCAATCTGATTTTTAATAATCGCATTATAGGCAGCAGTGAGACGAAGGAAAGTTTGAGTCACAATATTATTCCAAGGATTGGTTATCGTTGGTACCCTTTCACAAAGGCCAACTTTTATATAAATCCATTTCTGGGTCTGCGATATGAATACTTGCTTGATGATCATGTAACGGTAAACGGACAGAAGTTTAGAGGTGCTGGATTTGGCCCCTTCGGAACCGTGCATATTGGCTATCACTTTTAAACCCACAACTATGGATCAAATGAAACTAACTCAACTAAGTGCAAGTACACTAATCGACGCTTCAAGAGAAGAGGTTTGGGATGTAGTGAAGAAGGTTGGAAGCATATCCGATTATCATCCTTTGGTTAAATCCTCTAAGAGCACAAATTACCTCAAAGGTATCGGCGCTAGGAGACATTGTGATTTACTCCCGATGGGATCTATGGATGAAGAGATCACTGCCTGGCAGGAGGGCACATCCCTAACAGCGGATGTCATTGGTGGAAAAATGCTACCACCATGCCACCAAATGAAGGGGAAGTTGGAATTAGTAGATGCAGGAAACCGAACTAGGGTCACCTTCACCTTTACTTATCAAATGAAGTTGGGTTTGATGGGAAAAATGTTGAATACAATGATGATCAAACCCCTATTCAAAAAAGCGCCACTCCAATATGTGCAAGGATTGAAGGACTATATCGAGTCGATGGAATCCAACCTCCGTTGAATGACCATTTTTTCTCTTTCATATTTTGCTAAGGACAATGCTCTTTTTAAGTGATAGGTAGCCTGTATCTTATCTTTATCAGACATATACAATGTGCCAAGTGTGAGATGGTATGAGGTGTTTTCGGCGAAGTCAGGTAACTCCTGTAGTTGATGTAAGCATGCTTTGGCTTTCTCTTGATGGCCGGTATAGTACCAGGAAATAAGCTTATTCATTTTAACCAGGAAACTCGAATCTATTGACTCCAATACCAAGTATTGCTGGTAAATACTTTGCCAGTTGGTGCTCTCAAAATCCTGCGATATACAATGCTCAGCAGCAATACCAGCCTGTAGTTGATATACATTTACCTGATCTGTTTGTATGGCTTTCTTGAGGTAATTCATCCCCTGAGCAATTAACGCCTGGTCCCACAGAGTCCGATCCTGATCCTGAAGGCATATTAGTGCATCGTTCTCATCGAGTCGACTTTCAAATCGGGATAACAAAAGCAGCATCAGTGAGAGCAATCCGTTTATTTCAGAGGACTGTCTAGAAGTACACTCCACCTCCTGAAGCAGTCTAACGGCTTCATAACATAAGTCCATTCTCAGGACATCCTTATGATGTGGCGCGTAGTAACCTTCGTTGAATAACACATACAAGGTCCTGCAGACACCGCTTAGACGCAGACTATATTCTTTCTCCGAAGGAATGTCAAACTTGATTTTGCCTTCCCTGAATTTCTTTTTTGCCCTATACAACCTTTTGTTGGTGTTATCTTCTGTAGTCAAAAGGGCACGGGCAATTTCTGCTATACTTAACCCACAAAGAGTCCTGAGTGCCAGCGAGATTTGTGACTCCATGGGTAATTCTGGATGACAACAGGCAAAAATCATCCGCAGAGTACTATCTGAAACAGTGGTAGCAGTTTGTGACATAGGCAGTGCCAATTGAGGGATGATTTTGGAATGAAAGAGCTGATCTCTCTTTAGGAAGTTGATAGTTTTCTTTTTTGCAACATCCATGATCCAACCTTCTGGATTGTCAGGGATACCATGTATGCTCCATTTTTCCATCGCCTCGATCAAGGTGTCTTGTACAATGTCTTCGGCGACTTCTACCTGAGCTAAACCAAAATAGCGAACTAAAATGGCCACAATCTTGGCATAACTGTGACGAAAAAAGTGGTCAGCCAGTTGCTGGGTATGTTCATTCTGGTTCTTCAAAAGTCCTCTTTCATTATCATCGGTCTCACAAAGATCTCAAAGTAGTTGAGCAAAGGAGAAGATTCTGCTATGGAGGTCGCCTGATTTATGTTGTTGGCTTTAATTATAATAAATCCTGCAATAATCTCTTTTGTTTCTAAAAATGGGCCATCGGTTTTTACATCTCCTTTCCCCTTTATGTGTACTCCCTTCCTTTTCAATCGGTTATTAGAGATGTAATGGGGTTGGATAGTCTGCACCCATTTTCGGTACTCTTGCAGGCGTTTTTGAAGCTCATCAGGCGAATAATCCAGGTCCCCTTTTCCTTTTAGCAATAAAAGGTACTGTTTCATCAAGAGTGTTTTTTGATTAATACTAAGTCGCTCAAATGTCGGTTTTATACGATAAAAAGCATGTCCAGGTCGGTCCTGAAAAGTGAATTCTGAATGTCATTGCTCATGCAAGCTGATAGTATAATGAATGGTCTTTCTATGCGAGTTTGAAAGTCGGCCGGTACCGTTGAATCCACTTCTTACTGATGTTCTTTTTCGAGTCATTGAAAATCCAGGTAGTCCATTGTGGTCAAACTGACTTCTTGATTAGTTCCAAAGCATTCTCGGTCATGGGTATCCAAAGTTCCTTCTCGGTCAAAGGGACTTCAAACCAGCCATTGAGTGGTGGTCTGTTGATGTATGGGTTAAAGACAGTTACTTCTCCATCCACACCATTAGGATCGAAATCCTTTCCGAATCTAAATACCATTTTTTTTCGTGAAAGGAAAGCGAATACTTTGCCTTTATAGGTGAGGGCTTCCGAACTCATCATTTTGCCAGGTCGCATGTGTTTGTCTTTCGAACATAATTTGTCCCTGATTTCATCGAAATAGATTTGTTCCATATTGTCATATCAATTGCAGCGACATTTTTAGGACAAAAAAAGCACTGATATTTTCAATAAACAGCCTTCTGATCTTCCCTACTTCATTTATGCATGAGTTATTTTATATGTCAACATCTGGCGACAGTACCTGAACCAGGATGGGACAAGAATGCCCCATATGAATGACCTCTTCTTTACTTCTGCCTTCTGACCGCATCTCATAGCATTGTGCCGATCGATGATTGATCAGATCATCAAAGTAAAGCAGAAATCGTGCAATTATTAGGATTTCTTCATTAAGCAACTTCCTTTTCGCTTATTTCACCAGCATATGGATAGCCGTCGCTACCCATTTCACCCATTAGTATGACATAAAACCGGTCTGTTCCACTCAATTTTGGGGTAACATTACTATAATCATCATGAGATACTGGATCTTCACCATAGTATTTTTGATCGGCATACCTCATATCTGGTCACAACCCGACGCAGAAAACATACCGATTGTTCCATCCTGGGATGTGGGTGATCGGTTCTCCTTTCAAGTAACAAAGACTGACAAAGAATGGCGCTACGACACCTAAAGAAAGGATGAGACCTCAACCTATCAGGCAACTTTGGAGCTGCTCGACACCGCACAAGGTAGGTATCACCTAAAGTGGAAATACGAGCACGATCTTGATGGATACGGTATTTCACCCGACCAAGCCGATCTATTTGAGAAATATCGGATAACTGAGGTGATTTACCATACCGACTACCTAGGTAAAGACCTGGAATTTGAAAATTCGGAAGCCATCGCTGAGAAAATGGCTGGCTTTGTTGATGACTTAGTAGGTTTACTAAAAGTTGACCGGCCAGTGGAGGAGCAAGAACATTTTGAGAAAACCATGCACTCAATGATGGCCCCTATGGCTTCCAGGCAGGGAATTGAGGAACGCGTGCTCAAAGACATAAGGTTAGTCCATCTACTCATGGGACGTCAATACAATAGTAAAGAAACCATTCAATACCGGCAGCCAATGCCTAATCCGCTAGGCGGCGAGCCACTTATGGGGAATGGCATATTTTATTTCGACAGTCTCGATCTGAAAACACCGTACTGCAAGATCAAGAGAAAAGTACAACTTGATCCTGATGGGGTTAAGGAGTTTATGAAATCTTTTGTGAAAAATTGGCTCCCGAAGGAGCCGGTACAGACGAAATGTTGGGGGCTTGTGAAATAGATATGTCGCTCGACGAGACATTTGAATTCTTGCTTTATCCCGGCATTCCACTCCTCATTGAGACTGGGCAAGAGATCCTTGCCACTTTTGAGGTATCCAAAATGCGCCAAATAAAAAGGATGGCCATCGAGTTGATAAGATAATAACTAGTCTAGTGAGTATTACGGTCGTTGACAATTGGATTAGAAGCGGTCCACCTACTGCCTGCTAAAATGGTGCGGATTGAATGCACCCACCATACCTACCATAATCTTCAGACGACTTGTGCGATGTTCGGGTGTCCCCGGTCTAGCAAAGAAGTCAGCATCTGTGTCTTACACCACGTACTTCCTCAGAAAGTTGTAGCTCTGCTGTAGTGCGCGCTTTCGATCATCCAAACTACCTTCATAAGCCCGATCTTCAACTTCTACGCACACTGGTCCATCGTAACCCACATCGGTAAGGTATGAGAAAAACTTACCCCAATCTACATCTCCCATGCCTGGCAGCTTGGGTGAATGGAACTGGTTGGGGTGGGCCATAATACCAACTCGATCTAGACGGTCCTGATCCAGGCGCACATCTTTAGCATGAATATGGTGCAGGCGATCAGCAAAATCCTGTATGGGCTGCAAGTAATTCATGTGCTGCCAAATCATATGACTGGGATCATAATTGAGTCCGAAATTGGGACTAGGTAATTCCTCAAACATCCGACTCCAAATAGCCGGTGTGGTGGCCAGATTCTTGCCCCCGGGCCACTCATCTTCGCTAAACCACATAGGACAGTTTTCAATGCCTACTTTCACTTCATACTTCTCGGCATACCCTATGATCGACTTCCACACTCGTTTGAAGGAGGGCCAGTTCGCATCTGTGGATTTTGACCAATCGCGACCCACGAATGTGTTGACTATATCTAGCTGAAGTAATCTGGCCGACTTGATCACCTTCTTGATGTGTGTGATGGCAATCTTTCTCTCGTCAGAGTCTGGTGAGAGCGCATTGGGATAGTATCCAAGCGCACTGATCTCGACACCTGTTCTCCTGGTGAGTTCTTTGACTTCCTCTGCTTTTCTCCGATTCAATCCATCTACATCGATGTGGGTGATGCCGGCGTAACGGCGCGTCGCCTTACCGAGAGGCCAACACATGACCTCTACACAATCGTAGCCGATCTCCGCCGCAAGAGAAAGTACTTGCTGCAAATCTAAATCGGGTAGTATAGCTGATACAAATCCAAGTTTCATTTATCATTATTTTAATTCTGGATACAACATTCTACTGCAACTCTCAGGCTCCAGATAAGCTTGCTTGCAAGACCATCGGGCTAAGCATAAAACTAATGATTTTGTATTTTCTTTCCAGAGCAGAGTGGGCAATCAGTACGATGCCACCAATGGCAAATCCACCATATTATAGGTAGATCGATTCAATTCTCATGAAGATCGAAGATCGTCGCAATTTCTTAAGAAAATGGGGGCTAGGAGGCATCGGCCTCGCTGGAACGCTGCTATCTTCCAGGGAGATGCTGATCATGGGCTGTAGAATAGGTGAAGAACTGAGGTATGAGCCTAAGGAAGGAGGTACTACAGATGTCCAATTCAGAAGAAGTCGAGTTACAAGTGTTGGAAAGCCATGGTCCATCTACCCAATATAATTTACTCATGGGACATACCAACAGTTGGCTACAGCACCGGTGATGAAGAGTTTGTTTATCCTGGATTTTTCACCTCATCGAACAAACAGTGCGATGTATCCTCACTCATCCAATTGATATTTTATCTCCCCTCCAACAATTGTATACATGACCCTTGTCTGCAGAATTTCTTCGTCGGGGCACCTCAGAAGATCTTTATCCAAAATCGTAACATCTGCCAATTTGCCCACTTCCAGGGAGCCCTTTAAGTGCTCCTCAAATCCTGCGTAAGCAGCATCGATGGTGTAGGATCTTAGGGCTTCAGCACGGGTCATGGCTTGCTCCGGGAAAAATGCACCTTTCCGGCCGGGGTGTACTCGAGTGACCGAAGCATAAAAAGAGGTGATCGGATCCACATCCTCCACTGGAGCATCGGTACCATTGGCTATGACTGCACCTGAAGCCAGTAGAGATCGCCAGGGATAAGCACCAGTCTTAGCGCGTTGGTATCCCAGTCTTGTCTCGACAAATGGAGCATCAGAAGTACAGTGAATGCCTTGCATGGAGGCAATAACACCAATCTCCCTAAACCTAGGTATATCCGATGGATCCAGGTGTTGCGCATGCTCGATGCGCCAACGAAGGTCAGCAGGGGGTGGGGCAAGTCGATAATATCGCTCAAAAATATCTAGTGTTTCCTGGTTGGCCCGATCACCGATGGCATGTACACAAAGTTGTAAGTCATATTCAAGCGCCATTTGTGCTAGACGATCTACCTCCGACGTCGGCACTGTGTTTTGGCCGAAGAAGCCCGGCTTATCCGCATAGGGTTCTAGCATCCAGGCTCCAAAAGATCCCAAGGCGCCATCAAGCGCTGTCTTGATAGCCCTCACAGTCAGATGATGATCCGATAGACCAATCCAAGGAAAAGTCCCAAGATTCCCTTCGAGCTCTTCCGAAGAATGACGAATCATGACCCACAATCGCAAATCGAGCTCACCCTGCTCAGCCAGATCCTGATACCTGTTGATAACCTCTAAGCTAGATCCTGCGTCGTAAAAGGTGGTGATACCTTTGGAAAGGCATTCCTCAATGGCCAGCAGTATGCCGTCATGCCATTTTGCCATCCTCTGCTCCGGAGCTAGGGTATTGAGAAACTCTATATGCGCCTGATGGATGACTCCTTGGGCCACTTCCTCAAAGACACCGATAGCATCACCACGTGCATCTCTAACAATGGAACCTCCAGCAGGATCCGTGGTCTCAAGTGAGACTCCAGCATCATCCATGGCTGCACGGTTGGCAAAGGCAGCATGTCCACTAGCATGGAACAGTAGCACTGGGTGCTGTGGTGAGATGGCTGAGAGGTCATGGTGATAAGGGTAACCACGCAGGTTAGGTTGTGGTGTAATATTCCATTTTTCCTGATGCCACCCTCGACCGATGATCCAAGAACCTGGGGGCAGTGTATCTACTTCAGACTTCACCGCAGCAACAACCTCCTGCCAAGACAGCGCCTCGCTTAAGTCTAGGTCTTGTAGGCTGCTGCCAATATCGGCCAAATGACCATGACCCTCGATGAGACCTGGGTATATGAAATGGCCCTGTGCATTGAGCATCTTGGTACTGTCGTTACGGTATGGTTCTATGTCTCCGCTGCGGCCTATTGCCAATATCCGGTCACCTGCAATGGCCATTGCTTCTGGAGGTACATCGCTGTGTGCCATGGTGGTAAAATGGCCATTATAGATGATCATATCTGCCTGTTCCACCTGGGATTGACACGCTACTAAGGCGGTCAGAAATAAGATCGTGTATTTGATCATGTCACGCACATCAATGAACCTCGACAAATCTGGGCAAGAAACTTTCGGCAGTTGCCAAGGCCATGTCCCGGTCAAAATGCTCCGGGATGGAATGCTCCTGGAGAAGTGAGCCTTTGGTAATGTATGGATAGATATCGGCATAGGTCCCCACCTCTTGAGCATTGATTCTTCGAAAGATAGAATACCTATTGATCTGATGATGTGACTCAAAACCACTGGCAGCAACGAGCTCTAGAAGGCTAAGCACCGTTTCGCGATGGAAATTTGCTACCCTCACTTTCTTATCAGCCACCGATAATCCCGCAACCAACTCAGGATCTTGTGTAGCCACACCCGTTGGACAATTGTTCTTATTGCACTCAAGAGCTTGAATACACCCCAAAGCCAGCATCATGGCACGAGCACTGTAACAAAGATCAGCTCCCATGGCCAGACATTTTGCCATATCAAAACCTGAAATGATCTTACCCGAAGCGATCACCTTAATTTTGTCTCTAATGTCGAAACCAAACAAGGCATCATCTACAAAGGTGAGCGCATCTCGATAAGGCATACCTACGGAATTAGTAAATTCCAAAGGTGCAGCACCAGTACCTCCCTCACCTCCGTCGATCACAATAAAATCTGGATAAACATCGAGCTGAACCATGGCCTTACAGATGGCCAAAAATTCACTGCGCCAACCTACACAAAGCTTGAATCCTATCGGTTTGCCAAAGGACAACTCTCTCAATTGCTGCACAAATTCGATCAGCTGAACCGGGTTGCTAAAAGCGGTATGATACGGTGGCGAAAGCACCTCTTTATGAGCCTCCACGCCTCTAATGGCCGCAATCTCAGGAGTATTCTTCTTGGCAGGTAAAATCCCGCCATGACCAGGTTTGGCACCCTGAGACAGTTTGACCTCGATCATTTTTACTCGCTCATCTTCTACCCTTTTGGCAAAGAGCTCCGGTGAAAAGAGGCCATTGGTACCGCGACACCCAAAATATCCGGTACCAAATTGATAGATGATGTCACCGCCGTGTTTGAGGTGATATGGACTAAGGCCACCTTCTCCTGTATTGTGGGCAAACTGACCAATCTTGGCACCACCATTGAGCGCCATTATGGCATTCTTACTCAGTGATCCGTAGGACATAGCCGAAATATTAAGCAGGCTGGCACTGTAAGGCTTGGTACAATCCGCACCACCAATGGTCACCCTCGGAGGCACTACATCATGGCCTATTTGCCGCGGATTGATGCTGTGGTTTATCCATTCATAGCCCTGCTCATACACATCCAGTTGTGTGCCATAGGGAGTAGTATCCAACTCCTGTTTTGCCCGTTGATACACGATGCTTCGTTCCAGACGATTGATGGGTCGACCACTCGTGTCCGATTCTATGAAATATTGATACATTTTTGGCCGCAGGTTCTCCATCAGGTACCTTCCACGCCCTAGCACGGGAAAATTTCGCATGACGGCATGACGCCTTTGAAACATATCATAGATACCCAAAAGTAAAATGGGACCTAGCAACACAAAAGCCCACCACATGGGTGACCAAATGTAATAGGCAATGCCCACGACCAGCATTGTGGACAAGATCGCAAAGGCTACAAATTCATTTCTCATGGATGCAGATTTTTCAGCGCGACACTAAGTTAGTGAGATATTGCCGTTACGGACGATCAAAGTCTGCGTACCATAATACTCGACCAACCTAGCCACTATCTTGCATCTAAAATGGGTGTTGACAACTAGCTCGGATTCGCTCGCTGCTTCGTTTGCCCTCCTTGGATCCTCTTCACCATAGCACGCAGCATCAATAAAATGGTAATAAACAAACAAATCCGCCCCACCACATCACCCCACAATGTGTAAAATGTGATGTCCTCATTCAACGAAATCTCTCCGCGTACCGTACCGGGCACTCCGTAATCTGTGGCTGAGGTTATATCACCCCGCTGATTTATAAAGCAGCAAGTACCCATATTGGCTGATCGAGCTATGCTGCGTCTGCACTCAATGGCCCGCAACCTGGCATACGCGACATGCTGTCTGTGACCTGCAGTATTGTCCCACCAGCCATCATTGGTCATGATAAAAATGGCTTGACCACCGGCGAGCACCGACCTCCCTGTAAATTCCCCAAAAATGGACTCATAGCAAATGGAAGGTGCAATTTTTTGTGCTCCGTGGGAAAACAAGTCATGCTTTGAAGGTATGCGGTAGCCGTAACTGGTGCCCCCCAACCGATCCACGATCGGCTTTAAGAAAAATAAGATCTTTTTAAATGGAAAGTACTCCGCACCCGGCACATACTTTGCTTTATAGCTTTCTTGCACATTTCCTGCTGCATCCATCTGTACCGAGCAATTGTAAGCCTCCAGATAGGCGGTATCACCGCGGGATGTGCGCACAGGACGAGTGGTGGGACGTGCAAGATCTATAGGATCCTCCAAGATGCGATAAGCCTCCAAGCCGGAGACCAATCGCATATTTGGGTATTCTTGCAGAAACTGCCTTATCCGCACCATAGATGTGGTCTGGAATGGCTGATCCAGATTGACATTTGACAGGCTGGTTTCTGGAAAAATCAAATAGTCTGTCGAATCCGTAACTCCGGTCCGGCTGAGCGTGAGAAAGCGTTGAGTGATGCGCTCGGCAGAAAAGTTAAATTTCTCGTAGTGGGGTTCTAAGTTGGGTTGTACAGCAACCACTTCGATCTTGTCGCCATCATCACTATAGCTCGCATAAACAATAGCAGAAATGAGCATGGGAACTATTACCCAGACAGCAGGCAGCCACCAGTTTCTCAGGGACTTCCATCTCTGATTAAGACAGCGCTGAAATCCTAAGTAATTGCCGACTAGAAGCCAAAGCGAGCCCCCCAAGGTACCGGTAATCTCGTACCATTGGATGCCTACTGGCATCGTCGCAAGGCCATTGCCCAATGTCAGCCACGGCCAATAGAGTTCCCAACGCATATGCAAAAACTCAAAAGCGATCCAGGCAGCAGTAAAAGACACCAGCGCCACTGACTTTCCCAAGTGGCGGACTATGCCCAGAAAGATGATGAGCGGTATCGTCATGAGAAGAGCATTGACGAGATTGGCAAATATGCCTGCCGCATAGGCTGTGTTGGCGACCCAAAAGGTGGCCCAGATATTCCAAAGTATGAAGGTGTGAAGCAAGAGAAGAAAAACGGATCTGTTGTCCTGTGAGGCAGTCCGCTTAAGATGCAGTGCATAAAGCATCGGAACAAAGGCGATCAGCAATAAAAATGGCAGGGGAAATGGTGGAAATCCCAAGGTCAATAGTAGTGCCGAGAGAGTAGCCAATCCATAGTTGCGTAGTCCAGAAGTGGTGGAAAATGTCTTCCGCTTGACCAACATAATGAAGACAAACCATCCTGCCGAAAACTGATAGAGTGGCAGATGCCCCCAAAGTTCTCGACTCATCTGTTTGTCGATGAGCAGATAGGTGGAGATGAGAAATATGGTGGAAGCAGCCACCAGACCATACGCCCATAAGCGGCGGCTCATCTGACTACTTCTCCTTTGGCCCAGCCCTTGGGAGCACTGACAAATCCCAGCTTGCCATCCCCATCTTCTGCCAATAGGATCATACCCCTGGACTCAACACCTCTGATTTTTCGGGGAGCCAGATTGGCCACTAACACAATCTCCTGCCCTACTAGATCGGCTGGATCGTGCGTCTCGGCAATACCCGATACCACAGTCCTCTGTTCAAAACCGATATCAACTGTCATTTTAAGCAACTTATCGGCTTGCTCTACTTTCGCCGCTGAAATGATGGTGCCGGTTCTCAGATCAAGTTTGCTAAAATCATCAAAGGTCGCTGTGGGCTTGATACTGGAATGAACATCTTCTTCAACCTCTTCGACTTTGTTAGCATGCAATTTCGCAACCTGAGCTTCGATGGCCGAGTCCTCGATCCTCGAAAACAAGTGGCTCGCCTTATTTATTTTGTGTCCTGCTGGGATTAAGTGCTTTCCCTCAGAAAGGATATCCATGGTATCCACAAATTCGCCAGTCTCATTGATGGGAGGCAGTCCCAACATTTGTCTTAGTGACCGACAAGTGAAAGGTAGAAAAATGTCCATCACCACGCTGATGGCTGTGACATATTGAAGACATAGATTCATGACGACTTCAACGGTATCGGGATCTGTTTTCACATGCTTCCAGGGTTCGTTGAGCTGGAGTATCTGATTCCCCACCGACGATATCTCCATCAGAGATTTTAGTGCCGCCCTAAAATCAAATGCCTTCAAATAAGTGCGGAGATCATGCAGTCTATCAAAAAGATCTAACAATTCCGAATCATGCCAGGTAGGTAGGCCCGACTCTTGGGGTGCATTTATCGAAATACTCTCGTCGATCACAGGTACTACACCATTGTAGTACTTATTGGTGAGTACCAGCACTCGGTGAATGAAATTCCCCAAATTGTTGACCAGTTCATTATTAACTGCTTCTTGAAAACCCTTCCACACGAAGTCGCTATCTCTCTGCTCCGGCATGATCTTGAAGCAGTAGTAGCGCAGTTCATCCTGCCTACCAGGAAAATCTTTGAGGTAGTCATGGATCCATACGGCCCATCCCTTGGAGGTCGAGACTTTATTACCCTCCAGATTGACAAACTGATTGGCAGGCACATTGATCGGAAGATTAAACGAGCCATATGATTTGAGGATCACTGGAAAGATCAGGCAGTGAAAAACAATGTTGTCCTTACCGATGAAGTGTATCAGTGCGGCATCAGGATCCTTCCAATAATCCTCCCAGTTCTTTCCGTGATCCTTGGCCCACTGCTTGGTGGCTGACACATAGCCGATCGGTGCATCCATCCACACATAGAGTTTTTTTCCTTTGGCGCCTTCAATATTCTGAGGTACGTCTACTCCCCAATCAAGATCGCGGGTGATGGCTCGGGGCTGCAGACCTCCGTCGAGCCATGATTTACATTGACCGACCACATGCTTCTTCCACTCATCTACATAATGATGCGTCTCACCGTCCAGCATTCCATGACTTATATAACTCCTCAACCAATCTTCATGATCTTCCAGAGGTAAGTACCAGTGTTTCGTCTTCTTGAGCACCGGTGTGCTGCCACTAATGGTTGATCTGGGACTGATCAATTCACTTGGGCTCAAGGTAGACCCGCAATTTTCACACTGGTCACCGTATGCATTCGCATGGCTACATTTTGGACATGTGCCGGTGATGTACCGATCTGCCAAAAACTGACCGGCTTCTTCATCGTAATACTGATCGTTTTCTTTCTCTACAAATGAACCGTTGTCGTAAAGTGTCTGAAAAAAGTCTTGAGAAGTTTCATGGTGGATGGGTTCAGTAGTACGGTGATAGATATCAAAGGAAATCCCAATTTGTTGGAAGGCATCCTTGATCTGCGCATGATACTTGTCCACGATGGCTTTTGGTGGGATGTGCTCCTTCATGGCCCTGATGGTAATGGCTGCTCCATGTTCATCAGATCCGCATATGTAGGCCACATCTTTACCCGACAGCCTGAGATAGCGCACAAAAGCATCGGCTGGTAAATAGGCGCCTGCGAGATGGCCAATGTGTAAGGGTCCATTGGCATACGGCAGTGCGGAGGTGATTAAGTATCTCTTAGGGGGATTCATGGTCCTGTTGATCCCATATTAGTGATTCAAAAAGGATGACGCGAATATAGTCCAAATGAGGTGAATACCGAATATTTACCCATTCGACTGCTTTGCTTAATACTGCTGTTTTCCGTGGTTCTTAATGGGTGATCGAAAAGTTCGATCGGTGATTAGTCGTATTCCACACGTACCTTAGTGCAGAAAGGTATCAACTTCCAAAGTCATCGAAAGCGATGTTCTCCTCAGGCACACCCAATTCATCAAACATTTTCAAGCAAGCCTGCAACATCAGGGGCGGACCGCATAGATAATACTCAATCTCCTCCGGCTCGGGATGCTTTGAAAGATAGTTGTCGAGTACCACTTGGTGTATAAAACCTTCATAACCACTCCAGTTGTCTTCTGGCAATGGATTAGAGAGTGCAATGTTATACTTGAAGTTATCAAACTCCTTTTCGATCTCTCGAAAATCTTTGGTGTAAAACAACTCCCGGGAAGATCGTCCCCCATACCAATATGTGACTTTCCGATCCCTGGTCTTTGCAGTGTGGAAGAGGTGGAAAAGATGACTGCGCAAGGGTGCCATACCTGCTCCACCTCCGATATACAACATTTCCTTTTTGGTGTCTTTTATGAAAAATTCTCCATAAGGACCAGAGATCGTGACTTTGTCTCCTGGATTAAGGCTAAAAACATAGCTCGAACAAACTCCGGGATTGACATTCATCCATCCACCTTTTCCAGCATTGGTATTGCGATCCCAAGGAGGTGTGGCGATCCGTATGTTTAGCATCACGATGTTTCCTTCTGCAGGATGGTTGGCCATCGAATAGGCTCTAAACTGAGGTTCGTCGTTCTTCATGCTCAGGTTCCACAGTTGAAATTTGTCCCACTCGGACTTAAACTTTTCGTCGCCTGCAGGATCATCGGGCAGGGGTCGGATGTCAAAGTCTTTGAAATCAACGGAGATCTTTGGCACATCGATCTGAATATACCCACCAGACTTAAAATCCAGGGTTTCTCCCTCGGGAAGTTTCACCACAAACTCCTTAATAAATGAAGCCACATTGCGATTGGAAACGACTTCGCATTCCCACTTCTTGATCCCAAATATTTCTTCTGGTACTCGTACCTCCATGTCTTCGCGGACCTTTACCTGGCATGCCAGTCGCTTGTGCTCACTGACTTCTTTTCGAGTGAGGTGGTTAAGCTCAGTGGGTAAAACATCTCCACCGCCTGATTCTACATGACACTCACACATGGCACAAGTACCTCCTCCTCCACACGCTGAAGGCAAAAAGACATCTTGGTCTGAAAGTGCCGAAAGCAAGGAGCTGCCTGGTGATACAGCCAATGCGTTGTCGGCATCTCCATTGATTACAATGCGCACATCACCTTGAGGTACCAAACGCTTCCTAGCATAGATGAGCATAAATGATAGGGCGAGAATGACGGCAGTAAACACCACGATTGCCCATAGTATTGGCATGAAAGACATCAATAATATCATCTCCAATGTTCTATCTTTTTAGTAGCACGATTACAGAGCGGCTGGGTCTATCCCTAACAGACTTAGGAATGCTAGGCCCATTAAGCCTGTAATGATAAATGCAATGCCCAGCCCTCTCAAAGGTGCAGGTACATTCGAATATTTAATTTTTTCTCTGATGGCTGCTATGGCAATGATGGCTAAGAACCACCCAAATCCTCCTCCTAATCCGAAAGCCACAGATTCGGCAAAATTGTACTCCTTCGACACCATAAAAAGGGATCCCCCCAATATGGCACAGTTTACAGTGATCAGTGGCAGAAAGATCCCCAGTGAATTGTACAAGGCTGGGGAGAACTTCTCGATCACCATTTCCACAAGCTGCACCATCGAAGCTATCACAGCTATGAAAAGAATAAGCCGTAGAAACGTCAGATCCATGCCAAAAAGGCCTCCTTCACTGAGGAGATAGTTGGTGATCAACCAGTTTATAGGCATGGTAATGCCCAATACGAAGATCACCGCCAGTCCCAGGCCAAAGGCCGTTTTTACAGTCTTTGATACCGCAAGGTATGAGCACATACCGAGAAAGTATGTCAAGACCAGATTCTCGATGAAAGCAGACTTAATGAATATGTTAATTAGTTCCATGATATGCTATTCAAGTGTTTCTATGAGACGTCGACCAATTTGGGGTTCCAACTTCTGTGTGCCCAGATCAACAGGCCAATGACAAACATCGCAGATGCTGAAAGCACCATAAGGTTATTGTTTTGATACCAACCGAGCCAGCCAATACTGGTCGTATCCAACATGTACTCCGATGAAGGACCTATGATCTTCCAAGCCAGTGGGCTACCGGCAAACAAAGTGCCCTTGCCCAATAGTTCTCTAAACAAGGCCACGATGATCAGAATGGCTCCATAGCCCAATCCGTTGCCTATGCCATCCAAAAATGATCGCCATGGATTATTGGCCATAGAAAAGGCTTCGAGTCTGCCCATGACAATGCAGTTGGTAATGATCAAACCGATAAAGACAGAGAGCTGCTTATAGACCTCGTAGTTGAGTGCTTTAAGGGTCAGTTCTACCACAGTCACCAGGGTAGCAATGATCACCAATTGCACAATCATCCTTACCTGCTTGGGAATGCTCTTTCTGAGTAATGAGGTAAACAAGCTTGAGAATGCGGTGACGAAGACCACGGCAATGGCCATGACGACAGATGGATAAACCAAGGTGGTGACCGCCAGGGCCGAGCAAATACCCAACACCTGCACCGTGATGGGATTATTATCATTGAGAGGATCAGTAATGAGTCTCTTTTCCTTTGGCCCAAAGAGCGGTTCTCTCTCTTTTATCTCCGGTTGTTTAATTGCTGTCTCCGCCATATTAATCGATCGAATATCTTAATGAATCCAGAAGATCTCTTTTATTACTTTCTTGCACTTTCGAAATACGGTTCGTAATACTTAATGCCTTGCTCCAACATATCAGCCACACCATTGCCCGTGATGGTAGCTCCGCTGATTCCGTCCACCTGGTGGGGCCCTTTGGCACCGTTCTTTACCACATCTATGGACGTAAATACTCCTGCATCATCATAGATGGTCTTACCTTCAAATTGATCAGCAAACTTAGGGTTGTCTTTGATCTCAGCACCCAACCCTGGCGTCTCACCCTTATGGTCAAATGCTGCACCTGCCACCGTCTTAAAATCTTCCTTTAAAGCTATATTTCCCCATATTTCATCCCAAAGGCCACTACCCCTTACACTAATGATGTATAATTTGCCCTGAGGATCATCATAGACATAGACTGGAAAGGCTCGCTCGGCTAGAGGCTTCTTTCTCTCTTTGGCCATATCTACATCTTCCGCTAACACGCCTGCAATCTCCTTACCCTGGTGATCAATCACGACCTGGCGGATCCGCTCGTCGAATATGGCCTGAACTTCTTCACCGGAGAGGTCATTCACCGCAACGCCCAGACCACTTTCTATGGCCGAGATGATGGCTTTCTTATTGTAGATGGCCTCATTGCGATCATGAATGGGCTTAAGGCCCGTGGCCATCAATGAAAGGACCAAGGCCACCACGATTGTGAGAATGGTCACAAAAATGACGATGTATCTTGTATTATGCACGCTTCAGTCTTTTTGAAATATTCGATTGGAGAATAAAATGATCTATGAGTGGAGCGAAGGTATTGAGCAGTAAAATGGCTAGCATCCATCCCTCCGGATAGGCCGGATTGAGCACCCTGATGATGATGCCGATAAATCCAATCAAAAATCCATAGATCCACTTTCCACGATTCGTGGCTGCCGCCGTGACCGGATCAGTGGCCATAAAAGCCATGGCAAACCAGAAACTGCCGATGTAAAATTGATAATACCAGGGAACCGTCATAAAAGGCGTAGCGTCCCACAGATTCAACAGAAGACTCATCACGACAGCTCCAAAAATCATACTCACCATGATTCTCCAGCTCGCAATACCCATCACTATCAACAAAGCAGCTCCCAGAAGGATCAAAGGTTTAGATGTCTCTCCGATTGATCCGGGAATGGCACCCCACCACATCTGACTTTCAGAGTAGACCTGTGTGACTGCGTCCCATCCTCCCTGATAGGCCAAGATCAGAGGAGTAGCCCCCGTAAACCCATCAACCACTTTGGCACCTGCCTCGAAGGTAGCAGCTCCAAACATCTCGAAGATCCCATTGCAGAGGCTGTGATACCAACCATATACTACTTCACCTCCGGGAGAAGTGTTGGTCACACCTGCCACCCAAGCCTGATCTCCTGATATAGTGGTTGGGTAAGCAAAAAAGACGAAAACCCTCGCCAGTAAAGCCACGTTCCAAATATTCATTCCAGTACCTCCAAAAGCTTCTTTGCCAATCCATACTGCGAAGGCAACGGCAATAGCTAAGATCCACAATGGAAGATCGGGAGGCATAATCAGTGGAATCAATGCACCAGAAACCAGAAATCCTTCTTCTATTCCGTGACCTTTCTTGAAGGCATAGTAGAACTCGATGGCCAAACCAACCACATGGGTTACTATAAAAACGGGTAGTAGTTTACCAAGACCGAAAAACAGTTTTAGATGAAAGCCGTCAAGAAAGCCCGAATGAACGCCGATCGCCTGAAAATGTTGATGACCGATGTTGTAAGTCCCAAAAATATAGCAAAGTTGTAGTGCGATGACCACCAGGACCATCGTCCGCTTGAGGTCCATGCTGTCCTTGATGTGGGTTCCACCGTGGGTAACCTCATCTGGTGTATATAGCAGAGTGAAAAACCCATCATACAAAGTATGCGCAAATGAGCCTTTCTTGGGCTCGATCTTTTTGACAAATTCTAAGAGTTTGCTCATGTTGCTTTTGATCTATCCTTGCTCCAACATTATATTTAAGCCCGATCGCAAGATATGCTGCAGTGGCTGTTTTGAAGTACAGGCGAATTCGCAAAGAGCCACATCTTCCTCAACCAGTTCATATATTCCTAGCCCCTCCATTTTCTCAAAGTCCTTGGTGAGGATAGCTTTCATCAAATGTTGTGGATATATATCCATGGGAAGCATCCGTTCATATTGACCTGTGACCACAAAGGCTCGTTCCTCTCCTTGTGTGTTGGTATCAACCTTTAGAGGACTCGAAAAATAATAGGCCGGCAAGGCCCTTGACACCGTAGGTTTAAGCTTAAAAGGTGACAACCAACCAAATAACTCAAAGTGCTTGCCTTCGGGAATCACTGTCACCTGGTCATCGAAAAAGTTCAAATAGCCATCTGCCAGTTTTCGACTGCCGGCTAATACATCTCCTGAAATACATCGATCATCCTCACCCACCCGCTGATCTGCCAGAAGATCACCGATCTTAGCACCTTGCATAGTGCGCACATAACACGGCTCAGCTATTGATTCTCCCGTCAATGCCACTATCCTCGTAGCATCAAACTTCCTTTGAGTGATCAGTTTTCCCAGTGTGATCACTTCCTGGACGCCCACGACCCAGGCCGGTGATGAGGCATCTACCGGATGGGTATGATGGATCTGCACGCCCACATTGCCAGTGGGGTGGGGGCCCTCAAACCAGTGCTTTTGAGCATTAGGTACGTTTCTGTAGATCTCTGCCGGAGGTTCACTGCCATTGGCGTCCAAACCCAAGTGGACGTCACCGGAAGTCAGCTTTGATAACAGCTTTATACCAGTAGTGAAAGCTTCCTCATTTCCCCGCACCACCACCGATAGGTCTGGAGCCAGTGGGGCAGTATGAAAGGTAGAAACAAAGATGTTGGTAGGTACCACACTTTCATCTGCCACAATATTAAAGGGCCTCTGACGGATCATTGGCCAGGCACCGCTATCGAGTATGAAGGACACTAGACGCTCCCTCGATACCGTATCTAAGTCCACAGCATCCAACTCCCGAAAACTCCGGTCTTTGTCGGCAAGGATCACCACTTCTGCGATGGACCTCTTCTGTCCACGGTTAATGGCGACAACCTCACCACTGACGGGTGCTACGTAATTTATTTGCGGGCGCTTCTTGTCAAAAAAGAGCTGATCTCCGGCCAACACCTCATCTCCCACCTCTACGGTAAGCTTTGGGATGGGTGAGATGCCCACAAAATTTGGTGGCTGGATGGCAAAAGTGGCAATCTGGATGTCGCGGATGTCATCAGATGCTATATGGCCATTTAGCTTGATATTGTGTCCCTTCTTCAGTCGGACTAGATCACTATCTACATAGGAAGGAGGCCTTTTCTTGAAGAGAGTTGATATGCTCGTCCCCGATTTTGCTTGATTCGCATCTACTCGATCCACATGTATATGCATCAAGTTTTCTGTAACGATATAGATAGCTGCAATAATAATTAGGGCAGCAATCAAGATCAAAACTGTATAGGTCATATTGCTTCCGGTGTTGATTTGAGCAAGCAGAATCCCGGTTGATAACTCACTGAAATTCTACACTTTATAGGGCAATTTCGAAATGCTAATTTGCTCCAATCATCAGCAAATTCTGGTAAGCTCAAAATGCTCCTGCTAAATTCCCCGCAAATATATAAAGCTTTTTAGATAACCCTGTTCCTTTTGATATGGGCAAATTATTTAGACTAGCTCTAAATAGCCTGTTTTTCACTCAATGCCCGACTGCAAGGCAAATTGTCGCTTCCAGGCATAATATCCGTAAACGGCCAACAGCACATACATCAAGAATAGGATGGCAATCAGCGGAATGTCTCTGACCCAATAGATCACAACGCAAGCTGCGTCGATGACCATCCAGTAAACCCAGTTGCCGAGGATTTTCCTTGCCACCATAAAGGTCGCAATGATGCTAAATGAAGTGGTAAAGGCATCAGCAAATGGTAGGGCAGCGCCAAATGATTTCCAAAAGAACCCCAGACACAAGGCACCAATCGCCCCCACAGCAATGAGGACCACATGTTGAGAAAAAGGAACCACCACGATCTGAAGGTGATGACCTTCCTTTGATCGGTACCAGGTCACCCAGCCATAGACCGACATCATGGCATAAAAGACTTGAAGAGTAGCATCTGAATACAGTCGTGCATCCAGATAAATAAAAAACAAAATGGTCACTCCAACCAATCCGAAGAACCAGCACCAGATCTGCTCCTTTGCTGCCAATACCACATAAATGATGCTCGAAATCGTAGCAGCCCATTGCATCCAGCCAAGATCAACAGCATATGCGAGCAGGTCACTCATGATCTCTACAAGAGGCTGAGTACCTATTTGATGGTCTCTACGAAGACTTTGAAAAATGCCTGTGTGACCAGGGGATCAGTGTTGGCAAAGACATCAACCGTCACCTCCTGTAGTCCCTCTTTATCTGTGCTGTCGTATTCGATATCAATTTGTGCTCTCTGACCCGGCTTGATGGCTTCTCTAGGCCAATCTAGCTCGGTGCACTCACATGCCGATGCTATGTCGATCAGCAGATCTGCAGTCCCGGTGTTTTTAAAGTAGAGTACTTCCTTTTTTTTTTTACCCTGCCGGATAGATCCAAGGTCCAGGTCTGTCTTCTCAAACTCCAGCTTAGGCATACCGGAATTCAGACTGGCAGATCCGCCCTGATCCTCCGATCCATCGGGAGTTTTCTGCATTTTCAGTGGAGACTTTTTCTGCACTTTCCTCTGCACTTCTATGGTCTGAGGTCCCTCAATAATGGTGAATTCTGTACGACGATTTTGGCGATGTTCAGCTTCGGTACATTTCACCCCATCGACACATTTATTGAGGATTCTCTTTTCACCATATCCCACGGCTTTGATGCGAGCGTCGTCGATGCCGCGCACCTCTAAATACTGCTTGGCAGAATTAGCCCTACGTTGCGATAGATCGAGATTATACGCATCTGAAGCCCTAGCATCGGTATGACTAGATAGCTCGATGACCATCTCTGGGTACTTCAACATCAAATCGTAAATAAAATCGAGATCTTGCTCGGCATCGGGCAAGATTTGATCATCATCTAAATCGTAATAGATGTTGCTCAAGCGAATGGGTTCAAACCGGGTAAGCACCTCGCTTTCGGGCTTGTCACCATCATCCTTGGGTCTGGGAGTCAGTTTAAAGGTGCCGCGAAAATTCTTGGAGACATTGACGCCCACTGTATTAAAATCTGCAGAATCCGGAAAATACCCCGGTCTACTGACGATGACCTGATAAGCCTTGTCGGGATCAACTGCAAAATCAAAATCATTGCCTTCATCATTCTTTTGCACATCGGGAAGACTTAACTCTTCTCCGATCTTGGTATACATCTTAATGGTAGCACCGGTCAGTGAGTCATCGGTGGCTTTATCAAAAACTGATGCCAACAGCTTAATGATGATGGTTTTCTTTTCGAAGGTGAATATATCATCGCAGCAAGTTTTACTCTTGAGCGATCTGGTGCCATCCCGGTTTGAGACCAAAAATCCAGCTTCGTCATCACCTGGTGTATAGTACAAGTCATCCACCGATGTATTCACACCCTTACCCATATGTTCAGCGGGCAGCAGGGCGCTGCCATCCCACTCAGCACGATAGATATCAAAGCCACCGATATTTGGATGTCCGTCGCTGCTAAAATACAACATGCGCTCATGATATTTTGGTGTTATCTCGTCACCACCTGTGTTGATGGCAGGTCCGAGATTGACGGGTAGTCCAAAGGTGCCATCACGCTTTATGGGTGCATAAAAAAGATCCAATCCACCTAAAGTACCAGGCCTGTCTGACGAGAAAATCAGCACCTCTGAACCAAAGAGTTCACCCACGGTCGGGTGTTTACTGATAAACTCACCATTTAGTGCTGAGATGCGTTGCGGTGCACCCCAACCACGTCCCTCCTTGTCGCAATAATAGAGGTCTGAGACGGTGATCTCACCTCCCTCGGCGATGGCTCTGGTAAAGTACATCCTTTCACCATCCTGCGAAAATGCTACATGGCTGTTGTGAAAGCCCGGACGGTTTATTTTGTCTGCAATCGGTTTACCTTTTTGATAATTTCCTTTATTGTCGCGGCGTGCTCGATAAATCTTGGCGTGGTTATCCTCATCATCCTTGTTCTTGACTTTGATGATTTCATCCGAATCAAAGGATACATAATAGAGATTGCCATCCAGATCCACTGCAGGAGCGGCATCCGAATTACGGGTGTTGACTTTATTACCTATCGATTTGATCAAAATATCAGCCGGAGTTTTAAGCGTCCTGGCCAACTCAACGCCTTCTAGCTCCGCCTGGATTCGATCGTTCATGGCCGGTGCTTTACCACTTGCTTGTAGGTTTGTCAGCACGATTTCTGCATCATCATATTTGGCATTCTTCTTGAGAAGTCGAGCGTACTCGAAGTGAAAATCAGGAAGACCCGTTCCTGTATCACGTTGTACGATCCTTTGATACCAGCGTTCAGCGCGTTTGTAATCACGCATTCGATCATGGCTGTAGGCTATTTTCCGTGCGATCTCGGGTTCACGTGTCTCCCGATAGCACTCTTCGTACATTTCAACTGCGTTGTAGTAATCCTTCCTAGCAAATGCAGTATCTGCAGCTTCCAATCGGTAGGCATAAGGCACCTCTGACAATGGCTGAGCATCCATCATGCCAGCTATCAGGACTATACCTAGTATGCAGCTAATTTTCACAAATCTCATAGTCATAGATTAAAAGCGTGGACAGAAGATAACCGGTTCAACTTTAGGACGTTTGTAGATCCTGGCTATGTAGGCTACTCCGATCTCAAATGCATTATTAGGCGAACTCAGTTCAGATACTGTGAAGTCATAGCTCGCTCCCACACGAAGATCTTTATAGTCCACCCCCACAAGGAGAGCCAGCGCATCGCCCAATCTATAACCCAATCCTGCTTTTACAACGAGACTCTCCTTGGGAATCTTATATCCTCCCATGCCCTGTATCGATAATTCACTGGCGGGACCAATCGATTGATAGAGGACAGATGGTAGCACGATGAATTTTTCATTCACATCCCAATGGTAGGTACCATATCCGACCATCCGCATCGGCAGCTTTGATCCTCCCGATCCTAAGATCGAGGTTCTTGGCCGGTTGAGATGCAGGGTGCTCAACCCAATGCGCAAATAAGACTCACCTACTGTTTTGCTGGTCAGAGTCAGACCCGCTGATACATCCAGAAAGCTCTTTGAATCCTTCTCGTCATTCGGAAGTACATCCTGAGAAATGCCTCCATTTAGTATTTGATCTTCAAATTCATACTCTCCCCGCACCTTTCGAGAAAGGGTACCGCCCTGTATGCCCAAGGCGATGACTGTATTACGCTTCTTGTCGAGTGCAAAATGATAAGCTATCGAGCCCAAGGCTCCACCTGTGGAAAGTGTGCCCTCCTGTCCCTGAGCGCCCGAGTTAAAAGGCACATACTCAGCCTTACCTTTATCTGAAGTGACAGAGAGCCCCACTCCTATCCAATCCAGTTTTCTAAATCCCTTTAATATTGGTGAGTCTACATAAAAAGCTGGCGTAGAATAGGTCGACCCCCATTGATCTCGATAGACACCCCCCAAACGTACCGTCCCGTAAAAAGCTCCACTCATAGCAGGATTGATAGTGAGTGGTGCAAAGTTAAATTGAGTGAAATGAATATCCTGCGCAGACAACGACACTCCAAACCAAGCAAAGACTACTATCTGGAGGACTCTATTCTTGAAAATCATAAATTGGTAAGCGTTAAGATCAAATAGATTGTCTTATATGATTATTTATCACAATATTAAGGGACCGTCAGTATTTATTCAAAAATACCCTTATTTATTTACAACGCGGTGGATATTAAATATTGCCATGGTTTGATCTCACAACTCCCGCACCCGCTGATTGTGAAGGGTTTAATCATCGTCCTAAGTATTACTTTTACAGCGACGTTGACATCTGGACTTGCTCAGACACCCGCTGACTCCCTTCACAGAGACACCTTTAACCAGAGGAGATTCTTAACCATTGGCAGCATCGGCGCGGTCATTTATGGTGCCACAGTGGTGGGATTGAATCATGCTTGGTACCGGGATTTTGAAAAGCGATCCTTCCATTTTTTTAATGATGCAGGTGAGTGGAAAAACGTGGATAAAGCCGGGCATGCATTTACGGCATACTTTGAATCCGAACTTAGCTATCACGGACTGCGATGGGCAGGATTGCCTGAAAAACCAGCCACTTGGGGCGGAGCAGGGCTGGGGATGCTCTTTCAAACCACTGTCGAACTACTGGATGCCCATTCCGCCAGATGGGGATTCTCCTGGCCCGATATGGCCTATAATGTCCTGGGGGTGACCCTTTTTACCAGTCAGCAATTGCTCTGGAAAGAACAGCGTATGCGGCTAAAGATTTCTTCATGGCCTCGGCGCTATTCGGCACAGGGTCTCCCATCGACCGATGGACAACAGATGAGCTCTCTAAAGAATCGAGCACGGTCACTCTTCGGCAAAGATCTACTCGAAAACTATCTGAAGGACTACAACGCTCAGACCATTTGGCTGTCGGTAAATCCATCCAGCTTCTGGCCATCCGCTCAATTACCAAAATGGCTGAACATCGGTATGGGTTATGGAGCTGATAATTTGTACGGGGGATTTGCCAATCGATGGAAAGAAGGAATGTCCATCTATCAACTGGATGACAAACAGTATCCGAGGTTGCAGCAATGGTATCTGTCCCTGGATGTCGACTTTA
This sequence comes from Saprospiraceae bacterium, assembly GCA_965223025.1. Lineage (GTDB taxonomy): Bacteria > Bacteroidota > Bacteroidia > Chitinophagales > Saprospiraceae > JABDMH01. The sequence continues at coordinate 796,748 of CBDCVP010000022.1, forward strand.
GTCGCATACCCACCCATAATAAATGGATCAAAACAGCGCTTACCATACTGAATGTCTTTAAGGCACCAGCCCCTGCCATAGAACTCAACTCTCAGGGCTCACTACGATGGCACTGGTTGCACTTATAGCGGGTATTGCACGCTAAAATCATGACGGATCATCGGAAAAATGATGGATCAAGGCATTAGTGCTGGCCTTGCCGACCAGTTGCTGTAGCTCATCCGGTGTGGCCGCCCTGATTCTCTTCACGGATTTGAAATGGGTGAGCAACTTCTCGGCTGTTTTTTTCCCGATGCCTTTGATATTGGTCAACTCGGAAGAGGTAAAATGCTGTGACCGCTTCTGCCGGTGAAAAGTAATGGCAAATCGATGTGCCTCATTGCGCAGTTGCTGGATAAGCTTCAGTGATTCAGATTTCTTATTGATATACAGTGGCAAGGTGTCACCCGGAAAAAAGATCTCTTCCAGTCTTTTGGCAATTCCGATGATGGTGACCTTCCCATCGATTCCCAGCACTTGGAGGCTTTTTACAGCCGAGCTTAACTGACCTTTGCCACCATCAATGATGATCAGCTGAGGAAGATCCTTGCCTTCCTCCAGTAATCTTCGATAACGCCGGTGAACCACTTCCTCCATGGATGCAAAATCATCGGGCCCCTCTACTGTCTTGATGTTGTAGTGCCGATAGTCGCGCTTGGCGGGTTTGGCATTGCGGAAAACCACACACGATGCGACTGGAAAACTGCCTTGCATATTGGAGTTGTCAAAGCACTCGATATGAAATGGGAGCTCCTCCATTTGCAGGTCTTGTGCCATCGTGCGTAAAATGCGCTCACTGTGAGTTTGCCTATTCTTGCGATTCAGATCCTCTTTGCGCTTCTGCAGCATAAACAAGGTTAGGTTCTTTTCTGACATCTCCAGAAGTTTGCGTTTATCACCTCGCCTCGGCACCACCACTTTAATGTCATCTTGGCCAATCTGTACATTCAATGGTACCACCAGTTCTGGTGCCTGGCTATTAAACTTCTCCCGGATGCGGGGTATGGCGTATGCCAATAAATCCTCAGGATCTTCAGCAATCTTCAGGGTCAGTTCCGCCACATAAGTATTGATGACTGCACCATTGATCACCTTCATGTAGTGAATGAGTGCCTCATCTCTTTCGATATCAATAGAAAATACATCTATGTCCCGCAGACTTATGCTTGCCACGGTAGACTTCGATTGATAGTTTTCAAAAGCAATCATCTTGCCTTTCCAATGTTGAGCTTTTTCAAAATCTAACTCTTTGGCAGCTTTCTCCATCTCCCTGTGCAGGTGGTCCTTCACCGGTTTGAAGTGTCCCTTGAGGATGTTCTTGACCTGTTCGACACGCTCTAAATACACCTTTTCCTCCTCGAGACCCACACACGGACCAAAGCAGTTTTTAATGTGATACTCTAGGCACACCTTAAACTTATTGGCCTCAATATTTGCGGGGATCAAATGGTAATTACAGGTACGCAAGGGGAAAAGATCCTTGATGAGATCAAGCAGTATCTTGGCTCTCCACTTAGACGTGTAGGGGCCAAAGTAGGTGGAGCCATCCTTGATTAACTTCCGCGTAAAAAACACCCGGGGATAGGGCTCCTTTTTGATACAGAGATAGGTATAGGATTTCCCATCTTTTAGATCTACGTTGTACCGTGGTTGAAACTTCTTTATCAAGGTATTTTCCAGTAGAAAGGCATCGCTCTCTGTGTCCACCAGGGTGATCTCGATGCGGCGGGCATGCTTGAGCATCACACGAGTCTTATTCATCTGATGCCTATGGCTATTGAAATAGGAGGTCAGGCGGCTGCGTAGGTCTTTGGCTTTTCCGACATATAGTACGACATCATCCTTGTCCAGATACTGATAGACTCCTGGCTGTCTGGGGATGGTATCTGATATCTTTCGAAAATCGTCACTGGTCATGGATCGATTGACTTCATACCTTTCAAAATCAACATGGCTGAGCTGAAATTTGTTGCCAGCGGAATACTGTGCACATCGCATATGCGCATCAACATCTGCACATCCGGCTCGTGTGGATGTTTTCCGAGGGGGTCCCTAAAAAAAATCACTGCATCGAGTTGACCTGTGGCCACCATCGCTGCAATTTGTGCATCTCCACCCATCGGACCCGACAGCACACTACTAACGGATAGTCCAGCTTGCTTCATGTGCTTTCCCGTAGTGGCCGTACTAAACAAAACGGCTTCTTCAAAAAGATCCTTCTGTTGTAGTACAAACGACACCAAATCAGCCTTCCTGCCATCGTGTGCAATCAGTGCTATACGCATGATTAATAGATTTTCAGTGAAGGTAAGAGGACTTGCATCATTTTCTGATCCTCATTTATTAAAAGATTGTTACATCTAAAAGCACATTATACTATTTTTGCCGACCTATCACCAGTAGATAAAACTGATAAGTCATGAATGTCAAAGGAAAAAAAGTTCTGGTCCGAGTTGACTTTAATGTCCCGCTAGATGCGGACTATCGCATCACCGATGATACACGTATCCGCAAGGCTCTGCCCACCATCCAACATGTACTCGATGAGGGTGGTGCAGTGATTCTGATGTCTCATCTGGGTCGACCACTTAAAAAACTGAAAGAGGATGGGTCGGTCGATGTGGAAAAATTCACCCTGCGACATGTCGTACCGCATCTTTCAGAGCTACTGAGTAGACCTGTACAGTTTGCCAGTGATACAGTTGGTGATGAGGCAGTAGCAAAGAGCGGCCAACTGCAGCCAGGGCAAGTATTGGTGTTAGAAAATACAAGATTTAACGCCGGTGAGAAGAGTGGTGATGAATCTTTCGCTGAGTCCCTGGCCAACTTAGCAGATGCGTACCTTAATGATGCCTTTGGTACAGCACACCGGGCGCACGCATCCACTACGCAGGTGGCATCCTACTTCACAGCCGAAAATAAGGGATTTGGATTCTTGATAGAAAACGAAATCAAGAACGCTGACAAAGTGTTGCACAATCCTCCACGTCCTCTTGCTGCCATCGTAGGTGGTGCTAAAGTTTCTGACAAAATATTGCTGTTGGACAAACTTCTCGACTCGGTGAATATCCTCATTGTTGGCGGGGGAATGGCCTACACATTTGTGAAGGCTCAAGGAGGATCAGTGGGCAAATCTCTGGTAGAAAACGATAAGCTCGAGCTGGCCAAGGGCGTGCTTGAAAAAGCAAGAAACAACAACGTGGAATTGCTGTTACCGGAAGACTCGATCATAACAGACGATTTTTCTGCAGACGCAAATATCAAAATCACCAGCAGCCAGCAGATCGATGCTGAGTGGATGGGGCTTGATATTGGGCCCAAGGCAGTAGAGGCCTTCTCCCAAGCCATCTTGCGAGCCAAATGCATTCTCTGGAATGGTCCGATGGGAGTCTTTGAGATGGAAGCCTTTGCTAATGGTACCAAAGCCATTGCTCAGGCCGTGGCAGATGCCACCAATACCGGTGCATTTTCTCTAGTAGGTGGAGGAGATTCTGTGGCAGCCGTCACTCAGATGCAACTGGCAGATCAAGTGTCTTTTGTATCTACGGGTGGTGGTGCAATGCTTGAATACCTCGAAGGTAAAGAGCTGCCTGGAATTAAAGCGATCAAAGGATGACTTGATTCCTTGGCAGGTCGCATTAATGGCGGTATTTTATAATCTATGTGAGATTGTGGTCGAGTTTACCAACGACATCTAGATTCCAAAACACGGCGGCCTGTGTTATGGGCTTTCTGTGATGATCCCTCATGCGTCGGGAGGTGATTAAGCCTGTCCCAAGCTTGTCTAGGGCGATCCATAGTCAGGTATTTTTTGGAAACGCTGCATGAGCAATCCAACTGGTTATCTGAACAAAAGGCTCCCACCTTCCCGGTGTGTGAGCGTGTGGCCAAGTCAATGTCCCGAATTCATTCAGCGGTTCTCATCGTGAGTCATCTCCAAGCTGACCAGTGAAAAAGACGTACTTGAATCTTCACAGATCTGCTCAAACTAGCTTTTAGTGGGTCGTGACATCGGTCACGATGGAGGGGATTTATTGCTGACTCAACATGTCGTGCATGATACGTATGGTTTCTTCAATATAGATGTCCTTCTTGACACTCTTGATGAAGTCCACATTGTTGGCCTTTCTGGTATCATCCTTATTGATGTGATCTAGGTTGGATTCGGGGTTTCTCACCTTAAGATCATCAATGGGCTTAAACATGCCTTTATACTTCTTTTGATTCCTTTCCTTTTCACTCAAGATCTCCTCATAAGAATCGATGTCCAATGCATAAGATCGATCGCTGTGCTCCTCTTCCTTCAATACTTCTCCACGCTCCTCAATTAAGTGAAAGATCTCACTGTCCAGGACTCGCTTCTTGCTGGCCGCCAGCAAACTCTCCTTGTCAATCCTGGTATACTGTTTGTAGCTGACCGGATCAATTTCACTCCATTCTAGTGGTGTCTCAAACTCCTTCTCACCAACAGTCAAGTGATTATATGGCATCGGTAGTACAATGTCTGGAGTGACTCCCCGCAATTGAGTTGAACCGCCATTTACACGATAGAATTTTTGGGTGGTGATTTTCACTTCACCCAAGGGCTTCAGGTTGTTATTACCCACAATAAAACGGTCCAGCTCCTCAAAGCGTTGAACCGTACCTTTGCCAAAGGTAGAACTACTGCCAACTATCAAAGCTCTGTTGTAGTCTTGTAAGGCTGCCGCGATGATCTCTGAGGCACTAGCACTGAGATGATTGACCATGATAATCAAGGGGCCATTGTACTGAACGGTCGCATCTTGGTCCCTCAAGATATAAGGTTTACGATCCCTTGATTTAACCTGTACGACAGGACCTTTCTCGAAAAAAAGTCCACTCATATCTACTACCTCTGATAGGGATCCCCCTCCATTGTTTCGCAAATCAAGGATCAGTCCCTGAGCACCCTCCTTGGTCAGTCGTTTGATCTCCTTGGCGACATCCTCAGCACAGCCCGATTTCTCACCTGCTTCAAAGTAGAACTTTGGCAGCAAAATGTAACCAATGTCTGGACTCTCTTCTCCCAGATTAAGCATAAGGGACTTTGCATTTCCTTCTTCCAATATGACCCTATCTCTGACAATAGATATTTCGTTGAGAGTTCCATCTTTCTTACGGACAGTGAGTATGACCTTAGTCCCTTTTTTACCGCGGATCAGATCAATCACGTCATCCTGACGCCAACCTCGCACATCTTGTGCCTCAGCTCCGTCCTGTGCTACCATGACGATGTAATCATTAACTTCTAGTTCCTGCTGCTTCCATGCAGGTCCTCCAGGAATGATCTGCGTCACTTTAGTCAGCTCGCCCTCTGGCACCAATCTGGCACCAATGCCCTCATAAATCCCATACATTTCTTGATCAAACGACTCCTTTTCTCGGGGGCTAAAATAACTCGAATGAGGATCATAGGCACTGGTGATGGCATTGAGGTAATCTTCAAATCGGTCAGATCGACGCATCTTTTTCAATCGCTCAAACCAGCCTTTAAAATTCTTTTTAATATCAGCCCTGGCCTCCTCTATCAAGGTTGCTTCTTCCTTCATTTCTTCACCCTCAAGGGTGGCCTTTCGCAGACTTGCCACTTTGACGATCGTCTCATAGTCGATGAGCTTTTTCCAATAGGTTTTCAGCGCCTCTGAGTCCTGTGCAAATCCCCTCACTTCTGGGTTAATGACAATTGTATCGCTGCTATGTAGGTCAATATCTCCCTCAATCAGTTCATCAAAGTATTGGCTTGCCCGGTCGATGCCATCTGAAATCAAACTCACCGATAGGTCTAAGAACTCGAAAGAACCAGCCGTGATCTGATCATCGATCTCAGTAGTAAAATCATCGAGTTGCGCTATATCCTTTAAGGTGAGGAATCGCTTGGAAGGATCCAAAGACTCTAAGAAAGACTTGTAGACATATCCGGAGACCTCATCGTTGAGCGACCGCGGTGCATAATGCACCTTGTCCATAAACTTTACTACTGCCTGAAGGGTAAAGAATTCCTTCTTGTCGAGATCTGGTTCACCTGGGTTGAAAGTATTGAAAACTACACTGGCCAGTGTCACTAATAAAATGATAGAACTCCTCAAAACCATTTCTTATGAGACATTTCGGTTACATAAAGTTTACAGCCGTTTTAAATATAACGGTTTTTAAAAGAATACATTCGAGGAAGTGACCTGTTGCGTTGCATTTAACGTAATGATAACGACTTTCATTCCCCTTTGTTTTGGATACAAAAAGGATGCCTCAATGGTCTGAGGTAGTCAGATTATCTGTACATACATTTGCCATGATTTCATATTACCCCATGTAATGATTAAGAAAGCACCCTTGATATCCTCAAGAATAAAATAGGTATGGACAGCGAAAACTTTTAATTTCACCCATTCGTTAGTATGCTGATGATTGCAGATTAAAGTCAATACGCCAATGAGTACAGCCATCCAGATTGCAAGAGAAAATCTTACCGAGACCGGATTCTTAGATATAGAAGTTGATCCTACGATCGATATTGTAGCGGAGATCGAGCGACTTAAGAAAGAAAAGAATGCCATTATCCTGGCGCATTACTACCAAGAATCTGAGATACAGGACATAGCTGATTATATTGGCGATAGCCTGGGCCTTTCACAAAAAGCTGCCGATACTGATGCGGAAATCATCGTCTTTGCCGGAGTGCATTTTATGGCGGAAACGGCCAAGATGTTATCTCCCACAAAAAAAGTACTCCTGCCTGATCTCAAGGCGGGCTGTTCCTTGGCCGACTCATGTCCTCCAAATTTATTTCGAAAATTCAAAGAGCGGCATCCAGAAGCCGTGGTGGTCAGTTATATCAACTGTACGGCCGAGTTAAAGACGCTCACGGACATTTGCTGTACTTCCACCAATTCCGTACACATCATTGAAAGCATTCCTAAAGACAAGGAAATCATCTTCGCACCTGACAAAAATCTAGGTGCCTACCTGCAAAAGAAAACGGGTCGGGACTTAATCCTTTGGAATGGTACCTGTATGGTGCACGAGATTTTCTCTCATGAGAAGATCACCAAATTAAAGATCAAACATCCTGATGCGGAGCTAATCGCTCATCCTGAATGTGAAGCACACATCCTGGATAGCGCAGATTTCATTGGATCCACTACAGGCCTGCTAAACTATACCAAGGAGAGTGATTCCACACATTTTATAGTCGCTACGGAAGTGGGGATCATCCATCAAATGGAAAAGGCATCTCCACACAAAACTTTTATTCCCGCTCCTCCCAATAATACTTGTGCCTGCAATGAGTGCCCCCATATGAAACGCAATACCTTGGAGAAGTTGTACTTATGCATGAAGTATGAACAGCCTGAAATTCTACTCGATGAATGGATCATTGATCAGGGTGTGAGGTCCATCAATCGCATGCTGGAAATTTCTGAGCAAGCAGGGTTGGGATTAAAACCTCATCGCCATTCTGATTGAGGCCTTCACCACAGTCCATTAGATCACTTCTCTTTTTTCACATTTGCTTAATGACAAAGGGTTAACCGTTGTATTTCAACGCCTTCCGCGAAAACATGGTGCGATTATTGCTAATAAAATAGGTTAGATTCCTCATATCAATACATTACATAACGTATTGATATATAAGGAGTTGTAACCTAAATGGTTACTGAACAATTAACCTAAACTACACACCATGAACACCAACTCAAGGACGAGGGTGTGGCTGATGATGCTGCCCTTTTTGGTATGTACTTACTTCGATTCACCGGCAAAAATCGTAGTAAACACCTTTCACGATGCAAACAACAACGGCATACGTGAAACCGGTGAAGATCTCATTGATGGCCTTACAGTAGTCGGATATGACGAGCAGGGAATGCTCCATGTTTTCGCATCTGATGAATCGGGTTCATTTGAACTCGAGAACGTGCCTTCACGCATGCGGATCCAGGTATCTGGCTATTCGGATACTTTGCTCGAAGGAGTAGCCGGGCCTACTTCGGTATTCTTCTTACAGGATGGCACAAGTATGGATGTACCCATCAGCATGCCGGATAGGGTTGATCTGGCAAGTACGCAGATCATTGTTCCGTGCTACGAAAAAGGAGCAGCTTCTAACAAAACGTCCAGCCCGGCGATAGTATCATTTCCATACAATGTAGATGGGGTGGCCAGCCAATACGGTGGTCATGAAGTCAATCCGACCCTCCAAGCTACCATAGCTCAAATAGGATCTACATGGGGTATTGCGCACCAGAGGGATCGAGATCGGGTGTACGCCTCGACTATCCTCAAACGCCATGTGGAGATGGGCCCTGAAGGGCCAGGAGCTATCTACACCCTCGATTATACAGCAAATAGTGATGCGCCCATGGTGAGTAGCTTTGATCTGCAAGGGTACAAGCCCATGGTCGGCCCCGAAATAGACTTAGGCACCGTGAAGCGCACAATCACAGATTCTGTGATAGATGAAACCACCCCCTATGCACTCAGCACCGTAGAAAAATTGATCGACCGTGCATCATATGACATCGATGCCTTTGATAAGGTAGCCAAACTTTCCTACGGAGACATAGACCTGACAGAAGATGAAGAGAAACTATGGATCGTCAACCTGCATCAGCGTTCCTTGATTCAGCTAGACGTATCCGAGCCAGAGATCAACCTGACTGCTCCTAATCTCCAGCACTTTATCATCGATGAGTTGGGTGTACCAGACCTGCGATATCGGTTTCGCAGATGCATCAATGTGGGAGGCAATAAAAATGATGAAGGTGCAGAAGCCTTTACCGATGCCAATGGTGTAGCATGGGATCGCAATAAGTATTCCATGGGCGGTGAAGGAGTTGTTAAAAAGTTTACCGTCGGAAACACGATGAATAAGGACCTTGGAACATCTGCTGCCCACGTATACCAGACTTGGCGCAAAGGTCGTGCTTTCACCTATGACATCCCGGTGCCCAAGGACGAGCTCTATGAGGTGATCTTACATTTTGTTGAGCCTTACAATCACGTCGCCGGTGACCGCCTTTTCGACGTATACGCACAAGACAAGCTGATTCTTGACGACCTGGATATTGTCAAAGAGGCAGGGTCTAAGTATAGAGCTATCACCAAATCATTCATGGTAAATGCTACTGAAGGCAGAATCAAACTCGATTTCAAGGGGCAGTTTGGCGCTAAGATTTATGAAGCTGTGCTCCAGGGGATTGAGATCAATGGAACGAGTCTGATAAATACCGGAGTGCTTCGCCCGTGGGGATTGTCCTTTCACGACGGCAAAGGATATCTGGGCCTTACCTCCGATGCATCGATATCACAATCACGCGATCATCTATATGGCTATGTGATGTCATTTGATCCCGACAACATTCAAGCTGGCTTGACAGAGGAAGTTTCTTTTCAGCTCAATTACCCACGCGAACGTTCTTCAAATGCCAACCAAGAGGGTCCACATGTACTCCGAACCGCCGCTTGGATGCCCTGGACATCCGATTGGGAATCTACCCACATACCCTTAGATGATGAAAGGTCCTTCCAGGGTGCATTACTATGTTCTTATCCTCAGCCACTGATCTCTGATATCAACTTTAGCGAGGATGGCTCCATGGTTGTCGGGCTGATGGACCGATGGGCACACCAAACAGGTTACCTCAACTACAGTACGGTACTGGGAAATACTCGACACATTATAGGATATGCCTCCGGAGACATCTTAAAGGCCTTTAAGATGCCTGATGGCGAATATGATCTAGAGGCTAACAACTTTGACGACGGAGTTTATTATCGCGACGACGATGGTCCAAGTTATCAGGGAGAATTTTTCTACCGCGATGGCTTTCGCTCCCGCGATGTAGCACACCACGGTGAGACCGTCACAGGTGGTATGGGTGTACTGCATGGTACCAAGGAGGTAGTCACGACCGTTCACAATCCCAGAGAAACACACCTGGAGCATTTTGAGTTTGCAGGAGCATTTACTCAGGGCATCCATTTTTATGATACCGACAATGGTGAGCAGACACATAGCTACTTATTTGTCGACCAATTTAACATAGGAAAAGCCAATGGACTAGGTGATATAGAATTTGCCAGATCTATGCACCTGGGTGAAGCTGGAAATTACGTCTGGTGCGATGGAAATGGCAATGGTATTCAAGATCCTGCCGAGAGGGGTATTCCGGGGATTGAGTTGGTGTTGCACGACAAAGACAACAGTTTAGAGGTCGTCGATAGGACGACCACTGATGCCAATGGCGAATACATCTTCACCGGGTTACAGGAAAATAAATGCTTTGAAATCCGGATTGATCTTCAACAACTCTCTGATTTAGGATACTCAGGATTAACCACTGAGTTGCATGCCCAGAACGACAGCTTGATCGACTCTGATGCTGATCCTGACATGAATCCGGGATTTGCGGTGACTATGTTTTGCATGGACGGCCAGGCCAATAATCGCCATGACCTAGATTTTGGATTCGGTGGCCCAACGGCGGTCAACGCCATTAAATTTGAATGCGAAGACCCAAATACAGGCTGTGCCACCTTTGTTTTAGCTGATATCGTCCCCTGTGTAGATACCACGGGTCAAAATCAGGTTTCCTTCTACAGCACCTTTAATGACGCCGATAGTCTGCTCAATGAAATCACGGCACTGGCCATCATGGTCTGCGATGGCGACTCCACTTTATTTGCAAGAGTGAGCAGCAGCAATGATCCTGGTTGTTTCTCCATTTCTGAAGTTACACTTCGAGAAATCAGTATTGCCTCGGGTCCGCAGGACTTCGATGTTATCATCTGTCCAGGCGTAGCGTTCAATGCTCTGGATTTTCTACAAAGTCAAGGATATCTGGGAGATATGACCACGGAGCTCTTTTCTGATGTGAATAGGATGAATACCATTACTAATCCCGTCGTGATCAACAGCTTTCCAACGACCATCTACTACCGCGACCATACCGGTACACAAAATTGCGAAATCATCGGCGCCATCAACATAGATGTACGACCAGAAGCAATGGTAGAGGCCGGAAGCGACACGGAGATCTGTGGTCTGCAATGTGTGGATCTCACATCGCTCGGAGCTAGTTTTACCGCTAATGGGAGTGGGGCAACGTCCGCCGGTTGGACCACTAGTGGTAGTGGTTCTTTCGTGGAGGATTCAACCTATGCGGGAGCTCGCTTTTACTGTCCAAGTGAGGCAGATATGTTGGCAGGTGGGGTAGTACTAAATCTGGCGGTGACCGATGACCCATGTAGTAGAACTATTGAAGACTTGGTGGCCATCAACATCATCCCTTCTACGCCGCGATTTCTCATGAACGATTCCGACACTATCGACTGTACACATCCGTTTGTCGATGAGCAGGTATTAAACGACACATTCCCAAGATGTCGTCTGGTAGCTAATTGTGTCGATACCATCACTGCTACCGTGATCGATTATGATCTGGTGATTGGCGATTGCGACGAAAACATCGTCAAACTGATCATACGTACGCAACGTGTCAAATTTCAAAAAGAGGATTACTTCTGCAAGGACACCATCTTTGTCAGGGGTCTGGATTTTGACGATCTAATATGCCCACCAGAACGTGATAGTGTCTATTGCCATACTAATTATCTACGTGATGAAAACGATCATCCATCACCATTGGAGACCGGTGTTCCGATGGTGGGTAACCTACCGTTGTGGCCACAGCCCAGTAAGATCTGTGACGTCCTGATCCAGTATAAGGATCTTGAGTTCACGTCAGAATGTCCAATGATCATTAGGCGAACCTGGTTTATTAAGAACAACTGCACAGGAGACTACATAGACAGTTGCCTCCAATGGTTGATGATCTTTGATACGATCGGACCTACCCTGGAAAAAGATCTGGATAAGGCTTTATTGTCGGATAGCTTTGCTTTTCCTGGCATTGCAAAGCCGGTGATTTTCGTGCCGACCAACAGTCATGATTGTGAGGCACACACCTACATTCCAAATGTGTATGCCTCCGACACTTGCTCTGATGTAAAAATGGTCAAAGCCAGGATTCCAGACGTGGCTTCTGTTGCTTTGGAGTACAATTCAGAAACCGAAAAGTGGGAGTCACATGAGGTGGTCAAGCTGCCCCGAAGTGAAACACCTGTACCAATCATCTATGAGGCCTTTGATTTTTGTCACAATGTGACCTTGGATACCTGCTATTTCTATGTCAAAGATCTCACACCACCAGTCGCCGTCTGTGACAAAGGAGTTAATGTAGTCATCAGTGACACAACCGTTTGGCTACCTGCGGAAGTATTTGATGAAGGTAGCTCTGACAATTGTGGGATCAGCTTGCTGCTCGCACGAAGATCAGACTGGGCCACAGCGTGTGGGGTAGATCTGTGCGACAGTATCATGACATACTGTGGTACCGAGCATCACGACTCCCTTTACTGCGCCGTACTGGAAGAAGACAAGCACGTCTCTCCCATAGAGGCCCATTATGCACAAACCCTTCGCTGGTTGTGCGAGGATGAGAGCGAATGCAGTGATCTGATCATAGGAGGATGGTGGTACGACCTCATCAAGTACGCCACGCTGGAATGTATAGATCATCCGTATGATGTGGACGAAAGGTATTTGAGAAAGATTTTTGAAGATCCCACACTTACCTGCACCAGTGATCTACCCACCGTGGCAGATGTCTGCAATAAACATGGATTTGACTTCAACAGTAACTTACCAGATTTTCCTGGACCGCTCTTTAGCTCAAGTGATGAGGTGGAGTTTGATGTCCTTTCACAAATTGGTGGAGGATGGTCTAAAGAAGTGCCCTTCTGCTGCAGCGATGCTTGTGGAGAGGTCACTGTCGAATTGCTAGCGATGGATTATTGGTGCAACTGGACCAAATGCTGGACTACGGTCTTCGTGGAAGATAAGACTCCACCTGAAGTAGTGAGGGACCTGTACGACATTACTTTGAGCTGCACAAGCTACAAGGGATCTTATGAATACGCTGTAGAACTCGCAGAAACGGGTGACTTCTCACAGCTAGATAGCCTACTAGGTGGGTTTGACAAGGTGGCCTATGATCAATACGACAACCTGCCCGCACCCACACCATTCACGTACTACAATGTCAGCTGCGACTCAGTGCTGATCACAAAGGATAGCTTACACTATGATGCCCACCTGGGATATCAGTGGAAAACCTACAAGCACTACGAAGCCATCTATGATACGACCGAAATCACCCGCTATCGGGGCCAAATCGCTGATGACTGTGGTCTGACCTGTTTCGAAGATCGACCATGGGTCAATCTTGATGCCTGTGGAAATGGCTTTATCAAACGAAAGTTCAACTTCATTGGCCAATGCCAAATCGAAGGAGAAGGACACAAGGTGGATACGATCACCAAGTTTCAGACCATCTGGATACAGAGCGATTGTCACCTGACTAAATCCATGTTTAGGGTACCAGAAGACCTGATCTTGCAGGACTGCGGTTTGGAGTATGACGCTTCAGGCAGTGGCAATGCAGCCGGGGTAGCCCATCCAGATCTGACTGGCAGACCAGAATACATCTTCGATGATGACTGTAAACAGGTTGGAATCGGCTACTACGATAAAGTATTTAGGATCGTGGGTGGTGATGAGGCCTGCTACAAGATCATCCGCACCTGGTGTTTTGCCGATTGGTGCTATCTTGAGGAGTATCCTACCGATGAGGCTTGGTGGTTTGACGACCGCTATGAAGGAAAATATTTCAGCTGTGTCCAGAAGATCATCTTGCTAGACACTACGCCACCGGTATGCATCCTGGACTTGCCTGACCTCATCGAGTCAGGAGATTGTACCTATGATCTGGACACGGAGGTGGAAGTGATCGATGAGTGTGGTGTGCTTGAATATACCTGGCAACTGGAAGTTGTGAAGACTGGCGAACTGCTGGGATATGGCTCGGGCAGCCTGAATAGTGAGACAAGTAACACTTTTACTGTCTCAGTAGATGGTTTGGGATCTGGAGAATACCAGCTGAAAGCCATCATCACCGATGACTGCCAGAATGAAAGCATATGTAAGAAGGTGTTTACCGTCGTGCCTCGAAAGAAGCCTTCCGTAATCTGTATCACTAGTCTCACCCTGGAGCTTACACCGATGGATCTCGACAACAATGGAGTGGTGGATACAGCAATGGGCACGATCTGGGCTAGCGAGTTTGATGTGAGCAGCAAGCCTGCTTGCGGAAGCGACCCGGCGAGCATGGAATTTAGATTGGACCGGTCAGCCAATGGCCCCCCTGGTCTGCCCGACTCAAGCTCCCTGACCTTTGGTTGTGAAGATGTAGGTACGCAAATCGTGCGCATGTATGTGCTTGATGAATCCGGAACCTGGGACTACTGCGAGGTGGTGCTGAATGTACAGGATAATAGCCTCGGCTGTGGTCCTGCACAGAGCACCCGAGGATTGCTCAGTGGTGTCCTATTTACCGAGACCAATCAGATCATTCATCAGGTAGATGTAGCCGTCACAGATGAAATCGGTAATACGATGCTACAGGCTGATAAAGTACGTGGCGTCTATCGATTCGAACTCGGTACTGGAACTCGAGCCTACGTCGAACCAAACAAGGACACGGATCATCTGAATGGAATTTCCACCAGGGATCTGATAGACATTCAACAGCACCTATTGGGCAAACAAAAGCTCGATTCGGAGTTTGGCGAAATCGCAGCCGACGCCAATGGAGACGGTAAAGTTTCGGTACGTGATATCATTGAACTTCGAGGATTGATCCTTGGAAAATCAGAGCGATTAGCAAGCAATACTAGCTGGCGATTTTTTGATCGACGTACCAGACAGGAAGCCTACTACATCAATCCTATGCTGGAAGTCATGCGGGTAGACTTCACCGGTGTCAAGATTGGTGATGTAAATCTCGACAATGATCCTTCAAGAAAGGCCACAAGATCCGGCGATGCTGTAGTCTGGAAGGTAGTGGACGATCAGCTAAAGGAAGGTAGCAGGTACAAGATACCAGTGACAGCACATGCACAACAACAACTAAAAGGCTTTCAATTTACCCTGGACTTTGATGCTTCCAAAATTAGGATTGCAGGAATTGAGGATGCGGGTTTCGCTGATCTCTCAGCCGAGCATTTCAACCTTGATCGTCTGAGTGAAGGTTGGTTGACAGCCTCGTGGTTCGATCCAAATGGTGCTCTGGCTACCATCTCCACAGATCAACCGATATTCTTCCTGGATGTGGTGCCTCAAAAGGACGTTGTGCTAAGCGATGTCATAGCTGTCACCAGCAGTGTGACAAAGGCAGAGGCTTATGATCAAGAAGATCAGGATCGAGATATTGCTTTGATCTTTGATCAAAAGCTGGTCCTACCTAATTCCTTTAAGCTCTATCAAAACAGACCGAATCCATTTGCTCACACCACGGTGATCGGATTTGATCTTCCAACTGCTTCGCAGATCAAGCTCACTGTGCTGGATGTGACTGGTAGAATCATTAAAAGCTATGAAGGATATCATGCAAAAGGACACCACCAGTGGTCTTTGGGTCGCGAGGATCTGCCCACTGATGGTCTACTATACTACAAGCTTGAAACAGGTGAACATTCCGCCGTTAGAAAAATGATTTTAATGGCCCGTTAAGTGAATTGTTCAAGGTGAATAGTTTTGGTGGCAGGCTCGACCTTTGGTAGGGCCTGCTGTTTTTTTTGTGCATCGATGAAGTAGTGGCCTCTTGGGGAGTAAACACATCAGTTTTCCGGTCATCTGACTTACAAACACCGCATAAGGTCTAGCCTGACTTGATCAAATCTTAGGGCGCTACATGTTGAGTCATATATACAAACCATACAGGTCACCCCGACTTTATATTTTTCCAAAAAATGATGGTGATAAATGGCAGGTACAAATCCTTTTCCTCCATTTTCCAAGATTGATGCTGGTGTGAAGGTTGGTCGTGTTTGGGACTAGTGTATTCTGCCCGGGCAGACTTTGGTTACCGTTCCGTGGTGATGTAATCTCATGATAAACAGCAATGTACAAAGGTCTGACCTAGCTTGATACAGCAGCACAGCGGGATTGTAGGCGGGTTCTTCTAAACTCCAAATGAGTGAAGGCCATCTCCATCAATATTTCTTGATATCTTAGATACAAAGTACCGCCAAATAGTATCTTGCATTTATGAATATTAGGGGAATCCTGTGGCTGGCCATGCTGAGCTGTGTCTTTGGCTGTCTTTCCTCTCACGACGATACCATCAGTTTTAATAAAGACATCCGACCCATCCTCAACAAGAAGTGTCTGCGATGTCATGGTGGTGTAAAAGCCAATGGTGGTCTTAGTCTACTCTTCGAAGCAGATGCTTTTGCACCTACCGAATCCAGCAAACCCGCCATCGTCCGGGGCAATCATACCAAAAGCGAATTTTACCTCAGACTGATTCATGATGATCCGGAATATCGAATGCCTTATGAAGAAGATGCCCTGACCAAGGGGGAGATTGACTTAATTGCCAAATGGATCGACCAAGGAGCTACCTGGCAAAAACATTGGGCTTATCTAGCTCCTAAAACCAACATCATACCCCCTACCAGTGGACAAGAATGGGCCATCAACGACATCGATCCATTCATTGCTGAGCAGCATCAAGCTCATGGCCTCACCCCTCAGTCACAGGCTGACAAACCTCAGTTGCTACGCCGAGTTTATCTGGATCTCATCGGACTTCCACCTAGTCCAGAAGAAGCACTGAGATTCCTGACAGATGATCGTGCAGATGCTTATGAACGTCTGGTGGATGATCTACTTGCAAGTCCTCATTTTGGTGAACGTTGGGCAGCTATGTGGTTGGACTTGGCTCGATATGCCGATACCAAGGGCTATGAAAAAGACAGCAATCGCAGTATCTGGCTCTATCGGGACTGGGTGATCAAGGCGTTCAATCAGGATCTGCCCTTTGATTCATTTACCATCTATCAGCTGGCTGGTGATCTCCTCCCCCATCCTTCTCAAGACCAATTGGTGGCCACTGCATTCCATCGTAATGCCATGTCCAATGACGAGGGTGGTACCGATGACGAGGAGTTTAGGGTTGCCTCTGTCATTGAGCGAGTAGCAACCACCTATGAAGTATGGCAAGCAACCACCATGGCTTGTGTCCAGTGCCATAGTCATCCCTACGATCCATTCAAACAAGAGGACTTCTACACATCTATGGCCTTCTTTAACAATACTGCCGACAAAGATATTTACAATGAGCAGCCCAAACTCTACACCTACAGCCCTGCCAGAGCAGCACAAGTGTCGAAAGTGATCGATTGGGTAAAACAAAGAATACCTGAAGTTGAGATGTCATCAACAAAGCCTCTCTATGAGCAGATAGATCAGATGCTTGATGTCTTGGATTATCGGGTGACCGAAGCTGAGGACTTTGATGAGTGTAGTCCGTTGATCGAGCTGATATGGCCGGATCTCGATATGGTCTGGCAGGTGCAGGATAGCGCTTGGATAAGATTTGAAGAGGTGGATTTGACCGAGGTGGCTCAGATCGGCTTTCGGACCGCTACTATGTTGAATGATGCAGGTTCCATATCGATTCACCTCGATTCATTGCAGGGGGAAAAAATCGGTGAGGTTGAGATCTATCAAACTGGAAACTGGGAAGGATGGCAATGGTCGCGGCCTACTGAAACACACTTATTTCATGAGTACAAAACTTCTATCCGCCCCATCCAGGGTACCCATGACTTGTACTTCCGCTTTGGAGTAGGGGACACTTATGTGCAGCATCTATTTTATTTGGACAAAATCATCTATCACGAACGCTCTCCAAGGTACAGAGAGTATGGTCCCACCATGGCCAAGAAACTCAACACATTATCCAATATTCCTACCTTCACCACACCCATCTACTCAGAGTTACCCAGCCACAAGGCACGTACGACTAATTTTTTAAACAGAGGAAGCTGGCTCCAACCAGAGCACGAAGTTCAGCCAGCTACTCCTGCCATCTATGCCGTATCGCAAGAGGACATTCCTACCGACCGACTTTCTTTTGCACGATGGCTCGTCAGTGATCAAAATCCACTGACGGCGAGAGTGATGGTTAATAGGCTTTGGGAGCAGTTTTTTGGACATGGTCTGGTAGAATCTATGGAAGAATTTGGCAGTCAAGGAGCCGAACCAACCCATCCCGCATTGCTCGACTGGCTGGCCACACGATTGATGCATACTCACCAGTGGCATTTAAAACCCATGATCAAGGAGATGGTGATGTCGGCAACTTACCGTCAGGCCTCCAGCGCCAGTCCATCAGTGATTGAGCATGATCCACGCAATCAATGGCTGGCCCGCGGTGCTCGCATCCGCTTATCGTCAGAGCAAATACGAGATCAAATCCTCGCCGTGAGCGGCTTGCTGAATTGCAAGATAGGTGGTCCGAGTGTGATCATCCCTCAGCTTAACATCGCTGAATCCAAAATCCCCTTTTACGCCATCACAGGTGACTCAGCAATGCATCGGCGTACCTTGTACACCTTTTGGAAGCGCACCGATCCCTTTCCGAGTGTCATCACTTTTGATAGTCCAGATCGAACCACCTGTTCTTCCCGCCGGATCCGCACCAACACACCATTGCAAGCCCTTAACCTTTTAAATAACGAAACTTACTATGAGGCATCAAAGGCGATGGCAGCACAAATGTTACAGGTATCCACAGACCTCGAAGAGCAGATCAGATCAGGATATCGATCGCTCCTATATAAAGAACTTGCGGATGAAGACCTTAGGGATTTGGTAGATTTATACCTGGAGTCGAAGACTTACTATGAAGAAAAGCCATCTCCAGATAGCGAGGTTACCGGAGACATTGATATGGCTGCGATGACTTTGGTAGCCAATGCCCTCCTTAATCTAGATGCATTCATTGTGAAAGCATAATAAAAACCATATCTATGGATTTCTCAAAGGCCGGTACGATGAATATTTTGAAGGAAGCGCACATCCGCCATGCCCACTTCAACACCCGGAGACATTTTCTAAGAGATTGCATGTCTGGTCTGGGTGCATTGGCGTTATCGTCCCTTCTAGATGGCAACGTATACGGTCGAGACAAGCTCCAGTCTAGCAGCATCATGGGGAGGCCTCACTTTTCTGCAAAGGCTAAGCATGTCATTTTTCTGCATATGGCAGGTGCTCCATCTCAACTAGAGCTATTTGAGTACAAACCGGAACTCGCGAAAATGGATGGTCAGAAGTGCCCACCTTCATTGATGGAAGGAAAACGCTTCGCTTTCATACGGGATATTCCATATATGCTAGGACCACAAGCATCTTTCCAGAAGCATGGTGAATCGGGAGCCTGGGTATCCGACTATCTGCCCAAATTTGCCAAGATGGTAGATGAAGTTTGCTTCCTAAAAGCCATGTATACAGACGAATTCAATCATGCTCCAGCCCAATTTTTCATGCACAGTGGTTCAGCTCGGACTGGACGACCCAGCATGGGCAGCTGGGTGACCTACGGATTGGGCTCAGTTAATGAAAATCTCCCTGGATTTGTAGTGTTGATTTCTCGGGGAGGTCCCACTTCTGGAAAACGCGTCTGGAGCAGCGGTTTCCTTCCTACGGTCTATCAAGGTGTGCAATGTCGAGCGAAAGGGGAGCCCGTACTAGACCTTGACAACCCACCGGGCATCGACCGAACGTTGCGGAAAAAGTCGATTGAGGCCATTAATAAGATCAATCAGCGAACCTATGAGGAGACCCACGATCCAGAGATCCTCACTCGCATTGCTCAATACGAATTAGCTTTCCGGATGCAAGCTGAAGTGCCAGAGGTAATGAACATCGATAATGAGCCCACCTATATAAAAGATCTATACGGGGTGACACCCGGTGAGAATTCCTTTGCCAACAATTGCCTCTTGGCGAGACGATTGGTAGAAAAAGGGGTGCGCTTTGTACAGCTGTACGATACGCGCTGGGATACCCATGGCGCAGGACCAGGCAATGGAGTGGGTGAGGGACTACGCAAAAGTTGTCGCGGCGTAGATCAACCACTGGCAGCACTGATCAAAGATCTCAAGCAGCGGGGCTTACTAGATGAGACCCTTTTAGTTTGGGGTGGAGAATTCGGTCGTACACCGATGATGGAGGCCCGTGCAGGCAAAGGGTTCTTTGGTCGTGACCACCACAATGAAGCATTTACCATGTGGATGGCTGGTGCTGGCATCAAACGAGGTTTCACTTTTGGTAAGACAGATGAAATTGGCTTCTCAGGTATCGAAGGTCGTGTACATGTACATGATCTGCAAGCCACCATCCTGCACCAACTGGGCCTCGATCACGAGCAGCTCACCTATCGCTTTCAGGGCCGAGACTACCGACTTACCGATGTACATGGACACGTAGTCAAAGATGTATTAGCCTAGTCTCCAGATCGAGTATCACTCCTTCATCGACGATCATCCACATGTCCCGCTCCGAGGGTTTGATCAGCGGATGTTGACATGGTAGCAAGGCAAAAGAAGTCGACCCTGGCCTTATAGATCTTTGATGAAATTCTTTAGTGAATGCAGGTTTCGCACCGGCACCAGATGATCGACGACAGACCGGATCCCTCTCATCGCAGCGGTTTGTATGGTTTCCTCATCTTTGATCACTGGGTTTAGCCAAATCGTAGTGCCACTGTTTTGTGTCAGTCTAATCACTTCTCGTTGCAGAAGTGCTATATCGCCCGTATCCCAACCATCACTGTAAATGATCACTTTCGTTTTTTGATCATACCAACGGGGCAACATCAAAGTATTTAGTTGCTCCAGACTCTCTCCTATCCGGGTACCGCCTGTCCATAATCCAGGTACTGCGCCCAAAGTCTTCTTAAAAGCTACAAAGTCGCTTTTTCTCGGTAGATCTTTCAGAGGAATCAATGAAGTATTAAACAAATAAATCTGACAGTGCTCAAAACAGGTATAGAGTCCTCGCATCAAGCTCATGAGAAAGTGGCTAAATAGATCCATACTCCTGCTGACATCGCACATCAAGATGATCTTAGATTTGTCCTTGCGTCGATATCGATACCTAAGTGTCAGCAACTCATCTCCACGCCTAAATCTGTTTTTCAGCAGTATGCGTAGATCGAGTTTGCCTTTGCTTGGATGAGAAATGATCTTTCGGGATGCCGATCGAGCTAGCTTCCGTGCGAATATCTTTAGCCATAAGTCCAATTCCTTTTGATCGCGTAGCTCAAGGGTAGAAAGGTCCTTTTTATCGATGCTTTTATGAGGGCTGTAGAAGGCCGTTTGAATGGCTTCGCGATGATGTCTGTACAGCCACCTTTTGATATCCTCAATCTGGCGAAAAGCTGGTTTTTCTGGCCTCTTACGGACCGTATCCTCTGCCGAATGTTTTACCTTGGCATTGACTGCCCGCTGATATTCTTGCCAGAAGGATTGATAAAGATCCCTTATCTCCAACCATTGTTTCTGAGTGCTGCTAAAGCAGATGCTCAATACGCGAAGAAATGCCTCCCTGTCACTCAAATCAATCAGCGTACAGGATTGCAAAGCCACAGCTACCCCTTCGATGCCAGTCTGGTATCCCTGCCTACGCGCATAGCCAGCAAAAGCAATCAGATGCTGAGCCAATGACTGATGACGATGTATCATCGACTTAATACATTGGTGGGACTCCATAAAAGATTTTTCATCTCTCTAACCAATCTTGGATTTCACTTTTGCTTCTTGCAACAACTCAGATAGCGACATTTCTATCTCGCGTTTGTCCTTCCAGTCTTTAAGTATCAGACCCAAACTGCTGGCTACCCCCTCTCGATCCAAATCCTTGTAATGTAGTTGCGCCAATGCCCTTGCCCAATCCAATGTCTCGGCCACACCAGGGTGCTTATGCAAAGGTTTGGAGCGCAGCGACTCCATGAAGTGACAAACTTGTCTCAGAAGCTGTGTCTCGACTTCCGGCACTTTGGCGCGCAGAATGGCCAGCTCTTTTTCAAAGGATGGATAATTGATATAGAGATACATACATCGTCGACGCAGCGCATCCGAAAGCTCGCGAGTTGCATTACTTGTCAGAATGACTACAGGAATGCTCTTCGCACTGATGGTCCCGATTTCCGGAATGCTTACCTGCCAGTCCGATAAAATCTCCAGAAGAAAGCTCTCAAAAGCTTCGTCAGCTCGATCGATCTCGTCAATGAGAAGTACCGACCTATGTTTAGACATGATAGCTTTGAGCAATGGACGTTGCAGGAGAAATCTCTCGTCGTATAGCGAATCCTCCCGTGCCTTATCAGGTGCCTGCTTTAGTTCCAGTAACTTGAGGTACATCAGCTGATGCTGATAGTTCCACTCATAGATAGCTTGCTGAGCGTCGATCCCGTCATAGCATTGCAGGCGGATTACCTCGGTCTGGATCAGCTCAGCTACCACCTTCGCCACCTCTGTCTTTCCTACGCCTGCCGGACCTTCAATGAGTAAGGGCTTCTCCAGATGCATGGCAAGGTAAATGGCCATGGTGATGTCCGGCTCTGTCATGTACGACATAGCCGTCAGGCGTTCATCGATCTCCTTCAGCTCAAAAGCCTTACTCATAAGGGGGTCAGGAAGCCGATGATAAGGCCCTTGCCAACATGACTCCGGTGAGGTGGCGCCTATACTCTTCAGACGCAAAATGATCACTCATCATAAAGGGCGATTCATCTCTTTCCTCTACAGCAGCTTTGATGGTACTGTCTGATAGAGATTTGCCTTCCAAAGCAGCAGCTGCCTTGGCATCGCGATAGGGCATATCTGAAGCTCCCGTATATGCTACACGGACATCTTGCATATGGCCATTTTCAGAGCTGAAACATACGGCGCAACCCACGATGGCAAACCGGGAAGCCGGTTGGGAAAATTTTGCATATCCACACCGATACCCTTTCTTGGATGGCACGGACACGTGCAAAATCAACTCGTCATCCGCCAGAGCCGTGGTAAAAAGTCCCTCAAAAAAATCACCGGCCGCAATCGATCTTTCTCCACTCTTTCCCTTTACTACAACCTTTGCATCACAAGCCAACAGAGCCGCTGGCCAGTCTGCAGCTGGATCTGCGTGTGCAAGACTACCCCCAATCGTGCCTGCATTTCTAATCTGGATATCTCCGATGCTTGCCGCAACCTCAGCAAACAAAGGCACCTGACTCTTGACCAGGTCGGAGGACGCGATGGTACCATGCGTCACCCCTGCACCAATAAGCAGGTTTTCACCGTCCATTTCCAATTTTTGCAATCCCTCTAAACGAGAAATATCAATCAACTTTCCGGCCTCGTTCAGTCTAAGTTTTAATGCCGGAAGCAAGCTGTGTCCACCGGCAAGAAGTTTGGCATCTCCATCTAAAGCCTCGATCGCCTCATCTATGGATTGAGCCCTGCTATATGTGAAATTAGTTGGAATCATCTTTCATAAGTTTTTTTGATTATGAATGGCCACTCTGCATGGCACGCCACACGGTCTCTGGTGTCAGAGGCATCTGCAGATCCTTGACACCATAGGGTCTCAAAGCATCGATCACTGCATTGACGATCGCCGGTGTAGATCCGATCGTACCTGCTTCTCCAGCTCCTTTTACTCCAAGAGGATTGTGCGGACATGGTGTTACTGTCCTATCCGTTTCGATCATGGGGACATCATCGGCACGGGGCATGGTATAATCCATGTAGGATGCGTTGAGCAACTGCCCCTGATCATCGTAGTTGGCACCTTCAAAAAGTGCCTGCCCGATGCCCTGCACCACGCCCCCGTGAATCTGCCCTGCGACGATCATGGGATTTATGACATTACCTACATCGTCAACCGCTACAAAACGCTTTATATCCACCTTGCCAGTGTCGCGGTCTACCTCCACCACTGCTATGTGAGCTCCAAAAGGGTAGGTGAAATTTGCAGGGTCATAAAAACTTGAGAAATCCATCCCTGGTTCCAGACCCTCTGGGTAATTGTGGGGCACATAGGCCGTTAGTGCAACATCACCAAATGCCACTGATCTGTCCGTACCTTTCACTGTCCACTTACCACCGGTGTACTCCAAATCTTCTGCGCGAGCTTCCAGGGAATGGGCTGCTATCTGCTTACCCTTTTCAAGAATTTTATCGATACTCTTTATGATGGCAGTGCCTCCGACAGCCAAACTCCTTGATCCGTAGGTACCCATTCCAAAAGCTACAGCATCTGAATCGCCATGCACGATATCGACATCTTCAATCGGGATACCGAGCTTATCGGCAACTACTTGGGCAAAGGTCGTCTCATGTCCCTGGCCATGCGAATGTGATCCTGTATAAACGCTCACCTTTCCCGTGGGCTGCACGCGTACCTGTGCGGATTCATAAAGGCCGGCACGTGCACCAAGTGAGCCCACAACAGCCGATGGCGCGATGCCACATGCTTCTATGTAGGTGGAAATGCCAATGCCAAGTAATTTGCCGTTAGAACCATTTTTTTGCTTCGATCGAAATTCACGATAACCCACTTTATCCATCGCTTTTTCTAAAACTGCCTGATAGTTTCCACTATCATACTGCAATGCCACTTGGGTCTGATATCCCGGTTCATTGACACCATCAAAGGGTGGAATGAAGTTCTTAAAGCGAAGATCTGCGGGATCCATGTCCATCTCCCTAGCACCTGTCTCGACCAGCCGCTCCAGTAAATAGGTTGCCTCTGGTCTGCCAGCCCCGCGATATGCATCTACAGGTACCGTATTGCTAAAGGTGGCAGTGATGTCTACATTGATCAAGGGGGTAGTATACAGTCCCTGCAAGAGGGTACCATGCAAATAGGTTGGCACAGCCGGTGCAAAAGTCGATAAGTAAGCCCCCATATTGGCAAATGACTTGACTCTTAGTGCTGTAATATTTCCATCGGCATCAAAACCCATCTCAGCCTTAGTTACATGATCTCTACCCTGACCGTCCGTCACAAAACTTTCGCTTCGATCGGCCGTCCATTTGACCGGTCTGCCTGTCTGGCCAGAACACCAGATCACCAGTGCCTCCTCGATGTAATGAAAAATCTTACTGCCAAAACCTCCTCCGACATCGGGAGAAACAACACGCACTTTGTGCTCGGGTAGATTGAGTACAAATGCACACATCAGCAGCCTGATCAGATGAGGATTCTGAGAACTGGTCCAAAGGGTATACTTATCACTCGTTGCATCGTAATCACCAATGGCACTTCTTGGCTCTATGGCATTGGGCACTAACCTTTGATTAACAAATTCCAAGGATGTGACATGATGAGAGCCATCAATGGCCGCATCGACCTCTTCGATAGGGTTGCCCAGCGCCCAATCAAAAGCTACATTGCTGGGTAGGTCATCATGCACTAGGGGTGCACCGGGTGCCGCCGCGTCATCAGCTGATACCACGACATCAAGCTCCTCATAATCTACCTCAATCAGATCTGCAGCATCGCGGGCAGCGTATCTATCTTCTGCAACCACCACTGCAATGCCGTCGCCCACATGCCGTACTTTATCGGTGACCAACAAAGGGTGTGGTGGTTCCTTCATGGTGTCGCCATTCTTAAAATCTACCTGCCACCCTGTAGGTACACCGACAATGCCTGTTTCTGCAATGTCGGCTCCTGTAAAGACCGCCACCACGCCTTCTGCCGACTTGGCGGCAGAGGTATCGATACCATTGATCCTGGCATGAGCGTAGGGACTCCTTAGGATGTATGCATAGGTCATATTTGGAAGCACTACATCATCGGTATACTTGCCCTTGCCGGTAGTAAACCTCTTATCTTCCAATCGCTTAATGGACTTGCCGATATAACTTGTCATGGTGATATCTCTTTTAAGGGGTTAGCGCTTCATTTTTTCTGCGGCATACTGCACTGACTTGACGATATTATGATAGCCTGTGCAGCGACAAAAATTTCCCTCCAAGGCATGTCTGATCTCACTTTCATCTGGATCGGCATTCTGGTCCAGCAGATCACAGGACACCATAATTATACCCGGTGTGCAAAATCCACACTGCAATCCATGACATTCATTAAACCCTTCTTGCAATGGATGCAAGGTGCCATTGGTGGCCAGGCCTTCGATGGTGGTGATTGACCTACCATCTGCTTGTACCGCCAGCATAGTACATGATTTGATAGATTTACCGTCGACTAAGATTGTGCAGGCTCCACAGCTGCTGGTATCACAGCCAATGTGTGCACCCGTCAGTGTAAGATGATCTCTGAGAAAATGTACCAGAAGCTGACGATCTTCGACCTCTGCTTCAACCGACCGACCGTTTACAGTCAGGGATATTTTATGGCTCATCTGATATTGTTTAGATTAGTATGATTTCCCGTCGATCAATAGTCGACAAAAACTATTGGCTACAGAAAATTTCAGCATGTGAGGTCTGAAATACCAACAGTGTACGACCCTTGAGCTGGGTCTAGTAAGATAGAGATATTTTCGAAAAATCACAATACCCTACCGGATTGGGGATTTCAATAAAAATCAAAATATTTAAACGCATTTCATCGAAGGCATTCGCACAACTTCGTGATTTGACCTTTGGTGAGTGCAGGATGGATTTTTTTCGTGATGATACTTGGTCCCAGAAATGCTTTCACCTCGTACTAATCGATCCAGTTTTTACCCAATTTATTTGATCACCATTTGGGTCAAAAGCCATTTAAAGTGCGTATTTTTAGAAAAATATAAGGGCCTATGGAAATCAACACTGATGAACAGAAATCGTTTCGCAACTACGACTATACCGATGCGACGCTAGCAGTCAGAGAACACTATCGATTAATGCGGATGAATCAAACCTATGATTACGTCCAACGAATGAAGGAGAAATACCTGACTTATGATACTCCCATGGATCTTTGGGATGCCATGGAAAAACTGAATGAACTTATTGATGTCAGTGATCCTGATTTAGATCTGCCCAACGTACAACACCTGATCCAGTCTGCCGAAGCCATTAGGGCAGACGACAGACCCGACTGGATGCAGCTGGTAGGGCTCATTCACGATTTAGGTAAAATGATGTTTGTCAAAGGATCTGATGAAGATGGTACCAGTCAAGCCCAACAATGGGGAATGGTCGGTGATATTTTTGTGGTGGGTTGTGCTTTACCAAACACATGTGTATATCCTGAATTCAACAAGCTAAATCCAGATATGCAGAATTCCAGATTTAACAGTACCCTCGGTATCTATGAGGAGGGCTGTGGTCTTGATCAAGTGGACCTGGCTTGGGGCCATGATGAATATCTATATCAGGTATTGAGCCACCATCCCGAAAATAAGATACCAAAAGAGGGTATGATCATGATTCGATATCATTCTTTCTATCCATGGCACACCGGTGGCAGCTACGGTCAACTTACCAATGCTCAGGATGCCATTTATAAAGAGTGGATTTTGGATTTTAACCGATATGACCTGTATACCAAATGTCAAGAGACTTTCAACCTGGATGATGTGAGGAGCTATTATGAGCCCATCGCCGCAAAATACTTGGGAACCGAGAAAATTGCTTTCTAAAGAAATACCCTAGAATCATCCACAGTCCTGCAGTAAACTGATCGTCATTGCTGTCGAACCCAAATGGATTTGTAATTTATTTGCCTTGGTTTTTTTCGATCCAAAGTGCTGTAGAAACACGGTCTTTTTCCACTGACTGATATCTAGCGATCAGCTTCTCTTTAAGGTCTTTATACAACCATGGAAAATCTCTTGAGACATCAATCTGCTCAGTAGGATCATCCGTCACGTGGTACAATTGAAAGTCTGTGGGTTGCGTAAAAGCAGCTTGACTCAATCCATAAAGTGTATAGTCACCATCTCTGATTTTTACTCGTGGAATCAATGATTCATCGCTCCTGTCTGGCCCTAAAATATGCCGCTGGTAGCCTGCTCCTTCCATATTAGCATATGCTCGGTGCAAATCAAATTGCCAATAAAGAGGTTGTGCTCTCGCGATGGGCTCACGGTGCAATAAGTGGGGCAGGATACTTTCACCATCTAAGGTAAGTCCTTGGGGAAGTCGGGTGCCAGTCAGCTCTGCCAGGGTCGGTAAAACATCTAGTGTAGAATTGGGATCATGGGAAATGCCTGGTCTGATGCTTCCTGGCCAACTGGCCATACCCAATACCCTAATGCCTCCTTCATGTAGTTGATACTTTTGGCCCATTAGCGGATAGGAGGTGCCATAACAAAAATCCGTGGCATCCCAATTGCCCAATATATCCGGGCCATTGTCGCTGGAAAAAAATAGCAAGGTCTTGTCAGAGATCTCAAGCTCAGCCAAAGCATCCATCACCCGGCCGATTGCAGCATCAAGGTGTGTGATGTTGGCATAGTAAGCATCTTTCCTGGCATCACCTGTCTGATAAAGTGCCTCATATTTATCTGCAGCCGATACACGAATATGTACAGCATCAAACGATAAGAAAAGGAAGAAAGGATGACCCGCCTCTTGTTTGTCCATCCATTCAATTGCCCAATCAGCGATAATATCACTTGTATATCCTTTTATGGGACCTAATGGCACGCCATCGATTGAAAAAAAATCGCCGGGATGTTTCTGAGTGTTTACTTTCAATTGTCTGGTAAAGTGTGGATTTTCTTTTGATATTATCCCGTAATCAAATCCCTGCTGGCCAGGAAATGATCCCGTCCATCCATTCCAACTCGCAGGATCCTCCCAGTCCGCTCCGTTCAAATGCCATTTGCCGTAGACAGCAGTTCGATAACCTCTTCCCCTAAGCACCTCAGCCAGGGTCAACTCCTGACCTGCCAAAAAGTACTTTTCATTGTCTCTGGTATCATTGATATAGAGGCCAATATTGCAGCGTGTCGGTGTCCTTCCCGTCATTAGACCTGCACGGGATGGGGAGCACACGGGTGATGCTGAGTAATGCTGAGTAAACACCAGTGACTCCCCAGCCAATTTGGCTAGATTGGGTGTTTTGATATGCGGATTATTAAACCTGTCTAAACCATCCAATTCCAGATTAACATCTCCATATCCGAGATCATCAACTAACACATAGATGATATTGGGATAGGCGGGATTCACCTGTGCACTGAGATCAGAACTGTAAGTGATCCAAATTGCGAGAATAAAGCCCAGCCACCAAGATAGGCGTCCTTCCTGATTCATCGTTTGATTTATTTATACTCCAATAGTACCTAAGTTAGGAACCGATGTAAAAACATAGCATCCCCGCATGAGACAGGACGATCTGGCTTGGGTGTCACACAGAGACGCAGAGTGTATAGGGATTTGATGATCATGGTAGACACTTACCACAGAGGATCTTCATAAATATGTATAGGTTCTATACGTCCTCGCGTGCAAAATAACTACCTGGTTTGATTCCTACAAACTAGATCTCAAAGTGTACTAAATGCTTGAATTGTTGAACACGTTCCAGCAATTCATCCTTGGTGACACCCTGCAATCGTTCAAGACTAAACTCCTCAACACAAAAAGATGCCATGGCTGATCCGTATATCAGCGCACGCCTCATGCTGTCGAAAGAAATGTCATTGGTCTTGGCTAGGTATCCCATAAACCCACCGGCGAAAGTATCACCAGCACCTGTGGGGTCCTTTACCTCGAGAAGGGGTAATGCCGGGGCGAAAAATACATCGTGCTTATGAAATAGAAGTGCTCCGTGCTCGCCCTTTTTAATGACCAGAAATTGAGGACCTAGGGTAAATATCTGCCTGGCCGCTTTCATCAATGAATATTCACCCGATAATTGCCTGGCCTCTTCGTCATTAATGATCAATACGTCCACTGCAGCGATGACTTTCAGTAGGCTATCCATGGCTACATCCATCCAGAAATTCATAGTGTCCAGTGCGATAAGCTTCGGCCTTTCTTTCATCTGCCGAATGACCGCCATCTGAATCTCCGGTGTAAGATTTCCGAGCATCACATAGGGTGATCTTTGATAACTTTCAGGCAGTACGGGATCAAAATCAGCTAGGACATTTAGATCTGTGACCAGCGTATCGCGCTGATTCATATTGTCGTGATACTTTCCTGACCAATAGAAGGACTTCTCTCCTTGCTTTATCTGTAGTCCCTTGGTATCGACCCCTCTTCTTTGCAAAGCCATGATCTCATCGTTGGGCCAATCGTCACCAATCACCGACACCAATTGTAGATCATGACAAAAATAGGACGCAGCCCAACATATGTACGTGGCTGCTCCCCCAATGACTTTCTCCACCTTGCCATATGGGGTCTCAATGCTGTCGAATGCCACCGTACCAACGGTCAATAAACTCATGTGTTAATATCTTTTGAGATTTCGATTCTATCCTAAAAATGAGTGTGCTTTAACCCATCGTGTTTTCTGCAAAGAAACACAATCTTCCTATTTATTATACCAGAGACATCATCAAATCGACAGTCGATTTAGAAGTCCTGCAGGTAATCGATGCGACGCTGGACTAGGGTTTTTGGAGATCCTCTCCAGGACGGATGAATCCTTGACTTGAGATCAGAAGGTATCGCATAACCCCGATCTTTTAAATTGGCAAAGGCATTCAGCACAAGATTAGCTTCAATCATACTGTTTGCGTTCGTTAAGCACTCCTCGAGATGGTTTATCCCAGCTGGATGTCTAGCCAGGGCCATAAATTCTGCCGCACGAAATCGCACCAAATTCTCTAAGTCACCCGTGGCGATTTCCTCAGCTTTCTTAAGAAAGGAAGTGGCCTCTTCCAAAAAATAACTGCACACCGTTAATGCCCAATACCTCCTCCAAGGATCGGCGGAAGCGATTGCCATCGACAATGGATGCATTGCCTTACTAAATGGCAAAAGAGCCAGATCAGCCACTTCCACCAGGGCTCTGATTTCATCCTTGTGTGTACTGCCATACTCGGCCGGCACCGGTAGACAACTGTCTAATAGGTATGGCTCAGGATAAAAACTGAGGTCTGGTAGCGTACCAACTTGCTCTTGTAAGGCCATTCTCATATTCCGAAGGACCTCCTGGTGTGCTGCACTGCTAGAGAGATTGGTGATCTCATGAGGGTCCTCCTCCAGATCAAATAGTAACTCAGCTGGCTTGGGTCTAAAAAACAATTGCTGTGCCTTATTCAATGTACCTTCATGGTACATAGATTTCCACTCTGAGTAGGCCAGCATCCGATACCGATATTCATTATACAAAGCATCGGGATAGATCGCTTGGTAATTTCGTACGTATTTATACTTACCCATCCGGATGGCGCGAATTTTCTCATATTTCTCATCAAAGCGATCGGCATAGCTGAAAGTAGTATTTCTGATCGACAACTCCTCAGTGCCGACATCCCTGCCTAAAAAAGGGCTTCCATCCATTTCTTCGGGGATAGATATGCCAGCCATATTAAGTACCGTTGGTGCTAAATCTACAAAGCTGACAAATGCATCGGTACGGCTTCCGGGTGGCAGTGGTGAAAGGTGTGCCCATTTTTCGGGTACGTAAACCACCATCGGCACATGAAGCCCACTCTCATATAAGTATCCCTTGCTGCGGGGCAACACACCACCATGGTCGCCGTAGTAAAACACGATCGTGTTTTCCAGTAAGCCTTCTTCCTTTAGACCTGCAATAAAAACACCCATCAGGGAATCTGCCAGGCGATGGTGATCGAGCAATCGGGCATAAGTGTATCTGAAGATGGACGTATTGGGATGATATGGAAAGGGCGTGATCTCCGCTGGGTCATGCAGCGTTGTATGCCCATCCATTTCACGACGGCTAAAGTGCAGCTTCCCTTCATGGGTGATGCCAAAGTTCTGTACATGAAAGAATGGTTGACCGGTCTTCCGGTTTCGATAGCTGGCTTTATTTGAAGATTCATCCCACACCTCAAGGTCCTTTTCGATGTTATAATCTTCCTTGGCGTTATTGGTCGTGTAATATCCTGCTTCTCTCAGATAATGTGGAAACATCTGCAATCCATCGGGCAGTCTAACCTTCTCAACCCTTCGATGATATTGTGCACCGATGCGCGGAGCATAACATCCTGATATGATGGTACTTCTCGCTACCGAGCATACTGGTGCATTGGAAAAGGCACGATTGAAAACAATACCCTGTTTAGCAAGTGACTCAATCTGCGGCATGGATGCTCCCCCCTTATCGTACAATCGCATGAAGTGTTTCGAATTGTCCTCGGTGACGAGCCATACAATATTAGGTCGATCTTGCTGAGCCAAGAGAGGGTGCATCACCATCACCAACTGAAGAAGGAGGAGTGTCAACCGATGCATCATAGCGATCCAATTCTCACTCCATTAGCATCGGTCGTAAGTACATCTGTCATGTAATCGAAGAATGGACGCATGGCTTTAAATGTCTTGACTACTTCGCGCTCGAACGAATCATCCAATACTTCCTGATTGGAAAACCTCCTCACCATCAGAAATTGTTTGTACCGCAATAGATCGATGTCGGGATGATCTTTATTGTATCCTTTAGGACTGGTCTTCACTTTAGCTCCCTCCAACTCACCAAAGTATTTCTTGAATGAAGCCGAGTTTAATATTTTCCGCATGGGCCTACTGTCAAATGCCAGATCCTGTCGGATCCGCGCCACATCGCTGGAATTTGGATTCCAGAATCCACCAGCAATCAGCGAGTTACCCGGTTCAATATGATAGTACATCCCTCCTCTCCTCAACTCAGTTGCTCGCTTTAGTCGACCACTAAATGCCTTCTTATATGGTGATTTATCCTTCGAGAAGCGTACATCACGATAAATCCTGAATAGGCTTTGCTTTCCCGACATCGGCACTAAGACATCCACCTTATTCATCTCATGCATGATTCTTTCGGCAAAGCTGATCATGTACCCATGCTCGTCCTGATACCGGTCTTTGTGCTCATTAAACCACGGCCGCTGATTGTTTTTTGCCAATGCGCGCAAAAATTGCAGTGTTGATTTTGGTATACCCCTTGATTTCATAAATAATTACTTCATCCTATTTAAAAGCATTTCTAGCCAAACGATAAAGTAGTATGCAAACACCACCAACCACCAATACACCGGGTAAGCTTCCAAGAGGTTCTTCTACCAAAGCAAAAACACTGGTACTCCCAGTGATGGCCACGGGGATAGCCAAAATAATACCGATCAACGCCTCACCTGTGATTAGGCCAGAGGCAAACAATAGCCCTGTCTGGTCGCTGGCCTGCTTGGCTGTCTCAAATGGAGTATCCACGGTCGACCGTTTCCTTTTTTGATACATACTGACCAGCAGAGCGATGACTCCCCCGATCCAGATAGCACTGTCCAATTCAAATGGCAAATACAGACCTACTGCAATGGCCAGCACGGGCAAACGGAAGCTGCCACGGCGCTCCTGGATCTTGTCCAGGATGATGATCAACACACCGATGGCTGCACCGATATATACCATGGTCCAAGGCAGATTACCATCAAATACCCCGGAAGCTACACTGGCCATTAGGGTGGCCTGAGGAGCAGCCAAAGCATCTGGTTGGGCATCGGTGGGAGGACCAAAACCATAGGCTGTGTTGAGCAGCTGCAATACCAACGGCAATGTCAAAGCCGCTGCTGTCACACCCACCATTTGCATGATCTGCTGCCGAAAAGGGGTGGCACCCAGCAAATGGCCTGCCTTGAGATCTTGCATATTGTCCCCTGCAATAGCTGCAGCACAACAAACTACCGCTCCTATCATAATCGCTGCCACCGGTCCTTGTTGGGCATCAGATCCCATCAGTGCCAGGAGGATAAGGGCCGATGTCAGGATGGTGGCAATGGTTACACCCGAAATCGGATTGTTTGAACTTCCTACCAGTCCGGCCATATAACCTGCCACTGCCGCAAATAAGAATCCAGCAATCATCATCAGGATGGCCATCAGTGCAGTGATGGGTATATGCTGTATCTCTCTCAGATAGATGATGAATACAGGCACTACCATGGCACCGATGGCAATGATGACCCACGACATAGGTGTATCTCTCTCTGTGCGCAGCACCTCACTCATTTTTCTTGATCCATCTTTCAAGGCATCCAGGCCACTCTTCAAGGCCAATCCAATGGCTGACTTTAGACTGATCAAGGCCCAAAGACCACCTACTACCATAGCTCCAACACCCAAATAGCGAATCTGCTCACTCCAGATCTGGATGCCGATGGCCGAGGCATCTGTCACACCTTCCGGAGCTCCATTGTATGCCAAATAGAGGGGTATGGCTATCCACCAGCTGATCACACCACCCACAAAAACGAGCGAAGCAATGTGAAAACCCACGATATATCCTACCGCGATCAGCGCTGGTGACATGTTGGCCCCTACGTAGGCATAGACCTTATTACCGGCAAAGGTCGCAGCCTCTGCCACTCCGTGCCAAAGCTTAAAACCAGCTTCGATAAA
The DNA here is from genome assembly GCA_965223025.1 of Saprospiraceae bacterium. Taxonomy (GTDB): domain Bacteria; phylum Bacteroidota; class Bacteroidia; order Chitinophagales; family Saprospiraceae; genus JABDMH01. The sequence goes on from CBDCVP010000022.1 coordinate 831,239, forward strand.
CTTCACTCCCGCCCCAATTAAAGCTCCCCAAATCAAGTACTTTACTGAATCGCCTGCGCTTTCTCCAGTCTTCAGCACTTCAGCTGTGGCTACACCCTCCGGAAATTTCAGGTCCTGACCCACGATCAACGCCGACCTAAGTGGTATGGTGAACAGGACCCCCAACACTCCTCCACAAAGTGCGATCAGCGCCGTCTCCAGATAGTTGAACTCGGACCAATATCCCATCAATATCAGTGCTGGAAAAGTAAATATCATGCCTGCCGCCAGTGATTCTCCCGCACTGGCTGCAGTCTGTACAATGTTGTTCTCCAGGATATTACTGTTCTTGAAGATCTTGAGTATGGCCATGGAGAGTACCGCCGCTGGTATGCTGGCTGATACCGTCATGCCGGCAAAGAGTCCCAGATAGGCATTAGCCCCAGCCAGTATCACTGAGAGCAAAGCTCCTAAGATGAATGCTTTGATGGTGGTTTCGGGTAAGGTCTGTGTCGCAGGTATATAGGGTCTGTGCTGCTCTGCCATATCCTTTCTCAGTATTTCTCTAAAAATAGAAAATACTTTTAACCAACCGTTTATGGCCGAGCGTGGAGAATCTTTGTCATGAAAGAGCAACACACGTCCTGTCAAATCACCAATCGGCCGTCATTTTGATGCATTCGACTGGTGCAAATATTCCTTGAGCAGTCGGATTCTCTGTTGAGCGTAGGCTTTTTCATCCGGATCAATCTGACCGAATCTCAGAAATCGCTGATACTGCTGCAACGCCATGTTCTTGTCTTTGTAGTAGTTTTCACTGGCTTGCCCTTTCAAAAAAAGGTAGCTGGGATCGTGGCTGTACCGATGCGCCTCTTCATAACTGTTGATTACTTCCCTAAGATCTCCTGTCTGACGATAACTTTTAGCAAGGCCCAGAAAATATTGAGCCAATTGATCCGACAACCCCGCATCGATAGCTTTTTTGTAAAAGTCAATAGCTCGATCCCATGAGCCTTTCAGACTGTGGGCCTTGGCGAGATAGGCATAGATAAACTCAGATTGCTCCCGATAGAGCAAGTTTTGTAAGGTATGGATCGCTAAGTCAAGTGAATCCAACTGCAAATAGGCGTATCCCAGCATCTTCTGATAGAAGACCGGTAAATCAATCCTGCTCTTGCTGATGACCAGGGGTTCCACCGCAGCTGCATATGATTTGAGACCATACTTGACGCGGGACTTTAATAGTAGCATTTGAATATTGGTCGAGTCGAGCAGCATACCCCGTTGCACCAAGCTATCTGCTAAGTCAAAATCACCTTGATCCAATCCGATGCGAACCAAATTGATATAAACGGTGATGTCTGACTGATTAATAGCAAGGGCTCTGGCAAACTGCTCATATGCCAGCTCTTTGAGATCCGCTTTGTGAAAAGCATCGCCAAGCAGCTTGTAGTAAGCAGCTTGGGTAGGATCGGTTTTCACCAGTTGATTCAAATGCTTGATCGCTTTGGGGAGGTTGTACTCTTGCTCATAGATCTTGCTCAGGTACAGATGTGCCTCCACATGAGATGAATCTGCGGCCAACAATTCGTGATAGCGCTTCTTGGCTTCTGTCCACCTCCCCATTTGATAATGACAATAGGCGATTTTAGCTTCGATCGTCAAACTAGGCACTAGTTTCTGGTAGGCAGAAAGGGCTTCTTGGTAGTTTTGTTGTCGCAAAAACTGGTCGGCTCTTAATCTGAGATCATCCTGACCATGCGAAAGCCAGGGAACCAGCCAGACAAGAAGAATGATTAAGGTACGGTACTCTGATGCCAGTATCATCTACCGTCCAGATGCATCTACTACCGTAAGTGGTGTATATCAACTACAAACCGAGAAGATATACCTACTCCTACTGGACGACTGAAGACTGAAGACTGAAGACTGAAATTTAAAACTCACCCATATCTCCCCCATCTCCAGCTCCGCCGCCACCTCCTCGCTGGCGTTGTTTCTTCTGATTGATCCGGTAGTTGAAACTCAAGGTCGTACGTCTTGCTCTGCGCTGGTATTCTCGATCCAGATAAAAACCATCGACACCTTGAGTACCGACCAATGTCTCATACCGATATTTACTGGTATTAAGGATATCTCTGACGCTAAGTGTCAGGGTGGCCTTCTTCTGCAGAAGATCTTTGCTAAAGGCTAAGTCGATGCTAGACATACTTTTTCTCTTGCCCTGGGTAGTGGTCTCGGGAGCTCGATACCAGATGCGTGTTTGGAATTCTGCATCTTTCCAAAATTTGATCTTAGAGCTGACCCTGTTTTGCAAGGAGAAAGCCTCTGCGTCAAATATCTGCCCCTCCAATTCTCCATAGGTTTTCTTTCCGAATATGTTCACGCTGGCATCGAGGCGCCACCATTTGTTTAGGTCTGCCGAACCGGTTAGCTCAAGTCCATAAGCGTTCTCGGTACTGAGATTTTGTGGCAGTGTTCTAGTTACCACGCTGCCCTCTTCACCACCGGCCACGGCGATGGATGAATCTATCTTAGAGATACGCTCAATAACGTCGGTGGTATGCCGATAGTACAAGCTGCCGCTGAAGGAAGCCTCCCCTACATATTTGATCAAGCCCAGTTCGTAGGAGTCAGTAAACTCAGGATCGAGATTTGGGTTGCCTCCCCAGATGTTGCGATTGTTGGAGAAGGTGAAAAAAGGGTTTAGATAGTGGAAGTGTGGACGATGTATCCGCCTACTATAGCTGATCTGAACGGTATTGGCCTGGTCAATTTCATAATTCAGATGAGCGCTGGGAAACAAATTGGTATAGTTGCGATCATTTACCTCATGGGTCTCCTCCAGGGTGGTGATCACCGAAGAATGCTCTGCCCGCAATCCCATCTGATAGGACCATCGACCAAACTTGTTGCCATAGAGGGCATAGGCCGCGTAGATGTCTTCGCTGTACAAGAAGTTATTGCTCACCCCTGCTAATCGGAGCCATTGGTCATCCACCTTTTCTTTGACAAAATAATCGTTGCCGATTTCACGCAGCGAAATACGAGTACCCACCTCAAATTTGTTATCCTTACTCAATGGGTAGACGTAATCGGCCTGCATCAGGAGCGTACCATTACTCTCCGCATTGCGAGAGTTTTGCAAAGTAGGCGATTCTTCCACAGGGTTGCGTGCACCGTCAAAGCTGCGTTCAATATAGTCTGCTTCCTCAGTCTCTTCACTGTTTTGATATTGTACGAAAGCGGTAAACTTTCTGCCCTTCTGAGCAAATTTTCGCTCATAGCGAAGCTCGTATTCCAAATCCGTCTCATCTTCCGTCTCATCCTGAATACGCTCAGAAATTTCAAAGAGGGTTCCGGATCGATTATAATCAAAAAAATCCGTGGTAGCATCGCTGTAATCATCTCCCACACGATACATAATAGATCCAGTAAGGATATCGTGCTCGCTGAGAAAAAGATCGAGACCTCCCCTGAAGCTATTCGAAATGCCCCCGCGATTACGTGTCCCAATCTGGTCTGACAAGGCGATGGGTGCATTTGGATTGAAAAATTCTTGTGTCGCCAAACTCTTACCAGGACCGGTACGTGATCTCAATCCATAGTTGACAAAGAAATTGATGTCCTTTTTGCGGATATTAAAATTCAGCCCTGCACCGTAGCTGCTAGGCACGCCACCGGAAATATCTACTGATCCATTAACTCCCTTCTGACGATCCTTCTTCAGTACAATGTTGATGATGCCTGAAGTACCAGAGGCCTCATAACGAGCAGAAGCATTGGTCACCACTTCCACTTTCTCAATCATCGATGATGGCAGCGATTTCAATCCATCCGTATCTCCGATCCCTACCAGCCCGGAAGGTTTTCCATCGACCAAAATGCGCACATTTTGACTTCCGCGCAGTGATACATTCCCCTCTACATCTACCGTCACAGATGGGATATTGTCTAAAATATCTTCGGCAGAACCACCCTTATTGGCCAGATCCTTGCCCACATTAAATGTTCTCTTATCTAGATCAAACTGCATCTCACTCTTGTCAGCCACCACCTCAATCTCCTCCAGGATTTCAGCCGATTCACCTACCATCAATTGACCAAGATCGCGATGCCGGTGCTCACTATCGATCGTGATGGCAGACAATGTCATGGTCTCATACCCTATGAAGTCAATCTTCACCAGGTAGGTGCCAAAACCAGTTGGTATGGAAAACTTTCCTTGCTCATCCGATATGCCACCAGTGGCAACCGAGGAATCTGCAGGTACAAGCAACGAAATGGTGGCAAACTCAAGAGGTGACTTGGTGGTTTCTTCCACCAGTTGCCCTGTGATGATGCCCTGAGACCCCTTACTTTCCTGGCCAATGACGGCATTGGCGAAAAGCAAAGAAGCGATCAATAGTGTGTGTAGGTATTTCATAAGTCTCCAAACTTGCGACTATGCAAACCTAAAGATGACATCAAAATCTGAAGAAATTTGATAGCCTTTCTGAGGAAAATCTGAAATTCAGCCGGCCGGAGTTGAAAATTTGATTTCTATTTGATGATTTGTAGCATAGGTATATGATATTTCCATGCTATGAAAATCACAGATCTCTTTGACAATGGCTAGACCCAATCCATTAGATTCTTGGTGCTGGGCACTCTTTTCAAAACGATTAAAGAGGTCACCAGTGTTCTTGGTGGGCGGCTTACCACTATTAATGATCTGTAGCTGCCCCGGAGTCAATCCCACTTGTATAAATCCATCTTCATTATTGTGCCTAATGGCATTGTGAAATAAGTTGTTTAAAAGAATGGTGCCGAGATAATGGTCTAGGGTCGCTAATACACCTTTATCGATAGATGTAGTGACGATCAAGTTCTTCACTTCAAACAGCTCTCTGAAATTCTCAACCGTCTCATATACCATCTCACTCAAGTCTACCGTGCTCTGTATGTCAAATTCTTTGTTCTCAATCTTAGTTAGTAGGGATAGACTGCGATGCAGATGCGACAGTTTACTCAGCGCCCTCTGAGCTGACGCCACCAACGCATATTGGTCTTCATCTAATGGGTCACCATCGGCTAGGAGCTCTAATTTTCCCTGGGCAATAGCTAGGGGAGTCTGCATTTCATGGGATGCATTTTCACTAAAATTCTTGAGCGATTGATATTCGTCCTGAGCCTGCAAGGTCATCTCATTGATGAAGTGGTTTAGTTGAGTAAACTCTTTGATGCCAGTGGTGGGCAGATTGATTCTTTCTGGATCGTCCACCCTGAATTTTTTTATCTTACTCAATGTATGATGAAAGGGGTGCAAGAGCCTTTTTGATATGAAAAAACTGCCCAAAATGAGAGCAAAAACCAACAGTGCAAATAATCGAGTGATGATCTTTACCACGCTATCATAGATATCTGAATCTTCGACGATCACATCGATCATAGTGATCTCGTAAAACTTTCCGCCAATCTCCCTGACCACCTTCAGCATCCGCATGTTTTCCAGCTGTTTTAGATGTGGATGCATGGCAAGTGTATCGGAAAACAGAAGTTCATCTGTCGCTTGCTGTGCCACCTCCTTTATGTTAATCTGGTTAGTATTAAACCTACTTTCAAGGCTATGACCTCTGTCGATGGCCCTGGCCAGTCGATGGTCGATTACTTCAAGGGAGGACCTGAGGTAGTAGTCGGTCTCCTTGGCAATCTCCTGCGAGATCAGATTATAGGTCACAAAGCCGCCCATACCAAACACCACCACAGCGATCAGGAGATATAGCAAGGTTGTTTTTGTGATGAGCTTCATACAATGACCTCCTTGAATTTGTATCCCATGCCATAGACATTGGTGAGATAGTCATTAGCTCCAGCAGACAGAAACTTCTTGCGCAGGTTTTTGATGTGCTGATAGACAAAATCGAAAGAATCTAGGTAATCCACATGATCGCCCCACAGATGTTCTGCGATCGATTGCTTGGTCAGAACCCGGTTTTTATTAGCTAAAAAGTATAGAAGAAGTTCATATTCCTTCTTAGTCAAGATGATTTGCTTACCATGCACCAACACCTCCTGCGTATCGGGATCTACCTCTATTTCATTAAAAAGAATGGTTTGCTTACCATCAAAATGACGCCTGCGATAGATGGCTTTGAGCCGGGCATTGAGTTCCGACAGATGAAAGGGCTTGGTCAAATAATCATCGGCACCCAAGTTCAATCCCTCAACCTTATCATCAATCGCATTCTTAGCTGAAATAATAATGAGTCCAGTGTTATTCTCTTCAGCCTTGATGGCCCGTAGTATGTCGATGCCATTGCCATCTGGTAGCCCGATATCCAATAAGACAACATCATATTCAAAAGCGGCAAGCTTACTGTGCGCCTCCTTCACTGTAGAAACCATCTCGCATATGTACCCCTCCTTAGTCAGGTAAGTGGACACATTGTCTGCCAGATCTTGGTTGTCTTCCACAAGAAGCAACTTCATCTGTCAAAAATAAAAACAGATTCTGAAGAAACTTTGAATGCACAGCATGGGGAAATTCGCAGAAAGACAATCCTCAGCAGGTGTACGCAATGCATACCTCTCAGACCCCACGCTCTATGCGATTTTTTCAGGTCAACTTAAACAATCTTGCACTGTCCATCATTAAGATAGTAGCACAAACTTACAATGGATCTGCGGGCGGTCATAGATCACTCGTTTGAGAAGCTGTGTACAGAGGGATATGAAAAAGCACGAACTGATTGAATCTGGGCTATTAGAGGCATATGTTCTGGGCCTAAGTAGTGAAGATGAGAAAAGATTGGTCGAAGATATGGCCGCTCAGCATGGGGACGTGGCCAAGATGATCGAGGATATGAAATCTGGTATGCTCGACTACTGCCAATGTGCTCGCAAGCCTTTCAGCACGATTCAGCAAAGACTTTCGGCCAACCCTGATCATCTCTTGACCAAATCTCCAACTGGTCATCGCTCTCGGTTGATCTTGAGTACCTTGGGGTCAGTAGCCCTTTTGACCTCCATTTTCTTGGCACTAATAGTTGTCAATCAGAAAAATCGACTCCACGGGCTAGAAAGAGACCTGGCACTGGCTGCACAAGAGAAACACCAGCTCAAGGAACGTATTGCGAAGCTTTTCGTACAAAACGATGAGGCAAAATCAAAAATCACTTTTCAAGAGGATCTCCATACTCATCCCGTGGTTCTCTGCGATGCTAAAAAAGCTTCACATACCCGCGCCATTGTGTTTTGGGACCATGAACACAAGAAGGCTTGCCTGCATGCCGTCCAATTACAACGGCCACCGGCTGGCATGACTTACCGCCTATGGGCCGACGTAGGTGGGAGAATGGAAAACATAGGGAGAATTGTCGATTGTGATGCCTCTTGTATGTCCCTTCCTTATGTACCCAAAGCCGATAACCTCTTCATGTCAGTGCAGCATCGTGACGTGATCGATCGACCCAGGTCTGACCAGGTGCTCGCATTGGGGCAGATCCAGGTGTCGGACTAGGGCTGTATCCAGACCCCACACCAGGCGACTCAACTCATATGTTCATCCACTGCAAGACAAGCTGATCCACCACATATGTACCACATCCAATCACATGATCCTTTAACACTTCTACCTTCCTAAAAAAGTGGTCAAGAGAAAAGTTTCTTTGGATTTCGTAAAAATTAAACTTGACCATAATATCGCATTTTTTGAAATGCCGCACTAGGCCAGCGTGTGGTTGGAAAATGCAATTCAATCCCTGATCAAGTACCATTGATCGATCTTTGAATGTTGTTTAGTATACTGCCAGCAGTTTGCTCTAAATGGGAACGGGCAGCGATCAGGCTTGGTGTCTCTTGGATCTCAGGTAAGGGACGGCTATGATGAGCAAAGGCTATTTTCCAGAGAGGTATTTCATCCACCTGGTGGAAAGGGAGCACTTCTCCTCGAAAAAAATCTCTGATCGCACATTTTTGCTGCACATAATGTCTTTTGCTTTGCTCCACTAATCCCTTCCAATCTTCCAGGTCTAGTGATTGAATTCCCTCCAAGAAAGACAAGAGATAATGCAGTTCCGGATCGGTCATAGGCAAATCCTTCGCAAAAGATGCTAGTTGTTTCAAATAGCCCAAATCTCTGCAACTCAAAATCACAGTCAGCAGGTCAAAAGACTGCATGACGTACTTAATATTTAAGACGATACATATGTGCCGAATCAACTCGAAATCTTCATCCCAAGCCAAATTTAAAATCTCAGCAAGGCGATCAAGTTTGCGATCGACAGTACCATAGCTCCATGGTAAATCGCTACCTCTACTTTCCTCCGGCATCAACTGCTCTCGAAAAGGCATAGCGTTGAGCAGCATTTTGTCAGATTGCTGAGGTCTAACACGCACAAATCTTTCGCTAATAGCCGGATAATACTTGCTGCGATGAATCTCTTTCAACAACACATGGTGATGACGATAGCTATAATCTCGATAGTAAAAGAGAAAATATGCCGGAAAATCATCAACTTTCCTTATGTCCAATCCAATCCGGTCATTTAATGAGGACATCTCATATTTCAAATCCAATGGACCAGCTAGACAGATGGTTTCTCCAAAGTATGAGTTCAGTTTCCGATTCCTCCATTGAATGGGTTGAGTGAGTAAATCATTCACTTCAGTAATGGTTCCCTTTCCACTGATCAGCCTGGTGAGCGCAGCATCATAAGCTGATAAATGGTCGATGATTGTGCGAAAAAATAAAGCATAAGTTGCCCCATCAATCCTCAATTTTGGATAATCATAGTCATACATGACGTCTCGATTTGATGCCCACCTTTTGAATAGCGCTACTAAGTGATAAAGAAATTTCCGCGGCTGCCTCTGCGGGATTCTGGAATTTCTCAGGAGGTAGAGCCATATGTATATCACAAACTTCTTTCACGGAAGCAGATGCATTATTACCCAAGTCTACAACAGTAATATGCAAGCGATCCACAAATTCTTCCATTTTTAGATAAGAAAGATATTTTGTGACCTCTTCCACTGCTGGCAATGGCGAATCACCAAAGCTCTTGTTAAAGGCACAATCTGAAATAATGACCAGATAGATTTTTGACTTTCGCAATCGACTCCTAGTCAAGGATATATTCTTTGCTTCAGCCATTATTCGAGCCCAACTTTTTACATCGGCATTGCCACCATTTTTTTTGATTGCGTCCACTCTAGCGATCGAGTGATCCCATGAGCGATCTTCAGTTATCTGGTGACTATAGATCCAGCGAACAATTGTTTCATGTCCTCCACCTTCTACAGGACCGCTATCATAGGAAGCAGCTAAAAACTCAGTTTTACCTCGACGATTTTTACTGGCGCCAATCCATGCAGTGCAGAGCAATTTTAAGCATTCTATCTGCTTGTCTGAATTACTGCTGCTGGTATCAGCTGCCAGCACTACGAAGCTATGCCCTCTTTTATTTGGTGTGTGGTATAGCTTTTGAGTTCCGTAAATATTTTCGGTGACTTGGTAAATGGGAAGCACCTTCGAATCAAAATCTCCCCCATAACGACTGCGGACCATTTTATACTTTTCTTCAGGACTCACTAGCAGCATTCTATTCAGTTGCTTGAGGAGTGGTATGGATTTAATCTTTAGGTCTGCAATGCTTTCAAGATGCTGGCTTATCGGTAAAGCCTGATCATAAACCAGTCCTCGTAATTGGTGGCCGTCAAGATTAAGTTCTACTTCTGAGCCTGTCCTGGGTGTGGCCTCAATCGGAGTCTTGGCCCAGGGATCTCGCAGAATCTGTTCAAGGATCTCATGACTTTTGGCTTCCTCGAAATAACCAAGATCATCCGTAGCTTTTTTTATACTCTCAGATAGCTGTGTGAGCTCCTTAAGGAGCGATTCATCCATTTGTCCCGCAAGAATAGCCATGTCATCTTCGAAGTAGAGGGTAGATGATGGGCCAAATTTGACATCTACATTTTCAATGACCGCAGACACATCACCCACACTGACCATCTCGGGTTGATCTGATCTAGCCCTATCCGATGGAGCATCCGAGATTGGGTCTATCTGTATTTTTTTTGCAATCTCTATGGTGAGTTTTACATGCCACTCTTTGGCGATGAACAAAAGTTCGTGATCATCGGCAAGTGCCATTTGCTTGATATAATATCGATTGGTTTCCACCAAGTCAGACCATATCGACTCCCCTAATTCCACCAACATAGCTTGCTGCAAATCACCATACAGGAGTTGGCAAGACAGCATCTGTTCGATCGAATAAATGCGGCGAAAATCATAGAGTCCGCTGGTGATCGCCCTGTACATCTCTACGGCCTCAATCCCTAGGTTATGGACCAACAAATTAAGGAGAAGTCGGTTGTCAATCTGCCTGCCCACCATCGTGGCAATTTTTTTCAGGGTTTCCGCAGATAGATTTGTCTGAACAACGTCACCGGCATTACTGATAAAGTCAGCATTGAAAGTTTCCAACAATCCCCTTTGGGTTCGCATGTGAGATTTGGCCTCCAAAAAGGCAGTAAGTCCAATGCAGGATAATGCTGCTAAGTTGGCAGGCAAAATGCAAAAATGTGCGATTTGAGGCTGCACCAAGATTTGAGCTGATCCAAAATACTCACACACATCCATTTGAGCTTCACTACACAAATCATAGAGTTTCTTTCGAGATGCTAGCTGTAGTGAATGATATGAAAGGTTAGGGCGAAACGCATCTGCCGGAGAAGATCCCCACCACTCCATCTTTGGTTTCTTGTAATTTTTAACTCCGGATCTTCTGTATACCCTATATCGGTTGCGCAGCTTATGTTTTTTTGTAGGCTCCATGGTATAAATGTTGCGTGAAAAATTTGCTTACAAAAAGGCGATGTCGTCAAATTGATGGTTTCTCTCCGTGTAGGACTTAGCCCCAAAAACACGGGCCTTCAATTCACTGATCGTTTCTAAATCTTCATCTGAGGCCAATGCCAACAAAGTGGCATCTACGAGTTCCTCCGGGGGAAGTGGCGATCGGACAGCCTTCTTCAAAAAACTGATGTATTGTCTCATCGATACCGGACTCACACTCGATAGAGCACCGTTTTCTAGTTGCTCCGTGCGGATCATATTGCCCAGATCGGTAATTTTTTCTATCAATGCATCTGGTACCTCCTCTGCTCCGAGATGGCACTTGATTTCTTTCAGAATGGCAGATTCTTCATCTGCTGATAAATGGTCGATTTTTATGGCACTTTCGTTGATGCGATTGAACAAGGCTGTGTCTTGTTCTGCCAATAAAAATTCAAATTGATGGGCAGCTGCGTAATTAGAATCTGCCACAACAGCCAGATTCAAGACGCCCATAGATTCTCCCTTTAGCGGATCGATCAGATCATTCTTTTCGATCAGGTGCACATAGGCATGTTGTATTTCTGAGCGAGTTCTACCCAGCTCCATCAGGTGCAGCAGGTAATATGCTTCATCAGTTTTTGCAATCGACTCCCTCAAGAAATCGACTAGTTTCTGTTCCTCATCATAGGTTCCATCTTGATCGATAGATCGGCGGTACCATAATTCAGATGGAGATTCATAATTAAATCCTGCTACGTGAAAAGGTCTCAGAGGAAGCGGAGCAAGATCGTGATACTTACAAAGCAACGACCAGTTCTTAGGCATTTTCGTCAAAGCGAATAGCAAGCTAGTCTTTCCGGTCCCCGATCCTCCAGATATATGGAGGCAACCTCTGTCTGCAATGGCCAGGGTCAATAGGTGCAAATTTTTCTTACGATAGAAGAGGGGATGCTGGCCGGGAGGCACCAAGATTTCGATGAGATCATTTGGACCTGCACTATGCCAGTCTTTTTTACGGCTAATTTTGAATTTTCTCATGATATGGTTTTTTTTAATGTGCTAATCAAAGATTGAGATCGATCATTTTAAAAGCGTAAGTTTTGAGTTCTCGTGCCAGATCTTTCGACGTCGATTGACAATTGAAATACCAGTGTACGCATGATTTGATAATCCTGGGTGTGAGGATGTCCAGGGAATACGGCATCAAAGTGGTCGCAATGGCAGCTGCCATTTTATCGCGTTCAAAACCCATCACTCCGGGATGTATGTGTTCGATAAAATATGCAATCCATACTTCCATTGGCAAGGTGATCGATGCATCCATAAACGTGGGAATATCGACCAGATTATCCGCTGACTCGACACAAAAAATAATGGGGTTCTCAGATTCCCAGACAAATTCATCAGAGGACAGACTGCAGACCAATTCTCTGCTTGTCAATTGGGCAGACGGAGGAATCGACAACGCAAATGGAACCTTGGAGGCCACATCCAAAACTGCACCAGCACTCATTCTCCTTGCGTGCAAATATCCTATTGATTTCTCAAAAGGTAATAGCTCAAATGCCAGGTATCCCAGCCACAATTCCAGCATGAAGGGACTGCCGCTTTGCAGTACGATCGACCGATGGCTCAATATGATCGGTATGATGTCTTCAATATGAAATCCCTTGCTGATTTGCAATTGATCTGCCAGTGATCTGGAGATGGGCTGTATCTGCTTTACATGATCCATTCCCTCATATGCGCTATTGCTCAACGGCGCCCGCACAGCCAAAGCTTCCTGCAGCCTCTTACTGAGATCAAGTACTTCATCTAGTTGCTGACTTAGCTTACTTAGATCGCCGATAGCCAGGGGCGGGCGATCATACGTAGATTGTAGATAAAGGGTTACTTCATCCTTGTTCTGACTGACGGCAAATTTCCCCCATGCAATGGAATAGAGAGCTGCAAGCAACCTGCCACCGTCCGCCCTGGATTCAGAAGGGATGGTTATAATTTCAAAGGTCAGTCTGCAGGCACCGCTCTCAATGATTTGACCTGCCACCGTTTTTAGCATAGGGTTCGGAGAAGTTCCTCGACCCTTAAAAGACATGCGATGAAGGTCTACTTCAACCTCGATATCGACCGCTTGGGATACCGCTTCTGCAAGATGATGAATTGCTGTAGACATGACCCTAAATTAAGTCAACCCACAACTGTAGTCCAGCCTCAACCGAAGAATTTGAAAAATTAAAAAGGCTGAACCAAATGACAAATTGGTTCAACCAAATTGAAAACTAGGATTAGCTGATGGTGTCGTGGCGTGACAGAAAACTGGATTATTCTGTAGAGATGATCTTAAAACCTTTGCCCCGACATTGTGCACATTCTCCACTACCGATGTGTCCCCTGGGACCATCTGCTTTATAACAGGTTTGACAGTGAAAGGGAGACCAATCCTGTACTTGTGTCAAGGTAACCTCAACCTTTTTTGCCATGTCCACTTTCTGAAATAGTCTAAATTCTCTCACACTAATTTTGGGCTCCTGATTCGAGGTCTGAACCACCCAAGGTAAATCTTCTGCCACATCACGACAGAGAAATAGGCAGGGTTTTCCCATCTCTAGGGCCAGACCAGCCTCCAGCCAGGCACTTGAAAACAAGCGAGGATAGGGTGCGATTAAGAAATAGGTAGCACTGCTTCTTATATTGTTTCGATCTCGTTCTAATTGCTCCTCAGTTTTTGCCACATTGCTTAACTGGTCCAGATCGATGTGCTCTCTAGAATCAATTTAGGTGATGCCAGGAAAATATCGTATTTGATTTTGTGGACAGCAGATTCTCCCTGTCTCTTTACTTTACGCCTTGTCCATGACCTTGTCTCAAAGAGCGTAATCTCTTCAGGTAAGTAATCAACTTTATCAGCATTTCTGCTAAGGTCTTCCATAGTCCACCCTACAAAAAACAAATAGGCGGCCAAATAACCATCACCCAGGGAAATGGGATCTTCCTCTCTGCGGTATGATCCTATCGCACGATTAAGAACTGCGCCCTGAAATAGCAACTTCCGATCTTTGCGGATAAATGGTTTACTGTAGTCTTTGAATTTATATTTGGCAAAGTCAAACTTTCTCCCCTCGAGGGTTAAATATACTACATGGCTGAGCGAACGATTTCGGGCACTGATCTTATGAGGCTCGACCATTATCAAGTTGCGCTCCAGACCCAGTAGGGCATCCCGATTGGCTCTGGGCACTGTGATGTCCAGTCTGCGGAGCGTGTCTTCATAGACATTCAATAACTTGTCAACCAGACAGTAAAATGCAGGTCGGGACAGCTGGGCCATGGACAGTGTGTTTGAGGCTAAAATAGTGCTTTGAGAGGGAAGGTGGGATGCATAGGTAGCTGCAACTCTTGGTCAGCCAAGAAGACTTCGGCTATTTTGCTGAGTGTCTCCTCGCCTAGAACCTCTGCTCACTAAAAAAGGGACCTCGTTCTTCCCAATGAACGAAGACCCTTCATGGCGCCCCCACAAGGACTTGAACCTTGGACCTACGGATTAACAGTCCGCCGCTCTAACCAGCTGAGCTATGGAGGCGTACAATTCTAAGCAGCCCGCAAATTTATACTATTGGCTACGATTCTCCAATAATTCCAGGTAGTTTTTAAAATGCTCGGATGACAATGATCCCTGGTAGGATGACCTTAGACTCGACCTACTCCACAATACCCTGTACTAGCAACGAGACTTCATTAGAGAGCACCTCGATAAATCCCCTTTTGATCTTGAAGGACAGGGAATCACCATCTTGCTTTCGGATCAAGACTGGACCTTCATGTAGAGCGGAGACGATGGGTGCGTGATTCTGCAGCACTTCAAACTCTCCGCTGATACCCGGCACTTTGACTGAGCTGATCTCTCCCGTGAAGTACTCTTTATCCGGTGATAATACGGTGATGGTCATAGACGAAATCTTATGTTATGGCTCTGCTTCAGCAATTAATTTCTTACCCTTGGCAATGGCATCATCGATGGTGCCAACCAGGTTGAAAGCTGCCTCAGGGTATTCATCCACTTCACCATCCAGGATCATATTGAAACCACGAATGGTCTCCTCGATCGGTACTAACACCCCAGCCAACCCGGTAAAAGCCTCGGCCACATGAAACGGCTGCGAGAGAAAACGCATCACACGTCGGGCTCGGTGCACAATCAATTTATCATCATCCGACAACTCCTCCATACCAAGAATAGCGATGATATCTTGTAGCTCTTTATATCTCTGTAAGATCCCGATGACACGCTGAGCAGTGTTGTAGTGCTCGTCGCCTAGAATATGAGCATCCATGATTCGGGAAGAACTACTCAACGGATCAATGGCTGGATAGATACCGAGTGCCGCCAGTTTTCGATCCAGTACGGTCGTTGCATCGAGGTGTGCAAAGGTAGTAGCTGGTGCTGGGTCGGTCAAGTCATCAGCGGGTACATAGACTGCCTGAACCGAGGTGATGGATCCTCTCTTGGTGGAAGTAATTCGCTCCTGCATCACACCCATCTCGGTGGCCAACGTAGGTTGATATCCCACAGCAGATGGCATCCTACCCAATAGGGCGGACACCTCAGATCCTGCCTGAGTAAACCGGAAGATATTATCTATAAAAAACAGAATGTCGCGTCCCCCATTGGGATCGCTCAGGTCGCCATCCCGGTAATATTCGGCGATGGTGAGGCCAGACAAGGCTACACGAGCTCTAGCTCCAGGTGGTTCATTCATCTGTCCAAACACGAAGGTAGCTTTTGAGTTCTCCAATTCCTTCAGATCTACTTTACTCACATCCCAGCCGCCTTCCTCCATAGACTTCATAAAGTCCTTACCGTAGCTGATGATGCCGGCTTCGAGCATCTCTCGCAGGAGGTCATTCCCCTCCCGAGTCCGCTCACCTACTCCGGCGAAAACCGAAATTCCATCATAGCCCTTGGCGATGTTATTGATCAACTCCTGGATCAATACAGTCTTTCCAACACCCGCACCTCCAAACAGACCAATCTTGCCACCTTTCTGATAGGGTTCGACCAGGTCAATGACTTTAATACCTGTAAACAGTACCTCAGCTTCCGTAGAAAGGTCCTCATAGACGGGTGGCTCCCTATGTATGGCATAACTGTGCTCATCCTTAGCGATGGTGTCAATGCCATCGATGGTTTCACCTACCACATTAAACAGTCTGCCTCTGATATGAGTACCCACGGGCATGGCTATCGGTCTGCCAGTGTCTTCCACCGCAGTGCCACGTGTCAATCCATCTGTGGCGTCCATGGCAATCGTTCTCACGCTGTCTTCACCAAGATGTTGCTGGCACTCTAGTACAAGGGTTTCACCACTCTCACGTTTGATCTCAAGAGCATTTAAAATCTCGGGTAAAACCACACCTTCACCTGTAAAACTAACATCTACTACGGGGCCTATCACTTGCTTAACACTGCCTATATTTGCCATAAGAATTTCTGTTTCTTTGTGGGGATTTCCTAAATCGCTGCAAAGATAATTGTTTTAGTAAATAAACAAACCTGGGAGCCAACTATGTGTGACATATCTCCCTCCGATCACCCTTATTTTCTTATATGAGTAGTCCGGCGTTTTCCAAGTATGCGCTGGCGTTTGAATTTCACCCCTTAGACAGGGCTCACTCAGACTCGCAGACACCGTCAAGGACAAAACTGATGACCCGACCTTCTCTCGATCGTCTTAGGCAACCACAACCCAACTACTTTTTGTTTCCACCAGATTCGCCACACCCTATCTGTCGCAAATGACCGATGAAATGCAGGTTAAGACAGTATCCAGAATTTCCTATACTTAGGCATTCTTTTCTAACTGAAGAATCTCTATGGCATCATCATCGAAGCCAATCTATGACGTCGCTCTATCGGGCCTGCAAGATCAGGGGATATCCAGCGAGGTCATCGCTTTTCTCACTGAGCACCAGATCGATATCGAGGGACAGTCACCAGCATCATTGTTGTGGAAAAGTTTGGTTACGGCTTCCCTCTTAGAACGCTCAGCGATGAAACTATCAACCTCAACCCGCGACCCTCTTGAGACAAAGAAATATACGAGGGTGCCCTACTGCAGTCACTCAGCCGGCTCGATGATCATAACCCTCACCAGAGAACGGCAATGGCTGGGCTTGGAAGAAGCACTTGGTCTACTGCGAGCATACAAATGCTTCCTCCATCCCATAGCCATACCCTATGTACTAGATAAGCTGATCACGATAAGACAATGCTGGCAACTGCTGCTCGAAACGGTGGGTCCAGAAGCTCTATGGCTAGCGGAACAGCATTCAAAATGGTCTTGGTTTGAGGAGCTCAATCACTGTGATACTGAACGTCTGCCCGAACACCTCAGTCGACCGGAATTCCTGCTTTGGTACAGATCGTATCACCACGAAGGTCTTCCAGCCTCGGCATATCAGCAACTAAAACCCAGCGAGCAAAAGAAAATTTTGGCCGAGATCTCAAGTCTTCCCATACCTGAGGACGAACCATTTCTTGCCTTCCTCCTGGAAAGTGGCAAAAAGAGAGCTCAAGCTGTGGCTATCCGCGCGTTGATCAGGCTAGATACCACTTGGCGAGCGGAAGTAAAATCCTTTGCCAATGACCACTTGATCCCGCACATTTTAAAGCGTCAAGGCCAGGTAATCTGGCAGCCCTTCACAACACCGCTGCCTTCGAGATTTGAAGCTTGGTCGGTACAAAGCAAAGACCTAGACACCGCCCACCTGACCATGTTGGCTTGCTCAACTCCCAGTGAGATGTTTGCCCACCTAAATATGGAGGATGTAGAGATATGCCGTCAGATGATGACAGATCCTTCACTTCAGCCATTAGTCACCACAGTCACAACGTCGGCGACCCAGCACAAAGATCATACTTGGCAATGGTTGTTGACCCAATTTTGGATCAAACACTATCCACAATTTAACACCCAGGAACTGAATTTGGAGGAACTACTGCAGGGCATCGATGGTGATATATTCAAGAAGGTGCTGGCCCAGTTGCTGTTGATGAATGACGAATATCTGCTAGAAAAAATGGTGCACTTCATGCGCCATACCGTTCATTATGTCCCCCGCCAACTTTCCGAGCTGCTGATACCCCAAATCATCCTTTGGGCACAAAATGGTTTAACACGCACCGATGCCAGGTGGTTTAAAGAGCTCCTCCAGCACTTCGGATGGCGCCTTGATCCTAGAGTTTATGTACCCCTTTCTAAACTGTGGCCAGAAGCAAATCTCTACTATTCGTCACATCTCAAAGACTGTGAAAAATTCAGAAATCGACTGCAGCAGCGGTATGATTTGTTTGCCTATATTGCCGATCTGAAATGACCAAATCAACCTTCATCCGGAGACATGCCGAAGAGCAATATGCCAAAGAATTAGCTGCGCTCAAGAAAGAGAAGGCAGGGGGCAAACCAGACAATTGGGCACTGACACCACAGCAGGTCTGCACTTATATTCTTGGTGGTCAGACCAAGGGTGGCACTGTGATAGAACCCAAGTATTTTGGTCAGCGGCGGTTGGTAGAACTATCCATCGCAACATTGATCACGGATCGGGCATTGCTACTTATCGGGGTGCCCGGTACCGCCAAAACATGGCTCTCTGAGCACCTTGCAGCAGCCATCAGTGGTGATTCATCCCTACTGGTCCAAGGCACCTCAGGAACTGGTGAGGATGCGATACGCTATGGTTGGAACTATGCAAAACTCCTCCAGGAAGGACCCAGCGAAGAAGCCCTAGTAGCGAGTCCAATCATGCGGGCCATGCAGGCAGGCAAGATAGCCCGTATCGAGGAACTTACGAGAATACCTTCCGACATACAAGATGCACTCATAACCATCCTCTCAGAAAAAACGCTGCCCGTGGCAGAACTAGGCCTGGAGGTAAGGGCTCGAGGTGGTTTTAATTTGATTGCCACTGCCAATGATCGGGACAAAGGCATCCATGAACTGTCATCGGCTTTGCAGAGAAGATTCAACACTGTCAAACTGCCTCTGCCCGCTACCTTGGATGAGGAATTAGAAATCGTGACCTACCGGGTCCAACAATTAAACAGTGGTAGATCAGATGTAGGAAAAACCATCGGCACGGAGGAGATTAAAAAATTGATCACTGTTTTTCGAGAGCTGCGCAGTGGGCGATCTGAAGAAGGAGATATGAAGTTAAAAACTCCTTCTGCCACCCTAAGTACCGCAGAGGCTATTTCGGCGATTCACAGTAGCCAAAGCATGGCTTTCTATTTTGGAAAGAAAGCAAACGACCTCACACCTTTAGCCGAACACCTGGTTGGAGCAGTGATCAAGGATCCAAACCAAGACACGGCGATCTTGGAAGAATATCTCGAAACGGTGGTTAAAAAAAGGAAAGGCTGGACTAAGCTATACGAGGCCTGTAAAAACCTACTCCATGGCTGACGATGTTCAGATAGAAGTCTACGGCATCAGGCACCACGGTGCTGGATCATCTAGAAATCTTCTATCGGCACTACATCACTTCCAACCTCACATTATCCTGGTAGAATGCCCCGCAGATTGTCAGCATCTCATAAACTATGTGGATGACCAGTGGTTGACGCCTCCCGTGGCAATCATGGTCTACAATAAAAAAGATTTGCAACAATACGCCTACTATCCATTTACCATATTCTCTCCCGAATGGCAAGGTATCAGATTTGGATTAGCACACGGTGCAGCCGTACGCTTCTTTGATCTTCCGCACAGCCATTCCTTTCTATTATCTGTCAGTACTACAACTACATCACGAGAAAAGGGCTTTATTAAAGACCCTTTCGCTTACATGGCCACCTTAGCAGGTTATGATGATCCTGAGCTTTGGTGGGACACTTATATCGAGCATCAAAACACTGCGCCAGAAGTCTTTGTCTTGATCAATGATTTGATGTCAGAGCTGCGAAGTGCCGATGCTACAGAAAACCACAGCAATGCCTTGAGAGAAGCTTTCATGCGACAGCAAATTAGGAAGGCCCGTCGAGAGGGATATAAAAAAATTGGGATCATCTGTGGAGCCTGGCATGCACCGGCCCTAGACCTCCTTAAACACACTGATAAAGACGATAGGACATTACTCACGAAACTCAAGAAAGTACCGATAGACTGTACTTGGGTACCGTGGTCCTACAACCGCATAGCTCGCCATTCGGGCTACAGCTCTGGTGTGATATCGCCTTACTGGTACGAAGCCCTATTCACTGATCCTGCTCAGGCTGTGCCACGGTGGATGAGTCGCGCTGCGAGCATCATGAGGGATATGGGCCATGACATATCACCAGCACATGTGATCGAGGGCTCCAACTTGGCTTATGCCTTATGTCAGCTTCGAGACAGAGCATGGCCAGGAATCTCTGATCTTTTTGATGTCATCAGCTCCGTCTATTGTGGTAGTGACGACAAACTGATTGAGCAGATGAAAATAAAACTCTTGGAGGGTGAAAATGTGGGTTTGGTCTCCGATGAAATTCCGATGGTACCTTTGCAGAAGGACATTGAAGACCAAGTCAAGAAAGCAAGACTCTCCAAAGATTGGCGCCAGCAGGGGCATATCGAAAAAACCCTGGACCTGAGAAAAAAGACACAGCTCAAAGCCAGCAGATTGTTAAATCGATTGCTGCTGCTCGGGATACCATGGGGTGAAGAACACGAACCCGACCACAATCCTCTGGGAAATTTTCAAGAGCATTGGTCTTTATTGTGGTATCCTGACTATGAGATTTTGATCATAGAGGCTAGCATGTGGGGTAATACGGTACAGGAAGCTGCAACAAACCTCATCTTAGACCAGCTGCGATCAGAGGAGAACTTCGAAAATCTGGGCATCTGGCTCTACCAAGCTTTGCACGCCCACCTCCCGGATTTGATCACACCGGTCAGCCGCAAGATCAGAGACATTGGCAACCTTACCGAAGATGTGCATCTGCTCCTGCAGATCACCCCCCCACTGATCTGGTCCACACGCTACGGGGATATTGCTCAGCTCGACACAGATTCTTTACATGCATTGTTGGAGCAACTCTTTCCACGTATTTGTGTGTTGCTGCCCCTACAAGTATCCTCCATATCTGAAGAATCTTCACGCTCCTACTTCACTGCTATCAACAAGATGCATCAAGCGATACAGATGGTCTCCGATCCAGCTCTCAAGGCACAGTGGCTCTCCACCATTCGATCCATGGCCCTGTCATCTGATGCCGATCCACTTATCAAAGGCAATTGTCTGAAGATCGTCCTGATTAAGAAGCAACTCCCCGAAGAAAGAGTCTTCAACATCATTCGTTTTGATCTTTCTACTTTGTCGGATCCTTTTTACCCGGCTTATCTCTTGGAAGGTTTTCTATCGGGCGGAGGTTGGTTACTGATCCATCATCCCACGCTAAGAAATATCATCGATCATTGGTTCTTGAACTTGAGCGAAGAGGACTTCATGACTTATCTTCCGATTATCCGGCGAACCTTTGGCACTTTTCATGACGATGAGAAAAATGCGATTTTTCAATTGATATTTGATGGCAGAAGTCGTCAGCAGAACGATCGTCAACTCGATGACGCACGCAAGGCATTGGTGTTGCCAGCCGTCAAAAAACTGATCTAACTACACGAGTGAGTAACACAGTCGCGACATCGAAAAATTAGTCCCCCTACTCTTCTTCTCCTGCTGGTTGGTCTATGACTGGATCATGCTCAGGTATGGTCAACCAAAAATGATTTATTCCTTCTCCTTGAATCAACTCGACCTGCTGCTGGCTGAGCATTTCCAGCAATGCGAGAAAAGTGACAATCGCGTGAATGCGATTTTCAAGCTCCAAAAAAACCTCGTCAAAGGTCGTCTTTACACCTCTCTTAAGTCTATTAATGAGATATTTTGATTGATCTTGAATAGAATAATTATACCGTGCAATGGTATGAACAATGACTTTGCTGTCGGCGAAGCGTTCCATGACATTTTCAAATGCCTTCAATAACTTAAACAAGGTGAGAGACTCCAGCTCCAGATCCACCAGCGCCGTTTCCGCAATTTTTCTCAACTCCTTCTTGGTACCTCCCCTAGCAAATTTACTAGACCGGTCTTGCTCCTTATCTCGAAACTCGGCAAGTGTTTCCTTATACTGCTTGTACTCAATCAGTTTCTGGACCAATTCTTCTCTGGGATCAATTTCATTGCCTTCCTCGTCAAGTACTTTTCGTGGCAGTAGCAACTTGGCTTTAATACGCATGAGGGTAGCTGCCACGACAATAAACTCACTAGCCAGGTCGATGTTGAGGGCATCCATCTGCCTGATGTATCCCAGAAAATCATCGGTAATCTTGGCGATGGGAATGTTGTTGATATCCAGCTCATCACGCTCAATAAAAAACAGCAAGAGGTCGAATGGCCCCTCAAACTGAGGGAGTTTAATGGTATAAGTTGTGTAGTTTTGATCTTTCATCGTAGGGTCACAAAAGTAATTAAATAGCCCAGAGAAGCGATACATGGAAGATAGTAAAAAGCAAGGCCAACTCTACTTGGTTCCTACTCCGCTCACACCCGGTTCTACTGCAAGCATACCTGAGTACAATCGTCATATCGTAGCAAACTGTCGACATTTCATTACAGAAACTCTGAAGTTAGGTCGGCGCCATGTGAAAGCAATCGCACCGGAGAAAAACCTAAATGCCTGCACTTGGGATGAATGGAATAAGAAAACTGATCCGGAGCTACTAGAGGATCTGATCAGTCCAGCACTGGCTGGAGATGACATTTGCCTGCTTTCCGATGCCGGAAGTCCTACCATCGCTGATCCCGGTGCCCCAGTGGTGGCACTAGCACACCGTAAAGGCATAAAGGTTGTCCCCTTGTCGGGACCATCTGCAATCTTGCTGGCGCTGATGGGATCGGGATTCCATGGACAGCATTTCACTTTTCACGGATACCTTGCTCCTCAAAAGACCAAGTTGAAACAAGAAATCAGGTCATTGGCGCGCCAAGCAAAAAACGGCATCACCCAGGTTTTTATGGAGACTCCCTACCGCAACCAGCAATTATTGCAAGTCCTGCTCAATACGCTGGATGACGATGCATCCCTTTGCATTGCCTGCGAGCTCACCAGTCCCAGCGAGTACATTTTGACTAAAAAGATGTCTGACTGGAAACGGTGCCCGCCACCTGACTTACATAAGAGGCCCTGTATTTTCCTAGTTGGCTAGCACACTCAGAATCATGATACCAGGTTCGTTCTTAGTAAACTGAGTCCATAATTCCCCACCAAACCCCGCTATTCTTTATACCCGGATTACTCATTAGTCTTTCTAGGACGAGCTTTATATGCTTCAAAGACGGGCACAAGTACTTTTGATTCTTATCATGATGGTGACCAGGATGCGCCTCAAGAAGCACTTGGAGCACCCATATTTATTGCATCTTTGACTCTCCTGACAAAGCCCTAATGAATAGTCCGGGTTATGCAATTGCGACCTTTGCCAGGGCACATAAATATTCTAGACCCATCTGATATGAAGATTCAAATTCTTTCGCTGATGCTTTCGAGTTGGGTGTTTGGCCAGCCCCTGATGAGTCAAGTCATAGATTCCTTTGATGAGCACATGCATACAGTAGGTAGTGAAAAGTTACTATACCGAACCTTGTATCCGAAAAATTTCGACCCGACAAAATCCTACCCTCTTGTACTTTTTTTGCATGGTTCTGGCGAACGTGGCCACGATAACAAGAAGCAACTTACCCATGGTGCCGACATGTTTCTACAGGAAGCTCACCGAAGTACATTTCCGGCTGTCGTCATATTTCCGCAATGCCCGGAGGAGGGCTATTGGTCATCTGTTCACGTAGATCGAAGTACCAATCCCCACACCTATGATTTCGATTATTCTCGTGAGATGACCCAATCACTACGACTCATTCTGCACCTGATAGAACATCTTACCACCAAGCCCTATATTGACGATCAACGCATCTATGTGATGGGCTTATCGATGGGGGGCATGGGCACCTTTGAGGCGGTATTCCGCCGTCCAGATCTGTTTGCGGCAGCAGTTCCTATCTGCGGTGGAGCGGATGTAGAAGCCTACGGCAAATCGCAATCTGATGTCCCCTTTTGGATATTCCACGGTGGAATCGATGGGGTAGTCCCCGTCCAATTTTCTCGATCTATGCATCAAAAGCTGATTGAACTGGGCGGCTATGTGAGCTACACAGAATACTATGGTGTGAAACACGACAGCTGGAGCAGGACATTTGTCGAACCCAATGTGATCAATTGGCTCTTTGGCAAAGAGAAGACACGAGAATGATGCTGAGGAATAGCTTTTGATCAATGGTCTTCTCATCTCATTCATTATCTCAAATCGCCCGATCACGAACAAACTTATAACTACGATAGGAAAGTAGGTAAGATGTAAACCGTATCTTTCGTCTGCAAGCAGATCACAACTCTGATTCGTTCTAGTCTCGATCACTGAACAGCTTCTCGACAACAGGCACCTGCGATCGACTTAAATGCTTGAAGAACTATGTCCAGAACCATTTTGCTGATTTTTTTTCTCTTGAGTTGCTCAGTCGGTCAGCATTCTACATCCCATGTTTCAGATGCCAAGTTATCTTACAAATCATATACTCCAAAGCCTAGTGACATGATCATTTCCAGGTCTAGCTACATCAATAAGCTTCAAGGGTTCTGGTTAGGGGCTTGCATTGCCAATTGGACCGGTTTGGTCACCGAGATGGACAAAATCGGTGGCGATGGGAAGGATGGAAAAGGCGCCGGCTTTTACACCAGCAAGGATTGGGGAGGATCGGACTCTCCCAATATCTGGGGTGGCTATATACCAGATAAGGACGTGAGGACCATCACCTACGTTTTTGAAGAGGTCAATGGAGTATGGGGAGCCGATGATGATACCGATATCGAGTTCATGTATCAGCACCTTATGTATAGCAATCATACCAGTAAGCTGACAGCCCACCAGATCAGAGAAGGATGGCTCAGACATATTTACACCGACGAAAAATCCCCTTTCACCCAAAACGATGGTGTGACCAAAGAAAACTTTCTCTGGGTATCCAATCAAACCGCTCATGATCTGATGATAAAGGGTATGAGACCACCGGCTACCAGCCACCCAGAGCATAATCCAAATTATGAAATGATTGATGCGCAACTCACCACCGAGATTTTTGGATTATTTGCTCCAGCGAGGCCGGATATTGCCTTGGATATAGCTCATCTTCCTATTCAGACTACCGCAAGGTACAATGCCGAGTGGATTGCGGAATTTTACGTGATAATGCATGCACTAGCTTCGTACGTGGATGAAGATTTGAGTATAAGGGATCAAATAATGTGGATGGCTGATCAAGCACGTGCACGATTGCCGGAGAAATCCTATTCCGCGAAAATTTACGACTTCGTAAAACACAAATATGAATCGGGCATTGCCTGGGAAGCAGCTAGAGATGCATTGCATCTAAAATACCAAGTCAATCAGGACGATGGTTATCGTTGGTCCTCGCTAGATGAAGCATGCAATGGATGCTTTGCCGCAGGAATAAATTTTGGAGCCAGTCTCGTCAGTCTTTTCTATGGCGGTGGTGATATCAAGGAGACCATCAAGATTGGTGCATTGGCTGGTTGGGACTCTGACAACCCGACAGCTACCTGGGGAGGACTGCTAGGCTTTATGATTGGAAAAAAGGGGATAGAGGAGGCCTTTCAAAGGAAGTTTTCTGACAAATTCAATATTCACCGCACCCGAGGAGGTTTTCCAAACGATGGACTTTATACCTTCTCACAAATGGCCACAATAGGCGTATTTATCGTTGATCGTGTGGTGCAGGAGCGTATGAATGGCGGTATCAATCTTCAGAAAAATGAATGGTATATTCCAAATGCAGGTATAAAGATCATACCAGCCAGCGAAAAATAACCAGACTGGTATTTCTATGGTCAAGACCTTTGACTCGAGGATTAGAAAGCTGTTCTGTCCTTTGATCTTTCATCTTCAACAATTTCACCGCTATTTAATTTGCCTTGCATGGCATCCATCCGGTATGCTTTACTCGCATCATAAAACTTCTCATGGGTATCGACCTCAGAAATCAGTAGGCCTGGTTTGTCTACATCCAGCTTGCCGGCAATCAGTCCATCCGGTGTAATGAAGTGGCACGGCCAGCTGCGAGCTGCAGAGGAATTGGTCAGTGAAATATAAAACGCATTGGTAGCTGCTCGTGCCTGCGAGGTGATGGGCATGATCACTGGATGAATCGATCCTGGTCTTTGTCGTGCATTATAAAATGAATGGAAGATGACTTGCGTATCATCTTTTCTATAATCGCGATACAGTTCTGGAAAGCGTACATCATAACAGATGAGTAGTCCGCAGCGTACTTCGTTGATGTCAAATTGCACGAAATGATCGCCCGGCGCATAGTGATTGAGATCACCTGAGGTACAAAATCGCTTGTCATACCGATCGATGATGGCGCCATCTGCATTGATCACATACAGGCAGTTGTGCGGTTTATTGCCTACACTGAGTTGGTGTGTACTTCCTAAAATCACCCAGATATTGAGTGCATCCGCCAATGCCATGATCGATTGTGTTTGTCGTTTGAGACTTCCCCAATCCAGATCATCCAGGGATACATGGTCCACACCGGCATATCCCGATAGTGCACATTCAGAAAAATGGATGATGTCACAATTCGCAGCGGCAGCGTCTTGCATATGTTGCTTGATCCAAAAAGCATTGGAATCAATATTAGCAGATACGGGAAACTGGCTGGAGGCAATTTTCATTTTTCCCGATGTGGCTTCTTGAGCGACCGCGACCATGGTCACTAAAGCCAGCAAGAAGCACGCGCATAATTTCAGCAATCTCATCTCCAATTCGGTTGTGTTTACCTAAATGTAATGATAAAAGCCCAAATAGGGTTGACGTTGGAGATGTCTGAAGGCGCCGTTTTTTTTCCCTTCACTGCTCTTCTCCGCCAACGTGAAATTACAGGCCCCAGCGGCAGATTTCCGATGGTAAAGCACAATGGCCCCACTGAATAATCCACTGTAAAAGGCGCGTTTTACAAAAGAACAAGCATAAATGCGAAAGTGCGTAACAATGTATAAACTAGAAAAAAGAATGTCGCTCAAACCATGCACCGTGTGTTCGGTACCCTGAGGATTTCGGCGCTTTCGCACCTGTAGGTCCCACCGATGGACATGGTCTCAAGCGTGGACGCCACAGATGAGATTCTCCCATAACTTTGGCTCTTTGTGGATGTCCTAAAAAGGCCGGCAATTCCTATCTTGCCCAATGAGAAAATTTGAAATTGTACTCTACGGTTCGTATGGATATACTGGCCAATTGATTGCTAAAGAATGCAAAAGAAAGCATCAAAAGGTCATACTATCGGGCCGCAATGAAGCTAAGCTTGCCCGACAATCACAGGACACAGGTTTTCCATATGAAACAGTCAGCTTGGAAAATGAAGCTGCCTTGCACCGTCTACTGAAACAGGCGACCGTCGTGATACATTGTGCCGGTCCATTTAAGCATACCGCCATACCAATGGCCATAGCTTGCCTAAGCACAGGGACACACTATACAGACATCACCGGGGAATACGAGGTGTTTGAGACACTAATGGGATTTGATCAACAGGCCAAAGAAATGGGCATTCTAATGATGCCCGGTACTGGTTTTGATGTTGTTCCATCGGACTGTCTGGCGCTACATCTAAAGAAACAATTAGCCGATGCGACCCATTTGGAACTAGCCTTTGCCATGACCACAAGAGGCATGTCGCGAGGAACCAAAAAAACCATGATTGAAGGCATGGGTCATGGCGGGATGATACGCAAGCAAGAAAAATTGACTTCCGTGCGCATGGGACACGATGTTAAGGAGATCAATTTCGGACCCTTCTCAGCCAGGGCCATGTGTATCCCGTGGGGAGACATCAGTACAGCCTGGCGCAGCACCTCCATCCGCAACATCAAAGTCTACATGTCGGTCTCCAACTCAATGGTCAGCAATGCCAAAATGAGTAATTGGTTGGGTTGGTTGCTGCGGCGACAATGGGTCAAGGACTACATGTTGAAGAAAATAGACAACCAGCCAGCTGGACCTAGCCGGCAATATCTGGACAAAGGCAGGTGTTATCTCTGGGGCAAAGTCTCCAATGATCACTCGCAAGAGGAAGCTCGATTGGAAGTCTCAAATGGTTATGTGGTCACCGCCAAAAGCGCTGCTCTCATCGCTCAAAGACTATGTTCGACCACAGTACGAGCAGGATATGCTACTCCAGCTGAATATTTTGGAGAAAACTTTATTTTGCAAATCGAGGGGTCGAGGTATTTTTAGGGACCACCGGATGGAGATACGCACTCATCCTACTCTGCTACTAATCACACGTCCAGGTGTTTTAATTGGCAATATTTTTTTACTGAATAATTCATTTACGTTACAAATTTCAAATCTGGAATCGTGCATGGTGGATGAAGCATTAATCTATTGGCAAGATTATGAAATAGAATGTCTTTATACAGGTGCCTATTGAACCTGTAGGTATACTCATTGAGATACTTTTGTAGATATTTTACTTGATGATGAATACCTCTCAACCAAGATTTGAGCCCCATAATAAACCGATGCATCAAAGGAAAATTCTCTCCTTTTTTAGAGTGGATCTGGTCAACATGATATTTTCCTTTTCGAATCCAGACAATCCGCTTTACACGTAAATCGACTACTAAATTCAAAAATACTGACTCCTTTAAACATTCTTTCAGTTTCCATTTTCTTTTTGCCTCTAAGTAAGTACCTTACCGTGCAACCAAACTGCATTATTCAGTTTTTTTATTCTGAGTGCTCCATCGATTCGGAAACTCACCATAGCACTGTCTTCAGATCGGGGTAAGCCGGCACCCCTAGACATATCATTTTGATCTGAAATGGCTTCCGGTTTTCCAGGTGTTTTCTAAAATCATTATTTTGTGTTCGTCCGAAAATCACAGTTTTTTAAGACACCTAAAACGATGATATGATGAAGCATGTGATCTTCCTTGTCCTCGTCTACTTATTCACCCATCATGCTGGTCTTAGCCAGTCGTACACAGTGACTGGAACCGTCTTATACAACCCTATGCTCAATGATTGTTTTCAGGAAATCCCTTGTCTGCAGGATATTGCCCTAACAAAAAAAGAAGATTGGATTCCACCAAAGGCCGCGGTAAACATTGTGATAAAGGGCTCCCACAAATCAGCAAAAACAGATCCTTTGGGCCATTATAGCATTGAGGTGCCGTCACCCTACGACACCCTCCAGTTTTTATACATCGGGCACAATCGGATTGAAGTTCCGGTCCAGGGACAAAAAGTCATCGATGTAAAATTGACGCCAACTCCCATCCCAATTATTGAACGACTGATAGGTCTTCTCATGCCTAAAATTGACGCCGGCAAATTTCCAGATATTGATAAAACGGCTGAGGAAGCGAACATAAATAGAGCTACTACCCGTGATATGCTTTGGTTGATTTTGGGTAATTCACGTATGAGAAAACACTATCCGGGAGAATTTATTCCCGATTTCCGGTTTTCACCATAGGGTTTTAGACCAGGCAAGAGAAAATTTATCTCCTCTGATCGAGTGCATCAAAACATGATTACCAAATGACTAGTTCATGATCCATCTCAAACTACAGATCACCATCACATGGGTGCTTTTTTTATGCTGTGTAATGGTACCGGTATTTGTTCAAGGTCAAGAGCAGCTAATCAAAACTAGACCTATAGAGACCTCCACCCATTGGGGATCATATGGCCCCTCCTCTTCATTTGATCCGGATATCATAGTGGATGAAGTCCATAATGTACCTGAGTGGGCATTACTGCAACGCGAACTGCTGCGATCCGCTTCAAATGCCTGCGCCCAGTACTTTGACCACTACTTCGATGAACGCGGTTTTCTATTGACCGACTTGCGCTGGGGGGCCAATGATGGACCGGATGATGCAATCGAAAACGTCAATCGATGGCCCCAATTATACGCGCTGGGAGGTGACCGGAAAATCTTGAAAATGTATACGAAGGTATACGAAGGGCATGTCCATCAAATGTCGGCACCCCCTAACACCGTGACCGGAAGACCAAGCCATTTACCTTATGCAGTAGACGGCATGTACTACAAGGAATTTCCTACCAGAGCAGATTGGATGCACATTTCTGAGGGATTAATGGTCTTTAACATGATGGGATTGGGAGACCCTTATGATGACAAATTCAGACATAGGGTGCGCCGGTTTGCCGGATTTTATATGAATGAAGATCACGGAGCATTGAATTATGACCCGAGACATAAGATCATCCGCAGCATGTACAATGGTAGCCGTGGCCCTCTGATGCGAAAAACTACCAGTGTAGACTGGACTGGTGATCCCTCTGAAGTAAGAAACCGGTATGCAGCGGGTCATGGTGAAGAAAATTATGAAGAATTTCTTTTTCATTTTAAGGATTACCACGATACCGAGGGTGATGTGCCTTTAAATCTGCTGTCTACCACCCTGGCTTTGAATGCATTCATGCTTTCTGGTGAGGAAAAGTATCGCCAGTGGATGCTGGAATATGTAGATGCCTGGTATGAGAGGATGGAAGCTAATGATTGGGTGATCCCCAGTAATATTGGATTAGATGGCACCATTGGAGGTGCTGCCGATGGCAAATGGTATGGCGGTACCTACGGTTGGAGTTTTACTGTGGAGCAGCAGACTCCACCTGCCCAAGGATTGTCTGATCGCGAAAGGACCCGTTGGGGTTTTGTGGGATTTATGAATGCCTACTTAATTACTGGAGATGATCGCTACCTTGAGGCGTGGCGCAAGCAACACGATGTTATCTATCGGGCAGGTAAAATGGTAGACGGAAAATATCATACACCCCTGATGTACGGAAATCCTGAATGGAGCAGAGAAGGCTATACGGAAGACGATCATTGGTATAGCTATCGACCGTACAGTCCTGAAAAGGAGAATATGCTGCAGATATATTATCTGTCGATGCAGCCAGAAGACCGAAGAAGCATCAGATCCAACCCTTGGTTGGAATTTCTAGAAGGCACCAATCCCAATTATGCTGTCGACGCAATGCGTGCTGATCTAGCCGATATCAGGAGGCGCATGCAATTGCTTAGAGATGATGAGACCTCTCCCGACATGCGACTTACTGATGATCCCATGCAGATGAACCCTGCCAGCATTACTTCGTTGATCCGGTTGATGGGAGGTGGTTTTTACGAACCAGCACATGCTCGACGGTCGCCTCCATTTCATACCCGCCTTCGCTATTTCGACCCAGATGCAAGACGTGCCGGAGTACCAGATGAGGTTGCTGTCTTAGTCGACAAGATGACTGAAGATGCTGTCAGAGTACATGTGGTAAACCTCAACCCAACCAAACGGCGTACTTTAATGATCCAGGGAGGTGCTTATGGAGAACATCAGCTGGTAGCCGTTGCCTTCAACGACAAGCGTGTGGCGATCGATGATGCTTCCTTCAGTGTGAGGCTCGAACCTGGAGCCGGCATCATCTTAGATATAACGATGAACAGATTTGCCAATCAACCCACGATGGATTTTCCATGGAACCAACATACACACTAATCAAGGTCATGCTGAGAGCAGCAATGCGGAGCGAAGCCCCTTACAGTTGGAAGCTCAATGACATTCGACTTCACTCTGTTTGCACCTACCTATGACAGAGCCTACGTCTATTCCCGCGCATTGGCGATTATCTTTTCAACACTGCCATTAGCCTTACACCTGTCATCTATCTCCCTTCATTTTTGGAAAAAATGTTTAAACTCAGGATGACCACTGGGGTTTGTGGGTACACTTTTCGGATGGCAATTCACTAAAACTAATCATATCACTTTGTATCTCCCGGTGACTTTCAGCTTCGTCCATATAATTTATCTACGGTTTTCTTTGATGGGTAGGGAGCTCGAGTCAACGGCCGGGGAGACACATTCGATCCATCTGGTAAATAGACCTTCTTACGTGGATCCTCATAGCGAGGATCATCGATCATGGGCAGCCGGTCTACTTTGTGTACTTCAATGGTAGGAAATCCAAATTCCACTACTACCTTGCCCTCTATCAGATAACATCCCGGTCCTTTAAAAGGCCACTGATACAAGATGTCGGGAAAATGAGTGGTGTCGAAATATTCCCCTTCACTGTCAATCCAGGTGCCAAAGTTCATGTGGCCACGATTGGTAGGCACATCTTTTCTAGCGATGAGGTATCCGACCAATCGCACTGTACGGTGCTCTTTTGACAATAAATCCTTGACCAAAGTGTCGCCTCTGTATTTTGATTTCAACAATTCGAATGGACTCCTAGAAATGGGAAACGATAAAATCTCAATTTCATCAAATGCATCTTCAAATACATCGCGTTCCAATTTTGGAAAGTTCCACTCTCTAGCAGGAACCTGAAACAACTTCTTTGTTTGAGGTAATGATTTCTTTGTACTCTTATTGAGCAACATCCTGGTCTCTAATACTAGTTCATTCTTTGGTTTTCCAGAAAACCTAAACGCTCCCGAAAATATCAATAATTCAATATGCTCAATACCTATCTGGGTACGCTCGATAAAGTCTAGTAACGACTGGTAGAGCCCGTGATTTTCTCTTTCCTCCACGATGTACTCACCCACTTTAAGATTAAATCCTTCAATACTGCTAAGGCCAATAAATATCTCCCGGCCTTCCAAACTGGCCAACACTTCACTTCGATTGACACAAGGAGGTGACACTACCCCACCCCACATACGCGCTTCATGAAAATATACTTCCTTCCGATAAAATCCGCCAAAATTATTGATGGCAGACACCATAAATTCCAGTGGATAATGAATCTTTAAATACAGTGCCAGATAAGACTCAACAGCATAACTGGCTGAGTGTGATTTACAAAAAGAAAAGCCGGCGAAAGACTCTATTTGACGATAGACTTCGTCGGTCAATTCATCTGGATATCCCTTGTCTCTACAATTTTTAAAGAATCTCCCTTTTACTTTCTCTAGTTCTTTGGCAGATCTTGTTTTGCCCGACATGCCCCGCCGCAATATGTCTGCATCCGACATATCCAGGCCACCAAAAAAGTGGGCGATCTTGATCACATCTTCCTGATACACCATCACCCCATAGGTGTCGCCCAAATGCTCCTCAAATACGGGATGAAAATATTCGAAATCATCTGGGTTATTATGTCTTCTCTGAAATTCTCGCAACATACCAGATTTAGCTACCCCTGGCCGGATCACACTAGATGCTGCTACCAAGATATCGTAGTTATTAGCGCGCAGTCGCCTAAGCAGTCCACGCATGGCTGGTGACTCTACATAAAAGCACCCTATCGTTTTGCCTTTAGACAACATCTCGTTGCAAGATTCGTGATTGAGGTATAGGCTGGTATGATTAAAATCGATCTCTTGACCGCAGTTATCCTTCACTAGGTCTATCGTAGACTTGATGGTACCCAATCCCCTTTGGCTGAGGATGTCAAATTTTTCAAACCCAATATCCTCAGCGATATACATATCTATCTGTGCTGTTCTAAATCCCTTAGGAGGAAAATTAAGTGCGGTGTAATAGGTCATTGGCTTTTCGCTGATGATCACACCACAAGCATGCATGGACAGTTGATTGGGATAACGATGCATGAGGTCGGCATATTTATGGATCAACTGCACTTCTTTGCCCTTCTCATGCAAATTGCGTGGATTGGATGACAGCTGATCTATCTCTGCTTTGGGCAGCCCCAATACTTTGCCCAACTCCCGGTGTATCGACCGATGTTTGAATGATCCAATGGTGCCACAAAAAGCCGTGCATGCCGGTTCGAATCTTTTGAAAATATAATCCAATATCTGATCGCGATCTTTCCAACTCCAGTCGATGTCAAAGTCGGGTGGTACTTTACGTGCTGGATTCAGAAATCGCTCGAAATACAAGTTTAATTCAATGGGGCATACGTTGGTTATTTTAAGAATATATGCCACTATAGAGTTGGCACCACTGCCCCTACCCACGTGATAAAAGTCTCTTGACAGACTGTATCGTACGATATCCCATGTGCATAAAAAATATCCTCCAAAACCTAAATCGTGGATGATGTCCAGCTCTTTTTCTACCCGGGCTCTCGCCACTGGGTGATGCGATCCATATCGATATTCAAATCCGTCGTCAATGAGCTTTCTCAACAATTCTTTATCTCCATATCGGGTGCCGGTATAGGTCTCCTTGTTTTTGGGTGTCATAAAATCAAACTCAAATTGACACGATGCTAACAACTTATTGGACTGCTCCACCAGCGATGGCATGAAGTCGAATAGTTTGCGCATGGCCTCAGGATGCATCAGCATCTCGTCGTCGGCTGCATAGCGATCTTTGTCAAGCATGGACAGTAGGATATTGTCATCGATGCACCTCAACAATCTATGCAGATTGTATTCTGTCTTATTGCGATAGGTGACAGGTTGCAGAATGACTATTTTTTCACTTCTCATTTTGAGGTCTGAGTAGACTGCTTTATACCTGTCAAATGTCCTCAGACCCACGTATTCATTTTCCCTCAAAATCAGCGGGGCCTGGTCAGCAGGATAGATGATGTACGCATTTGAAAATGAGGGTGCTATTTCTGGCAATAAGGTTTTATTGACGTTATGTTGAGTCAAGAACTTATTTAATTCATGAAAGCCCTCATTGTTTTTTGCCAGCCCCACGTAGAGCAATGAATTTTCATTTCTAAATTCTAGGCCCACCACGGGATGAATATCATATGTCTGACATGCTTTGATAAAATCAAATATTCCGGTCGTCACATTAATATCTGTCAATGCCATCGCCTCCACACCTAACCTAGCAGCATCTTCGACCAGCTCTTCGACTGGAATGGTACCATAGCGCAACGAATAATAAGAATGACAGTTGAGGTACATGATCTGTTTTTTTTTATTGCCCATACCCTCTGGATAGGGCCTCAAGCGACGAAGCCCGTTGCACTGCATATTTGCCGAAGCGATTCTTGACCCGGTCCATGGCCTGATATAGATTGATCAGGGTGACATCATCGAATAGGCTGATCTGATAGTTGCCTTCTACCAGTCCCGACAGCTTCACACCAACCAGGCGAATCATCATCCGTCTCTGATAGAGTTTGTCAAAGAGGTCTAAGGCCATTTTGATCAAGATGTGGTCGCAGGCAGTGTAGGCCACTCTAGCCTGCTGAGTATGTGTATCAAAGTTTGCATACCTGATTTTGACCGCTATATTGGAAGTCACTTTTCCCTCTACACGCAGCTGATGGCAAAGATTTTCTACCATCTGCACCAGCAGTGCTTTGAGACGCACCCTGTCCATGCTGTCGCGCATAAAGGTGCGCTCACTGGATATCGACTTGCGGGCATTGTACTGTATCACGGGTGTGGGATCAATGCCATTGGCCTTGCGGTACAAGGTAGAGCCATTCTTGCCCAACAATCGCATCAACACTTCTTCTGGGATATCTGCCAAAGTCTTGATCGTACGGATGCCGATCCTCGACAATGTCTTGTAGGTGGCACCACCCACCATGGGTATCTTCCGGATAGACAGCGGATTCAAAAATGGCTTAACCTCCGCAAACTTTATTTGCAGTTGTCCTTGTGGTTTAGCTTCGCCGGTAGCGATTTTGCTAACTGTCTTGGTCGGTGACAAGCCAAATGATAAGGGCAGCCCAGTTTCTTTGATTACTTTCTGCCGCAGTTCACCAGTCCACTTGTAACAACCAAAAAACCGGTCCATACCGGTGATATCCATGTAAAATTCATCGATGCTGGCCTTTTCATAGACCGGAGCTGCCTCCGCGATGATCTGGCTTACTTCTTCAGATTTTCTGGCGTACACATCCATATCGCCTTTTACGACAATGGCCTGGGGACACATACGCAGTGCCAGTCGCATGGGCATAGCTGAGTGCACTCCATAGTACCGTGCTTCATAGCTGCATGAGGCTACGACCCCGCGTGCAGAAGAACCACCTACAATCACCGGCTTACCCAGGAGGCTAGGATCCAGCAACCGCTGACAGGAGACAAAGAATGTGTCCAAATCCAAATGCACAATATGCCTATTCTGAAAGTCCATAGTCGAAGCGTACCACGGGTGCATGGACATAAACAAGTGTCTCCCCATTCTTTAGGCAGCAAGGGTGGAGATATAAATCCCTCCTTTCTAGGACATCTGTTATGCATTCTGCACCTGCATATAATCTATTTTACCTAACTTTGAATCCATCCATAATAGACAAATGTATATTTTAAATGTCTTTTAGTCAACATATAAATATTTATAATGGAATATTTAGCGCAAAATCTCAAGTTTCTTCGCAAGCGGATAGTTGCGACTCAAGAAGAGATGGCTGAGAGTCTGGCCTTAAAGAAGTCGACTTATGCCAGCTACGAAAATGAAGACGGCAACACCCCTCCTGCCAAAACCTTGTATGCCATCGCAAAGAAATTTGAAGTATCGATGGATAGTTTGTTTGAGGTGGATTATCAAGCGCTGCAGGGACAGGATCTGCTCAAAATCTCAGAGCGAGAAGTATACTTTCCGGTCAGTGTAAACTTAGAAGGGACAGAAATGATAGATGTCGTTCCCTCCGACTACCGGGCACAAGCAGGATATCTAAGTGATTATTCCGATCCTGCCTACATACAGGCACTTCCCAAAATCAACTGGGATCTGGGCACATATGAGGGTGGCACCAAAAGAGTCTTTCAAATAGCCGGAGATAGTATGCTGCCCATACCTTCACAATCTTATGTACTTGGGTCCAAAAAAGCATACGAAGAGCTCGTCCATGATCGTGCCTATATCTTGATCACCAGCCACGACATACTTTTTAAGAGAGTGCGCCAAGATGGATCCTTACTGCACCTACTTTCTGATAATCCCATCTATCCCACACAGACCATAGCCGCAGATGAAGTAAGGCAATACTGGCAGGCACTCAAAGTCATTATGGACCTGCCAGAGCCCAGTCGTATATCGGTGACCCAATTAAGCGACGCCATTTGTGAGACGCGAGACAAAGTAGATGAAGTGCTGGAAGTGCTCAAAGGCACGGCAAAGATAGATTAGTACAAATATTGTTAAAGCGCCCAGAATATTTGCAGGATTGACGTAAGTACATTATTTTGTAATCTCAATAACACCTCTTCATGACCCAGATCATCAGATGTCTACCACCAGTGATCGGTCTAAAATGGAGAGCCGACTAGGGGAAACCTTTTGAACAGAAAAACCCATGCAAACCATCCATGTAAAACACATAGTACACAGAGGAGAACAGCGAATCGGGCTGTTCTTTGACTATGATCCGCTGATTATTGAGCAAATAAAAAAGATAAAAGGTCGACGATGGAGCAAATCACTCCATTGCTGGCACCTACCCCACACCACCGATGCATACGCTGCCTTGGAAAAACATAATATTCCATTTACTATCCAGAAAACAACCGGAACCACCGAAGGTGAGTCCTCAAAAGGTGACCATACCGGCATAGCTACTCAAGAAGAGTCAGCGCATTCAGTACTGCTTTCCGGACTCACAGAGAAGGCTGCTGACATACTACCCACAAGGGTTGGCCCCCTCGAGATAACATGGAATAACAAGATCTTTATCATAAGCATTCGCTTTGATCCACGAGATCTGAGTTTTATCAAATCACTTCATGGTAGCTGGTGGAGCACATTTGATAAGAAGTGGATGGTACGGAGCACTATAGCCAATCTAGAAGCACTTCAGAAGCATTTCAGTTATTGGACCAATGATCAATATGCAAGGCTTTATGATTTGCTCAGCTTAAGAGAGGATCCATTGGTGGTCGAACTCTATCAGGTACCCGAGCATCGAGGCCAGCTAGCGATCAGGGTAAAAGGCTACAAGGCTGACTTTGACTTTCTAAAAGGCATTCCATCCAGACAGTATGAGCGGGAATTTAGACGATGGATTATTCCCCATGAGAAAACGGTCATTGAGCGTGTAAAAAAGCACTACGAGCAACTAGGTGCCAAAATCATAGATAGGATCAGTCATACAAAAGCGGAGATCAACAAACAGGATCCTTCATTGCAGGCAAAGCAATCTCATTTATTAAAAAAATTTGCTCCCGGTGTGAGGGATGTGGTAGAGCAATACACAGATGCCCTGATCGGACAGCGATATAGCTGGAGTACCATCAGATCGTATGCGGGAGAATTTGGGAAGTACTTACATCATCTTTCAGATCTAGAGATCGTACTACCCGAAAGTAGCAGTGAGGATGTCAATAACTATCTCAACAAAATGGCAGGCCTGAAGATATCCGACAGTCTGATCAACACGGTGACCAGTGCCATCAAATTCTACTACCAAAAGGTAGTATTCAGGCCTGATTTTAGGATAGAAAAAATAAAACGACCCAGGAGGGGAAAGTACCTACCGACCATACTGAGCATACAGGAAGTCGATGCACTGCTGCGAGCTGTGACCAACCTCAAGCATGTGTGTTTGCTATATACAATATACAGTGCAGGCCTACGCCTTAATGAAGTGCTATCTCTAAGATTGCAAGATATCCACTGGGATCGCAACCAGCTTTTCATCAAGGCCTCGAAGAATAAGAAAGACCGGATGGTCATGCTGAGTAAAACTTTAAAGAGTGTCATGAAGCACTATGCAGATCAGTATCAGCCTGTCTATTGGTTATTTGAAGGCCAGGGTGGTAAAACTCAGTATTCCAGGAGTAGTGTCCAGCAACTAATCAGGCGCTCAGCTAAAAAAGCGGGCATCAGCAGGAGAGTCACTCCACATACATTGAGACATTGTTTCGCCACACATTTACTAGACAGGGGCACCGATGTCAGATACATCCAGGAACTGCTAGGCCACAAGGACATCAGCACGACTATGATCTATACTCATGTGACCACCAAAAACATCGGCGACATAGAAAGTCCCCTGGATTCTTTAATGAACCAGAAGCAAAATGAGTGCCTTTGATAATGAAAATGTGCACATATAAGTG
This sequence comes from Saprospiraceae bacterium, assembly GCA_965223025.1. GTDB lineage: Bacteria > Bacteroidota > Bacteroidia > Chitinophagales > Saprospiraceae > JABDMH01. The sequence continues at coordinate 870,203 of CBDCVP010000022.1, forward strand.
AGTTGTATGTCATTAAAAATTCAAATCAGCCATAAAGAAGTAATGAAAGAAAATTTATGAAATACCCGATTCTATATCAAGCATTTAAAAATTATATAAATTTATCAACCGAAGCCTATCTTAATTTAGAGCCAAAATTGGTGACTAAAACCCTCGATAAAAATGAGTACTTAATTAGGGACGGACAGGTAATTAGACATTTACCCTTTATCAATAAGGGCTTAATGGCAAATTATCGGTTGGATGAAAATGGGGATGTTCATGTCATTCAAATTCGATGGACAGGTTGGTGGTTAGGGGATATTTATAGCTTTTTTTCAGGCAAGCCGTCCTCATTCAATATCCGGGCTTATCAGCCCACAGAATTACTTATGATCAATCATGATACATTTGACTTTATGACAAGGGAATACCCCATTTTCGAAAGATACTATCGAATCGCTATTCAAAAGTCTTATATTAATACACTCAACCAAGTTTTCAATCTTCATAGTTTAAGTGCAGAGGAAAGGTATCTTGAGTTGGTTCAAAATTATCCTTCACTCTTAGATGATATACCTCATTATTTAATTGCTTCCTACCTTAATATCAGACCACAATCTTTAAGTAGAATCCGAAAAAATCACAAAAAATAAGGGACGTTAACATAGGTGAATGAAATTCTTTTTCATCGATTTTAATTTTGCACTTAATGGTGATCGGTTACACTTTTTACCAAGTCATAAATTCAATAATTAAAATTTTTACAATGAAAAAAGTTAAAATAGCCTTGTCCTTTTTGGTCTTGTCCTTTACAGTTACTTTCCTCAATGCTCAAAAAATAGATGCGCTCGGAGCATTGGAATTTAATCCTGAAGGAATATTGTTCGCTGGTGACAATGTATCTGGTGTTATTCATGCATTTGATTTAAAAGCCGAAAATCGAACGAAAGAAAAATTTGAAATCAATATCTATAATGTCGATGCACAAGTGGCGGCTGTATTGGGAACAGCTCAAGGCAATGTACAAATTAATGACATGGCAGTTCACCCCAAGAGTGGGGAAGTCTATCTTTCTGTCACTCGTGGGTATGGGATAAATGCTTTACCTGCTTTGTTAAAAGTAAATGCAGAAAACCATGTAAAAGCATTGGATTTGACTGTCTTAAAAACAACTTCTCAAAAGTTGAACAAACTACCTGACGGTCGCCAACAATTTGTGCTTCGCGGTACAATGGGACCTCCAACTACAAAAGAAGTGGCAAAATCCAAACGCCCCATGCGTACACTATCTATCATGGATATGGAGTATCACAAGGGAGAACTTTTTGTGGCAGGAATCAGCAATGAAGACTTTTGTTCAGTATTGAGAAGAATGGCTTATCCTTTTGCTGGAAAAGAAAGCATCAGCAATATTGAGATGTTTCATATTGCACATGACCAATATGAAACCCGTGCTCCAATCCGCTCTATGTTGGTAAAAAATATTGATGGTAAAGACCAATTAGTGGCAGCTTATACTTGTAGCCCTTTGGTATTGATTCCTTTGGATGAATTAAAAGACGGTGCAAAAGTCAAAGCCCGAACCCTTGGCGATATGGGAAATGGACAACCGATTGATATGGTTGATTTTAATATGCAAGGCTATGAAATGTTGTTTGTAACCAACAATAGCAGAATGCCACAGGTCATTCCTTTAAGCGGACTCAATAATGCTAAAGCAGTAACAGACAAAGATTTTGAGCGAGGGATGAAATTTGATGGTCAAGGATTGCCCTATGGACCAATGGGTGTCCCCGTTATGTTTACAGGTTCTTCACTACAAATAGACCTCCTCAATGAAAGACAGTTTGTATCGCTCACAAGAGATGCTATAACTGGTAGTCTTGATTTGGAAACCGTTCTTACCTTTTTCCCAAATAAATTGAATAACCTGACTGCCGAGATGGATTTTCCTGGATACAAGCCCTCAAATCAAAAGAAATAAACGATGTCGAAATATTATTTTGACCTTATTATCTTTCTTTTGGTAGCATTCAACGCTGGAGTAGTTGCACAAACAGCTCCAGCGTTGGCTTTGCAGGATAGTTTGTTAGAACAACCTCCTTTTAAGTTATTAAGAGCGGAGGAAAACTATGAATATCTAAAAGCAAGAGAAAAAGGTTTTTACAAGGCTGATTATTTAGATGCGATCAAATTTATTGGATTGAACGCCTCTGAAAGTATCAATATAAGTTTTGGTGGAGAAATTCGTCTTCGGATGGAGCGTTTTTCGAATAGAAACTGGGAAGATAAAGATGAAACTTTTTACTCACATCGCCTTGCCCTACACAGTAATTTGAACCTCACTAAGCACCTTCGATTTTTTGGAGAATTGTATCATGGTTTGGTGAGTTTGGAAGAGGAAGAGTTTGCACAATCTGACCAATTGGATTGGCACCAAGGATTTTTAGAAATAAAAATTTTAACTGAAAAAAATCAGTTGAACCTGAGATTTGGCAGACAGGAAATGTCGTTTGGAGCAACCAGACTGATAGGAATTCGGGAAGGCCCAAACATCAGAAGAAGTTTTGATATTGGAAGAGTAATTTATCAGACTGCTCGTTCTAAATCAGAAATGTTTTATGGTAAAGAGGTTCGACCGCAATTTGAAATCTTTGACAACAACTTTTCTATATTTAATAGTAATACACAAAATCCAAAGCTTTGGGGCATTTATTCACAATTTGCACTTAAAAATGATTTTGGTAAAATGGAGATTTATTACTTAGGTTTCGAATCACCACAATCGTTTTTTAATGATGCAAATGGCAAAGATGAAAGACATACTTTAGGTGTCAGAAGATTTGGGAAAATAGGAAGAAAACTGCGATATAATACTGAACTAATGTTTCAATTTGGAGAAACAGGAGAAAAAAATGCAATAGGTTGGGCTTTGGAAACAGATTGGCACTATCAATTTATAAATAAAAAGTGGCGACCAGAATTAGGATTGAAACTGGATATATTGAGTGGTGATAAAACTTTTAGCGATAATACCATTCAGACTTTTAATCCTATGTTTACGAACCCAGGGTATTTCAGCTTAGCAGGAATTATTGCTCCAGTCAATTTGATTGAATTTCATCCTTCCTTCTCTTTCCGCCCGACCGAAAGACTAAACATATACTTAGAATGGGCTTTCTTTTTTAGATACAGTAAGAATGATGGTATTTACGCTCCTACCCGATTTCTTAGGCGAGAAGGGCAACAAGCAAATGAGCGGTTTATAGGCAATCAGTTAGGCTTTAAAATAGCTTATGAAATTGATCGACACTTCAGTTTTGATTTCGATTACAGTTATTTCATTGCGGGAAGTTTCTTGGAAAGTACAGGTAGTCATCTAAACACAATGCACATCGCTCCAACGATTACTTTCAAGTATTAAAAAGTAAATTATGAAAAAATTCAATTATCTATTTATAGTTCTTTTATTGAGTACCTCTCACTACATCATAGCAGCACAGACTAGCCCTGAGATCATTTTTCCAAACGAATTGAATGGGACTGTTATACTCAAAAACTTTCTGCACAAAGAAAAAACTGATAATGAAATATTGTCGGTTTTTGTAATAAACCAAAAGGAAGAATACGAATCAAATGCCATTCAAGGAAAATATACTCGAGTAAATAACAGTTTGATTTTTCATCCTTATTTTCCTTTTGAAAATGGACTGACTTACGTTGTCAGGACGAAAGATACCAATTTCAATTCTACCTATTCCTACCAATCATTTCAGATAGGAAACCAAGAGGCAGTTGAAGAAGCTAGGGTCGTAAGTACATACCCCTTATCGGATAAACTCCCTGAAAACATATTAAGGTTTTATATTTATTTCAATACGCCAATGAAAAAAGGGCAGGCTTTGAATCACATAAAATTAATTGATGAGGACGGAAATATAGACAACAATGCCTTTATGAAATTTAAACAGGAACTATGGAGTGCAGATGGAAAAAGACTGACTATATTATTCGACCCAGGTCGGATTAAAAGAGGGGTGTCCACAAATATATCACGTGGTCCTGTTTTGATAGAGGGAAAAAAATATAAACTAAGCATTTCTGGTACTTGGCAAGATATTCATGGAAAGCAATTGATAATTAACACCTTAAAAGAGTTCATGGTCGTAAACAGCTATAGACAACATATAAGAATCAATGATTGGGGATTAGATTTACCAAAAGCAAATACTAATGATTCATTGACCTTAAAATTTGACAGAATCATGGATCATGCACTAATTCAATCCATGATTAAGTTAGAGGATGAAGAAAACAACATTATACCTGGATATTGGGAAATTTTAGAAACTGAACAGTCTATACAATTCATCCCTGAAAAGAATTGGAAACAAGCGAATTATCGAATTGTAATTGATAGTCGGCTAGAAGATGTCGCAGGGAACAATCTTCAAAATCTTTTAGACCACATTAAAATGGATGAAGAGAGCAACAGCGACAACCACCAATATATTAAATTCAAAATCTGATTATTAGCTTCTTGAAATGTATCTTTACTAAATAATCCTATAATTGAAAACCATCGTAGAAAAAAGAAGTCGAGTAGAGCAGGGAAGTAAATAGTCACTTCCCCACCCTCTCACAGAACGGTACGTGAACCTCTCGATTCATACCGCTCTTCAGGATTAGAATATTACGGTGCAAATCCGTACTTCCAATGTTCAAATAAATTCGGATAGGATTTATAAATATCCACAAGGTAGGCTCGGGCCTGTGACCAGCGACGCCTAAATCTCTTGTATTTATTCATTACCCATCGAATCAATCTGACATTGAGAGCATGGAATACCGGCCGCATGCAGTACAGACGAAAATGACCATAGTAGTAGATCCAGCCCCGGATTATAGCGGCTTTCTGGTAAGCAATATCTTCCAGCTCAGCTCCAGTAGCCCGGTGGATTTTCCACTTCATGATTTGTTGCACCAAGCGCTTCTTCGCTCTTCGGCTTATACTCGCAGCATAGCCAACCCATAAACTCCCCTTGCCATCTTCACCCCGTTGATACATGCGATCTGGTCTGAAGGTAAAGCCCAGAAAGTCAAAGCTAACATGCTTGTCATACTTGCCTCGACGATTTGACTGCTTGCAGTACACTATTTTCGTCTTGTCGGGGTGCAGTTCCAGTTTACAGTCTGCCAGACGCTCCCTGATTCGGTTGCGTATATACCTGGCCTCTGTTTCGTTCTTGCAGTGTACGATGATATCATCTGCGTATCGCTCCCATCGGATGGTCCCATATTTGGTATTGGCATAGTGCTTCTCCATCCACGCGTCAAAGACCACGTGCAGAAACATATTGGCCAGCAAGGGACTGATCACACCACCCTGTGGTGTCCCTTTGTCCCTATCCATCACATCGCCATCAGGCAATTGGATCGATACTTTCAACCATCGCTCCACATACATTAATATCCATGGTTCGCTAAAGTAGTGGCGAACCACCTGCATCATTAAGCCATGATCAATGTTGTCAAAGAATCCTTTGATATCCATGTCTATCACCCAGCGATACTCATGGCAGCGCTGTTGACATCTTTCTAAGGCTTCATGTGCCGAACGATTGGGCCTGTACCCGTAACTGTCTATGTGAAATATCGGATCCATCACCGGTTCCATTACCGATAAGACCACCTGTTGGGCAACCCGATCTGATATGGTCGGTATGCCTAGTCTGCGATATTTCCCATCTGCCTTTGGTATGTCTACAGCTCGCACCTCCCGCGGAAAATAGCTCCCCGATGCCATCCGATTCCATAGCTTGTAAAGTTCTTCCGACTTATGTGCATCCATGTATGACATATCCTTGCCATCCACTCCAGCTGCACCTCCGTTGGACTTTACTTTTCGGTACGCTGATTCCACCATCTCAGGGGAAATCGGCTGCGACTTACCTCGTAAAAATTCCGTCTCAAATAAATTCATCTTCCCTAATAATTTAGGTTGTGAAATTCTGTAAACTAATAATCCTGTATGTCCCTTCGCTAGCCTCCAGTTTCCTGCAGATTCTTACACTACTACGGACATATCCGCCACACCTCCACTCCTTTGAGTCAGAGATGCTTCACCTGTTCCGATTTCAAGCCCAATGCTAAGTCCTGCCGCCTTAATACCGCCTGCCGTGTAGTCTATAAAGCTCAAGCACTCGTATCTACACTCTTCGTCGGGAGACGCCACTCCCTCCTTTTGACAGAATCTGTCCACTTCTATTTCCCTGAAAAAAAATCCAGTGAAATTATCCATGGGTTATTTTCGACACTTCTTCGAACGGTTCACTTTCGTTCAGCTCTTAGCGTCATACTGCAATAAGTCGCTCAGCACCAACCCGTGAAAGGTAAGCACCACTCATCCGTTTGATAGGTCTGCTTGAATCAGTCCCTATCGATGGGCCAACCATTTAATCCAGAATCGAGAATTAAATGGCTTCCATCATCTTGAAATCAGCATCCACCTTTTCGCTATCTTTATAACAATGGTGGTTCAGGTCACACAACGACATACAACATAGCATAAAATGCCAATAGCCCCTATTCGGGGCTACTGCATTTATGTAAGACCGTTACCTGGCATAATGAATAAAGAAACAGGTTTTCATATTGAGAACATTTTATTATCTTTACCGATGTGAAGCGAATCATTTCGAAAAGGACTTTGAGAGAATTCTGGGAACAGTATCCTGATTCCGAGGATTATCTGAAGACTTGGTATGAAACGGCTAGATTGGCAACTTGGAACACTCCAAACGAGATTAAAGAATTTTATGCAACAGTGACCATCCTGAAGAATTCAAGGGTGGTCTTTAATATTGCAGGTCACAAGTATAGATTAATAGCAAAGATTAACTATAAGAAACAATGGCTTTTCGTAAGATTCATTGGAACACACAAGGAATACGATAAAATAGATGCTGATACAATATGAAAACTAAAATAATTAATTCGGAACGAGAATATGACCTGGCACTTAGCCGATTAGATGAGATATTTGATGCAGGACCGACAACCAAGGATGGTCACGAAGCGGAGTTGTTAGCACTATTAATTGAGGACTATGAGTCACGTGAACATCAAATTGAAGCACCTGATCCAATTGTAGCAATTAGAATTAGAATGGAGGAGCTTGAACTGAAACAGAAAGATCTAATTGGAATTATTGGATCCAAAGGAATAGTTTCAGAAGTATTGAACAGGAAAAGAAAATTAACGGTTAACATGATTCGAAATTTATCTAAGAAACTGAAGATCGCAGCACAAGTTCTGATCCAAGACTACGAATTGATGAGGTAACATAGGTACGCCAGGTAACAGGGCGCCATGATGATCATGATGCCCAAAGAGAATTTTCGTTAAAATGAAATATGCAGACTCAATTGATAAACTAGTCTTAGTGGATATCATCGGATAAGGGCATCACGACACATGCGCCCAAAGCGTTAGCCACCAGCAAAAAACAATAATCTTATGGGAAGAATGAGCGAATTAATGATTGAGATTCAGGAAAAAGAAGCCGGAGAACGAATTGCAAAAATATTAGATATATCATTCTTCGATCTCGTTGAATTGGAATATGAAATAGAAACTGACGAAAGTAAGGATGGCCTAGTTTATAGTTATAGAATAGTGTTTTCAGAAGATTCCCCAAAAGAGATTCTTGACAAAATTAACAGATTAGAAGATGGTCGTACAGTTTATTTGGAACCTTGGGAATTAGATGAAGAATATGATTATGATGAGCAATTCGATGCAATAACTCAAAACAAAGAATATGTTCAAAAATATAAAGACGAGATTGCGAATCTTGAGGTGCTTACACATTTAAAAATGCCAGATGAAGTACTTAAAGCCGTTCTAAACAGACAAATGTTTATTGGAATAATTGGGACAATGGAAACATTTTTAGCGGACGTATTTATAAATCTGACTTTTGATAATGACAAATATTTTAGAAATTTTATCGAAAATCATCCAGAATTCCGAAAAAGAAAATTTGAGCTTAAAGAAATCTTTGAACAATCTGACAAGTTAAAAGAAACAGCTAAAAAGGTAATGCTCGATACAATATACCATAATTTGCCCACGGTTAGAGAAATGTATCGTGACACTTTCGAAATTGATTTTCCAAAAATAAAAGACACATACAAACACGTATTGAAAAGGCACGATTTAGTTCATCGAAATGGAAAAACCAAAGAAGGAGAAGATGTAATCACAGATGAAAAGGCAATTGAGGAATTAATTAAAGCAGTAAATGAACTTGTATACAGTGTTGCTAAAGAACTTGACTTATTAAAGCCAGTGGCTAACAAGTGATATAAGATCAGACTTGCTATCGCTGCGTCCGCTCCATATCACAAAACCGTTATGGGCAATTGTGATGATATAATAAAAACAAGCAAAATGTAAAATATGCAAAGGGCTGCGACAATAAAAGACTTCTATCGGATACTGCGAAAGAATTTACCGATTCTTCTCATGTATCTATTTATTTGGCTTGCCTTCCCGATCTTTGCAATTTTTAGTGCTAATGAGTTGCTTCCGATCTTTAGTTTAATATATCAAATACTAGGCATTGCATTATTATACTTAGATGAAAGATTTAAAATGAAAAGGAATTCATGGAGATTTCCAAAATCAAATTCCTTCTATCATAACATCTTGAAATCCCCCGAAATGGTTTTATACGCCCTAAAACAGATATTTCGATACTGGTTTAATCCACCGAAGAAAGATTGCAATCTGGATGTTGCGATTTCGAGAACAGACATAGATCATGATTACAAAGAAATAGACGATGAAGATAAGAAGAACAGAGCAAGAATTATTTCAATGGAAAGTGACCTTAGTTCTTTGAGATATTTTTCAGAAGTCAGGAAAGCTGGCTACCTTTTATTGGCAACAGGATTCCTACTTCAGTTTTTTGCGATTGTTATGATTCAAAATTATTAATACTATGAGTCCTCTTATTTAAGAAATGAAAACCATTAACAATAACTATAATGTCATCCTTGATGAAATTGAAGACTGTCTGAAAAAGGCAAGAATAATTCCATGCTTGATTTTAATATATTCGACAATTGACAGTTTTAGTTCACTTGCCAACAGATCAGAACAAAAGGGAAGAAAAGTGTTCATGGATTGGGTCCGAGAATGGATGCTTAGGAGTAGCTCTTTAGGTTGTAATGAAACCGATATTTATGCTGCCAGATGTGGATTACTTCATCAAAATATAAGTGATTCTGATTTGTCAAGATCAGGAAAGGCGAGGAGAATTTTCTATTGCTGGGGTCAATCTGATATGCGAATTCTTGAGGAATCGATAAGAAGAAAAAGAAGTCAGGATTCAATTGTCGTTTTAAGGATTGAAGATCTGATAAATTCCCTTAAAAAAGCGATTAGCTCAAACATTAATGAAATCCAAAAGGATAAAGAGTGGAAAGCAGATTTTGCAAATAAGGGAAGAAAGTATTTTGTAAACATAATCCATGAATATAAAAGCCCATAACATGCGATCATGACATCAGCTGGGCTATCGCCACAGCCGCTGCATATCGCCGGAACGTTGTATGCTATGAAAAAGTTGAAGTGATTCAGAATTGACAATTAACGAGTAGAAATTTACAATGGGAATACCTCCAAAATTATATAAATATCAATCTTATAACCAGTATTCACTTGCAAACTTAAAGAACAATCAGATCTATTTTAATGCTCCAAGGAACTTCAACGATCCATACGATTGTCTGCATGCATTGGAATTTACACGCCTTTCCATTGATCTGATCGAAAGAATCTATGCTAAGTCAAGTCCTCCTAACGAGAGGATGAAAACTCTCGTATCGAGAATCCTTCAAGATAAAATTACTCCAGCTGAACTTGTTGAATTCTACGATAACAATTCAAAGAATAACGGCAAGTTCAAGAAGGTTTTAGATCCAGCTTTTGGAATAGATCCTTCTCAATACATATCTAACCTGCGCCAAATGATAATTGAGGTGGACCAGTTCGCACTTTTCAAACAAATTGCCAACCAGGCAATTGAGGAGAATGCGAACAATACTGTCAACAGAATTATCGATGAACTGAGATTTAAAATGGCTTCGGATCATGGAATTAGTTGCTTTTCTGAAGTATATGATGACATGCTAATGTGGTCATACTATGCCGATGGACATAAAGGGTATTGTCTGGAATTTGATACCTCGGAAGATCCCTTTTTCAATGCAAAAAGGGTGAACTACGTAGATAAAATACCCCCTTTCAATGCAGCAGATTTACTAGAGGAAAAAGGAGAATCAGCAGATGTCATAAATATCTTTCTAGCAACTAAATTCAAGGGTTGGAGTCATGAACGCGAATGGAGAATTATTCATAAAGAGGCATCTAAGTTATATACTTACAAATCACGGTCCCTGACTGGAATATTTCTTGGAACAAACATAGATAGCACAACTTTAGAAATTTTGCTCATAATCCTGAAGGCGCAGAATCCTTATGTGAAATTCTACAAGATGGAGAAACTGCCTCAAAAATTTGCGGTGGAGGCAAAGCCTGTAAATTACTCAACACATCTAGAGGCTCAAGAAACTTTCACCAATTACATTAAAAATAGATTTGGAAAAAGGAAATTTACCATGAAACATATATTGGATCTAGGAGAATTAGGTATGCCTGAGGAATTGATCTCAGTATTTGTAGAAAATTTAAAAAATCTCAATATATTAAAAGTTGAAGGTCAAGAAATGCAAGTTATCCAAAACATGAATGACTAGTAGATCACAGCATACAACATGGGCTCATGACGGCATGCTGGCAATAGCGGTCTTTATGCTTGATCAAATGTATAGAAATAGTTAAATTATACTCGATGGCATGAATGAGTGCTTTCAAATCCGCTTGCCAGCACGACCGCATAGCCCAGAACCGTTAGCACCCATAAAAAATAAATAATGAGTAAAATGCCATTAATACTACTAATTGTTCTGACTTGTATTTCCTGCGAAAACAGAAATCAATTAGAAGTAGCATTTGAAAATCAATTGCCCGAAACTGATCTAAGAGCACTAAGCAGAATTGTGAACTCCTTTGATAATTTTATAAAGAATGAATTTAAAGGAAATACTGATCAATTCTTGTCACAAATCGAAATGAACAAGCAGATTCTAAGCAAGTCAAAAAAACAAGAGTACTGTGAACTTGCCATAATGTTTGATGAAAGTACTTTAGAAATCAAAATGTCAAATATGATTCAGTTTACGTATCAGAATCTGGAAGTATCATCACAATACAACAACCTGAAGACGTTTCTGACGATGAATTGCAACTTGATGAAGAAATCAGCATTCTACCACCTGGACGCACAATTGAAGAGGAAATAGAAATGATAAAAAATAGGGGTTATCAGAGATTCATATCAGCAAGTAGTTTTACAGCGGCATTATCTAAAACCATGAATGAAAATATTGAAATAATGGAGTATGTAGATGCAAAAGATGCCGTAGGTTTTTTAAATCCCCAAAGAATGGCATCATCAATTTTAAAAAGCGAAATAGATGTGAACAACTATTTTATAAAGAGAATAATTGCAATTGAACTATTTATCAAACAAATTAAAAGTGAAGTCGAGTAGAGCAGGGAAGTAAATAGTCACTTCCCCACCCTCTCACAGAACGGTACGTGAACCTCTCGATTCATACCGCTCTTCAGGATTAGAATATTACGGTGCAAATCCGTACTTCCAATGTTCAAATAAATTCGGATAGGATTTATAAATATCCACAAGGTAGGCTCGGGCCTGTGACCAGCGACGCCTAAATCTCTTGTGTTTATTCATTACCCATCGAATCAATCTGACATTGAGAGCATGGAATACCGGCCGCATGCAGTACAGACGAAAATGACCATAGTAGTAGATCCAGCCCCGGATTATAGCGGCTTTCTGGTAAGCAATATCTTCCAGCTCAGCTCCAGTAGCCCGGTGGATTTTCCACTTCATGATTTGTTGCACCAAGCGCTTCTTCGCTCTTCGGCTTATACTCGCAGCATAGCCAACCCATAAACTCCCCTTGCCATCTTCACCCCGTTGATACATGCGATCTGGTCTGAAGGTAAAGCCCAGAAAGTCAAAGCTAACATGCTTGTCATACTTGCCTCGACGATTTGACTGCTTGCAGTACACTATTTTCGTCTTGTCGGGGTGCAGTTCCAGTTTACAGTCTGCCAGACGCTCCCTGATTCGGTTGCGTATATACCTGGCCTCTGTTTCGTTCTTGCAGTGTACGATGATATCATCTGCGTATCGCTCCCATCGGATGGTCCCATATTTGGTATTGGCATAGTGCTTCTCCATCCACGCGTCAAAGACCACGTGCAGAAACATATTGGCCAGCAAGGGACTGATCACACCACCCTGTGGTGTCCCTTTGTCCCTATCCATCACATCGCCATCAGGCAATTGGATCGATACTTTCAACCATCGCTCCACATACATTAATATCCATGGTTCGCTAAAGTAGTGGCGAACCACCTGCATCATTAAGCCATGATCAATGTTGTCAAAGAATCCTTTGATATCCATGTCTATCACCCAGCGATACTCATGGCAGCGCTGTTGACATCTTTCTAAGGCTTCATGTGCCGAACGATTGGGCCTGTACCCGTAACTGTCTATGTGAAATATCGGATCCATCACCGGTTCCATTACCGATAAGACCACCTGTTGGGCAACCCGATCTGATATGGTCGGTATGCCTAGTCTGCGATATTTCCCATCTGCCTTTGGTATGTCTACAGCTCGCACCTCCCGCGGAAAATAGCTCCCCGATGCCATCCGATTCCATAGCTTGTAAAGTTCTTCCGACTTATGTGCATCCATGTATGACATATCCTTGCCATCCACTCCAGCTGCACCTCCGTTGGACTTTACTTTTCGGTACGCTGATTCCACCATCTCAGGGGTAATCGGCTGCGACTTACCTCGTAAAAATTCCGTCTCAAATAAATTCATCTTCCCTAATAATTTAGGTTGTGAAATTCTGTAAACTAATAATCCTGTATGTCCCTTCGCTAGCCTCCAGTTTCCTGCAGATTCTTACACTACTACGGACATATCCGCCACACCTCCACTCCTTTGAGTCAGAGATGCTTCACCTGTTCCGATTTCAAGCCCAATGCTAAGTCCTGCCGCCTTAATACCGCCTGCCGTGTAGTCTATAAAGCTCAAGCACTCGTATCTACACTCTTCGTCGGGAAACGCCACTCCCTCCTTTTGACAGAATCTGTCCACTTCTATTTCCCTGAAAAAAAATCCAATGAAATTATCCATGGGTTATTTTCGACACTTCTTCGAACGGTTCACTTTCGTTCAGCTCTTAGCGTCATACTGCAATAAGTCGCTCAGCACCAACCCGTGAAAGGTAAGCACCACTCATCCGTTTGATAGGTCTGCTTGAATCAGTCCCTATCGATGGGCCAACCATTTAATCCAGAATCGAGAATTAAATGGCTTCCATCATCTTGAAATCAGCATCCACCTTTTCGCTATCTTTATAACAATGGTGGTTCAGGTCACACAACTGGACCTAACACTTTGTAAGACGGCATGCTCGCTAATCGCGTCGCACGGCCGCTTACAATCCACCGTTCTCTGCAAGCGTGTGTCCAGAATGAAACAATGAACCCATTTATTAATTAAACAAAGTTCATGATCAATGCTGTAAATAAGATGGAGGTGGGCCCTCCGGAGGCGCCATTCAGGTGGAGCCTTCAAATCACCTTAAGGTGCTGGGAGAGTGATTTTCTGGTGCTGAGCGTTAAGGGAAAAGGTTCCGGTGAGACGGGATCAGATACGAATAGAAAAGATGAAGCAATTGAACCTCCGATGAAGTGCCGTGAAAACGAACATTCTGTCAAAACATCGATTAGCTTGTGTTCGATGGATAATCATAGCGGGCGACCTGATAACTGGCTATGGGGCAGACGTCATTTAGGGGGCATGATTTCTATTTAGGCTTATTTATGGAACTGGAGAAGTCAGCTAACAATGAAAAGGGAAAGCATCAAGTAGGTCAAACACCTACAAGACCGAATACCAATGGGTTAGCTGATGGCGGACTCAACCGTAGTAGTGATGAAGGGCCTGTAATGGGCTTGGAGCGAAGGGTTGGGGTTATACAGTTAGAGTTACCATTTACAACTTCCGTCAAGGAAAGGAGGATAGATAGTGATTCGACAAAGAGTATACCTATTACCAAGAAGATGGTATGGTTAGCTTACAAGAAAGTGAAAAGTAATAGAGGGAGTGGTGGAGTAGACTTTATAAGTTTATCAGACTATGAAGAAAACTTGGAAAACAACCTTTATAAACTTTGGAATCGACTGTCCTCGGGCAGTTATTTTCCGCTCCCTGTGAGAGAGAAGGGGATCCCGAAGAAGGATGGAAAAGTGCGACTACTAGGAATACCGAGTATTTCAGATCGGATAGCTCAGCAAGTGATCAAAGATTACTTAGAGCCGAGATTTGAGGCCATATTCCACAAGAGGTCGTACGGCTATCGTCCGAGACTCAATGCACATCACGCCTTAGAACAAGTAAGACAAAATGTAAGAAAGTTTGGCTGGGTGATCGACATGGATATCAAGGGATTCTTTGACGAGGTTTCACATGAATTGTTGCTGAAAGCATTAGATAAACACGTCTCAGAAAGCTGGGTCAAAATGTACATTCAACGATGGCTTGAAGCACCAGTTCAGAAAGAGACGGGAGAGCTTATGCAGAAAGATGGAAAAGGTACTCCTCAAGGAGGAGTAGTAAGTCCATTATTGGCAAATTTGTTTCTGCATTATGTATTTGACAAGTGGATTGAAGTGCACCACAAGAATGTGAGTTTTGTGCGTTATGCTGATGACATCATTGTTCATTGTGGGACAAAATCAGAAGCGGAGGCACTACTGAGCTCAATTGATGCACGAATGAGGAGTTGTCATTTACGGCTACACGAAACGAAGACCAAGATTGTATTCTGTAAGAAAGGCAATAAATGGTCAAGCCATGATGTAGTAAGTTTTGACTTTCTTGGGTACAGCTTTCAGCCACGGTCAACAGCCACGAAGAACGGACAAATGTTCCTTGGCTATGATTGTGCAATTAGCAAAGCTAGTACAAAGAAGATTGCAGCAACTATTAGAGACTCTAGATTTCAAAGGTGGACGGAGCGAAGTATAAAAGAAGTTGCTGACCACTTCAATCCTAAACTGCGTGGGTGGATTAACTACTACGGAAAATTTAGGATAAGAAATCTCAACAGAATCTGTAAAATCTTTAATCGAAGGCTAACTGATTGGGTAAGAAATAGGTTTAAGAGACTGAATAAATCCTATATTAAAGCGTGTAAATGGCTTAGAGAATACAAGTCGAAAGATCCAGATCTCTTTGTGCATTGGCGCATAGGTTTTATTAACTCTTAATAACTCTGTATAACAAGAGCCGTATGATGGGAGACTATCACGTACGGTTCTGTGAGAGGCTTGAGGTGAAACCCCTCTGGTCTACTTGACTAAAGAAGCCCGCCCGCAAGAGCAAAGAGTGCTATCGCACACATTGCTCTTTTTGCCAACCCCAAAAAGAAAAAACCTTAATTCGTGTAAACCAATCAGCGTTTTGTGTTAGCGTATTCAGATCAAAACAAAGACCTTTGTATATCATTAATAATAAACTTGACGGAGAATGTCTATATATAAGGTAAAATCAATAAGCGAGTTGCATAACTTGTTGGGTTTCCCCAAGCCCAAACACCCCTTAATCTCATTAATTGACGCTTCTCAAATACAAGTTAGCGAAGAAGATGTGGATTCAAAAATTATATACGATTTCTATATGGTCTCTTTGAAAGATAAGAGTTGTGGGGTGGAATACGGTAGAAACTCTTTTGATTTTGATGAAGGTGTGATGGTGTTTTCTGCTCCAGGACAAGTTTATACGCCCACAAAACCTATTCATATAGGAGAAATACAAGGGTGGATGCTCTACTTTCACCCAGACTTAATAAGAAATACCAACTTGGGCGAAATAATTAGCGAGTTTTCATTTTTCAATTATGATGTGATAGAAGCTCTTCACCTTTCAGAAGACGAAGAAACAATTATTGATGCTACGATTAATAATATCAAATCCGAATATTCCCAACGGATTGATAACCATAGCCAAAGAGTGATTGTCTCAAACTTAGAATTACTATTAAATTATTGCCTTCGTTTTTACGAAAGACAATTCAACACCCGAACCAACCAAAACAAGGATGTCATTTCACAATTTGAAAAAGGATTAAAAAGATATTTCAAAACGGAACAGCACTTAGAAACAGGATTACCTTCTATTCAGCACTTTGCTGATATTGCCCACCTGTCACAGCATTATTTCAGCGACTTGATAAAAAAAGAAACAGGCAGAAAACCCAAAGACCATATCAATGATTTCGTTATTGAAAAGGCAAAGAATTTGCTTCTTGGAACGGAACAGTCTATTAGCGAAATTGCTTACGAATTGGGCTTCAATTATCCGCATTATTTTACGCGGTTATTTAAGTCTAAAACTGGACAAACACCTGTAGAGTATCGTAACCTAAACTGATTTAAGTCCATACCGTAAAACGGATAATTCATTCTGTAATTTGGATAAGTCGAACGGTCTAAGCGTTTATAGATTTGCAGTATCAAATAATTAAAACGTAATTCAAGATGTTCGGAAAACAGATTTCAAACCTAATGATAAAACCAGGCAAATCGCCTGTATTCGAAACGCCAGAAAAGTACGGATTAACATACGAAGATGTTACTTTCAAAACCAGCGATAACGTTACCCTTTCAGGTTGGCTAATAAAGGGTGGAACGGACAAAGTCATTATTCAATCTCATTTTGGGGTACAGTGCTCGCGTTGTGGCTTTACGCAAGAGGGCAAGGGTATGATGAAAAATGCTCTTTGGACAAGTGATATTCATTTCCTTGACCAAGCAAAATACTTGGTGGATGCAGGATATTCTATTCTAATGTACGATATGCGTAACCACGGGAATAGCGAAAAAACAGGATGGGTGTCTTGGGGTTTAGAAGAGAGAAAGGATGTTGTAGCTGCTGTAAAATTTATTAGCGAACATAAGAGCTACCAAGACGCTAATATTGGCTTGCTTTCTATCTGTATGGGGCAAGGAGCCAGTACATTCGCTTTTGGAATGGAAGAGGAAATGAAAAGTTTTAAAAATTTGAAAACAATGATTTCCGTTCAACCCTTGACCTACGATCATTTTGTAAAAGCAATGGGTTTACCCAATTTTCTAATCAATGCCGGCAACAAATACAACAAAGAAAAACGAAACACTGACCTTACAGGGGATTCGTTCTTGCCTTATGTAAAGGATATTAATGTGCCAACCTTAGTTATCCAAAACAGTAATGACCCAATGACCAATATGGATATGGTAAAGCAATACTATAGCGATCTTACCGTAGAAAAAGAGATGCTTTGGTTAGATTTAGAAAAGAAAAGAGGTGCCGCTTATAACTGGTTAGGAAAAACCCCAGAACCAATTGTTGGCTGGTTTGATAAGTATTTAAAATGAAAAAAGCAATGTATATAATTATTGGTATTGTATCCATTCTTGTCGTATTGATATTTAAAGGAAGAAAGTCAGTGCACCACCAAATCTCAATTAATGCTACTTCGGAAGAAGTATGGAAAGTCCTGACAGATTTTGAGAGTTATCCTGAATGGAATCCCACAATGGAACTCGTGGAAGGAGAAGTTAAAGAAGGGAATAATGTAAAATATCAATTTACACAAGATGAAAACTCAAAAAGTGAGATTGGAGCAACCGTAATGAAAATAGTACCACCTAAACTTCTAAATCAAAAAGATGGAATACCCCTCATTTTGACATTCAATCACAAGTACATTCTTGAACCCAATGGTAATATGACCAAAGTAACAATACACGAAGACTATAGAGGCATTGGTGTTAATTTTTGGAATCCAAAGCCAGTGGAAGCCGCTTACGGGAGATTAAATATTGCTCTAAAGGAAAGAGTAGAACAATCTTTAAATTAGCAGGATGAATGAGGTTGTAAGAATAAAATCAATTAATGATGTCCACGGCATTTTTGAACTGGAAAAGCCCAATCACCCGCTGGTTTCGGTAATTCCAATAGATGATAGAATTACAAATTTTGAATACGGAGAAATAAAGTACGTATTTGATTTTTACCAAATAAACCTAAAACAAGGTTTTTCAGGTTCAATAAACTATGGCAAGAACTCATATGACTTTGATGAAGGTACCTTAACTTTCATAAAACCAAATCAAATAATTCAGATTGAGAGTCAAGGAGAAATCAAAGGAAGCTCAGGCTGGACATTGCTTTTTCACCCAGATCTCATTCGAAAATCTGAATTAGGAAAAACCATTGACAACTATTCGTTTTTCGATTATGACCTCACCGAAGCCTTACATTTATCAGATAAGGAAAGAAAATTCCTAACTGAAATAGTCGAAAAAATCAAGGAAGAATACAGTCAAAATATCGACAAACACAGTCAGGAATTGATAATTTCAAATATTGAAATGCTTTTAAAGTACTGCAAGAGGTTCTATGACCGGCAATTCTACACACGTACCAATTTGAACAAGGATATTCTGACCAAATTCAATAAAATCCTAAAAGAATATTACAATACAGAAAAACCAAAACAAAAAGGTATACTTACTGTCAAAGATTGTGCCAGCCAACTAAATTTGTCTGAAAACTATCTTGGGGATTTATTAAAATCTGAAACAGGTAGAAATGCCAAAGATCATATCAACGAATTTGTAATAGAAAAAGCGAAAACAAACTTATTGACGAGTACTGATACCATAAGTCAGATTGCTTATAGTTTGGGGTTTGAGTATCCGCAGAGTTTAAACAAACTTTTCAAATCAAAAGTCGGGATGAGTCCTTCTCAATATCGTAACTTAAACTAAACCTGCATTTTGTGTTAGCCTTTCTGCGTTTCGTGTAAGCCCACACATTTATTCCTTCCCACCTTTGTATTGTAATTAATCGGTAATACTAAATCGCAATACAATGACAGCACAAGAAGCATACAATAGCCTTGACCCTCAAAAGTGGGCAAGCACTTCCGTAATCGAACGGTTAGCATTACTCGAACAAGTTCAAAAAAATCTCAAATCTTTTGCAGAAGAACTTGGCGAAGTAGATGCAAAAATGAAAAACGACCTGATTGGGGAAAATATAACCAGTACGGCAGAAGGAATGGGAACAACCGTAATGCCGATGGCAAATACCTTAATGGGCATTCACAGATTTTATGAATCATTGGCGGATGGAAAAATGCAAGAACCTATTTCCGTTAAAGAGATTGACACCGACTTATATGAAGTTGAGGTATTCCCGATTCATTCAAAAGACAAATTGGCGGCAGCCAAACAAAGGGGTTTTCTGCACATAGAAGGCAAACCGAAACAAACCAATCCCTTAGACAAGCCTGCTGGTGTGATTGCAGTATCAGGAGCAGGTAATTATAGTTCTTCTATCGAAATGGCAATGGCATTGTTTTTAGAAAACAAAGCTGTCATTCATAAACCTCACCAACTCAATGAAGCTTCTGATGCCATTTGGGAAAAGATATTCACTCCATTAATTGAAGCCAAAGCTGTTGCTTTTTGTAATGCTGAACAGGGAAGAGATATGTCAAAATTAGAAGGACTTCATTCCATTTATTTTACAGGCTCTACGGGAGTGGCACACGCCATTCAAAATGCTGCAAGTGCACCATTGGTTTCAGAATGTGGTGGAAATAACCCTTGTATAATTGTGCCTGGCAAATGGTCAGATAAGGATATAAAACGCCAGGCAATACAGTTAGCCTCTGTTGGAAAATTAAATGGCGGTGCTGTTTGCGGTCGCCCTCAGACTATCATTACTTCAAAAAACTGGGAGCAAAGAGAGCAGTTTTTGAATGAACTAAGAAAAGCAATTGCTGAAGAAACCTTTGCCTGTAGCTCGCACTATCCAGGCGTTGATAAAACCAAAGAAGCATTTTTAGAAAATCAGCCTACCGCAGAAGTCTTAAAACCTGAAAACGGAAAACATAACAGGAGTGATTTCGTCTTGATTCCGAATATTTCAGAAGATGACTTTGCAGTAACCAATGAAGCCTTTTGTCAGATTTATAGTGAAATTCCGTTGGATGTTTCTACCGATACAGATGCTTTCTTAACTAAAGCAACAGACTTTTGTAATAACAAATTGCTTGGCTCACTGGGTTGTATGATTTTGGTGGATAATGATACAATGGAAGCCAATGAAGTAAGGGTACACCAAGCGATAAAAGAACTAAACTATGGCGGAATTGCGGTAAACGATGTTCCACCTAATATATGGTTGAACGCCTACTTAACTTGGGGTGGGTGTGGTGAAACTATCGAAGATTTCGTTTCCGGTGTTGGCAACTTTGGTAATGCCCTAAACTTTGATAACATAGAGAAATCTGTACTTATTAATGATTTCAACGCAACCAGTTTTGAGCTGACCAATAGAAAACGAGTTGAGCATTTACTGGAGAATGTTTCCTACTTCTCCATAGACCAAAGCTGGGGACACTTTGCCAAACTCGCAGGGCAAATGATGATGGACAATTTTAAGGGAAAGGACTTTTAATCTCAAAAATTTACAATGAGTAAAACAGCTAAAACAATAATGGTCTATGGCATTTATGCCATTGGTGCAGGATTAGGATTTCTTTTTATGCCTAATTTCTGTTTGGAATTATTCGGCTTTGAAGGTACTTCTGAACATTGGATTAGAATAGTCGCCATTCTAACCCTGGGGATTGCCTACTACTATATCAGTTCGGCAATAGCTGAAGACAAACACTTTTTTGATATTTCCTGGAAAGGCAGAATCTGGTTTTTTACTGCTTCCTCTATGCTTGCCGTATTTGGTGTAGCACCTTGGAACATAGTTCTGATTGGAGCAATGGATTTAATCACAGCGATATGGACAGCTTTTACCCAAAAAAATGAACGAAAATAATTATGGCTAATAAAAATGTAATATGGTGTGACAAAGCCACACTTTCAAAAGATTTAAGCGGTAAAAACTATATCGTTACCGGAGCAAACTCAGGAGTAGGATTTGAAACCGCCCAACAATTAGTGAAGCAAGGAGCTCACGTTGTGATGGCTTGCAGAAGACCCAATGCAGGAGAAGAAGCCCGCAAAAATTTCAAAGACCCAAAAGGCACAAGCGAAGTTATTAAATGTGATTTGGCAGACTTAGAATCTGTGAGGGAATGTGTAACAGAGTTTAAGTCCAAACACAACAAACTGGACGGCTTGATGTGCAATGCCGGAATGGTGAATATGCAGAACACACCTAAATATACCAAGCACGGTTTTGAGTACACTTGGAGTGCCAGTTACTTCGGACATTTTTTAATGGCCGAGCTATTATTGGACACCCTGAAAAACACACCAAACTCAAGAATGGCCATTATATCTTCTGTAGTTCACGCAGGAAGCAAGAAGAACAGACCCAAAGTGCACTTAGACGACCTGCACCACAAGCAAAGAAAGTACAACAATTTTGAAGCCTATGGAGAAGCTAAGGTAGCCGTGATTTTGTATGCCAAAGAGTTAGCTGAAAGACTAAAAGGAACCGGAGTTACTACCTATTCTATACACCCGGGTTGGGCAAGGTCGAACTTCGGAAGTGGTGGAAATGCTTTGATGAAAATTCTAATGACAATTGCAAAACCAATTTTTACAGCAATCAATTTTAGTGATAGCTCTTGGGAATCCGCTCAAACGTCCTTGCATTGCCTTTTATCAGATGATGCACCAAAACATTCAGGTGCTTATTTCAGTCAACACAGTGTTCTCTACCGAGATAAGGAATGCCGTAAAGGTGGTTGGCCAATGAAATCGCCAAATCCTAATGCAAGAGATATGGAAACAGCCAGAAAATTGGTAGAAATGAGCCGTGATTTGGTGGAATTAAATTAATAAACTTTTAAAAAGATATAGAAATGAACAAAACAATATTAATCACAGGGTGCAGTACGGGCATTGGCCGAATGACTGCTAAATATTTTCAGGAAAAAGGATGGAATGTGGCTGCCACAGTTCGTAAACATTCTGATGCCGATGCTGAGTTAACTGATTTGGGGATGATGGTTGCTGAATTAGATGTAACCAAAGAAGACACAATTAAAAATGCAGTTGTTAAAGCCATTGAGCGATTTGGTAATATAGATGTATTGCTCAATAATGCAGGTTATGGCTCTTACGGAATATTGGAAGCAACACCAGAAAGAGCTATCCGAATGCAATTTGATGTCAATGTAATCGGAACGCTATTGGTTTCCAAAAATGTTATTCCATATATGCGAAAAGCTGGAGAAGGAACCATTATCAATATTTCTTCAATGGGTGGTAAAATCACATTTCCTTTAGGTACGCTTTATCACGGTTCTAAATTTGCAGTAGAAGGAATGAGCGAAGCTTTATCTTATGAGTTGGAACCCATAGGTATTAAGGTAAAAATGATTGAACCAGGAATGATAAACACCAACTTTGAAGAAACAACGATGAAAAATTTGGCGGTTGACCCAAGCCAAACCGAGTATGCTCCTTTTTTGGAAAAAGTAATGGCAGGTATGAAAAATGCTGGTACCAATAGTTCAGAACCAATAGTTGTTTCAGAAAAAATCTATGAAGCAGCTACAGATGGAAAAAATCAATTAAGATACATTGCTGGTCCTGATGCCGAACAAATCATTGCGGCACGTAAACAAATGGATGACGACAGTTATATGGCGATGATGAAACAGCAAATGGGATTGTAAAATGACGAATACAATAATTACATTACTCGTAGTGAATGCTATAGCTCATATCATTCCTACCAAAAACTAAGAAAAGTCAAAGCACCCAATGCAACGGGTGTTTTGGCTTTTGTGTTTATTAATGTAATGATTGCGTTTTTGATTTGGCAAGGAATAAGCTGGGCAAAATGGTTGGCTTTGGCATTTCCCGCTATTGGGGGTTTAGGATTGCTTAGAATTACAATCTTTAAAGGAAAAGGAACTTGGATTGATTTTGTAATTCTTGCCTTAGATATTGTAATCGTAGGTTTGGTTATAAATTATTATATTTTTTGATATGGGTTTTATAGAATACACCAACACTTGGGCAAAAAATGAAGTCACTCAAGGACGAATAATGATTGGAATAGGCGTACTTCTATTGTTCGTTTTTTACAGCATATTTGGAAGTCAAAATGAATTGCTGAAAGGAGCGATGTTTCCTTTGGGCTTGCTGCTTGTTATATTAATTGGTTACGGTAGTTATATACTTTATAGTCGTCCGACTCACGCCAAAGAAAGCATTGCACTTTACCAAAAGTCGAAAACCGAAGCCATAGAAAAAGAAAAGGTCAAACACATAAGCGATAATAAAACGGGCAAAACACTACTTAAATATGTCTATCCAATTTTAATACTGCTTTCTGCCGTTGCCTTGTTTCTTGTTTCAAGTCAGTATTATAAAGGAATGACTTTAGGTTTTGTGTTGTTATTTGTTTCCACTTACATAATGGATAATGGTTTTGTCTCTCGATCTGATGCATTTTTGAATTTCTTAAACAATCTTCAATAAAATATGATAGTAACCAAAGGAATAAGTTTTGGCAATTTAATAAAATGGACGTGGCACCATATAGTCTGGCTGCTCCTGCTACTGGGTGGAATGGCCGCTCTCTATCATTACGATATTATTTCAATCAATATTCCTTGGTTGCCAGTATCGGTGATTGGTACAGCGGTTGCTTTTTATGTGGGCTTTAAGAATAATCAGGCGTATGACAGAATGTGGGAAGCCCGTAAAATTTGGGGCGGGATTGTCAATGATAGTCGTACTTGGGGGATGATGGTAGATGGTTATGTGACCAACTTTTTTACCAACAATAAACAAGGTGAAGCTGAAATCAAGCAAATTAAAAAGCGTTTAATTTATAGGCATATTGCTTGGCTCTACGCTCATAGAAGCCAGCTTTTGGTAGCCACACCCTGGGAGCATATCAGTCAGGGCGGACATACGGCAAGAACAGCAAAAATGTATCAGCAAAAATTCGGTATTGGCTTATTGGACGATGAAATTACAAGAACAGAACTCAAACTTTTTCTGCCACTCGAAGAACACGACAGACTTATTGCCAATGTCAATACCGCAACCCAAATAATCAATGAACAATCAAGAGACTTAACCAATCTGAGAGAGCAAGATTTGATTGATGATTTTCGCCACACTCAAATGGAAGATGTATTAAGAAGTTTTTACACTTTGCAAGGTAAGAATGAACGTATTAAGAAATTTCCTTTACCACGTCAATACGCCAATATCAGCAGATACTTTGTAGGTATTTTTATAATGCTATTGCCATTTAGTATGATACCTGAATTAATGAAATTAGGAGATTGGGGACTATGGCTCTCCATACCAATTACTGCTCTCATTGGTTGGGTTTACGTAATGATGGAAATTGTAGGAGACTACTCTGAAACCCATTTCAAGGAATGGCAAACGATATACCTATGATGTCCCTATGCCGTGTCATTGAAATAGACCTTAGGGAAATGCTTGGCGAAACAAATCTTCCCCCAAAAGTAGAAGCCAAGAATGGGGTATTGATGTAATTAGCCCTCGCAATCACAGCACATTGCAATCCTCGTTCCTGCGGTTGCAAAGAGCTGTGAGCCAACGCAACCCAAAAACGAACTAAGAAAGCCAGCAGAGAACATTGTATAAAACGCAATAGCGGCTAAGTGCTCTCAATAAAACGAATTACAAAATTCAAACATTCGTACCTTTGTTAGACGTTAATGGTTAAGAACCGCTACTGCGTTTATACTGGACCGTTGAACAAACCCCCACGGATTCTCTGTTAAATAGTTCGTGTCCAAGAGCTGAATGGTTCCGTATTTGCAGATAGGAAGTTAGTCAAAGGATGCAGATATGAAATCAAGAGAATCGCTGATAGAAGACTATGGTTCTTACATGACTTTAAAGAATTATAGCGAGCAAACCATCTCAAGCTACCTTCGCACTGTACGCATGTTTTACGATTATCGCAAGGAGAGCAAGATGCGTGGTAGAATCAGTCAGGAGCACGCAAAGCAGTACTTGTTGATGCGCATAAAGAGCGGATGTTCGTGGAGCACAATCAACTGCGATTATTCATCGCTAAGAAAGTATTTTAAACAGATACTGAATGTAAACTGGAGTGTAAGGAAGATCCCCAGACCACAGAAGGAGAGGCAGCTACCGGAGATATTATCACAGAAAGAAGTGGTCAGATTGATAGAGCACGCACCCACCTATAAACACCAGATATTTCTGACCTTCATATACAGTACCGGACTTAGGTTAAGTGAGGCCTTGAATATTACGGTCAATGATATTGATGGAGAACGATTACAAATAAGAGTGAATAAGGGCAAGGGGGCCAAGGACAGGGTAGTGCAAATACCACAATGTCTGCTATTATTGCTCAGGAGCTACTACAGAAGGTTAAAACCCAAGAAGTTTCTATTTAATGGATTAAAGGAGGGTAGCCAATACTCAGCAAGAGCAGCCCAATGGAGTATTATACGAGCACGTAAGCTGGCGGGTATCAAGAAAACTGCGAGTATACATACGCTGCGAAATTGCTACGCCACCCATCACATCGAAAACGGCACAGATTTGGTATTCTTACAGGAACAGCTGGGCCACAAGCATTTGAAAACCACGGCTCGTTATGTGAAGTTATGCATGGAACGTTATCGCCGAATCGACCATCCCATTGTACATATGGACATAAGGTATCGATAGATTCCTCGATAGGCGATCTGTTTGGTGCATATGGGGAGCAGTATATCGCAAAGTATCGTGCTGATTTACAGAAGGTAAAATTGATCCGGGCAATCCGGCTATGTAAAACTCCAGCACTGGGAGGCCACATGCTGATCTGTAAGCAGTGTGGAGAAACGAAATATATTTACCATTCGTGCGGACATAGTCAATGTCCGTGTTGTCAGAGCATAAAAAGACTCCAGTGGCAGGATAAAGTCTCAGCGAAGATGTTGGAGGTGCCCTATGTACACGCGACCTTCACCTTGCCGCACGACTTAAACCCCCTTGCTAAACGCTATCCGCGCCACCTATATGGTTTACTTATGAGGAGTGCTTGGTCGACCATAAAAAAGCTAAGTGCTGATCAGGCCAACCTTGGAGGATTGCCAGGCATGATAGCCGTGCTGCACACATTTGGTTCTGATCTTAAATATCACGTACATGTACATACCTTGATTACTTTTGGAGGACTGAGTAAAGGTGGATCCTGGGTGTGGCCAAAACGAAAAAAGAAGCTCGCTCCCTTCCGGTCTATGTGCGCTTTATTTAAAGAGATATTCTTAAGCCATCTGTCTAGATTGCTTGGAAAAGGAGAGATAACGGCAGACCAGCAGACACATGATGCCATCGAGAGTGCCAAGCAAAAAAGATGGGTGGTCAACAATCAGTATCCTACTGCAAATACCCAACTGATAGAAAATTACCTATCACGATATATAAACAGGGTTGCTATCAGCAAAAACCGATTTTCCTACCTGGCTAGCCAGCGAAAAGTAGCCATCTTATACAATGATTACCGAAAACAGCAGACCAACGAAGCACCCCCCAAAGCCATAAAGCACCTATCACCTTTGGTGGCCATGGATCAAATATTGCAGCATGTGCTGCCACCCTATTTTCAAAAGGCCAGATACTATGGACTGCATGCGCCAGTCACCTTTAAGGCGATAAAACATAACATACCATCAGCCTTAAAAAGAAACAATCAGACGATCAGAACCCTATTCCAAATATTGCACCATCTACTGCAGATCAAGCCATATCAATGTGAGGTATGCTGTGGAAAAGACTTTTTGATCGTGGATATCATGCCCGATCAAAACTGGATACAGACCTACATCACTTTACCGCGAAACAAATCATCACCGAATGCGACCTATGGCATACCATAATACAGATGTGACGTGCTCCCAGGGTGGGAGAGGTATATCCCCTACCTATGATTTTAGCCACTCATTGGCCGGATTACAGAGTCACGGGAGCAAAACACAATCGATCCTGGGGATACAGGTAAACCCAATCTCAATATCCTACTTACATAGTGCCCTAATTGTCATATATTAGCCACACAGACATCTATGCGTTGCCCTATTGCAGGGCTTCGTTCAACTGAAATGTCTGCGTCCATATGACATATCAGGGATGCAGCCCGAGCTTGTAGACTTTGAGTGATAGACGCAGACATTCCTTTGAGTTACCGGGCATAATGAATAAAGAAACAGGTTTTCATATTGAGAACATTTTATTATCTTTACCGATGTGAAGCGAATCATTTCGAAAAGGACTTTGAGAGAATTCTGGGAACAGTATCCTGATTCCGAGGATTATCTGAAGACTTGGTATGAAACGGCTAGATTGGCAACTTGGAACACTCCAAACGAGATTAAAGAATTTTATGCAACAGTGACCATCCTGAAGAATTCAAGGGTGGTCTTTAATATTGCAGGTCACAAGTATAGATTAATAGCAAAGATTAACTACGAGAAACAATGGCTTTTCGTAAGATTCATTGGAACACACAAGGAATACGATAAAATAGATGCTGATACAATATGAAAACTAAAATAATTAATTCGGAACGAGAATATGACCTGGCACTTAGCCGATTAGATGAGATATTTGATGCAGGACCGACAACCAAGGATGGTCAGGAAGCGGAGTTGTTAGCACTATTAATTGAGGACTATGAGTCACGTGAACATCAAATTGAACCACCTGATCCAATTGTAGCAATTAGAATTAGAATGGAGGAGCTTGAACTGAAACAGAAAGATCTAATTGGAATTATTGGATCTAAAGGAATAGTTTCAGAAGTATTGAACAGGAAAAGAAAATTAACGGTTAACATGATTCGAAATTTATCTGAGAAACTGAAGATCGCAGCACAAGTTCTGATCCAAGACTACGAATTGATGAGGTAACAAAGGTACGCCAGGTAACAGGGCGCCATGATGATCATGATGCCCAAAGAGAATTTTCGTTAAAATGAAATATGCAGACTCAATTGATAAACTAGTCTTAGTGGATATCATCGGATAAGGGCATCACGACACATGCGCCCAAAGCGTTATGAGGTCACCAATTTTAGTTTGATGAAGAACAAATTAATGGGCAGACGAGATTCGATTTGGGTAAACACCATTGATTTGCCAGGAGAACCTTTCCAAAATTTTATCAGAATGATAAATGACATAGCAATCAAATTTTCATTGGGAACTTAATACGAAGCGAGGGTTCACTGAGCTAATCTTCATTTTGATAAGCACGATTTACCAGGATACATTGTCTGACACTCGAGAACAAGGGAAACGGCTTATCTAGGTAGGATTAAAAATTTAAAGGATTTGATGAACTCAGGATTGGATTTATGCACATGACCTAAGTACATGACATAACACAAAAAGACCATATATTGTGATTTCATAACCAATTAGTTAACCTAATTTCACAAATATGGTCTCGAAAGTGCAAGATAGCAGATTTTTTAAAGTTTTCCTACTACATTTTAAAGGGATGGACAAGCGACGTGTTCAATTTCTCTACCTTTTAGTACGTGCAATTAGTAGTGTAGGTACGATAAACCTTGTCAAGGTTGCCATAGCAATTCAGAATGATGTAAGTCGATCCAGCAATTACCGTAGAATTCAGCGATTTATTGCCGGAGTATCGGTCAATTTCGATGAGCTTATTCCGTTTATCATACGATTGGCAGGAGTACAGGATCCATACACGTTATTACTGGATAGGACTAATTGGCAGTTTGGTCGAGCAGATATTAATTTTTTGGTATTGAGTGTAAAGGGACAGAGTTGGTCTGTGCCAATATTATGGACACTGCTACCAAAGAAGGGAAGTAGCAATTGTGAGGAGCGGATCGCCCTGATGGATAGGCTGATAAGGATCATAGGGCACGGGAAAATACATAGTCTTATCGCCGACAGGGAGTTTGTTGGTCAGAAATGGATTAGATATCTTAATGAGCACGGAATCCCTTATGACATAAGGATCAGAGAGAACATGAAGGTGTTTTATCGGGGAACAGAAAGACGTGTATCAACACTTTTTTCCCGACTCCAAATTGGTAAAGTAAGAACAATCAAAAAACCTGTCATTCTCAAAGGTGAGCAAGTGTTCCTACAAGGAAAAAAGATCACAAATACAAAGAATCACAGGGAAGAATATTTAATTGTCATCTCCTATGACCATCCAGAACATAGTTTGTGCAGATATGGCGAACGATGGTATATAGAAAACATGTTCAAAGATCTAAAATCTAATGGATTTAATTTGGAATGCACTCACGTTACCAAGACTGACCGTCTGGAAACACTAATGTTAGTCTTGGCAATAGCGTACACATGGATGATAAGAATTGGCAAATTCATTCATGAAAAACACCCTCAAAGAATACAAATCAAAAAACATGGTAGGAGATCTAAAAGCATTTTCCGGCTCGGATTAGATGAATTTATGAACACTATTTTCTTATGCAACTTAGTAAGAATGAGAACATATATTAATTTTTTGTCATGTACTTAGGCACATGACATATGTGGAGAAGACGAGATTATCTCGCATTTAGTAACCGTGAGGTTTTAGATTTAACAGACCAAGAACCATGAACAGTCGAGGAACAGAGAAGAGGAAAATGAGTATCGTTGCGAAAAGCACGATTGAAAATAATATATTGTCAAACACTAGATAACGGTGAGACGGTTAGTCTAGAGGGGATTATTGATTTAGAATTACGAATTTATTTAGAACTACCGACCGTGAACAGAGATTTAGAACTTCTATTTATGTGCGAGAACTAGATGAGTCAAGACTATAAGAGGAAACTGGATACTGGAACCGGATACGAAAAACCCCGGAAATTTAATAAAGAGATTTAGAAAAGATAGCAGAGGGGTGTGGCGACTCATAACAGGCTACCAAGACGTCATATTGGCTAACGCAGATTAGAACCTGGGTATTTGTATAGAGTTTGTTAAATTTGAAGTGCTAGGAAGACGTTTAAGGGCTTTTGACTGCTAGCCAATACAGACGCTTGTAGCCGGATCGTTGTGAGGCATAAGAGAGATCCAATTAATAGAACTGCCCCGTTCCCAGATCATTGAGCCTGTTCAGAAGGAGGCGATCAATCCCAGCCATCTAATGAGAGATCTTGCATAAGTGTATCCAAATGAATACATTTGTAGTGTGTTCGAAATCATCAAAACCAGTGAATTTGACAAATGGCTTAGAAAACTTCGTGATAGAAGAGCCACTGCCAAGATCCTATTTAGAATTCAACGAATTCAAGAACTCGGAAACTTTGGCGACTGCGATTCCATTGGCGGTGGACTCTCAGAGCTGAGAATTCACTATGCAAAGGGTTACAGGGTATACTTCGCCCAGCATCGAAACAGAATCGTTTTATTAATTAATGGTGGAACGAAGTCAAGACAAAGGACCGATATAGATAAGGCAAGGAATTTATGGAAACGTTATAAATCGGAATTAGAAAATGACAAAATCTAACATGACAAAATTCGATATCGCTGACTATCTCGACAACGATGAACTGATCACCGAGTATTTAAATTCTGCCCTAGAAGATGGTGACACCGAGGACCTCATAGTGGCCATTGGGCATGTCGCAAAGGCCAGAGGGATGTCAAAAATAGCGGATAAAACAGGGATGAGCAGACCCAGTCTATACAAGGCTCTGTCCAAAGGATCGAAGCCACAATTTGAAACTATTTTGAAAGTCATTAAGGCTCTTGGAGGAAACTTAAATGTGAAAGTAGGGTAGACCATTACGCCTCACAACACGCGACCATGACGATCATGCCTCCTTCGTCGGCACGACGCATGTCGCCAAAACGTTCTACCTCATTATGAAAAAATTGATATTTACCATATTTCTGGGCATGGCCATTAATCTGGCATTGCAGGCGCAAAAAAATCGTATTGTAAAAGTATGTGACGAAGTTTCAGGTCAAACCTTAATAGGAGTAAATATAGTCTCAATTGATTCGAAAAATCAAGGATTAGTAAGTGACTTAAATGGTAATGCTGAGTTTAGTCAGTTTGAAAATGATGAAATAGTAATGTTTACTTATGTTGGTTATGAATCTGCTTTAATTTCAATTCAAGAGCTTTCTAAACACGATACCATCTATTTAAAAGAAGGACCTGCTGGAATGACCCTCGGTTCAACTGGCATTCTTCCATCAATGACGTTGAATGTATATATTCCTGAAAATTGTCGTTTAAGGCAGGAAGATTACGATGAAGCAATTCTTCAAGAAGAAAGAGAACGCTTAGTAGATGAATTTATAAAGGATCTTAAAGCAAGCTGTAAATCAGGATGTCAAAATGTTGTAGTTAATTTCAACATTGATGATGGAGGAAACCTAGTTGATTTTAAAATCCTGAATTTCGAGTTTAGTCGATCGAAGTCGAAAATTAAGTCAATTTTATCAGTCGGTAAGGGACTGTTAAGAGAATCTAGGTGTTTTGGATTAATGATAAATGGCAATGAGAAGCATACTGGAAAGAGTCGAAATTATCATGTAATTTTAAGTTGAAATTTAAAATTAACGAGGTAGAACAAGCGATATAGGTCATTAAAAATGATGAAAGTCAAATACATATTGATGATCCTTATTTCAACCATAATACTTCAAGGTTGTTCGTGGATTCATATGCTCCAAATTGTAAACTCAACGAACTCTAAATGGCAAATTGAATTTAGCATAGAAGATGATCGTGGAATATTTAAAAACCAAATCTATACAACCGAGAAAAACGAGAAAGAAGGGATATTCAAAGAATTTGACAGCAATCATATAGCTTTTGAACTTGAGCCGAATCAAACTGTAAGAATAGGCATGGCCCGAAATTCTCACTACAAAGTCTACAATCAATTCACTAAATACAATGAAGAAATACCTTGGAAAACATTTATAAATGTAGATGAAATCAAAATCTTTAACGACGATAATTCATATGTGCTTAAAGCGGACAAGCTTCAAAATGTGCTAAGCAAAAACTCTCGGGGAATTGCCCGAGTTGAGATTCAAAAGATACTCGAATCATCGATAAAGTATTAAAATGTGAAAATGAAACAATGAAAAGAAGCATGTATATAATAAAGGGGCATTCAAATTCTCCAGAAGAACAAAAAACGGATGAGTATTATGTAAATGCGTATAAGGAATTCTTCAATAGAAATGCTGGAGGAGCATACGAAGAAGATGAAATATTTACATTTGATCAACCTACTTCTGAATACCTCAATGAACAAATAAGCAAGGAAAAATTAGATTATGGAATTATTGCCTTTATAGGTCATGGAGCAAATCAAGACGATAATCAAATCTTCCAACTAAATAAAGATGAGATTATCAAAGCTGGACAATACACACTAAATTCTTCGAAACAGGTTGTTATTTTAGAAAGTTGTAGAGTTTACAGCAAGGATATTTTCACAGTAGATCTTGAGGATCACGTTCCCAAATTTAAGTATGGAGGAGTTGTTAGGCGTCCACTAAAAAGAGAAATAGCAAGACACGTGTATAATAGTCATTTAGAAAGGTGTGAGGACGGTTTAATGGTCTGTTATGCTTGTGAAAAAGGAAAAGAAGCGTACAATTACTTTTTTTCGATGATTTTGCTCCAATTAGCAATGGATTGGTATTTAGAAACTCATAGACACTGTGGAATCCTTCCAATAGACGACTTATTTGGCAGAACATTTTTTAACACAATGTACTTTTCTAAGGAGAAAATTGGAATAGAACAAAAACCAGGGAGAGATGGTAGTTTTAATTTCCCATTTGCTGTAAGTAGATTTTAAACGAAAGAAAGAATGAAACGACCTATATCACTGTGTATGAGATCAGACTTGCTATCGCAACGTCCGCTCCATACACTTAACCGTTAGTGGTCATACATACCTAAATAAACTGATGGGATTCTTGAATAGACTTGAACTGGCTAAACAGATATTGAAAAATGGCATTTAAGAACTCTTTCGGCGTAGAAATGGAAGGACACAAGGTTGTTTTTCCTTTTGTTGTCAAACAGGGCGAACAAATCAAATTTTTAGGCTCTGGATTCTTTATTCAACAAGGGGGAGGCTTTGTGACTGCAAAACACAATCTATATGATGGAGAAAAATCAATAATTGATGATTTATTGATAATTGACTACAGAGCAGAAGGTGAATTCCACCCTCGAAGAATAAGTCATGTTTTCCAGCACAAGATAGCGGACATCTTACTAGGAATGTGTTCTTGGGACGTTCGTCAGCCAGATGTATTTATCGAAAACGACTTTCTGACGATGGCAAAAGCACAACCCAAGATTGGAGAAACAGTTCACACTTATGCCTATCCAAAGAACAAGGTTGTTAAGATGGAAGATGGATCTTTTGTTGGTGAATTCCAGCCTGTGCATCAATTTGGAGAGGTAGTTGAATACTTTCCAAATGGAAGGGATAGGACATTCTTACCCGGTCCGTGCTACCAGACCACAATTCTTGTCGAAGGAGGTTCCAGCGGAGGACCTGTTTTTAATCAGGAAGGGAAAGTAGTAGGTATAAACTCAACAGGATATGAGGGTGTCACTCCTCCCGTGTCTTTTTTTACCCCAATTTCTGAAATTTTTGAGTTTAGAATTCCATTTGTTGACAACAAATCAGTTTTAGAAATGGCCGAAATTGGAATCCTTGCAATAAAGTAATAACTCTAAGGAATTCATAATGAAATTGTTTGATGATATCAAAAGAACGAGGGTAAAACAATCAAATCATACGGAGTCAAAATACAGTTTCCTTAATGAATCTTCATGGAAGTGGGTAGACTACTACAGAAATCAGGTCGAAGAATGGTACTCAAAATTTCCAGATGATCTCGATTTCTATAGGCAGTTTACATCAACAAAAGATTGGCATCATGCTAGTGCCTTCTTTGAACTCTACACATTTGCATTATTCAGTAAACTGGGATTCGATGTTAACTATCATGAATCAATCGGATCAAGAAAGATTGATCTTGTGTTAGTGAGTGATTCAATTAAGATTCTTATTGACTGCGTTCTGAGTGGTGAACCAAATCTAAATCAATCAATTGAAAGAATAGAAAAGCAAATAGAAGATATCATTGAAGAAGTGGAAAGTCCTTTCTACTGGATTGCTGCCGATTTTATTAGAGCTAGTGCTCAGACACCCAAATTAAGTAGAATAAGGAGTAATCTTCAATCTGAAATTGCCTCTTTAGACCTTGAAATTGGTGAGATCAAGACAATGGAATGGTCGGACGAAAATTGGATAATTGAGTTTTCATTCTTCAAGAAAGATCCACCGGTTGAAAGGTCACTAGGTTCAGTTGCGTCAAGCCAAAGAGGAGGTTTTGTAGATGGCCCCTCGATGAGTATTTTGAGAAGAACTCTTAATAGTAAACGAGGAAGTAGTTATGATGTGAGTTGCCCATACATTATTGCTGTAAATTCTTATAATTTAACTCTATATGACGAATTGATAAAAGGAGTACTATTTGGAGATATGACTATTTTAGGTTTCAATAATAACCTCTTTGTCGACCATCCTTTCTTCTATAATAATCAACCACAGAATACATCAGTATCGGGAATTCTCTTAGTAAAAGGTCTCTATTCCAGTAATATGGGAATCGTAGATATAGCATTATGGGAGAACCCTTGGAGTAAATATCCAATACTTCAGGAACTCAAAGGTCTTAGTAGACATGTGCCCAAATTGAATAGTTCGAATGAAATCGAAAAAATTGAATTTATACGAGGTTTGAAACCCTGGGAAATACTTGAAATTGAAGAAAGATACTTTGAAGTCGAGTAGAGCAGGGAAGTAAATAGTCACTTCCCCACCCTCTCACAGAACGGTACGTGAACCTCTCGATTCATACCGCTCTTCAGGATTAGAATATTACGGTGCAAATCCGTACTTCCAATGTTCAAATAAATTCGGATAGGATTTATAAATATCCACAAGGTAGGCTCGGGCCTGTGACCAGCGACGCCTAAATCTCTTGTATTTATTCATTACCCATCGAATCAATCTGACATTGAGAGCATGGAATACCGGCCGCATGCAGTACAGACGAAAATGACCATAGTAGTAGATCCAGCCCCGGATTATAGCGGCTTTCTGGTAAGCAATATCTTCCAGCTCAGCTCCAGTAGCCCGGTGGATTTTCCACTTCATGATTTGTTGCACCAAGCGCTTCTTCGCTCTTCGGCTTATACTCGCAGCATAGCCAACCCATAAACTCCCCTTGCCATCTTCACCCCGTTGATACATGCGATCTGGTCTGAAGGTAAAGCCCAGAAAGTCAAAGCTAACATGCTTGTCATACTTGCCTCGACGATTTGACTGCTTGCAGTACACTATTTTCGTCTTGTCGGGGTGCAGTTCCAGTTTACAGTCTGCCAGACGCTCCCTGATTCGGTTGCGTATATACCTGGCCTCTGTTTCGTTCTAGCAGTGTACGATGATATCATCTGCGTATCGCTCCCATCGGATGGTCCCATATTTGGTATTGGCATAGTGCTTCTCCATCCACGCGTCAAAGACCACGTGCAGAAACATATTGGCCAGCAAGGGACTGATCACACCACCCTGTGGTGTCCCTTTGTCCCTATCCATCACATCGCCATCAGGCAATTGGATCGATACTTTCAACCATCGCTCCACATACATTAATATCCATGGTTCGCTAAAGTAGTGGCGAACCACCTGCATCATTAAGCCATGATCAATGTTGTCAAAGAATCCTTTGATATCCATGTCTATCACCCAGCGATACTCATGGCAGCGCTGTTGACATCTTTCTAAGGCTTCATGTGCCGAACGATTGGGCCTGTACCCGTAACTGTCTATGTGAAATATCGGATCCATCATGCATATTCCGACCAAGCTGACCCCCACGTTCCGGGATGTTGACCCCCAACCAAAAAATCATATCCATTGGTGACTTAAGATAATTGTTTTGCTTGTTTTCTCATGCTTTTTCCTTTTAATTCTATTCTGTGAGCTTTAGGTACAAGGCGGTCAAGGATGGCATCGGCGATAGTGGGATCATTTAGGTATGCATGCCATTTTGACACGGGTAGTTGTGAACAAACAATCGTAGCTGCTTTTTCATATCGATCTTCTAGTATCTGGAGGATGATAAGCAAGACGGACTGAGACAATGGTTGAAGACCAAAATCATCTAGAATAATCAGCTTCGCTTTGTTTAATCTGTTTAGCCACTTAATGAGTGTGCCATCTGTTTTTGCTAGAGTGATCTGCTCAGTGAATCGGTTGAGGTTGAAGTAGAGTGTTCTTTTTCCTAGGACACAGGCCTGATGCCCGAGCGCACAAGCCAAGAAAGATTTGCCGCAGCCGGTAGGTCCGGTGATGAGTATGTTTTCACTTCTATCAATATAGGCTGCGTCAGCAAGTTTGGTAATATGCTCTTTTTTCAGATTTCTCGAGGATGAATAATCCAGATCTTTTAGATTGGCATGGTATCGAAGTTTGCTCAGTCGGACAAATAGATTCATCCTTTTGTTAGAGCGGTAGAGCTGTTCGGAGTCAATGAGTTGTGCGATGAGTTCATGATTGTCAGGATGTTGATTGACTGGAAGGTTCAGTACCGCCTCATAGGTGGAAGCCATGCCTCCCAATTTGAGATCTTTCATGGTTTCTAAAGTTGCATTCTTCATAATTTGATGTTTTTTGTTTTTAAATAATTAGTTATTGATAAGCCTCTTTTCCCCTTATATTTTCGTGGTCTTGGGGAGATTTTGTGGCAAATAGTTCAGGTTGGGTTTGGTCAAGATTTTTTTCTAATATCCTTTTCAAAAGGGTGTAATTGACCTTGCCGATCTGATGACATTTCTTGCAAGCTGCTTCAAGCCGAGGATGAGAATATTTCTTAGCCAGACTCAGCACGCCCAAGCAGCTCTTGTAGGATTGCTCTTCGTAAAAGGTGGAGATCAAAATCTGTTGGATAGCCCATTGTGTCATCTGGCCGATGTTTTTTGCCAGGCTGGTAAACTCGCTACTACTATATCCATGTAGACGCTCATAGATCTTATGCTTCTCAGGCATATGCTCTGCGGTTGTCGTATACTTTTTGCCAGTGCGCTGGTGGACTGCAATACGACTTTGCTTATAGTATATCTCCAACACGCTAGAGCTATACCTTACATCTACTCGTTTACCTACATGGGAGTAATGAACAGAATAGTATTCTTTTTCTTTTCCAAGGTAGATGTGGTAGTTCTTTCCTACACTCGCCTTTTTCTGTCTTTTGAGTTCAAACAGAGCACTGGGCAAAGGCCTTAGCAAAGGCTTTTCATATTGTTCAAATATGCTTTTCCGACTACCCTGTTTTTTCTGGAAGGGCTCACTGTTATGCTTCTCAAGCTTTTCTCTGATAGCAGCATTTAACGCCTTGAGGCTGAAAAATTGCTCATTGCGCAGTTCTGCATATATACGGGTATACACGATGCTCACCATGTTTTCAACACTTGCTTTGTCTTTTGGCTTTGCTACCCGGCAAGCTTGTAGATCCAGGTTATAGTGGGCTCCCATCTGGGTACTTAGTTCGGTAAAAGTAGGTTCATATGGATCTGCCTTTTTCACATAGGCAGCGAAGTTATCTGATAGCATCGCATGAGGTGAGCCACCAAAATATAGTAACGCATGGTTGAGTCCATGTACCACATCTGGTGTTTGCTGTGTGTCTACAGCCATCACAAAGGTGTACTGACTGAAAGGAAATACTGCAACGATAACTTCTGTGGGCACCAGCTCTCCGGTTTCCCTGTCTATCCAGCTAAGTTTTTTACCTGCAAAATCTGCCATTATCTCTCTTCCAGGTTCATGCTTCAAATGGATGGTTAGCTTCCGGCTTTCTATGTGCTGACTCAATTTCTCACAAAACTGACTGTACGCAAACCCATCTGGATGATCTGCTCTGTATTCCTGCCATAGTAGTTGCCTAGTCACTCCTATTCTGCGAAGTTCTGATAGCCAGTAATCTACTAGGCTGGTAAAGGTTTGTATGCGCTCAGATTCTTCGATCATGCCTGCTGGATAAATCAATGTTTTGAGGTCTTCATCTTCTAGTCTCAACAGATCCTCCTTTGGTAAATCTACTCGTTCGACAAGTCGCAGATATTTACGCACTGTGTTCTTTGATATGCCCAGCTGGCGTGCGACAACCTTGTATTTACTCGTCTTTAAATAGGCACTGATGATTTGTCTTACTTCTTCCATACGTTTAGATTGATAGGCCATGTCACTATTTATATTAGTAAATGACCTAATGTATGGATATGAATTTCTGTTCCTTGGGAGACCCACAGGGGGTCAGCATGTCGGAATGTCAGTCCTGCACAGTTTAACCCTTTGGGGGTCAGCTTGCCGGAATCTTTACTGAACCATCCCTTTATTTGGGGGTCAGCTTGCCGGAATCATGCTCACCGATCTCCTCTCTCAATAGGGGGTCAGCTTGCCGGAACTAGGGGGTCAGCTTGCTCCGGAATGCGGGGGTCAACATCACCGGAATACGCATCCATCACCGGTTCCATTACCGATAAGACCACCTGTTGGGCAACCCGATCTGATATGGTCGGTATGCCTAGTCTGCGATATTTCCCATCTGCCTTTGGTATGTCTACAGCTCGCACCTCCCGCGGAAAATAGCTCCCCGATGCCATCCGATTCCATAGCTTGTAAAGTTCTTCCGACTTATGTGCATCCATGTATGACATATCCTTGCCATCCACTCCAGCTGCACCTCCGTTGGACTTTACTTTTCGGTACGCTGATTCCACCATCTCAGGGGTAATCGGCTGCGACTTACCTCGTAAAAATTCCGTCTCAAATAAATTCATCTTCCCTAATAATTTAGGTTGTGAAATTCTGTAAACTAATAATCCTGTATGTCCCTTCGCTAGCCTCCAGTTTCCTGCAGATTCTTACACTACTACGGACATATCCGCCACACCTCCACTCCTTTGAGTCAGAGATGCTTCACCTTTTCCGATTTCAAGCCCAATGCTAAGTCCTGCCGCCTTAATACCGCCTGCCGTGTAGTCTATAAAGCTCAAGCACTCGTATCTACACTCTTCGTCGGGAAACGCCACTCCCTCCTTTTGACAGAATCTGTCCACTTCTATTTCCCTGAAAAAAAATCCAGTGAAATTATCCATGGGTTATTTTCGACACTTCTTCGAACGGTTCACTTTCGTTCAGCTCTTAGCGTCATACTGCAATAAGTCGCTCAGCACCAACCCGTGAAAGGTAAGCACCACTCATCCGTTTGATAGGTCTGCTTGAATCAGTCCCTATCGATGGGCCAACCATTTAATCCAGAATCGAGAATTAAATGGCTTCCATCATCTTGAAATCAGCATCCACCTTTTCGCTATCTTTATAACAATGGTGGTTCAGGTCACACTACGACCACTAACATTTTGTATCAGCCCATGCTAGCTATCGCTGCGCACGAGGCGATACAATCTTCCGTTGAACAAACCCCCACGGATTCTCTGTTAAATAGTTCGTGTCCAAGAGCTGAATGGTTCCGTATTTGCAGATAGGAAGTTAGTCAAAGGATGCAGATATGAAATCAAGAGAATCGCTGATAGAAGACTATGGTTCTTACATGACTTTAAAGAATTATAGCGAGCAAACCATCTCAAGCTACCTTCGCACTGTACGCATGTTTTACGATTATCGCAAGGAGAGCAAGATGCGTGGTAGAATCAGTCAGGAGCACGCAAAGCAGTACTTGTTGATGCGCATAAAGAGCGGATGTTCGTGGAGCACAATCAACTGCGATTATTCATCGCTAAGAAAGTATTTTAAACAGATACTGAATGTAAACTGGAGTGTAAG
Source organism: Saprospiraceae bacterium (assembly GCA_965223025.1). Taxonomy (GTDB): domain Bacteria; phylum Bacteroidota; class Bacteroidia; order Chitinophagales; family Saprospiraceae; genus JABDMH01. The sequence continues at coordinate 910,383 of CBDCVP010000022.1, forward strand.
GAAGATCCCCAGACCACAGAAGGAGAGGCAGCTACCGGAGATATTATCACAGAAAGAAGTGGTCAGATTGATAGAGCACGCACCCACCTATAAACACCAGATATTTCTGACCTTCATATACAGTACCGGACTTAGGTTAAGTGAGGCCTTGAATATTACGGTCAATGATATTGATGGAGATCGACTACAGATAAGAGTGAATAAGGGCAAGGGGGCCAAGGACAGGGTAGTGCAAATACCACAATGTCTGCTATTATTGCTCAGGAGCTACTACAGAAGGTTAAAACCCAAGAAGTTTCTATTTAATGGATTAAAGGAGGGTAGCCAATACTCAGCAAGAGCAGCCCAATGGAGTATTATACGAGCACGTAAGCTGGCGGGTATCAAGAAAACTGCGAGTATACATACGCTGCGAAATTGCTACGCCACCCATCACATCGAAAACGGCACAGATTTGGTATTCTTACAGGAACAGCTGGGCCACAAGCATTTGAAAACCACGGCTCGTTATGTGAAGTTATGCATGGAACGTTATCGCCGAATCGACCATCCCATTGTACATATGGACATAAGGTATCGATAGATTCCTCGATAGGCGATCTGTTTCGTGCATATGGGGAGCAGTATATCGCAAAGTATCGTGCTGATTTACAGAAGGTAAAATTGATCCGGGCAATCCGGCTATGTAAAACTCCAGCACTGGGAGGCCACATGCTGATCTGTAAGCAGTGTGGAGAAACGAAATATATTTACCATTCGTGCGGACATAGTCAATGTCCGTGTTGTCAGAGCATAAAAAGACTCCAGTGGCAGGATAAAGTCTCAGCGAAGATGTTGGAGGTGCCCTATGTACACGCGACCTTCACCTTGCCGCACGACTTAAACCCCCTTGCTAAACGCTATCCGCGCCACCTATATGGTTTACTTATGAGGAGTGCTTGGTCGACCATAAAAAAGCTAAGTGCTGATCAGGCCAACCTTGGAGGATTGCCAGGCATGATAGCCGTGCTGCACACATTTGGTTCTGATCTTAAATATCACGTACATGTACATACCTTGATTACTTTTGGAGGACTGAGTAAAGGTGGATCCTGGGTGTGGCCAAAACGAAAAAAGAAGCTCGCTCCCTTCCGGTCTATGTGCGCTTTATTTAAAGAGATATTCTTAAGCCATCTGTCTAGATTGCTTGGAAAAGGAGAGATAACGGCAGACCAGCAGACACATGATGCCATCGAGAGTGCCAAGCAAAAAAGATGGGTGGTCAACAATCAGTATCCTACTGCAAATACCCAACTGATAGAAAATTACCTATCACGATATATAAACAGGGTTGCTATCAGCAAAAACCGATTTTCCTACCTGGCTAGCCAGCGAAAAGTAGCCATCTTATACAATGATTACCGAAAACAGCAGACCAACGAAGCACCCCCCAAAGCCATAAAGCACCTATCACCTTTGGTGGCCATGGATCAAATATTGCAGCATGTGCTGCCACCCTATTTTCAAAAGGCCAGATACTATGGACTGCATGCGCCAGTCACCTTTAAGGCCATAAAACATAACATACCATCAGCCTTAAAAAGAAACAATCAGACGATCAGAACCCTATTCCAAATATTGCACCATCTACTGCAGATCAAGCCATATCAATGTGAGGTATGCTGTGGAAAAGACTTTTTGATCGTGGATATCATGCCCGATCAAAACTGGATACAGACCTACATCACTTTACCGCGAAACAAATCATCACCGAATGCGACCTATGGCATACCATAATACAGATGTGACGTGCTCCCAGGGTGGGAGAGGTATATCCCCTACCTATGATTTTAGCCACTCATTGGCCGGATTACAGAGTCACGGGAGCAAAACACAATCGATCCTGGGGATACAGGTAAACCCAATCTCAATATCCTACTTACATAGTGCCCTAATTGTCATATATTAGCCACACAGACATCTATGCGTTGCCCTATTGCAGGGCTTCGTTCAACTGAAATGTCTGCGTCCATATGACATATCAGGGATGCAGCCCGAGCTTTTAGACTTTGAGTGATAGACGCAGACATTCCTTTGAGTTGTGCGTCATTAAGAAAAAAACCACAGGACAGGAGGAGAAAAACTAAAACAAAGGAATAAGATAAAATGCATAATCCTTTGTTTTAGTTAAATTGAATTTCTTAACTAAATATCAATTCCTGTTAAATCCAGAAATGTGAGGTGCAAAAGTTGCTTTTAATCCCATACCCAAAGCAGCTTGTTTCATTTCTTCTGGAACATTTCCACAAAATAAGAATTCACCTGGGTTGGCAATTTGCAATAAACTTTCGAAGTGACCAGCAGCGGTTGTACCTAAATGAAATCCAACTGCACCTGCATCAGCAAACATATCCATGATTACTAACGTTGAAGAGGATTCATCGAAATAACATTGTACCTCAAGAGCTCCCGGTTCATTGGATTGCATCTGCTCAAGAACCTCTTGGTAAATAGATTTTAATTCCTCGGATTTTCCATTCTTAGCAGTCCATTTATAAACTACCATTACAATTTGATTTGTCATTTTATTTAACTGAATAATTCATTTACGTTACAAATTTCAAATCTGGAATCGTGCATGGTGGATGAAGCATTAATCTATTGGTAAGATTATGAAATAGAATGTCTTTATACAGGTGCCTATTGAACCTGTAGGTATACTCATTGAGATACTTTTGTAGATATTTTACTTGATGATGAATACCTCTCAACCAAGATTTGAGCCCCATAATAAACCGATGCATCAAAGGAAAATTCTCTCCTTTTTTAGAGTGGATCTGGTCAACATGATATTTTCCTTTTCGAGCAATGGGGGAGTAACCTCTCCATTTATCGGTCGTTACGATTGCATCTGGGTCAATATGTTGGTCAAAGAATGGCTCTAGCTGTTTGCTGCCAGCATTGGGAATAACCTTTGCATATGCCCTGCTGATTCCACCGCCAGGGTGTTTCTGGATAGCCACAACTACCTGTTTTTTAGTCGATTGACTTCGGCCGCGCTGCTTTTTCACCTTGCCCCCGATCATCGTTTCATCTACAGCCACCGCACCATCAATCGGATATTTCCCACTTGATTTCATTGCTAACATGACCTTCGTTTTAAAGCGCCACACTACCGGTTGATTCATGTCCAACTTTCGAGCTAATTCATAGGTTGACATTCCTTTTGTCGAGGTGCTTAGATAGAAAATAATGTAGAATGCCTTGTGCAACGGAAATTTTACTTTATGAAAAAGGGTATGGGCAGTAGGGGATTCCACAGAACGACATTTGGTACATCGTCTTTCTCCGTATCGAGCTGTCCCACAATATTTCCCATTACCACATTTGCGACATGAATATCCACTGCTCCACTTGATTTCACTCAAGTAATCCAGACAATCCGCTTTACACGTAAATCGACTACTAAATTCAAAAATACTGACTCCTTTAAACATTCTTTCAGTTTCCATTTTCTTTTTGCCTCTAAGTAAGTACCTTACCGTGCAACCAAACTGCATTATTCAGTTATTTAATTTTTTATGATTAATAATTCCTTCACTCATAGTACCACCTTCTTGTGTATAGTGGCTTCCTTGACCCGTATAGGTGGCAGGCAAATTCATAAACTTAGAATAAGTGCGAATCAGCCATGACACCGGTCCTCTGAAAAAGTAATCTTCGGGGAATGCAATTTTATCAATATCCTTTTTGTATTTTTCAGCAGTTCCTTTTGTAAGGTGGAATTGTAGTTCATTGCTATCCACGAAAGTTTCATGAATAATCAAGGCATTTTCTCCAATTACCTGATAAACTTCAAATCTAACCAAGCCTTTTTCCATACTATAGGCGTCCGTGCCCACCCGTTGCCACCAATAGATTAATTCCTCTAAGGTTCCTTCATCTTTACATGTCCATTTAGCGGTTACCTGAACCGCATTTTCTGGGTTAGGTTTTTGATACTCATTTTTCACATACCCAAACAAATATTCCCCAAAACTCCCTTTTACATTTTTATCAGAAAGTGCTTGCCTTACATTATCGTCAATTTTCACCCCTCTAATCAATTGTATGTCAGGTCTTGCTACAGAAGTTAATTGGTTGATGTGTTTTTCTGCCGTTGTGTTGAAATAATTGACCAGCGCATCAGTATCTTCAAAAATGTGGTGAATCAGTACAGCATCCTGACCAACGGCAGGGTTAATTTCTGTAGCCAACATCCCTTGGTGTATTTTAGCTTCTTGATGTATGCTATCCCATTCGTTTAACATCTCTTTATATTCCGCAGATTTTCTAAAGAAGCCACTTTTTTTCGTAGCTACCCATTTGCCGGTGATGCTTATTTCACTTCCAATTTTTGATTCCTCCAATAGAAATTCAGGTAATGGTTCTTTAATATTTGTCATTTTATAAATGTTTTAATGAATGAATAACACAAAGGTATGTCATTTACACACCCGCTACAGGTGTCATTAATGACAACACAAGGGGTTGAATTTGCCAAATACTTGTTTTACCTTTGAAAAAAATCTTTTATGAAACATTTGAGCATAATAATTCCAGAAGGAATTTTGATTTTAGATACTATTGTTGGAACACTCAATCTTTTCAAAATGGCTAATAGTTATTCAAAACGGATTGGAAAAAATCAAGAAGATGTCTTTGACATCGACTTAGTTGCTATAAACAGGAAACCTATAACTTGTCACAAGTTTTTTGATGTAAAACCAACAAAAATTATTGATGAAGTTAATGATACCAATTTGATAATAATAACATCTATCACTGGTGATATTGAAAAAGCTCTTGTGAAAAACGAACCCATAATTAATTGGATAAAAATGCAAAGAATTAAAAATGATACTTCGGTAGTGAGTCTCTGTAGAAGTGCATTTATACTTGCCGAAACGGGTTTGCTAAATGGAAAATCATGTGCCACACATTGGGCTGTTCATCAGCAATTTGAAAGAAAATATGCTAAAATTCAGTTAATACCAGAGAAGATAATTAGTGAAGACAATGGTATCTATTCCAGCGGAGGGGCATATTCTTTCTTGAACATGATAATTTATCTAATAGAAAAATATTACGGTAGAGAAGTCGCTATATGGTGTTCTAAAATGGGAGAGATTGACTTTGACCGTACCAATCAAAATCCATTTATTATATTTAGTGGACAAAAGGAACATTCGGATGAGGCAATAAAGGAGGCTCAAATGTATATTGAAGAGAACTTCGAAGACAAACTAAGTGTTGAAGGATTAGCGAAACAATTTGCCATTAGTGGTCGAAGTTTTATCAGAAGATTTAAAAAAGCAACTCAAAATACACCTTTTGAATATATCCAGAGGGTGAAGGTAGAAGTTGCTAAAAAGAATTTTGAATCTTCCACCCTTAATATTAGTGAAGTAATGTATAACGTTGGTTATAATGATGAAAAAGCATTTAGAAAAACATTTAAAAAATATACTGGTTTATCTCCATTAGAATATAGGAAAAAATTCAATCGAGAAATGGCATTTTCATGATTAAAAAAAGAAAGTCGAGTAGAGCAGGGAAGTAAATAGTCACTTCCCCACCCTCTCACAGAACGGTACGTGAACCTCTCGATTCATACCGCTCTTCAGGATTAGAATATTACGGTGCAAATCCGTACTTCCAATGTTCAAATAAATTCGGATAGGATTTATAAATATCCACAAGGTAGGCTCGGGCCTGTGACCAGCGACGCCTAAATCTCTTGTATTTATTCATTACCCATCGAATCAATCTGACATTGAGAGCATGGAATACCGGCCGCATGCAGTACAGACGAAAATGACCATAGTAGTAGATCCAGCCCCGGATTATAGCGGCTTTCTGGTAAGCAATATCTTCCAGCTCAGCTCCAGTAGCCCGGTGGATTTTCCACTTCATGATTTGTTGCACCAAGCGCTTCTTCGCTCTTCGGCTTATACTCGCAGCATAGCCAACCCATAAACTCCCCTTGCCATCTTCACCCCGTTGATACATGCGATCTGGTCTGAAGGTAAAGCCCAGAAAGTCAAAGCTAACATGCTTGTCATACTTGCCTCGACGATTTGACTGCTTGCAGTACACTATTTTCGTCTTGTCGGGGTGCAGTTCCAGTTTACAGTCTGCCAGACGCTCCCTGATTCGGTTGCGTATATACCTGGCCTCTGTTTCGTTCTAGCAGTGTACGATGATATCATCTGCGTATCGCTCCCATCGGATGGTCCCATATTTGGTATTGGCATAGTGCTTCTCCATCCACGCGTCAAAGACCACGTGCAGAAACATATTGGCCAGCAAGGGACTGATCACACCACCCTGTGGTGTCCCTTTGTCCCTATCCATCACATCGCCATCAGGCAATTGGATCGATACTTTCAACCATCGCTCCACATACATTAATATCCATGGTTCGCTAAAGTAGTGGCGAACCACCTGCATCATTAAGCCATGATCAATGTTGTCAAAGAATCCTTTGATATCCATGTCTATCACCCAGCGATACTCATGGCAGCGCTGTTGACATCTTTCTAAGGCTTCATGTGCCGAACGATTGGGCCTGTACCCGTAACTGTCTATGTGAAATATCGGATCCATCACCGGTTCCATTACCGATAAGACCACCTGTTGGGCAACCCGATCTGATATGGTCGGTATGCCTAGTCTGCGATATTTCCCATCTGCCTTTGGTATGTCTACAGCTCGCACCTCCCGCGGAAAATAGCTCCCCGATGCCATCCGATTCCATAGCTTGTAAAGTTCTTCCGACTTATGTGCATCCATGTATGACATATCCTTGCCATCCACTCCAGCTGCACCTCCGTTGGACTTTACTTTTCGGTACGCTGATTCCACCATCTCAGGGGTAATCGGCTGCGACTTACCTCGTAAAAATTCCGTCTCAAATAAATTCATCTTCCCTAATAATTTAGGTTGTGAAATTCTGTAAACTAATAATCCTGTATGTCCCTTCGCTAGCCTCCAGTTTCCTGCAGATTCTTACACTACTACGGACATATCCGCCACACCTCCACTCCTTTGAGTCAGAGATGCTTCACCTTTTCCGATTTCAAGCCCAATGCTAAGTCCTGCCGCCTTAATACCGCCTGCCGTGTAGTCTATAAAGCTCAAGCACTCGTATCTACACTCTTCGTCGGGAAACGCCACTCCCTCCTTTTGACAGAATCTGTCCACTTCTATTTCCCTGAAAAAAAATCCAGTGAAATTATCCATGGGTTATTTTCGACACTTCTTCGAACGGTTCACTTTCGTTCAGCTCTTAGCGTCATACTGCAATAAGTCGCTCAGCACCAACCCGTGAAAGGTAAGCACCACTCATCCGTTTGATAGGTCTGCTTGAATCAGTCCCTATCGATGGGCCAACCATTTAATCCAGAATCGAGAATTAAATGGCTTCCATCATCTTGAAATCAGCATCCACCTTTTCGCTATCTTTATAACAATGGTGGTTCAGGTCACACAACGCCACACAACAATACATAAAATGTTCATTGCGAGCAAAAGCTCGCAACGCCATTTATGCGAGACCGTTATGGGGGCATAGGATTTGAACCTTAATAATATCCCGCGCAAAATTATTTGGATGAAATGGAAATGAGGATGGTTGGAGGGGACTAGCATGTGGAATCTGGGACCTCAGGCTTGTCCATAGAAATATGGTAAGGTAATATCTAGATCTTTTATGAGGAAGACAAAGGACAGAATTCGTTCAGAGAGTATAAAACTGACCAGATATGTGAAAAGCATTCTGCTAGCTGTTGGTATACTACTACCACATTTGTTGTTTGCTCAATCTACTTGGTTCTTATCAATTTCAGAACGGTTTGAAAATTTAGTAAATGATCTTGAGCCCATTATTTTAGATGATGGGACTCTGATCATTCCTAGTACACAGCATTTTCATAAAATAAACCGAGCTGGTGAGGTGCTAGAACGCCATGCAATCGTATGGCAATATTCTGATTTCATAACAACATTTAGTGATGATCAACTAGTTTACAGCTATAAATATTTACCGGATGAAGTGCTTGTCAAGTACGACCATTCTGGTCATGAAGTTTCGACCGATACACTAAATATACTGGGTGACAGTATTCTGAGTGTCGATGTTTTTCCTTTAGGTGATGGCCAGACAATTTTTCAGGAAAGCACATGGGCATCAGGTCAACATACTTTGACAAGGTTAGTTGACTTACATAACAATGTTCAGATTGGGAAGACTAGAGGTATTTTCCTCGGAGAAGGGACGAATGATCACCTGCTCATACTGGATACTCTCGAAGGAAATTTGCTTCACTTTGATCGAGAATTCTCATTGGTTGATTCCATGCACCTAAGTTCTGATTTTGGAGACAAATTTTTCTTAAATGCGACGGGAAAACTCGTTATCAATAGAATGGGTGGCGCACAATTAGAAGTGATTGACATTTATGATGCCACTAATGAGGTCGTGGATATGAGTATTGATGAACTACAATCCGTGACTGGGAAGTCTGAAGTTAGCTTTCATGGACAGCTGAGTAGCGGTGCTTATTATGCTGTTGAGGTTGGCGAGAAAGTGATCTCGATTTATTGTCAAGAACCTGAGAAGCCAGGTTCAATTCTAAATTTGTATGCCAATAGGAGAATTGGTTACCGTGGTCAGTCATTCCTCCAGAACGAGATCGGCGGACTCACATTAATTGCAAGTCAAAGCTTAGCACTTGATTCATTTAACTTAAGCGATAGAAATTCATCCACTATAATTAAGATGAACAATCAATGTATGGTAGATAAGTCATCATATGTGGAGGGTATAGCCTTTAATGATCTTAATCAAAACGAAGTGATGGATTCTGGTGAAGTTGGTTTGCCAAATATCAGGATCACTTCGAATGGAATCAGTTTATCCACTTTGACCAATAGTGACGGCTCCTTCGGTCTTCATTTGTTGGATACTTCATTTATAACATACCAGCCGCATGATTGTCTGGTCTCGTCAGACACCTTTCAGATTACTTCACATGATACTAATTTGCTTCTTATTCCAATCCAGCTAAAAGAGGACACGTCCAGCATTTCAATGATGCTGCATTCCTCCGTAACAAAATGCGGATTCATAATCCCATTCTGGTTGTCTTCTATTAACGAATCGTGTGGCACTTGGCATGGAGATGTGGGAGTTTTGCTTTCTGATCTTGTTGACGTTGAGCATGTCGATCAGGATTTCTTTTTTTCGAATGACACCCTTTGGTTCCCAGAGATTGCATTAGGTTTTGGTGAGAGCAGAACAATAGGATTTAGAATGAAAATTGCCACTGAGCACTTTGTGGGTGACACAATAAGGATGGAAACATTCTTCAAATGTACAGACTCTAATAAAGCACAAACTGGAGAATCATACCGGAGCGAAATTCGATGTGCGATAGATCCAAACGATAAGCTTGTCCAGCCGGAAAGAGACAATCCGAATAACTATACATTGATAGAAGAGCACATTATCTACACGATAAGATTTCAAAACACTGGAAATGACACTGCTCTAAATGTCCGAATTGTAGATACATTCGACTCGGAAATCGCAATTGAAAGTCTACTTATTCGAGGCAATAGTCACCCTGTAAGAGTGAAGATTGAAGATCACGAAGTGACATTTTACTTTGACAGTATTTTCCTACCTGACAGCAATATAAATAATGAACTAAGCCATGGTTTTATTTCATATCAAATTAAGACCGTTGATTCAATCCAGGAATTCAATCAAATAATGAACCGTGCTGGGATATATTTTGACTTCAACGCCCCTATTATTACAAATACAACCACCTCTACCATGGTTGCGAGTCTTGATAAAGACATGGATCAATCCTTTTTCTGGAATGACTGTGATGATGGAGATGCTTCAATAAATCCCAATGCACTTGAGATTCCGAACAATGGAATAGATGAGGATTGTAATGGATCAGACGAGGTGTCAACAGCCATTAACGAAGATTCAGGTAGATATTTATATATTTACCCTAATCCCGCAAAATCAAACCTTTTTTTATTAGCAGAAGAGTCTGATAACTTTCAGATCAAAATCTATGATTTGCAAGGAAGAGAGATATTTATGGAATCAGGTGCTTGGAAATTCAATGTGGAACCACTTCCTCCCGGCACTTACATAGCCTCAGTCAGAAATCTGAAAAACGACCTGATCAGATTTCAAAGATTAACCATCGTTAGGTGAAGGCATCAATTAGTTGGACATAATTAACAAGCTAATAGATTAGGGTTGATGAAGGGATGAAGCAATACGCCCCATAACAGGCTGCCATAACGTCATATTGGCTTGCGCAGATTGTGACCTGAATATTTGTATTAAGTTTGTTAAACTGGAAGTGCAAGCATGATGTTTGGGGGCTTAAGATTGCTAGCCAATACAGACGCATGCAGCCGAAGCGTTATCTCACATAAATTAAAATGAGCTACTACATCAGCAAAGTTGAACCCATATTCAAAGGATGGCGGTTGAATTCAATTCCTACTCCAATAGATATGAATGAATTCACTTCATTGATAAATTTGGGCCAGAACTTCGAAAGGAACGGAATTGATCGGTATGTCATTATTTCAATCCAAAATCCAGAGTATCGGATTAAACTCTTCTACTCTGAAAACAATCTTAACTCAATTCTCATATCTGGATATCCCCCACAAAGATTCCGTAACGAATTCATATCACATCTGTACAAAATTTGCCATCATCTAAATGCAAATTTGTACTCCATGGGAAGAGATGGTGAAAGTGCAATAAAATTCAATTTTGAAATCCATCGAGATGCTCTAGAAGCAACATATGCTCCAAGAAATGAAGTGAGGTATACTGATACTGAAGTGGATGAGCTCCTCGGAGTTGTCAGTATCCACAAGAATGTTGTCAACAAAATCCCAAAGATTTTAAACTTGCGAACTAAGAAACTACTAGACTGGAGTTCAGCAATACAAGAGTGCTACAATCCGAATAACTTTGTTTTTCTGTTGCATGAGGGATCAACATTAATAATTGGTCAATCTCAGAGCCTGCTACCGAATTACAAGACTGCCGCCACAGAAGAACTAGAATCCTCGTGGATCGAACTACTATCTTCACTTAGTGAGAGATTCGGGATCGTTACCTATGAATTTAATGCCAGTAGATATGGTCACTTTGAAGAAATTCAGACTAATGATGGAGAACTCATATTTAGAACTAGGCACTCCGATGGAATAGAGGAGGAATTAGGCTCTCGAATACCCAACAGCCAAATTGACTTAAAGTCTATTTGTTTCAATCCTAATGTGCAAGGTGAAATAACTATATATACGAACTTAATACGTGAGATAACATGGCACCATGACGATCATCCCGCCAAAGAGGTGGAAAAGCTTAATAGGATTTAGAGCGAGTAACGGAATGAATAATATCAAATAAAAATAGATAAAGTGGCGGGACGACGCATGGGGTGCATTAGAAAATGTCGCAACTAAGTTACATATTAGTAAAAAACCTAATATATTATGAACAAGGCTGATCTATCAGAACAATTCAGCCAACTCAAGAAAGAATTTACCGAAAAAGCAGCAGATCCAAAGATGAGTTTTTATGACCATGAATCCCAATTTGTAGAGCAATGGATGGAATTGGGCAGGAAGTTGTATGAGGAATGCATGGATGTAAGAACAAAAGACCGCCGTAAAAAAAAAACATTGCCACACGGGTAGGAAAGATTGAGTTAGAGAAAGAGCACCATTTTACCCAGCAATTGAAAGGGAGTAAAATTAGCCCAAAACTAGAGGACGTATTGACCTATGTTGGCAAGGAGGAGAGATACAGTTTCGGGGTTGAACTACTAAGAATGCTTGGGATAAAAACGAATGAATTCATGCTACATCAGTTGACCAATCGGAACGGGTCGATAGCCGAAGAGTGGTTGACAAGTGAGCAGCTATGGAAAAAGGATGAAAGTAGATCAGAAGAAGTAGTTTATTGTGAGGTAGACGGTTCAATGATATTGACGCGGGAAGATAAATGGAAAGAAGTAAAACTGGGTCGTGTTTTCAGATCTGGATCAATTTTACCAGAAGCTACTGATCGTCAATGGATTAAGGAATCAGAATACATTGCACATTTGGGGAATCATGAAGAATTTGAAGAAAAGATGTCCGTTTTACTTGATCGATATGAAAAGAAAGATGAAAGTCTAGTGTTCGTAACGGATGGAGCTAAATGGATTGATCAATGGATAAAAGCCTGCTATCCCACAGCAACAACGATTCTGGATTACTACCATGCCGCAGAACACATTGGAGAATTTGCCAACAAATTTTTCGATGAGGATAAAAAGTCAAAGAAATGGACCAAGCGGATGAACACTAAGTTAATAAACCAAGGTGGAAACTATGTGATCAAAAGAATCCAAAGTCTTTCAAATACCGACGAAGAAAAAGAAGAAGTCAAGCAAGACTTACTAACATACTTAAAGAATAATGCTCATAGAATGAATTATCCCAAATACAAAAAAGGAGGTTTACTCATTGGATCTGGAGCAATCGAGGCTGCACATCGTACCGTAATACAAAAGCGACTTAAATTATCAGGACAACGATGGTCTAAACCAGGAGCACAAAATGTTCTTAACTTGAGAACTCTTCACATGAGTGGCCATTGGTCCCATTTTCAACGCTATCTTGGTGCAGCTGCATAAACGACAAAATCTAATGCACCCGACGCATGTGCCAGGAGCGTTATCTCTCAGCAGAAAAACGCAATACTTGATTTATACGTATGAAATATGTATATTTGTACGTATAATGTATTATGGATAGGAAACTAACTCTAAGTCTGGATAAGAAGGTGATTGAGAGGGCAAAGGAATTTGCTAAAAAACACCAGACAAGTCTATCAAGAATGGTCGAATCATATTTTGAATCATTGACAAGCGAGCAAGAAGATGATTTTGAGATAGAAGTGACTCCACTGGTTGACAGCCTTTGTGGAGTGTTAGAACTACCTGAAAATTTTGATTACAAGAAGCGAAGGACAGACTATCTATCTGAGAAGCACAAATGAATCGTGCACTGATAGATACGAATGTGATTTTGGACTTGCTATCGAAGCGAGAACCATACTATGTAGAAGGGCGGCAAATCTTTTCACTAGCCGATAGGAAGATGGTGAACCTTGTAATTTCATCAATGAGTCTTGTAAATGTTCATTATGTGTTGAACGAACGATTGAAGATGAGAGATGCGCGAACTATAGTCGGCAGATTCAAAGTTCTTGTGGATATCCATGAGCTAAATGACAAGATTATCGAACTTGCCCTAAATGATACAGACTTCGGAGATTTTGAGGACGGCTTACAATATTATACCGCGCTTGAAGCTGAATGTGATTTCATTGTAACACGGAATTTGAAAGACTTTAAGAAATCATCACTACCTGTATTTAGCCCAAAGGAATACTTGGCGAAAATTGATGCCGAGAGATAACAGGGGCTAGGACACAATGCCGGCCTGAACAGTAGCGTTGTTGTTCAAACTTTATCTTATATTGAAAAAGGACGTTGGAATAAGGACCGCATGAGGCCTGGCCGGCACTGCGCCTAGCCCCGGAGCGTTGAACAAACCCCCATGGATTCTGTATTAAATAGTTCGTTTCCATGAGCTGAATGGTTCCGTATTTGCAGATAGAAAGTTAGTCAAAGGATGCAGATATGAAATCAAGAGAATCGCTGATAGAAGACTATAGTTCTTACATGACTTTAAAGAATTATAGCGAGCAAACCATCTCAAGCTACCTTCGCACTGTACGCATGTTTTATGATTATCGCAAGGATAGCAAGATGCGTGGTAGAATCAGTCAGGAGCACGCAAAGCAGTACTTGTTGATGCGCATAAAGAGCGGCTGTTCGTGGAGCACAATCAACTGCGATTATTCATCGCTAAGAAAGTATTTTAAACAGATACTGAATGTAAACTGGAGTGTAAGGAAGATCCCCAGACCACAGAAGGAGAGGGCAGCTACCGGAGATATTATCACAGAAAGAAGTGGTCAGATTGATAGAGCACGCACCCACCTATAAACACCAGATATTTCTGACCTTCATATACAGTACCGGACTTAGGTTAAGTGAGGCCTTGAATATTACGGTCAATGATATTGATGGAGAACGATTACAGATAAGAGTGAATAAGGGCAAGGGGGCCAAGGACAGGGTAGTGCAAATACCACAATGTCTGCTATTATTGCTCAGGAGTTACTACAGAAGGTTAAAACCCAAGAAGTTTCTATTTAATGGATTAAAGGAGGGTAGCCAATACTCAGCAAGAGCAGCCCAATGGAGTATTATACGAGCACGTAAGCTGGCGGGTATCAAGAAAACTGCGAGTATACATACGCTGCGAAATTGCTACGCCACCCATCACATCGAAAACGGCACAGATTTGGTGTTCTTACAGGAACAGCTGGGCCACAAGCATTTGAAAACCACGGCTCGTTATGTGAAGTTATGCATGGAACGTTATCGCCGAATCGACCATCCCATTGTACATATGGACATAAGGTATCGATAGATTCCTCGATAGGCGATCTGTTTGGTGCATATGGGGAGCAGTATATCGCAAAGTATCGTGCTGATTTACAGAAGGTAAAATTAATCCGGGCAATCCGGCTATGTAAAACTCCAGCACTGGGAGGCCACATGCTGATCTGTAAGCAGTGTGGAGAAACGAAATATATTTACCATTCGTGCGGACATAGTCAATGTCCGTGTTGTCAGAGCATAAAAAGACTCCAGTGGCAGGATAAAGTCTCAGCGAAGATGTTGGAGGTGCCCTATGTACACGCGACCTTCACCTTGCCGCACGACTTAAACCCCCTTGCCAAACGCTATCCGCGCCACCTATATGGTTTACTTATGAGGAGTGCTTGGTCGACCATAAAAAAGCTAAGTGCTGATCAGGCCAACCTTGGAGGATTGCCAGGCATGATAGCCGTGCTGCACACATTTGGTTCTGATCTTAAGTATCACGTACATGTACATACCTTGATTACTTTTGGAGGACTGAGCAAAGGTGGATCCTGGGTGTGGCCAAAACGAAAAAAGAAGCTAGCTCCCTTCCGGTCTATGTGCGCTTTATTTAAAGAGATATTCTTAAGCCATCTGTCTAGAATGCTTGGAAAAGGAGTGATAACGGCAGACCAGCAGACACATGATGCCATCGAGAGTGCCAAGCAAAAAAGATGGGTGGTCAACAATCAGTATCCTACTGCAAATACCCAACTGATAGAAAATTACCTATCACGATATATAAACAGGGTTGCTATCAGCAAAAACCGATTTTCCTACCTGGCTAGCCAGCGAAAAGTAGCCATCTTATACAATGATTACCGAAAACAGCAGACCAACGAAGCACCCCCCAAAGCCATAAAGCACCTATCACCTTTGGTGGCCATGGATCAAATATTGCAGCATGTGCTGCCACCCTATTTTCAAAAGGCCAGATACTATGGACTGCATGCGCCAGTCACCTTTAAGGCCATAAAACATAACATACCACTAAGTACATGACATAACACAAAAAGACCATATATTGTGATTTCAAAATCAATTAGTTAACCTAATTTCACAAATATGGTCTCGAAAGTGCAAGATAGCAGATTTTTTAAAGTTTTCCTACTACATTTTAAAGGGATGGACAAGCGACGTGTTCAATTTCTCTACCTTTTAGTACGTGCAATTAGTAGTGTAGGTACGATAAACCTTGTCAAAGTTGCCATAGCAATTCAGAATGATGTAAGTCGATCCAGCAATTACCGTAGAATTCAGCGATTTATTGCCGGAGTATCGGTCAATTTCGATGAGCTTATTCCGTTTATCATACGATTGGCAGGAGTACAGGATCCATACACGTTATTACTGGATAGGACTAATTGGCAGTTGGTCGAGCAGATATTAATTTTTTGGTGTTGAGTGTGAAGGGAAAGAGTTGGTCTGTGCCAATATTATGGACACTGCTACCAAAGAAGGGAAGTAGCAATTGTGAGGAGCGGATCGCCCTGATGGATAGGCTGATAAGGATCATAGGGCACGGGAAAATACATAGTCTTATCGCCGACAGGGAGTTTGTTGGTCAGAAATGGATTAGATATCTTAATGAGCACGGAATCCCTTATGACATAAGGATCAGAGAGAACATGAAGGTGTTTTATCGGGGAACAGAAAGACGTGTATCAACACTTTTTTCCAGACTCCAAATTGGTAAAGTAAGAACAATCAAAAAACCTGTCATTCTCAAAGGTGAGCAAGTGTTCCTACAAGGAAAAAAGATCACAAATACAAAGAATCACAGGGAAGAATATTTAATTGTCATCTCCTATGACGATCCAGAACATAGTTTGTGCAGATATGGCGAACGATGGTATATAGAAAACATGTTCAAAGATCTAAAATCCAATGGATTTAATTTGGAATGCACTCACGTTACCAAGACTGACCGTCTGGAAACACTAATGTTAGTCTTGGCAATAGCGTACACATGGATGATAAGAATTGGCAAATTCATTCATGAAAAACACCCTCAAAGAATACAAATTAAAAAACATGGTAGGAGATCTAAAAGCATTTTCCGGCTCGGATTAGATGAATTTATGAACACTATTTTCTTATGCAACTTAGTAAGAATGAGAACATATATTAATTTTTTGTCATGTACTTAGAACATACCATCAGCCTTAAAAAGAAACAATCAGACGATCAGAACCCTATTCCAAATATTGCACCATCTACTGCAGATCAAGCCATATCAATGTGAGGTATGCTGTGGAAAAGACTTTTTGATCGTGGATATCATGCCCGATCAAAACTGGATACAGACCTACATCACTTTACCGCGAAACAAATCATCACCGAATGCGACCTATGGCATACCATAATACAGATGTGACGTGCTCCCGAGGTGGGAGAGGTATATCCCCTTCCTATGATTTTAGCCACTCATTGACCGGATTACAGAGTCACGGGAGCAAAACACAATCGATCTTGCGAATACAGGCAAACCCAATCTCAATATCCTACTTACATAGTGCCCCAATTTTCATATCTTAGCCACACAGATATCTATGCGTTGCCCTATTGCAGGGCTTCGTTCAACTGAAATGTCTGCGTCCATATGACATATCAGGGATGAAGCCGAGCTTGTAGACTTTGAGTGATAGACGCAGACATTCCTTTGAGTTTCAATATCCTACTTACATAGTGCCCCAATTGTCATATCTTAGCCACACAGGCATCTATGCGTTGCCCTATTGCAGGGCTTCGTTCAACTGAAATGTCTGCGTCCATATGACATATCAGGGATGAAGCCGAGCTTGTAGACTTTGAGTGATAGACGCAGACATTCCTTTGAGTTACATGCAAGCAGAGGATTGAAAACGAGAAAAAATTTAAAAGTGAACGGATTAAGAATAATTAAGCAACAGTTCGGAAATTCCGGAGTGTTCGAAAATCCAGTTGATGAGTGAAATAGTCATATATCAAGATTCTAATAATCATATTGAGTTAAATGTTCAATTTGAAGGGGAAACCGTATGGTTAACTCAGAAACAAATGTCAGAACTATTTGATACTACTCCTCAGAACATAACGATGCACCTAAAATCAGTGTTCTCAGAGGGTGAATTAGATGAAAGTTCAACTTGTAAGGATTTCTTACAAGTTCGTAAAGAAGGAAATAGAAATGTCAAGAGGAACCAAAGACACTACAATCTGGATGCAATCATATCTGTAGGATATAGGGTCAAATCGCAAAGAGCAACGCAATTTAGGATATGGGCAACCTCTAAGCTAAGTGAACTTTTGGTTCAAGGCTATGTCGTAAATCAACAACGTCTTGAACAAAAGGAACAAGAAGTAAAAGTTCTAAAATCAGGGATCCAAATACTAGGAAGAGCCATAGAGCAAAAGGCTGAAGAAGAAGGGTATGCCTGGTTAGAAACATTCGCCAAGGGACTAGGTCTATTAGATGACTATGATCATGAATCATTAGATAAATCGGGAATCAGTAAGAATAAGACTAAATATCCTGGTCTAAAGGATTATTACAACATGGTAGAGGCCATGAAAGCAGAATTTGATTCCGATGTTTTTGGGAAAGAGAAGGATGAAAGCTTTCAAAGTTCCGTCACTCAGATATCGAAAGGTATGGGTGATGATGACTTTTATCCTACGATAGAAGAGAAAGCCGCTATGCTTCTATATCTCATAACAAAGAATCACTCATTTGTAGATGGAAATAAGAGAATAGCCGCTGCTTGCTTCCTATTATTCCTTGAAAACAACAACTTACTGTATACAGAAGATGACTCACCAATCATAAGTAATGAAGCATTAGCAGCATTGACTCTTTATATAGCAAGCAGTAAACCAGAAGAAATGGAGATTGTAAAAAGGCTCATCATCAGTGTACTCAATCGAAATCAACAATGATAAAATCTACTTGGGAACGACAGAATAAAAAGGAGAATCGTGGATACAATGCCAGCATGTAACACTATATATCACTCCATACCCTAACGGGATACGGAGGATATAATTATCCGTTCTGTGGAATAAATCAAACAAGACTTGCACATAAGGAGCAAAAATGCTACCTTTGAAGTATGACAGCCAAAGAGGTCGAAAAACTAGTGAAGGGAAATGGATGGTACTTTGTCAGGCAAACGGGTAGTCATCGAATATATAAACATGATGAATTGAACGGAATTGTTGTAATACCATTCCATGGAAAACGCGATCTTACTAAAGGTACTCTAAACTCAATTTTAAAGCAAGCAAAATTGAAATAAACATGAAGTTATTGAACGCGGTAATAGAAAGAGGTGAGGACAGCTTTTATGCATATATTGAAGGATTGGATGGATGTGTAGCTGGTGGTTCAACTTATTCGGAAGTTAAACAAAATCTTGAAGAAATGATAAACCTATTTCTCATAGAAGATGAACGCCTACGAGAAACATATGTTGATGGATATGAACTTAAATTTGAAGTCAGTCTTGAGTCTGTTTTTGAATTACTCCCGGAAATAAACGTAAGTCAATTAGCTAAACTCGGTAAACTAAATCCAGGCCTATTAAGGCAATACGTTTCTGGAAGTAAAAAGGCTTCGGAAAAACAGGCTCAACGTGTAATGGAAGCAATTGACAAACTAGCGAACAAACTGAATTCAATAGCACTAACAGCATAAAAAGGGAACTCCACAGAACAATGTACATGAGATCATGCCTGCTATCGCGACGGCACGCTCCATGTACCAACCGTTGAACAAACCCCCATGGATTCTGTATTAAATAGTTCGTTTCCATGAGCTGAATGGTTCCGTATTTGCAGATAGGAAGTTAGTCAAAGGATGCAGATATGAAATCAAGAGAATCGCTGATAGAAGACTATGGTTCTTACATGACTTTAAAGAATTATAGCGAGCAAACCATCTCAAGCTACCTTCGCACTGTACGCATGTTTTATGATTATCGCAAGGAGAGCAAGATGCGTGGTAGAATCAGTCAGGAGCACGCAAAGCAGTACTTGTTGATGCGCATAAAGAGCGGATGTTCGTGGAGCACAATCAACTGCGATTATTCATCGCTAAGAAAGTATTTTAAACAGATACTGAATGTAAACTGGAGTGTAAGGAAGATCCCCAGACCACAGAAGGAGAGGCAGCTACCGGAGATATTATCACAGAAAGAAGTGGTCAGATTGATAGAGCACGCACCCACCTATAAACACCAGATATTTCTGACCTTCATATACAGTACCGGACTTAGGTTAAGTGAGGCCTTGAATATTACGGTCAATGATATTGATGGAGAACGATTACAAATAAGAGTGAATAAGGGCAAGGGGGCCAAGGACAGGGTAGTGCAAATACCACAATGTCTGCTATTATTGCTCAGGAGCTACTACAGAAGGTTAAAACCCAAGAAGTTTCTATTTAATGGATTAAAGGAGGGTAGCCAATACTCAGAAAGAGCAGCCCAATGGAGTATTATACGAGCACGTAAGCTGGCGGGTATCAAGAAAACTGCGAGTATACATACGCTGCGAAATTGCTACGCCATGTGGGTTGCCACCGAAAAGTGTACCACTCTGTCACCGAAAAGTGTACCAGTAAGCACGAGTAAAAATAGAAAAAAGGGATTCATATTGGTGTTTTATTAGATGGAATTGAGTTTTTTAGATTCCTTTACTCTGAAGGATTTTCCGTTCATATTAATAAGAACTGCTTTGTGAGTGAGTCGATCAACCATTGCAGCTGTGAGAACTTGGTCTGTGAAGATTTCAGACCATCGGTCAAAGCCTAAGTTAGTGGTGATAATGATGGACTTTAGTCCAGCCCTTAAGCTGAGATGTGTGAATAGGATTTCAGCAGCATCTTTGTCGTAAGAGACGTAACCAAATTCATCGCAGATCACCAGATCGTATTTTTCGAATCTGGATTCTAATACTCTGAGAGATTTTTGGGACCTAGATTCTTTAATCTGGGTAATCAGTCTGGTGACTGTTGTAAATAGTACAGAGTAATCATTTTGACAAGCTTGAATGGCCAGACTAATTGCCATATGTGTTTTGCCAGTACCGGGATTACCTGCAAGTATTAGATTGCGTCCTTGTTTGATAAAATCTAGTCTAGCCAGATCGTCAATTTTGGCCTGTGCATCATCGGGCAGTTCAGATACGATGATATCAGCTAAGAATTTCTTGTAGGGAAAGTTGGCCCTTGAGATACGCTGTTTTATTCTTCTAGCAGCTCTTTGCTCATATTCTACTTTCATTAGATCGAGCAAATAATGTTCGAAAGGTTGTCGATTCGAAGCTGATTGTTTGGCCATATGTTCGTACTCGTTACGAAAGGCTGGTAATCTAAGTTGTTTAGAAGTAAGCGTCCGGGGGCTAGGGTATTGTAAAATCCGCTTTATTTTATAAAGGAGCGTGATTACTAAGATCTATTTGAAGACAAACTTGTGATCGGGGATAAGTTGATGGAGCCTGTTGATGGGATGGTATCGATGCGTTGGATGATTTGTTGGAAGACTCTTTGGGGGTCATGACCGTGATGTAGGCTAGTGCCATTCAGGGTGTACATGATCGCCGCTACATATGCACCTCGATGCGAACCACAGAACAAGTAGTTTTTACGACCCAAGGCCAGGGGGCGGATCTTGTTTTCTAGCAGGTTGGTATCCAGCTTGAGTGATCCATCACCAAGGAACCGGGTAAGAGGTATCCATCTTTTCAGTGTATAGGCTAGTGCTTCTTGAAAAGGATCGGTGTAGCCACCGCTGAAGTAGTGTGACTTACAATAGTTGTAGACCTTTCTCAAGATCGGCTTGACATGCCGTTTTCGATAGCTTTTGATTTGTTCTTCGTTATATCCTCTGTCGACCATGAGCTGTTCCAAGCGGTAGATCTTAGAGAGTAGATCCAGTACCACCGTACTGCGAACATGGTCAAATTCCTTTGCCTTGACAAAATATCTGCGAGCATGCACCCAGCAATTCATCAGAATGGCTAATTTCCCTTGCGTCAATCCCTTGTAGCTCTCGTTTCCATCTACATGTAGCAGACCTTGAAAAGACTTCAGGGCATCTACAATATTGATTTTATGCTTTGTCTGGATGTAATTAAACAACACCAGACCTTCCTGGACGGCAAGCATGGCCAACATACAGCCTTTTAATGTACTACCCGGTTTGTTTTTGGTCAGCACCGGGATGCTAGACTCATCTGCCATCAGGTAATGACTTTTAAGACCAATATGTAGCATAAGATCATAGAGCAGCTCCAATTTGTGCCCTATGCGCATCACCGTGTCTGACAGGGTAGATCTGGCCAACTTGACACCGTTTTGCTTAAACATCTTGACTTGACGGTACAGAGGTAGATGATGCTGGTATTTGTTGTTTATGATATGCGCTACCAAACAAGGTGCCATATTGCATTTGGGGAGTGGATCGTCATAGCGAGCTATATGCATATTTCCTTGGGCATCTACATATTTAGGCCGTTCGATGCGTTGTACGACTAGCTTAGCTGGTATGATTTTGAGCTTCTCATGTACTATTACCTCTACCAGATCCATCTCAGAGGTATCCACATCTGGTTCGAGTCGAGTAGTTTCCCTGGGCAACTCTTCGGGCAATGGTTGGCGACGATTTGCTTTGGGCTTACGATTAGGTCCCTTGAGCTGAGTTTCGCTCTTGTGTGTCTGTCCAGGACTATAGCTCTGACCAAATAAATCAGTCTGATCTGGAGGTGTATCCTGGGTTCTGTTCTTTTCTGAGCGATGTCCTAACAGGGCTTGCTCTAGGGTAAATATATACCGCTCAAGAGAGGCTATCTGTTTAGTCTTGGCATGGATCTCTTGGTCTCTTTCCAAGATCTCTTGGCCCAATTCTTCCTTGGTATATTCCTCTACGGACACACATTAAATTAATATATATATGGCACTTTTATGCTATATTTTTTAATGATTTTCCTAACCTTTTTCGCTGATGTACACTGCTGATTTTTATGCCTTCCAGCATTAGCATTAACATGGTCACAGTCAGTTCTTTCTCACCCAGTTTGGGAAACTCGAACGTTCCTCGATCTAGCTTCTTCTGATAGATGACAAAACCACTGCGATCCCATATAAGGATCTTCATCATGGTCCGTCTGCGATTGATAAAAACAAATCCATCTCCACTGCGTAGCTTCCACTTATGTTGAGAATTGACTATCCCTGCCAATCCATTATAGCTCTTGCGCATGTCCGTTGGAGTAGCACAGAGAAAATACCGCCTTCGATCAGATAGACTCAGCACCGACCAACTTTCTCACCAGCTCTACATCAATCTCTCCTTGAATCATTATTCGCCCATCCCCAAGAAAGATCTCCAGGGTTGAATCCATTTGGTCTTCATCATCTAATTCCACAAAACTCACTGACTCATTCACATCATTACGATACTTGCGTAGCCAGTACCAAAATGATCCCGCACTCATCCCCATATCTGCACATACTTCTTCTCGACTAGATCTCTTGCACTCATAACGCATCAGCTGCGCATACACCTGTTCTTTGCTATATTTCATACAGACAAAGATTGCACCACCGAACCAGTCTTACAATACCCTCATGACCGGCCGCTTACGTTTAGAATAGTATAGAATTTGATCGTGAATAGCTTGTTCTGTCATCATTGGTGTCTTATAAATTAGCAAAGAAGGTTTTGAATATCAGCTAATTGCTGGCGACATTGTTGCGCTATGGCGCTGGACATTGAATCGGCATTGATGCTCGTATGTGGCTCTTGAACCTGTCCAGACCTATTCAATAAATGGATAACTCGATCTGCAGTGTGTGGGCTGTTCAAGAAGATCTGTTGACATTCAAGCATGACTTTCTCCAAATCTTGAGAAGACACATTGTTCTGGCGACAAAACAACATGATCTCGATAAAATCACGATTCTGATCACTGAAAAACTGATGATAGACTTTCTTGATTAGCGGATCAGCCTGTTGCATTCCAACGCTCATGGGAAGTGCTCCAGGTTTTGTCTTTAAACTTTTCCAGTAGTGATCAATATCAATAATCCATTGACCAATAGCATGTTGGCGTTCGTGGGTTGCTACAACATGTCCTTTCGAATCATGGATCTTGATTTGCAAGGGCAATACCTTGATTTGAACCATAGAAGCCACAATAGTTTCTGGAACCGAGTAGTGGTTACGATCAACTTGTATGGTACGATATTTATCAACCTTGCACCATAGCATTACTCCCACTTCGTATCCAACACTTGGCAATGGAACAAGGTAGCTTTGCTCATCAGATAATTGCTCACTGATGGTCGCTTGTTGTCCTTTTGCTGTCCTATTATTAAGCTCATTAAGCTTGTCGGCCAGGTGTGCATTGGCTTGATCGAGTGAGTCAAATTGATATAGATCACAGAATGCTTTTCTTCGTACATACTCTACGCTTTTCTCTACGTTGCCTTTCTCATTGCCCTTACCAACATTGCAGAACCGATAATCATATTGGTAATAGGTACATAGCTTGAGTAAATCTTCGGTCGGTTTCTTATCAGACTGCCTTATGGTGCATTTGGCCACTGCCACCTTCATGTTGTCATAAACGACTTGAGCCACTACTCCTTTGATGTGTTGGAAAAACAGGACGTGAGCCCATAGAAAACTAGGCATATCTTGGCGGTAAAACAGATAGGCCCATCGATAGTTGGAATGTGCCAATGTAAACACTGCCATCATGCATCGCTTAACTTTATCACCCACCTTGAGCTGCACTTCGCCCCAGTCAAACTCAGCCACTCGGCCCGGTATCGTATGTTGCTTAATGTACACTTCGGTGGACAAGCGCTTGTGCTGCCTGATGTGACGACACACACTTGAGTAGCTGATCTGATAACCCAACTTCAACAGCGCCTCGTGTATATCTGTGCCTGCCATACACTGCTTGGCCAAACCTGTGGCTCGCTTGCGCTGATTTTCTTTCAGATATTCACCGATCAGAACACAAACCTCCTCTGTCAACTTGATCTTCTTCCGACTTGAACAATCGTACTTCGGTGGATTTACAACTCCGGCATCCGGAGAGCCACGTTCCTTTTGGTACTCATTTAGGTGGCGCGTGACTGTATCTCTGTGAAGATTCATCGACTTGGCAATGGCCCGCTTTGACATGCCTTGTTGAAAGTACTTAATGACCAGCTCTTGTTTTTGCATCATAGTTATTATGGTTAAAGATCAATATCATATGACAGATACCCATCATGTGATACCCCATGCTAACTGGCCTATTTTTCAATGGCAAGAGTGGTACACTTTTCAGTGGCAACCCACAGTCCCAGGGTGGGAGAGGTATATCCCCTACCTATGGTTTTAGCCACTCATTGGCCGGATTACAGAGTCGCGGAAGCAAAACACAATCGATCTTGTGGATACAGGCAAACCCAATCTCAATATCCTACTTACATAGTGCCCTAATTGTCATATATTAGCCACACAGACATCTATGCGTTGCCCTATTGCAGGGCTTCGTTCAACTGAAATGTCTGCGTCCATATGACATATCAGGGATGCAGCCCGAGCTTGTAGACTTTGAGTGATAGACGCAGACATTCCTTTGAGTTATCTCTCATTCCCTCCAAATGCACGTATTGACTTTGTGCTTCGAAACACGTATATTTGTTTTCTAATAACTGATCTATGAATACTAAACTAACACTAACCCTTGAAAAGAAGGTGATCGAAATAGCTAAGAAATATGCAAAGGAGAAAGGACAAAGCCTATCTGAACTTGTAGAAAACTATTTTAAATTGTTGACCAAAGATTCAGAAAGGGAGATGGTAGAACTATCACCGAAAGTAAAGTCACTGAAGGGAATCTTGAAAGTAGAGAAGAACTTCGACTATAAGAAAGCCCTAGAGGAAGAAATCATAAAGAAACATGGTTAGCAAAGTATTCGTTGATACTGATGTTATTGTTGACCACTTAACAGACAGGGAACCGTTTGCAAATCATTCCTCACTAATCTTTGAACTCCATGAACAGAGAAAAATAAGAATTTACATTTCTGCTATAAGTGTGAACAACATATACTATGTTTCAAGAAGAATAATTGGTGGAAAGAGAACCTTACGTTTAATTGATCATTTGACGGATAGCATTGAAGTTATTGGGACAACAAAAAGTGAAATAAAGGCTTCCATCCATGGAGATTTCAGAGATTTTGAAGATTCTATTCAGTACCAAACTGCTCTGACAATTAATGGAATTGAAGCAATTATTACAAGAAATGTGAAAGACTTTAGGAATTCAAAAATTGCCGTATTTACGCCAGAGATATATGTTACGAGCAAACTAGGAGGTAATTGAACGAGAGATAACAGGCCACGAAGACGTCATTTTGGCTAACGCAGATTGGAACTGGAATATTCGTATTAGATTTGCTAAATTGAGAGTGCTAACAAGGAATTTGTAGGCTTTGGATTGCTAGCCAATACAGACGCTTGTAGCCGGACCGTTATGAGCAATTATAAGTATTCCTTTGTATTCCTTATTACTGAACAATCTTGGAAATTCGAATAAAGATGTGATTTTGCTGTTATTGTTTTATATAGAAAAAGAGAGAAACAATGAACTTAATATTTTTAAGAATTCAAAAGAATTGGAAAAATGGTTCAAAAGAAGAGGTGAAAAAATTCTTATCAGGAAGTTCATCAATCAGGGTGGCTATAGCAGCTTTTTTCCAGAGGAGGTGAACCGCAAATAGTTACTTGATGACATTGAAGTAATCAATCTCCTGAGTAAGGCAGATCGACAGTTAGGACGCTTGGACCCTTACCGGGTTGTTTTCGACACTTCTTCTGTCGGTTCACTTTCATCTTCCATAGAAACACCTTGACATGATCGCGCTCACGTCATGCTTTTCCAATTCGCTCAGTATCATTCCCTTGAAGGGACTGCACCAATTGATGGGTTTTAAAAGTTGTAGCAAACTTCTAAGTACATGACATAACACAAAAAGACCATATATTGTGATTTCATAACCAATTAGTTAACCTAATTTCACAAATATGGTCTCGAAAGTGCAAGATAGCAGTTTTTTTAAGGTTTTCCTACTACATTTTAAAGGGATGGACAAGCGACGTGTTCAATTTCTCTACCTTTTAGTACGTGCAATTAGTAGTGTAGGTACGATAAACCTTGTCAAGGTTGCCATAGCAATTCAGAATGATGTAAGTCGATCCAGCAATTACCGTAGAATTCAGCGATTTATTGCCGGAGTATCGGTCAATTTCGATGAGCTTATTCCGTTTATCATACGATTGGCAGGAGTACAGGATCCATACACGTTATTACTGGATAGGACTAATTGGCAGTTTGGTCGAGCAGATATTAATTTTTTGGTGTTGAGTGTGAAGGGAAAGAGTTGGTCTGTGCCAATATTATGGACACTGCTACCAAAGAAGGGAAGTAGCAATTATGAGGAGCGGATCGCCCTGATGGATAGGCTGATAAGGATCATAGGGCACGGGAAAATACATAGTCTTATCGCCGACAGGGAGTTTGTTGGTCAGAAATGGATTAGATATCTTAATGAGCACGGAATCCCTTATGACATAAGGATCAGAGAGAACATGAAGGTGTTTTATCGGGGAACAGAAAGACGTGTATCAACACTTTTTTCCCGACTCCAAATTGGTAAAGTAAGAACAATCAAAAAACCTGTCATTCTCAAAGGTGAGCAAGTGTTCCCACAAGGAAAAAAGATCACAAATACAAAGAATCACAGGGAAGAATATTTAATTGTCATCTCCTATGACCATCCAGAACATAGTTTGTGCAGATATGGCGAACGATGGTATATAGAAAACATGTTCAAAGATCTAAAATCTAATGGATTTAATTTGGAATGCACTCATGTTACCAAGACTGACCGTCTGGAAACACTAATGTTAGTCTTGGCAATAGCGTACACATGGATGATAAGAATTGGCAAATTCATTCATGAAAAACACCCTCAAAGAATACAAATTAAAAAACATGGTAGGAGATCTAAAAGCATTTTCCGGCTCGGATTAGATGAATTTATGAACACTATTTTCTTATGCAACTTAGTAAGAATGAGAACATATATTAATTTTTTGTCATGTACTTAGAGCAAACTTATGTGTGGTCCACTCTTATTCTCATAGCTCCACCATCTTATCTACAGTTATGTAACTCCTATATTTCAAAAAACTGACGTATCTTTAAAGTTGTACCCCAGAGTTATGCAGGGCATAGGCCTGCAAGTAACATCGTGTGATCATAGCAAACCCTTCGGGATACGCTGTATTCCACAGAACCGACCGTTATATCCAACTGAAATTGAATGGAAACCCAGACTGCTATATTGAAGACATTATTGGGGCAAGAAATCGGCACAGTACTATACGGAAGCTCTCAATTTTCGCCATTTGAAGATTCGAATCGATTTCACATTTTCAATGATTTGGCATTAGTCGTATTCGAGAAACATGAAATTCAGCTTCTTGAATACAGATTGATTGCTTCAAACCCAATTTATAAACGTCATGATAATAGATGCAAACTAATGATCAGGAAACATACTCACGAAATGAAGGAAAAAATTGTATTTAAGTTTAAGGAGTATGATAATAATCTCACAGTTGACTTAAGAGCTGATAGGATCTGGCTGATTGAGAATAGTTCCTCTGCTGAGCATCTGGCAGAACTTAAGGATTATCCAACCCTAACCTCGACAATAGCTTTTGAAGATACTAGGAAAGAAAGATATCTGGTTGTGACCTCTCATCGGGGCCAATCAGAGAGCTATATGAAAAGGATTTCCGTAAAGTTTGGTACTGGCATCTTTTTCAAACGATTTAAAGAAATCAGTGGAATGGAGTCACACATTGTGAGCAAATTTGAATGTTAGCAACTGGATATAACAGGCAAGTAAGACGTCATATTGGCTAATGCAGATCGGAACTGGAATAATCGTATTAAGTTTGTTAAATTGAAAGTGCTAACAAGAAAATCAAGGGCTTTGGATTACTAGCCAATACAGACTCTTATGGCCGGACCGTTGTACAAATCCCCATGGATTCTCTCTAATTAGTTCGTTTTCATGAGCTGAATGGCTCCGTATTAGCGGATGGAAAGTCAGTCAAAGGATACAGATATGAAATAAAGAGAATCGCTGATAGAAGACCATGGTTCTTACATGACTTTAAAGAATTATAGCGAGCAAACCATCTCAAGCTACCTTCGCACGGTACGCATGTTTTACGATGATTGCACGAGAGCAAGATGCGTGGTAGAATCAGTCAAGAACGCGCAAGGCAGTACTTGTTGATGCCCATCAAGGGCGTGAGTGTTTCGGTCCTTTCTCGGGTTAACTGCGGAGAATGCTCCAAACCCGCGATCAAATTTTTGTGATAACACTCACAGCGGCTAAACTGGTAAAAGTGTATCTTTGAAATGGTGTTGGCCACGGCTGTACGATCATCCCAATGTTTCTACACTTAAATACTTCCAAAAATGAAACAACTATTTTTAACAACTTCCGTGCTCTTCTTGATATCTGTTGGATGTAATACGCAAACAATAAGTAACGAAGGTTACTGCTCCATCAGTTTAAACGACTTGCATTCACTTCCGACAGAGACCGAATGGAAGGCTGCTGCTAAAGCCAAAAAAAAATCGACATCAGAAAGTAATCCGCATGGCCAAGTCCTTAGTTTAGATAACTTGCATTCACTCCCGACTGAGGCTGAATGGAAAAGGGCTGCAACTTTCGGCAAGAGATTAGATGCAAATTAATAGCAGCTAGCAAGTAACTTCTAACATCCTTGAAACCCAACCAATTAAGCCCAGAAAGAGCCCTCCTTGGTCAAAGGGGAAGAGCCAGGATATAACACCGTAAATGATGATCAGTCCTGCTGACGCGGCGACCGTCACATGCGATTGGACGTTAGCGTTCATTAGAAAAATAACAATGGAAATAAGAAAGACGATATTACCTAAAAACTCCATTCTAAAGGATACAAACTTTGAATATCTAGATAGTTTTCAAGGGGAATATCTTGATGTGAATGATGAAACTAGCTCTAAAGATATTGGCAAAGCATTTTTCACCTCGGCACCTAAATGGACAGCCCAATTATTTGAATTAAGAAATCGGATAGCTTCTGTTTTTGGACTAAAAACTCCAGAAAAGACTAATAACAGAAAAGAACTACTTGATAATTTTAATTGTGAATTGGGTGAAAAACTTGGACTTTTTACCGTGTATCATAGAAACGAGAATGAAGTAATACTTGGAGAAGATGACAAACACTTAGATTTTAGAATCTCACTATATAAGGAAAGTAAAACTAATGATATTGGAAGTAAAATTTTAACTTTATCAACAACCGTCAAGTTCAACAATAGGTTTGGAAAATTATATTTCTTGCCTGTCAAGCCATTTCATAAATTGATTGTTCCAAGAATGCTAAAGGGAATAATAAACCAAATTGAAACAGAAAGGAATACGAACCGCTAATCGAGTAGAGTGAGGCGGCAAGAATTAGCCGCTTCCAGCTCTTCTTCACTATGCTAAGACGATACTTGCTGCGCTCTCCCTCCTTGTATTATAGGTAGGTAAAGCAGTGTCCCAATAGTTCGAATTTAACTTGGTCGGCATACTGAGGTCCTCTCCTTGTTCACTTCTAATTTTAGCTGCGTCTTAAGGAATCTGGTAATACTGTTTAGTACGCGATATGCAGCTATGTTTGCTCTTTAAGAACATGCTGCAGTCATCTGAATACGCGACAACCTAATTCGTCAAATACTCAGCTCATTATCAAAACTCTGTCAATAATATATTTGAAAGCAGTGGACTCAAGGAGCCACCTTGTGATGTTCCCTCAGTCCGATTGCAATAATGTCCTTTACAGATCATTCCTGCTTGTAGATATTTGCGTAACAGTCGAAGTAAAATCTTATCTGAAATCCTCCGGCGCAGTAGTCCCATAATCTTGTCATGGTCTACCTTGTCAAAGAAACTCTTCAGAACCAGGTCAATGATGTGTTGGTACCCTGTATTGATATAGTCATCGGCTTTTGCCAGTGCCTGGGCCTAAATTCATTTTGGTCGAAAGCCGTAGCTATACTCCGAAAACATCGGGTCCCAAATCTAGCTAAGGACTTGATGAATCGCTTGCTGTATATACGATCAATTGCTGTCGGTATCCCCAATTTTCGAACACCGCCATCTCCTTCAGGTATCTTCTACTCCCCCAGTACTACTTCTGGTATGTAACTTACAATCTCAATATCCCACTTACACAGTGCCTTAATTATCATATCTTAGCCACACAGATATCTACGCGTTGCCCTTTTGCAGGGCTTCGTTCAACTGAGATGTTTGCGTCCATAGACATATCAGGGATGAAGTCGAGCTTGTAGTCTTTGAGTGATAGACGCAGACATTCCTTTGAGTTATCACTCATAAGATGAAGATCAGCATAAGACATATACCATTCCTTCTAATCACAATAATTTCCATTACTAGTTGCCGTTTAGCAAAGATGAGTCAATTTCACTTCTCTGAAAATCATCAGAAACCGAAACAACAAAAAGTAGCAATTTCACACGATCCTGCAGCCGTCTTTAAATTTGTTTCTGGTGACAAACAAACTCAGAACTTCATTTCAGAAATAAAATACAGCCCTTACTCCAAAAAGAAAAGGAAGACGTACCAGCTCCTTGAGTACCTAAAGGAAGAAACTAAAACGACTGCTTTCATAGTAATTCGAAAGGACACAATCCTATTTGAGAAATATTTCCAATCCTATGATGAAAATTCACTATTGCCATCCTGGTCAATCTCTAAATCTTTTGTTGGAGCGCTCACGGGAATTGCCAACCAAGAAGGTCATCTTGCAAAATCGGATCTGCTCACCAACTATATACCAGAGTTACTAGAATTTGACGATTATTGGTCTGAAGTAACAATACAACATCTACTAAATATGCGATCCGGTATTGACTTCAATGAAGATAATTATGCTAATCCCTTTTCCGATATCTCAGATTTGTATATATCTAAAAATATTCTTTCGCTGCTACCGAACATAGAATTTAGATACAGACCAGGCACCCATCATTCCTACAGTAGCCTTGACACCCAGTTGCTAGCCCTAGGGCTAGAGAGGTCAACCAACAAATCACTTGCGAGGTATCTTGAGCAGAAATTATGGATTCCTCTCGGAATGGAATCTCATGCAACATGGACTGTTGATAGCCATGACGCAAAGAATACGAAAGGATTTTGTTGTCTAGATGCAACCCTAAGAGACTACGCCAAATTTGCAAGACTGTTTCTCAAGCACGGTAAGTGGGACGATGAGCAAATCATTGATTCTACATGGATACAAGAATGCACGCAACCAGACTTTAGCAACGACTGCTACCAAAATCACTGGTATAGTCAAAAAAGCTACCTCTATCATCAAGACACTTCTGGAAACTACAAGATGACGACATTCCCTGATTCTATTTCCGCGGAAAGTAAGATCAAAAGAAACAACTACCAGCAACCAATGAAACACTGGAATAACTCCGGACAATGGATCATTCAAAACTGTGGTCCGGAGTTTTATGCCCTTGGAATATTTGGTCAGGAACTATTTGTCGATCCTAAGAATGATCTAATCTTCATACGATTGGGGCAGAAATGGGATGCAGTGTATTATAATATTTTCTCTACGATCAAAAGAGAATTGAAGAACTACGAGTGATAACAGGCGGTGACCACGCCAGCCACCCGGGGGGAATAGCCGGCCAGTACCGCCAATCCGTTGAACCGTCGAACAGACTTTTTGATCGTGGATATCATGACCGATCAAAACTGGATGCAAACCTACATTACTTTACCGTGAAACAAATCATCACCGAATGCGACCTGTGGCATACTACAATACAGATATGACGTGCTCACCTGGTAGGAGAGGTATATCCCTTTCTCTTGATCTTAACATTCATTGGTCAGATTACAGAGTCACGGGAGAAAACACATCGATCTTGTGGTTACAGGCAAACCCAATCTCAATATCTTACTTACATATTGCATCAATTGTCATATCTTAGGCGCATAGTATCTACGCGTTGCCCTGTTGCAGGGCTTCGTTCAACTGAAATGTCTGCGTCCATATGCATATCAGGGATCAGGCCGGCTTGTAGACTTTTAGAAGATGAATGAAAAAACGAACTCAAAAAATGACAATGCACGAATCGTGGATTGGTTAAATGATAATCCAAAAAAATTGTTTCAAATTGACGGATTTGGAGCTATTATATCTGCTATTCTGTTAGGAATTGTTTTAGTGAAATTGGAATATCTTTTTGGAATACCCAAACCGACTTTATATTTTCTTGCATCATTGCCGTGTATTTTTGCGGTTTATGACTTTTACTGCTATCTTAAAATTGATAATAACTTAGGAAGTTTCTTAAAAATAATTGCATTTGCAAACTTGATATATTGCTGCTTATCGATCGGATTAGCAATTTATCATAGAGAAGACATTTCGAATTTAGGATGGATTTACATTTTAACCGAAATAGCAATTGTCAGTGGTCTCTCTCTTATCGAATTAAAGGTCGCAAAAAGACAAACTGAATTGACGAAAATTTGATGAATCCATACTATAATAATTGGAAAAGAAAAACCGGCAGCTAATAAGTAAAGATTCAAGTGGTTTGCAAAGCCTGCCCTGCTTGCAGGAGCTTCGAATCGCGTTGCGAGAAATACCTGTCTCCCGATCGATCTTCCGTATGGACCAGCCTTTTTCAATGCACTGTAGAATCTTTCTGATCTGAGTCATCGTCTTTGTTCTTTATACCATGAAGTAGTTGCTTTTTAAAGCAACTTAGCTCATATTCGACTTGCTCAAATGTTACTTCTCTGGGGTGGGTCAATATCACCGGAATAGGTGGGTCAGTATCGCCAGATTTTGCAGTACATCACAGAACACATGGCACAAGTATATTCGTCTTGTTGAACGACTGGATTTGCTGAATGAGGCTCTCTCGAAATCGATCAGTCATTTCTTTGGCTAGGATTAAAGCCTTTGGCATGATGTGGGTGTATGAAGAGAGCGCGCTAAATGATTAAATCAGTGAAGATCTTCTGCCTATCCAGTGAGTGAATCTGGTCAGATAGGAGATGATATTACCTGGTTTTTCAGGTGCTCGCATGGCATAGACCGTCCTATTATGGCAGTACAAACGATCCCCCATCAGATCAAGACGCATCCCCTGGTCATCCACAAGATCCTTCAGGAGTGCCATGTCTATTCCTCTGAATTATAGGCTAATATAGTCCAAAATTCAGTATCTGATCACCTTACTTTACTATTTCTCCTGCGCAGTCCAACTCAATGTAATCTGATATGCCCTCTATGCCCGTTTACTAACTTTCTATGATCTTAATCTTTCATTAATCTTCTTTTGCAAGCATCAAAAATATTATTACTTTTGTTTTGCAAGTAATATACATGAGAGATTTGAAGCCTTTTAGATGCAAATGCCCCATCACCTCAGCGCTGGATATCGTAGGAGATAGGTGGACATTGGTTGTTATTAAACAGATGCTTTTCGAGGAGAAAAGTACTTTTAAAGACTTCACTGAAAGTCAAGAATCTATTGCTACAAACATCCTTTCTTCAAGATTGAAACTGTTGGAGAAGTTTGGGATAATCAACAAAGAAAATCACCCCAAAAACAAGAAAACCAATATTTATACTTTAACTAAAAAGGGCTTGTCCTTTACCCCCATTCTCATTGAACTTATGATTTGGAGCAAAGAGAATATCCAAGAATTTCATCCAAACCTCGATGTTCATCCAGAAATAGATAAAATAAAAAGAAACATAGAACAATCTAGCAAACAAATCATTGAAACATATAACAATTTTAAGCAATCACTTTTCAAAATCAATTAATCATGAGTGAATCAAATATGGAAAAACCGCAAATAATTTTGGACAATTACCTACAAGATCATTGGACTGAGCAAGAAACAGAGAACGTAAAATTGGTAGTCGATTTCTTTCAGCATTTAATGAATGAACATAATTATGAGTACACTTTAAACAATTTTGGTGGCGGTTCTTACATTCAACACAACAGAGCTATTCCCAATGATATTGAAGGACTTGTTAGTTATGTAAAAACGATGGTCAAACGATTTCCAGAATACTCTTTCAATGTAAAGAAGATTTTTACTGACGGTGATTATGTCATATTACACAGCCATACCACCATGAAAGCCAAGCACAGAGGCAATGAAAAGAAAGGCTTTATCATTACTGACACTTTCAGATTAAAAAACGGTAAATTAGCAGAGCACTGGGATGCTATACAACCAATCGATTTCTTTTCAAGATTTTTGATGTTAGTCACAGGTGGAGCGATAGGAAACAATAATCCCACTTTTTAATTTTGAGACGAATGGAGAAGGACAGAAAATAAACAAAGTAACCAAAAAAGCTAATCAAGATCTTAAACAAATTTAATATTGTACTTTTAACAATTGGTCAGAAAGACGACCTGATAAATATTTTAAGCAGGAGATATAAAAACTAGTCTTGAAGAAAGGGCGCCTATGCTTCCCTATCTCATCACTAAAAATCATGCTTTTAAACTTGGCCAACGAGCATAGCTATAACTAACCTTTCTATTTATGATAAAAAAATACTTTTTCTTGCTATTACAATTGTTAGTCATTCCAAGTCAAGCCCAAAACTTTGATCGACCTAACATCATCTTCATCACCGTAGATGATCTGGGTTGGGCAGATCTGGGATGTTACGGCGCAGACCTGCACGAAACGCCCAACATAGATGCTTTGGCAAGTACTTCGACGCTATTTACGAATAGCTATGCGGCGGCACCTGTGTGTTCTCCAACCAGAGCATCGATCATGACAGGGAAAACGCCAGCCAATTTGCAATTGACCATTTGGATTGAGGCAGCAGGCCACGAACGCAGACCACACAATGATCAAAAATTGATCACGCCACAGACTGCTGAGCATCTGCCCTTAGATGAAATCACCCTTGCAGAACTACTCAAGCAAAAAGGATACCTCACTGCGCATATCGGAAAATGGCATTTAGGGGATCTCATGCATTTTCCAGAAACGCAGGGATTTGATGTTAGTTTCGCAGCGAGCCAAAGGGGCGCTCCACCTACTTTTTTTCATCCGTATCGAGGTCACGCCTTTGGTGAATATCGGTTTGTGACAGACATGGCTACCGATGCCAACCACCGATATTTCTCAAAAAGAGGTGGGGAATATTTAACGGATCGCCTCACGGACGAAGCCATCCGGGTAATTAGTGATGCAAAGGGAAGACCTCTTTTTCTAAATCTCAATTATTATTCTGTACATACTCCTATCGAAGCTAAAGAAGAGGATGTCCAATATTTCAAAGGTAAAAAGGAAGAAAAATTCGCGCACCAAAACGAGACCTATGCAGGTATGGTCAAGAGCATTGATGACAATGTGGGTAAAATCATCGCCCATTTAAAGGCATTGGGCATTTATCAAAACACCATGCTCATTCTATCATCAGACAATGGCGGATATATCAATGCATACCGCGGCACAAAAGTCACTGATAACAAGCCCTTACGATCGGGAAAAGGCAGCCTTTATGAGGGCGGAATAAGGATACCTACGATCATTTCTGCCCCATTCGTGAGCGGGCAAACAGCAAGCATAAATATACCTATCACCACAATTGACTACGTACCTACCATCTGTGCCTTGCTCGACATACCACTCCCAAAGGACATTGAAGGGCAAAGTCTTCTCAAAGCTCTATCAGGCAAAGACGACCCAGGTTTAAGTGCCAGAAATTTGTTTTGGCACTATCCCCATTATTATCCGACCACCACACCAGTAAGTGCTGTCCGCCAAGGTGATTGGAAGTTGATTCAATTTTTAGAGGATAATCACCTGGAGCTATACAATCTCAAAGAGGATATAGGAGAAGAGAACAACCTGGAAAAAGTCAATCCTGAAAAAGCGAGTGAATTGTATAGCCTTTTGAGCCAATGGCGTCAACAAGCGAACGCTCCGATGCCAAGCCCAAACCCCAATTACCTAAGAAATAATAGATAATAGCAGCCTAAATGCGTTGTTCGAAGATTGAAGCGGGAGATTGATAGCTAAAATGCAGTTAGACTCATGATGTCTATATATGTGAGGATTAAATAAAATATTAACGGATGAATATCTTCACATCTGGCCGGCGAGACCAGCAGAAAAGCGATTTGCCATTGGGGTCATGTATTAGTCTTTATTTCAAGTTACTTTTACTCTGTCCGCAGGGCATGAATCGGAGTAGATATGGCTGCCCTGATGGTATGAAAACTAACGGTGATCATGGTGATTACTAAAGCGATCATTCCACCGAGCGCAAAGATCCACCAAGACAAATCAATATGATAGTTGAAATTTTGCAACAATGCGCTCATATAATAATAGGAGAATGGAATAGCTAATCCTGTAGAAAAAATTACAAGGATTAAGAATTCCAGCGAAAGAAGAGACCATAATCCCTTTGTCGACGCCCCTAATATCTTACGGATACCAATTTCCTTTTTCCTTTGCTCGGTGGCTAGTGCGGTAATCCCGAAGAGACCTATACAGGAAATGAAAATTGCGAGGAAGGCAAAACCGCTGACTAATTTTGCTAATCGTTCCTCGTTACCAAACTTCTTGGCATACTCCTGATCCATAAACTGATACTCAAAAATGTTATCAGGGTCGTATTTCCCAAACACTTCTCCTACATGACTCAATGCCTCTGAAGCACTACTTTGAATATTTATTCGAACATTCATGAATCGGATGAAGCGTCCATAATGCAAAACATAAATCATGGGCTTAACTGCCTGATAGGGTGAAGTGGTAATCATGTCTTTTACCACCC
Organism: Saprospiraceae bacterium; assembly: GCA_965223025.1. GTDB lineage: Bacteria > Bacteroidota > Bacteroidia > Chitinophagales > Saprospiraceae > JABDMH01. The sequence goes on from CBDCVP010000022.1 coordinate 948,001, forward strand.
CTATGACTTTGAAGGTGCCATTCGAGGCATCCTTTCCCCACTCTATAAGTTTCCCAAGTGGATTCTTTAGCCCCATATATTTGACGGCTGTCTCATTGAGAATAAAGGCTAAGGTATCGGTTTTATGTGCTTCAGAAAAATCTCTTCCCTGTAAAACTTCCCAATCAACAAGATCGCCAAATCCGTGTGTGGCTCTTAGCGTATAAAATTCCTCACTAAATGCCGGATCCTTGCCCTTCCAATTGAAGCCGCTATTGGTCGTATAGGTAGCGGCCATGGTCACGTCTGAAGCCGAGACAGCCTGAATATCTCCACTTGCCATGAGCTCTCTGCATATAGTTTCGTAATGTTTCATAATCTGTGGAGTTTTGATGGGTATGGTGACAATATTAGATTTATTGTACCCAATAGGTCTGTTCTTGACATGTTTGATCTGCAGCGCGATGACCAGAGTGCCAATAATTAAAGCTATCGAAGCAAGAAATTGACCACTGACCAACACCCGACGCAACGTGAAAAAGTTCCCTTTATTTCTCGGTAGCCTTTTCATTACATCTGTAGGCTTAAATGAAGACAAGTAAATCGCTGGGTAACTTCCGGATATTACTGCAACCACAAAAATGAGCATGATGGAGATCATCCAAAACGGGATGGCCGACCAGGGGATCTGCATCTGTTTTTCAGTGACGGTATTAAAAAAGGGTAATGCAATCCAGGCTAAACAAAAAGCCGATGCAAATGCGCATATGACCACTAAAAATGATTCGCTCAGAAATTGACCAATCAATTGTGCACGATCCGATCCAATTGTCTTTCGGATTCCAACTTCCTTTGCTCTTCTCTCGGATCTGGCTGTACTTAGATTCATGAAGTTTATACATGCCAAGAAAAGTATCATCCCTCCAATGATTCCGAAAATCCAAATATATTCTATCCTGCCTCCAATATTCTCACCGTTCTCAAAACTGCCATATAGGTGCCATTTTCTCATGGGATGAAAAAAAATGGATGGTTTTCTCAAGTTGGCTGCCTCAACCGGAATGTTGTCTTCAACTATATTCTTGACGGCGGTTGATGCTGCCTCGACATCGATACGATCAGCCAATTGTACAAATACATTAAACCACCGATTACCCCATCCAAGTCTTTCTTCATATTTTTCGGTCCTACTTAAAAGACTCCAAGGGGCAATAAAGGTCAGTCCTGCAAAACTTGAATTTTCTGGTAGATCGATATAGATACCTGCTACCTTTACCTCCATCGTGTTGGAAATCATCAGATTTTGACCCATGGCGTCCTGATTGCCAAAAATGGCAGCTGCAGTAGCCTGAGAAAGCAAGATGGAGCTGGGATCACTGAGTGCCGATCTACTGCCACGGATCATCTTAAGGCTCAACATGTTTGCAATGCCCGGTTCCATAAAATTACCTGACCTCATCAGTTTTTTATTACCCCAGGTGAGCATGCGATTTCCTGTCCAGGATGTGGTTACAACCTCATCAAAGTAGTTGCCATAGGAATTGCGCAGGACAGTGGCTAGTTGGAGGGCCTGGCCTTTCGTGGTACGTATCTCGTTACCAAAATAGTAATTGCCCATCGTCTGTGCAATTTGATCACAGTGGTCATAAGTCCTGTCAAAAGTAAGTTCGTCGTAAACCCACATTCCAATGAGAAGTGATGCCAAAATGCCTAGACTAAGACCACTGATATTGAGGAGAGCAAATCCCCTGTTTTTCTTGAGCGACCTCAATCCGATTTTTAAGTTTTGCCTAAACATCATGTGATTATTTAAGAGTTTAAGATCACTGCGAATAATACCGGGTCGAAATAGCAGGAGCACCTGCCAAATGAACTCCCTATTGGCTTCTTTTAAGGAGTTCTTTGAATTGTCATTGAATTTTTCCAATAAATCACCCTCTATGTCCTCCAGGAAATCCGGGTGGCAAAACCAGCGGAAGAAACGAAGCGCATATTTTGGAGGTGAAGTCATCGGTAGTTTAGTGTCAGGTTATTCAGCTTGCAATGCATGTATGGGGTTTTTTGCCGAAATTCTTAAACCGTATATTCCGACAATGGACATGGTGAGTAGGAAGATTGTACCTGTGGCAATAAGAAATATGGTTGCTCCGATGCTAACTCGGTAAGAAAAATTATTTAACCAACCTTGCGTAAGTAAGTAAGCGAGTGGTGCAGCCACCACAATGGCCAGTGAAACCAAGCGCATGAAATCACGTGACAATAGGTAAACGATTTGCATGACCGAAGCACCGAGTACTTTTCTTACACTGATTTCTTTCAGACGTTGCTGACCAGCAAATATGGCTAGTCCAAATAGGCCAAGACAAGCAATGAAAAGGGCCAGCCCAGTAAAACCTAGACTCAGTGAGGAAATCGACTGTTCGGACCGATATTTGTCATCGAATTCATCATCTAGAAAAGCGTAGCTAAATGGATAGTCTGCATTAAATTGCTCATGTACCAGTTCGAGCGACTCGATGGCTTCTTCAAGCTGGCCAGGTTTCGTGCGGACAAATAAATCTGATACATTGCCCGGTCTTAGCCACAAAATCATAGGTTCGATATCCTGGTAAAAAGAAGCCATGTGGAAGTCTTTAACCACTCCGACGATGGTGCCTTCTCCACCCCAAAAGGACAATCGCTTTCCAATGGGATTTTGGAACTCCATAATTTCTGATGCCCTCTGATTAATGAGATATTTATCGGAGGCGTCATGTGACTGCATTTTCAGTGGCTGACCTTTCACAATTTGCATGCCTAGTGTTTGAGTGAAATTGGCATCAACTGCCAGGATACGATTGGAGATTTCGCTGTTCGGATCCTTTCCTGACCATTTGACCTGATGAGTATTTGACCGCACTTCTAAGGGTGACTCGCTGGCAGCTCCAACTTGAAGGATCCCGGGCTGTTTGAGAAGCTCAGTTCGGTACGTCTCGTATTTTTCTCTTGCTGATCCTTCCAGAGGTAGCGCTATAATGTGATCGCGATCAAAACCGAGGTCTTTTTGATGAATGAAATTGATTTGCCGGTAGACGGCGAGTGTACCTACAATTAATAAGAATGACACCACAAACTGAAAGACGACCAGTCCCCTTCTGAGTAAACTTCGTTCGAATTTGTTTTGTGAAGCACCACGAAAGATTCGGCTTAGAGACAAAGATGAAAAGTAAAACGCTGGGTAAGCGGAGGCAAGGAGAGCAGTGACTAGCCCGATCAATCCAAATGTCGCCCAAGTATAAGTATCCATTTGTCCGATGGATAGGTCTTTCTGAGTTATACTATTTAGTAGGGGTAGGGCCATTACCAATAAGGCAAACGCTACTACGAAGGAAAATAAAGTGAGCATTAATGATTCACCAATAAACTGAGTGACGAGTGCGCTTTTTCCTGCTCCGATGGTTTTCCTAACTCCGATTTCTTTGGTTCGGTGGGTACCACGTGCCGTCGACAAGTTCATGAAATTAATGCACGCAATCAAGATGATCAGAAGAGCTACCAATCCGAATATTCTTACATATTGAATTCTTCCACCTTGGATCTTACCGTCTCGGAAGGAAGAGAAGAGATGTTGCGTTTGGTAAGGGTGGAGAAAAAGATCACTGCGAAATCCGTCAATGTGCTTATTCTGAATATCGGCCATGTCTGCACTAATGGCTTCCCAATCGGTACCCTGATGGGTGGAGACATATATATGGGGTCCGCTGTTATTCCAATTGGTGAGCCATCTGTTCTGGCTCTCATAGATCTGCATGGGTAAAATAAAATCAAACTGCAGGGTGGAATGACTAGGAATATCAGAAAATATGCCAGCCACAGTGAGGTCTGCTAAATCTGGGATAATGTGCTTTAGGTGCTGGCCAATCAAGTCTCGCCACGAATCACGCTGTTCACCGAAATATCGCTGGGCAAGGGATTCTGATATCAGAATTGAGCTGGGATCATTCAACAAATTCATGGTGTCTCCTGCTACAATTTGCCAGGAAAAAATCTTGAGAAAGGACGGTGTAGCATAATAGCCCTCTTCTCTCATGGACGTTCCTTCCTGTTGAAAAATAATATCTTCCTTAACGGAAGTGATTGCAACCGTCTGGATATCTGAATAAGTATCCTCGAGAACCCCAGCAATGTTGAAAGTAACTCGATCACTAGTCTGGATTTCGGCGCCAGAGTAAACATGTCGCATGACTTTAAATATTTGGTCGCCCTGCAGGTGAAATCGATCAAACTTAAGCTCATCGGAAATCCATAGTGCAATGGCCATAGCTACAGCCATGCCTAAAGCCAGACCACCGATGTTGATGGCTGAGAAGCCTTTGTTTTTCCAGAGAATGCGCCAGCCGATTAGCAGATGATGTTTTAGCATAAACATTGGTATCAATTTTTGACAAATAATAAAGGGCCTCACAATACCCGGTCTTAATAGCGAGACCACCTGCCAAGTAAACTTCTGCCGTGCCTTACAGAAACCTGAAGAGGAAATATTGGAATTAAATCGCTCCACAAGATCTCCCTCAATATCTTCCACCATCTCCGGTCGGCAAAACCAACGAAAGAATCGGAGTGAATTCTTGGGAGGTCGATATGGAGGTTGGTCAGCCATGCTTAATCAAATGCAATTTTTGGGATGGCTTTCCACAGACTGAGTCGCTGTTCTTTCGCTTGCTGAAGCACTTTTTGGCCGTACTTTGTCACGACGAAAAAGCGCTTACGCTTGCCACCACGCTCGGGTGTCGCTTCTCCGAAAGCCGAAGTGAGGTAACCCTTTTTCTCCAATCGGCGCAGTACCGTTTGTAGTGAACCAATGCTGACGTTGCGTTCTAGTCGTTTCTCGATTTCGCTCAGAATGGCAATCCCATAAGCCTCCCCATATAAGATGGCCACCGTCAACATAACGACTTCTTCAAATTCTCCAAGATGATTCTTACTCATTTAACATTGTATTGACCCTAAATGTAGTCTTTATCTATAAAAACTACAAGTGAGATAATTATAAGACGGTGTTGGAGCAAGAAAGTTGCAAGGATATGATCCGATTCTGATCCCAACTTGCAATGAAATGCAATGGAAGAGATGGTTGGGCTAACGATCGGCAACTGTCAGACTTGGCTGGCATAAAACATTTGTAGTTCAGCATAGAAAATGATGAATGCGTACCACTTTAGGTGTTTCCGGCTAGGTTAAATGAAGAAGCTCTGCCAATCAATAGTCTCCCAGAATTACCCACCATTCAGGAAAAAGATTTGACGATATAGACCTGTCAGAGAAAGGTTGATTCGAGTATTGACTTAGGATTTTGAGCAAACTATTATGGTGGCAGTACTGTCCCAACACTCTTTAGAACACTACCCGCAGTATTGATCGCATACCTAGGTCCTTTGGTCTCACTCCTAAATGACCGGTTTGAAACCGAAGAAATCGGCAATCGAAAAATACTAGGTACCAGCATTCGAGCACAGTTTATGTGCTCAGCAAAGATTCAATGAAACTCGCTCTGATCTCTATCAGTTGTTCCTTATAGTCTATATTTTGGAAGTTTATGGCTCGATAATTCTGCCTTCAAGACTTCTATGAGCTGCTGGATATTCATGGTGTCCGGAGATATAGTCGCTGTTGACGGGCTCGGCTCGATCAGTTTGCAAAGAGTGAAAGTGGCATCGGCAAATCCAATTTGTGCTCTGAGAGAAGACTAAGTGAATCCTGCAAAGAACTACTTTCGATTTTCGCAGGTCGTCCAATCCGTCATGACTACAGCATTGGTTGGTCGGATTGCAATCGATCGTGCGACCTAGAGGACCAAAGAAGATCTTAAAACCAAGAAAGTCAAAATGCCTACACCGAAGTTCTAAACTTAATGCGCTCAATTGCGTTATACCTTGCACCAGACATAGCCATGGGTTTCGGTGGGGCTTGGTCTCATCGAGAAAAATGTGACAAAAAAGTGATCTAATCGCCTATCACAACATTATTTGAGGACGTTTTTTGCACCCTTGGATAATAGAATCAGGGCGCCATGAAATTCACTTCGACCATGGCAACACACCCTTACATTAGGGGATTGAGAAAGTATTTAGAAAGTATTAAAATAAAATTGAAGAAAGATGAAAGTATCAATTAGTGGAAAAGTCGCGTTCGTCAGTGGGGCAAATAGAGGCATCGGGAAAGCCATCACCGTCGAACTACTGAAAAGTGGTGCGAACAAAGTTTATGCAGGTGCAAGAAACGTAGATAGCTTACAGTCATTAGTTGCACAGTATGGGGATCGCTTACAGCCCCTGCAGCTTGATGTGACCAAAGATGATGATATTGCTGACGTAGCCAATGTTGCAGCCGATGTAGACATCCTGGTCAATAACGCCGGTGTCATGTCTGGTGGCAATTTTACCAACGGAAACCTGTTCGAAAGCTTGCAAACCAATTTAGAAGTCAATCTTTGGGGATTGGCCAAGTTGACAAATGCATTCTTTGAATCCTTGAAATCCAAGGATTCAGCCGCCATCGTCAATGTATCATCTGTTGCTGGATTAGCTAACATGCCGATAGCTTCAACTTATTCAGTTTCTAAAGCCGCTGTACATAGTTTGACACAAGGGCTAAGGGGTGAACTTACAGGAACCAACGTTCTAGTTGTAGGTGTGTATCCCGGACCGATCGATACAGAGATGGCCAAGGGTTTTGATATGGACAAAGATTCACCTGAAAATGTTGCCAAAAATGTCATCCAAGCACTTGAAGAAGGAGCCGAGGATGTCTTCCCCGATGTAATGTCAAAGCAAATTGGAGCAGGATATATGGCTTCGCCCAAAGCCGTTGAATCTCAGTTTGCTGGAATGATGTAGATCTGATGATAACAAGTGGCGAAGATGAGTGTTCCCCCATACAGTATATAGGCAAATCTGGGAGATGTAGAATTTTGATGTGATGTTTAAGACTGGCGGCTACTATGTGTGTTGCCAGTTTTCCATCTGGAGCCAGAGTACAATTCTTATCGAAAATCCGGATGGCACGGTGTCATCTTCATCCCCGCAGATGATTTAGGTTGGGAAGATCTAGGATGCTACGACGCAGACCCACACGAAACCACCTAACATAGGTTTCTTAGCGAGTACCTTGACGTACGGGTCAATAGTGACGCAAGGGAAGACCCCTCTCGGAGCCTTAATGATTATTCTGTACATACATCCTATCATAGCTAAAAGAGAGTAAGTGGGGTATAGAGTAAAAAGCAAAAAAATTGGTACATCAATACGAGACCTATGCAGAGATGATCAAGAACATCGGTCACTATGTCAGTAAAATCATTGCGCAGTTAAAGGCATTGGGTATATATCAAAACACCATGAAATTTATCCTCAGACAATGGAGAATATATCAATACATACCGCAACACCAAAGTCACAGATAACACGCTCTAGAGATCGGGATAAGGCAGTCTTCATGAAGAGCAGGATATGATACCCAATATCATTTCTGCCCCCATTCACGAGCGGGCAAAAGCAAGTATAAATATATCCATCACCACGATTGATCACGCACCTACCCTCTGTTCCTTGCTTAACATACCACTCCCGATGGCATATCAATCCTGAAAAAGCGAGTTAATCTGTGTACTTTTAGCATCATGGTTTAGTAGCCACTTATAGCACACACCTGTCGTGACCACGATCATGCCTCCTATGGTCGGCATTTCGAGAATGGCAGGACTGATAGCACAACATCCCAAAACCCTGAGAATATAAAATGATTGAAACATCAAATATTTTCTATCCTATCGCAGGTCCAGAAAGCATTCTGCTTAGACAGATCTGGAAAATCAATAAATCCAAATTTCTCTGGGAGGAAGAGAGAATACTTCCGAAAGGTACTGCAGAAATAATTTTTAACCTATCGGGTAAAACGCTTTGCTTTAAAGATTCAGAAAACTCCTCTTTTGACTTCTACAAATGCAACATCAATGGATTAAACACATCCACGTACCATCTAATAAATAGCGAGTCTCAAATCTTTGTGGGAATTCAACTGCATGCTTTCAGCCTAAAATCGCTATTCGGAATTCCTGCCAAAGAGTTTACAGGTAATGTATTCAACGCATTTGATATTTGTCCGTCTCTTATGATGTTGTTCGATCGCATTCAATCTACCGATTCATTTGATCATCAAGTTCAATATATTCTCTTTTGGTTAAGGCAACAATTTAAGCTACAAAACTATCCTACTAATAAATACGCCATTTTCGATCTTCACAGATGCAGAAATATTGAGGCTCTCTCAGTTCAATCCATTAGTAAACAATATAATTTAAGCAGTCGTCACCTGAGGAGATTATCACAAGATTATATTGGAATAAACATGGCAGACTTCATTCTGTATTATAAGTACCTTACATCTCTTTATAAAATTCACAATAAAAATCAATCACTAACTTCAATCGCCTGTGAAAGTGGTTTCTACGACCAAGCTCACTTTATTAGAGCTTTCAAAGGATTGACAGGATTGACACCTGGAGAATATCGAAAACATATGAGCAGTTTACCAGGTCATTTATTCAGAAATCGATAGAATGTCCGCTTGATACAATTTTCAAGCTAAGATCCAGTATACCTTTGTTCAAAAATGCAAAGGCTATGATTTACAAATTCTCATTTATTGAAAGAATCTTACTTTCAAACGATGTAATTCCGCATCCATTTGCAGACGCGTCCTCATCCGTTGGGCTTGGATTCGCCTTGGGTTCCTCCGTCAAACTAAATATTGCAGATGCATTGTCGATGGATTTGCAAAATGTTCAAGAAATTGCGAGCCAGGCAGGTGTCAGTAAAATTGGATGTGAGCTCGTATTGGATTGCTTAGATGCGTTAGGATATGTTCGGAAAAAGGATAGCAAATATGCATTCACAAAACGCGGATATAAGTCCTTGTCACCAAAATCACCAGACAACTTTCGTTACTTTATCCTATTCTGTGACTATTTATACAAAAGTTACATTCATATTGATGAAACTATCAAATTGGGAAAAAACCCTTCGCTAAATATGCTTGAAGCAATGAACGATTATGAGTGGGAACTATTTTCCAGAGCAATGATTGATATTTCAAAAACGAATGTGAAAGAAGTTATAAAAAAAGTTCCAGTAAGCCAGACAGCTACAAAAGTGCTGGATTTAGGGGGTTCACATGGATTGTACAGCATAGAGCTTTGCAAGAAACATTCGCAGATGAATGCAACTGTGATGGACTTTCCTCCCGTTAAGAAATATGCAGATGAGTGTATTTCAAAGCATAACGCATCTAGCCAAGTCTCATTCCTGTCTGGAGACTTCATGAAAGATGATTTACCAGATGGCAATGACCTAATACTTTCCTTCAATATCATTCATGGGCTTAACCAAGAGGAAAACGAAAAGCTTGCCCAAAAAGCATTTTCATCATTAAACAACAATGGAATTTTTGTTATCCTTGATCAGATAAAAGGTATTGGTGGAAACTCTCAACTATCAAAAGCCACAACTTCATATATGGCTTTAAACTTGCTTCATCAGGCAGGAGGTAAAACCTATTCAGCCATTGAGGTAGATGGCTTCGCAAAAAAGGCAGGTTTCAGAAAAACAAAGCTGAAAAAATTAAATGCTCCGGGTTTCGGAGTGATTCTATGTACGAAATAGAATTTATTAAACGTAAGCATTCCTCAAAAATCTCATATCCAAACCCGACTAATATATGGCTTACAAGAAAGTATAAGTGCCCAGCAAGTCGAGTAGAGCAGCGAAGAAACAGTTACTTCCCCACCCCCTCACAGAACGGCACCTGAGCCTCTTCTGAAAAGCAATTTCTTCGAGTCGGATCCGGTAGCTCAGTGAGTTATGCACTTCATGGCATCACCAAATGCGGCCTATGGCATACCGTAAAACGGATGTGATGTGCTACCCAGGTGTGAGAGGCATATCCCTTTCCAATGATCTTAGCCAAAGCACGACATATCGATTCTGTCGATACCGGCAAACACAATCACAATATCCTACTTACACAGTGTACGGCAGCATTAAGCAGCTACACCAAGTCACTGAGATCGCAATTTCAGGATGGACCTATCAGGGCTTTTGAGGGCTTACCTTCCTTGGTACAAACTGAGATGGCAAAGTCTCTCGGTAAGAAGGGCATGGATGTCAATGACTTTGCCAGGCAGGTAGTCTTAGCTTTAAAGAGGAATAAATACACCATTAGACCAAGCCAATCAAAAATCTTATTCCTGATGAATATATGTCTTGGAAAATTGTACAGGGACAGATGAATAAATCAACCTTTCTGATACTGGCGGATGGAGTCTAGCTGATCACATCACCCGGACATCATAATCAAGGGCTATGCTCTGAAAGATTCCTCAATTTTCTCCTAATTATAATCCCATGTCCAGACATTGCTAAATCTAATTCCTGTTCGAGAATCTTTAGATCTTCTGAATATTGACTATTTTCTGCGTTGCAGCTTTTGTTGATCAGGATTGATCAAAGTTATGCCCACGTGATATGAGGAAATGGATCGCTTTGAACTTGGTTTGGTGTGTCACTCTATTCGGTTGTGCTCAGTCTGCACAGCATAAGTCCATTGAGCCTGTAAATACCACAGTGACCACGGCTTCTAAGCCACAGTCGAAGGTCTGGAAATACAAGGACCATTTCTACTCTATTTTTCCTGACCACAGTGGGACAAACATTTGGAAGTTGATGGGCAGTCGATGGAATAAGCATTTTCACATATCCGAGAACAAGAGGTCACAGGCAGATTGCTGCGTGATATCCGACACAGTTTTTATACTTCTTTTTCAGGGAATACACTCAGAGTTTACGGCGGTTAAATTTGATGAGGTTGCTCAGCAATACGATTTTCTAACTCGCACTCAAGTGTTCACACCCATCGTCTTTGACGAAAGTACCGAGACGGCCACTATGGCTGTGGACTCGGAGTCTACGCTCTGGATGACTTATGAAACTAGTAGGAGTATTGAAGTACGGAGTGCAAGATCACCCTATACCACCTGGTCATCCCCCATGCGGATCGCCGGAGGAGTCGAGGATGATGATATCAGCGCTGTCGTCAGAATGTCAAAAGCTATCGGTGTGCTGTGGTCCAATCAACGCGATGAGAGATTTGGGTTTAAAATGCATCAGGACGGCGATCTGCTTTCGATGTGGTCGCCGGATGAAATCCCCGCATCACGCAGTGCGCTAGATGTCGGCAAGGGGATGGCTGACGACCATATAAATCTGAAATATACAGCTGAGGGAGTATTGTACGCTGCCATCAAAACGAGCTACGATCTACCCTCGCAGACGAAAATTGGACTGCTGGTCAGAAGACCTACCGGTCAATGGGACAGTCTCTATCATGTCAGCTATCACGGAACACGTCCGATCGTCACGGTCGACACTTCCTGCCAGATCATCAAAGTCTTCTACACACATACAGAATCAGGTGGCGATATCGTCTATAAAGAATCACCGTTAGGAAACATCCATTTTGGTCCGGAGATAACCATGATGGATGGCAGCAAATGCAACAATACATCATCCACTAAATATCCACACGATGGCCACAACATTGTGATAGCCTCAGACGGTAGACAGCTCTTTGGGAAAATCACTGAGTGCCAAGATCATTGAAGTTCCACTGCTGGAGTTTAGGAATCCAATTTTATCACTATGCGAAGATTTGCACAGATGTGATGCGATCTGGATGCAGGACCAAAAAGCTGGCGGAGTGCCAGATGACCTGATTGACTCACGGTCGCCAAATGGTCGTCAAACCACCGTCTGGACCCATGAAAGGATCTGTTGCGGGGATCGGTAGAGCCTGAATGTTTTGATCAGCGCGAGGTCTTTCACCTGCTTCTCCTCTCAGCAAGTCCCAATCTCGTCCGTCTGGATAAGCCCCGACAACTCCTAGATGCCTGCCCGAAATCCTTTTATGACCTACACCTGCTGGAATGACAATGATGTCTCCTTGCACTACCGCCATCTGCTCACCCTCCTCTCCCCCTATATGCAATAAAGCACTTCCCGAAAAGATGCCCAGCACTTCATGTGAGGTACTGTGATAGTGATGAAAACTATATATCCCATTAATCCATGCATTCGTCCAATTATTAGCGGAAAAATGATTCAAAAGCCATCGATCGGCATGTGCGATCCCTTGAGGTATGGTGTCGTGATAGAGCAATACTGGAAACCTGCTGTTGGGGATTAACCCATCATCTTTAAAGTATAACGTTTCTGGCTGAGGAAGCTTATACGACAGCATACTTGACCAGCAAAGAGTGAAAGGAGCTATTCCCAGGGCAGTCAGGAATTTCTTTCTTTTCATAGCACTAATTTTTGATCAATCACTCGAGACATTAAGCCACCGAAAAATATCGCTTTTTCAGTTGGATGAATGTGCCCACGTACTCTCTAAAGTTAGTAAGTTGTCAGGTAGTAGTGAGGATAAATGCGGCACTTAATCTTATTTAGTGCGTATCCTCCGATTTTAGTTGGACCATCTTTTATTAAATCCCTTTTTTATCAGTAGGCTCACTTGTCAGCTATAGAAATATGGCAGCAATCAATCTATCGCTCATGGCTCATCGATTCCGAGTGGTTAATTGATGTCCCTTTGTCTTGACAAAAGTCGCCCTAAATGCTATCATCCACCAGTTTTTCCAGGGCAGATTGCTCCCAGATTACCAATATCAGAGTCCAGATTACCAAAAGAAGCTACAGCCTTAGCCTACATTTATCACGATCATTGGTCGTAATGACCAAACACATTTTACTTAACTACAAATTTATCGTCAAAATGAAATCTACTCTGATAACGCTGATCCTGATAGGCTGTGCAACATCCGCCGCTTATTCGCAGGCAAAGAAGATGGCCTCTCCTGCAGAACTCCAAAAATGGATTGACTCAGACAAAGAGACTAATCGAGCTAAAGTTGGTGAGATGGTCTACATTGTGATCGTCAAAGTAAAGGACGAGGTAAAGGTCGAATTCGAGACCTGGGTCGATGAAATCCTCTATGCTGCATTAAACAGCAGCAATAGTCCCATGAAGCAAGCTCAGTTAAAAGCCACTCGCTGGTTGGAGCCATTGGGAAAAAGGCCGGACAATACATGGATTTACTGCTGGATCATGGACCCTGGAATCCCAAAGACGCAATACGACATTCCTGCTTTTTTGAAATCAGAATATGGCGATGAAAAAGGCCAACAACACTATGATAAGTATCAATCACTGGTAGAAGAGACTCCCTATGGATTTAGGCAGACCGACCGCTAAGAGGCCAGCCTATACCGATACCTATGAATACTGTCGTCGTGGTCTACTCGCTAGTGGAGTAGACAATGACAGCAAATGTTCTTGCTGTCCAAACCAGGAGTGCAGATATTCCATTCACACAGGCAACAGAGATTCGATTTCGCCTGATGACCCAGATATTGTGTACATTAAATTAATACTAAATACTTGTCCATTGAACTTGTTGGTGTTATTTGTGGCCCTATTTGAAGGTCTGCTGCATGGCAAAACCTCGCAATAGCTTCGTCATATATGCACGCTAATTCTTATCCACCAGGAAAAAATGGCCACGGAATTATCACATTTTCCACCTATAAAGTCATAGTCTCATAAATCACCAGATCTTGAAACTAAGCACGCGAAGAATATTTATTCTCTCCCTGGGCCCTGTCTTTCTGATCATCTTCTTCTGGTTCAATCTTCACAAATCAGGACGTAATGCACGTATGCAGTATGCTGAGTCAAGTCCTGGAAGCACGCTGATCGATTCCGTCCTGTCTACTGATTCTGCCATAGGTATAGCTATGGGGTCATCCATCCAATATCATCTGGACAGTTCCAGTACTAACGATTTTGAACAGATCTTCGATGCAACTTTTGTGGATCAAGCTGCCATTCCACCATTCAAAGAAGGAACCCTCTGGAAAAAACTCACCTTCATCTCAGAGCATGTACCCTCCTCATGGTATTTTGGGACCAATGCAGCTGAAACAGAGTACTACATCCGATCAGCCAGGCGATCTCCTATAACCGGTACAGTCGGTACCGATATTGTGAATAGTGGTGCATTATTTCATACGGTCAGCAATCCATTTATTCCCATTGACTTGCAGGCCTATGACACAGTCCAGTTGGTGTGGCAGAACACCGGATTCAATGCAAGTGTAAATGTGAGCAATCAGCTGTGGCGCTTTGTTCATGTCCTGGCTAACAAATCATATATATATAAATGGCACATAAAACGTCTGTGGCAGACATTGCCCGTTGTCTTCATTTTATTTGCTGTATTTTTTTATCACGTTATTCTCTACATTTTTAACCAAAATCAGACTTATTTACTCCTCGGCCTATCGGCATTCTCATCAATTTTACTCATAGCGCATGACAATGATCTTATCGTCCAGTTATTTAGCATCAGAAATATTGGAAGATTTGCCAATTACAGTTTTCCACTGACCTACATTTTCAACCTGATTGTATTTCCCTTTACCATATCATATCTGGAAATCAGGAAGGGTTCAACCAGTCAAAAGATCATCACTGCTTATATGGCCACAGCGTTTGTGTGCTGGCTGATGTATTTTTTTATCAATCAGTTCCAGTTATCTGTGCCCATACCTCAGCGAACGCAAAAGAATTTCTTAGGACTCGTTTTTATGGCGGGCAACCTGGTATTATTTCTACTTGTGCTGAAAGAATTATTCAGAGCAAATCGAAATGCCGTCTTCTTTTTTGCTGGCTATGGCACCGCCTTTATCGGCTACGTGGCGACGCTGCTGTGGGCGTTTCGCTACTTCTACTTGGAAAACCACCAGCTACCCACGGCCGTAGGATTCCTATTGTTTTCTTTGGGCCTTGCAGATAAAATGAGCCTGCTGGTAGAGGAGCAAAGCGAAGCTACACGACAGCGAGATCTGGCCCTTTACCAAAAGAACCTTGAACAACAAGAATCTCATCGCCTCAAAGAACTCGATCAATTTAAGTCACAGCTCTATACCAATGTCACCCACGAATTTCGTACGCCACTTACCGTCATTTCGGGACTGGCTGACCAAATTTCGGGGCCGGGAGCAGAGAAAAAACTAATCCAACGCAATACCGACCTACTATTGGACCTTGTCAATCAATTGTTGGATATTGCAAAGCTGGATTCCGGCCATTTAAAGCCCAACTTAGTACAGATAGATGTCATACCGTTAATTAAATATCTCTCTGAGTCATATCAGATGGCTGCTCAAAAGGAGAAAAAGGATTTGCAGGTCGAATACTTAAACGATGCGATCTGGATGGATACCGATCCATCTCTTTTAGAACGCATCCTAAATAATCTAGTCCACAATGCCATAAAGTTCACGGCCGAGGGCGGCAACGTACATATTAGAGTATTTAAAGACCACAAGGAATCGACTTGCAGTGTCAAGATTTCAGATACAGGCAAGGGCATTCCTTCCGACCAACTCCAAAAGATATTTGACAGATTCTATCAGGTGGATGCTTCGACGACACGCCACGGAGAAGGGACAGGCATCGGACTCGCCCTGGCTCATGAATTGACCACCCTCATGCATGGAGAGATAGATGTGCAAAGTCAGATCAATGTAGGAAGTACCTTTATCGTGACCTTTCCCATCACCAACAAGGCACCTTTAGGAGCATGGAAATACAAACCTGCAATCCCCACCTCCGCTTCAGCTCCCAAAACATCCTTCGGAGATGCCGTTGAACCTAATGCACAGAAGATATTATTGGTCGAAGACCATGCGGATGTGCGATATTATATTGGTTCGCTGCTACTGCCGTATCAATTAATCGAAGCAGACAATGGGCTACAGGCATTGAATTTGGCCTTCCAATTCATTCCTGACTTAATCATCTCCGATATTATGATGCCCGAAATGGATGGTTATGAACTTTGCAAAACACTAAAGGCAGATCATCGCACTTCGCACATACCGGTGATCTTGCTGACAGCCAAATCCACGCAGGCTGATCGTGTAGTAGGCCTCCAAGGAGGTGCCGATGCATACTTAACCAAACCATTCGACAAGCAAGAGCTGTTTGCTCGCATTAGTCAACTTTTAACATCCCGTGAAAAAATAAGGCAGTACTACCAGAGATTTAATATGCTTCCTCAGGGGGAGGTACAAGAAATCAAATTCCTCAAGAAAGCCAGATCGATTATCGAAGCGAATTTTGGCAATGAAAATTTCCAAATGGATGACTTGGCCAAGGATGTCCATCTTTCTCGTAACCAGCTCTATCGCAAACTCAAGGCTCTAACCGGCAAGAATTTCACAACCACGGTCAAAGAAATGAAAATGCACCGGGCCAAAGAATTGCTCACTAAAACCGATCAAACCATCGGAGAAATTGCCATCCAATTGGGTTTTACTGATCAGAGTTATTTTACGAAAGTATTCAAAGAGGTGGTGGGGAAGACGCCGGGAGAGATACGCCGCAAAACCCAAAGCTGACACTCCTATTTGCTGGCAGGCGTGATGCAAGGTGCGATCGACGATGCTAGCTGGATGGAGGTTCGATTTACCTGATGAGCCGGAGTTATTAGATTGAGTAAAGATCAAACATCCCTTCCAGGCAATCCGAGCACGAGGAATACAAGGATACCTAAAATCGTTAACATCTGCCTCCCATTCGAGTCTTTTGTTTGCCCAATCCCATGCAGTCAATACTATTGGAAAACGATCTCATAGGCCAATCTATCCTGTGCTCGGATACGTAGCAAGCCGATGTCCGTATTTTCGATCAGCTCATGAGTCGATTGTAAAAGGGCATCCGAGGCATCTGAAATCGCGATTTTGATACCACCTGGAAGATTCACTTTATCAGATTGCACATGAATCGCTTGGTTGGGAGAGGCAAGTAGTGGAAGGTGCTCAATCAACAGACCAGGAAAGGTGATCGTGACCCGTATACGGTCGGGTAGAAATTCCAGTGTTTTCTCCCCTTCGGTGTTTAAGTCATATCGGATGCTCAGGTTTTGGCCCAATAGATCCCGATTGCCAGCTCCCAAAGGGCTATGCTGACCATCCATAAAGAAGCTAGCGTCTAAGTCCAGTCCTTCTAGAGGCAGGCTATCTTGATGAAATCGGGTACCCCAAGCTGTTGCCGTCTCTTTAGTCTGCGATTGCAGTACAGCACCCGATGAAGCAGACCACAGGAGTCCTAACCCATATCGCTGCTGATCTCGCACCTTTTGGCCGCTGTTGAATACAGCATAATAGGTAGGTGTTTTGACAAAGGTGTATACCGTCTTATTGCGTGCATCATATCGCTGATGCACAAAGGGGGGTCGGCTAACTGGTAGTTGTGCAAGGGCGGCCTGTCTTTCTGCCGGAGTGGGATAATACCGTGCATGGTTGCGATATAGAAAAGTATACGGGCTAAAGGCCCTAAAGTCTCCCACTGGCAGAGTGTCGACTTTCGGCCATTCATGGATCAATTTTGCTCGTGCATGTTTAACTACAGTGACGGCTTCCTGCTGGTCAAGAGTAAATGCGTGACTCATGGGGTCGACAGTAGTAAGTGGCATACCCTGTGAGAGCAACCATCCGTAGCGCTCAAAAGAGGGTCTCAACTGCCTGCATTCGATACCCCGATTGAGAATATATTGGTCCACGGTCGGATCTGGAACACTATTGTAGGCCAGCCATTCACTGAATGCGCGCTCCTTCACACTGAGCATCTCCCTGATTTTGGGATCCTTGGCATAGTGAAATGCCATGTGCAAGTTGCTGTGATGTGTGCCAAGATTGTAACTCCAATCCGGACCATTGGCCTCGTAAAAATAGCCAGCAGTGCTTTGAAAGCTGCTCATACTCTGTTGAAGTCGCCGCATCAACAATCCCCGGATTTCATCATCGGGATGCAGATCGAGATAGGCCAGTGCCCCAGCCCAAACATTAGAAAACTGATTGGAATAGTTCACTCCATGCGCATAGAATGCAGCATTCGTGAGCACGTAGGATATCACTTTCCGGTCTGTGTCGATCACCCGCTGTAGAATCTCTTGGTCAATAGCTGAGCTTTTTATCGAGCCAATGCAGGCTCTCGCCCATGAATTTGCTGGCAAAAGCAGAGGCGGCCAAATTCCATTTGTGCGCTCCGTATTCACTAAAGGCACCGTCACGACTTTGCATATCGCACCAGAACGACAAGGCTGCCTCTAACCTGAACCGGAGTTGTGGAGAAGCATAGTAGGGATTCCAGGGACGGTCATTGGCGTAGAAGTAGGCAAGGGAAAGTATGCTCTCCATGATGCGAGCGTTGTAGGGCTGATTATCCCGCTCCCTCCTCCAGACAGAAATATTTATGAATCCGCGATTAGGACCGTCAAGGATGACGGCATTGGCTAGGCGATGAAAGTGGGCCAGATAATAGGGGAGATCTAGCTCTTCATCGGAAAAGTCCTGCACATCGATGGCATTCAAGTCGACCGCTGGTAGTGGTTGAGCTAGGTCAATCTGAGTGCGTTTTTGACAAGACGATAGGCAAAACAAGGGTAAACTCAACCAGAGGAGATGTATCAGCATATTATGGCGCCTACTATCGTATGCCGGAGCAGAAATCAGAGCTGTCTCGACCGTTTTTCTTTTAAACATTGTCTGGCAAATCAGGCAAGCTAAATGTAATGAAAAATAGGGCCTTGAAAAACTTGTAGGGAAGTACACAAAAAACTATCGGTAATTCTAATTTCCTGGCGGAACGATCGGGTCGGCTTCTTGCTATCATACTGAAAAAGAAGATAACTACTAACCGGGCGCAGTTGCGATCTGTCCCCCTGTCACATAAAAGTACACATTATATAAAATAGTAATGTGTAGTGAAGTTTGATCATCTTTATAGTTCACTAAAACAAAATAAGGATGTCTCACTCCACTACGATCTCTAAGATAGAAAGTATTGTTAGTATTGGCCTCTTAAATAGTCTTGATGGATGGATCTCTATGCTAATTGAAGGCGATTTGCATGGGTTTGAAAAGGAGCTTACCACCTCGATGACTGATCTTTATGATCTGATTTGCTCGGGGCTGCTCAAAGCGGCATCCAGTCAATGTATGGATGATTTAATTCAGCAAGCTAAAAACTTAGGAGCATGCAAATTTGACATAAGGCAGTTTACCGTCAGGATTGCTACGGGCACGCAAATCAAAGTGGATAGTCCCTATCTCAAAGAAGCGACAGACCAGTGGGTGGGATCACGTCATTTACTCGGTGAACATTGGAAAATGATTGGAGGCGCAAGTCCAATGCTGTATGATAAAGTTGGCTATTGCGCAGCTTTGTGCCCTTCATATGATGTTGCATATCAGACACTTAGCAAATTTGGCACCGAGGTGAGCTTAACCTCGGTTCGAGATATCACCAACCGTTTGGCAAACAAATGCTACGAGATCGGCGAAGAGAGTCTCCTTATTGAGAAGGATGAAAACTTAGTTGGCCAGAATGTTATCATTTCATTGGACGGCGGTCGTACCAGAACAAGAGAATATACTGGAGAACTGAATAGCAATGATCAGCCACTTTATGACACACCATGGTGCGAGCCCAAGTTATTTGTTATTGATGTGGTTGATAAAGAAGGTCGAATTGACAGACACAAATTACCAATTTACGGTTGCCGTTTTTCAGATGTTGACGTACTAGAATTATTAGAGCGTTATTTAGTTAAACTCAAGATTAACAAGGCGCATCGGGTGCAACTAATAGCTGATGGTGCGCCATGGATCTGGAATAATATAAGACCGATGTTAGAGAGACTAAATGTAGAGCCAGACAAGATTATTGAGACCCTGGACTTTTATCACGCCTGCCAATACGTACACCAACTAGTACAAGAAATGCCAAGACAAGTAGGAAAGAAGCAGAAAAGCAGCTACCTGAACCAATTTAAGAACTGGCTTAGGAATGGAAACAGTGAGCTAATTGTTCAACAATGTGGAAAAATATTTAAGCGGCCAAATGATATTACCAAGCGATGGATAAGCTATCTTGAAAAACACCAATCTAAAACCCAATACGCAGAGTATAATCGACGAAACCTCATGTGTGGCAGCGGTATTATCGAATCAGGAATACGCAGAATAATAAACTTGAGATTCAAAAATGCCTCCACATTCTGGAAAAAAGAGATCGTTGAAAAACTTTACTGAATAATGCAGTTTGGTTGCACGGTAAGGTACTTACTTAGAGGCAAAAAGAAAATGGAAACTGAAAGAATGTTTAAAGGAGTCAGTATTTTTGAATTTAGTAGTCGATTTACGTGTAAAGCGGATTGTCTGGATTACTTGAGTGAAATCAAGTGGAGCAGTGGATATTCATGTCGCAAATGTGGTAATGGGAAATATTGTGGGACAGCTCGATACGGAGAAAGACGATGTACCAAATGTCGTTCTGTGGAATCCCCTACTGCCCATACCCTTTTTCATAAAGTAAAATTTCCGTTGCACAAGGCATTCTACATTATTTTCTATCTAAGCACCTCGACAAAAGGAATGTCAACCTATGAATTAGCTCGAAAGTTGGACATGAATCAACCGGTAGTGTGGCGCTTTAAAACGAAGGTCATGTTAGCAATGAAATCAAGTGGGAAATATCCGATTGATGGTGCGGTGGCTGTAGATGAAACGATGATCGGGGGCAAGGTGAAAAAGCAGCGCGGCCGAAGTCAATCGACTAAAAAACAGGTAGTTGTGGCTATCCAGAAACACCCTGGCGGTGGAATCAGCAGGGCATATGCAAAGGTTATTCCCAATGCTGGCAGCAAACAGCTAGAGCCATTCTTTGACCAACATATTGACCCAGATGCAATCGTAACGACCGATAAATGGAGAGGTTACTCCCCCATTGCTCGAAAAGGAAAATATCATGTTGACCAGATCCACTCTAAAAAAGGAGAGAATTTTCCTTTGATGCATCGGTTTATTATGGGGCTCAAATCTTGGTTGAGAGGTATTCATCATCAAGTAAAATATCTACAAAAGTATCTCAATGAGTATACCTACAGGTTCAATAGGCACCTGTATAAAGACATTCTATTTCATAATCTTACCAATAGATTAATGCTTCATCCACCATGCACGATTCCAGATTTGAAATTTGTAACGTAAATGAATTATTCAGAAACTTTATTTACTCCGAACTGCCATGCTGTCCAAACGATGGGACACACTCATCTCTAACCTTTGTGAATATGGCTTTTAGGATGGGGACAAATCGCAACTGCACCCCTACTAACCTTTGTTCGATGAAAGATTTCACTACCTTCTAATGATATATAAAAATTTGTTAACCGGTGAGCGGGCGAATCAGTATATACATGTGCCCAGTGACTCACATGTACCAAGTAGTTGCTTTGGTCAAAGAGATCTCTATGATCCAAGGTTACTTCTAGTTCTGCACTTTCAAACTATGGGGTTCGTATATTTGTAATAGGAGGTAAACAGATGAATCTGTGTCAGCTGCTATACGCAAGATCATCCATCGTTGTTTAGCGTAAACTTGATAAATATAAATAAGCACCAATGAATAAAAGGCGTGAATTTTTGGAAAAAATGGCTTTGCTCACTGGCAGTTTGATGGTACCCAGTGCTGGTTTATCGAATACTAACCGTGACAAATGGGGTGAGATACTTCCGCTGAGGAGATTAGGTAAAACCGGTCAATCAGTCACCATGCTGGGCCTTGGAGGCTTCCATGTGGGATGGACCACAGAACGCGATGCTCAGGAAGTGATTGAGAATGCACTGGAGGGTGGTATCCGGTTTTTTGACACCGCCGAATCTTATGATCGAGGTGGCAGTGAAATGCGTTATGGCAAATATCTGGTGCCCAAATATCGTGATGACGTCTTCATCATGAGCAAATCTACAGCTACGAATGCTGCTACCGCTAAGGCACATTTAGAGGGATCATTGAGAAGGTTGGCATGTGATTACCTGGACCTCTGGCAGGTTCACTCATTAAAAGATCCTGCCGATGTGGATGATCGCATAGAAAATGAAGTGCTGGAGGTGTTTGAGCAGGCCAAAGAAGAAGGCAAGGTCAGGCATATAGGATTTACGGGGCATCAAAATCCATTTGCACACAAATTGATGCTGTCCAGGACCATCGATCACGACATTTTTGAAACAGTGCAGATGCCTATCAACGTGATTGACGCACATTTTCACAGCTTTATTGAACACGTACTACCCCATGCCTGCGAAAGAAATTTTGGCATTTTGGCCATGAAAACTTTGTCGGACGGTCGCTTTTTCAAAGAGAAAAGGAGGCTGGATAAGATTCAGTGGGAAAGTGATGACCCCCTAGTCCCCAATTATATTTCGGTCAAGGAGGCTCTCAGTTTTGTCTGGTCACTGCCCGTCAGTGTCTTGATCACGGGAGCAGAAAACGCTATGTTACTCAAGGAAAAAATTGCTTTGGCAAAAGACTTCACTTTGCTCTCCGAGGACGACCGTCAGGATTTAATAAGCAAAGTTTTTGATAAAGGTGGAAATAACGTTGAGTACTATAAAAAGGTCTGAATGACATCCTGATGAAAAGGCGGAAGAGTTGAGTGTGAAAAAGTAAAAGATATTTGTGATTAGGGTGACCTGCAATGCCTGCATGAGTGAAGCAGGTAGGCCGCTTACCAATCGATGGATGCTCAATTTGTATCTAGTGAGCCAGCGCTGAAAAGATGAACAAATCCAAAATGGCGCAGATGACATTTTTCTATTTTTTCTCACTCGACTGATAATTTAACATCACCCAAAACTGGTAGAAAGAATAATATCATCCAAGTGGCCAAATAATAAATGGCCTCCTTTTCAATCCATGCTGGAAATGCCAGACCTCCGAGCTCAGTATCTAATTTTTTGGTAAGTATCCCTCAAATCTAATGAGCTTGCTGTCGTCTTGCTGATAAGTAATGGGCTTGGGGTCCAGCCATTCTACCAATGCATCTTTGATGGCATAGGCAAAAAAATGATTTCCCATTGGAGTATAATGGCCGTGGAAATACATGCTCATATATTCATCCAAGGTGAGATTGAAATGCTTAAAATCTTGCAAATGCACCTCATTCATATCAAAAAATCTATATCCATTGCTTTTAATAAAGTCAATCATCTCCTGGTCATACCGTGACTCACCATTCACCATGGATTTTAATACCCTATAGGGATCAAAATGAATGAGCATCAGCTCTTTACCCATCGCCTCGCAAAAGTTCGCGGTCTTTTCCAGAATATATTTAGTGGCCTCAAAAGCATATTTGTTCTTTAAGTTGTTTGCCGACGACATCATTTTTTCCGCACTTGTGAAATCCACTTCCGGTTGTTCTAGTATCTGGGCCAGTCTTCTCAGTCCTTGGGTATCGACATCGCTATTTACCATATTCGCAGAAAGTAAGTGAAGCTGAATCATCAAATCATCCTTTAGATTTTCATACATAAATACCGGATCACACATTTTGTAGAGATGATCTTCATTGGCTATTCTGTTTTTCATTTCAGCTAGCTTTCCAGTATTGATGTCCATTTCAATATTTGACCAGAAATTGCCGTGAAACATGTATCCACCATAGTCATTCCAATGTTGATAATAGGTGGCGTAGCGACACCTAAAGACACTTCTCACATAATCATCGCCCCACATATATAGCAAGATGTATTTGGAGTTCTTGTCGATTTTTTCGCGCCTCACCAGCCTCTTATAAGCTTGGTACACGCCAAACCCACCCATTCCAAAATTCTGAATGGGCTCACCAAAATGTCCTGCCAGGTACTCTTGCCACGTTTCAGCGTCACTCACCTGGTGGCAAAGTGTAAAGCTGTCGCCATAGGTATTTATTCGCGAAGGTCTATCAATGTAAGCTATATTAGTCCTTTTACCATCATGCATCACAGTCGACAAGGTGAAGCTATTATCTACCCCATCATGTGGCATATAGTTTCCCAAAATATAGCCGACTTCGGGATCAAACTGGGCCCAGGAATTCTCCTGCAGGAAAATGTCCATTTCCTCCTTAGGAACTGCACTCTTTCTCAGGTATTCAGCATAGGACTTTTTCCCGTGTTGCATGTGTTTGCTATGGAGAAAGTCTGGAAATAAGGAAATACTACCTGTCATTACTGCCAGGGCGTTTGACTTAATGAATTTATGTCTAATCATACTATCTGTCTTAACCGAAGATCGTGCTCTCCCTTAATCTGAGGATACAGTAATAGTAATATAGTAATAAATATAGCTGAAATCCCACATTGACGAGGTTTCAAAAGAAAGTATCAGGTCTATATTGCAAATTGAAGAAGCCCGGTGTTCCGTACCTGTATGTATTTCATTGTGATAACTGGTGGGGGGATGCCAGCACTGGAGTAACATAAGCTGTAGAGAGAATTCCCAAGTTATTTCATGGCACTTAGTCTTATATAATGGGTATCCTACAATGTTAGTTGAACATCTTTTAAAAAATAGCCAAGAGTCTATTTTATTTAGATATTAAGATAATGGCTGATTTTTGATTATCTTTAGACAGTATGCAGTATTGGCACCGATCATATTTGATAGAAAAGGCTCCATTCATTGATTAAACTGCGATTGCAACTCATCTAGATCGCACATCTGAGTGATCGCACTCAAATTATTTTTTCAATTCCTATTTGGCACACAGCACACTTCAAACTTGTGTATGAGAATTCATTAATGAGTTCTGAAAATACTGTGTATGGATAATGTTTGTTTAGACCGAGTTGGTCCGAATACGGAGCTATTTAGAGCCGGTTGGAAGTGTCTGTATTGCACTTAATGGATTATGGATTGTGCACTTTGCTGCACTCTTAACAATAATGACATGTCTAAAAACACCAAATAATGAAAACCTATCTGATTGTACTATTCGCCCTTATGTCTATCCGTGGATTCACACAAAACATTGAAGTCACCTGCGAGCCGGTCATCGTTGTAATCGATGATCCTGTTGCACAGCATACCATTCATGCCACAGATTTGATCTCGGGCATAGTTGGTGGTACACCACCTTATACCTATGCATTATATACACCTGATGGCCCAGAGCAGATCTCGGTATCTTGTCTTGACGAAGGTGTCCTTGAGTTGGAGGTGAATGTCATCGACGCAGACCAAGAAATACATTCTTGTCTAGGAATGATTGATGTACAGCTCTCTGACTTAAAGCCTGCGTCGGATCTGTGTAATCAAATCGTAAACTTATCAATCGATGAGAATGGGATGTTGATCCTAAGTCAGGATAAACTACAACTTGATAAATACTGTGGTATTCAAACGGTGCTATTTGGCCAGACCCAATTTAATTGTTCGCACATTACTGGGTTTCTCATCCCTGTCCCGATCACTGTATTTCTTGTAGATGGTTCTAGCTTTGCTTGTTCTATCTTGCTCGAAGTATTTAACGGTACAGAACCTTCAATAAGTTGCGGAGCCAATCTAAACCTGGTACTGCCTCCCTCCGGTATCTTAAATCTGACACCACAAATGTTGGGCATTGTGGCTACTGGTGTATGTGAGACTCCCTCAGTATCATTGAGTAAAACCATGCTTTCCTGTACGGACCTAGGCCAGCATGAGGTGGTTGGCACTGCAACGTTGCCCAATGGTAATATCGCCCAATGTAAGATCATGATTACGCTCACGGATCCTCTCTAAGCTTGCAGCCCGGAAGCTTACTGCATATGTACAGGAAACTCTGACGAAGTCTTTATAGATGAGGTCAGTTTTGCAGGTATCGCACAAAATTCCGGTGATGATGATGGTTATGCTGATTTCAGCGATGTTCGGACCGAAGTACAACGGGGCAACAAGTACCTATTCTCGTTAGCTGCGATGGGCTCCAACAATGTCCACAGGCCACTATTCACCAGGATGTGGATCGATTGGAACAGAAACGGACATTTTGAGAGAGAAGAATTGGCACTGCATCGGATACATCGAGGGTCTAGAGGAAAGGACTTTATCGTGATACCAAGAAATGTAGAAACTGGAGCAACTCGGATGAGGGTCCAGTTATCACTTGGTGCACCTCCTAATCCGTGCGGAGAAATACCGATGGGAGAAACAGAAGATTATACTTTGTTTATAAGCCCTTCTTCTGGTGAAAAATACACCAGGGAGCAGTGGGTTAATCAGATAGAGATTGTGCCAGGACCGATTCCTTCTACCTCACTACAGATTTTTCCCAACCCAAGTAGTGATCTGATCTTTTTGAAAGTGCCTGCATCGATGCCCAGTGGCAATATTACCATCAGCGATGCATCTGGTCATTTCATACGATCGTTTTTTTATCGCACAAAGGATGATGTACTCCATAGAATCGATGTGTCTGATCTTAACCCGGGCATCTACTATGTACAGATTACTACCAGCGTAGGGGTGACCACAAAACCCATTTTCGTCCAGGGTACCTCCGGCAACCTCTAAAGGATGTTGGCACCCTTAAGTAAAATCGATGCCATATGAAGGGTAGTGGTCAGAACTGGGATAAATTGTTTGCATCTGGGTCTATTTCTACAGTATGCATGGTTTGAAAAGTTTCTTCTGGCATGACCAAGTGTTCCTCTGCAGAAGTGGATATGCTTTCAATGGTAGATCATCCACTTCTTGACAATGGAAAAAATCTTTTAAGATTTATCCCCTTGCCTGATATTTACAAAGGAGATTGAGAATACCGTGCCATCATCATAGTGCCACCCGTAGGTGGCCTCTAGTTTTTTGGCAAACATGTCGATCAATTCCATACCGAGTGAGTCATTCGTGTGGTCTTTCTCATTTCCAAAACCAGGACCATTATCGCACACAGCAACCTTGACCAATTCTTGCAGCTTATCTAAAGTGATCAACAACCTGCCATCTTCTGAGTCGGGTAACCCATGTTTAAAGGCGTTGCTGAGGACTTCATTAAGGATCATCCCTACATAGATCATAATTTGTCTATTTATTTGAAAATTCCCTCCTCGAATCTCGAAACTATCGGCAGAGTCTGGCCGGGAATACGTGTAATGTAGATGCTCTGTCATTTCAGTGACGAAATGCGCCATATTAATGGTATCCTGGGAATCTTCATATAATACCTGGTGGACTCTGGAAATGGACTCGACCCTTCTACTGCTCTCCCTGAGTGCTTCGGTAGCTACTTGATCAGATATTTCCCGGGCTTGGATGTCTAGCAGGCTGGAGATTATCTGCAAATTATTTTTCACTCTATGATGGATCTCTTTCAGCAGATACTTGTTGTGTGTCAGTGCCGACGAGATCGCCATATTCTTATCATTGAGCATAGCAGTGTGATTTCTATTTTTTTTCAGGAGTAAAAACAGTAAAACGACCCCACCCAGTAGTAATAATAAAGCACTCGCCAGACCGACCAGTCTGATTCGGATTCTTTGTGCATCTAGCTTGTCTTGCTGAGCCCTGATGGTGAGATCAGCCAATTGTTTTTCATTTTTCTCCTGATTGTACTTCAGTTGTAATTCTTCAAGGGTCTCTTGCATATCTCGATTCCGAATCACTTTCCCTAACGAATCGTAGCGCTCAAAGTAGTAAAAAGCCTTTCGATAATTTCGTTGCTTACTGTAGATATTTTTCATCATCTCGAAGGCCTCCATCACGTCCTCAGCAGCTGAGAATTCCTCTGCGTATTCCAATGCCTTGTTGGCCATCGAAAGTGCTTCACCGTACTTCTTTTGATCCATCAGCGCCTTGGCCCATGAAAGGTAGAGTGACTGAACACCCAGCTTATTCGATGAGTGGTTGAAGGTTTCCTCAGATTGCTGGAAATAGATAAGTGCTTCGTGAAAGTCTTCCTTAGCCACGTACTGACTGGCCAAATTGGAGTAGATGACAGCTTTATGACGAGTCATCCCAGGGCGAATGAACAGCAGTGCTTGTTTGTACAACAATATGGATGAATCGATCTTGTTTTGCCTACTAAAAAGTGTCCCCATATTATTTAGGGAATTAATCACCAACATTGAATCCTGAAAGGCTAAAGCAGACTGCAGGCCCAATTGATAATGCTTTAGTGATTTTCGATGGTCTTTGAGGCGCCCATACAAAACACCCAACTCCATCTGTACAACACCGATTTCTCGCCTATCTCCTATCTCTTCTAAGAGTTCCAATGCTCGAAAATATGCAGATGCTGCTGAATCGTATTCAGTCTTTGCCAACCATGAACCACCTATCCGAATCCAGGATATTGCTATTTCTAGGGTATCCTGTGACATCGTATAAGAGTCGAGCGCCCGGGTGTTGTAAACTACAGCGCTGTCATATTGTCCAAGGTTCCACTTGGATCTGGCGATGAGCTTCCATACTTCAGCTTTCCCCATTTCATCTTCGGAAAGGATATTTTGCGCTGCCTTTTTTGCCAACCAGATTACCGAATCATAGTCTATTCGAAAATACGAGTTGGCTAAGGCCAGATATGCTTCTGCTCTCTGAGCCTGGTCACCTCCGGTAGTGAGATGCCATAGTGAATCGCGGTCGGTCGCCTGAGCACGAATGGTAAGGGAAGCTAGCATGACTGCGAGATAAACCCATCGCCAGGTTTCAGCCATGCTGGTTTTTTTTGCCTTATTATGCCTCATCGAGATGAAGGGTTTCGATAATCACTAAATTTAACCCGAAATTTGAGGAATAACCAATCCGATATGTGAGGCAGACAAGAAACATCGATTTCGCAGATGAAAATCATTTGTACGAGATGCACCTTAAGCGAGGTCAATAAAATTCAACAAGCGGATTAGTACGCGAAAAGATTTTTTACCGTCAACCTTCAGAATGAATAAAACACCCTCGGTATATATTGTCGAAGATGAACCCATCATAGGAAAACAGCTCAGGATGATCTTGATGGACATGGGTGTCCGAATTACCGGTTGGAGTGATGATCCCAATCAGGTATTGCTCGACCTACGGCATGCGAAACCACATCTTGTGCTGCTTGACATCCATTTAGATCACGAGATGGATGGAATTCTCTTGGCAACGGAGCTCCAGAGACTAGGTATCCGTGACTTCATTTATATCACTGCCTATCATGATCCTGAAACTCTAGATAGGGTCAAGGCGACTATGCCTCTTGCCTTTATTATCAAACCATTTTCCCCAGAAACCATCCAAAGCAATATCAAGATTGCTTTCGCCAAGATGAGAAATCATCGGCATATACTACCACAAGTAGTGGAGAGCAAACCATTATTCTTCAAGGATGGGTCAACGATGATTCAGGTCAGACCTGAAGATATTTATTACGCACAAGCGTTTGACAATTACTGCTATATCCAAACTGGAGATAGGAGACTACTTTCTCCGCATACTTTAAAACATATTGAGTCTATTTTGTCAACAGGATCCTTTGTCAGAACACATAAATCCTTTCTTGTGAATTTGGAACATATTACTTCGATTCAGGAAGGATATATCTATCTGCATGAGCACCGTGTTAAGATGGGGAGGGTTTACAAGTACCGGCTCCTTGATGCGATCCAGATCATTTGACCAAAGATGTGAAGTTGTTTACCCATTTTTTCTTGCTGTTTACTAAAATCACCTTTTTAGTAGTCGATATAGCATGACATTTGAGATTGATATTGGAGAATCACATATTTCAAATGAGAAAATCAGTCCTTATAATCTGTAGTGCACTGATCACTGCAAGCGCTATCGCCCAAGAATGCAAATACCGAAAAAACGCAAAAGACGAATTTACTGGAGACCAGCTCAAAATGACGGAATGGCAAACCATTCTTAATCATACTGGCTTGCTGGGTAATCATGCCGTACATCTAAGTCTTGTGGCGATGAATGGAGAGGAGTTTGTGGAGATCATGTATCAAGCGAAGAAGAGCAAGAGTGAGGTCCTCGCAGTCAGCAAAAACAAAACGAAACTGATGTTTAAACTGGCCAATGGCGAAGTCGTCACCCTTGAATATGCCGGAGATGACTCGTATATTTCTGCCAACCGAAAGCGCAAAACCTCGAAATCTGGAAAAGTGGATTATTTTTATACGCTCACGTGCAAATTTGCGCTGACTGAACATCAAAAGGATATGCTGGCTGGTTCTGCCATTACCAAGCTGAGGATGACGTTGTACAAAGATGTGCTGGAACTGGATATACCAGAAAAAACGAAAAATCAGCTCTTAGGCTTCAGCTCAAGAGGACAAAAACCCAAGAAGTTTCTACCGCAGTCCTACTTCCTAAACAGTATGGGTTGCCTCTGATGGATCAATAAAATCGCAATGAGTGCCCCTTGATCAATCATTGATGCGGGATCCTTGGGTGTCGATCGAGGTGTAGATGCCACACTCAGAAGTATAGGTCAGCATCTTTTGGCAGATTAGAATCACAGCTTTGATTTAGGTGTCGCTGATGCCAGACTGAGTAAAGGAAATGATCTCGAAGGGAGCCGTTCTTGATTTGGCAATCTTCGATGGTACACTCAAAGGTTATGCTTCCTCTTCAGGTTGCTCTTTGACCGGACTAGGTTCTTCTTGATCTACACCGTTCTGATCGGCAGCCATCGACACATCATCATCTACTTCAGGTTTTGCAAACGGCCTGGGTCCAATCAGTTTTTCCACATCTGACTTAAGTAGGACTTCTTTCTCCAATAGGTGTTCGGCTAAAATGTCCAGCTCTTTGCGATGGTGCTTTAGGAGTTCCTGAGCACGCACGTATTGTGACTCGACCAGTTTTCTGACCTCATCGTCAATCAGTGTGGCCGTTTCATCTGAATAGGGCTTCTGAAACTGATCTTGTGACATGCCATAGAAGGAGATGTTCCCCACTTTGCTATTCATGCCATAGATGGAGATCATACTATATGCCATCTTGGTTACCTGATCCAAATCATTCTGCGCACCTGTGGAAATCTTGTCAAAAACAATTCTTTCGGCAGCTCTGCCACCAAAAGTCATGCACATGCGGTCTAACAGTTGCTCGCTGCGTGTGATGTACTCCTCCTTAGGTAGGTATTGAGCGTACCCCAAAGTACCAATGCCTCTAGGCACAATGGTCACCTTTACCAGCGGCGAGGCGTGTTCCAGGAACCATCCACAGACGGCATGCCCAGCTTCATGGAAAGCGATGATTTCTTTCTCTTCGGGCGAGATCAACTTATTTTTCTTCTCCAGGCCACCGATGACACGATCCAATGCATAGTTAAAATCCTCCAGGTCCACAGCCTTCTTCTCCCGTCTAGCTGCTACCAGAGCTGCTTCATTACAAATATTGGCAATGTCAGCGCCTGCAAAACCAGGGGTCATCTCAGACAATATCTCGGGTTTTACTTCCTCAGAAATCTTGATGTTTTTGAGGTGTACTCTGAAAATCTGTTCCCGGCCTTTAAGATCGGGTCTATCGATACCGATCTGTCGGTCGAATCTTCCTGGCCTAAGCAGAGCAATATCGAGCACGTCAGGTCTGTTGGTAGCCGCCATGAGAATCACACCTTTGTCGGTGCTAAAGCCATCCATCTCCACCAAGAGTTGGTTGAGGGTGTTTTCTCGTTCATCATTACCTCCCGGCATGTTGTTGCGTCCACGTGCTCTACCGATGGCATCGATCTCATCGATAAAAATGATACAGGGAGCTTTCTCTCGAGCTTGTCTAAAAAGATCGCGGACTCGGGATGCACCCACTCCGACAAACATCTCCACAAAATCTGATCCTGATATGGAGAAAAAAGGTACTCCTGCTTCACCTGCCACCGCCTTGGCCAATAGTGTTTTGCCCGTACCCGGAGGTCCGACCAGTAAAACACCTTTGGGAATTTTGCCCCCTAGGGCTTGATACTTCTTTGGATTCTTGAGAAAATCCACCACCTCCATCACCTCTTCTTTGGCTTCGTCCAGTCCAGCTACATCCTCGAAGGTCACATTCACATTTACATTGCTATTGTCGAAGAGGGTTGCCTTTGACTTGCCAATATTGAAGATTTGTGCACCTGGCCCTCCAGCTCCACCACTCATACGGCGCATGATAAACATCCATATCGCTACAATGAGAAATATCGGCAGCAACCATCCGAGTATATTACCCCAGAAGTTGACTTTTTCATCATAGATGACGTCTATTTGGTTTTCAGGCTCGATGGACTCATTGAGCTGCCGCAGCTTCTGCTCAAAAGTCTCTACCGATCCGATATTGAACATGTAATTGGGACTGCTGAGACTAAACTGATTCTGATTGGCTTTGGAATGTCGGGGACTGCTCAGCCGATCCGACTTGATGTATACATTGGCATACTTGCCATTGATTACCTCGACACGCTTCACATCACCTTCCTGTACAAACTGAGCAAACTCACCAAAGGTAATGTCCTCATTGGCGGTGAAACTTGAGTCAAAAAAGAGTTGGGAAGCCAACAGCACCAAAGCGATCAATCCGTAGATCCAAAATGAATTGAACTTATTGAATCGCTTGTTATCCTTTTCTTTATTATCGCTATTCTGATTATTTTCCATAGTGAGACTACTTACGTACTAGGAACCCTCGTAATAAGTTATTTGTGCATCGCTCCATAAATCTTCAAGTTCATAAAAACCACGCGTCTCCGGGAAGAAAATATGGACCACCGTGGAAAAGAAATCGACTAAAATCCAACGGGCTGACCTTTCCCCCTCCACATGATTGGGTAATAGGGCAGCTTCTTGCTTCACTCGCTCCTGTATATGGTCAGAAAGGGCTTTAATTTGCACACTTGAATCTCCTTCACATATAATGAAAAAATCTGTTGGGGCATCATCTAATTCTGTAAGGTCAATCTTAGTAATACCTTTACCCTTAATGTCTTTCATCGAATCTACAATCAACTCATTCAATGCACCCGTACTGATATCTGTCGTTAACTGCTGCCTGTTTAAACTCAAATTTTTTGTTTAAAATGATCAAATTCAACACTTAACAACCCCTCTAACCAACAAAACTACTTAAATAATTTGAGTAACTTCCATAACAGACTAAGAGACAGAAAGGTTCTTCTCGAATTCGAAACCCTATCGTCAACCAATACCTTCGCACTTGAGCTATTGGCAGAAAAAGACCCTGTAGAGGGGACGGTCGTCTGGGCCCACCATCAGTCGGATGGTCGTGGCCAACTAGGAACCAAATGGGAGAGTGTCGGAGGTAAGAATCTCACTTTTTCGATCATTCTATATCCGAATTTTTTGCTTGCATCCGACCAGTTTTATCTCAACAAGGGGGTTTCTACCGCTTTGGTTCGCGTTTTTGGACCCTTCTTTCAGGAGCGCATTAGGGTGAAATGGCCCAATGATATCTATATAGATCAAGAAAAAGTTGCTGGAATACTCATCCAGAATCAAGTCAGAGGCCAGCATCTGAGGGCATCGGTGATCGGAATAGGTCTCAATGTTAATCAAATGGCGTTTTCTACTTCCCTACCGAATGCTACCTCTCTAGCCCTCCATGGATACCCAATGACCGACCTGGAACTTATCCTCCATGAGATCGTAGCGCAAATCATGGCGCACTATCTACAATTGAAAGAAAATATCACAATCTTTGATCCCGAGTATAGCGACAGGCTGTACAAGTATCATGAAAAAACTACCTTCCATATGACCGATCGACAGGCTATTACTGGATACATTCAGGGGGTGGACTCCCGAGGGCGATTGGAGGTCAAATTAGTTAGTGGTGAAAGGAGATTCTTCAACATCAAAGAGATCCGTTACCGATGAAGGCAACGATATTGGCAGTTGGAGACGAAATACTAGTGGGCCAAATCACCAACACGAATGCCACGTGGATATCCGAGAAACTTTCTGAGCTGGGTGTACAGATCATCAGACATTTGTCTACGGCTGATGACCTGGATGACATACAGAATGCCATCAAAAACAGTTTTCAAGACTCGGATCTCATCATAGTGACGGGAGGTCTAGGTCCGACCAAGGACGATATCACCAAAAAGGCATTGGCAGCGTACTACCAATGTGGTTTTACATTTTCTGAGGAGACTTATCAGCGGATTGTGAAGATGTTCAAGAAGAGGAATATCCCCATCAGTCAGGCACATCATGATCAGTGCCAAATGCCTGTGAAAGCACGGTTGCTAGAGAACAAAATGGGCACAGCACCGGGTATGTGGTTTGAATCGAATGGTCAGCAACTGATCTCCGTGCCGGGAGTGCCCTATGAGATGCAGTACATCATGACACATGGAGTCATGCCTAAAATTGAAGAACTGAACAAACTCATTTATCGCAAGAAGACTATTAGGACAGTAGGCATCGGTGAAACCTCCTTAGCAGAGATCATTGAACCCCTACTGAAGAACCACCAAGTTAACATCGCCTACCTTCCCTCACCAGGTGGAGTGAGGATCAGACTGTCCAATAAAGGTATATCTGATCCTGAGCAGATAGAAACTCAGCTGGCCAGCGCTGTCGAGATCGTAGACCACGCCATTAAATCTTACATATATGGTTATGATGAGCAGCTGCTTGAGGCCCACATCGGTGAGCTACTGCGCGACAAGAACCTAACCATTGGCACTGCAGAAAGCTGTACAGGTGGATATTTAGCACACATAATCACCAGTATTCCCGGGGCGAGTGCTTATTACAAAGGGAGCGTCGTCGCATACAGTAACGATGTGAAGCGGGATCAATTGGGTGTAAGCTATGAAACGCTGGATACCCATGGTGCTGTGAGTCGCCAGACGGTGACAGAAATGGTGAAGGGTGCGCAAGATGCGCTTGGGTGCAGCATTGCCATTGCCACATCTGGGGTGAGTGGCCCCACCGGCGGCACCGATGAAAAGCCAGTTGGCACGGTATGGATTGCAGTGGGTGATGCGCAACGCACTTTGGCAAAGAAGTACCTTTTTTCTAAAGATCGTGTTGTAAACATCAAATACACAGCCGTTTATGCTCTAGACATGGTGCGAAAATTTTTAAATGACCGATAAATTGATGTACTTTTGTCATCGCATTTAAAAAGATTGTCATGGCGGTTTTTGAACTCATAATGCCGAAAATGGGAGAGAGCATCATCGAAGCGACGATCTTAAACTGGCTTAAGAGAGAGGGAGATGCTGTAGAAGTCGATGAGACCATTCTTGAGATTGCCACTGACAAAGTAGATAGTGAAATACCCTCACCTGTCAAAGGTGTAATCAAGGAGTTGATCTACCAGACGGATACCGTGGTACCCGTCGGTGAAACCATAGCATTAATCCAGACTGAGGTTAATCTACCTAAAGACTCAAATGGTACCTCACCTTCCCAGCCCGTCCAGGACGAGACTGACTCTCCCAGCACATCAATAAAGACCTCTCCTCCTCCAGCTAAAGGTCCCAGTAGCACTCCGAAGACTCATATCCATGAAAGAATACCGCCAGTATCCGGACATAGATTTTACTCACCGCTTGTACGTAAAATAGCCAGGGAGGAAGGAGTTTCTCTCACGGAGCTGGAAGGTATCCCAGGATCTGGACAGAATGATAGAGTGACAAAGAAGGATATCATAAGTTTTATCGAGCAGAAAAGATCGACAGGGAAGAGGAAAGCACCTAGTACGGTGACAAAAGCAGAATCTCCTGCTCGCCGTGCCTTTTTACCAGTGGATCCTGATCCGATCCATGTAGATGGTTCTGAGGAGATTGTAGAGATGGAACGCACACGCAAGTTGATCGCCCAACATATGATCGACTCGAGACGAACATCTGCTCACGTGACCAGCTTTGTCGAAGTAGATGTGAGCAATATTGTGCAATGGCGCGATGCAAATAAAGACGCTTTTCAGCATCAGCATGGGACCAAACTTACCTTCACTCCCATCTTCATTGAGGCACTCGTCAGGGCAATCAGAGACTTCCCACTGATCAATGCCTCTGTTCAAAACGATCAGATCATCTTGAAAAAGAAAATCAACATCGGATTGGCCACCGCTGTTCCAGACGGACACCTGATCGTTCCAGTCATCAAGCAGGCCGACAATTATAGTCTGGTGGGACTGGCCAATATGGTGAATGACTTGGCCGAACGAGCCCGTACCGGAGGGCTAAAACCCGAAGAAATCCAAGAAGGAACTTTCACGATAACCAACGTTGGCACCTTTGGTAATGTCATGGGTACTCCGATCATCAACCAACCACAGATCGCAATCTTAGCAACGGGTGCGATTAAGAAAAAACCTGCGGTGGTCGAGACAGAATACGGAGATTTGATTGCGATAAGGCATATGATGTTCTTGTCACTCTCCTACGATCATCGCATCATCGATGGTTTTTATGGTGGTTCATTTCTGCGACGTATCGCAGACTACCTAGAACAGTTTGAAGATGAAGATACCATCAAATAGTGCTCTGTTTCACAAGAATTTATCACTATTGACTGGCTCTTTTTTGCACATCTCTTCATCATCGAAAGCCTTACGTAGCAACGGCTATGCGCGGTTTCGCTTCTTCGACCTGTGCAAAAATAGCAGTGTCACTAGCAACAAAAGCTTATGAAACGGAACACTAGCTTTCTATGCCTAGTTAAAAAGGTATCTATTTCGATCTGTGTCTTAGCAACATGGTCGAACTCTGCTATAGGCCAAAATGATGTCAGGCAGGCTGACCTTTATTACCAATCACGACAATTTGAAAAAGCTGCTTCCATATACGCTGTGGAAGCACAAAAAAATCCTAAGGACCATCACCTTAGTTATCGCTGGGCAGCAACGCTGTTTGAGCTAAACAGACTCGATCAGTCTATCGAAATATTAAAAGCCGTTGCTAAGGCGACCAAGCGTGCACCAGCAAAAGTGTATTATCTGATGGCTCAGACCTACCATCATCAGCATCAGTATGGTAAAGCCATCGTGAATTACAAGAGATACCTTTCTGCCGGTTTGCAAAAAAAGAGCGATCGTCTCCGGGCCATCCATAATATTGAACGCTGTGCGTCGGGCATGAAATACGATTATAGGCGCAACGATGTATTCGTTGAAAACATGGGGGCTGCCGTCAATACTCCCTATGACGAGATCCGACCGGTAGAAAGTCCCAACTATGACTCTCGAATCTATTTTTCATCCCTACAGGCACATCCAGATGTCGATGCAGAGGCAAATGTAGGAGAGCACAATTTTGACATGTACTCGACAGAGATCATCAATGGCGCCTGGTCTGAGGCCTTTTCTCTCAATGATCGGCTCAACACAGCACAACATGAGTTTCTTCAGCATTTTAGTGAAGACGGCATGGTGGCATTTTTCGCCAGAGGCACTGGCCTACAGTCTATGGCTCTCTATGTGGATACATTCAGCCTGGAAAACAACTCCAGCAGCGGCACCTTGAGGACTGTGCCAATTGATCCTCCTGACCTGATCCAAGGCATCTATTACTACAGTGACTCTCTGTTGATTTATTCCTCTGATCGGCCTGGTGGAAGTGGTGGCTATGATCTGTATTATTGTCTTCAGAGAAATGGCCAATGGTTGGGGCCCATCAATTTTGGAGAGACCATTAACAGCTCTTTCGATGAGGTCAGTCCCTACTTAGCCAAGGATGGGCGAACGCTGTTCTTTAGTACCAACAATCTGAAAAGTATGGGTGGTTTTGATGTGTTTCAAAGCACCTTTGACGATAAGATCTTAAACTGGTCCGAACCGACTAATATCGGTACTGCCATCAATTCAGCAGGTGATGACCTTTATTATTTACCCAGCAAGAATGGATTCATGGCATACTTCTCCAGCGACCGAAAAAGCGGGCAGGGTGGCTACGATATCTATACGGCATATTATCAGGTTAGGCAATCGGCACACTTGACTAAATCGGTCCCGCCATTATTTTATGATGTAGAGGGATTCAGACTATTTAGTGAATCCCTGATAGAAGTAGACCCGCGGACGAATACCGTCGAAGCATTTTCTAGGTTTACGATCCCCACGCTGCTTTATAAAAATGATCAGGTACTCGCGCCCCAAAATCTAACCAAGCTCAAGACCATAACTGGGCTGCTCAAGACTTACCCACATCTAAATCTGGAGATTGTGTGCCACTCTGATCAGAAGACTGTGTCAAATTTTGATTTGTTCTTTTCCATACTCAGAGCGGAGGAGGTACAGGAGTATTTGATCTCCTCGGGGATCAAGGCGACCTCTATTTACATGAAGGGATTAGGGGGTAATTATCCACTGGTTAAAAACGAACTGGAGGGAAAGATCAATCCGACCGCAAAATTTTACAATCGACGAATTGATCTGCGTATACACAATGGGCGACAACTGCCGCTAGAAATCATATACGACCAACCACAAGTCAGTGATGCGATGTCTGATGAAGCTGCCACATCTTATTATCAGATGGTTACGGGTTTATCATATCGGGTACAATTTGCGGTGACAGACCAACTTTTCAAGGGAGATGTGATCGGAAAGTATGCAGATCCTTGTGTCGAAAAGAATCCCGGCAGCACAGATTATTTTTATTGCTCCGGTATTTTTAGCAGCTTTGAAGGCGCTTTGCAACATTTGACCTCCATTAAGGAGGAGGGTTTGCAAGCAAATATTATTGCCTATATGGATGGTCTGCGTCTGGCAGCAGGTCAAATAGATGAAAAGCTTTTGGCCAGTTACCCGGACTTGAGCAACTACAGTATGTATCTCAAGTAGGAATAACAAAGAAAATTACAGATGAGTACCATCGAATTCTTTAAAGAAGGTATTAAGAATCTAAAGACCATTGGCACGATTACCAGAAGCTCAAAGTTTCTGTGTGCTAAGATCGTCGGTTTATCTTCATTGGAAAATGCCAAATGTATCGTCGAGCTCGGAGCCGGCGACGGCGTCATGACTACGCACATACTCGACAGGATGCCTCAGGATGCCAAACTGTTCGCCTTCGAAATCAATCCCAAGTTTTGTGCTACCATGCGCCTTATCCAAGATCATCGACTCGTGGTAGTAGAAGACTCTGCTGAGCACTTACGAGCTCAACTCAGAGACCATGGCTTTGAAGAGGTGGATGTGATTTTTTCTGCCCTTCCCTTTGTGGTATTTCCAGATGAAGTAGCTCAATCCATTGTGCAGACTTGTTACGATAAGCTTAAGCCGCTGGGCCAATATTTTCAAATCCACTATTCACTGCTCGAAAGAAAATTGTATAAGAAGATTTTTGGGCATGTAGATATCAAGTTCCAACTGCTCAATCTACCACCTGCCTTCATATTGACTTGCCTGAAACCCGCATAGTTGTTTTGTGGAGAAATTCGATCTGTGATGCATGTGCTACCAGACTTTTTCAATTTGCAGGGACGGATGTCTATGTGGTAGGTCCTCCTCTGGAGTAAACAACAGCACACAACCACCACCGCCGGCACCACAGAGTTTGACAGCAATGTCCTCTGAGCGCAATTCTTGCCAGGCACTTCTGATGGACATTGGAATGAGATGAGACATAAACTGCCACTGTATTTCACCAATCTGGTGGACTGTACTTAGATAGGATCTACCAGATAGAAAGTGCTCAATGACTTGTGAGCTCAGCTGTGCTTGCACCACCATTTGCCTTCTGAAATGCTCATCCTTGTTGGACTCGTGAAACCATTTTACCAGTGGTTCGGTGGAACGAGCTATGCCGGTGTGCCAGAGAAATAGGTGCGTATGATGGACTTTTGGAAGGTCCACAGACTGTAGTGTGCCAGATACCCTGCGTTGTATGGGTTTATCGCAATAACTCACTAGAGCATCTATGCCGGAGCTCCGGCCATGAAAATAGCCCTCTATCAATGCTAGGTCATGTCTGGCATCCTCTAGGCTATCACTATGCTTCTGAGCGAATTGATACACTGCTGCAGACAACGCAGCTGAACTACCCAAACCCTGACCGATGGGTATATCTGAGGTAAAAGAGGTATTGGTGTCTTCCAGGTGGTCGAGCTTGGAAGTGTCAAATGTTGCCAACAGATCTGGTGAAATCTGCTTTAAATAGGAAAAGAACTTAAGCAACGATTGTACAGACCCAGTCTTTTTGCACCAGCAACCACAGTAACGACCATAGGGAATGGCAAGAGCGGCGCCACCAAAAAGCACACCATACTCACCGAAGAGTAGAATCTTAGCAGGATATTTACGAGCATCCATCATTTCATTGACTGTCATCTGGCTGCAAACAAAGATCTGAAATATGGTGATAAGGGACGATCCCGAGATTGCCCCAAGATTGAACTATATTTGCACTCTTGGAAAATCTAAAGCTACTGCTCGACAAGTATGCACATGACGATAGAGCAAAGGCAGTAGCACAAACTCTGCAATCGGAACGTCCAGTCAATGTTTATCTCAACGGCTTGATTGGCGCCCAACAGGCCTTTGTCGTTTCTGGTGTCTATCTTCAAAATCCACGTCTCACACTGTATATAGCAAACACTAAGGAAGAGGCGGCGTACTTTTATCACAACCTTAATAGCCTCCTAGAGAAGAAGCCCATCTGGTTCTTTCCCGATTCTTCAAAACGACCGGGAACGTACGAAGCTCTCAACAACCACCAGGTCTTGCAGCGTACAGAGACCATCAACAAGATCACCAGTCTCGAAGCTACGGCGCACATCATTGTCACTTATCCCGAAGCAGTAGCAGAAATGGTGGTAGCTCCCAGGGTGCTAAATGAAAACCGGATCAACCTAAAGATCAATGAAGAGATTGATGTGGACTTTCTCACTGAGATTCTGGTCGAGTACGGTTTTGCAAACGTAGACTTTGTATATGAACCGGGACAATTTTCCATCAGAGGGGGCATCATTGATATTTTCTCTTTTGGCAATGAGTGGCCATACCGCATCGAACTGTTTGACATCGAGATCGAATCAATACGTACGTTTGATCCCATGGATCAGCTATCCATAAAGAATATAGCTGCATTGTCGATCGTACCCAACATCAACACCAAGTTTGAAGCCGAGGAAAAAGTCAGTATGCTTCGAATCCTGCCCCAAAATGCACTGATCTGGCTTGCGAATGATGCCTTTACACTAGACCGGTTGCAGGCCTGCTTTGAAATCCATCAGCAGAAGGACACTGTTCGCCGAGACAATGATGAGCTGGTCGACTTACCGTCATTGATCCCACCTGCTCAGATCATGAATGACCTTCAAACCTATTCCAAGGTACTCTTGGATGGTCCTCCGAGTCATTTTGTCCTGCATGAGACTATTCAGATTGACGCACTTCCGCAACCAGCCTTCAATAAGAATTTTCCGCTGCTGATCGAAGACCTGGAGAAAATGCAGGAGGCAGGTGTCACCTGTTATTTGTTTACCGAAAACGCTCGTCAGGTACAACGGTTTGAAACGATCTTTGAAGATCTGGGTACCAATGTGCGGTTTCAGCCGGTGCTCAAATCAATCGACAAAGGGTTCATCGATCCACATCATCAGATTGCCTGCTACACGGATCATCAGATTTTCCAGCGGTTTCACAAGTACAACCTCCGGCGTGGTTTTACCAAAGACCAAGCAATGACGCTCAAGTTTCTCAAGGAACTGCAGCCCGGCGACTTTGTTACACACATCGACCACGGTATAGGTCGCTACTCTGGATTAGAGAAAATCGATATCAATGGTCACCTGCAGGAGTCCGTGCGATTGATCTATAAGAACAATGACATTCTCTACGTCGGAATCCAGTCTCTGCACAAGATCTCCAAATATGTGGGAAAAGATGGCACCGCACCATCGCTAAATAAACTGGGTAGTGAAGCATGGAAGACCTTAAAACGTAAGACAAAGCGTAAGGTCAAAGATATCGCCAGCGGTCTTATCAAACTATACGCAAAACGCAAAGCCTCACAGGGTCATGCCTTTCCGCCAGATGGATATTTGCAAAATGAACTGGAAGCTTCTTTCTTTTACGAAGACACGCCGGATCAATTGACCGCTACCATCGATACTAAGGCCGACATGGAGAAAAGCTATCCAATGGATCGACTGATCTGCGGTGATGTGGGCTTTGGCAAGACCGAGATAGCCATTCGTGCCGCTTTTAAGGCAGTGTTAGATGGTAAGCAAGTGGCGGTCTTGGTACCGACCACCATACTCGCCTTACAACATTTTAAAACCTTCAGTGATCGCCTGGGGGATTTTGGCGTGACAATCAATTACCTGAATCGCTTCAAGACGACCGCTCAGCGAAAGAAAATCTTTGAGGAACTGGGATCGGGCAAAATCGAAATCATTATTGGTACACATGCGCTGCTTAATAAGAAAGTGGCCTTCAAGGATCTTGGGCTATTGGTCATAGACGAAGAACAGAAATTTGGGGTAGCGGCCAAAGAAAAACTGCGCAACCTTCAGGTCAATGTCGACACCTTGACCCTTACCGCCACACCCATACCACGAACCCTGCAGTTTTCGCTGATGGCAGCCCGGGATCTATCCATCATTCGCACTGCTCCACCCAATCGGCAGCCCATCCACACAGAAAACCGGGTTTTTAATGATGGTCTGATTAAGGACGCCATCTATTATGAAGTGAATCGAGGCGGTCAGGTGTTTTTTGTCCACAATCGAGTGAAGAACCTGCCTGAGATGAAGGTGCTGCTCAAACGACTCTGTCCCGATATAGACATTGGTATGGCACATGGCCAAATGGAGGCACGAGCACTGGAAAATGCGTTGGTCAGCTTCATCGATGGAGCTTACGATGTGTTGCTTTGCACCAATATCATCGAGACGGGGTTGGACATCGCCAATGCAAACACCATCATCATCAACAACGCACATCAATTTGGAATGAGTGATTTACATCAGCTGCGAGGCAGGGTAGGTCGCTCCAATCGCAAGGCATTTTGCTATCTGTTCAGTCCTCCCTTGTCGACCCTGACCAGCGAAGCTCGCAAGCGCCTTCAGACATTGGAGGAGTTTTCTGATTTGGGGAGTGGTTTCAATATTGCCATGAGGGATCTTGATATTCGTGGAGCAGGTAATCTACTGGGTGGGGAGCAGAGTGGCTTTATTACTGAGATCGGGTACGACACCTATACAAAGATCCTGGACGAGGCCATTCAGGAACTCAAAGAAACCGAGTTTAAAGATCTCTTCGTCGAGGAAATTAATGAGCGTACCTATGTTCGTGACGTACAAATCGAGACAGATTATGAGATGTTGATCCCGGACGCATATATCAACAATATCCAGGAGCGGTTGAATCTCTATACAGAGTTGGACGGAATTGATCATGAAGAAGACCTGCAGCATTTTGCCAAGCGCCTGGAAGATCGTTTTGGAAAAGTCCCGTCGCAAGTCCACACTTTGTTTGATACATTGCGACTTCGATGGGTCTGCAAGGAGTTAGGATTCGAGAAATTCATCCTGAAGCAGAATAAATTGAGGTGTTTCTTTGTCTTCAATGCACAATCTGCGTTTTATGAGACAGCGTTCTTCAAAAGCTTTCTTGGCTTTATGGCCACACATGGGAGCAAGTATGGTGTGCGTTTAAAACAGAGTCGACAGTTTTTAATCATGATCAAGGAAGATGTCCGATCTTTAACAGCTGCCAAGAAATTGCTAGAGA
Source organism: Saprospiraceae bacterium (assembly GCA_965223025.1). Classification (GTDB taxonomy): domain Bacteria; phylum Bacteroidota; class Bacteroidia; order Chitinophagales; family Saprospiraceae; genus JABDMH01. The sequence continues at coordinate 991,627 of CBDCVP010000022.1, forward strand.
ATCTAAAAATGGAATTGTGTGAACCAGCCACCATCACCAGTACCTAAACCCATCTTTGAAAACACTCAAATGGATGTCGGGCGACTTCCCCAGGTCGAAGACATCGAATTCATACCGATCGAAACGCGATATGCCCACGTGCTATACCTGTCTAACGGCATCTTCTTTGCGGTCCTACTCATTGTGTTGCTCATCGTCTTGACTACCCAGATAGGAATCTTTCATTGGATCTCCCTTGCTGTGCTCCTACTATGGGTGTTGCTACTTTTGGGTACTCTTTGGTTTGCCAGCGCAAGTGTGGCATGTCAGCGATATGCTCTAAGAGATAAGGACATCAGTTATCAACATGGTGTTTTTTTTCGACAGTGGATCACGATACCTTTCAATCGGGTGCAGCATTGCGAGATAACCAGAGGTGTGATCGATAACTTGTTTGGCTTGGCCGATCTAAAAGTATTTACTGCGGGTGGATCATCGAGCGACATTAGTATTCCCGGATTAAGCCCAGGTACCGCCCACAGCTTAAAGGAACTCATCATCAACAAGATCAAGGATGCCGATGAAGAGGAGTGAGGACTCTTGGTATCTGCAGGCTAATCGGCAAGCACCTGTTGCGATAGTCATGATCATCTTTAATGTGATCAAATCCGTAATCCGTACCTGGTGGCCTTTGCTCTTAATACTGTTTTTTCGATCTAACTTGATGGGGCCGGATACCGGAAAACTGGTTGTTGGAGGGGGCACAGTTTTGATCATTGTCATTTCCATCTGGAGATATTTCCGATTCCATTTTTATCTGAGTGAAACCAAGCTGCATGTGCAACGAGGAGTCTTCACACGGACAAAAATGGATATCCCATTTGACCGCATCCAGACCATCAGCTTTGAACAGAATATCGTACACCAACTATTTGATGTGACGAAAGTGAAGGTCGATACTGCGGGATCCTCAAAGGAAGAGTTTGAATTCGCCGCCCTGGACCAGCATAAAGCTGAGCAGCTAAGGTCTTTTATCTTGAGTAGAAAGACTTCTCCGGGTGCGGATGGAATTGCGGATGAAAACGTCCCCCTTGAGAAGCGTCAATTATTGCTCCACTTGGATGTTGCAGATCTGATCAAAGTGGGGGTGAGCCAAAATCATTTGCGTACTACAGGTATCATCGTTGCTTTTCTCTTAGGGCTGCGGGATCGCATCAGCGAGGCACTGGGTGATCGTTATGTAGATCGTTTTGACACGATTACTGAACAGCTTTTCGAAAACACCATTTCCTATGCCGTCATGCTGTTTATTGCCCTGCTAATTGTCTCGTTTGTAGGTACCTTATTCTATACGGTATTTAGGTACTATGACTTGTCTTTTTTCAAGACGGCTGAAGGTTACAAGGTGCAAGCCGGGTTGCTTAATAGGGTGGAGCAGGCGGCACTAGATCACAAAATCCAAATTGTACGTTGGGTAAGCAATCCAGTGCGTAAACTTTTCAATATTGTTCACCTAAGATTTTATCAAGCATCAAGCTCTGCGGGTAGGGGTAGATCCAACATTTCCATACCTGGATATCCTTCGGAGTCTCTGGCTGATATCAAGCGATTTGTCTTTGGAAGAAAATACTTTGATCAAGGGGTCCACCATGGGGTCGATCATAGATATTTTTTTCGACGTAGCCTCTTTCTGGCATTTCTTCCCAGTCTTTGTCTCGGCATCGCCGCCTGGTTCGATGCCAACATTCCACTGGCCACTATTGCTATTTTATGGTTATTGGCGGTTTGTATTTTTCAATATCATTATCAGAGAAATTGGCTGATTCACCTGACTCCCAGGGAGTGCATCATCACCTATGGTGTCATTGAAAGGGTCACCAAAGCACTCTCCATGTTTAAGGTGCAGGCTGTCCAGATCCGGCAGTCACCATATCAGAGGCGCAATCAGCTTGCTAATATCATTTTGCACACCGCTAGTGGAGACGTCAGAATTCCTTATATCGATCTTTCGACCGCCCTGGAGATGAAAAACTACATACTGTTTAGCATCGAGTCTTCTCAAAGAAAGTGGATGTGAGGTAATGGAAGTCACACCACTGTTCTAGTCAAGTACACCCGTGCCTGTAAAGGACTTAATATTGGTGGCTAAACCCAAATGATGAGTGGTGGCACCAAAGTGGATCTTGCTGAAACTATAGTCAAACTGAAATTTCTTGAGCCGGATGCCAAAGCCCATGCTGAGCCCGGTTAGGGTACGGATATTGGTCACGCTCAGCTCCTGTTTTCGCTGGTGGTTGTATCCTAATCTCAGCGAGAAGACCTCCGTTTTGCCCAAGAACAATTCTCCACCAAATATCAAATGTCGGAAGAAGTTGTCAAACTTTGTGGGTGCTGTATCGGTAGATTGGAACCCCAGGAAAAAGTTATTCTCTTCATTGGTAGGATCATTGTAAAGAAGATTCCAACGATTGAAGTGATGATAGATAATGGATAACTGGAAAGGGAGGTGCCTCAACCTTTTGACTACGCCTACTTGGAGATCAACAGGAAGTGATTCACGAACGCCATCATACTTGCTGAGCTGCAAGCCACCATTCTTGAGGGAGATGCCAAAAGACACCAAATGACTGGTATCGTTATACACGGCTCCAAAATCAAAGGCAAGACCGGTGGATCGATAGACTTCGAGAGCAGAACTGATCAATTTGACATTGGCTCCGATTCGTAGGTTCTGATATAGGGTGTACCCGACACCGAAATGGACGGCCACTTCAGAACCTTTAAACTGTCCAAGCAGATTGCCAAATTCATCGAGGTGGTTGAAATCTCCATAGAGCACGTACTTGAATCCAAGGTGAGTCATTAGTTTCTTGGTGTCCCACCATTTGCCAAATCCAGCATACCCAGATTGAATCCCTGCCGCCAAAAACTGATGCTGAAAGGTGATTTGTCCATCCATATGCTGGGAGAGCAAACCTGGATTGTCATAGGCCATCGAAAGATCCCCAGCACTTGCCGGAATTAGGCTTCCCCCTAGTGCGGAGACTCGCGCTGAAGAGGCTAGGGACAGAAATGAGTAGGCATGTTCACCTCCTACCTGAGCATGAGGTGCCTGGTATCCGAGAAAGGCTAATACTATAGACAGTAGAACTACCCTCATGCAGCTACATTGCTTCTTTGTTCCAAATGGTATGGCAGACACCAGCATTACATTCCATCCGCTTCACCAGTACACCCTGTTCGTTGTATAGTTTCAACTCGCCATCTTCATTGTCGCCATCCAAATAATGGCCTTCAGCCTTCATATGGCCATTTTCATAGTACTCAACAAATGCCCCATTTTCCTGATTGTCATGCATTTCTACGACCTCCATCACTTGACCTGATTCATAATACTTTGTCCAGGCACCTTCCATGGTTCCATCATGGTATTGACCTTCTAGTTTCAACTGTCCCCCCTCGTAGTACGACACGTAAGGCCCATGAAACACTCCCATGGTATAGCTTTCTTGGATTTCCTTATTTCCATTACTGTAGTACAAGATGCGTACGCCATCTAGGGTATCGCTTAGGTAAGTGGCCGTTTCTATGAGTTTGCCATCGCGATATCGCGAATAACTGCCCATTTTCTTACCAGAATTTCTTTCCACGTCATATTTTTCTTCCAGCTGCCCTTTTTCATTGCGGACCTCTTTGCTATCGATTTTCGCCGTACATGATAGCAGTGCGACGGTCATGACCAGGAGAGCACTTTCCACAAAAATTCCGATGCTCCAATTTGGCTTCATATCTTAAGGATTCATGAGGAATAACGCATGAAGAATCAAAATATTCAGAAATTCATCAATCTTTTCCATGTCAACTGCATGCTTTGCTACTGGTAGGTTATACCGACATATCTGCAGTATTCACACCTGGGAAGTTTCTTGGACAAGAGCTCAATTTGCTTACCTCAGTGGCTGGGCAGTGGGACCGCTCGGTACAAGACCTGGAGCGTTAATAGAATCTATATCGATCATCTTCGATCTTGGCGTTCTCTCGCAAGCTCTGCATTAAGCCTGCCTTGGTCTGATTAGCAAGTTGGTTTGTAAAGGATTGGCGAAGAGAGGGTACGTTGGGTGGATTAGCCTCAGTCCGGTTGATGGGCATTATCATGTATACTCCACGTACGCCCTCGATCGGAGCTGAGACTTCATTGAGCGGAACTTTTTGCGCACTAGCGGCCACATTGGGCTCCTCACCCAGATTGGCGATGAAGTCGGCAAGAAAATTGACACCTTTTGCGGTGTCGATCGGAACGCTGTAGATCTCTGCCACCCGGTTTAGGTCTTTTGTATCCTTCAGTTCTTCTATGAGTAATGCTGCTTTTTTCTGATTTTTCACCAGTCCCTCTATAGTTGCCCTCACATTCTCTAGATCCGCTTCACCAGCCGACATAATCTTATTTAGACCAGCTACGACGTACTTATTATTGTAGTATAGAGCGGGCTCTTGATAGACGAAGACTTCTGGAGAGACATCTCCGGCCTCGGTAGATGGCTCATAGGCCCAGCGAATGATGTCTCTTGAGGATTGTTCAGGACCCAGATTGCCAATGGTAAAATCATTTTCTTTCACAGGTGCGCTAGACTGAATGCGCAAAGCAGGGTTATCGGCAATCACGCTGCGCAAATCAGTGAGGGTCCGGTTGTTGCTCACCACGTCCAACACCTGATCATAGATGGCAGACTGGGTCTCATCGGAGGGTATGATTGGAACCTCGATATATGCCACTTGCGCAGCCTCCTCATTGGATTCGTAGGTGCGATCGAGCACTTCTACTACATGCACACCAAACTCTGTTATGACGGTATATACCTTTCCGATTTCAGCATTGTAAAAGACCAAATCATTGAATGGCTTCACAAATCCATTACGGGCAATGTTTCCTAGATCACCTCCATTTAAGGTCACACTCATCGAACCTTGATTGAAATTCACCGCCAGCGAATCAAATGTATGCTGACCACTTTCTATTAACTGAATCAAACTATCGGCGGTCTTCTGCGCGGCTTGATACTGCTCTAGCGTCTGAGCTTGCCTTAATATATGCCTGGCATGTACAGAATCAGCCACATTCATACGGTCGATCACCTTTACTGCCCTATAAGCATTGTTTTCTATATAAGGCCCCACAACAGAGCCGGTGGCCACTTCAAACACGGTGTCGGCAATCTGTGCGCTTAGTTCACTTTTCTTGACATATGCTTGATCAAAGGATCCCAGATTTGTCTCCACAAAAAGGGTGTCGTTTTCAGTCACTTTAAACTCCTCAATGTAGTTGTTGATGCTTTGTAGATGCATGGCCGTGTCAGCTGGGGTGGGTTGCACATCATAAATCAAGTAATCAATCACTCGCGTCTCGACATCAGTGCTATACTCCGCCTGGTGTTGCTTGAGGTAAGATCGCAAGTCAGACTCTGACACATCAATGTCGTTTTCAGGCACCTCTTCATAAGGTACACGGACAAAGAGAAAGTCTGTGCGAACGGTCTGGTCTTGGTTTACTGCTTCAACCATCCAAGTAGGTGTGTACAGGCCCTGTTCCACCAGTTTAATGAGCTTATCTGTCAGTCTTTCGGTGATGATTTCCTTCTCTTGATATGCCCAAAGCTCACGCAATTGAGGACTCAGAGTTCCTTGGTCAATCGAGCTTCTAATATTGTTGAGCTGATTGCGATCTACCTGGCCGGTTTGAGGATTAGCAAATCTCTGCTGGACCAACTGGCTGAGATTACTACCAAACTGCATATCCATCAACTCCTCTTTGGGTACTTGCAAGCCATTGGCCTCCGCTTCATCTTGGACAATAGCGCGATCTACAAAGTAATTGTACAGGTAATTGCGTCGGCTAAAAACATCGACTTCCGAACCTGTATAGAGTATGCGTTCAGCCTGTTGAAACTCAGCCCAACCCACTTTTTCACCGTCCACTTCGACCAATGTCAGTTCCTGACCTCCAGGGCCGCCTTGACCGGTCATATCCATGATCACAAACGCTGCAAGAGCCAAACCAATCACCAGCACCAGCAACCAACTATTTTTTCTAATCTTCCCAATTAACGCCATATCATTTTTTTTATCCACTCTAAAAGAAACCTGGAGTGGTGTACGTTTCGATCTACTCCTTATATCTCACATTCTGCCATGTGTACTCCATTGATTTACAAACCGCCATATCTCTCTGCACCATCACACTCGAACTTCCAATCAACCACTGCTTAGTAGCACTTCTCAAAAAGTTCTGCAAAAGTAATAGAATAGCCTTGATTTTCAAATTAATATCTATGCTACACGTCTACGATTAATCGCATTACATATTAATTATTTTTCATATGTGTCTAATTCAGCCGCAGCCGCTTCCAAGTCTTCGTAAAATGCAACTCCGAATTTTCGAATGATGGCCTCCTTCGCAAATTCATAAAGAGGTAGATCCAGGGTTTTACCCAGTGTGCAGGCAGGTTGGCAAATGTCCCATTCATCGTAGTTTAGCGCCTGAAAGGATTTTTCACTTTCCACCTGGTGCCTGATCGGATACAGGTGACAGGAGATAGGCTTCTTGAAATCGATGGCTCCATCTCGGTGGGCTGTTTCAATCCCGCAACTGGCACATCCACCACTGTCGAGATTGAGATAGGCGCAGTGTCCATTTGCCAACAACGGAGTGCCCATCTTTTTTGGTTCTTTATAGTAGACATAGGATCCTTGTTCGTCAATCAGCTCGTTGCCATCCCTGGTCAGGTAGGGTCGAAGGGATTCCCGAACATTGGTAAGAATTGTCTGTTCGTAGTCTTCTACCGGTGCTCCCCAGTCACCCTCCCAGCAGCAAGCGCCTAGACAGGCACTTAAGTTACATACAAACCTATGCTGTAAGATCTCATGGCTTACCAGGATTTCTCTTATTAAGAACATCTAAACTGAGCTGGTGACACAATGATAAGCAATGTTCTCTCGATTTTCGTTGTGCTCAAAAAGTGTATATTTACGCCCCCCCAAAATGAACACCTCAAACATTAAAAAAAGAAATATTTATCCTCCATGGATGAACTAAAGAAAAGGTTTGGAGAGAAGTCAGCGGAGGTCCGTAGCAAGCTGAGATCACTACTCAAAGAGAAAGGAAGTGTAGTCATGGATCAGGTGACACTGACCCAGATTGTGGGTGGTATGCGAGGGGTGAAAAGCATGCTTTGGGAAACATCGAACCTACATGCCATTGAGGGGATAAAATTTCGGGGCTACAGCATTCCCCAACTGCGCGAAAAATTGCCTAGGTTAAATGACAGTCATGAGCCCCTACCGGAAGGTTTATTCTGGCTTATGTTGCTTGGGGAGATACCAAATGAGGACCAAGTAGCTTGGTTATCTGAAGAATGGGAGAAACGCAGCAACGTTCCTGAGCATGTGTTTCAGGCATTGGATACTATGCCACCCGGGACCCACCCGATGACTCAGTTTTGTGTAGGCATTAATGCACTGCATACAGAGGGAGTTTTCGCTAAGCGGTATTTTGATGGTTTGTCCAAATGGGATTATTGGGACGCAACCTATGAAGACGCCATGAATTTGATCGCCAAACTACCTAGGTTGGCGGCCTACATATATCGTAGGAACTTTCATGACGGTAAACATATTGAACCAGAGCAGGGGCTAGACTGGGGAGCCAACTATGCATGCATGCTTGGCATGGAAGACAAGGGATTTAGGGATTTCCTGAGACTCTATCTGACTGTGCACGCTGATCACGAGGGGGGCAATGCCTCAGCTCATACCACACATCTGGTGGGATCCACTCTATCAGATGCGTATCACGCCTTTGCTGCCGGAATGAATGCACTGGCAGGCCCATTACATGGTCTTGCCAACCAAGAGGTGATCAAGTGGATATTTGAGATGTTGGAAGATCTACAGACGGAGTCACCGACTGAAGCACAGATCGCTGATTTTGTGCACCGTACCTTAGATGCTGGTAAGGTCATTCCAGGGTACGGTCATGCTGTTTTGAGAGAACCTGATCCGAGGTTTACCGCCCAAATGACTTTCGCAGAAAATCATCTGCCAAACTCAAAAATCGTTAAAGTCGTCTGGAAGCTGTTTGAGGTAGTACCACCGATATTGCAATCCCTGGGAAAAGTAAAGAATCCCTGGCCTAATGTGGATGCCCATTCCGGGGCAATTCTTGTCCATTTCGGACTTAAGGAATTTAGATACTATACAGTATTGTTTGGGGTTTCTCGAGCTTTGGGTGTCTTGTCCTCCCTGTGTTGGAGCCGCGCCCTGGGCCTCCCGTTGGAGCGTCCCAAGTCTGTCACCTCGGAGTGGATATATGAGCAATTTCAATAATGCTAAAAGACACAAGATGGACCTACCAACTGACTTGATGTACACCAATGAGCATGAGTGGATCAAAATTGACGCTGAAGCTTCTACGGACGAACGAACGGTGGCCATCGTGGGCATTACCGATTTTGCTCAACAAGAGTTAGGAGAGTTGGTCTATGTAGAAATTGATACCGTGGGTGAGCACTTAGAAAAAGACGAGATCTTTGGAACTGTAGAAGCGGTTAAAACAACATCTGATCTCTTTATGCCCCTTGCAGGTCAGGTCTTGGCATTCAATGCAGCGTTGGATGAGCACCAGGGAGATAATCCTGGATTGATCAACGAGGAGCCGTATGGAGACGGATGGATCGTCAGGGTAAGTTTAGATGATCCCTCAGCCCTGGATGACCTTTTGACCGCAGAAGCTTACGCTAAATTAATTGCGTAGCATACACCAGAATACATTTTTCGTTCATCTAGAAGATTGATTTGCACCGGGTAAAGTCATTTATGCTTTCAGGCATCTGGTTGCTAGCGATTTTGGTCCTATCAGTGTTGCCTGGAAAGACGATCCCAAAAGTGGGATTTGGTTTCTTTGATCAGACCGACAAAGTTGCTCATCTGTTTGTCTATGCCGTCTTATCCTTTCTGTTAGGATATGAGGTGTACAAACGGTATAGGTCGATCACCACCTATCAGTTGGTTGCCATCTTGGTGATTTGCATGATATATGGTGTGGCTCTGGAATTGTTGCAGCAATGGTATTTGTCGGATCGATTTTTTGAAATTGCTGATATAATTGCTAATATTATAGGCTCCTTGCTCGGAGTCATCGTCGTTTACATTTTTATAGAAAAAAGAAAGAAGTATGAATATTGATATAGCTGTTGATGGTCGCACGTTGGTGTATTCTTTGTTGGCGATAATGATTCTAATCATTGCGATAATCCTGGTATTTAGAAACTTGCTCAGTAAGAGGAATTCAGAAGAGCTGGCTGAGAAATATCGCGACAAGGATTTGGGCTCGCCACTAGTGGGCAGGGCAAAGTATCCCGATGTGGATGTATTCAATTTCACAGGCCCCTTATTTAATTTTGGATTGGCTGCGGCACTGGGTCTCACCTTGCTCGCATTCAGCTGGACACAAATGGATGAAGAGATATTCATTCCCGAGGATGCATTGGAGATGGAGGAAGATATCGAAATCGAGCCTCCACGTACAGCAGAACCTCCGCCACCACCGCCACCTCCACCACCGCCGGTGATTGAGGAGGTTCCTGAAGAGGAGATCCTCGAGGAAGAAGAGCCTGAGTTTTTAGATCAATCTGTGGAAGAAGAGAGCATTGTTGAAGCTCCTCCCGAGCCAGAGGCACCGCCACCTCCACCACCGCCACCGCCGCCACCACCAGAACCGGAAGTGGAGGAGATCTTTAAAGTGGTTGAGCAGATGCCCAGGTTCCCAGGTTGCGAAAATGAAGCTGATGATGCGGCTAAGAAGGCTTGTGCAGACAATAAGATGTTGCAGTTTATCTATAAAAACATCAAGTACCCAGCCATAGCCAGAGAAAATGGAGTGGAAGGTACCTGCGTAGTACGATTTGTAGTGGATAAAGATGGGTCCATCAGTGATCCCCAGGTATTGCGGGATATTGGTGCAGGATGTGGAGAAGAGTCGCTCAGGGTAGTAAAGCTGATGAACGAGATGGGGGCCAAATGGACACCAGGTAAACAGCGCGGTAGGTCTGTTCGGGTACAATTCAATCTCCCAGTAAAATTCAAACTAGAGTAACAAGATCACTTCCGTAAAGTGAAAAGAGGTTGGATCCAGGTTGGGTGCAACCTTTTTTTATTGAGCTTTACAAGTGATTCATATCGAAATCGGCCTGATCTTAATAGTTTGGGGGTTGGGAGTATTCTTGAGAAATGCTGCGGTACACAAATGGTAGGAATGATCGAGACAACCCGACAAATTGAGATTATTCAAACCCATTTGGCTCGATTTTGCGTTATATTACCCGAATGATCGTCGACGAATCTGAGTAAGGACTTGACATACAGGGTGGAAGTGATCGATCAGGTAAACTTTCATCTGAAAAAATATAAATACGACTATGTACAGATCGTTTCTGATTTTATGCTGCTCGATACTCTTCGCTCTGGGTGGTTTGTCAGCTCAAACTTCCAGATTAGCCATGCAATATTTTGAGACTGGTGAATTTGAAAAAGCAGCCTCACTATTTCAGGAGCTCTATGAAAAGGATCGGAGGAGCAATTTTTATTTTGACAAGTACATTGAAAGTTTATTGGCTCTGGAGGCTTATGATGAGGCGGAGAAAGTAGTGACTAAGCGCCTGAAAAAGGAAAGCACCAACCTTGCTTTGTATGTAACGCAAGGAAGAATTCTCGAGGCCCAATACAAGGATACCGAAGCCCAGAAACTATACAATGCGGCCATAAAGAAAATGGCCGCTGACAGACTTACCATCATCAAGCTAGGTAACGAATTTGTCAAAATGGGCAATTTTGACCTGGCCATCAGAACTTATGAGCGTGGTGCCAAGTTGCTCAAGGACGACATTGTTTTTTCGTACAATCTTGGTGACCTCTATCGGCAAAAGCACGACACAAAAAAGATGATCTTTCACTTCCTCAATGCCATGGAGAATGAATCTACCCGCATTGACAATGTCAAATTGCTTTTGGAGAGGTACCTCACTGAGGAAGACTGGATAGAGCTGCAGGCACAGCTGTATGAGCGACTTCAGAAGAAGCAAGAGAATCTGCTATATACCGAACTACTAGCTTGGGTATTCGTGCAAAAGAAAGATTACAAAAATGCCTTGAGACAGGTGAAATCACTAGATCGCAGACTGCATGAAAACGGCAGTCGAGTCTTTGACCTTGGCAACATGGCGGTCAATGCCAAACAGTATGATGTGGCGATCGCTGCCTATGATTATCTCGTCAATGTCAAGGACACAAACTCACCTTTCTATGTCGATGCCAAGAGGGAACTGCTAGATACAAAAAGAAAGAAAATCACCATGGGCTACGATTTCTCTCCAGAGGATCTCAATGCCCTGAAAACGGAATATGAGCAATTCCTCCGAGAATTTGGTCGAAACAAGACCACCGCCAATATCATGGTAGATTTGGCTTCTCTGCACGCCTTCTATCTCAATGACCTGACCACTGCCGTCGAGCTGCTCAAAGAAATGATTGCCTATCCTGGAGTCAACAAGTACTTAATGGCCAACGGGAAAATTGAACTGGCAGATTACTACCTAATGAAAGAAGAGCAATGGGAGGCGACACTCTTATACTCGCAGGTCGACAAAGCCTTCAAGGATGACCTACTGGGCCAGACGGCGCGCTTTAAGAACGCCAAGCTGTCCTATTACACAGGAGACTTCCAGTGGGCCCAAACACAATTTGATGTGCTCAAAGCATCCACTTCAAAACTGATTGCCAACGATGCCTTAGACCTAAGTGTGTTTATCATGGATAATCTTGGACTGGATACTACCGCCAGGCCCTTGGAGCTTTTTTCCAAGGCAGAACTGCTGATATTTCAAAACCAATTTGACCAGGCAGAAAAAATTTGGAAGCAAATCACCGAAGATTTCCCTGAGCACTCGCTCGCCGACGATATTTTGTACACCCGTGCCAATATGTATCGCAAATTGCGTCAATATGACAAGGCAGCAGAGATGTATCAACAAATCATTGATGAATATGCTGAGGAGATCAGGGCAGACAATGCTTTGTTTGCGCTGGCCGGACTTTATGAAAATCAACTTGGTGACCTGGCAAAGGCGCAGCAACTCTACGAGACACTTTTCATCGACTTTAGCAACAGTACGCTAGCTGTGGAGGCTAGGAAAAAATACCGTGAATTACGAGGTGATTTTAACGATGACACATAGCTAATCTCCTTCTCGCATGTATGATCTGAATGAAGAGCAAATGGCAGTGCAGACAGCTGCCCGCGAATTCGCACAAAAGGAGCTAAAACCCGGTGTGATTGAGCGTGATCAAAAGATGCAGCATCCCACAGAGTTGGTGCAGCAGATGGCAGCAATGGGTTTTATGGGAATGATGGTGTCACCAGACTGGGGTGGAGGTGGCATGGACAATCTTTCATACGTGTTGGCGATGGAACAGATCGCAGCGGTCGATGCTTCTTCTGCCGTGATCATGTCGGTCAACAATTCGCTAATCTGCTGGGGTATTGAAGTGTACGGCTCGGCGGAGCAAAAGGAAAAATATCTGACACGCTTGGCAACTGGAGAGTGGATCGGTTCTTTCTGTCTTTCTGAGCCTGGAGCAGGCAGTGATGCATCCAATCAAAAAACCACCGCCATAGCACAGGATGGTTATTACCTGCTCAACGGTACCAAGAATTGGATCACCAATGGTGCCACGAGCAGCTTACAGGTAGTGATAGCACAGAGTCATCCTGATAAAAAACATCGTGGCATCAACGCTTTCCTGGTGGAAGCCGACTGGCCTGGTGTTCATATTGGACCGAAAGAGGACAAGATGGGCATTCGATCCTCCGACACAACTTCTATTACCTACAGCGATGTAAAGATTCCAACAGAGAACCTCCTAGGAGAGGATGGTCAAGGGTTTAAGCTTGCACTGGAAACCTTGGCTGGAGGCAGAATCGGAATCGCTGCCCAAGCACTTGGCATTGCTTCAGGAGCCTACGAGCTGGCTATGGCGTATGCCAAGGAAAGGGAAGCTTTTGGTAAGCCGATATCCAAGCATCAGGCCATCGGATTTAAACTGGCGGATATGGCCACTGAAATAGAGGCAGCACGGCTGCTGGTGTATCGAGCAGCTTTGCTCAAAGATCATGGTAAGCCCTATGACCTGGCTTCATCGATGGCCAAAAGATATGCGGCCGATATCGCTATGAAGCATACGACCGAAGCAGTCCAGATACATGGCGGTTATGGGTATGTAAAAGAATATCATGTGGAGAGGTTGATGCGCGACGCCAAGATCACCCAGATCTATGAAGGCACTTCCGAAATCCAAAAGATGATCATTGCAAGAAACATCCTCCGGGGACAACTTTATGCACCGGTTTTTGTCTAAGTAATTTATGTTTTCAAGTGCTTATAAGATCGCCCAAGTAGCAGGAATACCCATCAGGATTCACTGGTCTTTTGGGTTTTTCTTCGTTTGGATCGCCTACATAGGAAATCGGGCTGGCATGGATCTTAGAGGCATCATGATGCTGTGCCTTTTTGCCATCGTATTGTTTTGCTGTGTCGTCTTACACGAGTTGGGTCATGCCATGATGGCTAGGCGCTATGAGGTACAAACTAAGGATATCATCATCTCACCCATTGGTGGATTGGCGAGATTACTGCATATGCCACAGAATCCCAGGCACGAGCTCCTTATAGCAATTGCAGGTCCATTGGTCAACTTCGTGATTGCGATCATCGTGGGAACAGGTCTGCTCATGTTTGGAAGTAAGGGGTTGCTACCAACCGGCGATCCAGCCTATATTTTTAATGATTTATCCAACTTCCTACCCGCACTCTTTTTGCTCAATACCGTACTTATCGTTTTTAATCTTATACCGGCCTTCCCCATGGATGGTGGCAGGATTTTTCGAGCCTTGCTATCCATGCGCTTGACTCGAGAAAGGGCTACTCGCATAGCAACGATGTTTGGTCAGGTCATTGCTGTGTTATTTGTCATCTGGGGTATCTATCGGGGAGATTTCATCTTGTCTTTCATCGGAGTCTTCGTCTTTTTCTCTGCTGCCAACGAGTATAAGATGGTGATGGCTGACAAATTGTTGACAGACACACATGTGTCGGATGTACTGAGAAGTCAATTTACCCCCATCTATTTGGACGATTCGATGAAACGAGTCATCAATCTCTCGGCAGAGGGCAAGGAGAAGGACTTCATAGTGCTCAATGAGTGGCAAAATGTGGTTGGTGTGTTGCACGAGGAATTTATCCAAGCAGCCGTACAAAGGGGTGATTCAGACGCAATCGTGCAGGATTATGTCAGTGCCAGTTTTGAAGCAGTACCACCCCATCTCGACCTCAAGCGACTGTTTTACCTTTTTCAGCACAAGGGATATTCGATCATTCCCGTATTTAGCATCGGTCAGATGGTTGGAGTGATCGATCGACAGACACTCAATGAGTACATTAGTCGCAATACCAGCGTATGGTCAAATTGGCGCCCATCGAGGAATGCTGTGTGATGTACTCAAGACATCGGCGGCACTAAATGTCACCCAGGGCAGAATTCATTGTGTTGAGCGGTGACATATTTCGCTCAACCCACCTTAAATGTTAGCTTGAAAAGATGCAGACGGAGTGGATAACTGCCATTATTTTTGGATTGATCTTTCTGGGATATGCGACACTGTCGAGACGTATATCATCCTTTTCTGACTATGCAGTAGGTGATCGCAATTTGCCGCTCTTTCTTTTATTTGCCAGTATTTCTGCCAGCTTTATTGGTCCTGGATACAGCTTGGGATTCATTCGTAAAGGATACGAATCGGGACTGCTATATCTCCTTATTGCCAGCGCTTATGGTATCCAAACGATTTTGGTCGGTCTCTATGTCGCTCCCAGACTTCATGCTTTTACGACAGCATATTCCATCGGTGATGTCATTGGCCAAAGGCATGGCAGGACCGCACATATCTTGGCAGGACTAATATCGTTTGGACTGCTTATTGCCTTTTCTACAGTGATGTCGATGGTGGGTGGCACCATCCTGAGCGATTTTCTTGGTGTCACTCAGTTGTGGGGAGTCATCACCATGACAAGTATTGTCATTGCCTACAGTTTCTTTGGAGGTATCAAGGCCTCGATTATGACCGATACCTTTCAGTTTGTCCTTTTCATTATCTTGATTCCAGCTCTCCTAATCTTTATCCTTACCCAGATCGACATACCTTTCCGAGATGTTTTAGACCGGATCGGAGATCTCACCATACAGGGATTCGAAGAGTTGTCGCTGTGGGGAGGTATCGGTCTATTTTTCAGCTTCTTCCTTGGGGAATCGCTGGTTCCTCCCTACATCAATAGGGCACTTGGAGCTAGATCACAACAGATAAGTGGCAAAGCGTTTTTGTACAGCGGCATCTTCTTTTTTATTTGGCTTTTTATCATGCTCTCGATTGGTAGCACAGGATCTCTATCACTCAATGATGATCCTTCGGATAAGGTCGGTTTACTCCTTGGACGACAGCATTATGCCAGCGGAATTTATGGAATATTTATCATGGCTTTAGTGGGCATTGTCATGTCTAGCCAAGACAGCTTGATCAACTCAGGAGCATCGGTATTTGTGCGAGATGTGGTCAACTTACACTTCGACCTGTCAGAACGACAATCATTGATCACTTCATGGATCGCTACTCTATTGGTAGGAACCTGCTCTATTTTCTTCTCGATATATGTGCCCTCCGTGATAGAAGGTCTACTGTGGTGTTACAGCATATGGGCGCCAAGCATGCTGCCGATCCTGCTTGCCTCTATCCTATTGAAGCGAACAAGTAAGCTGGCTGGAATCACCTCTATGGTGGTAGGAATCACTGCAGCAATAGTCTTGAAGATAAGTGCTGCAGACGAAAATGCCGCCACATTGGTAGGATTTAGCGCCAGTGGTATAAGTTATATTCTGATCTGGAGACTTGAGGCACGAAGATCGAGCATGTCTGTTCCTTAGGATAGTTGGTCATGAACGTCAAGCATGATAATTTACTATCAGATCCGGCACAGTGGTCTCGAAATCGATCCAAATGATTGGCACCAGGAGGCTATATCACACGGCATTTATGTTGATTTATGCATATAGACACACTTAAAAAGAATTAGTCATGTAGTATATTGATGACTCAATTGGATGAGTCAATCTAGAGAAATCTTCTTTTCTTTAGAAGATAGAGGTAAAATAACCGTCGAACAATGAACTATTTTGACCGCGATTTTCTCTCTTTTTTCGAGGAACTTAGAGTGAATAATTCGAAAGACTGGTTTGATCAGCACCGCAAACGATACTTCCTATCCGTCAAAGAGCCTTTCGAGGCATTTCTCCAGGATCTGATCGACGAAATACGGAAATACGATAAAAATCTCGTTGTCCAACCGAAAGATTGCCTGCTAAGGATCAATCGAGATATCCGATTTTCGAAAGATAAAACACCGTACAATACTCACTATACCGCATTTGTATCGAGGGGTGGTAGGAAGGACAAAAGCATTCCGGGATTGTTTTTGAGATTTAGTCCCGACAAAGTAGGCATCATGGGAGGATGCTATCGACCCTCAAAAGGACAGCTGCACTCCCTTCGCACTACGATCGCCAGGGACATCGAGGGATTTCGTGCTGTGGTATCAGAAGATTCTTTTGCTTCTAAATTTGGTCAGTTGCAAGGTGAGGAACACAAACGGATCCCTAAGGAATTCCAGGCCATTCATCTACAAGAACCACTGATCGCCCGAAAGCAGTTTTACTTCATGACTGAGCTATCGCCAGGTTTGATCCTGGGACCTGGTCTGCTTCCAGAGATGATGGAATATTGGCATGCGGCTCGGCCGGTTAATGAATACTTAATTAAAGCAATGCAATATGGCGTATGATGAACTATTGGCTGACCGTGTCAGAAGGGTGTTTTCAGAAAAAAAGATCCTTTACGAAGAAAAGAAAATGATGGGGGGCCTGTGCTTTATGGTAGACGATAAGATGTGCCTCGGTGTACATACCAGCAAAAAAGACAACAAACCAAGTCTGATGGCTCGAGTAGGTGCTGAGGCGAGTAAAAAAGCCATCCAGCGACCACACTGTGAGGTAATGGATTTTACGGGGAGACCTATGAAAGCTTTTGTCACCATATCCTCGGAAGGCATTGATCAAGATATCGACCTCGAATACTGGATTGATCTATGTCTGGCATTTAACCCTGAGGCAAAAAGTAGTAAGCGCAGGAAAAGTGATACTCGGCATAGAAGAAAATAAGGATGAAGCTTGATGCCGACCAACTCGATGGAACAAACAAGTCCGAGCATAGTCAGTGCTACCTTGAGGCTTGTGCTGAGGATTCCGATAGCGATCAGCAGATAAAAAAGAGTCAGGTCTAAAGTATCCGATATTTGGAAAGCGCTGAATGGAGCATTTCTGTAGCAACCGATTATTTGTGATTCGCAGATTACTTTCATAATTTGATCCAGAAGCTACTGGCCTTCTGGTGCTGGCAGCAAATGTGGATGAATAAGTTATATTTTTTATCGACACTGATACTTGTGGCCGCACTGGGTAACCATTGCACTGGACGATATGTCGAAGACAGTGCCCACCTACATGTGCCCGACCAAATTGATTTCAACTTTCATGTCCGCCCAATACTTTCTGATCGATGCTTTGCTTGCCATGGCCCGGATGAAAATGCCCGGGAGAGTGACCTAAGGCTGGATCTGAGGGAGCATGCCTACGCGCCCATCGACAGCTTAGAAGGCAGCTTTGCCATTGTACCAGGCAATGCAAGAAAGAGCTTGATGATGCAACGCATCACCAGCGATGATCCAGCATTTGTCATGCCACCACCTGGTTCTAATTTGACATTGGCACCATATGAAATCGAGATTTTGAGAAAGTGGATCGAACAGGGAGCTCCCTGGAAAGACCATTGGGCCTTTACTCCCCCACAAAAGTCTGATCCTCCTGCAGTTAGAGATGCATCGATTATCAATGAGATAGACCATTTTATCTTGCAGCGGTTGAAGGAAGTGGACCTAAAAAAATCACCGGAAGCAAGCAAGGAGAAACTCATCAGAAGGTTGTCTTTTGATTTGCGTGGCTTGCCCCCATCTTTGGAAGAAATGGAGGCTTTTGTGAAAAATGACCAGGAGGGTGCTTATGAGGAGTTAGTAGACACATTTCTGGTGCAGAGTACCTACGGTGAGCGAATGGCCTTAGCATGGATGGATCTTGCACGTTATGCCGATTCCCACGGCTATCAAGATGACATAGAAAGAAGCATGTGGCCATGGAGGGAATGGGTGATCGAGGCATTTAATCGCAATATGGCATACGATGACTTCGTCACTTGGCAGCTGGCGGGAGATCTCATGCCCAATGCTTCTTATAAACAAAAACTGGCTACTGGATTCAATCGAAACCATAAAATCACTCAGGAAGTTGGGGTAATTGATGAAGAATACCGGGTGACCTATGTGTTAGACCGGGTCAATACTTTTTCTACCGCATTTTTAGGAATGACGGTAGAATGTGCTCAGTGCCACGACCATAAGTATGACCCCATCACCCAGAAAGAATACTACCAGTTGTTTAGTTTTTTTAATCAAGTGCCAGAAAAGGGTAGAGTAGATTATGGCGTCGAGGTATCTGAGCCTTCTTTGCCATTGCCCAAAGATAAGATTGATAGCTTGCGTGCGCACATCCAAGGCCTGGTGGCCAGCCATCAGGAGCAGGTGCAAGATTATGCTGAGGAAAAGTGGCGACTAGGGGCCTTTGTAGATACGGCGGTAAACCATGGGGAGGATATGCCAGGTAATCTACCAGGAGGTTTGGTCAACTGGTTACCGCTTGACTATATCGAGGATACAAAGCTGGCAGACCTGGTACAAGAGAAATCAGCTCTTGCCGTACATTCACCCATACCAGTGGAAGGTCGATTTAGCGGAGGCTTGGAATTCATGGGACTAAATTATTTGGATTTACCAGCGTTCGACTTTAATCTCAACCGTCCTTTCAGCCTTACTTTTTGGATAAGATCAATCGATGGTGGGATTCGTGGCACCATTTTCAGCACCTTAGACAGAAACGTGAGATCCACCTTTAGTGTACAGGTGACTAGTGTAAAAACCATCCAGATCAACCTCCGTGATGGAGAAGGTAGGGATGTATCATTGAGAACCAAGGAGACCATTCCAGCCAATCAATGGGTACAGATTTCCCTGACACATGATGGATCTAAGCGAAGCAAGGGCATCAAAGTGTATATGAATGGTGATCCGCTATTGACCTATGTCACAAGTGATGACTATTTATCGACGATCAAGATGTCCCGTGACCTCTATTTGGGTGCTAAATACCCGATCCACCATCCATCCGATACCACACATCTTGATGAGGAGAAAAAAAATCCCAGCAGTCTGGTAGCTGCACAGATAGATGAACTGATGTGTTTCAACCATGCGCTTAAGATCGAAGAGATCAATGCATTGACCCGGTTTGATCCCATTGCTGAACTCTCCACTCAGCAAGCTAAGAGCCTCTCAGATCAGAGGCGGTTGTTTTATCACCATATCCACCAGGATAGGTTGTACCGGGCAATGATTCAGCGATTTCGAGAACAGAAGATCATTGAGGGGCGGACGGAAGCCATTATACTTAAACCGACCATGATCATGCGAGATATGGATAGCCTTCGTATGACATATATCCTTGACCGCGGTCAATACGATGCTCGCACTGACTCTGTGGAGCATGGTACACCTCTTGCAATTATGGCTTTTGATCCTAAATATCCACGTAATCGTCTTGGACTTTCTCAATGGCTTTTTGCCGAAGATCATCCCCTTACTTCAAGAGTGGCCGTAAATCACTTTTGGCAGATGATTTTTGGTCGTGGCCTGGTAGCGACGCCGGGAGATTTCGGAAGTCAGGGAGCACTTCCTTCCCATCCGGAACTATTGGACTGGCTGGCGGTGGAATTTAGTTCATCCGGATGGAATGTAAAAGAACTCCTGAAAAAAATGGTGATGTCGGCGACCTATCGCCAAACCACCGTCACAGATCGCAAAAGACAGTACAAAGATCCCGATAACAATTTTCTCTCTAGGGGACCTCAAGGGCGGTTATCTGCCGAGATGGTAAGGGATCACGTCCTGGCCATCAGTGGATTGCTGACCACCCGGTTGGGAGGGCCAAGTGTCAAACCCTATCAACCTAAAGGCTTGTGGTTGGAGGTAGCCTCCGGCAACCAGTCTCTGCGAAAGTACATCCAAGATCATGGGTCTGACCTATATCGGCGCAGCCTTTATACATTTTGGAAGCGCACCATACCACCGCCATCCATGACCATTTTTGATGCACCTAGCAGAGAGCAATGCATAGTCAAGCGGCGAGCTACCAGTACTCCGATGCAGGCTTTAGTCTTGCTTAATGACCCACAGTTTGTGGAAGCATCTAGATTGGTTGCCCATAGAATGATCACCGAAGGTGGAGATCAGGCAGAAGACCGCATTGAGTTTGCCTTTAGATTGGCTACTTCTCGCTCTCCGGAATCAGAAGAGGTAATGATTCTAGCTGATCTTCTTCAGTCAGAGCGAGCTGCATTTACCAAGGATACAGCGACAGCAGAATCCCTTCTCAAAGTAGGGGAATCTCAGCTTGACCCAGATCTAG
This sequence comes from Saprospiraceae bacterium, assembly GCA_965223025.1. Taxonomy (GTDB): domain Bacteria; phylum Bacteroidota; class Bacteroidia; order Chitinophagales; family Saprospiraceae; genus JABDMH01. Next base: position 1,012,387 of record CBDCVP010000022.1, read on the forward strand.
ACATCACGGAACTGGCGGCCTACACAGTGGTAGCCAGTATGATCTTAAATCTGACAGAGAGCATTATGAAAGGCTAGGAATGACATTGTGCAAACAAGATGGCAATATACCTAATCGGTGATTTGAACTGCCATCTACTCAAGTTCATACATTTGGATTGTATGGCTATACTCATACAATTATTATATGAGCGGGAATGATTGCCACATTTAATTTCGTTTTTTAAGATAATTTTATATATTTGATCAAGGCGCATGTAGGTGCCTACTCTCCCCCTTACGTGCCATCTCGTTTTGTATATCTGTCAAACTCTCTGCTATGAAACCCTATGAAAAGCCGAACCTTCTTCCCTTCCTTCGTCCGTTAGTTCTTCTCATTTTTATGATTCCAATTATGGTGCATCAGTCTGTAGCGCAGACAACGGTGCAAGGGAAGGTCATCGATGAGGATGGTGAGACTCTGGTGGGAGTCAATGTCTTAGTCAAGGGATCGACCTCGGGTACCGCGACAGAGCTGGATGGCACATATTCCATCACTGTGGATGGGCCCACAGCGGTGCTGCAATTCAGTTATACCGGCCATGTGGTGAAAGAGGAGGTTGTAGGCTCTCGCTCTATTATTGATGTGACCTTATTACCCGATGTGGAGACACTGAGTGAGATAACAGTGGTCGGGTATGGATCTCAGCGTAGGTCGGATCTGACGGGTGCAATTACCTCGATAAAGTCAGCGGAGATCTCGACCTTTCCGATTGCCAGGGTTGATCAGGCACTTCAAGGCAAATCGAGTGGTGTATATGTACTAAATACCGATGGATCACCTGGAGGAAATGCACTGATACGCATTCGGGGAAACAATTCCATCAATGGTGGAAATGAACCTCTGGTGGTCATTGATGGCCTACAAGGTGGCAATCTCAATTCACTCAACCCGAATGACATCCAAGCCATTGAGATCTTGAAAGACGCTTCGGCGACTGCCATCTATGGCTCTCGGGGAGCAAACGGTGTGGTCATCGTCACCACAAAACTAGGTCGGGAAGGAAAACCGGTGATTGATGCAGGCTACAATGTGGGATTTCAACGGCTTCTGCGGAAACTGCCGGTGATGAAAGCTGGCGAATATGCAAGGATCTATAATCTGATCAGGTCCAAGCAAACCGCAAATGGCAATGTGCCAGTTCCAGTATTCACAGATGCTGAGGTGGCAGCTTACGAAGCCAACGGTGGAACAGACTGGCAAGATGTGGTGTATGAAACTGGAGTCCTACACAACGCCCAACTAGGTATCAGCGGTGGATCCGATAAACTAAAATACCTCATATCCGGAAACTATCTGGATCATCAGGGTATACTCATCAACTCGGGATATACACGGGCATCCTTGAGGGCAAACCTCAGTGCAGAGATATCTGATAAGATTGACTTTGGCATCAATTGGAATTTCACGAAGGAAAATGCAACTTCTCCCTCCTTTAAAAGAGAGGTTGCCTTCGTAGAGCAAGTGGTCAACATCGCTCCCAGGTGGGCTCCGACCGAACCGGTATACAATGAGGACGGATCTTATTTCAGACATCGCAGCTATGGGGCGAGTGACACCTGGAACCCGTTGGCATCTGCCCTTGAGCCCCGGCATGACAATCCCGTCAGTAGAAATAACGCCAGCATATATCTTGATTTTGAGATTCTCGATGGATTGAGTTTTAAAGTAGTAGGGGGAACTCTTTTGGAGAATCGATTTAGGAGAGAGTACCAAAATCAACAAACCTTTACTGGTCTAAGCAATAAGGGGCTGGGTATTGTGAGTGAATCTGTGTTTGAGCGTTACCAAAATTCAAACATTCTCACTTACGACAAGACTTGGGATCGTCATCATGTCACTTTCACTGGGCTCTTTGAGCAGATATGGGAAGAGTTTGAGGAAGATGGGACCACAGCTTCTAATTTTTTGGTCGATGATTTAGGTTACGACAATTTAGGTGGAGCATCTTCACTCTCTGTTTGGTCAGCACATAATAAAAGGGCACTTAGTTCATGGATGGGAAGGGTCAATTATGTACTCAACGATAAATATCTACTGACAGCTAGTTTTCGAGCCGATGCCTCATCGGTTTTCGGTGCCGACAATAAGTGGGGATATTTTCCGTCAGCTTCGGTTGCCTGGAGACTTTCTGAAGAAGAGTTTATGAAGACGTTGGGAAACTTTGACATTAAGTTGAGGGCCAGTTGGGGTCAGACAGGAAATCAGGGCATCAGCCCAAATCAATCCCTAGCTAGGCTATCTTCTTCTGGCGGTCTGCTATATCCATATGACGGAGCTACCACTACTAATATCGGTTTTGGTATTGGTGGCCTGGCCAATCCTAACCTGAAGTGGGAAACTACTACTCAAACCAATGTAGGACTGGATCTTTCCTTTTACGGAGGTCGACTTACATCGACTATTGATTATTACAAAAAAGTTACCGACGATCTATTGATGCCGCGAGAACTGCCTGGATATGTGGGAGTGCCGAGCGTCCTGGATAACATAGGCTCGGTGCAGAATCAGGGAGTCGAAGTGACGATAGGTGGGGATCCTGTTGTCGGAGATTTCTCCTGGAACACTTCTTTTAATCTCACCATTAATCGCAATAAGGTGCTCGACTTGGGGGCCGACGACCAGATTACCTTCAACACAACCCGGGGAGGCTATAATCTGCGGGAGTTCATGGTCTTGAAAGTGGGCGAGCCCTTTGGCACCATGACTGGCTATGTCTTTGAGGGAATCTGGGGCACTGCTAAAGAGGAAGAAGCCAGGAGCTATGGTCAACTTCCAGGCATGCAGAAGTTTAGGGATATCGATGGCGATGGTGATGTGGACATCGACGATCGTACGATTATCGGCAATGGTTATCCAGACTATACGATTGGGTGGACCAATAATCTCAACTACAAAAACTGGGGATTGTCTTTTATGTTCTTGACCTTCCAAGGGGTGGATCTATTCAATCAGCTGCGCATCCGCAGAGAGGCACAATGGGAGGGCAATGACCCTCGCATGTTGAATTATTGGACTCCAGAGAACCAGAACACCGACATGCCTGGATATTTGGATGGACAGTATGTGCAAGACCAGCAATTGACCAATAAGTATTTTCTGGATGGTAATGAGTCTTCCCGCTATGTCGAAGATGCATCTTTCATACGCCTGAAGACGATACAATTGTCACATACGTTTACCGAGCTTATGCTCGAGAAAACCGGTTTGTCCCACTTGAGGATGTTTGTGAGTGCCACCAATCCATTCACCATCACTAATTACACTGGGTACGATCCAGAAGTAGCTGCTTTCCCAGAAAACGATGCAAACGTCGGTGTGGATTTTAGTGCTTACCCACCGTCCAAGACCTATACCATTGGAGTGGAGTTAGGTCTCTAAAAATTTTTTGATTAAAAGCCTCAATAGTATATAAGCTATGATTTCATTTAAGAATAATATCGTTGGATATTTAATCTTGGTTTTGCTTTGTGTTGCATGTGTCGAGCTCGATGAAAAACCCCTTGATTTTCCAGGACCAGATAATTTCTATACTTCTCCCTCACAGGTGGAATCGGCATTCGCGGCTTCCATGAGCCGCTTGTACTCAGCCTGGAGCGTTTATGGGTATGGTGCGCATTGCTGTGCTTTTAATAGTGATGACCAACTGCGCGGTGGAGATCTCGTCTTTAGTGCTGGTCATGCCAATGATTTGTGGAGAGGGCACTACCGGGCTATTGCCGACATCAATCCAGTATTCGCAGCTCTGGCAGATGATCGGCTAGGTCCCACAGTGTCGCAAGAGGACAAGGATGTCTTACTCGCGCAAGCCAAATTTCTCAGAGCCTTCAACTACTTTTCATTGGTGAGAATGTATGGAGATGTGCCGTTGATCACAGAAAGTACGGATCTGACAGCAGAAGGCCTTGGACGTACCAGTACAGCCGAAGTATATGATTTCATCATTGAAGAATTGACTTTTTCCATCCAACATTTGCCCGATACCTGGGACAACCAACCCGGTCGACCTACCAAGGGTGTGGCCAAAGGCATCCTGGCGAAGGTATACCTCACCAAGGCCACGGCACCACTCAACGATGCTGCCAGCTATGCCAAAGCCAGAGACCTGGCCGCTGACGTCATGGATGATGGCATCTATTCACTCGTGCCAGACATCGCGGAGGTCTTTAACCTGGCCAACGAACACGGACCGGAAATGATGTGGAGCTATGAGGCAACGGATGATGATCCCTCCACTCCCCCCCAGATCTGGCTTCCCGGCCACATGGCCGATGGCTGGACAGACCATGGTGCCGATAGGGTGTGGCATGAAGGATTTCCTGAGCAACCGCGAAAAGAGGCTTACCTCTTACTGGAAGATTGGGACGGAGTCAACTACAAGAACTGGCCCAATGGTGAGGGCTTTAATGTCAGGAAGTTTTTATACGATAGCAGAGATAATCTGGAGCGCTTGAAAAGCACACAAAATATTCCAATCCTTCGCTATGCAGATGTGCTTTTAATATTTGCAGAAGCAGATAATATGGTCAACGGTGGTCCCACCACTGCCGCGGTCGACGCAGTGAATCAGATCATTGATCGAGCCAATGGCTATGTCGATAATCCAAATTATCCCAAGGTCAGTACTGCCATGTCTGTAGATGAATTTGACGCTGCAGTCATCAATGAACGAAATTATGAACTGTGCTTTGAATATAATCGATGGCATGACTTGGTCAGAAAAAGAATACTGTGCGATGTGGTAACTCCTGATGTGCAGGTCAATTGTGATGACAACGATTATTTATTTCCCATACCACAAGCGGACCTTCGCTTAAATACTATGCTCACTCAGAATCCCGGATACCCAACGCCATAAAAGCCAACATCTGATGGCACACCGCACCATCTCTGCACATTGTTTGCAGATAAAATAGTCGCTCAGTGAGTGGCTATTTTATTTTTATGGCGGGATGAAATTAGCATCGATGAATCAACTAATCAAAATATATCTGCTTGCATTCCTCGGCATTTGGGGGTTGTCCTGTGTCTCAACCACACAGCCGACAGATGATCATGCTGGGCAGCTGTTTAAAAAATTAACTCCAGAGTATACAGGCATTGATTTTTCAAATGACCTTACAGAATCAGATACGTTCAATATTCTATTCTATGAGTTTTTTTACAATGGATCTGGAGTAGCTATTGGCGATGTAAATAATGACGGTCTCAGCGACATATTTTTTGGTGGAAATATGGGGCCCAGTAAATTGTACTTAAACCAGGGAGATCTCCATTTTCAGGATTACACGTTACAAGCTGGCATTCATACTCAGCACAAATGGGTCACAGGTGTGAGTATGGTGGATTTAAATGCCGACGGATGGCTGGATATCTATCTATGTGTTGGTGGAAACATTGCCGATGATTATTCCAATCTATTTTACCTGAATAATGCCGATGCGTCTGACCTCGGGTTTAAGGAAGAATCCTCTGTGATGAATATTGATGACGATGGATATTCCACCCAAGCCGCCTTTTTTGATTATGACAAAGATGACGACCTGGATATGTATTTAGTGACTTCAGCCATGAATATTCCCAATAAAAATAGCATCAGAAAACGCAGACCAGAGACCTATATGAGCAATGCTGATCGGTTTTATCGAAATGATGGTATCAACCCGGTCTCTGGATTGCCCATCTTCACAAACATTTCTACGAGTGCTGGCATTACAGGTAATGGATTCGGATTGGGCATATGCATCAGCGATATTAACCTTGATGGGTGGCCCGATGTATACGTGGCCAATGACTATATCTCTAATGATCTACTATACATCAATCAGCAAGATGGTACTTTTTCTGAACAAGTAGATTCCTTCTTTCGACATCTTAGCTACAGCGCCATGGGTGTGGACATAGCAGACTTTAATAACGACGGTCTGGTTGATCTCTGTGCAGTAGATATGCTGCCACCCGACCACTACCGAAAACGCATCATGGCAGGCAATGGTAGATCTTACACAAGGTATCAGCTGGAAAAGCAAGATGGATACTCTGACCAATATATTCGAAACACTTTGCAGATTAATAATGGTCAACAATCTTTCAGTGAGATCGGACAATTGCTTGGCATCCATGAAACCGACTGGAGTTGGGCACCGCTCTTTGCTGATTTTGACAACGACGGGTTGAGGGATTTATTCATTGGAAATGGCATTCCACATGACATCACCAACATGGATTTTGTTTCTTATCGAGCTTCCAAGGTCGGTGCTGGAGAATCCTCGGAGAGTTTTAAGGCACAATGGAAGGAACTGATGGCTGCCCTAGAGAGCTACGGCAATGTCAAGCTGCCAAACTACATATATAAAAACTTGGATGGACTGGCATTTGAAGACAACACCGTTAACTGGGGCTTAGCTGATCCATCTCATTCGACGTGTCCTGCTTTTGCTGACTTGGATAATGATGGCGATTTGGATCTTGTCATCAATAATATTAATGACCCGGCATCTGTTTATAAAAATCATTTGATTGAGACCCGTGGCAAAGATGGTGACTGCCGTTACCTCCTAATAAATCTGCTGGGGGCAGGTCCTAATAAAGGAGGTATCGGGACTAAAATCCATCTGCACTATGAGGGTCAAAGGCAGTTCTATGAACATTTTCCTGTGCGCGGATTTCAATCGATGGTAGACCCAAAAATTCATTTTGGATTGGGATCCATCGATGACATTGATACAGTGCACGTCCACTGGCCAGATGGAAAGCACCACTATCTTTATGACGTACCAGTAGATACGCTTTTGCAAATCCAATATCCTGAAGTTGCGATGCCATATATTGTCGAGAGCGACGCCAAAGCCTCCCAGGATTTTATCGAAGTGACCCAAACGCTCGGTATTGACTACCATCATTTGGAAAGACCCTTTAATGATTTCAATATTCAGCCGCTGGTGCCACATCAATATTCTAAAGAGGGACCGGGCATCGCGGTAGCAGATATCAATGGAGATCATTTGGATGACTTTTTTGTTGGTGGTTCGACGAGCTATGGTGGCAAATTGTATATCCAGAAAGAATCAGGTCGCTTTACTTCGTATTACCTAGGAGACAATCCCAACTATGAAGACATGGGTGCTCTATTTTTTGATGCCGATGGTGATTCCGATCAGGATTTATACGTAGTCAGTGGGGGAACGGGACTGCCTCCTGGAAATCCCTTCTATGGAGATCGTCTCTACCTCAATGATGGACAGGGCAATTTTTCAAAGGCTGAGCACATACTCCCCGATATTCGGGTTTGTGGCTCTCAGGTGACAGCCTGTGATTTTGATAAAGATGGAGACCTAGACGTCTTTGTGTCTGGCCGAGTGGATTTAGAGCACTATCCCAAAGCACCTCAAAGCTATCTCCTTCGCAATGAGAGCTCCAACGACACCCTGCTTTTCACAGATATCACCGAGCAAGTTGGTGGGGACCTTAGGAGCATTGGCCTGCTCTCTGCGGCCCTTTGGTCGGATTTTGATCGGGACGGATGGATCGACTTAATACTCTGCGGAGAGTGGATGCCGGTCACCTTTTTTAGAAATCAACAAGGTACTTTCAGCAATGTGACAGCTACTACTGGATTGGAAGCATATACTGGCTGGTGGAATAGCATTTCTGCTGCAGATTTTGACCGGGATGGAGATGTCGACTACGTGGTAGGTAATCTGGGCCTGAATACCAGATTTAAGGTGTCGCAAGAAGAACCAATGAGCTTGTATGCCCTGGATTTTGATGAGAATGGTACCGTGGATCCGGTGTGCACTCATTTTGTCGCCGGTCGTAGCTATCCCATATACAGCCGTGATCTGTTGCTGACCCAGCTACCATACCTAAAGAAAAAACTGAACCTATATGCGGATTATGCCTCATCGACCATGGAGGATATATTTTCCAGCGAGGTACTAGATCGTGCACGAGTTGCGCACAGTAGCTTTTTCCAGACGGCTTATATCGAGCATCTGAGTGATGGTCACTTCAAAATACGGGCGTTGCCCAGGCTAGCTCAGATCTCACCTACATTTGGTCTCTTATGCGATGACTTTGATAAAGACGGTTATCAAGATATTCTATTGGCAGGAAATTCGTATTCATCAGATGTGGAAACTGGGCACTATGATGCTTCAACGGGACTGCTGCTCAGAGGAGATGGCAATGGACAATTCGAACCACAACTGGCTCGAGAAAGCGGGTTTATGGCAGCTGGTGACTGTAAAGGTATGGCGCAACTCATCTCTTCTGAGGGGCAATCTGTGGTCTTAACTGCCCAAAATTCCGGAAGGCTTCTTGCTCATAGAGCTCTGAAAAGGAGTGAGATGGTGAGACTGAACAACGACGATGCCTTTGCTGAGATCATATTCCGATCGGGTGCAAGAGAGCGAAGAGAGTTTTCCTATGGACATGGCTTTTTGTCACATTCATCCCGTGTTCTTCAAGTGCCCTACGGTGCACAATCTATACAGATCACATCCTATCGAGGGGAAACCAGAAATATCAAGATGGTGGAATAATGGTGATTTGGCAAGGTCTTGGAGTCCAACGGAAAGAAGTGAATAGTCACTGAATTGGATTTCTTGCTTACGGGCACACCAATAACTATATTTATCTTCCTCCCTGGAGGTGCCTCTGATATTTTATATCTTGGTAAGCGATCAGCGGAAAGATATGCATCCTTGCCGAGAATCTCCATTGCATTTAAGTCGCCGGGCCTTCCTCAATAAGACTACCTCTGGCATTGGTCTGGCAGCCCTGAGTACATTGATGCCTGGATGTGTATCGCAGGTCATCATGCCCAAATTTTTACATAAGACTGCTCACTACCCCGCCAGTGCCAAAAGGGTGATTTACCTATTTCAGAGTGGTGGGCCTGCTCATATGGAGTTGTTTGACTACAAACCCCTGCTACGGGATAGGGAGGGCGAGGATCTACCCGACTCCGTGCGCAACGGCCAAAGACTCACAGGCATGACAGCCAACCAAAAGGGATTTCCGTTGAAAGGTGCTCTATATCCCTTTCGTCAATATGGCGAAAGTGGTGCTTGGGTCAGTGATCTCCTGCCGTATACGGCAAAGATTGTTGATGATCTCTGCTTTGTTAAATCATTGCACACCGAGGCCATCAATCACGATCCGGCGATGACCTTTTTTCAGACAGGATCCCAGCTCAGTGGAAGGCCAAGTATGGGAGCCTGGCTAAGTTATGGATTGGGTAGCAGTAACCATGATCTTCCCACCTATTGTGTGCTGCTCTCCAAGGGGACAGGCCGGGTTGCAGCGGCGCAACCATTATCTTCCAGGCTCTGGGGTACTGGTTTTCTTCCGTCGCTGCATCAGGGTGTTCAATTTAGGTCTGGTAAGGAACCCATTCTTTATCTCAGCAATCCGGCAGGCTTATCGCATCGGGCACGACGCCGGTCGTTAGATCACCTCAAGGAGCTCAATAATCACTATTATGCGAAGGTGCAGGATCCCGAGGTCTTGTCAAGGATTGCCCAGTATGAGATGTCTTACCGAATGCAAACCTCGGTACCTGAGGCTATGGATGTGAGTGGAGAATCTGATGAAGTGTATGACCTGTATGGACCCGAGGCGCGCATCCCGGGCACATACGCGGCTAATTGTCTGCTTGCTAGGCGTCTTGCCGAGAGAGATGTGCGGTTTATCCAGCTCTATCATCAGGGATGGGATCATCATACTGACCTACCAGACCATATAGCCAAACAGTGCAAAGATACTGACCAGGCATCTGCAGCCTTGGTGATCGATCTAAAACGCCGAGGATTGCTCGATGACACCCTCGTGATTTGGGGCGGAGAATTTGGCCGAACCAACTATTCCCAAGGTATAGGTGTGGGTGAGCGCTATGGCAGAGACCATCATCCCCGTTGCTTTACGGCCTGGATGGCCGGGGGTGGCATTAAAGCTGGTATCACTTATGGTGCTACAGACGAATTTGGGTATAACGTGGCAAGAGATCCCGTTCACGTCCATGATTTCCAAGCCACCATCCTACATACACTGGGCATCAATCATGAACAACTCATTTTTAAACATCAGGGTCGACGATACAGACTTACCGATGTACATGGCAACATTGTCAAAGGTATATTGAGCTAGCCGCCTATGATAGATCCTTCGCATCATATCTCATGATTAATGGATAACCTTGCCAGAGCCAAAAAACTGTTCCAGTCACTGCTGCCCGGAATATTCCTTTTCGGATTTACTGTAGGTACAGGTAGCGTTACTGCCATGGCTAAAGCAGGTGCTGACTACGGCATGTCTTTACTATGGACCATTTTTCTTTCCTGCCTGATCACCTTTTTTTTGATACACCTTTTTGGGAAATATACCTTGGTCACCGGTGAAACTGCCCTGGCATCGTTTAAGAAGCACATCCATCCGGGCGTTGCCATCTTCTTCCTGATTACCTTAACCGCTCATGTATGTGGCAGTGTCATCGGGGTGATGGGCATCATCGTGGATGTTTGCCATGAGTGGTCAAAGCAGTTAGTTTCCGGTGGAATCGCTCCGATTTATTTCGCTTTGTTCTTTATCGCTTTTGTCTACGTGATTTTCTTAGTGGGAAGAACCGAATTGTTTAAGAATATTCTGGCAGTAGTCGTCGCGGTGATGGCAATTTGCTTTCTAGTCAATTTTGTGATGCTAGCTCCACCGCTTAGCGTGTTGGCTCAGGGCATGATACCCCGTGTTCCATCTACCGGTTCAAGTGTGAGTGCCTTTTTGGTGATCGCATCTATGGTGGGCACCACGGTCTTTTCGGGATTATTTATTTTGCGCACCACGCTAGTTAAGGAAGCTGGGTGGACTATGGCAGACTTGCTGAAACAGAGGAAAGATGCCATGTTTTCTGGAGTGCTGATGTTCGTGATTAGTGCATCCATTATGGCTGCTGCAGCGGGCACCCTATATGTACAAGGCATTACCTTACACCATGTCTCGGAGATGATCACCATCTTAGAACCCCTCGCCGGCTCAATTGCTGTTGCTATCTTTACCCTTGGACTGATCGCCGCAGGTATTTCATCTCAATTTCCCAATGTGGCACTGTTGCCTTGGATGCTCGACGATTACCATGAACGATCAGCCGACATGACCAGAACAGACTACCGGATCATCGTCCTCATCATTTCATTACTGGGCCTCATTGTGCCCGTTTTTGACGCTAAGCCGATAGCAGTGATGATCACGTCGCAGGCATTTGGTGCATTGGTCCTGCCAGCCACCATAGCTTGCATCATCTATCTTGGCAATAAAGCTGACCTCATGAAGGAACATAGGTTTAGGATAGTCACTAATGTCCTGCTGGGAGCAATCCTGGGTTTTGCCCTGATCATGAGCTATATGAGTTTTCAAGGTATTATGGCTAGCTTACGTGGATTGGGGGGCTAGCGTGCGATCTAGTGGAAGGGTTATCAAGGTTGTTGTTACCCTTTACTCATGACATTATGTATTGTTGAAAAAATCTGCATTTCCCATCAATCTCTGCTATTTTACAAGACTGAATAAAACAAACCTTTGAAAATGAAAAATAAGGCGACATCGCTATTAGCACTACCGTTCCTCTGCCTGGCAGCTGTGATATGGAGCGGCCATGGTCAGATCGACCTGAATCACCATAAAACACAGCCATCATCACTACAGAAATACCTATATGTGGCTGTGCCAGGCATCCGGGATTATCTGGGGTATGGGGGGCATGGCTTGTTGGTATTTGACATGGACAATGAGTATAGATTTGTCAAACGCATTAAAACCCAGGGATTTCACCCCGACAAAACTCCCGCCAATGTGAAAGGGATTGATGTGAGCATACCATTAAACAGTGTGTTTATCAGCACAATATATAGTCTGCAACGCATAGATCTAGCGTCTGAAAAGGTCCTCTGGGAAATTCCCTACGAGGGCGGCTGCGATCGGATGTCGATATCGCCAGATGGCAAGACCATGTATCTTCCATCGCTTGAAAAAAACTTCTGGAATGTGGTGAGTTGTGAAGATGGAAAGATCATAAGCAAATTTGAGGTGTTTACGCGGGCTCACAACACAATCTATGGACCTGCCGGCCAGCGTGCATATCTAGGAGATATAGGTAGCCCCTTTCTGAACATTGCCGATACCAAAACTCATCAAGTAGTGGATCGAGTGGGACCCTTTAAAGGAGGTATCAGACCCTTTACCATCAACAGTGCAGAGACCATGGTCTATGTCAATGCAAATGGAGTGCTTGGGTTTGAGGTGGGTGATCTATTATCGGGTAAAAAGCTGGCAAGCGTCATTGTAAAAGGCTGGGATATGGGGCCAGTGAGGCGCCACGGCTGCCCCAGTCATGGAATAGCGATGACTACCGATGAGCGGGAGATCTGGGTATGTGATGCACATAATATGCGTTTGCATGTTTTTGACGCCCACGCCCCTTTTCAACAACTGACTACGATACCACTACAAGATATGCCCGGATGGGTGACGATGAGCCTGGATGGTCAGCATGCGCTACCCTCGAGTGGCGAAGTGATCGATGTAAGAACCAGGACCATCCTGCATACACTCAAGGATGAGTTTTACAACACGGTAAGTAGTGAGAAAATGGTCGAAATCCACATGGATCAGGGAGTAGCTGTAGTGGCAGGTGATCAATTTGGGATTGGGAGAGCCAATCGTTCCAATTAATCATATTTATGGTCATTACCAATGAAGATTCCGCCGATATTTCCACTACCTCCCAACCGCGTATGGCGCTCCTATTTTGGGGGAAAAGTACTTGACATTAGAGAGGGGAAGAAGAATCCCGCAGATTCACAATTTCCTGAAGATTGGATCGCATCCACCACCGTGGCCGTCAATAAGGGCAGAGAGGCTATGGTAGAGGAAGGTCTTTCAGTTGTGACATTCAATGGCACTCATCATTTGCTGCGAGATCTGATGACTCAACACCCAGATCAGCTGGTCGGTATGCATCATTTTAGAAAATATGGTGCCCACACCAGATTCCTGCTGAAGTTTTTAGACTCAGCTATCCGCCTGCATTTGCAAGCCCATCCTACCATTGAATTTTCTAAGAAGCATCTTGATAGCGATGCCGGTAAAACTGAGGCATATGTGATTTTGAGCATTCGTGAAGAAGTGGCACATCCATACATCTATTTGGGCATCCAACATCCCATCTCGTCAGCAGCATTTCAAGAGGCCATTGTCGGTCAAGATATTGAGAAGTTGTTGGACTGTTTTGAAAAAATACCCATCAAGCCCGGTGATGTATTCATTGTGCCGGGAGGTATGCCACATGCCATTGGAGAAGGCGTATTGATGATTGAGATCATGGAACCCACGGATTATGCGGTGAGACTGGAGTTTGAGCGGGGAGGCATACCCCTGCCAGAAGAAGCCAGGTTTATGGGTAGGGATGTAGACTTTGCCCTGGAGATGATCGACTTGCAACCTAAGAGTATTGATCGGGTTCGTGCACGGCATTTCTGTCAGCCCCGAGTGTTAAACAAGCAAGATGGTGGGACCCGGTATGAGCTGATCGGCCCCGGGCAGACACCATGCTTCTCTGTACATCGATTGGAGATGGAGAGCGAGTTTGAGATGGAGGAAGAATCTTTTTATGTCGGTATCGTGACTAGGGGAACAGGTGCAGTCCATTGTGGAGAGGATCGTCTCCAAATCCGGGAAGGTGACAGATTCTTTGTGACCTATGCGGCCGATGCGGTTTTATTCAATACCGAGGAAGGACTAGAAGTAGTGATCACACTGCCTCCGGACTAAGGTGTGTGCGAACACGAATCGGCTATGGCAGAATGGTTCATCTAAAATCCCAACTTCACAAAGTGCTTCTCAACAGAGTATCTCATTGTACCACCTGAGGTGATAATTATTAGTAGTCTGTTCTATGACAGGATTTTAGAAAGTGGCACCAGAGGCTTTATTGATTACAACTAAATAAATAAATAAATAAGAATAAGGGTATAACAATCCGAAGTCTGAATTTCAATGTTTCACGATGTTTTATTTGTTTGTCAATGGTTGGGCTGCATATTCCGATCAAACTGACCCCCTAGTTCCGGGAAGTTGACCCCCTCCCAAAAATTCATATCCACTGTTTAGTTAATATAGTTGTTTTGCTTGTTTTCTCAAACTTTTACCTTTTAATTCTATTCTATGAGCTTTAGGCACGAGGCGGTCAAGAATGGCATCGGCGATAGTGGGGTCATTTAAGTAGGCATGCCATTTTGACACGGGCAGTTGTGAACAAACAATCGTAGCTGCTTTTTCATATCGATCTTCTAGTATCTGGAGGATGATGCATATTCCGCTGATGTTGACCCGCCATTCCGGGCATACTGACCCACCTATAGAGGGTTCAGAAAAGTAAGTTTGGAAGTCTTTTGATTTATCACAGCATTTGATGTTATTAAAATTAATAATTCTTTCTAGAAAGTGGTTTGACAGATTGGTGGATTTGATTAATGGATAGGCCACCGATGAGCATGATTTCCGATTCAGTCAAGGGCGAGTAAAAGGAGGGCAACGGCCGCCTGTACTCGTTTATATACCCTTTACTGACTCGGCAATCTGGCTTACTTTTCCTATCCATTGGTTAAATCTATTAATCGGCTTCTGCACTTTGTATTGGGCTGTTCTGCGAACGATAAATGGTGAACATGGTAACGGATTCAACAAATGCTTTTCCTCACTATCAAAGCGACTGCGACGACTGTAGTCCCGCCCATACATTCGCTTATTATTTAAGCGGTCAAGCAATGGTCTGATTGCTATATTGATTTGTCCAATACTGAAGAACATCTGATTGCCCAATTCAGCATATATCTCTTGATACACAATGCGAACACTAGCCTCAACACTGGCCTTATCTCTTGGTTTGCGAACACGTGCTGTGATAGCCGTGGTCCCGTAGTGTGTCGCAAACTCATCCATCAAGTCAGTGAAAGTGGGTTCATAGCGGTCTGCTTTTGTGACTGCACAGCGCATATTATCCACTTTGACAGCCTGTGGTACACCTTCATAGTATTCCATTGCATGACCTAGCCCTGAGATCAGGTGTTCCTGTTGCTGGTTTTCCAGCACTTCCAGATAAATCATTTGACTGAAGGGAAGCACCGTAACTAAGGACTCACTATCAATGAGTTCGCCCATGTGTTCATCAACATAGCTCAACTTCTTTCCTGCAAAATCTACTTCCAATAGCTCACCTGGTTTGTGATCATGATGCATTACGATCTGACCTGCTTTTCGCCATTGTTGTAGGTAATCGCAGAATTGAGAGTAGCCATAGCCATCAGGATGTTCCTGCAACGCCTCCCAAAGCCGTTTGCGGGTGACCCCTACTTTCGTTAAATCCCTCTCCATGCGCGGTAGTTGCTCACAAAGAATCGTATACCGCCTGTCATCCTCAATGATGGGCTTAAGCAGAAGTCTGCCCAGCTCACCATCATCAAGCTTAAGCAGCTCTTCAATATCGAAGGGCTGCTCTTTGGCTCGCCTCAAATAGCTTCGAATCGTGTTGCGAGAAATACCTGTCTCCCGATCGATCTTCCGTATGGACCCGCCTTTTTCAATGCACTGTAGAATCTTTCTGATCTGAGTCATTGTCTTTGTTTTTCCTGCCATGAAGTAGATGCTTTTTCAAGCAACTTAGCTCATATTCGACTTGCTCAAATCTTACTTATCTGGGGTGGGTCAATATCACCGGAATAGGTGGGTCAGTATCGCCGGATTTTGCAGCTTTCACATAATTTTCAGTTCCTTTCCCCTAGCGATATAGTTCAACAGTAGATTCAAATTTGGGTCCCTGCTAAAGCAGGACAGTCTTTGCAGACCACCTGAATCCTTAATTATTAGCTGCTGTACACCTTGCCATTTCGACTATTTTTTTCATAATTTTTTGATGTTTGTAAATTTCCTTTTGTCCATACCAAAAAGAATGCTTAGGGTCGTAAATGTGAGTTGGTTCGCTCTTTACTCCGTTAATTTCGATTATAGAAAAATCTCTACCTTCTTCTAAACCTTCAAATGAGTTAAAACGGATGTCAAGTCTTCCATAATAAAAGCCATTAATATTCTTCAAAATATTATTGATGGTTTGTTCCAATTTTTTCGTGACCAACTCCTTTCCGTTTATAAACTCGGCACCTCTACTATGATTGCCAAAAGGAACTAAACAGATCTGCTCATTTTCGGATAAAACCCTCCCCAGGCAAAATTGCTTTTTAATTTTTGGAATTTGCAATCTAAAACGCGGCGTTTTTTTTAAAAGTTGTTCAATTGTATCATAGCCATTTCCTCTTAATGTTAGAAATTTTTTAATTGTGATACCTGTAATTATTCCATTTTCTTCATTCGGTAAGCGATAATAGAAGAGTCCTATTTCGTGGGGGAATTGGATAAACTCTTGCACTAAAAAATCCTGTTGAATCTTCTCGGCATAGTCTTTGAGTTCAGCAGTATTAAAAATTTTCTGTACACCATTACCTCTTATACCGATATTGGGCTTTACAATTAGTGGATATTCGAATTGATTTGATTCTACAATGTCTATGGCTTTTTGCTTGTTTTGAATGTTTACTAATGTAGTTTTTGGATAGAGATTCGAAGGCAAATTCTTGTAAATGGCAGTTTTTGTATCTCCATATAAGCCGCCATTTATCATGCCAGGATTAGCATATTTAAAGAACTTAATAGAACGGAATCGAATTGCCCACCAGATCCATAAAAAAAAAGTTGGCATATATACAATATATACTGGCCAATACTCCCAATGTGCTATTTTATACCACCAAAGTCTCATATTAATTGTTCCCTTATTGTGGTTTCTTTTTGTTTAATTAAATCTATATGCAAAAGTTCAAAGTGATCACTTTCTAAGGCATATTGTGTAATATTTTTAGTGAGTATCTTACCTTTTCTATTGATAATGATACCGTTTTCAGTATCTTCTTTTTGAGTCTCGGTATGAAAATGGATCAAATCTTCTACGGTCAATATTTTATTATGGCATGAAACAAATTTATCAAACCAATTTGCTCTTTGTTGGATTACTTCTGACTCATAGAGCGTGGAAGAAGACCAGATGTGAGATTCGGTAACTTTCAGAATGTCATATTCCTTTGCTGTACCATTCCACCTTACCTGAATTAACTTTCTTTTCACATAAGCCACAATCGTAAAAGGCTCAATATTATTCAAGTCAATGTTATTCCACTTCGCTTCAAAACTTAATGCAGAAGCAATAGCTAATAAAATGATGCCCCTACTCTTTCTGTATGGAAGTGCGGGAATGTGCCCAAATTCAGCACCATTTAATAAAACAAAGGCATCTCCATATTCATTGACTGTAAACCAACTTCCGCCACCTTGTGGGTCTTTAGGAAAAAACAATTTCATGCCATTAATGTATTCACCTTCTGGTGCAATACTAAGGGGGCGATCTATATTCTCGTCTCTGTTACAGGTGATAATCACCTGGTTTTCATCCTTGAAGAAACTCACCGTACACATTATCTTTCGCTCCTATATGCAATTGTAGACTTTGCAACCCCAAAATATTCACCTGTATTCGATTTACCTAAATATAGAAATGCAATTTTCAATATAGCCTGGTGATGAATACAATGTTCAATATTATACATTAGTTCTCTTTCATAATTTGATTCTATGCATTCTTCATTGTTATTATAAAGAGAATTGATTTTCAATATTTTATCCGGCTTGCATAACTCTGAAACTATAATAGCAATACTTTCTAAAGCAAAATCAATATTGCTTTGAAGGCGAATGTCACGTTTTCTACTATCATAGTTTATCACCCCATTAACATATCCCACGGAAAGTTGTTGAAACATTTCTATAATGTGCCTAGTGTGCTCGCCTATGCTAGCGTTACTCAACAAAGGAATTTTTCTCATATATTCATCCAGCGTTAATTCTTGAATAGCATAAGCCAGCTCCACGAGAACTTCCTTAGTTTCAATATATAAGACTGTTGACTTCATTTTACTTTTGTAACTCAGGGTTTTGGCTAGTTAAGAGTTTATATTATTATTCATGACTCGAAGTCTTTAGCAATTCCGAAAACTGTTTAATTGCTTTTCTAAATCTGGGAATTGATACTGCTTTCACATAACCTTGATTGGGGTTCAATTTGACATAATCTTGATGATATTTTTCTGCGGGGTAGAAAGTGTGGAAGGGAAGTACTTCTACAGCAATCCTCTCCTTATATTTTCCTGATTGTTTCAATTTAAGAATATATTCATCTATTTGTTGTCTTTTCATTTCATCTTTGTAAAAAACAATTGATCTGTATTGTGTTCCAATATCATTTCCTTGTCCATTTACTTGCGTAATATCACCTGAATTAAAATACACCTTCAAAAGTTCATCATATGAAATTTTCGTTGGATCATATAACACTTCAACCGCTTCTGCGTGAGAAGTAGCTCCACTGCCAACCTGTTTATAAGTTGGATTGGGTTCTGTACCACCTGAATATCCGGAAATGACTTCTTTTACTCCTCTAATTTCCTCAAAGATTTCTTCTACGCACCAAAAGCAACCTTGCGCGAATACCGCTCTTTCCATCATTCCGTTTTCTGTTTTATCCTGTTCTACAAACCTTAATGCTTCTCCATTCATGCAATATCGTAAGCCAGTTGGCTGCGGTCCATCATTAAATACATGCCCCAAGTGCCCTCCACATCTACCGCATATAACTTCGTTTCTTGTCATTCCATGCGACTTATCAACGTTAAGGCTCACACTTTTGGTGAAATATGGTTTTAAGAAGCTGGGCCATCCAGTGCCCGAATTAAACTTTGCATTAGAACTATACAATGGGTTATTGCAGGCAACACATACATATATACCTGTCTCTTTATTATCATTGTATGGGTGTGTAAATGGACGTTCAGTCCCCTTTTTTCGTAAAATTTTAAATTGACGGTCAGATAACCTAGCTTGCCAGTAAGAATTATCTTTTTCTATCTTATTTCTCCAAAGTGTATCAATGGGAATGTAACTAGCGTTTTCTGTCTCAATATTTTGTGCCCTATTTGTACAGCACATTAAAATATTACACAATATCAGTATGTATAATTTATAAGTCATTATGTATAGTATTTCTATATTGTTACTAAAGCTATCGAACAAGAGAATTAATAATGTACTAAAAACTTTTTGGTTAATTTGTTATTTTACTCAATATTCAGAGGGCTAATTTCAAATCGCCCTCCTATATAATAAAACTTGGTTACATATCAAAAAGTGTAATTTTAAGTATGAAAAGGAGAACATTTTCCGACTTTATTTTTTAAAATATTTGATTAGTGAAATAACTTCCCCTTTGTGCATAAACAAATAGGTAGCTGAGGCGATTAACACGATTATGGCAAGCGTAAAAAGTCCGCCACCATCATTTGATACATGTATACCTAAAACCAATAAATGACAGAAAATGGCACCTAAAATGATCCCTAGACTATTTAACATACCGATAATTTTTGTTTTTGGTAACAAAATAAGAATGGCAGTCACGAGTTCAATTATTCCCACACCAATTCTACCCCAAGGTTCTACGCCCAATGCAGAAAAAATATGAACCGAATCCAGATGGGCCGTAAACTTGAAATACAAGGTTTGAAGAAGAATAATGGCAACAGTGAGCCTTAATATCCAAGAAATAGCATTAATTGCATTCATATAACTACCTTCTTAAAAGGATTAACCAATTTTTATCTGCTTTAGCTGTTAGGTTTTTCTCGTCTTTATTCCAACTTTTAAGCGTGTTACTGAAAAGCGTTGTAGAACAAGTAAAGCTTACCATCAACTATTTTGAATCTTTCTGGGTAAATTTCTACCTTTTTGCCATTGTCTCCCATAGCAAAGGCACACCAACCCCCATAATGTGGTTCGTATTTGGCAGGATTTGCTTCAAAGGCCTTTTTATTGGTCTCCGAGTGAAAAAAGTATCTCACCTCCAAATGTGTTAAGGTAAGTTCAAAAGTGCCTTTTAAGGCTTTACCCGAAGTAAAATATGCAACCGGCTCATAGCCTTGAATAGCTACTTTTTTGTTCAAGGTTAAAATGTGTGACCCTTACCTCACTATTGTTCTGCGCCAAGAGTGTACAAGAAATCCCCAAAAAAAATACTAACACCAATTGTCCCATGATTCTTGTTAATTCCACTGAGACAAAGGTAAATCGTGCAAAAAGAGCAGCATGTAAACTATTTTACTTCTTGCACTAAGTTTTTGATTTTTTTAACATCTGGGATGGAAATTCCACTTTGAGAGTATACCAATATCCCTTCATTTTTGAGGTCCTTAAATAGTGCAATGACGGTTTGCCTGGTAGTACAAATTAGTTGGGCAATGTCTTTCTGTGTGAGGTAATTAGGTAAAATATAGGATGAACTTCGTACATTTTCATTTTCCAATATCGAATCTAATAATAAAAGAAGTCTTGTTTTAGCATCCCTGAATAAAATATTTTTATAACTGTTTTGAATTTTCTTAAAACTAAATCCAATGAATTTAATATAGCTAAGCGCAAAGTCAGGTTTTTTATACATTACTTCTTCTAATCTTTCTCTGTAAAATGTACAAATAATAGCTTCACTAGAAACTACTTTAAAAAATTCGTGATTTTCAGATGATTTTTCCAGATTTAAATCACCAAACAAATCTCCTTTTTGTAAAATATCTAATAAAACTTCATCTCCTTCTTTATCAATTCTAATGAGCTTAATGGTGCCACGTTTAAGAAAATAGATGCGTTCTTTATCACTAAAAGGCAAATCTATCAATTCATTTTTTTTAGATTTCTTAAATCTCTTTAAAATACATAGTGCATTTATTTCAGAAAAACTTAAGTTCCTAAACAGTTTGTGGTTGCTCAAATACCAATATTTTAAATCTGAATTCATTTACTGATTGTCAAGTTAAGTATTGCAGCTAACTCAAAGGAATGTCTGCGTCTATCACTCAAAGTCTACCAGCTCGGCTTGATCCCTGATATTTCATATGGACGCAGACATTTCAGTTGAACGAAGCCCTGCAATAAGGCGCATAGATTCTCGTGTGCTAAGATATGACAATTATGGCACTATGTAAGTGGGTTTTGAGATTGTGTTTGGTTTCACTCGAATTTGACTTCTCAATACTTAATCCAAAAGCGCAACAAGAGATATTTCCGAAAGAAATCACTCCTAGCTCACTATACATGATCTTCAGGGGCAATTGACATCTATCCCAAGGATTTGTCCTCATTGCAGCATTGGAAGACTTATCCCACTCATCGAAATACAAGCCAATAGAGGTCCCCCTTTGTCATCCCGTCCACCACACCACAAAATTAGTCGATTCATTTGATGGGCGATGTTAAGGGTTCAGGTATGCGGCACAACGTCCTGGCCGTACCCGACATGGCGAAGTTAGGAGGCATGATCGTGGTCACGCCTTGTGTGTGCCTTGAATGGCTACTAAATCATTCTGTTTACAAGTACACAGAGTGAATAATACTTGTAGGGTGAAAGTCCTTACCATGCGGGATTCTAGCGGGACAAAGGGTCAATTCGAAAACCATATGACCACGAAGCTAGGCATGTAGCAAGCAGCAAGGGTTTCATGGGCGACTGTGAGTGTGAAGTAAGCTGGACTGCAAATACCTGTTCCGAAGGTAAGCGTCCGGTTATGAGGGTATTGTAAGACTGGTTCGGTGGCACAATCTTTGTCTGTATGAAATATAGCAAAGAACAGGTGTATGCGCAGCTGATGCGTTATGAGTGCAAAAGATCTAGTCGAGAAGAAGTATGTGCAGATATGGGGATGAGTGCGGGATCATTTTGGTACTGGCTACCCAAGTATCGTAATGATGTGAATGAGTCAGTGAGTTTTGTGGAATTAGATGATGAAGACCAAATGGATTCAACCCTGGAGA
Source organism: Saprospiraceae bacterium (assembly GCA_965223025.1). Classification (GTDB taxonomy): domain Bacteria; phylum Bacteroidota; class Bacteroidia; order Chitinophagales; family Saprospiraceae; genus JABDMH01. The sequence continues at coordinate 1,034,434 of CBDCVP010000022.1, forward strand.
TCTTTCTTGGGGATGGGCGAATAATGATTCAAGGAGAGATTGATGTAGAGCTGGTGAGAAAGTTGGTCGGTGCTGAGTCTATCTGATCCAAGGCGGTATTTTCTCTGTGCTACTCCAACGGACATGCGCAAGAGCTATAATGGATTGGCAGGGATACTCAATTCTCAACATAAGTGGAAGCTTCGCAGTGGAGATGGATTTGTTTTTATCAATCGCAGACGGACCATGATGAAGATCCTTATATGGGATCGCAGTGGTTTTGTCATCTATCAGAAGAAGCTAGATCGAGGAACGTTCGAGTTTCCCAAACTTGGTGAGAAAGAACTGACTGTGACCATGTCAATGCTAATGCTGGAAGGCATAAAAATCAGCAGTGTACAGACGCTCCCAATTCCTTTTGTGGATCGGATAGAAAGGTTGAATTGGCTAATGCGGGGATGGGTTAATTATTTCAAGCATGCCACCGGCTATGAGAAGCTTAAATATCTCGACAATTGGACACGGTGCCGATTGCGGTATTGTATCTGGAAGGACTGGAAGAACCCGAAACGTCGTTACCGAGCTTTTCGTCAATTGGGTTTGTCTCACTCCAAAGCGAGACAATTCTGTTATTCTCGACTAGGAGGGTGGAGGATTGCTTGCAGCCCCATTAAGGGGACAACGGTTACTGAGGCGAGGCTTAAACAACGGGGCTATCAATCTTTCTCTAGCTATTACCATAAAGTACGATCACAGATGACTTAATTTCTTATGAACCGCCGTATACGAGGTCCGTACCCCGATAGTTATCGGGGGTGGTGTGAGAGGGCTGAGGTAGTCAATGCTGGCTACCTCACTCTACTTGATTAAGTGCTGGCTTTTCTTCCTCCAATTTATCTCAGGTTAGCTCACAGCTCTTTGTAACCGCAGGAACGAGGATTGCAAAGTGCTGTGAATGCGAGGGCAGTCTGCCTGAAATTGATTTCCACTTAATGTTTATCTCCGTCCTTTTATGGCCTTCATTTTTCAGACAGTCCACTTCGCAGACAGGACATTTACCTGCTTCATCACTGCCACTTCCTTCACAATGAATCGGACATATATAGGCAGAAGTATATTCCTTTCCTTGCTTTTCAGATTGTTCAGTTTGGCTGGAAGTATAATCTGTTACCGCACGAAGTAAGTGTGAGACCTATAGCAAATAGTGCTACGATTAGAAATTTGAATTTTGATTTTGTCATTTTAATAAAATTTAAAATGTGAGCAATTAATGATTATGTAAATTGATTTGAACATTCGATTGCTCTTGCATTGGTGGATTTTTGAAGTTGATATCTATGGTGTCTTGTACTGTTCCACAAGTGAGCATTTTTTCTCCGAAATATGGATTAAGAATTTTTTCGTGATTACTTACCCAGGCGGTACCGTCATTATCATTTGCCATTGGGCAGTGCTGCACGTAAAAAGTGTCACCTTCTACACCGAATACTTTTAGAGACTTAATGAGTGCTTGTGATAGAAAATCGAATTGTTTACGCTGTTCTTCTATATCTTCTGATTCACTGACTTTCTTACCGTGTGATTGAATCGCTTTTAATTGCTCCATCCAATAGATATGTGCCTTGTCTTTGACCAAAGACATATCTACTTTTTCAGTATTGCCGAGTATAGCATTTACATTTTCTGCTGCTTTTAGTTGATCGCTTTCAACAAGTGCATCTTTCAATAAAAGATAACTATTTGCTATTGCTGTTAGTTGCTCCTTAAACTTATGCGGAGTTGTGCTTGTGTAGTCTGGTAAATGGTTGGAATGAATAGCATTTTTTGCTATCACATTCTTATTCATCATACTCACCTGATTGTTTAATTGTGCAGAAGCATCAATTACAAATGCTCCATTGGTCACCACTTCTTCACCATACTCTAAGCCACTTAAAATTGCATATCCTGAAGTCGTAGCATCCGCAATTTCAATTTCTCTATACTCAAACGAAGGAATGTCTGTATCAGGAATTTTTACATATACAACAGACCGTTGCCCCGTCCATAATACTGCCGATTTGGGAACGGTAAGGTTGTCTGACTTTTTAGAAGTTTGAAGCTCGCCAGTAATAAACATTTCGGGTTTTAATTTTCCTGTGGTGTTGCTTACTTCTGCTCTAATTGTTGCTGTTCGGGTACTCGGGTCAATTACTGGATTTACAAAAGTGATCTTTGCTTTAAATCTTTTGTTTGGAGCAGACGGAGTGGTAAAATATATGGTACGACCAATCTTAACTTGTGGTAAATCGTTTTCATAGACATCAAATAAAGCCCAAAGACTATATAAATTTTGAACATCAAAAAGGACTTCACCAGTTGATAGGTAATCTCCAACAGAAACTCTCTTTTGTTTTACAACACCTGAATGGTCTGCATAAATATTGAAGTTCTCCCGTATAGTACCCGAAGTCAAAATGTCTTGTATTACCTGCTCTCCAATTTTCCAATACTTCAACTTGCTCCTGGCTGCTGTTAAAAGGCCGGGGCTTATATCCTGTATTTTTTGAGCTTCTAATAGTTCCTTTTGAGCGGTAATTAATTCTGGAGAATAGATAGTCGCAATCTTTTGTCCTTTATTGACTTGCTCACCTGTATAGCTTACAAACAGTTTTTCTATTCTTCCCGGTATATGGGTAACCAGACTGGCAGACTTTGTTTCATTGGCTTGTATTTTACCATTGAGTTTTAAAGTAGATTCTTCATTTGCATCAGTATTCCCAATAATGGTCGTTTGAATATTCGCCAACTTAATCGCATCAGCTGTCATTTGAAAGCCTATTTCATTATCACTACTTGCCTGACTTGCTGGAATTAAATCCATTCCACATATTAGACAATCACCAGGCTCATTTTGACGAATTTGCGGGTGCATTGAACAAGTCCATATTTCGGATTCTGTTTGATTTGAACTGTGTTCGTTGTGATTCTGCACAGGCTGGGTGCTATTCTTGAACAATAACCATCCAATTAATAAGCCTATGGCTAATGCGAAAATGGCAACGATATATATTTTATACTTTTTCATTTCTATTCCTTTTTAGAAGTCTGTTAAACGATCAATTTTAAACTTGGCTAAATGCGATTGAACGATTGATTTAATGATCTCTATTTCGTATCGATTTATGTCGCTTTGTAACTTCATCAGTTCGTCAAAACGCTTTCCTTTACTACTGTAATCAGCTAACAATATGTCATAAGCACTATTAGAGATTTCAATTTGTTTATTAGCCAACTCAAACATCAATTTTGTGCTTTCATATTCAGATTTATAGCCCTGAATACTGCTAATCATTCTATTGGTCAAATTTTCTTTTTGAAACTCAAATGCCTGTTGTTTGAGACTTTCTTCTTCTTTCTTGGCAATGTATTTTTTACGGTAAATAGGAATGGATACCATTACTTTTGGTATTAGAATATCCCGGCCATTGTTAACTGGAATTGCATCTGTTCTGCCAGTGACCAAACTATAATCTAAGCCTACACCAAATGAAGGCTTGCCATCCAAAGCATTCAATGCAAGTGCCTTGTTGGACGCTTCTATTTTCCAATTGAGTTGTTTGATCAATGGGTGATTGACTTGAATATTTTTCCTGAATTGTTCTATGTTATATTCTATTTCTGCTATTGTAATTTGTGTTGTATCAATCTGAATAGCTGAGTTGAGGGGATTATTTACTGCTTCATTTATAGTTGCTGTATAAGCCAGTTTCTGTTCTTCGAGTATTTGAATTTGTTGGTTAAGTTCTTCTATTCTGATCCGAACCGTGAGAACATCAGAAGCAATAGATTTCCCGCTTTCTACTTTTGCCAAAGCTACTTTTTCAAGACTTTCGAAAATGCGTATGTTCTTACGGAGAATATTTTGCTTTGCTTGGAGTAGATGCAGGTTGTAATAGGCCGTTTTGATTTTGTAATCTATGTTCAACCTTTCGACAGCTACTCGTTCGTACTTTGATTTCGCCATTGTTAGCACCACATCTTCTTTGGCCTTTAATGTGCCAAACCAAGGGAACATCTGACTTGCTGATACACTGAATACCTGACCACCTAATCGAGTTTCAGGACGCAATACAGGAATGCCAACACCTACAGTTGGGTCAGGCAATTGGCTTACTTGTGGTCCTTTTTGTAGAGCCGCTTCGTATTCTAATTGTAATGCCTTTAATTCAGGATTATTAGCATACGCCTTTTTTATCAGACTATCCAAAGTCTGTGCTTTGACCACGAAGGTCGAAGCCATTAAAGCAAATAGTAATACTATATATTTAGTTTTCATCTTTTATCATTTGAGTATTCTTAGAAAATTTTAATTTTGCTTCTTTCCATAAGGAATACAGCACGGGAACGGTAAACATTGTAATCACTTGTAAAGTCATACCACCAAATGAAGGAATGGCCATTGGTAACATTATATCTGCCCCCCGACCTGTGGAGGTGAGCACGGGTAGTAAGGCCAGTATGGTTGTGGCAGTGGTCATCATTGCTGGTTTTACCCTGCGTAAACCGCCTTCTACAACCGCATCTCTAATCTGAGGAATTGTGGATGGTGTATTTCGTTTAAAACTATCTTTTAAGAAGGTAGCGACTAAAACACCATCGTCTGTTGCTATTCCAAATAAGGCTAAAAAACCAACCCAAACGGCTACACTTAGATTTATGGATTTCATTTGGAACAGGTCTCGCATATTGGTGCCTAAAACATCAAAATCCATAAACCAGGGCTGACCATATAACCATATCATAATAAAGCCCCCTGAAAAGGCTACAAACACACCAGAGAATACCATCAGGGAAGTAGTAACGGAACTGAATTGGAAATAAAGAATTAGAAAAATTAAAGCCAATGCAATAGGTATTACAATGGATAGCCGTTTGTTTGCTCTAACTTGTTGCTCATAATTTCCGGCAAACTTGTAATTGATCCCTGCCGGCAATGCTAATTCGCCATTCTCTATTTTATCTTGTAAATAGTTCTGTGCATTGTTGACTACTTCTACTTCTGCATAGCCTACTTCTTTATCAAACAGTACATATCCAACTAAAAAACCATCTTCACTTTTAATGGCTTGAGGTCCTTGTTCGTATTTAATTTCTACTAAATCTCCAAGTGGGATTTGTAGTCCGCTTGGTGTCGCAACTAAAATGTTATTCAAACTATTCGGGTTATCTCGTAACTCTCTTGGATAGCGTAAGCGAATACTGTATCGCTCCCTGCCTTCAACAGTGGAAGTCATTACCATTCCACCAACGGTAGCTTGAAGTTGTTTTTGAACATCCACTATTGATAATCCATAGCGGCTTATTTTTTCACGGTCAATGTCAAACAGCATATAGGGCTTACCTACTATTCGCTCTGCAAATACTGCTGGTGCTTTTACTCCATCCACTTTCTTCAAATGCTTTTCCAATTCCAAGCCAAAAGCTTCTATGGTCTCTAAATCTGAACCCTTAACTTTTATTCCCATTGGTGCTCGCATACCCGTCTGGAGCATTACCAAGCGAGTTTCTATGGGTTGTAGTTTAGGTGCTGAGGTAACTCCCGGAAGATTGGTTGCTTTTACAATTTCGTTCCAAATGTCATCGGGAGAATGTATGTGTTCTCTCCATTGACGGAAGTATGAGCCTTTTTCATCTTGCACTAAATCGCTGATTTGAACACCACTCGATAATGCTTCTCCGTATTCTATTGCTCCACCTTTTGCCAGTATATATTTTCCGCTGTTGTCTTGCTTAAATCGCAAACGGGGACCATCTGCATCGGTCATATATTCCGACTTATAGAGAATTACATTTTCATACATCGACATTGGGGCAGGATCTAAAGCACTTTCTACCCGTCCTGCTTTGCCAACCACTGTTTCTACTTCGGGTATAGCCGTAACAGCCATATCCAATGCTCTTAAATTGGCTACATTCATTTGCATTCCCGAATGTGGCATAGAAGTAGGCATCAGTAAAAATGACCCTTCATCTAAGGCAGGCATAAATTCCTGACCTGTGTTTTTAGCGATTTGAATACCAAAGAAAACAAGACTACCAACAAGTAACAAGAATAACAATTTTACTCTTAGTAAAAAGCGTAGGATATTCTCATAGAAATGAATAACTACATAAAAGCTACTTATTAATATGCCTGAGATGAATGAAACAAAAAGGAAGTTGGTGAACACGATTTTAGTCACTCCCAATGGCATCCATATTTTAGCGAGAAGCCAAGCGACTAACAGAGCATAGACAATGTTTCTTGCTAATTCAAAATAGGGATGGAATTTCCCTTCTCGAAATGACTTTAGCGAGTAACTGATCAGCCCGGTTATACCAACAACAAGGCCAATTATGCCTAAATAATAGAACTGACCAAATAATAGAAAAATACTTAATGCTACCAATGCAACATTATAGCCAATAGACGTCCACTTTGACTTTGTTTTAATCCCAAACAATTGTGTTGCCAAAGGCGGAACAATGGTAATGGCTACAACAATCGAAGCTATAAGGGCAAAGGTCTTAGTAAATGCCAATGGTCTGAACAATTTACCTTCAGCAGCTACCATAGTAAACACAGGTAAAAAACTTACAACTGTGGTGGCTACAGCAGTTATGACTGCAGAGGCAACTTCGGTGGTGGCATTGTAAATCGTAATTGAAATGGATTGGTTTGGTGGAGCTTTTTTGATATGTGTGACCATACTTTCCGTAAGGACAATTCCCATATCGACCATTGTACCAACTGCGATAGCAATACCTGATAAAGCCACTATATTAGCATCAACTCCAAAGTATCGCATTGCGATAAAGCACATTAAAACAGCCACTGGAAGTGAACCCGCCACCAACAATGACGACCTTAAATTGAGCAACATCAAAATCACTACAATAATGGTGATCAATATTTCTAAGCCTAATGCTTCTTCTAAAGTGCCTAAGGTCTCATTGATTAAATCTGTTCTATCATAGAATGGGACAACCGTCACTTGTGAAACTGTACCATCGGCTAATGTCTTGGTAGGCAAGCCGGGTGCTATTTCATCAATCTTAGCCTTTACGTTATTGATTACTTCCAATGGATTTGCTCCATATCTTGCTACCACTACGCCACCTACAGCTTCTGCACCTGATTTGTCTAAAACTCCCCTGCGAGTAGCTGGACCAATGTTGACTACTGCAATATCCTTAATGCGGATAGGTACATTATCCGTGGCTGTGACAACAGCATTTTCAATATCTTCTATGGATTTTACATACCCTAAGCCCCGCACAAAATATTCGGCAAGATTGATTTCAAGTGTTTGAGCACCTATATCTAAGTTGCTTTCTTTTATGGCTCTCATGACCTGATTTAGTGTAATGCCATACACTCTCATTTTGTCCGGTATAACATCCACTTGATATTCCTGAACAAACCCACCTATGGAAGCCACTTCCGAAACTCCTGAAGCAGAAGACAAACCGAACCGTACATAGAAATCCTGTATAGAACGCAGTTCGTGTAAGTCCCATCCGCCAGTAGGGTTGCCTTGTTCGTCTCTGCCTTCTAAGGTGTACCAGTAGATTTGTCCTAAGGCGGTTGCATCTGGGCCCAATGTGGGTTGTACATCGTTGGGCAGGAGATTGGCAGGTAGGGAATTAAGCTTTTCAAGTATTCTACTTCTACTCCAATAGAATTCTACACCTTCATCGAAAATGACATAGATACTGGAGAAGCCAAACATTGAATTACTTCGAATGCTCTTTACTCCGGGAATACCCAATAAGGAAGTGGTTAGTGGATAGGTGATCTGGTCTTCTACATCTTGTGGCGACCTTCCCATCCACTTGGTGAAAACGATCTGTTGGTTCTCTCCAATATCGGGTATGGCATCGACGGCAACCGGATCTCGAGGCAAGCTATTGACACCTAGGTCAAAAGGTGCGGTAACAATGCCCCATCCAATAAACAGTAGCAGTAGCAACCAAGCGATAAGCTTATTGGCTATAAAAAATTTGATTATTTGATTTAACATTATTCATTTTCATTCTCAGAATTTTGCAAAAAGGAATAGGTCCATACTGCCATTCAGCGGTATGAAGCATCAATGAAAATGAACGAATCAAATAAGGAAGGTCTGATAGAGTACCTGAACGTCTCTATCGGGTAAGGGTGGTTTGTACTGTGCATAAGGCTGAAAGTCAGCTCGCACATTATAGTTAAATACATATACCGCTATAAAAGCAGCTACAAAGTCTAACTGAATATCTTGGACAGTTGCTAATTGAGTAGGTGTGGCATCTAAATCTGATTTCTCAATGACAACCGTTTCGTTATGGCAGCAGTTATCTTTATCTGCATTGCTATTACCATATTCTTTATCGTAGCAAGACTTTTCTGTCTGGTGACAATGAGGAGTTTCCTGTTTTTTGTGACAGGATTTAGCTTTTCCAAATAGGCTGATACCTTTTAACTGGTCTTGACAATAATGCACATCCATAGAGATTCCTATTGACGATAGCAACATCAACAAAGCCATTAAAATGGCGGCAATTCTATGTGAATAACTCTTAATCATCAATATGCAAGTGTATCTAAATACAACGTTTCAATGGACATTTTATTGCTACTCCTTTTGATTGTGGGTTTGGCTGCCGGTACAAAGACCAATCACTATGTATAAGATATATGGTATTGATAATGTATATCATTCTTAGTTCACGTCCTATTTCCTTTAATGTGGGTGCATTAGAAAATGTCGCAACTAAGTTATATATTAGTAAAAAACCTAATATATTATGAACAAGGCTGATCTATCAGAACAATTCAGCCAACTCAAGAAAGAATTTACCGAAAAAGCAGCAGATCCAAAGATGAGTTTTTATGACCATGAATCCCAATTTGTAGAGCAATGGATGGAATTGGGCAGGAAGTTGTATGAGGAATGCATGGATGTAAGAACAAAAGACCGCCGTAAAAAAAAAACATTGCCACACGGGTAGGAAAGATTGAGTTAGAGAAAGAGCACCATTTTACCCAGCAATTGAAAGGGAGTAAAATTAGCCCAAAACTAGAGGACGTGTTGACCTATGTTGGCAAGGAGGAGAGATACAGTTTCGGGGTTGAACTACTAAGAATGCTTGGGATAAAAACGAATGAATTCATGCTACATCAGTTGACCAATCGGAACGGGTCGATAGCCGAACAGTGGTTGACAAGTGAGCAGCTATGGAAAAAGGATGAAAGTAGATCAGAAGAAGTAGTTTATTGTGAGGTAGACGGTTCAATGATATTGACGCGGGAAGATAAATGGAAAGAAGTAAAACTGGGTCGTGTTTTCAGATCTGGATCAATTTTACCAGAAGCTACTGATCGTCAATGGATTAAGGAATCAGAATACATTGCACATTTGGGGAATCATGAAGAATTTGAAGAAAAGATGTCCGTTTTACTTGATCGATATGAAAAGAAAGATGAAAGTCTAGTGTTCGTAACGGATGGAGCTAAATGGATTGATCAATGGATAAAAGCCTGCTATCCCACAGCAACAACGATTCTGGATTACTACCATGCCGCAGAACACATTGGAGAATTTGCCAACAAATTTTTCGATGATGATAAAAAGTCAAAGAAATGGACCAAGCGGATGAACACTAAGTTAATAAACCAAGGTGGAAACTATGTGATCAAAAGAATCCAAAGTCTTTCAAATACCGACGAAGAAAAAGAAGAAGTCAAGCAAGACTTACTAACATACTTAAAGAATAATGCTCATAGAATGAATTATCCCAAATACAAGAAAGGAGGTTTACTCATTGGATCTGGAGCAATCGAGGCTGCACATCGTACCGTAATACAAAAGCGACTTAAATTATCAGGACAACGATGGTCTAAACCAGGAGCACAAAATGTTCTTAACTTGAGAACTCTTCACATGAGTGGCCATTGGTCCCATTTTCAACGCTATCTTGGTGCAGCTGCATAAACGACAAAATCTAATGCACCCTTTAATGTTCTAAACAATTCTCTACTCAAATAGTTTAATTATTTTGATGGATATTAATAATCCACTTTCCGAATCGTTGCATTGGTTGCTCGACAAGCTGGAAAGTGACGTATGAAATTGGTATAGTAATGATCAAGACGACCATTAAGCGACATATGAAATTGGCAATGGCTAGATGCTCAGTAGTCGGATCGATCAGATTTAGTACATCCCACCTGTTCAACCAATAAAGAACTGCGAAATGGACCAAATAAATACTATAACTGATCGTGCCTAAAAAACGCATGGGAAAATTTACTATTGGTTTGAAAGAATACTTCGACAACACCACAAGTAGCACCAAAAAACCAAAACCAAAAGTGACATTGGGTGGTATTGCTTTTTCCCAGATTAGGGATGCGATAAATAAAGTAGCAAGGGCCATTAGATTAAAGTTTGAAAGCGCCATTTCATTTTTAATCACCATATAAAAAGCAATGATGCCACAACCAAATACCGGTAGCTGAGAAGGCAGATACAGGTTTAAGTAATCTCTCCAAAGAGTCATATTTTCGATGAGCGGAAATTGATAGGCGAGGACTTTAAGTATTTGTAAGAGCACTAAGGAGCCAAGGGTGAAATGAACCGCTTGATTTAAATTTCTTATTCTCGCGATCAGGCTGGGTATCAATAGATAGAACATCATTTCGGCTGTGATCGACCAACCTCCTGGCACCACACTAGTGATCCAACTGGGATGTATACCGTGTATAAAAAGAAAATTTGACAAGATATTCCACGGAGTAACAAAGGGCTCGTCTCCAAGCCAATATCGAGGGCCGATACCATCCTGCCATAGGTAGTAAAGTATGGCTATGTAATATAATGGAGCGATCCTAAAGAATCTGCGAAGAAAAAAACTCCTCGTAGCCGCTGTGCCTTGATCCAATCTGTGATGGTAGGAGAGAAACAAGGTAAAAGCACTCACCACAAAAAACAGCTGCACACCTCGCTCTCCCTGATCAATCAGCGCTTGCATCAACTCAGGATATTTATTGTACCCAAGACTTCCTGTATTCACTACAACTACACCCATGATTGCTAACCCTCGCAATGCATCTATATATTTTAACTTCATGTTGGAATGTCTTGACGAATTTAAGTGCAGCATTATTCAGTTAATACTGCAAATGGAAATGCGACTCTGTATCATGGCTTTTTTCATTTTACCCACTACTATGGGATTTCAGGAATTTCCTCAGGATCAGTCTCGAAAGGTGCGTGACTAATGTAGCATTGGACCTATGCCTTCCTGTTCATTAATGGCTGTATTGCAACATAATGCTTACCGGGATAATCCCAGATAGCATAGAAGGCCATCAATGAATGGTCATTGAGACTTCAATGAAAAGGAAAGTAAATGCTAAATAAGGAAGGATTCAAAAAGGACAGGGATGTCCTTTGACAATAATGGAGGTTTGTAATAGGAACGGTAAGATGTTTCTCTTTCAAGAGTGAAATCACGATCGAAAAAGACTGTCAAATAAGCAAATACAAATTGTTGTAAGCTTCTACTAACCGAGAAATCATAAGTTTGTATATGCCGATCTTGACTCCAATTGAAATGGAGAGTTTTATTTGAGCAACATTTCTTCTTGCCAACCATGCAATCTTCTTTTTCTACCATCATTTTCTTATGATAGGGGCAACCTTGCATAGGTGTTGAGGGAGACATTGTGTGACAGGTCCTTGCCTTGCCGATCAAACTAAATGATTTTAATTGACCTTGACAGTAGTGCAAGTCAACCACAAAACTTACCGACGTTATAAACATCAGGCACGCTAAAGTGAGGGCGACGAAGCGAAATGTCATATTGAAAGATTCAAATCTTGAGTGACTTGCATCTAAATATACGAAGATTTCCAGTTTGGTGGGTCATGCACTTTTTTCATTACGTACGTAGCTTTCACTTAGTACAAATCGCGACTTTTAATTCGGACATTTATTCTTGCTGGTTATTTGGCTTACCGACTTGAGCTACCACTTCAATCAACTTCTTAACTTCTCTCGCCTTTTCCAATGCCACCTCCAGATCATCATCTAGTACGGTGACATGGCCCATTTTCCGACAGGGCTTTGTCTCTGTCTTACCATAGAGGTGCACGTGCACATTATCCAGTGCCAGGGCAGGATCAATTCCGCGATAAATAGCTGGTCCTATGTGATCTGGTGCTCCCAAAATGTTGACCATCACAGCGGGACTGGTCAGCCTGGTATTACCCAAGGGAAGATCCAGCAGACATCTTAATAACTGTTCGTATTGGGATGTGGTGCTTGCTTCGATTGTGTGATGTCCACTATTGTGTGGCCTTGGGGCAGATTCGTTGATAAGTAGAAGACCATCTTTGGTGTAGAACATTTCCACAGCCAATATGCCGACCATGTCTAAGGCCAAAATGGTTCTCGTGGCGAGATCTTGTGCATCTTTCTCAATGTCGGCCGGAATCCGTGCCGGTGAGATTAATTCTTCCACCAAATTGGCAGTGGGATGAAATGCCATTTCCACAGCGGGATATACCGCGATCTCTCCACTGGGATTTCGAGCAACCATGACCGCGATCTCCTTTTCGATCTGAACCAGCTCTTCCACGACCGATTTAACCATTAACAATTCCTCCAGGTCTTCATCTTGCCTCACTATCTGAACTCCCCGACCATCGTATCCCTCCGTACATGCCTTCTGAACAAAAGGAGTGCGCAAATTGCCAGACTTCACATCTCGCTTTATTTGTTCGGGGCTATCATACCTAGTATACCCACTGGTGGGCAGATTATGTTCAGTATAAAATCTCTTCTGCCATCCCTTATCTTTGATGATGCTGATGACCCTGGACGGTGGGAACACCTTTTTTCCCTCGGCCTCCAACTTAGCCAATGCCTCGACATTCACATTTTCAATTTCAATACTAATCACATCCAGATCTCGGCCAAACTGATAGACCGCTTCATAGTCTCGGAAAGACCCAAAATGTAGTTGATTGGTCACTTTCGCCACTGGAAAGGTGGGGTCTTTGTCCAAAAATCTCAGGTCCAGGTTCCAACGGCTGGCAGCTTGTGCCAACATTTTTCCTAGTTGGCCACCGCCGAGGATCCCTATCCTGGTCCGCATGTCTGATGCCATAAAGCGAGCTTTTGCTGGGTGTCAAAAGTAATTTATTCCGACCAATGACCTGGCAATGGTAGCTCCGCGTCTGCATCTTCGAGTATCAATACCCAGTCACGACCCCTTCCAGAGGTGGGTGGAGCATAGGTTTGTATGGCGCTGGTATTGCCACGATGTACCGGATAGGAGATGCCGTAGCGTGGATCGTACCAGATGGCTTTGACATTGGCAGCGTTCAGTTGACTTTGATCCACGGTGAAGGGTATTCCCCTGGGGGAATAAATGATGGCAAAAGAACCATCCTCACTCAGAGCTGCCTTGGTAGGAACACCTTCTGCAGAGTTTAAAACCAGTGATTGATGGGGGACCAGCTTGGAGAAAGACCGAGCTTCGAAAAGGTTGCGCACATGTTTCATCTGATTGGCTCCGGGATGATCCAGGGCTTTATCCCATGGTACTACGGCTCCCAGCACTGGTGCTCGCTCAGAAGACCACATTTGCCAGATGCTGTTATGACCATAAGTGTGACCACAAGCACCCGATAGTATCGACCAGTAGGCGGCCTGCCTACAATCATAGTCATCAAATAGGTCTAAGCGGTTTGCACCTTGAAAATAAAAACCTACTGGAATCAACTCATAGCGGGGTTCTCCGTCTAAGGTGGGTTTCACTGGAGACAGTCCATAATCATGCGCTGCGAAGAGCCCATTGTCGTGATCATGTGCGCCATGTGAGGACTGAAACATATGGAAGTCGAGCCAGTCAGCGTGCCGAAAATAATCGGAAGAGCGACCTGGTCCACGAGGATGAAAAGTCATTAAGTGAGTACCATTATCCCCTTCTCGCAGTCCTGCGGCCATGGCTTCAATGATCTCGCGTTCCTCGTCATTATTGATATTTTCGTCGCCACCAAGGATCCAGATCATCCGTCGGTCACGCCATCGATTGCCTAAGAAATGGCCGAATGATCTTGCAGAACCGGGTGTGAATATCTGCTGACCATTATTGGTATTGGTCCAATAACTGCCCCAAGTGGGTAAGATACCAAAGTATAGGCCCAGAGAATCCGCAATGTCCAGAATGGCATCAATGTGCTGGAAGTAGGGCAGAGAAGGCTTAGAGGGATCCTCGTTGATCAGCGGTAAGTCTCCCTTGGCATTGGGTACTGTCAGTCCACCCAGCTGAGCCAACACCACTGTCTGAATGACGGTAAATCCCTTGCTCTTTCGATTCTCGAGATAGGTTTTAGCCTCTGCCAAGGTAAGCCGGTGTAGCAGCTCCCAGGCAGTGTCGCCCAAATACAAGAATGGTTTATGAGCCTGGTCCTCCAGATATCTACCATTTTCACTGACCATGAGGTTTTGGGTGAAAAGAACTTGACTACACATGGTGGCTAGCATTACGATAAGGCACCTCTGCCAGGGCCATCGAAATGCATTAACTACCGCCATCAAATTCCTTTTTCTTAAGGTGTAGTGCCAAACCACTGTCTTTATCTTTCTAGTGATCATGAACTCGAATACAACATTTTTCATCCATAAAAATTTGAAAGAGTCTTGATGAGTAAAAGTCTAATCGGCTGGAAGATACGAGATGCATGAAGTTCTTGTGTGGGCGCGTCGTATTACCATTGCAATCCTTTATATTTGGCTGCTAATAGGAGGTTAGGAAAAGGCCACTATGGCTGATTTGGGAAACCTTCGTATCCTCTAAGACAAATCACCAAAATAAGATCAATCTGTAACCCATGAAAGAGTGTCCTAAATTTACTTTCGGTGTTGGCGACCGCTTTGCGCAAAGTGCTCATGCTCAACTGAATGCCTTTATAGCAGCCAAGAAAATTGGCATCGACATCATTCCGATCTGGAACAAGTCTAATCGCGAACATGATATTGTTGGCTCCGAACCTCAGCAGACACGTGATGCTGCCGATCAAGCTGTTGCTGATCTTGGTTGGACCGGTGAATATTTTCTAGATGCTGACCACATCAACCTCTCGACAGTGGATCGCTTTATCAAGCCCTGTAATTTCTTTACCCTTGACGTCGCCGACGATATCGGTATACCGGCAGATCCGGTAGATGTGACGGCCTTTATCGACAGGCACCCTGAGTTGATCGGCAGGATCAGCATCCATGGCATCGACGAACCCTTTGAGATCAGCAGGGAAGATGTGGAAAACACTGCCAACCAGTTTCTCAAGGCCACGCAGAAGGCAAGAGCGATCTATCAACATATCGTCGATGCCAGGGGTGGTACCGACGACTTCATCACAGAGATCTCCATGGATGAAACCGACAACCCACAGACCCCACCCGAAATGCTTATCATCCTGGCCGCAATCGCAGATCAGGGTATTCCTATTCAAACCATCGCCCCCAAATTTACAGGTCGCTTTAATAAGGGCGTTGACTATGTGGGCGATATAGCACAATTTGAAAGGGAATTCAGCAACGATCTGGCCGTCATCGGGCATGCCATTAAGCATTATGGTCTCCCTCCAGCCCTCAAACTATCCGTACACTCTGGCTCCGATAAGTTCTCGATATATGGACCGATTAAGAAAGCTATTGCACAGAATGGTGCCGGCCTTCACATAAAGACAGCTGGCACCAACTGGCTGGAAGAAGTCATCGGCCTTGCTGAAGCGGGTGGTGGTGCCCTTGACCTCGCAAAGGAGATTTACGGAAGGGCCCTAGAGAAGAAAACTGCACTCTGTGAGCCCTATGCTACGGTCATCGACATCGATGATTCCAAACTACCCTCTACTGAGGTGGTCAACGGCTGGACAAGTAAGCAATATGTCGATGCACTTACTCATGATCAGAGCAATCCGGATTACAACCCACATCTCCGTCAGTTGCTCCATGTCGGCTTTAAGATTGCCGCCCAGCTTGGTGATAGATATCTTGATGCGCTCAGGGTCAATAGCAGCATCGTGCGCGAGAAGGTAACCAGTAACCTCCTCGATCGTCATATGAGGCCACTGTTCGGAAGCTAGGTTGAGAAGGGAACTGCCTGGGATGGGGGAAAATACCGCACAGTGAGGCCACCCAGTGTCCTATGATATTGTGCCATTATCCTTCCCAACCATGGGATATGTATTCCAGAATATCTGCTACCCAGAGAAGGGCTATGGGTCTCACCATTCTATCATGCCATCACGTTGATACTGATTGAATAGCAGGGAACGTCGGGCACGGTCGGGAAAATCAAAATGCAACACATTCCTTTGATTGAAAAAATGATCCACGAATATGGTATCCTCAGCTGTAATGGTGGTGATCGCATTGGGTGGCAGTGCCTCGATGGGCTTGAAGATGACAAAAATGGTCAGTTCTTCCAACTTGACCCGATCTACTTTCAGGTCAAGAAGCTGTCCATTGAATGAGATAGACAGATGATCTTGCAAGTAGGCCTTAACACTGCTTTTATTGGGCCGAAGTGCCAGGGAAGGATGGTACTTGGATTCCTCTGACAAAACGCCGGTAGCCACTAAATAGTCATCCACAAACATGCGCAGGTCAAGGGTGTATTGTGCGGTTTCCAGGTCATAATGAAGATTTGCCACACTCATCTTGAGGGGATGACTCATTGAGATGGTGGGTACCAAAAAGAAAAGCATCAACCCAAGAAGGCCTCCACGATCATCAGGAAGGAAAGACCAGCTCCAGCACCTGAAATGAAAAGATTCCAATCTCGATGTATGATTTTAAATAATTGATCCAAGACGAAATACGCTGCAAAAAATACTGCAACAATCATCAACTGTCCAATTTCCAAACCTACATTAAAAGCAAAAAGTTCAAGGACGATGCTCTCACCACCAGTCAATGCTCTAAAGAAATTTGAAAAACCCATCCCGTGGATAAACCCAAAGAATAGGGCGATCAGGTAATTGGTATTCACCGCCCTGTCCGAATTACCTTCTCCTCCAAGCCATACATTGTGGATGGCCGTAATAAAAATCGTGATGGGAATGGCAGTCTCCACCAATTGTTGTGGAATGTTCAACACATTAAATGCCGCCAGTGCCAGCGTAATGCTATGGCCTATCGTGAAGGCAGTGACCAAGATGAAGATCTTCTTCCACGACCGCCATGCATAGAATGCACAGAGTGTCACAATGAAGAGCATATGGTCGTAGCCCTCAAAGTCAGAAATATGTTCAAATCCGAGCTGGAGATAGATTAAAAACTGGTCCATAATCTGCAAAATTACTTTAAACCCCACATATATTAGATGATCGATTGGGATTTAAACCATGGAACTAGGGCACGATCAGCGTGACCCCTAGCTCTTGACCCAAAACCAGTGCAGATTCTAGATGAAACAGGGTTGTTGATCAGAAAAGATCAAACGTGGTTCTTAGAGTGACGATACTTAGTAATTTTAGTGATCAAATAGCAAGATTTTGACATTCCGGCAGTGCCTCCTTATACTTCTCCTATATCCCGCCATCCTATATGGTCAATGGAAAAAGGCCACCCTGGATAGCAGCAGTAGAATCGTCCTAGGTGAATATGTTTCCCGAGAATACAAGCTAGATATGCATCAAAGGTCGCAGGTCGAAGTCAAAGTACGTCCTGGGTTTCCGATGGCTTTTCCGGCACATCCATTCTTCAAGAACTTTCGAAATGTTACACTGGTTGATTTGGATGGAGATGGTGCTCAAGAAATCCTCGTCGGTACCGCAAACGCCCTTTATGTACTGAAAGATAGTTTAGTTTGGTGGTCAAAGGAGCTATCAGGATTGATGCGGTTTCCGGCTTCGGTTGGTGACCTTGATCTCGATGGCGAAGATGAAATTGTATTGTTGACCGGCTATACCGAGGTGCCAGGACAGATCTATGTGCTTGATAAAGAAGGCGTGGACAGGGAAGGCTGGCCTGTGAATTTTGATGGACATTGGATGATCTCAGCTCCCACACTCGCAGATGTAGATCGCAATGGTTCATTGGAGATCATCTGTGGTGATCGAGAAGGGACCTTCGGACAAGTGTATGTCCTGAAGGCAGATGGTACCAGTCTCAATCGCGAATGGCCCATCACATTGCCAAACATCCCCGCTGTTACTCCGAGTGTAGGCGACCTAGATGGAGACGGAGAACCGGAGATCGTCATTGCCTCTACACGCGAGATCTATGTCTTCGATCAAAGGGCAATGATCAAACCTGGCTGGCCATTTAGTAATGGTAAAACCAAGTTTAGTTTTCAATCTCCCATCTTAATTGATCTGGATGGAGATGGAGGCTTGGAGATCGTAGGAGAAAGCCATGGAGACCAACCGGAGTTTTTTGTTTTGGATGGCAAGGGAGACTATCTGCCCAATTGGCAGAAGCCCATCCCGCAAAACCGGTGGACATTTCACACACCAACGGTGATCCACTACCAAGATCGCGCTATCATTTTTACTGCCAGACCTATATCGGATGCCCAAGACGAAATGCTTTATGCTTGGACATCTTCTGGTGCCCTGTTGCCAGGATTTCCCATATCAAAATCCGGTGGCCTGGAAGGATTGATCACCGTGGGCGATGTGGACAATGATCACGCACCTGAGATCCTCTTTTCTAGCAATATTTTTGATAGTACCGGGCATGGTTATATTCATGCATACAACCTGGACGGGAGTGGCGACATAGATGGCTTTCCATTGAGACCGAAAGGGCTCACTTTTCTCAACGGTGCAACCATTGGCGACATAGACGGGGATGCCATGATGGATTTAGTGGTATTGAGCTATACAGAACATCCAGACAATGAATTGGACACGACATTCTTGCATGTGTACGAATTGGAAGTGCCCTATACAAAAGATAGAGTGTGGTGGTCGACCTACAAGGGAAGCAACCTTCGCGACGGTCGAGTTTCTCCGCTGCGGTCTACGGCCCTTTCATCATCGCGATTCGCACCACACATACAACTTTATCCAAATCCCACCTCAAACTTGATGCAGCTTCGTTTGCCAGCGGGCAGATGGCGGATCCGAGTACTCAATCTTGATGGGAAAATTTGCATGGATCTACCGGATGTTCAGGGTGCATTGGAGATAGTTTATGATATCAGCCAACTGGCCAAAGGCTTGTATATGGTCCAGGCTCAGGCGATGACAGGCAGGCAGGTGTTATTGCCTTTGAGATTGATTGTACAGTGATTGGAGGCTGGGACAAATCTATCCAATGTCTTCCTCCAAAATCTTAATGATACGCACAGTTTCAATCCGGGTATTGCTCACACTTTCCAAGATAAACTGGTATCCATCAAGGTCCAGGATGGTACCTTCTTCCGGAATATTGGCGATGGTCATCACCAGATAGCCAGAGAGTGTGTTGTAGTCGCCTACAGGGAAGCTAATCCCTTCGTATTTTTCATTGAGATAGTCCAATTCCAGGCGACCTGAAAACCTCCATTCGTGATTGCTGATTTCCTGCTCTATATGTGCCTCTTGATCATGCTCATCTTCGATCTCGCCAAAGATCTCTTCCAAAATATCCTCTAAGGTGATCACTCCAGCCGTGCCACCGTATTCATCTACCACACAGGCTATATTTTTTTCTGTTTTAAAGAATTGATTCATCACATCCTGGACACTCATTGCCTCGGGCACAAACGGAATATCTAGAATGACCGACTTGACTTTTTTTGGAAGCTTCAACAGCTGCTGGTGATGGATATATCCATTGATATTGTCTACATCACCTTTGTAAGTTAAGATTCGTGATAGTTTAGACTCATTAAACAGATTTAAGAGTTCACTCATGTCGGCCTGTTGGTCGATCGCGATAATTTCGTTTCGGGGTACCATACAATCCCTCACCTTGGTCTCTTTCAATCGCAGAGCATTCTTAAATATGTCGGTGTCGATCTCATCATCCTGGTCTCCCTCAAAACTGTCTTGCACAAAATGTTCTAAGTCAATCCTGGTAAAAGTCTTGCTGGTAGTCTTTGCATCCGCTTTAAAGAAAATCCTCAGGATTTGCGTGGAGAGCTTGGTCATCAACCAGGTGGGAACAGAAAGCAGCACTTTGAAGAACTGCAGTGGCAGAGCCAAAATGCTCAACATCTTGGTAGCATAGACCCTGAAAATCGTCTTGGGTAGAAACTCTCCAAAAATCAAAACGACGATGGTAATCAGGATGGTCATGACCAGCGATTGGATCATGGTGCCAGGTATGAGTGAGGTTAAGAATGGCTCAAGTAGGTCAGTCATCAGGGCGGTAAATATGACCAGAGCAATGTTGTTTCCCACCAACATGGTACCCAAGAATTTCTGGGGAGTCCGGTAGAATCCGTCTAGTACCCTGCCCCGCAATTTGCCCTGCTCCTTTAGCAGTTCAATCCGAATCTTGTTGGCAGAGATATAGGCGATTTCTGAGCCAGAAAAGAGTGCCGAAAGCACCAGAAACAAGATGATGAAAAAGACTAGTGACCCCATATTACCTTAGATGAAGGTACTAGTTCTTGAGCTCTTCCTGAAATTCATCCGCTTTTAACTTTGCGACTACCTTTAGCAGTTCATATTCAGTGAAACTCTGATTGGCTGTAAAGCCGTAGGCCAGGATAATCTCATCGGGCTTTGTGATTCTCACAAATCGATCTGTATATACCTTTCCTTTCACCTCGTCCCAGATCAGCTCATTGGTCTCTAACTTCTCACCCCTAGTATTTTGGAGGACCACATTTTCTCTCACCACCACTTTTTTTTCGCGTGTAAATCGATCACCCTTGTCGGCATCGAGGGTGGAACTGATCGTCCCATCTCTCTCCATGAAGTCTACATGTAGACCATCGGGAAACTCATCGTGCGGCTTGAGCTTATCCAGGTGTCGCACCAACTTTGGGCCACGCACACGCACTCTTACCAATGCAGAATCACTATACAACATGTCGATTTCAGTGGCGATCTCTACTCCTGCATCATACGCACGAAATAGCTCATTGACGGTCTCAAGATCATTTTCACAGCTGGACCACATCAAAGCCAGACAGCATAAGCTAAACAAATACCGGATCATCTGATAAGTGTAATATCGCCCTCAAAGGTAAGGATAGAATTGTCAATGAACTGCACCTCAGCGACATAAACGAACACCCCCGGATTGAGTGGAGATCCATTGAAGGTTCCATCCCAGCCCACGTTTTCGTTGTTCGGATCAAGATTGGTGCCTTGCCAGACCATCGCTCCCCATCGATCAAAAACCTGCAGCTTCTTGACTCCATTGGGAGCAACAGCCCGGCCTCCATACACTGCCAGCCGATCGTTATAACCATCGCTATTAGGAGTGATGGCATTGGGGATATAGATCGGTCGATTTAGGAATACAAAGACTGTCACGGAATCAATGGCTACACATCGGTCATCGTCGATGATCATTACTTGGTAGGTGGTGGTCTGCACTGGCCTGACAGCTGGCGACGGACAGTCACTACAGTCCAATGGTGCAGGTGACCATAGATAAGACACAGGTCTGTCCAATGGCTGGTGGGTGGCCAGCAGCTGTGTAAAAAACCCGAGGTCAATGGTGGTATCAGGTCCTGCCTCAACCACCAACTCCACCGGTTGTTGTATTTGAACATCCTCGTTAATGGTACAACCGCGATCATCTTTCAAGGTCACGGTGTATGTGCCGCTCGCAAGATTATGGAATGTGGGATTGTCGTTGAATCCACCTCCGTTGATGCTAAAACTAAATGGGGCACTGCCTCCGAAGGCACTCGTATAGATAACCCCGGTCCTGTCTCCAAAACATACGACGTCTCTGATGCTGTCTATTCGGATTCCCAACTCCGGTGGTTCATCAACAAAAGCACTTGCGGTGGCCTCACAGCCATTTGCATCCTGAACGGTCAATTGATAATCGCCCATGTCCAAGCCCGTAGCCAGGGAGTCTGTCACTCCATGACTCCAAATGTACCGGTAACCTCCAGATCCACCTGCTATATGAGGTGTGATCAGACCATCGGTAGCTGCAAAACAAGAGATGTCAGTAGTGTCAAGATTAATGGTGAGGGGGTCTGGCTCGTCTACATCGAAAGCTAAAAATCCCACGCAATTTTGCCGATCTCTGATGCGGAGGAGGGTTGGGCCAGCCCCAACTGGGGCGTGAAAGCGATTCGGAGTATAACTACCATCTATATCCCAATCGAAGGCATAGCCGACATCACCTCCCTTGATGCGTACTTCTATGCGACCGTCATCATATCCAAAACAGGAGGGTGGTGTGATGGGTGCATAATTGGATTCGATATCAACATTGATCTCACCGAGTAAAATCCTGAGTTCCGTGATGCATCCGTTGTTGTCCTGGATCATAATGTGGTATACTCCTGCGACAAGACCCGTACGCACGCTACTGAGGGTAAATCCTCCACCATCTCCAAAGTCATAGAGGAAGGGAGGGGCTTGTCCCATCACAGTCAGGGCAATGCTCCCATCTGCCGCACCACCACAGCTGGGGTGAGTGGTGACATCTTCGATGACGAGCGGGGTAGGTGCTTCTATTTCATATTGAAGGGTGGTGTCACAGCCATTGAAATTGGTAATGGTCACCTCATAGATCCCAGGTGAGAGATTACTAATCCCCCTACCAACACCGCCATTGTTCCAGATAAGACTGGTGATCGCACTGCTGCTGCTGACATCCAAGGTTATGCTGCCATCTACGATCTCAGGACAACTTTGATGTGCCAGATCTGCCTGAATGTCAAAAGGTTCTTCGACAATCAAAGATCCAATATTAGTGACCAAGCAACCGGTTTCGCTTTCCACAGTAAGGGCAATGGATTTCACACCTCCCCCATGATATCTCACCTGGTGAGGGCCGGGACCCGTGGCATTCTGTGGTGCAGCATTTTCACCAAAATTCCATTCCCAACTGTTGATCCTTAGATTCCCAAAACTTGACTCATCAAAAAAAATGACGGGATCACCAAAGCAAATGGTACCATCGCTATCATCAGTACTAAAATCCGCCTGGGGACCTAAAAACTCTCCAGTACCTCCAAAGTCTAGAGAAAATCCGTGACCAGTAGCACTGAAGTTGAGTACGACCAGGGCATAAGACTTTCCCTCTTCCATCTCGATAGCAGAAACGAAGTTGTTGTCAGAACCGGTATTACATCCTGGGGCTTCAGAAACGTCTGTTTCACCAATGCGTAACCCTGTGGGGCCAGTGCATTCATCCCATTCACTAAAGGGATCAGGATCGAAGTTGTTGCCAAACTGATCGCTTTCTCCATTGGCACCAGAGGCCATACAGCGCAGCTCGATTTTATCGCCACAGTCATTGATTCCGTTAGGCAGTTCGTACACCGCAAAATCGATGTCGTCGCCGGGATTGTTTGGCGTAATGACAAACCCCAGAGATCCGGATCTTCCTGCGACCCACTTATACCATGCGGAATTGTTTTCTTCATCAAGGCAGGTTGTATTTACTTCATTACCATCTTCTCCCTGGCCATTGATGTTGGGGACAAAAAATGATGACTTGTCGCATAGTACTACTCCAGTACTGCAATCCGAGTTGGGATCAGGCACTAAGTTGAAAGAGCTGACACAGAGCTGGAAAGTACCTGGTGATCTGGAACTAACCCTGAGGTAATAAGTGCTCTTGGGTACTATTTGGTCGGAGTAGAGCTCCGCCACGTGATCTCCATCATCTTGGTCACAGTTTAGCTGGACCAACTCACCACAGTTACCGTGATATAATGCCAATTTGGGCTCTCTCATGGAGCCCTGTGAAAACTGAGTAATACCGTAGATGTCTACCAGGTCGCCAATGACCCTGATGTTGAGACTTGTAGAGATGGAGGTGAAAGTAAACCATACATCGCCATTGATATTGTCGAAACATCTGGGTTTATCTTCAGAAGAGGTGGTAGCGTCTGAATTGCTATAGGCTGCTGTACCAGAGCACCAATTGGCAATGTCATTCAAGACTATGGCAGCTGAGCAATCATCATTCGCAGGCTGAGCTGAAAGCCCTGCATATATGAATAGAGACAAGACGAATGATAGGGTAGAACGCATGCAGGTGTAATTGGCGCTTAAAGATAACGATCGACTCCACAAAACAGTTTTGTATAACCCCATCCCTTAACGAATATTTACGACGACAATCTCCGGTTTTCCTATTACTGTCTAAATAGACGGCATTTACCGGGAAAGCGTTGTCTGGACAATGCATCCTAGGATAGGACGTCTGCCAATGGTAGATACACTCACCCATGATTCCTAAATTGCGCAAACGTCAGGGTTTAATCATAGATTTGAGGATGCTCTATTTTTTGCCCAATTTACTGACTCTGATCAATCTCTTTTCAGGGTGTCTGGCATTGGTCTTTGTTTTTAGGCACAGACCCACCGCTGTACTGGCATGTATGGGACTCAGTTTGTTGGCTGATTTTCTGGATGGATTGCTGGCACGTAGATTGGGTGTGATCGCACCCATTGGTAAGCAATTGGACAGCTTAGCAGATGTGGTCTCCTTTGGAGTGGTACCTGGTGCGATTTTATACATGCTGATCCAAGGTGTATTCCCTGTGGGAGGCAATCCAGGACAATACCTACCCTTTACAGGTTTCATCTTCACAATTATTGGAGCCTATCGTCTAGCTCGCTTTAATGTGGATTCGGGTGCTACTGACCATTTTGTTGGATTACCAATTCCCGCAGCTGCGCTCTATGTGGTAGGTCTCTATTGGATCGCGGAGGGTACTTCATGCCTATCTTGTACAACCATATTCATCAATCCATATGTGTTGGGATTGAGCATCGTACTACTGTGCTATCTGATGACTTCAACCTTGCCGCATTTTTCCTTTAAGGTTAAAAGCACAGCCTGGCGTGGCCAGAAGGTGCAGTGGATTTATCTTGTTCTATTGCTTCCCCTTGCCCTATTGTTCAAGGAAGCCTCGCTTAGTTTGGCGATTGTCTTGTACGTCTTCCTTTCATTAATCAAAGTCTGAATGATGTTGCTGATCATACCTACACCGATCGGAAATTTGGGAGATATTAGTGTGCGAGCAACCGCTCAGCTAGGGGCCGTAGATTTTGTTTTGGCAGAAGACACCCGTGTATCGCGCAAACTACTCGATCATCTAGGTATTACCACCAGATTGCGGCCCTATCACGCTAAGAATGAACACCGTACGACAAAAGGCATTGTTTCAGAGTTGCAACAAGGGGCAACAGCTGCGCTGATTTCTGATGCTGGCACTCCTGGCATTTCTGATCCTGGATATCTGTTGGTGAGGGCTTGCATAGATGCCGGAATAGATCTCGAATGTTTACCTGGTGCTACGGCTTTCGTGCCAGCGCTGATACTCTCTGGCCTGCCCAGCCATCGCTTCTTCTTTGAAGGATTTCTGCCACATAAAAAGGGGAGACAGACACGGCTGGCATATTTGGCATCGTTGGAAGATACCTTCATATTGTATGAATCACCACATCGTATCCACCGTTGCCTCAAAGAGCTATCTGCCGTATGTGGTGACGGGAGGCCGGCTTGCCTTTGTCGCGAGCTCACCAAGATGCATGAGGAGATCGTCAGAGGTAGCTTACCGGAGATTGTGAGTTGGGCCGAGGGACGGACTAAGATCAAGGGAGAGATTGTGGTGGTAGTGGGAGGCAGGAGGAAAGGGTGAATAAAGGTCTTATATAGGGTCTTCCAGGCCTACTCTGAGCACTGTAAATGTTGTCATCATATAGGCTTTCTTTACATATGTATACACTTACAAGCAGGGCTGTGAAAGGACTTAGCATACTTTTGAATTTCTCACCGATTTTGAATGGTCCTTTTGAATAATTCAATGGTTGCATCAAAATATCTATTAGAGGCCACGTTATCACCGATCCAAAATCCATGATCAGCCCCTTCAATTATTTCGAGCGTCACAGATATGTTTTTCAATGTAAGACCATCTTCAAACATTTTGGATTGATCCACAGGAGCAACGTCATCTTCGGTTCCATGAACAAGAAGAAAGGATGCATCACCACTAGTGATGTGGCTTATAGGGGACGCTTTGGCGTAGATCTCATATTCATGATCTCTTGGATTTTCCGGGCTCCTCCATGCAGGTAAGTGCGTACCTACAAAAGAAGCGATGGCTCCAATATCACCAACCCCACTTGAGGCAAATGTCGTTAGATCATACAAGCCTGCTAAGGCCACAACGGCTTGCACTTTACTGCTTTGCCGATCAACTGGATATCTAGATCTGGGATTTTGAATATCATCCATTGTGCCCAGCATACTTGCAAGGTGAGCACCAGATGAATGACCAATGGCACCCACATTTTTTCGATCAATGCCGTACTTTTCTGCATGATACCTAATGAATTGTACAGCTCTTTGCGCATCTTCAACTGCAGCAGGAAATCGAAAAACCGGTGCAGATCGGTGATTGATCACAAACAATGTGTAACCGTTCTTCAGCATATGATCACTACCAATGATCGTAGATAAGTACCATGGATTTTTATTAAGTGGAGTCGCGTCATAGCTCATAAGTTGATGAAAGCCACTGCCGGGAATCACAAGGATCCCATATCCGTTGGGATCAGTTGGATAGAAAATGTCCATTAATAGTGCGAGTCCACTATGCATGCCATAAATCACGTTACTTTCGGTTCTCACATCACTCGAATCTTGGGCGCTAAGACAAGAAGCGGAGGTTATGAAACTGATTATTAGGATTGCCAGTGTTTTGCTCATCTTTAGATTATTTACAAATATTGCATTTCAATTTATCGCCATGGATTTGATCTCCTCAGTAGGCATCTCGTACTGAATCATTGGCAGATCCCCAACCCTTTTTTGGGACGAGCACATCAACTAAGCCGTTCACATTTTTATTAGTTGGTTTTATAAAATCTGTAGCATTATTTAATGCGTCCAACTTCCTTTCATAAAGTCGGTGATGGTTTCTATAAATAGCGCCCCTAATGCAGTCCCATTTTGAGGTACAGTGTGTTGGAAATTGGGGATAATCCATAAGTACGAATCAGAAATAGCATCGTTTAGGGCTAATGCCATATCCGGTGTCACAACAGCATCTCGATCACCGTGGATGATTAAGGTAGGACAAGTTATCGTCGAGAGATAGGGCTTGGTAAAATTCATATCGGTGTAGGTTTCGGCCATCTGACCATAATACCCAAGGAGATTAATAATCTGAGCGTCACCTCCTGGTTGCAAGATTTTCATGTACTCCATCCAGTCTGGTTTATTTTGAGAGACGTAGTCATAGTTGATACGAGCTAGAAATTCCCTGGTGGGTTGCGTGAAATAAGGAGCCGAGCCTATTAGAACAAGTGATTGAAACCTTGATGGATCACTCGTTACCATGTGCATTAAGGTCATGGCCCCAGAACTCCAGCCCATGGCATTAAACTCATCAATTCGCAAATGATCAAGGAGTCCATAGATGTCTGAAGCAGACTGTTTGTGTGTAAACTCACCCTTTGGATTGGTGGATCGTCCATGCCCCCGCATATCTATTGAAATGACTTTGTAACCTTCTGATAATTCGTTAATCCAAGCTGACCACATTTCATGAGTCATGGTTAGTCCATGCAGAAGCACTAGTGGATCTCCCTCCCCATGCACTTCATAATATATTTTGACTCCATTTGTCTCTACAAATTGACCATTCTGACCAACGGCCATCATACTTACCAGTATAAATGAAAAAAGTACTAAATGCTTCATTGTTATTGCTTATAACTAAATATTTATGGCCTTGTTATTTTCGACCAACGGGTTCACTTACCTTCATTAGACATTGACTATACTAGCATCCACTTAAGTCAAAACAATCTACTGTACCAGCGAAAAACAAATAAACTGATTACACACGCTTGTTGCGCTCTAAAATCTTGAGGCTGTCAAAGCTACATCGGCATGCTGCCAGGCATCCTCAAATTTAGTTTTGACTTTCCTTGCTTTCTCCACTTTTCCTTGATCTATTAAGCTCTGATAAAGGCCAAAGAGTGACCAACCATTGGCTGGATGTTTCTCGAGGTCTGCACGATACACCACTTCTGCCTCAGCTGCTTTACCAGCTTGCAATAAAACTGCACCCAAAGCATGTCTCACTGGGTAGTGCCAGGCCGAAGGCTCCTGATAAACCAGGCTCATTTCATGCTCTATTGCCTCTGACAATAATTTAATGGCCTTATCCAGATGACCTCTTTCAGCTGCGATTTCTCCTGCAAGCGACGTCACAGCCACTTTCCCAACAGCGGAGGTAGGATTCATGTAAGCTGCAAGAATACTTTCGGATCGGGGATCCGCAGCAATGGTTCCGACATGGTCGAGTTCCGCATCCGCAAGTTCCAAAAAGCCGGTCCTGGCTAAAGCCATCCCACGACCATAGTGCCACATCATACGAGTATGCATCAAAGAGGTGTCGGGACCTGGCATGCTGAGCATTTCGTTCCATTTTCCAAACCGCACGTAGGCTTGGTATGGTACAGACATAAAGTCCTGTAGAAAGTGAATCTCTGAGGCTTGCTCCCTCGGTATGCTCAGGGCTACTTTTTCGGCAGCATCTATCGCCTCTTCGCTGTTGCCGAGCATGCTTGCCGCAGCCCACAGAAAATGAATATTATGGGGGTAGTAGACCATTGGATATATGCCTTGGGCCTGGCACTGAGCTATGTAGGCTTCATCGGCTTTGATGGCCTGACGGTTGACCTCCGCTGCTTTTTCGTACATGCCGACACCGATGTAGATGTGTGAAGGCATATGGACCAGATGTCCTGCTGCAGGCATAAGAGGTTCCAGTGCATCTGCCGTGGCAATAGCAGCAGAAGGATCTACCGCCTCAATGATATGGATGAAGTAGTGGTGAGCTCCAGGATGATCTGGATATGCCTCGATCACTTTCTGGAGGGCATCTACGGTCAAGGATGTCATGGGTTTTGGGCTCATATTCTCGTCGTAGTAGTTCCAGGGCATGGTATTCATGATGGAGGCTGCAAACAAGACGCTCACCTCCGGGTGATCACCATATTGATTATAAACAAGGTGCATTTTTTTCATGTAAGCCTCGTTTAAGATTGTTTGATCCATCTCTTGATTGGTACAACGAGCCTGATAGGCTCTGATGATTGCCTTTTCAAGATCAGAAGCTGGTCCCATCTTTTCCAAAGCTTTATGAATGGCCTCTCTAGCTATCGTCTGTCGCGACATATCTGGCAGTGGGTCATTGATATTGGGACCCAGGGATAGTGCTTGTCCCCAATATGCCATACTCATCCCAGGATCTAATCTGCTGGCTTCCTGAAAGGCGCGATAGGCCTCTGCATGATTAAATCCATACACCAAGCGCAGGCCTTGATCAAAAAAAGCTTGAGCTTCTTCGCTTTCGGTCGTTACCGCAAAGTGCAAGTTTCCCAGGCCTTCGAGTTTTGGAGCTATCGGTTTTTGGAAGTTGATCACAGGTTCAAGGACAAAAGATCCTCCTGTGCGGCACATGGTGAAAGAGGGCCTCAGAATCTCCACATCGGCTGTCTTGTTCTTGATAGGGAAGGGAAATTCATTGAGTGAACTTACCAAAAAAGTAAAAGCACTAGCTAGCATCAGCCATTTTGTCGAAGTCATGGTCTAGTTTTTTGCAGGTTATTGTTAAGCAAATAGGTTACTACAATTGCGAGATATTGAGCAATCTCAATAGATGTCCGCTGGTTTTTGAAAGAAAATACAATAAAAAAATGTTAATCATGCTCACTCTGCTTTTCATTACGTCAGCTTCATCCTCCCAAATTGCTAACTAATCTGAGAGTCTATGCCTCATAGTCTAGTGAGGCTCAAGATGTCCTCCAAAGCCCTTTGCAGTCGCAATTTGGTCTCTGGTGTTCCCATGATGGTGGAGCTTCAGATTTTCATCTAATTCAAAAGACAAGCTAATTTGCCCTATTTCTCTCCTCTTCTGAAGCCGTCTTACGCTCTCGCTGCTTTTTCAAATGTTCGTTTCCAAACTTGACGGAGTAGGTAACCATCATTGTGCGCTCTCCCACACTAAAAAGACCCATATTGATGAAGTCATCATCTTGCGAATGATAGGACCATTTGAAGCGATTATCGGTCAAAAGTATGTTATTGAATGCCAGACTAATGCTGTGAATTTCTGCAAGCTTTGTTTGGAGGCCAACATTCAAACCTCCAAAACCCCGCATAATTTGATCTGAGAACACGTGTGACGAAATATAGTTGCCCGATATATCGACAGCGAGTTTTTTTGTAAGCCGAAGCTCATGACTCATTTGAGCGATTACATTCATCTTGCTGTGCTCAAATATTGACTGATCAGACCGGGTATCCTGCAGAAGTCTATGTTGGCCCGTAAGCGTGAAATGTCCATCCCAATCTTTAGAGAAATGAATAGGAAAACTAGCATTGAGACTGGCAATCCGAAATAGATCAAAATTAACCGGATTTGAAGTAAATTGGTGCGTTTCTTTTATAATGCTATTGTGCCAGTTAATAAATTGCCGTGCTCGGCTTAGTTCAATACCAAGCATGATGGAGCGGTGCTGATAACTTACTTTATATACAGTTGCCAAAGTCGGCCGAAGAGTGGGACTGCCGGCTGTCACCACACTTCTGGATGAGGTAAACGCATACAAGGAAGCAAGTTGACCAAATTGTGGCCTCGTGACACGTCGATTAAATGCGATGTTCAATGTCCGAAGTGAATCAACTTCAAAACTCCAGCGAATGACTGGATAAAGATTACCTGTGGATATAGAGTAATTTCTTTCCTTTTGATTGCTGTTTATATTATAATCATAGTATTCATACCTCAGACCCAGTTCAATTAGGTTGCGTTGATCTAAATTTTTGTTGAATGATCCGTATGCTGCATAAACATCCTCAGCTATGTGATCCGTTGATGTGAAAGTATCATTGATCAACCATTCGCCATCTATCTTGTCATCTACCATGGCTTTGTTTTTCATCCTACTTGAGCTAACCTTCATGCCCCATTCAAACTTGGATCGATCTCTATGTGTCAAGTAGTCAACTCTGGCCGTAAAAATGTCTAAGGGTGCCCTTCGTTGCACGCTAATCTCTTGAAGTGATTTATCGTCCCCAATGTTTTTGAAGGTACCTGGACTTACTAAATTATATCTGACATAGTCTCCATCTACATTAACACTGTTTGTAGTAGAGAGTTTGTGTGAAATATTTACATTAAAGTAATGATTGTCTGTTAAGGTGATTGGTACGTTCTCAAAAATTTCCCGCTCAAAGTGGACCATATCGATAAAACCATTTGTTGTTGAAGTTGACCTAAAGTCTAGTCTACTGCCTCCCAAACCACCCAATAGACCAATGGTCATTTTTTTTTGACAAACTCCAGTCAATGCCCACCCTGGCAGTATGTGTCTTGGTGGCAAATTTTTCAATGTCATTAATCATTGCAAACTTATACTGTCGACCTTCATACCCATAGCGTCTAGCTGCATTCCAAATGACATTACCATTTTTATCATAGCGCTGACTAAAATCTCCATAAAAATTAAAGGCATTCTTGCGCAGATTTACTTGTAGACTGCTTCCCTGCTTTGGAGCTTTCCCGTAGCCACCCGATATGCTTGCGCTACCATTAATACCATCACTTTGGTTCTTTTTGAGAACAATTTCAATGATGCCACCGGTACCTTCGGCATCATACTTGGCAGATGGTTGGTGGATGATTTCTATGCGGTCGATTTGCTCTGCATTTATTCCTTCTAATTGATTAAACAAAAGGTCGCCGGATACTTGAAGCACCCTACCATTTATGACAACCTTTACACCCTCCTTCCCAATCAGGCTGATCTGCTTACTTTGAAGGTTAACCAAAAGGCCGGGTGCCTTGGCTAAAACCTGAAGGGCTGTACTACCAGCAGAGGAGTGCCTGGCACTCATATTCATCACGATCCGATCTGATCGGTGCTCCACTAATGGTTTTTTTGCGGTGATTGATATTTCCGAAAGAGTTTGCACATTGGCTCGCATGTGAAATGTCTTTTGATGGTTGCCCCTTCCCACAAACTGGACTATGTCCTGGTAACCGACAAAAGATATTTTGAGTATGGCAGTATCTGCATCTGGAGCATATACCCTAAAACGACCCTCTTCATCTGAAACACCTCCCTTAATAAATACCGTATCCAGAGATGACAACAAAACGGTAGCATAGTTGATTGGCTGACTCTGTTCATCCAGCACAATGCCATCAATCACGATAGATGCCTGGGTGATCATAGCTGCTTGATATAGAATAATGATCACCAGACAAATTCGATTATTTATTGCTCGATAAAACATCATGAATTCATTAGAGCTCTGGAATCTTTTCCGCTGAGAAAAATTCTTCCTATTGAGGCTTCCGATTTGAAGCTGATCAATTTTCCCTATCCCACCTTCCGGATAAAAATTCAAGAGAGACTCTTATAAGCTCCGGTCGAAAATCGGCATTCAGGTGCGGTGTATGTTCTCCGTTGGGAACAATCCAAAGTCGGCTATTGGGTATGCCTTGATGCATTTCAATTCCAAGTTGCAACGGAATGGCAAAGTCGTTGTGCCCTAATACTACTAGCCACTTTGCGCTTATCGTATTCAACTTGTCCGGTGTAAAGAAAGGGTCGCCTTCAGAAAGTTCTCGTTCATCCCAGAACGATTTTGCCAGATATTCCTGTTTTTCCGGGCCGTGGTATTCTGACCATTCCATAAATTCGTCTAATCCTATTTTTGCTATCCACTCCCGGGCTTGTTTACTGTAATAAATATGGCCCCCAACTGTAATAACCGCTTTAAACCTATTGGGCTGCATCACATTTAGATAATGCAAGGTAGTACCACCACTGCTCGCACCAATGGCATTTACTTGATCTAACTCCAAAGAGTCCAGCAAAGCAAGAATCATCTTTGCGTATTCCTCGTGTTTAAAATCGAAGTCATCTTTATTATAAATATCTGATCGTCCATGACCCATCATGTCAACCGCGATTGTCCTAAACTGCTCTGAATAAACATCCACATATGGTTTCCACGAATCAGCTGTGTTAAAGAAATTATGGAGCAATAAAAGTGGTTCTCCAGTGCCGGTATCTTCATAATAAATGTTGGTTCCGTTGTAGTTAAAGAACTTTCCGTTAGGATTGACTTTAACCTGGCCATCTGCAGTAAAACAGATCGAGAAAATTGAAATAAAGATTGCAAGTCTCATTTTTGCTTTTTTTGGTCTCATCGATGACGCGGTTATCAATAAATTCGTCAAATCATGTAGCGTCCTACAAAAACTTGAGTCAAATTCCACTGCCTCCTAAACTTTGTTAGTCAAATGCCAAATAACGCTCGAGAAAGGGCAACATATCGTTCAGAATCCTGCCATCATCAGTGAACAATTTATTGGAATGAGTACCTATGAATTCTTCAGCGTAATGATCTACGCCATAATTCTCTAGCCTTTGGCTAAACATTCGGCAGGTGACAGGCACATGAGTGAATTCTTCGTTCCGTCCCCAATCAAGTTTAAGTGCTCTGAGCTGCCGAAAATTAGCGACATAATTGTCCATCATTCCCAGGGGAAGATTCCTATTCCAATGATCTAGGACTTCCTCATTGACGATGCGCTTATCCCCTTCATAGTAAAATGGCAAGTCGGCATAAAAAGGCGGTTTATCCATATTTGGAGTCAACGTTCTTCCCAGTGTGACCACAGCATTTGGAATGAATTCCTGATAACCTGTTATAAGTTCTTCTCGCGAACTAATTTCCTGTACTCGTCTATACACTCTCCCTTTGGCTCCCATTTCTTTAGTTAGGCCCAGCATGGATGGTGAAAGCGCATAGACAACCGAGAACACATCAGGATGCTGCATGCCAAAACGAATCGCTCCGAAACCTCCACCAGAATGACCGGCAATGGCCCTGCTCTCTTTTTCGGCTAGCGTGCGAAAGTTAGCATCCATATAGCGCACAAGGTCTTGTGCGGTAAAATCAGCCCAATTGCCCGTGTACGTCGAATTGATATGATAACTGTAGCGGTAACTGGTGTGGTGATCAGCAATCACCACAATCAGAGGTCTGATCTTATGAGTGAGAATTGCCTTGTCTATTAATTTATCAAAACCATCGACGGCAATGGTCAGACTATCATTCCACCCAAAACCATGTAGATAATAGAGAACGGGGTATCGTTCCTCAGTCTTGTCATAGCCCGGAGGTAGGTAAATGCTTAGCCGTCTAACAGGATTTTCGCCTGCGGGGTTGTTTTGTAGCGATGGTGCATCGAGCCGATCCACAAAGACCCCGCCTTGTAACTTTTGTGCCTGTGAGTCGATCAGCAAGCACAATGAGAAAACCATGAGCCCCATCTTTATAGTCACGTCGATCATAAATCAAACATTTTAAATACTATTGATTTTAATCGGCCATTTGCGTTTCATTCACGACTTGGCTTTTTTCTTCTTCAAGGTAGGCTGAACCGTGATGATGACCATACACTAATCGTCCAAAATCATGGAGTATTCGTGCAGCCGTACCGATCGTGGATGGATTATTGATACAGTGACACATCTATATCCATGATAATCTGTGGGTTGTGTATGTCATCGAAGCCTTTCACCCCCCCTAAAAATGTCGGACCAGTTGCAGATGGGCAGTTTGATGAAGGCAAGCAAGTATATGAAACCGTATTTTTGACATCTCTGACGTCAAAATGACCGGATAAATGACAAAATACCTGGCAAGATTCCTCGATGTTTCGCAGCAGAATTCCTTTCTCTTCGGTCCAAGAGGCACAGGGAAGACGACATTCCTTAAGCGGTCACTATCGTACTGAATCGCTAAGAATCCACTTTGGGAGATCGAAGGGAGGTGTGGAGATTGACTTTATTATTTATGGGGCCATGGGTATCTGCCATTGAAGTGAAGAATGATCACCGTGTCAGAACAGTTGATCTTCGTGGTCTCTCGGAGTTTGGAAAAGACTATCCGGAATCGCATCTGATGCTACTCTATCGAGGAAAAGAGCGGCGTAAAGAAGGTAATATCTGGATCCTTCCGTGCGAAACTTTTTTACGAAGAGTGCATCCAGAATTAGCACTAGCTGATCTCATTTATGAATGAATTTCTGATCAAACACCTATATCTGAAATTTCCTGTTGACTACGTGTTTCACTCGGAGGATATCCAAATTCTTCACGATAAGCCCTGCTGAACCAGAATGGATCCTTGAATCCAACATGATATGCCACCTCCGAAACCGATCGATCATCTTTGAGCAGATATTCTCTGGCTTTCATGAGTCGGATACTGCGAATAAAAACCGCCGTCGATTTGCCGGTCGTTGCTTTTAATTTGCGATAGAGCTGTGATTTGCTCATGCCAATCTTATGTGCCAGTAATGTGACGTTAAAGCTTGCCTCGTCCAGATGATCAAGGACAATCCGCGTTGCTTTACTAATAAATCTAGATCTTGGGTCATTTGGACTGGTCTTGAGAAAATGATTCAAATTTTCTTTCGAAAATTTGATCAGAAGTTTTCGCCGTAGCAAGATCAATTGTTCGATTCTAGTAAGTAATTCCGCAGATGAAAACGGTTTCACAATGTAAGCATCCGCTCCTCGAGTCAGACCTGCCATACGATCGGTTGGGGTTGCTCTTGCAGTGAGCATCACCACCGGGATGTGATCCGTGCGAATGTCCTCTTTCAGTTTTTGGCAAATTTCGAGACCATCCATGTCGGGCAACATGAGATCAAGGACAATAAGATCAGGGACTTCAGCCTGGCACTTCTTCAATCCCTCTTGCCCCGAAGTGGCAAATTCGCAGGTATAAAACGTGCTCAATGTATTTTGGAGGTAGTAAATGATGTCTTGATTATCTTCGATCAAGAACACTCTGGGCAATGCGGATGAAGGATCTAATGGTTCTATTATCGGTGTTGTTTCCTCAAGTATCTCTGGCATCTTCAGGTCGATTGCCTCAACGATCCTGGCTGTCTGTCTGATGGGTAGCATCAAGGAAAATTCAGTGCTCTCTTTAGACGATTTCGAGAGTTTCAGTGTCCCATCCATCAACATCGCTAGGTCACGTGAAAGTGTCAGTCCAATTCCGGTACCGGGATCAGTTCCCTCGTTGCCTATCTGATAAAATCGATCGAAAATACGCTTCGAGTGGTCGGGAGAAATCGTGGTACTGGTATTTCTGACTTTTATATGCAGGTTATTCTCCTCACCTGTGGTGTCTTGGCTTAGATGGATAATCACTTGTGCACCTGAAGCGGAAAATTTTATGGCATTCGACGTCAAATTAGACACAATCGAAGTGAGCTTTTCCGGATCAAAATCCATCACGAGTTTGTCAAGTTCGGAGTAATATGTCACTTTAATATTTTTCTTTTTAGCTATTTGAATAAATGGCTCGATTAAATATCCCATAAACGACACTATATCATATTGTATGTACTGCACCGGCATCTTGCCACGGTTCAATTTTGCAAGGTCAAGTACACTATTTATCAATCCTAAAAGTTGCTTGGCATTTCGCTCGATCAGACTGAGATGAGATAAATCAGATTCTGAATGGTTGGAATGATGGCGGAGCATTTCGACCATACCGAGAATAACAGTAATCGGTGTCCGAAATTCATGGGTTATATTGGTATGCATGGTCGTTTTTATCTCATTGAGCTCTTTAAGCCGCTGCACTTCAGCCATTGCCAGTTTTTGTTTGAGCATGAGTCGGTAAATGGCTATCAAGACGGCTAGGCAGGAAACTATCCAGAGCAATACTGCCGGCCATGTTCTCCACCACGGAGGATTAACTTTAAAAGACAAGATTGCCGGTTGGACAATGAAGTTGCCCGTGCTAGAAGAAGCTGTTACTTCAAATTGATACTCACCCGCGTTCAAATTCGTAAAACGCGCTACTCTTTCGCTGCCAGAATAGATCCAAGTGGTGTCGTGGGGAATGAGTCGGTAGCGGTATTGAGTACTAGTAGGATCGGCCGAATAAATGCCGACATAGCCGATCTCAATATTATTCTCAAAATGTTCTAAGGAAAACTCTTGACTTCTTGCACCTCCCCCAATGGAATACAGGGTATCAGTCGTCGAGAGATACTCCAAATTGATAATGGGTGCAGATTTTGGCATGTATTTCTTAGGATCAAAAATGATTAATCCTTCATTTCCTCCTAATAGAAGTCTTCCATCAGGGTGCAGCATCATACATCGCTCATTGAAAGAGTCGAAGGGAAAACCGTTTTCAATGCCAAATTTTTCAATGGTTCTTGCTGATGTTAATCTTGAAAGTCCAGCCTGCGTGGAGATCCACAGTTCCCCCTTTTCACTCAAAGCAAGGTCGGTGATGAAATCATTTGAAATTCCATCCTCCTCCTGGTAATATTCTACTGAGTTTACCCGATAGTCAAAAATCGCCAGACCATTTCCTTCAGTGCCGATCCACAATTGATCTTTGTCGTTCGCAACCATACATATGATTGACTCCTCCCATGTCAACTCGAAGGAGTCCAAATCCTCTGCATACTTGTAAAGACCCTGATCAGAAGTACCAACCCAAAACCCACCTTGCCTGTCCTCCAAAAAACAAAGCACACGATTGCATTCGTCCGGATTATCGTGCTTCAGATCGTAAGTCCGGACCATCTTTGCCGTCAGGTCGATGGCAAATACACCTTCACTACAAGTGCCTACCCAGGCTATGCCATTACGATCGAAATAGATGCTTTCTATTGGCTTTGATAGCCGCTGCAGAACTTCATTGGCCCATGAGATCGGAATCATTATCCCTTCTTCTATGTCGATGTATGATATTCCCTTTGATGTAACTGCGTAGAGTTGCCCATCGGCGTTTTCCGCGATCTGATAAGTAACCGCTTTGTCTGAGTTTATCTGGTCAAAATGACCAAGGTCCCTGTCAACCACATGCAGCTCACCATGTAAAGTCGAAATCCATATCTTATCTCGACTATCCTGGTAGTAGATATTGCGAATCAAATCAGATGGAAGAATTGAATTCGGAGAATTCCGGTGTACGTGTAGAATATCTGGCTCTTGCACTCTTAATTTTTTGAGGCCACCTGGGAGTTCTCCTGTCCAAAATAAACCATCAACATCTTCGAGAAATGACCAGGTAAAAGCATGGCGAGATTGATCACAATCAACGCAGGAGTGCCTATAGCTATTCGTAGTTTCATTGCGGTCAAATCGATGCAAACCACCTCCACAGACCCCAATCCACATGTTGCCTACTCGATCTTGGTGAATGACATTTACATTCGGACAAGAACCATAAAGACCAGTGACCCCGGGTGGTGCAAAAATCCCTTCATCATTCTGATTCATGTGATATAGGGTATCGGATTCAGGGTCATATTGAAAAAGCCCTGAGCATGTTCCCACCCAAATCCGCAAATCTGAATCGCGGCAGATGGTCGTGACTTTGTCGACCCCATAATGCTGCATAGATCGATCCGCCAGTTTGCTTATTGACAATTCTTTGGGATTAAACATTAGTAATGCCCCAGCCTGCTCAGGAAGCCATGGATTACCAGTACCAATGAGGAGTAGTCCCTGATCATCAAAGAGCATAGTACGTATCGACTGATCTTGAAGAGAAATATTAGCTACGGAATCTGCTACAAATTGCTGAAGATGGTCAGTAGTAGTCTCATATGTCAAAATGCCACTTTGCTCGGTGGCTACCCATAAGTTTTGCTCGGCATCCTCAAGGATGACATTAATTGTAGCATTGTGTAGTATTGCGGAGCTATCGTCTAGTACTGTAGGTCGAACCAAACCATTTTTCTGTGGATCATATTTCCACATGCCATTTCTCGTTCCAATCCATCGATCTCCGGCTTCGCTTACATAAATTGATTCTACGTATCCTTCATGTAGTTCCTGAAAATCGTGACCATCAAACCTAAGTAGGCCTGCGGTAGTGCCTATCCAGAGGTAGCCTTGATGATCTTGAGCAAGTGAAGTGACATGAAGGCTGGGCAGACCATTTTGTAAATTGTATTCTGCTTCAACTGTGATCGATTTCTGGGCCAGGCAAGGTAGATTGTGGCACAGAAGCAGTGAAACCAGGACAAAGCCTACGGTAATCAAGGGCAATGTTTTTGGCAGTTTTGCACACATCCTTGGATACAAATGAGGTTAAGAAATTCGCAATGGTCCTTGTTGAATATACAGAAATTGACCTACATCTGGTTTGTTACTTTTGATAGTGGGTGCTCAACGCTGGATAAAATTTGATAAGAATACTTGTTTAGTGCCTTCAAACAAGAACAGTTTCGGAGTTGCGGGAACTGCAACGACTTTCTTTAGATTTCGTGACCTAATTATACATGCAGCGCTCGATCTGCGGTGGCCATCAATGCTGCTTCCTTGATGGCCTCTGTATAGGTCGGATGGGCATGACTCATCCTCGCTACATCTTCAGCGGAGGCTCTGTACTCCATGGCTGTCACTCCTGCCGAGATCATATCAGCGGCACGAGCACCGACAATATGCACACCCAGTATTTCGTCTGTTGCTTTATCTGCTAGTATTTTGACCATACCCTCAACATCCATGCTGGCTCGAGCTCGTCCCAATGCTTTATAAGGAAACTTGCCGGTTTTGTAGGCTATGCCTTGCTCTTTAAGTTCATCTTCTGTCTTACCTACTCCTGCCACTTCTGGCCAGGTATAGACGACATTTGGTATGAGGTTGTAGTTGATATGCGGTTTTTGGCCATTCAGCTGCTCTGCGACCAATATCCCTTCTTCTTCAGCTTTGTGCGCGAGCATAGCTCCCCCAATGACATCACCAATGGCATAAATATCGGCATGAGTTGTTCTTAGATGCTCATCCACTGGTATGTACCCCTTTTCGTCTAAAGCGATGCCTACCTTGTCTAGGCCTAAACCAAGCGTATAGGGTCTCCGCCCAATGGCGACTAGGCAGTAATCTGCCGAAAGGGTAAATGTCTCTTCGCTGTCTTTCTTTTGAACCGCCACTTTGACCTTGGTCTTTGTGGCCTGCACCCTGGTGACCTGGTGATTTAAGTGGAAGGTAAAACCCAGTTTCTTCAAGGACCGCATCAGTTCTCGACTGCAATCTTTGTCCATACCTGGAATGATACGGTCCAGGAATTCCACAACCTCTATCTGAGCACCAAGACGGGCAAAGACAGAACCTAGCTCAAGCCCGATCACTCCGCCTCCGATGATCACCATTTTCTTGGGCACATTGGTCAAAGTCAGTGCTTCGGTGCTGGTGATGACTCGCCGCCTGTCATAGTTGAATGACTCCGGAGTGATGGGTTTGGATCCAGTGGCGATGATCGTCTTTGCTGTATTTATCTGCATGATGGCTCCTTCACCATCTGTGACTTGGATGGTGTGGGCATCTACAAATGAACCATGGCCGTGATGAACATCGACCTTATTCTTTTTCATTAGAAAAACAATGCCTTGAACGGTCTGGTTTACAACCGTGCTTTTGCGTTTCACCATTTGCTCCATATCGACGCCGAGCTTTTCCAGCGAGATACCGTGGACACTAAAATTTTCCTGAGCATTGTGAAAGTGCTCCGATGAATCCAGCAATGCTTTGGAGGGGATACACCCCACATTGAGACAAGTGCCACCCAATGCCTCATACTTTTCAATGAGCGCGGTTTTCATGCCAAGCTGAGCGGCTCTAATGGCAGCTACATATCCTCCTGGTCCTGAACCAATGATGGTCAAATCGTACTTCTTCATATTATTACCGTTACCTCCTTCTTTGTTTTGAGCCACCTCGTCTTCTACCTCTACCTTTATTCCTATTGCGGTTGCCTCTCGATTTTCGGCGGCGTTTATTCTTGGGCAGCTCTTTGAGTTCTACACCTCCTGTGACATCTTCAAAATCCATGCTGATCTCGTCCGCTGGCAAACGCCGAACGTCGAATTCTTCCGGTATACGACCATTCCGGTTTTCTTGGTAGATATATCGTACTCTTTCAATGGGCAGTGAAGCAAAGCTCAA
This sequence comes from Saprospiraceae bacterium, assembly GCA_965223025.1. Classification (GTDB taxonomy): domain Bacteria; phylum Bacteroidota; class Bacteroidia; order Chitinophagales; family Saprospiraceae; genus JABDMH01. The sequence continues at coordinate 1,075,620 of CBDCVP010000022.1, forward strand.
TTTGCCTATCTCGTTCTTTATCGAGTAATACATCAGTTTCTTAAAAATATCGACCTTCATAAGCTGTCCAGTGCCCTTTCTGGTCTTTAGCACCTCTGCTTTCATGGGAAAGTCATCCAGTGTCTCTGTGTAAAGGTCCAGCTCATAGTTGAGACAGCACTTCAACCGGCCACATTGTCCGGACAACTTGGATTGATTGATGGCCAAATTTTGATATCGTGCTGCCTTTGTTGATACACTCTTAAAGGTGGTGAGCCAGGTGGAGCAGCAGAGTTCTCGGCCGCAGGACCCCATACCTCCTATCCTCGAAGACTCTTGGCGAGAACCTATCTGCCTCATTTCGATTTTTACGCGGAACTCCTTAGCATAGTGGCGAATCAATTCGCGAAAGTCCACCCGGCCGTTGGCGGTAAAATAGAAAGTGGCTTTGCGCTTGTCCCCCTGGTATTCCACATCACCCACTTTCATCTCTAAACCCAATGTCCTTGCGATGGCTCTTGACCGGATCAGTGTTTTTTTCTCGAGATGGCGTGCCTCTTCCAATTTCTCCAGATCACGTTTATTGGCTAATCTTACCACTGGGTAGAGAATGCGATCTCTGTTGATTTTCTTCTTCTTCATCTGCATCGCCACCAACTGGCCTGTGAGGTTGATCCGCCCTACATCATAGCCACTGCCATTATCCACCACTACCATGTCTCCAGAATGAAAATGTAAGTGGGGGGCAATGTTGTAGAAGTCCTTGCGAGATCCATTCTTAAAGCTGACCTCTACAACATCATAGGTCGAAAAATCATCGATGCCAGTATCTGACAACCAGTCAAAGGTGTTCAGTCGATTACAGCCCCCGCTTGCACACCCACCATTGCTGTTGCAACCTTTAGGACTCAATCCATTTTTTCCTCTACAACTGGAACAGCTCATGGGGTCATATTTATGGATTAGTCAACGATTTTAATGACGAAATTCGGGCCACGTCATTTCTCAGGAGGTAGTGCATATGAATGCTGGCATCCAACGTGAGAATACGGGGATTGCCATTACGCAACAAGTGAAAATGAAGCCCCTCCATCACATCGATGATGGCCTGAATACTACCTAAATCGATGAGATTTTGGAGCTTTAGCAGTGCTGCTTTTTCTTTCTCCAGCAGCTTGATTCGATGCATGGGATTGACTTTAGACAAGGTCATTTCTCGTAAAAAGTAGAGGCCATATTGGATAAAACTTTTTTGATATTCCTTATCTACCTTTCCAAAGCCATCGGTCCATTGTTTCATCTCAATGCCTGAGCCCTTATATACTATCCGCATCCACTCCAACCACTTGGAAGCAACCATCTGCTCTGGGTGCTGAGCAAGAGCCAATGCTCCAGCGAGATTTCCAGATGAAAGAAAGGCAAGCTGCGTGGCCGTGGCATCGTCCATTGCTGGATGGCTCGAATGGAGCGCATCGATCAGGTGCTGATCCTCAATCGGCGCAAACGAGACTAGCTGACAGCGTGAGATCACGGTGTTGAGAATACGCTCTTGGTTTTTAGCAATCAAGATGAAAAATGTGTGCTCAGGCGGCTCTTCTATGATCTTGAGGAGGCGATTGGCCTGTTTATCCAAGTACTCCGCCATCCAGGTGATGTGAATTTTGACATTACCCTCAAATGTCTTCAGGCTCAAGCTCTTGAGAATACGTGCGCATTCGAGCGCGGTGATATTGCCCTGTTTGTTGTCGGCATGATTAAATGCAAACCAATCCTGAACATCCCGGTAGGTGCTTTCTTGCAGGAAGGTGCGCCAATTTGAAAGAAAGTCTAAACTCGTCACCTTGGCACCCAAAGTAGGATAAGTGAAGTGAATATCGGGGTGGATGTACTTCTGGCACTTATGGCAATTGTGGCATTGACCACAGGCATCATCGGCAGTGCGGTGCTCACACATAAGATACTTGGCCAGTGCCAAAGCTGCGGTCAAGGTACCATAACCCGTAGGCCCTAGAAAAAGCATGGCATGTGGCAGGCGCTCGTGGACCACAGCATCTCTGAGATACTCCTTGATCCGTACTTGTCCAACTACATTTTTAAAATCCATTTCTCGGGTACTTTACCCAATCAATGGCCAACTATTTAAGGTAGGTATGGACGACCAAATGGTGATAAAACTATGCCTTGTTTCCCTTCATCACTCGTCCATGCTCAAATCCTCCCTACAGGAGAATATATATGGTATAACTTATCTTCTTAATAACTGACAATCAATCATTTAGGTGTCTTCGGTCTCCAGCTCTGGCGATCGTACTTCATGACACCTAACAAACCTTTAATGCTGGCTAATGATTAGATCATTGCAAGGTAAAATTATGAAAATCCGGTCGTTAGGGTATCAAAACAATTAAAATCTTTTTGGGTTCTATCTTTGTCAATCACGATAATGAATAGAAGTTATGCGAGTAGCTGTTTTTAGGAAGGCTCATTTTAATGCTTGCCATCGGTTATACAATCCCGCATGGTCTGAGGACAAAAACCAAGCTGTTTTTGGTGTTTGCACCAGCCCCAACTACCATGGTCACAACTACGATCTTGTGGTAAAGGTCACCGGTGAGGTGGACAAGGACACCGGAATGGTGATCAACTTAAGAACACTCTCTGAAATCATTAAGGAGCATGTGGAAAAGCGATTCGACCACAAGAACCTTAATCTAGATGTCGATGACTTTAAAGATCTAAATCCCACAGCAGAACATATCTGCTATATCATATGGCAAATACTGCGTGCAGAGATCGATGATAACCTTGATCTCAGTGTCAGACTCTTTGAGACGCCAAGAAATTTTGTAGAGTATCCAGCGGGATAGAGGCTGCCATCAGTAAAGATCCAGAAAATCGTGCTATAAGCACCAGGGACCTAGCGCTTGTTGAGCCTTAGGGTCTTAAGGACATCGTTGCGATGATCGACTAACCTGACCAGGTACATACCTCGACTCAGAGAACTTACATCAAACTTTTGACCATACGATACTGGATACTGTACCATTTCTCTACCTGCTACGCTAAAAATGACCAGGGTTCTAATGTCGTAGTAGTTGGAAAGCTCAAAGTAGTCCAATGCCGGATTTGGGAAGAGTGTTAACTGGCGAGTTTGTATGTTGATTACTGGGCTGGTTTGGTTGAAGAGATAAGTGCCTTCTACCGTATTTTTTGCATCATCCACATCCACCACGGTCACATTAATTTTCGCATTACCGTTCTCTTTGTTTGGTCTGATGTGGACATCGATGTTGGTAGAATCTCCTGGTTGCAACACGATGAGTTGTTCTTCAGGGGTAGAATCTACGGTGACAGAATAACACGCGTTGCGATCACAGATGGCACTTTGCCAAGGTTCCGTGATCGACTCAATGTTGCGAAACCACTGTATGGTGATGGCAGAATCACCGATGTTCTTGACATGGGAGTGTGCCACAACTTCTTCGACTGAGGGATCGGATAGATCCACTGATACCACGTCTGGATACAGGGTTAGTGAGACCTGAGCAGAAAGTTGAAAGTAACAGAGAACAAAAAAAGAAAGAAGTAAAATTTGCTTCATCCAGTGAATTTAAATGGTGATCTTGAGCGGGGGGGACTGTTCTCATCAATAAAATAAACAATTTTCAGTTTCTTATGGATGATCCGATCGCTTTTTAACTTTTGAATAACGCATCTCTTCCACGAAATGTAGCAGAAAAGACCATGCCAGCTTTTGGGGACTTTAAACCAAACATTTTACTATGACATCTATTATAAACCTTGTTATCATCAACCTTAACCTAACTTTCCAGATATGAACATCGTCATTTTGGGCAACGGCATCAGTGGTGTGACTGCGGCAAGATATATCCGAAAGCTATCGTCACACAAGATCACGATCATTTCAAAGGAGACGGATTACTTCTTTTCTCGTACAGCATTGATGTACATGTACATGGGACACATGCGACTGAAGGATACCCAACCATATGAGCAGTGGTTTTGGGAGAAGAATCACATCGATTTGGTCAGGGGAGAAGTATCCCACATCGATTTTAGCAAGAAAACTATCTATTTTTCGAAGGACTTTGCTCCCGAAGACTCATCGCTGGGACCTGCACCATTGTCACTGCCCTATGATCGGCTCATTCTTGCCACCGGATCTACTCCGAATAAATTCGGCTGGCCCGGTCAAGACTTACAGCGAGTTCAAGGATTGTACGCCTTTCAGGACTTAGAGAGTATGGAGACACATAGCCAAGGTTTGCAACGTGCCGTCATCGTTGGAGGTGGGCTGATCGGCATCGAAATGGCTGAAATGTTTCATTCAAGGCACATTCCGGTCACCCTACTAGTCAGGGAGTCACATTACTGGAATATGGTATTACCCATTGAGGAATCAAAGATGGTGGGTCAACATATTATGAACAGCGGCATTGACCTAAGGCTCAGCACTGAGCTCAAGGAGATTGAGGGAGATCTAAATGGTGATGCTACGGCTGTGATCACTGATAAGAATGAGCGCATCGATTGTCAGTTTGTAGGCCTGACCGCCGGAGTACATCCCAATGTACAATGGCTGAAGGGGAACGGACTTGACGTAGAGAGAGGGATCTTGGTCAACGAATATTTACAGACCAACATCAAGGATGTATATGCCATTGGCGATTGTGCTCAGCTGAGGGAACCTCCGGAAGGACGGCGAAGTATTGAGGCTGTCTGGTATGTGGGCAGAATGATGGGTGAAACCGTCGCCCATAATATCTGTGACAGTCCTGTCAGGTATGATCCAGGCATCTGGTATAATTCTGCCAAATTTATCGATATCGAATACCAAGTGTACGGCACGGTGATGGCAAACGCACCCACCTCACATCAGTCGATCTTTTGGCAGGACCATCAACAGGAGAGAAGCATTAGAATAGTATACGATAGGGATAGTCAGGAGGTGATAGGATTTAATCTGATGGGAATACGGTTTAGACATGAAGTGTGCGAGAAATGGATCGCAACTAGAACTCGACTCAAGCAAGTGATAGAGCAATTGCCATTAGCCAGCTTTGACCCAGAATTTACTACTACCTATCACCAGCCAGTAGTGAATATATACAGCCAGCTCCACGATCACCCTGTCGAAGTAAAGCACCAACGCCGTTTTAATCAGGTATATTCTTTATTGAGAAACTAGCGTACAATGAGTAAGCAATTGTATCCCAGCATGTCTTTGTCCGATCCCCAACCTCACCAAATTGATGTCGTACAACGCATCGCAACAATGATCGCTTTTACGGGGCTACTGTTAATGATCCTGTCCCTATTTGGCCTGATGCAGTACAGTGGCTATTTATGGCTTAGCCTAATCTGTCTGGTCGGTGGGGTTTTATTGTTTTCCTGGCGACAATATGCAGGTACGAATTCCGGCATCAAGAACGATGGTGTTTGGTTTGCCAAGCTCACCTCCAGGGGATTCTCAGCCTGGATAGCTGGAACATTAATCACCTTCCTATATGTCTGCCTGTATTGGTTTCCACATTGGTTGGGGCTGCATGCTGAAGGTGGTAATACTGGTCTGGTAGCCTTCTTTGATCCCTTGAGCGAGTGGCTCAAGCATAAGCCTGCTACACAATGGTTTGTCTACGGCACCTTGTATACCATTGCCATTCTGGTTTTTGGATTTAAATTCATACTGAAATATCGGCACAATCGGTATCAGGTCATTCGTACCCTTTCGGTGATGTTTTTCCAATTGTGCTTTGCCTTTCTCATACCTGAATTTCTTGAGCGGATGAACCAACCCAGTATGGATATCAAAAACATGTGGCCGCTCAACTACTATTTCTTCTTTGATTGGAATATCGACAAGCTGATCGATGGTGGAAATCTTGGACTCTTTATGTTGGGCTGGGGTATTGCCATGATCGTCCTGATATCCCCACTGCTGACCTATTTTTTTGGCAAACGTTGGTACTGTAGTTGGGTCTGTGGGTGTGGAGGATTGGCAGAGACCGCTGGTGATCCCTTTCGTCATTTGAGTGATAAGTCTTTGAAAGCATGGAAAATCGAGCGTTGGCTCATCTACAGTATTTTGGTTTTTGCTGTAGTGATGACTTTACTGGTATTGCTCACCTATTTTACGGGCAGCAGTCAAGTGCTTTTTCTCAATAGTTACAGCGTTAGAGAATGGTATGGATTTCTCATTGGTGCGACTTTTTCGGGTGTGATTGGAGTAGGTTTCTATCCCTTGATGGGCAGTCGGGTCTGGTGTAGATTCGGATGTCCGATGGCTGCGATTTTGGGTATCCAACAGCGCTTTTTTAGCAGATTTCGCATCACCACCAACGGCGGACAATGCATCTCGTGTGGCAACTGCTCAACCTATTGCGAAATGGGTATCGATGTGCGGGCCTATGCTCAAAAAGGTCAAAACATTGTGCGTGCCTCCTGTGTGGGTTGTGGCATCTGTGCTGCGGTCTGCCCCAGAGGTGTTTTGCGACTAGAGAATGGATCCATCGATATCCATCAGAGAACGGATCAGCAACGAACTGTGCATGTGCCGGCTAGCCAGGTCGGTATTCTTTAGGTGGAATCGGAGTGGAAATGTGGTGCAACTGGGCTGAGGTCTAAGTGCAGCTTTTCCTAAGGTAATGAAGATTGGCATCGAGCATCATGGTTCTTGGGATATATCTGAACATGCTCCTTAATCTTGTTGATCTAGTTGTTCCCGAAGCCCAGCACCTAATACGGGGTACCTCCGAAAACTCGTTCGCTGGCTCAGTAAAATTTCGGTCAATTCGTCTAAAACAGCAAATTCTTGTTTTTGAGTGTCCATAATCAAAGCGCTTCTTAAAAACAGTTTATTACCGAGCCAACCTCCTATCTTGGTGAAGGGCGTTACAAATCTTTGAAGTGAGCCATACATCCCCACATAGCTGATTCTGTTTAAGTTCAAATGACAGCCCCCGATGTCTAGTTTCTTATCTGTGATTTTATGGTAGACGGGTATGCTCTCGCCCCAACTATTTGCTTCATACTCAATGGCGGGTTCCTTCCTGTCTGTGTACTTCTTATAGCGGTTTTTTGATGTGATTAACCCAAAAGCACTACTACCTGTATCATAGATCAAATTCAGATCGTTGCCATCTATGCTAGCAGGTAACAATAATCTTCTTCCAGTAAAATCAAATTGTCTAAATCCTTTCAAAGCATCCATCCAATCCGGACGGTTGACGTAGGTTATGATAAATTGGTTTTCGAAGTCAATAACAGCAATTTTATCATCTATAAAGTCTGTTCCGATGGTACCTAACAATACGTTGGTAGCCGTATCGTTCTCATTGATTGCTTTGCCGTAACCTTCGAGTATCTGAAAGTTAGAAATGCTAAACTCCTTACCAGCTTGTTTAAAATCAAAGCCTTGTACGAATGGTTTGTCACCTCTTTCAACAACCTTCAAATTCAAGCCCATTTCTTCTAAAGACCCTAAGGGATTTCCGTAAAGGTAGGAACTAGGTGACCCGGTGTCAAACTGGAAATAGAACCTCTGTGGCATATTGTTAAGTGACACTTCAATGACCATGGCGTTGTGTGGCTCAACGTAGTCGCCGTAGGTACCCTCAGCCCAAACAAAGTCGATCCTTTTTTCATCGCATGAATGGAAGAGATCGTTCGGAGTCTCAGCAAAAAAGGTTTTTTCAAACTTTATGAGTTGACAGCCAGTCATTGAGATCCATACTAGCAAGACCAAGACAGAAACCCCCAGTTCTCTTACCATTTTCATGTTTGATTTAAGCTGCGCGATCGGCCTGTGGTGAAGATCTATGAGAGACTGACAGCATTTCACAAGCAATCAGACATTGCCACAAGAGAATCTGCACACCTTGATGTCACGATGAAAAATCATCGCTAACAAATATCATCTATGAGTTGGTTTGAATCGGTTCATTGATGCCGCCAATAAGACGACATTTAGGTGCCATTGGGAAGAAGGCCACCTATAGCAGCCTCACGGGCAAATTTGGGAAGTCATATTCCTCGTGATCTATTTTGTACGCGCTTATGTATATGACTACTAAATTTATACCCACTCCAATCAACAGAACCAATAAGATCAGTGGCAAAGAGAGTGGCAAATCAATATTGATAAAAGGAGAAATGCAAAGCAGCAAACACAATACAATGGTCCAAACTATTTGGAAATTGATAATTTTCCTTCCTGTTTGATCTACCAGTTTTGATTTGTTTCTCTTTCTCCAAATGAAAAAAGGCAAAATGAGATTTCCAAAAGGGATTCCTATGAATGCTAGTGCCGACAAATTTATCAGCTTAATGGATAGCCGATCTGCCTTCATATCATCTTCCTGGGAAGTAAATTTTCGCTGTAAAACAGAAATATCAACGTCTAAAGCATCGGAAATTGCTTTCAGGGTATATCCCTGAGGCTCCTCATTTGCTGCTTCTAACCGTTGAATAGTTCTTAAAGACAGTCCTGATTTATGGGCAAGATCCTTTTGGGTCAAACAGAGTTGTTTTCTTAAATCTTTGATTACATTCATTGGACATCTTATTGAGTGCTCACTACAAACCAGCGGCAGGTTGTCCCAATATAGCCATCTTAGGTTTCGCTTCTTCGATCAGCTGAAACGTAATCTCACACACTTGCCAAGAAAAGCTGCACTAGCCCTCTAAGGCCGCAGCGCCACCCACGATTTCTGAGAGCTCCGAGGTAATGGCTTCCTGTCTAGCTTTATTATAGCTGAGTTTTAGATCTTGCAGGAGTTCATCCGCATTCTCAGTGGCTTTATCCATAGCGGTCATCCTAGCTCCGTGTTCTGAAGCATGAGTGTCGAGTAAGTAGCTGTGAAACTGTGTGCGCAAAATACTGGGAATCAATTCTTTCAGCAAGGTCCCTTGATCAGGCTCGAAGATGTAGTCCGCCCGCATCTGTTTACTTTCTTTTGGTGCGACTGCCTTGGGTACCGGCAGGTAGGCCACGGTTTCAGGATACTGTACGGCAGCATTCTTAAAACGGCCATAGCACACTTCGACCGCATCATAATATCCCTCTGCAAAGCGATCCATGATCAGATCCGGTACAGTTACGATATGATCAAAACTTAGGTCTGAAAACAAGGCTACATGATCCGCTATCAGATTCTTCGCTGGCAAAACTTTTCTAAAGAAATCGTATCCCTTTTTTCCGATGTTAAGCACATCGACATTACCATTGCTGTGAGCCTCCTGGTATTTGCCTTCCAGCAGTGCCTTTGCTGCTTTGATGATATTGGTGTTGAATGCTCCAGCTAAACCTCGATTGGAGGTCACCACTACGATGAGCACGCGCTCCACCTCCCTTACCTGACCAAATGCACTGCCGCTATCGTCGTCGGCATTTGAGATAATATGACTCAGCATATCATTGAGTTTCTGGGCATAAGGTCGCATGCCAGCAATGGCATCATGGGCTCTCCGCAATTTCGCGGCAGAGACCATTTTCATGGCCTTGGTAATCTGCTGAGTAGACTTAACAGATTTTATTCGCTCGCGTACTTCCTTCAGGTTTGCTCCCATCGCTCTTTATCTTCTCTCAAAATTGATTAAGTGCATTACGCATACTGCTTGGCAAGATCTGCAGCTAAAGACTTCAGGATATCCAAGGACTCATCGGTAAGCTTTCCGGCCCTGAAGGTCTCCAATGCCTCTGGATGTCTTTTCTGTACGGTTGTGAGAAACTGCTCTTCAAATTCCTTTACCTTGTTCACCGGCACACTTCTCAGCAATCCATTGGTTCCCAGGTATATGATGGCTACCTGATTTTCTACCGACATTGGGCTGTATTGGGGCTGCTTTAGAATCTCCACGTTTCGAGCACCTTTATCCAGGACGGCCTTGGTAGCAGCATCCAGATCTGAGCCAAATTTTGCAAAGGCTTCCAGCTCTCGATACTGGGCTTGGTCTAGTTTAAGGGTACCTGCCACTTTCTTCATGGATTTTATTTGGGCTGAACCTCCTACTCGAGATACAGATATACCGACATTGATAGCTGGTCTGATACCTGCATTAAACAAGTTGGACTCCAAGAATATCTGGCCATCGGTGATGGAGATGACATTGGTAGGAATATATGCGGATACATCTCCCGCTTGCGTCTCGATAATGGGCAATGCCGTCAGAGAACCTCCACCTTTGACCATCGGATTGCCATCGTCATCCACAGCACCTTTTAAGGACTCAGGAAGGTCATTCATATTTCTTGCGATGTCATCGTCATCCAACACTTTTGCAGCACGTTCCAATAGACGTGAGTGTAGGTAGAAGACATCTCCCGGATAGGCTTCTCGACCTGGAGGTCTTCTCAACAAAAGTGATACCTCTCTATAGGCTACTGCTTGCTTTGAGAGATCATCATAGATGATCAGTGCTGGTCTTCCTGTATCCCTGAAGAACTCTCCAATGCATGCCCCAGCAAAAGGTGCATAGAACTGGAGGGGTGCAGGATCTGCAGCTGAGGCTGATACGATCACCGTGTAGGCCATGGCTCCATTGTCTTCGAGCACTTTGGCGACCTGGGCTACAGTAGAAGATTTCTGCCCTGAGGCCACATAGATGCAATATACTGGTTCGCCTCGGTCGTAAAATTCTTTCTGATTGATGATGGTATCCACGGCAATGGCCGTCTTACCCGTCTGGCGGTCACCGATGATCAGCTCTCTTTGTCCACGTCCGATGGGAATCATCGAATCAATGGCCTTGATGCCTGTCTGTAGTGGCTCGCTCACAGGTTGTCGGAAGATCACACCTGGTGCTTTGCGTTCTAGAGGCATGGCATAAGTCTTACCGGTGATGGGTCCCTTGCCATCAATGGGTTGACCCAGCGGGTTCAGGACACGACCTACGAAATTTTCACCTACATTGATGGATGCGATCTCGCCAGTCCTTTTGACGGTGGAGCCCTCCTTAATGCCTTCACCTGGTCCTAGCATTACTACGCCGACGTTGTCCTCCTCGAGGTTTAGCGCGATAGCCCTGGTTCCACTCTCAAACTGCACGAGCTCTCCTGCCTGCACTTGTGTCAATCCGTATATGCGAGCAATGCCATCACCTACTTGCAATACCGTACCTACCTCCTCAAGCTCGGCTTCAGTCTTAAAACCAGAAAGTTCCTCTTTCAGGATTGCTGATATCTCATCAGGTTTTACATCAACCATATCTATTGTTATTTAAATTTCTTTGCTGTGATTCAATGTGTTGAAAACTGTTTTCTCAATGCATCAAGCTTGTATGCAAGACTGCTGTTGTATTGCTTGCCGCCAAACTCCAGTACAAAACCTCCAATCAGGTTGGGATCCACAATGACTTCCAGTTCGACATTTTTCTCCGTCTGACCAGATTCTATCAATGTTCGTTTGATGTCTTCGATGGTTGCATCATCAAGCTCAACAGCCGTTTTTAAGACCACCGTTGAGATGTATTTGTGAGCACGATATTGCTCCTTAAATGCATCTACCATCTCTGGTAAAATATTTTCTCTTCCCTTTCTCACCATGATGTTCAAAAAACTACTCATGGTCTTACTCAACTTGCCCTCAAAAAGCCGATTGAAAATCACCTTTTTCTTGCCTCTGGAAATGATCGGACTTTTAGTCATCAGGTAGAAGTCCCGTGAGGAGAGGCACTTGCTTACATACTGGATATCTGCCAGTATCTCTTCCAGCTCGTCTCTTTCTATGGAAAGATCCAGTAGGGACTTGGCGTATCTGGTAGCTATGCGATGAGCTGACATGAATGGTAATTAGGATAGATTAATTTCATCAACCAACTTACGGACTAGTTGTTCTTGGCTCGCTCGATCTTTGAGCTCTTCTCTGACCAATCGCTCGGTCATTTCGATGGCCATTAATCCGGCTTGATTTTTAACCTCAGTAATGGCATGTTTCTTCTGATTTTCTATTTCGATCTTGGCGTTAGTGAGGATCTTACCTGCCTCTTCTTTGGCACCATCTCTAGCTTCTTTGATGATGGCATCCTTGGTCTCTTTGGCCTCTTTGAGCATCTGGCTACGTTCTTCACGGGCCTGGTTGAGCAGTGCTTCATTTTCGGCCTTCATCTTTGCCATTTCCTCTCGAGCCTTGCCGGCTTCATCTAAGGCATCCTGGATGTCGTGTTCCCTTTTCCTCAATGCATCGGCAATGGGTCTAAAGGCTAATTTGCCGATCAATACCCAAAAGAGAATGAATATTAAGCAAGACCAGAAGAAAAGGCCAAAATCAGGCTTAATGACACTAAAATCTGCTAGAAAAAACATAGGATAAGCGTTACATTTTCAAAAAAAGGAGAAGGATTGGGGCAACCAACCGTTGCTGGCCAATCCTTCATTTTCTGCTTAATTTACAGGACGAAAGATAAGATAATGGCAATCAGCGCAGCACCTTCTACCAGGGCAGCCATCAAGATCATATTCGCACGAATATCACCTACTGCTTCTGGTTGACGGGCAATCGCCTCCATGGCTTTTGCACCAATGTTGCCGATACCTATACCAGCTCCGATCACGGCCAAACCTGCTCCTATTGCAGCTAATGAACCTGTCATAATTCTGAAAATTTATATGTAATTAAAAAAATCAATGATGTGCATCTTCTGTGGCAGCACCAATATAGGATGCTGTTAAAATGGTAAAAACAAAGGCTTGAATGAAAGCGACCAGGAGTTCGATGGCAAGCATGAAGATGGTCAGCGGTAAAGATACCCCGATCCCTATGGCTGTACCACCTAAGTTTTGACCAGACTGACCAAAAATAAAGATTAGGCCTACGAAAGTAAGCACGACAACGTGTCCCGCGGTAATATTAGCGAATAATCGAAGCATTAAGGTTAATGGCTTAATGAAAAGACCTAAAATCTCTACGGGTGTGATGATCAATTTTACCCAACTAGGGACACCTGGCATCCATAAAATATGTTCCCAATACGGTTTTTTACCGCTGATGTTGGTCACCACAAAAGCTATTAATGCCAGCGCCATGGTCACCGCCAGATTTCCCGTCACATTTACAGCACCAAGGAAAGGTATCTGCCCAAAGAGATTGAGGGCCAGGATAAAGAAAAATAAGGCCATGAGCAAGGGCTGGTATTTGGCCCATTTGTCTCCCAAAAAGGGCTTGGCCACCTCATCCTGGATAAAGAGGAAAATCGGCTCGATGAACGACTGAACCCCCTTTGGGGCCTTACCTTCCCGCTCCTTATAAGCTCGGGCGATGCGCATGAACAACCATCCTAACAGTAACACCATTAAGAGCATGCCGATCACATTCTTGGTGATGGAAAAATCATAGAAGGAGGTAATACCTCCGCCCAAATAACCACCATCCATTGTGCTTTTTGCCTCAATCAAATAAGAAGTGCCATCGACGCAGACGAACGCTTCATCATCTGTGTGAGCGAACCCCCCAACCTCCAAGTCATCCTGTGGAAAGGTCGGATCTTTGACACGCATCACATGGCCACCGTCCAACACATAGCCTTTGTACGCTTTGTGCCCATCGCCGTGGCCCCTAAAATCAAAGTCAAATTTGCTGGACATGAATACGTCCCAGCCTTGATCAGCGCTATAGAGAATGCATGGGAGAGGAAAATTCCAAAGTCCTATTGAGTACAAGTTGGGATTGGCGATGTGATGAAATGCTGTATTCCGAGGATCATAATCTCCTTCATGATGTCCCACATGCGCACATAGGTCGTGATCGCTGTGGTCATCATGGGATTCATGCGTCGTATGATCTCCTCCATCTTGGCCAAATGAAGATGTTACGCATCCCAAGAGAGCAAGAAAAAAACAAGACCAAAGAACAAACCTTTTAGACTTTTTCATAGACAGCTCGACGCTTCTGTAAAATTCGGCACAAAGGTATGATTTTACCTTTTCTAAAGAAATCTTGAGATGGCTTTTTTAATGGTGTATTTACGATCTAGGTAGTTCCTGATTTTCAGGCAGTATGCCATGCAAGTGACTTGACAATCTGAATCCATCAGTAATGGCCGACCACCAGAAAGTGCAACATCTGATATCATGTGTGCCTGGCCCTGTACGAGCAGCAAGGAGGTTGTGCTCCCAACTTAACTAGCTAGCAAATCTGATCGTAGGCATACCATCCATGGGAGATATCTGCGTACATCTTTTAGCACAAGTACTCAGCGACAATCGGCATTCTTCTACCCATACCAAAAGCTTTGGAGGAAACCCTGAGGACAGGTGCCGTCTGATGACGCTTAAACTCATTGATATTGACCAATTTCAAGATGCGATTGACCAGGGCAGCGTCAAATCCCATCTGAACAATCTCCTTGGGCCCCTTTTCATTCTCAATGTATTGGAAGAGGATCTCATCGAGATCTTCATATGGAGGTAGACTGTCTGAATCTTTTTGATCAGGCCGCAGTTCGGCACTAGGCGGTTTTTCGATGGTATTCACTGGGATGATTTCCCTATCCTTATTGATGTGCCGCGCCAACGCATACACTTCTGTTTTGTACAGATCTCCGATTACACTCAGGCCTCCTGCCATATCTCCATATAAGGTGCCATAGCCCACCGCTGCTTCGCTCTTATTGGAGGTGTTGAGCAAGATGTGACCATATTTATTGGATAACGCCATCACGATGATGCCCCTACAGCGGGCTTGGATGTTTTCTTCGGTGACATCGAAGGGAAGATCCCCAAAAATGGGTTTCATAGTAGTCTCAAAAGCCTGATATGCCGCTTCGATGGAAATGATGTCGTACTCAAGCCCTAGGTTCTCAGCCAGGGCTACTGCATCATCAACAGAATGTTGGGAGGAATACTGGGAAGGCATCATGGCTACCCGTACGTTCTCAGGACCTAAGGCTTGTGCTGCCAGTACAGCAGTGACAGCAGAATCAATACCTCCTGATAGACCCAACACAGCCTGCTTAAAGCCGAGCTTGCTAAAATAATCACCGATCCCTGTAAGGAGTGCCCGGTGGATCAGCTCGTACTTGTCCTTGGGTTGCACCGTACTGTAGTCAGCCTTGATCACATCGTCGAGGTCAAAAACTCGTATCTCCTCCTTGAAGTAGGACATCTCATGTACAATGCGACCACCTGGTGCAGCTACCAGCGAGCCACCATCGAATATCAACTCTGTCTGGGCACCAACATGATTGACATAAAACAGCGGAAGATTGTATCGCAATGCATTTTTTGATACGATATCCATCCTCTTTACGGCATGATCGTAAGCAAAAGGAGAGGCCGAAATATTGATCATTAGATCTGGCTGCTGATGCATCATTTCGTCCATGGGGCACACGGTGTACAATGGATTTTCATTGCCAATGTTCCAGATGTCCTCACAGATGGTGAGGGCTATTTTCTTCCCTTGATATGTGAAGACCTCGAAAGAATGTGAGGGCTCAAAATATCTGTATTCATCAAAAACGTCATAGGTAGGAAGTAGGGCCTTGCGAGACTGGTGTGCAATCCTGCCATCTAGCAGTACATATGCTGTGTTGTACAAGTCCTTTCCCTCGGGTACAGGATTGACAGCAGGGCATCCCACTACTACTGCGATGTCCTGTGCTGCATCCGCCAAGTGCATGAGTGCTGTTTGTGCCTGTCGGATGAAATCTTCAAATTCAAGAAAGTCTCTCGGTGGGTAACCACACACAGCAAGTTCTCCAAAGCACACCATGTCTGCACCCAGTGACTTCGCCCTTGATATGGCATGTACCATTTTTGTCACATTACCCTCAAATCGACCAATGTGATAGTTTAACTGTGCCAATGCTATGCGCATGATGTCTCTATTTATACCAGCGGAATAGTTCTAGTTGAGCATCGCACAAAAAAAATTGGCGACAATGGCATTTTGCTTTCATATCGTGTGTGGCAATGCCGATGGCTATCGCTCCACCCAGCTACGGCTCTGTCTACCTTTTGGCGTGTCTGAAAGCAAAATCTTACAAGCATTTCAACATTTCTTTTGGGATGCTCTACTACAACCACGTTCTGAACATGAGGTGCAAAAATCAGAAAAAATCTATGAATGTTTCGGGGAGTGCTGTGATACACATCTTTGATAATCCACAGTTTCCAAACACGCTGGTTTATATGCAACCAAATACCAACACCGCACCTATACCCAGTGATGCCCCATCCTAGTTGAAGTGGAAGGTCGCAACTTTCTTCCTGAGACCTGCGTGAGACCGTTACCAAACACATGCGCCATCACCAGCTCTTTTTTGTAGTTTTGCTTGGACAGCTGCTATCTCCTCCTATGAGTCAATTTGTGGTATCTGCTAGAAAGTATAGGCCTACTCGCTTTGAAGACGTAGTGGGACAGGAGCACGTGGGTAAAACCCTAAAAAATGCCATCAAACAAGACACCTTAGCTCATGCATTTCTCTTCTGTGGGCCAAGGGGTGTTGGTAAAACCACCTGCGCTCGCATCCTTGCCAAGGTCTTAAATTGTCAGAACGTTTCGGCAGATAGCGAACCCTGTGGCAGTTGTGGTTCTTGTCAATCCTTCGACCGAAATGCTTCTCTCAACATCATGGAACTGGATGGTGCCTCCAACAACAGTGTTGAACACATTCGTTCTTTGATTGAGCAAGTGAGATTTCAACCTCAGGAGGGCCAGTATAAGATCTTCATCATTGACGAGGTGCATATGCTTTCGCAGCAGGCATTCAATGCATTTCTGAAAACCCTTGAGGAGCCTCCTTCCTATGCGATCTTTATCCTGGCAACCACGGAAAAGCACAAGATCATACCTACGATTTTATCGCGTTGTCAGATTTTTGATTTTAAGCGGATACAGATTGCCGAAATCGTGTCTCAGTTGCAGATGATCTGCAAAGAAGAGGGCATAGAAGCCGATGCCGAAGCCCTTCACACCATCGCTAGCAAGGCAGATGGGGCATTGAGAGATGCCTTGTCGATTTTTGATAAAGTGGCATCATTCGGAGGAAATCAGGTCACTTACAAGGACGTAATCAACAATCTAAATGTATTGGATTACGATTACTTCTTTCAGCTAGTCGACATGTTTCTGACCGGAGATGTGGCCGGTATCTTGAAGCTATTCGATCAGATACAGCTCAAGGGTTTCGACGGAGACGTTTTCCTGAATGGTTTGACAGAACACTTGCGTAATCTACTGGTCTGTAAACATCAGTCCATCCATCATTTACTGCAGCTCAGTGAGAAGCTCAACCGGCGTTACCTCGAGCAAGCGCAGATAGTAGATGAAAATTTTATTCTTGGTGCACTTGATATCTCTAATGAATCTGACCTTAGCTATAAAATGGTCAGCAATAAACGCTTGCACATCGAGTTGACACTGATCAAGATGACCTATCTGCCCTGGATGGAAAGGTCAGAGGAGCACGTCGTGAAGGAGAGCATCCCAGAATCCACAAGAGAAGTTTCCGAGAAGATAAAAGACAGTACGAGTGCAGCGCAGTCGACACATTCACTTGAGGCTGAGACCAGCAAATCGATCAGTGAGGTCAACCAGAGCAAGGTGGGCACAGATACTTTGCCGGCAAAGCCTTCACCAGAAGATTCAGTGATCAATGCAGAAGCAAGAAGTGATGAAGAAAACTCCAGTCCGTTAGGTGAAGCTTTGCCCTTTAAGATTGAGGCACAGACCAAGTTACAGTCTACTCCTGCGCTGGGATCTTTGAGTCAGATGGTCAAGGAGGTAGAGGCGAATTTTACTGGATTGCAGGAGCTGCAAAGTACGGTGGTATCACTCGATCAGGTTGGTGCGATCTGGCAGGGCTATGCCAATGAGCAGACATCGCCCTCGGTCAAGGCGGTGCTGGAGAAGACAAAGCTCGATGTGATCAACAATGGCATTGTGGCTACCGTCGGATCGATGATCTCCAAATCGGTCATCCTGCAGGAAACTAGGTTAATTGAGCGGCTGCGATCTGAGCTGGGCTTGCCACGCCTCACCATCAAGGTTGAGATCGATGAGAGCGTTCAAGGTCTTGTTGAAAAACCCAAGGTTTTGACGGCTAAGGAAAAATTTGAAATTCTCTGCCAACAAAACCCTCATTTCAAGGTTTTTCAGGAAAAATTTGGTCTAAAACTTGACCAGGAGTTCTAAAATTCCGTGTAGAGAATTGACTATCTTTACTTTGGTCGTCGATTCGACCAACAATTTTCGAGTAAACTTGTTGGGCTGTTAATAAGAAGCAATCATGGACCAATCCAACTTCTGGTATCTGCAGAACATTGACGTCACAGGCATTTTTTGCCCGGACAAGATGATGTCCAACCCCGACAAACACTCTGAGAAGATATTTAAGCGGGGCGAGTACATCTACATGCCAGATGAGCACAGTGATAAGATTTATTTCCTACTGCGTGGCCGGGTAAAAATTGGCACTTATGGAGATGAGGATAAGGAGATCATTAAGGCCATATTGGGGGCTGGCGAAGTGTTTGGTGAGATGGCATTGATCAAAAACGGGAGTCGTAAAGATTTTGCCATTGCCATGGAGGAAACCGAGGTTTGCATCATCCACAAGGATGACATTAATAAGTTGTTTAAAGAACGCAGTCCATTGCAAGAATTTTTCCTCAATCTTTTTGGAAAGCGAATCCTGCAGATGGAAAGCAGGTTGGAGAGTTTAGTTTTTAAGAATTCGAGGAGTCGAATCATAGATTTTCTCATCGAATTAGCAGGCAAACGAGGTGAACCAGTAGGATTCGAGACCGTGGTGAGAAAGTTCTTGACGCACCAAGAAATCGCGAATATCACTGCCACTTCACGCCAGACGGTGACCACAGTACTCAATGAACTGCGGACTAAGGAGATCATCAAATTTGACCGTCGAAGACTCCTCATCAGAAGTAAGGAGAAGCTGGAAGCTGAGGTCGAAGCATAGCCGCACACTCCATCGTCTGCAGCCCTTGCTCATCGCCATCACAGGATGACATCTCTCAGAGTCGTGTATCTGCTGGCCGGGTTGTATTTGCACCGTCCCTTAATTACCTTCGTGGAACGAATCCTTCACATTAATCGGAAGCACTTTGTACGAAAATGTCATTAAACCCCTCCTATTTCAGCTCAGTCCTGAAAAGGCACATCATTTGACCGCGTCTCAGCTCCGGCTGCTTACTAAATCGGGGATTGTGCGGAGCCTCATCCAGCGCACTTGGGGCCTGGAAGACTCCAGACTCCAGGTAAATAAGCTAGGTCTAACTTTTAAGAATCCTGTGGGTCTGGCAGCTGGATTTGACAAAGATGCCCGTTATGTAGAGGCCATGTCGACTTTGGGCTTCGGCTTTGT
Source organism: Saprospiraceae bacterium (assembly GCA_965223025.1). Taxonomy (GTDB): domain Bacteria; phylum Bacteroidota; class Bacteroidia; order Chitinophagales; family Saprospiraceae; genus JABDMH01. The sequence goes on from CBDCVP010000022.1 coordinate 1,094,940, forward strand.
CGAGGTGGGTACGGTAACTCCTAAAGCCCAGCATGGAAATCCTAAACCCAGGCTTTTTCGATTGCCCAAAGATCGAGCATTGATCAATCGTATGGGATTTAACAACGGTGGCGTGGCATTGATGGTTGATCAGCTACGGAATCTCAAGAAGCGTGACATCATCATCGGAGGTAACATCGGAAAAAATAAAGAGACACCAAATGAAGTAGCTGCCCAGGACTACAAGATATGTTTTGAAGCCCTGTTTCCCCACGTGGATTACTTTGTCGTTAATGTGAGTTCGCCCAATACACCAGGTCTGAGATCACTGCAGGAGAAAGAGCCACTCAATCAGCTTTTGCAGGTCATCCAAGATGTCAATCAAAGGAAGCCACATCCCAAACCTCTCCTGCTTAAGATTGCCCCCGATTTGACATTTACACAGCTGGAAGATGTACTCTCAGTAGTTCAAGACAACAGACTTGAGGGAATTATCGCTACCAATACTAGCCTTGACCGCTCTCAGCTAAGAACCGGTGACGCAGATTTAGAAGCCATCGGCGCGGGAGGGCTGAGTGGGGCACCCCTACGAGAGCGCTCAAATGAAGTGATTCGCTTTATTAGAGATCAAGCTGGACCGGTACTGACCATCATCGGAGTTGGGGGTATTCTGGGGGCCGATGATGCGCTTAAGAAACTGGATGCTGGAGCTGATTTAATACAAATTTACACAGGTCTTATTTATCGCGGACCAGCCCTAATCAAAGACATCAAGAAATCACTCCTCTTATAGGAGAGGTCATTTAGGAGTTGGTCATTTCCATCTGATATTATTGGAAAGTGCTATGGCACTCTTTTTGCATTTCTTTAGTGTCCCCTATTGCGAAAGTTCGCCTTAACCCTCTAAAAACACACTACAGACCTGACCATGGATAAGAATAATGAACAAACCTATCTGGCAGATTTCAGAATCTGGTTGGTGATCATCATGACCATCATCTTTCTGATATTCGTCACCCAGGCTCCTATTTGAGGATCTTTAGACTCAGATCAAGGGAGCCAGAGGAATGTGTAAGTGCCCCGACAGAAATAAAATTGATCCCGGTTTCAGCATATGCCCTTACATTATGTATTGTGATTCCACCGGATGCTTCGGTTTCAAACCTGTGACCCACGGTATGAACCGCTTCTTTGAGCAAGGGAATTTCAAAATTATCAAACATAATTCTGGTAATCATACCTGTGTCTAGTACTTCATGCAATTCCACTAGATTTCTTACTTCCACTGTGACACCTAGGTCCAGTTGGTGAGCTTGCAAATAATCACGCACATTTCCTATGGACGCAGCTACACTTCCTGCAGCATCGATGTGATTATCTTTGATCATGATCCAATCATACAGACCATTGCGATAGTTGGTACAACCACCAATTTCTACAGCCCATTTTTCGAGAAACCGAATCAGTGGAGTGGTCTTTCTTGTATCGAGGATGGTTATATCCAAACCTTCCACTTCCACAGCAAAACGACTGCTGAGTGTCGCAATACCGCTCATTCGTTGCATCGTGTTTAATACCAATCGCTCTGCTTGTAAGAGAGCTCTGGTGTTGCAGGTCACTCGAAATGCCTCATCACCAAAACCGATGTCCTCACCATCAGAAATCAACTTCTCAAATCTAGCCTCAGGATCCACGTGTCTGAATATGGATGCGGCCAGATCAACACCTGCAAGCACCCCCGTATCTTTGACCAATAATTTTGCCGTCGAGCGGCTATCCGGGTCGATGCAGGCATTGGAGGTATGATCTCCATCACCCACATCTTCATGGAGTGCGGCCTTGATAAAATCGTTAATTTTTGATGGATCGATCATCTAAGCATGTTTTTTTTTGTTTTAAAACAACAGTGTTAATCTAAAGATCAGGGCATTTAGTGTACCCTTAGAATCCTCATCCTTCTTGGAAAGAGTACCGTCACTGAGCTCAGTAGTTTGCACTCCGTCGTTGCTGGTGATGTCGGAAAGTCCCTGCTCAAGATGCATACCCACGTCGACAAGTTGGTCTCCAGCTGTAAAGTACCTGATGCCAGCACCGATACCCCAGGAAAGATTAAATGGTCGCACATCGCCACCAATATTTTGCTTGGTCAAGTCTATGCCGGTGGCTTGGATCTTTCCCCTTGATTTGCCGACCAGCGCCACGTTGAGCTCTGGAAAGGAGAGAAACAGATCAATGTTTTGGTTGGGCATGCCAAATACATACTTCAAGGCTATGGGTACCTCCAACATCTGCAGAGAATAGGTGATGTCGGTACCATCAGGTAATGGCTTGTCACCCCGAGTAAACATGGGATCAGAAAGCTTGGAGTCAGGCAAGAGGTTGCCACCGGTCTTGTGCAGTAAGGTGCCTCCCTGTGCAAAGGCGAAGCCAAAACCACCCGATAACACCAACCAGTCGTCGATGAAATATTCTGCCATTCCGCCCACCTTTAGGCCCAGACGAATTCCGTTGGCGTTGATTAAATTATCGTTGCTCTTCATCCATCCAAATGAGGGACTGACGTGGAAACCAAAGTAGGTTTCCCCCTCTTGTGCAGTAGTAAAATTACACAGGCCGCTTAGGACAAGGATAGATATAATTTTTTTCAACATGTTTTGGTTTGTACCTTCGATGTCATTCATTGGTCAAATATAAGATGAATAAAACGGCAGGGCAAGATGACAGACGGTTGTAAAGTACACGCAATGCTGCTCCTTTTTCTGGTGATGGGTTGCATGAGTGGCCCACCGGAGCCCGACCTGACCGGGATTGAGATTTCTCCGGAGATGACCCGATTTGAGCAGCACCTTTTTGCTCTTGACACACTTCACCTGGAGGATGGACTCCAGACCCTGACACAGCAATATCCTAGTTTTAGCGACGTATTCTTCTACCAGATCATTGCCGATCCACGCACCAAGGAAGAAGTTACGCAGGTGGTGAAAAGATTTTTGGGCGATACCTTAGTGCAAGACCTTGCCAGTCGAGTTTCTGATAGATTTGATGACTTTGATGCCTATGCCGAAGCTTTTGAGTCCGCTCTCAAGTACTTCAAATACTACTTTCCAGACAAACCAGTACCCGATGTCTACACTTGTATCACTGGATTTGAGGTAGGTGCATTTTCAATCGGGAATGACATTCTCGGTGTCGGCCTTGAGTTTTACCTGGGTCCTGATTATCCTCACTATGATCCAAATCTGTTTCCCTCATACATACAGCAGACGATGGATAGCAAATATCTCGTCGCGAAAACGATGCAAGCACTGATTGCTAACTATCTGGGCGAGCCGACTGGCACCAGACTCATCGACTATATGATTAGAAATGGGATTGAGTTGTACATCAAACAGCAGATACTACCAGATGAGAATGAGGAGATCATTCACGAGTTTACTGCGGAGCAAATGGCCTGGTTAAAGGGTAATGAAGCTCAACTCTGGGCATTTCTCCTAGAGCAGGAGTTGCTATACAGTATTGAGTACAGAAATTTTAAAAAGTTGATCACTCCCAGTCCAAACGTTCCTAATATGCCACCAGAGGTGCCAGGTAGGGTGGGAAACTGGGTGGGTTTTCAGATTGTATCAGCATATATGCAGCAGCATCCGGATGTGACGCTGAAAGATCTGCTGCTCCTCGAGGATGCCCAAGAAATATTGGCGGAGTCCAAATATAAACCCCGCCAAACTTTTGTCGATTAGCGTTTGCCAAATAGGTTGCCAAGCACTTTCATGCCCATTCCGGCTACATCATCCATGATGTTGCCATCACCATCTGCATCCAGCACTTTGGAAATGACTCCTAAATCCCTGCCTTTCTGGGAGGCCTGTTTCACCGTGCCAGAAAGAATGTTGGAAAGACCTCCTAAGTCTAGGCCTCTCTCACGCTTGGTCTTTCCGAGTGCCCCCATGACCAGTGGAGCAAGCAATTTCATCAGCTCACCTGTCTTTAATAGATCCAGTCCGCTTGATTTGCTCACCATTTGCACCACATTGTTGGTTTTTCCACCCAAAATATGGTCGAGTATGCCCATTCCGTTGGTGGCCTTAGATGTCTGTGATGCCGCACCACTCATCATCCCCATCAAATTGTTTAGTACCCCTCCGTCGTGATCGCGATCCAGGGCTTTAAGCAAGGCAGCACCTTTATCTGGTTTTGCGGCATTTTTGGACAGTGCAGTAACCAAAGTAGCTAGCACGCCATTTGCTGCCGAGGCAGTTTGCTGCTTGTCGGCCCGGATGGTTTTGCTCAATTGTTTGACAACGCCATCATTCATTTGGCCTTGTAGCAAGTCTAATAGATTCATAAATAGCTCAATTAAAAATATGTGAAGAAAAGAGGTCTTTTGGGAGTCGCAATTTAGCTCATTTGCTATACAAAGTCAACTTGAAGGAAATGGCCAATGACAATAGTCCAATCGGCTGCACTAAAAAAAAGTTCCCACCCCGTCATTGGAAAGGTATAGGTAGCTTTGTCCATGAATTATTCGTAACTTTATGGGCTCTTTAAAAACTTGACAGTTATGAGTTCGATCATATTGCTTTTTTCTCTAGGTGGTCCTGAGGTGATTATTATTCTCTTTGCCATACTATTGCTTTTTGGTGGCAAAAAGATTCCAGAACTGATGCGTGGAATGGGAAAGGGCATCAAGGAGTTTAACAATGCCAGGGCAACCATCGAGACAGAACTCAAAGAAGGTATGAAGGAGATTGATGAGCAGAACAAAGCCGAGCACTCCAATGCCAAAGATTAGAGCAACACCCTGAGGAACTAGCATTTCCATTGTATGCATTTTACATCACCAGAACATCCAATGTCGGTACTGAGTGGTGACGCCATCTAGTGAGGTTGTGATTTTGTGGCACAACCTTAGTTTCTTACTCCCGGATAATCTAACTTCTTCACAGCAGAATTTTTTTGCGATCTAAGACACTGTTAGTCTATTTCAGCTGAGGGTCCCTTCACTCAAGCACAATCGATGACCGGGCATTGGGATGCCATTGTGCTTTTAGTCAAAATTTTTATCTTTGCGCCACTTTAAAGTTCTTTGGTAATGAAGGAGTTGGAAGGGTTTGAGATTCTGCTCAAAAACTTGAAGAATGCTGAGCAAAGTTTTGTGTTTTTTCTCGATGAATCTTTCTTTAAGCATTTTGAGCATGCTCTGATTGGACCATGCGATATTGAGGCGATGGTGAGGATGTGCAGGAAGTCTGATTGCTTTTTACTTTCAATTGAGCACCGGGGCACAGTCACCACCAGTTGTGACCGCTGTGCGGAGATGATAGATTTACCCATTGAGGGATCCAAGTCTTTTGTGGTGAAAACTGTCGAGACGCCTTTTGAGGAGAGTGATGAGGTACTATATCTTTCATACGAAGATGACAGCTTTGATGTAGGGCCGATTTTGTATGAAACAGTGTCACTGTCACTACCGATGGTCAATATCTATGACTGTACTGTAGATGATGAAGCTCCTTGCAATGAAGATGTACTTAAGCTGTTAAATCAGCGGCCCCAGTCCGACCAAAATGACGAAACTGTCTGGCAGGAATTGAAAAATTTAAAATTATAGGTTTAACAAATATTTAGTGTCATGGCACATCCAAAGAGTAGAATATCAAAACAGCGAAAACGAAAGCGTAGGACTCATAAGAAAATAACTCCTCCTGGAATATCCATATGCAAAACGACCGGTGAGCCTCATCTCTACCATCGGGCATATGAGGTGGATGGAGCCCTCTACTATAAGGGCAAAGTCCTGGTGCCGGCTATTGAAGACGAGGACTAGTATTCGATAACCAACCCTAGAGCGAAAAAAAGAACTCTTTCTCACATACATAGAGAAGGAGTTTTCTTTATTTGGTCAACTGCTCCGACTGATATCTATGAAACAAGTCATCGAAACAAGTAATGCACCCGCTCCTGTCGGTCCTTATAACCAGGCAATCAGGATATCAGATCTACTTTTTGTCTCTGGCCAAATAGCGCTGGATCCGCATACTGGCGATCTCCAAGATACGACCATCGAAGAGGAGACAGACAGGGTAATGAAGAATTTGTCGGCCATCCTACATACTGCTGGCGTTACAATGGAGCATGTGGTAAAGTGCACTGTGTTTGTCAAAAACATGAATCAATACCAAAGAACCAACGAGGTGTACGCCACCTATTTTGACGAAGCAAAGGCACCTGCTAGAGAGCTAGTGGAGGTGGCTAATCTACCGAAATCTGCCAATGTCGAGATCTCTGTGATTGCAGGCCTCACCAACTAAACGATGCTTATGAAAAAGACGGTCCTATCATGTGTTCAACCTACAGGAAAATTACATCTCGGTAGATACTTTGGAGCGGTTAGGAATTGGGTGGATCTGCAGGAATCTTACCATTGTCTGTATGGCATCGTCAACTATCACGCTATGACGATGCCCTATGACCCCAAAAAATTGATCCCTGCTACGTGGAAGTTGACCTTCGATTTGCTTGCATGTGGCATTAAGCCATCACATATTTTCATTCAATCTTTGATACCGGAGCATGCAGAGTTGTCATGGATACTCAATACGATGACCAGTTATGGAGAATTGTCACGTATGACACAGTTTAAGGATAAGAGTCAGAGGGTGGAGAAGGAAAGCAAAAGCGATTTTATTTCAAGTGCCCTTTACACCTATCCAGTACTCCAAGCAGCTGATATCTTGATTTATAGGGCAGACTTTGTTCCGGTGGGGAAGGATCAGGAGCAGCATCTAGAGTTGACAAGAAGCATTGCTCAGAGATTCAACCGCACCATTGGCAAGGAATACTTCACCGCTCCAGAGGCCTTATACACAGCTGTGCCCAAGGTCATGTCAACTGCTGATCCGTCCAGAAAGATGAGTGCCAGCCTTGGTGAAAAGCATCACATCGACCTTTTTGCCGAGCCAGGACGCTTGCGCAAACAAATACGGTCTGCCGTCACGGATACAGGCGCTTCTCCAGGAGAAATGAGTCCCGGAGTCAGCAATCTATTTAGCCTGCTCCAGGCCAGTGGTCAACATGATCAATGGACTGAGCTCCAAGAGGAGTATGAGCGCGGCAACTTGCAGTACGGTAGACTTAAGGAAGTGGTAGCCGACGCCTTAGTACAAGTGACCGAGCCACTTAGAGACAGAAGAGAAGAAATTGAGCTGAACAAGAAACAGGTAAAGGCTGCGATCAAGGAACACTCGGCCACCATCCGAAAGAAAGCCCAAGAAACCCTTCGCGAAGTCAAAGACCTGGTAGGCCTTCTCAACATTAGATTCTAGAAGCCGGATAGATGAAGATTATCTGTGTCGGGAGAAACTACCGCGATCATGCACTAGAACTCAACAACCCGGTTCCAGCCCAGCCGCTATTGTTTATGAAACCTCCCTCTGCATTGCTCATCAACAATAAGCCCCTCTACTATCCGGCACACACTAAGGATCTACATTACGAAGTTGAAGTAATACTTAAAGTAGCAAAAAATGGGCGACATATACAGCCAGCCTTCGCACCTGGATACTATGAGGATATTGGTCTTGGCATTGACTTTACCGCCAGAGACGTGCAGAGCCAGCTAAAGAAGAAAGGGCATCCCTGGGAGATTGCCAAGGGATTTGATCATTCTGCAGTAGTCAGTGATTTCGTGCCTCTTAGAGATGGATTCGATCCTTCAGCCATCAGATTTCATCTGGAAAAGAACGGCGAGATCGTACAAGATGGCAATACTGCGGATCTCATTTTTAACTTCGATTTTCTCATCTGCTACATTTCCAAATTTTTTAAACTGCAGATGGGCGATTTGATTTTTACCGGTACACCCTCGGGAGTTGGACCGGTACAGATCGGCGATGAACTGGTGGGATTTCTGGAAAACCGCGAAATGTTTAGCTGTGAAATAAAATAGAGCAATAGTTTTTGGAAGCATAGGAAAAACTAACTTTGCCCCATCATTAAACAATGAGCCAGTCCAGTATGGAAAAGTCCTATCTCTTTACGTCAGAATCAGTGTCAGAAGGACATCCTGACAAGGTAGCCGATCAAATATCTGATGCGATCCTCGATGCCTTTATCAGCCAGGATCCCAATTCTCGCGTAGCTTGTGAAACACTGGTCACGACGGGACTAACGGTGATTTCTGGTGAAGTCAGATCCAATGCGTATGTAGACGTGCAGAAAACGGCTCGTGAGGTCATAAAAAAAATCGGCTACAACAAATCTGCTTATCAGTTCGATGCCGATTCATGCGGGGTGATTTCTGCCATCCACGAACAATCACCGGACATTGCGCAAGGAGTAGATACTGGGAAGAATAAGGAGCAAGGTGCCGGAGATCAGGGTATGATGTTTGGTTACGCTACCAATGAGACAGCTACGTATATGCCACTTGGACTGGAACTCTCTCATAAACTGTTGATGGAGCTCGCCTCCATACGCAAACGGGGAAAGGACATGACCTACCTTCGACCAGATTCAAAGGCTCAGGTGACCATTAGGTATAGTGAAAGCCATCTTCCCTTGGCCATTGATACGGTTGTCATCTCAACTCAGCATGATGATTTCGGCACCGAAGCCAAAATGCTTCGACAAATAAAAAGAGATATCAGGGAGATTCTCTTACCCAGGGTGATTAAGAGAATGCCAGCACGCATCCGTCGCCTCTTTGATGTCCAGTACAAATTGTTTGTAAATCCTACCGGAAAGTTTGTCATCGGTGGTCCTCACGGAGATACTGGCCTGACGGGACGAAAGATCATCGTCGACACTTATGGCGGTAAAGGCGCTCACGGTGGAGGTGCATTTTCTGGCAAAGATCCCTCCAAAGTGGATAGATCTGCTGCCTATGCTACCCGGCATATGGCAAAAAACATCGTAGCTGCTGGCTTGGCCAAGAGATGCTTGGTACAGGTGGCTTACGCCATTGGTGTTGCCAAGCCGGTAGGGCTTTTCGTCAATACTTATGGCACATGTGTCAAACCTGATTTGCACGATAGTACCATCGCCAATAAACTCAATAAGATCTTTGACCTGAGACCGGGTGCCATCGTGCAAAGGTATGGTTTGAAAAATCCCATCTACTTTGAGACCGCTGCCTACGGCCACATGGGGCGCAAACCTGGGAAAAAGAAAGTATTGATGGGCATGAATGGCAAATCAAAAGTGGTGGAAGTCGAGACCTTTACTTGGGAAAAGCTGGACATGGTAGATAAGATCAAGAAGATGTTCTCTCTCTAACAGCGAACTCTGAAGGTGACATCTCGCTGGTTCCTATTATGAAAACCTTCCACGTCTCACCGTGTCATATCTGAATGATCTTTTCGTCCCTGCTGCGGATTGCTAGCACGCAGATCAATAGTACTCTCTTGTCAATATTTCCTCAATTGGCTGATACTCAGGTATCACCCCAGCCCTGAGAATCACAATCTCATGTAAATCAACTCAATTTATGGGTATTGTCCCTCTCAGAGTCCACTCATATATGTCTTTTCAATATATTTGATGTGTTCAAGGATCATTACTAAAACTCAAGTTGCCCATCTGTGAAAAAATTCCAAGACAGACACATTGGCCCTGATCAATCTGATAGTGAAAAGATGCTCCAGGCGTTGAATGTAGACTCGATCGATACCCTGATCGACCTCACAGTGCCACAAAGCATCCGCTCTCAAGAAGTCCTGGATATTAGTCCGGCCATGTCGGAGTATGAATACCACCGTCACCTGGAGATCCTGGCTGCAAAGAATACAATCTACAAGTCCTACATAGGAATGGGCTATTACGGTACCATCACCCCAGCGCCCATACTACGCCACATCTTTGAAAATTCCGGCTGGTATACCCAGTACACACCTTATCAAGCAGAGATTTCCCAGGGTCGATTGGAAGCCCTCCTTAATTTTCAGACCATGGTCAGTGACCTCACCGCACTGCCCATTGCCAATGCATCACTGCTTGACGAAGCGACCGCGGCGGCGGAAGCTATGAGTATGTTTTATGGCATTAGGAATCGACGTGTTACGGATGATCCGATACGTGTTTTCTTTGTGGATAAGCTGGTTTTTCCTCAAACCATAGATGTGCTCCGAACCCGTGCTGCCCCCCTGGGCATTGAGATTGTGGTCGGAGATTGGGACGATTTTACACCCACCGAAGAAGTATTTGCCTGTTTGCTACAATATCCCGATGCTGAGGGATCTATCAACAGCTATGAGACTTTTGTGAGCAAGATGCATGCTGTGGGTGCCTTTGTGGCTGTCGCGGCCGACATCTTGGCCTTGGCTCTACTAAAGCCTCCTGGTGACTGGGGTGTAGATGTGGCAGTGGGCAGCACCCAACGGCTGGGTATTCCCATGGGATTTGGAGGTCCGCATGCTGCTTACTTTGCCACCCACGAAAAGTATAAACGACAAATTCCAGGCCGAATCATCGGTGTTTCCAAAGACATGGATGGGGCGCCCGCACTGCGGATGGCCTTGCAGACCCGGGAGCAGCATATTCGGAGAGAAAAAGCAACTTCTAATATTTGCACTGCTCAGGCCTTACTTGCCATCATGGCTGGCATGTACGCCGTGTACCATGGTCCTGAAGGTCTGCGGGAGATAGCCTCTGCCATCTTCTCTAAGACCAAGAGGCTTGGATGGGCACTTAAGCATGCGGGCTTTCACCTTGCACACGATCGTTACTTCGATACCTTGACGCTAAAAGTATCTCCAGACCAGCAAGAAAAGATCCGTTCAAGGGCTGTGAAAGCAGGCATCAATTTCTACTACAGAGCCTCCTCGCAGATTAGCATTTCTATTGATGAGACGACATCTGAAGCTGATTTATCTAAAATTGCCGAAGTGGTGATAGGATCGGTGACCGCCATTGATGAGAAGGTGTGGTCCGTCCCAGCAAAACTCCAGCGAAACAGTGCGATACTCACCCATCCCGTCTTTAACAACTGTCAGACGGAGACCAAATTGATGCGGTATATCAAGTCTCTTGAGAACAAAGATCTTTCCCTGGTACATGCCATGATTCCATTAGGCTCATGCACGATGAAGTTAAATGCTGCCAGTCAATTGATGCCCCTGTCGTGGCCGTCGTTTGCTACGGTTCATCCCTTTGTGCCCCAAGATCAGGTACAGGGATATCATGAGATCTTGCGTGAGCTGGCTGATGACCTCTGTGAGATCACCGGTCTTGAGGCATGTTCGTTTCAGCCAAATTCTGGTGCCCAGGGCGAATATGCGGGCCTCATGGTCATCAGAGGATTCCACAAGGACCAAGGAGAAAATCATCGGGATATAACACTGATCCCATCGTCGGCACATGGCACAAATCCGGCCAGTGCTGTGATGGCAGGCATGAAGGTAGTCATAGTGGCCTGCGATCAAGATGGAAACATTGACGTGGATGATCTGAGAGAGAAGGTGGTTGAGCATGAGCAGAATCTGGCTGCCTTCATGGTCACCTATCCCTCCACCCATGGTGTTTTTGAGGAGTCGATTGTGGAAATCTGCCAGCTCATACACGATCATGGTGGCTTGGTATATCTCGATGGTGCCAACATGAATGCCCAAGTAGGGCTGACCAGTCCTGCTATGATCGGTGCCGATGTGTGCCATCTCAATCTCCACAAGACCTTTGCCATACCTCATGGAGGTGGAGGACCGGGTATGGGTCCTATTTGTGTCACCAAGGCACTTGAGCCGTTCCTCCCTGGTCATGTTTTTTCTGCTCAAACCTCTGTAAAGAATAGTACGGCCGTGTCATCAGCTCACTATGGTAGTGCGAGCATCCTGTTGATATCATATGGATATATCAAAATGCTTGGCGCTCAAGGACTGACAAAAGCTTCCAAAGTGGCGATCTTAAATGCCAACTATCTCAGTCATAGGTTGAGCAAGTACTTTGATGTGCTATACTTGGGCAAGCATGGATATTGTGCACACGAATTGATTTTGGATTTGCGACCCTTTAAATCATTAGGTGTGGGTGCCGAAGATGTGGCCAAACGACTGATTGATTATGGTTTTCATGCGCCAACACTCTCGTTCCCTGTAGCTGGGACCTTGATGATCGAGCCTACTGAAAGTGAGGATTTGGCCGAGCTTGACAGATTTTGTGACGCCATGGCAGCGATTAAGGTTGAGATCGAGGAAATCGCTCGTGGTGAATACCCATCTCAATCCAATGTCCTGGCACATGCACCACATACTGCCGCATCGATAGTAAGCGATACCTGGACCTATCCATATAGTCGTGAGAAAGCTGCTTTTCCACTTCCGTGGTTGCGAGAGCATCACAAGTTTTGGCCACCTGTAAGTCGTGTAGACAACGTCTATGGTGATCGCACACTGGTCTGTACTTGTCCACCCATCGAAAGTTATCAATGATCGTTGTCACTGGTGCGGCGGGTTTTATTGGCAGCTGTCTGATAGGCAGACTCAATCGAGAATCATTCATTGATGTCATAGCCGTAGATGATTTTGCCTCCCTGCACAAAGTAAAGAACCTTGCTAACAAACAGATATATGGCCTGGTGCATCGAGATGAATTCTCAGAATGGCTTGCCAAGCATCATCGGTCTGTTCAGCATGTTTTTCATCTAGGAGCTCGTACGGATACCGTAGAGCAAAATCAAACGATATTCGACCGACTTAACCTAAACTACAGCAAGACCATTTGGGAGCTTTGTAGTCAGCATGCTATACCACTTACCTATGCTTCCAGTGCTGCGACTTATGGTGATGGGTCCTTGGGATATGAAGATGATCATGATCTGGTGCCACAATTACAACCACTCAATCCCTATGGGCGATCTAAAAATGACTTTGACCATTGGGTCCTGGGACAAAGTCAGGCACCACCCTTTTGGACCGGTTTGAAATTTTTTAACGTATACGGTCCCAATGAATACCATAAGGCCAGAATGGCCAGTGTCATTTACCATACCTGCCTACAGATTGAGCGGACGGGAGAAATGGTACTCTTCAGGTCACACCGGTCAGATATAGCCGATGGTCATCAGAGCAGGGACTTCATTTATGTGCAAGATGTCCTTTCGATCTGCTTGTTTTGCATGCAACGACGCCCGGAGAACGGCATCTATAATGCAGGGACAGGTAAAGCGCGTACCTTCCTTGATCTCGTTCATGCTACCTTCGATGCTATGAACCTAAAACCGGTCATCAAGTTTATGGATACCCCTGAGGATATCAGAAGCACCTATCAGTACTTTACCGAAGCAAATATGGCCAAGCTTTCTCGTGCGAACTTTGATCACCACTTCTATAGCTTAGAGGATGGCGTAAAAAGTTATGTGCAAGAATACCTAGTGGAAAGGAATTACTATTAAAAAACGACCGATCATATCGGAAAATGTGACCCTGTCTAGTGCAGCATACCGTATGGTCAGAATGCATGTACTTGCTGAGCATTAAGGACTCCCGCCCAATTTGTGTTTTAGTAAACTCTCAGCAAGAGAGATCAATTATACCAAGGATGGAAAGCTCGTCAAAGGATCTGCATATCCAATGGGTGGCTTTTCCGAGCGAGGCTCGCGGATCCAGACTGGGATATTACGATAGTTAGTCATATATTGACGGCACATTCTAAAACCACCCCCTATGAAATTCTGGCGTTTCCTAGCCATGGTCGTCTTTGTCCTGGGAGCAGTGATTGCCATCCTGGATCTTTTGAATATACCGATGGTCTCACGTCTAGAAAATCCATTTTCCATCGCCCTGATCTTCATGATATCGGGCATCGTCATTGCCTTTTTGCTTCAAGCAAAAAAACAGGATTAGAACTGCCATCAACAGTACCGGCTAGACCCTATATTTACTGGACTTTGCCCTTCACTGGATTCATAGCTGCATAATAGATCAACATCCAATCACCATCCATCTTGGCAAAACGGCGCTCCATACCCACATCAGTATCTTTCTGAATGATGGTCTCCACTATGATGTCTTCTCCAAATATGGTCCTATCGCGGTCATACCCGCTAAGTTCGTCACTAAGATCACGGTGCAATACCCACTGCTCCCTCTGCCACCTGAAAGCGCTCCGGTCAGAGATGGTGTCCCCCATGGGTGGTAGGCCTTCCAAAGGAAAAGTGATGTGACCCATTTGGAATGCACTGTCTCGATGAAATTTGTGGTAAAACGACTCAAAACCTTCCAGGTTTGGCTTTTCTTGGTCAGTTTGTTCATGGCTCCCGCAGGAAACCAAGGCTGCCAGCATCACAACCATTGATATTCTCATACACCGTGATTTTCGAGCGCAAAAACTAAAATATAGGCATCGCTCAACGTAAAAAAGAGGTCAAAGTACTGAATCGCTCCTTTCCTGAGTACTCCAATGGTTTTTTGCTCCTCAATATTAAAAGCCCGCACCGACAGATCTCGTCGAAAGTCCAGTGCTCTGCGACCATAGGCCTTGTACATACACTCCTTGGCACCCCAGTACACATGCATGTAATCCAACGGCCTCTGCCCACTGACGTTCTCTAATTCCTTAGCGTTGAGAAATTTATGTGCTATTCGACCTATTTTTGACACCCGTACTTGAATATCAATACCTACCAAGAATGGTGCCGCAATCACAGCAGTGAAGTTGTGGGTATGACTGATCGAAATGTAGTTCTTACTTCCTATGAGGCTGGGTTTACCGTACTCATCCTTTTGCAATTGTCCTCGCAACATCCTGCCGGATAGTAAATGAAGCAACCAGCGGCTAGCCAACCACTCTGTCTTGCGCCGTCCTTTTAAACGGTTGATCTGCCGCCACTCTTCCTCACTAGGATCTAGACGTTTTTCAAAATAAGCATCTGACTCATCTATCTGCCAAATGGCCATTGAACCTCCGCCAAAAATGTCGGTTTTTTCTAATAGTGGCAATTATCTGACGTGTTTTTATCCTTGTGCCGGTTTTGCGATCCGAGTCAAATCTAAACTATTTTGTCCTGACGACAGTCATCATCTTCTAGATCTCACTATCCTTGCCAATGTGGTCAACTTGGTCCTAGTGATCTTCTAATGAGTATACCCCTTTAAGGCCTCTACCATAGCTCTGATCTCAGCAGGGTCACTCTCCCAATGATTGGTGATGTTTCTGCCAGCTAGGTGGGTGATGCCTATGCTATCCCGAAGAGAGGACCCAGGTAGATCCTGCTTGGCAGATCCATGAAATTCTTGGACACCTGTGTCCCTAGCCAGGGCCAAGATGTTTTGACTATTTACTCCAGCACCTGCTAGTATTGCGATTTCTCCGCTGGCTGCCGTCACCAATTTCTTGATCAATGGACTCCCCTCGTGTGCAGTTTTTCGCTGACCAGAAGTGAGGATCCTGTCACACCCCAGCTGTTTGAGTTGATGCAATGCTAAGAAGGGATCTTTCACGAGGTCAAAAGCGCGGTGAAATGTTTTCTCTAATCCTTCTGCAGCTTCAAACAATCGCTCGAGCTGCCACTGATGTATGGCCCCATCTGGTGTAAGACATCCAGTGACAATACCACTGGCACCTTCATCTCGGCATATATGAATAGCGGTAATCATCTCTTTCATTTCGAGTGCTGTGAAGTTAAAATCACCGACCCGTGGACGGATCAGGACATGTATGGGTAGGGACACGTTTTCTCTGGCAAGTCGCAACAACGCTAAGGATGGAGTCAACCCACCGGTCTGAAGTGCAGTACATAGTTCAATGCGGTGGGCCCCACCTTTTTCAGCACTGATGCAGGACTGCAGCGAGTGTGCTGCGATTTCTAAAGTAAAAATCATATGGCTTTTTTACATATCTTGACCGCACGATGATGCATCTTGCTAAGCTACCAATTATTTATACGGGCCTCATACTGGCTACGATGGCTTGTCAAGGTACATCGGGAAGCGAACAATGGGGGCGGAAGGATCTACTGGAACACGGGGTGGCCATCACCATTGAGATTCCCGACAGTGCCACCGTGAATGTGGTCGAATGGGGCATCCAGAAAGATGTGACCATTGTGAGCGACTCTTGGTACAACCTGCAGCTCTTCAATGGTCGAGCAAGTACGCATGATCGCAAGAAACTCAAGGCAGATCTGCTCCAGACTGTGCAGCAGGGACCATATTTTTCTGAAGTAGTCCTTGATGAAGACGATGGCTTCATCTTTTCTATGCAGATTGACACGGTAATCAATTACGATTTTCGCCATGTAAAAATTCAGGGAGACCAAGAGTACATTTTCCAGTCAGGAATGTCGAGCACCTACACCAAGGATCAGATAGAGCAACTTTATCAGATCGCTAAGGAAGCCCAATAGCTAGAAATATCAGGAATTGGATATGATTGGAGAGACGATGGGACATGCTCTAAGACCCGAAGGTCTCTCCAACCACCTCATTGAGTGTAGCCTAAGTTGCGACCTTATAGCGTCGACTCACTTCTGCCCAGTTGACGACATTGAAAAAGGCTGAAATGTAGTCAGGTCTTCTGTTCTGGTAATTTAAATAGTAAGCATGTTCCCAAACATCGATGCCAAGGATGGGTGTACCTTTAACGGCAGCTACATCCATCAGCGGATTGTCTTGATTGGGCGTACTGGTCACAGCCAGATTGCCAGCACCATCTACAATCAGCCATCCCCAACCAGACCCAAACTGAGTAGCAGCAGCTTTGGAAAACGCTTCTTTGAATTGATCAAACGAACCAAATTTTGCTTGCATGGCATCTGCCAACTCACCAGTAGGCTGTCCTCCACCAGCGGGCGACATGATTTCCCAAAACAAGCTGTGATTATAAAAGCCACCACCATTGTTTCTTACGCCCGCTCCGTGACCAGAGACGCCAGCTAAAATATCAATGATTGACTTCCCTTCGAGATCTGTGCCCTCTATGGCAGCATTTAGCTTGGAAGTGTAGCCCGCATGATGCTTTCCATGATGTATTTCCATGGTTCGAGCATCTATGTGCGGTTCTAAAGCATCTTTGGCATAAGGTAATTCAGGTAATGAAAAGGCCATAATTTTTCTAAGTTTTAATGATTTATTGAATAGAGAATCCCTTTTGTACGGAGTTTGTAGGTGTAATCTGTAAACAGGTTCAAAGTTAATAAGTTCGCTCCAATGCCTTGGTTGGTGCATAGATGGAGTTTGTCACTTGATTCGCTCCTCACCACAATAGACATTAAAGTGGCCTTCTCTGAGAAATCCAATCAAAGTCATATTGTGTGCTTCTGCAAGCTCAATCGCCAGACTGGATGGTGCTCCCACTGCGGCTAAGATAGGTATGCCTGCCATCAGAGCTTTTTGTACCAATTCAAAGCTAGCTCTACCACTGACCATGACTGCCTGGTCATCGAGAGGGAACTGCAGTTTTTGCAAAGCCATCCCAATCAGTTTGTCCATAGCATTGTGGCGTCCAACATCTTCACACAAAGACCAAAGGGTGGCATGCTGAAAAAGTGCGGCTGCGTGAATGCCCCCTGTTTTTTCAAAGATCGACTGGCGTTGCTGGATTTGTGAAATCCACTGGAAAATCTGCGGATGTGAAAAATGCGGTGTGTCTTTTTTCAACAGGTAAGGAACAAACATCTTGACCCTTTCAACACTGGCTTTGCCGCATACCCCGCAGCTCGAGCTGGTGTAGAAGTTGCGGTGCATGTCCACCTCATTAAAAAACACCTTGGGATGCAGCTCAATCACAATGCGGTCGGTTGAGAGCTGACGATGCCCGACCACGTCGCTTCGATTTTGAATAACATTTTCCGTGAATAGGAAACCCAAGCCTAACTCAAGTTCTTGACCTGGTGTACGCATAGTTACAGCCAGGGGAAAGGATCTGCGTGCGGCAGGCGATCCGTGCTTGATGATGACCTCCAAGGGTTGTTCGGCGACCACGTAATCCGAGTCACTCCTCAGTATCCCTGCCGATGCTTTGAGAATTGGCACCGTGATCACCGGTTTGTCGTTTGTCATACATCGCGTGCTTGTGGATTTGGGAATAGATCGGATTCATCTTCACCCGGCCGATCCAGTAGGCATTTGAAGTCCTTTTCAATCAAGACTTCAAGTTGGCTGCCGGCATGGACCTTCAAGGTAAAGTCGATGCTCACCTGATCGCTCTCATACCATTCCTGTATGACCTTTTGAGACACAGTCAGCTTGATTTGACGCTGGTCAAATGAACCGGCACAAATGTTTTCTTCAGTTTGCTCAATTCCATATACCAAGGTCGCATTGGGGAATTTAGTCACACCATAAACCTGACCTTCCATCGCAAGTTTACTTACTTCACTTTGGGATAGTCGAAATCGTATGGTGTGGTCTTTGATTCTTAGTTTCATCACCTTTTTTTAACTCGTAAATCCCTATTTTTGCAGCCTTATCCGCCACAGCATAGACTGTGCCATCACTTATTTTTCATACAAGGTAATCGTAAAATCTACCAATGGCAACCAAGAAAAAACATCGCATCGAAAAAGACAGCATCGGATCAGTAAAGGTGCCTGCAGATAAGTATTGGGCAGCACAAACACAGCGTTCATTTCAGAATTTCAAAATTGGTGGGCATCGCATGCCCGTGGAAGTGATCCGTGCATTTGCCATCCTGAAGAAAGCTGCTGCACAAACCAATAGTGAGCTGGGGGTTTTGTCAAAGGCAAAGGCCAAAGCTATTGAGAGAGTTTGTGATGAAATCAGTGCAGGCAAACTTGATGATCAGTTTCCATTGGTAGTCTGGCAGACAGGCTCCGGTACCCAGAGTAATATGAATGTCAATGAGGTGGTCGCCAATCGGGCACATGTCATGAAAGGTGGAGCGTTGACAGATGCAAAGAAATACCTGCATCCTAACGACGATGTCAATAAGTCTCAATCGTCAAATGACACCTTTCCGACTGCTATGCACATTGCAGCCTACGGCTATTTGCTGGAGCACACCATACCTGCCCTTGAGGCTTTGCAATCGTCTCTCGATCAAAAATCAAAGGCATATATGGACGTCGTCAAGATCGGTCGTACACACTTCATGGATGCAACACCAGTGACCTTGGGACAAGAGCTCTCAGGGTACGCATCACAACTGACGCATGGCATCAAAGCCATCAAGAACTCCCTAAAGCACCTATCTGAACTGGCCCTGGGTGGCACAGCCGTCGGTACTGGGCTAAATACACCCAAAGGGTATGCGAGATTGGTCGCCAAGAAAATTGCCCAGTTGACCGGGTATCCCTATATCACAGCCAAAAATAAGTTTGAGTCGCTAGCTGCTCACGATGCCATAGTGGAGGCACATGGGGCCCTCAAGACGGTCGCTGTTTCGCTGATGAAGATCGGTAACGATGTGCGCATGCTGGCCTCCGGGCCCCGCAGCGGCATCGGAGAGATTAGAATTCCAGCTAATGAACCCGGATCATCTATCATGCCAGGTAAGGTAAACCCCACACAAGCCGAAGCTCTGACCATGGCAATGGCCCAGGTAATGGGCAACGACGTGGCTATCAGTGTCGGTGGTATGAATGGCCAATTTGAGTTGAACGTTTTTAAACCCGTCATGATCTTCAACTTTCTCACTTCCGCTAGACTGATCGCCGATGCCTGCCACAGCTTTAACGATCATTGTATCAAAGGACTGGAACCTGACCGAGATCGGATCAATCAGCATTTAAACAACTCTTTGATGCTTGTGACGGCTCTCAACACAAAGATCGGATATGACAAAGCTGCGACGATTGCCAAGAAAGCATACAAGGAGGGCACGACCCTGAAGCAGGCTGCCATATCACTTGGATATCTTACTGAAACAGAGTTTGACCAATGGGTCAGGCCAGCGGATATGGTTTAATGTGCAGAATGTAACCTGGAGATGACATTATTTGACGAAAGCGTATACCGGCAACGACGGCAGCAGTTGATGCAGAAGTTGGAGGGTGGATTGGTGTGGATCTTAGGTAATGAGTTGAGCCCTAAGAATTATCGAGACAACCCATATCATTTCAGACAGGATAGCAATTTTCTTTACTACGCTGGACTCGATATTCCTGGACTTTCTCTATTGCTCGATCTCGATACCGGCGCTGAGTACCTGTGCGGTAGAGAAGCATCGCTGGACGATGTCATCTGGATGGGGCCACAACTCCGACTAGCAAGTTTAGCCGAAAAAGTGGGTTTATCGAAGGTGCTCCCCATTGATCAACTGCAGAATAAACTGAGGAGGGCTGGTTCCTCCGTACACTATTTACCCCCCTATCGTGGCCTTTCGATCATCAATATTCATAAATATCTCGGTATCCCACCTAAGCAAGTAGTGTCTAACGCTTCAGAGGATTTGATTGCTGGTGTCGTGGCTCAGCGTGCTATTAAGGAAGACCGGGAATTAGCTGAGATAGAGCAAGCTCTGGAAATCAGCCGTGACATGCATCTGGAAATGATACACGATGCCAGACCTGGCATCAAAGAATCTGACCTGGTAGCACAGCTCATGACAAAAGTAAACCAGCACCGGGTGGATACCGCCTATCCTGTGATCCTTACCGTCCATGGTGAGATACTCCACAATCATCATCACGATCGAACACTTGTGGAAGGTCAGATGGTCTTGGGTGATTTTGGCGCCGAGTCGTCGATGTATTATGCATCCGATATAACCCGTACAGTTCCAGTCTCATCTTCCTTCACATCTCGACAAAAAGAGATATATGGCTTAGTCCTAAGAGCTCAAGAGGTCGCTATTAAGGCCCTCCAGCCAGGCATTTCCTACCGCGACATACACCTTTTAGCTGCCCGGGAGATGGTGCAGGGATTGCAAAGCCTGGGCTTGATGTACGGAGACGTCGATGCATCCTTGGCCGCAGGTGCACATGCGTTATTCTTTCCCCATGGTCTGGGTCATATGCTGGGTTTAGACGTGCACGATATGGAAGACCTAGGAGAGGATTTAGTCGGGTATGATGAGCAGGTGCAACGCAGTAGCCAATTTGGTTTGAATGCATTGCGGTTGGGAAGGGGGCTACAGGAGGGATTTGTCCTGACTGTCGAGCCCGGCATTTACTTCATACCGGCATTAATTGAGCGCTGGGAGAAGGAAGGAAGACATAGTGATTTCATACGCTATGAAGCACTACAGCAATATCGCGATTTTGGTGGCATTCGCATCGAGGATAATTTTGTGATTACTGCGGAAGGAAGTCGACTTTTAGGACCACCAATTCCAAAGACCATTGACGAAATCGAATTTCTCAGGAGTGTCGATAAATATATGGCCTAAATGGGCTTGGAGATGTTTGGTCGGATCACTTTCCCACTATGTTTCGCACTTGAATACTCCTAAAGCTTACAGCTCCACCGTGATCCTGCAAAAGGATGTGTCCCTGATCAGCCAAGCCAAAGTTTTTAAAACCTTTAAACTTACTCTTACGTACCAAGCTGATGTAATTGCTTGAGCCACGTCTGTAGTCCAACACTTTAATATGATTGAGCCAATGCTCGACAGTTTTGTCTGCCCGGCTCACAATTCTAAGGTGATTCCATTCTCCTGATGGCCTGATGTAAGCGGGAGGTATGGTGGGAGGTATTAAGTCGTAAAGGGCACCCAAAGTTTGTGTATTAGTCAGAGGTCCATGATCGGCAATATACCCAGCATCATCGATGATCTGATATTCGAGGCCTATGGCCGATCCTGCCGACTGATCATACGCCTCGGTGACAAAGTACTTTATACCTGAGTTGGCTGCTCTTGTGAGTTTAAACTCAAGCTCAAACTCAAAAGATGAAAATTCATCTCTGGTCAGAATATCGCCACCCCTTAAAGCCGGATCACTAGATCCTTCCGTACTCAATACGCCATCTTTGACATTCCATCCTTTTTGCGGGAAGTCTTTCATCTGGGCCCCTCTCCACTGATTGGTATTGCCATCGAAGAGTGACATCCATCCCTTCGCTTTTTCTGCGGCTGAGATATGGTTGGGAATGGTATTTACAATATATGAGAAGGTACCTTCGCGTTTTTTAAGCTGGGTGGTTTTTAGACGAATATTGCGCCATTGCATCAATCGGCCATTGAGATCAGCTCTATCTATCGAATGTATCTGCAGAGCAATAAATCCCTCTTGCGTCATGTCGTCTATCAAGTAGGCGGCCGGGACATCGTTTACCCATGTCCTAATCTCATTGCCAATGGCCTCGACGTAGATCTTATTCCATTCCTTCGGTTTAAAGGCTTTACTAGCACTCGGATTTAAGCCCATGGGATACAACCATCCCCGTCTAGACTCATCGTAAATGCCTCCGGTCCAAGCACGTTCTGATGGATCGAGGTCCACTTGGTACCCATGCACTTTTCCCCCTTGGTAGTCCGTACTATTGCTTCTAATTTGGATACCTGAATTTATGAAGGGATCACCTAAGAACTCGAGCTCAAGAATGAAATCCCGGTAGGTATCTTTGGTAGCCAAAAAGGTGTTGGGCTCACCCCTTTTTGTAGCTCCGATGATGATACCATCCTTTGCAACAAATTCTGCACTACCATTGAGACGTTTCCATCCATCCAAGTTCTTACCGTTGAATAGGTCCATCCATCCATCTGCATCAACAGACACATTGGAGTCTCTCTCTTCGCATGCTGTCAAGTAGGTCAGCATGCACAGAAGGACGATCTTAAATTTTAGCATAAAATGATTTGTCCGCTGTTGTGCTATGACCTACGTGTGTGTTTCAACATATTTTCTAAGGACACTAGCTCTGCGGTGTGGTACTTCAATCTTAATCCATTTCTCAAATTGACAGGTCATCAAAATGAGTTCAGCAAAGATAACGTTTATTTGATCTGCTTCATTTCAGCGGCACTTATCTCATGGCTATTTGATCGGAAAAATGTAGTTTCTTGATCTGCTGTCTCAGCATAGGTGCAAGATGGTGGATGGCTTTTTCAAAGAGAGCTTCATCTGTAGGGTAAGGGAGGGGCACATTATCCAGATGTTTTTTGGATTTCTTACTCAGTGCACGACGATTTCCCGAAAAAGATGCAGAGTAGTGCTCAAAGACTACTTCCGTCTCAAGTGGAGCCGAATCTTCGAATCCATTCCGGGGGTCAAAGAATTCAATGGTGCCTATGAGTACGGCTGCTTTGATCTGATGAATCTCTGTGATCACTGCTTTGATTCTTTTATAGACAGGCACTCTGATGTCGTTGCCCGATGTATCCTTCTCGACATTGCCATTTTTATCTAATTGATATTCGAAACCATCTTCGATTTCCTTCTTGTCCACGGTGATGCGCTCGACCCACTTCTCAGGACTCACTTCAAAACCAGATAAATGGATGGTGATCTTTCGATTATAATCTACTTCTCGGAAGCTGTTGAAGTGATATTTGATCCATTTTGTATCCCGAAAGTGTTGTCCCACAAAGTTCGATTCAAGTTGTTCCGATAAGTACATTCCGGTCTCATTCCTGACATTCACGAGGATATGTCTGGTACCCATGTGAAGTGCTTCAGCCTGCAAATGTCTAGCATCTTGATAGTCATTGGTATATTCCCATAGTCGGGCGAAGTGTCTATAGGCTTGCTGAGCTTTGAAGGGACTACCCGCCCTGGCCTCAGACAAAATGGCAACGGCTTCGTCATAGACGAGTGTGAGAAATTGAGTTTTCGCATAGGCCTCGAGTGGTGCTAGTTTCACAAAAGAGAAATGGGCCTTGTACCCTTCTTTTGACACGACAGGTAAGAGAGCTTGCATTCTTTCTTGCCGTCGATCAATCCGTTGGTAAGTATGGATGATGCTTTCCCAGTCCCCGGATTTTTGAGATCCCTCCAATCTGCGTACCCGGCCGAGATCTCTTGCTGTCGCTTTGGCAAAGGCCTCTTCGACGACGACTACGTGTTTTTGTTTTAATTTTTTCTTGCCGGCCATCTTGCGTGCGGATTTGCTGATGGCTCCGTCAAAATTTCCCTTGTCGATCATTTTCTCTAATGAAGTGCACGCACACATGAGAATACCAAGTCCTAGGTAAATTGTGATAGCTGCTTTCATGATTGGTGGTTTTGAGAGGAAGGCGAGTCTGACGATCACCAAGCTCTTAATGACCTGTTAAAGGGGAGCGAACAAATGGTTAAGGTCGGCTGCCGGAGCCTTGCGACTCATGGATGCTCTCTGATGAGTTGCAGGCATTCACTCAGGATCATAGCTGTGGCACCCCATATCACCTGGGATCCAACTGCGAAATAGGGCACCTTCCTGATCACCCTGCCTGAGGAGAGGACCATATCTTTGGATGCTAGACTTCTTTCATCCAGCAATTGCTCCATGGGAATAGGCAGTATCGACTGTACCTCCAAGGGCTCGGGGGTAAAGTCGGGCACCTCCTCCAATGCAGCCATCATCGGTGTCACCAGGAAATTACTGACCGGAATGTAGAGGGGTGAAAGTCTTCCCAGTATGGCTGACCGTTCTGTCGCCAGGCCGATTTCCTCTTTGGTCTCCCGCAATGCGCAATCCTCAAGATCCAAATCGGAAGGATCCTGTCGTCCTCCTGGGAAGGAGATTTGTCCACTATGCACATCATTCTGATGTCGGGTGCGGCTTATAAAAACGGTGTGAACCTGCTGGTCGTGTGGGTAAAGTAAAATCAATACTGCCGCCTGCTTGGCATGTTGTGGAACATTGTGATGGAGACGTCCTTCGTGGGGGGCCATTTGCATGTGTGCCAATGGACCGGGTAAAGGTTGTTTCAATCGCTCGACAAGATAGGAGGAATATTGAGGTAAGTGGGTACTGAGCAAATCACTTATTGGCTTCGACAATATACTTTTCCAGAGCCATGGTCATGGACGGAGTCTCCGGTGCTGGTGCATGGATATTGATCGTGAGACCTCGTTCTTTCACAGCTGCTAAAGTGCTATTGCCAAAGACAGCTATGCGGGTATCGTTTTGCTGGAAGTCGGGGAAGTTCTCATACAGGGACTTGATTCCCAACGGACTGAAAAATACGAGCACATCGTAAAAAATATCTCGAAGATCGGAGAGGTCGCTACTCACAGTGCGATACATCATAGCCTCCTGAAAGTCAAAAGAATGGTCTTGCAGGTATTTCACCACTGGTTTACTTCCCAGGTTGGAGCAAGGCAGTAGAAATCTCTCAGCCTTATGCTTGTTGAATGCGGAAGCCAGGTCCTCGATATGTCGCTTTCCTACAAATACCTTGCGTTTTCGGTAGATGATGAACTTCTGCAGATAGTGCGCTACCGCTTCAGACAAGCAGAAATACTTGGTATCCTGCGGCATGGCAATACGCATGTCTTCACACATTCGAAAAAAATGCTCAATGGCATTTCTACTAGTGAGCACGATGGCACTATATTCGTCTGGTCTGATGCGTGTCTTTCTGAACTCTTTCTCCGTCACAGGCTCGACGTGAATAAAGGGACGGTAATCAATCTTTATACCGTATTTATTCTCCAGCTGGCGATATGGGGATCTCTCTGGTTTCGGTTGCGAAATCAAAATCGTCTTGACCTCTTTGTATTTCTTTGCTTCTGCGTTAGATGATGACATTCAACTCATTTTGAAAACGAATCAATGAAACCCAAAATTCACCACGGCAAGTTTACCAAGGATGAGTAACGGCGCGATTTCGGCGGTGCAAAGATATAGAAAAAAATGAAACTGATATAGGGCGATAAACTTTCCAGAAATGAATAGACCCTTTAGCTGGCGGAAGAAATAGAGCAAGAGAACTGCTGCTACTCCTAGCCATAAAGCCCACTTCGCCACGGCCAATGGTGCAAATGCAACCAGTAAATTGACGGGTACGAGTACTAGTCCTAGCAGGTTGTTGACCAACATGGTCACAAAGCCATAGAGGTGGGCCTCCTTTTCCACCGGGAAGATTTGACTCAGTACATGGAGCACAACATGCTTGGTGAGGTACACTAGCAATATCACACCAATACAGCCAAGCAGCAGCAACATAGTAGGCTCATAGTATGTATTTAAGTGAGACGCCAACAGGTACAGGAAGAAACCTAGATTTAGGCTAAACAGGAGAAAATAGAACCAGTAGAGCCATGGCATACTCCTATATTCTCGAAACAAGAACCGCAGATAATTGTCATTGGCAATGGCACGGTAGAATTTTGTGATCATAGATCGATCCACCGTCAGCAGCGCGGCAAGCAGCAATAGGATGAGTATGGAGAATACCAGCAAGATGTTGTGGTTAGAAACCTTGAGATCTGCAATGTTTTCAGAGATATCCATAATCTCATTCATGATCGGACTGCCGGTGTCTAACATTTCCTCATTGGCAATGCTCGGATCTCCCCGGTAGGATGGAGATTCCACCAGGCTAGAATCGGTACTTTGTACCAACTCGGAGTCTACACTGGTCGCCAAGGGATCACTACCTGTCATCGCAGTATCAAGGATGGCGGAACTGTCAGTTTTCGGAGCTAAGGTCGATGTGCTGAGCATAGATGAGGGAGCATCGAGCACCAGAGTATCCCCCCGTTGACCATTAACAGTCGTAGAAGGTGGTTTAGAGGTTACCGTATCCTTATCACCACGCCGACCGATGATGTCAAAGGGGTTTTGTACAGTGTCGGTTTGAGACCACAGATTTGTGCCCAAAAAGAGACAAAGAAGTATCACCAAAATCTTATCCATTTGACAGCAAGAAAAGGCCAGCGCAAAGATAACTATTTATGGTGCCGGCTAAAAACGTCGGACATCCCTGCGACGATTCAGTTCCGAAACCAAGGGTAGGGAGTTTGTACGAGGTACATCACTAAGGGTGCCAGATGCCTTTGGATATGTCAAGAATCTGGACCACCTGAGAAAAGAGATCTTTGGGTTAACTTGCGTGCCATAAGAGTCTGCTCATTTACCCTGAGTTTAAACATTTTTCCAAAAAATGAAGGGAGATAGATGACAGGTGTAAGGCTAATGGCAGTGTGGAATAGATAATCGCCCATGCGCGGGAATAGACGTAGGCTCTGTCATAGGTAGCGAAGTGGAGCCGAAGGGCGAATTTTATCTATATCACCTTCTTCATAAAACGATTTCCGACTATCCCTGCTACTCCAATAGCTCCTAGAGTCACTCTACGTACCGATCGGTCAATACCGGACTTCGGCTCCGCGTTGCTGCGCTCAGTCTGACATTATATTTTGAGCTTGAAAAACAACATTTTATGAGGATCTGTCATAGGTAGCAATCCTGCGGTCACCGTATTTACTCGGCGTAAAGAAAGACCGATGGGCACCATACAACAGCGGATGCCCAGACTCAGGACCAGTACTTTATCGGTCGCTGAAGTCTGAGCATCCCGGCCTAAACTCCTAAGCAGTCCCCAAGAACTGCCTATCTGCTCGCAAGCTAGAGGTCCATGGCCTTTACTTCCCCTTGTAGGGTTAGCGTCGTTACCTCTTCCGAGAGATTGGTGTAGACCGAAATGTTCTTCTTAAAGGCCCCAGCCTTCTTAGCATTGTAGGTAGCTGTAATTTCTGAAGAGGCACCGGGTTGAATGGCGTCTTTTGTGTATGAAGTCACCGTACAGCCACATGAAGCTTTTACGTTGGTGATCACCATCGGCTGATCACTGCTGTTGGTGATGGTAAAGGCAGCTTGTTGCGGTACTCCAAGCTTTACGATACCAAATTCGTGCACAGTTTTATCAAAAGTGGGTGGATCTGAGGCATAGGCGACATTGGCATTTACAAGACTAATGACGGCCATGATAAGTGACTGAAAAATAATGTTTTTCATAATTAATAGGATTTTTGCCCGTTAAGGCGTGATAAAAAATTTAAGATGGGTCAAATCTATATCGATCTCCTCCATAGTGTTGTTAACGACGCTCAAAGGGTTGTTAATGAGCTGTTAATGAAGAACCGATTTTAAATAAGAGCCCTAACTTGCCATAGTATTGCCGATACCATATGACCAATTTGACCGTTTGGAAGATCGTTGCCTCAGCAGCACTTGCGTTGATATGCATCTTGTTGGTGCAGGGATATTGGCTGGTGAATGCCTACAACCTCAATAATCGAGCGTTTGAAGAGAAAGTGCACATTTGTTTGCGAAATGTGGCTGAACAAATGGCACATCTGCAGCAAGTACAACTACCGGCATTGGGGGTAGTCAACCAAATCAGTGACAACTATTTTGTGGTGAATATTAGAGACGCCATCGACGCAAATAATCTCGAATACTATCTCAGAAAAGAATTTGAAACCGTGTCCCTACCTGTCGATTTTGAGTATGGTATATACGATTGCGACACCGATCAAATGGTGTACGGCAACCACATCGGATATCAAGATCAAACAGTCCAGAGCAACCTCCCAACATACGACGATTTCGTCTATTACTTTGGAGTCCGTTTTCCCAACAGAAGTGGTTATATCTTGAAGGACCTTTGGATTCCAATTTTCTTCACGGCTATATTGGTGCTAGCCATCATCTTCTTTATCTATGCCACCTACGGGATCCTAAAGCAGAAGAAATTATCTGAACTCCAAAAGGACTTCATCAATAATATGACACACGAGTTTAAGACACCCCTTACCAGCATCCAGATCAGCTCCGAGGTTTTCTTAAATGATCCTGTGGTGAAGCAGCATCCCCGTTTGCATCGTTATGCCGGCATCATCAATGATCAGACAGATCGCCTCACTCAGCAGATCGAAAGGGTCTTGCAAATCGCCCGGTGGCAAAAATCAAAATTGGCACTAAAGCTGGAAAGAGTAGAACTCCACGCTGCTATTATCCGAATTGTGGATCAGCTACAAGGTCGTATTGAAAAAGAACATGTCACGATGGAGTTGAATCTTGCATCCAAAAGCTTCACTTTGTCTGCTGACCAATTGCATCTGAGCAATGTCATCTATGGTCTTCTGGACAATGCAATGAAATACAGTTCAGACTCACCCGAGATAAAGATACGGACCGAAGCCGATGGAGAACTGATCAAACTTGTCATCATCGACCATGGCATCGGCATTTCTCCTGATCATATCAAATTGCTGGGGCAGAAGTTTTTTCGGGTACCCACCAAAGATATCCATAACGCCAAGGGCTTTGGTCTGGGTTTACACTACATCAGACAAGTCATCGATCTACATGGATGGAAAATGCAGATCGATAGCCAACCTAATCAAGGTACTTCGGTCACCGTTTTTATACCCAATACTTAGAGCGAGATCGATCATGTCAAGGATACTATACATAGAAGACGATGATACATTGAGCTTTGTCACTAAAGACAATCTTGAAAAGCATGGATTCAGAGTGATGCATTTTAGAAATGGCCTGGATGCTATGCAGCTGATTGAGGACCAGGCCTTTGATCTTGCCTTACTCGACATCATGTTACCTAAAATGAGCGGATTTGAAATTGCTAGGCGAATCAGAGGTGTAAATCAAGAGGTGCCTATTCTATTTCTGAGCGCCAAATCCCTTAAAGAAGACCGTCTCCATGGTTTCATACTGGGTGCCGATGATTACCTGACAAAACCTTTTAGTATTGAGGAGCTCGTATTTAAAATCAATGTATTTCTCAAGAGAAGTGCGGTAAATCAAGCCCAAGTTGATGGTGCCTTCACATTTGGTGTTTCGACCTATGACCACCTCAATCTCCAGCTAAATGTCGGCTCAGAAACCAAAGTCCTCACGCAAAGAGAAGGAGAACTTTTACGGTTGCTTCTGATCCATAAGAATAAGATTTGCCAACGAGCCGTCATTCTTAAATCCATATGGGGTGAGAATGACTACTTTATGGGTAGAAGTTTAGATGTATTTATCAGCCGTCTGAGGAAATATCTATCTTCGGATGCTAGTGTTAATATTGAAAATGTGCATGGAGTGGGTTTCAAATTGGTGGTCCAGGAGCAATAGATTTTTCTTGCTGCTCGGCGGAATAATGATATGGATTTGTCTCTCCTCGGGATGTGGAGAAAGGGAAGTGTTTTTAGATTCTGCAGAGCTTAAGCTTATTGACTCACTGTATGCTGGGGAACGCAAAATTTGGCGAGATCAATTGGCAGATAGCTGCCTTCAGTTGCGGGCAGATCATCTAGGTGCATTGGTGGATTCGATAAAAAATCAGCGATTGATAGAAGTGCGCGAAATGATAAGAGCCTATGAGTAAGGTGGTATGGATCTTAGTGCTTTGCATGTATTGGGGGTGTGTCGATGATCGAGATGACATAGCTCAAGAAATCATTCGGTCTCGTATTGAATCTCGATTGGGTACATATATTAAAGGTGAAGTACGCAAATGTTGGGAAGACCTGCTCATCGATGCCAGTCTTGCGGCAGACAGCCTGATTAGAACGGATCCGATACTGGTGAAGTTGGACTCCCTACAAAGACCCCCCAAGCCGGTGAAGCCCAGCCCACCGCTTTTTGAAAGAAAGAAAGATTCAGTTGAGATTGCGCCCATCGAGTTTCCCGTTGTTGAATAGCGGGAAGGGCAACCCCACTGAGTGAATGAACATATGTGGCCTATGCCGTTGCTTCTGAAAATTCAATACATTTATTGAAAGCTCATGCTATACATCGCAGTGCGAATATTGAAAAGACAAAATTAAATTGATCATCAAAATTTAGGCAAAAATGGACAATCCGGTACATTGGTTTGAGATCCCTACAACTGATCTCGAGAGAGCAAAAAATTTCTACGAAAAAGTCTTCGAACTACAGTTTCAGTTGATTGAGATGCCCGATAGTAAAATGTATATGTTTGGTGAACCTGGCAAAGCCGGATCTTCCGGATGTTTGGTACAATCAGAAAGTAGTACCCCCAGTGCTAATGGCGCCATTATTTACTTCTCTTGTGAAAATCTCGATGTTGAAGCTGCACGTGTAGAAGAAGCAGGTGGTACACTGGTGGTGCCGAAAACAGATATTGGAGAATTTGGGTTTTTTGCTCAGGCGTACGATACCGAGGGCAATCGAATTGGTCTGCATTCCAATAGTTAAGATATCCCTGGGCCACAGTTTTTCCCTGAGTCGCTATCACTCGGTGGATTTACCTTGTAATCCGCCGACTATCTTAACTACGGGCAACCGCATCATTGCCTTTTTTCATAGTAATGTGCCAATCTGCGTGAAAGCTTTTCGACCACCTTATTGAGATCCCTCCAACTGAATGATCCAGCACCGAAAAAGGCATCAAAAGCTGATGAAACTTTAGTCAGCCGTACATAGTATGGAAAAGGACGGGTGAGCGGATGCTGCTGTCTATCTGATATCATGAGCGCATCCGCCCCACTTTCTGTCACACTACGTGCCGCAAAAAAAATGGCTGCGCGACCGCCTTTCTGGCTCAGCTCATGTTCAAGACTGTCTTTTATCTCTGCACATTTGGATGGTGTGGTAAACGTGTATGCTGAGAATGTATAATGCTTTTTGACCGCCTGTTTCAGCGCCAAGTTAAAACTATCACGCTCTGTGATTGTCGCTTGCAATAGGCGCTCAGTTCGACGACGCTGTCGTTCAGATTGCTCACTACCGCGCTCATTTATTAAGAAGTCGATTTTGCGCTGCTGCTCAGCTAGTACAAAGATCAGGACACCTTCCCTGAGAGAATGAATGTGCTCCGCGGCAGTTGCCGGAGTCTCTTGACCAACAAGACCAGGAATGAGCCAGGGGAAAACCATGATTAGGATGGTCACCCTTTGCCATACGGGAAGGATCGAATGTACGTTAATCATTTGTCTAGTCGATTGGCCTGGGACTGGGCTCAATTTGTTGGTCTGGTATTTTCCAGAAAATTGCTCAAAAAATGTCACTTTTATGGCCTTCGAAAGAAATTCCTTTTTTATAACGTATAAAAGACCAAGCTATGCAGCCTGATCTAGACATCGAAGCCCTCAATAAGCAGATCTATATCGAAAGTGCTTTTGTGGAAACGCTCCTATCGGAAACTAGGAAAGTGATTGTGGGTCAAGAGCACATGATGGAGCGATTGTTACTGGGCCTACTTACCAAAGGACACGTACTGCTGGAGGGTTTACCTGGCCTGGCCAAAACCTTGGCAATCAAGACCCTAGCATCCGCAGTACAAGCAAAATTTAGCAGAATCCAGTTCACACCTGATCTGTTACCGGCAGACATCATTGGCACCTTGATCTATAATCCCCGGGATGCAGACTTTACAGTGCGTAAAGGGCCGATTTTTGCCAATTTTATTTTGGCAGACGAGATAAACAGGGCGCCAGCGAAAGTACAAAGTGCCTTGCTGGAGGCCATGCAAGAAAGACAGGTGACCATCGGTGACACCAGTTATGATTTGGATGAGCCCTTCTTGGTGCTGGCCACACAAAACCCAATCGAACAGGAGGGAACATACCCTTTGCCAGAGGCTCAGGTAGATCGATTTATGCTCAAGGTAAATGTTGGCTATCCGACCAAAGACGACGAACGTGAGATCATGCGCCGCAACCTCAATCAAGAATCGTTTGGTACAGTGGAGAGCAAAGTATCGCCTGAAAGTGTACATCGCGCTCGAAAAATAGTCAACAAGGTGTATGTGGATGATAAAATCGAGCAATACATCCTTGACATAGTCTTTGCCACAAGAGATCCCAAACAGTATGGATTGGATCAGCTGAGTCTCCTGATCCAGTATGGCGCTAGCCCTCGTGCTACCATCAATCTGGGTTTGGCAGCAAAAGCCATGGCTTTTATTAAGCGCCGCGGTTTTGTCATACCGGAAGATGTGCGCTCGGTATGTCACGATATCCTCAGGCATCGCATCGGACTAACCTATGAGGCCGAGGCTGAAAACATCTCGCAAGAAGACATGATCCGGGAAATCCTTAACACAGTAGAAGTGCCTTAACGTCGTACAGATGGAAACCAGTGAGCTGCTCAAGAAGGTCAGAAAAATCGAAATCAAGACCAAAGGCATTAGCAAAGAGCTTTTTTCGGGTGAATATCACAGTGCCTTCAAAGGACGAGGTATGTCCTTCAGCGAGGTGCGCGATTACCAATATGGCGACGATGTAAGAAACA
Source organism: Saprospiraceae bacterium (assembly GCA_965223025.1). Lineage (GTDB taxonomy): Bacteria > Bacteroidota > Bacteroidia > Chitinophagales > Saprospiraceae > JABDMH01. The sequence goes on from CBDCVP010000022.1 coordinate 1,127,948, forward strand.
TTGAATGGAATGTGACGGCTCGGACCGGCGTACCACATGTCAAAGTATTTGAAGAAGAGCGAGAGTTGACGGTGATGTTATTGGTCGATGTGAGTCCGTCGTCGCTGTTTGGCACGCGCAGCTATATCCGTCGTGATCTCATTACAGAGATCGCCGCGATTCTTGCCTATTCGGCCATCAGCAACAACGATAAGGTGGGCATCATCTTATTTTCTGATGACGTGAAAATGTATATCCCGCCGAAAAAAGGAAAGAAACACATCCTGCGCATCATCAGAGAACTCATTGATTATCCTTCCGAGGGAAAACAGACGGACCTGGGAGAAGCCTTACAATATTTCAACAATGTAGTCAAGAAAAAGAGCATCTGCTTTATCATCAGTGACTTCTTCTCCTCTCCCTTTGACCGAGCCTTACAAGTGGCCGCTCGAAGGCACGACATCATTGGCATGCATCTCTATGATCCCTTCGAGCGCGAACTCCCCAAAGCAGGACTCATCCATGTGATCGATGCTGAGACAAACAAGGATGTCATCATCGATACCAATGACCGGACCACACGAAAGAAACATGCCCATGCCTTCGTGGAGAAGGAAACTGGCTTGAGCAATCTTTTCAGCCGTTGTGGTGCAGATATGTTGAGCTTGGATTCAAGAGATTCATACATCATTGCCTTACATCGATTTTTTAAAAAGAGGGCTAAATGATCATCCGATTTAGCTACATCGCTGCGATCTGCTGTGGATTGAGTATTGGCATGAGCTGGGGTCAAGCTTCATTCCAATGCATGTTAGACACCAACATCATGCTGATCGGTGACCAACATACTTTGACGCTGGAGGTGAGGGGTGCTGGGGATATACAGCTCGACACCATTTCATTCGGTGATTGGCATGAAATGGGTTTCGAGACTTTAGAGCCTCAGATATGGGATGGTACGCCAGGGGGCATTTATCACCAACAATTGTCTTATGCCATCTATGACACTGGATATTTCATACTGCCGCCCTTGGCACTACCCTATCGGCTTGATGGAGACTTAGACACTCTATATTCTAATGACCTGGCCGTGGAAGTGAGGGGCATCTCAGTGGACTCCACCGGATTGGCACCAATCAAAACAATCATTCGTGAACCCTTGAATTTCCTCGATGTTCTGCCTTATTTTGTCCTACTGGTATTGGCATTGATTGCCATCAGTTGGTTTTGGTTGAGGAAAAAGAGTGCGTCACCTCCTGAGACCATTATACATGTACCGATTCCAGCTCACGAGGTAGCCTTGCGTGACCTGGCAGCTTTACACGCACAAAAACTCTGGCAGTCGGGTAAGATTAAGGCTTATCAGACTTCACTCACTCACATCATCCGGGCCTATCTTGAGGACCGGTTTGACATACCGGCACTCGAATCTACGACCGGTGAGATCTTGGAGGACCTTAAAAAGGTCGACCTGCCCGATGAGCTAATGCGTGATGTGGATAAAATCCTGAACATCGCTGATTTGATAAAATTTGCCAAGGCAAGGCCCGAGGTAGCGGTCCATCAGAGCTTTATGGAGAAGGCTGAGCACTTTGTGAGATCTACCAAAGAGGAAGACAATCTCGAACAAGCACCTGATGCATGATTGATTTTTTGAGAAATATCGAATTTCAAGATCCGTGGTTTCTAATAGGCCTCCTTTTGATTCCAGCGATGATTTATTACCAGTATTTTATGAAATCGGAGCACAATGCCGGAGCGTTTCGAGTATCAAGCATTGGAGGTCTTGACCAAAATACCGCATGGCGTGCAAAGGCATTGTCATATCTGCCCGTTCTGCAGTGGGTGTCGCTCATCTTTTTGATGGTGGCTATGGCTCGACCCCAGCTGGCACTTAAGGAGGAGGCCGTCACAGCTGAAGGCATCGATATTGTACTGGCCCTGGATCTTTCCAGCAGTATGCTGGCCAAAGATTTTAGTCCGGATAGGCTGGAAGTAAGTAAGAAAGTAGCCGCAGAATTTGTGGCAAAACGAAGGGAGGATCGCATTGGCGTAGTTGTTTTTTCTGGAGAGAGCTTCACCCAATGTCCACTCACCTCAGATCATCGAATCGTGCAGCGTTTTTTATCCCAGCTGCAGTGCGGCTTTCTAGAAGAAGGCACTGCCATTGGTATGGGACTAGCTACCTCAGTAAATCGCCTTAAGAACAGTGATGCTGAAAGCAAGGTGGTCATTCTTCTCACAGATGGAGACAATAATACAGGGTATATCAAACCCCTCACTGCCGCTGAGATGGCTAGAGAGCTAGATCTCAAAGTATACACTATTGGTGTTGGGAGCAAGGGCATGGCTCTTACCCCGCAAGGTAAACGCAGTGATGGTTCTTATGTCTTTGATTATGCACGTGTTATGATCAATGAACCGCTGCTGCAGGAGATTGCCGAGATCACCGGTGGTGAATATTTCCGGGCTACATCAGCTGAGGCCCTAGAGCAGGTATATGAGAAGATCGATCAACTGGAGAAAACAGAAAGAGAGATCACTACGTTCAAGCGATATAGCGATGAATTTCCATTTTTTGTGGGCATCGGTTTGATACTTTTTCTGTTGCATCTGGTGTTAAAATTGACAGTTTTGCGTACCTATCCATAGGATTATATGTTTAGATTCGAACACGAGGCATATCTTGTGATTTTGTTGGGCATCTTCCCCCTGGCCTTGCTATTGTATCTGGCCTGGATTTGGTACAACCGACAGCAAAGAAAGCTAGGTGAAGCTTCTTTGATACAGCATCTTAAGGTCGACGTATACCCCAGGCTCCGGAGGTGGTTGTCATTTCTTTCATTATTGATTTTTACCCTGTTGGTCATTGCCTGGGCCAATCCTCAATGGGGCGCAAAGCGTCAAAAGGTGAAGGCAAAAAGTACAGATATCTTCATTGCAATGGACATCTCCAACAGTATGTATTGTGAGGATGTTGCTCCAAGCCGGATGGAGGTGGCCAAGAAATTTGCCTTTGACCTGATAGAAAAACTCAAGGGAGAGCGTATTGGACTGATCTTTTTTGCCGGTAATGCCTATTTACAAATGCCATTAACTACCGATTACGCAGCCGCACAAGTGTTTGTCAGAGCTGCCAATCCTGGCCTAGCTACTAGTCAAGGCACTGCTCTGGGAGAGGCGATCAGGACGGCAGAAGAGGGCTTTGGCAAAGATGTAAAGAAACACAGGTCCTTGATCATCATTAGTGATGGGGAGGATCATGATGCAGATGCCATCGAGTCATCGGCTTCAGCACATGAAAAGGGCATGTTGATTTTTACCGTAGGCATAGGTACTACCCAGGGGTCATTTATTCCCATCCAGGTACGTGGCAATAGGGATTGGAAGAGAGATGCTTCTGGTCAGCCGATTCAGACACGTCTTAACGAAACACTTCTTAACGAAATCGCACATAAGGGTGGAGGCGATTTTTTTAGGTTGAATGGAACAAGCGAAGTGTTAAATGCATTAGACAATAAAATTGATGTGCTCGAAAAGGAGGAATTTGAAGAGCGGTCGTTTTCTGAATATGAGAGTTATTTTCAATGGTTTTTAGGAAGTGCTATCCTGTTGTACATGATACAGTGGCTACTCGGTCACAACCTATGGAAGAAAATGAATCCCTATGTCTAAGGTTCTAGAGATAATCTTGTTGTGGAGCATCGTATTAATGGCGAGCAGCACCTTTGCTCAGGATAAGGCCAAGGCTCATAATCTACGCCGAGATGCTGATAAGGAGTACCGCAGTCGAGCATATGACAAAGCAGAGGAAGCTTATCGCAAAGCGGATATCTTGGACGCTGACGAGAAGAGTAGTTTTAATCTGGGCAACGCTATATACAACCAAGAACGGTATGAAGAAGCTGTCAGTCAGTATGAAAAAGCAGCGTCGATGATGGATGATGCTGAACGAAAAGCAGCGGCATACTACAATTTGGGTAACGCGCATTTTAACAATAAGAAGTATAAAGAAAGCGTGGGTGCTTTTAAGCGTGCCCTTAAGGCTGATCCCGACGACTTGCAAGCCAAACAAAATCTGCTGATGGCTCTACAGGCACTGAAAATGGAACAACAGCAACAACCACAACCCGAGCAACAGCAACAAAACCAGCAACAACAGGAGCAAGAGCAACAAGATCAACAGCAGCAGCAGCAGCAACAGCAGCCTGGGTCAAGTAATGAGGATGACCAACCACAACAGCAAACTTCTGACACTGAACAGAAATTGACAAAAGAACAGGCCATGCAACTGCTAGAGATCATAGAAGAGGAAGATCGAAAGGTCCAGGAGAAAATGCGGAAGAGGACTGGAGAAAGGAGTAAAAATGGAAAGGATTGGTGAGTCACATTGGACTCCTACATGGCTGGTATTTTTATGGAACTTTAAAACCAAGACAGATGAAGATGCAATGGATAGTTTTTGTACTGATGGTCACCAGTGTAGGTGCCCAAACAGGCAGAAGCTTTGACGTCCAAGTCGGTGCCGATACAGTGCTGCTCGGTGGTTCGTTTGAGGTGAGGTTTACAGCTTACAACATCAATGGCACTTTTGAACCGCCAAGTTTCGATGGTTTTAGATTGGTTGGTGGTCCCAGCCAAAGTACAAGTATGAGTTTCGTAAATGGGGTGTCCATGCAAAATGCCAGCTATAGTTATTTCCTAGAGCCACTGCAAGTTGGTGTACCCACCATCCCTCCCGCTTATTACGTGACCAGTGATACCACCTGGGAGACTCGACCTCTTGAAATCTATTGTCTACCAAACCCTGAGGGTAAGCAACAGGATTCACGCATAGATGCTGGTCCAAACAGGTTGGAATTTCCATCCTTGTTTGGCCGCAGTAAACCCCATCCAGCTCCACGAATCAAGAAGAAGAAAAAACTAAAGGAGACCAAAATCTAAAAGAGGCACAAATGAGACTTCTACTGTTTGTGTTGTGTGTTCAGGTCCAGTTTGCTCTGGCTCAGACAGTGAGCTTCAAAGCATCAACCGATGCCAAGCAGGTGGTGAAAGGTAGTACATTCACGGTCACCTTTACATTGGAAAATGCAAAAGGCGCTGCCTTCACTCCACCGAGTTTTTCTGCCTTCAAAGTAATCAGTGGACCATCACAGTCGTATCGCTCAACATTTATCAATGGCCGCTCCACCACTTCTGCAGGCTTTAGTTTTACACTACAGGCTAGGCGAACCGGGACTTTTACCGTGGATCCAGCCACCATACAAGCAAACGGTAAAACGCTGAAGAGCAATCCCATCTCTATCCAGGTGGTTGAGCAAAAAGATCTTGCCTCAACCAATAAGGGAGGCAATGAATCAAAGATATTTGTTCGGGCAGAGGTAGACAGTGCCGAGGTGTATATTGGGCAGCAGGTGGTGATCCGTTATAAGATATTTACTCAAATCAATATCGAAAATTACAATATACTTTCAGAAAGCAGCTATGATGGATGCTTTTCTCAAGTGCTCGATGCCTACCGGGAGCCTGTGGTCAAGGAGGTCGTAGATGGTGTGCAGTACAGCACCAAAGTGCTGAGAAAAGTGGCAGTTTTTCCCCAGCAAAGTGGAAGAATTGAATTTGAACCCTTGTTAGTGCGCATCGGCATTCCTGATCGGTCGGCTCGGAGCAGAGGTTTCTTTTCTTCCTTTAAGCTCAAGTCTCAGGACCTTAATTCGGAGTCGATCACATTGCGAGTGAAGTCGGCTTACGATGGTGCACCAAGTACATTTACGGGAGCCGTTGGGCACTTTAGGCCCAGCTTCAGGTTGACTAAGGCCAAGGTCACAACGGACGAGGCCTTGACATTGACACTACAATTAACGGGCAATGGCGATGTAAAAACAATACGCCCACCAAAATTAGATATACCCCCAGGACTAGAACAATATGATCCTAAAACCGTCGATGAAAAAATGATCAATGGTAGTGATTCAATACGAGGAGTCAAAACGATTGAATATGTGGTGACAGGGAGTAATCCCGGCAAGTACCAATTGTCTCCCGCGTTTACTTATTTTGACCCAACTCAACAAAAGTATGTCACACACAGCGACACTTTTGACATCTTGATTAGCCAGGGACAGGCAAACAAGCAGGTGGCTGGTGACCATCGATTGCCCCAGGATGTAGTGTCACTTGCACCCATTGCCTACAGTACCAATTTACATAAAATCCGGCCCGCTTTGATCAGACGACCATGGTATTGGGCTACCGCTACAGCTCCCTTGCTTGGATTCCTATGCTTTTTTCTCATCACTAGATATCGACGGCCGGAGACAGATCCAGAATTAGACCATACGTCTATGGCCAAAAAAAGATTGTCAAGTGCCAAGGAGTATATGGACGCTGCAGAGGCTGCTTCATTTTATGAAGAAGTGGCCTTAAGCATGAAAAATTTTATCGCTCATAAGCTAGTAATACCTGGCGCAGATCTGACTCAGGAGAAAATCATCGATACACTCTTGGCGCAAGGAGTAAGTGAGGAAACAATCACCATGGTTAGAGAAATGTTGCAACAATGTGACTTTGCTCTTTATGCAGGGCTGCATCAGGCTGACAAAATGGAGCAGACCTACCACCAGGCAGTTCAGATTTTGGAGAAGCTATCATCAGAATTGTAGCAACAATCACGAAGTAAACTTTCTATCAGAATTGATTCTTATTTTTGATTGGGTGCCTACCTAGCTCCGTTTGTGCATACTCTAACACATTTACCAAACCAGCTTATGAAAAAAGATAGAAGAAATTTTCTAAAGAATACGGCGATCGCTGGAGCTGCCACCTCACTGATTTCTTCCTCCTCAGCAAGGAATATACCTCATATCCATCCACCGGTCAGGTCAGATACCGATTACTCCTTACTCGATAAAGTACTAAAAAAACCTGTGCTCAAACGAGCCCTTTTCCCCGATCCTGTGATCATCGAAACATTGGAATTACTACGCGACCGGAACAATACAATCTGCCGGGTAAGATCGAAAGACGGAGCTGTCGGCATTGCGATTGGACATCCCTTTATTGCCAAGTCGAGCTACCCCATGTTTAACATCAATTTGAAGCAGTTTTTTTTGGGCAAGGATGCTCGCGATTTAGATGTGTTGATATTCGATGCGGCCGAGCGCAATGTGAAAAGGCAGGGCATACCACTCAATGTTCAGATTGCAGTTATTGAATTTGCCATCCTCGATATGCTGGGAAAATGGGCTGACAAACCAGCTGGTCAGCTGATAGGTGATCTGGTGAATCATGAGGTACCCATCTACCTGGGGCATTGGCTATGGGAACTGCGCAACAAGGAACCCGAGGAATCATTGGATCTAATGTATCGGGATTATGTCGAAACCGAAGCCAAAGCGGTTAAGATTCGTGCAGGTCGGGGAGATAATCTAGCCTCGGATATCGATAATGCCCCAGGTAGAACCGAGAAGCTAATCAAATTGGCCAGGGAAAAATTTGGCGACCATACCAAATTGATGATCGATGGCAATGGATCATATTCTGTGAAGGAGGCCATACGCATTGGTAAGATATTAGAGTCTCACGACTACTATTTTTACGAAGAGCCGGTTCCATGGGATTGGTATGAGGAGCAAAAAATGGTGGAGAAAGCACTGGACATTCCCATGGCTGGCGGTGAAGAGGAGTTCGGAATGCATGGTTTCAGGTATCTCGTCGGAACAGAAGTATTTCAGATCCTACAACCCGATCTATTTTATTTTGGAGGAATGATACGAACCATGCAGGTAGCCCGAATGGTAGAGGCAGCGGGATTAAAGATCACTCCACACATATCTGGTGGAGGTTTGGGTTTCTTATATCTCCTACATATGGTATCCGTTTGTCCTGCAGCTGCTGAGTTTCACGAATTCAAAATGTTTCAAACAAAAGACGCCAATGGTACTGTCGTCCCCATCGAAAGCAAGGCAGAGCCATTCGAATGTGTCGATGGTGCCATCGCTGTTCCCACTGGTTCTGGTCTAGGCATCCACATTGATCCGGAATATATCAAAACCCATAAAGTGTTTGAAGGTTAGTTGTGGCAGCGTACTACCCGTAGATCCTTATGTCTGAATCAGGTCCTGAGAGGGGACCGGGGAAGGGGGATGAACACCTCTTTTAATCATCTAATCACCAGGAGTTGCACAACTTAATCAGCTTCTTTGAAACAGATCAATCGTGTACTCGAGCAAATCCTGCCCCCCTGGTTTTCCATGGCCTGACACCACAATGTCAGCCGAACCATATTGTTTCCTGACTTTCTGCACAGTACGAGGCCAGTCCGCAGGGTTAGCATCAGCCAGATTTCCCTTACCTGCACCCATCGACTTGATTAAGCAACCACCAAAAAGTACTTTTTCAGTCGGGATATCGGTCACAATGTTGTCAGAGGTATGTCCCTCACCCAAAAACTCATTGATGATCGTTGTTTCGCCTACTTTGAGCTCCTGACGCTTTTCAAAACCCTGTTGGGGGATGGGAGTTTTATGCGATGTAGCCAGCTGAATGGTTTCGTGCCTGGCATAGGAAGTAATGCCATGGCTATGAAATACCTCCAGTCCTCCTGTGCAATCCATATGAAAATGTGTCGCCACCACACCCATAATGCGGCTTTTTAAATGCTTGCTAATAAAATCGATTAATTCACCAGAGGCCACTACATCGGTGGGTGCATCGATAATCATCGCCTCTCCTTGATCGACTACGATCAATCCATTGCACGGTACCTTTCCAAATTTTTCAGCGTTCAAATAAGAAATGTGTTGGTATGTTTTGGGACTAAGGCGCTGAACAACTAAAGCATCGGTTTTGTGGGCAATGATTTGGTGGACATTTCCACAACCAAGAGTGCAGACAATAAATACTAAAAGTGAGAGGGCGATCATTGATTTGTGAAGGCGATCGAGATCTGTCATGCGAAAGAGTCTCGAATTGGGTACCCTGGAGCAGGGGTCCCTGCGGATGATCCTAATCTTTCGATGACACATCCTCCAGGGGTCGGTAGTGTTGATAGATCCAAATGCCCAAAACCGCAAACATGATAACGGGCAGGGATGCCAACAATCCAGTAACTACAGTGTAAGCATCGGCTTTTTCCTGTGCCAGCGAGCCGCCACAAACACTGCAGGCCCAGGTGGTCACTGGTGCTGCAACCATAATCATTAAAGCAATAAGACAAATGAGTGCACTACGAAAAGCACCATCTCCAATAAATGAACTGACTTTGGAGGAGGAATTCGGATGGCACGCACTAATGGTCCTCTTCATGATAGATAGACTAGCGCATATAAAATCGGCCAAATGGCGACCACAAAATACCAGTAAATACTGCAGGTCCTGAGGGTGCTTTTTTTATCTTCAAGGGATTTTGCCTTTTTTAAGTAGGACCGAAGATACATTAAAATAGCAAGTCCGGCTACGACATGTAGAGCATGAGCTCCAATAATAGTATAGAAAAAAGCACCATATAAACTCGAGGTCGATGTAAGACCAAAACTCAATAAACGGATCCATTCAACTCCTTGAAAACAGACAAAAAATAATCCTAGCAACATGGTGACCAACAACCATTGATGGACACTTTTCGGAGCATAGCCCGGCTTCATACCCGACAGACGTCTGGCGACAATGTACAGGGTGACGGCACTCCCTAGCAGCACCAAAGTATTTATGGCCGTGGCCTCGACCGGTAACCGGGGTTGTCCAATTGGTGGCCAATCCCAACCTGCCTTATTAACAATAAAGGCACTAATCAATCCTGAAAAAAACATCAGCTCAGTGACCAACAAAAGTGCCATGCCAAGGACACCATTTGAAATCCCACGACGGTTGTCATTCTCTCGATATGTGGTCGAAACAGACACTATTTCTCAGCTATTTCAAGATCAATAATGGGAATATCTGGAAAAACACCCCAATAGAGGGCTAGCACAACAAAGAGAAAAACACCAACTATTAGCCATACTAGCTTGGGCTCAAATTTTAAATGCATGAAATTTGCCATCACCAACGCACCCTTGATGATCGCTGTGATAAATATGACCAATACTGCAGCCAATGGTGATAGTACATAGCCGGCGACCAGACTCACAGCCAATAAAACCAGGAGATAAATGAAGATTCGAAAATAATTTGGGTGACCGTGATAATCATTCTCTTGAGGAAATTCTACGCCGTATCCAGCCATGATGTTTTAATTTGTTGACATAATTTTTTATTGAGCTATGTAGAGGAGGGGAAAAAGAAAGATCCATATTAGATCTACCATGTGCCAGTACATTCCCGCCAGTTCAACACGATGAAGATTCCTTCCCTTTTTTGCGGCTTGCATGACCACAAAGATTACGATCATTCCGGCAATCACGTGCAGTGCATGAAGACCCGTCATCAAGTAATAAAAAGACCAAAACGTCGCTCCGATTCCATCACCAGCCTCTACCATTGCAGTTCCTGGTAAGGTAAAACCATGCGACAATTCTGTGTAATACTCCACACCTTTTATCACCAAAAACACCAGTCCCATGAGCAGTGTCAACCACATCCATTTGCTGATGCTCTTATATTGCCTTTTGAGCGATGCCTCATGGGCTTTTACCACAAAGAAACTGCTCGTAAGAAGCACCAGGGTATTGATGGCTCCAAGTACAGTAGAAGTATGAGCAGCTTGCTCACCCCAAGCTGGAAATCGAACTCGATATAGTAAGTAGCAAGCTATCAGTCCACCAAAAATCACCAGTTCGCCACTAATCAATATCCAGAGGCCTAATCTGCCCTGGGGAACTTCTCTCAAATTGACTGCTGAAGTACTCATTGAAGTTGTTTTTTGCTGTTAAATTCTAATCCGCATTTTGGGGATAAAAGTCTTGTTGCATATCTGGGACACTATATTCGTAGGCACTCCTCTTGACGATTGGATAGGTTTCAAAGTTGCCGTGTGGTGGCGGGGATATCGTCTGCCATTCTAGAGTGGTTGCTTCCCATGGATTAGCGGCAGCCTTTTTCTTCCGTCTAAGGGAGACAATGATGTTGATCACGAAGAATACCTGGCATATCATCAATATGATGGCGCCAAATGTAGCGATCTCACGCAGGAGTGGATATGGGTCTTGAAGCAGCGATTCGAAGGCGGAGTAATCATTGACCCTACGATGCTGACCAGCTAATCCCAAAAAGAAAAGTGGGAAGGCAAAAACATTAAAGAATATGGCAGTGGTCCAAAAATGGATCTTACCCAAAGTCTCATCCAACATCCGCCCGGTAAATTTTGGAAACCAGTGGTAAATAGCTGCGAAGGATCCCAGAAAAGCTACTGGGAAAACGGTATAGTGAAAATGCGCCACTACAAAATAAGTGTCGTGGGCGTAAATGTCAAAGGTGTCTGAACCCAGAAATATTCCCGTAAGACCACCAATCAGAAAAGTGCCGACCATCGATAGAGCAAACAACATGGGTACTTTTAGTTTGATGTTTCCTCCCCACAATGTAGCCAGGTATGAGAGAAAGATACCCGCAAAGGGGATCGAAATAATGATCGTGCCGATGCTAAAGAAGGTTGCCATTCGAGGATCAATGCCCGATATGAATTGATGATGTGCCCAGACGATCACTGCCAGTACGGCAGAAATGAGCGCCAGATAGACCATTAGCTTATATCCGAAGAGTGGCTTACGAGCAAAGGTGGGAAAGATCTCACCCACTAGACCCAGCGACGGTAAGAGAATGACATAAACTTCCGGGTGTCCGAAAAACCAGAATAAATGCTGGAAGAGTACAGGATCTCCACCTCTGGCAGGATCGTAAAAGCCAGTACCCACTACTCGGTCTAGTAGCAGCATCACAGCTCCTGCGACTAAGGGGCCGACTGAGAACATAAAGTCCAGCGAGGCAATATTGACAAACCACACAAAAATCGGCATGTCCATAGGCTTCATTCCCTTGGTTCTTTTATTGATGGTTGTGGTGAGAAAATTGATGCCGCCCATGAGCATGGCCACAATTTCTAAAGCCACGGCTAGAATAAATAGACTACCACCACTAAACAGAGCCTTGAAGAAGGATGGCGAGGTATTGATATAGGCGTCTACCGATAAAGGCGGATATAAGGTCCAACCACCCCCAAATGCTCCTCCCGGAACAAAGAAAGAAAGGACCAAAACGACACTACTCACGAAAAACAACCAAAAGGAAATCATATTTAATGTCGGAAAGGCCATATCATCCGTTCCGATGTGCAATGGGATCAGCAAATTGCCAAATCCTGCCAGTAGGATGGGCATGGCTACCCATAAAAACATAATCATACCGTGCATGGTGACAAAGGCATTGTACTGATGGCCCCCCATAGTGCCAAACAGTGGAATTGACTCACCAGGATAGGCAAGATTCATTCGAAATACATATGCCAAATAACCGGCTATGGCTGCCATTACCAGACCAGTCAGGATATATTGCTTTCCAATAGTCTTGTGGTCGGTAGAAAAAATATTTTTCTTTATAAAGCTTAGTTCGTGAGTATCGGTCATTACACTCTGTTTTGTTATCGTGACTATTGAGTATGGCTACATGGCAGCTGCTATTGCTTTGCATATAATTCTTGCACAAAAGCATCGTATTTTTCTTCGGATTCTACTACTAAGTAGTTGCGCATCATAGAATGGAGTACGCCGCAAATTTCAGCACAGACGATGTCGTAAGTTCCTTCCTTGGTTGCGTTAAACCAGCGAGTGATGGTCCTACCTGGAATGGCATCTTGCTTGAGGCGAAGATTGCTCACAAAAAAGCTATGCACCACATCGGTTGCCCGCAGATCAAAAACAATATTTTTATTGATCGGCACATGCAAGGAGCTATTTTGCTCATTGATAATGACATCATCGGCAGTGTATAGTTTATTGTCTGGACCAGGATAAGTGAAAATATAGTTCCACTGCCGGGCAGTAATGCCAATGTGCAAGTCGGCCTCAGGCAAATATTCTTCCATTTTATGCCAGGTAGGGTGTTCTGCAAAAAGAATGTACATGTCAGAAATAAACAGCACAACCAATGCGGTCACAATCCATTTGAGTTGGTTCCAAGTGGTGCCCTTTTCATATCGTCCCTTACGATCAGCCTTGTACCGAAATTTAAAAAGGGGGAAGTTCAAGAAAAACAGGCTGATGAGAAATGCAATAGCCGTCAGTATTAAAGTGACCCAGAATAAGTGGTCTATTTCGCCACCATAGGTACTGATGTTTTCAGGAAAAAGCTTAAACATTCTTTTTAGTATTTATATGCACAGCTGATAAAATGGGAGTGTGCTCCAGCCTGATATTGCTCCACTCCCCTGGGTGGTCTCTCTCCTCTGGGAGGTTTAGGATGCTGGATCGCACCGCTCCCAGGACTGCTAGTTCGCAACCTTGTCTGATCTTGGCCTTCAGGGAAGTGTGATCTCTGCCCATCTCCAGTGATCTATCCTCCACAAATAAGCGTGACGAAGCTGCACCAAGATCAAAATCAAGGCAAGATGTGTCAAGCCGTGGAGTGAGGAGTTCCAATCCCAATATTATTTGGCAACAAAAGATCGCTCCAGAAGATATCGGCTGCTTACCAGGCGATGGCAAACCGGGATACTTCTGGCCCCTTGAAAGATAATATTATATTCGGATAATTCGCTGTAATTATTCCTTTTTAGATCGCATTTACTCCTAATGAGGAGGTTTTATTTTGCAAATTGGCACTATTTCAGTATTATTTAGAATTAGACTAAATTGATATGCCATTGTCATCTTGGTGGGATGGGGCAGCATGGTGCTTTTGAAGCGCGATTTTGCTTCGAAGATTCCACGTCATCTTACCTACCGATGTAAATCTTAGGTACTCGCTGATTATGAAAAAGTCAGCCATGGACTGCACTTCGGAAAGAGGTATCTATTTTAGCCAGTCGGGTATCGAATCATTGGTAATCCAGTCTTCGATCCGCTCATCGATAACATCCCCTTCCCATTCGCTGGTACCAGGAGGCAGAGCATCTGTTGTCGGCAGCCATTTTCGAAGCTCCTCGATAACTTCAGCATATTGTGGGTCTCCTACCAGGTTTTGATGTTCACCTGGATCGCTTTCGGGATGGTACAGCTCTTCTCCTCCATCACGATATTGAATGTATCTCCAGTCATTGCTTCGCACGGCATGGTTTTTATATTTCCACGTGCTTAGTATGGGTCTATCCCATTCGGTATTGGTATCTCGTATGAGTGGAACAAGGCTGTTTCCCTCCAATGCATGTACCGTGGGTAAACCACATAACTCCACCAAGGTGGGATAAATATCCAGCAAACTAACTGCTTTGTTACATTGTCCGGTTTTACCATCTTGCGGCACTTTGAAGTACAGGGGCACTTTGGTAGATTCCCCCCAAAGTGCTTGTTTTCTAAAATGTCGCTTTTCACCTAAGTGTTGACCATGATCAGACCATAAGATGACGATAGTGTTCTTGGCTTGTTTGCTTTGTTCCATGGCATCGACCAACCGCCCTATCTGATCATCTACGAAGGATACACAAGCCAAATATGAATGCACCAACTCCCTAAGTAGATTTTCTTTTTGCATCACGTCTCCCCATCCGCCCCTTGGTGTGTATCCACGGGCGATTGATTTACCCATCATTGGGATGTCTTTCATTTCGTCCAAAGGGATGTCGGGAAGGATGATCTCATCTTGCTGGTAGAGATCAAAATATTTCTGAGGTGCAGTGTAGGGTACATGTGGTCGAACAAACCCCACAGCCATGAAAAATGGTTCCCTTACGCCTTCCTCAAGTTTATCGATGGCCCAATCAGCAATTTGTACATCGTACATTCCCCGGTTAGGAATTTCGTCGTCTGCCAGTGGACCACCACATAACGAATAAAAACGGTTGGTCTCCCGATAGCGCTCGTTGATCAGATCTTCTCCATACAATTGTACCAGTTGACCACCATCTTTGGGAAAGGGGTAAAACATCTTTCCCCGGTATCCAAACCCAGTTTTCTGGATATGCAGTGCCATTTCATTCCAAAATCTTGGAGCCCATTCTGTCCAAAAATCATCCGTTTTATCGGGATAGTCTGACTCTCCACTATGGAATATTTTTCCCACTGCATAGGTGTGGTATCCATGGTCTTTCAAATATTCTGGAAGCATCTTATGATCATCCATGACTTGATCGAAGGTCTTTCTCATGTCATTAGTAGAACCATACCAACCCGATGTGGAGGGGTGAACACCACTCATCAGGGAATTTCTCGAGGCAGTACAAACTGCTTGGGAGCAATGTGCGTTGGTAAATAGGACACCCTGCTCAAAAAGTCTGTCCATGTTGGGTGTGATCGCTTGTGTATGTCCCTGTAATGCACCAATCCAATCATTTAGATCGTCTACTGAAATAAAAAGCACATTGGGTGGTTGATGTGTTGTTCGATCTTTGATAGAACAACTGAAAGTAGATAGAAGCAAAACGAGCAATATCTGAAGCTCAATAATAATACTGAAGTTTCGCTGAAAAATCATAATACACCATTTTCAATAACGATTACCTTAGATAAAAATCTCGTCAGAAAATATGTTTGATTGTACACTTTCCCGACTGGAATAAGATATCTATAATTTTTTGGAATAACTATTGACCCGCTCTTCGGGTGCATTAGAAAATGTCGCAACTAAGTTATATATTAGTAAAAAACCTAATATATTATGAACAAGGCTGATCTATCAGAACAATTCAGCCAACTCAAGAAAGAATTTACCGAAAAAGCAGCAGATCCAAAGATGAGTTTTTATGACCATGAATCCCAATTTGTAGAGCAATGGATGGAATTGGGCAGGAAGTTGTATGAGGAATGCATAGATGTAAGAACAAAAGACCGCCGTAAAAAAAAAACATTGCCACACGGGTAGGAAAGATTGAGTTAGAGAAAGAGCACCATTTTACCCAGCAATTGAAAGGGAGTAAAATTAGCCCAAAACTAGAGGACGTATTGACCTATGTTGGCAAGGAGGAGAGATACAGTTTCGGGGTTGAACTACTAAGAATGCTTGGGATAAAAACGAATGAATTCATGCTACATCAGTTGACCAATCGGAACGGGTCGATAGCCGAACAGTGGTTGACAAGTGAGCAGCTATGGAAAAAGGATGAAAGTAGATCAGAAGAAGTAGTTTATTGTGAGGTAGACGGTTCAATGATATTGACGCGGGAAGATAAATGGAAAGAAGTAAAACTGGGTCGTGTTTTCAGATCTGGATCAATTTTACCAGAAGCTACTGATCGTCAATGGATTAAGGAATCAGAATACATTGCACATTTGGGGAATCATGAAGAATTTGAAGAAAAGATGTCCGTTTTACTTGATCGATATGAAAAGAAAGATGAAAGTCTAGTGTTCGTAACGGATGGAGCTAAATGGATTGATCAATGGATAAAAGCCTGCTATCCCACAGCAACAACGATTCTGGATTACTACCATGCCGCAGAACACATTGGAGAATTTGCCAACAAATTTTTCGATGATGATAAAAAGTCAAAGAAATGGACCAAGCGGATGAACACTAAGTTAATAAACCAAGGTGGAAACTATGTGATCAAAAGAATCCAAAGTCTTTCAAATACCGACGAAGAAAAAGAAGAAGTCAAGCAAGACTTACTAACATACTTAAAGAATAATGCTCATAGAATGAATTATCCCAAATACAAAAAAGTAGGTTTACTCATTGGATCTGGAGCAATCGAGGCTGCACATCGTACCGTAATACAAAAGCGACTTAAATTATCAGGACAACGATGGTCTAAACCAGGAGCACAAAATGTTCTTAACTTGAGAACTCTTCACATGAGTGGCCATTGGTCCCATTTTCAACGCTATCTTGGTGCAGCTGCATAAACGACAAAATCTAATGCACCCCGCTCTTCTTATACTGCTAATTGCTATCGGGATCGTCATTGCAAAGCAGACGTAGCTGGGTTTGTTTCTGCCGATGCTGTGATCGACATCAGACTCGATCCGGAAAGCATAAATGAGGTCAGTATTAACGACATATATCCAGCGGTTGATCGACAAACCGGCACGAACTCATGAATCAGGATAACCTATGGACTTCACGAGCTCTTGGAAGCGGGGATCACCTCGGTATTCTGCAAAGATCAAGTGGTACCGGAACCCCAATAGTCTGAAGGATCCTATCTCATAGAGAGATTGTAAGCAGGCAAACATTTCGTCTGGCTGGTTTAGTAGAGCGTAACAAAAGGCCCGGAAGTAGTCGTGGTTGAATGGTCTTTCATAAAAATGTATCCCTCCCGAAGCCAGCCAGTGGAGTAAACCATTTATTCCGTTTTGCTGGAATGAATCTTCAACTTCTTTGACCAAATGCTGATGATCCAGACTTAAGGCAGATTTCAACATGACCAGCGCTTCCTGATCCCTTCCCAACTCGACTAAGCTAAACACACACATCAATGCAGCAGGCTTAAAATTTGGATCCAGCGACATGACATAGTTAAATTGCTCCACGGCCACTTCATATTTGCCACTAATAAACCAAGTATGTCCATGGGCAAAATTGAAAATCAGTGATAGTGGATCGAACCGCCGAGCCAGTCTACTGCTAGAAATGGATCGGTCAAAATCACCCAATACGTTGTGAGCTACCGTATCAAGGTGATGTATAAATGGGAGATTATTATTGCACTCAAGCACATTTTGATAGTATCGGTAGTAGTGTTCAAAATCCCAACTGCAAAGGCTGTAGTACGCCATGGCAGCGTTCACCTCTGCCACATTGGGATGGGAAGCGATGACGTCATCAAGGATCTTTTTGGCCCTGGGCAATCCTTGAGTACACGTCATGACACCCCAGTCACTCAAAGCAATATAAGCAAAAGCTATTCCTGTCTTTGCTAAGATATAATTAGGATCTTTGTCCAGCGCTCTTTCAAAAAGGTCAATGCTCTTCAGCATACTTGCTCCTGTCCGTTTGTACCATTCGAATTGACCCTGTAGATACAAGTCATATGCCTCCACATTCTGGGTTTCTGCACTAAGGACTTTTTCTCTTTCTTGACCCAGTAAATTGACCTTTAGGGCATCCACAATAGCGAGAGAAATTTCATCCTGAACGGCAAAAATGTCGTCCAATTCACGATCAAATTTTTCAGACCAGAAATGAGAGCCGTCGGTAGCATCAATTAGTTGAGAGGTGATTCGCAAGCGATTTCCGGCTTTGCGCACACTACCCTCCAATACAGAAGCAACATCCAATGTCTTCCCAATTCTTCTGACATCTTCATTTTTATTTTTGAACATAAAGACTGAGGTACGGGCAATCACCTTTAGGTCATCCAAATGACTTATTGAGTTGATGATTTCTTCCGTAATTCCATCGCAAAAATATTCCTGATCTTGGTCATTACTCATGTTGACAAAGGGCAGAATTGCAATTGATCGGTACGTCTGATCCTTGGTAGTGGAGGAATTCGAATGTTGAGCCTTGAGATTGGGAATGGCCAGACCTTGGGCTTTGACAGCGAGGATTTCTACGGGTTCATGCACGTTTTTTAGCTCAAATTTTCCCAACGTGACCGTGGCAATATCCTGGTTAAAGATTTGCTTTTGCAGTTGCCTGGAAATTAGGATAGAGCCGGGTTTCGCCAAGTTTTCTATGCGGGAGGCGATGTTGACACAATCACCAATGATCTCATCTTTTCTCCTGATGACATCTCCGCTATGCAGCCCAACCCGCAGAGGGACCACAGGTTCTTCTGTGAGCTCTCGTTGCAGCTGAATCGCACATTTTACGGCTTCCAGGCTACTCGTGAAGATGCTAAGTGTGCCATCGCCGAAGTACTGAATGATCTCCCCTTGGAATTTGCGATGTAGACGGTCAAAAACCTCTCGATGTCGATCTCTCATTTGCAGTGCCAGGGACTCGTTGGTCTGCATGACATTCGTGTATCCCACAATGTCGGTAAACATGATCGCAGCGAGTTGTCTATGATCCATATCTAATTAAAGTTAAGGATCTAGCTATGATTTCACTGGTTTTTAGTAGGAAATTTCAACATTGGTTTTGCTTTGACGATCATCAGAATTAACGCGATCACAAATGTGCTGACAATGGAAATCAATATATTGTATGATGCCGGGATTAGATGGCCTACATCCTGAACTTTTTACAGGAGTGATCACGCCTATGCTAATCAATAACTCTTACTCTTGGTCATATTTAGTGATGTTCAACTGAAATCGGAAGATACCCACTAAATACGACTAAGTGCCACAACTCTTATTTCCAAGGTGGAACGTTCTTGCGGGATATCATTGGGAAAGGACAACGAGAAACTGCAAGTTTGGGATCTGCACAATGGCAATTATCAGCAGTACAGAAAATCTGGAGGTAATGGGGGATGCAGGTGAAATATCTACGACATACCCACTTGCCCTAGGGCCTGTCAGTTCGATATTCGAGATGCGTGACTAGTGGAATAAAATAAGCGACGCTTCTCGAATGTGCTAAAAGGTCGTTCACCAATCTACGACAGAGTTATCGTCGGCATCATATCTGGTTGGGTATTCTCTCGGCTCTCCAATTTCATCGTGAAGTTTATCTTCATCGATCGTGATGCCAAGACCGGGTCCGGTGGGGATAGGACGATATCCATCTTTGACAGGTGGTAGCGGTTCTGCCAATAGTTCGTGCTCACGGTCCCCCCTTTCCTGCACCATGAAGTTGGGTATACAGGCGGCCACTTGCAGGCTAGCTGCCAAAGAACAAGGACCATTGGGATTATGTGGAGCCAAGGGTGCATAATAAGCTTCTGCCATCCCTGCAATCAACCTTAACTCGGTGATACCACCAGCGTAGTTGACATCGGGCTGTAGGATCATAGCCGCTTTTTTCTCTAGGATCTCCCTAAATCCCCATTTGGTAAATACGCGCTCTCCGGTGGCGATGGGAATGTGTGTTTTCTGAGCCAGGTCGGCCATTACATCCACATTAAGCGGCTGAATGATCTCCTCATAAAACCAGGGATTCAGGGGTTCCAGTGCTTTGATCAAGACGCTGGCTGTGGTGGGTTGTACGGCCCCATGAAAATCGAGTCCAATATCCACACCGGGATGCTTGGACCTCAATGCGGTAAATCTCTCTACGACCTCTTCCACGAATTTCTGACCTTCAGCATACTTAAATGGTTTACGTGAAGCATTTGGACCTACTTTCATAGCTTTGACCCCGGTCTTTTCATTGGGAGTGCCGTACACATAAGCTTTTTCCCGAGTAGGCCCACCGAGCAGTTTATAGACCGGCACATCAAAGCATTTTCCGGCAATATCCCAAAGAGCCTGATCTATCCCTGAAAGAATAGCGGTCTTAATCGGACCTCCTTTGTAAAAGGCACCACGGTGGATCGCCTGCCAGTGTTTAACTACTGGTCTGGGATCCTTCCCGATCAAATAGTCCCCCACTTCCAAGGCACCTGCTGCACATGCTTTAGCATCATCCTTAAGCATCTCACCCCAACCAGTGATCCCCGCATCGGTGTGTATTTTCACAAATACCCACGAATTCTTGAGCACGAAGGTCTCTAATCGCGTCACCTTGATGCCGTCTGAAGGATCAATAGGACCTGCTGTAGAGGGCAATGTTGAATCGGAATTTTGCAGCCTGGGTATGCTTAGAGTTCCTGCGAGGGCAGAAGCTGTGAGGTGCTTGAAGAAGTTTCTTCGAGATTTCATATGGAGGAAAGTTTCAATGCTTTACTTCGATAAGTAGGCTGGAAGTTCGGATATTTTCTCATGATATCACAATACACACCAGTAACATGATTCAGTAGTGACTGGATGTGAAAAGGGCGGTTAATCATTGTTTAATTCAGTGAATTGATAGATTGTTTGTTACGATGGAATGAGAAGCCAAGATTTTTGCTGGCAGAAATGTGACGGCGAAATCCTTCATTCAATACGTGTTCTCATACCAACCATCATCACCAAAGTGCATTTAGCATCTCCAAAGTAACGGCCACCAATATCTTACCCCCCTCTGCACCCACAGAATTGCTTTGACACACGGCGCTGTAACCACCCCCTGCCATGGCCTTTTCGGTGGGCAAGTAGGTGCCAGGGCCAGCTAGCTGAATAACAAATGTTTGCAGGGCCTTGCTCCTTGACTGAATCTGAATGCCATAATCGGTAAACATTTCAAACTGATTGGTGCAGATCGCGATGTCACCTAGTCTCATCACATGCACTTCCGTCTCGTATTGGGGGTTGGGATTCTTCTTCTGTGCCTCGAATCTTTTTTCGATATCTCCATACCAAGTCATGCGCGTATTTAACTTCCTCGCCTGCTCAGGATCCTCTTCAATGGCCCTATGAGCCTCTCGAGAAACTCGTCGGGACTCGACATATTCGTCCACGGTGACGATGCGCATTGGGAGTTCCATGACCGCGGCCTTATGGCGGAACACCAAATCGCGATATCGATCCGATGTCACAACTTGGAAGATGTTCTCCACAGCAGCTGTGATCCTTAAGGCAATGTCTTCCATTCTAGATACACCACTTAAATCCACCATGCGTTGCAAGGCGGCCTTGCGATAGATGGGATGGGGTGACTGGTCTCCTGAGGCACTTATCCAACCTGCAATGACCAGGTCCTGTCCGTAGAGATTTTTTAGTTTTTCACGTACCGGATGCCAGTAATCGGCATCGACCCTCGTTTCCCCCTCTACTTCCTGAGCCGGACATGCTACATTAATACTGGTGGCAATGAGACGATCCTGGTCGCCCCAAAAGAACAATGCCTGGACATCATGATCTTCATAGCCCTCCAGACTTTCAAAGGTGGGATCATTAGTGTTGCCATACATCTTTGCCTCGCCATTGCTGTAAACCACTCTTCGATTGTAAGGAATGGCGACTCGCCGTGTACCCCAGCTGACTTCACTCAATGTCCTGGAATTCCATGCCTCCACAATGGCCGACACAATTTGTGTGACCAGGAAGGTGCGGTACTCAGATACTTGCGTGATGTCGCTGGGCAGCTGGTATAGAAAAGTTGGCGTGTCTGACGAGTCCGTCAGGACCGGGGACGTATGCGTGTGGGTAGCACTAAGGACGATCTTCGCTACATTGAACCCAGGAAAATGTTTTTGGATACCGCTACGTACGAGTCTTAAGACTTGGTTTGGGATCTTAACCAGATCACAGGAGACAAGGATGGCGGTATCTCCTGCTTCACCTTCCGACTGCGATTCTATGGCAATGACGTTGGCAGATAATGGCGTACGGATTTCTTCAGCTATACGCAGTCGAAATTGACCCATCAGTGCTACAGGTATTTTGGGTGTGATGTCTATGGAAGATGCCCCTACCTTGATATTGGCACTTTGGATTGAGGTGCTGAGAAAAAGTGGAAGCAAAATAACCGATGTCAAAAGAGATCGTCGCATCATCGTTTGGCAGATTTTAGACTATTTCCTGAAATACATTTCCAGGCCAGTAGGTTTCACTGTTGACTGTGCTTGGAAGATAGTGCTTTTGCGAGATTATTGGGAGATTGCACCAGCCGACGTGGTCAGTGATTGGCATGGAATAATGAAAAGGACCTCACGCGAGTTTGCCCCTCAGCACCCCTTATGATTAATTTGAATCGACGTGCCTTGATGGGATTAAAAAACTGAATTCTCTTGCGACCGATGGTTTCTCCCCGGGCAATGGTTCTCCACACACCTTGTATCATAGCTTCGATCTCATAGTGGGTGATATGCTGACCAGATGAAAGTGTTTCTTCCAGCACCACCAGGTTGACAAGCTCCTCATGAGGAAGATCAAGGAAGATTTCTTGATCGATCGCACTATGGATGGTGGCACTACCTTTGGCATCAGAAAAATAGCTTTGGATGCTTTGACCAAATTCCCTCAGCCTCTCTACTTCGGCTATGGGAATCAATCCGGTGGTGTCAGGGGTCATATTGACCAAAAGGTTGGCACCATGTCCTACTGATTCCAGGTAGGCAGACATCAAAAAATCAATGTCTCGCAAAGTATGATCTGAATCTGCTGTCCAAAACCAGGTTTTCCGGGTATGCAGATTAGCCTCGACAGGAATCCAACCAGCACCATACGATCCGACCCAATGCCTGTAACCTTCACCTGGTTTGACCACATTCCATAATGGATAGGCAGCGCCCCCCTGTTCACTTCCAGACCATCTCACATCAGGTTTTGTACCACCCATGATCACAGCATTCGGTTGCAGATTTCGGACCATCGAAGCGATGGCATCTCCATAGGCATGGCCGTATCGCTTCATGGTAGTAGGGTTCATGACATCCCAGCCAAAGGGATCATATGCGCCGTCAAACCAGAGATAATCTATGTCGCCATAGTTGGTAAGAAGCTCCCTGAGTTGCTCTAAAAATAGTGGAAAGTACTTGTGGACATCTCCCACGATTTTCCGTTCACCTTGAGGATCCGGTGTGCTCATACACCCAAAGTGCTTGTCTCCTCCAGACAGGTAAAATCCGACTTTGAGATCGTATTCTCTGCATGCCTCCACAAACTCCATGACCACATCTCCAGCACCATTTTTCCATGGCGAATGCCGGATGTTGTATGAGGTGGAACTAGTTGGCCAAAGGCAGTAACCATTATGATGCTTAGTAGTCAATACCATATGTTTTGCTCCGAATGACCGCGCTGCTTGTGCCCATTGTTCTGCATTGAGCTCCCTGGGATTGAGCAAATCAGCTGGAGGTACTTGCATCATATCTGATGAAACATACGTGGCCGGACCAAAATGAATAAATGCGCCCAACTGTCGCTGCTGGAAAGCTAACTGCTGGGGGGTCGGGGTAATCGAGTAGGGAGGTGCTGTGACCGTAGATTCATCTTTGGAGAAAAAGGATTCAAACAGTGTTTTTGGCGTACCATGATAAATCGCTCGTTGCAAATCACCAGCAGTAGTTTGATCACTGCCGGTAAAATAGATGATGGTCTTATCTTGGTAATAGCACAATTCCACGTCAGAAGCATTGCTCTCTGAAATCTCAGGGTCTATGAGCGGAATGTTTTTGTGGCTAGGGTCGAAGGTAATGAAGGGTCGTGCAGGTGGAGCGTCCTCCCATGTGACCAAATCTACAGACCGGGCAATGCGTGTCTCATAGCTTCCCCCCATGGAATGCAAATAGAGTGTATAATAAAATCCACCTTCAAAATACAGTGCTGGACCACCTACATATTTATCACGTCCATAGAAAGCTCCAGGCATCTCTTCCCAATGTACGAGATCTTCTGACCTCACATATCGGAAAGTAAATGGCGTCCACCTAGGATCACTGGTTTCATACAACAGAATAAAGTCATCTTTACCTCTGCAGACAGCAGTATTGAAGAAATACTCATTTTGATTGGCCTGTAAGATCGTTATTGGAGCAGACCAATGGATAAGGTTCGCAGAGCTTGTCATGGTGATGTCGGTGATTTTTCGCCATGGTTTATTTACACCATAGGAACCCGCAAACACGTAGACCGTATCACGCCATACCAGTACGGTGCCAAATCCATGATTCTTAAGTGGCACGGAAATAATATCTCCGCTAGACAAGTCCCTAATCCTGACCTCATCCTCCACAAAGTAATCTCCCGGCTGGGCTCCCGGTACATCCCAAAACTTCTGATTGTTCTCAAGCAGATAGAGGTTGTCGTGAAATACAAATGGGGATGTTTCGACCAGAGGAGATCCAAGCCGCCCTTCCTTTTCAATAGGACACTTCCACGGTGTCTGCGATTTCAGCAGATGGATAGACAGACAGCAGATGACTACGAGAATGGTTCTTCTCATAAAAAGGATAAAAAATAGGATGGACCTGAAATACTTCATAAATTCTTTTCCATGACCAATACCTCAGAACCCATATAATTTACCCGCTCAATTCCTTGCCAACCCATCTTTCCATATAGTCCTCCGTCCAGTCTCTCTGTCAGCAGAAAAAGCTGCTTAATTAGTATAGATCTAGCCGCCCTGGTCAATTCCTTGACCATTTGAGCTGCAATGCCATTACCTCTATTCTCTTCCCGTACGAATACACCGCCCAACCAATATTTCCTATCGGGGAAAATGGACATTTCTTTCCATTTTAATTGCGCAGTACCAATGATTTCACCCTCAAGACTAGCTACGATGGTCAAGGGAATTTTCCTTTTATTTAGGGATTCTTTCAAATCATTGATCTCGGTTTCTAATGTTCTCTTTTCATCTTCAAATCCCCACTCGTCAAAGTACCACTTCGCCACCGTCGGAACTGCATCCTGTCGGTCGGCTAAGTAATCGAATATTATTCTATCAACGGTATTCCTCATCATTTCTTCAGGCTTTTGAGTGGCCACCGGTATGTAAATCGTGGTAAACATAATACAAGAATTCTTTTCTGACAAGATTAGGTCATTACCAGAATGGTGGCTGCTGAGTAAGCACTGCTAGGTTTGGTAGATGGTGCCTGTGTGCAAACACAGCAAGATCGACAGATCAGTGTGATCTGCTGTTACGAGTACTCCTCCGGTAGCAATAAGTGGAGCTGAGCTTGTAAGCGAGTCTCGGCGGTATCCTAAGGCGATCCGGGTGGTTAATAGCTGGAGTAAAATCAACTATATTTATTGGGCCTTAAAATTTTTGACGATGAATCACAGTACAATATATGACATTGATTCACCTACCCTCTCTTAAAAAGGGATATCATAACTACATATTGCTTGGCACCGCCTTTCTAAAGGCAGCATGGCGGCGACATTTGGTGTTGATTATCATCATCTCATGTGCCATTAGCCCCATCTTGTTTTGCCAGGATACCGGCAAACTAAACTTTGATGATTTCGGCCACTATATTGATTCCTTCAACCTTAAAGATGAAGAATTATACAAACAGCATTTCCCCAATGAAAAAGCAAAGGAATTCCTGAGGCAGCAAATACCCCTCGTAGAGCTGCCAAATAAACAATTGGAAAAGACCTATTACTTCCGTTGGTGGACTTTTCGCAAGCACTTGAAAAGGACACCATTGGGATTTGTGATCACCGAGTTTCTACCACCTGTAGGGTGGGCAGGAAAATATAATACCATCAACTGTCCGGCGGCTCATCATATTTATGAGGGGCGTTGGCTGAGAGATCCAACCTTTGTGAGGGATTACCTTCATTTTTGGCTTACCGAATCTGGGCAGGGTGTACGGAGCTATAGTTTTTGGATCGCGGATGCAATGCTTGCATTTCTGAGAATTCATCCCGATGATTTTTTTCTATCCAATCATTATGATTTGTTGGCAGCCAATTATTCAAGATGGGAAGAAGAACGAAGGGATCTTGGAAATGATTTGTTTTGGCAAGTAGATGATCGGGATGGCATGGAGGTGAGTGTGAGCGGCCATTTGTTGTTTGCCAGGGACTCAACATCTGGGATGGCAGCTACCCGGCCCACGATAAACAGCTATATGTACGGTGATAGCAGAGCACTTGCTATCTTGGCCGCTCATTTGGGCAACCGTCGAGCAGCTAGAAGGTTTAGACAGAAAGCAGCCGTCCTTAAGAAGAATGTCCAGCGGCACCTTTGGCATGACTCGTTGTCATTCTTTACCGTTTTGCCTAGAAAGTATTCAGAGGATAAAAAACCAGTGTCGGTACGTGAGCTAATAGGCTACACACCGTGGTATTTTCAGCTACCTGATGACGATCGGAAGTATGCCGTGGCCTGGCAAAAGATCCTCGACACGATGGGATTTGCTGCGCCCTACGGTTTGACCGTCTGCGAGCGCAGCCATCCCAACTTCGAGATCAGCTATGAAGGGCATGAGTGCCAGTGGAATGGCCCTTCCTGGCCTTTTGCTACGACCATCACACTAAAAGGACTGGCCAACTTATTGACGAGTTACAAAAACAGGTGTGTCATTCATCGGAAGCATTATTTTGAGCTCTTGCTCCAATATGCTACCAGTCATATCAGGCACTTACCAGATGGTTCTAGCATCCCTTGGATCGATGAAAATTTGAATCCATTTACCGGTGATTGGATTTCACGAACCAGGTTGGAGAGCTGGGAGAATGGCTCTTGGTCTGCGAGCAAGGGAGGCCAAGAAAGGGGTAAGGACTACAACCATTCTGGATTTTGCGATTTGGTGATTTCCGATTTAATCGGGCTAAAGCCCGCTGTTAAAGGCCAATTGGTCTTTCAGACCTTAATACCCGATGACTGGAGTTGGTTTTGCCTCGATAAAGTACCTTATCAAGGAAAAATTTGCACCATTATCTGGGATAGGAATGGAGATAAATACAATTTAGGAGCTGGTCTGTTTATTTGGATTGATGGAAAGGCGGTTTTTCATAGCGAGAAACTGGACCGGTCGCCGATTGTGGTGGAGCTAGACAGTGATCAGCCGCCAAGAAATGAGTACTTGGATCTCAAAAGGTGAAAAGACTATTGGTAATGGGAGCGACCACAGCATTGCTTAAACTTTCTACCACTGTGGCAAGGGCACGGACTATTGCGTCCGATTTTTGCAGTATTTTTTTTAAGGTGCCTAGATGACATCTCTTGCCTGAATACCTTTTCCAGAAGGTGATATAATTCAGGATGTTTGCTCTCCAACAACTTAGGTCTCTCGAAGAAGTACTCACTCACTACCGAGAAGAATTCTGCTCGATTGGTTCCACCATAAGGATTGATCCCTGTGCCTCCATCATGAATTTCATCAATCTTTTTGTTGATTAAATCAAGCCATGGAATCGAATATTGTTTGTCCATTAATAGCGACGGGATTCCATCGATTGATCCATCCCTCTTATCTATCAAATGCACGAACTCATGGATGGCAGTATTCTTTTTGTCTGACTCGTTTCTAAATCCATCCTTCAAGGCTTGCCGGGACAAAATCATGATTCCGTCCATATACCCATTACCCACCATGCCAAGGATCTTTCTGTCAGAACCTTCAGTATCGAATTGCTCATTGAAAGTGGAGGGGTAGAGTAATACTTCCTGAAGGTTGCTATATTTCCAATGGTCAAAAGCAAATATGGGAATCACCGCACTAGCAGCTACCAGGATTCTATCGATGGCATCGATGCTGGTTTCTATCCCTGTTATTCTACAGTTCAATAAGAATTCTTGCACCTTGTACTCAAATCTCTTTTTCTCTTCTTGGGGTAATGTATGGTAAAAAGATACCTCCCGCTCAAGCGCTATTCTCCAACTTTCTGGAAAGGGACTCCTCGGATATTTCCATCCTGAATCCTGGCGAATCCAAATAATGATCAGCAAGATGATGATGATAAGTAGTACGATGGATATCATTGAGATTAAGTATCTGTACTTCTCCTAAGAATCGGCCCAAGCACAATATATGAAACAGGAAATTTTCGCAGCATAAGAATATGTAGGACGAGCAGAATGGTTTGCAGCTCAAAAAAGGTCCTAATGGGATGTAGTTGTGAAACCCAATGTCCAGCTCAACGAAGAAATGCGGATTGGCATCGGGTATAGGTCTCATAGTGCATGTGGTAAAGAATGGGATCTTTGGTCCATGGCTAAGAACTCGACACATGGGATGATCCTCCACCTCATCGAACACTCAGCTCCGTCGGCACGGTTGCGTGAAACAATCTAATTATCTTTAGTGCTAAAGTGCGATAAGTCATGCTCACTGGACTACAGGATAAAACGTATGAGTATGTACAGCTTAACTGGAGACTCATACTCTATTGCCTTGTCATTTCACTAATTGCCTTTGGGTTCGAAATCTTTAATGTGAGCATATCCATTGATGAGGAAGTAGCTTCCCTTACGAATGAACCCTTGCAGGCATGGCTGCAAATGGATCGTTGGGGCATGTATGGACTGAACTGGCTTTTGCAAGATGGACCGCCGCTGCCCTATTTTAATATGCTTCTTGGCATTGCAGCCAATCTAGCCACATTCCTAATATGTCTGGAAATTTGGACCATTAAACAAGGGCCAGCAAAATACCTTGCTGCCATTTTTGCCCTTACTCATCCTACGATTGCCTTTGTCTACGCCTTTAATCAATCTCAGTATGGTTATTACCTTGGCTTACTACTGGCTGTGCTTGGTGTCCGGGTACTAGTACATTCGAGCGGTCGACCAATAAAAATCCTCCTCACTATTGCATTGTGGGTAGGTGCACTTTCCATCTATCAGTCGGTTATCTTTGTTGCACCCGTTGTGTACCTACTCTTTTTACTTGCCCAATCTCTGAAGAATCAGGGCTTAGCAACTACCTTCCGGAAAAACATCCATCATCTAGCCATGTTATTGACGGGCTTGCTGGCAGCTGTATTTCTTCATGAAATGATCTCCCATATGATCCGAGAAGCCCTGCACATTGGAGGTCGCTACCATACCATTGAGGACTTTTATAGTGGTGCATTTCTAAACAGCTATGATCCCCTTTTTGTCATAAAGGAAACCATTGCCCAGCTGATCGGTCATCGCTGGTACGTAGGATATTTGAGTGGACTCATCTTATTGGCAGGCGTACTGTTTCTCATAAAATCTATCCTAATCTTACCGGTAGAAATATTGCAAAAGACCCTATTACTCTTGCTTCTTACTGGGGCCATCTTATCACCCTTTATTTTCGTGATGATCACCTCCGAATTCTGGCCTGCACGCACCATGATGGCTTTGCCCGTCATGATCGGGGGAGTGGTATATCTGGCATGGCAACACACACCCAGGTTAGCACAACCATGGATTATTGTGCTGGCATCGCTTTGTTTCATTGGCTTCGTCCAATCGAACACAAGGCTTTTTTATACAGATTATGTCTCCTGGCAAAATGACAAATTACTAGCTAATCGGATCATAGGGGTCTTAGAAACTAACTACGGAGATTTCCTGGGAACCGAAAAAATACCCATCATCTTTGTAGGTCACCCCATTAGATCTGAATTGCCCATTCGAAGGAAAGAAGAGACTTTCGGAGGTTCGGTGCTGGAATGGGACAGGGGATCAGATCATCGGATTCTGTCGCTATTCAAACTAATCGGTTGCGATTATTTTAGATTGGCCGATAGATCTGAGATAGAAAGAGTTAAGATGAAAGCGATGGCGATGCCGAATTGGCCATCATCTGCTTCGATTGCTAAGCTGGAGGAAATCATAGTGGTTAAATTCTCAGATGATGGTGAAAGTGGGGAAGAATTCTAGTGATCATGTACTGAAATTATCCTTTATTATGATGAGGATGAGGACCGCGCCATGCACTATCTATATGGGGCTACCAACTTTCTGCCATGATCGTTATATAATGCGGCACGTGATGACAAACAAGTAACCTTGATGTGAAGTTTACTGGGCTTTTTTCGGCAAGCTATCCAAAACTCGATTATTTGATTTCCCATTCTACCTTCCGCTTCATCGTCTTTCCCTTCTTTTTTCCTTTATCCCCCCAAAGGGGGATTAGCATCTTTCACTCTCTTGGGGGATAGATAGGAAGTAATTGGGTCGGATCTTTAGGTCGGAATCCTGGCACTTAGCTGGACTGTTATTAAATCCAAAAATAGATTCGATATGAAGCCATATCAACTAACACTGTTTTGCCTGCTTACTATAAATATGCTTGTTAAGGCTCAAAATACTGCCATTGCAGACATTGAGGGCAGACTAGCCATATCACCACCCAACGACAGCACATCATTGGTGATCGGCAGACAAGCTGGCCTCTCTGCCGATCAGTTTGTTCCATCGTCTTTCAATACCATCCTGGGATATAATGCCGCCCCCCAACAAACGGGTCGATATAACACATTCTTAGGCAGTCTGGCAGGTTGGAAATCACAGAATGGACTTTGGAATACTGTTGTTGGTGCTGGTGCCGGATCACGCCTCGAAGGCTCATGGAATACTATTGTTGGAACTTTCGCAGGAACGGCACCTAGCTTTGGCAATGGTAATACTTCTACTGGATATTCTACTGGCCTCCAGATGACGAATGGGAGCTACAACAGCTTCTATGGTTTTCGAGCAGGCAATGAAAACCGAACCGCCAATCATGGAGTGGCCATTGGTGCCTTTGCACTATACACCAATCGGGAAAACGATTTCAATGTAGCCATTGGTGATTCATCTCTATACCGTGTGGAAGATGATGGTGAGATTTTCAATCAAAGTTTTAAAAATACGGCCGTTGGTGCCAGCAGCTTATTTAATAAAAATGGTTTCCCCATCATGCAAGCTGTCGGTGTAGGTTATCAGGCTGGTTATTATGGCGGAGATAAAACGGTCAGTGTGGGTTATCGTGCCGGTTATCATAGGGGTACTGGTAGTGTCTTTCTCGGATTTGAAGCCGGCAAAGATCTCATCGGATCCAAAAACAATAAATTGGTCATCTCAAACCGAGCTGGTGACGATCCACTCCTTTTTGGAGAATTCGATCATCAAAAAATTGGCATCAACAATAGCCATCCAGAAATGGCACTGCATATTGGAGGGACAGGAAATGAATCGGGCCTTCTCTTAAATAATGCTGGCGATATTTCTTTTAAGAATTCTTCTGGTGGAATCAAACCCATCTTAACCCTTCATCACGATGACGATACCTACCTGGATGCCTTTGAGGACCTCAAATTCAGAATCAATAACAACAACGGCACTCAGCCAGATATGATTCTCAATGCTGATGGAGATGTAGGCATCGGGGTGCCTATTCCCAGCTACAAACTACATGTAGATGGAGCTGTTAGGGGCACCGACATTATTTGCACCAGTACAAGCCTGTGCTCAGATGCCAGATTTAAGACGGACTTTATACCCTTGCAAAATGCTCTTGATGGAGTCAAGCGACTACAAGGATATTCACATCACTGGCGTGTACAGGAGTTTCCACAATGGCATTTTCCTGAGCAAAGGCAAATTGGATTTAAAGCCGAAGACGTCAAAGAACTATTTCCAGCACTGGTCGAAGAATTGCTCGACGGCTACCTAACGGTGCAATACAGTAAAATGGTGCCAGTGCTGGTTGAGGCTATTAAAGAGCAGCAAAAAATAATTGACAACAAAATCAGGCACTAATCCACCAGTCCAAAGAAATGGAGAATCAGCAATCAAGTATTCAATCGTTGCATAAGCAAACCGCCGATTTAGCCCAACGTATCACTGAGTGGGAGCATAAATAATTACACATCCAATTATCTCAGCAGTCTTTCCATAAATTTAATCGGCTCTTGGCCATATTTAGTGGGTTCTGGTCAAAGAACCCCGAGTGGGTGAATTAACAGGCTATCGTGTTTAAGGAGTCGTAGAATGTGTCTAGAGCGAGGGTTAGTGCTGTATTCAATCTGCCTTTTATGGATTGATATATGAATAAGATCTTTGAAAAAGGTCTAATGGACGGTCTTAAGGAATAAGCCGTTAAGAAACAGATTCGGAAATCCGTCAAAAATTCTAAACTTAATGAGTCCAATCCAAAAACAAATGCAAAGCCCTGATATTCGATCACATCAGGAGCAAAGCAACTGCCCCCAAGACGAGTTTTTAGAACGTAGGATTTCCGAATTTGTTCTAGGCTTAAGCCTTACAGCCTTGACTTTTTGGTCCTCGTATATTCGAAAATCTTTATAATAAGAGTTGCAAGGAGAATGGGGAATAGATTTTTGGTCTAGGAGACAATCGGTCATACCGTTAAAAGTGTTACACCTATTCTCCTGCTTTCTTGAAATTCTGTACAGTAGCAAGGGGGGATTAATCCATCCCGTAACACGAGTGAAGATCGAACAAGAAGGCACGCCACATTTTTTACACATATAAATCGATAAGGTATGATTTATTGAAACAATGTGTGGGTATTGATGCTGATAAGTGAGCTTACTGATAAATAGGGATTTTTCAAAAGATGTTCAACCAAAATCGAAAAAGACCCACTAAATACGTCTAAGTGACATTCAATCTGACCTGATTGTTCCATATATGTTTCAGGCTATCGGTGGAGTATTGTATTTTTAGCTATGATGATCATGGGTTTTTTCAAGATCAAGTAAAATCTTCCACCATCCTTTCATCGTTTAGTTGCTCATTCGTGATACCCCTTCTTTACTAACCTCTTAGAAATCCACCAATAATTTCCACTGGGATCAACCACACCAGATTGTCTGTCTCCATATTCCATGTCCATAGGTTCAAATTCCACCTTAGCCCCGTTTTCAACTGCCCGCTTGTGGACTTCATCGACACTTTCTACATATAGATAAAATGACGTTCGCATATGGAGAAACTGTCCGCGGGCTTGACTAATCATAATACAAGAGCTTCCGATCTTCATGATGCAATTGGCAATATCTCCATTATTCGGATTAATCGACCGGCTAAGTTCTTCGGCGTAAAAAGCTTTGTTCAAAAAGTCAATCAGCTCATGGGGATTATGGACAAATAGATATCCATTTACACTACCAAATCCATCAGGATGATAAGTGTCAAAAATCTTATTCATAGAGGCAAGTTATTAAATTCAGCATCGGCAAGCTACAGCCCAAGACTCTAAAGCTCTAATAATAAATATTATTGGGATAGGTCTATGGTTTCTTCCTTGGTGTCAAAAGACTTTTCTCTACCGTCACAGATTCGATTTTCTCGCGAGAATAATAAACGGGGAAAAATTGATCACTTGCCCATGATTCAAACAAGTTGCTGTAAAAAGGACTCAGGGGATTACCCGATTGTCCCGGACTATTGGAACCCACAGCGCTGTCCCAATCACCTGTGTTGACAATCATTCGAAAAGAAGCACCGCTGCTCTGTCGGTTGTTGCTACCAGTAGAATTTGGTGTATAGGCATTGCCACCCCGTGGCAGTGGACCCACATCAAATTTGGATTGGATATCGTTGTGCACATGCTTTCCTAGAGCATGGCTCATATAAGTATGCTTGAAGTCTTCCTGACCATACTGCCAACGTTCAATCTCCGCTCCAAATTTCTTGACCAGTTGACTAATACCGCTATTGAATGCTTCTCTGAGAAATTCATTTCTTCCCTGAGTTGGATGCTCACCAAATCTCTGATCTGGCTTAGTCACCCAATCTAATATTTTCTTCAGTTGAATGCTGGTGATGAGGTCCCTTCCCCTTTCTGGGATGAACTCACTGGCAGCGAGGTGTTTGATCTGATTTTCCCAGACCACGTAGATGCCGGCCGCAACGGAATTGGGATCTAATTGGCAGTCCCATGTCATGAGTAGATCTTTAGCTTCGGCGGCCAATCCCGAAAATGTCAGATCGTTGAGCATGGGAATCAGTATGCTGGCAGGCACCGAGAAGTAATCTGTTTGCAGGGCCTGCATCTCCTGTATGTTCAATTTTTGGCCAGCGCCGAGCACTTCATTAATACGATCTCCTCGATAGGGATCCGACCACGAGTATCCGATGGCATCCCAATGGGTGTACTCTTTGGGAGTGACGTTTTGATTGGCCGTCGCAAAATATCCCGCCGGAGGATTTAAAAGGTGGGGTTTTTGATTAATGGGCAAGTAGCCATCCCATTCGTATCGTCCATCGCCGGGCACGGGGACAAGTCCACTAAAATGCCTGCGAATGGGCGCGATTCCGACCGCCTGCCATCCTATATTGCCTTCTTTATCTGCCCAAACCATGTTTTCTCCCGGAATATGGCTGTAATCACATGCCTGACGAAAAGCTTCCCAGGTCTGTGCTTGATCCATGCGCAGGGAAGCAAGGTAGGGAGATCCACCTACCTCGAGCCAGGCACATCTTACAGCATAGGCTTTCAGGTTGGCCGAATCCACATATACCACCGGTCCATGTCTTGTATATCGCAGATCCACTTCGACATCACTCATATTTTTGATGCGAATGGTTTCCCTGATCAGGTGCATGTCCGACCATTCACCCTCATATGAATACTGGTTGATATCATTAGGATTGAGCTCATAGACATATAGGTCCTCTCCATCCGTCCGGAATACGGTCAGGCCCCAAGCTCCGTGCTCATTATGTCCAATAGAAATACCAGGGATCTCTGGTTCACCACCGCCGATCACATTCCAGCCAGGAGCGACCAGGTGTGCCATGTATCGCAGTGAAGGAACGGCTATAGTCCTATGCGGATCGTTTGCCATATAGGTGTTTCCATCCTCCATCAAGTCGCCACCGACTACCCAGTTGTTGCTACCCAAGGAAAGGATGTCGCTTTTTATTTCTTTGGGAGAGTCAAGGGCACCCATATCCTGCGAACGTCTGTACTTTGGCAGTAGGTCACTCCTTTGGAACTGAATGGGTTTTCGAAAGGCATGATATAGTGCTAATATGTCATGGAATAATAAGGTCTCGTCGATGCTGGGATCAAGGGTAATGTTAGGATCTTTGGGGTGAAACCAGTACAGATCTTTCACAGCTTGTACTCCCAATTTCGCCACAGCCCGGCCAATGGTCAGCTCTTGTCCTATGTTTCCCAAAAGTCCCTGGTGTCGGGAGACAACCACCTCGGGTGTCCATTTCTGAGGAAGGATGTCGAGAAGTCTGAATTCAAGTGGCAGCAGATCGGGGTCGGCTAATACTTCCGAGATGTAGGCATTGACCCCGTTGGTATAAGCAGTGATGATTTCAACACCATCTTCGTGATAGTGATTCATTTCTTCCTGCATATCCCCACGAAATGAGAAAAGACGAGTACCAATGTCGCGTGTCAGCTCGCGTTCACCTAGTATTTCAGCAACCGTGCCTGTGGCCTGCCGTCGCCAAATCTCAAACTGAAAAAGTCTGTCCTTAGCAGCAGCATATCCTTGTGCAAAAAAAAGGTCTTCTTGATTGGAGGCATAGATGTGATTGATACCCCATTGATCTCTTAATATCTCTACCGTTTCACTTAGACCATCTATTGAATGTTGCACTTGCTTCAAAGAATGACAGGAAAAAAACAGCACCGTGAGTACAGGAAGGAGTAGGTGTCTCATACTTTGAAAATAGCAAAAAAGACAATCGTCGGGCAATATTGCTTTACATCAAGCAGGATCGGAACACTGAGGTTTATGGAGATTGCAAGATGAGCATCACCAGCGATGATTAGTTTAGGAAGTTCTATGAAGTGTGGCAAGAGAAGCGGTCTTTTTTTGATACGGACACATGGGTATCATCCGGCGTAGATACGATCACGGCATCGATTTCGCCCTCCAACTTTTCGAGCATTTTATGGTAGTCAATGAAAGTCAAGGCTTGAGGATGCCGTTTTTTGACGGCGCATAGCCTGCTAGCATCTACTCACATAAGACGACAACCTCTACCGAATCATGTGAAGAAATCGCTATTAAATGAATTCTTTTCGCTTCATCACCATCAACGTTTCTTGATTTTAATTTCCCGAAATGAGAGGTCACTACCATGGTCTTGAAATCCAATATAACCAGACTTAAACTTTCCATAATCGGGAGCGTCCTTCCACTTGCCCGAATTTCTCCTCTGATACCAGTCATCTGACCACGGTACAAATATCAATACTTGCTTCCCATTGAGCCAGTGTTCGACTTTTTCTGTTGTAAAGACTATGCGGGAGGAATTCCACTCACCTGCCGGATACAAGACTTTTGCATCGTGATTGGGTGCATGCATGGCATAATTGGCCGCAGTGGATTGCCAAGCTTGTAATTTCTCAGGTTCCGCAGCCCCAAATTGTTCATTGTAAGACGTCAGATCGTGGATGCTGGCATAATCTTTATCGTCGATCAACTGATATTCTGGTGTAGTGGATACAGGACGCTCATAACCTTCTTGGATGTGATAAAAAATGCCACTATTACCTCCTTTGGGAATTTTCCACTCTACATACAACTCAAAATTATCAAACTCCTCGGCACCATAAATGATATCCCTACTGCCTTTATAGTCATAATCCTGTTCCAATATTTGCTCAGTCGTGAATGTCAAGGTGTTGTCGACGATCGCCCAGCCCGGGGGTAAAGTGTCTCCATTGAAGGCCCGCCATCCCATGGTACTGGTGCCATCAAATAGGTATATCCAGTCATTGCCCTCAGTTTTTGCCGGTGGCTCTGAATGACCATTTGCACTATTCTTTTGGCTCTTAGCCATTTACAGTGGGTTTCAGGTGAAGACCACCTAAATGGAAGTAGATCATAATTCGGAAATTATCAAGGTTTCTAAATCCCTTAGCAACCCTTTTTATTTCCTGTATTTTTAGATTTATTCGCTCTGCAATGGCATTGGTTTTTAGTTTGTAGAAATACATTTTTACTCCATACCAATGTCTGTGCAGCATTTCTACAAAAGCGCGGATGGGTGCTAAACCACTATTCCAGGCTTCGTTTATCCAGTTGTTTAAAGGAGTCACCTTACGTTTCACACAGGCATCATCCAGGACTAATTTCAGCATTTCTTTGAGCCTGTAGGCTTCTCCAATATTGGGGCAGGTATTTGATAGATCTTCCAATCGTTCTAACTGCTTTGCAGAAAGCTTGGACTTATTTTTTAGCCACAAATAGCGACTTCCTTTTAATTCGGAATAGGAGCGTCTATCCGCTTTTCTTATTTTATCTACTGCTTCATTCATCTGTTTGATAATATGGAACCGATCAAATACGATATCTGCATTCTGCAGGTACTGTGCTGCAGCACTGATGTAGGAGCGTGACATATCCATGGTTACGGTGCGCACATATTCCGGAGGTGCTCCTCTAACCTCCATGTCCGTTAAGGCCTGGGCACAGGCTTGCTTGTCTTTACCCTCGCTTACTCCCACCACTTTCTTTGCATCATGGTCTGCTAGGATGGTGAAGTAGTTGTGTCCTTTTCTTGTACTGGTTTCATCAACAGAGAGGTTCTTGATTGGAGCTATCGATTGTGTTGCCAATGCATTGGTAACATAAGTGCGTAGTATTCTAAATACCCGCCTGGCACCGATCTGCATTTGACGCCCAGCAGCACTTGCACTCATCCCTTCTCGTACCAAGTCCATCACTTGCAGATCAAATAGAAGTGTAAAGGAACTCCCTGGCTTGGCCCATGGTACTTGCACCAACTTAACTTCTCCTCCTGGTAGTTTTACCCTCGGTACACGCGCATGCAAATAACATTCATGTTGAAAAAAGTTTAGATGACGCCATGTCCTTTCATGATGGTCATACACACTATAGGATTCTCCCTCATACTCAAATTTAACTGCTCTCCTATGTGATATGTTCACGTGCAATATGAAGTCTTGGTCCCCTTTTTCCATGTATACGTCCTCGACATACCATGGCTCTGGAAGGTCTAATCCCAGTCGACATAGTTCTTTTGAATCCATACCACAAAGTACCAAACCCACTATATTTGACCAAGAACCATTCTTTTGCAATGTCTTACAGCTGAGAGTAATGAAAGCCATTAGGCAGAAGATAATTAATTGCTTCATGATTACATTGGTTTAGCGCTCTGACACCAAATGTAATACTTTGACAGACGTCATTATTTCCAATTTCAAAATTTTGGCCATGGCCCGGAGTGGCCGATACATTACTTCGAGTTTTTCATTGAGTATTCCCGCCACAATATGACCACGCTGTTGGCGTGGCATGGTCCATGGTGTGTTTAATGGTTAAGCCGGCAGGGCTGGGTTTACCATCTTTCCTGATTTGTTTCAAAATCCGAAAACTCGACTGGCGGTATGATGGAAGATGTTCATCACTGCTTTTTTAGGAAGCTTAATGCCTTGGAAGGTACCGTTGATCAAATCACTTTCCATGGGTTGATCACTGACAAAGAATGTCCAGTCGCGTAACCAGGTGTCATGAATATTTTTTGCCTCTTGGTCTGGATCTCCCCTACCCATATACACGATGTCGGTGGCATACATGATCTGGTTTTGATACTTGATAAAGAACTTACGGACACGCTGAGGATCTTGTTGAGCCTGATAAAAAACTTGACCCATGCGTGCAGCTAGGTCGATGGTTGCGCTAGGATATTTATCTAACCAAGTAGCCAGGGTGTCCACATTCCATTCTATGCTGGCCATATGAGCACCGGCAAACTTTAGATTAGGCGTTTTGTCTATCCGCTTATCACGAGCAGCCATCAGCTCATGGTAAGAGGGAAGTTCAGGGTGCTGTTGCATATGATACTGGGGGTGTTCTCTGAAGTAATCACGGTCATTGTTGGTGGTCATTTCCTCCAGGGGGAGCCAGCAATTGAGTGGCTCACCTTGGTGTGCAAATAGTACTTTGTCTCTCTTAGCAATATGCTCAAAAACCCTATCGAAGCGCTCATCATCGATCATCACATTCACATCATTAGTATCCTTTAGCACCATGCCAATGTTTTTCCACACTTTAATACCTACTGCACCCAAGTTAAAGCAACTGTCCATCCAGGCTATTGCGTGGTCTGACCATCCGGGCTGATGAAAATCTTCCACGCTAAAGGCAGCAATGGTTCGATACAGGTCTGGGTTGGACAACTGCTGTATCCGAGCAAATCTAAACTGGTTTCGTATTCCCCGCCAGGTACCTGCACCGTCCACTACGATGTTGACCAATTGAAACTGATCCTTAACTGCTTGACCTGCGAACACATCATTCTGCGTACGCACATGCACATGCGCATCTATTTTGGGAACCTTTTGAAAATCTTGAAGC
Source organism: Saprospiraceae bacterium (assembly GCA_965223025.1). Classification (GTDB taxonomy): domain Bacteria; phylum Bacteroidota; class Bacteroidia; order Chitinophagales; family Saprospiraceae; genus JABDMH01. The sequence goes on from CBDCVP010000022.1 coordinate 1,167,613, forward strand.
CCATAGAATCTGCTTGCAGTACATCCGGCTAACAGCACTATTCCTAGCCATAATACGATCGGTGAGTTGGACATCGATACTTGTGTTAAAGTGATAATTACTAGAAAGATACTAATCAGATATAGATGTACCAAAGAAGGATAGATCAGACCGACAGAGTCAGTGCAGCATAAAAGACTGAATGAGCTGGTTGGATCTCCAGCCATGTTGACCCGTGAACCTACCCTTGGTCGGTTTGACCATCACATGGATCATTGTCCGATTGATCAAAACCATTGGAGGATCCCCCTTTACATTTTATTGCAGACTCCACTCTCTAAGATCCCTGTTTCTTGGATACATAAGATGCTCATACCTGATCGATCACGTTTATTTTGATTGGCATACCTTTCCTTAGGGTTTGATAAATAATGCAGGATTTTTTGGCTCCTTGAATAAGTGTTCTTAATACTTTCCTGTTTAATCCTTTTGCCTCAACCAATAGATCTACTTGCATTGATTGGAATTCCACAGGTGTTGCAAGATCAATCCTAAGCGTACCTCTCACATCCACTTTTGCTGATACACTGACCCTGGTTTTTGTGAGGGCTATGTCATATCTATTTGCAATCATTCTAAGGGTGCTTTCAAGACAAGATGCCAAGGTGGCGCAAAGCATATCCCCGGGATTTGGATAATCATGATCACCTCCCACCGCTCTGTGTACTCCAACTTTGAAAGGTACACTTAGCTCATTGTTCATAACGACCGTGGTGTGGAATGGATCATGAAAATTGTTACCTATTACCTCTGCTCGATCAGTAATCATTGCCCTTGAAGGGTTCTCCAGGTACTTCTTGTTAAGTTTCTTGTGCCGCTCGAAAACTTGAGAATGCTTTCTGCGCAATTTTGCTTTTCTCAGGAAAGCATTGGTCATAAATAGCCTGTTTGACATCATATTGATTTGTTTAGGGTATAAATATCCTCAATCCTGTCTTAAGAGAATATGCCGAAAAGTCCAAAAAATGCTCTGAGGGGACCAGGGGCTCGAATATAGCCACTCAGTTGTCAGCCCTATATTGGTGCGGTGTACGTTTGTAATGAGATTTGAAGGATCTAATATAATGGGAAGCATTTTTAAATCCGCTTTCATAGCAAACCTCATTAATGTTCATTTGACCACTAACTAATAGCATGCGACTATACTCGAGCCTTCTAGTCATGAGCCATTTCGAAGGTGTAGTCCCAAAGTATTCCTTGAAATCACGCTTAAAACTGGAAAGACTACGACCAGATAATTTTGCAAAAGCTTCAATTGGGAGATTGCATCGAAAGTTCGAAATCATTACTTGTTCGATACTTGACTTGGTAGAGTTTGAAATATCCAGTAGCAAGCTTTTGAAGCCATGATTATTCTTGTTCAAGACAATATTGAATATCAATTCCTTAAACTTCAATTCTACAAGGTTTTGTGGGATAGAGTGACCCATGGTAAGGTATTGAAATATGCTCTCGACCAATATATTGAATGATCTGGTTGTATCTATTTTGACAACTCCATCGGACGGTGTCTCTACCAGATTTTCATTATCATGTAAATCGTTTTCCTGCAGAAAGTCACGTATGAATTTATCATTGATAAAGAACAACATCACACAGTAGTCCTCTTCAAAATATTGTTTGGTAGTGTAGACACCCTTCCTTATGAAAATAGCATCACCACTTTTCAGATGATAGGTACTGGCTGGTGTAAACCAATCCTTCTTACCACTAATAACAAAAGTGATCAAATGAGATTCGGTCCAGAGCTGAAACTCTTCAACATTGAGTGGACACTTGTATTCCACCAAAACAAAGTCAGCTCCGATACACTTGTTAAATCTCGGGTGCTTTTTAAAAAAATCATAGATATCAACAATCATCACTAAGCTTTGTCATTCCGTGCCACGTCGATATAAACGGCTGCTAGCATGAGAAACAGTAGGACTTGATCTCTTCCATGTTGTGTGCACCTTGAATGGCAGCCAATCATTATGATAAATGTACGCAGAATCAAGTACTTCTGGAATGAGAATCCTAAGATACGGTCTCCGGTTGGAATGATGCGTCAAAGCGAATACTACCTCATTGGAAAGCCACAAGGCTGCTGTCATCTACAGCTCTAGTCATAGTGTTGAAGTCAACAAAAGTTTGGTCAGCACCAAACCATGATACTTGCCGTCGACGAAATCCATACCTGATATTTCTGGAGAAGACACCGAGGCTTGAGATCCGGGCAGATCGCATCTTGCAATTTCACTTTTGTTCGGATAAATAGTGCACTCCCACAGTGTATGTTCGATCTACCATGTAATAGGATAATGGCAGAGGATTATCTCCAAAATTTAATAAATTTAGAGTGTAGGCATTAACGGCAGCTCGTAAGATAAATTGACTCCATCAGGATTGGTAAGCTAGAGATGGAGTAGCTAATCACTTGCTCAGAGCCTCACACCTTCTTACTTCTATATCAAAAGAATGCCATGATCGAAGTCTTCTCCAAGTACGTTGTAAGCAAAAGAAAGGAAGTTTTTTCCTTGGCGAATGGTCTAGTGGTTCCGGAAACGGCTGTGATCTCGTTCCTGGGAGAAAGTGGCGAGATCATTTCAATATTGGAACTGGGTGTTGTTGATGCCGAGTATTTGTACAGACGGATTTCAAATAATGAGCTAGTAAGCTTGGATAAGTGTTTTATCGAGAAATTTTCAATGGCGACCTTCCGGGAAATTTGGAAACATAAGCCTAATCACTTTTTAAACATCAATGGTTTTATTGTTACAAATTCTGTCATTTATTCAGAGGGTAGTTTGGATTTTTCCTTTCTTCGGTTTTCCAAAGGAGGGATAGATTTCAGTAATTCTCTTTTTCTTAGTGATGGCTTGAATTTTAATCATAGCGAGTTCGGAGATGGGCATTTCGTATTCGAAAATGCCACTTTCCACGGTGGAACCACAATCTTCTCCAATGCTTCATTTGGCGAGGGATCATTGTCATTTAGGAATGCCAAATTTAGCAGGGCAGATAGGAATATTCGAGTCGACGAACTAGGAGGAACGCCAGGGTCGAATGGCTCAAGAGTTATTCTAGATTTCGAAGCGGCTTCTTTTGGAAGTGGGAAGATCGATTTTACGCGCTCGAATCTGGGAAGCGGAGACATTAACTTCTCAAACGCAAGATTTAATAGTAGGAACTTGCTTTTTGTGAATGCCAATTTTAATACCGTTCGATTTGGTTTTAAAGCAGTAAATTTCCACAACGGGAAGTTAGATTTTCGATTCTCAAATTTCAGAAAAGGTGATCTCTTCTTCGACCGGACAGTTTTTGAAAAAGCCAAAGTAGATTTTAGTGCTACGGAATTAAGGGGCGGGAAGATCAGTTTCAACCGCGCAGAGTTTGAGAAGAGCGAACTCGTTTTTGAATCTAGCGAGTTTGATAAGGGCAAAGTAGTTTTCAAAAATAACGTATTTGGTGTAGGGATTCTCAATTTCAACTCTGTCCAGTATCATACTTCAGAAGTATTGTTTGAGAATGTAGATTTTGGAAAAAGCACTGCGACTTTTTTGAAGGCCACGATCGATCGGCTGGCTCTTAGGTCATGTCACCTTAACGCCTACTTCGATTTGCAAGTCCGTCAGTGTGGAGCATTGGACTTGTCAAATTCTATTGTGAGGGATATAGTAGATATGAAGTCTTATGGGTTTACGACAGACATTCAGGCACTAGATTTATCGGGGTTGCATTTACTGGGGCATTTTTATATTGACTGGAGAGCCAACAAGGTAAAGGACCTAATATTAGAACAGCAAACGAGCCACAGGAATAGGTCAGAACAGTTCAGAATTTTAAAGGAGAATTATCATACTCTGGGACTATACGACTCCGAGGATGAGGCTTATGTCGAGTTTAGACGTTCTGAAGCTAAAGCGAATCTAGAGGAGGCGTTGGTCAATGGAAAATTATTGGAAAGATGGAAAGCATATGCCTTACATGGATTTAGATGGCTGGTTTTTGACAGAATTGGACTTTATGCCACCAGTCCAGCCCGGGTTTTGACAAGTATGGTTTTAGTTTATTTGTTCTTTGTACTAATTTATTTTCTTTTACCTTTTGCGGTTGATGGTGAAATCTTGCCGTCGTTAGATCACGGCAAGGACATATCCGCACTTGGAAAGGCCTTCTACCATAGCATTATCACCTTCTTGACGATCGGATATGGTGACTACTATCCCATGGGTATATTTAGATGGATTTCTGGCTTCGAAGGTTTTATAGGTTTGTTCCTAATTTCTTATTTTACAGTAGCCTTTGTTAGAAAAGTATTGAGATAGGCTAGTATGAGAAGTGCGTTCACTTACTACTTTACTTTGAGATGCGATTAGTTTCATTGAATATCTTTTTCTTATTCCTCTATCTTCCATCAGTTTTGGGTCAATTGACTGAGGAAGTGATTAAGTCGAATTTTGTCGTCAATATGATAAAGTTTGTAGAATGGGAGGATGCTGATTCGATCGGGCGATATACGATTGGTGTCATGGCAAAGGATGAAGTATTTGAACAGTTTAGGAATGTGGCCCGAAGTGTTCGAATTAGGAATAAGAGTTTGGATGTCGTTCAATTCAGAAGATTAAATGATATCGGCGGCGTTGATATTCTGTATGTGGGTGGCCGAAATAATAAATTTGCCAGAAGAATATGGGATATAGCACTGAGAGAGAAAATATTGATGATCACTGATAGTTGTGTATTTCGAGAATCGACAATGATCAATTTGCTAGACCTTAATAAGCCAGGTAGGCAATTTGAAATCAATAGAGAGAATTTGGATAAGGCCAATTTTGTGGTTTCTCCCAAATTGCTTTATTACGGTGGCACTCAGGAGGACTTGAGGAAATTGTATCAGACTTCTGAGCGAGAACTTGCCAATGTACAGCTGGAACTGGAGCATCGAGCTGCCTTGTTGAAAGAGCAGGGGGAGGAACTCGAATCCAGAAAACAGGAAGTACTTGCCTTAAACGATGAAATTGACACGAGGGAACAGCTTCTAAAATTGATGACATCGGAGGTGGAAGCCAAGGAGGATTTACTGGACCAAAAGATTTCATTGCTCGAAACACAAGATGCAAAGATCAGAGATCGTGAAGCTGATATTGCACTCCAAAGTGCTCAGTTGCTGCGACAGAAGCATGAGATAGAAGCAGGGAAAGTGATTTTGAACAGGCAAAAACTTGCGGTCGAAGACCAAGGGAAAAAGATCGAGGCCCAGCAGAACAAAATCCAAAAACAAACGAGGACACTAGATCGTCAGACTGGGAGAATCCAGCAACAGAATGATAGGATTGAGAAGCAACGAACCATTTTGTACTTTTTTGTTGCTTTTTTTACGCTACTTGTGGTGATGATTTACTTCATCATACGTGCATACCGAATAAAGAGACAAGCTAATAGAGAGCTAGAGAAGAAGAATGCAGCCATCAGGAAGCAAAAAGAGGAAATACAATCCCAACAAGAACTATTGAAGATCAGCAACCAGAGAATCGAGAGGCAAAATCAGAATATCAAGAGTAGTATTCAATATGCCTTGACCATTCAGGAAGCCCTGCTACCATCAAAGGAGGAGTTGAATAGCTTTTTCGAATCCTTCGTGATCTATCGGCCGAGAGACATCGTGTCTGGTGATTTTTACTGGGTGAATGAGACCAGGCGAGAGGGGGGCTCCAACAACTTAGTATTTGCAGCGGTAGGTGATTGCACTGGCCATGGGGTCCCTGGGGCATTCCTTTCGATGATTGGTGTTAAACTGCTCAATAGCATTGTAAATGAGCGAAAGGAGCATGATCCTAAAGTAGTTCTAGAAATGTTGAACATCGCCATTCGAAAAGCATTAAAACAAGAGGAGAAGGCGAGTGATGACGGAATGGATATTGGATTATGCTGTTTGGAAAAAGCGCACGATAATAAATTTAGATTAATCTATTCAGGTGCAAGACGGCCTCTTTACTATTGCAAAGATCAAAAAATGAGGGTGTTAGCAGGAGACCGAAAGACTGTAGGAGGTAGATTTTACAAGCAACAGGATTTTACCAACCAGGAACTGTTGTTAGACAGGGGAGATAGGCTTTATCTTACATCTGATGGGATTGCGGATCAGAATGCCCCAAACAGGCGAAAATTTGGTAGTAAAAAGCTAATAAGCCTGTTGGGAGATGGCTTACATTTGTCGATGAGTGAGCAAAAAGTGATGGTGGAGAAAGCGTTAGATGCTTTTCAACAGAGTGAAAAACAACGTGATGACATTGCATTGTTGGCTATAAATCTTTAATTCTATATGGGGGAGAGTAGATTTAATTTAGTGGAGTATTACTTCCGATCTAAGCACAACGTGATCGTTTCCTACAAAGGACCATTTGATAAAAATGCTCTTAATTTGATCGGAAACTATATCCGTGGCATCCTTTCTATGAACCTTCAGGCAAGCAAGAAAGTATTTAAAGTTTTTATTGAGCTCGCACAAAATATTTCTCAATATTCTGCTGAGAAGAATATCATCGGCGACTACATAGGGGCAGGTGTCGGGTCTCTTGTCATAGTACAATTTGAGGAATATTTGCAACTTGTCACGGGCAATCTGATTAAGAATGAAGACATTGCTCCTGTCATTGAAAAGTGCGAATTGATCAATACTTTGGACAAAGAGGGCCTCAGGAAGCTCAAGCGAGAGCATCTGATGCAGCATGACTCCAACAAGGATGGTGCTAACATAGGACTTATTCAATTAGCAATAACCTCGGCTAACCCGCTTGACATTGAGATCAGTTCTATAGATAAGGAGTTCTCTTTTTTCACCATTCGTGTGAAGATCAATAAATCAACGGATTGACATGCAAAATCTTGAGATAGTGGGCAGCCATGGAGATTATGACATTCCGAGTGTCTCATTTAATGCTGACAGTGGAGTTTGTGAATTGAAAGGTGAGTCCTATCTGGAAAGAACTACCGAATTTTACGATCGTCTATTAGGTTGGCTTGATGAATATATGAGAGTGGTCAACAGACCCATCATTTTTAATTTTAGACTTTCCTATTTTAATACGAGTTCTGCCAAACGCATCCTCTATATTCTGCTCAAGTTGAAAGAGTACGAAGATAATGGTGGGATCGTAACCACCAATTGGTATTACGATAGGGACGACATCGATATGGAAGATGAGGTAGAGGATTTTAGGATCATCACAAACCTGCAGATCAATTCACTACCTGATTCGGACCTGAAGTGGGATTAGGGATTGGGTCAATTATGCCGAAATGTCGTTTAATGAGCCATGAGTGCTAAATTGATGATTATCATATTTCTAGAGCTAACAGGTGAGCTTCCTGATAAAAAGAGATTTTTAAAAGATGTTCAACTAAAACCGGAAGATTCCTGCTAAATAAGACTAAATGCCTTTATCGAGCAGGCCTACACCAATGTGATCAGTATGAAAATGAATCATGACGACATGGGTGATGGCCGATGGGTCCATGCCAGTCTCTGACAATACACCGATCAATGTATCGTGAAAATCTCATGGGTTGCCCCTGAAACTGTAGTGTCTCCTACATACCCTAAACCCGTATCGATCAAAATCTATATTAATGACTTAGGCCATCCAATAATCCAAATGTTCTTCCACAAACTACCATGCTGCTGGTTGCAAAGTAGGAGCCTACACAAAATTGGAAAAATACTGCCTTAATGTGGTGACCGGAATATCGGGATATCGACTGGAGGCATCGATAACTTCATCTCTGCTTTGCTCCCCATCGCCACGCACCCATACTGAGCGATGCAGCTGGGCGAAAATGCGTTGCATCATATCTTCTGGCGATTGAGAAGAATTGATCAGGTTTTCTAGATCATCGGCCGAGACCGGAATCCTTTTTACGGACTGGCCGCTGACTTGTTCCCAACTTTGGATCAGTTGTTCTTGATTGATCTTGTTGTTGGCTATCAGCACTTCACGATTGATCGTATCGGGGTCTTCAATGATGGCCCGGGTAAACCGTGCGATATCCCCCAAAGTCGTCAGGGTGATCTCAGCACTGCCATCGCCAAAGAACTGGACCTCAGAGGGAGGACTGGTAGGTCCCAGCTGACCTAAACCGGTACCCCAAAACTCCATAAAACCGTTGTTGTAAACCATAGTGGTGGGCACTCCAGTGGCTTTAATTTGCTGCTGGGCCATGGTTTTGATGTCAAAAAGATCACACGAGTTCTCCGATGCTGCGATGGGATCCACGCCAAACTCACTGGGAATAAACCGCTCCACACCGGCATTGGCAGCAGCCTGCGCCAGTGCATTCTGCAACATGATTTGCTCACCGCCAACTGCGGAGACGATGACATCCTGATCCTGACATGCCCGCTCCAGACTGGATTGATCGTTGAGATCGCCAGAAATCAGACGGACATCTAAGGCTCTTAGTGGCCCTACTTTATCATTATTTGACATAGAGGCCGGTCGGATCAAGGCCGAAACCTGATGACCGTTCTGGGCAAATTCCTTCACCAAATGAGGCCCTAAATTTCCTGTGGCGCCTGCGACAAGTATCTTTTTCATGGTATATATGTTTTTGATTAAAAAGAGTAAGCTGATGCTGTCACCAGCTACTTTCCAAAGATAATTGATGATAGGGTGTGACGAAATACTCACGAATGAGTATTTTAAGGTCTGTCTTCATCCATTATTTTGTCCTCTGTGAATCCGTAGTAACATGAACACTCACAACTTCAACGGACTTCGAGTTGACCATCAAGCGATCGTTGATCAACATCTGTCGCAAGACTATGGGGAATTGCAATGTGCAGTGATGATCGATACGTTAAAACGTCGATATCAACAATTTCCCAACGAAGCCCTGTACATCATCGATTGTAAGCATGCTCAACTAGAACCGATTTCGCCCAATTTTAATCAAATGATCGGCCTAGATGGCAATCATCAGAATAATCTCCTTCATCTGTACGATCATATTTCCGAATTAAATTATCATGCACTGGTTCGATGGGTACAAACCATGCTGCATGGTATATTTCTTGAGTGGGATCTCCTAGAAGCCGAAAAAGATGTGTTGCGATGCATGTATTTGAGCAAGGAGGGACGTGTCATCATGAAATCAACTACTGCACTGATTTTCGACGATAAAAGGACCATGCGTTATTCACTTGGTAAGCTCACGGATCTTACCGACATTGTACCCTTTCGACATTTCACTTATCGATTTGATGGACCCAATCGCGATACTGTCCTTAGTACCTACAATCACAAGATCCAGAAGCTCAATGTGCTTACCGATAGAGAAACAGAGATCCTAAAACTCATTGGGTCTCATCATTGTAGTGAGGACATTGCCGCTCAATTATTCATTAGCCGACTGACCGTAGATAAGCACAGGAGGAACATCATCGACAAAATGAATACTACGTCTGCCATCGAAGCTTACTTGAAGTGCAAGAATTTGGGCTATTTTTAGAAACGGTGATCTATTTCTCCAGCAAGGGGCTCAGCAATCCCTATTGAAAACGCCTTGGGATCGGTAAGCCCGTCCTCCATTTCTACTCTCGCATGTTATCAAAGTCTGTGCAATAAATATTTTTTTGAAAACGACTTGGGATCGGTAAGCCCGTCTTCTATTTCTCTCTCGGAGGTTATCAAAGTCTGTGCAATCAAAATTTTTTCACGGGACTCAGCACGACCAAGGGATTGCTGACGCAAAACGATCCACTATCCCCAGCGGTGTATCTTCCCCTTTTACCTGCAGTCCACAACGGGCTTACTGATCCCACAGCATTGCCGAACCCTCTATATCCCAAAAACCAGTCACGGGCTCAGCAATCCCTATAGTAATATCTGACGCAGCACAATCCACTATCTCCAGCGGTGTATCTTCCCCTTTTACTTGCAGTCCACGACGGGCTTACTGATCCCACAGCTCAATGCCGAGCCCTCTCTATATCCCAAACACCAGCAAGGGGCTCAGCAATCCCTATTGCAAAATCTGACGCAAAACGATCCACAATCCCCAGCGGTGTATCTTCCCCTTTTACTTGCAGTCCACGACGGGCTTACTGATCCCACAGCTCAATGCCGAGCCCTCTCTATATCCCAAAAACAACAAAGGGCTCAGCAATCCCTATAGCAATATCTGACGCAAAACGATCCACTATCCCAGCGGTCTATCTTCCCCTTTTACTTGCTATCCACGACGGGCTTACTGATCCCACAGCATTGCCGAGCCCTTTTTATCGAGCCCAAAAACCAGTCAGGGGCTCAACAATCCCTATAGCAAAATCTGACGCAGCACGATCCACTATCTCCAGCGGTGTATCTTCCCCTTTTACCTACTATCCACGACGGGCTTACTGATCCCACAGCTCATTGCTGAGCCCTTTTGTATCGAGCCCAAAAACCAGTCAGGGGCTCAACAATCCCTATAGCAAAATCTGACGCAGCACGATCCACTATCTCCAGCGGTGTATCTTCCCCTTTTACCTACTATCCACGACGGGCTTACTGATCCCACAGCTCATTGCTGAGCCCTTTTGTATCGAGCCCAAAAACCAGTCAGGGGCTCAGCAATCCCTATAGCAATATCTGACGCAAAACGATCCACTATCTCCAGCGGTATATCTTCCCCTTTTACCTGCTATCCACGACGGGCTTACTGATCGTACAGCACTGCTGAGCCCTCTCTATATCCCAAAAACCAGGCAGGGGCTCAGCAATCCCTATTGTAATATCTGACGCAGCACAATCCACTATCTCCAACGGTGTATCTTCCCCTTTTACCTGTTATCCACAACGGGCTTACTGATCCCACAGCACTGCCGAGCCCTTTTTTATCGAACCCAAACACCAGTCAGGGGGCTCAGCAATCCCTATTGTAATATCTGACGCAAAACGATCCACTATCTCCAACGGTGTATCTTCCCCTTTTACCTGTTATCCACAACGGGCTTACTGATCCCACAGCACTGCCGAGCCTTTTGTATCAAACCCAAAACCAGTCAAGGGGCTCAGCAATCCCTATAGCAATATCTGACGCAAAACGATCCAATATCTCCAGCGGTATATCTTCCCCTTTTACCTGCAGTCCACGACGGGCTTACTGATCCCACAGCACTGCCGAGCCCTCTATCCCAAAAACTAGTCACGGGCTCAGCAATCCCTATAGCAATATCTGACGCAGCACGATCCACTATCCCCAGCGGTGTATCTTCCCCTTTTACCTGCAGTCCACGACGGGCTTACTGATCCCAGGTTGACGCAGCATAGAATCCCCCTTGGTCTACGTTATCGCAGATCGCATGATGAATTATCTGATTTTTTCGCCGATAACCTATGAGAAACCCTAATTTTGGCGATCAAATTAATTCAGGGCAGGATCATGAAAGCTAGTAGGATATCAGTTTTGCTGAAGGAGCAACCAATCGGGGCTAATATCATTGTTCAAGGATGGGTGCGGACTTTTCGCAATAATCAGTTCATAGCACTCAGTGATGGCTCAACGGTAAATACGCTGCAGGTGGTGGTCGACTTTGAAAAAACGGATCCGGACATCATCAAGAAGATATCCACCGGTGCTGCTGTAGAAGCGGAGGGTACGGTGGTTGAATCGCAAGGGCGCGGGCAGTCTATCGAACTCAAGGCTGATCGCATCCAAATCCATGGTGAGGCAGATCCGGAAAAGTATCCGCTGCAACCCAAGCGACACAGCATGGAGTTTCTACGAGAAATAGCTCACCTCCGCTTCCGGACCAACACTTTTGGTGCCGTATTCAGGGTACGACATGCTTTGGCTTTTGCCATCCACAAATATTTTAACGATCATGGATTTTACTATTTGCACACACCGATTGTAACTGCTTCTGATGCCGAAGGTGCCGGAGAGATGTTTCGCGTGACAACCTTAGATCTGCAGCGGCTACCCACCTCCGAAGATGGATTGATTGATTACAAGCAGGATTTCTTTGAGCGGGAGACCCACTTGACGGTCTCTGGCCAACTGGAGGCTGAACTTGGAGCCCTGGCCCTAAGTAAGGTGTATACCTTTGGACCGACTTTCCGAGCCGAAAACTCTAACACCTCCCGCCACCTGGCTGAGTTTTGGATGATCGAGCCTGAGGTCGCCTTCTGTGATCTCCATGACAATATGGATCTGGCAGAATCGATGCTTAAGTACATCACTAAGTACGTCATGGATGAATGTGCCGATGACCTCGCTTTCTTAAACGATCGCTACGTCAGGGAAGAATCTAGTAAACCCAAACATCTGCGATCGGAAATGAACCTTCTGGAGAAGCTGGCCTTCGTGGTGGAGCACGACTTCGAGCGCCTGACATATACAGAAGCTATTGATATTCTCCGCGCTTCCAAACCGAATAAAAAAAAGAAATTCAGCTATGTAATCGATGGATGGGGAGCAGACCTGCAGTCAGAACATGAGCGCTATCTGGTAGAAAAGCACTTTAAAAGACCCGTGATTTTGACCGACTATCCAAAGCAGATCAAGGCGTTTTACATGCGGATGAACGATGATGATAAGACTGTCGGTGCCATGGATATATTGTTTCCTGGGATTGGAGAGATTGTGGGCGGCTCCCAAAGGGAGGAACGTCTGGATGTGCTCAAAGCAAGGATGGCAGAAATGGATATTCCAACGGAAGAACTGTATTGGTACCTAGACACTCGCATCTACGGCAGCTGTCCTCACGCAGGGTATGGCTTAGGTTTTGAAAGGCTAGTACTGTTTGTCACCGGCATGTCCAACATACGCGATGTGATTGCTTTTCCTCGTACTCCTGGCAGCGCCAATTTCTGACTCGCGCGTCACCGTCCATAATCTTCGGATAAAGAAAAATCCCCCTGGAAATCGGATATGTCATAGATATGAGATTATAACTATGGGATTTCTTATCCTTCCAGAGGGACTTACCGGTTTATGGGTATGAATCCTCAAAGATAATTTTTTTGGGTCTAATAATCGATCGTGCAACCCGGTAACTTCTGACTTTAACAAGTGTTAAGGTCCGCGTAGTATTGCACATCGTCAAGCATGCGCAAGTAGGTGAGGGATCGTTAGGATACCCATTGCACAATCAGCGTAACCTGGACAGAATTTCTACTCTCCTTTGAGGGAAGCATGAAGGAATCTACGGTTCATGCGAGCGATGTTGGTGATCGAAATCTCTTTAGGACATTCAGCTTCACAGGCACCCACATTGGAGCAATTGCCAAAGCCTTCTTTATCCATTTGAGCCACCATCCCCTCTACTCGTTTTTGATCTTCGACCTGTCCTTGAGGAAGGAGTGAGAGATGGGACACCTTGGCCGAGACAAAAAGCATGGCTGAAGCATTTGGGCAGGCTGCCACACATGCACCGCAACCGATGCAGGCTGCAGCATCCATGGATTTAGATGCCTCTCCCCTCTCGATGGGAATGGCGTTGCCATCCGGTGCTTGTCCTGTGTTGACGGAGATGTATCCCCCGGCTTGCATAATGCGGTCAAAGGAGCTGCGATCGACCACCAGGTCCTTAATGACTGGAAAGGAAGCAGCCCGCCATGGCTCAATGGTGACGGTATTTCCTTCTTTAAAGAAACGCATATGTACCTGACATGCGGTTGTACCAGCAAGCGGACCGTGCGGTCTGCCATCGATCACCATACTGCAGGCTCCACAGATGCCTTCACGACAATCGTGCTCGAAAGCCACGGGATCTTTACCAGATTCGATGAGGTCTTGATTGAGCACATCAAGCATCTCCAAAAATGACATGTGCTCATTTGCATCTACTTCATAGGATTCGAATCTCCCTTTAGCTGCATTTGACTTCTGCCTCCAAATTTTTAGTGTTAACCGCATTTGCTTATTCCAATTTTAAATTTTACCGTACCAAACTGGTTATTTATAGCTCCTGGTTTTCAATTCGACGTTATCAAATTTCAAGTCTTCTTTGTGCAAAACTGAGGGTTGGCCATCTTTCCACTCCCAAGCAGCCACGTAAGTGAATGCATCATCACGCCGCACAGCTTCACCCTCTTCAGATTGATATTCCTCACGGAAATGACCACCGCAAGATTCCTCACGATTGAGTGCATCTTCGATCATCATCTCTCCCAATTCCATAAAATCTGCCACCCGTATGGCCTTTTCCAACTCCGGATTAAATTCCTCCACCTCTCCAGGCACCAATACATCCTTCCAGTACTCCTCTCGGAGCTCCTGAATCATTTTTTGCCCTTTCTTCATACCTTCTGCATTGCGTGACATACCACAGTATTCCCACATAATCAGTCCAAGTCTACGGTGGAACGCCTCAACGGTCTGCTTACCTTTGATGCTTATCAGCTTAGTGATTCTCTCTCGTGTACTCTGCTCAGCTTCTTCAAAAGCCGGTTGATCAGTGCTGATGGTAGGGTTTCTGATCTCATCAGCTAGAAAAGTACCGATGGTATAAGGTATCACAAAGTATCCATCTGCCAGTCCCTGCATCAATGCAGAGGCACCCAGGCGGTTGGCTCCATGATCAGAGAAATTGGCTTCACCCAATACAAAGAGACCCGGTAGATTGGACTCAAGATTATAGTCAACCCAAAGCCCCCCCATCGTGTAATGAACCGCAGGATAGATCATCATCGGGGTCTTATAAGGATTATCGCCTGTGATCTTCTCGTACATCTCAAACAAGTTTCCATATTTAGTCTCGACGACCTCCTCACCCAGCTTCTTAATGGTGGCTGTGTCTGGATTCTGAATACCTTGCGACTTGGCAGCTGAGGTACCGTATCGTTGGATGGCATCGGCAAAATCCAAGAAGACCGCCAAGCCACTTTGATTCACTCCCTTGCCATCGTCGCATACTTGCTTGGCCGCTCTCGAAGCCACATCTCTAGGTACTAGATTGCCAAATGCTGGATAGCGGCGTTCCAAATAGTAGTCTCTTTTGTCTTCGGCAAGATTCTCAGGTTTGACTTTGCCCGAGCGTATGTCTTCCACATCTTGAGGATCCTTGGGCACCCAGACTCTTCCGTCGTTTCTCAGGGACTCCGACATCAGTGTCAATTTGGACTGATAGTCACCAGATACGGGAATGCAGGTCGGGTGGATCTGGGTAAAACAAGCATTGGCCATGTAGGCACCTCGCTTGACAGCTCTCCAAGCAGCGGTGACATTGCAACCCATGGCATTGGTCGAAAGGTAGTAGACATTGCCATAGCCTCCAGTGGCCAACACCACACAGTGCGCTCCAAAACGCTCCAGTTTGCCGGTCAATAGATTTCTGGCGATGATGCCACGTGCCTTGCCATCGACTACCACGAGATCTAGCATTTCATGCCGGTTGTACATGGCTACAGCACCTGTGTTGATCTGTCTTGAGAGAGCTTGATAAGCACCGATCAGCAGTTGCTGACCAGTCTGTCCACGAGCATAAAAAGTACGAGATACCTGCACCCCACCAAATGATCTATTGGCCAGAAGACCCCCGTATTCCCTAGCGAAAGGTACACCCTGGGCCACGCACTGATCAATAATATCCGCAGAAACTTCGGCGAGGCGATGTACATTGGCTTCGCGTGACCGATAGTCACCTCCCTTGATGGTGTCATAAAACAGTCGATAAATGCTGTCACCATCGTTTTGATAATTCTTTGCAGCATTGATGCCCCCTTGGGCGGCAATGCTATGCGCACGACGAGGACTATCATGAAAGGTGAAGCATTTAACTTTGTATCCTAGCTCACCGAGAGAGGCAGCGGCCGAAGCTCCCGCCAAGCCAGTGCCCACCACGATGACTTCCAAACGCCGCTTGTTATTGGGCGCAACTAAGGGCATGGTGGATCGATAGTTTGTCCACTTTTCTGCAAGCTCACCAGGAGGAACCTTATTTTCTAAACTCATTGACTCTTAATTTACCTAAATAAGAAAAAGTATATGGGGATAAGGGCAAAACCCAGAGAAACGAGGATTGAATAAACAACCCCGATATTCTTTATCCAAGGTGTATATTTTTGATGATTAATACCCAGGGTTTGAAAAGCACTTTGGAAGCCATGGCTGAGATGGAAGCCCATAATTACCATACAAACCACATAAAAGACCACGTACCACCACTGGCTAAAAGCAAAAGCCACGGGCGTATACAGGTCTTTGATGGATTCGTGCCCTGCATAAGTAACCATGTCTAGTGCACCGATTTTCATCTGGAACCAGAATTGCCACATGTGAATGATCAGAAAAATCAAAATCACAATGCCGAGAGGACCCATATTGCGAGAGGCAAATGGCGAAGGGCTCCTCGCAGGTGCAGCATAGACAGCGTATCGACTACTTCTGGCTTTTCTGTTTTTGAGGTATATGATGATACCCTGAATGGTATGTAATAAAATAAAAAAGTACAGTCCGTAGGACACTGTCTTAATCAGTGGATTGCTGGTCATGAACTTTGCATACAAGTTGAATGCCTCACCCCCATCATCGCTCAGTAATTGCAGATTTCCAATCAAATGAACCACAAGGAAAACGATCAGAAAGAGGCCTGTAAGACTCATGATTAATTTCTTTCCGATTGAAGATGTAAGAAACTTTACAAACCAAGACATAGCGCTGATTTAAATATAAAACTGATGGCCGCAAATCTATCTGTTATCTGACTACTAGACAAATGTCGGTTGAGCCCGGCGTCTGCTGTACTCTTATTTAGAATGAATCTAAAATGATAATTTTGGGGGCCATCATCTTGAAAAGAGGGATAAATGAGGTACCATAGATCATTTCCTCTGATGACTCAATCATCCTCTATGTCAAAAATCAGACAGCAGTTTAGAAGTCTTGCCGCATTTTTTCCAGAAATAGAGTTGCCTGTGACACTTTCCGCTGAGACGCATCATGTGTTTTCCAAGGAGAACAAGCCTTTACCTCTGGGATTGATTGCTACCTTTCTCAGCAATGACCATGAGCAAGATCAAGATGGTTATACTGAATACGTGGCCTGCTTCCAGCTGCCGACTCAATCTCATTGGCAGGCTTTGGTCTACTGGAGAGCCGGTCTAATGGAGTATGAATATATTCTGACTACCTTTGAAAAAAATGGCAAGCGCATCAGCAGCAAAGTGATCGCTGGCACCAAATCTAATGGAGAAACGATATTGACTCGAATCGCTACCATTGATGAGGAGGGCCTCATCACCATTGCCGAGGGCATCACCAACACAGCGGAGAGACACTATAATGCCAAGGATAGTCATACCTATCAGCTGGAACTGACAGCGACTGGTGACATCCTGCACTCGCTCAAGGACCATTAATGCAAAACATCAATATCTACACCTACACACCATGGTAAAAACTAAAAAAGTCAGGGGCCGCAAAGTGCCCGCAGCGAAATTAGCACCACTTTGCTCAAAATTGTTTGAGAGGCAACCCAAGAAACGCTTGAATGCCAAACAAATCATCAAGAAGTTGAAAATCCAGAATTCTAAGGCTTCGGTACAGCACGTGCTGGAGAAGCTGGCTAAACACGGTAAAATCACCCATACCAAAGATGGAAAGTATCGTCTGGCCTCTACCCACATGCAAAAGGAGCAAGACTATACCGAAGCCTATGTCGGATATGTGGACCTCACGAGATCGGGAGCAGGTTATGTCGTCTGTGATGGACCGGATCAGGATATCTATGTCTCCGCAAAAAGGCTCAAACAAGCCATGAATGGAGATAAAGTACGTGTGCAACTATCCAGTCGCAGAGGGAGAAAATTGGAGGGCACCGTGATTGAGATTCTTGAAAGGGCCAACGACAAATTTATTGGTACTTATCAGCAGCATAAGAACTTTGGTTTTGTCATCACAGATGATCGTATGATTCCATTCGACATCATCGTATATCCTAGAAATCAGGGCTCTGCCATGGATGGAGATAAAGTGGTGGTGAGCATTCTTCAGTGGCCTGATCGACCTAATCAAAGTCCAGCAGGGGCAATCACCAAGGTCTTGGATGACACTGATCACCACAACATGATGATGCAATCCATTCTCGTCAACCATGGATTTGACATCGACTTTGATAAAGCTGTAGAAAGAGAAGCTGCGAAATTGAGCCACACCATTTCGGAAAATGAGTTATCCACTCGTAGAGATTTTCGCAAGATCACCACCCTAACCATAGATCCCGCTACGGCCAAAGACTTTGACGATGCACTTTCCATCGAATTTCAGGAAGATGGACATATGGAGGTAGGCATCCATATTGCCGATGTAACTCACTACGTAAAACCAGGCAGTCGGCTGGATAAAGAAGCCTTGAAAAGAGCAACATCGGTCTACCTGGTGGATCGTGTCGCACCCATGCTTCCGGAAGTACTCTCAAACGAACTATGTTCGTTGCGGCCCAATGAGGACTCCCTCACATTTTCAGCCGTTTTTAGGTTTAACAGCAACCACAACGTGGTGGACAAGTGGTTTGGCAAGACCATCATTCATTCCGATCATCGGTTCTCGTATGCGGATGCGCAGGCAGTCATTGACGCCGGCAGTGGTGCTTTTTCTAAGGAGTTGGCGGCACTAAACAAGCTGACCAAAGTACTGCGATCCAGACGGATGAATGAGGGATCGATCGCCTTTGAATCGCCCGAAGTCCAGTTTGAACTCAATGAAATCAACCATCCGATCTCCATTTTCACCAAGGAGCGGATGGACACACACAAGCTGGTCGAAGATCTGATGCTTTTAGCCAATCGCGAAGTCGCCCTGTTTATCGGCAAGAAAGAAAAACAAGAGATACCTTTTGTGTACCGCATACACGATCAGCCTGATGAGCAGAAGTTGCAGGAATATGCCCTTTTTCTAAAAGAACTTGGATTTGTCTTCGACATGCAGACACCGCGCAATATCAAGCAGTCTTTCAATCGACTCTCTGAGGAAGCACGCACCAACGAGGTGTTGGCTTTTGCTGAGCCTTTTGCAGTTAGGACGATGTCGAAAGCCGTCTACAGCACAGATAACATTGGCCATTTTGGGCTTGGTTTTGAGCACTATACCCATTTTACTTCTCCGATCAGGCGCTATGCCGATGTCTTGGTGCACCGATTGCTCGACAAAAATCTCAAACATACCTTTCGCACCGATAAAAAGGGGCTAGAACAGCAGTGCCTTCACATCAGCAATCAGGAAAAAAGAGCTCAGGAGGCCGAAAGAGCATCTATCAAATTTAAGCAAGTAGAGTACATCGCAGATCACCTAGGAGAGACCTTTACTGGCATCATTAGCGGCATGATTGATCGAGGTTTATTTGTGGCCCTCAAAGAAACTCAAGTGGATGGGATGATTGGATTTGATACGATGGACGAGCCATTCAGTGTGGCGGACAACCGAATGAAAGCCATTGGCCAACGATCAGGTAAGATCTTGAAGATTGGTCATGAGATTCAGGTGAAGGTCGTGGCAGCAAGGGTCGATGACCTGGAGGTTGATATGGTTTTCACCGAAGACGCAGCATCTTTGCTGGAGACAGAGACGCTATGAAACCATTTTTTACCAACGACGCAGTGGTCACAGGATTACTCCTGACAGTATTGGCCTTGATCTTTGTGACAGGCCAAAGCAAGCGCAAGGGTTGGCAGACATTTTATCGCTATGTGCCGGCCCTTTTGCTATGCTACTTCCTGCCAGCTCTGCTCAACTGGCCGTTGGGATTAATCTCTGGAGAGGAATCCAATCTGTATTTTGTTGCATCTAGATATTTTCTTCCTGCCAGCCTCATTTTACTCTGTCTGAGCATCGATTTAAAAGGCGTACTCAATCTGGGTTCTAAGTCGCTGATTATGTTTTTTACCGCCAGTGCAGGGATCATCCTCGGCGGGCCCATCGCGCTGTTAATCATACTTACTGTCTGGCCTGGTCTGATCACTGCACCCACCGATGAGCTATGGAGGGGATTGAGTACGGTGGCAGGCAGTTGGATCGGGGGCGGAGCCAATCAAACGGCTATGAAGGAGATCTTTCAGGTAAGCGACAAGATCTTCAGCACCATGGTGGTGGTAGATGTGGTGGTGGCCAATATATGGATGGGATTTCTGCTCTATGGTGCCAATATTACGAAGCAGATTGACCGCTGGCTGAAGGCAGATACCAGTGCCATTGATGATCTCAAACAACGAGTAGAAAACTACCGCGCAGGGATTGAGCGGGTACCTGATGTCACGGATCTCTTTGTCCTCATGGCTATTGCCTTTGGTGGCACGGCCATCGCACATTGGTTTGCCGACATCATCACTCCAGTTATGCGATCATTTGAGGACAGTTTGCAGGCAATGAGGCTGGATTCGCTGATGTCGCCATTTTTTTGGCTGATCGTGGTATCGACCACGATTGGGTTATGCCTGTCTTTCACGCGGCTAAAATCATTGGAGGGGGTGGGTGCCTCCAAGTGGGGTTCGGTCTTCATCTATTTTCTGGTGGCCACCATTGGTATGAAGATGAACATTGCGGAGATCTTTGATAATATGGGACTATTTGCAGTGGGCCTTATCTGGATGTCGGTACATGTCTCGTCCTTGATCGTGATGGCAAAGATCATCAAGGCACCTTTCTTTTTTGTGGCTGTCGGAAGCCAGGCCAATGTAGGTGGTGCAGCTTCAGCCCCCGTGGTAGCCTCTGCCTTTAGTCCATCGTTGGCTCCGGTTGGAGTGTTGATGGCGGTACTGGGCTATGCCCTGGGTACCTACGGTGCCATCATTTGTGCCTGGATCATGCAGGCTGTTGCGGTAGCCACATAGATCAGATTCGTCCGACTCACCGAAAAGCACCCCATGTGTTTCTGTCTAGAGAATGGCGCTAACTCAGGATTTCAGTCATAATGGTTTTTGTCTGGGTGGCCCATTCAAAAACGGCAAATTTTAGTATCTTTGCAGTCCTTTTAAAGTATTGATGATCTTAAGGTTATAAACAATTGGCTTATGAGTAAGAAGCGCGTGTTGATCGTGACGCAAGAGATGGAGCCGTACACGACTCTATCGGAGATTTCGGCCATAGCAAGGCATTTACCTCAGTACATACAAGAGCATGGCATGGAAATACGGGTGCTTATGCCTCGCTTTGGTACCATTAACGAGCGCCGGCATAGATTGCATGAAGTAGTGAGATTGTCAGGAATGAACATTATTGTCGATGAAGACGATTACCCACTCATCATCAAGGTGGCCTCGCTTCCTGGCACTCGAATGCAGGTGTACTTTTTAGACAATGAAGAGTTCTTCAAGCGAAAGCAAGTATTTGAGGATGACAAGGGAAAACCTTTCGATGACAATACAGATAGGATGATATTCTTCTGCAAGGGAGTTTTGGAAACGGTGAAGAAATTTGGGTGGGCGCCAGATCTGATCCATTGCCATGGTTGGATGACGAGCCTGATTCCCTTCTACCTAAAAGTGGCCTATCAAAACGAGCCAATATTCAAGGATGCCAAAGTCATCTACTCGCTTTATAACAGTATTTATAACAGCAATGGTAGTGAGGGAGCTTTGTCTGATCGATTTGCAGAAAAAGCATCCATCAATGATCTAGAACCCGATGACCTAAAAGCTTATTTGAACGGCAAGGGTATCGCACTACACCAAGGTGCCAGCGAGTTTTCCGATGCACTAATCTTGGGCAGCGAAGCGTTAAATGATAACGTTAAGAAGACGGTCACAGGCCTGGACAAACCAACTTTGGAAGCTCAGGATACTGACGTATATCTGTCGGCCTACTTAGATTTTTATAAGGAACTTTTGGAGTCCTAGCGCCGAACATTAAAGCAGCATTGACAATTGTATGACTAGAAGGCTTTTTTTCCTAAGCTTCTTAGGATCTATCTGGGTTGTATGGGCATGCAACGAACCTTCGGATCTTGGATCTTTCTTGGAGGAAGAGGGCAAGATTGAGGTATCCAACGATTCAATACCGATCCATGCCACCGTCATGTCTGATCCTGCAGCACCGACGTGGCAGGTCAATCAGACCCTGGTGCCAACTCATATGGTAGGAAGGATGATGGACCCGATCTTTGGCACGGTGGAAGCATCGCTAAATTTTCAGATCGGCATCCAGGATGAACCCAATTTCTCTGGAGCCATACTCGATTCGGTGATCTTATCTCTGGCATATGATACCCTTTGGGGGACCTATGGACCTGCCTCTGAACAAGCTAGTTTCGAGGTGTACAAGTTGGCAGAAGATCTATACCGTGACTCTACCTACTACACAAATAGTTTACTCGCCAGTAGCTCGGAGCCCGTGGGGAGCACTGGTCCCTTTCAGCCTAATTACATCGATTCTATCTCCGTCGATGAGCCGTTGAGCAATGGCAATGGACATGATAGCGTCAAGTACATCCCACATCTCCGTATCAACCTTTTAGGAAGTGATCAGGCGTATGGCAAAGAACTCCTAGCTCTTACCGTTGATGACTTTGCTTCCAATGAGATCTTTCGGCAGCACATCAAGGGATTGGTCATCAGACCAACTAATGAAGCTGGTAAGATGGTCCACTTCTCGATGTTTGATCGGTTGACGCGCCTCAATCTCTATTATTCCCAAAACGATACGGCCAAGGTGATGAGATTTCCAGTTTTGCAAGATCTGGTAGCGATCAACACCTACAGTCACGATTTTGCAGGTAGTCCGGCAGGCAACGCAATAGATAATCCCGAAGAGGGCGATTCGATGATATATGTACAGTCGATGGGTGGTCCATCCCTCAAAATAGAAGTGGGTGACCTCAGTGCCATAGGAAATTCTGTGGTCAATAATGCAACACTTACCATACCATTAGGCTATCTTGCAGCGACGGACTCTGCTTCTTATCCACCCATTGATCAATTGATCATCGAAGAACTCACGGAAAGTGGTGAACAAAAGATTATTGAGGACATTGGCAGTCTACTCTACAATCGTGATCTGGGTGCTCTGTTTGGTGGTAAACTCACTCTAGACGAAACGACGGGAATGTCAAATTATACTTTTAACATCACCAGACATGTTCAGAAAATGTCGCGAGGAGATGTCAGTCATATGATGGTGATCTCGAATTTATTTAAAGGCTCTTCACCAGCACGATCGATACTCCTCGGTCACGGTGCTCAATTGGGAGCTAAACTAAATATTACCAGGACAGATATATAATTAATGCTATGGCTATCTTCGAATACAATTCGCAAAGACCCAAATTATCCATTCCAGAATACGGTCGTCATATCCAAAATATGATCGCACACGCCAAGACGATCGAAGACCCCATCAAGCGTCAAAAAACGGCGGATGCAATCGTCGAGTTAATGAATCAGATGGTGCCTCAGGCACGACATGTGGAAAACTATAAGGATAAACTGTGGAAACACTTTTTTAGGATTGCTGAGTACGACATCAATGTGCTGGCTGCTAATGGTGAAAAACCAGAGGAAGTACCTGCTTACGTGCAACCAGCATCTTTGCCTTACTCACAATCTAAGATTCCTTACCGTCACTATGGAAAGAATATCTCGGCTATGATCAAGAAGGCCATTGAAATGGAAGACGGACCAAAGAAGGATGGCTTCGTACACATCATAGCTGCTTATATGAAACTCGCCTATAAGAACTGGAATAGAGATCACTATGTGAGTGATGACAACATTAGAGCAGACATCAAAATGATTTCAGATGGTAAGTTGAATTTGCCAGAAAATGCCAATTTGGATATTCTGGGCTCACCTACACCCGCCGATCAATCACATGGCCGAAGTAAGAAACGCAGGAATTCCAAATCCAGAAATCGCAACTACAAGAAACGCAAACGATGATGGCATTTTCGTTGACGCTATCCACCCTCTCTGGTTAGATCCACAATCTTACCATGACTTCAGAAATTTTTATAGTGGAAGGTGGTGCGACACTGGAAGGCACTTTGACAGCTCAAGGGGCAAAAAATGAAGCCTTGCAGGTCCTCTGCGCCACCAT
Organism: Saprospiraceae bacterium; assembly: GCA_965223025.1. GTDB lineage: Bacteria > Bacteroidota > Bacteroidia > Chitinophagales > Saprospiraceae > JABDMH01. The sequence continues at coordinate 1,191,640 of CBDCVP010000022.1, forward strand.
GCTTACTGATCAAGATGTCACGATTTCCAATGTTCCTGAGATTGCCGATGTAGAAAAGCTTCTCGACCTACTAAAAGGCCTTGGTTGCAAGGTCGATCGACTGAAGCCAGGTACCTATCGCTTTAATGCCGCCAACATCAACCTGGACTTTCTCTCCTCCGATGCATACCAGGAACAAGCCAGGAGCATTCGCGGATCTGTCATGCTGATGGGGGTGATGCTCGCCAGATTTAAAAAAGCATTTCTGCCTAAGCCCGGTGGTGACAAAATCGGTCGTAGGCGGTTGGACACACACTTTCAAGGCTTTACTAAACTGGGTGCGGAGTATAGGTACGATGACAAAAAGGACCACTATTACCTAGAAGGTAAAAATCTGCAGGGTGCCTTCATTCTAATGGATGAAATCTCGGTGACAGGTACTGCCAACATGGTCATGGCGGCTGTACTGACCAAGGGAAGAACCTCCATATACAATGCTGCCTGCGAGCCCTATTTGCAGCAGCTGTGCAACATGCTCAATAGCATGGGCGCCAAGATATCAGGAATAGGCTCAAATCTACTGCACGTGGACGGTGTTGAGTACCTCAGGGGTACCGTCCATGACGTACTGCCAGATATGATCGAAATCGGAAGCTTTATTGGGTTGGCTGCCCTGACCCAATCTCGACTCCGTATCAAGGATGTTCACTATGAAAAGCTAGGTGTCATACCACGCATTTTTGGCCAACTGGGCATCGACATAGAGCGCGATGGTGATGACCTTATCATTCCTCATCAAGATAATTATGAGATCCAGACTTTTATCGACGGTTCGATTCTTACCATTTACGATAGTCCATGGCCAGGTTTTACACCAGATCTGATGAGTATCGCATTGGTGGCCGCTACCCAGGCTAAAGGTAGTGTCTTAATCCATCAAAAGATGTTTGAAAGTAGGTTGTTTTTTGTGGATAAGCTCATCGATATGGGGGCACAGATCATCCTTTGTGATCCGCACCGAGCTACCGTGATTGGCATAGACCGAAAGTACCCGCTGAGGGCCATCGAGATGACATCTCCAGACATCCGTGCAGGGGTAGCCTTGTTGATCGCAGCCTTATCAGCAAAAGGTACCAGCATCATACGCAACATCAATCAGATTGATCGGGGATATCAGCAGATTGATCAAAGGCTAAATGCCATCGGAGCAAAGATCGAGCGCATGCCGTCCTAGGTTACTTCACCCGCTCAGTGACAAACATGATCAATTGTTCTAGAGCGATCCTGGCATCATTCTCATCAAAAGTGTGAAGGACCTCCAGCGCCTCAGTGCGAAAATCATTCATCTTTTCGGTGGCATAGTCCAATCCCCCCTTCTCAATGGCAAAGTTGATGACCTCCTTAACATACTTCATTTTATGACTTCTGTTCTTAACCAGATAAATGATGTGTCTTTTTTCCGATCGGGTTGCATGCTGCAAGGCATAGATCAGCGGAAGGGTGAGTTTCTTCTCCTTAATATCGATGCCAATGGGCTTACCCAACTTCTTCTGCCCATAGTCAAACAAGTCATCTTTCACTTGAAAAGCCATACCTATCAACTCGCCAAACCGGTGCACGCGACCTAGTTTTTCTTCATCCGTACATACACTGGCAGCTCCCACAGTACAGGCAGCAGCAAAAAATGAAGCGGTCTTCTTGCTAATCACATCATAATAAGTGGCTTCGTCGATGTCCATTTTGCGGGATTTATCCATCTGCTGTAGCTCCCCTTCACTCATCTTCTTTATAGCCTGAGTCAGGATAGTCAGCAACTTAAACTCTTCCTGCTCTAGTGCGATTAGTAGCCCTTTTGTTAAAAAGTAATCGCCTACCAAAACCGCTGCCTTGTTTTTCCAGAGGGCATTGATGGAGAAAAATCCGCGACGTTTGTCGGAGTCATCCACCACATCATCGTGAACCAAAGTACCGGTATGCAGGAGTTCAACCATGGAAGCTGCCGTATAAGTCGAATCACTGATCTCACCCAGCAACTTAGCAGAAAGCAACACAAACATCGGCCGCATCTGTTTTCCCTTACGGTGTGCAATATAATAGGTGATGCGATCCAGCAGCGGCACTTTACTGCGCATAGCTTCCCGGAAATGCAGCTCAAAGGTTTGCATTTCTCCTTCTATTGGTTGCTTAATGTCAGAAAGCTTTAGCCTCATTGTCAGTGTGCGAAGTGTGCGAAGATACAAAGGTATTGGCGTAATAAATGCCGTATGTGCAGATGATAAATAAAGGATCAAATCATGCGATCTCTTCCAAGACCATGTGGTATGGCCTCCTCCAATGTAGAGACATATGCAGCAAACCGTACAGATACTATCGATGGAATATAGGGAGACCCAAAACCATCTATTGGATAGGTGGAGATGCTGCACCTATCCAACTGCAGGCGGTAAAACCTCCCTTTTCTGGCATCCCTAAAGAACCGCGTTTTGCGGCTTGTGACTGCTTTAGAAGAACCTTCGCAGATCAATATGTTTCTCTGATATAAAATTATCTTTGATCAGCATAAATCCATGTAGGACAGCATTGGCTGGTTAGCATAAGATCACTTATTTGTGTTAGAACTATTTCGAAAGAATCTATTCATATACAATATCTTCTTGCTATTGTATTTAGTCATCCTGCGGATATCTTGGTTTTTCGTGGAGGCACCGATGTTGGACATGCAGCCTGGCATTTTGTCGACCTACATTTACTCTGCACTTGGAGCAGAAAGCACTCTACTCAAATTGCTTTCCATCGTGCTGATTATTTTCCAGGCCATTCAGATAAATCGCGTTGTCAGCCTGAATCGACTCACAAGTGTAAATTCGTTGTTTCCGGGATTGTTTTATATCCTGCTCATATCCTTGAGCATAAATCTCCTACCCTTATATCCAGCTCTACTGGCCAATACATTCATCATTATCATGTATATTGATGTCTTTAACCAAACGCGAAATATCGAGCTGCCACTGAAGATGTTCAATGTAGGAATGTATGCGGGGTTGGCCAGCTTATTCTATTTTCCCTACATCTTTTTCTTACTGGTCGGATGTCTTGGTGTGTTGTATTTAAGGACATTCAAAATGAAGGATTTTGCCAGAGCGATCATTGGTGCACTGGTTCCCTACATTCTCTTGGGCACCATACTTTATCTGTCCGGTCATCTGGATGATCTGTATAAAGATCATTTCAACAACGTTTTTTCGCTCATTGATATCGATGGTTATTTCTACTGGAAGGATAACGTCATCATTGGTATTTATGCGATGATCAGCATCGTTGCACTGGCCATATCCAATAGTTTCGGCAAGGGACTAAACATTCATGTACGCAAGAAGATATCGGTCATTTTTCTCTCTCTGCTCAGTGCGATGGCTATGACAGTCATGGTACCTCATACGGATATTTCCAGTCTGCTGTTTCTCTCAGTGCCACTTTGCATACTCATGGGTGCCATGTTCCTCACTCTGGAGAAGCAGTTTGCCGAGATCTTGCACTTTATCCTCTTTATTACGGCCTTGATTTTTCAGTATATAGTCTAGCATCTGAAGATCCCAGACCGACCAGAACTTTCGCACCATATGCGATGTTGATCATAGGATGAGGGTGCATTAGAAAATGTCGCAACTAAGTTATATATTAGTAAAAAACCTAATATATTATGAACAAGGCTGATCTATCAGAACAATTCAGCCAACTCAAGAAAGAATTTACCGAAAAAGCAGCAGATCCAAAGATGAGTTTTTATGACCATGAATCCCAATTTGTAGAGCAATGGATGGAATTGGGCAGGAAGTTGTATGAGGAATGCATGGATGTAAGAACAAAAGACCGCCGTAAAAAAAAAACATTGCCACACGGGTAGGAAAGATTGAGTTAGAGAAAGAGCACCATTTTACCCAGCAATTGAAAGGGAGTAAAATTAGCCCAAAACTAGAGGACGTATTGACCTATGTTGGCAAGGAGGAGAGATACAGTTTCGGGGTTGAACTACTAAGAATGCTTGGGATAAAAACGAATGAATTCATGCTACATCAGTTGACCAATCGGAACGGGTCGATAGCCGAACAGTGGTTGACAAGTGAGCAGCTATGGAAAAAGGATGAAAGTAGATCAGAAGAAGTAGTTTATTGTGAGGTAGACGGTTCAATGATATTGACGCGGGAAGATAAATGGAAAGAAGTAAAACTGGGTCGTGTTTTCAGATCTGGATCAATTTTACCAGAAGCTACTGATCGTCAATGGATTAAGGAATCAGAATACATTGCACATTTGGGGAATCATGAAGAATTTGAAGAAAAGATGTCCGTTTTACTTGATCGATATGAAAAGAAAGATGAAAGTCTAGTGTTCGTAACGGATGGAGCTAAATGGATTGATCAATGGATAAAAGCCTGCTATCCCACAGCAACAACGATTCTGGATTACTACCATGCCGCAGAACACATTGGAGAATTTGCCAACAAATTTTTCGATGATGATAAAAAGTCAAAGAAATGGACCAAGCGGATGAACACTAAGTTAATAAACCAAGGTGGAAACTATGTGATCAAAAGAATCCAAAGTCTTTCAAATACCGACGAAGAAAAAGAAGAAGTCAAGCAAGACTTACTAACATACTTAAAGAATAATGCTCATAGAATGAATTATCCCAAATACAAAAAAGGAGGTTTACTCATTGGATCTGGAGCAATCGAGGCTGCACATCGTACCGTAATACAAAAGCGACTTAAATTATCAGGACAACGATGGTCTAAACCAGGAGCACAAAATGTTCTTAACTTGAGAACTCTTCACATGAGTGGCCATTGGTCCCATTTTCAACGCTATCTTGGTGCAGCTGCATAAACGACAAAATCTAATGCACCCTAGGATGATACGCGCATCTGGATTGTATAAATTTTTATATGAAACAGCATTGATGGTGCGTTATATAGCCTTTGAAGGACCACATTGGCATCCAAAGTAATGTCGAAAAGATCAGGTTTAAAGTGGCATGATTGCTGAAAGAAATATCTCATGAACTTACGATTTGCTATAGCCCTAGTTTTCTACTGGATTTCGCTGGCAGCTCACGGTCAGATTCACAATCCGGTGACATGGACCACCTCTTGGGAACACATTGAAGGAGATCGCTACTTGTTGATCTTTTCTGCTGAGATCGAAAAGGGTTGGGCGGTGTACTCACAATACCTTGAGAGTGATGAGGGTCCAGTGGCGACTAGCATCAACTTTGATGATCCCAGCAGCTTCGAATTGATCTCAAAGAGTACGGAGTCAGGTCATAAAAAGGAGGGATTCGATGCACTCTTTGAAATGAATGTCGTCAAGTTTATGGATACCTATCGCATTGATCAGGAAGTATCTGCCAAGGAGAACCAGGTCATCAAAGGATACATCAACTACATGACCTGTGATGAAGAAAAATGTCTTCCACCTACCGACGTGGAGTTTGCCCTTTCTCTAAGTCCCAGCCAACCGAAAACAGAAGAAGCTGTGGAGGAGGGTGGTGCAAACACGGGAGGTTTTGATCTGGACGATGGTAGTGCGCATAATGTATTTGGCCAGATCGAAGGTATCGACGACCAGGAAGACACGAGATCACCTGGGCTACTAGATCCTGTGAAATGGTCTGCGAGGTACGACACAGATGCCAAGCAAGCGATATTCATCGCCACCATCGATGATGGATGGCATATTTATGGTCAAGAAATGGATGGGGAAGGTCCGGTACCTACCGAGTTTTGGATGGATGAACAGAAGGTGACACCGGAGATGAAAGCATCCAAGGTGATTCGGGAAAAAGATGAATTCTTTGAAGGTATGTTGGTCACCAAGATCAAAGGAAATCCCAATTTCATCCTTCCAGTAGAGGGAACCGAGGTGCTACAGGGTGAGCTCACCTATATGGCATGTGATGCAACCCAGTGTTTACCACCTCAGATCGTGACTTTTGCAGTGGACCCTAGTGCGGGTAAAGTAACTCTGGACGGTCTTGAATTTTCAACAGCAGATTTGGACCATGGTCAATTTGCGATGGCACCGATCCAACTGGATGAACCAGCAGTGGAATGTGGTGATATTGTCACCGCTAATGTCAAGAAAAAAAGCCTGTGGAATATCTTCTTATTAGGAGCTTTTGGAGGATTGTTGGCTTTATTTACTCCGTGCGTGTTTCCGATGATTCCACTGACCGTGAGTTTTTTCACCAAGGGCAGTGAAGATAAGCGACGGGGTGTCAATCGCGCCTTGCTGTATGGCTTCTTCATCCTAGTTGTGTATTTGGTGCTCAGTATTCCTTTTCATCTGCTAGACTCCGTCAATCCTGGTATCCTAAACGACATTTCCACCAACGTGTGGTTGAACATAGCTTTCTTTGTCGTATTCGTTTTTTTCGCTTTTTCGTTTTTTGGCTACTATGAGCTGACGATCCCGAGTCGCTGGACAAATCGCGTCAGCAATGCCGAAAGCGTCGGAGGAATACTCGGCATCTTTTTCATGGCTCTGACCCTAGCCCTGGTGTCGTTTTCATGTACTGGACCGATATTGGGTTCGCTCCTGGCTGGTGCCCTGACTTCCGAGGGAGGTGCCTGGCAACTCACGGCAGGCATGGGTGGATTTGGCTTGGCTCTAGCCTTGCCATTTGCTTTGTTTGCCGCCTTCCCAAGCTGGCTATCGAGTCTGCCGAAGTCTGGTGGCTGGTTGAATACAGTGAAAGTCACCCTGGGGTTTTTAGAACTTGCAGCAGCCTTTAAGTTTTTGTCCAATGCAGATCTGGTGACTAGGTGGGGCCTGCTTAAAATCGAACCCTTCTTGGCCATCTGGATCCTGATATTTCTGGGGCTGGCACTTTATCTCTTTGGAAAGATCAGGTTTCCTCACGACAGTCCGCTGAAAAAATTGTCCTTTCTGCGGATCAGCACGGCAATTTTGACGCTGGCGTTCGCAGGATATTTGGCCACAGGATTTGTCGTAGATCAGGACAAAGGTTCTTTTCGGTCATTAAAGTTACTAAGTGGTCTGGCTCCTCCGGCTGGATACAGCTGGTTATATCCTAAAAAGTGCCCCAATAATTTGGACTGCTTCAAAGATCTCTCCGAAGGAATGGCCTATGCCCGGAAAGTCAATAAACCCATCATGATTGACTTTACTGGTCATGCATGTGTCAATTGCCGAAAAATGGAGGAACACGTATGGCCCAAGGATGGCATCAATGAAAAACTGAGAGATGATTTCGTGTTGATATCACTGTATGTGGATGAAAAAATCGACCTGCCAGAGGAAGAACGGACTAAGGGTATGAGGAATTATGGGCACAAGTGGGCCGCTTTTCAGGCACAATACTTCAACAACAATTCGCAACCGTACTATGTCTTGTTATCACCCGACGGCAAACTACTTAATAATCCGGTGGGGTATACACCTGATGCGACAGAATACGCAGCTTTCTTGAGTTGTGGCCTGGATGCATTCCGCGACATGGACAACTCGACTTCCGTGGGGATGCAGCGCAGTGCAACTGGTGCCGGATTCCAGGAGTAATTTCAGGGCACTGATCAGTGCCCTTATCCCGGCACTTTGATCTTGTACATCTTACCGGATGCCACCGTCAGTCTATTAGAGATCAACCACGGATTGTACACTTTTAGCATTCGATAGGTGGTTCCATTTCGCTTGGCAAATTCTCCTAAACTTGCGATGGATTTGTCTACCTGGACAATTTTGCAATTGGTCAATGGTTTATAGAGGGGATCTTCTTCGACATAGAAGCCAAAATCCTGTGGTTGTTGCATGATTTCTTTGACAGCTAAGATTCGGAAGAGGTATCGTCCTGTCTCGGCACCAAAATTCATGTCGTAGTAGGAATCCATTTGCTGGATTGATCGTTCCTTAGCAAATCTTGTTTCGCCCATGTTGTAGGCACCCATGGCATCGGTCCAGGTACCAAATCGTTTCTTGTAATCTTTAATCAACGCACAGGCTGCGCGCGTTGACTTCTCCAGGTGGTAGCGTTCGTCCACCTCCCTAGTTATCTCTAGACATATCCCCTGGCTGAAGTACTCATAAACTGCCATAGGCCCTTAGCACCAGCTGGTGAAGTGACATTGCGAAGATTACTCTCAATAACTGCTACGTACTTAAAGTCATCGGGCACCCCTTCCTCGGCTAAGACCTGCTCAATAACGGGAAAGTAGCGTTTTGAAGCCTTGAGGTTGAGTAAGGTACTGGAGTGCCAGTAAGAATTGACCAAGATCTCACGATCCAAGCGCTCAAGGACATCAAAATTATTGGCTGGCAGTGGTTCTCCTGCCAGGGTGTACGCTTTATCAAGACGTATTGATTTGATGACTTGGGGTAGCCCCACCTCCATGTCCTTTGCTTCGATTAGAGGGCTTTCTACCAATGCGGATTTATCCTGAGAATCTGTGGAGGCGTAAAATACAAAGGCACCCAATATGATGGCTATACCGTAGAACCAAGACCTTGATGAGTGTATCATACTAATTTGTAGTTTTCTATATATGATAAAAATAAGTAATACAATTAAGAATCCAAAGCCGAACTCAAGTCGTCCGCTTCTTTTTGAAAATCGGTACGGTAGAACACGGCTCACCATACATAATGCTATCTGCATATGGTCTCAGCAATGCAGTGAGCTCTAGATAAGCAGATGTAGGCACGGGATGATTGCTGCAACCCTTGATGACGACCTTCTTATTAAGTAACGATTGAGCATCAAAAGATTGTAGGGCCGCTCTATAATGTCGCGATAAAAAGTCCTGCTCATCACCAAAATGGATCTCACGACAATGAGGTGCCGCGTTGGAAGCAACCAACATATAGGCCCAAACGGGCACGATGGCATCTGCTGAACAATATACGCACAGAAAACCATCTGTGTAGATAGTCCATTGGTGGAGCTTAAGGGACTGCCGAAAATCCTTCTCTCTGAGCACAAGACCTTTAAAAAGATAATCTGCCAAATCGAAACTATAGATCTTGTCTTTTGGGTGAAATTTCTCCAAGTTGATGGTTATCAGACTGCTAGAAGCCACTCGATTCACAGGTAGTTTCTCCTTGAGGTCCATATGATGCCTAATTTTGACTAGTAGTGCGAATGGCCTCCTCTACAATTTCCGTAGATCCACCGATCTCAGTATCGGGTTGCTGGAAGTCCTTCAATTTGGGAAGGTCATTCAAGTCTCTTAAACCAAAGTAATCCATAAACCGTTCACTGGTGATGTACAATAAGGGTCGTCCAGGACCATCACTGCGCCCTTTGATCGCCACCAATTCTTTATCCAGTAATTTTTGAATGGTATAATCACATCCCACACCTCTTATACTTTCGACTTCAGATTTAGTAACCGGCTGTTTATAAGCGATGATGGCTAGTGTCTCTAAGGCGGCTTTTGACAGCATCTTACGCGTATTTAACTTCAGATGCTGGCCTACAATATTATGATAAGCTCCTTTAGTGAGAAAAATAAATCCACCATTGATCTCATTCAGATCAAAGGAGAAGTGATCTCTCTCATACTTTTCGCCCAGTGCCTGCAGGGCTTCTTCCACTTCGATGTCATTGATGCTGGTCTCGAAGGCGGCCTCAAGGCATGCGACAATTTCCTCTACAGTAATAGGATTTTCCGTAGCAAAGACCAGGCTCTCTATATGCAGCATTAGTTTTTCCATGAGGACGAAAATACAGATTATCCAGCTGGAAGCCCCGGCAAATTTCAAAGTGTTAACCTCATTGCACGCCGGCAGGTGCCATTGTTAATGGCACCAAAGGATATAGCCCCTTGCTGGCTGTGGTCCGAAAAGGGGCCATCTTCATAAAGTGCACCTGAAACTGGCTGACGTTTGCACTTCTTGAGACAAGCACACTGGCCAGATAGACATTTGGGTTCATCCGATGTCTTTCTCGAATGCTTCCAAATTGCCTTCTCTGGACAGTGTGCTGCATAATGTCTGAGTATCCTCCGATTGACAAAAATGGAGAGATCATCCAAAGATCCGTTTCTGAATCGGCAATCTTTTCGCAGTGCATTCGACTGTGAGCGGCTGCGGTCAAAATGTGGTTAGTACTCTACTTGATCACTGTCCGGGCATATGGTAATAGAACCTTTCTTCCACAATCTGATCATCCTTCCACTGCTGTACAGCTACCTCTTGCATCTTCATCCGATTACCATCTTGAAAAGTCGCATCAAACCAACTCTCGGCACAAGTCACTTGAGCCTCTTCATCACTGGTCACAGCTCCCACTCCACCACCATGCATTTCTTTGATGGAGCCGAACCATTTTTTAAGGGCTTCTCGCTGAGCTTCCTTTCCATTGCGCACTTCCCCTGTGGGCACCTCTTTGATTACAACATTGTCCCCATAAAACTTTTCGAAGGCTTCCATGGTCTGTCCTTCAGCCATCATCTGTTGCAATTTTTTTGCATTCTCTAAACATGACATAATTTAAACTTGGTTTATGGGCTCGATTGATGAGCCCGTTAAGAAAAAAAGTTACTTAGCAGTGTCTACGACATCTGAGCTTTGATGTATTGCACATTTGCCTGGATGTCAGCAATCCTTTCATCCATGGCATGATCGATGGCCGTTTTGGAATCGGTAAAGCCGATGTGTGCATAGTAGCTCCATACTTCAGCTATGTCCTGATAGCGTATCTTAAAGGGAGGATACGTCGGGTTATCTGAGACGGCAGTGAGTGAAGTCTGATCCGGATTGATTAAGACACGCTTATATACGATACCATCGAGATGGGTGGCAATCACATACGTCTTATTGCTCTTTAACTCCTCGATGCGCTCCACGTATGAACAGACAACAATCGAGCCCGATTCTAGTGGGATCATTGAATCTCCCTGAATCTCAAAAGCACGATAAGTCCCCTCTGGAATACTGGGGAAATACATTTTGGGCAGCTCTTTAATATAATCTGGATCTTGATAGCTCTCCAAATAGCCAGCTGCCGCCTTGGCAGGAATAAATTCAATGTTTTGACGATTATGATCATCGACGCTGATTGCCAGTACTCGATACTCATCGGTGCGTAAAATCTCCAGGTCTCGATGCTGCATGCGTTCGGTCAGCAATGCATCAAGGGTCACATCAAAGTAGGTACTCAACCTGATCAAAGTCTCAATGCTGGGCTCGGTATGCCCACGTTCATAATCTCCCAGGGTAGTCCGTGGTATGGCTAGATCGGAAGCAAGCTGCTGCTGAGATTGTTTGTTCTTTCTGCGCAGATAACGAAGATTTTCTGGTAACATGGTCGTTATTTTAGCGATGGGTTCTGGTCAAACCGCTGATCTCAATGCCCCATCGTGATGAGCAAAATGCTCCGCCATTATCCTCCTAACTCCCTGCTTCAACGATGTCAAATTAAAGTTGAAAAGTAAGCCCATTTGGCACTGTGACAGTTTCAAATATGTCTTCATTTGTGCCACATGCAAGTCAGAAAATGTATGTGACTTGATGTCGATCACCAACTTATTTTCTATCAGCATTGGCACTTTGTAGCCCACATCAAGGTGCAGATCATCATACATCAACGGCATCCCCTTTGACAACTCCACTTGCAAACCCAGCTGAGAAAGCTGATGTGCCAAGCATAGCTGATAGGTACTTTCCAACAATCCAGGCCCTAGTTCTTTGTGCAGGTGAAAAGCCACTTGAAGGGTCATTTGTGTGAGGCGATGTTCGACAGAAAGGGCGAGGTTTTGCTGCATAAGGTTCCAACTAATGATGAATTCCAAGGTCAATATACGTCCATTTTTTAGAAATGACTAATAATCCGACATAAAAATGCTGAATAATACGACTTTTGGCTAAATTGTTCTGTGTCTGCGCGCCTTAACAACAGAAGCTAAGATAAACGCCCTTTAAGATCGACAATCCCAGCGTATGTTCCTGAATTGCCATACATACTATAGTTTTAACTACGGCCTTCTGAGTCCGAAGCAACTGGTGGAGCTCGGTGTGCGTCACCAGGTCAGCGCCCTTGCCCTCACAGACATCAATAATACATCGTGTGCGATCGAATTCTATCAACTATGCCGGGAGGCAGATATCAAGCCCGTACTTGGCATCGAGTTTCGCCAGCATGGCAGCCTTCGGTACATTGGACTTGCCAGAAATCAACAGGGACTGAGTATGCTCCATGCACTACTTAACTCTATGACTGTTGGTGGCAAAGATCTACCGGTGCGACCATCATTGGAGCAATGCATCATCATATACGATCGTCTCCCCTGTCACCTCAACAGCCTGATGGAGCACGAGTATCTTGGCGTCCGGGCCTCAGAGATACACGCCAAAAACAGCTCGTTAGATCGCCGCAGTAGACAGAAGCTGCTGGCCTGGCAACCAGTCACATTAGTTAACCCGTCACAGTATGACATACATCGACTCCTACAATGCATCGATCAAAACACACTATTTGGACAGCAAAGGGATTGCCCCATTTCGACACCGGGAGATTGCCTCCTTCCGCCAGCAGAGATGTTTGAGAAGTTTAAGACAGCTCCATGGCTGTTGATCAACGCTCAAAAAGTGCTGGCAAGCACTGACCTGCAGCTGATCATCGGACCCGCTGTCAATCGTTCCACCTATGGCCAGAACGTCAAGGCCGACATACAGAAACTGCACCAGCTGGTATGGCAAGGTCGCAGATCCAGGTATCCCGCCAGGCATCCTTCTGTCGACAGACGACTGTATCACGAACTACATCTGATCGAGAAACTTCATTTACAGACCTATTTTCTTACTACCTGGGATATTGTCACCTTCGCTAGCACTCGGCATTTTCCCCATGTGGGCAGAGGCAGTGGAGCCAATTCTGCCGTGGCATATTGTCTATACATCACCGACGTAGATCCGATTGAGCTCAACCTCTACTTCGAAAGATTCATCAATCCACACCGTCAACAGCCACCGGATTTCGATCTGGATTTCAGCCACCGGGATCGAGATACCATCTGGCGGTACGTATTTGACAAGTATGGCCACGATCGAGTGGGGTTGCTAGGCACCTATCAGACCTATAAGGGCAGGTCTCTGGTGCGTAGGATCGGTAGCGCCTTCGGTCTGTCCCGTTCAGATCAGGATCAAATCGTCAGGGCACCATGGGATGATCACCATCCCTTGGCAAAGAGAATATTTGAGGTGGGTCACAAACTCCGAAAGCTTCCCAGTCATCTCAGCATGCACGTTGGGGGGCTGGTGATCGGTCAGAGGTCCATGACCTATACCACTGCCAAGCAGATGATGCCCAAAGGATTTGCTGTAACACACATGGACATGCACCACGCTGCTGCTTGGGGATACCATAAGTATGACCTACTCAGCCAGCGCGGATTGAGTCACGTGAGGGCAGCCGTTGACCTGGTGAAGGACACCAAAGGAACGGTGGTCGATATTCACGACATGGCGATGATCAAGCAAGATTCGCGCACCTTGTCACTCTTAGCATCGGGTCAGAGCATGGGCTGTTTTTATATCGAGTCGCCGGCCATGCGAGGACTCCTGCAGCAATTGCGGTGCAGTGACTATTTCCAGTTGATCACTGCTTGTTCGATCATACGACCTGGTGTGGCCAAGAGTGGTATGATGAAAGCGTACATTGAGCGGCACCACAGCAGCCGGCCCTTGCTCGATGTGCACCCACTCTTTGCCAGCCACCTGGCAGATACTTATGGCGTCATGGTTTATCAGGAGGATGTGATGAAGATGGTACACCTCTTTGCAGGGTTGAATTTGCACGATGCCGACCTGCTGCGACGATTGATGACGGGCAAAAGCAAGTCGAGGGCTGACTTAAAAGCGCTGCGTACGAAATTCATGGTACAAGCCGTACAACTGGGGCACTCACAGACACTGGTCAGGGAGGTATGGCGCCAGATTGAGAGTTTCAGTGGCTATGCTTTCTGCAAGGCGCACTCCGCGTCGTACGCTGCCGAGAGCATGCAGAGTCTATACCTGAAGGCCCACTACCCCTGGCAGTTTATCACAGCGGTGATCGACTGTCGAGGGGGGTTCTACTCGACCGAGTTTTACATCCACGAAGCTCGCAGATTGGGTGCTACGGTAGTGCCGCCTTGCATCAATCGCAGTGGCCACCACAGTGTCCTGCATGGACACCAGATCTTCCTGGGCTACAAGCATGTCAAGAATCTAAGGCTTCGCAGCATCGGTCAAATCGCTCAAGCACGTGCTGACGGTCCTTTCACAAGCTTCTCAGATTTCCTGGAAAGGGTGCAGCTGCCGTTTTCGCAATTAGAAGTACTAATTCGGATCGGAGCTTTCAGATTTGACAAGCCAATCAAGGCTGCCCTTTACTGGGAGGCGCTGTATGACGGAAAGCCAACAACATCCCAAAGCCTATTTCCCAAGCATACCCTCATAGCTCCCCTCCCCAATGACCAGAAACAGGTCGGGACTCATGATCAGCACTATGAGGAGATTGATCTGCTGGGATACCCCCTCTGCGCCCCCTTTCTTTTGATCGATCGGCCTTTGCCCGAGGATCGGATCGTGACCAAAGACCTGCAGGCTTGGCGGGGGAAGTGCGTCACCATGGTAGGCTACTATGTCGCCAAGAAGCCAGTGACAACCGTGCGTGGCAAGCACATGTGTTTTGCCACTTGGATGGATGAGCACGATGATTTCTTCGACAGTATTCATTTTCCCACCGCCCTGCAGCAGCATCCGCTGCATGGACGTGGGTTTTACATACTCCGGGGAAAGATCGCTACCACAGGCGACCACGCCATGCTGGAGGTGTATAGCGCCCAACAACTATGCCCCATCACTCCTCAGATTGCTGATCTGCCCAATACATGATCGCTTTTGAGCGCCCTTTTTCACCTGAACAGGCACTCAAGAAACAGAGCACAGCCCCATCCCCAAAGCGCAGAAATTAAGATGTGCCAAACAACCCATTTTGTGCGCATTGTCCTTTTGCGGAGCAGACGCTATAGTCAAGGTCCCCATTTGATTGGGATGAGTTACTTTAGCACTGAGAATATTATGACCAAACGTCGCCGATCTAAGCAGAGCCGAGGCCCAGCCCCGAATAAACTCCGTAAGGAAGTCAAGCGGTGGCTTCCATGGCAGCAACATCTTGCAGCTATCGTTGGCCTGGTAGTGATCATTACCGTACTGTACAACAAGTCTATCATTTACAGTATGATCTATCCCACCGGTGATACCATTGCAGAATTGGTCAACAACCACCAAATGCTTCAGTACATGGTTACCACCGGTGAGATCGCGCAGTGGAATCCATTTCCTTGGGGCGGCATGCCAAATATTTTTTATCTGCCCCGCTCTTTCATCGCCCCTGACTTCTATTTGCATCTCCTGGCCGATTGGCTGACCTTCCCACTGGTATTTACCTTGGTGGGAGCTTTAGGCATGTATTTTTTATTGCGTTACCTGCGGTTGGATACTCTGCTGGCATTTTTTGGTGCAGCTGTTTTTGTATTGCTTCCCTACCAGAAGTCCCTGATCATGGTGGGCCACTTCTTTAAGTATGAGGCGGTCATGTATATTCCCTGGGTGATACTCGGTCTAAAGGTCCTTCTAGATAAGCCACGTTGGATTTACGGACTTGGCCTGGCCTTTGCTTTGGCATTCCAGTTGCGAGCTGGCCACTATCAAGTAACCTTCTACACCGGTGTGCTAATGGCTCTTGTGATCACTGTCGATCTTTGGCACCATCGGATGTCAGGTCGGATGACGATGATCAAGAAATTTGGTGCAGCTGTACTCGCCGGACTTTTTGCTGCCTGTCTGGCGGCTCAGCCCTTGTTGCTGGCTAGCAAATTTGCTGGGCAGAGTGTAAGAGGTGGTCACATTGAGCGTCTTGACCAGCCTGGGGAGGCAGCTCATGCAGATGTGGGAGTGGCCAAGGACTTCGTAGCTCAATGGTCTTTCGCTCCGACTGAGCTCCTATCCCTGGTGATACCCAATGCTGTGGGCGGCACTTCAGAGACCAGGCTCAGCGCTTCGGATGCACAACGCCTCAACCAAAACATCGTCAGTACCTATTGGGGACATGCACCTTTTAACTCCTCATTTTATTATTTAGGGATCATACCGTTGCTCCTGGTGGTCCTGGGTTTCATGGCAAAGTCACATAAGGTCCTTCCATCTATGTGGTTGGCTGTACTGTTGATGCTGGTCTGGATGCTGGGTACTTTTGCGGAGCCATTCTACAGCCTCTGTTACACATTAGTACCATTTTTCAAGAACTTCCGTACTCCTACTACGAGCATAGTTGTGGTAAATTTCGCCCTGTCTCTTCTGGCAGCCCTTGGAGCCCAGGCGATCAAAGCATTGCCAAAGAAAAATCACACCATGCAAGGGAAGCGGCTGAAAAAACTATGGTGGATTTGTCTTGGTACCCTCTGCCTTGTGCTGTTGGTAAGTACTTCCTTCGGCTTCGAAAAAGTCGGTCAAAATATGTCGGAAGAGGCAGCCGGTGTCATGAGAGAAATACGACAAGGCCTATTTTACTGGGATCTAACCAGGATTGCGATCATCGCTGCTATATGCCTTGGATGCCTTCAGATGGTATATCGTCGTAAGTGGAAAGCTCAAACAGTCACCTGGATCGTGGTGATCATGGCATTGGCAGATTTGGGCTTCCAGCATACGCAATATGGCACCAAGCCTGTGACAGAAGGTACTTTTCGAGATAAGTACCTTGCCAAAACATCTGCCATTGACTTCATGATGGCCGATGACGATTTATTTCGAGTGGAGCCCTTTGCCAGCTCCAACTTAGGACTGCCATACTATCTGCAAACCATTGGTGGAGGTTTTGAATTGCAAATGAATAGATATGCCTATGAAGTCTTTTACAACAACTTGCATTACAAATTGGATGGCAATCTCCAGATGAACTGGAATGTATTGGATGCCATGAATGTCAAATATGTAGTGAGTCAGCGGAAGCTTACCCATCCCAACTTGCGGGAAGAACATCGGGACAATACAGGCAGGTATGTCTATCGCTATAAGTTTAATCTGGACCGGGGTTACTTTGTCGACAAATATCGGGTGGTAACCGACGATCGAGAGAGACTGGCCATGCTCAATGATCCAAGCTTGGACATACGGACGACAGCATTGGTTGAGTCCGAAATCTCTGAGAAGATAGGGGCAGTCTCGCGCAGTAAAGTCGAGTTGGTTTCCTATGCATTAGATAGAATTGTCTATACCGTCGAAGCAGAGGCAGACGGTCTATTCGTACTATCTGAGATTTATGCACCTGCCAGTCAAAAAGTACTGATAGATGGTCAGCCAGCATCTCAAGTTTATAAGACCAACCACCTGGTGCAGTCGGTGGTTGTACCCAAGGGTCTACATACAATAGAGCTGAGGTATCAGTCAGCAAGATATAATATCTGTGCCTGGATCAGCAAGATCTCATTTGGGCTAGCTCTATTGTGGTTTGTCTTATGGTTTACGCAGCGATATTGGAGCAATCATACTGCTAAGATGCTGAACAATTAATGTTGAGTCGGTCGTCGCATCCTTGCCAGGTTCAGATCTTCGTCAACATTGAGTCACTGAAAAAGCACCCCATACTCACCCATCATCACAGCAGATGGATGTTGTTAGAGCGGCATTGCTCGATCATTGTTTGAGGCCAAATGCTCGATTGCACCTCACCGATGTGCGCTTTTCTGAGGAAGTACATGCACAATCTTGACTGACCAATACCGCCACCTATGGACAGTGGTAGCTCATCTTGCAGCAATTTATGGTGCCAGTACAAGTCCTTGCGATCCTCTTTTCCGGCCATCTTCAACTGCTTCAGAAGCGCTCCCTTATCTACCCTGATACCCATGGACGAAATCTCAAAAGCACTTTCCAAGATTGGATTCCAGATCACTATATCCCCGTTGAGGCCGCTGTAGTCGCCTTCTGTTGGGGTCGTCAATCGTCGTAATCAGGTGCGCGTCCATCATGGATTTCACCAGATGGCAGCGGCCCTCCAATACCAATGATGAAGATTGCACCGTGCTCCCGGGCCGAAATGGTTTCCCTTTCTTTTGCACTGAGCGAGGGATACTTTCTCTCCAGATCTTCACTGTGAAGAAAGGTGATTTCTCTCGGTAAGAAGGGACTGATCTGAGGAAACTGTTCACTCACTAAGAACTCCGTACGCACCAGCGATGAGTAGATCTTGGACACAGTCTTCTTTAAGAAAGTGAGGTTGCGATCTTCTTTTGAGATGACGCTTTCCCAATCCCACTGATCGACATAAAGGGAGTGAATGTTGGATAGTTCTTCATCTGGCCGGATGGCATTCATATCGGTATAGATGCCATATCCTTCAGCAATCTCCAGGTCAGCCAATGCCATACGCTTCCATTTCGCCAGCGACTGTACAATCTCAGCCTTCGTGTCGTCCATCTCCTTGATGGGAAAAGCAACCGGTCGTTCTATGCCATTTAAATCATCATTTACTCCTGTTCCTTGAGCAACAAAGAGAGGAGCAGTAACGCGTCGCAGCCTTAGTTCTGAAGAAAGGTTCATCTGAAATGTGTCCTTGACAAACTTGATCGCCTTTTCAGTCTGTTGCAGATCCATCAATGAGCGATATCCTTTTGGAATATATAACTTCATATGGAGTTTAGATTGAGGTTGACATTAGGAGGATGATTCAAATTCAATTCGGCTATTGCTTAGTACGGTCCGGAAAAGTAGTAAATGCACACGAGTCCAGAGTGATCTACCAATTGGTTCACTCAATGTATCCTCTGGATGAGATCATCATCGTATTGATCTCCCTTCTCACTCATAGTATATTGCTAGAGAGTCGGCACTAAACGTACCGACTCTTTCAACTGTCTGGTGGGCGATGAGGGATTCGAACCCCCGACCCCTTGGGTGTAAACCAAGTGCTCTGAACCAACTGAGCTAATCGCCCCTTTTTTGGGACTCATGACAGAGGACTTCTACACCACCATATGACTTCCGCACTGCCCTTTGCAAGCGGCTGCAAATATAGGCTCAATGGGGATGACCTCCAAATGTTTTAGGCTAAATTCTGGATTGTTAAGGAGGCACTACAGTGCACCAGCACTCTCCTTGTAGATTAGTGCAAGTACGACCTGCCCCACTGCACGAAGGGTATTACGGTCAATGATACTCATGTCGTCACCGTGTGTATGATGATAGGAGCCAAAGGTGCCGTTGGGATAGTTGATGATATCTATCATCGGGATGCCCGTCAGTGAGTTGACAAACTGATGGTCATCTGTAATGGGTACTTCTTTCCTGTTGACAAAGTAATGTCCATATCCCATCGACTGACCCAGACTCCACACCTTTTCGACAATGCTGGGAGCGTAGTGCATGGATATTCCCTCTTTGGGGAAGGTGGCTCCTTTGGCTCCGACCATATCCAGCAAAATACCATAGGCCGGTCGCTGTCCCGATGACAGGTTTCGAGACCAATGCTGAGCACCTAGGCACCAGGTCTCTGTGGCACCACCATTGTCACCCTGATCTTCCGCATCAAAGAAGACAAAATCAATGCCCAGATCCAGTGGGTTCTGATCGATCACTCGGGCAATTTCAATCAACACACCTACACCACTGGCACCGTCATCCGCCCCTGGTATTGGATCACCTCGCACTTCGGCATCGGGGTCCTTTTCGGCTACATATCGCGTGTCCCAATGAGCTGCGAGCATCACTCGCCGATCTTCTGCACGGTTATAATGAGCTATGATGTTGGTCGCCGGAAACTGGTCGCCGTTGGTGAGCGTAGCTGTAAAGGTTTGTTCTAAAACCTCCATACCAAATTCCTGCATCTTAGTGATGATCCATCTTTTGGTAGCCTCGTGTCCGCTACTCCCAAGATTTCTTGGGCCAAAATCTATCTGTTGTGCCACATATGCATAGGCTGAATCCCGCTGGAAAGCAGGTACTACGACCTCTTTAGCGTCTACTTTATCCATCCCGGTGGGTGACGCATCGTTCTTACAACCTGAAAAACACAGACCTACACCCACGATCAGCAATAGGGAGAGCACTTCCAACAATTGGTGCATCAGGTCCAGACCTCTATTATCCAATGCCGTTACTTTTTGGTCCATGTGGTACCGTCTTTGCCATCCTTTAACTGTACATCTAATACAGTCAGGACATCTCTAATTTTATCTGCCGTACTCCAATCCTTATTGCTGCGGGCATCTTTTCTGAGATCTATAATCAATTGCATTAAGCCATCGATCAATTCGTCACCTCCCTCGGAGACTGAGGGAGCCTTGAGGCCAAAAATCTTGAACAGAAAATCATCATAAGCCTGAGTGAGCACGGACAGTGTTTTCGATGAGAGGTCCTGACTACTCAGTTGTCCACCCTTGAGTGAATTTATCTTGGTGGCCAATTCAAAAAGTTTTCCGAGGGCTTTGGCGGTATTAAAGTCGTCACACATATCTTCGAATGCGCTGTTGATCAAGGTCTCAATCTCGCTATCCAGATTGGTAGGATCACCTTGATGTTGAGCCTCGAGGGAGGATAATGCCTGGTATGCATCCATCAATCGCTGATAGCCTTTCTCAGCGGCCAACAGTGCGTCATTGGTCAGATCAAGGGTGCTTCGATAATGAGCTTGTAACATAAAAAAGCGTACCACCATGGGAGAAAACCCCTTAGTCAGATGCTCACTGTCTCCTGTGAAAAGTTGTTGGGGCATGACTGAGTTACCGTCACTCTTAGACATTTTTCGTCCATTGAGGAGCAGCATATTGGCATGCATCCAATATTTAGCAGGTGCGCATTTGCAAGCGCCGATATTCTGGGCGATCTCATTTTCATGGTGCGGAAACTTGAGATCTGTACCTCCACCATGGATATCAAAATATTTGCCCAAATACTTTGTACTCATAGCTGAACATTCAAGGTGCCACCCAGGAAAACCCACAGACCACGGTGACTCCCACCGCATCAGATGTGAGCTATCCGCTTTGATCCACAGCGCAAAATCCTGCGGGCTCCGCTTTTCATCTTGGCGCTTCAGGTCATCCCTGGTTTCTTGAAGCAAGTCATCTATCACCCTACCAGAAAGTTTTCCATAGGCATCTTCTTCTGCAACAAATCTTGGGGTATCAAAATAGACAGATCCATTGATTTCATAGGCATATCCATTTTCCAGAATCTGCTTAATCATTTTGATTTGCTCCATGATATGACCAGTAGCCCGGGGTTCAATACTGGGTGGAAGAATGTTGAAGGTCTCCATCATCCGCTGGAAGCCATTACTGTACTTCTGTACCACCTCCATAGGCTCGATTTGTTCGAGTCGAGCCTTCTTTGATATCTTATCCTCAGCTCCGACATCTACATCCCCTTCCAGGTGTCCCACATCCGTGATGTTGCGCACATATCGCACCTTGTACCCCAGGTGTAAAAGGAATCGGTATATGACATCAAAGCTGGTGAAAGTGCGACAGTTTCCCAGGTGAACATCGCTGTACACGGTAGGACCACACACATACATTCCTACATGGCCTTCGACCAAGGGACTAAATTTTTCGCGCTGGCGGGTGAGACTGTTGTATAGATAAAGTTGTCGCATTCAATCCTTTAATTTGAGAAAACTTAAGACCGGGAAATGGTCGGAAATCTTGGTTCGCAAGATCTGATGGCTTAAGGCTTCAAATTTTTCGTCCACAAAAATATAATCAATTTTCAATCCGGGAAGTGTTCCAGCGTAAGTACTACCGAAACCCAAGCCTTTCAAGATGAAAACATCGTCCAGGCGTTCTATAAACTGTTGGTAGGTATAGGAGAAGGGTGTATCATTAAAATCTCCCACTATGACTACGGGATGCTTGCACTGATCTACATGCTGTAGAATACTATGTACTTGTTCAGCTCTTTCCTGGCAAGCGACCTGATAACTTCCCACCATCCGCCTGATCTTGGTCAGGGCTTGGGCTTTGTCGGTGTAGATGTTATCGATGATGGTCTCAGCTTCACGTGTGATGCGGTTGCTGTGAAGATGAATATTATATACTCTAAAAATCTGATGACCTTTCTTTAGGTCTACCCACAGACAGCCATTGACTGAGTTATCAAATTGAATGTTTCCTCTATCTTTTATGGGGTAGTTGGTAAGAATCATTTTCCCCTTGTGAAAATGTGTATGGGCTAGATTGCTTGTCTTCTTGACGAGTGGCAGATGGTTCTTAGAGATCTCTTGGAGACAGAGGATATCTAGATCATATTGAGTGTTGATCTCCAGAAGGAATGTCTCTAACCGGTTACTCTCGTTATAGCTCTTACTATTATAGCTGCAGACCACCATCTGATTTGCATCTTCATCCTGATTGAAATGAAATCCAACAAATCGAGGGATCTGATTGAATCCCAGCAGCAATGCACCCAGCGAAAGCCACCACCACTTTCTCCGCAGACTGATCCAAAAAAGCAAAAAGACAGCATTGGCCATCAGCAACCACGGCATAAAAAGACCAATCGACTGTACAAGGGTTGATCTACTTGGGTGCAGATAGGAAGCCAGGTACCCACCGGCGGTAAGTACCGCTGTGATAATGTTGAGCGATATGACCAAACGCAAAAACCATTTCATCTGCGGGAGCTAGCATTGGTGAGAAAGTCTTTCTCTTCCCTAGTCAAGTTTTCGTACCCTTTGGCTTTGATTTTATCCAAGATGAGGTCAATGCGTTCCTGTACTTCAGCTTCGGAGAGTGAATCCGTACGCTGGGTATAGTGCTTCTTGACCACCAACTTTCTTTCCTTGGCGGTGGTAGTCTGAACAGGTTGTTTGGTTTCAGTGAAGAATTGGGTGATCTTATGCAGGATGTTATTGACCCCCTCTGACCAGTCGTTGCCTTCTCGCAATTGCAAGACAAATAGCCATCCCATCATCACACCACCCAGATGAGCAAAGTGTCCACCGGTATTCTCCACGCTTGCCAAACCAAAAATATCTACCAAGATCAGAACGGCTACCACATATTTCAATTTTACATCACCGATGAGCAGCAGACGAAGATTGTATTCGGGAGCGATCATACCCGCAGTCATCACAATGGCCATCACCCCCGCCGATGCTCCGAGAGCAAAAGGAGCATTGTAGGTCACAATCTGGGCGCTGGCCCAATAGATCACACATCCGACCATCCCTCCGAGCAAGTAGATGGGTAGGATTTTTTTCTCACCGATCAGATCAGCGACAATGCGTCCAAACCAATACAAGAAAAGCATATTCCAAAGCAGGTGCCAAAAACCCTCATGCAGGAAAATACTAGTGATAAACACCCATGGATGGGTGATATTGTGCATGATGCTAGACGACACACAGAAGAAATGCAAAAAGTCATAATAGATCGAAGGCACCTCACCTCCATTGATCCCTTTCAAGACCAGCCAGACGACATTGACCAGGAAGAAGACACCAATATTAATGATGACCAGCCTACTGATGATGTTACCAGTAGACAGCTCACGCTTGATATCATCTATGATCGACTGAAACATTATAATTGACCGCTTTTGCGCCAGTAAATAATCATGATTGCCCCAAATAGTGCTCCACCAAGATGGGCAAAGTGTGCCACCCCAGTCTGAATGCCGCTGATGCCAAAGATAAGTTCGATGACGGCATAAATCATCACAAAATACTTGGCTTTCATGGGGATCGGTGGTATCAACAGCATAATCCTGCTCTCAGGAAACATCATACCATAGCCAGCCAGTAGGCCAAAAATAGCCCCTGACGCGCCCATCATGGGGAATGGCCTGCTGATAAATGCCTGATAAGTTAGTGGATCATAGGCACTTACTTCCAGGTATAGCACAGCAAGATACAGGATCAGGGACCCAAATCCACATATGAAGTAAAAGGTGAGAAATCGTTTGGCTCCCCAATAGGTCTCCAGCGCAGTACCAAACATATACAGAGCAAACATATTAAAGAGCAGATGATTAAAATTAGCATGCATGAACATGTGGCTAACCAATTGCCAGGGTCGGAAGTATTCGGATGCAGCAGGATAATAGAGGGACAAAATGTACCGTAGATCTGGCATGACCAGCTCGGCTACACCAAAGAGCACAATATTAAGTATGAGAAGTTGCTTTACAGCCTCACTGATTCTAGGCATAGCCCAACCGGCATTTTGTTAATTAAACTTGTTCTTCAACTCTTCCAATTCGAAACTCAAAAAGCATTTCTTTCCAGAAGGGCTTTCAAAGGGTACCTCACAACCAAACAATTGCCCGATGATCGCCTCCATTTCCATCTCCGATAAACTGCTCCCGCGCTTTACTCCTGCACTCTTGGCGAGAGAAAGTGCCAGACGCTGCTCTTCGCTCAATACTAATTCTACGTTTAGTTGAAATTGTTCTAAAATCTGGTGAATCAATCCTACTTCGTTTCTAATAGAGGACAAATGTGCTGGGATGCCATGCAAAATGAAAGACTGTTTGCCAAAACCCTCTATCTCGAAACCGAGTAGATTGACTTGGGGCAATAAATCGGTGAGCATCACAGACTCCTCCGTTGATAACTCAAAATTAATGGGGAACAACAGCTTTTGTACGTTGCTTGTCTGATTCTTCAACAAATTGAGATGGTATTCGTAGAGTACACGCTCATGAGCGTGTTGCTGATCGATGATCAGAAATCCTGATTTTATTTGGGTGAGGATATATGTCTGATGAATCTGGACCGGCACCTTTCTATCGGTCTGGCTCGCCACCAGGACTTCATCTGATTCGGGGGCTGTGCCGGCACCTTCTTTCTCCAAGCCATCATAGAGTGCTTCCCAACCCCTGATGTCTGGTCGTTCACGCGAAAAGCTCGAAGGAATGATGATCTTCTCGGCAGTTTGTTCTGGCCGATTAGGTAACATGTTGACAAAGGCAGGACTTTGATCAAAATCTAACGTCGGAGTAATGTTGTTCTGACTTAGGGCATGACGCACCCCCGATCTTACCATATTGTAGGTAAGTTTTTCATCATCGAATTTGATCTCTTGCTTAGTAGGATGTACGTTGACATCAATACGACTTGGGTCCATCCGAATACTAAGTACATAGAATGGATAGGTGCCTGGTGCGATGAGACTTTCATAGGCCATCAAAACTGCATGATTGAGATAAGCACTTTTGATGAATCGGCCATTGACTAAGAAAAACTGCTCTCCCCTTCGCTTCTTTGCAGACTCAGGTTTACCTATGAATCCAGTTATGGTGCACTGATCAGCCTCCTCGTCTATGGGCACCAACCGGTTGTTAAGCCCCTTGCCAAAAATATTGACTATGCGCTTTCGCAATGAATCGGGAGGTAAATGATACATCTCCGAGTTATTATGAAAAACTTCAAAGTGTACCTCAGGATGTGCAATGGCGATCCTTTGAAATTCATCGAGGATGTGCCTTAGCTCAACGGTATTTGACTTGAGAAATTTTCTCCTCGCGGGAATATTATAAAAGAGGTTCTTTACCTGGATGTTGGTGCCAGCAGTAGTCTCACACATCTCCTGCGAGCGCACCTTAGATCCCTCGATGATCAGGTGTGTCCCCAGCTCTGAATCGTGTAATCTTGATTTGAGGTCTACCTGTGCTACGGCCGCGATAGATGCCATTGCTTCACCCCTGAAGCCAAAGGTGCGCACTGCGAAGAGATCTTCGGTCCTATTGATCTTGGATGTAGCATGACGCTCGATACTCATCCTTGCATCGGTCTCGCTCATACCCACGCCATTATCAATAACCTGAATGGATTGCTTGCCGGCATCCTTCAAAATCAGCTTGACGAAGGTGGCGCCGGCGTCGATCGAATTTTCGAGCAACTCCTTGACAACCGATGCGGGTCTCTGCACCACCTCACCAGCAGCAATCTGGTTAGCGATAGAATCCGGAAGAAGCTGAATGATATCAGCCATATACTAGCCTTCGATTTGTGAGATGAAGTTTGGTAAATATACAGTAAGGAGTAGATATGTTAGCCCAAATAAAATGACGATGATCGCGAGAAGGAGAATATTAGATCGAGTGACAAAACCACTGCGGCTGCTACGGTGAGAACCTGTACGACGCTGAAATGAGGAGGAGATCCGAGATTTCGCCAGCTCAGTTTCATCCTTTCCCTCACCCCTGGCTTGGGCGAGGATCTCCTCTAGACGTTCCTTCTGTGGATCGTAGTAGCGAGGGATGTAGTTAAACTTCTGATGTCTCGGAGTCTTGAAAAAACTAAATAATGCCATTTTTGTCCTTCTTTTCGCCTAACCATAAAAGTATATTACTTTTCTTGAAAAAGCGTGGCCGAGCCTGCTCAGCGGGAGAATTAAATAAACAATGGTACCTTCAGCATTGTTCTGAACTGGTTTTCGCTATATCTTTGCAAGCATAACATTTGTATTTGTGCCAATGAGTGAGCAGATCAAACATGAGTGCGGTATCGGGTTGATCAGACTGCGAAAACCCCTAGCGTACTACGAAGATACCTACGGGACACCGCTGTACGGCCTGCAAAAAATGCAGCTGCTGCTCCAGAAGCAACGCAACCGTGGTCAGGATGGAGCTGGCATCGCCACCATCAAACTAGACCCAAAGCCCGGCACAAGATATATCAGTCGCAAACGGAGCAACAACCCACAGTATTTAAAGCATCTTTTTCATCAAGTCTTCACCTACTTCAAGGGACTGTCACAACAGCAACTGCACGATCCAATATGGCTAAAGGAAAACATGCCTTTCACCGGAGAATTGATTTTGGGTCACCTGCGTTATGGCACCCATGGCTCAAACAGTGTGGAGACCTGCCATCCCCTATTGCGTCAGAACAATTGGATAAACCGGAATCTGGTCCTGGCCGGCAACTTTAACTTGACCAATGTCGACGAGCTGTTTGAAGAACTTTTAGATCTGGGTCAATATCCAAAGGAAGTATCCGATACGGTGACTGTTCTTGAGAAAATAGGTCACTTTCTCGACGATGAGGTACAGAAACTCTTTACATGGTTTAAACCGGATGGGCACGACAATCGCGAAATCAACGCATTGATTGAAGAGCATCTAGATATTCAGCGACTGCTCAAACGCGCCACAAAGCGATTTGACGGTGGTTATGTCATGGGTGGAATGATCGGTCACGGAGATGCATTTATCATGAGGGATCCCAACGGTATTCGGCCTGCCTTCTACTATTGCGACGACGAAGTAGTGGTGGCTGCCTCTGAGCGACCCGCCATTCAAACAGCCTTTAGTGTACATTTTTCTAAGATCAAAGAGTTGAAGCCTGGTCATGCGCTCATCATCAAGAAAGGAGGCCATGTCGGTGAGGAAGCTTTCATCAAAGCAGCCACTCCGACCAGATGTTCCTTCGAGCGCATCTATTTTTCCCGCGGGACCGACAAGGATATATATCTCGAACGAAAAAGACTGGGTGAGGAGTTGGCAGACCAGGTCCTTGAAGCCATCAATGGAGACCTCCAAAACACCGTTTTTTCTTATGTGCCCAACACGGCTGAGACGGCTTTTTTCGGGCTCATGGAAGGTCTCGACAAGCGACTCAATGTCATCAAGAAAAATCGGATTAGTGCCTTGGGTCCGCATGCTTTAGATGAAGACATTGCCGAGATATTGGCGATGAAACCCAGGTTTGAAAAAGTGGTGGTCAAAGACGCCAAGATGCGCACTTTTATTGCAGCCACTTCTGAAAGAAATGACCTGGTCTCCCATGTCTATGATGTCACATATGGTATCGTAAAAAACCATGTCGATACCCTGGTGCTCCTGGATGACAGTATTGTCAGGGGCACAACGCTAAGAGACAGCATCATCACGATGGTGGATAAATTACATCCCAAGAAAATCATTTTTGTCTCCTCTGCTCCGCAGATCAGGTATCCTGACTGCTACGGGATAGATATGTCGGTGATGGGTGATTTTGTCGCATTTCAGGCGATGATTGCCTTGATCAAAGAACAGGGTAGAGAAGACCTTTTGGAGGAGGTCTATGCGAAATGTAAAGCCCAAGAACAGCTGCCAAAAAGCCATGTGACCAACGCGGTCAAGGTGCTGTATGATCAATTTGAGTACGAAGAAATATCTGCGAAGATTTCGGAAATACTGACTCCTCCCAAAGTAAATTCAAAGGTGAAGATCATCTTCCAGACGCTTGAAGGACTACGAAGAGCCATACCCAATCATACTGGAGACTGGTATTTCAGCGGTGACTATCCGACACATGGAGGTAGTAAAGTAGTCAATAAAGCCTTCAGTAATTTCATGGAGAAAAAGCTAGTGCGGGCATATTAGCGTGTCACATAAGAAATGTTGAGAATTTCTAATAAGATTCTGTATTCAGACACGGCGCCACTACGTAGACATGACCGTTGCTATGCCTGCCGGTAGCTATCGGTATTGCAACGCAGCATGAAAGCAAAAAGCTGTCTCGAGCTCGTCGTGGAGAGATGTAGGATGGCCGACAATTTTCTGTGTGATTGCTCTTCTAGGATAGTACCTGTCTAATTTTCAGGTCTCCTTGGCAAGTGAAACCACCGTTCCTTCTGGTTCACCGATGACGATCCGTTTCAAACAGCCTTCCTTCATGATGTTGAATACTACGATCGGCAGATTGTTTTCCTTGCACAAAGTAAAAGCGGTCATATCCATCACTTTGAGATCCATAGTGATGACCTCATCGAAAGTGATCTGATCGTACTTGACAGCATTGGCATCGACCTCAGGATCAGCCGAGTATATGCCATCTACTCGGGTGCCTTTAAGAATCACATCGGCTGAAATTTCATTGGCGCGCAATGCAGCTGCAGAGTCGGTGGTGAAATATGGACTTCCGGTACCCGCTGCGAATATCAGAACACGTCCTTTCTCCAAATGCCGGATGGCTCTCCTTCTGATATAGGGCTCTGCGATCTCTTTCATTTCAATGGCCGAGATGAGTCTGGTAAACACACCTAAGCCTTCAAGTGCACTCTGTATGGCCATGCCATTGATCACCGTCGCCATCATCCCCATATAGTCACCCTGTACCCGTTCGATGCCAGAATCTCGTGCCTGCAAACCCCGAAAGATATTTCCACCACCAATGACCACAGCCACTTCCACACCTAGGTCACGAAGATCTCTGATCTGATCTGCATAGTGATTCAGACGATTTGGATCAATACCAAATGTCTGGTCTCCCATGAGAGATTCACCACTCAATTTTAACAACACTCGACGGTATAAAAGGGCCATGTCAATCTTGGATTTAGCAGCACGATGTGTTTCCAAACGAAAACAAAATACATCACACCCTGTTAAAAAAAAAGCGAATCAAATTTGATTCGCTTTTAGGTTTTTCAAAATGATCATCCGAGAGCAACATGCCGGAATCCCTGTACGCTCAGCTCTTCATGTAAGCCCTTCAAATACTGTCCAACAGTCAGTTTGCTGTCTTTGACAAAATTTTGATTGAGCAGGGTGTTGTCCCTGAAAAACTTATTGAGCTTGCCCATGGCAATCTTCTCTAGTATGGCTTCAGGCTTGCCTTCCTGACGTGCCTGTTCTTTTCCTATCTCAATCTCTTTGTCTATGATGATTTGATCCACACCATCTTTATCTACGGCCACAGGTTTCATCGCTGCAACCTGCATAGCCACATCCTTTCCAGCATCTACGTAGCTTTCGTCTGCTTTGTTTAAACCAACGATCACTCCGGCCTTGTAACCCATGTGAATGTAGGGTACCACCAGCGGTGCTTCTAATTTCTCGTAAGATGCCAACTCGATCTTTTCACCAATCTTGCCCACCTGCTCAATGACTTTCTCCCCAATGGTCAAGTCGCCAATGGCAGACAACTTCAACGCATCGATGTCGGTTGGAAACTCCTGCAAAGCGATGTCAGCCATCTCCTCTGCCAAATCAATGAAGTCCTGGTTTTTGGCCACGAAGTCGGTCTCACAGCTTAGTTTGATCACTACGCCCCTACTTTTGTCATCGGCTACCAATGCGATGACCACACCTTCCTTAGCTTCTCGCTCAGCACGCTTCAATGATAATTTCTGGCCCTTCTTACGGAGAAACTCTATGGCTTTCTCAAAGTCACCACCAGATTCCATCAGGGCTTTCTTACAGTCCATCATGCCTGCGCCCGTCTGATTACGGAGCTGCTTTACCTCGGATGCAGATATTTTTACCTCGCTCATAGTATGTATGAATTATGATAGTTTATTAGATGATTTATGTACTAGCCAGCTGTCGTGCTCTGTACCTCTTCCTTTGATTTCTTACGATCTTCTAGACCTTCTTTAATGCACTCTGTGATATATTTGGTCACAATCTTGATTGATTTAGAAGCATCGTCATTAGCAGGGATGGGATAATCCACCAAATTGGGATCCGAATTGGTATCTACCATGCCATAGGTTCTCAATCCCAATTTTTGAGCTTCTGCCAGCGCGATATGTTCGTGATGAATGTCAACCATAAAAACCGCATGAGGAAGCCGGTTAAGACTAGCGATACCCCCCAGTACTTTCTCCAACTTGTCGCGTTCTCTAGTCAGCGTAAGCCGTTCCTTTTTGGTCACACTAGTCAATGTACCATCGCTGAGCATACGATCGATGTTGTTCATCTTCTTGACGGATCGTCGGATGGTAGAGAAGTTGGTCATCATTCCACCAAGCCATCTTTCTGTGACAAACGGCATATTTACCGACAAGGCCGCTTTCTTCACGATATCTTTTGCCTGCTTTTTTGTGGCCACAAAAAGAATCTTACGGCCAGACTTGGCCAATTGTCTGAGTGATCTTCCAGATTTTTCTAAACACTCCAAAGTGCGATTGAGGTCCACAATGTGCACTCCCTTTCGTTCCATAAAAATATATGGCTGCATTTTTGGATTCCACTTGCGCTTTAGATGTCCGAAGTGAACACCTGCATCTAGTAGCTCATTATAGGTTGGTTTTGCCATTCTTTTTCCTTTACTGCGACTTAAATGATTATCGTTTGCTAAACTGAAAGCTCTTTCGTGCCTTGGGTTTTCCGTATTTCTTACGCTCTACTACCCTAGCATCTCGCATCAAAAACTTTGCGTCCTTTAACGGTTTGCGATTGTCAGCATCGATCTTCGAGAGAATCCGTGATATGCCCAATCGGATGGCCTCGGCCTGACCTTTGAATCCTCCACCCGCAACATTCACCTTCCAGTCGTAGACATTGTCACCCTCGATCAGTGTAAATGGTGCCAACACCTTATTGTGAATATGTGGCTGGGCAAAGTACTCTTTGAGCTCCTTTCCATTGATCTCAATTTTCCCTTTGCCACTTGTGGCGTAGACTCTGGCTACTGCGCCCTTCCGGCGACCTATTGAATTGATTACTTCCATATCAAATTAAAATTTAAAGGGTTCTGGTTGTTGAGCTTGGTGTGGATGATCAGGTCCTGCATAAACAAACAATTTCTTCTGCATTTGACGTCCCAGTCGATTTTTTGGGAGCATACCACGAACAGCTTTTTCTATGATTTGTCCGGGATTCTTTGACCGCACCGAACCTGCAAATCGAGCTTTCTGTCCCCCGGGATATCCCGAATAACTCAGGTAGGTTTTGGTGTCCCATTTTCTCCCGGTAAAACGCACCTTCTCCGCATTGACCACAATGACATGATCGCCACAATCGATGTGGGGTGTATAAGAAGGTTTATGCTTTCCCCTAAGTACATGGGCGATGCGAGAACAAATTCGGCCCACCGTCTCTCCCTCGGCGTCTACTATATGCCAAGATCGCTCTACATCTTCCTTTCTAGTAGATATTGTCTTAAAACTTAATGTATCCACAACAAATAGCTTTTGATGAACCCCAAAGAGTCATCGATGAGTAAAGTGCCGGCAAATGTATACTTCTTTCGCTAGATAAACCACACTTTTATTCAAAAAATTCGACTTTTCTTTCTCGTAAGTCGCTGAAAAACAGTTCGATTTTCGCCCAAGAATTTCAGTGGTTAGGCATTCCAGCCATTTTCTGACTCCATCGTCGTGATAAAATTGAGCGCGACAAGCGACAGATTTGGGTGCTATGGAGATCATCTATACCTTTGCCTGCCCAGGTCTGTCTACATCTGACCTCAAGGAGGTACAAATGATTGACCTGTCAGTATAAGTGGAAGTTTATATGAATGGTGATCAGTTGACTGAAGACAAGCACATCGCAAGCCAACGCAAGAAAGAGCACATCGAACTGGCGTTTCGCTCCAGGATGGATCTGGATCGATTGGATCAAAGGTTTTATTATGAACCCATGATGGGTAGTCATCCCACAGTGACAGGATTGTCCGTACCTTTCTTGGGTAAGCAGCTGCGCATACCCATATGGGTCAGCAGTATGACCGGGGGTACAGAGCATGCCGCTAGTATAAACCACGATTTGGCCCGAGTGTGTAGAGCATTTGGTATGGGAATGGGTCTGGGATCTTGTAGGTCATTACTCCGTGATGACAGCTCGTTAGCAGACTTTGATGTCCGCGATTTGATAGGGGAAGACTTGCCCCTCTATGGCAATCTGGGCATTGCACAAGTGGAAGAATTAGTGGAGGGCAATCAAATATCGCGCATCGGCGAGATACTAGACCGACTGCGCTTAGACGGCCTGATTGTACATGTAAATCCCTTGCAAGAAGCATTGCAGCCGGAAGGTGACCAAATCAGAACTCGCCCGATCGACACGATAAAGAGACTGATCGATCGGCTGGATTGCAAGCTGATTGTCAAGGAAGTGGGTCAGGGATTTGGAATAGACAGTCTGAGGGCACTGTTTCAGCTGCCATTAGCGGCCATAGATTTTGGGGCTAGTGGGGGCACTAATTTTGCACGGATGGAGTTACTTCGAAGTCATGATGCAGGAGCAGCCCACCTGTCACCCCTGGCAAATGTAGGACACACTGCCGAGGATATGGTGACGATGGTAAACGAATTGAAAGGCCAATTGGGTGATCGCATGCTTTGTCGTCAAGTCATCATCAGCGGTGGAATTGACACCTTCTTAGACGGATACTATTATATAAATAAGTTGAAGCTATCGTGCATTTATGGACAGGCTTCGGCATTTCTTAAATATGCCATGGTTAGCTACGATGCACTCTATCAATACGCAGATGCGCAGGCCAAAGGTTTAGCTCTGGCTCAATCTTATTTAAGGATCAGACATGAGTAAGCAAAGATCAATCAACGGATTTTCTAAACTCTCGAAGCGAGGTAAATTAAAGTGGATCGTCGACAATTTCTTTGTGGATCCAGAGAAAGTGATGAAAGAGCTGGCTTCCTACTGGTTAGCTGATAAGGAGAAACAAAAAGTGTTGGACCGCTTCAGTGAAAACACCATCAGCAATTTTCATTTGCCCTATGGGGTGGCTCCTAATTTTTTGATCAACGGCAAGACTTATTGCGTGCCGATGGTCATCGAAGAAAGCTCGGTGGTGGCGGCGGCGGCCAAGGCCGCCAAGTACTGGCAGACACGAGGAGGATTTCATGCCGAAGTGATATCTACACTAAAGGTGGGACAAATTCACTTTGCCTGGCCCGCCGATATCCAACTGATAAAATCCCAGATGCCAGCCATCAGAGCAAAAATGATGGCTTCGGCCGAATACCTGACGCAGAATATGGCGAACCGCGGTGGAGGCGTCGTCGATTTTGACTTGATCGAGCTATCTGACCAATTAGAAGATACTTATCAGTTTCGCATTACCTTTAATACCGTGGACTCGATGGGAGCCAATTTCATCAACTCTGTATTGGAGTCCTTCGCTCAAACGCTGATCCACTTTGTCAGAAAAAATGAGGTCTTTGGGCCAGAAAGAGATGGCATTGAGGTCTTGATGGCCATCCTTTCTAACTACAGCCCAGACTGTCTGGTCAGAGCCACGGTAGAATGTCCAGTAGATGATCTAGGCAGCTACGAGAATTATTCCGCACTTGAACTTGCGCAGAGATTTAAGAAAGCCATCGATATCGCTAAAGTTGATCCCTATCGTGCTACGACCCATAACAAGGGAATATTTAATGGCATCGATGCAGTGGTCTTGGCTACGGCCAACGACTTTCGTGCCGTGGAAGCCAATGGACATGCCTATGCTGCGAGATCAGGTAGGTATCAGAGTCTGACCGAGTGTACCATTGAGGATGGAGTCTTTAGATTTTCCATAGAGCTTCCACTATCGGTCGGTACGATCGGCGGTCTCACCTCACTGCATCCACTGGCCAAACACTCGCTAGAGCTGCTTGGTAGACCATCGGCAACAGAGCTTATGCAGATCATAGCCTCGATGGGACTGGCACAGAATTTTGCT
Source organism: Saprospiraceae bacterium (assembly GCA_965223025.1). Taxonomy (GTDB): domain Bacteria; phylum Bacteroidota; class Bacteroidia; order Chitinophagales; family Saprospiraceae; genus JABDMH01. The sequence goes on from CBDCVP010000022.1 coordinate 1,226,021, forward strand.
GCCGTAAAGTCACTCATCACAACAGGGATCCAGCAGGGGCACATGCAAATGCATCTTCATAATATTTTAGCCCATTTGAAGGCCACAGAAAATGAAATCAAAGCTGCCACAGTCCATTTTTCTGACAAAATAGTGACACATTCAGCTGTGAGGGATTTTCTGCACGTACTCAGAAAGCCAATCGAGGATACCGTTACCTAAGATAAATTTGGGCCCATTATCAGAGCCGGAACATCTTCATGCTGAATTGTTTGGATGGATCCTTTTTAAGTGTTGATTTCAAACCATGTTCTTATCTGCGAGCTATGTCTGTTAGAAAGACGGCGATGTATCTTACATGTTAAAAAGAAAAATATAATAAAAATATAATACGACCTGTAGAGAATTTGTATTTTGCAGGCCTATCAAACCTTAGCCCGTGCCTCCAAAGCATTTATTCCGTGCAAACGGAAAGGTATTACTCACTGGAGAATATCTAGTTCTTGATGGAGCCCTCGCCCTAGGCTTGCCACTATCTGTGGGACAGCGGATGAATATTTCCGAAGGAAGTGGTTCCGAGATCGTTTGGGAGAGCAAGAGACCCAACAGCGAGTCGTGGTTTTCTGGCAAATTTGACCTTTTTGGGTTCGATCCGATCAAGACTACCGATGATGCGATGGCACTTCGACTCAAAGAGATTTTCGAATCGGCTGTGAGACTCAATAGTGACTTCTTGTCGAAGTGGAAAAAGTATCGAGTTACCACGGAGATGGATTTCGAGCCGGAGTGGGGCCTTGGCAGCAGCTCAACACTGATTTCTTGCATCGCTGCTTGGGCTGACGTAGATCCATTCGAACTACTGGAAACTACTTTCGGTGGATCCGGCTATGATGTAGCGTGTGCACAATCTGACCGTCCCATACTCTATCAGATCGATGACCTAACGATCAATGTTAGCGATGCCGGATTCGCACCATCCTTTAGCGAACGGCTTTATTTTGTCTTCTTGGGTCGAAAAAGGGATTCACGTAAAGCTGCCATGGATTACGCCGAAAAGAGCATTGCACCGAAAGACATTACAGAAGTATCTACCATTACCGAAGCCATTTGTGCCGCCACAACTCTAGAGGCCTTTGATGATTTGCTTCATGAACACGAACAACTCATGTCTAAGATCTTACAAAAGACAAGGGTGAAGGAATTGCTGTTTAATGATTTCTGGGGTGAAATCAAGTCACTGGGTGCATGGGGAGGAGATTTTGTGCTAGTCACCAGCAATCGATCAGAAGATGAAACGAAAGCCTTCTTTACAAACAAGGGCTTTGAGACGTTTTTTAAGTACAAAGATCTTGCCCTTTGTGAGGCTGGTGTGAATCAGCGTGTCTGATTTTCATTGACTAATCAATGGCGTAGATCCCACTTCAAATCGGGGACCTGAGATTTTCGCAGACCTGCTGATTACCTCAGTGTGAACTTTCGATAGATGGCACTGTTTCATAATATTCATGTATTTTTGAAACAAGAAGGGGACATTATCGCTATGGAAACAGTCACGAAGAGCCCAGTGATGCTATATACTGAGCAAACACCAAATCCAGAATCATTGAAGTTTGTGACCAATAGGATGCTCTATAAGGGCACTGCTGACTTCAGGGATGCGGCATTAGCATTAGACTGGAGTCCATTGGCCACAGCGCTTTTTGAACTACCCTATGTGAAGGGTGTGTACATCTGCAACAATTTTGTGACTGTCACCAAAGAGTTGACGTTTACTTGGGAAGACATCATGTTGCTGCTGAAAGACTTCATCAAGAAGTATGTCGATGAAGGTGGCGAGGTCATCAAAGACGGATTTGAAGAGGAAAAAGCACGCATTGAAGCGGAGAGCGGAGTTGTCTATCAATACACTGGAGATGAAGCTGAGCTGGTTCAAAAGATTAAAGAACTTATTGATACGTATGTAAAACCTGCTGTTGAGATGGATGGAGGTAATATCGAGTTTAAATCCTTTGATAAAGGAAAAGTAACCGTTATATTGCAGGGGTCTTGCAGTGGATGCCCCTCCTCAACCGTTACCCTTAAAGCAGGAATTGAAGGAATGTTAAAAAGAATGATCCCAGAGGTTACAGAGGTAATCTCTGAAATGGGTTAAGATATCCAAGAATTGGGTTTTGGGTGTATTTTACGGCAGCGCTTTCTCCAAGAAAGTTGCTGCCGTTTTCTGTAGCATCATTCACTGAGTAAAACCATTGTGCAAATGACTGAAAGTGAGCTGTCAAATCTGATTCTTCGCGTTTTACCCATTGTGGATAAGGCAGCTACTTTTATCAAAAACAATGTTGGAAGAGTGGCAGAGAAAGACATCGAAGTTAAGTCCTCCAACAGTTTGGTTTCGTATGTGGACAAGCAGACCGAGAAACTATTGGTCGCTGAGCTGGGTAGTCTGTTACCCGCAGCCACGTTTCTCACAGAAGAAGATACCGTCGAAAACGATCGCTCTGATCTGGTCTGGATCATAGACCCCCTAGATGGCACTACTAATTTCTTGCAAAACATCCCGTTCTTCTCAGTGAGCGTTGCCCTCGAATATCAGGGAGAAATGTGCTTGGGAGTCGTGCAGTCTGTGCTCCAGGGAGAAACTTTCTATGCTTGGACTGGAGGAGGAGCCTACTGCAATGCAAAGCGGATCAATGTCAGTCACCCTACAAACCTGGGTGAGGTGATATTGGCCACGGGATTTCCATATGCACATCGTACGGCACCATATCTCAATGCTTTTCAGGAATTCCTCACTAAAGTACAGGGGGCAAGGCGCCTCGGATCTGCAGCACTGGATTTGGCCTACGTAGCTGCTGGTCGTTTTGATGCATTCTACGAGTTTCAGCTCAATATTTGGGATGTTGCTGCCGGGGCAATCATCGTGTCGGAAGCCGGTGGCGAAGTAGTGGGGTTTTACGACGATGATGGATGGAAAAATGGTCAATATGTGCTCGCTGCTCCGCCGACCATCATACCTCAACTTCGAGAGGTCTTGACCAGGCATCGTCCCTAAAATCCATATCCATCGGATTTTTGTCATCGCTGATCTAATCTCCGGAAGAAAACTAAGTATAGAGTCATACATTTGACACATGCGTAGATGGTGGGAAATCATCAAGGTTGCCCTCGATTCTGTCAGGGCCAATTTGCTTAGATCGATCTTAACCCTTTCGATCATTGCTTTTGGTATCATGGCTTTAGTGGGTATTCTGACCGCCATCGATAGCATCCTTTTCTCCATGACCGATAGCTTTTCTGGTCTGGGAGCCAATGCATACAGCATCCAGCCCAAAAGCATGGTAATCAAGAGCAATCGCCGAGGCCGCAGGTCAAAAAGAGGCGAGCCGATCACTTTTCGTCAGGCAACAAAATTCAAGGAGTCTTTTGACTTTCCCGCCAGTGTCTCTGTCTCCTACCGTGGCACAAGAAATGCAGTGGTAAAACACGGCAATGAGAAATCGAACCCCAACATATCCTTGCGAGGAGTAGACGAGCATTTTTTGGACGTTTCGGGTCTAGACCTCTCAGCCGGCCGTAATTTTACTCGAGGAGAAGTGCAGGATGGAGCCCCTAAATGCATAGTCGGAAAAGATATCGTTTCGTTACTCTTTCAGGGCAACGATCCCGCAGCCCTGGAGAAAGTCATCGCTGTGGGAAATATCAAATATAGGGTGATTGGCGTATTGGCATCAAAAGGTTCCAACATGGACCAAAGCGAAGATAAACAGATCCTTGCACCTGTCACGAATGTCAAGAGATATTATGGCACCCTGCGATCCAATTACACAGTGAAGGTGGGTGTTAACAACACGCTGGATATTGAAGACGCCATAGCAGCGACCACTGGAATTTTTCGCAACATCAGGAAACTTCGTATTGGCCAGGATAATGACTTTGAGATCATCAAGAGCGATGGTATCCTCGACATTCTGAAGGAGAACACATTCTACCTGCGCATGGCCACCATTGCTATTGGCTTGATCACATTATTGGGAGCCGCCATTGGACTGATGAACATCATGTTGGTTTCAGTCACAGAACGCACTAGGGAGATTGGAATCCGTAAGGCTATCGGAGCCAATAGCCGTAGTATTTTGGTACAGTTTCTCTCCGAGGCAGTGGTCATATGCCAATTGGGCGGACTCGTCGGCATCATCCTGGGCATTATCATAGGAAACGTTGTGACCATCATAATCGGTGGCAAATTTCTCATACCTTGGGCCTGGATGGTGCTGGGGATAGTCATATGCATGCTCGTAGGTCTGATTTCTGGCCTCTATCCCGCCCTGAAGGCTGCCCGGTTGGACCCGATCGAATCGTTGCGCCACGAGTAATAACTCCTGGTACTCTGCAGCACGATTTCAGATCTATGTCCTTAACTTTGATGAATGATATCAGACAGCCTGAGCCAGATAAAGACCACAGATGCTTTTGATAAGGCTTACTTAGCGCTCAATCCAGCACAACGTCAAGCAGTCGACACCTTAGATGGTCCGGTACTGGTTGTGGCAGGACCAGGCACTGGAAAAACACAAATTTTGACTTTGCGGATAGGTTACATCCTGGCCAAGACAGATGTACAGCCCAGCAACATATTGTGTCTTACCTATACCGACGCCGGGGCCGTTGCCATGCGCAACCGCCTGCTACATTTCATCGGGCCAGAAGGGTACCGGGTACAGATACACACCTACCACTCTTTTTGCAATCAGGTCATTCAAGAAAATCAGGAAGTATTTAGTGACTTCAGAGAACTGCATCACATTTCAGACCTGGAAAAAGCCCAGCTTTTGCGAGTGTTGGTAGACAAGCTGGACTATCAAAATCCACTAAAGAGACTCAAGGGCGACCTGTACGCCGAAGCTAAGCGTATGGATAAACTCTTCTCCCTGATGAAGAGAGAATCCTGGTCACCTGACTTCTTGCTCAATGCCATTGCAAATGAATATCAAAGGATCGAACTAAACCCCGATTTTGAGTACAAGATCACCGGCAAGAATTATAAACCTGGTGATAAAAAACCCAAATACTACCAGGAGAAAAAGCGCATGCAGCTGTTGGAGGCAGCCGTACATGCCTTTAAGCCTTTCCAGGATATGATGCGACAGGCTGGCCGGTACGACTTCGATGACATGATACACTGGGTTAGATGTGCTTTTTCTGAAAACGAAGGCTTCAAGGCATCCTATCAGGAACGTTTCCAATATCTTCTAGTAGATGAATATCAAGACACCAATGGTGCCCAAAATCAGATCATCAAGCTGCTCTGTGACTATTGGGAGAAACCCAACCTTTTCATTGTCGGAGATGAAGATCAGGCCATCTTCAGGTTTCAGGGTGCAAATATTACCAATCTCACCGACCTATATCAGCAGTATGCACCAGTAGTGGTGACGTTAACCGACAACTACCGTTCTGCCCAGGTCATCCTTGATCATGCGGCATCGGTCATCAAACATAACAGAGAACGAATCGATGTACAAATACCAGGTCTTGAGAAAAAACTCATAGCTAAAGCAAGCATCTCCCCTGCCATACAGCCTACCATCAATAAGTATCAGAATGTGGTCCAGGAGGAGACAGCCATATTCGAAAAACTCAAGGAACTCCATCGTCGGGGAGTGGACCTCAGTAAGGTAGCGGTGATCTACCGCAAGCACAGTCAAGCCAGCAATCTAGTCCGAGCGCTAAGCCAGGAGAACATACCACTCAACATCAAGCAGCGAGTGAATATCCTCGATGAGCCACTCCTGCAAAACGTGGAGAAAATACTAACCTATATCGCCTTACAACGCGATTCCCCTGGCAATCAAGAATCCCTACTGTTTGAAATCATGCATTACCAGTTCTTTGCTCTGCCACCGATCGACGTAGCAAAGCTAGCTGCTCATTGCTGGCAGTTTGGCCATAGAAGATCCCTGCGTAATGCCATTCGCGACATAGCATTGTTGGAAGCCCAGAAAGTAACTGATATAGAGGCATTTATACAGTTCGACAAAACTCTAAATGATTGGGAGGCAAGCGTATCACACATCACTCTGCAAGTGCTCTTCGAGCAGGTATTGAAGCGCGGGAAGGTATTTGGCTACATTATGGCAAGTGAGCAACGCACCTACCTGATGCAAGTTATTGCCACCCTTTTTAATCACTTGAAAGCGGAAAGTCAGCGGAATCCAGGTCTGGATCTATCCCAGTTCCTGGATACGCTCGCTCAAATGCGTGAAATCGGGTTGCAGCTTCCCATGCACAATTTAATCCGGTCAAAAGATGGAATAAACTTCATCACAGCTCATGGTGCCAAGGGCTTGGAATTTGAGTACGTTTTTGTGATCGGGTGCAATCGAAGAAATTGGGAGAAAATCAGAGGCGGACATTGGCACTATAAGCTACCTTCCAACATAGTGGATCCCAGCTCAGAATCAAATGCAGAAGATGAAAGGCGTTTGTTTTACGTAGCATTGACACGTGCGAAACAGCACCTGCATCTATCCTATGCCATGGAAAATCTCAATGGAATGCTCAGGGAGCCCTCTGTCTTCTTAATCGAAATGATGGGGGCTTCCGAGCTAGAACCACAAGAAACACAAGTTTTAGAAAAGGAGACCATCGGATTCTACCATCGATTGCTAAATAAAGCCACCCGTAAGCTGCCGCTGATCGATGGTATGTTGATTGACAAAATACTGGAGAAGTTTGTCATGACACCAACCTCCCTAAACCAGTATTTGCAATGTCCCCGTACTTTCTACTTTGAGCGGATACTGCGCGTACCATTGGCCAGTAATCCTTACCTCGGTTTTGGCAATGCAGTACATCGCGCCTTACAGCATCTCATCGAAGCACAGATAAAGGGTCATCAGCCAGATGCAGAGCGACTCGTAGGTCTGTATAAGGACGCCATGGCCGATTACCAGTCATTCTTTACACCGGTGCAGTTTCAAAATTACCTCAAGCATGGAGAGATCATACTGCCCACCTACTTTGCAAATCAATGGCCCTATTGGCAGCAAGCAAAAGAACTGATCCCTGAAAAAGACATCTCGAATGTGGTACATAAAGGGGTGCCGATCAAGGGCCGTCTGGATTTGATCATTAAGCAGACAAACGGCCATACCAAAGTGATTGACTTCAAAACTGGAAACACTAATCTGACACTGCGGCGGGAGAAAGTCAAGGTGCCTAAATCCCTTAACGATAAGGGGGGGGACTATTGGCGCCAGATGGTATTTTACAAAATTCTACTAGAGGCATTCAAGGTGCCAGGCTTGGCGATGGACATTGGGGAAGTAAATTTCGTCGAGCCTAACAATCAAGGTGTGTTCAAACACCAGCAGTACTTGATAGACCAGGGCCAATACGAAATGGTTTCGGATCAAATCGTCGACACTTATCAGAAGTTAAAAGATCACGTCTTCGACGTGGATTGTGGCCGTGATCGGTGCAGTTGGTGCGATTTCGTGAAGAATGATTTTGTGCTGCCAGAAGATACCTTCGATCCCCTCGAAGAAACTCAGCATCCCGAGCAAGATTTCTCCCCAAGACAAATGGAGCTGGATTTTTGATCTTGATACTAGTAGTGAGATTTAGTGGTGGATGCTAGTGCGGCATTTTCTCTTATGCAGTACTATGGTCGAATTTACTTTTCCGAGATCGGAGAAACAAAACCGTGCATAGCCAGTAGCACGCGAGGCTTTTGCTGTTGATAATCACGATAGCTATCGGAGGTTGAAAAGAGACCGATTCAGAGATCCGATATTTAAGAAACGCTGCCTAGTTGGTTCTGGAGTTGATAATGGTCCTTCTCTAAAACTTGTTCTTCCACATCATCGATTCTACGGGCCTGATGGTACGTTTATTATACTTGGCATTGGGCTTGTTATGGTAGAAATGCTCTATCTCACCCTCTACCGTAAAGTAGATGAGTTGGCCAATGGGCATGCCCGCGTATACCCGCACTGGCTGGACACATGATATCTCAAGGGTCCATGTATTGCAAAAACCAACATCCCCTTTTCCAGCAGTTGCGTGAATATCTATACCTAGTCTTCCGATGCTGGACTTACCTTCCAGGAATGGGACCGCTTGATGTGTCTCAGTGTACTCCTGGGTCACACCTAAATAAATCTTCCCCGGCTGCAACTCCAATCCCTCGGGTGGAATCAGCAGTTCTTCCACCCGATTATGTTTTTTTGCATCCAGCACATGATCGGTGTAAACAGCCAGATACTTACTCAAATGTACATCGTATGAGTTGGTACCGAGACAACGCCGATCGAAGGGTTCGATGATGATCTCCTTACGTTCAATTTGGGCCAGTATCTCTTTGTCCGAAAGTATCATGGTTGTCTACAATATGGGAGGGCAAATATAGGTATTGGGCAGGATAGTAGCTTTTTTCAAATACCCGTGCCGCTGGAGTGATCATGAAATTCACCAAAACCCGTTTCTCCTAAACTTTTCAAACCACTTATTGACTTTCAAAAATCTTCATACCCTCCTCATAAAACTGCTGATCCACGGAGATCAATGCAGAAATCCTGTCCCTATAGATCTCAGATACTTCTTCGATCAATGGCTGATCTCCGCGATTATGGTGGATACGGCTGCTAAAGGAAGTACCGAGCTTTTCGTTGCACTTTCGCAGCGAGGCACCAAAATGCTCTGTCAAACCCACAAAGGTGCACTGATGTAATCGATCAAGGGCATGCTGTAGATTATCCTTGGATGGTTGATAGCCAAATGTTATGGCACTGCGACATCCCAATCTCATTCCGATCCTGTCGATGATCGTTTCAATGTCCAACGCTCGATACACCTGATGATAGGTTTTAAAATGCACGATCTCTGATACCACGCGCTGAAAGGGGTCCCGTAAGAAGGTCAGCACCTGTGGATGAGAATTGAGCTGAATAATCTGACCATAGAGGAAGTGTCCAACAATCCATTTTTTCGATCCTAACATTTCTAAACTGTCCTCGTGCCTCATGAGTTCCTGTGGAAGCAAGTACCTACCTCGATTTCTGATCATGTGTTCATAGGCATTCGGATAGATCAGATGATGTGGCTCATGCTGATACAAGACCCTCAGGAAAGTGGTACCCGCAGTCTTAGGAATGTGTACAAAAAAATATTGCTGACTTGGCTTTTTGATCTGCAGGTGGGTCAGTTCTGCAAAACGAGACATCAACACATACTTTGCGTTCAGTAACTTCGTACTCACTTCATTGTGATTGTGAATCCAGCAATATCCTGAGGGGTATGTATGCTCATCCTTTCTTACAAGAAGATAAGCAGTGCAACCATAGATCCTCAGCACTGATCACCTTCAGTTTTTTTGCCATGAAACTACGATATTGAGCCTACTCTGAAAAGGTACTTGATTTTACCAGATTCAGTGCTGGCTGAGCATCACTAATTAAGAAAATGAAAATATCACTCAAAGAAACAATATCCTATCAAGAGAATACTTCTACAGAGCACCATTGATCATAAATGTTCAGGAAGAAAAATAGAGATACTTCTACTAACTATTTTGCTTTTCTTTGTGATCTGAGAAATCTAAGCGGGACATTAGGGGACCATGAATTACTATTTGCACTAGAAAGGCTAAGCGCGTAAACACGCCAATGCATTGGCGAGGTTGGTTAATCCAGGTCATGGGCAATAAAGTACAACCTAAATGGATACCGATATTATTAATCACTGAAAAATCTGAGCCCACGAATATGATTGCAAAAATAAACACTCCAAAAGGCACTATGACCATCTCATTCTATGAAAAAGATGCACCTGGTGCAGTCGCAAATTTTATCAAGTTGGCCAAGGATGGATTCTACGATGGTTTGGCCTTCCACAGAGTCATTCCCAACTTTATGATCCAAGGAGGATGCCCCAATACTAGGGAAGGTGCATCTGGGATGCCGGGAACAGGTGGTCCAGGATACACGATAAATTGTGAACTAGATGGCGGCAATCAATTTCACGACCGTGGTGTACTATCGATGGCACATGCAGGACGCAACACAGGAGGATCTCAGTTTTTCATCTGTCATAGCCGTGACAACACCGCACATCTTGATGGTCATCATACCTGCTTTGGGAAGGTGATCGATGGCATAGACGTCATTGACCAGATCACTCAAGGTGATGAAATCACCAACATAGTGATTGAAGAAGTTGCCAAGGCATCGTAAAATTTCTGCAAAACTATTTCTTGGCTTTGATGCCACAACCGATGGCTTTGGTCTTTAGTGGATCGGGGTCTTGACCTTTGGATATGGATTCGATCGCCCGTTTCACATACTGCTTCTTGACAGCGCCGGCGTTTTGAGGATTGTCATCGATTGCCCCCGTATATCTCAAAATGCGATCAGCGTCCAGTAGATATATCTCAGGAGTACGTGTTGCTCCAAAAAGCGGAAATACTTGTTGCTGCTCATCCAATAAATATGGATAAGGGAGGTCTTTTTCCTTAGCTCTCACCTTCATTTTTTCAAAACTATCTCCTGGCTTCAGTTGGGTATCATTGGGATTGATGGCAAGTACAGGGTATCCCTCCTCTGCAAATTTCTGGTGCAGTTCGATCAACCGGTCTTCGTACAACTGGGCATAGGGACACGTATTGCAGGTAAAGACGATGATCACGCCTCCTGCGCCCATGTATTCCGACAGACTAGTCACTTGGTCATCTACCCCCTTCAATGCAAAATCAGCTACTACATCACCGATGGAATAGGTATCAGAATCGGCCTTCGACATCGCCATAAGGAGTGTAATCGAGGCGAGCAGCATTCCAAAAAAGGTCATCTTTCTCATAGTTATTTATTTATTTGTTGAAAAAATGAATCGATGATTTGCAGAATATCTGCGAAGCTAGCAAACGAACCTTCGTAAAAACTTCGATGTTCGTTGAGATAAAATAATGTAGCGGGTATTGATCCAGTCCATTGCTGATCTACCCTTTCGATCCACGCATTGGCATCTGGTTCATGCAAAAGCACCACCTCTGATCGAAGACTGTGCTGCTTGACAAATGGAAGTAGTTTACTTTCCAACTGGTGGAGAAAATCCAGACTCACCAAGGTGATTTTCACCGGTTGATCATTGTATTTCGATAATGCTTCTTCAAAGTATGGGAGTTCTGCGACACATGGTTTACACCAAGTAGCCCAGAAATTCAGAATATGCAAGGTGTCATCGTTTTGGTGAAGCTTTGGGAGAAACCCCGCAAAATTCAAAACGGGGACAGGTTTGGATTGACTTTTTCCGGCCGCAGCCAGGAAGAGCAGTAAACAAAACATGTAATGGCGCATCCCCATAGTCCTAACTGGGTTTCTACCGCAGCCTTTGGTACTTTGCAGTCAAGGCTGCCGCTGCAGTTAGTAACGGGAGCGGGACCTTGGAGATTGCCCACCAGTAATTGTGAGGATCAGTTTAATTTGTAAGGCAGCCCCAATTTTTCGATTTCCTTCACAAATTGGCTATCCACCTGAATCCGCTTTTTACCTGAAAGAAATTGCAGCTTGACTTCATGTTCTTCATCATATACCACTACCTTCAATTGATGGCGGCCTTTGTGGGCAGCACAAGTGGTCTCAAGATTCTTTTCAAAATCTGGAGTGATCTGCTGGATGGGCACTTTAAGTGTGATGCACTTGGTCAGTTCGTCTCCGACCGTGGAGAGGAGCTTAATGACACGTGGATCAAAAAAGAGTTCATCTGACTGGTACCGCATTTTAAATACACCATCGATAAAAATGACCTGCCCTACTTCGATCAGCCCCTTGTACTTCTGATAGATATCACGGCTAAGGTACATCTCAAGAGATCCATTATAGTCCTGCACCGTAAAACGACCGTATCCGTTTCCTCTCCGATTTACACCGTGCATTGCATTGGTAATGATGCCAGCTATCTTCAGTTGCCTATTGGGTGCTTTTACACGATCGAAGTGGACCAATTCACAGTTTACAAAATTCTCTAGTTCCATCTTGTAAGCATCCAATGGATGGCCGCTAACATAGATTCCGATGATTTCCTTTTCCTTGCTGAGTTGGTGCATTGAGTTCCAAGGCTGATCCACTGGTGGAGTTGGCTCGGGAATCAAAGCATCACTTGAGTCGCCAAAAAGGCTAGTCACACTCTCGGCCTTCTGTTGTTGATAGGCAGCTCCATATTTAATACCATGCTCAATAAAGGTGTCGTATTTGCCAGAAGGGGTAAAGTATTGAGACCGTGTGTATTCGCTGAAACAATCCAGTGCTCCTCCCATGACCAGATTTTCCAAGCACTTTTTATTGAGTACTCGTAGACTGAGTCGACGCATCATATCAAAGAAGGAATGAAAAGGCCCATTCTTTTCCCGTTCTTTGATCAACTCCTCTACTGCTGCCTGGCCGACATTTTTCATGGCCGATAGACCGATGCGAATCTGCCCCTTGGCATTCACCGTAAAGTTGACTCCACTTTCGTTGACATCAGGGATGAGTACCTCGAGATTCAGCTTCTTACACTCCCTCAAGAAAAAGTTGAGCTTGGTCAGGTCGTTCTTGTTGTGGGTCAGGACTGAAGCCATAAACTCCGCTGGATAGTGCGCCTTGAGATAGGCCGTCTGAAAGGCCACCAAAGCGTAGCATGTGGAGTGGGATTTATTGAAAGCGTACGAGGCGAAAGCCTGCCAGTCATTCCAAATCTTGTTGATAGTCTCTTCGGGAAATCCGTTACCAAGACACCCTTCAAGAAACTTTGGGTACAGCTTATCAATGATCTTTTTCTGCTTTTTGCCCATCCCTTTGCGCAGTGCGTCGGCCTCACCCTTGGAAAACCCTGCCAATCGCTGCGATAACAGCATCACCTGCTCCTGATATACGGTGATGCCATAAGTTTCCGCCAAGATCTCTTCCATCACAGGCAGATCATAAGTTATCTTCTCTTTGCCGTGCTTCCTGGCGATAAAATTGGGTATGTACTGCAGTGGTCCCGGTCGATAGAGCGCATTCATCGCGATCAGATCCAGGAATTTATTTGGTTTTAGATTTTTCAGGTGCTTCTGCATTCCTGGTGACTCATACTGAAAGATGGCAATGGTATCACCCCGCTGAAAGAGTTCGAAGGTTGCCTGATCATCCAGGGGTATCTCATCTGGATCAATCCTTTTGTCATGCTTCTCAGCAATGATTTCGATGGCATCTTTGATGATGCTCAGCGTCCTTAGACCCAGGAAGTCCATTTTCAGCAAGCCTGCATCTTCCACTACACTGTTGTCAAACTGTGTGACCAGCAGATCTGCATCTTTGGCAATAGCTACCGGTATAAAGTCACGGATATCACTAGGTGTGATGATTACCCCGCAGGCATGTAAGCCGGTGTTGCGAATGTTTCCCTCCAACTCCTTGGCGGTACGCAGAGTCAGGCCTACCAGGTCATCCTGTTCTGACATCGCCCTAATCTTATCAGTGCGCTCGCGATCTTCGCTATTGAGTGATTCCTTGAATTGAGCATCTAGGTTGGGTTGAGCCAGTACTTTTCGCAGGCTTACTCCGATCTGCTGCGGAAATGATTTCGAGATCTTATCAACTTCTTTGAGATCCAGATCGAGTACTCGTCCCACATCCCGAATGGACATTTTGGCTGCCATTGAACCATAGGTGATAATCTGAGCCACCTGATTGCGGCCATATTTTTCTACCACATAATCGATCACTTTTGACCTCCCTTCATCGTCAAAATCGATGTCGATATCGGGCATAGAGATCCGTTCAGGATTGAGGAAGCGCTCAAATAGTAGGTTGTAGGCAATGGGATCCACATTGGTAATGCCTAGACAGTACGCCACCACAGAGCCAGCTGCTGAGCCCCTGCCTGGACCGACACTTACACTCATTTTCCTCGCTGTACTGGTGAAGTCCTGGACAATCAAAAAATAGCCCGGATATCCCGACTGTTTGATGACATCCAATTCAAAGTTGATTCTTTCTTCTACTTCAACGGGTAAATCTCCATATCGCTTCTTGGCACCGACATAGGTCAGATGTTTGAGATACTCATCTTGGCTTTTGAATCCTTCTGGTAGTGGAAATGCAGGCAGTAAGACATCGCGGGTTAGATTAAGTGGTGCGATTTTGTCATAAATCTCTAAGGTGTGATCCAGTGCTTGTGGTACGTCGGCAAAGAGTGCAGCCATCTCAGCCTTTGTCTTAAAGTAATAGTCTGAACTACTAAATTTGAAACGTTTGTCATCCTCCAGTTTACTGCCGGTATTGATGCACAGCAAAATGTCATGGGGTTTCCAATCCCTTTCTTCTACATAGTGAGCATCATTGGTAGCAATGACCTTCACATCATACTTCTTGGCAAATCCAAGCAAGACCTGATTAATGTCTTCCTGACTCGTGCCACTGCCATCGATGTTTTCGAGGCCACGGTGACGCTGTAATTCTATGTAGTAGTCCTCCCCAAAAAGATCAATCCACCACTTGAGTTGCTCTTCGGCTTTTTCGATATCGCCTGCCAAGATGGTAGCTGGTATTTCGGCTGCCAGACAACAACTACTGGCGATCAATCCCTCAGAATATTGCACCAAAAGCTCTTTGTCGATGCGTGGATACTCTCCATAAAGTCCTTCCATAAAGCCCAGGGAGCACAGCTTAGATAGATTGCGGTAGCCTACCTCGTCCTTTGCCAAGAGCAGTTGGTGATAGCGCCTGTCTTTCTCACCAAGCTTACGAGAAAAGCTCTTGCGATGTCGATCCTCCACGAGGTAAAACTCACAGCCTACTATCGGTTTGATCTTGCGTTTGTTGGCCTCGCGTACAAATTTAAAGGCGCCATACATATTACCATGGTCTGTCAGGGCAGCACCTTTATGTCCATCCGCAACCGCTTTGTCGAGTAAGGTCTCAATTCGAGAGGCGCCATCTAGGAGAGAGTACTGGGTATGGCTGTGGAGATGAAGGAAATCAGGCATCGGTGTATATTGTGAATTTATGGTCGCAAAGTAGCGTGGTATCCTTGTGGTCGAGGGTCGATGGCTAAGGTACAATACAATCTACGGCAATGAAAATATGGAGATATTTTTTGATATGAATTTACTGATGAATAGCGTGTGTCCGCGTTAGGATAAATCTACCCCAAGTGATCGAGATGATCAGAGCAAAGTGGGAGATGTGAGTCTCACCAGTCAATTACCTCAAAGCCCATCCCCGCCCGCGATAGTAGAGTGTCTGAATGACGCCTCGTACGAGCATAAAAATGAGCAGGGCCCACCAGAGGCCGTGGTTGCCATAGGGTGCCTTTAATAAGTAGTGTAGACCAAGAAAAATGAGCAGCGACATGATCATGGCATTGCGCATAGTACGGGTGGCGGTAAGTCCTATGTAGATCCCATCCCAGATGTAGGAGAGAAACCCAGCCAGTGGGTAAACCACCAAATACCATAAATAAGGTGTGCTAGCAATGACTACGTCTGCCTGATTGGTAAAAAGCAAAAAAATTGGTCTGCCAAATAACCAGATCAAGATGCTGAAAAGCGACGCCAGACCGAATCCCCAATACATACAGTACTGGATGGTCAGAGAAACTTTTGGGCGCCTTTCTGCCCCCCGATATTTTCCTACCAATGCCTCGGCGGCAAAGGCAAAACCATCGATGCCATACGACACCCAGTTTGTCAACTGAAGCAAGACCACATTGACCGCCAGAATGGTCGTGCCTGCAGCGGATGACTGACTGTAGAAAAATGCGAAGACAAAGGTGAGGCATAATGTACGAAAAAACAGATCTGCGTTTACACTAAAAAAACGTTTCATAGCCTCCATCTCTTGGTACATGGCATGTGTGAATCGCCAGATATAATCGGCGTATGAGTGGAAGAGCAGTCCCACCCCTCCCAAAAGACCCAGGTACTGGGCAATCACGGTACCCCAAGCTACCCCTGCAATACCCATGTCAAAATACCGGATAAAAAGTAGACTCAGTCCAATGTTGCACACATTAATACCAATGGTCAAGTAAAGTGGGTAGAACGCATTTTGCATCCCAAAGAACCAGCCAAACAGCACATACAGGGCCAAGGTGGCAGGTGCCGCCCAGATCCTGATGCTGAAGTAAGTGCTCACCAATCCTTCAAGTGAGTCATCTACCTGCAGCAGTCGGATTCCCAACCATTCCAGAGGAAGTTGCGCCAACAATAAAATCAATGACAGCCCCATGGCCACCAATAATGATCTACCCAGCGAATGACTGGCAGCAACGGAGTCTTCAGCACCATGAGCCTGGGCTGTCAAGCCAGTAGTACCCATTCGTAGAAAGCCAAAATTCCAATAGATAAAATTCAATATCATCGCGCCAATACCAACGGCTCCCAGATGGGCTGCCGATAGATGACCCATCAATGCGGTATCCACGGTGCTGAGTAATGGAACCGAAACATTGCTTAGAATGTTTGGCAAGGCTAAACGCAAGATTTCTCTATTCACAAGTGGCAAGTATGAGATCAAAGGTAACCTTCAAAACTCTTATTGGCGAAACTCGTCCAAGCTCACATTTGTCCGGAAATGGTGGCGATCATCCTCATCAAAATCGCTTGTTGTGAATCGAATAAACATCATGTATTTTTCACATGTGTATGCCAATTTTTAAATTTACCTTTGCGTATTCCTCGTCAAATCAAGAAATGAAACTGCTTTTGAATGCAACACATACTTGTTAGATAAGCTGAAAAAGCAATGGGCAATGCTACTTTGATGAAGACCAAAACAAAATGTGAATGCGTGCCTGACTACACTTGGGCCAATCGACTTTAGATATGATTTGGAGGAATTTAGCTGGGATCGCTCTATTCTTATTAGGATGTCTTCTATTGACCATCTTCGGTTTAAGATGGTATACCCACCATGGAAGATCGCTGGTTTTACCCAACTATATCGACCAGCATCTGGACATAGCAAAAAGAGATGCCGAAAGGAATTCGTTTGAACTAAGGATCATTGATTCCGTCTTTGTGGTTGGTAAGCAAGGCGGGATCATATTAGATCAAAACCCTGCAGCAGGCAGTAAAGTGAAAGCAAAACGGAAGGTCTACCTGACAGTGACCAAAACACAGGCTGACGAGATTCCCTTCCGCAGGTTGCCCATTTTGTATGGCAAGAACTACAACCGTAAGCAAAAAGAGCTGGAACAGGGTTACCAGATCAAAACCAAAGTGATCGGCAAGAAGTATGACTCTGGTGCCCCGGACCATATTTTGGAAGTGCTGTATAATGGCCAGACCGTGGTCAATAGTAAAGTTCGAAAAGATGATGCGATGATTGAGAAAGGAGGAACACTGGAAATGATCCTCTCCAAATCAAGTGGAGGCTCCCTGACAATGCCAGACCTCACATGCAAGATGTACACCGAAGTTGCGTTTCAATTACAAACGCTTAACCTGGTCATGGGTGAGCATCACCAGGATGACACAGTGGATGACCGGGATGTAGCCTATGTATGGAAGCAGGAACCCTATGCCGGAAGTAGAATTTATACCGGTGACACGGTTCAGGTATTCCTGACACAGGTCAAACCAACTGACTGCATCGATCCATAGATAACAGCCTCATTTTGCCAATGACCAAATCAGTCCTAATTTCGATCTCATGCTTCATTTGTACTGCCCTGTTGGCGCAACCATCGGAAGTACCACTCAGTAACAATCCTTCGATTTATCAGTATCAGCCTGGTCATGCTCGTCAGGATGAAGCCACCCGCATAAAGGTCTACGTTCCCGTTGGTGAAAGCACCACATACTGTGTAGGTCGGAGACTTATCTTAGGAGAACTAGACAGCATCAATTTTAGTCAATGCCAGGCACTAGACTTTGGCAATGTCACGGTTGGGGATAGCTGCGTAAGCTATCAAAATGATGGTGAATTGGGGCAAGATGTCCTGTGTATGGAGCTTTGTGATATCGACAATATCTGCACCAATTTCGAGGTCCATTTCATATCTGTCGGTACTACACCGCTACCTTTTAGTGATGATTTTTCCTACCCGGGGCCTTATCCGAGCTCAGACTTTTGGATCACCGATGATGTCTTTATCAACTATACCCTGGCTGAAAGACCTCTGTCATTAGGTGTGGCAACATTTGATGGACTAAATAATAAGGGAAACCCATACCCAAAAGGATCACTTTTTTCCGATGAGCTCACCTCAAAATTTATCGATGTGAGTGGTCAGGAACACATCGTCTTCTCCTTCTTCGTCCAGCCCAAAGGGCAAGGGATCAAACCTCGTACCGGTGATTCACTGATGCTTGACTTTCGTGATAGGGAGGGCCAGTGGATCAGAGTCTGGCAGCAGGAAGGTCTACCGCAGGAATTTTCTATTGGGATGCCCTCGCCAGATTTCTCCTATCAATCCGTGGAGCTCGTTGAGAATTTCTTGCATTCATCCTTCCAATTCCGCTTCCAAAACAGGTCCAAGAATGAAGGTTTGCAGGAGTTATGGCATTTAGAATATGTCCGCATGGGAAATCCGGCAGAAAGCAGGGAAATATTCGAAGATATCGCATTTACAGCACCAGCACTTTCTGTACTCTCACCCTATACGCATATGCCCTCCAGCCATTTTGAAGCTGGAGAAGTGCGGTCAAATGTAGTGAGTGCATTTTACAATTTTGATGGTGTGCCCCTGGCCATGAGTGACCCTATGGTATCCATCTATCACGACAATCAGCAGTTGATGCAACGCACATTGATTGAGCCCGTGCAAAACTGGACGCTGGCACCCGGACACACTGACTATGACTTTCTCCTTAATGATGGAGGATCTATGAATGTTGAGGTCTTACAGAATGCACTGCTGAGCATTATTCAGCCTGGAGAAGATTATCAAGTGATTTCTGCTTTGGATTTCACACGTGCGTCTGAGATCATCAATGGCGATCAGAACAACCAAACCGAGACCATTACGGAGTTCTCCAATTACTTTGCTTACGACGACGGTTCAGCTGAGTCAGCCATCATTGACAGAGGAGGTCCTGGCGTCCTCAGCACCACCTTGGCTGTCGAATTTCATACCAATGTCGAAGATAAGCTGCAAGGTGTTCAGTTTCTTTTTCCCCACATTGAGGGTGATTTTTCCAGCCAATTATTCAATATGAAGATTTGGCTAGACAGTTTGGACGACACCCCAGAATTTGCGCAGGAGCTGCTTAAACCCTACTATGCAGATGCATTTTACGATACACTGCAAGGATTCACTACCTACGACCTGAGAGACACCGGTAATAACAAAATCTCATTGCAGGTACCCAAAGGGAAATTTTTTATAGGATGGGAACAGATCGATCTATCGGGAGTAAAGATTCCCGTTGGGTATGATATCAATTCCCCCGAGGGTGCTAAGTTCTTCTATTATAATGTGGGTAGCGGCTGGATTAATGTGGATGAAGCTGGCAGTTTAAGAAGGGGTGCCCTGATGGTCCGACCCATTGTCGGCAATGAGGAAGTGATCTCCACCCCCATCTATGAAGCAGACAAGCCCAACCTGGTCTTTGATGTCTATCCCAATCCCACCAACGGTTTCGTACGACTCGATATCCATTCTCAGGTGCTATCAGATTGGGAACTAACAATCTACAGCTTGACGGGAAATCTCGTGCACCACAGTAGTTTTATACCGCAGGTCGATCTCTCCCGTCTGCTTCCGGGCACCTACATCATCACTGCAAAAAACAGCAGACTTGGGGAACAAGTAAGTAGAAAAATAACTTTAATGCATTGAATTTGTGTCAAAGGTCTAAAAACAAGGCATGGACATTACCATAAAGGAACTAAAACACAGGCTTCAGAAAGAGGAGTTCATCATTTTGGTAGATGTGAGGGAACCGCACGAACACGAAGCCTTTAACATAGGTGGGATACTCATGCCCCTCGGTGAAATACCGGCAAGAGCTGAAGAGCTGTTGCCCCATCAAAATGATGAAATAGTCATGTACTGCCGATCCGGCAAACGCAGTGATACAGCCAAGCATTATCTTACTCAAGCGGGTTTCAGCAATGTTCGCAATCTACTGGGAGGTATGTTGGCCTGGCAAGAAGATGATGCCCAGAGTGAGTCATGATCAGTCAAGGGACCATCTATCTGCCTCATTACTCAGCTTCAACCCTTAAGATGATAGGGACGATCTTTCCACTGCTTCGTGTGCTGACTTCAAAACCCATGTGACCAGGACTATAAGTGATATCAGCAAAGGGTATCATGTGCTTTTGCAATATCCGGGGTAATCTGTCTTGAATCATACCCTGATCACTCGCCAAAGTTTCACTGAGGTAGCGTATGTACTTTGGTTTGATCTTCTTCTCCGAAAATAGCACTACAAGATGGTCGATGCCGGGATGCGCGATCGTAAGCGCTGTTTCGTAGGTCGGTATGGTTAGCATCGAGCCACTGGAGAGCAGTAAGGCAGATTCATTATGCTCAGAGAATTTTTCGTTGTACGGTGCTGCCCGGGGAAAGTGGACCTCAGGCTTACCGTGCGGATCGACGCTAAATACATAGATATAACCTCGGTCAAAATCACTTTTGACGAAAAGCTGAAATTGTTCCCCCACCTTTCGGTTTTTCAACACATAGTGCTTGTTTTCTAACCGGACCAACTGCTCCTTAAAAAGGGGTTTGTCCTCCAGCCATCGACCAGTATAGAGCTTAAATCCAAAGGACCCTGCCATCGACCTTAGATCCTGACCCTGGATTGATGTGGGCATGGACACTGGTGTCATGTCCACATCAAAGTCGATTTCATCACCTCCTTCCAACATCAATGCATACGCATGACGGCAATAATCGCCAAAATGGCTGTACCTAATCCAAATGAATCCATCTTCACCCCAATTCTTTCCCCAGCTATTCATGACCTTAAAAGCACCACTCATTTCAGGTGAAATATTGGGATCTCCCTGTCCAAATTTGTCATCATCATAGCCTACCACGACCATGGCATGGCCCCCAGCATAGGTACGATCACCAACCGTGGGCATCCAACTCTCGTCTCCATGCCGGATGGCATAAAAGTTATTAAGTACTTTCATACCGACGATGACTGGTTTGCGCTGAGACAATACCAACTTGACCTGTATTACCTTGTTGTCGGACTCGGCCTTTGGATCAAAAAGGCGAATGTGCTCCTCTATCCGATGATTCTTTGCTTTATCTATCAATGCATTGGGCACCTCGACACTGCAATCATTTACGTCAAAATCATACTCCCTGGCCAGGCAATTACCTTTCTCTGCAAGGAGCTCCAATGCCTTGGGCATTCTGACGCCTTTACAGTCTCCATTCGCCAGTTGATTGTACACAAATAGCGCGGAGTTTGCATTCTGAGTAATGTGTCGCTTGTCACTCCAACCGTTTAGAAGGGCACGTTCGATGGTCATGGCAGCATAGCCTGCAGACCAACCCACACAAGAGGATATATCGCCTTGATCTCGCACTTCCGGGCAGAGCGGAGATAGATCTATGGTTCTTGGCACCGCCTTCTGACCCAGATCCACATGGATGTTATCTGAACTCTGGGGTACTTGCAGGTATTCCTCATCATCAAGCACAAGACCCATGGGAAAATTCTGCTGACCAAAACTCTGGAAAAATCCCAGTAAAGCGACGATTAGTACAAATGGCTTCATCAGAGAAACTAATTTATATTGAAAGCACATCGAAACCTTGCTGTGCAAGATGTGTGCAAAGTTAGGAGTTAAACCCTCTTCATTCTCTTGCCTTGCTATTGTCATCATCCTGTGCATTACCATAGAGTCCTGAGAAAGATAAGGTATTCCATTTTTTTAAAAGGTGCTAGTTTGTCATGCACCTTCACCTTAATGTAAAAAGACACCTCAGAATGTCCCTGCAAGACTGAACCTTTTTTATCCTCCGAGGTATTTTCATTATGGAGGCTCATGCCCAAGGTCAGATGGTTGTTTGATCACGATCAGATATCGGGCAAAACCTTTTTACTAAAGACTCCAAACAAGAAAACCTCCTGAGCTTTTTGATGCGCTCAGGAGGCCCGGCTTTCATTTCTATGCCGTTATATATTGAGACTGGAGACTATGAACTAGGATGTTTGACAATAACCGTCTTATAAATGTAGTGGTAGTCGCCACATCGGTCTTTGATCTTACACTTCAACTTATGGTGACCGTACTTAAGCCTCAGCTGATTGTCGCTGCTTCCTTTGCCCCATTCGAATGGATACTTGGTCTCCTTGCGAATGTACTTGCCATCGACATATAGTTCCATGTAGGCAATGTGCTTGTAGTTATCTGGTCGGACTTTTACATACAATTTTTTTCCATACTGAGAGTAAGTGCTCTTGGGATATTCCCAGCGAGAATTCCAGTGGCAATTGTTAGTGTGACCATCATCATGGCAATCTCCCCAGCAGCGTACTTTATGACAGTTGCTGATCTCATGGTAGTTATCTGATTTGCAAACCAACTTTCCGCTGCATGTGTACCAGTATGGAGTGTGCGAACCACATTTCACTATGCGGAAGTAAGTCTTACCATTCTTCTTGTACTGGCATACTTTGTATCCATGCTTGTATGGATGGCACCAGCTCATGTTAAATGGGTTGGAAAAGTTGCAATCATTGTGATGTCCTCCACCACCATCACCGTGGCCCTTGACATAAAAGGTACAGTAGATGTAATGGGTCTTGCCACACCTATCCTTGATCTTACACTTGAGCTTATAGGTGCCCGGATGCATGTTCTTAAGTTTGTGATCTCCTCCTTTACCCCATTCGAAAGGGTACTTGCTTTCCTTACGGATGTACTGACCATTGATGTACAACTCCATATAGGAGATATCGTGATACTTTTTGGGTTGGACTTTCACGTATACATTCTTGCCCTTGCTATAAGATTGACCTTTCTTAGGGTATACGAAATAAGAATCCCAGTAACAGTGACCATAAGAAGCTTCAGCAATGTCGGCTGTAGCACTCACAGAAAACATACCTACCAACATGACTGAAAAGAATAAGATTAGATTTTTCATGATATTGAACGTTTTAGATTTTGTTTGAAAAATTTTGATGATTGATTTCGTTTTACTGTCAAATCAAAGCTCAAGGTTGTCCTGATGCAATCGTTTTCTTAACATTTTCTTAACACTTTAATGAAATGCTGTTTCCCTACATTACTGATATTCAGTGCTTTATGTGAATGTGAGTCCTTACTGCACCACTCTCTAAGGCAGTGGCCCTTATTGCAAACCGATGTTTCAGCTGCTACTTGTCATTCCGAAATGACCTGAGAGAATATTGAAACATAGTTTTCATGTCTTACATAGTCATCTACAGCTGGCGATCGCCATTGCCGTAAGGTGAGCTGGTACAGCGTATGTGCAGAAGACGAATGGTCCATCAAACGATTCCTACTCAATTGCTCTGATGAGACTTAATGAGATCTACTAGATCGCCTGCTATATATTAATATGTGTGAATAGAATCAGCCTCTTGAATAGATGGCCTAGTGAGAATCTAAGGTATTGCCTCCATTCCAGTAGTTCGTTTTTTGTACATGCCTCAGATCCATCCTACTGGAATCATACTAGGTCAAAGAAGAGATCAGCGGCAAACAGCCGAAACACCTGTTTTTGGTACTGAAAATAATATCTTGCTAGGGCAGGACATTATTGAATCTAAATACACAGATAGATGACAAGCATTTCGAATGATGCTTCTTTGATAGAAGATATAAAGCTTGGTGGCGTAAAGAGACAAAAAGCAATAGCCATGATATATCAAGATACTAAATTGAAAAATCAAGTGATCGCATTTGCTACCAACAATAGCGGTGATAGCAACGATGGCATTGATCTCTTTCATGAAGGTATCATTGCTCTGGACGATAATATTCGCAAGAATAAATACCGGGGTGAAAGCAGTATTCAGGGATACTTGTATTCGATCTGCCGTTTCATTTGGCTCAACAAGCTCAAGAGAGGTAAACGCATGGTGTATACAGAGAATGAAGCAGAGCTGGATCAGGTTCAATACGACACTCCCGAGACACTGTCCCTGGAAGATGAACAGAAAACTGTGTTAGACTCCTTACTAGATAGGATCGGTGACAAGTGCAAACAGATTCTGGAAATGTGGAAACTATCATATAGTATGGAAGAGATAGCCGAGAAAGTAGGATTGGGTAATGCCGGTATAGCACGTCGTCAGCGCTACAACTGCTATCAAAAGTTACTCAAGATCATAGATAAACATCCCGAATTGAGAAATACGTTAAAATCAAGCTAGAAAAATGATTAGTCAAGAAAACATAGATCGCATCGAAGGCTACTTAAACCACCAGCTCTCCGCTGAGGAACAGGCAGCCCTGGAAGCTCAGTTAGCTGCCGATCAGGAGTTAGCTGCGGAATTTGACAGACGCGAAACCGCGCATCTGGCTGTCGACTTCATGATCTCAGAAAGTCTGAGATCAGAGCTTAAAACCCTGGAGGCCACCCAAAGCAAAATAGTGTCCATGGGCAGCCGACGAAGAAGGCTGTTTCCTTTGGCGATCGCTGCTAGTATAGTGATCCTCTTAGGGGCCCTGTTTTTCATACAGACCTCGCGTACTATTGATCCATCATATATGGCTGCAGCGCACTACGAGTCACCAGATTTTACCTTCAGAAGTGAAGGTCAGGCCATGCCACAAGAGATCATTAGTGGAAGCCGCGCCATCCGAAACAAAGACTATGGTGCTGCCATCGCATCACTCAGCAGCATATCCGATGATCAGCCTTTCGCCATACTTGCAGACTACTACCTTGGTCATGCGTACTACCTTTCCGAAGATTATAGCATGGCTCAATCAAAGTTTTCCGAGATCGCAAATTCTGGTGATTTACGCTATGCAGAAGATGCCCAGTGGTATGCCCTTTTAAGCTGCCTGGCACAGGACAAAAGCTGTCAAGTCTTACTGGATAATATCAGAAATAATGATCATCATACCTATCATGATCAAGCTATAGAAATCAATAATCAACTGAAATAAAAACATTATTGCCAAACCTTCAAACCTGTCTGTGATGAGAAAGAAATCAAATATCACTATCCTCATATTATTCCTACTCCTGGGCCATGCCTGGCATAGCCATGCTCAGTCTGTCAGTGAACAACGCATCTTAGAACTGGAATTAGCCCTGATGGAGAGCCCTGATCCTGAAACCCGTGCCAGAATAATGGGAGAAATCGAAACCATCAAACGAGAGGCCAAACAGGCACCCAGGCTGAGAAGAGATCAGGAAGTACAGTCCTTTGAAAATGACCTTAGCTACTTTCGAGGTGTGCTCGCAGAAAGCGATGAGATGGCTATCGTAGCCATGCAACACAAGAATGTGGACAAGGCCCTACATGCCTTTCTTCAGACAGACTTTATGCGTAAGTATCGAGATCTGAAGATCGAAGCAGAGAGCCTAGCGGCCACCTTCAAGGCCCAGTCAATGCAGCTCTCACCCAAGGATGTGGCCAAAGTAAAAGTAGCCTATACCCACGTCGCTGACCAGTTCAACCGTTTTCTGGTAGAAATCAAGAGGGACTTTATGGACCGTAAAAAGCTGAAGGACATCAGAAATAGAAAGGAATGGTATGCCAACTCCCTTCAGTTTCAGCTGCGTGAACTTCAGGATAGTTATTCGCAGGATTTCGAGCGTGTGGTAGCTGAAGTATCTGGAAGCGATATGTATGCCATGCCCATAGCTAGCATCCTGGCTCTGGTAAAGCTGGCAAAGGATTTTACCGAATACTTGGTAAGAGCACACTATGAAGCAAGACGGGTGAAGGAGGAGCATCTAAATCAGTTTTTACTAGAACCCTATAGCTTCAGAAGCTGGTTTGAGATCGAAATGCTGGAAGCAAATATCTACAATGATTTTGAGGGTCCCAACAATATGTATTCCGAGCAGGATGAGCCTCTTGAAGAGGATATGAATCCCTTTGAGGATGAGGAGGTAGATGCCCCAAGCCTGTCCCGAAAAAGATCTTTGCAATAACTTGTATGACTCCTAGGTTCATTTTTTAAAAGGGTTCTAAGAACTTTGGTGCACACAAATAAGTCCCATACTTTAGAAAAAAGTGAGCATCTTTGAATACAGCGGAACCCTCTGTGGAGATAGAACCTTTTGCAGTAATCTTGTATCACAGCTTAATCTAAATCATCCAACAATGCATCTTCGCAACCTGTTTTTCTGTCTGGCATTTGTCATACCCCTGAGTGGTGTTGCACAGGTACTCGATGCCATCGACGTCCACATCAACATCCGTGAAAAAACAGCTGATCAAACTGAAGCTCTTGCGGAGGCTAAATTAGAAATATCAGATGTGGGTCAGGTTCAAACCGACAAAGATGGCAGCTATAGTTTCACTTATCCTGTGCGCAACGAGGTCGATCCAGTCATAGCTATATCGCTCCTGTCAGACAAACACAAGATGCTAAAACCGATAGATGGATCCGTTCAGCTAGACGCCACTAAGGAGGAGATGTTTATTGAATTTCTCGTGGTGAATATGAATGAGGAAAATCCAGCATTCAAACGCAGGATTGCTGACTTGGAGAAGAAAATGACCCGCCTTAAGTCAAAAAATAGCCTGACCCTTCGACAGTTGAATGCCCTCAATAGTACGCTGATCGATACGATCCTTTACTTCGAAGCCAACCGGGAGGCCCTCGAAAACCAAATTGCTGACTATGAAACACTAACCGAAGATCAGCGTGCCGAAATCGAGACCTTACGATCATCGGTTGGAAATCTTGAGGCACAGGTAGATCAGCTCACCATTGAACTGGAAAATGCCCTGGAAGAAAAATACCTGCGTCAAAACGAATACTTTAAGAATATTTCTTCTAATCTGTTGGCCTATCTTCGCAAAGCCAAAGACTTGAGAGATCATTTGCCTTTTATTGCCGATTACTATAATTCTTCAGGATATGAAAACTTCGGCAAAGACATCGAAGGATATAACAAGATTTGGGAAGAAATTGACAACAACAGGTTATCTTATCTGGAAGGTGTAGGTAGATACTGGGAAGCAAAAAAAGTAGAAAATGAATTGGCAGAGGTTTTCTCTTTCCTTGTGAAAGGTATCCACCAGAATCAAATACTGAGCGTAATAAACGAAATCAACCAGGAACTGCATAAGCGAAAGCCGCGTAAGGCTCAGAAAATCGCCACGTTCTCACACGAGGATATGACGGTGAATATTCGGGCCCTGGAAAAACAAATAAATAGAACACTCGCTCAAATGCGAAGATCCATTTAAAGAATCACTTATAATCTTGCATAAACCAAACCGAAATCATGATACGATTTTCCTACAACCCCTTGATGATCATTGCTGTGATCTTTGCAGCCTACGGTTGCAATCCCGACTGCGATTCTGTGATCAATATGTCGGTGACCATTGCCTCTTCTGATGCCATCTTGGCAGATCGTGAAAATCAAATCCTGTTGCGATCTTCACCGCCAAATTTTCTAGAGGGACGTAGTGTTTTTATCGATGGCCCCACCAGAAATGCACGCAGAGTAAAGATCGAAAAAGAAAATACTCGTTTTGATACCACCCTAAATGGATTGATCGTCACCATTCCTGAATCTTTTTCCGAAGTGGGTACCCCGTCTATTTATGTGGATGATCCAGATTGTTCATCAGACGTACTGCGCGTACAAGAACCCTTGCAAATCAGGACCGAGGATTTTTTCTTTTTTAGCGATGTATTTGTGGTTCCACCCATTCCTATAGTAATCATTCCTACTCCAGCTGTCGCGCCCCCAGCCAACATCACCAATGCCTGGGTGACCCCTTATTCCCGTGATTATTGTATTTGGTTTGTCCCTGAATTGAACGGAGATGTTGAACTCCCAGAATTGCGACCTTGGAAAAAGGATGATGTAGATAATGGCCTTCGAAAAGGCAGTCATGAATTTGTAGTATGTGACGCTGCTGAGAGTCATCACACCGCTGATCACAATCCCGTTTCGGGATTTGTGGACAAAGAAGCCAATATGATCGAAATTAAGATCGATCGCACGGACAAGGACCTAGGTGTAGAGCGCTTTAGTGGTATGTTCATCGATCCAGAACAGCTCCCGGACACCGAAGAATGGCGCCATGGTTTTGCAGGCTGTGGCAGTCCAGTCAGCGATATTGAATTGGTAGACTTTATGCTGCTCACCTCACACAGCACAGGTGCCCAGCTGATGATGATAAAAATAAATCCAAAGAAGGTACGCTAGGTCAATCATGCAAGCTCACCAAAAGAGACTTTTCTGGCTACTCTTTTTGCTGCTCCTCGTGCTGGCAGCACCATGGCTGATATCAACCTTCCTAAGTGACAACGAAAGCCAATGGACAGGATCCTGGACCGTCTATTATTTTTATGAAAACGACTCGTCTTTGCTTTACACAGGCACTATGACCATAGCAGAAAATGACAGTATGCTGGTGCACTTGAAAATCAAACCTCCAAAAAGCAGTCGCTTCGAAAGCATCGTTGCTAATGTCTCTGATCACACAGCCGGTATGTTAGAGGGTAAAATAATACACCGACGCTATAAGATCGATGGTGGTCATCCTACAGAGATTTTTAATTGGCAGTTGGATCAAATAGACCGATTCAGAGGCAGCGGTCAATGCCTACAATTTTGTGCTGAAGGTACGGAAGATTTGGCCATCACCTGGTTTGGTGAAAGAAACCAGCAACCCCTTTAATTAAAAAATAAAATGAAATACTACTTTTCCATTGTGGCCTTGATCTGTTTTCAACAGTTGTTTCTTACTGGCCATATTCAGGCACAAAAATTCAAATATTCCATCCCCGGTCTGGATACTATCCAGAGCAGTTTTATTGTAGGTGGAGGAGCATCTGCCGTACTGAGAAGTGGAGAGGCAGAAATTATTTCCAGCAACACGCTGGCATCTTATTGGATTGCCTTTCATGCCAACGGTGAAAACTCACCCGTCTTAGATCGACTTAGAAATACACAATTTACTTCTGATAATACGGCATTTTATAGTGTCTCACCCACTGGCAGAGTGGATATTGGACTTCAACTGCGGTACGCCAGGGTGAGATTGGACAATGCCGCTAGCAGCTCCATGCTTAAAGTATTTGAGGGGAAAGATAAGCGCACTTCTCAATCCACTGCGCCTTTTGATGATGTAGTGAAGTTAGATCAATCATATGGAAGATTGGCAAATGTTGGATTGCGCTTCCGGTTCAAGCCGATTATAAAAAGCCCTGAACTCGTGATCAACGGTGGGTATACTATTGCTACCGTAAAAAACAAGGCAGAACAAAAACAACTGAATGCTGATCGTGATATGTTTGACCTGGGAGCGACCTACTATCAAAATATCTCAAACAACGTATATTATTTTTTTGGTGCGTCCATCCGAACATTTCTCCCTAGCAGTGTAACTAACGAATCATTATTTAATACCAATGTCAATTTCTTCCTAATTCAACGCAGCAAGAATAAAAAATTCACTTTCTATCCTGGTATATCCTATAGTTTGAGTTTTAAGCCCGCTACATACGATGATAATCCACTAATTAGGACAGCTGACTTTCTCTTCGCCATCGGTGGTGTGCAATATGCGATCAATAACGATTACAATATTTTTGCCACGGCAGGATTTCCACTCATTGTCAACATCACGCAACCACAGCAGGAAATTGTACGTGAATCATATTCGCTCCTTTCCCTGGGTTTCCGAGTGGGCATTTGAGCATAGGTGTTCATGTTTGAATTGTGCTCTCACGATCGTCGAGACCGCCGAACAACAAGTTCACCACTTTAGGTGCTGAACCAATGCTTAGTGCGAAAACGCCTTACGAGAATATAACACAGCAGCATCACCAAAAAAAACGCACCCAAGGCCTGTGGCCACCACCCATTTTGGAGCTCGATAGCATCCATATTACCAATGGTCATGAACGATGCCCAAAAGAACGGATGTGCGTAATAATGTGAGCTTCTTTCCATAAACGAAAGGCTCGCTCTTTGCAGAGCTTGGTCCTTTCCGTAACCCTGTTTAAGATTATCAAATACATGGCCAACGAGCACCTTCGTTGTCTTATCGTTGATATTCCATCGCGTTGCCAGGAGGCTCTTTGCACCAGCAAAAGAAAAACTTCTTGCAACACTGATAATGCCTTCACCTTCATACAGTCGACCTGTGGCGGTTTCACAAGCACTAAGTACGACCAGATCAGCTCTGCTCGTCAAGCTATAGATCTCCCTAACGTACAGCAACGATGGCTCGATTGAGTCTTTATTAGGGTGGCTAAAGGCTATGTAGGAATAGTCGTCCTGTGTACTATTGGCAAGAGCATGTGTGGCCAGATGAACGATCTGATACTTGTCCAATTGTTCAACAAAGGCTTTCCGGGTAGCAGCCCGGTTGATCAAAACATCGCCTCCTAGGGTTTCTTGTGCGGCATTTACCTCACCCACATTATGGACCAAGGGCAATAGTCCGACGGAACTCTGCTCATAGAATTCCGGTGCAAAACCCAGGTACGACTTCAGGCGCTGACTGTGCGCACGCTCCTTCATTTCCTGAAATGCTCGAACCGAATAGTTGTAACTGATGGCATGATTCTTAATAAGGTATGGATAATCTCTAAAGTGCTCAATACTGTCGACCCTGGTTGTTAGCAAAGCTTCAAATGGGACAAAGCCCAACAGTCCATCTGGGATGATGATCAAATCTCTCTTTAATATATGACCGAGCGGTGAGATCAAAGCTGTGTGAAGGCTGTTGGCAGCAGAGATATAACTCTCCACATTGGTTCTTATGTGCTCGGTAGGAACTCGATGATAATCCAGAATGGCTTCGTAGAGTAGCAAGACCACTTCTGAAAAAGTGTCGTCTATCCCGATCCTTTTTACCTGAAAATCACTCTCATTAACAACAAAAATCCAAAGGAACTGGCCACCGAGGAAGTAAGAAATCAATGATTGATCATTTTTAATCAGGTGTCTTTGGATATAAGCTATCGTGGGGGGAACAGTCTCGTAACGCAATTGGTGATATGCGGGAAACTCCTCTGCCAGGTCGAATATTTGTTGAGCCAGGGCTCGTCTGGAAAACAAGATCTCATGAGACAAGGAATCCAACTTCGGCCTCTGGTTGCCACCGGCAGCAACCGATACTAAAAAACGCTCCGTCTCAAATTGGCCGATTTCCATTTCCAATGCCTTTATGGAATCCATCTTAGTGGAGGGAATAGGCAAGAACGCATTAGCTTTTGATCTTTGTAGAGCCTCCAGCAATAAGATCCCTTTACTTTTTTCCACATACTTGAAAGCTGTGTGTAAATACTGCTCTTCACTGGTGATCTCGTATAGGGTAAATAATAGTTGGAGTGCTTCGTCATATATGTGATGGTTGATGGCCAGCAGCTCCTTTTTGGATTGCGATGAATCATACATCGATCTGAGATAATCAAACAACAAGTCGATCTGAGCGTACGTGTCCGCTGCCCTTCGGGGCCAAATGAAATCTTGATGTTTCTCAAACATCATTTGCTGCAATTCAGCCCGGCGATAAAGCATAAACAGCAGAACGCGATGATCGTGGACTTGCAAGAAGTGGGGATCTGTATCCGGGTCATATGCCAATGCAAGACCACAAGAATCGAAATAAAGTAGGGCGGATGCAAGACTTCCTTGAGCCATCTCATTCATCCCGAGGTTGAAGTAGGTCTCAGCCACGTCTGGGTGTTGCAAACCATATCTGGGCATGCTCAGTGCCAGTGCCTGCCGATAATGATGCCTGGCCTCCTCAAAACGTCCCATCTGCTTCAGAACGTTTCCCAAATTATTGATACACAGAGCTCGTGCAAGTGTATCAGACTGAAAGAGGGGAAGTGCTTTCCTGTACATCTTTATGGCCTCCTGCCAGCTCAATGAATCGCTGTATACATTGCCCAGATTCAGGTAAACATCGGCCAGCCGAAGATCATCTCCCTGCTCAGTATATATCTGTCGCGCTTGCATCAGCATCTCCAGTGCAGGCCGGAGTTTTCCCATATCCTGGTAGCATAAGGCCAGGTTGTTGAGACTCTGCGCGTACTTGGTACGATTGACAGAAGGTAGATTGCGTCGCAGACTTAGTGCTTCTTGATGATATTCCTGTGCCAATGCAAAATCACCGATGTGCAGATAGGCAATTCCCAGATTATTTAGGACATCGCTTACTTTTTCGTGTTGGTGTCCCCAAGTTGCTAGGCGCAACGCCAGAGCTGTGTCAAGATGGATGATCGCTGACTGATATTCTTTGACGGTGAGGAAGTAGTTACCGAGCTTCTGATGGGCATTTCCCAGAAGTATGGCGTGATCGCTGCTCATCGCTCTAGCCCTTTGATACTGCTGACGAGCACCATCAAAGTCAGCCATCTCCAAAAGGCAATCACCGATGATCTGATGTGCCAAAATGATGTTGGAGTCACGTTGCGGAGAGGATTCGAGATAGATCTTTGCCATCTCAAGGGCATCCGACCAAATACGACTTGCATGCATCTGCTGCACTCGCTGGAACATCGAATCTTGAGATTGCTCATTTTGGGATATGACTCCCGGTACTCCGAGGCCGAATAGCAGGAAGCAGGCGAAGGTCCATCGCATAAAAAAGTTTTACAAAAGTGTCCTGTCTACTAGGACATTATCAAACTTCAATCCACTAATATGCGAGAAGCTCTGTGAACGTTGAAATAAAATTAAAATATCTTTACTACTAATCAGAGTGGTCTCCACGTTTCTAGCCGATACATATGATGAAAGTTATGATACTAAGGAGAAAGCTTATTTTACTATGCTTACTGGGCTGTTGCCAACTATGGGCGCAGCAAGATATCCAATTACTTCTTGACTGGGATTACAAGCGCAAGATAGATGGTAGCGAACAGATCAAACAGGTGATCAGCACTACAGGCGGTGACCTTGTAGCTGTTGGGGAGGTTATCAGTGAAGGTTATGAAGACATGGACGGTCTCTTCGTTGTACTTGATGGCGTCACCGGCGAAACCAAGGCATGGAAGAGAATAGGTGGTGCCGGTGATCAAACTTTTAATGCGGCAGTACAAAATCCTGATGGAACATTTACCCTCGTGGGATCTAGTCAGAGTGAGGGACGCAGTCAGGTGGGCTGGATCTGCCAAGTGGATATCGATGGAGAAATGCTCAATTTCAGTAAGCTCTCGGAAAAGGAAAGCACCTTAGATCACCTAGCCATTGATCCAGAAGGAGTCATGTTGGCTACCGGTCAGCAAGTGGCATCAAAGAAAGTAACCACTCCTTTGACCTACCGCATCGATCAGCAGCTTGATGCAAAGATGCTGGCCTTGTCGGGCACTTCAGTGGGTAAAGTAGAAGGACTCACCGCTGCAGACGACGGATTTGTCCTCCTCGGCAATACAGATAACAGAGACAAACGGCATCCCAATCGCATCTGGTGCAAGAAGGTTAATGATCAGGGGAAAGACATCTGGGATCAGATGAGGTACTACGGTCAGGCAGGTGTGCATCGAGGATATGATCTTACTGCTACCTCAGACGAAGGCTTTGTCATTGCCGGGACAACCAACACCGCAGGAGCTGGAAAGGCAGATATGCTTTTGATAAAAACAGATCACAACGGCGAATTGCTCTGGCAACAAACCTATGGAGGAGCATCCGACGATATCGGAGTGGCCGTTACTGAACTTTCCATCGGTGGCTATGCTTTGCTAGGTCATACTTGGTCACATATGCCCATTGCCAGAAAATCAAATCTAAAACTGGTTGTTACCAATGAAAGGGGCAAACAAATGGATGATGACTTTATCCCCATAAGGGATGCGATGGGTGATCAATTCGGATATTCGATAGCAGAATCATGGTCGGCCAGAGATGTGGTTATTGTCGGCAACGACATGGCCAATAAACCAGGGAGTCGGAAAACCACTCTACTTAGTGCCATGACTTACTATGAGGCTGCTGAGATGGCCGTGAGTCGTGCAGATGATGAAGAGACTTTCGGTAGTTCGGTTGAAGAGACACTTGCACTTTCTCAAAGCATCTTTCATGATGCAAACGGAAACCACATCCTAGAACAAAGTGAGCGAGGATTCTTAGAGCTGGAAGTTACCAACAATAGCAGCCGTACGCAGCGTAATGTCATGGCCGATGTCTCATCAGAGGCAGACTTAGAATATTGGAAGACCGTATATCTGGGTCATCTTAAGGCCGGTCAGACCAAAAAACTACGCATCCCTGTACGTGCCACCGACAAACCACAAAAAGGAAAATATGCCTTGGACCTCAGCCTTAGTACAGCGGGACATTTTGTAGCCATCAGTAGTGCTACATTGCCGAGTAACCAACCAAATCCTGCCGACCTCATCGTCAACAAGCATCATTTCACTCCACAGCAAAAGCCTGCACCACTTCAACCCATTAAATTGACACTCGAATTAGCTAATAATGGTGGAGCTCCCTCAGATCCTCTCCTGGCTGAATTTACCCTTCCACCAGGAGTGAGGGCAAAAGCATCAGAACGCCTGAAGATCCCAGCTCTTAATCCGCATGACAAACATATGCTCTCGCTTAGTTTCGACTATGACGAGGACTTTGCCAAAGACCACATTCAAATTGAGTTTTCGACCAATTCTACCGATAAAGTGGTAGGTATCAAGCGCACCTTTACCATCGATCTAGACCGTAGCCTTGCCAGCAACATCACTGAGACACCAGCTGACTTTGCGGGAGAGATCTTCTGGGTGAGTCATTATGATGATGAGTACCGGACGGTGGATGTAAGTAGGAATACCATAGATCTAGAAGTCAGGGCCCTGTCGAAAAAACCTTTGAATAAACAGAACTTTGCAGTACTGATCAATGGTCGTCGTTCACAGGGTCAGAAACTTGATGAAGCGAGGTTACGTCCTGCAAAAGCAAATCGGACAGGAATCATTCAGCACTCCTACACTAATGCCATACGATTAACAGAGGGTTTAAACGAGGTTCAAATTGTGTACTTTGGCGACGATGGAAAAACCATCGTGAGTAGGAGCTCACCCGTAACCTTCCATTATATCCCAAAAGACAATCCCAATCTGTATGTCTTGTCCATTGGCGTAGCTCACAATGATCTGAAATATACGGTGGAGGATGCCAAGGCTTTCGCTAGAATGTACGCCAAACTTAGGGATGACAAAGGTCGAGGATTTAAGAAAGTTGAAGTGATCCAACTGCTTTCTGAGGCCGAAACCACTGAAAACAACATCAAGAAGGCTTTCATCAACCTTTCCAAGGATCGACGCATCAAGGACAATGACCTAGTCGTGATATTCATCTCCTCCCATGGAAAAGTCATCGACCGCGATCGCTATGTACTGCTACCTTCTGACTATGATCCTCGTTATGAGTCACTATACAGCATTGATTTTAAAGAAGATATACTAAGGCAGTTGCGCACCGTCGATGGCAATAAGTTGGTCTTCATCGATGCTTGTCACAGCGGAAGTGCCGGCAGTAGATCTTTTTCTGACGATGCAGCAAGCAAAGTGATGAATGATTTGATAAAGGCCACATCAGGTATGGAGATCTTCGCTTCATGTGGTGACAAAGAATTTTCATATGAAGACGAAAGTTGGGGCAACGGTGCCTTCACCAAGGCCATCTTAGAGGCTTTTACAAACGAAAAGGTAGAAATCGATGGCAAGAAAGTGTCTGCCGATATCTACATGGACAAGAACGGAGTAAAGGTGCCAGGATCAGATGGTGTAATCACTATTGAAGAACTCAAGTCATATGTACAACGTAGAGTACCTTACTTAGTGAAGCACACCAAAAACAAACCCCAAAATCCCACCAACCAGTCCACTGAACTGCTGCCAGAGCAGACCGGCATCTATATGATCAGCAAATAGCAACATTGTCACCGGATACGCAGGTGTCCAGCTAGTCAACTAAAAACCTGCTCAGAAAGCTCATTGATGCTTCCCAAATGGTGAATGGCAATGTGGTCGGGTTCGAAGTCCATTTTCTTTGCGTGAAACTTGGAAACAAAAATCTTGGTAAAACCCAGTCGTTCGGCCTCGAGAATCCGCTGTTCCAATCGGTTGACCGATCTTATCTCACCTGATAAACCAACTTCACCAGCAAAACAGCTGTGACGGGGAACCTCGATATCTTCCAAAGAGGAAATCAGGGCACATAAGACGGCCAAATCTATGGCCGGATCTGTGACTTTCAAGCCTCCCGCTATATTTAAAAACACATCTGACTGGCCAAAAAACAATCCGCAACGTTTTTCCAAGACAGCCAGTAACATGTGCAGCCGCCGCATATCAAATCCCGTGGCCGATCGTTGTGGAGTGCCATACACTGCACTGCTGACCAAAGCCTGAGTCTCTATTAAAATAGGTCTTTGTCCCTCCAAGGTAGCCCCCACAGCATTACCACTCCTGATTCCATCATGCTGGCCCAGCCAGATCTCAGACGGATTCACGACCGCAGTCAGCCCCCTCTGATTCATCTCATAAATCCCCAGCTCATCTGTTGATCCAAATCTATTCTTGATGGTTCGCAGAAGGCGAAACACATGGTGCCGATCGCCCTCAAACTGAAGTACCACATCGACGATATGCTCTAAAACCTTGGGGCCAGCAAGATTTCCATCCTTGGTGATGTGACCGATGATAATCACGGGGATGCCCGTCTCCTTAGCTAGACGCTGCAACAAAGTGGTCCCATCTCTCACTTGAGTCACAGTACCAGGTGCAGAATCCAGGCTGGAGGAGTAGACAGTCTGTATCGAATCGATGATAATCAACGTCGGCTCTAACTGCTGTACCTCCAAGACAATCCGCTCAAGGTTGGTTTCGGATAAAATGAAACATCGGTCTTGCTCACCACCGATCCGGTCGGCCCTCAGCTTTATCTGTTGGCCGCTTTCTTCACCCGAAACATACAGCGTCTTGCCCTTCCAAGCCATGGCCACTTGCAAAAGCAGTGTCGACTTGCCAATACCTGGATGTCCTCCAATCAAAAGGATCGATCCTGGTACAATACCACCACCCGTCACCCTGTCAAATTCAACATCTCCTGTCACGATACGATTAGCTTGCCAAGGTGTGATCTTATCTATGGACACGGGCTTTGAGGGCTTATTGTCTTGGGTATCAAGGATCCAACTTTGTCCCCTATGGCCCTCCGGTGGCACCTGGGCAATTTCTTCGTAAGTATTCCACTCCTCGCACGCAGGGCATTTACCGATCCACTTAGGAGCAATAGCACCACATGAACTACAGACGAATTGTGTTTTGTGCTTCTTTTTCAAAATCATATGATTAGACGGAGGCAGTTTGCATCATATCCCCGAAGGTAGAAAATGGTTCCTACATTGATTGCCGAATCGCATGGCTTCTTAGTTCTGATATAAACCCTTACTATAAGCCGAGAAGTATGAAAATCTCACCCCCGCTTTGGACTAATAATCAGTCACTTAGGGAATGTCAAGAAAATAATTTGAATTTTTTTATGCTGGGATTGTGGTTCTCTTGTGTCACAGGCGTCATAGCTATGAAAATCACCAGTAAGAAATAGACTTCAAAGGAAGTCTGATAAAATAACTACAGGGAGTAAATAAATGTAGATTGTTTTCATTTGGTTTTTTGGGGTTATACGGGGTGCTAGTTGTTACTAGTGCCCTGTTTTTTTTGTCTGAAGGAGCACGTTCCGGGAGTGAGTGCACTCCGAATAGAGCTATCTTCCTAAACAGATAATTTTGGAGCAGATTTTTAGAGCTCACACTACTTATGCGCAGCTTGTTGTATTTGACGAATAAAAGCTAGTTTCTTCTCTGATTCATCCGGCACCTGTCCGACTGCGTCTAATGCCGCATTGTACTGACCTAAGGCGTAGTAACAATAGGCCAGGTTAAAAAGTGCATCTTCAAATCTATCGTTGATCCTTAGAGCCTCCTTCAGATGCTCTATGGCTTCCATGTACCGCTCCTTTTGGATCAAGACTGTAGCCAGATTATTAATCACCTGAAAGTTATATGGATGCAACTGGAGGGCCCTGGTAAATGCTCTCTCTGCTTCATCGTGTTGTTGTAAATGGTAGTGTGCAATGCCGCTGTAAAAAGGTAAAGGCATCGTTGACGGATCTAATTCGTACCACTTACTTTGAGCCTGCTGGATGTGTCTGATTACACCACTCCAATCTTTAGCCGCACGCATGCTCAACATCTTCTTCGACTCGATCTCGCCGTACCATCTGCTGATACCTGACATCAGATTAAACATCATGCAAAGAGCAAGCACCGCACAAAACAGCCGGCTGCTGATCTGGAAAACTGGCTTATAACGATGTACCTCCGCACGCTGGATAAAGGCGAGGTAGAGTGCCAATAGGACCAAGAATTCAATCCGTTCTTTAGGGAAATCTATGCAAGAAAAAATGACAAATGCACCCAGACCCAGGGCCAGCAAGAATGATGGCCATGGATTTACTCTGCGATGCTGCCAGATGGCAAGGGAAGCCAAGGTAAAGATCGAGAGATACAACAGCAATCCAATCACACCCAACTCAGCAAGAATTTCCAAGAAGTCGTTGTGTACTCTGGTAAACACCACATTCTGATCCTGCATGCGATACGAGCCCTCCAATCCGTAACCAGGGAATTGGATCTTCCAGTTGCCGGTACCGACGCCCTGCCAAGGATGGTCCTTAACCAATGCTGTAGTCTTCAACCATATCAATCTTCTTTCATAAGCTGTTTGCGATGTTGCGTAGGTCAGAGGATTCAACCGCTCACGTAACTCGGGATTGGTATATAGGACTGCTCCGATTAAAAAAGCGACGGTAGTCAGTACAACCCCTATCCTAAAGTAGTTGGTTTTAGTGCTCCCTGGCCTTGTGGTGAAAAAGAGATAAAAGCAAAGTGCCACACATCCCAGGAAAAGAGCCAGGTAGACTGCCCTACTTTGCAGCAAGACAATCACTATGATTTGCCACAAGATGATACCATTGGTACTGGTGAGCAAGCGCTGAGATCGTCTGACATCCATGAGATTGATGGGCAAGAGTAACATGATGAACGCCGATATCAGGGATCTGTGGCCAAACATATTTTGCAGACCATAGAGGGCTTCATTGCTGTAGGTTCCCTCTGAATATAGCAGGACCAACCTTCCTGAGACCACCAATAAAATTAGCACGGTAAACAATCGACTAACCCGGGCGATATAAAAGACCTCCTTGGAAAGTAGATCCCCACAAAGGATCCGGCATATCCAAAATACCGTGGCAAAAAGGATCCATTTCTGAGCAGCAAAAATAGCTTCAGAAAAATTGTGTGACCACTGGATAGATATCAGATTCCATAGACAGAATAGAGCAATGGCTACATCAATTTTACCGATTTCAAATCGTTTGGATGGGTCTCTCAAGACCACGGAGAAAGAAATTAAGAGGAGTGCACCAGAGACCAAAACAAACCGGCTGTGTAGAAAGTAGTCAATCAGACGTGGGTCATATGCTACCACACACAAAATAAACAGAAAGAATATGAAGATACGTGGTAGCATACTGCCTATCAAAGTAGCATTTTAGTATGGGCAAAATAACTAAAAAATATGCCCGGGCAAGGGCTGTTTAGAAAGGGCCTTACCATTACTGGCAAGATTACATAACGAAGATATTTCTGAATGCAGATCGCTGAAAAACGCTGATCATCATAAGTGATATAGCGATTCTTGGTGATCCCCGATGAGGAGGGATAGAGGAACCAGTGAACTCGACAAATTGGCATCTGCCCCCTGTCTGTTGCTTTCCCCAGACATTCTGCATGAACGCTCATGCCTTCTGCAAACGGTAGTTGTTTGCTCTAATGCCACATCATCTCAAGACATGATCAAAATCACTGTCTAGATTGGATATTTTTTCTTAAAAATGGGCCCCCGCATAAGATTATGATTATCATAATCTTACACCCGCCACTAAACCATCATGTGTACAAAACCATCTGTCGATCACTGGGTCGCCCACAAAAAGAGATCTGAGATTTGTGCAAGCCGGATAGGGCACTCTAAATTTGAAAGTTTTTTCCTTACTTTTGAAGTCCGAAACAAATCATTAAACTTACCATATTATGAATTATAGGAGATTACCAATAGGGTTGCTGATCTTGGCGCTCGCACTTGGATCTTGTGTGAGCAAAAAGAAATTCACTGAACTTGAGCAGGAAAAAGCCAGTCTAGCATCTTCTTTAGAGAATATTGAGAAGAAGGTAGAGATGCTCGAAGAAGACAATAAGGCATTAACCATGCAAAAAGATGAACTCAACGAGAAAGTAGGCATGGTTGAATCCAAATTGAAGGGTACCGAGGACAAAATCATGACCATGAACAAGTCTGTGGAAGACAAGCAGGCGCAGATCAATGTGCTCAGAGATGAGATACAGGGTGCCTTTGCCGATGTGGAAAAAGCTGTATCTGAGAGTGGACAGCGCATCACCGAATTGGAGGACATGCTCTATCTGGATTTGGAGGATCCAATCAACTTCTCTACCGGATCAGCAAGATTGAATAAAGAGGACAATGAGACCCTTGAGGAATTAGCCGACATGTTGAAAAAAACACCCAACATGAGCTTGGTGATTGAGGGACATACAGACGACCGTCCCATCAATAACGCCAAGTACTCTGACAACTGGGATCTCAGTGTGGCGCGTTCTGTTTCCATCGTGAGAAAACTGGTAAAAATGGGTGTAGATCCCAAGCAGCTCACGGCAGCTGGAAGGGGTGAATTCCATCCAACGGTGACCAGTGATCCTACATCTAGCGAAACAAGAGCTGCTAATCGTCGTACCGAAGTCATCATTCTTCCAAAAATTGGTAAGCTTTATAAGATGAGTAAAGAGAGTGGCACCTAGTCACCAATCGTTATAAAAATGCAAAGCCGGTAAGTTTTTCTTATCGGCTTTTTTTATGGTCGACTTTTTTCAATGATGAAAAATCCATCGTTCCCCTGTTTCTGATAATGCGGCATCAACATCAATCCATCTGCTTCAGCTAGAATTAGCCCATGACGATCCTCGGCAAGAAGCTCCCCTTTGGTGACGGATTGAAAGTTCTTATATCCGGGTTTCATAATGAATCGATCACCTCGCTTGATGCGATGGGCATAGATCAATCTAGCAACCTTGGGCAGCCCCTTAGAATAAGCAACCAGCAGCTGATCGTGTCGGTTTACGACATGTTCGGGAAGGACATTACCAATGGTACGCATGCAATTGATGACGGCAGCAATGGATCGGTTGACCGATAATGGATCTTCATGTTGTCCAGCTTCAAAGACGATACCGACCGTTTTTTGATGATGATTGTCGGTTGAAGTATAATGATGCAGGAGCGTACCTTTCAGCCGCTCAACCAGACCCAAGATCACTGGAGCATTCATGGTCTTAGCCACATGTAGGCTGGGTTCATCGTCCACAGGAAGGGTAAATATTCCCCCTTCAGCGGTGGTGGTATGTAGGTCAATGAGGTAAATATCCTGACCCGACCAATGTTTGATT
Organism: Saprospiraceae bacterium; assembly: GCA_965223025.1. GTDB lineage: Bacteria > Bacteroidota > Bacteroidia > Chitinophagales > Saprospiraceae > JABDMH01. The sequence continues at coordinate 1,267,656 of CBDCVP010000022.1, forward strand.
TCTCGATCTATCGCCCGCTTCAATCTCGCCATCTCAAGTATGTCGTGCTTGCAGTAGCGTGGATCCCGCAAACGCTTCAAGTGGCTATGCTTCCATATGCGATTCAGGTCTCGGTGTACGTATCGCTTGCGCATCTTCAGTGCAGTGATATTACCGAGCAAACAGACCATCTTGCCGAAAAACTTGAATGATGGATTGGTTATTGGTTCCACCTCAAGCATTTTCGTGATCAGATCCAGTGCTTTCACACCAGCCCATTCATTGCCATGCATCCCAGCCACGCAGAGTAAAAGAGGACCTGGCAGATCCTGTGTGTATGTACCCAGTACTCTTTTTAATTTGGTCATATTTTACGTGGCGAATGTAGTGATTTGGAGACTTTTTGTGGTTTCATATCCGCTAATTTGAAACCGATGGACCTGATCCATTGTTTGATGAATAGTAAAACAAGTCTTATTTTACAAGATGCGATTGTACTTTGCTGTCTTCTTGGTCATACTCGGTGGACACATTTGCTGGTCCCAGACAATCACCGTTTCAGACGAATTGAGTCTTAAAAGCGAGTATAATTATGATATTCTAGGCCATTTAGATGAGCACCTACTCTTGATAAGAGATGGCATCAATGAGTTTGACATTCAGGCATATGATAAGGATATGTATATGACCTGGGAAGCTCAAAAAGAGCTGGACAGTAGAAGGTCAAGGATCATCAACATCATCACCCATGAAGACCGTTTTCATGTGGTGTACTCAGATGACTGGAAAGATTCCCTAGCAATCCTGGTCAGGGTTTACAATCCCAAGGTGCAGTTGATGTCTACCGACACGATTAAGACCATCAAGCGAGGTCTCATCCGACCTAAATTTCGTTTCAACAAGTCTGAAGATCGAAACATATTCTTGATGACTGAGATGGATAATGAAAAGATCATCAGCGCTTTCGCCTATGATCTTAAAGCAGGTAAACTCTTGTGGGAATCAAAATTTCAGTTTTCGAACGTCAACTTTAGGGAAGAATACCGAAAAACCTTGATCACCAATCAGGGAACCATGTTTTTGGTGTTTGAAAAAAACAACCTGCGCTATCGCAAGGATGAGCATGCCCTCGGCATTTTCCGTTTCGAAAAAGGCAATGATGAAGTCTCCTCAGTGGAGGTGCCCATACCTGAGTTTACCACTTATGACGGTTACTTCATGTTTGACAACATCAACGAAAAAATTGTCATTATAGGTTTGTTTTCCGATAAAAATAGTGGGATCACCGATGGCATTTATCACTTACGCGTCGATGCCAATAATCTCCCCAATTACCGGCTTTCGACACTCAACTATGACGATGAGCTGGTTGCAGATTTTCACGGTAAGTTTAACCCAAGAAAAGAATCTCTTACCAACTTGGATGTCCAGGATGTAGTCTTGCGACAAGATGGAGGGGCCTTGGTGTTGGCTGAAGAAAACAAGGAGTATGAGCGGCTTTCCTATGGATCTCGTCGAGATTACTATGGCTCCAACAGGTTTTCGGTGGATTACTATTATGAAGACTTGGTGCTTATCTCCATCCATCCAGACGGCACTTCGCATTGGCAAAAGCTACTACCTAAAAGGCAGTACTCCAACGACGATCTGGGGGCATATTCCTCCTATTACATTTTCAAAAATCCGTCCTATCTCAGGATACTCTACAATGATGAGATCCGCAATGACAATACTGTCAGCGAGTACATCTTAAACGGTGCCGGTGACATCACAAGGCGCAGCCTCATGAGTACCGACAATCAGAAAATAAAACTTCAAATAAAGAATGCCGTCCAGATAGATTCTGAAACACTGGTCATACCAAGCGTCCGAGGCAATAAACTTAAGTTGGTCAAACTAGAGTATTAAAAGCCGACTCCTAACCAATCGTGATCTGACGCGATTCAACCTTCAGTCCGTGGTCTATGGTCAACTCGTAAGTACCTTTATCCATCCGATCTGGATTGATATGCATCTCACCATTTCTAAAAGTTATGCTCAACTGAGTTGTACTACCATCATGACGGCGCATCTGGATAGTGGGTGAAGTACGATGCCTTCTCTTGTAAAAATACATGCTGGCCATGTTTTATTTGATAGAGCAAAGGTAAACATCATTTTATACATTACAAATTTTTTTAATGTTTTACATATATCCAGTGGTTGCACGACTGCCCGAGCAAATCCCATTGGATAAATCCTTAGCATCTCGCAGGAATTATCGTGATTTTACCAGCCGTAATTGGAGGTCTAGCGGATGAGTCTACCGAAAATCGACCTTCACTGAGGGTGCATATTGATAGGCATCTGCATAGGATCTCAGTAAGCCCAAAAATTGAACCTCATCAGCAATGGCGAGGCGGTCTCCGCTCCAGTTATACATCATCCTGTACTCGACTCGATGATCTCTTGGGGTGACCAGGTAAAACGCATTATGGGGGTGAGATAGAAAGTTGTCAATGTCGTAGTCATCTTTTACCATCAATCCCATGCCCAGATGATCACCAAACGCCGATTGGGGTCCATACGTATATGCATAGTGGATCCCCTCCCTTTTGCCCTGGGTAAAAGGTGTTGCATCGGGGTGTTTGGGTAGGCCGATGGCAAACTGTAATGTCAAATCTGTTTTAGAGAGGAGTTCCAGGGTCACATGCATCCAATGTTTGCCGGCTTCCAATTGGCAAATGATGCTGACATCCACTTTTTCACCACGTACAGGAATTCCCTCGATCACCGTATGGACCTCAGCCCTGAGTGGACCCTTAGCCACCACGAACACCTCCCGGCTATCGAAAGTCGCAAGGTCGTAAATCTCATCAATCAGACAAAGTGCTGGTCCGCCGATTCCAAGTGAAGCGCCTTCCTCCAAGGCATCCCCACCCCATGCTCGAGACCTCTGAAGTGTAGTAGTCACTGTATCTAGTATCAGATTGGCGTAGCGCTTGCCGATGATGTCCCATGCAAAGGGTGGTGACATATGCAGTCTGTAGGCATTCCAATCGTTTTCGAGGATGATGCCCTGGTGTCGCCACGTATCTTCGGGATGATACTGATGGCTGCCAGAAAAATCATGCTCACCCTCTAAAGAGGCGATAATCTGCACCTTCTTAGGCACCTCATGGGTAGGTAAACCCGGCATAGCCGTTACTTTATACATATATCCTGGTCTCAGATCAAGCGTCCCATGCAGCTTATCAGGTATCTGGTTGTTATTTCTGTCTTCCAGTTGGAAGGCTACCGGTATATTGCCAGTGATCAGATGAAAATCTCCATCAATATGGGGAAGGTCCACATCAAAACCGAACTGCTTGGCACTATCCTGCCCTCCATTTGTGATCTTGACCTCAAATAGGGCTCCTGCCGGCAGAGATCCATCTTTTTGTTGACAAGACCACCAGAAGGTTAAGATCAGGACTAGCAGGATGCAAAAACTTTCTCGACATACCGTCATAGCTTCTGCTCTGGCATAGTGATCACGTCCTTTGGTAAGCTATGCTGAAAGCCAATCGGTTGACTGGGCACATCATCATCATAGTCCTCCCAATCGATGATCTCTTTTAAAAATTCCTCAACGTGTCTCAACACGAAGGGGGGTTCCAGCTCCTCTGGTCGCAAGATTTCAATCATTTTGGAAGGTTGTGGCTTTCCAAGGCCTTCAATATAGGGATGCATAATAGAGATCATGATCTTCCCATTAAAGAGTTGTTGGTAGATCAACATCCCTTTTGATTTGATCAAGTCTCGTTGAGCAGCACCGACCTGCTCGCTGATGCCACTGACGTCCTGACCGAGATCCAGTCCAATAGCTTCTAAGTTTTGCAAATCCTCCTTCAATTGTATGGAAGCCTGCAAACCAGTCTCATCCATAATCTCCCGTAGCTGCTTTTGAATCATTGTTTTCAACTCATCTTTCCAAGCTTTTCGGTAAGCTCGGGTACTCTCCAGTATACCCTGATACTTTGCCACTTTTCCTTTCAGATTTGCATAGTTCATTTTACACTACTTTGTTGCAAAGATAGAATGATATTGATGGCCCCCAAAAGGTAATCTGGCCGATTGTTTTCTCTCACTAGATGAAATCACCTTTCTTCTACTCCATTTCATGAGGCTCTTCAGTAGAGGCCATTGCACTCAACCACCTTTTGACCCAATCATCTAAGTCCAGATATCTCTCTAACAATCACTAAATTGATCGAAATTTGAGGCAGGCTTCTTGCACAAATCGTATTTTTAGCAACCGATCATGATCATGCTTCGACATTGGCTGTTTTCCTTATTTTTAGCAAGTACAGCTACTGTGCTAAATGCACAGCTGATTGAAGCTGGTGACACCCTATTTGGGAATGAGTGGATCAACTTCGATCAGGAATACTACAAACTCAAAATTGCCGAAGATGGCATTTACCGCATTCCCTATTCTCTACTGATTAGTGCTGGGATTCCCGCTGATCTAAATGCTAGACACCTACAACTGTGGTGGATAGGAAAACCACAGCGGATATTTACTTCGACATCAGGGGCATTGCAAGATGGAGGCTTTATCGAGTTTTACGGTCAGAAAAATCGCTCGGAGCTAGATAAGTACCTCTTCGAAAGACCCGAAAAGATGCTCAATCCAGACTATAGTTTGGTGACGGACACATCGACCTATTTCCTCACCTGGCAATCTCAAGCGTCGTTGCTACAATACGAACACATCCCCAATGACTTGATGGGTGATCTCTCTCCACAACACCACACATACATACATCGTGCAAAGGTCGTTCTCAACACGACAGCAGCTAAACCTCGCAGGAATCTGCAGGGTGTAGCCCTTTCACATTACCAGCCAGCTGAAGGTTTCGGTAGCATCTACGCCAGCAATCACGAGTACCAACTTCCACTAAGTGCCCTGGCTTCGGACCCCAGCTTCCAGCCTCGGATCAATCTACGGCTAACTGGTAATCTTGGACAGCATCAGATAGTAGTCCACTTAAATAACGAACTCCTTGAGCAACTCTCATTCAATGGCTCAGTCCTAGTCGACAGCACAATCACGGTTGCTGACAGCCGTCTCAGGTCCTCCAACAGCATCTCCGTCAATGATGCAACGGGGAGGAAAATATCCATCGCCTCGATTGAGCTTGCCTATCCACGATCTCTGGCGTTTGATAAAAATACACGGGCATCTCTAGAACTGCTAGATGCTCGTGAAGGTGCATATCTAGAACTTAAGGATTTTACCAGTACCGGATCCCCGCTGGTCTATGATCTAAATGCGGGCTTCAGATTAGAAGCAACGGTACAAAATAACTTAATCAGAATCAATCTTCCAGACGGTCCAAATAAGCGGAAGGTAGTGGTCATGGATCCCTCAACAGAGATCCAGACCGTGACAGACATTCAGGCCGTGAGCTTTGAGGATCTCGATGACTCCGATGCGGAATACATCATCATCTCAAATGAGAGGCTGTTTCAAGATGGCCAAGGTAATAACTGGATCCAAGCCTACGCAGACTATCGCCAGAGCAATCCCGGTGGCAACTACAAGACCAAGATCATACGCATTCAGCAGCTCATAGATCAATTTGCTTTTGGGATTCAGATGCATCCCCTTAGCATCAAGAATTTTACCAATTTCATCTCAAAAAACTGGCGTAATCCCAAGATCTTGTTTCTGATCGGCAAAGGTCTAGATTATCGTCAGGACCGAAAACATAGACAACCCTATGAATACCTTCCTGTCTATGGATCTCCGGGTTCAGACAACCTGCTGACCAGTCGATCGATCTCCAGCACACCCCTGATCCCGGTGGGACGAATAGCCGTGCGTACCCCTGAGCAGATCGGCATCTACTTGGACAAAATAAAGAAGATGGAGGATCAAATAGCCAATGCTCCACGCACCTTGACCGATAGACGGTGGATGAAACGCGGTCTTCATCTGAGTGGAGGGAGCGGGACGGGTGAAAAAAATCTGATCTTATCCAGCCTCAATAGCATGGCCAAGCACCTTTCCGATGGGAGTATGGGCATCACTACGAGAACCGTCACCAAAGAGTCCAACGATGTGATTGATGGAACCGCTAGCCAAAATGTGCTTGATTACATCAACGATGGCATCTTGCTAAAATCGTTTTTCGGTCATGGGGCCACAACCGCGACGCAATTTCAAGGCTTCGAAGATCCTTTTTTTCTCAACAACAGTGAGCGGTATCCAATCATGCTAGCGCTGGGATGTCATACAGGAAACATTTTTACCCGTGAAGTAAGTTTGGGCGAGTCCAATGTACTTGCTCCAGAAAAAGGAGCCAGCATTTATCTGGCTACATCAGGGTTGGGATTCCTTTCTGCACTCGATGACTTTGGACTTGAATGGGCCAAATTATTAGGTAGTGCCCAATACGGTCATCCATTGGCCACAACGATTCAGCACATCATTCGAACATTTGATCATTCGACCTCCGATGCGATCAAAACACTTATGCAACAGATCACTTATCATGGCGATCCTGCCTTCGTTTTGTCAAGAGATGAACTGCCAGATTACACGCTGGATCATAACAGCTTTCAGATAATACCTGAAATTGTGGATCGGGCATCCGATAGCTTTCATATATCCATAGATCTAGTCAACATTGGCAGGAATCTGCAGGACAGCGTAGTCATTAAAATCACCCAACTTACACCGGCCAATATCGAGATACCATCCAAGACCATCCTTGTTCCCACTGTAGGATCACTCGAACAGGTGATGGTCAACCTCGCTGTGCCTGACCGTGAGGATGTGGTGGGGGTCAACCGATTGTTGATAGAGATAGATCCAGATAATTTACTGGAAGAAATGACCCCCGGGGGCGAAGCAAATAATCACTTGAAAAATGAAAACGGTGCTTTTGGAGTGCCCTTTGTCATCTTTGAGTCAGGTATTACGCCAATGTTTCCTCCTCCATTTACTCTGTACAATGACACTGAAATCAAGCTCATCGCCAGGACCACCAATCCGATTGAAGCGATTGGATCATATGAATGTCAACTCGACACCACCGCTCTATTCAATTCTCCGTTGTTGGTGACCGAAACTTTGACCGAGCAATCAGGGATCATCAGTTGGAGTCCCATGGTTCAGAAAATACCCGAAGTTGTCTATTATTGGAGGGCTCGAAGCTCAGATACAGACACCATTGTTTGGATGGAGAGTTCCTTTACCTATGCTCCCGACCGTCGCCCGGGATTTGAGCAGTCGCACTATTTTCAGTTTCTTAGCAATCAGCTGACTAATCTGCAGTTTGATTCCCTGACCAGAAGGGCGCAATTTGCGACGGGCATTAATGACTTCGTCCTAAAAATCCAGGCTAAGCGAGATAATCTAGGTGCAGGTGGTTTCGTCAATGCTACCCGATGGAGCGATTTTTTCCGCTGGGACATCACCGAGGGCATCACTTTTGTGATCAATAATCCCACCAACCAATACGGTTTTTACTTCAATCAAAACCCAGGACTGTACGGGAGTATAAACAGACGTGCACAGGAGATCGCTTCTTTTCCATTTCCTGTGAAGACTCAAGGGGATCGAGAAAACATCATCAATTTTTTAGAAAACGACGATGCTATTCCCAATGATGCCATCGTCTTTGCCTACACCACGCAAGCCAATCCCACTCTACAGCTAGATGTTGATCAGTGGCAAGCGGATTCCATCGAGCTAGATGGCAAGAATCTATTTAATGTTTTTGAATCCTTTGGAGCGATGTCGATTCGATCTTTGGCCTCGGAGATGCGACCCTACCTCTTTGTATTCCAAAAAAACAAGGGACTCATCGACGAGCTCATTGGGGCCAGTGCTCTCGACACGATCGAATATCATCACCCTCTGCTCAAGGCCTCTGGTTTGGGTGTGATGAAGTCAGTACCAATCGGACCTGCTGCCCGGTGGGCAGAGTTAGGGTCGGATGTCACAGTGGAGGGATCCGACTCTCTAGAGGTGAGTGTTTTCGGTCACACCCAGGAAGGAGATCAAGACCTCTTGTTATCCATACCCAGTGGTCAGCATTCTACAGACCTAACATCCATTGATGCGACTCAGTACCCGTTACTATCTCTTGCTGCCACTTACGTGGACACCTTTGAATTCGATGCTCCTTCACTGAATCACTGGACAGTCTACTATGAAGGCCGACCTGATCTTACCTTTGATTTCGCCGGTAGTCTTCAGGACGGCTGTGACACCATTGCAGGACTCACTGAAATCAACTTTCCTTTGCCTATCGCCAACCACTCGAGACACGATTGGGTCGATTCATTCACCTTACACGTCGAAGTTAGTGACCAAGCCAATCAAACGGTCGATACTACCTATCTTGTGACTCCAGTGAAAGCTAATTCGTCGGTGGTGATTCCAGTAAGCATTGACCTGGAAAACCTCAGCGGAAAACTTCTTCTCACTGCCACCATCAATCCTACTGATCTAAATCTCGAGCATTATGCCAACAATAATACCATGTCAAAATGCTATGTGAGACCTGGCGACCAATTAGGGCCTGTGTTGGATGTCCTGTTTGAGGGCAAACGAATCATGGATGGCGAATTAATACCGATCTCCCCGGATATTCTTATCACCCTCAATGACGAAAATACCACTTCGCTCCTGGTCGACAGTTCGTTATTTGACATTTACTATGTAGATCCCACCGGTGATCGCATACAAGTAGACATTTTTTCACCAGAGATTACATTCACCCCAGCTGAAGACTCTTCGAACATCGCTACGATCTTATTTCAGCCCACTTTTGAGGTAGAAGGTGATTATCAACTTTTTGTCAATGCCAGAGACAATAGCAACAACCAGGCGGGGGAGTCCACATATACCGTGCATTTTAAAATTTCCAACGAAAAAAGCGTAGGGGACATACTTCCCTATCCCAATCCATTTACTACCAGCTGCAGATTTCTATACACCGTCCATGGCAGTATTATTCCCGACCCCATCTCCATTAGGATCTACACCATACGTGGCCAAGTAGTGAAAGAAATTTCTTCCGAAGAAATCGGTCCGCTGCGTGTTGGCTCCAATTTGACTGACTATGTTTGGGATGGTACCGATAATTATGGTGATCGTCTGGCCAATGGTGTCTATTTATACAAGGTGATTTCTGAATCCGATATGATGCACAAAAATACAGACACTGCCTATTTTGAAAAAGGTTTGGGCAAAATTACCATCCTGCGGTAAGACATTCCTGCCAGATGGGAGAGTACGGAGGCACCGTCTCAAGAGCTATCGTCGAAGTCACCAGAGTGAGCAAATGTCGTCCTCTATGGAATATCATGAGATTGTTTCTCCGGCCTACCGTGTGTCTCAGCATTTAGTTTCTTTATCTTCGCTGATCCACCTATGGAATCTGAACACCAGTCTATTGCCGACGTGATCAAAATAAACTTTGGCAGTACTGCCGTAACAACAACATGGACATACCTGATCGCAGCGCTGCTGCTCTTTTCTTGCCATGCCGGCCAGAATCAGCCCGTTGATCCTGGAGTAGATGCTGGCTTCTTGGACTCAGAATTTGTCGGCTCGAAAGCCTGTCAGAGTTGTCATCAGCTTGAATATTCAGATTGGGAGCATTCTCATCACCAGAAGGCCATGGAAATTGCCGATTCAACTAACATCCTGGGCAATTTTGATCATGTCACCTTTTTGAGCAATGGTGTCACCAGCAAGTTTTTCACAAAAGACGGTGGTTATTTTGTCCATACACAGGGTCGAGATGGACACTACCATGACTTCAAAATCAAATACACTTTTGGTGTAGACCCATTGCAGCAGTACATCGTTGAATTTCCCAAAGGACACTTTCAATGTCTTCAAACGGCATGGGATACCAACCGCAAGCGATGGTATGATCTCCAGCCAGATCTTGACATCAAACCTGATGAGTGGCTGCATTGGACTCGGGGAGGCATGCGCTGGAATGCGATGTGCGCCGACTGTCACTCCACCGATGTGTTCAAGAACTATGACGGCCAAACGGATACTTATCAGACTAATTTTAGTGAAATCACCGTAGGATGTGAGGCCTGTCATGGTCCAGCAAGTCGTCATGTACAGTACTATCAAAGTCAGGATAAAAACTCATCTCCTCCTCCGAAAATGTACATGGATGCTTCTCTGACTTCAACCGATCTAGTAGACAAATGTGCCAGATGCCATTCACGAAGGTCTCAAACCACTAAGCATTTCGACTACTCTGGACATTTTTTTGATCACTACCGACCTTCCCTACTGATCGATCCTATCTACGAATTGGATGGTCAGATCAGAGATGAGGATTATGTCTATGGCTCTTTCGTGCAGAGTAAAATGTATCAGAACGGAGTCTCATGCAGAGATTGCCACAATGTACACTCACTAGAACTCAAACAATCTGGCAATGGTCTATGCCTCACATGCCATGAACCCATCTACAATGAACCATCGCACCATTTCCATCCGGCTGACTCTGAGGGTGCACTGTGTGTCAACTGTCACATGACGGGCAAAATCTATATGGGTGTTGATTTCAGAAGAGACCATAGCTTCAGAATTCCCAGACCCGACCAGACGGTTACTCACGGAACACCTAATGCTTGCAATGGCTGTCATACAGATAAAAGTGCCGAATGGGCAAGTGATCACGTCAAATCTAACTATGGACAGGAGCGCGCCGACCATTTCTCAGACCATCTTCTCAGCGCCTACCAGGGCAACAAATCGGAATTCTACCATGTAATTACCCACGGAACATACCCTGACCTTGTCCGTGCCACTGCGCTGGATCAATACACAAATGAGCCACTTTCTCCTGCAGAGGTAAATGCCCTGACCGCATTTCTCGAAGATACCTCAGACTTGGTGCGAAGTGAGGCCATTAACGCCTTTACAAAATTGCGCTGGACACAGATTTCAAAATACATCGAACCACTTCTTGCAGATTCCACAAGATTAGTCAGAATATCTGCAGCCAGATATTTCAATGAATTGGGCTCGATACCTTCTGATCAGTTGCACTTTGACAACGCACAAAAAGAATTTCTGGAAGACCTGGACATGAACAGTGATTTCGCTTCGGGTCAACATCAGATTGCCCTCTATCATCAATCCCAGCAACACACCGATCTGGCCATAGAAGCTTACACCAAAGCACTGGCAATCGACAACTACTACAACAGTTCAAGAATGAATCTGGCCTTGCTACTGTACGAACAAGGCCAAGTCAGCGAAGCTGAAGAGCTCTATCTCAAAGTGACCGAACAAGAACCCGACTTCAGTCATGCGTACCACATGTTAGGTCTCTTATACAATGAGTCTGGCGATGCCGAAAAAGCACTCAAGTATTTGGCTGATGCATGTGAAAGAGAACCTGTAAACATCCGCGCTTTCTACAACTATGCCCTAAAACTACAGGAGGTAGGACAACTAAAACAGGCTGTAAAAATCATCGATAAGGGGCTGGCACTAAGCCCAGCAAATGAAGAACTTCTTTATGTGAAAGTGTTGGCACAATTCAATGACCGGCAGTTTGATGCAGCACGCAGCACCTGCCAACAACTTCTTGACATTGCACCAAATAATGCCAACTATCGACAAATCTTGGATCAGCTCACACCGAGGATGTGATCCCTAGGCATCGGATGTGCACATTCTTCTTTACTCCTCCTCAGATAAGTCTAAAATCCTGATGTTGCGAAAATGCACTTCTGATCCATGCCCTAAGAAACCGATATGCCCCTTCAACTTCTCGATGCCGGGATGGTCCTTGCCATCAAGGGTACCATTGCGGGTGGCGTTGGCAAGGTCGTCGAAAAGTATGCGCTCACCATTCAGCACTACCCCAATCCGATTCCCCTTTACCGAAACTTCCTGCTGATTCCACTGGCCCACGGGTTTAAGCAAACCACGCCTCGCAGGTATAAGCCCGTAAACGGAGCCATGAAACTGATATGGCTTTAGATGGGCATATTTTTCTGCGGTGTTATCCAAAATCTGGATTTCCTTTCCCAAATAGGCAGCATCCCCTTCTAAAGGAGCATGGATTCCCAGTCCATTGTTGGCACCGGGAGTCAATTTGAAATCAAACTTTAAAATGAAGTCACTATACTCTTGCTCCGTAAACAAGTTTCCACTTCCACCAGAGGGGCCAGGATAGATTACAATCGATCCATCCTCGACCACATAATCCACCTTATTGCCTACCCAACCATCTAGATTGATGCCGTTGAAAAGAGACTTATACCCAGCCATGGTTTCTCGCTCGTTGAGTACGGGTACCTCGTCCAGGGTACGAATGTACAGGTCTCGAAACTCCAATGGAGTGGTATGTGCCTGCAGTTCAATTTGACCTTTGCGAAAAATCGGCATCGCCCGATCCCAGTAATTCTCTAGTACGACATGGTCGGTTACGAGTTTGCCATTGAGATAGACAGTGACCTTATCATCGATCATCAAGACGCGAAACGTATTCCAGGTTCCCACTGGATTATCAGCCGTCAGCAATGGCTTGTCGAGATGGACCTTATTATTAAAGAGTCCACCAGATCCCACACCCGTACTGTCTTTGGCTGGATCCCAGATCTGTACTTGAGGTGAGCCCCGTAAATATAATCCACTGTCACCGTCTTTTTTAATCTTCCAGTCGACATACATTTCAAAATCTCGGTAATCTTTGTCCGTGCATAGATTGTCGTAGCCTTCGCCAAAGAAGATGATTTTTCCATCTTCCACCTTCCAACTCTCACCGATCTTAGCATCAGCTTCACGTTGCAACTTCTGCAACTCGATGCCAAAAAGACTATCGCGTACCAACGGATTGGCCACCAGAGCCTTCCAACCAGCCAAATCTTTACCATTAAACATAGAGACAAAGCCTTCCTTTTGCGGCATATCCACTAGATAGCGATGGAGAAATGCACGTGTATATTCGTCATCTGATCGGGAAAATATCGTATCCACACGCATCAATGTCCTCTTGACTTCTGACCCCCACAATCCGTGCTTCTCGCCACTTGCCGGAAGCGCAATGTTTACCAAGGCTTTGGCAGCATCCATCTGCAGGATGCTATCATTCAAAAAACGGGAGACGTACGTAAATGCGGTATGTTTTTTAGTGCGGCCAATGCGACTCAAGATTTCCTTTTTTTGCTCAGGTTTGAGAGCGTACTCCATCAGCCGGCGCAGGTGCAAGACTTGCTGTGCTCCGGTAATAGCTTCGTCATTCACCAACCTCAGGATGGCAGCATACGCCTTATCCCGAAATGCTGCTTCTTCCAACAAGGGAAATAAACTGTGTATGGCCTCATGATGCTGCCAGGCAAGCAAGGGCTCTTTAGAATTACCGGCATGAATGTACTCAAGAGCCCTGCTCCCACCGATGGCAGGCAGTACATTCTCTAACAACTTTCGGCTAGAAGTGCCAAAAGTCTGTATCAGTGGTGCCGCTATTTCGTTGGGGTCATCGACCAGTGTAGCCTTTCGATGCAAGGCACTCCTGAGCTGCGCCATCTCTGCTTCTGAGTTGATGATGGGCGCAATGGTGGTCAGTTGTCTGACAGGTACATCTCTAACAATGTCGGGAAGCACTTCAAAGGCAGTAGCCCTCACCTCCGGATCATCATCGGATAGGGATGCTCTTACTTGGTCCCAGAATCTGGACAAACCTCGCTCACCAAACAACATCAACAAGCGGCTTTTTGCTATCCCTGAACTCATTGCAAACGCATTGGATAAAAAATCTAGATTGCTGCTGTCGACCAATCCAGATATCGCTTGTCCAGCGACGGTAAGCAACTGTGGATCCTTGGCATTGAGCAATGCTTTCTGCAAAGAAGGTAGTCCCTTCTTTCCACTGAGTGCAGCATACGTTTGAATAGCCACTGTGGCCACGTCCAGGTTAGGAGAATGTATGAGTTGATGTGCATGAGATAGGGCAGCTTGCTGATGCCGAATGCGAGCTGCATGTAGTAAATTTATCTGAGTTGCTGGTTCGAGCTTATCTATCTGTTTGATAAATCCTTCCAAGGGTAAACCTGGATTTTGTACCAGCATTTGCGAGATCACCTGCTTACTTTGAGGTTCGGCTTTTCTAAAAACCTTGACCAGCTGATCCACTTCGTTGCGGGGTGCATGCTGGATAAAAAGCTGATAGGCAGCATATTGGTTGCTGGCACCGGGATTGCTATTTAGCACTTTCTCGGCTATTTGAGCAGCTTGTTTTCCTTGGCCATTGCCTGCAAGATTTTCAGCCAACAACAAGAGCAATTCCGTACCACTCTCTGGCTTTTCAGTCGCATATTGCTCGAGCGTAGGTAGTGCTTTATAGCTCCCGGATTTGGCCAGCCCATGTAATGCTTCCTTGCGAAAAAGCTCATCCCGAGCACTCGAAAATCTAGTTAACTGGTCCACGACACGACCATCGTCGTAACTGGCTAAGGTCTTGGCCAGCACTTGCTTACAATAGCCATTGATCTGGTCCACAGACTGCAACAAAGCATTCAGAGACTTCTTGGTATGAATGGATCCCAGTGCATGCACTACCGGCTCACACAACACATTGATTTTCTTTAGCAGCACATCGACACTGGCATCGCTGGCCATGAACTGCAATTCCTGGATCAGAAAAACTTGTGCTTCCAAATCGAGATCTCCTTGTAATGCTTCGATAAACCCAGATTCGATCTTTGGAGTATGTGCCGACTTTCCCTTTGCCAAAGCACTAAGCGCAAAGCGGGCCTGCAGGTCATCTGCATTTCCGGGAACACTTAACTTCTTACTGATGTCAACGATGGCAGTCGGACCCATCCCAGCTAATTCTTCGATGAGCCGATTGAGGGTTACCTGGTCTTTGGCAGGAAACTCTCCCAATAGACTATCGATAGAAGTCTGGGCGGAAGCCAGCATGGCGGTCACCATCAATGTTAATGATAGCATGGACCTAAATCTTAGTTGCATAGACATTGAATAAGCAATTGTGGCTCGAATAAAAGGGTGTGCTCTTCGCTTGGCGTTTACTAGATGGACCATTCTCCTCGCATTGGCTGATGAATCATACGGTTGGCAGCCTCATCATCGATGAAAGTTTGTCCCTTTGGATCGAATGTCAGGTTGCGGCCTAAACGCAAGGCCGTCACACCAAGATTGATCAAGGTGCATGACCGATGACCATTCATCTCATTGAGGGCAAATTTCTGCCTGGTCTTCACGGCATGGCTGAATGTGGAAATTTGAGGTACTGGATCCGGCAATTCAGCAATCAGCCTGCTCAGATTTGGAATATCACTGCGCATACCTCGGTAAAGTTTGCCTTTGGGTCCCTCAATAAAAGCAGCTTCTTTATCGCGATTTGCTCCATCTAGTACGATCTTACACCCATCTTCGTAGGAGTACTCCAACCTACGCCAGGACCCTGCTGCATCTGGGTGTTGCTGAGGTGTATCGACGGAGATGTGGGTAGGGCTGGTATCATCTTTTTCTAGTAAGTATTGTGATGGATCCATATAGTGCTGACCCATGTCCCCTAGTCCACCACCATCGTAATCCCAGTATCCTCTAAACTTGGCATGTACGCGGTCCTTATGGTAAGGTTTGAACGGTGCTGGTCCTAACCACATATTGTAGTTCAAACGCTCCGGCACCACTTGGGCATCGAGATCTGTGCGACCACTCCAGTAGAACTTCCAATCAAACCCGGTGGTGGCACTTAGGGTTATTTTCAGGGGCCAGCCAAAGACTCGGTTTTCCACCAGCTTCTTGATGGGCTTAACCGGCACTCCCATGCCATAAAAATTGCTGCTAAAACGAAACCATGTATTCAATCTGAAGACTCGATTGTACTGTTGTACAGCTTTCTGCACAGCCAAACCCTCTCCGATGGTGCGAGTCATGGGCTTCTCACACCATATGTCTTTCCCCGCCTTAGCAGCAGCCACCGCCATCAGACCATGCCAGTGAGGAGGAGTCGCGATATGCACTACATCAATATCTGATCTCTCTAGCAGCTCACGAAAATCCCCATACGCCTCCACCTTCCTTTCCAGCATCGACTGTGCCTTCGCCAGGTGCTCAGTATCCACATCACAGATGGCCACTAGCTCACCTTCATATCCTATGTGTCCGCGGCCCATGCCTCCTACACCGATGATTGCCTTGGTCAATTTGTCGCTCGGAGCGGTATGCCGCACCCCACCCAGCACATGGCTGGGTACGATCATAAAAGCACCAGCTGCCACGCCTAGTTGCTTGATAAACTTCCTTCTATGTCTGATAGCTGTCATGACTGAGAAAACTATTTTAGGACCCCAAATATAAGGCTTTACAACGGTCAAAGCAGCTTGCATGTTTTCTGGAGAGCAGCACTGGATTATTAGACTGTTATCAAGGACATCAGCGAGTAATGCAAGTCAAGCTCCATCTTAATTAAGGATCACAATGGGGTGTATGACAATTTGCAGTTATGCGGCTAACCGAGCCAAATCTTCAATAATAGTCCAAGCATTACTTTTATTGAGGCACCTGAGATTCGCGATAGCATTAGCACCTTTTATGGACCACTTTTGACCAGATAACTTCAATCTTTGCTGAATAACATTGCGATGACCAGCTTCGATCGGTCCCGATCCTATCAGTAGTCCTTGATTTTTAAACGTTTTATACATCATTCGATCGGCATGTTCAACATAGTAGCGTATTGCGATATCCTTTGCTTCTGAAGCCTGTGTATTTTTGGATTTAAGTTTTTTCAGTTTTGAGATGACTTGTTCAACTCCATCATCAAGCAGTAGTTTTTTATTGTCTTCAAGCCAGTCTTTCCTCTCCGATTCCTCACGAAATTGTCTTCGTGCAAACTCTGCAATTTTTTCTATCGCATGATAGTAATCCAAGATCTGCACAGCACCCGGATAATTATCTTCAACCCAATTCCAAATGTATTTAGCCCCATCGCAGACAAATACTTTAGGATTCTTAACCAAGGTCAGATGACGTTCCAATTTTGTGAAAAACTTATCTTTTGGTCCCAAGTGACTTACATATATTGAGTCGACAATCTCTTTTCTATTTCGCTGTATATCAACGTTTTGCCTTTCGTTAAAAAACCGTGCTAATTTCATTTCCTTCCAGCCATCTTCACGAGTAAATAGCATAGATCCATCTACCATCACATAAGTATTTTCATTTTCATTTCCCAGATTTGCCAACTGCGGGATGTATTCTACCTGATTAGCTTCAACAATCGGATCAATTTGTCTGCCATACCATTCACTTACTCGTTGGATTTGCTTTGCACTCAGATCTAAACCTAGAATTTGGTCTAATATTTCGGATGCACTTTCAAACACGGTGTGTTGTCCCAAAAAACATATGAGCGTTTGCAAATAAACCGTGATTTTAAATGATACTCCCCTTGGACAAAGAAGATGTCCTTTACTCAGGTGTATCCTTCCAAAAACTGTCAAAATTCGTTTTTTTTATTCCGATCTGCACTAATCTGACCTTGTCCCATTTCTACTAAAGCTCTACCCATTTTAAGCGTTCTTGATAATGCCTGGCGCTCATAATGAATCGGATCTGTAATATCTTTCTCTTCAGCTAGCCAAGCATCTACCTCTTCGCCAATTGCATCCATAATAGTGGATCGTAGTTCATTCTTATTCATGATTGTCATTTTATTGATTATCATAAAGATACACATTACTGCGTTTTGTCATACACCCATCACAATGGGTAAAATGCCTTTCTCTAAAATATTGCGTAATTTAATGACCACTGCGTTTATTGGCACGCTCATCACACATTGTAATCTCAATGACTGAGCGGTTTCTGTCCACAGCCATTGATTGTTTTCTATCACCTTCAACTAGAGATTATGAAATCGATGTATGACTGTATCAGAATCATGCGATATCCCATTTGGGGAATCTGCTTGCTAGCCCTTGTAAATACAAGTGCCCAATCAAAACTAGAGATTGTTCACAACAGCAAAGTTGACACCGCCCACATCAGTCTAGTCGAGAGCGAACTAGACCATGCACGAATCAACTTGATGAACAGTGAGGTGCCACGGAAACTTTGGTCAATTTCTGGATTATCTCACGACCTCGATGATGAAGCCTCACTTAAATTATCTTACTTCGATGGTGCAGATGTCAGAGACATTGTCACCGTGAAAGGTGATGGATCCGTCGGTATTAACAATTCGTTGCCAGGCGTGGGCCTGGATATTGGAGGAAAGATCTGCATCAGTGATGATCTTTTTGCTGCCAAATCTGGATCCATCCGTTTCAAGGATCATGCGTTTCAAGGATATGATGGCACAGGTTGGGTTGATTTTGGGAGACATAAATATGATTCGATCATCGTTGGGGCAGTATCCTTCTCCTCCCTTAAAGGAGATTCCATCACAAAGCTAAATGGTCAAGGGGGTGCTTACATATCCATTTCAGGGAGTACAGATAGAATGTTGGCGCCAGTAGCATTACCTGCAGGATCTCGAGTAGAAAAAATGGAGGTCTTCTACAAAGATGAGGAGTCAAGCAGAAGCTTGGAGGTAAAGTTGAATAGTGAATATCTTCAACAGAATTTTTTCCAAACTCTTTCGATCTATACTTCTACTGATGCAGTTGGCTGGGTATCTGGATCTACAGTTGATTCAGACTTTATCTATGGAAGTTTCTATACCTTTATCGAAATTAGTGGCACCCCGACTTGGCCGGGCGATGATAAGCTTGCCGTGAAAGGAGTAAAGCTCGTTTATAGATTACCCTAACCTCAAGGAGATCTGTTCCCACCGACTAAATCTGGATCCCATCTCCGCTGCTCCCCTCCCAGTCACCAGGCAACAAATCTTGCACGCCAAGTATCCTATGAATAGGTATTGCTATTGGAACATGCTTGAGTAATCTTACCTATATTGATGATGTGAAGCGACATTCTCTTTCACCTGGAATACCCTAAGCCAATGAAAGGAATCGCGAAAAAACGAGTCTCAAAGTGATCACACGGCATCCAAGTATTTTCTTGCTGATCAGCCTGATAACACTTCTTGGATATCAGGCGAAAACACAGATCGATACTGAGTTCTGGTTTGTCGCACCTAGTGTTACCGAAGATCATGGTGACCGTCCCATTATGCTGCGCTTCACCTCCTTTGACGAGGCTGCAAATATCACCATCAGCCAGCCAGCCAATCCCTCCTGGAATCCAATTAGCTTTGTGATCAATGCCAATGCTACCAGAACCATTGACTTGACCAATCGGATCAGCATGGTAGAAAATGCACCGGCTTTTAGGGTGTTGACAAGAGGCATTCATATCACATCCGATCAGCCCATCACAGTCTATTACGAGGTAAGTCCTGAACTTAATCCAGATATTTTTTCCCTTAAGGGACAAAACGCATTGGGACAGGATTTCTTAATTCCAGCTCAGAACTACTGGAATAATTATCAGGGATATACACCGGAAGCAGAGTCATCATTTGACATCGTGGCTACCCAGAATGATACAGAAATTTCCATGACACCTACTGTGGATATCCAGGGGCATTCCGCTGGTACCACCTTCACAATTGTGCTGCAACGAGGTGAAACCTATTCGATCAGGGCCATGGGTCCCAGGGTTCAGGAGCAACTCACAGGTACCCGCGTTCGTTCGAACCATCCAATCGCCATTACCCTGAAAGATGATTCCAACGAGTATGATCCCTGTCATGATCTCGGAGGTGACCAGTTGGTACCGATTCGAGTCCTGGGTACCGAGTACATAGTGGTCAAGGGATTTCTAGCTGGTGGAGACCGCGTGTTTATCATGGCTACACAAGACGGAACTCAGCTGGCTATTGATGGCGTAGCCTCGGCCGTGTCCTTAAACACAGGGGACATGCATTCTTTTAGACTCAATGACGCCTCTACCTTTATCAAGGCCAGTGCTCCCGTCTACGTGCTGCATGCCACAGGCTTTGGCTGTGAAATTGGGCTGGCCATTTTACCGAAAATCAGCTGTACAGGATCTCATTCGGTGAGTTTCACCAGATCAACAGACGAAAACTTTGGGATCATCCTGATAACGGAGCGTGAGCACATCGCAGCATTTACCTTCAACAACAATAATCAGAATGCTGTCGAAGCAGCTCAGTTTGGCGATGTACCAGGCACAGATGGCAGGTATGTGGCTGCTCAAATCAACCTCACCGACCAAAATCAAAACAATTACAGGATCAGCAATTCCAGTGGCAGTTTCCATCTTGGGATCATCAATGGTGGCGATTACAGTGGAACCAGATACGCCTATTTTTCTGACTTTAAATCTCTAAATCTACTCGCAGATGCCTCGAGAATTTGCCTGGGTGCTGAGGTGCAGCTCGAAGTCAGCGGAAGTGAAATTTATGAGTGGTTTGGGCATCCAGAAGTAGAAGGTATGACTTCCAGCATTCTTAGTATTTCGCCCAATGAAGATGCCACTTTGGGTGTCATCGGGTACGATGGCCAGGAGGGCTGCCGGGATACGGCCTACATCGATGTGGAAGTATTCAAGTGGCCAAGACCTGACATCAGCATTTCTCAATCCTGCATCGGTGCTGCCACCACGTTTAGATACAATGGGGTGGAAGAGCTCGAATTACTGCAGTGGATCTTTGGTCAAGACACCTTTGTCACCCGGGGACAGGACTCATTGGCATTAATCTGGCAAGAACCAGGAGACAAAGAACTTATCATCAGAGCAATCAATCCTGCCGGATGCCTGGTCGATACAACCATCATCTTTGATGTGGGAGGCATTAATCTTGATTATGATACTATAGTAAGTATCGACGCAGGAAGCACCGCCAAACTTCAAGCACTTCTACTTTCGGGAGATCTCGAAGAGGCCATTTTTCGATGGGAGCCCCCGATTGGCCTGTCCTGCACTGATTGTCTCGAACCAGATGTATCACCGAGTACTGAGACTACATATCGCCTGCAGGTTGAAGATGCCAAGGGTTGCACATCGATCTTTAACACCCATGTTTTTGTGGATGCCGCTGCCTACATTCCCAATGCATTTAGTCCCAATGGTGATGGTATCAACGACCACTTTGAAATTTATACGCCTGAGGATTTGCAGTTAGAAGAATTGAGGATTTACAATCGATGGGGTCAAATGTACTACCAATGGAACAGAGAAGATACAAATGTACGTCCGGGATGGTCAGGTGAAGTGCTCGGCAGCTCCCTTCAAGCTGCGGCTGGCGTATATGTTTTCTTCATTTCTGGTCGGTATCTGCGGAGTAACAACCACTTTGAAAGAAGTGGATCCATCCACCTCGTTCGTTAGCTCATCTCAACATGAAGTGCATTTCCTACAGATCTCAATCTTTGAGTGCTCATTCTTCCTGTCTTAGATATAACTTCTCATTGGGTGTAGTATCCAGCTCAACTAGGAAGCGAGCTAACTTTTCAGCGCAAGCTTGCAGATACCGTTTACCTTTATTCGCAGTAGCCAGTTTCGGATCACCTACACCAGTATCGCGGGTCACTTTTGACCACTGCCGCTGTGTAGTAGCCCATCCTTCGACGAAACCCGATAACTCTATTTCACGGGATGCACCATCTCCCGCTTCAGTAAGTGGCCGTACAAGATCCGGTCTGATGTGCATCATTGCACTGGTTTCCATCTCTCCTGCATGATCTCCCGGATCCTCAAAATATTGATGCCAGTCAGCCACCTGATACCAATTGACCCAGCAGACGAAGACGTCCGGAAATGCCAGGGAGAGCTCTCTGATCATACTCATGAAATGGTTACCGCCATGTCCATTGAGAATCACCAGTTTTTCAACCTTATGCCTCTGAAGCCCATCAAGCAAGTCCCTTAGAATGGCTAGTTGCGTGGAAGGCATAATATTTAGACAAAATTTGACATCGATCTGTCCCGTGTTTATACCGAAGGGTACACATGGCAACACTACGACGTTTGCTCCCTCCGCACCCGCTTCCTGTGCCGCAATCCTGGCCACATGATCGACCTGATAGTTGTCGGTGGCGTAAGGAAGGTGATAATTATGAGCTTCAGTTGCTCCCCATGGCAATACTGCTACCTTATAGTTGGTTGATTTCACAACTTTCCAGTTGGCATCTGCCAGGATATGAGGTTGATCGATTGGATTCATGGCTTACTCAGTGCTTAAGGTGAAATAATCTGCAATGTACTGATCCTGTTCTAAATCCCAATAAATCTGTTTTAACCAGTAACTTTAGGCTGTAGGAGGCGTTCGGGTATCTGGACTTACCAAAAACTTGGGTGCAGTTGTGCTTTGGCGTTAATGTACTTGTTGGTCAGAGATACCTAAATTTCATAAACTTGTGTCGTTCGAACCATGCAGGCATGACCGTACTTGGAAAGGATTGGCCCAAAGAACGTATTTTTTTTGTACTCATACTCTTATTGAGCATACCCTCCCTATTGATACATTTAGGTGCTCCTGCCTTCATAGAAGACGAAAGCATCAGGAGTCTAGTCGCTCTCGAGATGGAGCTCTCTGGCAACTATATCACCCCCACACTCAATGGGGAGTTCTATTTCAAGAAACCCCCACTGTGGAATTGGATCCTGCTTGGATTTTTTCGACTTACTGGAGCAGAAACGGAATTTACGGCCCGGTTGGCGACTGTCTGCTTTCTCTATCTGTTTTGCATCACCATCTACTTTTCCTTTAAGCGTCGCTTACCAGAGCGCCAAGCAATATTAAACGCGTTGATATTTCTCACATGCGGGAGAATTCTCTTCTGGGATTCTATGCTGGCCCTAATCGACATCAGCTTTTCCTGGATCATCTTCATGATGTTGATGTGGATCTACGAGAAACACAAACACCGCAAATATCTGACCCTTTACCTAGGTGCTTATGGTCTTGCCACCATTGCCTTTATGCTTAAAGCCTTACCGGCTTTAGTGTTTTTGGGTTTCACCTTACTGGCTGTCCAAATCAGAGCAAAGACCTGGAAAATGCTTTTCTCCTGGCAGCATTTCTCCGGTATAGGCTTACTGGTATCATGTCTGTCTGTTTATCTGCTATTGTACAATCAGCATTTTCCGATAGAAAACCTGCTTTCAGTATTTGTTGACGAATCAACCCAGCGTACCGCCATAGAATATGGTTTCCTTGATTCGCTCCTGCAACTCATTTCGTTCCCGCTGGAAATGCTCTATCATTTCCTCCCATGGTCACTGCTTTTGTTGCTCTTCTTGGGCAAAAAAGTGTGGGAAGGGATCACATCCCACGATTTTATTTCCTATTTGGCACTGATCTTTGTTGCCAACATTTGGATCTATTGGACTTCACCTGGAGTCTTTCCTCGCTATCTATTTATGCTGGCACCACTGTATTTCGGTGTGGGTTTGTTCTTGTACGAGGAGAGATTTGGAGATTTCTACAGGCGTTGCTTTGATGTTTGCCTACTGACACTTGGCAGTCTGGTTTGCCTAGGATCTGTGGCTGTATTTTTTGTCGAGCGTACGAGTTCCACGGCTGGTCTTTGGTGGAAATGGAGTCTACCCTTCATCATTATGGTGGCATTTCTCATCCTTATGTTTCTCAGGCCAAGGCTCAGGATCATCGCTTTTACGACGTTTCTTATCGCCGCTAGGATGGGTTTTAGCTTAATCGTTCTACCGTCTCGGGGCATCCACAGTGATATAGCCGACACACGATTGGATGCCTTGCACATAGGTGATTTGCTACAAGATGAACAGTTGTATCTTTACCGCTACGACAGTATGAAATACGAGGCAAGTTTTTATTTGACAGCTAAACGGCAGACGATTTTAAGAAATACCCACCAACTGGTTCCGGGTGCCTATCATCTGGTTAACCCCCTCCAGTATCCTATACTACTGAGCCAGCATCACCTGTTGGACTCACTGAGGATTAGCAGAAGGGAGAAACATGCCGTGCTAGTTAAAATCCCAGAGCAATAATGAAGGATGCCGTTGAGATCTCGGTTGTGGTATGTGTATACAACGAAGAGGAAAATATCAGACCCCTGCTCGATCAACTAAACCGTTCACTTAGCGGCTACCAGTACGAAATCATCTATGTAGATGATGGCTCTACCGATCAGACTTTGGATAAGCTTCGCGATTGTTTAGACGAACATCTGAAGGTGCTGAGTTTGCGCAGGAACTATGGACAGAGCCTCGCCCTGTCGGCCGGCATCGATGCTGCCCAGGGTCGATACATTGTGACCATGGATGGTGACTTACAAAATGACCCATCAGACATCCCGGCAATGCTGGCGATGAGTAAGGAAGATGATTGGGATCTGGTAGCCGGCATCAGAAAAAACCGGAAAGACAATATACTCTTGAGGAAAGTGCCCAGCAAGATTGCCAATTTTATCATTAGAAGAAGTTCAGGTGTAGAAATCAAGGACTATGGCTGCACCCTAAAACTTTTTAAGAGAGAAATCGCCAAGGATCTAGGCCTCTATGGTGAACTGCATCGCTTTATTCCGGTCCTTGCCAACCTCGAAGGCGCTACCATCACCCAAATGGAAGTGAAACATCATGAACGACAGCATGGAGAATCTAAATATGGAATGGGACGCACTGTGAAAGTGATGAGTGACCTCGTTCTGATGATCTTCTTCAAAAAATACTTACAAAAACCCATGCATCTATTTGGAAATTGGGGCGTGGTTATTTTTCTAATAGGTATGCTTATCAATATCTATATGATCTGGTTGAAGATACAAGGTCAGGATATTTGGGGCAAGCCTCTCATGTTGGTTGGTATTCTTTTTGTCCTGGCAGGAATCCAACTGATCACCTTTGGCATTTTTGTAGAGCTGCAAATGCGTACCTACTACGAATCTCAGGCAAAAAAGCCATATCGTGTGCGCAATATTTATCAACTGAAACCAGAGGAAGTAGCCTAATTTTTGACCGTGAATTCCACATGTCAACCTGGCTGCGCGTTTATTACTTTTGAGGAAAATGACCTAAAATGAATTGGAGTACAACCATCTTTTCTTTTGCCTTCCTACTAGGCTGTGCACATAGCTCGGCGCAGTTGATAGAGAACTTTGACACCTATAGCTGGGAGCAAAAGGATAGCATCATCGAAACCCTCTACCGTGGTGGGGCACAGAATGTTGTGGGCATCATCATCGATCAAGCGTATGATGCCGAGACCAGCAAAGTGGATCAGGATCTGGAAGCATTGGCAACAATCAATGTGTGGAAGGGAATCAAGAGCTTATCGGAAAACAATCTGGTGGAAGCCCAAAACATACTACAGACCTCGGTCGATATCTATGAACAGAATCCCAACCTAGATCGTCGCCGTTACAGAGATGCTTTGATCAATCTGTCAGACATATTCAGTGAGAGTGGTGACGCATTCAGAGCCTTGAATAACTTTGACAAGGCAGTACTTATTATTGAATCAGATACCAGTGCTGAAGCAGCAACCATGTTATCCAGCTATATTCATGGCAGCAATCTGGCCGTTACAGCTGGAGAATTTGATATGGCAGAATCCTATGGCAAAAAGGCACTTAGCACAAGTCAAAACCAATTCGCCAGTAATTCAAACGAATATTTTCAAGCGTTGTCAAACTTGGGCCTGATCTATCGTGCTAAGGGAGAGAACAGACGATCATCCAATCTAATCTTACAAGCTTACAATCTGGCCAAAAACTACCTATCAGAAGATGATCCAAATCGGATCTACTATGGAAATCTTGCTATTGAGGATCTGCGTCTGAACGGTAGATTCTCAGCAGTTGAAGAAGTGTTCGAGGAGCAGCTATCTTTTTATGAGGCAAACTCTGAGTACCAAGATGATATTTCCTTTCCTGTGCTGCTGAATCAGATCGGTGATTTCCATGCTAGCCGAAATAATCTGGAACAGTCGTATGACTATTACAATAGGGCCAACATTCTCTTTGAGTTGCGCACAGAAAATACCGACCCACGATATATTGAGTCCCAGGCGAATGTAGCACGCATTCTGCAGAGGCAGGGAAAATATGTGGAGGCAGAGACCTACTACCTGGGTGCCTTGCGCCACACGACCGATGCCTTTGGTGAAAATAGCTGGACTGAAGGATATATCAGGGACAATCTAGCTAGTATGTACACCTCCATGCAACAGCATGAACAATCGCTCGAACAGCGAAAAAAAGCCAATGAAATCATTGAAGTGACCCTCGGACCAAATCACCCAGAGTATGCAGTATCAAGCCTAAACATCGGTGAAGCTTACCTTGAACTAGGCCAAGATTCTCTGGCCAGAGACTATCTCACCACAGCCTATGTGAAACTAGAACAATTGTATGGTATCAAGCACCAACGGGTCTTCTCGGCCGCCTACAGCCTGGCAGAATACTATTGCAGTAGGGATGTCTCCCTGGCTCTGGACTACTATTCGAGGGCAGCAGAATTTGTGGAATTTCACTTTCTCCAGATCCTACCACTATTACCTACAGATCAGCGCCTTTCAGACCAGGACAGGTACGGTAGGTTTTTAGATAAATACTTGACCTTCGTGTATTTAAACCGGGAGAAGTACACACATGCTGTCAATAAAGCTTTTGGCACATTGCTGTCGGTACAACGCAGCCGAGAAGCGCTGGACTTTCCTACCACGATGGCATTGACCAAAGATCCAGATGTGGCACTGAGAAAAAACTACAACCAGTGGCAATCTTTGCGATCGCAGATCCTTGATGCCCAAGGCAAAACCACTGCCGAAAGAAAGGAAGCGGGCTTCAATCTCAGTGAGATGCTTGCCCAGATTAAATCGTTTGAGCATCAGATGATACCTGGATACACTGCTCACCAGGTGGATCTTGAGAATGATGCTTACGTCAGCAAGGTAAAAGCAAGACTTCAATCTGGCCATGTCTTGATTAACTTCCATCAAGTCGAATGGTATGACTTTGAAAAGCATGTCTTTGACAAGGGTGACCATTACCTGGCCTTCATCGTTGGACCCACCAGTGGGACCATCCAGGTAGAGAAAATACAGCTCAATCAAAATGTACTGGAAGTTCAGCAATCCCGCGGCCAGGCAGCCTATGCCCAACAGATATGGCAACCCCTGGAGAAGTTGCTCAGCAACTATGACCACCTACTGATTGTACCTGATGGCAATTTGGCCAAAGTATCATTTGCAGCACTTTCTACTTCAGATGGAGGCCTGGTATTCGATGACTTTGAGATCACACATTTGAGTAGTCCTTTTGACATACTCCATTCGCACCAAGCCAATGCTATTGGCTCCAGCGCTGCCATTTTAGTTGCTCCTGCACTTAACAGGTCCCCCAGAAGAGATCCTGATGTTTCAGGTGCACCCATCAATGTCCCAGCTCGGTTCATAGCCTCAGAATCAGTGAGACAGGGACTGGATTTTCGACCCCTCTCCGGCAATATGAAGGAGGTGATCGCTTCGGCATCAAAGGTTCTCTCCAAAAAGAAATCCCTTAAGATCTGGGAGGGGGAAGAGGTTGGTAAAAGTAATTTTCATCACCTGATAGCATCTGGTACTTCCATGATCCATCTGTCGATTCCCGGTTTGCTGCTTGATGAAAATGTCATTTCTGTAGATACTACGACCAATTTGGCATTATTGACAAGCAAATGGCTGAAATCAGGTCTTGCTTTTAGTGGTGCTAACCAGTCTTGGGCATCAGACAGCTTGATCTCCGGCCTTCCGGATGATGGTCTGCTGACTTCACTGGAGGTAGCGACCCTCGATCTCAGTAAACTGGATCTTTTGATTCTAGACGGTATCGATTTGCACCAAGAAAACAATGCTGATGGAGATGCCTTTAGTCGACTATTACGCAGCTTCAAGCTGGCTGGCAGCAAGCACATCATGGTCTCTCTATGGCCATCATCTGAACGCAGCTATTTTTATCAGCAGTTTTATAAACAGGTGGCCAAAGGTAGATCCGTATTTGACGCCTTACAATTCACACGCAAGAAAATGCGAAAGAAGTATGATGCTTCTGCTTGGGCAGGGTTTATCATCCTGTGATCTGTCCATCCGGATTTTCCATTGGACTTTCGTGAACGAGGGTAAAATCCGGGATCAACGCAGGTTTTGGTTCTGATCCCTGAAGAAGTGCTTAGCCCAAAAATTTTGGGTCATTGTCATAAGATGAGTTTGCTTAGGTCCACCCCAGCCATGTCTTTGACCTGGGTACACCATCATTTCGAATGTTTTACCTAAATCTTGCATGACACTCACAAACTGCAGTGTGTTCTGCATATGCACATTTTCATCGATAGAGCCATGCACAATGAGCATGGCGCCCTTGTATTTGTGCGCATGTGTCATAGCAGCACCAGCCATGTATCCATTAGGATTCACATCCGGATGATCCATGTATCTTTCTGTATAAACATTGTCGTACAAAGACCAATCCGTCACCGGATACAGAGAAACGCCATGGGTAAAATAATCAGCTCCGGCAGTTAGTGCCATACAAGTGATATAGCCGCCATAACTACCACCAGTGATTCCTAGGCGTTGTGCGTCAACAAATGGCTGCTCCCGGAGCCATTTAGCCGCATGCGTGAGATCGTTGATTTCCCATTGGCCAAGAGATCTGTGTAAATAGTCCAGGCCCTTTCTACCATAAATGCCACTACCCCGATGGTCGACCTTCACCTGGATGATCCCATTGTTTCTGTAGTAGCTTCGGGAGTAGTCTTGATACTTATGAGTGACCTCTTGTCGATCTGGACCACCATAGATGGTCACCACGACAGGATACTTCTTGTTAACATCAAAATTCTTGGGCAATACCATATATCCTGGAAGTAGAAATCCATCTTCTGTTTCGACCGAAAATGTCTTGACATGTTCCATTCTATTATCATCAGGCTTGTCCAAAGCATAGATGAGCTTTCCTGTACTGACATCCAGCACCTGACCACGAGCTGCATGATGTAAAGTAGAATAACTGTCAAAAATATATCGATGCTGAGGTGCTGCGATCACTTGGTGCCAACCGTCTTCTTTCGTAATCTGTGTTACAGATTTTTCTCCCAGGTCTAGTTTGTAGTAGTGCCGATTTTGAGCTACATCGCCACTGCCATAAAAGTAAATAGCACTCTGATCTTTATCCAACTGGTCGATTTCTGTGATGTTCCAACTCAGATCGGTCAGTGCCTGTAGTTCCATGGTTTTCAGATCAAATTGATATAGATTCTGCCACCCTTCATGATTACTTCGAAAGACAACGACGTGGTCGCTCACAAAATGCATCTCCTCAATAAAATCGACCCAGGTCTTATGCTGAATGGAGAAAACCGTGGTTCTTTCACCGGTCTTTGGATCAGCCTGTACCACCGCTAATACATCCTGCTCTCGATTCAACTCTTGAAAGAGCAGATGCTTTCCATCTGGTGTCCAGAAGGGCCAAGCAGTGTATTGATCTTTGGTGCCGTCTTCTTTTACCCACACGACCCGATCATCTCGCAGGTCGACGACGCCCAGTCTGGCAGATGGATTAGTATCACCTGCTTTGGGGTAATGCATGATCTCCAAACTACCTCGCTGACCATCTGCGTGATAAATGGGATACTGAGGGACCTCACTATCGTCAAACTGCAGGAAGGCCAGCGAATTTCCATCTGGGTTCCACCAAAAAGCCCGATGGTTGGATATTCTACCTAGAATCTCTTCATAGTAGACCCAAGATGCCCAACCGTTGTAGATGGATTCTGATCCGTCATGGGTCAGTCTTTGCTCGGTTCCATCCTGGAGGTCTAAAACAAACAAATCATTGCGCTTGGTATAAGCTAATCGTCGTTGATCAGGGGATAGCTCAAAGTTCTGCTCGATGTCCTCATCATAAGTCAGCGGCTTTTCTGAGCCATCTGGATATATACGGAAAAGATTGTTCTCCCTAAAGTGAATCACACTGCCATCACTGAGGAGATCTGAGCCAGGGTCTGCATTGGATTCGTGCAGCATTTGTTTGTGGTAGGTACTTTCCCGATTTCTTGGCAGAGATATTTTGATCGGTTCATACGCTCCTCCAACATTGCGGTCGATGACAAAAGACTGCTCATCTATCCATTTGACAAAGTGCTCCTGCGCCGCAATATCCGTAAACGTCAAAAATGTGCCAAAAATCAAAATCCGTACAGATCTCATCCTAATGTTTTTTTTACCATCACCAGCAATATACGCAGTGCAAACAAAAACGAGATTCCTATTCAGTAGGTTCCTTTGTATTCAGCTTTATCAGCTGCAATCCTTATGGAACTCGGCCATCAAAAAAATGATAGCAATCCTTGCATAATGATAGTATTACTACTATATTTGTCAGCGCAACCACTAAAAAATGGACGAGCTTCTTTCCAGAATGCAGATACAGGTCAGTGACAAGATCTATGTAAAGGATCCTGAATCCAGCACTTTAGGCAGAAAAATCATTTCTGGTAGCATCGACCTCTTAACGGAGATTGGCTTTGAGTCTCTGACTTTTAGAAAGCTAGCGCAGCGTATTGGCTCGACAGAGGCCTCGATCTATCGTTATTTTGAAAGTAAACACAAACTACTTCTTTACCTCACATCATGGCATCTAGGATGGATGGAGTACCGGCTGGTGTTTAGTCTTGCAAACATCGCAGATCCGGTACAAAGATTGGAGAAAGCGATCATTCTACTGACTAGTAAAGTGGAAGAAGACCATAGTTTCACCTATATCAATGAACCCAAATTATGGGCGATTGTGATTGCAGAATCCTCTAAAGTCTATCTTACCAGAGACGTCGATCAGGAAAACCAAGAAGGTGTCTTTAGTGGATACAAAAGACTGGTTGCTCGGATAAGTGACATCATCCTTGAGATCAATCCGTCGTACAAATACCCCCATATGTTGGTTTCAAACATCATGGAAGGAGCGCATTACCAACGTTACTTTGCAGAGCATCTACCGACATTGACCGATGCTCATCAGGGAGAAAACTCTATTACAGAGTTCTACAAGGATATGGTGTTCAAAACAATCTCCAAGGAGGAATCATTATGATCACCAGGACACCTGCATCTTGCCAATGGAATCTACTGTGGACCATACCGCTACTCATTGTGGTCAGCCTTTCACACATTGATATTGAGCAGTATCCTTTCGATATCGACGTCGAAACCTTGCAACTGGCTAAGGATTGTCACGGTGAAAGTGAATCTTCTGATCAGAGAATAAATGACGTGCTCCAGAGTGATGAATGCCTTACACATTCTATTGAACGGACGGTATTTTCATCGACCTCTTGTTTCATCTCGGCCATTAAGTACATAAATAGCCAGTCCCAACATTGGGAGGATATCAGCACACCCCCTCCCCGCTATAACCTCTATGTTCGAGATGTAAATACTCTGGAGAGATACTTCACCTAAATATTGCTCCCTACATCATGTAACGATGTGATTTGTGGGTATACTGACCGCTAGAAGAAGTGCTCTTGTCCTTTCTCATAGACCTTGATTTGACTGGGTCGGTTTCAGCGACAAGCATACCTTGTGGAGCACCTAAATTGATCCCAAAAAAAAAGATACATGAGTACTAAGAAAATTTCATACTTATCCACTGTGAGGCATGATCTTCCAGCCAGCATAGTGGTGTTTTTCGTCGCCTTACCCCTATGCCTGGGCATTGCACTTGCCAGTGGTGCGCCACTTTTTTCTGGGCTGATCGCCGGTATTGTTGGTGGCATTGTCGTGGGTTTTCTGAGTGGCTCCCAAATTGGTGTTAGTGGACCCGCCGCTGGTTTAGCTGCCATCGTACTAAGTGCCATTGCCACACTTGGCAGTTATGAGAACTTCTTGCTTGCTGTTGTGATGGGAGGAATCCTTCAGCTGATCTTTGGTCTGCTCAAAGCAGGCATCATTGGATATTATTTTCCTTCATCGGTGATCAAAGGAATGTTGACCGGTATAGGAATTATTATTATTCTCAAGCAGATTCCTCACTTTTTTGGCTATGATGCTGATCCGGAAGGTGATTTTGCCTTTTTTCAAGTGGATGGATCAAACACATTTTCTGGTATCATCAATACCCTCAGTTCCATAAGTCCAGGAGCCACCACCATCGCCGTTATCTCCCTAAGTATTTTGATTCTCTGGGAACGGGTACTCGCCAAGAAGGCCAGATTCTTTCGATTAGTACAGGGTCCACTGGTGGCCGTTGTTGTCGGAATCATTTTCTACTTAGCGACACAAGACAACTCGACCTTGGCCATTACCGAAGGACACCTCGTCAATGTGCCCATACCGGAAAGCTTCCACTCCTTTTTAGGTCAATTCAGTTTTCCCAACTTCAGTGCCATTACCAACTCAGATATTTGGGTGGTCGCGTTCACCATTGCTTTGGTGGCAAGTTTGGAAACATTACTATGTGTCGAGGCCACAGATAAATTGGATCCAGAGAAAAGGGTCACACCGACTAATAGAGAACTCCTGGCCCAAGGTACTGGTAATATTATTTCAGGTATGATCGGAGGACTCCCAATTACTCAGGTTATTGTGCGTAGCTCCGCTAATATTCAGTCGGGTGGTAAGACCAAAATGTCGGCCATCATTCACGGATTTTTTCTTTTGATCTCAATCATCACTATACCTCGACTCCTGAATATGATTCCTCTTTCAGTGCTGGCCGCAGTATTGCTGATGGTCGGCTACAAATTAGCCAAGCCTGCCCTTTTTTCGTCGATGTATAAATTAGGCTGGATGCAATTTCTTCCTTTTACTACTACTGTACTGGGCATCGTATTTACTGACTTGCTGGTGGGTATAGGATTTGGTCTACTGGTGGGCATCGTCGTCATACTCATAAATAGCTATCGCAACTCTCATTTCTTGCATAAAGAGGGAGAAGAAATCGACGATGGTAGAATTAAGATGACACTAGCCGAAGAGGTGACCTTCTTCAACAAAGGAGCCATCCTAAAGGAATTAGATCGCTTACCAGAAAACTCTTATCTAGAGTTGGATGTTAGAAAAACTCGCTACCTCGACAACGACATCATCGAAATTCTTGATGACTTTTCGCATAAAGCCAAATTAAGAGGTATCACCATCAAATTAATTTCCGAAAGAGGAATTGTTGAAAATCCTCCGAGCTATATTGAGTTTTTTAGACTGCGTCCTAAGGTCGCCTAACAACCATATTTTATGACTAAGTAAAAACTTGGAAACAATGAATGTACAGACAAAAGAATCACAAAAGAAAATGACACCTGAAAACGCTTTGCAACTATTGAAGCAGGGCAACCAGCGGTTTCTGAATAATCAAAGTTCTGACAGAAATCTACTGCAGCAAGTGAAGGCAACTACCAATGGTCAATATCCTTTTGCCACCGTCTTAAGCTGCATCGATTCTCGTGCACCCGCAGAACATCTTTTTGACTTGGGAGTAGGAGATATCTTCAATATTCGAATTGCCGGCAACTGCATCAATGAGGATATCGTGGGTAGTATGGAGTTTGCCTGTAAACTAGCTGGAAGTAAGCTGATCTTAGTACTCGGCCACACCAGCTGTGGAGCAATCAAAGGTGCATGTGATCATGTACGCCTTGGAAGTCTTACAGCATTGATAAACAAGCTCGAACCAGCTGTGGATGCTGTTGCCGAACCCAGCGGTGAAAATGAGAGAAATTCTAAAAACCTGAACTTCGTAAACCGGGTGTCTGAGAAAAATGTGCATATGGTGATCGAACAAATTCGCAGTGCCAGTCCGTTGCTGGCAGAACTAGAGCAAAATGGAGATATCACGATACGCGGTGGCATGTATAATGTTGCTACGGGCGAAGTTAACTTTTATGATTATGAGCTATAAAATGTATCTGGTGGTTTTGCTGTTAGCAACACCCTTTATCTCTGTTGCCCAGGACGACGTGGGCAATTGGCTAATGTACTTTGGAAGCAATAGGATCAGCGATAAGTATAGTATCCATAGTGAGCTGCAATATCGCAATCACACCATAGCCCCGGTCAATCCTGAACAATTGCTGTGGCGTGTGGGACTTAACCATCACTTCGCCCCCACAGCACTGGTCACTGCAGGATATGCCTATGTACCTTCTTACGATTTGGACTCTAGACTAGGGGATCCAGACAAACGCGAGCACCGAATTTGGCAACAGTTGATTTTAACAGATCTTCTGGGTAAGGTCAAGTTTGAACATCGATATCGCATTGAGCAGAGGTGGGTAGACAAATTGTTTAGCCATCGTCTGCGATATCGTTTGATGGCTTTTCTGCCCATCAATAAGCCCAAGATTGAAAATGGAGCCATATTTATTGCTGCCTACGATGAGATATTCCTCAATACTAAATCAATTTTCTTCGACCGAAATCGGCTGTATGCTGCCTTGGGTTATCAATTGAACGATCACATTGGCTTGCAACTAGGTCTTCTGCGACAAAGGGTGCAAAAATTTGGTAAAACCTACTTGCAATTAGCCATCGCTTATAATCCGGATTTTAGAAAAAAACTATGATGGTACGGCATGGTCGCCATTGCCAGCATTTACAATTCCAAATATTTTTTCAGGAGTTTCTTGCCCTGCATGATGGCTTCTCTTCCGCTTGACTCGATCCCGTACCAACCTCTATATCCACTATCATGAGCCTTCTTTATCATTTTTGCAGATAACTCTTCGGTGGGCTGGTTGCGATAAGACATACCCACTGCCCATGGCAGCATTTTTTCGAGATACTGTACGTTATCGAAGTCTTCGGTAGGGCTTCGCCAGTCTGGATAAGATCCGAAGTATAGATGGTTTACTTCTTGTAAAAGTGCCACCATCCAATCGGCATCATTTGAAATGCCACCATGGTTTTCTATGCATATTCTGATTCCAGCTGGTACAGCATGTTCCAATAACATATTGTATGATTCGGCCGACCACTTCAGGGCCTCCTTCCTGTCTACGTCCTTTGGCCCCCTACAATTGGTGCGGATGGCCTCACAACCCAGATAGTGTGCGATATCAATCCATTTCCTGTGATTGGTCACAAACTGTTTTCGCAAGGTGGAGGTTGGTTCGCAACCGTCCCCTTCATCATCAACCATGATGAGAACCATCTCTACCCCATGCCCATCCGCATTTTTCTTCAACTGATTCAGATAATTGACGGTGGGTACTTCAAACAATGTATTGACAAACTCAATCCCGTTTAAACCAAAATCTTCCCTAGCAATCCGTGGAAAATCCAAATTCTTCCACTTTCCATCTCTGATCTCCTGTACCAATGCCCATTGGGCAAGGGAGATGTCATCGTGTATCATTTGTCTTCTTGTCATGTGCTTCGATTTTATACCCAGCGCAGGGGTCATTAACCCAACCGTTCCCAGCAAGGCTGATTTTTCAATAAATGCTCTTCTTGAATAGAGACTCTGCTGCTGCTTCATGGCTCCAATTTAATTCAAAGTTCCCAATCTTTTGCGTATGCACGGGTCAAATATTTATTCGACGCTGCGTCAGTGTGAGCTACATTTGTTTAGAATCATAGGCCACCTTTTAACCAGCCCTAAGTGCGCCAGTAGCCAAGTTAATGGTTTCGGTGATTGTGCTGGTAAATTAAAGCTGTCAGAAAACTCTGTATCCTCTTAGATGGCCTTCACCCTAGTAGCTGGTCGACATTTCGATTTGTCAGAAGGAGATCCATACTAGGATCCACCCAGCACACCCTGGGCACCACTGAAACAGTGGCCGCTGTAGCTACCACGGCATCAATAAACTGTCGGCACTTATTGGCTTCCTATGGTCCCACAAATTATCTAATTGCCTCAGAATTAGACTTGGATGTCTGTAATAACCGTGATTATCAATCCACATTCACCGATCACTAATCCTAAACACATTCTCACCCTCCTTTAATCCTTCGAAGGGACCAGGCATTGGATTTATGCGACTTCGCTGATTATCTAAGAAATCCTCATCCAGCGTATAGGGCGTTCCGTCAACCTCCTCATAGATGGCCTCCGACACAGCGGTGATGCCCATCCTCTCTGTCGTCACAAGTGCCGTCTTGACATGACTGGGCAGTCGCACGATCTTGACCTCAAGAAATAAGTCCTCTGCTCTTTCGACCAATGTAAGCATCGGGCTGTCATCCACAAAACCAGAGAATCCCCCTTCGTTTTCATCAGGCTGTGCACCATTAAAATAGATGTTTCCCTGAGATTTATTAGTAAACCCCGCAATACCGTAACCATGCAAACCATAAAAGTCGGCCCTATCTTCCTCTATCTCCTCATCGATTCCTTCTTGGCGAACGAATATATTATTGAAGAAGCGATTATCCCCGCAATAAATATTTCTCAGTCCAGCTACCCTCGTTGAATGGGGAAAATGGTAGGGTGTAAATCGACCGAGAACTTTTCTGATCGATATTTTTCCGCCAATCCAATTGTGTACAAAAGCTCCTCCCTCGGACCAATCCCTGATCGCAATCTCAGACAAAAACACATTATTATCTACTAAATAGGGCCCATGGTTAACCTCCGAAAACAAATCATCGGTAGTATTGTCATACAGCAGATTTCTGCTGATCCTGGTACCCTGAGCCATCCAATCTATCCAGATGCCTCGACCAGTATTGTGAATGCGATTACCAGTAATCAACATATCTATAGATGCATGAATCTTGATACCAGCCATTTCTGCTCCGCTAAAAATTCTTTTAGCCCAGATATCACAAATGTGATTGTCGTGTATCTTACTGTAAACTGCTCCCAGACTACCAACAATACCCGCTTGGCCACAATTAGAGATTCTATTATTTCTTACGATGTGCGAGCCGATTTTTTCTCTGGACCATCCGATCTCCAAAGCTCTGAAAATAACTTCATTGTAATGAGTAGCACCATCCTTGACCGGGTTGTTCATCCATACATTTTGGCCGGTCGACCTATCTTTACCTAGCGTGATCCCCACGCATTTCGAATTGCTGATCACATTATCTTCGATGATCCAACCTTTGCTCCAATGTGTACCGATCATTCCGATCTGCTCGGCAGTAGGGGCTGCCCATTGCGTGGCAGCCTGATCCAGCACAAAGCCACGGATTGTGATGTAGTTTACACCCGTCTTATCTGGATAAAAACAACTGGGTCTGACATTGATTTCGACCAGACCAGAGATTCATTGGGATCTACATCTTGAAAGTTAGCCCAAATAGTCGTCTTAGTGTCATCGACCTCACTGTACCATGTATACCTGGAGGCTTCCTGATCGAGAGCATCGGGATAAGGATCGGATACCCTGACATCATTAAGATCGGATTTCTCAAACAGGGATTTACCATTTAGAAAAACCTCACCCGTATGATGTTCAAATCCCTTCTTGTTCAGCCAGTCACCTTCCAATAGATCCGTGTAGGGATTATATTTTCCAAAGAAGGAATTAGGAATAACTACTCTCCAGATATTCTCGCCATCACGTTCCCAGTTGTTGATGACCTCAGAACCTTTGATAATTACTCGCTCCCCGACCGCGGCACGATACAATATTCTCTGCAAATCATTGGCTCCCCCATTTTTAGGGATAATCATTTCACGATAAATTCCTTCATGCACTGTTATGGTATCTCCAGCTTGTGCAATACCAGCAGCACTAGAAATATTTCTTAAAGGTTCTGATACAGATCCTTCATTATAATCGCTACCTTTCATAGAAACATGATATTCCACGGCATCGACTCTCCTGCAGAATAGGACTACGCAAACACATAAAGCAAATTTGATAAGTGTCGTCATGACAATTAATTATTTTCCTTTATTCTAATATTTTACAGACACTCTGAAAACTAGGTTTTGTGCGTGATCAAAGAATTAAAGATCTCTATACTGAACTTTCAGATCCCACACACACATTTTTCGAAATCACCCTCCCCTTCCACTTATTTTGACTTCCATAGTTCTTGAATGGATTCAAGTGAAATGTTCTTAGTTTCTGGCACATATTTCCAGATAAAAATGATAGCCAGCAGACAAAACGCACCATATACCAGAAATGGGAAACCATAATTAAATAATCCGGCCAACCACTTGCTTCCATTCATCATGGGAAAAGTTTGTGACACCAGAAAGTTGGTAGCCCAAAGTAGGATAGTAGCAATAGATATGGCTCGACCGCGAATCTTAGCTGGAAAAATCTCCGAGAGAATAACCCAGGTTATTGGTCCTACCGAACATGCAAAACAAGCAATGTAAGTCAATATAAGCATAAGAGCTCCCATACCCTGTACCTCCGATATGGTGGTGGCAATCCCCAAAACAAATAGAGATAGTCCCATACCTGTGTAACCCAGTAGCATCAGGGGCCTCCGTCCCAGTCTATCCACGGCCAGTATGCCAACGATGGTAAAGACCAAATTGACCACACCGATCACTATGGTCTGTAGTAAGGCAGTGTCTGTAGTCGCTTTAGATATGCCCTTCAATATTTCGGGTGCAAAATATAGAATGGCATTGATGCCCGTGCTCTGTTGAAAAAAGGCGAGTGCCAGGGCAATTAAAAGAGTCATGCGTAAACCCGGAGTGAAAAGCTGCCTCAAGGATGTGCTCTCGCTGGTGATGGACCTTTTGACTTCAGTGATATGACCCTCGGCATTTTCTCTCTCAATTTGCTGGAAGATGTGCAATGCCTCCTTATCTCTATTTTGGCCAATGAGCCATCGAGGGCTATTGGGCACAAAAAACAGCATCGATATGAGTAGCAGTGCGGGT
Source organism: Saprospiraceae bacterium (assembly GCA_965223025.1). Taxonomy (GTDB): domain Bacteria; phylum Bacteroidota; class Bacteroidia; order Chitinophagales; family Saprospiraceae; genus JABDMH01. The sequence goes on from CBDCVP010000022.1 coordinate 1,306,416, forward strand.
ATGCTCTCCGATCCAAACATCCATCGCCATCCGTACACCACATTCCAACTCTCGGATGACTCTGGTGAAATTGCATGCATAGCATCAATCTGATGACCATGTGCAGCAATCAGATAATTGGCAAAATATACAATCAACATACCAGAAATGATGGCAAACTGATTCAACGAAACCAATCCTCCCCGGTATCTTGCTGGACTGAGTTCTGCTATGTACATGGGACTGGCCATCGCAGCTGCTCCTACGCCAACGCCACCGAGGATGCGAAACACTATGAACATGGAGAGCGATTTGGGGAAAGCAGTACCCAAGGCCGACACCAAAAACAAGATGCCGGCTAACATCAGCACATATCTTCTTCCCATCCTATCACTGATGATCCCAGCGAAAAAGGCACCAATCATACACCCAAACAACGCTGAAGAGGCAACCCAACCCTCCATACCAGGTGACAAGGCATAGTAGACTCTCATAAATCCAATAGCTCCGGAAATGACGGCTGTATCATATCCAAATAGAAGTCCCCCCAGGGTGGCCACCAAAGAAATGCGTATTACATATGCCATGTTGGGTTTCATTCCCTTCCCTGGTCTCCATCGGTCATTTTATAGGGTGGTAGGCCTTTGAAGGGTACTTTTACTTTGAACAGTGATCCTGAATCAGGGTATGCCTTCAGCTGTGCGTCATTCATCAAGTAGCTGGCAGTGGTGATGTACAACTCATCCAAATCTGCACCTCCAAATGCACATGAAGTGACCTTCGGTGCAGGAACGGATATCTCAAAAACCGTTTTCCCTGTTTCTGGGTTGATCCGGATGACCTTGCCACCATCGAATAGCGCCACCCAGAGATGGTTTTCAGCATCAATGGCCATACCATCTGGCAAGCCAATGTCTTTATCTATCTTCGCCACCACCCTCTCATTCTGGATACCACCAGTACCAATATCATAGTCGTACTGGTGAATCTCATAAGTCAGTGAATCGATGTAATAAAAATTCTTGCAGTCATCACTCCAAACTAGTCCGTTAGAAATAGTGACGTTGACTATTTTCTCTTCGACCTTGCCATCCACATCAATCTCATAAAGTGTTCCAGCACCTTTTTCACAATTATAGGCCATGGTTCCTGCCCAAAGGGTTCCCCTGGGATCACACTTTCCGTCATTGAACCGAATGAGCGGATTTTTCGCTTCCGGTTTTGCGCCATGTCTGATTTTACCCGTTCTTGGATCGAGAAATCCGATTCCGTCTTGATCAGCATACGCCCAAAGACCTGAGTTGGTCATCACCACTGTACCGATGTCAACACCTAAATCGAATCCGGAATTGCATCTGGTCCTCGGATCAAAAGCATAGATTTTGTGCCCCAAAATATCTACCCATAGCAGTCTCTGATTATCCTGATCCCAATAGCTACCCTCACCCACAATGGCTTGAATCGGGTATACCACTTCTGCAGTCTTAGCATCCATATTGCATGTTTATTACCAATCCAAAATGGCATTGTCCTCGTCCCTGATGGTATTGGAGTGCACTATTTCTTGTTTGAATGGATGTTTATTTGCCTCTCTTTCATTTATTTCAATGCCCAGTCCCGGTTTGGAAGGCAGGGCCCAGTAACCTTTTGCTGATCTAATCTCAGTTTCTACAACATCCCATCTCCATGGCACATCTGTCAACATATCTTCTTGTATCAAAAAATTTGGTGTCGAAAGTGCAAAATGCAATGCCACTGCATTGGCCACTGGACCGAGAGGGTTATGAGGCGCCACTCCCATGTGATACACTTCCGCCATGGCGGCGATCTTTCTTGCAGCCCACAGTCCACCACAGTGGCAAAGATCCGGTTGGATGACATGCACGGCATTTTTTTCAAAGATCTCCCGATATTGAAAAATCGAAACATGGCGTTCGCCGGTTGCAATGGGCACCTTAGTGTGATCCGTGACCCTTTTTAAGGCCTCCACATTCTCTGGCCTCACAGGTTCTTCGCAGAAAAAGGGATGATACTCCTCAATGGCGTTGATGTATTGGATGGCCATAGCCGGAGTGGTACGGCCATGGAAGTCAATCATGATATCGATGTCCTCACCAACTGCCTCCCTTAATCTTCCGAACATATCAGCAAACCGACGCACTTTGCGACTGCCTTCTATGGTTTTGGAATAAGGCACAAAAACCACCTTTAGTGCGGTATAGCCTCTTTCAAGGACATCATTGGCCAACTCAATTAAAGGCTCTACCGAAAAGGTTTCGTACACTGCCTTCATGTCTCCACCTCCCAAATGTGTATACATACGAACCCGGTCCCGCACTTTTCCTCCCAATAGTTGATAAACTGGCACACCAAGTTCTTTACCCTTGATATCCCACAAGGCTTGCTCAATGGCAGAAATTGCCGACATTCCAATAACACCTAGAGACCAAAAGGATTGACGGTACATCTTCTGATACAGATGCTCTATATTTAATGGATCTTCACCAACAACCATCACCTCAAAATCCTGAAGGGCACCCACGACCGCTCTGGTCTTCCACTCCAAGGAGGCCTCTCCCCACCCAAATAGACCAGGTCTATCTGTTTCGACCTTGACAAATACCCAATTGCGCATTTCAGCATTGACGACTACGGTACTAAGTCTAGTGATTTTCATTTACTTGGGTTGGGTGCCCTGTATCGCATAGCCACCGTCGCAGCGTATGTCTGTTCCGGTGATGTTAGCTGATTCATCACAGGCAAGAAATATAAAAACATTGGCTACCTCTTCAATCGATGCCACTTTTCCTCTGGGGTGAATGGCATCAAAATCCCTAAGTGCCTTTTCAGGATCTTCTGCGTGCTCCGCAACAAACCTGTGCAGCATTGGTGAGTCCACGGTACCAGGTGAAACCGTGTTGACTCTGATGTCAAAAGGTGCCAGCTCCATGGCATGGCCTCTAGCCAACGAAATCAAAGCCCCTTTGGTTGCGCCATACACAGATACTTCCGGAAACCCATTGTGCCCGGTGACACTGGACATATGAATGATCGACCCACCATTGGACTTCTTCATCCACTCACTTGCATATTTGGTGAAAAAGATCGGTGCCCTCAAATTGACCTCAAGGATCTCATCGACGGTAGACACATCAAGCTGCTCCAGTCGTGATCCAGGCATAACAGCGGCGTTGGTGACCAGTACATCAATTCCGCCAAAACTGCCAGCAGCTTCATCGATAAAAGATGCAATCGCTCCAATATCTCTGAGGTCAAAAACCTTTGAAAAATTCTCCACACCGGCTTTTACCAGGAGCCTCTCTGTTTCTTTCAATGTCACGTCATTAATATCACATATGGCTACAGAGGCCCCTTCTTTGCCTAGCGCCAAGGCTATACCTCTTCCAATGCCGTCTCCGGCCCCAGTGACAATGCAACGCTTCGAAAGCAGTCGGTTCATAGCAGGGTTTACAGTATTATCAGGTCTAGCCTGCACATCATGCTACATCCAAGCGTCATCTCAGACCTTCGAGATCCAATAAATATGTGGGCGTTTCGCTTCCTTGGTTGACCATAAATAGCTCCACAACGTCTTAGAATCTGTAATTACATCGTCAAAAAAAGGATCAGATGAAGCATCCACTAAAGATAATAAAGGCCTTTGAAGTTGCGCTCTATTTCGGAACTGATCATCGAATAATCCTGCAAAATTGCTCGGATTTATGGTCCGGATCTGCCAAGAAGATCTTTGCGTCGCATACAGATCTTATCAATGATTGCTACCAGACATTGTCGTATTGCTCATGCATCCACCTTAATGAACAATGGGCGCAGTTGCGATCTGTCCCCCTGTCACATAAAAGTACACATTATATAAAATAGTAATGTGTAGTGAAGTTTGATCATCTTTATAGTTCACTAAAACAAAATAAGGATGTCTCACTCCACTACGATCTCTAAGATAGAAAGTATTGTTAGTATTGGCCTCTTAAATAGTCTTGATGGATGGATCTCTATGCTAATTGAAGGCGATTTGCATGGGTTTGAAAAGGAGCTTACCACCTCGATGACTGATCTTTATGATCTGATTTGCTCGGGGCTGCTCAAAGCGGCATCCAGTCAATGTATGGATGATTTAATTCAGCAAGCTAAAAACTTAGGAGCATGCAAATTTGACATAAGGCAGTTTACCGTCAGGATTGCTACGGGCACGCAAATCAAAGTGGATAGTCCCTATCTCAAAGAAGCGACAGACCAGTGGGTGGGATCACGTCATTTACTCGGTGAACATTGGAAAATGATTGGAGGCGCAAGTCCAATGCTGTATGATAAAGTTGGCTATTGCGCAGCTTTGTGCCCTTCATATGATGTTGCATATCAGACACTTAGCAAATTTGGCACCGAGGTGAGCTTAACCTCGGTTCGAGATATCACCAACCGTTTGGCAAACAAATGCTACGAGATCGGCGAAGAGAGTCTCCTTATTGAGAAGGATGAAAACTTAGTTGGCCAGAATGTTATCATTTCATTGGACGGCGGTCGTACCAGAACAAGAGAATATACTGGAGAACTGAATAGCAATGATCAGCCACTTTATGACACACCATGGTGCGAGCCCAAGTTATTTGTTATTGATGTGGTTGATAAAGAAGGTCGAATTGACAGACACAAATTACCAATTTACGGTTGCCGTTTTTCAGATGTTGACGTACTAGAATTATTAGAGCGTTATTTAGTTAAACTCAAGATTAACAAGGCGCATCGGGTGCAACTAATAGCTGATGGTGCGCCATGGATCTGGAATAATATAAGACCGATGTTAGAGAGACTAAATGTAGAGCCAGACAAGATTATTGAGACCCTGGACTTTTATCACGCCTGCCAATACGTACACCAACTAGTACAAGAAATGCCAAGACAAGTAGGAAAGAAGCAGAAAAGCAGCTACCTGAACCAATTTAAGAACTGGCTTAGGAATGGAAACAGTGAGCTAATTGTTCAACAATGTGGAAAAATATTTAAGCGGCCAAATGATATTACCAAGCGATGGATAAGCTATCTTGAAAAACACCAATCTAAAACCCAATACGCAGAGTATAATCGACGAAACCTCATGTGTGGCAGCGGTATTATCGAATCAGGAATACGCAGAATAATAAACTTGAGATTCAAAAATGCCTCCACATTCTGGAAAAAAGAGATCGTTGAAAAACTTTATTTACTCCGAACTGCCATGCTGTCCAAACGATGGGACACACTCATCTCTAACCTTTGTGAATATGGCTTTTAGGATGGGGACAAATCGCAACTGCGCCCATGAACAATCTACTATGACTATGGATTAAGATTTGTCACCAATAAACAAATAATTGGAAATAATTTATACTTGCGATCTTGAGTCAATAATTTGAAAAGACACAGAAACCTCTATATTAATGGCATTGACATGGGCAAAATCGAAGCCGTCGACCAATACAGCAGGGATAGACACCCTCAAAACAGCACTGGGGTAATGACAGCACGACCGGCACTAAAGAATTATCCAAAAAGATGGTCGAACAGAAGGACAATATGGAACCCAAAGAACAGAGTGGATAAACACTTGAAAATGCTAATGCTAGATTGAATGAAAGTCGGAAATCATTTCCTTGAAACGAGGCAAAGAACGCAGCATATTTGTCAACCTTTGACCATTGAAGATCACGTAGTGCAAGCAGCAGTCTTTGCCAGTCCTGCTAAATGGCACCTTGCCCACACTACCTGGTTTTTTGAAACTTTTGTGCTCAAACCCCACCTGACTGGTTACAAGGATTTTCATAAGGACTACAATTATTTATTCAACAGTTACTACAACCATGCTGGGGATAGAACACTGAGATCTGAGCGGGGAAACATGACTCGACCTGGAGTTCAGGAAATCTATGATTTTCGGGCCCATGTAGATGAAGCGATGATTCAACTGATCAACAGCAATAGGGATGATGTGAAGCTTAGAGAACTCATTGTCCTGGGTATTCACCACGAACAACAACATCAGGAGCTGCTATTGACCGATATCAAATATATGCTGGGACATAATCCGTTATTTCCCCCCTACGATATACATTCGTCCCTCATACAGAATGATGAAAGTGAGAAGTCTGGATTCATCTCCGTCGAGTCAGGTACTTATGACATCGGATATCGGGGGAGAGGATTTTGCTACGATAATGAACTAGCAGTGCATAAGGTTTATCTTCATGATTTTAAGATCGATAGCGCCCTGGTCTCCAATGAAGAGTACCTCGAGTTTATGGCCGATGGTGCCTACACCAATTTCGACCTGTGGTTGGACGAGGGATGGTCTTGGATTCAGGCCAATCGCATTGCAGCACCACTCTACTGGCATAATATAGATGGGGTATGGCACCAATATACCTTAATGGGCCTGCAAAAAGTTCCTTCCAATAGTAACCTGAAGCACGTGAGCTACTATGAGGCTGCTGCCTTTGCTGAGTGGAAAGGCATGCGCTTACCTACAGAATATGAATGGGAAGTGGCCGCAGATGCACTGGATTGGGGAAACCGTTGGGAATGGACAAATAGCGCCTACCTTCCCTACCCAGGATTTAGGAAGGCACCGGGCGCTCTTGGTGAGTATAATGGCAAGTTTATGATCAATCAAATGGTGTTGAGGGGTGCTTCCATAGCCACCACACCAGATCACAGTCGAAAAACATATCGCAATTTTTTCCATCCAGACGCCCGTTGGCAATTCTCTGGTATCCGGCTAGCCAAGTAATCCATGATTGAGCAATTCAGAGAGGACATCAAAATGGGCTTGAGTTTACCTCAAAAGCATCTCCCATCAAAGTACTTCTATGATCAAACTGGAGATGCCCTCTTTGTTAAAATCATGCATCTGCCGGAATACTATCTGACCAGATGCGAACTAGAAATCTTTGAAAACCAGTCTCAGGAAATTATCAATGCTTTCAACCTCGAGGAGAATTTTCATTTTGAGTTGATAGAGCTCGGACCTGGTGATGGCACAAAAACTAGGGAGTTGCTTCGGCTACTTGCCAAGCATAATTATAGTTTCGATTATTTTCCAGTGGACATTTCGAATAATGCTCTCGACAAATTACAAAAGATCCTTCAGGAAGAACTTCCCCAAGTATCAGTGCAGGCGAGGCAAGGGGATTACTTTGAAGTACTAGAGTCGCTTCAAGACACCCATCATCAGAAAGTAGTCTTATTTCTGGGCTCAAATATTGGCAACTTAGATGATAAAACGGCCTTCGAATTTATCTATAAACTGGGAGCCAACCTGAAAAGAAACGACAAACTGCTTCTGGGGCTGGATCTAATCAAACCGAAAGAAATCGTGCTGCCAGCCTATGACGATAGCCAAGGAATCACCAAAGCCTTTAACCTAAATCTGCTGAAGCGAATAAATCGTGAATTGGGAGGAGATTTTAATCTAAATGCATTTTATCATCATGCAGAATACGATGAAAAGGAGGGCATTGCAAAAAGCTATCTCATCAGTACCGAGGTCCAATTAGTAAGGCTGGAGGAAAACATCTATTATTTCGAAAAAGGAGAAAAAATACTAACCGAAGTTTCTCGGAAATACAACGATGAGATCATCAATGAAATCCTTCATAATACTGACTTCAGGATCGCTAGGAAGCTGACGGACAGCAAGGAGTACTTTGCCAGCTACATCTTACAACGAGAGTGAATTGAAAATAACTGAATCGATCACTGCAGAGATGCTCTTGCGGCAATCAACAATGGATTAGATCATAAAATATTGGTCACATGACCTGCACTGTACCTAGAGGTCAGCAGCACTAGCAGCTATATCAACATCATCAGAGTACCGCACCAACCAACTCAATCCAAATAATACCAAGCAAAAGGTTTCACCTATTAATATCGGCGGTATCCCATGTTGTGCAAACCACTCCTTGTTTATAATAAAATCAAAAGAATAAAGTGCCATAAAGATCATAGTCAGACACATGCTCAAGGCACATGCATTGTAAAAAAGATTCTTGTACACCTGCCTCTTTCCGGTACTAGGTCCAGACATTTTGAATAGAAAGCAAAATATGATTAGTGCTACAAAAAGAAGTACTGCGGCCACATAATGTATGGTACCCAGTGTCGGATCTGGCGGTGGATTCAACGATAACAAACAGTAGTTTCCCAGTGATCGCGCCATATCCTCGTCAATACTGGTTGGAAATACAGCAACCATGATTGCCATCAGAGCCGCGAAATTAGCAAGCCATGGCTCAATTTCTCGTTCTCCCTTGAATGCAAACATTGCCATAGCAAGCGCGAACAAAACACCTGTAAAATAGGTCCCGACCTTCGAATGAAAATATGCACTTATCGCAGACAGCACGGGAGAACCACAAGCATCTGGTTTTAGCACAGAATAAGTGACCACCAAAGTAAAGGGTAAAGAAATGGCTAGCAGACCTATGAAAATCTGCAGTTTCCTTCCATCGAAAGCTTGGGGGACTTGACTTTTCTGAGCCAGATACTTTTCGAACATCATATTCCACTCGTTAAGACCTAAACATCAACAATACCGATACAACGTTTGACCGCTGTTTAATATTCTACGTAGAGATCGGTCCGGGATCTCCATCGACGCCACTGATTGTTTATTCTTCTGACAAATTCTACCTTTAATGGTACTGATGGGTATGTTGCTATAGGTCCATCTTTTTTTATCGATACGAAAATCCAACAAGAGATATGAGATCATTGAAATATACCCTCCTCTTTCTTTCGATCATGTTGGCCTATCGATCAGCATCTACCCAAGTCGCTCCTGATCAGATACAGTTTATCAGAAAAGGTGTGCACAGGATGATCTTTGATCAAGATCAGTCTATCCCCTTGGCAAGTCTCAATCCTAGAAACATCGTGGGAATTTCGGCAATGCACCCGGCGAAGCATTATACCAACGAACACCCTGATATTTTCCTCCACAATGGCCAATTAGTCATCGAATCCCTGCGAGAAATCCAGACAAGTATTTGGTTCGGCAGTTTTAATCCGTTCGCAACGTACTCTATAGAACTCGACTCATGCATAGGAGCTGGCGAAGTTGGATTCGAGTTCTCAGATATCCATAGCAAGGAACAAGTCCTTGTCAAGGTCGCATTCAACCATTCCCAGCTGACTGGTGTGAAACTTACGATTATCCGGAATTCTGATGTGGTTGTTAATGAATCCATCTCAACAAGCTCCTTGGAAGACCTAAGAATGGAGGGTAAAATCATCCTGCAGATGCTGGGGAGTGGTTTTACTCTATATCTGCAAGATCAAGGTCTACCCAAAGTGATCGGTCAGAGTGATTTTAATCTTCATCTCGACTTGCGCAGTAAGCACTACATGCAATTTTTCCATTCTCACCTTTATGTGCATCTCAACAACGCACAGATTCGATGTAAGAATATTGATATGGCACTGAGCACAGGCATTGGTCTGGCTGACATAAGAGCCATTACTTATGAAAATGGAGATCCAATGTTTGATCGGGGACGGTTGTGGTATACCATGTCAATCCGTGGGCGGGCCTTACCCCATCACATTCAAGGTGTTTTCAGCATGAATCCCACGGTCTTTGATCTCAAACTTGAAGGCATAATATTGTTTGATCGTGAAGATGGCTTATTAAGAAATGAGATCGCCTCGCATTTATTTTTTGACAGAAAGCACCATATCTGGCGTGGGTTGACTACGGGCTTTAGCGCCTATGCTAACCCTGAGAAAGAAAAGAAGCAGTTACTTACCGTTGAGAGTCAATTGGATCCAAGGTTTGGCTTCTCTGTGATGAAAGCCAGTCCTTTTGGTATGGTAGGAGATATTGAAGATCCACACATACTATTTGATGAAACCGATCATAAATGGAGAATACTCACCTGCGAAAATATAGATGGCTACAAAGCCATTGTGCTAGAATCTGAGCAGTGGAACAGGGGCTACCGCAAAATTGCGGGACCTGTAGCTCACAATTCCACCGGAACATCCATCCAAAGAATAGGTGACCAACTGTTTTGTTTTTCAGGAAGTTCAGAACGAGAAGTTTTTATTTATAGTTATCCAGATCTCAGAGAAATGGGCACCTTGAAGATGGATTTACCTCCCTGGAGCAAAACCTCCCGAACCAGGGTGTGGCCTAACATTGTGCAACTCCCTAATGGTTATGCCCATCGGTATGTAGCATTGATGATGGACAGATTTAACCATCCGGGGGTGACAGGTCCTCATTGGACATATGGAGCACTTTACCTCTATTATGGATATGACACCAAGTAACCCAGACTCACAGAAATGCTTAGTTTCCAAAGTGATTTTAATGCATGCGGCACCAATCATATGTTCGAAACTAATTTGTTCATCGAGTAAAGTCAAGACAGATGATAAAATCCGGAAGACTCTTTGATATCCTAGCGCATCAGGCAAGGGAGTATCCACAGGAAAAAGCCATAAGTGATCTTTTTGATGGCACCTTTCGTCACTTTAGTATTTCAGACATTGAAAATCAATCCAATCAGATTGCACGAGGCATACAAGCATTGGATTTATCAGTCGGGGATAAGATCGGACTGGTCGTTCAGCGCAATCGTGCTGAGTTTACCTTATTGGACATCGCCATACAAAAGTGTGGTATGGTCAGCGTACCACTGTATGCCTCGATCAGTATCAATGAGTACACCTATATCTTGAAGGAATCTGGTTGTAAATGCATCTTTTTTGGGGGTGGTGATCTCGCTGAAAAACTGATTAAAGTAAAGAGCAAATTGCCAGCCCTCCAATTTCTCTTTTCCCTAGATCGCATAGAGAATACTAATTATTGGAAAGACATCTGGTCCGATGCTTCTGATGCACCTCTGGACGTGAGCAAGATCGATCCAACACAACTGATGACCATTATTTATACTTCCGGTACGACGGGTCATCCCAAAGGGGTCATGCTGAGTCACCATAATATTCTTGAAAATATTTATGCAGTCATTGAAGTGATGCCGCTGGGAGTAGCATCTCGCGTCATGAGTTTTCTACCTCTCTGTCATATATTCGAGCGCACAGCTTCCTTTGCCTACTTACTTCAGGGAGTCCAGATTATTTATTCAGGCATCGATAATCTCGGGGGTGATGAGGGAGATCTTAGGCGTGTCAGGCCACATTTTTTCACGTGTGTACCCAGGTTACTGGAGAAGGTCTATGAGAAGATCTACGAAAGAGGTCTAGCCCTACCGGGATGGAAAAAGAAACTCTTTTTCTGGGCACTGGATCTCACCGATGATTACCACTATGACAAGGTCTACACCGGGATGGCTTCAATCAAAAGAAAACTAGCCGACAGGCTGGTATATAGCAAATGGAGGGATGCCTTGGGTAGAGAAGTCAAGGGAATATTGACTGCATCCGCACCCTGTCCTGTTAAAATTGCACGGGTATTCTCCGCCGCTGGCATTCCAGTACGCGAAGCCTATGGTCTTACCGAATCATCACCAGGTCTTGCCATCAATGGTCTTCAACCCGGTATGGCCATGTTGGGTACAGTCGGACCCCCGCTAAGCAATGTGGAAATCATGATCGACCAGCAGGATCCTTCTTACGGACCTGGAGAAGGTGAGATATTAGCTGCCGGCCCTAATATTATGATGGGTTACTATAATAAGCCCGAAGAATCAAAAGCGGTCTTGCCTGTGATCGATGGCAAAACATGGCTGCGCACGGGTGACATTGGTAAAATGGTCAAAAATCCCAAAGGCAACATTTTTCTCAAAATCACCGATCGCAAGAAAGAGCTGCTGAAAACATCCACAGGAAAATATGTTGCACCGGCTCCCATAGAAAATAAGCTGAAAGAGCACATCCTCATCGAGCAGGCGATGGTGGTAGGTGATGGCCATAAATTTGCTGCAGCCATCATCGCTCCATCGCATGATGCTTTGCACAGATACTGTCAGCAAGGAGGTATGGATGGGATCCCAATCGGGGAAATGCTGACGCAGACATTGGTGCTACAAAAAATTGGTCATATCGTAGCATCAGTGAACGAACATCTCGCACGACACGAGCAGATCAAGAAATTTGAGTTAGTCCCTGATATCTGGAGTATGTCTAAGGCCAATGGTACCAATAGTGAGCTGACTCCTACTCTTAAATTGAAAAGAAGAGTGCTGAGGGACAAGTATGCTGATTTAATCAGCAAGATATATGCTTGACCCAACAAACTTCTTGTGCAATATATAAGGCAAATTCAGCTGAGGTCATCTATGATCACCATGGTCAGTCAACTAATGGAAATGATCATCAGACAAGTCACTGTAAAAATCATTCAACTTGGTGAGACCATAGCCTATGGACCATTGAAGCACCTCCTTGTCCACCTCCGTTTTTAGTCTTTTATTGATCGTGCTGTACGTAAACTCCATTACACACCCGTCTTTATGTATCCCCACCTAAGAGTTTGCTTCCTCACAATATCTGGCAGAGCATTCTCCACTGTACCTACTCCTGGCAGCAGGTCGGATCTGTCAATATTGAATAATAGCTGCATACTCACTTCACAAGCCGTGAATATTACATTGGCATTTTCCCGGTATCGCGCAATTTCTCTATCTACGCTGGATCGACCTTTCATCAGCATGGGAAGTGCCCCACCATAGACACTTACTTCTAATGTGGAATTCGGATAATTGGCTGCCATTACTTTTATGATCAGCATTACCGACTTGTGCACATTGGTATCTGCGCTTGTCACATCAAAAACAATTTTTTGAGATTCTTTTTCTGAGGCAGCAGAATAGAATGACCTTGAAAAGGTTGCAATCAATATAAATACTCCAATAAATAGATACTTCATTTTAACTTTATTTTTGCCATATGGCATGATTAATTTAATAAACAAATCCCTGCAGCAGACTAAAAAGGCTACTTGTGGTCAGACTTGAAGAGAGCTCGCAGACTAAGGCAAACGCCCTGAGATCAAGTGCAACATTCATCAGCATAGATGGACTGCAGGACTCGATCCTAAGAATGTTGCACGTGCTGTGATAAAACCAATACGTAAAAACCCTTCATAGTGACTCATCCCGTCGAGATGCACATCTATGCTTATTCCAAGTATTGGTTTTAATCACAGCTGTAAGGTCGGTTTAGAAGATTTCGTAATCCACAGCTAACTCGAAAGCCGCCCTTACTAGAAGCTTAAAACAGCTGCCCCATCCTTTATTGGATCATGAATGGCAACAGATCCTACGACCTGAACTCCATCGATCAAATCATCATCCGCGATTCCACGTACTTTGAGACAAGGAGGGCATGCTCCAATTGCACTACCATTATTGATCACATTAGTAATCATATCAATCATAGCTGGATCTTCTGGATTGGGATGAGCACGGTCTGCTGCACCCTTTCGTGCCCACTCCACCCCTGAACTAACAAGAAAAACACTAACATCGAGTCCTGAATTAATTCCACCATTGGCAATGCTCCAAGCAACAGATGATCTTTCGTCATCCAATCCATAGGAAATAACCACTACAAGTTTTCTACTTTCATTTTTCATGATAAAAAGTTTTAATAAAAAGGTTGAATAATATTTAATTACTATTTGTGTTTGTAGACATGCAAGGTCACTGCCGGGGAGTCAAATGGGTTTCCGACTGCATGGTATCCCATCTCATCATTGATGAAGCCGACACTTCCCTTTTGATAAGTGCTTACGGAGAGCAGTTTTGGTGATTCGTCAGTGGTGTATCGCCATTCTTCAATGCTGCCCTTCAATAGCTGAAATACACCTCCCCCTTTGGGGTGACCATGAATATTGCCTAACCCTGATTTGGGCCAGAAGATTAATATCGCTTTCATAATTTTGTTGTTGATAAGAAGGTGGCTATTCTTGGAACTTGGTCGAAGAGTATCCCAGTTTGCACTGGGCCAACTAATCAAATCATGCAGAATAGGAATAGCCTGGATAACGGATTTCTTCTGGTCGGCATTCCCAAACATATGGTATAGGGAAAGGCAAACTGACCTGAGGTCAGGTATTTGACCCAGAGCAATCTTAATGACGGCCTCTTGGGTGATCCAATTCTTTGGAATCAGACGAGACCGTTCCTTAATCAAATTTTTATGAAAAAGAGCTGGGAAATAATCCTCGCCCTGCGTGCTGTATGAGGAAAAAGAAGCGCCAGGCTGAATTTCAGTGAGTACTGACCGTTCTCCGAGGTTTCGTGATCTTAGTTTTGCTTTCATTGTTCTGTGATTTTATTTAGGACAAAAGAACGAACAATAGAAAAGCAGGACTTTGCTAGAAAGTCCGAAGATTGGCCTTAGAAGTTCAAAGTATAATTATGAGCTCTTCATTGATTTTTTGTACTCTGAAGGACTCATCTTCATTATACTTTTAAAGGCACGGCTAAAATGGGAGAGGTCTTCAAAGCCGGACTCATAAGCGAGCTGGGATATGGACAGATCTGAATTGGCTATTTGGTAAGCAGCATGTCTGACTCGTCTTTTGGTCAACCATTTTCCCGGGGTGTCCTCAAAAACTTGCCTAAACTCCCTCTTGAATGAGGAGAGGCTGCGTTGAGTCAGCTCTGCATACTGGACCAGATTGAGGTTGAAGCAGAAGTTGTTTTCCATGATTTCACGGATAGAAGGTCGTTCTGACTGGCCTAACTCACTGAAATAAGTAGTAAGGGATGGATTTGAATCCATCAAAGTGATCAGCAGTTCTTTTAGTTTTAGGACCATCATCTGATCGGATGGTCGATTAATTCCTCTGAAGTAATTGAGCATAGAATGGAAATAACCTTCCAAAAAAGCACTTTCTTTAACAGGTAAGGCCGTAAAATGAGCTGCATCAGTAGATTTTTGAAGGAGAGCCTGACCCCTCACTTCCTCATATGTTTCCCTAATCAGCTCATCTGACAGGAAAAACCCAAGCATGCAATATTCATCGTCAAAATATTGGTGAATGATCTCAGCTCCCTTTCTAAGGTAGAGTGTCTGGCCTGAGGTCAAAGTCCATTCACCATTTACTGTCTTGTACGTTTTCTTCCCACTAAGAACATGCACAACGTAGTCAAATTTTGAAAAAATGCCGACTTGTTCGGCATCAATGGGACAGGTGTATTCTAGGCAAACAGTCTCCCTAAATTCAAACCGATTAAAACTTAGGTTGTCTTTAACTATCTTATAAAAATTGAGCATGACCAGAAGTTTTCATCTAGGTATTTGGATACAACTAAAAGTACCTTCAAATTTTGAAAATCCCAAGCTTTCGCAAATATCCTGAGAAGGAGCGCAGTCAGGAATTGGTGCGTGGACGGCGCAACCTGCGCAACAGCCTAAAAGTTCGGTCAATATCGGTTTCGGCCACTACCAGGGTAAACTCATTGGTGGTAGAGATGACTTCAACTATGTTTATGTCTTGCCAGGCCAACTGTTTGAAGATGAAGTAGTAAATACCAGACACCTCAGTGTTGTCCTTGGGCAGTAAGGTAGTCAGCGTGGCCAGTGCTATTCTTTTAGAATTCATTTTTTCTGAGGCCAGTACTTGCATTATGGTGGGATCCAGATCACTACTGGCCACAATAGTACTTTCATGCAATCCTTGTGAGAAGGAATAAAAAGTTGAGGTGTCTTTAGCCACCACTTCCATGATCTCTTTTTGCTTTAACAGCAAGGTGCTGGTATTTTGAAAGGTATAGTCATTGATGTCCGATCGAACAGTAAAGGGGCCTATCCGCTCAAAATACTTCTTAATGCCAGCTTGCACCTGATAATAATAGCTGGGAGATTGCCGCTTCAAGGCCATGATAATCGCCCCTTGCCTTACCTCGCGATCGGTCATCAGCTGTATCTGCCTGCTGATATGTCGGGCCAGGCCAGCATAGTTGATGATGCCATCCG
This sequence comes from Saprospiraceae bacterium, assembly GCA_965223025.1. Lineage (GTDB taxonomy): Bacteria > Bacteroidota > Bacteroidia > Chitinophagales > Saprospiraceae > JABDMH01. The sequence goes on from CBDCVP010000022.1 coordinate 1,322,340, forward strand.
TCAATGCTTCTTCTATGAAAGGCTGTGAGGAGAGGTATGCTTGTACAGCTGCAGCAACAGTCATATTGTTAAATAATTCACACAAATTTAAAAATCTGTATTCAATATTTAGCATAACTGGATAGATTACAGATTGCTGCTACCTTTGCCGATCCAGTAAAAGGACACAACATGAAAGTTTTGAAATTTGGCGGTACCTCCGTAGGATCACCTGAGCGTATGCAGGAGGTAGCAGACATCATCACACGCGATCAGACTCGAAAGATCGTTGTGCTTTCAGCTCTTTCGGGCACCACCAATGCCTTGGACAGCTATGCTCAATATCTGATCAATGATGATCAGCAGAAGGCACTTGTGCATCTCAACGACTTGCTGGCGCATTACCGGCTCTTCATCGACGACCTTTACCGAGCGGAAGAGGTCAAAGGTCAGGCATCCAATTTCATCAATGACCGCTTTCATTACCTTGAGTCCCTTTCTCAGGAGGCATCGGGAGATAAACAAAACAAAGTAATTCTAGCGCAGGGCGAGTTGATGTCGACGCAGCTCTTCACATGGTTTTTGGAGGAGCAGGGAATTGCTGCAAAACTACTCCCTGCGCTCAACTTTATGCGAATCGACAAGATGCATGAGCCAGACGAATTCTATATCCAGTCGATGGTAACAATGGAGTTGCAACTGATTGGTGATTGTGAGATCTATATCACTCAAGGCTACATTTGTCGGAATGCATTTGGAGAGATTGATAATCTCAAGAGGGGGGGTAGCGACTACACAGCCACTTTGCTTGGTCAAGCCGTACGTGCTGAGGAGATCCAAATATGGACTGATATCGATGGTATGCATAACAATGATCCCAGAGTAGTGGACAAGACATACCCCATAAAGACATTATCCTATGGCGAAGCTGCAGAGTTGGCGTATTTCGGTGCTAAGATACTGCATCCATCATGTGTGTTGCCTGCACAGAAAGGTGACATACCTATTCGACTGAAAAATACACTTGATCCTGCAGCACCAGGCACGATCATAGCCTCTCGAGACGCAGATTCGGACTTTACTGCCATCGCCGCGAAAGATGGCATCACCGCCATCAAAATCAGGTCGGGCAGGATGCTGATGGCTTATGGATTTCTCAAGAAAGTGTTTGAGATCTTTGAGCACTACGAAACTCCCATCGACATGATTACTACCTCAGAGGTGGCTGTGTCATTGACCATCGACGACCGTAGCCACTTAGCTGATATTGTACACGATTTGCAGGATTTTGGTGAGGTAGAAGTCGATGAAAATCAAACCATTATCTGTATTGTAGGCAATTTTGGCAGTGAGCGTTCCGGCTATGCCACCCGCATCTTCTCATCACTGTCAAAAGTGCCAATCCGAATGATCTCCTATGGAGGAAGTCGTTTCAACGTCTCTGTGTTGGTAGAAGATCAATTCAAACAGGCAGCAATGCATGCCCTCAATGAAGGACTCTTCGAATTTTAGTTTGTCTATCCACTGGATTATCCTACCAACTTCAAAGCTACCCACTTCTTTTCGTCGATCATTCATCAGTGATCATCGAATGATTCATGCACTAGACTAGAAAACATCTTAGTTTTGACTAAACGTTCGGTCAAAGGAAGATGTCACCAAGATCAAAGGAACAAGTCGAAGAAATCAGACGGGAAAGCTCCCAGCAGATTATGGATGCTGCTCTTCACCTTTTTGCGCACAATGGTTTTCACAATACTTCCATCAGTCAGATCGCAAAGGAGGTGGGCATCTCCAAGGGATTGATCTACAACTACTTTGCTAGCAAAGATGACCTACTCCAGTCGATTGTTGAGAAGGCACTTAAGAGCGGAAACAACGTAATCCAGCGGTATGATCCGAATGAAAAGGATCAGCGCAACCATCTAGGAAATACAATCGATGTCCTCTTTCGGTTGGTTGAGAAAAAACCGACTTACTGGAAGTTGATCATGGCCTTATCGCTACAAGATGAGATTATGTCGAAAATCAGCGATCAAGTGCAAAGCCATGCTCAAAAGAATTTGGGCTATCTAACGTCATTCTTCGAGACCTTACAAGTAGCCCAGCCCGAAAGAGAAGCCATGTTTTATGCGGCTGTCCTTGATGGAATATTCTTGCACTATATCTACGCGGTTGACCAATATCCTCTCGAGGAGATGAAGGCATTCTTAAAACAAAGGATCGAACAACTACTGAATCACAAATCTCAATAGATATGTACGGAAAATACCTATGGATGCTGCTATGTCTCACCACCACTCTCATGGCTTCGGGGCAGGGCGCCACCGAAATCATCAAGAAAGCTGATGAAAGGGCGAGGGGTATCACTTCTAGTCAAGGTGAGATGAAGATGACGATCGTACGACCAAATTGGTCACGGGAGATCACGATTAAATCTTGGAGTAAAGGTACGGACTACAGTCTGATGCTTATCACTGGACCTCCCAGGGACAAGGGTACCGCTTTCCTGAAACGCGATAAAGAGATTTGGAATTGGCAACCATCAATCGATAGAGCAATCAAACTACCTCCCTCGATGATGATGCAATCCTGGATGGGATCCGATTTCAAAAATGACGATCTGGTGCGCGAATCATCAGTTGTAGTAGATTACACACACAAATTACTGGGTTCTGAAGAAATTGACGGTCGCGAGGCTTATAAAATTGAACTCATACCCAAAGAGGATGCTCCGGTTGTTTGGGGTAAGGTCATCTCATGGATTGGTAAAGAACATTACTTACAGTTAAAATCAGAATTCTATGATGAAGATGACTACTTGGTGAGTACGATGCTCGGCAAGGAAATTAAAATGTTGGGAGGACGTCTATTGCCATCCAAACTGGAAATGATCCCGGCTGATGAGGAAGGCAAGAAAACGGTGATTGAGCAATTGAGTCTTGAATTTGATGTGCCGGTCAAAACACAGTTTTTCTCTCTCCAAAATATGAAACGGATACGTTAAGCTCACAAAGCTATGGCTAGATGATACAAATACTCAAATTGGCTAGCCGCAATGTCTGGCGCAATCGACGCCGAACCCTCATCACAGCTGGTTCCATTCTGTTTGCGGTATTTTTTGCCGTAGCCATCTCCTCCATCTCAAAAGGCACCTGGGACCACATGATCGATAGTGTTGTGCACTATCACTTTGGCTACATTCAAATCCATAAAAAAGGATATTGGAATGATAGGACCATCGACAATGTGTTTATGCCTCATGATGTAGCCTCTAAACTCAAGGACCTTCACAAAGTGGACCAATTGGTACCACGTCTGGAGAGTTTTGCCCTAGCGTCCTTTGAGCATGCAACCAAGGGTGCTCTGGTCATTGGTATTGATCCCAGCAAGGAAGCCAAACTAACCAATCCCGACAGCAGGGTGACAGAGGGTGCATATCTGCAACCAAGCGATCAGGGTGCATTGATTGCCGAAGGTCTAGCCGAATATCTGCAGGTCGGTGTTGGAGATACACTGATTCTGATCAGCCAAGGTTATCACGGAATCAATGCCGCTGGGAAGTTTCCTGTACGAGGTCTCGTACATTTTGGTTCACCAGATCTCAACAAGCAGTTGATTTATATCGGCATCAAAGAAGCCAAGTGGTTTTATGGGACAGAGGATCAAGTTACCACTTTGATCGTCGATATTCACGATGCCGAAGACTTGAATGGAGTAATGCGTCACCTAAGGACTTCGCTGGATACCGCCCAATACGAAGTGATGGACTATAAAGAGATGATGCCTGATTTGATCCAAGCCAGGGAAGTGGATACTGCTAGCAGCCAGATCATATTATTGGTTCTCTATTTCATCATTGGCTTTGGCATTTTCGGGACGATCCTGATGATGTTAAAAGAACGAGAATATGAATTTGGTATTTTGAAAGCCATTGGAATGCGTGCAGGAAAGCTGAATCTGATGTTGTGGTTGGAGATCATTTTTCTTGGTCTGATTGGTTGTCTGGCGGGCATATTAGTTTCCATGCCCTTGGTGTACTATTTCAACCACAATCCCATTGAGTTGACCGGTTCGATGGCAGAAGCTTATGAAAAATTTGGCGTCCAACCACTATTGCCCGCGTCGACCGACTATACCATTTTTATTAACCAGGCCCTGGTGATATTCTTGATGATCACCATATTATCCATTTATCCAATGTTTAAACTCGCTTGGTTAAAACCAGTTGAGGCAATGCGCGACTAACACTGAAGTCATGATTACAAAAATCGCCTGGTTAAATATTTGGAGGAGTCGCACGCGAAGTTTGGTCGTCATTAGCTCCATAATCATTGGCATCTGGTCACTGGTATTCCTACTGGCGTTTATGAAGGGACAGGTCAACAACTACATTTCTAGCATCATCGAAAACGAAACTTCCCATATTCAAATGCACCATCCTCATTTTAAGGAAGATTTTAAGGTAGACCAACTGATTCCTGAGGCGCAGCAATTAATGGGAGATATTCGAGATTCACTCGCAGTCAGAGCGATCACTGCCAGAGTCTTGCTCAATGGTATGCTGGCCTCATCGGCTGCTGCACAAGGAGTGATGGTCAAGGGTGTGGACCTAGACCAGGAGCAGGATGTCACGCACCTCACAAATAAAATCATAGATGGAGATCCAATCGATGGGAAGCGCAAGAACCAGATGCTGATCAGTCAACGCATGGCAGAAAAATTGAAAGTCAAGGTCAGGTCTAAGGTTGTGTTAACTTTCCAAAACGTACATGCCGACATAAGCACCGCGGCATTTCGCATCTCTGGCATCTACAAAACCACCAGCAAGAGAAATGACGAATTATATGTTTTTGCGCGCATCGATGATCTGAGAAGACTTGCGGAAATGCCCGATGGAAGTGCCCATCAATTGGCCATACTAGTGAACGACTTTGACGCCACCGATACCATTGCCGCCCAAGTAGCCAACGCCTATCCTTCACTAAAAGTGGAGACCTATAAGCAAATATCACCTGACCTCGAACTCTTCAATTCTCAGATCCAGCTCAACATGATTATCATGACCACCATCTTCATGCTTGCCTTGATTTTTGGCATCATCAATACTATGCTGATGGCAGTACTGGAACGGATGAAAGAGCTGGGTATGTTGATGGCGGTTGGCATGAATAAATTGAGGGTTTTTATGATGGTGGTACTGGAGACCATTTATATTGCACTCGTCGGTGCACCTATTGGCATGTTGCTCGGCTATCTCACCACCAAATACTTGTACAGGGTGGGCATTGATCTCTCTGCTTGGAGTGAAGCGCTGGAGGAATTTGGTATGGCCAATATCATCCGTCCAGAAGTCGACACCAATACTTTTCTCACCATCAGCATAGCTGTAATCATCACCGCTGTACTTGCGTCTATATACCCAGCCTTGAAAGCCATCAGACTTCAACCCGTTGAAGCCCTAAGAAAAATCTAGTCGAAAATGGAAGCACGAAAAAATGTAATCGTTGTCAAAGATGTCCACAAGACATACCACGAAACCAAGGTTCCAGTGGATGCTCTGAGAGGTGTCAGCATAGATATCAAGCAAGGGGAGTTTACCGCTATTGTAGGACCATCGGGATCAGGCAAAACCACGCTACTCAATATTATTGGGGGGCTCGATCGTCCCACTAAAGGGAGTGTTGAAGTCAATGGGATCGACATTTCAACCTTAAGTGACAATCAACTGATCGATTTTAGGAAGGAACATATTGGGTTTGTCTTTCAATCCTACAATCTCATACCTGTCCTGACTGCCCAGGAAAACGTGGAGTTTGTCATGTTGCTTCAGAATCAACCAAAGGTGAAGAGAGATGCCAGGACCGCTGAACTGATGGCCGCGGTCGGTCTAGCAGATCGCATGCATAACCGTCCTTCGGAGTTGTCTGGGGGACAGCAGCAGCGAGTAGCTGTGGCTCGAGCATTAGCACCAAAGCCAGCTTTCATACTGGCGGATGAACCTACTGCCAATTTAGATTCAAAGAGCACATCAGATCTGCTCGATATGATGGCAAAGTTGAACCAGGAAGAGCATATCACCTTCGTGTTTTCGACGCATGACCAACGCGTCATCGATCGGGCACAAAGGGTCATTACCATTGAAGATGGCCAAGTTCTGGAAGACAAGTGGGCCTAGAATTCTTTCACCAAAATGTGTCAGTGGACAGAGTACGGATAAGGCTACTGATCAGCATCTTCTTTGGCTGCTATCTGATGAGTGGTTGGGCGCAAGAAGAACCCGATCGAAACTGGTCTCTAAATGGCTACGCCAAGCAATTGCAGACAGTGCTCAAGATTGATGGGATAGACAGCTATCTCTTAGACAATCTAATACACAATCGATTGAACTTCCGTTGGTATCCTTCTGATGCCTGGAATGTCAGGATTGAGATGCGCAATAGATTGTTCTATGGCGATCTGGTAAAGCTTACTACCAACTATGCTGACCAAGTGGAAGTGGCCAACAATGACTTCTTGGACCTTTCCTTCCACAGTATCGATGGCAAGGGGTGGTTACTCAACTCAACCATTGACAGAGCATATGTACAATATATCCAGGGAAACTTTGAAGCTTCGCTTGGACGCCAGCGCATCAATTGGGGCATTAGTACGGTTTGGAATCCCAATGATCTTTTCAATGCTTTTACTTTCACTGACTTCGACTATGAAGAGCGGCCTGGCTCTGATGCCCTAAGTCTAAAGTACTATACTGGGGTAGCATCCAGTATTGAACTGGCTATTAAAGCCTCAAAAACCTGGAATGACCGGGTGCTGGCAGCCTTGTATAAATGGAATGTGGCCGGTTATGACTTCCAGGCACTGGCAGGTGTGGCTAACCGTGATTTTGTGATTGGTGGTGGCTGGGCTGGTAATCTTAAGACCGCTGGATTCAAGGGGGAGTGGTCTGTTTTCATTCCGTCAACCGCTTCAATGGGTGAAAGCAGCTTCGCGCTGACCGCAGGATTTGACTATACATTTACCAACAGCCTGTATTTAAATTTGGGCTATTTGTACAATGATCTTGGAAATACAGAAGGCTCCTTGGCACAACTGTTTGCATTTGAACTCTCAGCAAAAAATCTGTATCCATTTCGACACGCAATTTTCATGAGTGTGGTCTATCCCATCACGCCCTTGCTGAATGCTGGTCTAACCCTGATATACAGTCCGGCAAAAAGCCATCCTTTGTTTATCAATCCCACCTTCACAATTTCCGTTGCACAAAATTGGGATCTAGACCTTGTTGGGCAGATTGCTTTTAGTGAGTCGATGAGCAATTATGAGCGAGCTGTTGCGGCGGGTTTCCTACGATTGAAGCTATCTTTCTAGGCAAACCCCACTACCCAATTGACTATATATCGTAGGTCAGCTCGATTTCTTCAGAGGTGGGGTGAGACTGACAAGTCAGGATAAATCCATCTGCTACCTCATCTTCTTCGAGGCCATAGTTTTCCTCCATCTCTACTTTGCCCTTAGTAAGTCGGGCCATACAAGTTGTACATACTCCGCTGGTACAAGAAAACGGGGGATCATAGCCAGCATCTATCAATGTTTGCAGTATGGTTTGATCAAGCACATCGATTTCTACATGCTCACCGTCGAGAGTAATAGAAGCCTTGCATTTATGCGATTCGGACATATTGGTGTGTGTTTGAGTTTTCTCTGAGGTGCTGATTCAAATAATGATTATAAAATAGGGGCACAAATATACAATGCAAAACCATGACATGAGTCCAAAATGATATCAAATCAAACCCTCATCAAACTATACCTTACGAAAGGATTGTTGCGGTGAGATTGCGGCTTCCGGCATGATTTCGAAATTCACATAGGTAGATACCCTGCCAGGTACCAAGATCCAGGCGGCCATTCCGTATGGGCATGCTGATGGAGCTACCGACCAAGGCTGCCTTAATGTGAGCCGGCATGTCGTCCTGTCCTTCATAATCATGCTGAATAAAAGGCAGGTTTTCAGGAACAAGCATATTGAAGATGCTTTCAAAATCTACTCGCACCGTGGGATCAGCATTTTCATTCAAACATAAACCAGCTGAAGTATGCCTGATAAATAAGTGCATTATACCATCTGTGGGCCAGCTTTCTACAGCCTGAATCACTTCCTGTGTAATGAGGTGAAAACCTCTTGATTTTGGTGCTAATCGAATGAATTGATGATTGACCATTGGGAGTGCGATTGACGTTTGTTGAAGCGTACAAAGGTAATGATTAGGTGGATGGCTTAAATTCCATCAATGTACGTAAGCTCTTCCCATTGCCGACTCCCACCAGAAGCATATGTTATTAAGAAATCATGAGTAGGGAAATAGTTCTTGAATCATTCCATCGACCCTAAGAAGAACTAACAACCTTTACGGAGTGCTAATATCCGGACATTTCAAATTGCCAAAATATCTGACGATACCAATCTGAATAAAATGATAGGCATCTTTATTATTTGAATCTCCCCTTTGTCTGCCTTCCATGCCGAAGAGATTACCCTCAGCATCCGGAACCGAAGGATCTGAGGCTAGAACGGCAATGTCGCCCCGTACTCCCCTGAGCTCTCCCTTATTGGGATATGCTGTACTCACATCATCCAAGTAATCTGTGAAGAGCTTTCTAAAACTCAGCTCCACATTCAGACTCCACTCATCGGTAAGGTCAAACTTAAGTCCGGCACCAAAATTGATCCCACGCTGAAAAGTGGAATACTCCTCTCCAATAAACTGTCCCTCAGTACCCAGGTCTCTCAAAGGAGGGGTCTTCTCACCGTTGTAGATTGCATATGGATTGTAGGTAAAGAGCGAGAATCCAGCGAAGAGATACGGTGTGTAGAAATGGTCCCGGCTGCCATGGAAATATGGGAAGAAGTTGAATTCCAGCTGGCTACTTAGGTCTCCCAAATGACTCCTAAAGTTGACATTACGGCGGCGTTCGAAAGCATTATCAGACCAAGCATCATCGGCCCGCAAAAAACCATAGTTGCCCGACACTTTAAAGCAAATGCGATGATTGAAGTTGTACCTCATGATCAAACCAGCTGCCTGGCCGGGATGCATAACATCAAACTGGGTGTTGAGGTCACCGGTATAAAACGCTCCACCTACCCACCCTCCTAGTTCAAAGCCCTGCTGAGCAGAAACATTGCAAACCAAAAAGATGTATGCCAAAGTCGTGAAGAAAATATTAGATATTGTATTCATGTGTACGTATGCCGGGAAGCAACATATAAACGGCAAATGCTGGGTACTATTGTCCTAAATTTGTTTGGTCAAGATCATAAACCACGCCAAACTGACACCGCCGAATACACGAATTATCCCTTGTTAGCCAGTTGGCCGCAAGCGGCATCGATGTCTTTGCCTCGGCTACGTCGCACAGTCACAGACACTCCTAGCTCTGTAAGGGTACGCGTAAAACGATCAAGTCGTCGGGAATTTGACCTTTCATAGACTACTCCATCGACTGGATTGTACTCGATAATATTTACCATGACTGGCAGGCCACCACAGAATTCTGCTAATTCTTTGGCATCACCAAGTCCATCGTTAAAATCCTGGAAGGCAATGTACTCGATGGTAATCTTATTTCGTGTTTTCAAATGGAATGCAAGCAGCGCTTCTTTGAGCGATGAAAGGTTGTTTCGCTGGTTGATGGGCATGATCTGACTGCGCTTTTGATCAGTGGCTGCATGGAGGGACAGTGCCAGATTGAATCCTACCTTATCATCAGCGAGTTTCATGATCATCTTGGCAATGCCTGCTGTACTGACGGTGATGCGGCGTGGAGACATGCCCAATCCATCAACAGAAGAAATGTGCTCGATCGACTCTACCACCGGCCGATATGCCAGCAGAGGCTCACCCATTCCCATGTAGACAATGTTTGTAAGTGGATGCTCGAATACTTCCAGACAGTGCCTGTTCACCTGAAAAACCTGATCAAAGATCTCACCTGCCGTGAGATTTCTCACCCTCTGCATTTGTCCTGTTGCACAAAAAGTACAAGCCAGGCTACATCCGACTTGTGAGCTTACACACACGGTGTATCGACGTTCCTCCACCACAGGTATCAGTACGGACTCGATCAGTTGGTTGTCAAAAAGCTTAAATCTAAATTTCACAGTACCATCCTGACTTTGCTGAACGCAATCCACCACGATGCAATGCAGCTCAAAGGCTGCGGCCAAGTCAGCTCGAAAGGACTTGGGCAAATTACTCATGGCTTCAAAATCTCTGACTCCTTTTTGCCACAGCCATTGCCATACCTGATCAGAGCGATAGCGAGGCTGACTACATGCTTCTACCACGAATTTTTCCAATGCTGGTTTCGACAAACCACGAATATCCGCTTTCTCACCTCCTTGCTTCATGGCGCAAATATAGGCCTATATCTTGTGCACGGCCTCTGACATGAACTTCAGATGGAAAGCCCAGTCCTTCAAAATCATCCACTGAAACCTAGCCCGAGAGAGCGTTTTCAAGAATCTTTCAATCTCTAAGACGTTCTCCGTAGGTAGCAGGATATGATCTCCTTAATGATTCCTCTCGCCAAGCATGGGATGGCTGGTTTCTGAGTGATTAGAAAAATTTGTCGTGAATATTATTGATCGCGCTGGCCATATATACCCAATATAGGAAAAGGACGCATTCTAACTGTTAGCACAGCCAACAAGTGAATCCTGCCCCGATAGCAGGTCTGAAGCCTACACCCCCCAAAACCCTTGTCATGCTCATGGCAGTCCCCTCACAGAATTCGGCAAAAAGCCTAACGACCTAATAGGTTTGCCTTATCTTCGTTTAATAGGAAGCCGAAGTTGCTGAGATGAACATTTACCAGAAGAGAAGTGCCTGGAAGATAGCTATGGTAGTAGCCGGATTGCTGACCATGGTGGTGGTGGTCATCTACACGAATTACTTGGCTGCCCAGCTAAAACAAGGTGTTTACAACAGTGTGTACCTTTTGGCCAAAGCGCAAGAAGATGTAGCTAAAGATCCAGATAACCTGGACCGCGATCTGACCATGTCCCTTGAGATCATCCAAGCCAACAATACCATTCCCATCATTGCTATAAACGATAACGGTGATCTGGATTGGAGAAATTTTCCAGAGGGCACCACAGAAGAGGACATTCGAAAGGAGTTGGAAAAATTGAAGAACTCAGGAATGGAGCCGATAGTCTATCAGGGCATAGGTTTTGAGCAGAAAATATATTTTAAGTCACCCCGGTCACTCACCATGCTCACCTATTTTCCCACGGTGATGCTTCTACTGCTTGGTGTGTTTATGACCTTCGGCTACTTTATGATCAGCACCAGTCGCAAGGCCGAGCAAAATCAGGTTTGGGTTGGTATGGCCAAGGAGACAGCTCATCAGTTGGGAACACCCATCAGTGCCATAGTTGCCTGGATTGAACACCTGAGATCTTTATCTGAAGAGAAGCCCGAAACACTGGAAGTTCTGGATGAGCTCACCGATGATGTAGGACGGTTGGAACTCATTGCCGATAGGTTTTCCAAAATCGGATCGTCTCCTAAACTAGATCGAAAAGACATATTCGAAGAATTGCAGGGTTCGAAAAACTACATGCAACGCAGAGCTCCAAGAAGGGTTCACTTTGATTTTCCCGCACAGAATGGTTCACCACTCTTCGTGCAGATCAATTCTCACTTGTTTAACTGGGTCATCGAAAATCTGCTGAGAAATGCTCTGGATGCGATGGATGGAGAGGGCTTAATCAAAGCGGTGGTGGAAGATACCCATGACTTTGTAGTCATTGATATCAGCGATACTGGAAAAGGTATACCTGCATCACAGCATCGGATGGTCTTTCAGCCCGGTTTCACTACCAAAAAGAGAGGATGGGGCCTTGGTCTATCACTGGCTAAGCGCATCATAGAAAATTATCATCAGGGCAAGCTCTTCATCAAAAAATCGGAGCAAAATCAAGGCACCACTTTCACCATTAAGTTACCCAAAGAGGTACATAGCCCCGTCAGAAGCTGAATCCAATGGAAAATTGGTAAGAAATTTGTTTGTTGTTGACGCTGCCAGAAGCAGGAGCGTTACCAGCAAAGGTGTGGTAAACCACCTCTGCATCTTGCTTGGTTACATCCGTCAAACCATAGTTGGCACGAACTCCGAGATAAAGTCCATCATTGACATAGAAGGATGCACCTGCATTGAGTCCTACATCGATAAAGCGAAATAGGCTGGCATTTTTTTCATCATATTCATAGTATGCACCGATCTCGCTGGGCAACGAAACCTGAGTAGCACCGATACGCACAATCTCTTCCTCCTCACTAGTGGCTTCACCAGCTTTGTCGGCATAATAACTGTGGTTGAGATTGATTGTAAATTCATCAAACTGGGGTTCGGTACCACTAAACTTCATCTGCCCAACACCTGAAGAACCAACCAGTAAACCGATATTGATGCCCCCACTGATTTCAAGTGGTCCCAATCTACCGTAGGCCAAGAAGGGAAAATCCAGATAGTCGTTTGAAATACTCACATTCATCTTACGGGTTCCGGTAGCTAAGATGTTGGAAGTTTCATCCTGTAGGTGGAAAAAAGATGGTCCGTCGTAAAAGAAATCGCCTCCTTTCTGAGAGTACATAAACTCTCCCTTCACACCGAACAGATCAGTAATCGCATACTGAAATATGACGCCCAGATGAAATCCTGCAGAGCTCTCATAACGTCCATTTTCCACAGTACCATTGAGCTTTGAGGAATTGAGACCAGCTTTAAAACCGTAACTGAGACGATCCTGGCCGTGGAGGATATGGGAGCTCATCAAAATCAGCAATGAAGGAAGGCTTAGGCCCAACAGTAGTGCTCGCATGGATATTGTTTTTTCTTGACATAATCTAAACGTCAGAATTCTAAATTTGTGGCGCGAAAATAACATTCATGAGTCGCAGGAACAAATTAGAGAAATTTGCTGAGTTGGGTACTTTCCCCAATGTCTATCAAAACTACGACTATCAGGATCCGCGCCTATTGGGTGTGCAAGGGGAAGAAAGGGATCTAAAAGGGAAATGGTGCATCGCACATTTCGGCTGTGTAGCGCCATTAGTATTGGAGCTGGCTTGTGGTGGCGGTGAATACACCTTGGCTCTTGCTGAGCACTACCCGCATAAGCACTTTATAGGTGTAGATATCAAAGGCAATCGCATTTGGAAGGGTGCACGGAAGGCACTTGCCTACAAGTTGTCGAATGTGGCCTTCCTGCGAACCCGCATTGAGCAATTGGAATACTTTTTTGACCCTGCCGAAATCGATGAAATCTGGATCACATTCCCAGATCCATTTTTACGTAAAGGACAGGTCAATCGGAGGCTAACGGCCAAACATTTTCTGGACAAGTATAGGTCTCTACTCAAAACAGGAGGCACCGTCCACCTCAAAACCGACTCGCCTGAACTTTTCGAATTTACCCTCGCGACTTTACAAGAGGTTGATGGATGTAAGGTGCTCCGTGTGGAAGATGATATCTACAGCAGACCTCTGTCCCAACCCGAACTGGAGATTAAGACTTTCTATGAGGTCATGCATCTGGCTGAGGGCAAAACCATCAAGCATGTGCAATTTTCATTTTCATAAGACTCCGCTATGTTCAGGTTTTGCCCACATGCTGCGAGATTAATATACCTATTCCCCCTTAGAAGTGACGCCAGCCCTGAGCTTTGATGTCGTGAATGTTTCCACCTTTGGTGTGCAACTTTATGCCCTGGTCCCGATCCACGATCTCTCCCATCATATAGATATCCGGCATCAGACGTACAGCAGGTAGATCCTTTGGATCTATGGTGAAAAGCAACTCATAGTCTTCACCACCACTCAAAGCACAAGTGATGGGATCTAACTGAAATTTTAGTGCCATCTGTTGTGCTTCCGGATGAATCGGCACGCCACTCTCCTCGATAAAAGCACCAACGGCAGACTGTTTGCAAATGTGCATCAGGTCTGATGCGAGTCCATCAGATACATCTATCATAGCTGTGGGCACCACCTCAGCTTTGTCCAAATGTTGGACCATGTCATTGCGTGCCTCAGGTTTCAGCTGACGACCGATGATGTACTGCTGTTCTTCAAGGTCGGGTTGCATATCTGGTTGCGAGAGGTATACCTGCTTTTCTCTTTCCAATATCTGCAGGCCTAGATATGCGGATCCCAGGTTACCCGTTACACAGATCACATCACCAACTTTTGCACCTGATCGATAAGTGATTTTTGTGGTAGTTCCCTGACCGAGGGCGGTTACAGAAATGACCAGTCCCTGTTGGGAGGAAGTGGTGTCGCCTCCCACCAAATCAACCTTGTAGTAGTGGCATGCTGCCTTTATGCCTTGATATAGTTCTTCCACAGCCTCCAAAGAAAACTTATTGGAAAGACCGATCGAAACGGTGATCTGCTTTGGTGTGGCATTCATGGCATAGATATCAGATAGATTGACTACCACACACTTGTATCCAAGGTGCTTAAGTGGCGTGTACATCAGATCAAAATGAATACCTTCGAGTAAGAGATCGGTGGAGACGACCGTTTTATAATCCCCGTTATCTATGATCGCCGCATCGTCACCCACACCCTTTATGGTACTCCTCTGCTGCTTGCCGAGATCTCGTGTCAAATGCTCTATCAATCCAAATTCTCCCAGCTGACCGATCTCTGTCCGTTCTTCTTTCTGCTCCATGCTCATTCTTATTGCTACTTGATCCGACAAAGATGATACACTTTTTGCTTTTCAAAGACTTTAGTGATCAATGACCTGCGAAACTGATGAGCGTGGACAGGGAGATTATTATTTTTGTGAATCCTTAAACCATTGATAGATAAAAGTAGATACCCGATGAAGACAAAGTTTTCCCTACGAGATAAGCATGCAGTGATTACTGGTGCAGGCAGTGGGATTGGGCAGGCAATCGCTGAAAATTTCGCATCCACCGGCGCAAAGGTCGTAATCCTCGATGTAGACGAAACAGCGGCAGCATCTACTGTCGACAAGATTGAGCACAGTGGTGGGACTGCTTCCTACATCCGCTGCGATATCACCTATCAACCAGCCGTCATCTCTGCTTTTGAGGAGATCAGAACAAAGGGGCCCATCGACATTCTAGTGAACAACGCTGGTGTGGCACATGTAGGCAATGCAGAAAGTACCGATTGGGATGCCTTTAACACCGTGATGCAGGTGAATGTCTATGGTATGTACAATTGCCTACATGCCGTATTACCATTTATGAAGACCGATGGAGGAGGTGTCATTTGCAATGTTGCCTCGGCCCTATCCTCTGTGGCCATCCCTAACCGTTTTGCCTATGGAACCAGTAAGGGTGCGGTGCTTACGATGACATATTCCGTAGCACTGGATTACATAGATGACAACATCCGCTGCAATTGCATCTCCCCGGGCCGTGTCCACACCCCTTTTGTTGATGGATTTATTGCCAAAAACTATCCAGGACGGGAAGAAGAAATGTTTGATAAATTATCCAAAGATCACCCCATCGGCAGGATGGCCAAACCCAGTGAAATGGCAGATCTTGTAAGATTTCTCTGCTCAGATGAAGCATCATTTATCACTGGTAGCAATCATGCCATCGACGGTGGTTTTACACATTTGGTGTCGGGAAACTAATATTGTCAATCGATGTTCCTCCAACTCATTTCGCTTTTCATATCGCAATAAGCATCCTATTGCAGCATTCACTATGATTGCCTGAAAATAATTTTTCTCTATGGTCCAATCCACTTGGCACCTTCAGCAAGCGGGCTTTACTTTAAATTTTTCCTCATGCCCTGAATCCTGCAAATAATAGATCATCAAATAATTGTATTCTTGATTACACCCAATCCATGATATTCTACTCGATTGGCATTAGCTCTGAGGTCCCAATAGACCTTTACGAGCTCATATGCAATGAAACTTGACACTCGATTTTAAACCGATCTAAAATATCGTGCAAGCACCTGCTTGGCTTCAATCGTGTTCTCATTTGGTAGGTCTTTCACAATCTTTCCGTTTTCCATGACTAGTACTCTATTGGCAAACTCAAGTATGTGTTCAATACTGTGATCAGAAATAAAATGAATCATACTCCTGTCATGTCTCATTTCCACAAATTTCTTAGATAAGAAGTTCCTTGAGGCTGGATCTAAATGTGAGAATGGCTTGTCAAGGATTACCATTTCCGGATGGCCCAAATTAGCTGCAATAATGCCGATTTTTTGTTTATTGCCGTTAGATAATTCCCGTATATACTTCTTCTCTTCTTTGACATCATAGAATTCCCTCCATTCTACCAAATGCCTGCTGACTAAACTACTGTTGATACACTTTATATCAGCAATGAACTCAACATACTCAAGTGGACTAAGAAAATTGACCAGGTACGAATTGTCTAGGTACACACCCACCCGATTCTTCCAAGATGTGTACTCCCTCACGTTGCGCCCTTCAAAAAGACCGAACCTTGATTCGGAATCAATAGATCTACGAGGAGGCTCATAAGTGTTGTCTTTCCAGCTCCATTATTACCGACTAAGCCAATAGATTGTCCTTTTGTCAAGTGAAGTTTATAAATATCAATTACTGACTTCCCATTGTATTTCTTATTCAAACTCTCTAGGTATATCATGCTAACTCTCTATCCAGACTTGAAAGACACCATTAGCAACTATCGCCTTTTTCCAAAGACCTTTGAAATGAAAGTGACTAAAGTCTTTGAAGCAATTAGTCCAACCAGGCCCATTGCGGCGAGGACATAAAGTCCCACATGCCAATATCCGAAATAACCAAATGCATACAGAACTCCAATGGGTACACCAAACACCAAGGCTGTCATCACATATTGTGAGGCTGTAAAACCCTCACTAACAAATAAACCATGATGCAGGTCAATCGGCTTAACATTAAAAAGTGAAAAATACAATACTATAAAAGAATTAACACCCATACTATATGTGGCCGCTGCAAAAACATATACTAGTAAGTCCGCAAATACACTGATGAAATAGAAGGCTACAAAGCCCATAATGGCGCAATACAAGCAATAATTAATATGCTTGGCTAATAAAAACTCTCTAAGACAAGGCAAATTCAACAATAAGACCAAAGTAGCTGCTTTCCCAAGCCACATTCAGCTGAGCATAGAATATGTACCCCGAAAAAAGCAATAATAAATGGTAATAAGAGTAGCAGCGAATCAGAGCCTACCTTTTCCTCGGTTATAAATGTAAAGCAATAGGATAGGGAAAAGACCCAAACCAATCAGGACGAGCATTAGAGGCCTCCTATTTCGTAGGATCAGCTCTATGTTCCAACCGGGCAAACTTCCAAATAGTCTCCATACCATTCATTCATATATCCCTTAAAATTGCCGCGATTCTTGCACTCAACATGATGTACAGGATCGGACAGAGGAGCGACATAATCCCCACTATGGAAATATTTGAAGACAATACAGCTATACTTCGCTCCAGACCAAGGACCGAGATCAAAACGACGAATAAAATAAGTGCCACTACTTTTGATTGATTCGCTTGGATCCTTAGAATAAAGGATAACAAATTGGCAAAGCATAGCATAATCACAAATTTACCTAACAAGATCAGATTGCTGTTCATGAGATCCGCCTCAATTCCCGATAGAAGTGAGATCACAAAAAGGATCAATAGGAGGTTGAGGAAATTGCAAAACCATATTAATATGTAATGGGTAGTAATAACTCTTCTCGGAATAGGCAGTGTCATTAACAGTGCCAAATACTTTAATCCTTCAATCCTAGCAAAAAAGTAATTTAGAAGACCGCCGACTATTCCTGCTATAGCAATCATTTGTCTCACCACGTCTCTTTGGATCTTGATCCCATCAGCATATCTCCCATAGCAAATTCACTTAGTCCCATCAGCATACATAGAATAACCAATATAACATGTTACAATGAGGATGTATAGGTAGGCTAGCAGCCGGAAAATGTAAAAGAAAAAGTTGTGCTTTAAATCAACAGATCGCAAACAATCTTGCAAGTGCTTCTTCAGAAGCAGCTTCTGAAGACCAATATTGATGCCAGCGATATTATACATTTTCTACCCTATTTCAATACCATCCCGCTTTGTCTCAAGACAGGTGCAGTCAGTGTAATTTTGTCGAATGCAGTAAGTTCACCAAGCTGTCTTTCCGTGAACTTCAATTAACCAACCATATCAATTCAACGATTCTCATCCGCTACCGCAAAGTACTAAAAATACGCGATCTTAGTATGAATTTTACGCGTTTGTCTTTCTTTCACAAGATATCCCTGGAGCCTGGATGAAACCCATTGAATGATGAGCTCGGTCTAGCAAGTTCTATAGCATAATCAGATATCGACCAACGTTTAACACCAGGAGAATTAAGTCTATTCGAATAACGAGACCATTTTAGAACTTTTCTTGCCAATGTGAATTTCACATTCGACTTGTCCGAACCTCACAGAAATAATACCTTCACTTGCCTAAATAAAGACAACGAATGAAACTAATACGATTTGGAAACAAAGGGCAAGAGAAACCCGGGATTGAAAAGGATGGAGAACGGATAGATGTTTCTGCCTTTGGCGAGGATTATGACCAACATTTTTTTGGCTCCAATGGTCCATCCAGACTCAGGGACTGGCTATCCGGTCACGAAGGCCAATGCCCGGTAATCCCAGATGGAGTAAGAATAGGACCTCCAATAGCTTCTCCAGGTAAGATCATCTGCATAGGATTGAATTATGCAGCTCATGCACGTGAAAGTGGCTTGGAAATACCCACCACTCCCATCATTTTTGCCAAAGCTACCTCCGCCATCTGCGGACCTTTTGATGATGTGATCATCCCCAAAGGCAGCGAAAAAACCGATTGGGAAGTGGAACTTGCCATCGTCATTGGTAAAAAAGCCTCCTATGTCAGTAAAGAAGATGCAATGGATCATGTGGCCGGATACGTACTGCACAACGATGTCAGTGAGCGTGCTTTTCAGCTGGAACACGGTGGACAGTGGGTGAAAGGTAAGAGCTGTGACACTTTTGCACCACTAGGCCCCTGGATGGTCACAAAAGATGACATCGATGATCCCAATGATCTGCGACTATGGCTTAAGGTCAACGGCGAAAAACTGCAGGATAGCACTACGGCAGATTTCGTTTTTAATACCCAGCATCTGGTCTCCTACCTAAGTCAATATATGTCCTTGCTGCCCGGAGACATCATATCCACAGGCACTCCATCAGGTGTCGGACTAGGGTTTGATCCACCAAGATATCTGAAACCTGGCGATGTGATGGAGCTCGGCATCGACGGCCTGGGTGTGTCTAGACAGACTGCGGTGGCATACGGTGGATAGCATTTGATCTCAGTCATGCGGAGCTGATATTGGGAAGCGATCGGCTGTGGTGTGATCTTATGTGTGGCTGCACATGGTCAGAATGGTGCACTCAGCTCAACCTAATGTGCTGACCTTGCCATAGAGTTCGATCATGTTGAATCTGATGCGTATGCCTAACTCAGACATTGCTGTGCTCAATCCCGCAGTCCCATAACCTGCCATTCGTAGTAGATTTTCTGCAGTATATTCCAGGTCAAACGATATTTGTACTTAGGTGCCGATGAAGCAGAAAACAATATGCCACTGGTAACATTCTCTAAGGAAGGCCTGTATGTCCCGGAAGCAGATGTATACATCGATCCATGGAGAAGAGTGCGCAAGGCCCTGATTACACATGGTCATTCCGATCACGCAAGATGGGGACATCAACAATATATATGCGCCCACCAAACCAAACCCATCATCCGTCATCGCCTTGGTGACATTAATGTGACTGGCATTGCATTTGGAGAAGATCTGAGGATCAATGGTGTCAAGTTCACCTTTTTTCCTGCCGGTCATATCATAGGTTCTGCCCAAATCCGTGTTGAATACCGCGGTGAAGTATGGGTGATCTCCGGTGACTACAAAACCGAAGACGATGGCATCAGCGGAGCTTTCCATCCGATCAATTGCCATACATTCGTCACCGAGTGCACCTTTGGTCTGCCCATCTATGCATGGATTCCTCAGGCAGATGTTTTTGATCAAATCAATAATTGGTGGTCGACCAATCTAGCTAACAAGGTCACCAGTATCCTGACCGGATACAGCCTGGGCAAGGCACAGAGACTTCTTGCTGGAATTGACCACAGCATCGGTCAAATTTATACGCACGGTGCTGTCGAACAAATGAATGCAGTGATCCGAGGTGCCGGTGTATCACTTCCCGCCACCAAGCATTTCACTGATCAAGTTTCTAAAAAAGATCTCGAAGGCAGTTTAGTTATCACTCCACAAGGAGCCACCCGATCCAATTGGATGAAAAGATTCAATCAGGTTTCATTGGCCAATGCTTCCGGCTGGATGCAGCTGAGGGGAGCTCGAAGAAGGGGAGGTGCCGATCGAGGTTTCGTGCTGTCAGATCATGCCGATTGGCAAGGTCTTAATGAAACCGTAGCAGAAACTGGCGCAGCAACCATTTTTGTCACCCATGGCTATACCGATGTCTTCAAACGATGGCTCATCAGCAAGGGATACAACGCAAAGGTTGTTAAGACCAAATTCGAAGGGGAATTGACAGAAGAGGACAACACGAGTGAATCCTCTGAAAGACCAGCCTCGGAGGATGATCTACCAAATAATGACTCCTGATGAAGCGATTTGCAGAGCTTTTTGAGTCTCTTGACCAAACGACTAAGACCAATGCCAAAGTCAGTGCTTTGGCCAGGTACTTTTCGGAAGCCCCGCATGATGACCGTCTCTGGACCATCGCTCTACTATCACACAGAAGACCTCGCCGCACCATAACCACCACCCTACTTCGTACATGGGCATCGGAAGAAGCAGACCTTCCACTCTGGTTATTTGAAGAATCTTATCACATCGTTGGTGATTTGGCAGAAGCGATCGCCTTAGTGTTACCCAAACCAATAGGTCAGTCTAATAAGTCACTCAGTGAATGGATCCACACCATCCTTTCCCTAAAAGACAAAGAGGAAGATGAAAAACGACTTACGATCACCAAGGCATGGGCCGTGTTAAATCATCAAGAGCGTTTTGTGTTTAATAAGTTGATCACCGGGGGATTTAGAATGGGTGTTTCTCAAAAACTAATGACAAGGGCCTTGGCTCAAGCTACAGGTCTGGAGGAGAACATCATTGCCCAACGAATTATGGGTAGTTGGACACCAGATGCTACCACATTCGAGCGGCTGCTCTTTGAGGAAAAACCGGAGGACAAATTATCAAGGCCCTACCCATTCTATCTCGCCTATCCGCTAGACGTCGATCCTAAGACACTTGGTGACATGGAGCATTGGCAGGTTGAGCGAAAATGGGATGGCATTCGCGGGCAAATCATAGTCAGGGAAGGCCACCTGTTTGTCTGGTCTCGCGGTGAGGAATTGATCACCGATCGATTTCCAGAGTTTACTGTCTTGTCTGAGAAACTTCCAAATGGTACCGTGATCGATGGAGAGATATTGCCCTGGAAAGAGAATCTTCCTCTGCCATTCCAAAAGTTGCAAACACGCATTGGGCGGAAGCATCTGTCTAAAAAGGTGCTCAATGCAGCTCCCGCGATCATCATGGCTTATGATCTTTTGGAAGCCAGTAGTACTGACGTCAGATCTTGGTCGCTACAGGCAAGAAGAAATCGGTTGACAGATATTGTAGGGCAAGCCAATTGCAAAGTGCTGAAGTTATCACCTTTGGTAAAAGTGACAAGCTGGGGTGCACTGAATGAAGAACGAGAAAATGCGCGATCGTTTCATTGCGAAGGCATCATGCTCAAGCGAAATGAAAGTGTGTACAAGCAGGGGAGGAAGAAAGGTGACTGGTGGAAGTGGAAGGTAGATCCCCTTACCATAGATGCCGTAATGCTGTATGCCCAGCAAGGCCATGGCCGCCGGGCCAATCTCTTCACCGATTACACTTTCGCTGTCTGGAATGGTGATCAGTTGGTTCCATTTGCCAAAGCCTATTCAGGTCTAACCGATGCAGAATTTGTGGAAGTCACTCAATTTGTGCGTCAAAACACCCTTGATCGATACGGACCAGTACGTGCCGTTAAACCAGAACTCGTTTTTGAACTGGCTTTTGAAGGCATTCAGCAGAGTACTCGTCACAAATCTGGTGTAGCCTTGAGGTTCCCGAGAATGTTGCGATGGCGTCAAGACAAGTTGGCAAAAGATGCCAATACGCTGGCCGACCTCAAACAGATGTTGGTATTGTATGGGTAAGGGCAGGCAGATCTGAAAGCATGAGCTGTATTCAGTTGGCCATCCCTTGTGATCTTAAAGTAAAAAACTGCAATTTTGTAACATGGATCCGAAGTTCACACATTCCATCATCATCGCATTCCGTTATGGACTAGATTCAATGACGCCAATGCATCAGTTGGGTGATCGAATGGCCTATGTAGTGGATCATACCGACCTTGGTTATTATGATGGTCATGAATTGGCCGTAGATGATTCGCATGGATCTTTCTATCTGTATGGTATCAATGCAGAAGAAATCTACAAATTGATCGAGCCTCTTCTTTTCGAGGTAGACTGGATGCAAGGAGCCCATGTCACACTGCGATTTGGCAATCGAAATGAGGACAACGTCAAGAAGATTGAGTTTGTGTTAGAGCGCTCGCTTCATTAGATTTGTCCACATCACCCTATTGAGCCCACTAGTCATCGTGGACTTTACTCCAAAGTTTATAGAATTCTTCCTGCCAATCTTTTGCATGGATCAAGGACGCTCCTTTGGTACCCTTATGAATCAGATGTTGAAGAATCTCTAACTGTCGCGGTGAGAAGACAGGCGAAGGATCTTGGCGCTGGCCGACCAGAGCATTGGCCTTGGTGGCCTGCATTGGACTCATCGGCAGGTATTGGTAATTCGTCTTAGAGAGATAATATTTGGGTTCTGAGTCTATACGAAAGGTCTTACTCTCCCTGACACGGCTGGCGTCTAACTTTTTCCTGGCTTTTCTCCTCTGAGATTCGTCGTAGGTATACACTGCGTCTCCGCATTTTACACCAGCACCATGCGCCACAATTTCTTCCAGGTCGATCGTTGCTGGATTAAAGTAGACATTGACGACCTCACGACGATCCATAAATCCCGGCTCGGTGGCCACAACTCCTTTGAGCTTCCCGAGTTCTCTTTCTCCCGTCCAAAAACAGTACATACTTAAAGTCGTCTTCTCAACGTCCCCTTGCTAGGGCAGCAAGTTCTTCTTTTAATAGCTCCAAATACGATGGGAACGTCCTGATCCAATTTAGTGAGCCCATCTATCATGTACGAGACCAGACCACTTGGTGTATAGTTGGCATTGAGCCTGGGCAAAATATCTCTTTTATCAGCTCCCACCATGCGCACCACTGGATTGTTCCAGCTCGGTTCATGATAAAGTTTTAAGACCGACTGGTCCTTGCCACCTTTATTATTGTGAATGGCGAGGGGTACAAAATAGGTCTCAATGGTTTCTACAATGAGTGGATGGCTGAGGACCACATTGCCATATCGCTGACAGGTCATACACCCCGGTACTTCTTGAAAGAGAATCAAAATAGGCTTCTTTGACTCTGCGGCCAGTTCTGTCGCCACGTCGAAGTCTCTGATCCACTCTACCTTGCCAAGCTCTTTTGGATTTGAAGAAGAAATGTACGAAGGTAGCAGCACCATTCCCACGATTGCCAAAAGAAAAAAAGTTACGATTTTCATGCGGGCATCCTTTTCGTGACTCTGTGGAAGAATGGATTAAGGGACTGTCGAAGAATGACATGCTCATTTATGCTTGTTCTTCTGAATGTATACTTCGTTAGAAAAAACGCGAATAGCCCAACTATGCCTATTTTTTCTGCCTTGTCTACTACCAAAATAACGGCGCCTAAATGGTGAATTTATTATCCGACAGTCCCTAAGGTAAACAATTTCTAAATCTACGATATTGATAAAGAGAGCACTGTACAAGCAAAATCCCGTGAAGGACAAGCACCTCTCCATGGCCTTTGAATTGTTTGAGAAATGGGATGTGTTGCCCTTCCCATTTCAGCAAACGACTTGGCACGCGTACTTGGCCGGTCAATCCGGATTGGTGAATGCCCCCACAGGCAGTGGCAAGACCTTGTCCCTCATGGTGCCGATCTTTTTGGAAGGACTAAAACAAGGACGGCTTAAGGGACTGCAGGCCCTTTGGATCACACCCATTCGAGCATTAGCTAAGGAAATTAAGAAGGCCGGAGAGGAGGTTGCAGTGGGGCTTAATAGCAGTTGGAGCGTTTCTATCCGTACCGGAGACACACAGACTCCCGACCGGAAAAAACAATGGGAGGATCCACCTCAGGTACTGATTACCACACCAGAGAGTATCCACCTTCTCTTGGCCACTCGGGGCTATGAGTCATTCTTTAAGGATCTTCAGGTAGTTGTAGCCGATGAATGGCACGAGCTCATGGGATCCAAGCGAGGTGTGTTGATGGAGCTAGCACTAAGTCGGCTTTGGCAACTGGTATCAAGATCGTCAGGATCAGATCTGCATTGTGCAGTCGGATGTGAAAAAAGAAATCTCCATTGAGACCATTTTTCCCGAGGAGATTGAAACGTATCCCTGGTCAGGGCATCTGGGAGTACGGTTAGTGCACAAGGTGGTACCCATCATCCTAGGTCATCGCTCCACGTTGATCTTTACCAACACTCGAGGGCAGTGTGAGACCTGGTATCAGAAGTTGCTGGATGTAGCTCCTGATCTTGCTGGTCAGATCGCCATGCATCACGGATCTCTGAGCCGCGAGATCAGAGATTGGGTTGAAGATGCCCTACACACCGAAAAAATCAAGGCGGTGGTGTGTACCTCCAGCCTCGACCTAGGTGTAGATTTTCGACCCGTGGAAACCATCGTTCAAATAGGTAGCCCCAAAGGAGTTGCACGTTTTATGCAACGTGCCGGGCGGAGTGGTCATCAACCTGGGGCCACCAGCAATATCTATTTCTTGCCTACCAACGCTCTGGAGATCATCGAAGGTGCAGCCCTTAAAGAGGCCATTCGCAGGGACATTGTAGAAGAACGGATTCCCTTTGTTCGCAGCTTTGATGTGCTGATGCAATACCTGGTCACATTGGCGGTCTCCGAGGGCTTCGATGCGACAAAGATTTTCCAAGAGATCAAGACAACCTTCTCCTATCAAAGTCTGGATCCTGGTGAATGGAACACCATTCTCGAGTTTATCATCTCCGGTGGTAGCCTGGAAGCTTATGACGCCCATAAGAAGCTAGGGCTCGATAAGCAAGGCCGATATCGGGTGATGCAAAAGCGGATCGCCATGCGGCACAGACTCTCGATAGGTACGATTGTAGGTGACAACGCCCTTATGGTCAAATACCTCAGCGGTCGGAAACTGGGTAATGTAGAGGAATCATTTCTGACGAGGCTGACTCCAGGTGACCATTTCTGGTTTAGCGGTAAGAACCTGGAACTTGTCCGTATCAAGGAAAATACGGCCTACGTGCGCCGCAGCCATGCCAAAGATGGTAAGACACCTTCTTGGCAAGGAGGTAGGATGCCTCTTTCCTCCCAACTCGCTGCCATGATTCGCACGAAGCTGGATGAGTACATACGTGGCAATCATCGCGACGAAGAGATCAGAGCCCTACAGCCATTGTTTGACATACAGCTGGCACATTCAAGAATTCCCAGAGCCAATGAATTTCTCATGGAGTCCTTCCAAGATCGCGAAGGTCATCACCTACTGATGTATCCCTTTGAGGGACGATTTGTGCACGAAGGTTTGGGGGCATTGCTATCCTATCGCTTGGGAAAGGTAAAACCCATGACTTTCTCTATGGCCATGAATGACTATGGATTTGAGCTCCTATCTGACCAGGAGATCCCGATCGAAGATGCCTTACTAGCTCCCTTATTTGATACTAATAAACTGCAAGAGGATATCTGGGCCAGTGTCAATGCCGTGGAAATGGCTCGTAAGCGGTTTCGAGATATTGCCGCTATCGCCGGATTAATCTTTAAGGGATTTCCAGGTAAGTACAAGAAAGAACGGCACTTACAGTCATCTAGTGGACTGATATTCGATGTCTTTAAAGATTATGATCCCAACAATCTACTATATCTACAAGCATACGACGAAGTGTTAATATTTCAATTGGAGGAAGCACGCTTAAGGGCTGCGCTCAACCGAATTGCCAAACAAGAGATCATACTCACATTTCCTGAAAGACCAACTCCTTTTTCCTTTCCAATCATAGTAGATCGCCTTCGCGAACGACTGAGTACCGAAAAAATAATGAAGCGCATTGAGCGCATGAGGATGCATTGAGCTGACCAGCGCATCAGTCTACCGTTAGAGGAATTGGCTTTTCTACCGACCTGTTTATTTAAAATGTTATCCAATAGATGTTAGATCACACATAACAGCGTCTAACAGTTGAGGATTTCATTTCAGGAACCAAATGTAGATCCCATGCCACAGCTTTGCTTTCACCTATTTCCCAAATGTTTTAGAATATTTCCCATCTATTGCTAAGATGCTGACGTACAGAATTCTATAATGTCAATCACATTACTATATGAGCGAATAAAACCTACAACAGGCCCATGTCATGGTTCTTACAGGTCTTGTGAACCTCATTAGGTTTACTTTATGTCTAGAAAACTCAAAACTTGAATAAATAACTATTTTCGCTGATATGATTCATGATCTACCCTCGACTTCATTAGACATCCTTCCCATTGAAGTAGAGGAGCAGCATTTCTTATTACACCCACATAAGGCGGTATACTGGCAAGAAACATCGACCCTGATCATCACAGATCTTCACCTGGGTAAAATTCAGCATTTTCGCAAAGCCGGGATTTACGTCCCTAGCTATGCCGCCAATGACAATTTCGAACGGCTCAGTTCGCTATTACTGGAATTTGCTCCTGATAACCTATTAATTCTCGGTGATCTCTTTCACAGCGATTACAATGCAGATTGGAAGACTTTTTCGGAGGTCCGTCAGACTTTTCCGGAAGTGTCATTTCTATTGGTTCCGGGTAATCACGACATATTGGATGCAAGAATTATCAAAGACAATGACATTACGATGCACCGGGACGATCTATACTGGGAGCCATTTGTTTTTAGCCACTTTCCCACCGAAAGTGCTAAAGATTCATGCTACCGGATCTGTGGCCACTTGCATCCGGGGGTGCAGCTGGTTGGTGAAAGTAAGCAGTCCTTAACCTTGCCTTGTTTCTATTTCGGTCGCACGCAAGGCGTCTTACCGGCCTTTGGCACATTCACTGGAATATCAAAATTGCGACCTGAGGCTGGTGACCAGGTGGTAGTGATATCTGATGAGCAACTGGCACTGGTGTGCTAGCGGGAGGTCATCCACCAGAATCCCCATGAAAAAAAGCTATTTTAGCTGCCCATGTCAGCTAAGGATATAGACCCACAGGGCGATGAACTATTTGAGCGAGAGTTATTGCCTCATATTGATGCGCTCACAACCTTTGCCTATCACCTTACCTACAATGAAGAAGATGCCAAGGACCTGGTTCAGGAAACCTTCTTAAAAGCCTACCGAGCGATACAATCTTATGTTGAGGGAACGAATGCCAAGGCCTGGTTGTTTAAGATTCTGAAAAATGCATACATCAACCAGTATCGGAAGAAAAGTAGACGTCCGACCAAGGTTGATTTTGAAGAGTTTATCGGCTATCAGGACAAGGACGAAAGTGACATAGCTGAATACCAGGATCTCCGCACGGAGATTTTCGAGAACCTCCTGGGTGACGAAGTTACAGTTGCCATCAATGCCTTGCCCATTGACTTTCGTACGGTGATCTTGCTTTGCGATATCGAAGGATTTACATACGAGGAAATTGCAAAGATCATAGATATACCGATCGGTACTGTGAGGTCTCGGTTACACCGCGCTCGTAATATGCTTAAAGAAAAGTTGCGTAGATATGCGGAGTCACAGGGATATCAAGATCAACGCCTTACAAAAGTGAAAGATGAAAGCGAATAACCTATGAAACCATTATAGACTATTAGTTAACACCCTCTAAAGACTTGATTTTTAATAACTTAAAAACCTGTGTAATGCGTATTCTTAACGATTACGAAGACTTTAGAAAGAAAGTGGATATGATGCTTGACAAAGCATTGACCAAAGAGGCTGAAGAGCAAGTGCTAAGAAGTGTAGAAAACAATCCTGAATATGAACAGCTCCTCAAGAATGAACGAGATTTTAGGGCGTTTGTCCGCGGGCAAGTGGTACGTCCTAAGGTGACTCCCGAGTTTATTCAAAGCATAAAGGATAAAGTGCGTCTTCCTTAGGTATCATCGGTCAAGCTAGTGAAAGTTTAGCCATCATATTCCTTGCTGAGCTTTAGCAGGGCAGTTCTACCAAATCAATGAGTGATGCTACCGTACCGTCAACTAAGGTTGCCGTCGATGATTAGTTTCGTCGCTTATGCCTCATCGTAACCTCCTCTTCTGCGACAGACAAGATCTCAACAGTACAAGTAAGGACAATCATGAATGACTCTGGTCCTTCCAATGATAGGCGATGGTAGAATGATTTGATAGCGATAAGCATCCAAGGTTATTCAGGCCAGATCCCATATACCGGCATTTTCAAATGGCATTTCTTCTATCGCCTTTGCAGGATAATAATAATTTTGCAACATGCTTGATAAACTCAGAGAAATTGAATCTCATTTTAAACGGCTGGAGGAGCAGATGACAGACCCTGAAATCTTGTCAGATATGAGCCGGTATGCCAAGATCAACAAAGAGTACAAAGACCTGCAGGAAATCGTGGACAAATTCAAGGAATACAAGTGGGTGCTGGACAGTATATCATCTGCTCAAGAAATGCTCAAAGAACCAGATGTCGAGATGCAGGATATGGCCCGGATGGAGATAGAGGAAAACCAAGCCAAAAAACTCTTCCTGGAGGAAGAACTCAAATGGCTACTCATTCCCAAGGATCCAGAAGATGCCAAAGATGTCATATTTGAAATACGGTCTGGGACCGGTGGCGACGAAGCAGCGATTTTTGCCGGAGATCTGTACCGTATGTATACAAAGTACTTTGAGAAGCAAGGCTGGAAGCAGGAGATCCTCAACGTCAATGAAGGCACCGTAGGTGGTTATAGCAAAATAGTATTTGAAATATCTGGACAGCAAGTTTATGGAAGATTAAAATTTGAGTCCGGAGCTCACCGTGTACAGCGCGTACCTCAGACAGAAACACAAGGCAGAGTACACACATCAGCCGCTACAGTCGTAGTCATGCCCAAATTAGAAATGGAGGATGTCGATATTAAGAAATCGGACCTCAAAGTAGACACCTTTAGATCCAGTGGTGCCGGCGGCCAGCATGTCAACAAGACAGAATCCGGAGTTAGGTTTACCCACCTGCCGACCGGTGCTGTGTCAGAAAGTACCGATGGACGCTCTCAAATTAAAAACAGAGAGATCGCCTTACAGAGACTCTATATCAAGATCTTTGAGGCTCAAAAAGCTGCTCACGACAATGCTCAAGCTGCCAAACGACGTTCGCTGGTGGGTAGCGGTGATCGATCGGATAAGATCCGTACCTACAACTACCCGCAAAACAGGGTCACAGACCATCGCATAAATCTGACCCTCTACAGCCTGGACAAGGTCATGGAAGGTGATCTCGACGAGATTCTCGAAGCATTACAAGTAGCCGAAAATGCAGAAAAACTCAAGGGGGAAATGGCCTGAACTCTTTCAGCGGTAAGGCCTTTTTATCGGGCCAATTTATATGGCTTCACGTATTTCTTCTTGAGCAAGGCATTGGCCATCTTATTACCAGCAAACTTTTCTTTGTCTGGATCCCAGCGCAGGGGTCTTCGCATCTGATATGCAATATTAGCTAGATTGCAGACACTTGATGACCTGTGACCGGTCTCAGCATCACAGATTGGCTTACTACGCTTTTTGATGGCATCCAGCCAATCACGGTAGTGATTATCACTGAGATACACATGCTTTTCGTGCTTCCCGATCTTGGCAGTAGCTATATTTGCCGGCTTACTGTCTAGAAAGCTCCTACTCACGTCGAGTGTGCCTTTGCTACCGATGAAGCGTACCGCCCATCCCCGTTCAAAATCCTCGTGTACCATCTCGATACCGCTGTCATAGATCATTTTCAGACCACGCTTGGCCATGGGGTCTGAGGGTGGTACAAAAAGTACGGGTCCACTGCTGTCCATATCCAAGCCCCATTGGGCAATATCAAACATATGAGCTCCCCAATCACTGAGGATGCCGCCGCCAAACTCCTTGAACTGTCTCCACTGTGCCCACACATTTTTCTCTACCGGTGGGGCAATCATAGGATGATAACCTCCGTCAAAGGTGGAAGGACCAAGCCAGGCTTTCCAATCCAGATATCTGGGTGTAGGTTCTGAGGTAAGATCACACTTAATGGCTGGATCACCCACGTTGACGACCACCTTGGTGATGTCTCCGACATATCCATTCCTTACCAGTTCTACGGCATGCCGAAAGCCTTCACGTGATCGCTGCATGCTGCCGGTCTGTAAAACCCGGCCGTACTTCTGAGCGGCTTTCACCATCCGGCGACCTTCATCTACTGTGTGCGCCAGCGGCTTTTCACAAAACACATCTTTACCGGCTTTCATCGCATCAATCGACATCTTTGCATGCCAGTGGTCCGGTGTGGCGATCACCACGGCATCTATATCCTCGGCATCTAGCAATGCATGGTAATTGTTGGTGATGTCACACTTGACTTCACCTTGGCCTTGTTCGCGAGTCAATTTTGACACCGTTTCCTTGAAGAGGTCCAACTTCTGCTTGTCGATGTCACATCCCGCCAATATTTGGGCCATCGGTTCATTACTGAACCGATCAGCCAGTCCACGTGCTTGCTTGCCCGTACCAATAAAGGCAAGGGTGATCTTATCGCTCGGAGCCACATATCCATTTCCTCCCAATACATGCCTGGGAACAATCACCAAGCTTCCCAACACAGTGCTGGCACTCCTAACAAAGTTTCTTCTTGTGGTCATACTTAACAGTTTTCTATTGTGACGAAATAGTCAATAAGTATAAAGATATTAGTGTATAAATAAGGCAATTGTCAAAGTTTTTGGTTGATGAAATTTACTCCAACAATATACTGGTCCGTTCTTACGGTCGCAATGATCTTGCCCGGATGTATTAATGAGGAAGCTCACATCCATAGGGTAGACTGGGCTCACTATCAGGGTGATCCAGGTTCTAATCAGTACAGTGACCTGAAGCAAATAAATGTACAAAATGTTCAGCAGCTTGAAGTAGCTTGGATCTATGAGAGCGGTGGTGCAGATAGCTCAGGTCGCAGCCAGATCCAATGCAATCCCCTGATCATAGATGGTATCCTCTATGGCACTTCACCCGTGCTCAATCTCTTTGCTCTCCATGCAGCCACAGGTCGAGAAAAATGGGTTTTCGATCCATATGGATATGATGTTGATCGCTCTGGCATGGGCGTAAATCGCGGATTGGCCTACTGGACTGATGGGGAGAGAAAGCATTTGTATTATGCAGCTGGATCCGACATCTATGCTGTGAATGCCATCACAGGTGAAGGGATCAAAACATTTGGAAAGGAAGGCAGGGTGGACCTACATATCGGATTGGGTGAGAAAGCGATGGATCTCTATGTAGGGTCAAATACTCCAGGAATTGTTTTTGAAGATCTATTGATTGTCGGTACTAGAGTGTCAGAATCCATGGGAGCAGCTCCGGGCTACGTGCGTGCATTCGATGTACATACCGGAGCGATTAAGTGGACATTTCATACAATCCCAAAACCAGGTGAGTATGGACACGATACTTGGCCTGAGGGCACATGGAAAGATATGGGTGGTGCCAATGGATGGAGTGGTATGAGCATCGATCACCAGCAAGGCATCCTATTCGTTCCGACCGGATCGGCAGCCTATGATTTCTACGGTGGGGACCGACATGGAGAGAATCTCTTTGCCAACTGTCTGATCGCCCTTGATGCGAGCACTGGAGAACGTATCTGGCACTTCCAGACCATCCATCACGATTTGTGGGATAGGGATTTACCTGCCCCCCCAAACCTGGTACAGATCCAAAAGAATGGGAAATCCATCGATGCCGTGGCACAGATTTCGAAAGCAGGGTACGTTTTTCTCTTCGATAGAAAATCAGGTAAACCAGTTTACCCCATTGAGGAGGTGCCCGTCCCCGCCTCAGACCTGGAAGGTGAAGCAGCGTGGCCCACCCAACCCGTACCGGTAAAGCCTCCTAGATTCTCAAGGGGTACTTTTGAAGAATCTGACCTGACACAACGTACTCCGGAAGCACATACCCATGCCCGGGCGATCTGGCACAGCTTGCGCAAAGGTGAAGAGTTTATCCCTCCAAGCGAAGAAGGTACGCTATTTCTGCCTGGGTTTGATGGTGGTGGAGAATGGGGAGGTGCTTCTGTAGATCCAGAAGGCATCATGTACGTGAATGCCAGCGAACAGCCTTGGATCATCAAGATGATCGCTTACCAAGATGAAGACGATGGATTGTTAGCCACAAAGGGCAAGGTGATCTATGGTACGCATTGTCAAATATGCCATGGGGCTGACAAGAAAGGTGCCAGCATTTTTACGGTACCATCTCTAGAGCATATCAAGGAGCGAAAGAAGGCGAGCGAAATCCATAACATCGTCAAGAATGGTCAGCGCCTGATGCCCTCCTTCCAGAATCTCAGTGATGAGGCAATAGATGCGATCATCGCCTTTCTTTTTGATTCCCAGGAGCCCATTGATGTTGACCTCAGCAAGAAGCTAGGAAAGTCTGGATGGAAGTATCCCTATTTCATGAGTGGGTATGTGAAATTTAATGACCATGAGGGCTATCCAGCCATTAATCCACCATGGGGAACTCTCAATGCCATCGACCTAAACAGAGGTGAAATCAAATGGAAAGTAACGCTGGGCTCCTATCCTGAGTTGAATGGCCCGGCGACTGGTTGTCAAAGCTATGGAGGCCCGGTTTCCACCGCTGGAGGCTTGCTGTTTATCGCTGGCACCCTAGATGAAAAAATCCGGGCTTTCGACAAAGCAGATGGGAGAAAATTGTGGGAAGCTGACTTACCGGCAGCTGGCTATGCCACACCGTCAACCTATGCTGTCGATGGTAGGCAATATGTAGTGATTGCATGCGGTGGTGGCAAATTGGGTACCAAGTCGGGCGATGCCTATGTGGCTTTTGCACTGCCATAAAATGATGGAGAATAGGGAGATGGTACGTTTTTGCCCAACAATGGAAATTGTTCATTTCGTATCTCAGAGTCATGCTAGACAATTTCATAAACTTTGACATGAGTCTTTATATATCCAAAACGTATCTGATAGTTCTTCTGATCTCTGGCTGTATCAACACTCACCACATGGATAGAGCGACTCCGAAGGCAGATGCGACGAGGCCAGCAGTAGATTGTATCGATGAAGTAATTAGTCAGGATTCTTACCTGGGAAAGATGAGGAACAGAGCTTCGGAAACGATCTCGCTCAGCGATGCGATCTATCAGTACACAGGAGCCATAAGTAATCTAGACTTCCAGGATTGTCCGGGAGATTTTGTCAAGGCGTTTAAAAGGCACGTCTCTGCGTGGTCGGATCTACTAGTGGTGACCGACGAGTATCCGACCATGCGAGGTGAAATGCACGAACTTTTTGATAGACTTCAAGCTGGCAAGCACAGCAAAATCTTCAATCCACTACTAGCCTCCGTTTGGGATACCTGGGAAGAAGTCCTGGTAGCAAAGCGCAATATCGAGGTGGCTGATCTACTACCATCTAATGTCTCCGATTGCATCGCCTGCCAGCGGATATCGCTATTCAGCCAAGCCAGATCACTTCTGGCGGATGGACTGTGGGAAGGTTTGGATGATGATGCAAAGCATCCCCCAATGCTGTATTATACGGATATTACTACCTACCTCGCATTCACCGATGATCTGTTTTCCTTGAAAGAATACCATACAGTGCAATGTGTTGGAGGGTTGACACTTAAGAAGCTTAACGGAAGATTGGACAACCAGCCATTCCACATGGAAAATAAAATGGATTTCGAGGATTCGTCTTCACTGTTTTATTATCGTCCGATGATGTTGTGCTCAGATGTAGAGACCATGCATGAGTTCGTTCCTGCACTATCATCTAGTGAAGACTGGCTGCAACTGGTGATGCATGAGTACTTTCACAGCTTTCAATTCTCGCATAAGCGCACAATCGATTTCCTAGCCAACGACATTGGCATGAGCGCAGATACCCTAGTTGGCCTATACCGACAATACACTTGGTTTCGCATGGAGCTAGCACGGGAAAACCAGGCACTTCTGAATGCCATTGCATGTACGGAGCATGACTCCATTGATCACTTTGCACATGAGTTTCTCCAAATTAGGAGAAATCGACGAGATCGTTTTGTACACCTATCCGACTTCAACCTCTCAGCCATGGAAAATTTCTGGGAAACCATAGAAGGAACTGCCCGTTATATAGAGTATTATCTGGCGGACACCTTCAAGGCATTGTCACGGAATGATGGACTGAATTGTGACACCCTATTTAATCACTTTGCTTTTTATCTAGATGACAGTGACTTTGAAGAAAAGGAGGTATTTCAACAACGTACGCTAATCATGGAGGCGTATTACTATGTCACCGGGTTTAATTTATGTAGGCTGATGGACAAAATCGGGATCGCGTACAAAGATGATAGATTTGAATATCCGGATACCAGCCTTCATGACATACTGGTCAGGCACATGGATAGAAGGAATCACTGAGGGGTTTCTATCACCGTTTCTCTCCTAAGATATGTGGGTCCACCAATAATGGACAAAATTGTCCATTATATATTCGAATGCGTATATTTGCACACAGCAGACAGATCATTGATGTTTTCTAAGGCTTGCGAATATGGTATCAGAGCTGCGATTCACATCGCTCATCAGTCACACAAAGGTCAGCGTGTGGGACTAAAGTCTGTGGCCAAAGCGATCGATTCTCCTACGGCCTTTACCTCAAAGATCCTCCAAGCCTTGGTCAAGAAAGAAATCATTTCATCGATAAAAGGCCCATCGGGTGGATATGAGATTCCGCAAGATAGTCGTGCACAACTTACCCTGGCCAGCATTGTTGAAGCCATTGATGGCGATGACGTTTATCGCGGTTGTGGACTAGGTCTGAAGGCATGCAATGCTTCCAAACCTTGCCCTGTTCATGATCAATTTAAGGAGGTCCGTGATCTGCTGGCCGACATGCTAAAAAAGACAACCATCCAAGAATTAACCAATGGTCTACAATTGGGTCACTCCTATTTAAGACGATAATTATCTAACTCTTTAAAAAAACAATTATGGATATATCAACGGGAAAAATCATCGGACAACTGGTCGCAGAGGATTATCGTACAGCTTCGGTATTTAAATCCTATGGAATTGACTTTTGCTGCAATGGAAACAGAACTATTGGAGAAGCCTGCACAAGTAAAAACATTGAACCCAATGCTCTTATTGAGGCACTGAGCCAGGCTACGAAAGAAACATCGACCTCAACCGAAGATTTTAGATCTTGGGACATGGATTTATTAGCGGACTATATCGAGAAAAAACACCACCGTTATGTCGAGAAAAAAATCCCGGAACTGCAAGCGTATTTAAGCAAGCTTGTCAAAGTTCATGGTGACCGACATCCCGAGTTAATTCAAATCGAACAGTTGTTTATGGAGTCTGCACATGGACTGGCAGCCCACATGAAAAAAGAAGAGCTGATCCTATTTCCCTATGTACGCAAAATGCAAGGTCAATCCAGTGTACATAAACCTCATTTTGGCACGGTACAAAATCCCATTCAGATGATGATGCACGAGCACGATACCGAAGGTCGCCGATTTAGAGAAATGGCAACCTTGACTAATAACTACAATCCACCACCAGATGCATGTACGACCTATCGAGTTGCCTTTGCCATGTTAAAGGAATTTGAAGAAGATCTGCATCGGCATATTCATCTGGAAAACAATATCCTATTTCCCAAAGCTATTGAAGCAGAAAGTGCCCTCAGTCCTGTATAAGGTCGGGTAGGTCAGGGGAATTTGGTCTCCTGACTCTCTCTCAGCACGGTATGCGACAGTCTCCCGTCATACGGCTCTTCATTGTCTTGTCAACAGGGAGTCCAAGTAGATTTCCTGTGGGCAGACATTTTGGGTTGAAGCCACTTATCGAGGCTTCAGTGCGCCTGAATTATTTTTGTTTTCGGCGGTTCCTCAGCTAAAGTGCTTTAGCATGATGACTTCTCTCGGTGTAAGGTGCCGGTACGCATTTCTGGGCAGACCTTTCTTAGTGAGACCTGCGTAGTAGGTTCTATCTAGAGCCTTCACCTCATAATCCAGGTGTTCGAAAATTCTTCGCACAATGCGGTTGCGGCCCATGGAGATGGCGATCTTTATCTCATTCTTGTGTCTTGGGTGG
Organism: Saprospiraceae bacterium; assembly: GCA_965223025.1. Classification (GTDB taxonomy): domain Bacteria; phylum Bacteroidota; class Bacteroidia; order Chitinophagales; family Saprospiraceae; genus JABDMH01. The sequence continues at coordinate 1,358,974 of CBDCVP010000022.1, forward strand.
TGATAGTTGAGACCCAGCACTGGTGCAGGTCCGTCTTCCAAGGTCAGACCTTGGAGGATTTGTTCAAAATCCTTGCTTGCTAGAGGTTTGTCGAGTGTGGCCAAATACTCCTTCTTCACTTCATGAGAAGGGTGAGAAAGTTTGGTCGTTAGCTCACCATCATTGGTGAGCAGAAGCAATCCTGTAGTATATCGATCTAGCCTTCCTATTGGATACAAACGCTCTTTGCCTTTTACCTTGATCAGATCAAGCACCGTTCTTCGTCCTCTCTCATCGTTGGTGGTGGTGATGACATCTTTTGGCTTATTGAGTAGAAGATAAACCAGGGTAGTCTCCGGTTCAAGTGTTTTTCCATCATATTCGACCAGATCATCTTCGTTGATCTCGATGAAGGGTTCTCTAACATCCAAATGGTTCACTTTGATCAGACCTTTTTTAACCAGTTCCGCCGCTTTACGACGAGAGCAGACACCACATTTCGCAATGAATTTGTTTAGGCGGATGGGATATGCAATCACCTCATCCGGCTTTGCACCAGACGATTTCTGATGAAAGGGATTCTTCGAAGTGCCAGGCTTTCTTCGACTCATTTAAAAGGGTATGTCATCGGATTCATTCATCTTAGATGGCCTGGTGATGATATTATCTGAAAGATCCATGCCATCGCCCTCCTTAAGGCTGCTAAAATCAAATTCATCGAGGTTGGTAAATTTGGCAAATTGATCGATGAATTTCAGTTTAATCGTTTCCAATGCACCATTTCTATGTTTGGCAATGATGATTTCGGCCACACCTTTCAAGGACACACCTTCACTCTCGGTAATGTCGTAGTATTCCGGCCGGTAGATGAAAGACACGATATCGGCATCCTGTTCTATCGCACCAGACTCGCGCAAGTCAGACAGCATTGGCCTTTTTTCTCCGCCACGGGTTTCCACGGCTCTACTCAGCTGTGATAGAGCGATGACTGGTACATTGAGCTCTTTGGCCATGCCCTTAAGTGCCCGGGATATGGAGCTTATCTCTTGCTCCCGGGTACCCGATCTCTTGCTGTCGATGTTGCCTGACATCAACTGCAAGTAATCAATCACAACCATCTGTATATCGTGCTGCATTTTCAGTCTACGACATTTCGCCCGCAGTTCAAAGCTGTTGATCGCAGGGGTATCATCAATATAGATAGGCACAGTAGACAGTTTTTCGACCGCGGAATGGAGCTGTTGCCATTCATGTGCCTCTAGCTGACCATTCCGAAGTTTTCGCGACGAAATTTCCGCTTCCATGGATATCAATCGTTGCACCAATTGGATGCTTGACATCTCCAGTGAAAAAACTGCCACCGGTTTGGCATAGTCCATGGCAGCATTCTTAGCTAGGGATAGCGTAAAAGCTGTCTTACCCATACCTGGCCTTGCGGCCAAAATGATTAGATCGGAGGACTGCCATCCCGAAGTGACACGGTCCAGCTCCGAAAAACCTGAGGGTATCCCAGTAAGGCCCTCTGATTTGGAAGCCAGTTCTTCCAGCTGTTTTTGCGCCTTGAGCGCCAACGAGCCAATGGATTCAAAGCCTCGATTTAGATTTTGTTGGGTGATTTCAAACAGATTTCTCTCAGCATCATCGAGCAACTCAAACACATCTTTGGTGTCATCGAATGAGTCTTGGATGATCGTGGTTGATGCCCGAATGAGCTCTCTTTGAATGTGCTTCTGGGAGATGATTCTGGCATGATACTCAATATTGGCAGCTGAGGCCACACGATTGGTCAGGTCAACCAAGTAATTTGGGCCACCGACTGCATCGAGATGTCCTTCTGATTTTAGTTCTTCATGGACGGTAAGGATATCGATGGGGTGAGTCTTCTCAAAGAGGCGCAGCATAGCCTCGTAGATAAAGGTGTGCTTCTCATGGTAAAAACTATCTGGTTGAAGTATATCGAGTACGGTCGGCAGGGCGTTTTTATCGAGCATAATAGCACCTAGCACCGCCTCTTCAAGGGGAATGGCTTGAGGCTGTACTTTCCCAAATTGAAAAGCACCATGATCCACCTCACCACGCATGGTCTTGAGTTTGCCGGTGCCAAAGGAAGAAATGGGTTTCTTAAGGTCAGACATGGATGTATTTTGTCATTCGTATGAGACAAAATTACAATATAATCTCTGTTTGGACTTTGAGTGATAAGATGTAACTAATGCTCAGATGTGAAAATGAGACCCCTAGGTGTTGGTAAGTTGTTGATAGAAAATGCCATTCGGAAATAGCAAGTAAACGGGCATGTATCTCTGCTGTGCAGAGACTATACCAGCTGTTACTTCGCGACAGCTGGATATCCAAGAAACGCTGATAATGAGTGTGGTGCAGGGGTCAAAGCACTACTTCCGATCAGTGAAGCACTCGACCAGTAGCAATATTTTCCCAGACATCTCCATTCGATGAAGAAGGAAAGATTGTGGAAAAAAAATCAGCTTTTAGCCTTCGCAAGTTTTATTTCGACATCGCGTATCTCTTCCTTCTGACCCTCGATGGTTGCTTGCATCTCCTCCTGGTCATTGACATTGGTCTTAATCAAGTCTTCGTTCTCTGCGATCTTTGATTTCCAATCTTCAATCTCGCGGTGATACTTCTCGTTTTGGCGTTGGAGCTTGTTTAAGTTTTTCTCCATGTCTTTGAGCTCGCCCTCTTCAGCTTTTAACTCCAATTTAATCTGCTCAATGTTAAGATCCCTTTGATAGCCATCCAGAAAAACCATCATTCCTTCATAAGCCTCTTGATGATCTTCTGAATTGAGAAAACTACCACCCAAATCCGTCCACAAGATGAGCTTACTGCCAGCTCCATCTGACTCGATGATGCTGTACATGTCTACGGTATTGCTTGAAATAGCTGGAATCGATGCATCATCGGTAAAGGACTCTTTACTTCGCTTTACGCGTTTAGTCTTTCCATCATAATTTTTGATGTAGCTCTTCCATACTTTCTCAGCCAATTTACTATCGTACTGAGGAAGGGTAAGCACAGTGGCATTGTTGGCGCCTAGATTCATACCGCGGACCTCCTCATCGACCGACGACTGAGCATAGATAGACAAAGATGATAGGCAAAAAGCCATCAGGATCAGTGTAGTGATATTCTTATTCATAACGGATTCAGTTTAATGCGTTTATTAATGAATTCATTGGCTCGATTGACCCTCCAGTGGTGATCAAAACTGATGATCACCCATTGTAAGACGGTTCACCAACGACTACATAACAATTGGAGGAGAAAAATAAGTTCGAAAAAAGAGTAGATTAGCAAAAAAGGTGCATAAAAAAAGTGCGGCTCTTCGATTGAGTCGAATTGCCGCACCTACACCCCAAAACCATCTAATCTTTAATAAACAGACCAAAAACAAAGTTGTTTGTGTCTGCTTGCAAAAGTTGGACTATAATAATATGACAAATTGGCTGTAAAGGCAAGAAAAAAGCCACTTTTTGCATGGATAAGCATTGATTCGTCACATTCTGGACATGAAATTCGATCGCGTCATAAATTTGCGATCGTCAGCATCGGAGTAGCACTCCTCACATCGTACAGGACCATTTTTTGTACGCGTGACTTAAAACCTCCAGTCGTTTGTCTATGCCAGCGTACACTTGGACTAATAAAGCGGATTGTGCCCAATCAATTTGGATATCTTTGGCATCAAAGCCTTAGCTAAATGTCTATTCTCTCTGTACAAGGTGTGGTAAAAAAATATCGGGATTTCTTAGCCGTGGATCATGTCAGTTTTGAGATGGGCAAAGGGAGCATCCTTGGCTTGTTGGGTCCCAATGGAGCCGGTAAAACCTCATTGATACGAATCATCACGACCATTACCCAGGCCGATGCAGGTATGATCCACTTTGATGGCGAGCCTTTGAGCCACTTTCATCCCATGCAGATCGGATATTTACCAGAGGAACGAGGTCTGTACAAAAAGATGAAAGTCGGAGAACAACTTATTTACCTAGCTCGTCTGAAGGGCCTTAGCCAAGACACAGCCAAGTCAGAGATCGGGATCTGGCTGGAGCGATTTGACATGGGTGATTGGTGGGACAAGAAAATCGAAGAACTATCCAAAGGTATGCAACAGAAGGTGCAGTTTGTTTCTACCATCGTGCACAAGCCAAAGTTGATCATTTTAGATGAGCCATTTTCAGGGCTTGATCCCATCAATACCAATCTGATTAAAAGCCAAATCAGAATGCTGAATGAAGCTGGAACCAGTGTCATCTTTTCCACCCATAGAATGGAGCAAGTGGAAGAAATCTGTGAGCATATCGTACTCATACACGGTGGTAAGAATATCTTGGAAGGCCAGGTCAAAAAGATCAAGGAAGAGTATAAAGACCATATCTTCAGATACACTTTCGAAGGTCAGATAACAGATGACTTACTAGGCCATGTCAGGGTTAAGGAACGGGAGAATGGTTCAATCATTGTACATCTTGAAAGTACCCACAGGGCCAATGAGTTCATGAAGCACATGATGCAAAAGGGGATGGTCATCACTGGATTTGAAGAAATGCTGCCCACCTTAAACGACATTTTCATCAAGAAAGTAACTGAAAAGCATGGATAGACTGTGGTTGATTATCAAGCGCGAGTATCTGGTCAGGGTGAAAAAGAGATCTTTCATCATCACTACGTTATTAGCCCCGTTGGCCTTGGCACTGCTGATGGTCGTAGTTGGCTTGATCTTTTCATACAAGGGCGATGATGCCAAAAGCATCGTCATCTTGGATCAAGCCGGCATGCTTGAGGGCAAAATCAAGGACGATCGCAATTTCTACTTCCGATTTTCTGACGAGTCGCTAGAATCACTGCTGGCGGCCAATGAGGAAAATGAGTTTGATGCCATCCTACTGATACCACCACTCAAAGATCTAGAGACCAGAAAACACACGATCTACTATTACTCTGACGACAATATAGACCTCGAGGGCAGCGATGTGCTGCAACGCATGATCCGGGATAAGATCAGGACCTATAAGATCCGAGAAATGAATCTCGATGCGAAGCAATTGGAACACTTGAATACGCAGGTGACCCTGGATCCTGAGCCACTGTCCAAGCTAAGTGACGACCAAGAAGAAACTGACAACCCCAGCCCATTTACCAGCGTAATTGCCGCAGGGATAGGTGGTGCCATGGGCTTCATTATGTACATGATTGTTTTCATCAATGGCATGATGGTCATGCGCAGCGTCATGGAAGAGAAGATGAACCGAGTCGTCGAAGTCATGATAAGCAGTGTCAAGCCCTTTTATCTGATGATGGGCAAGATCATTGGTGTGGGGGGTGTCGGATTGACCCAGATCATTATTTGGGCCATCCTGTTGCCACTCATTGCCACTGGTGCCAATCTCATCTTTGGCTTCGACACACACCAAGCCATGCTGGATGAGGCATCGGTGGCAGTGGATCCTGAAGATATGGAGGCTATAGCAGCTCAGGTTATGATTGAACTCCGGTCGGTAAACTGGTGGTTGATCGTACCGTGTTTTATCGTCTTCTTTTTTGGCGGGTACGTGATATATGCGTCGCTGTTTGCTGGCATTGGGTCTGCCATCGGCGACGATCTGGCAGAAAGCCAGGCACTCACTTTACCACTAACCATTCCAGTCATCCTCGCTCTCTACATCATGTTTGCCGCCTTGCGTGTCCCCAATAGCTCTCTGGCAGTCTGGTCTTCACTATTTCCGTTCTTTTCTCCCATTGTGATGCCAGCCAGATTGGCCTTTAATCCACCAGCATGGCAGATCATCCTGTCGATGGTTTTGCTACTGGCAGCCGCAGTGTTTTGTGTATGGATATCTGGTCGTATCTACCGGACGGGCATTTTGATGTATGGTAAGAAAGGTACGTTCAAAGAGATTTGGAAGTGGATGACTACCAAGCAGTGATGGGTCGGTGACCATGAAAGGAATACCGCATTCATGCAGCGACAAATATTCCTGGCTTTGACACGATTTTGAGATAAGTATCTGTAAAGCAGGGGAATAGTGTTGTCGTTAGCCTTACGACAACGTTCATGGAAGGCCAGCCGATAAAGTTGATTATTTTAGATAAGAATGGATAGTATCGGGATGGAGATTGATTGGGTAAAGGCGATTTTAGGGGTTTATAAAATTTGTAACCAATTCTTGTGATTAGATCTCATGGAGCTGGTTATCTTGATTGACCTTGATCAGACTTACTTGCATCCTTCCAATGGTGGAGCGCAATTCATCTTCAGAGGTCATGATCCGTTTTGTGACTGTTTGAGCAGTAAGTGGTTCAGCAGGATATGGACAATGAAGAAGGCCATACAGATATGTCCTTTGTTTCTGGAGTTAGTCCATTGAAAGATCGGTCGAATGGCTAAAATGGTCTAAGGCACCACCACCATAAGCTGTCGATGTTGAGTCGATGCTGAAAATCGGCTGAAACGACGCTATTGGTAGTTCACCCGTCAGCCTAGGCTCAACAGTCGATGTCTCATTACTTCGGTCTTAACGCCAAACCTAACTCGGCAAGTTGATCATCATCCACCTCCGCAGGTGCATCGATCATCACATCCCGTCCAGTATTGTTTTTAGGGAAAGCAATGAAATCACGGATCGAACTGCTGCCCTTCATGACTGCACAAAGCCGATCAAATCCGAATGCCATGCCTCCATGGGGAGGAGCACCATATTCAAATGCGCCCATCAAGAAGCCAAATTGTTTTTCAGCTTCATTATTCTCCTTGGTAAAGCCAAGCAGATCGAAGTTTTTCTCCTGCAGTCGACGATCGTGAATCCTGATGGATCCTCCACTGATCTCCACCCCATTGATGACCAGGTCGTACGCATCGGCACGCAGGTTTTTCATGGTCTCATCGTCGCCGGCAAGCATTTTATCCATATCGCTGGTTTTGGGAGCTGTAAACGGATGATGCATTGCATGAAAGCGGTTCAACTCTGGATCCCATTCCAACAATGGAAAATCCACCACCCAGAGTGGTCTAAATTGGCTATCATCCATCAGATCCATCCTCCGACCCATTTCCAATCGCAACTCACCCAATTGTTTTCTGGTATCATCCTGGGAACCACTCAAGATCAGCAGCATGTCGCCGGGGGCCGCCGAAGTAGCCCGGCACCAATCTGCCAACTGTTCATCCGTATAAAACTTGCCGACACTGGACTTAAAGGAACCATCGGCATTCCATTTAACATATACCAGGCCTTTGGCCCCTATTTGTGGCCGTCTGACCCAGTCTGTCAGGTGGTTGATATCCTTATTAGAGTACTGATCGGCCTGGCCTTTTGCGCAGATGGCCAGCACCACTTCCGCACGGTCAAATACCGAAAATCCCTTCCCTTGTGCCAAGGCACTTAGGTCGGTCATGATCATCTCAAATCGCGTATCTGGTTTATCAGATCCATACTTGCTCATCGCCTCGTCATAGGTCATCCTGGGAAAGTCCGGCAAGTCGACATCAACCAATGCTTTAAAAATATATTTGGTAAGACCCTCAAAGACCTCCAATACTTCATCTCTGGTCACGAAAGACATTTCACAATCAATTTGCGTAAACTCTGGTTGTCTGTCTGCTCTGAGGTCTTCATCACGAAAGCATTTGACGATCTGAAAGTAGCGATCAAATCCCGCGACCATGAGTATCTGCTTAAAAGTCTGTGGCGACTGGGGTAAGGCGTAAAATTGGCCGGGGTTCATTCGGCTGGGCACCACGAAATCCCTGGCACCCTCGGGTGTGCTTTTGATCAAGCAGGGGGTCTCGACCTCGATAAACTGTTGCTCCGTCAAATATCGCCGAACTTCAAAAGCGACTTTACTGCGAAAGATGATTTTATCTTTTACTGGTTGCCGACGCATATCCAGATAGCGATATTTCATACGCAGGTCATCTCCACCATCGCTCTCATCTTCAATTGTGAAAGGGGGTACTTTAGAAGCATTAACGACTGCCAACTCACGCACTTCGATTTCCACATCTCCTGTTGCTCGATTGGGATTTTTGTTGCTGCGTTCACGTACGGTACCTACTGCACGCACCACAAATTCGCGGCCCAATTCCTGCGCTTTACTGCAGAGTGCTGGATCATCATCCATGTTAAACACAAGCTGCGTGATGCCGTACCGATCCCTCAGATCAACGAAAGTCAATCCTCCAAATTCGCGGCTAGTCTGCACCCATCCACTGAGTATAACCTCCCTGCCTACATGCTCCAACCTGAGTTCTCCACAATTAAAGTTGCGATACATATTCCATCCATTTTTTTAAAGTGGCAGCAAAAATACAAGATAAACTTAGAAGTAGTGGGGATGGTCATCTAGACTTGATGGCAAGACTGCCGCTAGAAATCATGCCGATTAGATGGGTACATCGAAGACTGCGCATAAAGCATACCAATCCTGATATTACACTCAGCACCCAACGTGAGTTTGATTCAGCGTTGCTGCGATCAGGCTGACCCGCATTTTCTGTCTGTGAGTAAAAATGGCCGGAAAACTGATGAGTTGATTTTAAGGTAAACTAACACTTGTTAGTACCTCACCAAGGCTGCGGTCCAGCTTAGAGTTTACCCCTTTCCGAGAGAACAATCCCACAGGACATTCGTGCAGCATTCATCAAAATATGGATCACTATTGAGTGATACTTTTCCGACATTTCATCATCACCAAAATCTTGTAGAGCAAGAAGAACGTAGGTTTTATTTCTTACGACATTTTGGTTGTCCATTTGGAGGTTTCAAGCTGTCCATAGTAAAGTGATCACTAATCACACCCTACTTAGTGGAAGCAGCAGCCATCAGTTGAAAAGATAGTGAATCGTCGGATCAATCAAAGACTATTGCACAATGATCATCCTCTTAGTAGCCACATACTTACTAGTCTCTAACTGATAGTAGAGCACACCCGTATACCCTAAAAGATCAAATCGCAGATATTCCTCATGATAACCCTTGGCATAATTCCGCTGTACCCGGGTAACTACCCTTCCACTTACATCAAAGATGGTCAAAACTGCCGTGCCCGCCTCCGGCAACTCAAATCCTACTGTGGTTGCCTCTGTCCATGGATTTGGCCGATTCTGATACAGGATAAATTGATCCAATATAGTCACTCCAGCATCGCCACTGATGGTAACAGGCTGTATCTCTAGCGAAATCTTATCGTTGCCAGACTTGTTGATCCGTTCGGTCTCTCCCTCTAAGGTCAGTGCTCCTTGCTCCTGGACATTAAAATCGCATCCTACCCCACCTGACTGCACAATCAGTACTACATCGCAGTAGTCTGCAGTACCACTTGGCCAGCTGATCACCCATAGACGAGCGAGATGCGAACCTATGTCGACACAACCCAAGGAGACCAATGTGGTATCTTCCCCCCAACTATCATCATCCACTCCATCGATCAGCTCGATACGGTACTCCAGCATGGTATCGGAGCATGCCACCTCACTACTGACATTAAATTCACTCGCCCAGACCACTGCTTTTGCACTGTCGACGGATCCATCTTGGTCACTATCCCATGGTGTCAGGGTAGCTGTCAGGGAGGTGATGCAGACTGGATTAGGCTTTTTCGCAGAAACTACTTCAAAGGTGTAATCGCAGTATCCTTCGTTCTCGCAGGCATCCACACTAACCACTTTTAGTTTATATCTTCCCACCGATATTCCCTGTGAGGCAATCGAAAAGTCATCTTCATCACCGTCAAGTGCTCCTTCACCATAGTCCACTGTGGATTCAGTGCCTGTATCAGTCAAAGCTGTCAGCTCCCACTTGTAGTCTGTCAGCCCACAATGATCTACGGCTGCGACCATCACCTTGAGGTCGTAGCTGCAGGCACCTAGCTCGATCATACCACCATCCTCTACTGGTCCACTGATCACACATTGCGGAGCGACTGTATCCATCACCAGTATCTTTTGTATACAACTATCGATCACTAGCTCACGATCATACCACCAGGCACCATCTACTGGACTGCCTCCGGTGCTACACCAGTCAGCAAAGTACCACGTACGGTAGATCTTGTAGCAGGCTCCATCACCACCTACGATCTTGTAAATCTTATCCCGGTGGCCAAGACCCACCAAACGACAATCATCGTCAAACTTATAGGTGGCCTGCCCTGTGTTCTCAGGACCTGCAGCACCAACCACATTTTGAGCACTGTTGTACTCAATACTACAGCTGTACACCGTGGTATCTAGTGGCACATCAAACATATGCTTGTCGAGAGCACAAGTGTTTTTTACCCAAATGCGCTGATATCGATAAATGGTATCCACGTTGTGTCGTGAACTATCTGGCACCTGGTGCGCTACATAAGAAGTATCCGGACAGCCCTGCCACATCTTAAACTTACGGAAGATATATCCCTGACCACAATGATCAAACTCGCTCCACACTTCCTGAGTACACTCCACATTGTCGGAACAGTTCACCACCACTATGCCTCTTTGAAGCTCCAGGGTGTCCGACTCGTAGTAGCACGAGGTCACTAATGAATCCTTCCAGCGATAGCCCAGGTGCTCATCGTATACCCGCACCTGCTCCACGTGAGAAGTGCATTCACAGATGCTGTCATAGAAAGCAATGTCACCATCGATCTCGTGACCATCTATATCCACATAATTGCCATAGGTATCCAGCCAGGCTTTCTCGTATCCTCCAAACACTTCATCTAAAAGATATAGGGCTGCTTGCTCTCCTTCTTTAGCTTGTTCAACTACAAAGTCTAGGCTTACCGGATGAGACTCACCTTCGTAGGCATAGCGCTCGTCCTTATACGTCTTGCAAGTGATGCTTTCTTCTGCGACCACATCTTGGGCCACTGTGATTGGGGTCTTGTCTTCCACCCAAACATTGGTCCAGCTCTTGTTCCAATTGCACCAATAATCCATGACCAAGATCTCCACCGTAACTGGTCCACAGGCATCGTCACATGACAAGGGTACAGCATCGCTCCAGCCACCACCAATCTGCTCATAGAGGTCTAGATTTTCTTCTACAGTTTCATCACCATCGACCAGAGTCAGTCCGGTTATGCTATATCCAATCTCTCCCACTACGCTTGCCGCACCCGATGATACGTCCACTGTAAACAAGGTATTGGGCAGCACACTTTTGTCCGTTGACGTAGCATAGAGTTTTCCATCTGGTCCGAATGCAAGGCTGCCCAGGTAATCGTATCCCGTAGAGCCAACCAGCGTACCCTGACCAGTCAACAAATCTATAGTGATCAGATCAGCCATAACTCCTCTTGCAGTAATGCCGTACATGATCTTCTTATCTCGATCGTATGCCATCCCTGCAACCGCAGGAAATCCAGTCGATCCTATATGAACCGTGTCACCTGTAAAGGGATCGATTTTATACAGCGACGAATGATCTCCAGGAGTGGTGACATAAAGCATGTGTTCTACAAACTCCATCCCGGGAAAGCGGCTGAAAGTTTGGATGTGATCCAAAGAAGAACCTGTTTGGATATCGAGTTCATACAGCACTCCATTGGCTCCCGATCCATACATTTTCTTAACCGTTTTGTCGTACTGAATCTCCGTCATAGTATAGGGAAGATCAGTGAGAAATTCCGTTTCTCCGGTTTGGTGGTCTACGGCAAAGAAGTCTTCACCATTGCCTGATGCCAAGAAATAGCCCCCTTTAAATTTCTCGCTCAAACCTTCATACCAGGCATGATCCGCCAACTTCCTAAATGCTCCACCCGATAGCTCGTAGGGATGATCACGACAGACTTTGGTGCCGTACTTCATCAGGTCATAGATCCAGCTGTTGTATACGATATCTCCGCAAGGGATACCGTCATCACACAACCACGCTAAGGTCTTAGCATAGTATGCCTCTACTTCATTGTCGTGTTTATCGATGTCGAGATGGGCTTGCCAAATGGTATCGTGATGCTCTCCAATCCAGCAAACATCCAGGGAGTCGCAAAGATCGATGCAGGACTCGTACCAATCCACTCGTCTAGCCAATAGTAGATTAACACCACAGTTATCCCAACTGCCCTCATCAAAACTGGCAGCATCAATCCAGGCTTTCTTATCGTTCAAGCTGATGGTCAAACCCTTGTCAGCTACTGCTACAGGTCGCACATTGTCTTTGACATGAATCTGCACCGAATCGTAGCCAACGTTATGACAACTGTCGTACGCCTCATAAACTATCGTGTAGGGTGTTTCTCGCTTAGGTAGGGTAAATTGCACATGTGACTCCCAACATGAATCTTGCTGGTTAAATGTCATCAGTGCCGTACCAACATCCCTGATCATGACCTTGACCATCTTGATGCCTGACCAATCATCGGTGGCACGGATCGTTGGGACATAGGCATGTGCCGCACATTCATGCTCCTCCGTATACACAATCAACCATTCTTCGGAATGCTTGACCTCAATGTCAGGTGACAATGTGTCCAGGTCGCTGACCCAGAACTCACAACGCCAATAACCAGATCCAAGTGACTCTGCTCCATTGGGTAGGGTGCCGGCTGGTGGAGATACCGTGCATGTGCTCTGTGCCGGGCCAAAGCAATCTTGCTTGATATCTACTACGACCTTGTACTGCACATCACATCCAGCACCAAATTTCTCATAGTCTACATGGACCTTTAGTCCACATTTAGAGGCAAATTGCTTGGGCACAAACTCCAACATGCCATCCTGATCCACATCATGTACCTCTACCAGATAGGTGGTATCACATATCCCGGAATTCATGCTGTCTACAGTGATGAATGGTCCGACCTGCGATAGCGTATCTGAGCAATATACTGTGTCTTTCAACCCACAATAAATATGTCGTAGATCTATCTCAGGGTAACGTAACACAATGATGGTATCTATGGCTGTAGCCCTTGTACCATCACTGGCGAACACCTGCCATTCTCTTATGATCACTTTGGCCGTGTCGTTGTCACACTCGTAGGCGTCGATCCAGTCACCTACATATTCCACAGGGCCGACAGAGCCACTGCAGATCTCTGCTGTGGGCTTGTAAGCATATGTTGCGGACCCTGGATCCAACTCTAGTAGTGGATCCGTACAGTACACTGTATATGTGTCAGAACCGACTATTCTCGGTTGCTTGTTGCCCTTCAGGGTAAGCATAGTCATGCAGGTACCCATATCGCATCCCGGTACGGCAACGGTAACAATCACCTGGATGGTATGCCCTAAATATCTGGCATCCAGTGTGTTACCTGATATGAGCAGACCGTCTAGCGTACGTAACTCAATGGTCATATACCTCAGTTGCCAACTCGGTACCTCACCAATGATAAACATCTCTGGGGTAATCGTTAGTAAGCAATTTGGTCCCAGGGAAGTGCTTAGTTCTAAGTAACAGTTGATGCTGGGACAGTATGGGGGCAGATCTGTACATGCTGTATCTCGCTCCTCGATCATGCCATCGTCATAAGTGTCCAGGTAAGATTCATTGAACAATCCATTGTACGCCTCTTGTGGCGCTTCTGAATCAGGATCGATGCATGGATCATACTCTCCATCGACTGTCGTTGCGTCGTTGACGCTATTGCCTATCTCGATATGAGCATAGACGCAGACCCGGTATACATGTTGACTCATGGCTGGAATGATCGAGTCGATGGCCAGGACCATTCCGCTTTCGTTTGTCAAGTTACCCGTCACCGAAGTAGTCAACAGATCAGGAGTGATGTAATTAATACTGTCTACTACCACATCTCCATCAAAACGCAAGGAATCATACAGACTATACAGCACAGGAGCCTCATCACTATTGTCCACTATAATCTCATAAGTAATCTTATGATTACCGGCAGGTTGTAATATTGGTGTTCCGACTAACATCTTAGTGTGCGTGATCATCGGAAGATCAGCGCAAGAAGTGTCCATCTCTTCAGAACTGCCATCACCTCCCATGTCCAGCGTGCTTTCATTGAACAAACCATTGTAGGCTGCATGACCTGATCCCTCTGACATGACATTGATGCATTCATCATACATACCATTGACACCAATCGTGTTCACTGAATTATCCAGGTCGATATGTGCATAGACACACACTACGAATGTATCCATCTCCATGGCACCAATGATAGAATCGGCGGCCAACTGCATACCTGTCACATTGGTCAACACACCAGGCACCATATGACTGGCTTGATCTGGTGTAATGTAGTTTATACTATCTACTACCACATCGCCATCGTAACGCAGACTATCAAATAGGTCATACTGTACCGGTAAGTCGTCGGCATTTTCTACTACGATCTGGTAAATGATCTTGTAGTTGCCAGAATCCTGTAATTCCGGTGCTCCTATCAATGTCTTGGTATGAGATATCATCGGCAAGTTGGCACAGGATGTATCCATCTCTTCAGGGGTACCATCACTTCCCATATCCAGGACGCTCTCGTTAAAGAGCCCCATATAAGCCATTTGATCCTGTCCCTCCGACATCGAATTGTTGCATTCCAAGTAAGTGCCATCAGCGGACGGGTTGATGGTGTTGTCCAGCTCGATATGTGCAAAGACACATACCCGGTAGGTGTGCTGGCTCATCGCAGCGATGACCGAGTCGGTGGCCAACTCCATACCTGTCTCGTTGTCCAATGGAATGGTCAACCTATGGGTTACCATATCCGGTGTGATGTAGTTGACGCTGTCAACCACCACATCGCCATCATAGCGCAAGCTGTCGTACAGGTTGTACTGCACTTCTGCCGCATCACTGTTATCCACCACGATCTCGTAGGTGATCTTGTAGTTGCCATCAGGCTGCAACTCCGGTGTGCCTACCAGCATCTTGGTGTGTGAGATCATGGGCAGGTCTGCACAGGCGGTATCGCGCTGATCGATCATGCCATCGTCGTTGCCATCCAGGTAGCTCTCATTAAACAGGCCATTGTATTCCATTTGACCGGGCCCTCCCGACATGGCATCGGCGCAAGGATCGTAGGTGCCATCAACGGTCCCAGCTGGGTTGATGGTGTTGTCCAGCTCGATATGTGCAAAGACACATACCCGGTAGGTGTGCTGGCTCAACGCAGCGATGACCGAGTCGGTGGCCAGCTCTATACCTGTCTCATTGTCCAATGGAATGGTCAACCTATGGGTCACCATATCCGGTGTGATGTAATTGACGCTGTCAACCACCACATCGCCATCATAGCGCAAGCTGTCGTACAGGTTGTATTGTACGGGTAGTGGGTCGCTGTTATCCACTACGATCTCGTAGGTGATCTTGTAGTTGCCATCAGGCTGCAACTCCGGTGTGCCTACCAGCATCTTGGTATGCGTGATCATGGGCAGGTCTGCACAGGCGGTGTCCCGCTGATCGACCATGCCATCGTCGTTGCCATCCAGGTAGCTCTCATTAAACAGGCCATTGTACTCCATTTGACCGGGCCCTCCCGACATGGCATCGGTGCAAGGATCGTAGGTGCCATCAACGGTCCCAGCTGGGTTGATGGTGTTGTCCAGCTCGATATGTGCAAAGACACATACCCGGTAGGTTTGCTGGCTCATCGCAGCGATGACTGAGTCGGTGGCCAGCTCCATACCTGTCTCGTTGTCCAATGGTATGGTCAACCTATGGGTCACCATATCCGGTGTGATGTAATTGACGCTGTCTACTACCACATCGCCATCATAGCGCAAGCTGTCGTACAGGTTGTACTGCACTTCTGCCGCATCACTGTTATCCACCACGATCTCGTAGGTGAGTGGGTCGCTGTTATCCACTACAATCTCGTCTTGTAGTTGCCATCAGGCTGCAACTCCGGTGTGCCTACCATGTAGCATCTTGGCCTACCAGCATCTTGGTGTGTGAGATCATGGGCAGGTCTGCACAGGCGGTATCGCGCTGATCGATCATGCCATCGTCGTTGCCATCCAGGTAGCTCTCATTAAACAGGCCATTGTAATCCATTTGACCGGGCCCTCCCGACATGGCATCGGTGCAAGGATCATAGTTGCCATCAACGGTCGCAGCTGGATTGATGGTGTTGTCCAGCTCGATATGTGCAAAGACACATACCCGGTAGGTGTGCTGGCTCATCGCATCGATGACCGAGTCGGTGGCCAGCTCCATACCTGTCTCATTGTCCAATGGTATGGTCAACCTATGGGTTACCATATCCGGCGTGATGTAGTTGACGCTGTCAACCACCACATCGCCATCATAGCGCAAGCTGTCGTACAGGTTGTATTGTACGGGTAATGGGTCGCTGTTATCCACTACGATCTCGTAGGTGATCTTGTAGTTGCCATCAGGCTGCAACTCCGGTGTGCCGACCAGCATCTTGGTGTGCGAGATCATGGGCAGGTCTGCACAGGCGGTATCGCGCTGATCGACCATGCCATCGTCGTTGCCGTCCAGGTAGCTCTCATTAAACAGCCCATTGTATTCCATTTGACCGGGCCCTCCCGACATGGCATCGGTGCAAGGATCATAGGTGCCATCAACGGTCGCAGCTGGATTGATCGTGTTGTCCAGCTCGATATGTGCAAAGACACATACCCGGTAGGTGTGCTGGCTCATCGCATCGATGACCGAGTCGGTGGCCAACTCCATACCTGTCTCATTGTCCAATGGTATGGTCAATCTATGGGTCATCATATCCGGTGTGATGTAATTGACGCTGTCAACCACCACATCGCCATCGTAACGCAAGCTGTCGTACAGGTTGTATTGTACGGGTAATGGGTCGCTGTTATCCACCACGATCTCGTAGGTGATCTTGTAGTTGCCATCAGGCTGCAACTCCGGTGTGCCTACCAGCATCTTGGTGTGCGAGATCATGGGCAGGTCTGCACAAGCGGTGTCGCGCTGATCGATCATGCCATCGTCGTTGCCATCCAGGTAGCTCTCATTAAACAGGCCATTGTATTCCATTTGACCGGGCCCTCCCGACATGGCATCGGCGCAAGGATCATAGGTTCCATCAACGGTCCCAGCTGGATTGATGGTGTTGTCCAGCTCGATATGTGCAAAGACACATACCCGGTAGGTCTGCTGGCTCATCGCAGCGATGACTGAGTCGGTGGCCAACTCCATGCCTGTCTCGTTGTCCAATGGTATGGTCAACCTATGGGTCACCATATCCGGTGTGATGTAGTTGACGCTGTCAACCACCACATCGCCATCATAGCGCAAGCTGTCGTACAGGTTATATTGTACGGGTAATGGGTCGCTGTTATCCACTACAATCTCGTAGGTGATCTTGTAGTTGCCATCAGGCTGCAACTCCGGTGTGCCGACCAGCATCTTGGTATGTGTGATCATGGGCAGGTCTGCACAGGCGGTATCGCGCTGATCGACCATGCCATCGTCGTTGCCGTCCAGGTAGCTCTCATTAAACAGCCCATTGTATTCCATTTGACCGGGCCCTCCCGACATGGCATCGGCGCAAGGATCATAGGTGCCATCAACGGTCGCAGCTGGATTGATGGTGTTGTCCAGTTCGATATGTGCAAAGACACATACAAGAAATGTATCCTCCTCCATCGGTCCGATCATTGAATCGATGGCAAGTACCATCCCTGTTTCATTGTCCAGATTTCCCTGGACCTTATGTATAGTCATGTCCGGGGTGATAAAGAATAGACTGTCAACCACCACATCGCCATCATAGCGCAAGCTGTCATACAAGTTGTATTGCATAGTAGCCATACTGCTGTTGGTTGTGACTACCCGATATGTTACTTTGTAATTGCCTGAGTCTTGCAGTGCTGGCATTCCGACAAGCTCTTTATAGTGCGTCACGCAAGCCGGTGTATTAAGGGTAACAATTCGTGTCTTACAACAACTGGCTCCGTCTGTCCCTTCATAGCAAATTTCAACCCTATAAGTACCAGGTGCCAGTCCAGTGGTTACGAGGAGATCTGCATCGACCTCCATGTCGTCTTCATCCAAGATTCTAAGTGTGACTGTATCACTAAGACCATAACCCCCAGTGATTTCAGCAATTTGGATGCTTCCCATCATTGGATCAAAACACAAGGGCTGGTCATAGTGCACAAAGAAATCTAGTACATCCACTTCAGGTACCACAATATCTCCCACCACCCCTTCGCAACCAAAGGCATCACTACAAACGACAAAGTAATGACCACTTTCAGCTTCGATGGTAACGGTTTCTGTGTTTGTCCAACTGACGAAAGGCACCGTACTTCCGAGTCGAAATAGTTCATAGGTAGCAGCATTCATAGTCGCATTGTAGCTAATGCTTCCAGCATCGCCACTACAGGATGGAGGTGTTACGATAAATTCACTTGGATTAACTACGGGCGGAACAGCTGCTTCCAAGATAATGGTGTCTCTGCCTGGACAACCAGCATTGCCCAGATCGATTACTTCGACCACATATTGACCGGCTCCCAAGCCACCTACTGCATACATCGTATGGCTGGTTGTTGCTTGCAGTTGACCATTAACATAGTACTCATACATGCCGGTACCTGGGATCACCGTTATTTCAATGGCACCTGTTGCCAATCCGCATCCAGGAAACTGATCAACTGAAGTGCTGATTGCCAATCCCTCATCAATGTCTACGGACACCTGCACGAAATCTTGGCAGCCGAGAGCATCGGTCACTATGATCGTGTAAATGCCTGGAGGTGCAGGAATCGCTGCTTGCATGCCCATAACAGACGAGGAAGTAGAGCTAATCTGCATACCTACACCATCAAGGAGCTGTATGGTGTAGTCCAAAGATCCACCATTGATCACAAGGTTGATGATGCCCATCCCTCCACAAGCGGCTGGTGTAGAAGTAGCCATGGCAATGGGTCCGCCATTATTGCCCACATTGACAACCTTTGTAGTACAGCATTCTGGACGATCAATTAGGCAGATTTCCACCGTGTAGGTGCCTGCATCCAAACCGCTTACTTCCCTACTTGTGGCACCAGTACTCCAGGTATAAGTATATGCATCGGGATTGTCTAAGACGATCACCTCAGCATTTCCATCTGACATACCGCAATTTGGTTCGACGACTGCCACCTCGGCAGTAATATTGGGACATTTATCTTCACACAAGGGAAGTCGTATCTCAACAGTATCCCTAATCATACATCCATTGGCATCAGTGACCGTGTAAATATAGGTCCCAGCAGGCAACCCTGTCGGATTGAAGCCTGAGACAGTTGGGTTAGTCCAAGTTATCGTATAATCTGGTGTGCCACCGCTGACCATCACATCAATGGCCGCGTCATCGACACCGCAGGCACTTGGTGGTGTCACCACGGGATCAGGTATCACTGGAGTAGGTTCGTCAATTGTAAAAGGGATGTTTTCAACGCATCCGTTTTCACCTGTGACAGCAATATTGTAAGAACCTCCTGGTAGGCCA
Organism: Saprospiraceae bacterium; assembly: GCA_965223025.1. Lineage (GTDB taxonomy): Bacteria > Bacteroidota > Bacteroidia > Chitinophagales > Saprospiraceae > JABDMH01. The sequence goes on from CBDCVP010000022.1 coordinate 1,378,357, forward strand.
GAAACCATGTACGGCCTTGAATCTGTTGGGATAAAAGTGGCAATGGTCATTCCACCAGAGGTCTCTACGACCATCATTTGTCCATCCTTAAGTGTGTCGTTAATCGTGATGGAACCATCCATATCTCCATTGCAGGTTACACCATCACTAACAAGGCCTGAGGTCATGATTTCGATTTCATTATCCCTCAGAGAAATGGAGTCTTCAGCTTCGCACAACCGATCTCCAGTCAGCGCATCTACCACATAGCCTCGCACGATATAGGTACCTGGTATCAGTCCGGTAAAAACACCTGCATCACTGCCATCTGAGCAAATATTGCCCGTTAGGGATGGATTGCTACTCAATAGCATACCAGATTCGTTGAGTAATTCCCATTCGTAGTTACAAAATCCATTTATTGCCATGAAAGAGATACGTCCATCGGACATTTCACATGGGCTGCCTGTGATGGTATCTAAAAGGACCATGAAGCCATCTTCACTCACGGGTACTACGGTATCGCACACAGCAGGGCATTCATTTGGCATGGCCAGATTAAAAGCAACGACCGTATAATTGCCAGCGCAAAGATTATTAAAGACATTGTCGTTGGGTGCAGGTTCAGCGGGATACTGGGTGCCAGAATCATCCACCAAGACATACCGGATACCGTTACTATCAGGCATGATGATAGATCCGTCACACGTACCGCAATTCGTACCAGGAATCACCGCAGTAGGCGCTATTTTTTCTCCTCCAGTAGCAGTGATGACAAATCCCTCCATACCATTCTCACAACCAAAAGGATCAACGATCGTCACTGAGTAAATCCCGGGAGCCAACCCGGTTGCTAGTGGTCCTGTAAACGGCAACGGCGCGAAGCCCTGGCTCCACATGTAGGTGAAATCGGCCGGGTCATACATCATTCCGTCACTACCAATAATCGAAGTGATTTCTGCTTCTCCATCATCCACACCGCATACTGTGGATTGCGTCTCGATCACAGGATCATAGGTAATCTCTCCATTAGTGCTATTGAATTGCAGATCGATAGAATCCTGGCAGAAGGTAAGAAAACTACCTGTTGACACATCTCCGTATTGCACATAAGCCTTGTAAGTTCCCTCACCCAAGTTAGTGACTGAAAAAGATCCTGTGAGATTATTGTCAATATTTTGATGAGTCTCAATGATTGCGCCCATATCATCCCTTATTACTAACTGAAAGCCACTATCCATACTTCCAATCGTCTCTTCAATAACGCATCCACTTGTGCTGTACGAAATAGTTATATCAAAAGTACTTCCCAGATCGCAGTCCACTGTCTCAGTAGTGTCAGTGACATCAAGTACAAATGCACAGTCCGGAGGACACATTTCCGAGCTAACCGTAAAACAGACAGTATCGCGTGGGCAATTGCTGGTAGCCGATGTATTGCCTGCATAAACTACAGCACAATAGTCGCCCGCATCAAGCACACCCAAAGACAGGGTATCAGCTGACTGGCCGGGATTTGTATTTACGCTGATCACATTCGCAGGATCCACCATGTCTTCATACCAAATCACCTGCACAACCGGCAAACCTCCCGGTATCGTTCTGTAGTTAATGATATAGTCTGTAATGGAGTCAGGAAAGAGTTTATCACATGGGAGCATAGGATTGGTGACTGATGCAATATTGACTGCATCCATTGCCTCAGGGATGATGCACTGTATGCTTTGATTATTGCAAACAGACCAAGTGAAGACTTCGACTATATAGGTGCCTGGCAGGAGGTCACCAAAGTCTATCATCGTATTGCCACTTACATCAGCAAGAAGTCGTACACCCGATCGACTCAAAACCACACTATCCGGCATATATCCCATGTCTGGCGCATATTGTATATCTACCATCAAGTTACCTGTCGGATCATTACAATCATCCGGTGCTGTGGCCGTACAAGTGACATTCACATTTGCTAAGGGAGTAGGTGGGTCAATGACATAATCTTCCTGTAGATATGAACACGCTGTAAATATCTTGGCCGTCCAGGTGCCGTAAACAATTCCCGTTCCTGAACTTGCCGTGTAAGGACTCACGTGAGGCCCGATATCGCGAATGATCAGGCCCGAGGGACCACACCATAGTACACTGTCGATCGTGCTTGTACTCGAAATCATAAGATCGATCTGTGCATCATTGCTGGCGCAGTCACTATACTGCATGATTATGGTATCGGTCACCTCGACCATATCAACTGCACTATTGATGGTACACATGAGCGTCGTATCTCCGCATTCTGTAAACACGGTTACAGAATAGTTGCCCACTGGAAGAGATGTCAGCATTTCTGTTACCATATTGACAGGCGTGCCGGCATAGTCAATCGTTTGCATGCCGGTTGGACCGGTGATTATGGCACTGTCAATAGAGCCATTGGTGCTGACATTATAGGTAAGTATTCCATCGTCACTTGTACAGTTTGTAGCATTTGTGCAGAGGATATCGGCAGTGATGATCATCTCCGGCGGCTCTGGGAGATTGAATGGGTAGCTGATTGTGTCGCCGCAATTTGCACCGGTTAATTTAATGGTATAATCTCCTGGCGGCAACGTGTATGTCAACGCTTCTGGAGCCGGTGAATTATCTCCGAGGAAACCAAATTGAAAATCTGAGGTAAAGCAAGAACCGTTTGACCATGGAAATTCTTCTGTAGGATCATTGCCAATGCAATCTTGAAACTGTGAGCCATCGAAAAAGTAATTCCAACAAACGTCTGCCGGCTCTGCACAGCCGATGAGGTTTTCACATATTTGATAACCGAAAAAAGAATATTGAAGATGCATTTCCAATGCCATGGCAATCTTATCGCTGCCGTTGGTGCCTGTTCTGAAGAACAGTACTCCGGGTACCGCGAGGTCGTTTAAGGCCTCGACCATTACATCCACCATGTTTGATGGGTTGTTATCGGGAACATACAAATCCGAAGCACCACTATATTCCTGGCCATCAATATGTACCTTAACATCCCAGGTCATACCTTCTACATCAGTGCATCCATATCCGTCTGAAGCAATATATTTAAGCCCGTCAGTGGTCCACTTGTCTTCGATACCCAAAATACCATAGCCGTAGTTTGGATTAAAGAAAAAGGTGTCAGCACTCCAAATACTGTCAATAATCGTATTTCCATTGTCGTCACAGATCTGCATGCGGCGAATCTGCAGCGAATCTTCAAAGGTGAGGGTCATGGAGCTAACCTCCATACAGCTTTGAGCAGTGTCAACCACTACCGCTGTGTTTAGATTGTCTGCAACCACTTCTATTTGTGTACAAACCGGACTTAACATACAACTTTCGCCTGTGAGTTGAGGCGTGGAGCACACTTCATAAATTCCGGCGGTGTCGAATCTAATTTCGATGCAATCATCTTGGATACTGATGATCGTACCTCCATCCACAGTAAAATCAAATTGCAAACTGCCATTCAGAGGATTGGGTAATGTTGTCTCGCTACCAACTTGTATGATCATTTGTTGCGCAATGGTCAACAGCTCATTTTGAGAAGTACCCGTCACTATATCAAAATCTATACAACTGCCTTCATAGGGATAGTTTTGCTGCGGATCCACACTAATACAATCCCACCATTTGCCCATGGTTTGATCATAATAGAAAGACCAGCAGAAACCCGTATTGGGATTATCACATGGTAGAAACAATTCACATAGTTTGTACCCGACAACTTGGCCAGGCATATAAGCAATTTGCACCTGTTCATCGCCGTTGTTTCCAGTGGTGGTAAATGACACACCTGGGGCGTTAATTGCATTAAACCCTGCTGTAATTACATCAACGAGGTCGGTCGGACTATTGTTTGGTTCATAAACTTCAGTAATCCCGGGGTAGACTACCCCATCTACGTAGATCTCCAATTCCCATTGCATACTTGTCGCATCAGGACATCCCAACCCTGCGGCCAATTCAGCAAATTTTTCAGGCACCCATTTTGCTTCTAGCCCAAGAACATGGCCGCTGTAGTTCGGATATGCTATAGCAAATTCTCCAATGCTATATGCACTTGATACCTCGTACAAGGATCCATCCTGATCGCAACAGAGATAAGGTGGGACGGGTACTTCGATTCCTGACGCATCGGTAAAATAAGTTTCTACAATGGCCGCTCCAGTCGTTGATGGCAGGCACTCTACGGTATTAGTACCCATAGGTACCTGAAATCCGTAGTTTTGAATTTCGTTTGTCACCCGTATGTTGGCCTGGTATTCAACCTCCCGACCCGATGCCAAGACAACACACACAAGGATAGGTGGCACCGCATTTTGAATACTGGTGTTCAGACTTGCAATGACTTGATCGAGTTCCACAGCATCCATCGCATCATCCAGTGGAAAACTAGTCCCATTGATGGTGATCTCTTCACTGATGTTATCTACACCCGTGGCCGCGGACTCTGGCAGAAAGACTTCACATGGTAGCTCGACACGCAGCTCTGAACCAGTGATATTCCTCACACAAATATCCGGTAGATTCACGGTAAATTTGGCAGTATCTCCCCGGCACTGACGCGTTGGACCATCTATGCTTAGACCCGGCACATCACCGAGGACCTCTATGGAACAGCTTGCTTCAAAGCTGCAGGTGCCGGCACCAGGATCATAGGTGATCACATAAGTATACAAACCCGGTGGTGGATCATTGACTCCGAAGGTCCCGGTCATCATGTCTACATACTGCAGCATTGGGTCTTGCATGGAACTATAATTCAGTATTCCACTTGGTAAATTGGTGCATAAAAGGGAGGCCTCCGTGCCTTGACAAATCACATTATCTTCATTGCAAAAATCAAAAGTGATTTGTGAGGAGGGAAACATCGCTGGCAGCGGACCACAGTTGCAAGTGCCTGTACCCAAAGCGACACTCAAGTCACATATGTCTTCTGGATTTATTAGAAAGCACGAGTCCAATAAAATAACCTGATCTGCAAAAATGCCATCATCGTATGAGAACGTCGCCACCTCTTCGCCCATATCGAACATACCATTTGCATTATCATCCGAGAATATGGTGGCGCTCACGATTTCTCCCGCTGGTATGGTCGGACCATCATTCTGAATGGCAATGGTGCCACAGAATTCAAGCTGGGTTGTACTACCCATGGGATCACAAATGACTTCACCAGAAAATCGTGTTGCGTCGAGCGAAAGCTGGGGAATGACCTGCAATAAGTTGGTGGTGGTATCACTTGTTTGTAAGCTTAATTCACACATTGCTTGCGGAACACCAGTTATGCATACTGCATTAAGTCTAGCCAACGTAACTCCAGTAAAGGCTAAGGGACCACAATCAACATTTGGATCGATGGTAAGATCTATGTTGAAAGCCAGTACGCCCGGCGGTGTACCAGGAGGTATCTGCCAGCAATAGGTTGTGCCCTCTGGACCTGTCGATGTGACCGGGCTATTGAGATTCCAGCTACTGGGATTAACGGCAAAGGCTCCATTATAGGTCACTTCAGGAGGTAGTAGAATGCACACCTCCTCGTTATTTCCAATCTGATTAGGAAACGATTCGATATTTACGGTGATCATTTGTGACCCGGTGCATGCGCCTAATTCATTGGGCAGGATCGTGATTTGATTGCGATTGAAATCCTTGGGATCAAGGCCCATAATGGGGATGAGATCTGAAGATTCAGCAGATGTAGCAATGGGTACACCACAACGATCCTCAGCTCGAGCTTCGATAAATACGCGCGATGGACTGCTATAATCGCAATTCGTAACCGCCCTAAATTTAATGCGAAACTTATTGAGGTTGTTTTCGGGGAAGGTAGCTCCAGGCAATTCCAAGTTCATGGCAGCGTTGTTCCATAATCCTAGCATTTGCAGGTCAAATGACCATTTATCGGAGAGTTGGCCGTCGATAATGGTATCCGTAACCGTTACAATCTGGAGTCCGAGTGGAATCGATTGGTACATTCCAGGATTACCATCGGCTTGCACACTGTCTGGATATAAAATACAGCTAAATTGTGGCAATAGAGTCAATCCCTCTGATGGCATATATACACAGAACTCTTGATTAAAATTAGATGCACTGGCTGGATTTTTAACCTGGATTTCGAAATCCAGCGTATCGCAAAGGTCCACCGGTGACGGTGGCTCGCCGGTAAATGCTGCCTGCAAGCCTGTTTCTCCCCGTATCACCTCTAAGCGCTTATTGAGCGGTGGGCAAGTGCCCCCTACATATGCGCCAGTGATCGGACTGAGGGGACATGCGTTACAATACCACCCGGCATAGATATCCACAAATTCAAGGTCACAACTCGTGTAAAGACCATAGAGTTTGAGATTGTATTCGGGGCCAGCTGTAAGGGTGTTGCTGCAGACCCACATAGTATCATCTACTTCGATCATGGTGAGATCGACTCCGGCTACTTCATCTTCAACGCGGTATATCTCAACATCTTCAGATGGCACCAAAGCAAACCAACTACCTCCTGCAGCTCCCTGCGAACCAAAAGTGATTTGCCAACAAACAGAGTCGTTGTTTACTTGCTTTATCGGAGCATCCCTGCACTCCAATAGAGCCTGCGGTGGATTAACCAATTGCACACTGCCAGGACTATTGATCGACTTCTGTCCACATCCGTGCTTTCCATGAAAATATACGGTAACATCGACGTCAAGATTACCTGGAAAATCATAACACTCGTTGATGCTGAGGTCATAATTCAAGCAAAACAGTGAGTCCTCACCATTGTTATGGTTAAGTTCCTCTGGCCAAGCACCAGTGTTAGTAAATGTGATTTTTGAGCCTGTACCGGTGCTAACACTACTTACTTCACCGGCCTGAATGGTATAGTTGAGGTCACCATTTCTACCCTTCCGTCGAAGGATGCCTGAATTGGCTTGATATTGAAGATTGCCTCCGGCGATATCTAAGACAATAGAATCGAGTATGTAGCCAGGGCGGTAGTCAATAAAGAGGTTGCCGCGATTACAGATATCGGAAATATTGACCCTACCGGATGCTTGACAAGACGCATTGGGGTCAAAGTCGATTTCAGCGCTCACGGTAGCCTGGTATGGATCACCTACATAGTAGGTACGTTCTCTGCTTAAGCCGCAGCCCAATTCTTGCGTACTTCCCTCATCACTATCAAAACTCTCACCGCGAAATCGGGTTGTCATTTTTTCTTCCAGAAATAGATCAGGACAAGTGAGATCAGCAACACTTGAATCCACTTTAAAGTCAGCTGAGAAAACAATCCGGTCATTATTATCCCCATCAATCTGCGCCCAACTTGCAGGTAACTGGCAGTCTGTGAGATCAAAAATTAACCTTCGGTTCATGTAAGTGCCAACGGTGGGTGAGGCTGCCGGGAAAAGCTCTACGGTGTAGGGTATGGTGTCCATAGCGGTGCAGAGATCTTGCAGAACGGTACCATCTGGACCATCGATTTGTAACTCAAAATCCGCAGTACCCGGGCAGTAATTCATAAAAGGTCCGGTTGTGACCTCCAGTCGAACAGCAGTGACCGAATCGCATGACGGATCAGATGGAAATGATTGGATTCGGGCAAACCTACCAATCGAAGTAAAATTGAAAGTATCGCATGGCAAACCTCGAATGCGTGGGAGGGGATTGCCAGGACTAGGGTCGGTTTCACTGACACATCCCGCTGTTTGACGGGTTAGGCTTATACCCTGTGTTCGCAGACAAAAGTCATAGCAAATATCCATGGGATCTACACCGCACGTCAAATGACAAATAGTCTCGTCACAACTGCGAGATTTTGTACAGCAAGAGCCATCAGTGCCACACTCCATAATAACCTCAAAACTTTTCCAGTATTGCACGGCTGCCACGGCACTCGTACACTGGGTGTGGTGTTGCACATTGACAGCCAATTCAGCTGTAGGTACACAGTTGAAGTAGTCACCTGGATCATCCATAGTGACTCGAATTCTTAGGGTATCGGGAGCACCCGGAATACTGGCTGGAAGCACATCGCTAGAGATAATGGATCCCGATGATGAAGTCACATTTTGATTCATCTGGCTGGCAGTCAATACCGTACCGGCCGTTCCATCAGCATTAATCTGTGCCACCTTATACTCCAGGTACATATCACAATCACTCACGTCAATACCATCGAATTGATAGCGATAGAAATAAGTATTGTTGCGACAAGCCGGTTGCATAATTCTTTGTGCTCCCGGTGGTGGCAAGTTATGATCTTTGATGATGTAGGGAAAATTATAGGTTTCTGCAAAACGAAACCCCAGGCAGGAAACCCATGATCCCTTAACATCCGGAAGTTGGCATTCAGGATCAGTGATGTAGCAGGCCTCGTTAGCGTTACAACTTAGTTCTATTTCGTATGAGAAAAATATGGACGACCCGACAGGTAGGGTTTCACTGGTTGGAATGCTCACCACCACGAAACTATCGATGGTAGTCTCATCTATATTGCCTGCTGGTACCATGGTGCCTGTAGCAGATGTTGGTCCATATTCATAGTTGAGGGTTGAGTAGAGATTACACATGGATTTTTTTACGTAAAAGATAAGATCCTGACCGATGGTCAACGGCCCACTTACTCCACTGGAATTTTCCAGTTCGAGTACAACTTTTCCGTTGGTGCAAAAGGAAGGTTCATCATTACTCACTTCTTCTAGTGTAATCATAGGGGCACCGGCAAAGAAGGGATAGGTCTGAACATCACATTGGGCCGGTGTAAATCCCTCGGTAAATTGGCTTCCGCACCTGTCTTCATAGTCGACCTTGGGGCAAGGATCCAGACACTCTATATCGGGAAAGACGAATCGGTCGCACTCCGGTACAGGATCCAGCGGTGGTGCCTCCGCATCAAAAATCACCCGGATGGTATCCCCCACACTCCAAAATCCAGGTAGGTTTGTGACTAAAATCTCTGTTGCATTTTGGGTCACGGTAGCACCAATTACCACCATCAGTGATCCACCCATTTCTGAATAAGTGACCACGAAATTGCTGTAGTCTAACACGGTGCAGCCGTTCTTATCCAAAGTAATGATGGCATTAACCGCATCCGCTTCACCTGGAGTCGATTCCTGGCCATTATTTACAAATTCGTATTCCCACATAAAGGGATTTGCGCACAGGTCTGCTGGTTCGAAGCTATTTTTTGAAATTTGGATATCTACGAGAGCACTAAAGTTCACAACCACAGATTCGGTGGTACTGGTTTCCATGCAGACATTACCTCCACAGCCCCATTTGGCATATAGATCAGAGATGACGGTCCCGGGAGGACACATTGTGGTCACACAGTAAACCAGTTTTACACCACCGTTCACCTCGAATAGGCTATTCGGACCACCAAAAGTCGCACCATCTAACAAGATAGAGATACTGTCAACATTGGTTGTATTACCCAAAAGTGCCAGACCATCGACCGTGTCCAACGTCTGCACCCCATCCTCAATGAGTACAATATCAAAAGAAATGATCTCATCGAAAGGCATATCTGGAATATCGCAGAAGCTGAAGGAGTCTAGCAAAGAAAACTGTCCATTATTTATGATGGTGGCCGTACGACAAACCGTATCACCGGGAATAGCACTGCTTGGTATGGTGCTTGAGTTGATGATATTAAGGAAGGCATCAAAAGTACCATTCAATAAATCAATAGAGCCTTTTACACTCTTTTCAGCCGGAATATTTCCCGGAAGGGAGTATTTGATGTCCAAGCACGGTATCCCCGATGCTGAAGTACCAATCACCTCGCACTCAGGCAAGATAACCATGTCCAAAATAACCGGATTATCCTGATCAATAATGATTGCCATTCCCGGATTAAAGTCGAAGGAGATACCTGTGCCAGGAACCGTTTGACTTTCATAATCCACACCTTCTACAAAAGGACCACCTATACCGCCCATGAGTTGAGAACTCAGCAGGGTGAAGCCTTCCGGCACCAGGACGTCAATGAAATTCAGCGTAAGTTGAGCTGCCGGCATACATTCGATCCCTGGGGTGGCGATCATATACCTCACTGTATCGCCCTGGGTGCAAACGTGAGCATCGTCAAAATCCGGCTGCCCCGAAAGACCAGTCACATCGGTTAGGGAAAGTTCAATTAGATTGACATCGCACGGATCTTGAGCGCTAGATCCAAAAAAAACCAAGCATAGCAGTCCTGTGAGGACTACTCGAAATGTGTTGTTCATGTGGTGGGTAAGTCTTGGTCTCAGTCGAATAAATAGTTTTTAAATCGGTATGGTTATTGGGGGTTATTCACTGAGGCAAATCAGTATTCTTCTTCGCACTTTATCTTAGGTCCGGGGCCACATTTTCGAAGTTCAATTTTAACGGCAAATTGCTTACTTAGTAGCTCCATTTGCCGCAGTTGAGTTTCGGTGGGTTTGGTCTCGATACAGAGATCGAGATCACTGGCAGCCCACCAGTTTTCATTCATCCACGAACCAAATAAATACACATCCTGCTGCAGTGTAATCATCACTGTGCGAATCATCCATTTCGCCCGGTCGTTGACCTCAGCATAGGATGCTACAGGATTGGCTCTTCCTTGGTTTGGTCTAAACCTTTTGTGTAAGTTAGCCTCACCGCCAGAAAATGTCCCAACGTTTTCCCCACCACGATGCTCAATCCGGTGATCCACGTTAAATCCAAAACAAACAGTGCCAATGAGGACAAGACCAGCGCAGATCGCAAGCCATGTAACAAGGCTGAAGGCAAGGCTCCTCGGTCTTTGATGGCGATGATTTCCCATGCTCGAATCATCGATGCGGCTATTTCTATTATTCCAACCCATATCAAAGTATTATAGTTTTTCTCATTTATGCAATCCTATCACCAAGGCTCCAGTCAGTCGATCTGTGACCTCGCAACCCATCGGTTGTGCTACAAAATTGGTGTTATATCTAAGAGCTTAAGCAGCAAATTCAATGCCGCTTCTTACAGAAAATTCCCTACTTCTGCCGTTGTCCAACACTAAGGTATCCAAAAAATTACATATAAAATCAGGGAGGAATAAATGAGGACAAAACAAATAATTAATCTGCTGTAATGCATATCCATTGGGACATATGACGAAAATCAATAAATTATTCAATATTGTAATGTATTATCATAACAATACTAAGGGATTCAGCATGTGCTGTTTCAATATATGTTCGAAATACTTAAACAGCAGATGTGCCGCTTCAAAGACCTATTTCAGAGCGAATTTTTTTGAAAAAAATTTAAGGTGAGGTCACGATATCTGATTGTTATTTACCCTGTCCAGCGGCACTAGTTTTCACTGCCTCATATGTAGAAAGTACGAGTATCGTTATAACGTCGGGGAGTTTTTGATCTGGCCAGAACATGGTATATATCCACACATAAGGTGGAACATTTTAGCCACCATCGAGTTCATGCAATCAGATATTCCTGAACGAGTTTGTTTTTGCAGAACGGTCGGTAGATGTCATGGGCTCAAATATCCGTAGCCGGTTTTCCATCTTGCAAAAGAATTCTGGACCTACAACTTTTTTTCCAACCCGAGCGTCATTAGATCAAAACAAGGCATACTTAGCTCATGGAAGTCGACTTTGACCCACCTGCTTACAGGGAACTGGTGCGGAAAATGCAGCGTGGAGAAGAGAGCGCCTACGAGACTGTGATGGAGCATTGGGGCAAACGGGTGTATAATTTTGCCATGCGATATGCCAATGATGACCACTTTGCAACAGAAGTGGTGCAACAGACATTCATTCAGGCTTTTGAAAAGATAGATCAACTCAAGGATCCCACCAAGTTGAAATCATGGCTCTACCGAATTGCCAGCAATAACTGTGTTTCTCAAGGGCGAAACATGGCGCGAAGAAGGCACGTAAGGGTCGAAGAGGCACACCTCCAACCCTCGAGCTCAACCAATCCCAGCACACAGATGGAGCGAAAAGAGATGAGAAATCTGGTGCTGCAGATTTTACAGATGATTCCAGCAGATCAAAGGCAAGTGATCATCATGAAAGAATATGAAGGGTTAAAATTTAGGGAGATAGCCGATATTTTAGCAGTCTCCGAAAACACGGTGAAGTCGCGTATGTATTATGGCCTAAATGCGATGAGGAAAATTCTTCAAAGAAAAAAATTGACAAAAGATCTTTTACTATGAATAAGGAACAAATCATGGACTACCTATATGGGGAGCTGGACCATGCAGTCAGGGAAAAGTATGATCAGGAGATTCAAAACGATCCTGTCTTAAGGCAAGAGATCACAGATCTCCACCAGGTCAGGCAGTTTTTACAAAAAAGCGAAGATGTCGATCCGAATCAAGGGATTCCATCTTTTCAGAAACGAAAGACATTGTTCCTAAATGGCTGGTGGTCGGTGGCAGCTGCACTGCTCCTACTGCTTATTGCCGGACGATTGATGGGCATGCAGATCAGTCTTGATGATCGACAACTAGTGATTAGCTATGGTGCTCCCAAAGCGGCAAAGGATGCGATAGCACCTGAAACAATCGATTATCTAGTCAGTGGGATGGAAGCCTTACAGCACAAAATCGATCAAAAACCAGATCTGGCAGCGGTACAAACCATCCTCTCTGCAGAATCAGGATTATCTGATGAAGACAAGGCTGCCCTTGTGGCGGCAAGCTCCAGAAGCTTTCAACGACAGCACGACCAATTCACCCTCCAACTCTCTGAGCAATTGGAACTTCGACAACAAGCTTATATGCAGAATGTCGTATCTGACCTGATCCAATACTGGGACACACAGCGAGCCGAAGACATACAACTGATCAATGCAAGTCTTGACAATCTGGCTCAGACCATTCAACTGAGTGGAACTGAGCTTGCTTCCTTTCAATCACATGAAAATCTTTAAAACATGAAAATTATATATCTTATCTGTTTAGTTCTTGGGAGCCATCTTATGTTTGCACAGCCCATCGACCAGCATCGTATGCAGAAAGACATCGAGGTGGCTGAGCAGATTCTAGCAACCGTCATCGGTCAAAATATGGATGGACCTGGAGGACTGAAGAATCAATATTTGATCATGCATGGTCACGAATCCATCAAGGGGTCATATCTGGATGGATATGGTGTGACTTTTCATGTCACCACCAATCCGGCCCATAGGATCATAGCAAAGCAGATCGTCATACGAAACCGCAACGGCGAAGACATGAAGGAAGAGTATGACTGTGAAGACGACATGGAAGATCGAAATCAGGTCTTCAACGAGGCCGCCATTAAAGAGTTCTTGGCTGACTATGGTAATCTCATACATCAATTGAAACCAAGCGACAAAATTGTGGTCAAGAGCAGCAACCACGGACCTCAGATGATGTTTGTGAGGGGAGGCAACCACGGTAAGATGGACATGCATCCACCGACGACAAGTGTAGAAGTGGAGGTGGAGGATCTGTTGGCCTACGAGTCACAAGATATCGAACGGGGGGAGCTCTACGACCGCATTACGGTGCGCGAATTAGTCCATGATCCAGCCAAAGAACCCCAGCTACACATCTTTGCTACGATGCTTGAACGACTTTATCAAAGCGATCTTTCCGACAACTACTACTTGGCCAAGGCACCCTTTTTCGATCGGGAAGAAGGCTTTGGAGTGACCTATCATCTCAAGTTCTATTCAAGTAAAGTCTTCGATGACAACCGATATTCCTTACCGACCATTGGCGAGAAGGACCTAAGCGAAGAGAAACGAAACGAAATCGTGGAAGGAATGTATCCAGGATTTTTAAAAGGACTGAAGGCTCATTTGCTGGACTACGCACACATCTTAAAGAACCTTGATGCATCGGAGATGTTGGTGCTTCAAATCGAACTCACCCAATGCAAGGGATGTGACATGCCTGAAGAAATTGAAGTGGCCGTAAAGAAAGCAGTCATCGACGGGTATAGAAAAGGCGATCTATCATTGGACAAAGCTATGGAAGCGATAAATGTGCGAAACATCCGGTAGATCTCGACCAATCGTGATGATCATTGAATGATGGCCTTTTTCGCAGCTTTCATGGGGATGCCAATGCATTTTTTCTCCATATAGTCCATCATTCTGCTGATCAAAGCTTGCGTTTCTTGATCCGTCTGAGCTATCTCTTTATGGAAGACCTCGCTGTAAGCTTTTTCTTTGACAGATCTCACCTCGGCGGGAATGGATCGAAAGGCTCTTTCGACTTTGCGAAAATAGCATGCTTCTTTGAAGGTTTCCAGCGCATGCTCCAGTATCTTCTTAGCTTCCTCCATCTCTCCTTGTCTGGCCTGTCGATTTCTTTGGGCCAGGGATTGCAATGTTTGTAGGTCAATCATCCTAGTGCTGCGGGGATCAGAGGCACTTCTTTCAATATCGCCAGGCATGCCTAGGTCCACCCAAACTACATCATTGATGCGATCTTGTGCAAGGGTATGAGCCAATTCATAGGTGATGATCGGCTCATCGGCAGACGTGCAAGCGATGAGGGCATCAAAGTGATCAGTGTGGCGGATCAAATCATCGAGTGTCCCTGCAGAGGCATTGTATTTGTTCGCCAGCAGCTGTGCTGCCTTGGCGGTCCGGTTATAAATGGTGAAGTGCCGGAATCCCCTCTTTTTCAGGTGTTTGATGACGAGCTGTATGGTTGTACCTGCTCCTACTAATACGATCTCCGCCTCTCTATTTAGTTGATGTGCCAGTTTTTTGACAGCCAGTGATGCAATCGACACTGAACGCTCACCAATTTTTGTGTGCTGGTAGACTTGCTTTGCACTCCAGATCGTGCGTTGAATCGCTAGTTGAAGATGTTCGCCGATCAAATTCCAGGGAGACTGCTGTTCAAAAGCCACTCTAATCTGCTTCAGGATTTCCCTTTCACCAACCACCATGGAATGCAGAGAAGAGGCCACCTGCATGAAGTAGGATACGCAATCCTCATCCTGCTTATGTAAGACTTTGGCCATGTCGGCCGATGGATCAAAGTAGTGGGCAATTAGGTGCTGGTCTAACTCAGCTGATGTTACGCAGAAATATAAAACTCGATTGCAAGTGCTGAGGTAAAACAGCTCATCGAGATCCAAGTGGTCTTTCATATCTTCTAAGACCTGTCTTAGGCCCTCTGGGTCGGCATACTTGATGGAATAGGCTGGTAGCTGATCCAGGGGGATCTCATTATGTGAAACTGTAAGGATGTGATACTTACGAAGCATTAACAATTATTTCCAGCCGGTAAAGATAAGGTCATGTGGTGAATAAAGCGCAATAATCAGCCGCAAGGAATGCCCAGATTGATGAAGAGAGGTGATGTGCGCCATTATGAAAATCAGAACAGGATGCTTTGAATGGTCATTGATTCCTCCGATCGCCACCTAAAACACCTTCCTGTAAAGCCTCTCCATGTAGCCTGCGTGATCTCTATACCATGAGCAAGAAATGCGAATCTGGTAAAGTGTAACAATTTGTTATATTGAGCGTAGTACCATAAATCTCTCTCGTTACAATGCTTGTTAAGACGTACGCCAGTGCAGTGCAAGGTGTCGATGCTCGGACCATCACGGTGGAGGTCAATGCTGGAGGCACGGTGCATGCTGGGACCCAAAATTTCTACCATCTGGTAGGCCTGCCAGATGTGGCGGTGAGAGAAGGTTTTCAGCGCATTGAAGCGGCCATCAAGAATATTGGATATAAGATGATGCGTCTTCGTATGGTGGTCAATTTGGCTCCGGCCGACATTAGAAAAGAGGGATCTGCCTATGACCTTCCCATAGCCTTGGGCGTACTCGCTAGCACCGAACAAATGAATCCTGATGAACTGGACAAGTACATCATCATGGGAGAGTTGGCGCTGGATGGTGGTCTCCGACCCATCAAAGGTGCCCTGCCCATAGCTATTCAGGCTCGCAAAGAGCGATACAAGGGTATGATATTGCCAAAGCAGAATGCCAGAGAAGCTGCCATTGTAAATGAACTGGAGGTTTATGGGATTTCCAATTTAACCGAAGCTGTACAGTTCTTCAATGGAACACTTGATCTGGTGGCAACAGATCTCGATACCAGGGAGGATTTTCAAGAGAACAACAATAATTACGAGGTAGATTTCTCAGATGTCAAGGGACAGGAGAATATCAAGCGGGCTTTGACCCTGGCAGCAGCAGGTGGCCACAATGCGGTATTGATCGGACCACCGGGAGCTGGCAAAACCATGTTGGCACGTAGATTACCTACGATCTTGCCTCCCATGAATTTGCACGAAGCATTGGAGACTACCAAAATTCATTCTGTGGCTGGCGTGCTTCCCGAGAATGCCTCCTTGGTCACCCAGCGACCTTTCAGGTCTCCCCATCACACCATTAGCGATGTAGCTTTAGTCGGTGGTGGATCAAACCCCAGCCCGGGGGAGATTTCTATGGCGCACAATGGAGTACTCTTTTTAGACGAATTGCCAGAATTTAAACGCACCGTGCTAGAGGTGATGCGGCAGCCTTTAGAGCAGCGGCAGGTCACAATCTCCCGAGCTCGCATTACCGTCAACTATCCAGCAAGTTTTATCCTGATCGCCTCAATGAATCCATGTCCCTGCGGATACTACAATCATCCAGACAAGGATTGTGTCTGTGCTCCGGGAGTGATCAGCAGATACCTGAATAAGATATCGGGACCGCTGCTCGACCGCATAGACTTGCATGTCGAGGTTACCCCAGTATCCTACGACCAGCTTTCTGATGACCTCGGGCCACAGGAGAGCAGTGAACAAATCATTGACAAGGTGATCAGGGCTCGAAAAATCCAGGAGGATCGATACCGGGATGTCAATGGTATCTATGCAAATGCGCAAATCAGCAGTCGGATGGTACATGAAATCTGTCGGATCAACCAGGCTGGTAAAGTCTTGCTGAAAACGGCCATGGAGAAGCTGCAACTCTCTGCTCGTGCATATGATCGAATTCTCAAGGTAGCTCGTACTGCTGCAGACCTAGATGCCAGTGAAGAGATTAAAATCGAACACCTGGCAGAGGCTATCCAGCTGCGCAGTCTGGACCGCGAGAGTTGGGCAGGATGATGTCAGCGTCGAGAGGGATGATGCTGAGAGATCTCGGTCAGAAATCTCACCAATGCAATTTGACTATTTTCCCTTATTAAACCGCTTGAAGTCAACTGCCTCTCCACTGTCGGCTGATATCTTGGCTGCTTCAAGAATTTGCATGACCACCATATTGTTTTCTAAAGATGAAGGACTAAAATTTCCCATACCTTTTTTGCCCAACACCACGTGCTGCAAATACCTAAAGGGATCATTAGTTGAAGCGGATAGTGGTGGAGCTTTGGTCCAGACGGCTTCCTTTGCATCAACTTGTTTAATCAACATGTCACTGGCATTCTTACATATGAGATAACCTTGGTCGCCGTATACCTCCATGTCCTTTCTGTTATAAGTCCAGTTCCAGGAAGCCTGGATGATGACCTGAGTGCCCGTATAGGTGAGGATGATTGTTGCCTCATCTTCTACCTTGGGGTAGATATCAGGTTTCATCTGCTGGGTAATGCAAAACACTTTGTCGGGCGATTGCCCTCGCATCAGCCAAGTGGCCAGATTGGCACCATAGCAGCCAAAATCCGTGAGTGCTCCGCCGCCATTGAGCACTGGGTCAGTCAACCAGGTCAGAAAATCAGCACTGCAACCAATTTCCCTAGGGCCTTTGTGGCCGGTTTTAAAAATGATCTTGCGCAGTGTACCTAGTTGACCAGAACGAATGATCTGTTGCGCAAGGGCATTACTTGGATACCAGGTAGTCTCGTAGTTGGTCAGCAGATGTATGCGGTGCTTCTCGGCTAAAAACATCATGCGTTCGGCCTGCTGGAGGTTGGCAGCAAGTGGTTTTTCTACCATCACGTGGATGCCAAGTGGTGCACAGTGCTCCACCACGTCTATGTGCTGGCAAATCATATTGAATGCAGCGACAGCTTCAGGCTGTGCACTGGCCAGCATGTCATCTAGTTCGCTGTACACGATATCACTAGAGAAACCATAACGTTGCTGCATGCGATCCACGAGTATCCTGTCCTTCTCCACAATGGCTACCAACTGTACTGTGCCCTTCTGGGCACGACGTAAGATGCCATTCACATGGTCATGACTCAGGCCGACGACCGCCAAGCGCAGCATAGATTGGTGACCGATGGAAGATCGATATGCAACTACGGGTGATGGGATCGTCACGAAGAATGCTAGTGACAAGCTTATGATGAGATTGAATTTCATGGTCGATATTGATGGATGTGAAATATACAGTTTAATCACCTGGAGATGACCTATCTTATGAAGGTGAATTGTAGAATTTTCTAATCAGGTACTTGGATCGTACCCCTTCTTTGGAAAAAATATGGCAAGGATGAAATTTCCCAAAGGATATAGAAATTTTAACAGTATTCTGAAGGTTGCTGCCAGAGGAGATCTGCGAGCTGTCCAAAAAATATTAGAAGCAGACATCTCGATTTTAAATCTACCCAGTGGAGGTCACAACAGAACGCTTTTATGGGAAGCAGTCAACGCAGGTAAATTTGACTTGATAAAGTATCTAGTCGAGCTCGGTGCAGATGTCAATATTCCAGGCAGATACCGGAGTGAAACGATGGTATTATTAAAACCCTATTGCATAGCTCATAAAAAGAAAAAAGTACAGATAAGAAGATATCTAATAGACCATGGCCATGTCATGGATCCTTTTTCGGTGGCCTATGGCGGAACAGAAAAGGAGATGATCACAAAAATCGTCGCTAATAAGTCGAGCACAAACCAACAACAAAAAGAAGATACCTTGTGGAAGGTCACACCCTTGCATTTTGCTTTGGCGGGACAAAATATGGCAACCGCAATGGTACTCTTGGAATCTGGTGCTGCTGTGGAGGAACACTCAAGATTGCTTTACGAAATTGCCTGCAGAAACAATCGCTTCGATTTTGTTAAATTGTTGACCAAATATGGAGGCATCCCTGCAAATGCCGATGTCCCTCCAGTTTTTCATCACAATAACAAAGATGTCATCAGATTTTTCATTGATCATGATCTTGATGTAGATAAGCCAGTTGGTTTTGGGTGGCCGCCTATCGCATATATGGCTAGGGGAGACAAGGGAGAACATCCGGAAAAGATGGAGGCGCTCGTCAGGTACGTCAAGAAGGTGAATGCTAAAACTCCCAAAGGAATTTCGGCGATGCATGCAGCATCTAAGGCAGGGTTCATAAAGGTTTTAAAAGTATTGGTAGATGTCGGTGGAGCAATTAATATCAGAGATAACCAAGGAAGGACGCCGCTATGGTATGCCAGGAAAAATAATAGAGACAAAGTGGAATCGTTTCTGAAAACCCTTGGGGGAATTGTATAGCATTGTCAGCCCGTTCAGGATCTTCCAGGTTTCGTACCTCAATTTTTTTACGCCAAATAGTCATGCATGGTACAGCTTGATGTCAATTCGTGGTTGCTCTACTTACTGGTATTTATTGGCCTATGCTCATGTACAATCGGGGAGCAGTTGCTGGTCTGTGGTGATGATCAAGTGCTTTTAATCCATCACCTTCCCCACGATCAGGACAGCTTCAAAATAAAATGGCACTGGCGTGCAGGGGAGGCTCGAGATCTGCCCGGCGATTTCAAAAAGCACATGGTACCAACGGATGATTGTAAACCCGTTGATCGCCACAAGAAGATACTGGTCACTTCATCAGGTGGAGGTGTTGTACTGATAGATCGAAAGAGTAAGCGGTCCCTATTTCACGCATATGTACCCAACGCGCATTCTGCAGCTATGCTTCCCGGCAATCGAATCGTGGTAGCGCTATCTACCGCTGTTGGGGGCAATGCCCTGGAAGTCTATGATTTAAACAACCCGGCACAATGCCTGTACAGAGACAGCTTGTATTCTGGCCACGGTGTAGTCTGGCTTCCGAAGGAGCAGCGTCTCTATGCGCTGGGCTTTGATCAGTTGCGTGCCTACAGCCTGGCAAACTGGTCATCAGATCGACCTGCACTGGTTTTGGATAAAATGTGGAGTCTTCCTGATGAAAGTGGACACGACCTATTTGCAGTCTCAGACGATTGCCTCCTACTGACTACCCATGGGGGTGCATGGAGATTTGATATACCCTCTCAGCAATTTTCTCCCTTCGAACCACTGCACGATGTACCGGATATAAAATCCATCTACTTCAAGGAGGAGACCAGCCGGTTGATCTACACCAAAGGTGAAATCAGTTGGTGGTCACATCACGTCTACTGCACTAATCCCAACAAGGTGATTTCAATACCTGGTGTAAGATTGTATAAGGTACGGGTGTTAGAGTGAGCATCATGACCCACCTTAATCCTGCTGCTTCCCGCACTCTGCCTGACTAAGAAATGGTTTGGCCCGGCACTGAAGTGCGGTTGATACTCACCCAGTGACTTTTTTATTTAGATACTTCAAGGCCCATTTAGCAAGACACCCTGGCCAATATGGCTACAGTCCAGGCCTAGTTTCTGCCATTCAGCAGTGCACAGATGCTACCTCTCAAGCGTGCCGAAAGGATGATGGAGATCATCTGCGTAGAACTAGTACCTTGACTACCTTTGTACCATTACAATCTTCATGTAAAATAACCGAGTATGAAACAGAAAAAACTACTTGGCTTGTTTCTGTCATTGAGTTTGATGATGACAAGCCTATCTATCGCTGCCCAAAACACTGTGACCGGTACTGTGACTTCTGCGGAGGATGGGGCCACGTTGATCGGGGTAAACATCCTCATAAAGGGGAGTACGGTAGGTACCATTACTGATTTTGACGGTACATACACTCTAGACGATGTACCAGCTGATGCTATTTTGGTCTTTTCCTATACTGGATATACTTCTACGGAAGTACCTGTGGGTGGAAAATCGATCATCGATGTCATCCTGGCCGAATCGATTACCGCCCTGGATGAGGTGGTAGTCGTAGGGTATGGAACTGTGAAAAAAAGCGACCTGACCGGATCCGTGTCTTCTGTAAAATCGGAAGAACTGACAGCTTTTCCTGCCCTTGGTGCTGTAGAGGCTATGCAGGGTCGTGCCGCGGGAGTTCAGATCACTGCAAACAATGGAGAACCCGGATCATCTTATAAAGTAAGGGTACGTGGCGGTACTTCCATCAATGCCAGTAGTGATCCGATCTACGTAGTAGATGGTTTTGTGGGTGCTACCTTGCCTCCCGCCGAGGATATAGCTTCAGTGGAGGTTCTAAAAGATGCCTCAGCCACCGCCATTTATGGATCTAGGGGTGCCAATGGTGTGATCATGATTACCACCAAACGAGGGGAAAAAGGAAGACCAAAAGTTAGTCTCAATATTTCCCATACGCTGCAGAATGAAATTAACAGACTCGACCTTTTGGACGCCAGTCAATTTACTGCGTATATCAAAGAGACCAATCCAAGTTTTGAATCGGCAGGCCAAAATACTGACTGGCAGGAGGAAATATTCAGGCCCGGCAACATTCAGAATTACCAACTTGGTTTTTCTGGTGGCAGCGACAATGTGTCCTACTATCTGTCCGGCACCGTTTTTGACCAAAAGGGTATTGTCATTGGATCTGAGTACCAACGATATTCTGTAACCTCTAACATTGACCTTCAGGCAAGTGAAAAATTTAAGCTGGGACTTAACTTATTTGCTCGCCGAACGAATAGAGACGGAATCTTAAGTCAAGAGGGCTCAGGGGGAGCGGCTGGACAAGGTGTGATTTCATCTGCCTTCAAGTTTGAACCTGATCAGGGAATTGTCGATGAAAATGGTGTGTACACTCTTGCCAGGATCAATGACCAACACGATAATCCAGTGGCCATCGCCAATGAAACCACCCTAGAGGTCCTAAATGACCGTTTTCAAGGAAGTGTGTTTGGAGAGTATGAGATCCTTCCGAAACTGAAATTCCGAACCAGTCTTGGAGCGAGCAGCAACAGCGGTCGTACGGGGCGCTATTCGCCATCCGTCTTGAAAAGCGGATCTGGAGTTGGTGGAGATGGAAGGGTTGATGGATCTAAGGGCTCTATCTTATTGAACGAGAACTTTCTCTCATATTCCAAATTGGTTGGTATGCATGATTTTACCATATTGGGTGGGTACTCCTACCAAACATCCACCAATGAGAGCTGGGGCGGCAGAGCCCAAAGTTTTGTCACCGATGCTGGGCTCTATCACAATCTAGATGGCTCCTCAGTGTGGTTAGCCCCTAATTCTGGATTTTCTGAGTGGGAGCTTGCATCCTGGTATGGTAGAGCAAACTACAACTTTGACAATAAGTACCTGTTTACCTTCAATGCAAGGTACGATGGTTCGTCCACCTTTAGCGAAGGCAATCAATGGGCCTTTTTCCCATCTGGTGCAGTGGCATGGAACGTCAAACAAGAAGCATTTTTACAAGATGCTGATCTCATCGACCAGTTAAAAATCAGAGCCAGCTATGGCCTGACTGGAAACCGGGCTATCAACCCATACCAGACCCTGGCCAGGTTCTCCAATGTGCTGACCATACAGAATGGCGAACCAGTCAATGCTGTGGCTCCTTCTGCGGTAGCCAATGCTAATCTGACCTGGGAAACTACTGCTCAGTTCGATATTGGCGCAGATGTCAGTATGCTTAATGGGAGGGTTAATGTGACCATGGATTACTATCGTATGAAGACCAAAGATCTCTTGTTTAGCTTACCACTGCCGGAATATTCCGGCTACAATTCTCAGCTATCAAATATTGGTACCGTGGAAAATAAAGGTTTTGAATTTACGCTGAACACAAGAAATTTGGTGGGAGCCTTTAAATGGGATATGGGATTTAATATCTCTACTAATAAAAATAAGATTCTGGAATTACCAGATGGTAATGATGTTCAATATGCTTCCGGACCAGGACATATGGTGGGCCTTGGCAATACACAAATACTCAGGGAAGGCGAGCCCGTGGGAGTGTTTTATGGCTTTAAATACTTAGGTGTATACCAGGAGGGTGATGAATTCTTGTCAGGTGGAGGTTTTGAAACAGAGCCGGGGGGTGAGAAGTTTGAAGACATTAACGGTGACGGAAAACTCAATGCCGATGACCGGGTGATTATTGGTAACCCACACCCCAATTTCATTTTCGGTTTTAATAACGATTTCAGTTGGAATGGTTTCGATCTAAATATTTTCTTCTTGGGCTCCCAAGGCAACGACATCTACAGTTACACATTAATGGAATTGGATCTACTGTCTGGTTTGAATAATGCCTCGACGGTAGCACTACACAGATGGACTCCTTCAAACACCAATACCGATGTGCCGAAGGCGAGCAATGCAAGATCTAGGAAAGCAACGACCCGGTTTGTTTTTGACGGAAGTTTTATTCGGTTGAAAAACATTTCCCTTGGCTATAGTTTTCCCGGAGACTTCATTCAAGACCTAGGAATCGAAAGCATCAGAGCCTATATAAGTGGTCAGAACCTACTTACCATTACCGACTACACTGGTTATGATCCAGAGGTCAATTATCGAACCGGTGGATCCACCAATGGAAATCGAAATTTGGGCTTGGACTATGGAAGTTATCCCAATGCAAAGGGATTTACTTTTGGACTAAATATTGGGTTTTAAATAGCATCATTTCAAAAGAAAATAAACATGAAAAGGATAATAATTAAGTTGGTTTTAATAGCCACATCACTAGTAATCATCGGTGGCTGTACAGATTTAAAGGAAGAACCCATTGGTTTGTTGGCTCCCGAAGCATTTTTCAAATCTGCTGCCGATGTAGAAACGGCAGTACTAGGCACCTATGCTGATATCTGTTCTGAAAGATATTATGGTCGCAAGTTGGTCTTAAGCCTGCAATTGCGAAGTGACATGTGTGACATTGGAGATCGTAATACTCCGGGAAGGCGCCAGCAAGTGAACGATTTTAATATGGATTCAAATAATGGTATGGTCACCGCCTTCTGGCCCAGGTCATATAAGATCATTGGATCAGCTAATGCCGCCCTAAGTGGTGCTGAGTCACTAGAATCAAACTCAGATCAGTTGGAAGCTCTTAAGGGAGAAGCCAGGTTTATCCGAGCCTTTGTCTATTATCACCTGGTGAGGATTTTTGGTGATATTCCATACATCGACTTTTTCATTGAAGATCCTGCTTCGATCAAGGAAATTTCAAAAACTCCGGCTGCGCAGATTTACGAAAGCATCATTGCCGATTTAGAATTCGCCAAACTAAGCCTACCTGACAACCATAGCGGAGGATTGAGGACCAGGCCTACAAAAGGAACGGCAGCTGCCTACCTCGCTTCAGTACATCTCACCTTGGGAAACCATCAAAGTGCATATGATGAAGCCAAGTTTGTCATCGACAACAAGGCGACATTTGGGTATGAACTGGTGAGTGATTTTGCTCATCTATGGGATGCCACCATGCAAGATGGTATCGCAGAGCATATTTTGGCGATGGATTTTAAGAGCAATGTCAGTGGATCTGGAGGCACCAATACCGATTGGATGGGACCGATCACAGGGATTCGTGATTTTAAGAATGACTACGTAAATGCCGGATGGAGTGTCAGTGTACCTAATCTGAATGTGTACATGACCTGGGACGAACGCGACTATCGCCGGGAAGTTAGTTTTATCGACTCTGGATTAGTCAAGACTGCGGATGGATTTGAATGGGCAGGATGGGATAGATTCGCTCCCAACCATGGGTCATCTCGACCTCACATCGCCAAATACTATGAAAAATGTGGCGATAGCCGTGGTGACTGCGGATTTTCAGATAATAATTATCCCGCCTTTAGGTACGCAGAAGTGTTATTGATTGCGGCAGAAGCCTTGAATGAAGTCAGTGGTCCTACCGATGAAGCAAGAGGATATGTCAATCAGTTAATGGCCAGAGCTAGGAATTGGAATGGTGCCATGACAGATTTTCCCGCTGATGTAGATCCCTCCCTGACAAAAGAGCAATTCAGGGATAGGGTGATCGAGGAGAGGCGCTTGGAACTCGCCTTCGAGTATAAACGCTGGTACGACATCAAACGATTGCAGCTGGGAGACCAGGTATTTAAGGGAAGCAATTCTCTAGAGCCTCATGATAATTTTGATGGCAGCAGGGACTATTTCTTCCCACTGCCGCAGGATGAATTGGATCGCAATGAGAATCTGTTACCACAGAATCCTGGTTATTAGAATCGACCGGTGCAATCATAGCAATTTAGAAGTTGGAGGGCAAGCCGGAAATGTTATCTGGCTTGCTTTTTTTTCCTATTTCACCCTGAGATTTATTTGGGTTCTATTCCACAAACACAGGAGATGGCAAAAACTTTTGTCGTCAAAAACAATGCTACCTACACAGAGCGTACAAGTATTTAAAAGCTTCCATCATCGCTCCCAATCAAATACAAAGGTCTCAGATGGTGTGCGCATCGTGTTCATGAGTTGACTTAGCTCTTCTTTAATCGATGGATTCTCATCGCACACATCTCGTGTCTCACTGGGATCAATTGCTAGGTTGAAGAGCAACATGGCGGTATCCTTGTTTTCGTGGACACCCACTCTGATACCCTTCCAAGGATGTCGCAGCACTGCCTGTTTGCCCCGTCCCTCATGAAATTCCCAATAGAGCGCACGATCTATATCGAGGGTTCCACGGCCGCTCAGTATCGGCAACAGACTCTGGCCATCTAAACCGGTGGGTGCAGGGATCCCTGCTACCTCACAAGCTGTGGGGAGGAAATCCCAGAAAGCACTCGGGGTATCGTTTATCGAGCCAGCCTTGATCTTTCCCGGCCACCAGGCAATCAATGGTACGCGGATGCCACCTTCTGTCAGATCTCTCTTGATGCCTCGATAAGGTCCATTGCTGTCAAAGAATGTTGGGTCGTTCTTTCCCTCCTTATGGGGTCCATTGTCACTGCTGAAAAAAACGATGGTATGATCATCCAGTCCTTCCTTCTTCAATTTGCTCATGATCGTACCAATATCACGATCCATGCGGCTAATCATAGCAGCAGTACTTTTTTGCACTTCAGGCCAGTCCTCTTTGGCATAAATACCCAGGTCCGGTACCTCTTGACCATGGTCTGACACCAAGTCATATTGATTGTTGGTGTGAGGTATAGTATAGGCTAGGTACAGGAAAAAGGGAGCACTTTTTGAGCGTTCGATAAATGCCAATGATTCTTGGGTAAAGTGGTCATGAGCATAGGCTACCTTTTTCGTAGCGGCACTGCCAATGCCCTTTGCATAGCCTTTTTCTTCGTATACAACCTCATTTGGCAGCATCACTTTCTCATCATTGCGCCACAGGTACTCTGGATAATAATTGTGTGCCCTGGTCTGATTCTCATAGCCATAGAAATAGTCAAAGCCCTGTTGGTTTGGTGTGCCCTGAGAACCGGTCTCTCCCAGGCCCCACTTTCCGATTAGACTGGTATGATAGCCTGCCTTCTGAAGAATTGAGGCTACCGTCTTGTCTCCATGATCCAGAGCTTGTCGCTTATTACCCCTGATCTTGGCATGTCCGGTATGATATCCGGTCATCAGTGTACAGCGGGATGGTGCACATACCGTCGAACCCGCATAATGTTGAGTAAAACGCATGCCCTCAGCCGCCATCTGATCAAGATGTGGTGTTTTGATCAGTTGTTGACCATAACAACCCAGGTCACCATATCCCAGATCATCTGCCAAAATGTAAATGATATTGGGCTTTTGTGCTTCCTGAATGGATGTTTGCGGCTGACAATGCCAAGTAATGAGACCAAGGAGGAATATTAATTTGCGCATAAGGAGGATCTTTGATGTAGCTTGCCCAATCCAAAATACCAAAAACAATTTGGTACCTCGACAATATCAAGACATCGACTTGGTTGCGATCAGAAACAATCTGGAGTGTGGTGTAGAAGAGCCCTTCACCGCTCACTCACGATACACAGCATCTCATTACTTGGTCGCAATGTGACCATCGGCATCAATCCTATCTCCTCAGGATCAATTTTTTTCAGATTAAACCGCTGTATCATCCTAGCGACGATCAGTTGCATCTCCATCATTGCGAAGTTATTGCCAATGCACATTCTGGGACCTCCTCCAAAAGGAAAGTAAGTATATGGTGGTATATTTTTCTTGTGCTCTGAAGCAAATCTTCCAGGATCAAATGTACTGGGTTGATCCCAAAAGTTTGGATTTCTATGAGCTCCATAAACATAGAGTAACATCATAGTACCCTTATCAATCTTGTACCCGGCAACCTGATCATGATCAATGGCCACCCGGTCTATGATCCAAGCAGGAGGGTACAGGCGCATGGATTCTTGGATGATCTGGGTGGTATATGGCAGGTTCTTGAGCTGAGAAAAATGGGGAATGCCTCCTTTTAGATGATGTGCGATTTCGCTCTGCAGTTCAATGACCACTTCGGGGTGTTGGGCAAGTAAATAAAAAGTCCATGCGAGGGCATTGGCTGAGGTTTCATGTCCCGCCACAAATAAGATGAGACTTTCGTCGAGGACTTGTTGTTCAGTCATAGATGATCCGTCTTCATAGCGTGAATCCAGCAGCATTTGTAGGAGATCATCTGGCCGATTCCTTGAGTGAATACGATCCCTTATGAGGCGGGTAATAACTGCTTTAGTCTCTTCAGCCAGGTGCTCATGTTTTTTAATCTGCCCTGAGATCCTAAACCACCACTGGGAAAAAGGTTGGCGAATTTGCTTGATGATGAATGCTTGTAGGGCACTAATTTGCTCGCTCAATTTATTCAATTCTGATTCAGTGACCGAAGTACTAAAGAGCGTTTTAGCCACGATCCTAAATGCCAACCTGTGCATGTCTTCAGAGATATTAATGGTCGGATTGGTGACTATTTTTTCATGTAGTTTCTTCACATAGTCATCGATCTCGGTATTCATCAATGCCACTAGACTAGCCAGGCGATCCCGGTGAAAACCGGGTTGGATCAGGCGACGTTGTCTCAGCCAGTAGGTTCCCTCCGAGGTAAGCAATCCCTGACCTACATAATGAGCAAGGACCCCCGTCTGAATCCTTGACTTTCGATAATTCCGATGATTCTTTTGCAGGATATGTTGGATGATGGTGGGATCTACCGTCACCATTCCGGGTTGCATGCCCCCGATGTGAAATCGAAAGGTAGGGCCGTAAGTATCCAGGTTTTCATCAAGGATGGGTATCGGATTGCTGACAAATTTAGCTGCCCGGCGAATCGAAATCCACCGTGGTACCGAAGGTGGTTTGCGGAGAGAATCGCTGTGGGTCTGCATGTTACACCCTGCCAAGTCTCACAGGGTAGGTATTGCCAGAGTACCATTGAGGTACATAGAGGTTGTCGTCTTCATCCACACATATATCGTGTGGGTTCATCAGCGTTCTTCCATCATACACGATAGATCTAAGCTCTCCCGGTCTAAACTCGTGCTGAAGAGCTCCAGGTGCTGCCACCACATTGTTATTGCGATCCAAGATCAGCAGCACACCATCGTATTCCCACCAACTCCTGGTGCCGATTACGGCGAAATAGAGCAAATCTCCTTTAATCACAGGCCTGCATATCCAACAACCGGGTAACTTAATCGTCTCCAGATATTGCCCCTCCAGGGTGAAGCGTTTGAATTCCTGGGCGGACCGGGAAGTGATCAGCAAACATGGATTAACCGGATCCCGGGTATCTACCGTCACCCCATGACAGCAATCGAATTGATCCTCAGCATTTCCTTTACCACCAAAGTGCCGAATGTATTTACCATGGTAATCATACTGAATGATCCAGTTTTCGCCATATCCATCAGCCACGTAGAAATCGCCATTGGGGGCTACTGCCACTTCGGTAGGATTGAATTGTTTCTCCGAGGAGTACACTCCCGATTCTTTGGGGTAGGTCATAGAACGAATCACTCGCCCATCGATAGTGGTTTTAAAGACCATGTGACGCTCGATATCTGTGAAATAAAGTAGGTCTCTACTCCCTTCTTGAGTTATAGTCAACCCATGAATGCCGGGATACTCTGTCCCCCAGGTATCTAATACTCTTCCCGATTTGTCATACACCAGTATGTTGTTTTTAGTGTGCGTGGTACTCATCAACAGCCTACCCATACGGTCCTGCACCATTTCATGACAATGCCTGACCGGAATTTTCCCTGGATCTTGGATGCCCCAATGTTTATCTACGCGATATGTGTACTCACCAGTGCCCACAATCTCACCCACGAATGGGGTATGGTGGTGGATGGCAAAACTGGAGTGAGGCAGGCTTGACGCCACCGCCGCAATGGCACTTCCTCTGAGAAATTTACGGCGAGAGGATCGATTGTTCTTCATGTCAAATACGTCTCCATTCGAAAAGAATTAGTTAATCAAGATGTATACCGAGATTGCATCTTGCACATAGATAGCCGGTGTGCCACAAGCTTACACTGCCTTGCTCGACAGTGTATCGCATTTTCTAAGTGTTGACAACAGGTCGGCCTGGGAAGGGATCTATTGGGTGGGCTCAGCAAAGGTATAACCTTGCACGACTTCCAGTTCTGGAACGGAAGCTTGCAAGGATTCAGCTGCCTCGCTGCTAAATTCAGTCTGCCAAACAAAGAGTTTTCTTAAGCTCTTGATGCCTGATAAATAGTCGGCGCTAATATCAGTAATTTTTGTTGAATATAAATTCAGGGACTCCAAATGTTTTAAATCTGCTAGGTGTTTGATACCTGCGTCGGTGACAGGGTTATTGTCCACTTTAAGTCGCACCAGATTTTCCAAACTGCCAATAGGGGCCATAGCGGCATCATCAAGGCCAGCATTACCCATATCCAGCCACGCGATCTGAGTGGCTGCCTTTTCCAGCACAGTTGTTGCTTCATTGATGGACAGCGAATCAACATCCTTCCATTGGACGTCCACAAAATTGGTGTTCATCGCCAGTGGTTTTATGGAAAATCCCTTGGCGGCAATGTCAGCCATGATGTCTTCAGGTACGGCTTCGACCTTTGTTTTTTCCAGGAAAGTCTTTGGCTTAGTGTCGAGTTCATGGCGTGCCATGAGGATGCCCTGGATGTTTTCAGGCACCTCTACCTCAGTCACTCTTTTCTCAAAAGTAGCCCCAGTTTCTATCCACCATTCCAAGAGTTTTACTTCCTGGTAGCTGAGGGGATTCCCCTTTGGCGGCATATATTTTCTGCTGGAAGGGTCCATAGTCACACGCTTAAACAGTTCTGACTCCTCAGCCGTACCCTCGATGATGGAACCATTGCGGCCTCCTTCCAACAGCATTTCCTCAGACGACATATCCAGCCCACCCTTATGCAGATTCTGATCGTGGCAGGTAAAACACTTGGTTTCGAAAACAGGCTTAATCAGGTCATCATAAATCCGGACACTGTCAGGATCGGAGAGGATAGCATAGTCGGCACCTTCTTCATAGGAAACCAGTTTCTTCACAAAATCGGGAGCACTTTCCAGCAAGTAATCTTCTCCATGTGTCATCTCGCCGCCAAGATGACCCGTGTACAGGAGACCCAGGAATACAACCAGTCCTGCCCAACGCATGGATTTGTGGTTGATGTCATCTCTGCGCGCATACCAGTAGAGCCCAAAGGCAAAAACGACCATCAACACACCCAACCAACGGTGCCAAAAGATGGTATCGGGCTGATAACCTCCTTCTTTGGCCAGTAGCCATCCAGCAAAGGCCGCAATAACGGCGGTGATGAAGCCGATGAGATAGAGCGTGGAGATCGCCGTATTGAGATTCAGCGTGGGTTTGCGATGAGCAATGAATTGCATGATGATGCCCACTACCAATATGCCAATCGGAAAATGAACGAACGCGGGGTGAAATCGTCCAAACCAGTCTAATAATTCCATTTAAATGTTGAGTTAGCTTGATTTCTAAATGCTATGCTAGTATTTGTTTTACCACATTTCCTGCAATATCTGTGAGCCTAAAATCACGTCCCTGAAATCGGTAGGTCAATCTTTCGTGATCCATGCCAAGACAATGCAATAAAGTTGCCTGTAGATCATGCACATGTACCTGGTCCTGAATTCCGTAGTAACCAACCTCATCTGTCTGACCATAAGAAATACCACCTTTCACACCACCACCTGCCATCCAGACCGTAAAAGCATCTGTATGATGATCTCTACCGACAAAAGGATTGGTCGTACCACCTCGGTTCTCCATCATGGGTGTCCTTCCAAATTCGCCACCCCAAATTACTAAAGTATCTGCAAGCAATCCCCTCTGCTTAAGATCTTTTATCAATGCCGTCATGGGCTTGTCTACTTCGCGGCATCGATCTAGAAAACCATGGTTCAATGCTTCTGACCTTCCTGCCCCATGACTATCCCAGCCCCAGTGAAACAATTGGATAAATCGAACACCCTTCTCGGCCATGCGGCGAGCCAGCAGGCAGTTGTTGGCAAAGGTGGATGCTCCGGGTTCTGTGCCATACAAATCATGAATATAGGCAGGTTCCCTGCTGATATCCATCGCTTCAGGTACCGACATCTGCATCTTGAAGGCCATCTCATACTGGGAGATGCGGGTGATGATCTCCGGATCTCCTACCATCTCGTATTCCATCCTGTTAATCTGATTGATCGCATCGATCGACTTCTTTCTCAGATTCCGGTTCATCCCTTCCGGATCGCTGAGATAAAGTACGGGGTCTCCCTGTGATCGACACTGTACACCTTGGTATACGGATGGTAGAAAACCATTGCCCCATACGCTCTTACCAGCCGATGGTGTTTTACCACCTGATACCAGGACGACAAAGCCAGGTAAGTTGTCATTTTCTGAGCCCAGGCCATAGGTGACCCACGAACCGATCGAAGGTCGTCCCAATCGGGGACTACCAGAGTGCAGCAACAGCTGGGCAGGAGCATGGTTAAACTCGTCGGTGTGCATAGCCTTGAGAAAACAAACATCATCAGCTACCCCCTGGAAATATGGCAAATGATCGGATATCCATGCACCTGAGTCTCCACATTGCCTGAATGTAGCCTGATGACCCAACATCTTAGGCACACCACTGATGAAGGCAAACTTTTTACCCTCCAACAATGACTGAGGACAGAGCTCATCATGCAATCTATTGAGTGTCGGTTTGTAGTCAAATAGCTCCAATTGTGAGGGCGATCCTGCCATATGCAGGTAGATGACCCGCTTGGCTTTTGACAGGTAGTGACTCAGTTCATCATGTACTGCCGGCATACTCACCCGTGCGTGTATCTCCTCGGGTTGACATCCGGTCAGCGATGCCACGGCCACTGAGCCTAATCCCAAGGAGCATGATTTGAGAAAGTGACGGCGGGTGTTGGCTCGCAATTGTCTAAATCTTAGCTCGTCATAAATCGTCATGCCATCAACTTTTGTTTAGGAATGCATCGAGATTCATGATCGCATTGGCCACGACCGTCATCGGTTGTATAGACTTATTTGCTTCTTTGGGCTTTATTGCAACCTGCCTGGCGTGAGGTTGATCAGATTCAGCATACAAACTCAATAAAATCTGCAATACCTCACTCCCAGGGGGTTTAAATAATGCTTTCTGATATCCAGCAGATATGGCTTTTACAAGATCCCCATCACCTTCTGCCTCCATCCATTTTCCAAACTTCTCCGCAGCCTCAATAAATACGGGATCGTTGAGGGTCACCAGAGCCTGTAAGGGTGTATTGGTAGTGATCCTCCTGGATACACAAAATTCTCGACTGGGTGTATCAAACGCTGTCATCGAAGGATAGGGTGTGGTCCTTTTCCAATAGGTGTAGAGCCCGCGGCGATATTTGTCTGCTTCTCGTGCAGCTTTCCATTTGGCACTGCTATAGGTAATTTGCCACACACCCTCAGGCTGGTATGGCATCACACTTTTTCCACCGATCTCCCGATTGAGCAATCCACTTACCACCAGTGCCTGGTCGCGAATTTGCTCAGCGCTCAGGCGTGTCCGTACTCCTCGACTGTAGAAAGTGTTGTGTGGATCCAGATCCAATGTATAGTCTGAGACCACCGATGACTGCCGGTATGTAGTACTGCTCACTATCTCCTTGAGGAGGCGCTTGGTACTCCATTGCCAATCGTGAGAGAAGTGATACGCCAGATAATTGAGCAGCTTCTCATGACTGGGTGCGAATCCCTGTGTGCCAAAATCCTCCAGCGTTTCTACAATGCCTCTACCAAATAGTTGCTCCCAGAATCTGTTGACAATGACTCTCGCTGTCAGCGGATTTTCATAACTCACCAGCCATCGAGCTAGATCCAATCGGTCATGGACGGCGGTGGAGTCCGAAGACAAGATCGCAGGTACTCCTGGCCCAACCTCTTCAGCCTTGACTAAGTAGTTACCCCGCTCGAAAATATGTGTCTTTCTATTTAGAACCTTGCTCCGAGATCGCATTACAGGGGTCTTTATACCTTGTCGATGCAGCCACAAAATGCTGTCTTGGATGGCACGTATCTGATCTGAAATCTGCTGACCTTCGTACATCAGCTCCATTTCCTTGACATTCACCACACCTGTTCTAAAGTCACCTGTGGTGTTGATAAAGCAAAAGATCAGATCATGATTATCCTCGAGATCCGTGCTGACAGGAAACGTCTTCCATTGCCAGTCCTTATCTTTTCCTGGTTTGCTGACCATGGGTGCCGTGGCAACTAAAGGTCCGGCGGTAGAATCCAGTCTGACTTCAATCAGTGCATCATCGCCTCGGCAAAAATAGTGGAACCTGATAGCCTCAAGATCCAGCAATGGTACATTCTCATACAACAGATAGTATTGCTTGTTTTTCTGGTTGTTTGAATTGTATGAGGAGTTGCTAAACTGTCCATTGTCAGAGATTAATACATGCTGAAAGTCATCGGCGAAGTGACCTAGCAGACGTGGGAACATAAGTTTGCGAAGGTCATCACTGGTGATCATTGAGAAAGATCGAGGTGCGTGGTCAGTATGATCACCCAGCATTGCCGTCAGATTTTGTAGTTTCTCGCGCACCGAATCGGTCTCCATAATGAACGGATATTCACTGTCGAGATCTGCATCTTGGGTATTGTTGAAGAGGGCAAAGATCCGGTAGAACTCCTCCAGTTTAAACGGATCATAAGGATGAGAGTGGCATTGTACACAGGACATTGTGGTAGCTTGCCAAACTTCAAAAGTGGTGTTGACACGATCTACCACTGACATGCTGCGGAATTCCTCATCTTCAGTACCACCCTCCGTATTGGTCATGGTGTTGCGATGGAAGGCGGTGGCGATCAACTGGTCCTTGGTGGGTTGATCCAGCAGGTCGCCAGCCAGTTGTTCGATCGTAAACTGATCAAACGGCATATCTTGATTGAGCGACTGAATGACCCAATCTCGATATCTCCATACGGATCTACCCATGTCCTTTTCATAGCCATTGGAGTCCGCGTATCGCGCCAGGTCCAACCACATGGCAGCAAAGCGTTCTCCATAATGCGGCGACGATAGAAAGTGGTCGATCAGGTTCAGGTAGTGTTGTTCATCAGGATGGTTCAGGAAGTCCTGAATGCTGTCCATGTCAGGAGGTAGACCGGTCAAATCAAAACTCAGTCTTCTGGCCAAAACGTCTGGACTAGCCATTGGCGTGGGCTTCAGGCCCGCATTGTTGAGGCGCTGGTAGATATAGTGATCAATGGCGTGGTTGCCCCAACTGGTATCAATCTCGGGAATGGCTGGTTTTACTAAAGGCCTATATGCCCAATGCTCATCCCACGGTGCACCCTGATCGATCCATTTTTCAATCATAACGATCTCACTTTCTCTCAGAGGTTCGCTTTCTTGTGGCATCCGCAATTCCGGATCATCACTTCTCAACCTTTTTACCAGCTCACTTTGCCTGGCATGCCCAGGTACAATAGCCGGAAGACCTGACTCTGTTTCTGCCTGCAGGGCTTCTTCTTTGAATAAAAAGCTCAATCCACCCTGCGCCCTGATGCCGCCGTGGCAAGACAAGCAATGCTTATTGAGAATGGGCCTCACATCACGGCTATAGCTGATGACTTCTTCACTTTGACAGCTCATCAGCAGAAAAATAGGCCATAGGACCCAGCTCCATATTTTGGCGCAGCAACTCATGTTTTCAGTAGATCTTTGACGACGTGACCATGTACATCAGTGAGGCGAAATCTTCTCCCCTGATATTTGAAGGTCAACTCCTCGTGGTCGAGACCCAGCATATGTAGGAGGGTAGCTTGGAAATCATGTACATGCACACCATTATTCACGACATGATAACCAAAATCATCGGTACTGCCATAAGTCAATCCCGGGCGGACTCCTCCACCAGCCATCCATATCGTGAAACAGCTTGGGTGATGATCACGGCCAAAATTTGTGCTGGTAAGCCTACCCTGTGAATAATTTGTTCGGCCAAACTCACCACCCCATATCACCAAAGTGTCTTCGAGCATGCCTCTTTGCCCAAGATCCCTGACCAAGGCAGCTGAAGCCTGGTCGGTTTCTTTGCACTGGGTTTTGATGGCCGAGGGCAAATTGCCGTGTTGATCCCAGCCTTGATGGTACAACTGGATAAACTTTACGCCCTGCTCGGCCAATCGCCGTGCTAGGAGACAATTGGCCGCGTACGTTCCGGGCTGTCGGGCATCTTCGCCATACATTTGGTAGATATAATCAGGTTCATCGTTCACATCCATGATTCCCGGTACAGAGGTCTGCATGCGAAAGGCCATTTCATACTGTGCCATTCGCGCTTTGATTTCTGGGTCTTCGATCTGACTGTGTTGAAGTTCCTGCAGTGCCTGTAGGTCTTCCAATTGTTGCCGTCTGGTCTGGGCACTCACTCCTGGTGGATTGTCTAGATAGAGTACGGGATTCTTACCCGCCCTAAACTGGACACCTTGGTATTCCGACGGTAAGAATCCATTGCCCCAAGAACGGGCGTATAGCGGCTGGCCCCGCTTATCCCTGGTCACCAAGACCACGAATGATGGGAGGTTGTCATTGTCACTACCCAGGCCATAACTCAGCCATGATCCGATGGAAGGTCTGCCAGGAAACTGCGATCCGGTTTGAATGAAGGTGACGGCCGGATCGTGATTGATGGCTTCCGTATACATGGATTTGACAAAGCAGAGATCGTCCACGACATTGGCTGTGTGTGGCATTAAATCACTGACCCAGGCCCCAGAACTGCCATGCTGAGCAAAGGTAAAAGGTGAGCTGACCAACGGAAAGGAGCTCTGTCCCGAAGTCATTCCAGTGAGTCGCTGGCCTTGACGCACCGACTCTGGCAATTCCTCCCCATGCATTTTTTGTAACAATGGCTTGTGATCAAAAAGGTCGATCTGCGATGGAGCACCACTTTGAAATAAATAGATTACACGTTTGGCAGTAGGTGCGTAGTGTGGACGAGACTGTTGATTGCGGGATAATGATCTGGCCACACCTTGGGACGGCGATAGCAGGCTATGCAGTGCTGCGGCCCCTAAGCTCAGAGACGTTTTGGAAAGAAAATCTCTGCGGGAAAAATGACGGTGTGATTGCGAACAGTGCATTATATCGTTATCTTTTCATATAAGCTTCATCATGATTGAGGATGTTGCTTGACATCACTGTGAGTGCAGCTGTTTGTATCATAGAAAGTTCATGATTGAGTTTATAATCTCCTACCATTAATAAATCTCTTGCAGCAGAGGGATCATGTTGGAAGATTTCTAGTTGCTTCTCATAGGTATTGACCAAAACCTCCACCTCCCTTTGTGTGGGTCTACGACTGGTGACCAGTCGAAAGGCCAATCGTGCTTGGTGCTGAATGTCGCCTTGTCCCTCCACTTGAATGCGCTCAGCCAGGACACGGGCGGCTTCCACAAACTGAGGATCATTCAGCAATACCAATGCCTGAAGCGGAGTATTTGTAGATTCCCTGGTCAATGTACAGACATCACGCCCTGGCA
Organism: Saprospiraceae bacterium; assembly: GCA_965223025.1. Lineage (GTDB taxonomy): Bacteria > Bacteroidota > Bacteroidia > Chitinophagales > Saprospiraceae > JABDMH01. The sequence goes on from CBDCVP010000022.1 coordinate 1,415,319, forward strand.
CATCAAATATCGTCATGGCAGGGTGAGGAGAGGTTCTCTTCACGAAAGTATACAGGCTACGTCGATAGAGATTCTCCCCTTGGTCTTCCACATAATGTAGCAGTTTATGCGAGAAGTTACCCTTCTCGATCCACAGTCCTGGGGGTTGATATGGTTTCACACTGGGGCCGCCAATTTTCTTCACCAAGAGTCCACTGGCTGACAGGGCATTATCTCTGATCATCTCTGCTGGCCAGCGATAGGAGGGACTGCGTGCCAGGTAGACATTTTCGGGATCAAGTTCTCGTTGTGCAGTGGTCGTGACGGAACTCTGCTGATAGGTGGCAGACATGACCATCATTTTTAGCAATGCGTGTATATCCCAACCATTTTCAATCAACTCCAGGGCTAGCCAATCAAGCAGCTCAGGGTGTGTGGGGAGTGATCCTTGGTTGCCAAAGTCATTGGTGGTTTTGACAATTCCCTTTCCAAAAATCATTTGCCAATACCGGTTGACCGTAGTCCTTGCAGTCAATGGATGGTCTGGATGAAAAAGCCACTGTGCCAGACCCAAACGATTAGGCGGATATTCATCCGGAAAGGGAAGGATCTCCTCCGGAGTAGTGGGTGATACCTGCTCTCTGGGAGCATCGTACTGACCTCTATTGAGCACAAAAGTAGCTCGTGGCTGAGGCATTTCTTCCATCACCATTATCTCCTGGATGGTATCTCGGATCCTCGCTGCCTCAAGAATGAAGGATGAACGTTTACTCTTCAGCTCTTTGAGATCAATAGACGAGAGCAAAGCTTGATCGAGGAAGATGGATTCAGGCTGTTGAGCTGGAGTGTGACCGGCCATCTCGGCGATTTCAAGCGCAGAAACTTCTCGCCGGTAAATGCGGATTTCATCCATCCTACCTTGAAAGATACCATTGTCGCCAGTGAATGATCGATAACTCTTGCTCACCAATAGGGGACGATCTACCAAGTCATTACTGCCACCTCTTATGGGCAAGATGCTCTTATTCAATTGATTGTAAGCGACCCTAACCTCAACCTGCTGGCCGTTGATGTACAACCTGCATCCCTGTGCATCGGCAGATCCATCGTAACGAAATGCCACGTGGGTCCAAGTGTGCAGCGGTATGGAGTCAGAGCTCTTGACATCTATCATGTTGTGTGGGCGCGAATGAATGAGCCTGAGCCCCAGGCGATTATGCTGGTCCAGGTAAAAATCCCAACCCCTCCAGTATTCATTTTTGTTTCCCGCATTCCCGATCAGAACTTGTGTCTTGTCTTTCTTCTTCTTTACGGTATTGATCCAGAGGCCTACGGAGAGTGGTTGGTGCAGCTCTATTTTTCCAGTTCTTTGGATCGATAGAGCAGCATATTCATCTGCAAATGTCAGCGATTTTCCCACTTTACCTTCCGAGATAATAGGTCTTGCAGCCGTTGTACATCGCAGATCTTGATCGATGACAGTGGTTGACTTGCCTTCGATGGTCCTTTGATCCAGGCGTTCCAACGGAAAGTATGCTTCCATCCCCCGATTGATGTTGGGTGGTCTGCTGAGAACGCTCAAACCGTTATTCATGGAGCGGATGTGCTTTTCCTCCTGCTTGATTTTCTCATTGATGTCAAAGATTTTTCGGTCAAGCGCGGACAGTTTTTTTCGTGTAGAGGGTGCTTCCAAAGTGAGCATCGGTCCATAGTTGCCATCGTCACCGGTCATGCCCAACTCTCGTTGATTGTTGAAGAATGCCGATAACTGATAATAATCCTTTTGCGATACCGGATCAAATTTATGATCGTGGCATTTGGCACACTCCATGGTTAGACCCATCAAAGCGGTGGCAGTAGTGTTTGTACGATCAGCGACATATTCTAGCCTGAACTCCTCATCAATAACACCGCCTTCTGCGGTCATCGGATGATTGCGATGAAATGCCGTTGCTAGTACCTCTTCTCTGCCAGCATTGGGCAATAAATCACCAGCCAATTGTAGGGTGATGAAGCGGTCGAAAGGCATATGCTGATGGAAGGCCTTAATCACCCAATCTCTCCAGGGCCACATGCTTCGCCAACCGTCTGCGTGCAAACCATGTGAGTCGGCATAGCGAGCCACATCCATCCACTCCATGGTCAGACGTTCGGCACAGTCCTCTGAAATCAGCAGTTGATCCACCACCTTTTCAAATGCCTCAGGATCCTCGTTAGCCAAGAATGCATCCATATCAGCAGAGCTGGGTGGCAGGCCGGTCAAGTCCATGTACGTGCGTCGCAGAAGGCGTTCCTTATCAGCGGGTGGGGAAGCTTGCAAGCCATTTTCTCTAAGCCCCTTGAGAATAAAGGCGTCGATGGCATTATTGCCCCGGTCGCCATCTTGCAGGGGAGGAACGTCCTTTTTGGAGGGTTTGATAAATGACCAGTGTGGCTCAAAGGCAGCACCTTGTTCAATCCATCGAATGAGCACGGCCTTATCTTTGGCACTGAGATCGAGTTTTGACTCAGGGGGAGGCATCGTGACTTCAGGGTCTTCTGAGAGTATGCGATCAAACAGCGAACTACCCGACAAGCTACCAGGCTTGATCGCGGTCGTGCCACTCTCAAGAAGGCTGGTAGCACTGGCTTCTTGGTCTAACCTTAAGTCGCCTTGACGAGCCTCATCGTCTGGTCCATGACAGGCATAGCATCGATCCGATAAAATCGGTTTCACATGAAAATTGTAGTTGATCTCTGAGGGTATTCCTTCCAGGGCGACTGCCACATCGGTAGGTATGGATCGATGGCAGGAGCTCACTATGAGCAGGGTCCCCCACAAAAGAATACAGCGCATTTTTAAAGCTTCTCTTATCTTCAGCCCTTGAATTTACGAGAAAATCTTGTGTGGATTGGTATGAGATTTGATGACATAAGGTGAAATGAGGATGTTGAGACACATCACAATTTTGTTTCTGCTGGCATTCACTACCTGTGGACCCACCGTGGAATCCACTCAGTATGGATTGGCCTCATATTATGCAAATTTTTTCCATGGTCAGAAGACTGCTAGTGGCATGGCCTACGATTCCACTGCACTCACAGCTGCGCACCGCGAACTGCCCTTCGGTTCCAAGGTTAGAGTCACCAACACCAACAACCAGCTACAGACTATTGTGGTGATCAACGATCGAGGTCCATATTATATGAACCGCATCATTGATCTCTCTAAGCAAGCCGCCAGAGAACTCTCCATGGTCACCGAAGGTGTTGTGAGAGTCAAACTGGAGGTCATCTCAGAATAAGGTGCTTGGGCCCGCCATTTCTGTCTTCAGCACGATAGATTGCGATAAATCCACTCCAAGTGACCTTAGCAGATGGTTTCGTCCTTAACTTTGTAGAAGTTTTCAAGCTAAAATCAATCTTGATGAAAAAGGGATATTATGACCCGATGGACTTGAAGAAATTTGGCAACATCACGGAATGGAGTGAAAAACTCGGACATAAGTTTTTTGATTATTACGGTGAGGTGTTTGCTGAAGGAGCCTTGTCTGCCAGAGAAAAATCACTCATTGCATTGTCTGTAGCTCATGTAGTGAAGTGTCCATATTGTATAGACGCTTACACACAAGATGGACTACAGAGAGGTATCAGCAAAGAAGAAATGATGGAGGCTGTACATGCTGGAGCAGCCATCGAAGCCGGTGCGTCATTGGTGCATGGAGTGCAAATGATGAACAAGTATGACAAACTCAGCATGTAGTCCTTGGTGTACCGTGTCTTTTAAAAGCAACGTCCTTTATGCCCTCTAAGTCATTACTTTCCAGAGAAATTGATCTGGCTGATCCCATGCATCAACTAGAGCATCTATCCAATGGGATATTTGCACCCGGAGCTCTGCCCAAATTTTCTGAGAAATTGCAAGAGATTCAGCAGTTTCCGTTGAGGCCAAAGAAGTTGGAGATTTTACAGATCAACTTAGGCTATATGTGCAACCAAGTCTGTGCCCACTGCCACGTTGATGCCGGCCCAGATCGTAAGGAGATCATGACCCGTGCGACCATGGAGCAATGTCTAAGCGTCATCGAAAATACCGGTGCTCACACCTTAGACCTCACTGGAGGTGCCCCAGAAATGAATCCGCACTTTCGCTGGTTTGTGGAAAGGGCAGCTAAACTGGGTGTGAAAGACATCATCGTACGATCGAATCTAACCATCATTTTAGCAAATCGGAGGTACCGCGATCTGCCATCATTTTTTAAGAAGCACCATATTCATGTCGTGTCCTCACTACCTTTTTACAAGCGCGAAAGAACTGATAAACAACGGGGTGATGGCGTATTCGACAAGTCTATTGAGGTGCTTAGGATGCTCAACAAAGTCGGTTATGGTGGGAGGGATGCCAGTCTGATGCTAGACCTCGTCTATAATCCGGCAGGTGCATTTCTACCTACGGATCAAGCTGCCCTGGAGTACGATTTTAAAAAGGCACTGAAAGAGGACTATGACATAGATTTCAATCACCTATTTGCCATCACCAATCTTCCAATCAGCCGCTTTCTGGAATATCTCATCATTTCAGAAAATTACGAAGAGTATATGTACACCTTAGTTGAAAGTTTTAATGCCTCGACCGTGACCAATGTGATGTGCCGGAACACCATCTCGGTGGGCTGGGACGGATGGCTCTATGATTGCGATTTCAACCAAATGTTGGGACTCAAAGTGAAAAGCAGGATTAAGCACATAGCTGACTACGAGGAAGACCTGCTGCTCGATCGAGAAATTGTGATATGCCAGCACTGCTATGGATGTACCGCTGGTGCTGGAAGCAGCTGCCAAGGTACGGTGATATAGTTTCCTCTTTTGATCAGTTTTCTTGTCATCCACTTCGGTCTCCCCATCGGTGGCGAAGCCGACAAACGATCCCTGTGCAGATCGATACCACCACCGGCATTGTTCAACTTGCTATTTGTATTCCACCTCACTTTGCTCAGCAATGATCAATGGATAATCTGCAAGCGGAATCTGGTCAAATTTTGCGGCGTCATTACTTTGTACAAATTCGGGGAGGTCATAAATATTCCCAGATATTGGATCCAATAAAATCGGCTCCTCAAATCCAACTTTCTCAACACTAAGGGCAACACTGGCCAACTCAGGTAAATACTCTTGAGCATTCCATGGCAGCCAGTAGGCAAGCAAGTTTTTGCCTGATTTCGTCTCGTAGCACGCAAGGAGCGGTACGGAGGGGAAGGCATCATCTTCAGCTCCTATCCCATAGAATACACCTTGCTCGAGTACCTGCATCTGGTGAGGTACTCGGCGTATCTTGTATCTGCCATCCAAGACAGCGCATAGGTTCTGATAAGCAAAGTAACCGGGTTTGGGTTCGAGAGAAGGATTGGTTAAAAGGCATTTTTCATTCACTCCTTTGGTTCGCACACGCGATCCACCCCGTTCTCGAAATCCATAAAGTGTATCAAGACCCGACAAAACTGGCCGCTCCTGTGATTCTCCCCGGCCACCCATATGTACCAGTTTGAAATAGTTGCTCATAGTTGCGCCACAAAAATAGGTGTCGACAAAAGCCTGTCTCAGCAACCACTTTGCCTGAACATTTAATCCCCAAGGTGCTCTTCCTCGATAATCCCTGGTGCTGCTATGCGACGGGTAACCACATTCTCCCTGCCAAAGTTCAATATTGGGGTTATGCGCTCCGATCACTTCCTGCAGATCCTGAGCCTTGTAAGCTCTGGTTTCTGGAATGGCACCGTAGTTATGGTATGTGATAATATCAATGAGATTGGCCGTATCAGCTTGTAGAAAATCACGGGCAAAACCGGCATCGATGCCCGCCATCGAACCCCCAATGATCTTTGCATCAGGTTGCAGATTTCTAATGAGTTTTGCAGTCTGATTTAATAGATCACCATATTCTCTTCCATCCGGATCGGCTCCCCAGTAATTACGATGATTGGGTTCGTTCCAGATCTCCCAGTAGGAAATCCGGTCCTTATATCGCTTTATGGTCGCTTTGACAAATCGCAGCCAGGCTTTCATAGCATCTGGATCCTTGGTAGGAGGCGCAGGCCGATAACCATAGATCTGTGCCAGTTTGGGATCATCATAGGTTGTCAGGGGTGAATACAACTCGTTTCCCTTCCCAATAGTAACAAAAGGTACGATTCCGGTCTTAAGGATGGCATCAAAAGCGGCATCCGTATCAGTCCAATCATATACACCGCGCTCCTTCTCGATACTCGGCCAGGTCGCACCTAAGCGAGTCCATTTTACCCCAATATCGGCAGCCAATTGCAGTAGTTCCGGGTCAAGGGTACTAGCTTGGATGCCCCACGGTGAACTATCGATCTTGCTAGAGTGCCGTGGATTGATCTTCCCCAACACAGGTAAATCAATGAGAGTACCAACCTGAAATGCTTGAATGGTCACTGGGATCAGGAGCCAGAGAAAAATATGACAGAACTGTATCGTAGACGGCATCGGATTAGATTTAAAAAAACTCGCGAGCCATGCTTCAAGATGCGTGGCTTTCCTTTCTCCATTAATATTCTCAGTCAAATCAATCTTCATCACATATCCATGGGCAAGTGGAGCCAAAGATATTTGATAAGTTTTGACTTCCCTTTCCGTACGCTCCGTATGCCCGGTTTTGACATGTTGAAAAAGAAGCTCTCCAAGGAATAACACGTTAAGGAATCGCTATATGAAACTTAGGCCACGGTTGTTTGCCAGTCTTGATCTGCACCCCAGATGGAACGCTGCTGAAGATAGCACTTTTTGTTGCCGGCATTCCTATGAATTCACATGGTACGATGTGCTGGCCTATTAATGTTTCTGCCCAAACTTTCTGCTCAAACATTAAATTGCATAACTAACATCATCGTTTTAACTTAGTAGGCTATGTCTACAAATCAGCAGGTCAAAGTCATCATCTTCCTAGCTACGATCGGCTGGATCTTGCTGATGGTGCATTGTCAATCCATCGAGTCTGATGAAATCAAAGCTGCTCAACATTCGATACCGGCAGAAATTGACTACAATTTTCACGTCAAGCCGATCCTATCCGACCGATGTTTTAAATGTCATGGTCCAGATCAAAATAAAATCAAAGGTGATTTAAGGCTTGATCTTCAAACCGAAGCGTATAAGGCAACCACCAACGAATCAAGCCGGGTTTCGCAGGTGATCGATCCCGGCCATCTTAGATCTAGTGAGTTTGTGGGCAGAATCCTGTCGAACGACCCTGCTTACATGATGCCACCTCCTGAGGCCCACCTGGAGCTTTCTGCCAGTGACAAGGCCATCCTATTGCGATGGATCGAACAAGGTGCAGAGTACAAAGACCATTGGTCATTTGCACCTCTAGCTAAACCAAATCTGCCCACTGTGGAAAATCATGAATGGGCTCAAAATGAGCTGGATCATTTCATACTGCGGAAGATAGAGGAGGTTGGTCTAGGTGGTGCTGCTAAAGCCACCAAAGAAATCATGCTCAGACGAGCGACCTTAGACTTGACTGGACTACCTCCAACGGTGGAAGGATTACAGGCATTCTTAACCGATGCATCACCAGATGCATTTGAGCGAGTGATCGACCGCTTGCTAAGCTCACCACATTATGGAGAACGGATGGCCATGATTTGGCTTGACCTGGCTCGCTATGCTGATTCGCACGGATATCAAGACGATGGGTTGAGGAATACCTGGCCATGGCGAGACTGGGTGATCGACGCATTCAATAGGAACCTTCCTTATGACACCTTCCTACTTTGGCAGTTGGCTGGAGATCTTTTACCGTCACCCACCCAAGAGCAGTTGCTCGCCACCTGCTTCAATCGCAATCATCCTCAGACCCAGGAGGGTGGTGTCATTGATGAAGAATACCGGGTGGAATATGTGGCCGATCGTACCAATACTGTGGGCAAGGCACTGTTGGGTCTGACTATGGAATGTGCACGATGTCACGACCATAAATATGATCCAATAACGCAAGAAGATTACTTTTCGCTGTATGCATATTTTAATAATAACAACGACGCGGGAATAGTGCCTTATAATGGAGAAGCTGCCCCGACTATCATCCTGCCTGATGATGAGACCGCGCTGTACCTAGACAGTCTTTCGCGTGAAGTGAAAAGATTAGAAGCCACCATACACCCATCCAACTTCTCCGCGGATTTCAGTCGATGGTTAGAGACCTTGGATACAGCCCACACTATTATAAAAGCGGCAAAGCAAGCTCTTGTAGCAGACTTTAGCTTCGAAAGGGAAAGTAGTATCCTCAAGAGCCATATGCAGCTCGACAAAGCGCCAAAGAAGGTTCAGGACTTGAAAGCAGAGACTTTTGCCTACTTTTCAAAGGCCAAGAATACTCTCGACGCTCAAGTATGGGGTCATCATGATGATCGTCCCAAATTGGTAGATGGATATCGGGGAAAAGGTGTGCAGTTTATCGGTGACGCAGGCATTAGATTCAACAGAGACTTAGACTTTGACCGCCACCAACCTTTTTCGGTGACTCTCTGGGTAAAAGTACTTAAGCAGGGAGAGGAAGGTCCGATTTTTGGCAAGACCAATGGAGATTTTGAAGGCTATCGCGGTTGGCTATGCAAGTTGAATCAAGATGGCACTCTCTCTTTCCAACTAAATCATGTGTGGCCCGATAACGCCATCGATATACAAACGCTTAAGCCAATTCCCGTCAATGACTGGGTCCATATTGCGATGACCTACGATGGAAGCAGTAAGGCAGCTGGTGTCAACATATATATCAACGGTGCGAAACCCGCTTATCGCCTCTATACAGACCACTTGCACAAGAGCTTACTCCATGGTACTCGGGGAAGTAATTGGTCCGATCAGCCTTTTCTCTTGGGTATGGAGTTGCGAAAATCAATCAAGGATGTGCTCATGGATGAGCTGATGATTTACCGGCGTGAATTGGCACCTGTGGAGATCGGATATAACTATGACGGCGACATAGAGGCCAACGTCAAAGAAGAGGATTTAGTGAAGTTGTATCTATGTACCAGTATGAATCCCACCTACAATCGCATATTCGAGCAGCTCACAGAAGTGCGCAAAGAACATAACTTAGTGCTCACTGATCAGCCCGAAGTGATGGTGATGCGCGAACGCAAACATCCCAAGGCTACGTTCATATTGGACCGTGGTGCCTACGATGCCCCAACAAGAGAGGTACAACCACGTGTGCTGACCTTCCTTGGTGTCGACCAGGTGTTTGATGAGGATCGACTTGGGCTAGCACGGTGGCTTATTAATGAGCAAAACCCACTTACGGCCCGGGTGGCAGCAAATAGATTATGGTCGATCTGCTTTGGTGAAGGATTGGTGGTTACGCAGGAAGATTTTGGGAGCCAGGGAGATTTACCCTCGCATCCCCAATTGTTGGATTGGTTGGCGATGCGTCTGATCGAACTTGATTGGGACATAAAAGCATTCTTAAAGGAGATCATGATGTCTGCCACTTATCAGCAATCTTCGATCACCAGTCCAGCGCAGAAGGATGCAGATCCAACAAATGAATACTTCAGTCGCTATCCCGCATCCCGATTGAGCGCCGAGATCATCAGGGATCAAGCCCTGGCTGGAAGTGGACTCTTGGTTGATAAGATTGGAGGACCGAGTGTATATCCTTATCAACCCAAGGGAATATGGAAGGCGCTTGCGACCCGCAACGCTACCGAATATCGTCAGCAATCAGGAGACAGCCTATATAGGCGCAGTCTCTACACAGTTTGGAAGCGCAGTTCTCCTCCACCAGCCATGCTAAATTTTGACGCTCCAGATAGGTATTATTGTGTGGTGCGAAGACAAAATACCAGTACACCCTTGCAGTCACTAGTACTGATGAATGATCCTCAGTTTGTAGAGGCAGCCAGAGTGCTGGCAGAAGATATGATGCGGCTGAATGCTGAGGATCACGGCATCACTTTAGCCTTTAGACGATTGCTAGGTAGAAATCCTAGGAAGGTAGAACTCAATAATATTGAGCGTTTATACAATAGTGCCTTGGAGGTTTATCAGAGGGACCCAGAAGCAGCTGCTGGACTGTTGGCTACCGGAGAGCATCCCCCAGACAGGCAATTGGATCCAGCAGATCTGGCGGCACATACGATGATCGCCTCCACCATTGTTAACTTTGATGAATTCGTCACCAAAAGATAGAAGCCAACGGGAGATGACTAATGATGCACTAAAAAGCATGGCGGACCGCCTAAATCGAAGGGTCTTTCTCAGGAATAGCTTACTAGGCCTGGGCAGTGTTGCCCTAAAGTCACTGGCGGCTGCACGATCTAATCGGGTCAATAGTTCTCCGGCAGGTCTTCCTCACTTTGGTGCAAAGGCAAAGCGCATCATCTATCTCTTTCAGAGCGGTGCTCCATCCCAGATGGAGCTCTTTGACTATAAGCCCGTGCTGAAGGAAAGATTTGGTGAAGAGCTTCCAGCTTCCGTGCGTGGTGGTCAACGTGTGACCGGCATGACATCCAATCAACGCTCCTTCCCATTGGCGATGGGCAACTACACTTTTGACCAGTACGGAGAAAGTGGGGCATGGTTAAGCAATCTCTTGCCCCATCATCGCAAGATCGTCGATGATCTCTGTTTCATCAAGAGTATGCACACCGAGGCCATCAACCATGATCCGGCAGTGACATTTGTACAGACGGGATCTCAGCAAGCAGGCAGGCCGAGTATGGGCTCATGGATCAGCTATGGTCTGGGCAGTCAAAATGAAAATTTGCCGGCCTTTTCGGTATTGCTATCGAGGGGTTGGAATGGTGGACAGCCACTGTATGCGAAATTGTGGGGCAACGGCTTCTTACCATCAAAGCACCAGGGAGTCTTGTTCAGATCTGGTCACGAACCAGTCCTATATCTCAATAATCCTCAGGGCATCGGGCGGGAAGAACGCAGACTGATGCTCGACCATCTAGCGGACTTGCATGCTAGCCAGTTTGAGCACTTTGGAGATGAAGAGATCAAGTCAAGGGTGGCTCAATATGAGATGGCTTACCGGATGCAGATGTCTGTTCCCGAGACCCTAGATACCAGTAAGGAACCTGAGTATATTTATCAGTTGTACGGTGAAGATGCAAGGAAGCCAGGGACGTACGCACACAACTGTCTCCTGGCAAGAAAATTGGTGGAAAGTGGTGTGCGGTTTGTCCAGCTATATCACCAGGGCTGGGACATGCACGGCAATTTGCCACATTATATAAAGATCCAGACGAGCGACACCGACCAGGCTTCCGCAGGCTTGGTGCAAGACCTGAAACAGCGGGGCTTACTGGAGGATACTCTGGTCATCTGGGGGGGTGAGTTTGGCAGAGGGTGCTATTCGCAGGGTAAGTTGCGGCCCGACAATTATGGCCGCGATCATCATCCTCGATGTTTTACCATTTGGATGGCAGGTGCGGGTGTTAAGAAGGGTATCACCCTTGGCGAGACCGACGATTTCAGTTACAACATCGTCAAAGATCCAGTGCATGTTCATGATTTTCAGGCGACCATCATGCACCTTCTGGGTATTAATCACGAGCAATTTATCTATAAATACCAGGGTCGCCGGTTTCGTCTCACCGATGTACACGGACATGTGGTAAATGACGTACTGGCCTAGTGTCGCTAAATGGGAAGTGCTTTGCCATGAAGATCCTACAAATAAGGTCAGGGATCAGGCACTGGATTTTCCCAATAACTGTTCGAAGATCTCAAGATATTGAGCGTTTGTGGCTGATAGAGAATACGATCTGACCTTTTCGCTCATCTCATCTATCCTTTCCTGAGAGATCGGTAAGTCGGCCATCGTTTGTCTCAACAAAGGAAGCAATTGAGCATCCCGTCGATAAATACAGGCTGGGTGATGGGCCTCGGGAATGTGCTCTGGGAAGGCAAGTCTATCTGGAAGGATGGGCCAGCACCCACAATAGATAGCTTCCACTATGCTGATTCCGAAAAAGTCTTGATGGCTGGTCGATACCACTACATCTGCTTGCCATAGCCATCGATAATAGGCATCCTTGGAATCGACAAATCCCCATTGCAGAATGTGCCGAGCTAGCTTTTGCCTAGCTTCTTTAAAGATGGTAGGAGTTTGGGAAAATGACCGACCCAATACGACCAACATAAAATCAATCCCCGTCTCTGAGAGGTCATATAGGGTTTGAAAAAAGAGATCAGGATTTTTATCGTATTCCCACCGATGATTCCATAGGAGGATGGGCGTTCTTACCGTCTTAGCCGTCTTGCATTGGTCTAGTACATTGGTATCCAATCCTGGATAGATCACATGACTCTTTGCTTTAAGGGTCAGAGCTTGGCTCACCGTATTTGGTTTGGGATATTTTTTGAGGAAGTTAGGAATGGACTTGAGGAAAGTGTCATGGTGATAGCGAGAATTAAAGATTAGGCTATCTGCTACCAGAGCACTGCTATAATTCACAAATGCATAGTGTTGGTCGATGTGTTTTTGCTGATCCTGGTCGTGCGAGGAAACAGGGTAAGTGAGCTGATTTTCGTGGAGATAGAGCACAATGGGAATCATGGGTGGTGCATGGGTGCCGAGTAGTGCTTTTAGCAATGCCAAGTCCATCATCTCTGAGGCAAGTATCAAATCTGGGCAAAATGCTAAGCTGGTTACTTGCTCTGCCAGGCTAATGGCAGCTGCGTGCATGCGCCACTTCCAATGGCGCGGCTGTAAAGATAGTACTCGCGATTCCCAGCGCTGGCCTTTACTAATTCCGTCGACCCATTGCCTGTGACTGTCGGTTAAATACGGCTCGATTAGTAGGATTTTCATATCAATGACCTTGGGCTAAGAACTATTTGGCTAAATTTAATCTAATTATCCAGTGATCCCACCAATGGAAGACAAATCGCTTGCGGGCTACATATATCCTCAATTTGAACAATTGGAAAAGGAGCTGCAGAGCAAACAGAACCAATTAAACTGCTTGATGCGCATTACACAGGCCATCAATGCCAACATGCCGGCCAGCAAGCTCTTTGATATGTACAGTCAGTTTTTGCAGACTGAGCTAGGTGTGAAACGGCTCGCCATGCTGTTTAGAGAAAAAGAGAGCTGGATGTGCAAAAAGGCGATTCGGTTTGATCCAATACATATTGAAAAATTGGTCCATGTACTGATCACCCGGTATAAAGATTTTAGTAGAGTAGGAGAGCTAAGTCACGAACTCCTGAAGCCTTTTGAATTGGTGATCCCTGTATTTCATAAAGATGATCCACTGGCTTATATATTGATTGGCGACATCGAGAAGTCTGACGATGCTTATGACCGGTTTAAATTTATGATTACCATCACCAATGTGGTTGCTGTGGCGATTGAAAACAAAAGGTTGTTTAACAAGCAGATTGAGCAAGAAGCCTACAAGAAGGAGCTAGAGTTGGCACAGAATGTGCAGCAAATGCTGATCCCCTCTACCCTGCCCAACGAGGAGCACTTTGAATTATCATCGATTTATCGACCGCACTCCAACATAGGTGGAGACTATTTTGATTACTGCAAATTTGACGACGGGAGCTTTGTGATCTGCATGGCGGACGTATCGGGCAAAGGCATCCCTGCCGCACTATTGATGGCAAACTTCCAAGCTACTCTGAGATCTGCATTACGGATCTATAACCGATTGGATGAGCTGGTACAACATCTCAACAAGACGATTGTAGACACGACCAAAAGCGAACGCATCATCACATTTTTTATCCTGAAGTACGACAAAAAAGAAAATGTCATTAACTATGTGAATGCTGGTCATAATCCTCCCATATATATATGTGGTGATAGCAAACGTTTATTGAAGGAAGGATGTACCATTTTGGGAGGGATAGACCACCTGGATGACATCACGGTGGGTGAGATAAACATGAATGACAAGGAGACTTTGATCGTTATGTATACGGATGGCCTCACAGACTTGCGCGATGGTTCTGGCGCCTATTTTGATGAGGACATCATTGCCGATTTTGCCTGCACACACAGGTTAGATTCTGCAAGCGTTTTTAACAAAAAGCTGTTGGAAGCATTGGAGAAATTTAAGGGTAAACAAGCTTATCCAGACGATATAGCCGTACTCACCACAAAAATAAAACCCGTTTTACCGACTGAAGTCAAATAAGATATAGGATCTCGGATGAAGAATAAGAACGTAGCTGCAATTTTTGCCTTTTTTGGCGGCTTTATTGGCCTACATCGATATTATTTGGGTCAGATCGGTCTGGGTATCATGTATACACTGCTCCTGGTAACGGGGATTTCGGTGATTCTTGGTATACTAGACGGCATCCTTTTCCTCACAATGGATGAAGCTGTTTTTGATGCAAAGTACAACCGGCGCAGGTCTTATCGCAGCGGTGGATTTGGACGAAGGAGGGATACAGATTTTGAAAGAGTTCCTCAATCCAGGCGCACCTATCGCCGCGACACTCGCCGGAAAACCCGTACTCATGCTCCACCAGTGCCCACTCGCAGACCGACCCGAAGAGGGAGAAAAAGAGTCAAAAATAATCCCTTCAAACAGGCTGGCATCAAGAAGTTTAAAGAATTTGATATCGAGGCTGCCATCGATGATTTTGAACAGGCACTCAAGGTTGATCCCAATGACTTAACCATCCACTTCAATCTGGCCTGCGCTTACTCTCAGACAGAGCAGGCAGACCTGGCATTTAATCACATAAGCCGGGCTGTCGAGATGGGTTTTAATGATTTTGCCAGAATAGACAATCATGATGCCCTAGCTTATCTACGCATCCAGCCCAATTGGGATCATTTTAAAGAAAATGGCTATACCCTCACCAAAAAGATAGCCTCACCCAAAGAGAATCTGCTAGATGATGATCTACTATTGCAACAACTCAAGAAGCTAAATGAGCTCAAAGAAAAAGGCCTGATCACCGAAAAGGAATTTATTGAGCAGAAAACCAAATTGAGCAGATAAGTCATATGAAGGCACTCGATCTCATTTCCGACGCACTTGTACCCATCAAGACTTCCAACACAGGTCAAGAAGCACTTGACCTAATGAGCGAGCACCATGTGAGACATCTACCGATCGTCAATAACGAGCAATTTCTCGGATTAATTGGAGAGGATGATATTTTGGAACACGATGTCAACGAGCCGATCGGCTCTTATCAACTATCTCTGCAGAAGCCTTTTGTGAAAGAGGCAGATCATATTTTTGACCTGATGTCGCAGATAGCGAGACTGGGTCTGACCGTGATTCCAGTGACGGACCAAGATGACAACTATCTGGGAGTTATCTGCCAGGAGACATTGCTTGAATATTTTTCTAGGAGCTTTTCCTTTTCCGAGCATGGAAGCATCATTGTGCTGGAGATGAGTAAACCAGACTATGCCCTATCCGAGATAGCCAGGGTGGTGGAGTCTGAAGGTGTGGCCATTATCAGCTCATTCATCTCTTCCCAACCAACCACCAATCAGATTCATGTCCATCTGAAGATCAATAAGAATGAAGTACACCGGGTTTTGGCAGCGCTCGAACGCTATGAGTACGTTGTAGATTCAATGTATACAGAACAACAGGATGCAGACGTTCTTAAAGATCGATTTGAATCTTTCATGCATTATCTCAATGTATGATGGCCTAAAAGCTTTTTGACGGCCATTGATATCTTGCGAAATCTAGTCAAGTTCATGACGAGGAATTGGTGGTTGATTGTTTTCATTATTTGGATGGCTCCGATTGGTGATCTGCCGGCAGCATCTCTCATTTGGATAAAGGCCATCGATGTTGAGGGCAACCGAAAAACCAAGCATGCCCTGATACTACGAGAGATCGACTTTAAGCAGGGAGACTCATTGGATGTATCCAGACTCTCTAATCGGTTGGAATACAACCAGACCTTGTTGATGAATACAGGTTTGTTTAATGATGTAGAAATCAACATCCGTGAGTGGAACGACGAAGAAAAATCTGTGCATCTATCCATTAAGGTAGTGGAGTCATGGTACATCTTTCCACTTCCCATATTTCAGCTGGCAGACCGCAACCTTAATGTATGGTGGACAGAACACAATGCCTCCCTAAAGCGAGTCAACTATGGATTGCGTTTTCTCTACATCAATTTTTCTGGCAACAAGGACAACCTGAAACTGATACTTCAAGCTGGGTATCTCAGAAAAGTCCTTCTGCAATATGAGCGTCCCTACATCAATCGGGAAAAGACGTTGGGATTTACTGGACGCTTCTTCTTTGATCATCGCCGTGAGTTTCCGTTCGAAACACGCTACAATAAAAGGCAGTTTTACGAAGACCTATCAGAGATTAACTTTAAGACAATCAAGTCCACCCTCTCGCTACATTACAGGCCGAGAGTACGCAGCAACCACGAGATTTTTCTAAAATATGAAGATAATCGAGTGACCGACGGAGTCCTGGACCTAAACCTGCGCTATCTCAATGGGGATACTCGCCAGCGATATGTAGAATTGGCTTATCTGTACAGTCGCGAAGCGCGTGATAATAAATTCTATGCACTTAAAGGGAGCTATCTATCGGCCATCGCACAGAAGGAAGGGCTTGGCCTTTTTAATGATCTCGATAAGTTTACCACGACATTTCTCTATGCACATTATTTTCCCATGCTTCCGGTGCTAAATCTCGAAATGAGGGTGAAAACAGAAGTGGAATGGACGGGCAACAGTCATCCATATTTCGGTCTGGAGGCATTGGGTTTTGGTGAGACCTATATCCGTGGATACGAGCTCTATGTCGTCGATGGTACCGACTTCTTGCTAAGCAGAAATTCGCTTCGGTTTAGATTATTTGATCGCTCGTTTGACTTAAAGAAAAAGATGCCTTTTAAGAATTATCGCATATTTCCTGTAGCGGTTTGGCTTACGGCCAACACAGATTTTGGTTATGTCAACAACGATCTGTTCAACGAAGATAATCCATTTAACAATCGTTGGTTGGTGGGAGGAGGTCTCGGCATCGATATGATCCTTTACCGCAAGTATGTATTTCAAATCGAGTACAGCATCAATCATATAGGTGAAAAGGGTATCTTCCTGCACGTTAGGTCAGATCTATAATGAGAATACTTATTTACGGAAAGCAGATCACAGATGAGCAACTACCAGCAGTTCGCTTACTCTTTGACATACTGGCGAAGGAAGATGCCAAGGTCTTCGTATATCAACCATACCATTTACTTGTTCAGGAGAGATTTGAGCCCCAAGTCGATCTGACGATCATAGGTGGGTACGATGACCTGGTGGATTTGCATTTGGATTTTGTGTTTACGCTGGGCGGTGATGGGACGATCTTGGGCGTGGTGACACTGATTCGGGATCTACGGATTCCCATCATGGGGATCAATCTAGGGCGGCTGGGATTTATGGCCAGTATTGAGCAGCAATACATCGACAAAGCGGTGGAATTCCTAAAGCAGGGCAAATATCGATTGCAACCAAGGAGTATGCTTTCTCTGCAATCTAACCAACCACTCTTTGGGGCAGAGACCTTTGCCCTCAATGATTTTACCATCTTAAAACGTGATAATTCATCGATGATCATCATCCATGCTTATTTCAATGGTGAATTTCTCAATTCCTATTGGGCAGATGGATTGATCGTGGCGACACCCACTGGATCGACAGGATACTCTCTGAGCTGTGGAGGTCCAATTGTCTTCCCCGATTCAAATAGTATCGTTATCACCCCTGTTGCTCCTCACAACCTAAACGTGCGACCTCTGGTGGTGGCTGATGATTGTGAGTTGAGTTTTGAGATCGAAGGTAGGGCGGAAAACTTCCTTTGCACCCTAGATGCGCGCTTCGAGATCATTAACAGCGATTACCGACTGGTCGTTCGAAAATGTCCCTTTGGAATTGATTTGGTTCAGCTGGATGAAATGTCCTTCTCAAAGACGATGAGAAACAAATTGATGTGGGGACATGATTCGCGGAAACACTTCTGAGGAGGTGTTTGAAAAACGAACGCTGGCTCGACCTACCAAAAAAATTTTAGGCCGGTCATCCCCCAGATCATCGCATGGAGCATCTAGCATCAACTTTAACAGTCATTTATGTTTGATTTTCTAGATACGATTGGACATTGTATGACAGAAGTAATATATTGATATGAAAATATTTCGACTGTGAATCGTCCGTTTGATACGTATACGGAAGACATCTACGCCATTTTTAAGGAAATCGATGTAGCATCGTATCACGATATCATTAACTTTTATCAACGCAATCAAGGTAGTTTTAGCCAGCTATCAACAGATGAGTATTTTGAAGTATTCTTTGTCTATAGTAATGCACTTTTTGAGACAGCCAGGTATAGAGCCTATACCGATGTAACCGCAGTCTTGTTAGAAATGATCATTTTTCATAATATTAAATACATCAACCAGGAGGATATTTTTGAAAGTGTGCTGTTTAAAAAAGCAGCAGCTCATTATCACCTCTTTGAACTGGACAAAGCTGAAAAGATATTATGGGAGCTGCTAAAGATCAACCCGTCGAATAGTGTTGCCGCCTATTTACTGCGAAAGTGCAAAACCAAACAACAGCCCACATTTGTGCGCTGGGCTCAAGGGACCAGCATCATCTTGTTTATGCTCGCTGCCACGACTATTGCGTTAGAACTACTCTTGGTAAAGCCATTTTTTGAGGACTTCAGTCAACTGATAGAGACTCTGCGCAACTGTATTTTCATTTCCGGAGTTGTACTGCTGATAGTGGCCGAAGGTGGTCATCGACTGTTGTCATTTCACAGGGTGAATAGGGCTATTGAGGCTATAAAATCAAAAAAAATTGCTGGGCTACCACTAGATTGATAACCAATTGTTTAGTTGACCCTGCGCCCGCCACAAACCTTCCGATCCAACCTCGTTTGTTTTCCTTTGGCATGACTATTGATCTTCGTCATATGTACCAGGCTTGAATGCGCCTCAGATGGTGACCAAGTTGCAACCCCGTTCATATTTCGAACTACAACTCAAATCCACTATGAGATTGGAAAATGACACCTCGCCCGTTTTAGTACCACATAAGTTACAGACCTCCAAAGTTGCGACTGAATATGACAAGCGCTATTTGATCGTTCCCATCTTTTTCCAGAGGCAGATCGAATCAGTCTTAGAAGCACATATGCCAAATCAGGGGTTTGGATTTTTCTATGGTTGTATCAGCGACAATTACCGCATCCTCAAAAAGATTTGGCCCTTGAAGAGATCTGTTGGTTGGAACAAGGCCGTGACTACAGAGGTCATTCAAAGAGCTCATCAGATCGCCGATGAGAGCCAACTGGCGTTACTAGGGTGCTTCCATACCGGGCCTTTGGTACAGTTGCTGGATTGGCAAGATATCAAAGGTATCAGCGATGCATTGTTTTCCAATATCAGACTGAACATGAAGGCGGGAAAAACTCATTTCTGGAGTTCGACTCTGATCGATAGCGAGAGCCTCAATTCTCGCACCGAAACCATCATCCTCTAACATTCTCCGTTAGGTTCTTGTACTTCAGCTGGTGGCTTGTCGTTCCCACCATATCCAGCACTTTTTGTACTGCTTCCCATTACAATTCTTCCGCAACCAGGTCTTAGATGTACTTTTATGCAGACCAAATGAGTCTGAGAGATGCATGCCATTCATATTCATGACCTGACAACGGAGGAGCTAAGGCGCTACAGCAGACACTTACTTATTCCCGAGTTTAACATTGCTGGTCAGTGCAAGTTGAAGCAATCCAGGGTACTGGTGGTGGGTGCTGGAGGACTCGGTTGTCCGCTACTGCTGTACCTAGCCGCGGCTGGAATTGGCACCATTGGAGTGGTTGATTTTGATTCTGTAGACCTCAGCAATCTTCAACGGCAAGTCTTGTATACGTTGGAAGATATCGGCACCTCCAAAGTAGAGACTGTAGCAAAGAAGCTACGAGCACTTAATCCACATGTGGAGGTGGTTCCCCATGCGCTAAAGATCAGTGCTGACAATGCCCTAGACATCATAAGATCGTACGACATCGTCGCAGATGGAACCGATAATTTTCCTTCGCGTTACTTAATTAATGATGCTTGTGTGATCCTTAATAAGCCCCTGGTTTATGGCTCGATCTTTCAGTTTGAAGGACAGGTGTCCGTTTTTAATCATGTTGATTCGGATGGTAACCGAGGCCCAAATTACCGAGATCTCTTCCCAGATCCACCACCACCAGGCATGGTGCCAAGCTGCGCAGAAGGGGGTGTGCTGGGTGTTCTGCCAGGTATCATCGGCTCTCTGCAGGCAAGTGAAGTGATTAAGGTATTGACTGGGATCGGCGATTCGTTGTCCGGAAGACTCTTCGTCTTTGATGCTTTGTCATTTACCTCTGTCACTCTGGACCTGGCCAAGCGTGACGATCTTCCCACCATTGAGCACTTGATCGATTACGATGAGTTTTGTGGGCTGACGGGAAACGATGGTGAGTCATGGCCGAATGTCAGATCGATCAGCGCACGGGAATTGGCCGACATGAGGTCTTCATCAGCGAAGTTTCAACTGATAGATGTGAGGGAGGCATATGAGTACGACATTGTCAATCTGGAAGGAAAACTTATGCCTCTCCGACAGATTAAACAGAAGCATGATGAAATATCACGGTCCATGAAGGTGGTGATGTATTGTCGTACTGGACAGCGCAGTGCAAAGGCAATCACGATGCTGCAGAATGCTTATCAATTTGACAACCTGTACAACTTAAAGGGAGGAATCAGAGCCTATGCTGAAGAAATCGATTCTTCACTACCAGTATACTGATGTGTCTTACCTTAGTAAGTGTACCGTTCCTCCCTTAGCTTCCGAAGATCCATCGGTCAAAGTTATCTCGATGGCATACAAATAGGTGCCCGGTGTGCAGAGCTGACCATCCACGCTTCCATCCCAGCCGGTATCTGGATCCCCACTTTCAAAGAGTTGCCCACCCCAGCGATTGAATATCCTGAAGGTGTAGCTAGTGATCGAATTCTGAAAAAGAAATTCAGGTTTGAATATCTTATTCACGCCTGTGGGTGAAAAAGCATTGGGGACATACATCACTGTTTGCTGATCAATGCATTTGACATTGGATCTGGCGATCTGCTGATCTCCTCCTGCACCATTTGTGTGTGTAGCCTTGATCACATAGCAAGCTGGTGCTGCCACTTGTGCTTGATCAACCAAGTCGAGGTAAGACCTCGTACCGTCATTCACAGTAGACAACAGTAACTCTCCAGTGGATTCGATCTTACAGACTGAAAATTCTACCAATGATCTTCCAGTGAGAAAAAAAGGAGTCCAACTAAGCCAGTTCTCGTCACCATTCCGAGTATCCAACTCGAGCAAGATTGATGATATCGTGTCCGAAGCAAACATAGTTTGGCAGTCGTCGACAGCCACAAGGCCGTAGTAGTATGCCTGGTTCTGCACATCTGCTGCCAGATCCACATAGACGTTGGTGTCGTTTGGTGGTTGACCGTCTATGTTGTTGGGGAGAGGCAGGAGCTCAAGTGAATCATCGCCACGGTTTAGCTGCAGCTCAGTCAGATCAGCCAGTGATGTGTAGTCCCATAGTACTTCTACCTGGTCATCATCAGTGACCGTGACATTTCTGATGGTCAAATTCTCTAAAGGACTCAGTACATCGCTGGTGAGACAGACTATGTTGCTGCGGGCTGTCACGTTACTTCCATTTTTCTTGCTGACCATCTGCAAACAATACTCGGTATCGTCCTTGATATTTAAGACACCTGAAAGTGTATCTTCCCAGCTGAGGCGATGCTCAAATTCAATAGGCCTTCCACCAATACCCAGCCAAATCTGGTTGTTCTCACCTCCAGTAGGCCAGCCAGTGTAGTTCGTCCAGGTCAGTACGATCCGTTTTCCGCAGAAGTCGTCTTCTGCCTCCAAAAAGATGCTGGTGTGGGGCACATCGAAAGCACCCTGATTGCCACAAGCATCCAATGCCACCACATTGTAGGTTTCAAAGCCCGTTCCAGGTGAAGCATCGGTGTCGAGATATTCCAGCTCCCCGAAGACGGTATCAATGGGTGTGGTACCTCGCGATGTGGTACGATAAATCACGTAACCGATGGTCTCAGGATCCGCGTTGGCAAACCAGCTGATCCTCACATCTTCTCCCTCGACGGTGACCACATCAATGACAGTTTCCACCGGATTGCGATTGTCAAGCGTGTCGGATGTTAGGGCGACCAGACCTGGGCAATCTGCATCGGTAGTGAGGTAGTAGAAGTTCTGCCCTGGAGCCTTATGTTCAAAGGAGGTTGTCGCTGGATCGTTGATGGTGGTGAGCAAGCTGTAAGGACCTTGCCGGTTGGTGCTGGTATAAATATTCGTAGCCACAAAGGATCCGCATGTGTTGGAAGCGGGATTCCAAAACAAAGTATCAGATCTCTGACAAAGAAAGTCAGGAGGGTTTATCTGGCTAGATCCAGCTACAGCAAGCAACATGAGTATCGACAAGCAGAGGGTGGTCTTAAGTACCACCAAGGGAATTTGCCTGACAGTGGATGAGCGACACCAGGTCTTCCTTATTAGGGAATACTCAGTAAAGGATTTGAAGCCATCGGGAGACCGGCAGACCAAGAATGGTACTGAAACATGAAGTCGCAGGAAAAACTGGCCTTTCACGAGGAAATCTTTTAGATACATAGTTTGAGTCGAACAAAAGTTAATAACGACAAAAAACTGTCATTATGGCTTAGAAGGTGGCATAATCGCAGTGAATCCCTCTCTGGTATGATATATGAGCCAAGACTTTCGTTGTCTGGACAGCGATTGACCTGCCAATATGCGAAAAACTGATCCCGTCGGGATGTTATCGAGTGTCTGGCAGGCTAGATTCACCCTTACACTATGGAGACTATATTACTTATCTTTGAATGACACACAGAAAACATTAGGATGCACAATATTTTCACTAAGCTCTTCGGAACAAAGTTTGATCGGGATGTAAAAAAATACACCCCAATAGTTGAAGAAACCATTCGTATATACGAGACTCTGCAAGCACTGAGCAGCGACGAACTGCGCGATAAGACACACCAATTCAAGGCGCGGATTCAGGATCATTTGGCTGGCATTAACGAAGATATTCGATTGCTGCGTGAAGAGGCGAAAAGCGAATCAGATTTTGGCATCAAGGAAGATCAATTCAAGCAGATCGATGAGCTGATCAAGGAGAAAGATGGGCATCTAGAGGATGTGCTCAATGAGATTTTGCCAGAGGCCTTTGCTGTGGTCAAGGAAGTGGCACGTCGTTTTAAGGATAAGGACAGATTGGAAGTGACTGCTACTGATTTCGATCGCGATCTGGCTGCTAAAAGATCATATGTGACGATCCAGGGTGACAAGGCCATTTGGAGCAACAGTTGGATTGCTGGTGGTGGAGAGATTGTATGGGACATGGTACACTATGATGTTCAGTTGATCGGTGGGATGGTTCTTCACGATGGAAAGATAGCAGAGATGGCCACTGGTGAGGGAAAAACCTTGGTCGCTACGCTGCCAGCGTACCTCAATGGTCTCTCGGGTGAGGGTGTTCATCTGATTACTGTGAATGACTATCTGGCCCGTAGAGACTCGGAATGGGTAGGACCCATCTTTGAGTTTCTTTTCCTGACCGTCGATTGCATAGACAAGTATCGACCCAACTCGCCAGAACGAAAGCAGGCCTATCGATGTGATGTCACCTATGGAACCAACAGTGAATTTGGTTTTGACTATCTCAGAGACAATATGGTGCGGTCTCCCAATGAGTTGGTACAGAGAAAACATCACTACTCGATGATCGATGAGGTTGACTCAGTACTGGTCGACGATGCCCGTACACCACTGATCATCTCTGGACCCATACCCCAAGGTGCCGAAGACAGAGAGTATATCAATCTAAAGCCTGAGGTAGAGCGACTATTTAGTGCGCAGAAGAAGATCGCTACCGAGTATCTGGCCGATGCCAAGTCGCTGATAAAAAAGGGGTCCAACGGTTATAATGAGGACGAAGGTGGAATGGCACTCTTGCGGGCATATCGTGCTCTACCCAAATATCGGCCACTGACAAAATTCCTGAGTGAAGATGGGGTCAGAGTCTCTATGCAGAAAGCCGAAAACTACTATATGCAAGAGCAGTCGAAAAACATGCACTTGGTCGACGAACCCCTGCTATTCACCATCGATGAGAAGAATCGCAATGTGGATCTGACAGAGCGTGGATCTGAGTTTCTGGCGCGAGGCGGCGATGATCCCAACCTCTTTATCTTGCCTGACATCGGCACCAGCTTGCATGAGATAGAGCAGAGCCCTGCCCTCACCGAGGAGGAAATCCGGGAGGCAAAACAAAATCTGATCCAGGAGTATGGTGAAAAAACACGTAGGCTCCATGCCGTTCACCAATTGCTCAAGGCATACACCTTATTTGAAAAGGATGAAGAGTATGTAGTACTCGACGGCCAGGTGAAGATCGTGGATGAACAGACCGGTAGAATGATGGAAGGTAGAAGATACTCCGATGGATTGCACCAAGCATTGGAAGCAAAGGAGAATGTGAAAGTCGGCGAGCTTACTCAGACTTATGCTACCGTGACATTGCAAAACTACTTTCGGATGTACCACAAGCTCGCTGGCATGACTGGAACTGCAGAAACGGAGGCCAATGAGTTTTGGGAGATTTACAAACTCGACGTCGTGGTAATCCCTACCAACCGTCCCATCGTCAGGGACGATCGTGAAGACTTGGTTTTTAAGACAGCCCGAGAGAAGTTTAATGCGGTGATCGAAGAAATTGTCACGCTCAGCGAGTCCAACAGACCTGTGCTCGTCGGAACCACTTCGGTAGACATTTCTGAGAAGCTTAGCAGAATGCTCAAGATTCGAAATATTCACCACAATGTACTCAATGCCAAACAACATCAGCGAGAGGCAGAAATTGTCGCCGAAGCAGGTAAGGCTGGCAATGTGACCATTGCAACGAATATGGCTGGTAGGGGTACCGATATCAAGATCAACGACGCTGTCAAAGCAGCTGGTGGTCTAGCCATCGTGGGCACAGAACGTCACGACAGCCGGCGAGTAGATCGTCAGCTGCGTGGTCGAGCGGGACGACAAGGTGATCCCGGATCCTCCCAGTTTTTTGTGTCTCTGGAAGACAATTTGATGCGACTCTTCCGTAGCGAGAGGATTGCCAAGTTGATGGACCGAATGGGTCACAAGGATGGAG
Source organism: Saprospiraceae bacterium (assembly GCA_965223025.1). Classification (GTDB taxonomy): domain Bacteria; phylum Bacteroidota; class Bacteroidia; order Chitinophagales; family Saprospiraceae; genus JABDMH01. Next base: position 1,440,566 of record CBDCVP010000022.1, read on the forward strand.
AAGTTATCCAACATTCGATGGTGACCAAGTCTATTGAAAGAGCACAAAAGAAGGTAGAGGAAAACAACTTTGGCATACGCAAAAGGCTGTTGGAGTACGACGATGTCATGAATATACAGCGAGAAGCCATCTATGAAAAACGCAAAAATGCACTTTTTGGAGACCGGCTCTCAGTCGACCTTAATAATATGTTCCACGGCTTGGTAGAGGCCCTGGTCAATCAGCACAAGCTGAATGGTAACTTCGATTCGTTTAGAAGGTCTGCACTTCAGACCTTGGGCATGGATCCCAAACTGGACGCCGCATTTTTCGCTGAGGCTCCAGAAGAGGAAACGGTCGAAGCTTTTCAGAAAGAATTCTTCGAATTTTACCAGGAGAAGTCAGATCGCATGATTGAAAGTCTGCTGCCGGTCATCAAAAATGTATATGAAAATGAAGGTCACCGATATCGCTACATAGCGCTGCCCATCACAGATGGTAGTGGACGGGAATATCCCATTTCTGCCGATTTGAAAAGGGCGGTGGAGTCGGAAGGCACATCTATTGTGGAAGATATTGAGAAAACGTTGACGCTGGCGTTGATCGACGATCATTGGAAAGAACACCTCCGCACGATGGATGAGCTTAAAGAATCGGTACAAGCAGCATCTTTTGAGCAAAAGGATCCATTGGTGGTCTATAAGATGGAGGCTTACGAGCTCTTCGAACAGCTCATCTTTGAAATCAATGTAGCCGTGACCTCATTTTTGGCCAAGGCAAAATTGCTGATTAAAGAACCAAGCCAGGTACGGGAGGCCAGGACTCAAAAAACCGACTTAAGTAAAGTCAATACCAATCGGGGTAGCAGTACTCAGGAAGCGGCAAGAGTTGCTGCTGAGGGAGCTGGTCGACCCCAAAGACAGAAGCCCGAAACCTATAAACGCGAAGAACGTAAGGTGGGTAGAAACGAACCTTGCCCCTGTGGAAGTGGGAAAAAATTTAAACATTGCCATGGCCGCAAGTAAGTATCCACCGATGATAATGGGCATTAGACTATTGCTTAGCGGCATTTGGCTGTTGGTTATTCCAGTGATGTCCTGGTGTCAGCATACGGTCCATGAGAATCCATCGGTGGAACGAATGTTGCATACCTATGCACAAAAGAACAAAGCACAGGAAAAGGTGAGAGCTTGGAGAATACAGCTAGCTGCCATGACAGAACGGCGCAGCATGGAGAACGAGAAAGCGAGGTTTGAAAACATCTATCCCTACTATCGTTTGGAGTGGACATTTGATAACCCATACTATATCTTGAAGCTCAAAGGACGAGCTTTTAGAGAAAAGCTTGACGCCCTCCACATTTTACACCGGCTGAAAGATCGCTATCCTTCGGCTATCTTGGTACTCGATGATGTCAAGCGTCAGGATCTTTTTGAAATGTCAGCTCACTAGATGGCTTTAGGCAGAATCGCGACTCAAAAGAAAAGTATCGATTGGATTACTTTTTCACTTTATCTCAGCCTGGTTTTCATCGGCTGGCTGATGATCTTTGCTGCCGAATATACCGAATCGGAAGCTTCTATATTTTCTTTGAGTAATTCAATTGGCAAGCAGACCCTCTGGATGGGTATCGCTTTTGTTGTGCTGCTCATCGTGTTAAACATCGACTGGAAGATATGGCGCAATTTTGCCTTTGTCCTATATGCCCTTGGACTGGTGTTGCTGGTAGCCGTGCTCGTGTTTGGATTAGAAGTCAACGGATCCAAGTCTTGGTTTAATATCTTAGGATTCACGCTGCAACCAGCAGAAATAGCCAAGTTTACCACTTGCCTAGCCATGGCGAGCTACCTATCTGGTCCTACCTCCAAACTGCGCAGCATCAAAAACATTTTAGTAGCCATTGGCCTCTTTATTTTGCCGATGTTGCTCATCATCATTCAACCTGATCCGGGTTCAGCTTTGGTGTTTCTTTCATTTTTTATCCTGTTGTATCGAGAAGGTTTATCACCCTTTCTCTACGTGTTTGGTCTCGTGACCGTGGCAGTCTTTATACTGGCCTTGTCATTCAATCCACTCAGCGTGGTCGTACTACTTTCGGTTGCAGCGATCTTCATCCTTGTACAGAATCTCAACTATCGTTTGTATTGGAATTTGAGTGTGGGCGTTTTGATCATTGCAGCCATCATATGCATCAATCAAGGTTTTGAGCTGGAGATTCTCGCTGTCAACGGATTGCTATTGCTGTTCCTGATCTTCTTCCAGTCCATGAAAGGAAAATTCCAGCTTTCGAGTGTAACATTGATCGCCTTTTTAGCGTACTCAGGTATTTCATATGGTACAAATTATGCGTTCCATAATGTACTGGAACCACATCACCGCGACCGTATCAATGTGTGGTTGCATCCGGATCAATGCGATCCACATGGCCCCTTATACAACGTGCTCTTGTCAAAGATGGCCATCGGATCAGGAGGCTTTTCTGGCAAGGGTTACCTGGATGGTACGCTGACTAAGCTAAACTACGTGCCGGAGCAATCCACAGACTTTATCTTTTGCACAGTGGGTGAGGAACAGGGTTTTATAGGATCACTGATGATCATTGGGCTGTTTATTTTCTTGATCGTGCGCATCGTAACCATTGCCGAAAGACAGCGACTAAACCTATTTCGCCATTATGCCTACGGGGTTGCCGGAATTCTATTTTTCCACTTCACCATCAATATTGGCATGACCATGGGTCTACTACCTATTATCGGTATTCCACTTCCTTTCATAAGTTATGGTGGTTCCGCACTGCTGGGATTTACGTTGATGATTGGAGTGCTTCTGAAATTTGATAGTCAACGATATCTGAACTAAAGCAGCACGGTTGTGGCATCCACCAGTGGTCTCAGCTAAAAGTTGCTAGTTTTGCCGGATGAACTTTGAGGTCATACAAGAGGCCAATGATAGCGCTGCACGTGCAGGTATTTTGCACACTGATCACGGAGACATTGAGACTCCCATATTCATGCCCGTGGGAACCCTAGGTACGGTCAAAGGAATCAATCAGGAACAATTGCAGGAGGTGATCAAAGCGCAGATCGTACTGAGTAACACCTACCACCTTTACCTCAGACCTGGTCTAGAAGTGATCAAAGGAGCTGGCGGTCTACATCGATTCATATCCTGGGATCGACCAATCCTTACCGACAGTGGCGGTTATCAGATCTATTCACTCAGTGACCGGCGCCAACTCACCGACGAGGGAGTCACCTTTACATCGCATATCGACGGTTCTAAACACTTCTTATCACCGGAATCGGTGATTGACATCCAGAGGATCATCGGAGCCGATATCATCATGGCGCTGGATGAGTGTACACCCTATCCTTGTGATCGCAGTTATGCGGTCCGATCACTTGACCTCACGCATCGATGGCTGGAGCGATGTGTCAAACGAGATCAACAGACAAAGGTGAAATATGATTACCAGCAGATTCTTTCTCCGATCGTACAGGGAAGTGTCTATCCCGATTTGAGACTGAAGTCAGCCAAGGAGATAGCGGGGTATCGTGCCATCGTCAATGCCATTGGTGGCCTCTCGGTGGGAGAACCCAGTGAACTTCTATATCAGATTACGGGAGAAGTGTGCGAAGCTTTGCCGCAGCAATCTGCTCGATATCTGATGGGTGTGGGTACACCCAGTGACCTGCTGGAATGTATGGCTCTAGGTGTTGATATGTTTGATTGTGTGTTGCCATCTAGAAATGCGAGGCATGGATTGATGTATACGTCCAAGGGAGTCATAAACATCAAGAATAAGAAATGGGAGAACTGCCATGAGCTGGTGGATGAAGAAAGTAGCTGCCCTCTGTCCAAAAAATACACGAAGGCATATCTCAGGCACCTGATTAGAAGTAAGGAGATGCTCGGAGCACAAATCGCCACCCTGCAAAACTTATCCTTTTATCTCAAATTAATGCAGGATGCACGAGAAAGTGTCTTATCCAACCGTTTTAAAGTCTGGAAGGAAGAAATGTCAGTCATTGTGACCCAGAGACTATGAAACAATTCAAAATTATTGACCGGTACATCATCGTACAACTTCTAAAGACTTTTTTCTTTACAGCGTTGCTCTTCTCCCTCATTGCTGTGGTGATTGACTTTAGTGAGCGCCTTGAGGCCTTTATCAAGAGTGAAGTGACGGTCAAACAAGTGATCTTTAGCTATTACATACACTTCATAGCTTTCATCAATGGTATGTTGTGGCCATTATTCGCCTTGATCAGCGTCATCTTTTTTACTTCTAGATTGGCTAAGAATTCTGAGATCATCAGCATTCTCAATGCCGGGATACCATACCGACGGATCATTTGGCCTTATTTGATCGGATCAGCACTCATCTTTAGCATCCACATGGTGTCTAATCACTTTTTAATACCATTGGGCAGCAAAGTGCGGATACCATTTGAAAACAAGAATGTCTGGCACAATACCGATAAGTCCAGAACCAGGCATATTCACATAATGCTGGATCCCCAAACCAAGCTATACATCAGAAACTTTAGGCGAAACGATTCCACTGCCTTGGATATGAGGATCGAATCGTATGATCAAGACACTAAACTCATCAGCTTTATCGAGGCAAAAAGGGCGTTTTGGCAGGGACCTCCAGACCGCTGGAAACTAAAGGATTACGTGATTCATACGTTCGAAGACATGGATGAGCACCTGGACATCAATATGGGCAGGGAGTTGGATACTACGATCAGCATCACACCGGAGAATCTGAAAAGGGTGAAAAATCAGCAACAGATTTTTACCACACCGGAGCTCAAAGAATACCTTCGACAACAAAGGAGTCGTGGCATAGGTGGTACCAGGATATTCGAGACAGAGCTGTACAGGCGGACATCAGAGCCCGTATCGATTTTCATACTCACCATCATTGGCATGGCCGTGGCTGGCCGAAAGACCAGAGGTGGTTTGGGCATACACCTTGCTATTGGTATTTCTTTGGGTGCACTATTTATTGTGCTATCACGTTTTACATTAACGTTTACCAATTCCGAGAGTTTGGGGCCAATTCTGGGAGTATGGCTTCCCAACATTGTATTTAGTTTGGTGGCCGTCTATCTTGTACGCAACGCCCAACAGTAGTTCACTTTTTTTTGAAACTTGTGATACTTCATAAGTATTTGATAATTAGTCTATTGCAAATACCTTGAAGTTAAATATTTCTTAATTGTCGCCAAGAACACGGTTTTGTTGAGCCAATAATTGACTTGTGTTAAACAAAGTCGTATCTTGTCCATACAATTAAAAGGAAAGCCATATGTCAACGATAGAATTTCAGGATCGCTTAAACCAGCTGTCAGCTGTGCTAAATACCTTTGCCTACAACCTCACCAAGAATGCAGAAGATGCAAAGGACCTCTTTCAAGAAACGGCCCTGCGTGCCATTAAGAACAAGGACAAGTTTAGACCAGGTACCAACCTAAAAGCATGGTTGTTTACCATCATGAAGAACATATTCATCAATAACTATCGCAAGAAAGCAAAATCTAAAACGATTCACGATAGTACTGATAACATGTTCTATTTAAACTCAGGCTCGGTCAATATTGATAATGGAGCAGATTCAAACATCATGATGAAAGAACTCCTCTCCATGATCGATGGATTGGACGAAAGCCTGAGGGAACCCTTTCTTATGCATTATCAGGGATTCAAATATCAAGAAATCGCAGATGATTTATCACTGCCCCTTGGTACCGTGAAAAGTCGCATTTTCTTCGCGCGCAAATCTCTGAAGGAGCAAATCCATGCACGCTATGATCGGGCAATGGAGCATCGTGAGAAAATCTCCTAGTTTCATAAATTTTTGAAAATTCCTTTTGGCAATAAGTACTTGTCGTATAGCATAGTACCTATTACGATCGTCGTACATATAGTCATAATTTTCGTATGTCATCTATTTTTGTTTAACAAAATCTTGTTTTTCATTAAACAAAATCATACCTTGGGTGCATAACTGTCAATGCTTCCCAATGTCAACCCTCGAATTTCAAGAAAAGGTAAACTCACTCACTCCCATTCTCCGCAGGTTTGCATTTAGTCTGACAAAGAATGCAGAAGATGCCAAAGATCTCTTTCAAGAGACTGCTTTCCGAGCTTATAACAATATGGAGAAATACCGTCATGGCACCAATCTAAAGGCTTGGTTATTTACCATCATGAAGAACATCTTCATCAACAATTATCGCAAAAAAGCCAAAGCTAGCACCATCCATGACAGCACCGATAACCAATATTATTTGAACATTGGATCGGTGAGTATAGACAACACGGCTGAGCAGGAGATCATGCTAAAAGAACTGCACCTTATGGTCGAAAGGTTGGATGAGAGTCTCAGAGTACCTTTTATCCTACATTATCAGGGCTTTAAATATCTTGAGATTGCCGCAGAACTAAATGTGCCATTGGGTACAGTAAAGAGTCGAATATTTTTTGCTCGTCGAGAACTAAAGGCGATGATTCATGCACGCTACGACACCGCTTTTAAAAGCCGGGATCGGGCGTCATGATCAGAATGTCTTTAGTCTGGTAGCGTACCTCTCCATATAATGGTCGGCATTGCTATTTTCCTCCCTACAAGCTGGGCAGGCTTTTACTTTCATTCTGCTGCTACATTGCCGATCGCTATCGGCACGCCAGAACTGTGCTCGTGGTATATGTTTTTTGGCTCCTTGATGACACAATCTTCTGCTTAGTCCTCCTTCACACCTGATCTACCAAGGCTAGAAAAGCGCCTATCAAAAACTATGATAGGCGCCTCAAAACAAAACGAAAAACCAACTTAAACCTATTTTCAATAACATGCGGAATGCCCCGAATGTTATTATTTACTACCCTTTTAACTTTACCAAAACCTTTTTCAGCTTGCCTTTACGTCTCACTTCGATCATTACTTCATCCCCGATGCGATGCTTGTTCATCAGGTTGACTAAAGTCGATACATCGTCTACCTTGATATTGTCTACACTAACAATGATGTCCTCCGGAATGATTCCGGCGTACTGAGCTGCACTGCCATCTTCTACCTTGCTGACCACTACACCATGATCTATGGTAAGATCTAACTCAGCGTAATCTTCGTAATCAGCAATGGAAGCTATACTGATGCCCAGTGTACCACGTGGTCCACCATAATCAATGAGGTTTTCCACAACTGGCCTGGCGATCTCCGCAGGAACGGCAAAGGAATATCCAGCGTAATAACCAGTAGCTGTAGCAATGGCCGTATTGATACCTATCAATTCTCCATCGCTGGCTACCAGGGCTCCGCCACTGTTTCCAGGATTGACCACCGCATCGGTCTGAATAAAATCTTCGATGGCATCATTGCGCTTAATGATCTTGTTTCGTCCCTTGGCACTGATGATCCCCGCGGTGACGGTAGATGTCAAATCGAAAGGATTTCCTACGGCCAGCACCCATTCGCCCACGCTCACTTCCTCAGAGTTGCCGAATCTTAAAAAGGGTAGATCCACCGCATCAATTTTCAATACTGCTAAATCAGTACGCGGATCACTGCCAATCAATGTTGCCTTGTATTTTCGGTCATCATAAAGGGTCACTTCAAAATGGTCGGCGAACTCAATGACGTGATTATTGGTCACAATAAAACCGTCTTGAGCGATGATCACTCCCGATCCCTTCCCTTCCCTGGGAGCATGTCTTCCAAATAGATCGTCACCGAAGAAAAAGCTAAATGGATCGCTCCTGGAATATCGCTCCCGTCGCTTCTGCTCTACCTTGGCCGTGCTTTCAGATGCGCTAATGTGCACAACGGCAGGCATGGCGATTTCTGCAGCATCGATGAAATCGTCCGGCACATCCATAGCCGCCCCCAGCTGCTCCATGGCAGCCATATGTGCGTGCTTTTTGCTGGAAATTTTGTCACTTTTTTCAAGATAGATGATGCCCGCTAACACTATCAGGCCACCGGCCATACCCGATATAATGGGTGAAAAAAGTTTTTTCATGCTTGTCTTTGCTTTGCCAGTGCTTATTGATTATATAGCACTGCGGTTATGTATAAACGATCGGTAAAAATCGCAGTTTTTTGCATGATTCAATTTAACAATTTATTAACTGGACCTTCAGAAAGGTCGGGAAAAAACCCATCATTGACTCACCATAAACATCTGGACATGACATGGAGATTGGTCTAATTACTGATTTACATACCAGTGGTGAGCAGGATGCTCCATTTGGTATTGATGTGAGACAAAATTTTCGGGATGTATTGCAGGCAGTAAAATATCATCATCTCGATTTTCTGATCATTGCTGGTGATCTATGCCTTGTTGATTTCCAGCAGCAGATCTGTGAATGGCAGCAGAGTCACCTGGATGACCTGGGCGTTCCATATTACCTGATCGCAGGCAATCACGACGATTCCACGTCTTTGCAGCGTGTTTTTGATCACCTGCCTCCACCCATCGATGGCGAGTTGTACTACGGGAAGATTCTTGGGCATAGGCATTTTTTGTTTTTGGATACTGCCAAAGGATATATGTCCTCCAGACAGAAAAATTGGTTGCGCACAGCTCTTCGCGATTCGCCATCCGCTCCGATCGTCATCATGCATCATCCACCGATGCCCATGGGAGTACCACATATGGATCAGCGGCACGCACTGCAGGACCATCTGGAGGTTCTATCTATTATGAAGGATTGTCACCATGTGCTCGATATCTTTTGCGGTCATTATCACGTGGAGAAGACCGTATATGTCGACAATCTCCGCATTCACATCACACCATCGTGCTACTTTCAGATCAATCCCTTTGAAAATGATTTTGCCATTGATCATAAGAAAGTTGCTTATCGGTTGATTTCTCTGACTGAAGACCCAAGTAAACTCACATCGCAGATCAGATATCTACCGGGCAATGAGCTGCGGCAGCAGGCCTAAGTTTGGTAGATCACAAGTCTACTGCGGTTCAGCAGGTTGTGTAGAAAAAGTAATCGAATTCATACGTCTGTCCACCTCGTCGTTGTGTAGATCAAAGAGCAAGAGCGTATGCGCCAGGCGGCCATCGCGACGGTAGATGGTGACCAATCGGCCAAAGTGTTTTTCTGTGAGTAAACGCTTTGGAATAAAATCGGCATATGCGGCCCAATCGGCATGAAAAAGAGCTGCTGCCTGCTCCACCGGAAAGAAATTGGTACGAATGTCAAAGTGATCCATGTTGATCGCAAGCGAACTAACCTTTGCCATAAAACTGACGTACGGTGCATCTCCCCGTACTTTGGGATCAATGAAAAATCGAATTTCCAACCCATTTGATTCAGAGTGAAGTACCAGATCATACCTCATCAGAAGATCCCTCTTGAGGAGCTTCACTCGGTACATGCCCTCAGTAGGTTCGATAAATTGCATCTGACATTTTCTGATCTTCTTGGTAAAATGGTGGGAATAATGGATTTGGCCAAAAACGGACACCCAGCAGCAAAGACTAAAACAGGAGATAGTTAGTATCTTTAGACACATAGCGTTTGTCGTATTTATCCCATCATTCTTGCACATGTGTGGTCGTTCGTCATTAACCAAGGCAGAAAAGGAGCTGGAAGCCAGATTTAAGGCGACCTTCTATTCTGAAGATCTGGAAAGGTACAATCCGCTACCTAATTTTAACGTAGCACCTAGCCATGTCATGCCGGTGATCAGCAATAAAGATAAAGATCACTTCTTACCCATGCGTTGGGGCCTGGTACCTTTTTGGGCTAAAGATCTCAAGATCGGGTATAAGATGATCAATGCAAGGATTGAGACCGTCAAGGAAAAGGCGGCATTCAAACATGCCCTGGTGAAACGACGCTGTCTGATTCCGATGGATGGATATTATGAGTGGAAGAAAAACGGCAAAGGAAAAACGCCATTCAGGATTGTGCTCAAAGACCAGGACATTTTTTCGGCAGCTGGTCTCTGGGAGCAATGGAAACGACCGGACGGAGAACTTCTGGAGTCATACACCATCATCACGCAAGACGCGAGTAGCGCTATTGAGCATATCCATGATCGTATGCCTGCTATCTTGAGTCCATCTTCGGAAGCTGTTTGGCTGGACATGGATATCGCTGTGGATGATGCATTGTCTGTGATCGCACCATATCCAGATGATGCAATCGACGCATATCCTGTGTCCAAACGCATAGGTAAAGTGACCGAAAATGATGCTCAGCTGATCGTCCCCTTGGAGAGCGGGGGATCAGAACACGGGCAGCAGGGTATGCTTTTCTAGGTCAATCGACACCGCGACATTTTTGACCAGTACTAGTGCTTTTTCCGTTTTCTTCTCATGGCCGTCACCTTCTTGATGGAATCATCGGCTACCAATTGTTGGTACTCTTTCGTCTCAACTCCATACATAGCGATTTTACCCTCTTCGTCACTGTGGATGCCCCAGCCATACTGTTTAGTCAGAGGAGAAGCTCTGAAACAAGGCTGCCCTTTTGAAAAGTATTGCTCACGCTGTTCGTCGAGTTCACCTTTGTCAAATGCCTTTCGCAACGCAAATACCGCAAATAGCACTTCATCAGAAGTGAATTTGTACGGATTTTCATACAGCATCTCAAACTGCAAATTGGCGACGGTTTTTTTGTCTCCCTTGATGGTCGGCATTTCGCCCTGATGAACTGGACAGTCTTCCGCAATTTCTATGAAGGTATTGTAGTAATTAGTTGAATGCATGATTAACGATAATCTTTTGTCAGCTTTTCATGTAGTATAGGGATTCTGCCAGCCAAGCAGTAAAGATAGCAATAGCCGAATTTTGCTGGGTCAACCAGACTGGATTGATATCTAAGAATGGTGTGCACGGGGGACAGACCAGCCTCTTTGCTGCACGGCTCCTGGGGAATCCACGAGTTCTAGGTTGGTCGCAAAGTGGAAGCATTTTGCAAATCACCGTATGCGCTTGTTCCTCAGATAGCCGCCATGGCAATTCACAATAAGACCAAGCAGTGACCTTGGCTTAACACCATAAGTGCTGGCGTTCAGAGAATCCCAGTTTAAAGTCGACTTACGACGGATTTTTATTGAACCTTACGAAATGCGAGCTTGGATCTAGATTCAGTGCCTACCATGCCTGATCAACAGATTGATCAAGGGTAATTTGCTGTGCACTTGGTTCATACAGATGATCGTCACTTGCACTCTAATTTACACTGCCCATCCATTTTTTCATCCACGGGCTGAGCGCAAAGAACACAATACCAGCCCCAATCCCCAGCCACACTACCGATAAGAACAAGTTGGGCATCTCCTGCAGGTTCTCCGGATTAAAATTTCCGGAATAAAGACCAGCAATCAGATTGCCCAATGCTGCTCCTACAAACCAAATACCCATCATCTGGCCAAGATACTTGCGTGGAGCGAGTTTAGTAGTGGCACTGAGACCTACTGGGCTGAGTGTGAGCTCACCGGTAGAATGCAGGAAATATGTGAAGATGAGCCATCCCATCCCAGCCTTCACACCGGAGGTGACCACTTGCGCCGCGAAGTACATGACTAAGAAACCCAAGGCCATAAAGACCAACCCAATGGCAAATTTTACCGGTGTTTTAGGATTCATCTGACGTGCTGATAATCTGATCCAGAGACTGCCCATGACCGGTGCAAGAATGATGATGAAAGCTGGGTTTACATTCTGTAACCAGCCCGCTGGCAACTCCCAGCCAAAAAGTACGCGATCGGTATGATCACGGGCAAAGAGATTGAGGGAGGATCCAGCCTGCTCAAATCCTGACCAAAATATCGCAGCTCCAATAAACAACATGAATATGACAACTACTTTTTTCTTTTCATCCACTGTCAAGCCACCGGCTGTCAGGATATAAGCAAAATAGAAGAGGGTAATCGTCACAATGATGATACCGACCGCAGAGGCAAAACCCACTGCGGTAAACATGTCAATTTTTCCAAACCATTGCAAGGCAGCCAGAAATAACATCAATGTAAGGGCAAGGACGATGGCAAAAGAATTACTGCCTTTACTTTCTCCAGTTTGTGCTTCCTTGGCCTTCGGAGTTAATCCAATGTCACCGAGCGTACTCTCGGTAAGCCGAAATTGAATCAGTCCTGCCAACATGCCAACTGCGGCCAGTCCAAAACCCAGATGCCAATCTACCTTTTCACCCAGTAATGAAACGAAAGTCTGGCCCAGTAAAGATCCGAGGTTGATGCCCATGTAAAACAGGGAGAAGCCAGCATCTCGTCGTGCACCTCCTTCTGGATATAGATCGCCCACAATCGTACTGATGTTGGGTTTTAGCAGACCTGTGCCCATGGCTACAAAAGCCAAACCGCCGAAGAATATCTGAGGTGATCCAGGAATGGCCAATATGATATGTCCAATCATGATGAGTATACCCCCATACCAGATGGCCTTTCGTTGGCCAAATATATTGTCGGCCAACCAACCCCCAGGTAGCGTAAGCAAGTACACGCCCGCTGTATAAAGACCATAAATGGCCCCAGAGGTTTCAGTAGTAAGCCCCAAGCCTTCCTGAGCGGTGTCCGTGGTCATAAACAGCACTAGAATGGCCCGCATGCCATAGTAGCTGAAGCGTTCCCACATCTCCGTGAAGAAGAGCGTGGAAAGGCCTTTGGGGTGGCCAAAGAAACCTTTGGTCTTAGTTGGGTCAATTGTGCTCATAGTCAGGAAGGTTGTTACTGTCGCGGTAAAATATGGATTTTTGGCTCATTTCTCGATCCACACCCTTCTCTAAGCGTTCTTGCCGAGGAATTTAGACCCAACCGTTGAGTGCAAATTTGCCGGCAGTAAAAGTTTGGCCTCCTCTTAGTGGCAGACTTGAAGAAGGTGTAAGTCGATGTTCGGAAAAATGTCATTTTCAATGGGTCTTGCCAATGGACAGCACTTCAAAACCACTTGAACCAGGTGCAACCATGGATTCTTGAACCCTTGTTCCAGGAAAGTCCTCCATTTGTGATAAATTGTCGCGATGAAAACGCACATGATTTTCTGGGCCTTGGTAGTAATGAGTTGGACTGACAGCCTTGGTCAAGGCAGGATAGGTGTTTTTGACAATCATCTCGACGTTGGAGGATGCAAACATCGCGGAGCTGCCTATTACGATGCCCTCGATCAGCGCTACTACATCACTGGATCTGGACAAAATATGTGGGCAAAGGAAGATCAGTTTCATTATTTGTGGACCACCGTGCAGGGTGACTTCATACTTCGAGCAGAGGCCAAGTTCCTTGGCAAAGGAGTGGATCCACATCGAAAAATGGGTTGGATCATCAAGGAGGATCTGGACCACTACACCAAGCATGTGAATGCCTCCGTACATGGAGATGGCTTGACCTCCCTGCAATTTAGAAGGACGATCGGGGGCCATACAGAGCAGATTCAGTCTCAGGATTCATTTCCTGATGTCATCCAGCTCGAGCGACGTGGAAGCACCTACATCATGTCTACAGCTGCATTTGGGAGCCCACTGGTCAGTGTACAGCTGGATGAGTTGGCACTCGATCAGCAAGCCTATGTAGGGTTGTATGTTTGTGCACATAATGGCGAGATCGCAGAGACCGCTGTTTTTCGCAATGTACGGATTGTTAAACCTGTAGATCCCGATTTTCAAGCTTATCGAGACTACATCGGGGGCCATCTGGAGATCATGGATGTGGCCACTGGTCATCGGAAGATTATTTATAGCTCTTCCCATGCCATCCAAGCACCCAATTGGTCGGTGGATGGTCGGGCACTTATCTTTAACTCGAAGGGTCTTCTTTACGAGTTTGGTATCGAGACGGGAGTCATCAATCCTTTGGAGACAGGATTTGCCCGGAATAACAACAACGATCACGTCTTGAGTTTTGATGGATCCACCTTGGGTATAAGTCATCATAATCCTAAAGACAATGGAAGCTCTACCATCTATTTTTTACCAAGGGAAGGCAGTACTTCTCCTCAAGTGGTAACCAGTCCGGGTGCAGGAGACTCATACTTGCATGGCTGGTCGCCGGACCAGAAGAAAATGGTGTTTACGGGGTATCGCAACGGCCAGTACAACGTCCATACCATCGATCTTGAAACTGGTAAGGAGACGCCCTTGACCAATCTACCAAGTCTGGATGACGGGCCTGAGTACAGTCCTGATGGTCGCTTGATCTACTTTAATTCTTCCCGCACTGGCCGGATGAAGCTGTGGCGAATGGAAGCCAATGGAAAAAACCAATCACAGGTGACTTTCGATGATTACAACGATTGGTTTCCACATGTGAGCCCCGACATGAAGTGGATCATCTTTATCTCCTTCCCACCTGAGATTGATCCAGAAGACCATCCGTTTTATCAACACTGCCTTCTAAGGATGATGCCATATGCCGGAGGTGAGCCTAGGATTATAGGTTATATCTATGGTGGACAAGGATCTATCAATGTACCCAGCTGGTCACCTGATGGTCAAAAGATTGCTTTTGTGACCAATACCGTACGGTAGTAGAGTCGTACATTCTGGGTTGTGCCGGCCGCATAGTCTAACAAACATAGGTGGAAGCCTGATTAACTACTACACCCTCAAGTGGATCATTGTTGGCTCACAGAATTGCTGGTGACATGTTGTTTTAGTCGTCTCCAAACTATTCAACTTTCATAAAAACAGTGTCTCCTGCATTAAGGCTCAGATCAACTCCGTTGACCATTTCAATGCCGGGGTATTTCTTAGTCCTTCCTTCCTTTGAGTTGTATACATCATAGAAATCAAAACTCTCCACTGTATACCATTCCGGATATTCGTTAATTCTTCCATAATTTATCGGGAGATGTAAAATATCTCGGCTTCTTGGATAATCAAAAAACAGTTTGCCCTCCCAATTTTGCTCGGAGTGAATGGAGATGTAGAGTGTGCCGTTTTCATAAATTGCGCCATATTCAAGATTGGGTTTCCAAGGTTGTAATTGCAACCCCTGGGTTTTATATAGGGCGTACATCAAAGCTGTCCGGGACACATTGCCATCTCCGTACCAGCGCTCAAATTCGCCACCTTTTTTCTGTTGAGAAAGCATTTTATCAGTCATAACTTCCAAATATTTAAATCCATTCGAATTCGGAATTCGATTGACCAAGTACAAAACACCCTCGACCACATCAGAGATAGCCGTAGCTCTTTGAGTCCACCAAAAGGAATCTTCAGGATTTAAAGATTCCAACATTTTGACAATGAGTTCTTTGTATTTTTCTTCACCAGTTGCTTGGTAGAAAGTCAAGTATGCGAGATAAATATAGCCCCAAGCATGTGCGGTTCTGATACCACTATATTTTTTGCCCCGATAACTATGCGAATTTTCACCAACTGGCTTCCCTGTCCGTACATCGAAAAAATAATAGAAAAATCCATTTTCTTGAATTCCATATTTTACAATTCGATCGAGCATTCCTTTAATCGGCTGGTAATACTTCTTTGCTTTCTCGGGTTTATAGTGTTTCATGGTAATATAAAGCTGTACAAGCCCACTGATGATTTCGTTACCATGGTCGCTCAATCCGAATGAATAAGGATCTTTTCCTTGAGGAATATTTTCTGTAAAATCCCAATTCCGCGCAGGGAGACCATAATAATTGGGGATAACTTCAAAACAATATGCATCACCGATCCTCTCAATCAGCTCCAGATATCTGATATTGCCCGTCATTGTATAGAGTCTACTGACTGACTGCAAGATTTCTCCGTTCACTTCAACATCCGTACTTGGCAAAAGACCGTAATTGCTTTTCACTTTGGAGTTATTAATAATAATATCAGTGAGGTTTGTCATACGTTCTGACCAGATGGAGGGCCCCATTAATTCCGTCATGGGTATTAAGCCGTCTTTTATATATTCAGAAGCTCCGAATAGGACATCTTCCTCAGACTTTTTCCTTGTCTGAAAATCGTAACCACAACAAAGACCATTGGGGAGTGTTGCGAAACGCAGTTCATTGAAAAGCATTTCTTTGGCGCGTTTATTATAGAAATCCCTATCTGTGCAATATGAGGATAGAACCATAAAAGGGTAATTGTCTGCCGCTGAGTTGTGAGGGGTATATAACGATTTATCCATGTGGTCTGGGAGGAGAAGTGTGGAGGAATCGGCTATGGCCAGCCAGGCATTGGTATTACGGAGGGCACTATTAAAAGCCTTGTTCGCTTGCTCTGCATGGGAAAGTGCTTTCTCAAATAAGTCTTTTTCAGCGGCAGAAACATGACCGCTCACATTGCTTGACCATTCTACAACCAGATTCTTGTTTTTTACAAGGTCATTGGCTTGCTGAGTGTAGGCGTCAATAATCGAGTTAACACCAAAGAAGATGGCTAAAAGAACCATTTTGATACCTTGTTTTCCAAATTTGATGTCATTCATGTTATTCTGATATTTATGGACTGTCGACCAGTAAAAATAATTTAAACTAAACTGCCATAATGGAGCGGATGTTGGCAGGGGGCATTGTGATTTCGTACTGGTAAACCAAAGTGGTTCCCCTCTCGAATATGGGCATCCATATGCTCGACACGACCTCGTGTAGCCACCCAATGCAAAAAGTAAACAATGTCAACCAAGAAATGAAAGTTGTCCCAAGACGACTAAAGTCAGCAAGCAAGGGGATCTGGCCTCCCTCAGTAAATATACCATTATGCTTACTGGAATTTAGCAGTTTAACTCACTAGTTCAGCGGGTCTTTGGTTAGCTTTTTGCTATCAATCGCACTTTGCTCAATCGAAAGGGTCCAACCCGAACTTTCCACCATGAAGCGCAGGGTTTGCAGAAGGTGCTGACCTCGCTGTTCAGCCTGTTTGAGTAAATCGCTGTCCAAAGCAGTCTGACCGATATAGTCCTTTGCTTGATCAGCCAGCTTAGTCAGGTCCTCATTGCTAAAAGCATTAAAAGTACCTTCTCGCAAATCGTAGTAGTCCAGATCATGGTCTATGCTAAGGATGGCTGGCTGTGGGAGTCTCCTGATCACGATGTGTTTGCGATCGGGGATGGCTTCTACATCTATATGGCTTAAGTCATATCCCGCCGATACTTTGGCCTTTACCCTGATCAAAGCCTTTTTGCGAAAAATGCCCCAGTCATAACCGTAGTAGTCCTTGTAGTCATAGACCTCTGAAAAATAACCATCTACGGTAACCAACTTACTGACTGCTTCAATACGCTCAAGGAGTGCAGTGGCCTCAATCTCCGTCTTCTGTTTCTGCCATGGAAACCATGTGGCACTTGCCATCCAAATACCCAACGCAAATGCCAGAGCAATGGCCACGATGATCAGTAGTCGCTTCATGACTTCCCAAAGCGTGGATCATATTTCAGACCTTTATACGAATTGAGCACGACTTTTACAGACCCTACTGAGATGGGTGATTCAATCATTAGCGGTATGCGATTCTCATCGTTCGACACCCATACATTCATGCCATCGTTGTCCTTAAAGATATTGCCTACCACCAGTTGGGGTTTAAACAACATGGTATTGCACTTACCCAATCCCCTTACACGCTTGTTTTTCTCGACGCCGGCATATACCACATCGATGTTGTAGATTTTGCGGTCAAGGTAGACGCTTAGAGGAAGCTGACTACCCTTGGGCATAGATCCAAAGTCTATATTGCGCATCATATATACACTCGATAAGATATCGTGCACGCATTTTTCTACAGGGATCACTTCTTCATTCACATCGTTTTTACTTTTTCCCTTCTTTGAAATAATTTTCGAAGATGATCGATCGTACTCCGCATCATCGTACAAGCGATAGTTGCCCTCATGCACCTTTCTTATGGTGCGTTCCGGTAGGAGGGTTTCCTTCTTAATGTAACTGTCGTAGTAGTCCCTAACTTTAAAAACCCAGTCATAAGATTTATAAGTCCGACCCACGGCAGAAATGTGGTATTGATCCCCTTGATCTTTCACTTCAAAAATTACTTCACCTGCTGCGATCCAGATAAAATTCCAATTATAGTAGATCTTATAGACGATCTTCTCACCATCCTGAAAAACACCGTTTGAATTATCGCATGGATCGAGGGCAAAATCTGACCCTCGGTCACTTGGCTGAAAGCCGGCAAACAGCAGACAGGACAGGAGTAGGATATACTTTAACCAGTACATATTGCTAAGTAAGCTTCGTTATTGTTAAGAACGAATATCATGCCGACTAACGCCGAAACAACATTCATTATTACTCATGATGGTACCTCCAAAACTCGTTCACGGGCTCAAATTGAAACTTCCCTTGAACATCATTCGGGGTTCTTTCCCTTAGGAAGTCTACAAACCCTGAGGTTCCCTAGGCACCCTCAATACAGATAACTGACGTGCACATTCTTGAGTTCATCAAACGCCGTTTTTACGTTAATCTTTACATTTCGAGAGAAAATAGCAACCCGACCGAACTCAACTGAATACGCTGTTTATCCCGGTCAGATTATAATCCGATACAGATTATAATTGATTTTAATATCTTCACTTTTCATGCCATCAAGAATGAGAATATTAGGAATAGATCCAGGTACCAACAATTTGGGATATGCGGTGATCGAAGTGAGACAAAAGAAGTTATACCTATTGGTACATGGTGTTTTGAAGCTGCACAAGCTGGGTACCCACCAAGAAAAACTCCATCAGATTTTCCTGAAAGTTCAACGCATCATAGATGGGTATCAACCTAAAGAGATGGCTATCGAAGCTCCCTTCTTTGGTAAGAATGTGCAGTCCATGCTTAAGTTAGGCCGTGCACAAGGTGTGGCTATCGCAGCGGCATTGCACAAGAGCATTGAGGTACAAGAATACTCTCCAAAGAAAATCAAGGTGGCGGTTACCGGCAACGGTAATGCCTCTAAGGAGCAAGTGGCAGCATTGGTTGATCAATTGATTGTCAATGATATAGATGTGTCGATGCTCGATGCTACGGATGCGCTGGCAGCGGCCATATGTCATCATTTTCAAAATAAAAACCTCAAGGGTCTCGGTAAGAATTATAAGGACTGGAGTGCATTTGCCAAGGACAACGCCGACAGAGTCTCTTGAAACGGAACGAGGGCATGGCATATTCTGCTGCGATCGAATACCATGGGTTGGTGCATCCGCGATGCTGGCCCTGTTGCTGATTACTTCGGCGTTGTCAATGCATGAGTCTAACGTTAACCCCGATGCTGGATAAAGCACTTTTCGAGGAACTGTTCAACTTACATTTCAAGCATTTGTGCCACTTTGCCAAGCAATATGTAAAGGATGATGACTCCTGTCAAGATGTCGTCCAAAAGGTGTTCATCAGCCTCTGGAGCAGGCGAGCTGATATAGATCCCCAACAAGGGATAGTCCCCTATCTGTTTACAGCCGTCAAGAATAGGTGCCTCAATCATCTTCGTGACCACAAGAAATATCGCAGCCACGTTTTGGACTTAGATTGTGGAGACCTGGAGGTCGTGCCGCCTTTGGTCGATCACCAACTAGCTGTGGAAGAGCTGCAAGAGAAGATAGATGCAGCCTTGGATAAGTTGCCAGAGAAATGTCGCTTAGTATTTGAAATGAGCCGATATCGAGACATGAAGTACCGTGAGATCGCACAGACATTGGGCATCTCTCCAAAGACCGTAGAGGCGCATATGAGCAAGGCCATCAATTCCTTGCGGAAGGACTTGGAAAGGTACATGACCATACTGATCACGCTTTTACTTTTATAATGACTAAGGGTAGTGAGGGACTGAAGGTGTATGAATGATAGAAAAGAGCGATACATTTACATGAAATGACTGGGGAAACCATACATCCAGATGATTATTCTGAGCTGATCATCAAGTATTTGAGCGACAATGCCAGCGATGACGAAATGCATCGACTGGAAGCTTGGGTGGCTTCAGCTCCGGAGCACAAGGATCAGTTCATAGCTGCCAAAAAAGCCTGGATGCTTTCTGGACTTGGGAAGGACCCCATGAAGCTGGATCCCGTACAGGCATGGTCGGTCATTACCGAGCACATAGGTGATGGGGACGCAGCCCCCAAAGAGACACACAGGCTGATTCGACCTCGCCTGTTGTGGCGAGTAGCGGCAGTAGTGTCGATACTGGTTGGTATGTCGATCTGGCTCTTTAATCTGGTTGGAGGGGCATCCTTGACGCTGATTGCACAAAACGGGGTCCAGGAACACGGACTTCCGGACGGATCTGTCGTCGCATTAAATCGTTATGCATCGGTCACTTATCAACCAACATCAGGGGACAAATACCGAAAGGTTGCGCTCGAGGGAGATGCTTTTTTTGAAGTGGCACGAGATACCCTACGGCCCTTTCTCATCGAGACACAAGCGCTGGAAATCGAGGTACTAGGCACAGCATTTTATGTAGATGCTAGGCCGGGACAGTCGGAGACAGCGGTCATCGTTCAGTCTGGTAAGGTGGCTGTTCGTCAGGGTGGTCGGGAGCTGATCCTGACGGCCAATGAAACGGCCATTTTCAGCAAAAGTACCCAATCGCTGACTAAGCGCATCAATAAGGATAAGAACTTTCTAGGTTGGAGGTCCAATGAACTGCAGTTTGATCACACGAACTTAAAGGAAGTGATTTACGTATTAAATCGTCACTTTCATAGCCAGGTGGTTTTAGAGAACCCTGCGCTGGAAGATTGTGCATTGACGGCTGTTTACCGGAATAAGTCCCTGTCCTCCATTGTGAAAATCATCGAGAACACACTGGGCCTCTCGTCGCACGAAGATGGTGCTAAGATCATTCTTAGTGGTGAGACCTGTAACTGATTAAAGCTCTGTTGGAAGCTCTGTTGGCATTTAATGCTCGTGGAACAATTATTGAAGATGCTTATTGGCACATCCCCACAAAGGATCCTCATGCAGAGATTGGCACTTTTGATCATCAGTATGACCTGTACACTGCACAGCATTGTGGCACAGCAGAGTGAAGTACTCCCATTGATCCACATTACATCTGGCCATAGGACCGTGCGCACAGTCTTAGACGAGATCAGCGAGCAGTCCGGTCTAGACTTTTCCTATAATGCCAAGGCCCTTGATGATAAACAGACGATTTCCTACGAGGCGGATGGGATCACTTTGGCAGCGGCTTTGAGGACCCTGTGTAAGCAGGTTAAGATGAGGTACTCTCTGCTTGACAATCAGATCATTCTATCCAAGCCTGGTCTTTTGGCCCGTAAAATTGAAAAAACACCAAACTACTTCAACATCAGTGGCTTTGTGCAAGATAGAAGCACTGGAGAGAGCCTCATCGGTGCGACAGTAAGTGTGCGGGGCAGCTCTAAGGGTAGTGTTACCAACGGATT
The DNA here is from genome assembly GCA_965223025.1 of Saprospiraceae bacterium. Lineage (GTDB taxonomy): Bacteria > Bacteroidota > Bacteroidia > Chitinophagales > Saprospiraceae > JABDMH01. The sequence continues at coordinate 1,461,891 of CBDCVP010000022.1, forward strand.
CGGTTATTACACACTACAGCTACCTGAAGGTCAATATGAATTGTCATTTGCCTACATCGGGTACCAAGAAGAAACATGGAGAGTGACCGTACAAGGCGATCAAAGAAAAAGAATGACCATGGCACCTACCCCACTGGAATTACCCAGTATTATTGTCACACTGCCACATGAATATATGACGGAGAAGAGAGATCCCGAACACGGTATCATGAAACCAGAAGCATTGGGTAATATGCCGGAATTTGCCGGTGAGTCTGGACTCATTAAAGGACTACAGGCACTACCTGGTGTCAAGATGCACAGTGATGGTTCTGCCTTTTTTTATATCAGGGGTGGAGAGAAGGATCAGAATCTGATCATCATCGATGATGCTCCGATATTTAATCCTGCACATCTGTTGGGGTTTTACTCCATGGTGATTCCTGATTTTACCAAAGAGATTAAGGTTTATAAAAGCGACGTCCCGACCTACTTGGGTGATCGCCTATCTTCTATCGTCAGCATCCGCACAAAGGACGGCAATTTAAATAATTGGCAGCTTAGCGGATCCATCAATCCCTTGGTCAATCGCCTATCGTTGGAGGTGCCTACCAGCAAAGGACGGGGATCATTCTTCACCTCACTGCGTCGTTCTAATTTTGAATGGATATACAAGGAGACAAATCCAGACGACCTGCTCCAATTTGGGGACTTTAACCTCAAGTGGAACCATCGATTCAATGATAAAAACAGGTTGTTCTTTACATTGATTACCGGCGTGGATGCGTTGAGCAACCAGACAGAATCTGTGAGTGGTATCAATTGGGCAAATGTCGCCACCACCTTGCGTTGGAACCATGTCTTCAGTCCGAAGCTCTTCTCCAATACGACGATATATTCAGGTGCTTACAATTACCGGTTGTTTTTTAATGACAATGCCTGGGAGTCCGGAATTGGAACCGTGTCTTTAAAGTCTGATTTCACCCATTTTGTCAATCCCAGAGTGGAGTCGAGGTTCGGCCTAGAATTATCAGGATATGGTTTTAATCCCGGTAAGTTGTCAAGCGGAAACTTGCTGTCGCTGGTGCCTGTTATTGATGAGCGTGTCTCACGCAAGCGTGCTTGGTACTATGAAAGTGAGTATCAGCCATCTTCCAAGTGGCATTTCAAAGCAGGTCTGCGCATGGCTACCTGGGAAAATTATGGCCCTTCCGATTACTTCACATATGCCGAAAATGGCGAAGTCAGTGATACCTTCTCCCAGCCAAAAGGGGTATATCACACTTCCCGCAAATTAGATCCGAGATTGAGCATCAAATATGGATTGGACAGTACTTCATATGTCAAGGTGAGTTATGGACGCTATCACCAATTTCTGCAGTTGATCACCAATTCTGTGTCACCCTTTACATCTCTGGAAGTATGGTTGCCCAGCGGTCCGAATATTCAGCCTCAGTTTGCGCATCAAGCTACCCTCGGATACTTGAAATATTTTGCGAAAACAGGATGGACATTCAGTGTGTCATCCTATTACAAAAAGATGCAGCATCAGATCGACTATGCTCCTCATGCAAGGACCTTGTTGAATCCGCAGGTCGAGGGTGAGCTGCGATTTGGACAGGCGGATGCCTATGGATTTGAAGTTCAATTGAAAAAAGAATTGGGTCGTCTCAATGGCTGGGCAAATTACACCTGGTCCAGAGCCATGCGAAAGACCGCGCAAATCAACCAGGGACACAGATATCCTGCTTTTCAGGATCGGCCACATGATTTCTCGATGCTGATAAATTATCAACTGAACAAGCGCATTTTACTTTCTACCTACCTCACTGCTTACACAGGCTCCACGTTTTCATCTCCTACCGGCTTTTATCGTTTTAAGGAGCAAATGGTACCCATCTACGACTACAAGAATAATGATCGTCTTCCCAATTATCGACGGATTGATTTTGCTTTTAGATTCAGATTAAATAAACGCCTGGAAAGTAAGTACCAGCACAGCCTTACCTTTTCTATCTACAATGCCCTGGCCCATAAAAATATTGTGGCTGTGAATTTTAACAAGATCCTCGGTGTGGATGATAATCCGGTGGTCCAAGCAAATTTTTTGTATGAACGTGACCTGGTAGCCACCCAGACGGACTTGATACGGTTTGTTCCATCACTGACATATAAGTTTCAATTGAGATAGTGCCATGCCTTTATCAACTCAGCTAATAATAGCCTGTGTTTTACTCAGCTTAGTCCTGCCATTGATGAGCTGTGAAGAACCCACCGATTGGTCTCTCGAGGGAGGACCAAAAGGTAGGTTGGTCGTGGAGGCAATCATCACCAATGAGCACATCATTCAAGAAGTGAGCCTTTCTCGAAATGTCCAGACCAGCGATCAGCGACCCCTTCCGGTCAACGATGCCGTGGTAGAACTGCACAGCCTAGATGAGAAGATCTCATTTTTTCCCAGTCAGGAGGATTTGGGCTTGTACCAGAGCGAACGCATTTTTGCAGCCAGAAAAGATGTGATGTACACCTTGCAAATCACCTGGGATGATCACATCTATTCGGCCCAAAGTCAGCTCTCTTTCGTGGCACCACTAGAATCCCTTGTGCTAGGGCGCAGCCGAGGACCCGATAGTCTGATACTGGCGGAGGTCGCACCACTCTATCATCCTCTCCAGCAAGCCATGCATGAGGTCACCATCGATTGGCAGCATATTGATGCATCGCCGCCCTACCAGGCACGACTATATTATTACACATTCAGTACGGTGGATGGCAGTGAACTGGCGAGAGCCGATGTCGAGAAAATCTATTTTGCAGCTGGCAGCAAGATCGTGCACAAGAAATTTGGCCTGAGTGATGAGTTTGCAGCATATCTGCGGAGTCTTTCACTAGAGACCAGCTGGCAGGGAAGTCTCTTTGATGAGGCTTCCAGTAGCTTACCCACCAACATCAGCAATGGAGCACTGGGTTTTTTTAGTGTTTGTGCTGTGCTATCCGATACGCAAGTGGCACAGTAATAGGTGGTGTGGTAGCGAGCAAGGGTTACCCGAATGTTTACTGGGCTATTGAATAACCAACAACTATACAGAAGAAGAGGGATGGGATATATGGTACATGTTGATCAAACTAATGGGAATGCACAACCGCCGTCTTTACCAAAAAGAGAAAAATTTCAAGAAAAAGAGGTGTACCACTAAGGGTACCAGTACTACCAGGGGTATCACCAATGACAGCCGGAAAAAACGGCAATAATATTTCTTAAATCATCTGAATGAACCCACCAATAAAAAAGTCAAACTATGAAAAAGATCATTTTTGTGCTCGCGCTCTTGCTTGTTGGAACCCTAATGCAATCCTGTGTAAAAGATCCTGTCACCAATAGTGAGGATGAGGTCGCACCAAAGTTGCCCCCACAAGAAGCCTTCGTCATGCCTTTTGATGGCTTTGAAAGTGCAGATACGACCAAGCTATCAGGTGGTAGAAGGGGTGCTCGAAACATGCCTACCTATTTCAACTGGTTTTACTCTGTGAGCAACGTAGTTGTGTGGAATGCTGTCGTAGGCTTAAACATGGTCATTCCTGTCGCTAGTTTTGGAGAAGCCTTTAACCACGATCCTACCTATCAGGGCAATGGCATATGGCTGTGGTCATACAGTTATGATGTGCATGGCCAGACTTACGAGGCAGAGCTTACTGGCCAGTTTATCAATGATGAAGAAATTCAGTGGGACATGAACATCACACAAGTGGGGGGATTTTCCAAAGTGCATTGGTATCGGGGTACCACAGCCAATGATGGAAGCTATGCTACATGGACGGTCAACCATCAGCCCGATGATCCCGAGCCTTATTTACGCATCGATTACAAGCGTGGTGCGAGTGAGGATGAAGGCAGTTTGCGATACACCAACATCATTCCCAATGATGCTGGCAACGGGGACTACATCGAGTTTCGGGCTGAAGAAGGAGGTGCTTACAACCGTGCCTATGATGTGTTTGATGCCAGTGAGCAGAACCTCCTGCAGATCGAGTGGCATGAGACCAATCACAACGGTAGGGTGAGAAATCCTGACCAATTTGGCAATGATCGCTGGCAATGTTGGAGCGTAAACTTTACCGATATGATCTGCCCATAGGCTGGGTAGAAATAAAGTGACCATGGAAAGCGATGTAGCCCTGGGGTTGCATCGCTTGCTCTTTTTCTATGGCGATGCACATTGATCTATTCCAGCCCAACTAATGCAAGGGGCGCCATGATAACCCAAATCCACGGACACTCACAAGTTGTGCCGGAGGGCAGCGATGTCGAATTTTACCGGTACTTGGCACAGACTTTGGATTACCTAGACCAGGATCAGGCAGATCTCCGAACCACTTGAAACATAATTATTACACTTCGGACTTGATAATCAGATGAATTCTTTTCATGCTGTTGTATGTCAATGAAGTATATATTCATATTATTGTAATTTTTAGTTTCATCATGAACTACATCGACCGACCAGCACAACCCGCGCAGTCGTCCATACGGGCAGCTGACCATACTTCCCATCTACTCAAAGTAGGTTGGCTTATTTTTTTTCTAGCACTTTCTTACGCATCCTGGGGGCAAAACTGTAATCCGGGTGGCGGTCTATTCCCCTCATGCATCAGTAGTCCTGATGATTGCACTCCTGAGGATCTTCAGTTGTGTGCAGTGCCAGGGTATATTGCAGATGAAAATGGAAATGAGATCACAAGTTGTATGGCGGGTACCATGATCACTGCACAGATTTTTGTCTGTATTTCAAATAACGCTAGTTCAGCACAAAATGGGATCAGGATTTCAGCCACCTTAGATCTAGATGGTCAGATCATCAATGTCAATGACTGTTTTGCTGATCAGCTTGGACCCAGCGAATCAAGGGATATTTCATTGGGCCTCTTTACCTTTACCTGTGGTGCCTGCATCAACTTTACTGATTTCGTGATCGGTTACAATACCAATGCAGGATGCCAGTGCGCTGATGTGACCAACAACAATGGTACTTTTGAATGTCCGGCAAAATGCGAATGGATCGGCGATTTGAATATCCCACCCCTCACACCCTGGGGAGTCAATTGCCCAGCCGACGTCAATGTGGTGTGCTTTGATGATACGACCTCCCGGGCAGATGATTCCACAGCCATCGTACAGGGCCTATATGGCGACTGCGAGCCGCTGACCATCGCATTTGTGTCGCGAACTACTACCGGTGATTGCGGAACATCACCAGGTTTTCGCATCATCCGCACCTTTACAATCACGGATCAGCTAGGACGCATAGAGACTTGTGTCCGCACCAATTTTGTGCTAGACGAGGAGGCACCGACCTTTAGCTGTCCAAGTGCTCCGAGCGGAGTTTGCGATATTGACGAGTTAGCACCCTATACCAACATACAAGCCTTTATATCTGCTGGTGGAATGGCTGATGACAATTGTGCTGTAGATACGAGCTCATTTAGACATGTTGGGGATCAAAGCAATGGCATGAGCTGCCCCAGGACTTTTACCAGGACCTACGCCATCAGCGACCTCTGTGGCAATGAGACAACGTGTACCCAATCGATCACGATTGACGATCAAGTAAGTCCGATTCTGACATGCCCGACCATTCCACCACTATCTTGTTTTGCTGCAGTGCCCGATTCCTATGACCAACTCTCTGACTTCGTGAATGACAAGGGCAGTGCTGAGGACAATTGTGATTTGAATGACCAATCTTTTTCCTTGTTGTCTGAGACTCAATCGGGTACCTGCCCCACCACGATCACACGCATCTACAGGATCGAAGACCTGTGTATGAATGCTACCACCTGTACGCAAACCATCACAGTGCATGATCAAACGCCACCTACGTTAACCTGCCCCCAGAACCTCCTATTTGCATGCAAAGCGGATCTACCCGATCCATATGCTAACTACGCTGCTTTCATGGCTGCCTCCGGTTCTGCCTCGGACAATTGCGGCATCGATGCCACAACTTTTTCGGTAGATCCCGATGTGGTACAGCCAGGCACTTGCCCGGTAGTGATCATGCGCACTTACCGGATTCAGGATAGCTGTGGTAATGAAGGTTCGTGCACCCAAACCATTACCATCGATGATGACATAGCACCATCATTGACATGTCCAGCACCTAGCTCCTACCAGTGTTTTGGAGAGGTGCCAGCTGCTTACACAACCTATGCAGCCTTTGTGGCAGGTGGAGGGAGCTCAAGCGACAACTGTGGTATTCTTGAGTCCACTTTCAGATTGACCAACCAAGAACTCTCTGGTAACTGTCCTTACACGCTGACCAGGACGTATTCGATCGAAGATAGTTGTGAAAATGAGGCTACCTGTGTCCAAGTGATCACCATCGATGACACCACGGCACCGACGATCGTCTGCCCTCCCAATAGCTCAGTGCAATGTGCTGGATCACAGGGATCTCCTTATACAACTTTAGCTGCTTTCCTCGCTGCTGGTGGCCAGGTAGACGATAATTGTGGTATTGTCGCAAGTACTTTTGCGCTAGATGCCACCGCTTCATCAGGCTCATGTCCTACCACCATCACACGTACTTATGGTATCTCGGACTCCTGTGGCAATCGTGCCACTTGTGTCCAGACGTTGCTGATTTCTGATCAGACACCACCCATCATCGATTGTCCATCAGATCTACTTTTTGAGTGTCTTGAAGATGTGCCACCATTACCTGCTGATTACATGGCCTTCATGACTGCTGGTGGATCTGCGACGGACAATTGTGGTGTTGACTTCGCTTCTTACTCAAGTACACAAAGCATCGTTGGTACATGCCCCACCACCATTACCCGCACCCATTCCATCAGAGATGTCTGTGGTTCCACAGCATCTTGCATACAGATCATTACGGTCCATGACCAGACACCTCCCACCATCGGAACTTGTCCTGCAACGGCCTTGATGGGATGCATCGATCAGGCACCGACATTGGCAGATTTACCCGCCGCCGTCGCGACGGTAGCATCGTTGGGCAGTACCGATAATTGCCAAGGATCAATAGTGGTATCTCACACAGATGAGGGGCCTGAGATTGATGGCTGCAGTTACACTTTCACCAGACGCTTTTTTGTTACGGATGAGTGTGGCAACCAAGATTCATGTGATCAACTGATCCTTTTTACCTACGATACGACCGCACCGGTACTGGTAGGAATCGAAGATATCGTTGACGTCGAGATCGGGTGCTATGACAATGTACCACCCGTACCTGCTGTATCTGCCTTCGATGATTGTGTAGGTGATCTTGCGGTAAACTTTCACCAAAGCCCTTCCGGCATTGGTTGTCTAAACGATGGACTGATCAGAACCTGGTCGGTCACCGATCCCTGTGGCAACACTCAAAGATTCACGCAAAGGATCATAAGGAAGGACCTGTCTATTCCTGTGCTCACCAGGGGTGGGGATACAACCTTGCAATGTGGTTCCGAGGTTCCAGAAAATATTTATGCTGTGAAGGATGATGGTGGTTGCACGGTGGTAAGTCATGAGTTCTATGAAGAAGTAGTGGATGGCGCCTGCGATTGTGCATATACCCTCAGGCGGATCTGGCATGTCATGGACGGCTGCAATGAGTTTTACGATACCCAATTCATCTATTTTGTTGACACGATTGCTCCAGAGATCACACTGGTCAATCCAGACATGGTGGGTATCGAGAATGGGAGCATCATTACCTCCTACGAGTGCAATGTGCCCCGTGTGTACACCTCAGATATTGCTACATCAGATTGCTGTGCATTGAAGGAGCCAGAAGCTTACGATGTTCTGGTGGCAACAGGAGTATGTGATGAACTGGGGTACTATCGTCGATGGCTATGCGCCTATCGCGTCGAAGATATCTGTGGCAATGTAGCTGAGTTTAAATTTTATATGGACCAGTACGATACCTTAGCCCCGGTATTTCACTATGATTCTACGCTGGTAGATCATCAGTTGGAATGCGAAGATGCCCTACCACCGATCCCAGAAGTAACCATTGAAGACAACTGTAGTCCAACTCCAACACTCATTTTTCAAGAAGATACTTTGGAGATGAGTTCGGATACTTTTGCGATCGTTCGCACCTGGGAAGCTTCCGATGACTGTGGTAATGCGGAGATCATCCAGCAGACCATTTCCTATTGTGGATTCGAGCCAGATACTTTCATGGCCAGCATCGGCAACATGGTTTGGCTTGATGAAAACGAGAATGGCATTCAGGACGTTGGGGAGCAAGGCATTAATGGTGCCACTGTGCACCTCTATAAAGATTTTGATCGTGATGGTTTGGCCGATCCCGGGTTTATGCGAACTACGGTGACCAAGACACGTGATGGGCAGCCCGGATCCTACTTCTTTGACAATTTAAATCCGGGCACCTACTTCTTACAGTTTACCGTAGATCTAAAATATCGATTTACGGATCCGCATTTAGGAGGAGATGAGTCCATGGACAGCGATGTAGATCCTGCTACCGGTAGATCAGTGACTATCGTGGTAGGGAGTGGTGAGGACAATATTGCCATCGATGCTGGTTTGACCATTTTTTCAGACTTGCAGATTCATTTAAATCCCATCACCAACCAAGATGGAAAGCGTCTGGAGGTATCGCCAGAGCAGTTGATTGCACCCATCTCCGATGAGGCAATCGGTATGCCCTTTACGGAGCAACTCAATACAAGGCAACTGGACGTGAAGGTCTTTCCCAATCCGGTAGTGGATGAGTTGATGTTGTCCTATCACGGAGCTACGGGCTCCAGACTCATGGTGGAAGTCTTCGATGCTCTCGGCAGAAGAATTCAGGCTCCCTATGCCCTCAAAAATCCCGCAAGCTCCGGCCAGTTGCGGATTAATTTCAACAATGAGGGCAGGGGTGTATACTGGATCAAGATTGCAGATGGTCACAGCTGGAGGAGCATACCCGTGGTTAAGATGGAGTGATGTGCAAGGCCAGATGTATAACAGCTTTTCGATAGGCACCTACCTTCATGTCCTCCAATATCATTCGAACTTATCGAGTAATAAATGATGGTGTGATGCCCTCGTCACTTGCATTTGAATCAAAGATGATAGCATAACCGTGGAATGTTCAATTTTGCAAGAAATTTTCTCAAATCCCGATTGCAGAATTCACGAAAATATAATCCGCCCATTTTGGGAAGGAGCCGATCCGATTATTTATAGATGATTACATAGGATGGCAACTAGGACCAAAATGATTGACGGGTCATTGATTCTCCCTCACCGCAAACCACATTGCAATTTACAAGCAGGGCTGGATCTATGATATATTATTATGTCTGAAAGGGTCAGGATCATACCCCACTACCATCAATTAGCAGAACAACACTTTACCAACCTTCATTATGTCCTTAGTGGCAGTATTACGGTAAATAATGAAATGGAATTGGCGACAAATGACAGCCTTTTGATCAAGGATGAGAGTTTCAATAGAGATAGGTAAAGACAGCGATTTTGTTCATTTTGTCGTCGATGAGCAAGCCGGATTCCACGATAGAGGTATGTGTATTGGAAATCAATACTTGTGAAAAGCGGACAAATTGGTTAATTACCTAACTTTGATGGCCTGAAATTCTTATGGTGAACCATAAAAAACAATCATGTCTACAACCTACAAAAGTATCTATGCCTCAAGTCCAGAAGCTGTCAAACACTATGACACAAATCAACTTAGAAATGAGTTTCTCATAGATGATCTTATGCAAGTGGGAAAGATCAATTTGACTTATAGCCACTACGATCGTTACATTGCCGGTTCAGCGGTACCACTGGAACCACTACGTTTGGAGCCAATTGACCCTTTGAAAGCAGATTACTTTCTGGAGAGGAGAGAACTGGGTATCATAAATGTCGGAGGCTCGGGATCGGTGCAGGTTGGCGATGAGTATTATGCCATGGGTCATAAGGATGCCTTATACGTCGGAAAGGGACATGCGCAGGTAATATTTAAGAGCGATGAGCAAAGTCAACCAGCGATGTTCTACCTAAATTCTGCTCCAGCCCATGCCCAGCATCCGACTAAGAAAGTGAGTTTGTCAGAGGCGAATAAACTGGAGTTGGGCTCCTTGGAAACTTCCAATCATCGCACTGTCAATCAAATGATTATTGGAGGTACAATCACCACCTGCCAGTTGCAAATGGGTATGACGACCCTTCGGGTAGGAAGTGTTTGGAATACAATGCCGGCTCATGTACATGACCGGCGCATGGAAGTCTATTTTTATCTGGATATACCGGATAATCAAGCCGTCTGCCATTTTATGGGACAGCCACATGAAACAAGACACATATGGATCCACGCTCACCAAGCCGTAATCTCACCCCCATGGTCTATACACTGTGGATCGGGCACGTCTAACTACAGTTTTATCTGGGGAATGGCCGGAGAAAATCTGGATTATAGCGACATGGATGTCGCAAAGATCAAAGACCTAAAGTAACATCCTTGGGAATTTCATCATTGATGTATCCGATAAAATCGTCTTTGCCCGCTATTACACGCACAGATTGGCTAAGGCTAAAGGACTGACATAAGCTTAAGCAACCATTTTGGCTACCAGTGACAAGCCATCTAAAAAACTTAACTGAATAATTCATTTACGTTACAAATTTCAAATCTGGAATCGTGCATGGTGGATGAAGCATTAATCTATTGGTAAGATTATGAAATAGAATGTCTTTATACAGGTGCCTATTGAACCTGTAGGTATACTCATTGAGATACTTTTGTAGATATTTTACTTGATGATGAATACCTCTCAACCAAGATTTGAGCCCCATAATAAACCGATGCATCAAAGGAAAATTCTCTCCTTTTTTAGAGTGGATCTGGTCAACATGATATTTTCCTTTTCGAGCAATGGGGGAGTAACCTCTCCATTTATCGGTCGTTACGATTGCATCTGGGTCAATATGTTGGTCAAAGAATGGCTCTAGCTGTTTGCTGCCAGCATTGGGAATAACCTTTGCATATGCCCTGCTGATTCCACCGCCAGGGTGTTTCTGGATAGCCACAACTACCTGTTTTTTAGTCGATTGACTTCGGCCGCGCTGCTTTTTCACCTTGCCCCCGATCATCGTTTCATCTACAGCCACCGCACCATCAATCGGATATTTCCCACTTGATTTCATTGCTAACATGACCTTCGTTTTAAAGCGCCACACTACCGGTTGATTCATGTCCAACTTTCGAGCTAATTCATAGGTTGACATTCCTTTTGTCGAGGTGCTTAGATAGAAAATAATGTAGAATGCCTTGTGCAACGGAAATTTTACTTTATGAAAAAGGGTATGGGCAGTAGGGGATTCCACAGAACGACATTTGGTACATCGTCTTTCTCCGTATCGAGCTGTCCCACAATATTTCCCATTACCACATTTGCGACATGAATATCCACTGCTCCACTTGATTTCACTCAAGTAATCCAGACAATCCGCTTTACACGTAAATCGACTACTAAATTCAAAAATACTGACTCCTTTAAACATTCTTTCAGTTTCCATTTTCTTTTTGCCTCTAAGTAAGTACCTTACCGTGCAACCAAACTGCATTATTCAGAAACTTAATATCCAAACAAACCATGATTCGGTTCTCTCTAATTAGCTCCATCTTTTTTTGCATTTTTTTGATCTCCTGCAAAGAGGGACCGTCAGACAGCAAAATAATTGTCGTAGAAAATTCACTAGACATAGAAAGGTCATTTGAAACCGTAGAGGTTGATCGAATTTCACTGGGGCTCAAAGAAAGTGAAAGAATGGATCTACTGGCGATTAGAGACCTTGATACTAAATCGCTCCTTCCCACTCAGCCTATCGACAAGGATGGGGATGGAACTTCTGACATCGTCCTATTTCAACCGCGTATGAAGGCAAATGCTACTCAGCAATTTGAATTGGTAAAGTTGGACTCCACAATAAAGCAAAACAAAGCATTGCCATGCTACTCTCGATTTGTACCCGAGCGCACTGATGATTATGCCTGGGAAAACAATCGAGTAGCTTTCAGAACCTATGGACCCACCGCCCAGAAAATGGTTGAGGATGGTGTAAAGGGAGGCACGTTGTCGAGCGGCATCGATGCCTGGCTAAAAAAGGTAGGATATCCCATCATCGATATTTGGTATGAAAAGGATCTTTCGGGAAAAGGAAGCTATCATAAAGATACAGGAGAGGGTCTGGATAATTTCCACGTTGGTCGGAGTCGAGGAGTGGGTGGTACAGCAGTAAAGATAGATGGCACCTACTATTTTTCTAAAAACTTCACTTCTTGGAAAACCATTGCCAACGGGCCAATTCGGACCAGTTTTGTCCTGTCATATGGCACATGGGACGCCAACGGCAAACAGATTCAGGAGGAAAAACACATATCCCTGGATTACGGGAGTAATCTCACCAGATTTGAGATCCACATCCTTGGTACCGATACCCTATCGGCAGGTATAACTTTGCATGAAAACGATGGGAAAATTCAGGTTGATGAGAACGAAGGCTGGCTGAGCTACTGGCAACCACATGCGGATTCGGAGCTAGGTACAGGAATGGTTGTGCCAAGTGGCGACCTTTTGGGTTATGATCATTATGTGACCGATCAGAAGGATCTCAGCAATCTATATGGTCACATCAGAACACAGCAACAAAGAGCCGTATATTATGCTGGTTTCTCCTGGAAAGAAAGTAATCATTATCCAACACCAAAAGCCTGGACAGATTATCTTAGGTTATTTGCGTTTAAATTAAAGCATCCGCTCAAGGTTACAGTTCAACCTTGATATAGATTGTACGCTAGGAGTGACTAGAGATGGTTTTTAGTCCAATGTCCCACCATTTTTTAGGTCGATCCCTGAACTACAAAATCATCTTTCCGCATTCTGCGATGGTGGATCCCGACCCGTAGACCTAGGCTATCGCAATTTCAGCATTTCACTCCCGGCCAAGAGGAAAGCTCCAGTGCCGAAGTTCTGCCAACTATCCTTATCCGCAGGTTTAGGATCAAAACCGATATTTTGCACCCAACCAACTTTGCCATTGCCATGTTGAACCTCAGTCAATGCACTCCAGGCCTTTTTCACCGCAGGTAAATATTCTTGCTCATCCAGCAAGCCCTGATTAATACCCCAGCAGAGAGCAAAGGTGAAAAAGCCACTACCACTTGTTTCTCCATGGTCCCACGCTTCCGGCCCCAATAAGCTTGTTCTCCAGAGGCCATCGCTTGGCTGAATATCCTTAACCTTCTCTGCCATTTCCTTATATAGGTTTATATAAAATGGCCGGTGCCGGTAATCTTGTGGCATATCTTCGAGGATCAATGCAAGTCCTGCCAATACCCATCCATTACCTCGAGACCAAAAGATCTTGTTGCCATTCTCTTCTTTTCGATCAGTATCAGCTCCCGTCCACAAAAAACGAATATCCCTGGCAAATAATCTGTGTTCTTTGTCATAGAGGAGATCATAAGTTTCTACATAGTACTTATACATCTCATCAAGGTAGCTCTGATCTTTCTTAAGATTTGAGTATACAGTAAGCATCGGCGGAGCCATAAAAAGGGCATCGCACCACCACCATAAGATTTTCTGATCACCATCCTCTACCCCTTCACGCCAACGATGAGGTTTATACAAATGATCTTCGATGATTTGTCCTGTTGGTTGCAGGTCGGAGCTTCCGGGATCTAGCGCGTTGAGATAAAGGTATGAGTAGCAGATGACCAAATCATCGGCATGATAAAACCTCTCCCATGGTTGCCATTTGTTTCGACTTGCCATTGATTTCAGGGCCTCCAGATAGGTTTTTTGCCCCGTCGCCTGATGCGCTCTTGTCACGCCCGTATAGTACGCCCCGTTGGTCCAATCCGTCGGTGCTTTCGAGTAGATAGGATTAGCTTCCTGCCAGGTTAAAGCCTTGATCATAGCCTCCTTGATCTCTGCAATATCTTTATTGGAAGTTGTGGCCTTGTCCGAGATCTTGCAAGAAATCAGTCCGAGTAGAAGGACCCATACGGCATATTTCTGAAGTTTCATACCTAGATTTAGTTTTTAGTGTAGGGGATTCTGCCAATCATTCATCGTTTTGTCTCAGTCCAAATCTATCATTATTCTCCGAACTTTGAAATATCGTGGGTAACTGAGTCCCTGCTACTAATCGAGCAACGGGTAGCCAGCATTAACTCAGGCATCAGTCAGGCTCAATCAAGAAAAATCTTACATATTGCTGCCAGCCCGGTGTCTGGTAGGGAATCCTGTATGATATATCTTCCACCGATCGCATCATCTGTTTCTTAACCACTTATTCCTTAAGGCCGTCCACTAGACCTTTTTCAAAGATCTTATGCGTATATCAATCCATAGAAGGCAGATTGAATACAGCACTAACCCTCGCTCTAGAAACATTCTACGACTCCTTAAGCACGATAGCCTGTTAATTTACCCACTCGGGGTCTTTGACCTTAACCCACTAAATATGGCCAAGAGATCTTATTGTTCTCTCCGTCTATGCCATTGCATGATCTGGTAGCTACCAGCTTGATAAATAAAGACAGAGAACCATAGAAAATGGTTGATTCAATTTTAATGCTAGATGGCACAGGAAATCGTGAGTCATTAATTAAATATCGATTCGAAATCTGTGGCTATGCCAATTCTGACTCCAAAATCCTGATAGGAGAAATCTTCAAAAGAAGCAACAAACTCGAGCTTCAAAAACCGAAAGATGTAATTAATACCATAACCCACTTCGACATAATGATTGGACGATATGGTCTCCAGGAGACTCATGAAGACATGCTCTTTGATGCCGGTCAGTCGAGCCAGCACCATTTGTGTGAGCAGCAATTTGCGAAATTGGTAATGGCTGTGCAATGTCAGATAGGCGTCGGAAGTACTATAATTATAGTAATCCAATAGTCTAAATGAACCCACAGGATCAGCAACATTTATGAGGGTGCGGTTGCCGGGAAAATGTTTATACTCGGGAAAGGGCAAGTCATCTGCGTTTAAGAAGGTACCCACATTCAAACTCAGCTGAAGGTTTTCACCAGGGCCCATTTTGATGTATTGTTTGAATCCAAGTTCTAATTGCTGATGCGATAACTCCGAGTGAAACAATCCATCAATCGCAGAGGTAAATTGAATGTCAAAGGTGGGCGAAGAGCCCACGACCGGTACTTTTTGGCCATTGCGCATGCGATAGTTTTGCCATGGTTGGGTAGAAAATGTGAATCCTACCAGCGCACCTGCATAGCTTGAAAAAAGGGTACTGCCGTTTTGAGTGTTGGAGACGGTATTGCTGGTATAAGGCCTGTCGTTTTTAAAAAACACCTGCTGGGTATTATTTACTAAGGGCTCCTTGCGAAAATATTGTGCGGTTAGTCCAAGCTGTGTCCCTTCACTAAAATCCTTTCTCCAGCTAAAACTCACGGTAGATTTCTGCAAGAGTTTCATATAATTCCTTTTGAGTAACAGGCTGTAGATGTCATTGACAATGGGATGGATTGGTCTATTACTGTTGATCTGCAGGACTCGACTCACCCCTTCCACCGTAAAATGGCTCTTTCGATTGTGGGGACCCCAGCCAAAGGATGTGGTCATCCCTCCATTAAATACTTCACGAGAAAAGCCATAATGCACTTCAGGTTGAAGTTTCAAATCGACATCCTTACGATAGGATAGGAATGGCTTAAAGGTCATGTGCCAACCCTCTACGGTATTGAAGTGAAGATCTGCTAAGATGGACGGATAGCCAAAATGCCAACCCTCACCTATTTTATGTGTATTCTCTCCCAGTAGGGTGCTGGTGAGTGCAGATAAAAAATCTCGGTCCTTACGGATGCTGGTATCGCTCCCTTCTCTTGCGTCCTCCTCCTGGTCCATGGCCATGGACATGCTGTCCATGACCTTGTAACCTTTTACTTCATAGCTGGTCAGTGGTATAGGTCGTATTTCAATCCAGTATGCACTGTCCCTTTCATATGCCATAGAGTCAACATCCTGTGCATAAATCGATACCACATCTACCAGCGAATCTTTTTGGAATTCCTCGAGTTGCTGTTCTTCATATTCTTTCATCACCTTACGCAATCTTTTTCGACTGATCATCTCTCCCTCGTCCAAAGCCGAAAAGGTCTCCTCCAAGGAAGACTTTTCTCTGATTCGCCTATCGGCAATTTTAGCATCTGCACCCGCCAATTTTTCATCTAATACCTGCGGGCTAAAAGTCAGGTCTGGATTTAGGGTAATATCGTAGTTTTTGATATGGGCAAAATATTTGTATTCGAATGCAAATCCGAATACGGATCCTGCCACATCAAAAGTTTGGTTTATTGGTAGCCAAACGGTGGGTTCAAAAGGCTGATAGATTTGGTCAATGTCAAATCGGATGCCCCAAATGTAGGTCGTCAAGTCAACACTGTGCAGGCACCATAAGTCATCAACGATATAGATGATACCATCAAAAACCTGGTCTCCTGGCCGACGGGGCACCACCAGAATCTTGCTAATGTTATAGCCCTGTTCAGCCTTGAAACCCAAGTATCTAAATGTGTAATGTGTAAATGCCCTAGGTGATAAGGGAGAAATGGCACCATTGACTTCAGGAGCATAAAAGCTACTGTTGATAAAGCCATTGGGGCTGGTATTATTGTCATTGCCAACTTTCCGTACGGAGATCACTTTCTCCGAAAATTGGTTGGGGCGTTGATAATGGATTTCATTGACAGATTCAGTGACAAAAGCGGTGGCCGTATCGACCCCAGATTCCCGCATCTCCTTTTCCAATTGCTTTCTAAATAACCAAGGTAGTTTCTTTAGCCTTCCCGAGCCCTTTATATAGGAAGTCGCCCTGTATTCATCCAGTTGCTGCGTATGATATTTCGCCTTGGCGATGGCCTTGCGCATAATCGTATATGCAGGATCTTCCTGGTCTGCCAGCACTTCGACGGTTTGCAATTGGGTCGGTTCTTTGCTAAGGACTACGTCTCCAGAAGTCATAGTTGTACCTACCTTAATCGATCTCTGTATGGTCTTATACCCCAAGAACTGATATACAATCTCATAAGTACCAACAGGTAGATCCAGTTGATAAAAACCATCTGCATTGCTCGCCGTTCCCTTTTGCATGTCCACTGCATAAATCGT
The DNA here is from genome assembly GCA_965223025.1 of Saprospiraceae bacterium. GTDB lineage: Bacteria > Bacteroidota > Bacteroidia > Chitinophagales > Saprospiraceae > JABDMH01. Next base: position 1,479,048 of record CBDCVP010000022.1, read on the forward strand.
AGTGTAGGGCATTGCTACTCCAGCTTCATCCACTACTCTCCCTTCAATGCCCTGAGCATAAATACCTCCACTCATTAGTGCACACAGGATGACCGAGATATTTTTGACCATTATTATTTTCTTATCAATTTTCTTCATACACTGGTCCCATAGGCTACACAAGATAGGAGATGCCACAACGAGATGACAGATGCCGCGTAGAAATGCTACCCATGTGCCTCTACGATTGTGCGAAAGCGATCGACTAAATGAATCAAATCTTTCAAAATTCATTAACTACCACCTAACGAATTACGACCATCTCATTGTATCTTGGATGCCAGTATGATATTGATATATTTAGACAGCGATAGATGCTCTACCGCAACTTGCTGAATAATTCTTCATGGCTGCAGATTGATAGAATCTCAAAAGTCAGCTGATGGTCAAACAACAACGAGAATTTATATTGAAATCTATTCACCAAGTACTGTGAATCACTTTATTTTCCCTGATACAGCCGACCCACCTTCGGCAAAAATGAACCTTTAAATAGGAGATATGATAAAAGTTGGGCTATTCGGAATCGGACTCCACACATACTGGGATCAGTTCGATGGATTGTTGCCTCGATTAAAGAAGTATCAAAAAGAAATTGCGGATAATATGGGAGGATATGGTGCTGAAGTGATCGACGCCGGTCTGGTGGACTCTCCCCAAAAGTCCATCGAGGCTGGGGAGTTCTTGAAGAAGAATGATGTTGAGGTGGTTTTTTTATATGTGTCAACCTATGCCTTATCTTCCTGTGTTTTACCAGTGGTACAGAAAGTAAAATGCCCAATCATCGTCCTAAATATTCAGCCTGTACCGGCGATCGACTATAAAAAGTTCAATCAACTGGGTGATCGAGGTGTCATGACTGGCGAATGGCTGGCTCATTGTCAGGCATGTGCGGTTTCTGAGATCGCCCATGTTTTTAATCGCGTTGGCATCAGTTACAAGTTTGTGACCGGGTATTTAGGAGAGAATGCTGTGTGGGAGGACATCGAGGGCTGGATTGAGGCTGCTCAGGTGGCCTCTGCTATGCGGAGCAACCGGCTGGGGGTCTTGGGGCACTATTATGGCGGCATGTTAGATGTTTATAGTGACCTTACCAAGCAAACTGTTGCCTTTGGTACGCATATCGAGCTGATTGAAATGTGTGCATTGCAAAAGCATCGTGATGAAGCGTCTGAGGCAGAGGTGGAGGAAAAAGTCAGAGAATTTCATAGCACCTTTGAGGTAGTCGATACTTGCGAGCAGGGAGAGATCAAGCGTGCTGCACAAACATCGGTTGCCCTCGACAAATTAGTCGAAGCTCACCAGCTTGGTTCATTGGCTTATTACTATGAGGGCGAGTCGGGAAACGACTATGAAAACATTGTAACATCGGTCATTGCTGGAAACACCTTGCTAACCGGAAAAAATATACCAGTAGCCGGTGAGTGTGAGATAAAGAATGCACAAGCTATGAAGATCCTGGACTCCTTCGGCGTTGGAGGTTCATTTTCTGAGTTCTATGTCTTGGATTATAACGATGATGTGGTCATGCTTGGCCACGATGGACCAGCACATTTTGCCATCGCGGAAGGAAAAGTGCAATTGGTACCGCTTCCCATGTACCACGGTAAACCCGGTAAAGGGCTATCCATACAGATGACGGTGAGGCACGGACCGGTCACGATACTTTCGGTAGTGGAAGGGAAAGACGATGTTTTTTTGCTCGTCGCAGAAGGCGAATCGGTACCAGGTCCCACTTTACATATTGGAAATACAAACAGTCGTTATCGGTTTTCAATGGGAGCCAAGCAGTTTATAAACGAATGGTCGACACATGGGCCTGCGCACCATTGTGCAGTAGGAACCGGGCACATGGCTGATAAAATCGAGAAATTTGGTGTACTGATGAATATGAGGGTCATTAAGGTCTGCTGATTAAGGTCATCTTAAAAAGACACACATGACCCTCATGAATATTCCCCGGACTTGGCGAGGGTATGCCCATACTGACAGCATGCGATAGATGTGAACTTCTCAGCTGACATCGAAATGTGGATGGTAACAAAAAGCAAATGAATAAATTTAGGTATACGACACTTATGTTGGGGATGCTTATCCTATGCTCCTGCGGATCAAAGAGCGGAGAAACCTCATATGATGCAGAGCAACAGCATCCCAATGTGTTGTTTATTGCTGTAGATGATTTGAACACCTGGTTAGGATGCCTAGGTGGCCACTCCAATACCAAAACACCTAATATCGACAAGCTGGCTTCGCAAGGAGTTTTGTTTTCGAATGCTCATTGTCAGGCACCATTGTGTGGACCATCCAGGGCTTCCATAATGACAGGTTTGCGACCTTCGACGACCGGTATTTATGGAATGATCGACGACGACAAAATCAGATCTGAAAATACAGCGACAAAAGATATTGTTTTCCTTCCTGAATATTTTAGAAATCATGGGTATCACACCATGGGCATTGGTAAGCTCTTTCACAGTCATGCGCCCAAGGGGGTGTTTGACGAATCAGGAGGAAGGGTGAAAGGTTTTGGGCCCCTCCCAGAACAGAGATTTGTCTGGGATGGGTACGGGACATCAGATAGAAAAAACTACGGCCGTACCAGCACAGACTGGGGTGCATACCCTGAGGTGGATTCTCTGATGCCCGATCATCAGTCCGTAGACTGGGTGATTGAACGCCTCAAACGAAAATACAGCAAACCCTTCTTCATGGGCTTAGGGTTCTTGCGTCCTCACGTGCCTTGGTACGTTCCGCAAAGATGGTTTGACATGCATCCGATCGATGGTATCCAAGTCGCCCCTTACAAACCCGAAGATCTCGAAGATGTGCCTCCCGTTGCCCTACAAATCAATGATCTGCCGATGATGCCAACTACCGCCTGGGCTATTGAAAGTGGGGAGTGGAAAAACATTATTCAGGCCTATTTGGCATGTGTCAGTTTTGTAGATTACCAGATAGGTAGGGTCATGGAGGCATTGGAACAAAGTCCCTATGTCAATAATACCGTGATTGTATTATGGTCAGATCATGGCTATCGATTAGGAGAGAAGGGCACTTTTGCAAAACATGCTCTGTGGGAACCTGCCACCAATGCACCCCTACTCTTTGTATCATCTCAACTACCCAAAGGAAAGGTCATGGATATGCCGGCAGAAATGCTTTCGATTTATCCCACTTTATTAGCATTGTGTGGTCTGCCAGCTTACCATAAAAATGAGGGCCGTAGTTTGGTATCGACGATGCAAGGGTCTCCAGATGATTCGGTGAATTATGCCATTTGCACTTTCGGTATGAATAATCACACTGTTAAGTCAAATCGTTTTCGATTCATCCAGTATGAAGACGGTGGTCAGGAGTTTTATGATCATGAGAAAGATCCGAATGAGTGGATAAATCAGGCCAGTAATCCAGATTATCGAGATGAAATCATCCGGCTGAAAAAATCTATTCCCAAAACCAATGTACCTTGGGATCCCTTTTCTGCCTACACTTTTCAACCCTATTTTGTGGAGCAGAAAGCAAGAACCAGCGGATTAGATCGTCTCGAATAAATGGGTAATGGGATTTGAGCATTAAGACCGATGGAAGGTTTATTTTATCTATAGTGATTTTCCCTATCAAGCATAGCAGGTATACTTGATGAAGCTTGCACTCATGACTGCGAAAAAACTCGAAATTTTGGGCTTACATTGATGTGAACCGGGGGGGTGTTGAAAAATTGACGACAATGTTTCAGGTAGTTCAGGTACTAATGTATCTTTCCGGATGAGTACGATCTTTAACGGCCAAAATTTTCCAAATATACTTACCACCACCGTGGGTTCTTATCCCGTGCCGGATTGGCTGTTGTCATCACCTAGCGAGCAAAGCCTCAGAGATGCCACCAGGGTGATCGTAGATATCCAACGCCAATGTGGCATCGACCTACCCACCGATGGAGAACTTTACCGGTTTGACATCAATCACCCCGAAACCAATGGGATGATCGATTACTTCATTCGTCCTCTGGCAGGGGTGAGGAGCGAGATTGGCAGATCAGATCGTGCAGAATTTGCTCGGAAAAGCAGCATGGCCTTTCGAACAAAGCCTGCTGGGGTGGTAGTGGGACCACTGGGTGAAGGTACTTTGAATTTGGTTTCAGACTGTGACCGGGCTGTTGCCACGGCCGGTAAGCCTATCAAATTTACGGTCACAAGCCCCTATATGTTGGCCCGCACGCTACTAGATCAACACTATGGGGATTTCGAGCAACTAACCCTACAATTGGCAGCAGCTATTGCTCCCCAGTTAGGTGACCTCTCCTGCGATTGTGTGCAGATAGATGAAGCAAATATCCCGGGTAATCCCAGCGATGCACCACTGGCCCTCCGGGCCATCAATATCATGCTTGACCAGATCAAAGGTCAGCGAGCTGTACATTTTTGTTTCGGCAACTATGGTGGACAAACCATTCAGAAAGGCACATGGGCGGCATTGGTGGATTTCCTTAACGGACTGCACTGCGATCATCTGGTCTTAGAGCTTGCACATAGGCCTTTAGCAGACCTTCAAGCACTAAGGGAAATTGCATCGAGCATCAAGCTGGGCATAGGGGTCGTTGATGTCAAGATAAACCACATTGAAACACCCGATGAAGTGGCTTCCAGAATAGAGGAGGTGGAAAACGTAGTCGGCCCCGGCCGAATAGGCTGGGTGCATCCTGATTGTGGATTTTGGATGCTAAAACGTTCAGTGGCAGATCGCAAGATGGAAGCGTTGGTTAAAGGCCGAAATAAGTATTTAGGGCTGTAGCTCCTGCTGAAGAATCATGAACATCGAGCATTGAGTGTCGAATGTTGAGGTGAGTCTCTCGACTATGGTTCTCTCTTTCTTGGTCATCTCCGACTGCTCTGGCATATTTAGTGATTCAATTTTCGTCCCTTCACATGCCTCATTTCCTCACCCACCAAGAACAGAGCGCCACCAAAGACAACGCCATCATCAGGAGTAAATCCAATCTGAGTCCCAAGATGACTTCGGGTATCGAACCCAACAAAGATGCGACCAATAGGATTACTCCAATAGCCGTGCCGATTAAGATCTCCCTCCCCGGGGGTTTTGGTGTGAGAATGGCCAACATGACCATGGGGCCCAGTAGGGCCGTGCCTGCAAAACTTACCCTGGCCAACAATACCAACTGATCACTACTCACGATGGAAAACACCAGCGATGCAAGGGCAAAAAAAGCAATGGCCAGACGCGTTAGTAACATCACATTAGCATCGTGGTGTAGGAGTAAGGATCTCAGTTCGGTACCCAAGGCAAAGATCTGTGAATCGCTGGTGGATAAAGCTGCGGCAATCAGCCCGATGATGGTCACAGCAGCCACCCACCCCAACTGATCATATAGTAAAGCCTGTGAAAGAAAATCTGCTGTGGAAAGACTGGCATAATGTACCGCTCCATAGAGTCCAATGGCGACGGTAGGTATGAAGACCAGTAGCATGAAGCATCCCAGTGCCACAGCCATTCTTTGTGCTGCTTTAAGATCCTTCATGATGGCAATTCGAATGACAATTTGGGGCTGGGTCGATGGGTAAAACTGAATCACCACAAACGTAGCCACCAGAAACTGAACGCTGAAAAGTCCCTGTGGTCCCGGTGCAGATAGGAGCCTGCGCTCGATCATCGCTACTTGATCAAACATATGGCGCAACCCACCGAAACTTTGCATACACGTCGCTGCAATCACCCATACTGCTACCATCAAAATCACACCCTGCAGTACATCTGCGTAGATGATGGCCTTCAAGCCTCCGGTTTCGCTATAAAAAAGCATCACCACAACGATCACCATGGCCCAACCCCATGATGGCAAGGCATCGGGAAATGCCGCCTCCAAAAAGATGGATATTCCCCTAATCTGTATGGCGACATAGGGAATCAGAAAAATGAATACACCGATAAAATAGATGTAGCCGGCCCATGAAGTCCCATAACAGGATTTGAGCAAACCACTCATGCCATTAAATCCTTTGAGGGCCACTTTTCTCCTCAAGTGAAAAGCAAACCACAGGATGCCAAACACCATGGCACCATCAGAAACCGCTACAAAGATCCAGGCACCAATCCCATGTACCCTAAAAAAGTCGGGTAATCCCATCAGTGTAAATGTGCTGAAGATCGTGGCGGCTACGGTCATGAAACCTACAAATAGCCCCAGTGGACTACCACCTAAGATAAAGTCACTACTGCTCTTAATCTGCCGCTTTGACCAAAAAGCAAAAAACACCAACAGCGACAAATACACAGGAACCAGGATAAGCAGCCATGTCTTCATACCTCTTCTTCATGCTCTGTACCTGGAAAATAACGAGTACCCAAATAGGTCAAGATGACAAAGAAAACAGCCACACTGAATCCGACCCAAAGAGTATAGGGCACACCAAAAAGTCGAGGTTCGTATCTCTCCATGGGAATCACCCAAGGGGTAAATGAAATCACCGACATCGCGCCAAATAAAATGCATAAGATGATCCAACCCCGTTTCTTCTTATTGTCTGTAACCATCATCATTAATCTAGCGATCCTGGATGTCCTCCTCGCAAGTATGAGGCTGTCTCTTCCAACCATTAAGCTGAGAAGGATCCCATTTTATGCCAAACTACCCAAAATCTATTGTATTCCTGTATGTAGATATCACTCTATTCCAATGGTCGCCATCGCCTTACCTCATGATGATGGGTCAATCAGGGGCTGACGTCGATTTGTACGGTACGCTGGGACGAATAAATCGTCTCAGCATTCAGTTTCTTGCCGAGAGTCTATTGCTGGTCTCCATCACTGGCATCGTATGCATCCTCAACAATCTCCATGGTTTTGATGGCATCCTCTACGGAGGTTGGCAAGACATCATCAGATCCTTCTAGATATCGCATCAAGGTAGCCATCGTACCAATAAACGCGTCGGGAAACCATGATCCCTCCAACTTCAAAGTCTGCCACCCATGAGGATCTGAATCAGTGCTCACCACATACTGGAAATCATCAGGCACTCCATCGGGATAGTTTAAATTGAGGCCCATCTTGGCATAGATAGCTCCCTGAGTACCTTCCCACTTGATATAACTCTGCTGATGGACAGGTCCAAAATTATGATCGTGATTAGTATGGATCGATGCACTTAGTTCTGCTCCGTAGTCGAATAAAATTGTGCTCCTAGTCGAGGCTACCTTCGAATCTGGGTGACGTACCGTCTTGGCCATCACGCGTTTCGGCTCACCCAAAAATGAACGAACTAAGTCCAGGTAGTGAATGCTATGATAAAGAATTTCGACTCGCGGAATTTTGGTCAAAAAATCCCATAGATGCCAAGGTGTGAAGGTGCAAAGTTTGATTTCAAGGTCATAAACTTGACCAATGGCTCCTGACTCAATCATAGATCTTGCTGCCAAAATAAAAGGAGCGTAACGCAGCTGAAAATTAACTGCCGCTGTCAGGTTTCGGCTCCTGCAAATAGCAAGAATATCTCTTGCATCCTGCAAATACTCACCCATCGGCTTCTGAATTAGGGCAGCACTTCCAGGTGGCAATGAATAGAGTATCTCCTTTATTTGCGAGGCTGGTACAGCGATGTCAAAAATTGCACGATGCTCGATAGCCAAGGCAACGAGCTCATCCATGGTGCTAGGCACATCTGATATCTCAAATTGCTGCGCTATTTGAATCGCATGATCTTTTTGAACATCATAGATGCCAACCACTTCAAACTCAGCTTTCTGATAGGCAGGTAAATGTGCATCTTTCACGATCCCACCAGCACCGATAATTACGATGGCGGTTTTAGTCTCCGGTAATTTTGTTTTTGAAATTATATCCATATCACAATATCCGCTGATCTGAAACACTGCTAAGACACCCTTGGTCTAGAGATCTACCTACTATGATGTGAAGTACGGGTACCATCACTCTTCTAGGGATGCAGCCTCACGTCGTCGTTTGCGATCCCGCATGATGCCATTGAGCCATTGTGGGATGACGATGGCGCCTGCCAGTAAGAAAAAATAGTATGCCAGAGCACGCCATATAGTGGCGACCACTATTGAAATGCCCCGGGGAACATAATCCGTAAGTAACCCACCGAAGAGGACTTCTGCAAAACCGGCACCACCGGGAGTGGGACTGACAGCCATCATTACAAACATCGTCTGGATCCTCGCATAGAGCTCAAAGATCGAAGGCATGTCAAAACTGACGGTGCCGCAAATACCCGCAATCAGACAGATAATGAGAAAAAACCGACACGACCAGGCTCCAATCGTAGCCAGAAAAGCCGATATATGATACGATTGTTTTTTACGATAAAGTGCCCTGGAGGTGACGACAATGTCTTGTCCCAGTCTGACCAATCTCTCGCTATACTTTTTAAGAAAAGATCTCTGACTCAGCCAGATTGAAAACCGCTGTAAAGTGCGTGGCCGATAAAAAAGACCGTAGGCAAAAAATGCGCCATAGAAAAACATGAGCAGGTATGCGGCTAGCAGGGTGAACTCCCATCCACCAAAGCTTTCGAAAGGCAGCCTACCAGGACCCAAAATGTTGCCACCGAATATCAATACCCATAATGGGATGCAAATCAACGAAAACAGCGCATCTAGTACGATAGTGTACAAAACGATGGTCGTCGTGCGGGCAGCGCCAATCTTTTCTTGTGCTATGATGAAGAGTGCCACGGTGCTGCCACCTACGTTGGTCGGTGACACCGCCGAACTAAACTCCCATAAAAAAATCAGTTGGATGCATTTCAGAAAGTTGAAGCTGTGATCAGCCAGTATGTAGAGACGCCAGGCATAAAACATGATCCGGGCACATAGACAACCCAAGGCCAGCAACAACCATAATAATGTGCTTTTGGTCCAGCGAAAATGATCGAATGCAGCTGGATCATACTGCTTGTAAAAGAGAAAGCCGACAACGACCATACCAATGATGACAGGCAGTATGACCCGAGACACACTGAAAGTCTTGAGCGCTTCCTGTTTATCTGAGTCTGATATTGCCCTTGTCGGTCCTGCCATGCTATCATTTGCTGAAGGAGATAAATATAAGGGTATCTATCAAAAGGCAATCCCTTAAAAAAATACTACCTTTTGCAACGATTTAAATGCGATAAAACATGGACTGGATCTATTTTCTGATAGTTGGTGCGCTTGCCGGTTGGTTGGGTAGCCTCCTATTTAAAGGATCGGGTAGCGGCCTGATCATGAATATCTTGCTAGGCATCATCGGTGCCATCGTGGGTGGTTGGTTATTCGAAAAATTGGATATCAATGTGGCTGGTTTTACCGGAGCTGTGGTGACTGCTGCGGTCGGTGCCTTTGTAGTGCTTTGGGTATATAGGCTCATAGGTGGTGGAAGAAGGAGATAAACTTCTTCAGTCCAAGCGTTCGAGACGCTGGCGCCTGGCGTTGGGAGCACTTGATCAGCAAAAAGGTGAGGAAGATCTCAATCAACTTGAAAAAACCATTGATGAGACGCTGAGTGAACTGTATGAGTCAGAAAAGGAGGGCAGATTGACCAAATCTCGAACCCTCTCAGCCAAATGGTTTGCTAATATACGGACGCTCTTCCCTGTGCCAATAGTCAGGGTGGTTCAAAAAGATGCCATCGAAAAGTTTGGCATTAAAAAACTATTGTCTCAACCCAATTTTCTCAACGAGGTAGAGCCAGATGTAGAGATGGTAGCAGCCATCCTGTCTGTCAAGCAAGCGCTATCTGCCTCAGCTCTCTCTACAGCCCGCAGACTGGTCGAGCGACTGGCCAAGAACCTAGAAAGCAAGCTAAAATTTCGACTGCTGGATCGTCTGGCAGGAAGACGTGATCCAGCTCAGCGCACCAGGCATCCTCGACCGATGGATATCGACTGGGACCTGACCATTCGCCAAAACTTAAAGCATTATCAACACGATCTCAATACCATCATACCTGAGTTGTTGATCGGCAGACCAAGAAGACATCAAGCGTTAAAAAACATCATACTTCTGGTGGATCAAAGTGCCTCAATGGCTGCATCTTTTATCCATGCTGGAGTGCTGGGCTCGGTGATGGCCAGCATCAAGAGTTTAAAAACGCATTTAGTGATCTTTGATACGGATGTTGTGGACCTAAGTGCCTATTTGCAAGATCCCGTCGAGCTGCTCATGCGTGCCCAGCTTGGTGGAGGTACAAATATTCAGAAAGCACTGCATTATGCCACCCAATTATTAGAAGAAGGCAAGGATACGCTGGTGGTACTCATCAGTGATCTATTCGAAGGTGCACCTGATGACCTAATGATTGGGCGAGTACAGCATTTGCTCAGGCGCGGAGTTCATGTCATATGCTTATTGGCACTTGATGATCAAGGTACTCCCGTGTACGATCGACAGATGGCTGCTCAATTGGCCAGCCTGGATGTGCCATCTTTTGCTGCTGCTCCCATTACCTTCCCTGAGGTCATGGCCGCAGCCTTGAATGGGGAGGATCTGAGTAGATTCCAATCCTAGCATCCTTCAGATCCTATCCATTTAGACTCATGAGGTATTCGCTTCAAATAGCGAGGTGCCAAATTCACCGGTGTAGCCGATTGGATTAATTTGTTTTGAAAGACTACCTCCAAGTTGCAGTCCAAATTTGAGCCCCTGTCTGTCCTCGATTGTTTGTTCACACTGACCTGATTGAATCAATAATTCGGTGAAGCTATATCTCACTGAGCAATACCTCTACGTAAGCCACCACGAGAGTTGCCCAGTCCCCAGATCTTGTCAATCGACGTAGGTCATCTCCTTTCGGGATCTGCCACCCGATAGGCAAAAATATTGTCACCAAGTATCAGGGCAACTTCCTGATCGGCGATAAAGACTCGCCGATGATGAATGGAGTGACGGTTTGGGCACTAGCACTGAACGCCTAGATTCCAGGTTCAGTGACCCTTACATAGCGTTCGCCGGAAAACTATTTCTCCCCCATCCTTCTTGTTGGACCGCATGAACTTGACCAGGGTGAATGAGCATTCACAGATTGATCTTCGCTCTGGATCGTGTTAAATAGCATATTTCACCATGCTCTAAAGCATCTTCTCCAAAGACAAAATCTGCTTTTTTTGCCGTATGAACTGGTTCTTCGCTGGGTAAATAAATCGGGTGTTCACTGGATTAATAATAAACGCAAAATGTTGAGATCAAACGATAATTAATGAATCATCTACCTATTGATAGAAGGTTTTTGGTTAGAAGCCTTTGTATTGGCTTGTTGCTCATTGGTGCTCTGCCCCTAAATGCCCATGTCAAATGGTTTAGCAAGTATAGTTTTACAGATCCACCATTACAATTAGCAGATGTGGGCAATCTGATATTTTGGGTTCTCTTAATTATCAGTATGATAACGGTGGGACTCTTGACCCTCGCAGATAAGGAAATTGAAAGGACAACATGGTATCAGAAAGGAAGTGTCATGTTAGGTAAATACAAGGATAAGTCCGTACTCATAATGCGGGTTGCGACCGCTGCAGTTTTATTGGTCTCTTGGCAGCTGAACACTCTAGTCATGCCGGAACTTCACAGCAATTACGAATGGATGAATTGGTTGCAATTTTTTCTGGTCCTTTTATTGACATTCAAAAAGACCGTTCCTTGGGCTGGTGCAGGCCTATTGTTTGTTTACATGATTGGGGTATTGCAATTCGGGATTTTTCATATGCTTGATTACTTCCTTATTGTGGGTGTTGGGTACTTCCTCTGGGTGAGCTACAGCAAACCTAAACTCAAAGCCACCGGATTATTTCTCTTATATGTATCCTTGGGTTTTTCGCTATGCTGGGCCGGAATGGAGAAACTGATTTATCCTTCGTGGGGAGTGTATTTGTTGGAGCAATATCCACAACTCTCCTTAGGTGTCGGAGAAAAACTATTTATAAAGGGAGCAGCATTTATCGAAATCAGTGTGGGCATCATGTTTATATTCTGTTTCTTGCACCGCATTCTAGCTCTGGTTGTGACAATCTTGTTCTTTTTAACTTCGTTGGTTTTTGGCAAAACGGAGATCATAGGTCATCTTTTGATTCATGCCACGCTGATCATATTTCTAATTGAAGGCTCTGGTGATACTTTTAAGATTTTGCCTCAATTCTATCGGGGTTTAGGCCGTAAACCCTTCTTTGCAGCGCTGGGATTTGTACTCCTTTTGTTTGTCTTTCTGATCCCTTACACTTACGGGGCTAACAAACAATTTAATCTGGCGATGCAAAGACAACTTGGTGATCATCCACATAATGTTGAAATTTCTGATGATGAAATCGCTCCTAAGATTGCGCTCGAAGTGAGTGAAGACCAGATCGGAGGCTGGAATATCAGTATCATTGCGCAAAACTTCATCTTAGCATCTCCTGATGTTGCCTCAGATTACCACGAAATTTCGGGTTACGGAATTCTACTAGTCGACAACAAAATGGTAGGGCGCATTTATGGCACACATTCCTATTTACCATTGCTGGATCCGGGAATTTATAGCATTGAAGTGATATTGCACGATCATAGGCATGGGCAGTTAACTCATCTTGGTATGCTAATTGGTGCCAGTCATAAACTTGTAGTTGATTGAAAGAGAGGTAGTAAAATAAATTCGGTCTCTCAGTAATAATAATTTCTGAATCAATGATTCTAAATATTATAAAAATTAAACTAACCATTTTTTCTCTTTTCTTTCTGTTATGTGGCTGCAAGAAGGTCAATAACAATACTACTTTCTTATATATTGAGCATGTTGTAAAGGGAGATAAACTAGAATTTGAAGCGCAGAAATATCATACAGCTGTTGGACATAAATACAGCATATTTACATTAAAGTACTATATTTCAAACTTTGTCTTGGAAGGAACAGATGGATCTACTTATCTAACTGATATAGTCCAGTATTGTGACGCCAAGGAGCCGAAAACCTGCAGAGTTAATCTAGGATCAATTCCTTCGGGTACCTATAACAAAATATCATTCATTTTCGGACTAGACAAGAGCAAGAACATTGAAGGTGGATTAAAGAATACGATTACGAATGCTAATATGGAATGGCCGATCCCTGGGGAGAAAGGCTATCACTATATGAAGCTGGAGGGAAAGTATGAAACTTTAAATATGCATGTTGAGCGAAGCTTTAATCTGCATACAGGAGCAACGAGAAACAATCAGAATTTTATTCGGATCGAATTAGATCTTCCCGGATCAGAATTAGGTGCTAAGGATTGTGTTATAAATCTGGTGATGGATATCGATGAATGGCTGCATTACCCAAATGATTACGATTTTGAGGAATTTGGCCAGGGGATTATGTCCAATCAGACCGCCCAGGAAAAACTGAAGCAGAATGGGATCGATGTGTTTCGTCTTGCTTCTCCAGATAAAATCTGAAGGAGTTGTATGAGACAAGTAATCAGAAAGTGGTGGAGCCTCCTTCTGCCTTTTGGTTTTGCGCAGTGTCACTTGGATCTCAATGTGGATAATTCGACTTACCATAATCCTATTCCGTATGAGCTTCATTTATCTCCACAGTTCCCTGATATCCCATTTCCGCCAGACAATCCCTTGACGACTGATGGAGTGAATTTGGGTCGGATGTTATTCTTTGATCCTATCTTATCTCGAGATAGTTCCCAATCATGCAGCAGCTGTCATATTCCGAAATTTTCCTTCAGTGATACCGCACAATTTGGCACAGGTGTCGATAAAATGGAAGGTCATCGCAATGGAATGCCGCTAATCAATTGCGCCTGGAATACAAGTTTATTTTGGGATGGTAGATCACCCGACCTTGAAAAGCAAGCATTGGCCCCAGTCGTGAATCCCATAGAGATGCATGAATCCTGGAAAAGGGTCATAAGTAAAATAGAGCGCTCGGATTCTTACCCTGAACTATTTGTGGCAGCTTTTGGTAAGAGATACATCGACAAGCATCTTGTGACAAAAGCATTGGCACAGTTTGAAAGAACACTGATCTCAGAAAACTCTAAATACGATCGAGTGCTAAGAAATGAAGACACATTTACAGAACACGAACTGAGGGGATTATCTCTCTTCTTCACAGAAAAAGCCGACTGTTTTCATTGCCATGGAAATATTCTGTTCACTGATCTGGCTTTCCATAACATTGGATTAGATAGTGTCTATACAGACCATGGTTTAGAAAAATATTCAGGGAGAAGAAGGGATCGGGGCAAATTTAAGACGCCGACTTTAAGAAATCTTCTGTTCACTGCACCCTATATGCACGACGGGAGATTCTCTACCCTCGAAGAAGTAGTTGATTTTTACAGTGAAGGTGTTGAAGAATCACCAATGATTGATCCTCTAATGAAGTATGTTGATCAGGGAGGTGTTCGATTGAATCAGAATGAGAAGAAGGATCTCATTGCCTTTTTACTTACATTGACAGATTCCACTTTCATAACTGATCCAAGGTTCTCGAATCCCTTCCCCCACCTTATGTCGGAATAGGAATCCGAAACTGATATTCCTCCAATAAATTAGGCAGTAATTTTAGCTAATATTGATGGGATCGCTATGGAGCGACACAGATCATGAATACCGGCCAAGGCAGCCTTTTTAGCAGCACTGTGTTCACCGATGTGCAGATTAAGATCCTGGATTTCCTTCCTATTCGTCACTACTTTGAGAACAATATCGTAAATTTAGCAGATGGCATCTTCGAGCATCTTTACCTTCAAAATAGAAATAGAAAAGATGGCATCTTCGAGCATCTTTACCTTCAAAATAGAAATAGAAAAGATTTGTAGGGTCAGGGCATAGCAGACCCTCCATATTAAATATTTTGTGCAATGATCTAAGCTTAGCCGTATCGCTATATGGCCTGTTCTGCACACATCACTAGTTTGACCGAAGGTCAATCCGTAAAATTCAAAAATTATGGTAAAAGCACATTCATTTCATGTTCCTGTAATGGGCATAGGATACACTTTAGATACTCCCTTGAAAGTAGCTCATTTTGGTATTGACTCTGTCATATCCACGGTAGATGATATTCTCATGGAGAAGTTAAGAGCGATGTATTGCCGTAAGTATGCTCTCCCTTACACAGAAATCACCACAAAGATCGAGGATTTTCGAGCTAGGAGAATCACGGCATATCTTAATCTGATTCAAGACCTTGCCAAGAAAAATTTTGCCAAACTTAAATCTCAAGTTTTTCGAAAAGGCACCAAACTATGGGAGTATCTCGATTTGTTGCCAGATCACTCATCCATAAAGAAAGATTTTACCAATCTTTTTGGTGAATCTACGAGTTCCATAGATTTCGAAAAATGGATCAACGAACACCTTGTCATGGGCAGCATCGACATAAATATCATGACCAAAATTGATAAAGAGAACTATAGAAACGATGTAAAATTACCTTCAGAATTCAATGATGCACATGCAGGACTCAGGGGATATGCTAATAGTGATCTGAAATCTTCAATAGTACTTTCAGCAGGATTAAACCCTAGGCTGTATGGTTATCTTGCAAATTTCAATTGTTTCTTCCCTGATGAACAAGGTGAAATTGACAAGAAAATTGTCCTAAAGGTCAGTGACTTCCGGTCAGCAATGATTCAAGGCAAATTTCTTGCAAAAAAGGGGCTGTGGGTTTCTGAATATCGCATAGAATCAGGATTGAATTGTGGTGGTCACGCTTTTGCAACTGATGGATACTTAATGGGTCCCATCTTAGAGCAATTTTGGGAGAGACGAAAGGAATTGACTTCGCAAATGCATGAACTTCTTGTGGAGGCGCTTTCTAGGATGAATCGTTCGGTACCAAAAACGACCTTGCCTTTGCGGATCTCTGCCCAGGGAGGAGTCGGGACTGCTGAGGAACATCGGTTTCTTATTGATTATTATAAGGTAGATTCAGTTGGCTGGGGTTCCCCCTTTTTACTCGTACCCGAAGTTACAACGGTTGACATGGAGACAAGGGAAAAATTGGCTAAAGCCAAGGAAGAAGATCTATATCTAAGTGATATTTCACCCTTAGGAGTACCTTTTAATAATCTCAAGGGTAACACTAAAGATATCGAGAAGTACGATCGAATAGAAAAGGGCAAACCTGGCAGCCCCTGTCCCAGAAAATTCGTTGAATTCAATAAAGAATTTACAGACAAGGGGATTTGTCCGGCTTCAAGACAGTACCAGGTTCTAAAATTGAAACAACTGAAGGAAAGGGGATTATCGAGGGAACAATATCAAACAGAGTTTCGCAAAGTAGTGGATAAATCGTGCATATGTGTTGGATTAGGAACGGCCGTCTTATTGGAGAACGATCTTGATACAAAAAGAGAGGGCAAAGGAGTATCTGTTTGCCCAGGCCCAAATATGGCATATTTTTCGAAAGTATTGAGCCTAGAAGAGATGATCGATCACATCTACGGTAGATCAGATAATATCAGTCGGAGGGATAGGCCAAATGTCTTTATGAACGAATTGAAAATCTATATCGATTACCTCGAAAATAAGGTAGCGGAATCCATGGCCTCCTTGTCAATTAGGCAAAAGAAACACTTCAAAACCTTTGCACAGAATTTGATGAAGAGTATATCCTATTATGAGAAATTATTCGCTGATTTAGATATGGCATTTGGAAAGGCGAAGCAGGAAATTCTCCTCGATTTGGATCTAAGTAGAGGAAGATTACACCGGCTTGATTTAAGCATCGAGAACCAATCTGTTAATCTGTGTTAGGGTTTGCCTTTAAAAAACACTAGGTCCACTCCCTGATTATCTAGCCTATTTTTGATAATGATACCAAGGTTTGATTTAGCCCCGACTCCTTCGATGAGAGTCTGGTAATATTCTCGATCATGCTAGATAATCTTCCGGGTGGACTAACCCCCTAATAATTGGAGCGATTTTCTCTTAGTTAATCAAATCATCTAAATTGGCCACCCGCCATAGACTCTTCCGCTGCCAACCCCTCAATTTGATGGCATATTATAATAGCGGATTGGCAGCGGAAGAGTCTATCACCCACGCCGGTCTATGCTTAGGGATTTTTTTGACTTTAGGATTACCAGTGGCACTATTTCACCAAAATCAGTGGCACTATTTGAGCGAAATAAACATTTTTGACCAGAACCCACTAAATATGGCCAAGAATCATTTTACTCGTGAATCGTGTAGTGGGGAATCGCATTACAAGATAAAATACCGATTTGTGTCAGGATAATTAATGCCAGCAAAACGAAGTAAGAATCACACAGTAAACTAGCTTTTTTTTCGAGCAAATTTATCTCAATGGTATTCTACCAATTCAGAACACTTTTATAAATGATCTGGTCCCGATATTTTTACTATCGAATACCTTTACTGAATATAAGCCAGCAGGCATGGATGAATTTAGTTCGAACGTCATGAGACCACTACGTTGATATTTATCAATAGATTTTGACATGATGATTTTCCCAAATAAATCCACAATCTGTACTTCGCCATCCTGGAGTTTGGCATCTACCGACGACAAATCTATGTTAATTCTTTCATGAGCAGGGTTAGGGTACAATTTGAAATTCATCTGTGAGGGTTCGTAACCAACTATATCCGTAGGGGTTTCAACCACAAATATGTTTTCTTGAATTTCTGAGATGTCGGTGTTGCGTAAGATAATGTCAGATAGCCGTGTATTCTTAATCGCACTGACTTCTGAATGGCTAAAAGCTGAATCTGCCTCATAGTAGAACCGATCACCGTCTCTCAATGCTCTAAACTGTTGATCAATAATTGTCATAGCTGTTGGGCCGAATAGGGCTCCTTCCATATGGTCTTCAGCTAGGAATCCAGCCCAGGGATCGATTTTATCTATTTCTTCATAGACGGTGGCAAACGTTTGGTTTAATAAGGGATTGGTCGATAGGCTGGAGAAAGAGGCCACGGGAGCTAATCCAAAGTGCTTTCGGATGGTGTTGTAATCCGCAAGGCCTCGATCCCTGCCTCGATTCAGGTTAAGGGACGCCAAATCCAACCCACCTGCTCCCGGAGGACCAAAAAGGAAATTTCTTAAATCATCGATTATGTGACAATCAAAATCCTGTTCTACTACAGTTGACATACCCATCAGATATGGTTCGATTCCGCCTACCTGTGGAATAGCTGCCGGATTAAAAAATGCATTCTTCAATTCAATGTCGCCCTGTGGCATCACGTGGCCATCATTGTCCATTCTCGGCATAGCGTTGCCTATGGTTGAATGCCCATACCGGTAGGCAGCTGTGGTAAAGACATTCATGATACCAGGATTAATGGTTTGGTCAAAGCCTTCGTAGGGTTTGACTTCCATACCGAGGGTTGGTAACCACTCTTCATAAACCACCGCCTCCATCAGTGCTCCAACGATTTTACGTGCTCGTTGATATATCATTTCATCCGTCCAATTGGGATTCTCTACCTTAAGTTCATCGGCTAATCGGTTGTGCTCACGCACAAAAATGGTGTGCAAGGAAGTCAACAGGGGATTTTCATTTGCTCTGATATCTCCGGCCACAAAATAGCGGTCAACATGGGGAAAGGGCATTGCCATTTCGGGAGCCACTGGATCACTGATGTCATAAGCTTCTCCGGAGATAGTATTATACGGAAGTAAATTACCTTCGGATGTCTTTAGCTTACCATCGTCAAAGGTTCTCAGCCAAGCTGCACGCATCATATCAGATCCATAAACGGCCGATGCATCGATAAAGGAAGTAATACCATTGAAGTGGATGCGTGGATTGGCCGATCCCGTACCAGTATTCCGATCATAATCAGATCGGTGCATGGGTATGACAACCTGACCAGTGCCAGCCGGATCAAAAAAGGCATCATACTTCGGAACTGAGATATCCATTTTCTCACTGGGATGATCTGGTGACAAAGTAATGTCGTGATCAATGAATTGACCCCAACCCCAAGCATAGGCACTAAGATCTAAGGGATCATCTTTAGAGTCAGTCTGAGCAAAGATTTCATTACTGATCACTCTCGGATTTGGACGATCTAGGCCCGATGGTGTTGACACACCATCTTCATAGGCCAACGGAGTCCGCAATACCACGTTTGATCCAGCTGCCCCCCACTCGGGATTGAATGGATTGTTCATGGTCCCGTCAATAGTACGATTGACCACTGGGGTTGTTTCCAGCACGTGAAACACATATTGTGGTACATAGGTGATCCCGCTATTTCGCCTGATGACATCCGACAGCAAGGTGCCCTTGATCTCTGCCCTCTCGGCTTCGCTGAGACCCTCGTCATTCTCATAGTAAAAACGGTCTCCTACTCGAAGATTGGAAAACTGTTCTTCCATGATCAACATGAGTGTCGGTCCAAACAATGCCTGATCCATGTGATCTTCGGCCAAGACCCCCACCCATAGATCAATATTATTGATGTCACCGTAGGTGTCTCTTAGCAGTTTGCTCATCAATGGGTCAGCCGTTATCTGATCAAAATCGGAAAGGCTATTCAGTCCAAAGGCTGCCCGTGTGGTATTGAAATCAGCCAAGCCACGGTCCCTTCCTCTATTTATATTTAGCGCAGCCAAATCCAGTCCTCCTGCTCCGGGAGGTCCAAATAAGAAATTTCGCAGATCATCAATTACCTTGCAATCTACATCTTGTTCAACTGAAGTACAGGCCCCAATCAGATAGGGCTCGATACCTCCGACTTCCATAATGGCATTGGGATTGAAGTACGCATCTCTGAGTTGAATATTCCCAGCGGGCAATTCATTTCCTGCATTGTCCATCCGGGGTAATTCAGCACTGATGGTTGAATGTCCATATCGGTAAGCAGCCGCAGTAAATTCATTATAGATACCGGGATTTACGATCATATCATATCCTTGATACGACCCCAGATTAACTCCGAGCGATGGCAACCACTCTTCATATACAATCGATTGGATTATTCCACCCACTATCTTGCGGGCCTTTTGATAAAGTCGCTCATCATCCCATTGTGGATATTGCACAGCCAGCATATCGCACAACCGGTTATGTTCGCGCATGAAAATCGTATGCAAAGCAGTGAGATTTGGATTTTCATTAGCCCGTACATCTCCAGCAACAAACCATTTATTTACATGTGGGATGGGCATGGCCATGGTAGGGGAATGAGGGTCGATTTCAGCATCGAGTTGGCCTGTAGTGGTATTAAATGGCAAAAGATTTCCTTCTGAGGTCTTTAGTTTCCCCCCAGTAAAGGTGCGGAGCCAGTCGGCCCGGGGTTGTTCAGAACCATAGACACCTGATCCGTCGATGAAAGCAGTAATGCCATTAATATGCTTTCTCGGATTATCGATGCTGGTTCCAGTATTCTGATTGTAAACAGAACGAAGCATTGGAATCAAAACCTGGCCGGTACCATTGGGATCAAAATAAGGATCTCCAGCTGGTACAGGGATATCCATATGCTCGTCCTCCACGTCGGGTGATAGCACGATATCATGATCAATAAATTGGCCCCAAATCCAGGCATAAGCACTTAAACCCAGGGGATCATTGGCAGGTCCTTTCTGATCAAAAATCGCGTTGCTGATGGCCCTTGGATTCGGCCTGTCCTTTCCCGCTGGTGCTGAGATACCATCTTCGTAAGCCAAAGGTCCTTTACTCTCTACTTCCGAGTAGGCGGATCCCCATAAAGAAAAGGGATGATTAAGTGTTCCATCAATGGATCGATTCACCTGTCCCAAAAGGGAACCAGGTACTAGCATAATTCCGAGAATGATTCCTGGGATTGATGCTCTCAACATGGCCAAAGTATCAGTCTTCAGTGAGTTCATAATTTGATTCATTGTTGGCTTTGTGATATTCGGATGTAAGTAGTCTGAAGGGCAAAAGTAGAGGGTTATCCATTTCTAGAATATGCTAAATAACATAGTTGGACATGTTATGCAGCATGTACTATAAAAAACTGTGAGATCGGACCTTCCCCCTTACTGATCTACTATATCTTTCATTTGCGTGGACTGGCGCACTCTTGGCAAGTATACAAATAGGCTGTACTGAAATAATGGCTTATGGAGACTACCGTATAGACCTTTCTACATCTTTTAATGCAGAGGTCGTAGACTGGCTAAAAGTCAAGATATCTTCCTGTAGAGGCTCCGATTTACATCAAAATCTGGGTGATACTGTGCAAAGAATGAGTGTGCTAAATAGCATATCTCGACAAGCTATCTGTCATGATTCTTAGGGTGGAGGTTGAATGTCGTAGGTTCAATTAACCCTGCAGGCTTATATTCTGAAGTCCTTTCAGATCTTTAACAGCAATTCTTCGACCGTCTACATCAACCAGGTTGGATTTTACAAATTCGGAAAGAGTTCTAATTGCATTTGCCGTACTCATATTAGAGAGTCCAGCAAGATCACTTCGTTTTAGATCCAAGTCCAAAACGTCACTTTTCTCCTCCATACCGTAGACATCAAGGATGTATAGTAAGGTATCAGCCAACCTAGCTCTCATGTGTTTTTGGGTGAGATTAGCAGTACGCTGGTCAGCAATGGTTAATTCTTGAGCGAGATATTTGACAATTTTTAGTGATAGTTGGATGTCGGACTCAACGAGCCACCTGAAATCATCGAGAGGAATCAAACAGACTTGGGAGTCCTCCATGGCAATGGCTGCAGAACAATGCACTTCCTCTCCCATGAGGTCACTAAATCCGAGAAAATCCACGGGCTTCTTCAATGAAATAATCTGCTCAGTTCCACTGACACTGTCCATGGTAATTTTTACTTTACCGCTGGCCAAACAATGTAATCCAGCTGGTTTCATTCCCTGCTTGTAGATATACTCACCGGCCTTGTATGCGGTCATGGTACGATTGCTGTTTAGCTTAGTCAGTTTATCTTCACCTATGCAATCAAATAGTGAGAGTTTTCTGACCAGACAATTTGCACAACTATGCATGGAAATGGGTTGGTCCTCCGAATGCAAGGCACATGTTGTCATCTATTCTGTTATTGTTATACTGGGATTTGGCAGAATCAACATTTATTAGAACAAATTTACCCAAAGTGGTGAAACTAGTATAGCGTTCCCTAATTGTCTTGAATTTTTGGGAAAAAGCCATCGGATCTCTTCATGGATATTTAGTATCCCTTTGGTGCCTATAAACCTTTTTTCTGTTGCTCCAGTACCTTCCTAGAAGTAATGCCTGCAACCCTGAATGGAGGGACCTGAGTGGAACATGGCACAATTCCTATCCAATCAAACTCATTAGGTATTCGCCATAGCCACTTTTTAAATAGCGAAGTGCCAACTTCTCCAAGGCAGCCGCTTGGATAAATCCTTTTTGAAAGGCCACTTCTTCGATGCAGCCAATTTTGAGCCCTTGTCGGTCTTCGATTGCCTGTACAAACTGCCCTGCTTGTATCAAGGATTCATGAGTACCGGTATCTAACCAAGCAATACCTCTACTTAAGACCGCGACCTTGAGTTGTCCCGCCTCCAGATAATGTCGATTGACATCTGTGATCTCCAATTCTCCTCGTGCACTGGGCTGAAGGTTTTTGGCTATTTCAATGACTTGATTATCATAAAAATACAAACCCGGTACTGCATATTTAGATTTAGGGGTTGCGGGTTTTTCTTCAATGGAGACGACGGTGAGGGCCTCGTCAAATTCTACTACCCCATATCTCTCTGGGTCCGCTACCCGATAGGCAAAGACAATCCCACCATTGGGGTCAGCAGCGCTTTCCAGCTCTGCCTCCAATCCATGACCATAAAAGATATTGTCACCAAGTATCAGGGCAACTCCCTCCCCGCCAATAAAGGATTCACCGATGATGAATGCCTCGGCCAAACCTTTAGGTTCGGGTTGTTCAGCATATGAAAAAGTACACCCCAGTTCACTTCCATCACCTAACAACTTCTCGAAGTGCGGTAGATCATGTGGTGTGGAAATGATCAATATCTCATGGATGCCTGCGGACATCAGGGTAGAAAGTGGATAATAGATCATGGGTTTATCATAGACAGGCATCAGCTGCTTACTGACAGCTAGGGTCAATGGATACAACCTTGTGCCAGAGCCACCTGCGAGTATAATTCCTTTCATGCTATGCGATGTGTTGGGATGTTATATACATATGTTTCAGGGAAGAGTTTCAGTTGCTTCTAGGGATGAATATAAACTGGGCTCCAAGCTCACTGATGACAAACAGGCACAGATGATCCTTTGGGTCCTTGTATATGCTTTGAAAATCTTCAATCTTATCTGTTGTAATCACTTGCTTGGTGGCAAACTCCTCTAGGGTACTGGCATTGATCGACCATTTTCCCTTCACTTTTACGTGATCGAATACTGGGAGACCCAGCTCGATATGCTGTTGGTGAATGACCAGGATCGGATAGTCGGAAACCTCCTTCTCCAGTATGGCATCTGCAGCCTGAGCCATCAATTTCAAAAATGGCTTGAGTTCCTTTTCTAAGAGAAGAAACTTCCCCCGGTCCTTGCTCTTCATCATTCTCTTTTGGCTAATTGTGCTACATTCTCAATATGGCTGGTATGAGGAAACATATCTACAGGTTGCATCTTTTCTACCCGATATTGGTCGGCCAGCATACCGATGTCTCTAGCTTGGGTTGCTGGATTGCAGCTGATATATACGATCCTCTCTGGTGACCCATCCAAGATGGTTCTGATTACATTTTCATGCATACCTCCTCTAGGAGGGTCGGTAATCAAGATGTCGGCATGACCATGTTTTCCCAACAACTGTGACGAGAATATTTTTTTCACATCGCCCACATAAAAAGTAGCGTTATCAATTTGGTTTGCTATGGCATTCTCCTTGGCATCTTTGATGGCATCCGCCACTTCCTCTACGCCAATCACCTCACGGCATTGAGACGCAACAAAGAGCGCAATGCTGCCTGTACCGGTATAGAGATCATACACGGTCTCGTGCCCCCGAAAATCACAGAAAGCACGGGTGATTTCGTAGAGTCGCTCAGCTTGATATGGATTGGTTTGAAAAAAAGATTTAGGACGGATCTTATAAGATATGTTACCGAGCTTTTCAACGAGATGATCTTTCCCATGATAGCAGATGATGTCTTGGTCAAAAAGTGTGTCATTTTTC
Source organism: Saprospiraceae bacterium (assembly GCA_965223025.1). GTDB lineage: Bacteria > Bacteroidota > Bacteroidia > Chitinophagales > Saprospiraceae > JABDMH01. Next base: position 1,503,214 of record CBDCVP010000022.1, read on the forward strand.
TTGGTGTTTATGACATAGTGCACAGATGTCAGATCTGGAAACTCTGCAACCAGGGCTTTCAACAAAGCTGTTCGGGTTTGCTCATCTTCATAAAAAAAACTCATCACGACCATCCACAATCCCGCTTTCGTATTTCTAATGATGACATTTCGCAAAAATCCCTGATGATTGACCGGATCGAAGAAGCTTAGTCCCTTGCTTCGGGCATAGTCACGGATGAAGTTTCGCAGTTCATTGGATCGCTCATCTTGGAGCAGGCACTCGTCGATATCTACCACCTTATTGAAAAACTTTGGTGGGTGAAGACCCAGTGCATTGCCCGCATTGATCACCGATTGATCGCTGACTTCCTGTTTGGTCTTCCATCGCTGGTTGGAGAAAGAGAATTCCATCTTGTTGCGATAATGGTAAATCTTTTCGGATGCTAGGATTGGCCGAAAATCAGGAACCTCTACTTTGGCTATGCGCTGAAAGGCATCTCTTACGATGATCTCTTTTTGCTGCAGTTGAGCCCGGTAGTCCAAATCCTGCCATTTACACCCTCCGCAGTCATCAAAGTGCCGGCATGGTGCCTCCACGCGGTCTGGTGAGGCTTCAATGATCCTTTCTGCGATACCATGCCAGACTCCTTTTCTCTTACGTAAGATACGTACGTCTAGGATGTCGCCTGGCAATCCTCCTTGTAGAAATACAACTTTTCCATCCTCATCCCTGCCTACAGACATTCCTCGATCAGCCATTCCAGATACGGTGACACGCTCCCAAATTTGTCCTTTGCTGGCAGCCATACTATCGGTGGGTAATGATGAATTCTGTTCGTCGATTGGTTTGCCTACCCACTTCTGTATCATTGCTCACCAGAGGTCTCATCTCTCCAAATCCTCGATATTCAAGTCTCGACGCAGCTATATCGTGTTGGATTAGAAAATCGTAGATGGTCTTTGCCCGCGCGACAGACAGGAGTTCATTGTCTGCTTCTGATCCGACATTGTCGGTATGTCCGTGAATTTCTATGGCCATTTGTGGATTTTCATCCATCATGCGGTAAAGTTTCTTAAGCTCGTGAGTCGATCGCGGAAGCAAGCTAGCACTTCCGGATGCAAAAAAAACATTTTCCAGGATAATGGGAGCCAAGGAATCCGGGGTCTCACCAGTCGGAACTACTACGGAGTGAAGTTTGGCTTCTAGCCGATAAGGATCAAGCTGGCTATTGGTGTCTTTGAGATTGATGTTCGTGGAGAAGAAGGAATACCCTTTTTTTTGCACATTGACCGCATAATCTTTCAGCGAGGACAGGCAAATCAGCAGCTGACCTTCCGCATCGGTGTAGGTCTTGATCAGGCTGAGGTCTTGCTCCAAATCATAGACATCTACGATGCCTTGAAGTGGCTGACCAGTCCTTGCATCGGTCACCTGAATATTGGCATAGGTTCCAGCGCGAGGTTGGATCGACTTTGGCACGGGAAACTGAAATATGTCGATGTCCAGGGATCCTTGTTTACCTGGCACTGTTCTGGCAAAATAACCGGTGGTGCCCTTGATATTAATGTGCAAGGCCCCCTCATCAGCCGGGGTATTAAGTGGTGCACCGAGGTTATGAGGTTCTTGCCACCGACCATCCTTCAGCCTACTGATAAAAAGGTCCGAACCTCCATATCCAGGATGGCCATCTGACATGAAGTACATGGTCTCCCCGTCGGCGTGAATGAAAGGTGCTTCGTCGTTCTCCGGTGTGTTAATGCCGGCCAAGTTAGTGGGCTTCGACCAACCCTTGGCACTGCGCTCCACCTTCCACAGGTCCCTTCCTCCTTTTCCTCCAGCTCGACTACTAGAAAAGTAAAGGGTACGTCCGCTCGATGAGATACTGGGCTGACCCTCCCAATGCCCAGTATTGATATTTGGACCCATATTTTTGGGTTTTGTCCATTTGGATCTTTGCTTGATGCTGTAGTACAGATCACAGCTGCCCAGGCCATCCCTTTGTGCACAGGCTGTGAATATCAGCATCTTGCCATCCGCTGACACGCAATGAGCTCCCTCGTTTTCCGGAGTGTTTAGGTCATGGATCGGCTGACCAGGCAGCCATTGGTCGTTGTCACGAACACTGATGAAAAAATCTTCCTGACCATGCACTCTCCTCGTAAAAACCATGAACGCATCGGTTGCGGGCATTGATGGCAAATACTCTGGAGTACTGGTGTTGATCCCCGGTGGAAGGGGGTCCACCTGTATGGTTTGGACAGGCCCACTCTGGGACACAAAACCTGCATCTCGCCGATACTTTTCAGCCCTGGCCCTTAGCGAATTGCTGCCGTAATCAAAGGTCAGAAATTGGTCCATAAAGATCGTTACTGAGTCGTAACTCTCTGACCTCCATGCCATCTCTCCCAATTTGTAATAAATCAGAGGAAACTCCTCTGGAGACGTCTCAATGACTTTATTAAAGTAGTATTTGCTTTTGTCATATCTACCTAGATCAAAGTGCAGAGCTCCCAGACGAGTGTTGGCTAGCGTGAATGAAGGCTCCAACTCTAGGACTTTATGATATGCCTGAATCGCCTCGTCCAATTTATCTTGCTGGGTGAGAGCCTCTGCTTTTTCCAAGGTTTTTAGTGCTTGCCGACCGATAGTCCGCGTACTCTGAGCGCTGACAGCGCAACAGCTCAGGGACACCCCCATGACCAACAGCATTGCTTGCCATATATTTATGTACGTGACGATCCTCAGCATCAAATACAAACCACTATTTGGCAAAACAAAGTATTTGGTGCAGGGAAAATTTAATCTCGTGTGTGAACTAGCCTGACACAGGGATGTGTCTAAATTGTTTCTAAAAGCTGCTTTGCCCGCTTCGAACCCAGTTTGGTGGCCTTGTTCCAGTCAGCCTTAAAACCATTCTTGCCGGTATTTTTTCTCGCAATACCTCTATAAAGGAGTACGTCTGCCTCTGGCACCTTCTCTTCCGGTGCTTCCAATTTTAATAAGTTATCCAGCACTTCCAGTGCTTCGCCGTATTTCTCTAGCTCGATAAGGGCGCGGCCGTGATTGAATTTTGTCACATACTTATACGCAAAATTCTTGCTTGAGCTCTTGAATTTTCTTCGGCTAAAGAAGCGAAATTCAAATTCAGCTTCCTTATATTCTTTGATGCGCATATGGCATTCACCCTTCATTCTACGAGCCATCCAGTGAATATCCTGAAGTGCCAGTGAGCTCTTGATCGCCATACTTAGATCATCGATGGCCCCTTGCCACTGCTCCTTCTTGAATTTGATTTTAGCCCTACCGTAATATGCGGGAGCGTTACTCTTATCGAGGTTGATAGATTTGGTGAAGTCTCGCTCAGCATCGTGATACTTCTGCAGAAGGTAATTTACATATCCCCGGCGCTCATATGCCTGTGCATGCTTATTATACAACTCAATAGCTTTGCTTAGGCTCTGCTCGGCCTCTTCCTCCTTACCTTCCCTTTCCAGGAGTCTCTTTCCCTTTAGAAATTTTTGCACCACTGCCTTGTCGCCCTTGGGTTCGATCCATGCATACCTCAATATGGTGCCCTCCTCTGTGAGCCAGGCACCGACATTGCCAGAAATGGCAAATTGAGCTAAATACTGCAACAGATCAACCGTATTCTTCCAGGTCTTTTCAGTGATATTAGTGACAGACCGTGGGATGACCAACGAAAGACTCTCGATATCAAATACATCCTCATGCTTGAAGACTACGTCGTCCTTGTAGTAATTTTCCAACCGGTGATCGTACATCTTGATCACTTTGTCATAACTCTTAGGGTTACCAAAGTGCAAGTTTCCTTGAAAAATACTCTTGAAATACATTAGTCAAATTTCTGAAGATCACCGGGCAGAAAACGAAGATCGTCATATTAAGTTAAAAATCAAAGCATTATCATCGATATCTCTGATCCGTAAATCGCTTTAAGTCCACACTCTGCACCCTTCACTGCAATTGTTGCACATATCGACCTCAGATCTCCCTTTCAGTACTTTTCGTCTAAACTCCTCGTACTCCCTTCCCCTCCAGATATGGTGAAAATGTTGATCATCGATATTACCCATGACATACGTAGCATCTTTGTCAAAGCAACATGGCACTACCGTACCATTCCACGTCACAACCGCACTATGCCACATTTTCCAACATTCATCCTTGACCTTATGTTTTAATTGATATGTGCCGTCTGTTTGTCTGGCATACCGGGCGTATTTCGCATCTGCGGGAATGAGTGGGTGGCCCTGTTGGTAATCATATATTTGTGCCGTCTTCAACTTGACCTCATCCACTCCGATCTCCTCAGCCAACCGGTGAATATCAGGTATTTGGTGCTCATTGGGGGCTACCACAAGAAACTGAAAAACAACGTAGGGCTTCTTGCTTTGCAATATCTTTTTCCACCTTACGATATTTCTTGCCCCTTCCTTGACTTTTTCAAGATCCCCTTCACGGCGATAGGCAGCATAAGTATCCTGGGTTGTGCCATCTATGGATATGATCAGGCGATCAAGGCCAGACCTCACGGTTTCTTCAGCTTGTTTTTCGTCGAGAAAGTGCCCATTAGTCGACGTCATACAGTACAGTCCGCGTTTCGACGCAATTTTTACCATCTCAAGAAAGTGGGGGTTGAGATAGGGCTCACCTTGAAAGTAAAAAATCAAGTAGATCATTTTCTTGGCAAGCTGATTTATCACCTTCTCCAGCAAGGCCAGTTGCAACGTACCTGTAGCGCGGGTAAAAGATCTCAGGCCACTGGGACACTCTGGACATCGTAAGTTGCATGCGGTAGTTGGTTCGATGGATATGGTGATTGGACTGCCCCAATGCCAGGCTCGCCTGCTGATCTTGCTGAAATAGTAGGAGACCAGTATCTTCGCCGCATTGATCACTCTAGTGAGTGTGAGCTTCGAAAGGAAATTTCGGACGTCATCAAGTTTACGACCAGTCACGATGTTAAAATTAGCATATTCGCTGCGGAAGCCTATTTTGAGTCGATGGCTCTGTTTGTCGGACTTAATTAATCTGTCATGTGGGAGTATTTCAAGCAATGGTTCAAACGCACAGAAAAAGTCGATCCATCTATGAAGTTCTTGATTGTGGGATTGGGCAACATGGGTGCTGAGTACGAGCGTACCAGACACAATATCGGATTTGATGTCTTGGACCTCCTTGCTGATCAGCAGGATTGTTCTTTTGAATCCGAGGTGCTTGGGGATCTGGCACAATTCAAATATAAAAGTAGGACTGTGTACTTACTTAAACCCTCGACTTATATGAACCTCAGTGGCAAGTCGGTACGTTACTGGGTACAAAAGTTAAAGATCGCATCCAACCACTGGATGGTGGTGGTCGATGAATTTCAATTTGAAGTGGGCGAGTTCAAGCTTCAGAAAAAGGGGAGTCCCGGGGGCCATAACGGCCTCAAGAGTGTAGAAGCCATGATGCAATCTAGCACCTATCCAAGACTGCGTATCGGCATTGGTCATGATTTTCCCAAGGGTCACCAAGTGGACTACGTATTGGGTCGTTGGTCGGAGCCTCAGCTCGACAGCCTTAGCAAGGTAAAAACTGAAGTTTGCAAGGTCATTTTATCATTTGTCAGTATCGGGCTAGATCGGGCGATGACCACACACAATGTCAAATGACTGAGTGGCTCCCATTTTTTCTTATACCATATAGGCGCTTTTGTAGCAGCGCAGCCAAGGTGCTGTCTTCTTGCGATATCCGGTACAACCTGGGTGTAATGGTCTTCAGATGCTCGATCTGAGCGGTTAGATTCGTGAGTTTCGCATCGAGTACCGAAAATTCAGCTCTCTCACCATGTCTTTTTGCCAAATATTGCTGCTCAGGTTGTCCCGGTGTAGGGATCAGGATGGCTTTCTTATTGAGTTGGTAAAAGTCCATCAGCGAAGAATAACCGGAGCGACTGATGATCACTTCACTGGCACACAAGAGTTCATTAAGCTGATGACCACCCAGGAAAGCGTGGATATCTGAATGGCTTTGGTCGAGATTTTGTTTTGTTGGATCACCCAGCACCCAAGCGATTCGCTGATTCACTCTCTTTAACCTGTCGGTGAGCTTACGCTGTAAGATACTGCGGTGAGGCTCTGGTCCCGAAAGGACCACCGCGACATCGTATTTGACCTCTTTATTGATTGCCTTCATTCTACTTAAAGGACCAATAAATCGAACAGCAGTACTGGGCTGACGCGAAGACAGGGTGCCACTCAAATTAGCTTGCCCTTGCACATCCGGCACCCAACATTCATCAAATGGTGCCAGCCACTTATCCAATTGCCAGTGTGCCAGCCACTGCATGTAAGTAGGTATTGAAAACCTCAGTTGATGGGTCAAGATCACCGAAGGTACCGAGCGGTGATAAACACCATAACGATTATCTGAGATGATAAAATCGATGCTGTGCCTATCTGTGATCTGGTTGATGGCATGATTCTCCTCTCTGAAAACACGCATTAATCTGCTCATCTCAGACAGCCAATAGAGCCACACCAGGGATCGGGGATATTTGATCTGATAAGATGGTAATTCGATGTAGGTCAATGTGGGAAACTCTTGCTGTAAGAGGTGTCCAGCAGCACCATCTGAGGCGAGGATTACCTCATGATCCAAGTTCAACAACTGATTGACAATCGGTACACAGCGTGCAGCATGGCCCAGACCCCAATTAAGTGGAGCAATCAGGACACGCTTGGTATTCATCTAGTTGAGACGAATTTCATCATCATGGCTATCAAAAAAGCGATACTGGTTGATATGAAAATCGCCATTTTCATAGAGTTTCACCCATCTACTGAAAGATCGATACCACTGCATCTGAATGCTGGGGAACCCACGCTTAAGATGCGCATAGACAAATGGATGTACCTGAAGACGCAGCTTAGACTTTGGGCGGTTTTGCAGGATGTACTGAAGGTCGCGCTCTATCTCATCAGTGACCAAGATAGACGCAGTAACCTTGCCCGTGCCTTTACATGTATGACAGATCTCATTGGTATCGATCTTCACAGCAGGTCGTACCCTTTGCCGGGTGATCTGCATGAGACCAAAGCGACTCAATGGCAAAACTGTGTGTTGTGCACGATCATGCTTCATAAAATCGCGCATTTTTTTGACAAGAAGCTTTTTGTGTTCACTGACCCTCATGTCAATGAAGTCGATGATGATCAAGCCGCCAATATCTCGCAGTCTGAGTTGTCTTGATATTTCCTCTGCAGATTCCAAATTGACATTGTATACGGCTTCTTCCTGGTTTTTCTTGGCCATCTTAGGCCCACTGTTGACATCGATGACATGCATGGCCTCCGTATCTTCAATCACCAGGTAAGCACCACTTGGCAAAGTATAGGTCTTACCAAATGAGGACTTGATCTGACGTGTGATACCAAAATGGTCGAAGAGTGGTCGTTTACGCCGATGAAGATGAACGATCTTTTCCTTTTCGGGAAAATTGGCGCTGAGATAACTCCGTACTGAGTCGTACATATCCCGATCATTAACCACGATGTTATTAAAATCATCGGTGAGTACATCGCGCAACATGCTAGAAGTCTTATCGAGTTCGCTCAGCAACTTCAGGGGTGCTGTTGCATGCTTGAGCTGCCGGTGTATTTTTTTCCATTTTTGCTCCAAGTCTCTGATCTCTTCGTGCAAGTGCTGCACTTTCTTTCCTTCGGCAGCGGTGCGAACGATGATGCCAAAGTTTTTTGGCTTGATACTTTCTATCAACACTCGTAACCGTTCTCGCTCCTCTGCTGTGGTGATCTTCTTTGATACAGAGACAATATCTGAAAAGGGTGTGAGCACCAAGAACCTTCCGGGGATGGTGATTTCACAACTCAACCTTGGCCCTTTGGTTGAAATGGGCTCTTTGAGCACTTGGACTAAGATGGGGTGTCGTCGATTTAATACTTGATCAATTTTTCCTGTCTTGATGATCTCATTACTCAGGTCAAAAGATTCGAGGCCATGGCTTTTGCTTTGACCATTGATCGACATATTGGTAAACTTGAGCAGCGATGGTAGCTTAGGTCCGAGATCTGTGTAATGCAGGAAAGCATCCTTAGGGTGGCCTATCTCCACAAATGCTGCATTTAGACCAGGCATCAGTTTCTTGATCCTGCCTAAAAAGATGTCGCCCACCGTGAACTTTGAGTTGGTTTTCTCACGATGAAGCTCGACGAGCTTTGAATTCTCAGACAAAGCTATTTCCACCTCCGTAGGAGATGAATTGATTATCAATTCCTTATCCACAAGTCATCCTACATTTAGATGCCAGTATTATGCAGAGGTGATAGAACTGCTAGGAGGGAAAGGAGCTTTGCCTGATTTGGTCAAATATGTGCGACGGGACACGAAGGCACGGTATAGTGTGCACTTTCGCAATAGTGTCAAATATCTTTCGGTCTTTTCAAATCATCAAAAAAATCTATCAACCACTACTATCGGCGGATTTTATCTATTCTTTTTCTTATGTCGATTCTTTCTCAATCTCTTTTTTCGCTTGTGCGTCGAAATCTTATGACGCTTTCTCTTTTTACCGCAAGGCATATTTTATCTTTTAGTTATTTAACAATTCACATCTACTGGCTAGCTCCGTAGCTTTTGGATCTGCTGTTCGCTCATATACGTCAGCCAACAAACAGATGGCTCGGCCATGCTCAGGATCAATTTTTATAGCACGCTCCAATCGCTCCTTTGCCTTATCCAGTTGGCCCGTCTTTATGGCCAGTCTACCCAGGGTTGTCAGGACCGGAAGGTTATCAGGATGCTTTTTATCCAGATTAAGTAGCATCTGAATCCCTTTCATTGGATTTTCTTCAGGAGGGTTTTCGGTGTAAGCAACCGCTAGGTTCACCCGATGTTCAATACTTTCCGGATCCAAACTTATGGCGTTTTCGAGCGCTGCCACAGCTCCCCGAAAACTCGCACTCTTCAACAAAGGATCCGACGTGGCTATTCCTGGGATATACGTTGTGCCGGCAATACTCCATGCCTCTGCAGATGACTCCATTTCTGCCACCTCTGCCGCATAATGTCCCGCAATGAAATATTGCTGTAACTTATACCACTTTCCAGAGAGCTGTTTCAGGTGATCTATGCGTGCTGTGCTATCATCGCTCCCTGCAACCGCTCCTTCCAGTACATGTATTTCCTGCAAATCGTGATCAGCCAGGCTTTCCTTGGCCGAAATAATCATTGGTTGTACATCGACATGGGTACCAGCAATAGCCCTCGATGTCAATTCTTCTTGTTGCTCACTCGATTTAGTGTCAAACCCTAAAAACAGTGCCATAATCAACAAGGGCCACAAAGATAATACTATAATCTGAAGCTTGCTTAATGCCCTCATCAAATCTTGAGGTTGCCGCGTCCGGGATAGTGCGCCACCGTCACTTTTACTGCTTGAACAACAGATACAGGGATCACCACTTATTCCGGTAGCTTGCTGACATTGTCTTTGACTTGGTCTACAAAGATCTTGGCAGGTTTAAAAGAAGGAATATAGTGTTCGGGTATCTCGATGGCAATGTTTTTCTTAATGTGTCTTCCAATCTTCTTGGCTCTTTTCTTAATCACAAATGACCCAAATCCTCTGATGTAAACATTGTCTCCGTCGGATAATGAGTCTTTTACTTCTGTAAAGAAATATTCTAAAGTCACCAACACGTCTACTTTTGGAACACCCGTTTTTTCGGATATGGCTGTTACAAGGTCAGCTTTTCTCATTATCTTTTGGTTTATAGCTAGTTATGACTGTACTCTCTCCCAATTATGAGGAGTGGCAAATCTCGTAATTTATTTTATAAAAAAAAATAAACGGTTACCTTTTTTACATCCTCAGGGTTGTATTTGGCTATTTCATGTGTCTGATAATCAGAATTTTGTAAGAAACGCCATCGTCTCAGCAGCTATAGTAAGCGGTCGTCTCAGCACGGAAAGGATCTGTGAAGGCAGGCAAAACTTATCTTTGGGCAAAAGTAAGTTATGGTGTTGTCGATGACCAGCTATGGACGAGCAGCTGCCACTCTCAAAGATAGAACAGTGGCTATTGAGTTGAAAACATTGAATAGTAAGTTTGTGGATCTGCGCTTGAAGGTACCTCCCGGGTTTCAAGAAAAAGAGATGGAACTTCGCAAAGTACTGCACCAACGGATCCAAAGGGGAAAAATCGAAGCTACCTTCACTTTCGAGAATCAAGTGGGGGGTGAAGTCTACAACGTTAATAAAAATGTCTTTCGACAATATCATCATCAGTTGCAGACCCTGAGCGAAGATTTGGGACTCAAGGCCGATGACATGTTGCAAGCCATCATCCGACTTCCAGAAGTTGTTGCCGCATCGACCCAGGTGGTCACTGAGGAGGAATGGATACAAATCAGATCCTCTCTTGATCTTGCCATTGATCAGCTTATGTTGCATCGTCGGCAGGAAGGTGCCTCTGCTGAAAAAGACCTGCGCAAACAAATTGACCTGATCAGGACTAATCTAGATGAGATAAGGCCCTACGAAGAGGAGCGAGTACACAAAGTGCGACAGCGCATGTCCAGCAATCTGGAGGAGTACCTGCAGAGGGAAAATGTAGATGAAAACAGATTCGAGCAAGAAGTACTTTTCTATTTGGAAAAGATTGACATCACTGAGGAGAAGGTGAGGCTGAGTCAGCACTGCACCTATTTTTTGGAGGAGTTAGATTCTGCCAAGGAGATGAAGGGGAGGAAACTGAATTTCATCAGTCAGGAGATCGGGCGTGAGATCAATACCTTGGGAGCTAAGGCCTACTCATCCGATATTCAGAAGTTGGTTGTCCTGATGAAGGATGCCTTAGAGAAGATCAAAGAACAGCTGGCAAACATCGTGTAGCTATGGGTGGGACACCAGAGGGCAAGGTCATGATATTTACGGCTCCATCTGGAGCAGGTAAAACTACCATAGTCAGGCACCTGCTCGGTATGTATGAGGTGCTTGATTTTTCTGTATCTGCTACGAGTAGAGCCAGGCGATCGAAGGAGGTTGACGGCAAGGACTATTACTTTCTTACCTCTGATGTCTTTAAGCAGAAGATCGAGCAAGAAGCTTTCTTGGAGTGGGAGGAAGTCTATCCCAATCAATATTATGGCACTTTGCACAGTGAGATAGATCGTATTTGGAAGGAAGGGAAGCACATCATCTTCGATGTGGACGTCAATGGAGCCATGGACATTAAGAAGGCATTTGGCGATCGATGTCTCAGCATCTTTATCAGACCACCATCGATTCAGGTGTTAATTGACCGCTTGAAGAAGCGGGGAAGTGAGACAGCGGAATCTTTGAGAAAAAGAGTGGCGAGGATCAAGCATGAAATGACGTTTGAACATAGATTTGACCGGGTGATTGTAAACGATATTCTTGAGGTGGCACTCAAGGAAGCCGAATACCTTGTTGAAGAATTTTTAGTAAGTTAGTATGGAAAGTCATTTCTATTCATGGAAGTATTAATCACACAGGGCATTAAGATCTCCGTCACGCCGAAGTACGAACCGCAGCATTCCAATCCCTTAGATCACAAGTACCTATTTTCTTACCATATCGTCATCGAAAATCTGAGTGAGTATACCGTACAATTGCTGAGGAGGCATTGGCACATTCAGGATTCACGTGGGGCAGTGAAGGAGGTACAAGGTAACGGCGTGATAGGCAAGCAACCCATATTACATCCAGGTCAATTACATGAATACAGCTCTTGGTGTCCACTCAATGCAGCCATAGGTCGAATGCATGGTACTTATCTGATGATGCGAATGAGCGATGAAAAAACCTTCAATGTTAAAATTCCGGCATTTGACCTGGTAGCATCTTTCAAGTACAACTAGCTTTCTACCATGGTGCACCACTGAGCTCACCCACTTCCATCTAGACGCACCGGATATCAGATAAATTTTGAGGCACGGAGGGGATAGACTCAACTAGCATACAGCAGCATCCACCTCAGCGAACATTTTAATCTGCTGATGATAGGCATCCGGATTTTCTAACTCCAACAACTTTCTTTTTAGCTCCAGTCCATAAGCATAACCAGTAAGCTGACCATTGGTACCCAACACCCGATGGCAAGGCACAACGATGGCTAGAGGATTTCTGCCATTTGCCTGGCCGACAGCCCTGATCGCACCGGGCTTACCCAGGACGACCGCAAGCTGCTTGTAAGTCCTGGTTCTGCCATAGGGAATGGTCCTGACCATTTTTAGTACCTGCTGATGAAAAGGTGGTACACCCGTCCAATCTAGCTCCATGTCAAAAGTGGTGCGACGTCCTTCAAAATATGCTGCCAACTGGTCCAGATAAGGCTGGGCAATCTCAGAATTCTCATGATCGGGAATGTCCTTGATAAATGCTACAGAACGCAGTCCTAGGTCGGTAATCTGAATTTCAATATTACCCAACTGAGTGGTGAGATAAGCTTTGATGTGCATGGTCAAATATAAAAATATTTTAACATGATAAAACGATCATGGCGTGGGTCGGGATTAATTTTTGGCATGACACTTGATCCCAATTATCACGAATGTGAAAAGAGCGTTGTACTAACACTTTTACTTAGTGATCTGGAAAAAAGAAAGACCGAACCTGTGAGATTCAGTCTTCAATGTTGATTTCATCTTGTGGTACCTCCAGGAATCGAACCAGGGACACCAGGATTTTCAGTCCTGTGCTCTACCAACTGAGCTAAGGTACCTCAGCACCCCCTGATTTTGAGGGGCTTGCAAATTTATGCTCTTTTTCGAATTCGACAAAGATTTGATCGTTAATTTTGATCAGTTAAGATATGACAATGATATTATCAAAATGGATCATGGCACCTTTGCTGCTTCTGACAGCGCTGGTACTATTGGTCAGCTATGGCTGGGGATACTCTGATTATTCCTTCTGGTTGATCCCGCTTGTAGTGGCTATAGCAGTGGTATATGTGCTGCATCCTGAAATAGATCGCTGGTACGTAAAAAAACATCCTTTGTCACTGCCCAAAGGAATGCTACGATTTATTCAAGATCACCTCACCTCCTACCGATTGCTGCATTCGGAACAAAAGGTCGCCTTCGAAAATGCAGTTAGTATTTACCTCAATACTGCCACTTTCATTCCTCAGGGTTTCGACCGAGTGCCAGAAGACCTCAAAGTAGTAATGGCTGCAAATGCTCACATTCTGACGGCTTTTAGACCGGAATGGCATGCCAAAATTGCAGAGTTCACCCACGTAGTCATCTATCGCCATTCCTTTCCATCTCCTCAGCATCCCAAATATTTACATGCTTCTGAGCTGCATGTGCAGGACAAGGTGTTGTTGTTTTGTGCAGATCATTTTATGAAGGCTTTTCGGTTTCCTCAGCAGTATTTCAACACAGCCATGTACGAATGCGCCAAGATCGTATTTTTAGATAATGCACCTGAGTTCAAGTTAGACCTTGAGGCGCTGCCTGATATCAGCGGTTTCAAAAATGAAGAGATCATCGACTATGTGGGTCTTCCCGAACCATTCATCCATTGGGAGGCTGTCGCCACCACGTACTTCTTCACCTTCCCAGTGAGGTTTAAGATGTACCTGGAAGAGTCATATGAGTTAATGAGTTCATATTTCAACATCGACCCCATCGAGCGCATCAACGAGCAACCATTAGCTTCTGCCGACTAGTTACTCGCAGGACCCCATCGGGACCTCTAGCAGCAATGCGCACGATATATAGTCCTGCCACCAAACCACTTATGTCAAACTGTATGCGTGACTGGCCATCAACTCGACGACTGAGCTGTCGTCGACCATCCGGTGATATGATATCAATCTGCATCCTAGGGTCATCCGTGGCGTGGCTTTCGATAATAAGCTGGTCCGTGGCCGGATTTGGGTAGATCAAACAACTCACCAGATAACCATCCATGTCTCTTGACAAACAATGGGGCGAATGCGGCATCAGATCGGCATGAACTTCAGACATCTTCTTTAATGGATCTCTATAGTCCTCCCAATTACCCTCCTCATCGTTGGCCATCATCGACCAAGGCATGATGCCAGCATATCCATTTGCTATCGCCTTCTGCATCAGCTCATCTGGATCTTGTCGCTTGGCAAGACCAAACTCAGACAATAAGACTGGCTTTCCAAGGCCCATACTCGCCAGCGGTTGTTTAAATGGTGAAAGTGTTTCTAAAGTCCACTTATAGTAGTGCACCGTATAAAAATCTAGGTACGCCAGTCTACAGTGAAGATTCTGAGCTTGTAGCTCATGGTCATGCCAATAGTTCTTGGTGAACAAATGCATATCAGTGAGAAATCGTAAGCCAGCTGCGCCTACCGTCACCCTGTGTGGTGATCGCTCGTGAATGGTTTGGGCGATTAGTCCGACAAATCTTTGCATTTCTCCGGCAGTCACCAGATTATCCGTGGTACCGCCAAATGGTATGTCCATGGCCCACTCGGGCTCATTGATCACCTCCCATGCCAAAATATTGCAATGGTGGCGGGTTCGATCGATGATCGGTCTTAATGCAAGGTCGAGATACAATTGAGTTTTATCTACATCTCTGATCATCTCAACTTTACCCTTATCGACCATTTCGAAAGTCCACAAGACAGGGATGACCATTAGATCGTATCGTGCTGCCCGCATTAAAAAATCATCAAGGTCATCGAGAAAATATCTTGGCAAACCACTCACGACTCCTTCTCGATTACTAAGGGGTGAATTTCGCCCGTCACAGTGTATCCACATACGTATCGCATTGACACCGTGCTCCTGCAGTCGCTGAAAACTGCGGTTGTAAAAACTTGTGTCGTACCGGTGCTGGTGTCTGGTCGTACCAAAATCCTGACCAAAGTGCCGCCAGGGGATATTGATGCCATTGATCAACATCTCCTTGCCATCCACATGAAGCATCTGACCTTGCAATGCGGTGCCTGTCTGAAGCACCATACATGTCAAAAGTATGTAGAAGATCCGCGGCATATTGCTCTGATGATTAAAGGATTTTGCAAACGCTCAGGGTCGTGAGGATAACCCCAATGGTCATAGAATCCTGAACAATTTATTACAATTGCATCAAATATGCATGATCCAATTGTCCCCTTGGTAACTGTCCTGACACTTATTGCTACCATTGTGCAACTGTATTTCTGGTACTTCCGCTTTGGTCGATTAGAGGATTCAAAAGTGATACCGCCTATCCAGGCAGGCCCAGCGGTTAGTATCATCATTTGTGCCAGAAATGAAGCCACCAACCTGTCGCGAAATCTACCCATCATTTTTGGACAACACTACACACCATACGAAGTAGTTGTGGTCAATGATGCCTCCACTGATCAAACCGACGCGGTACTGGAGCGTCTCTCCCAGACACATGCAAATCTGGTCATTGCAAAAACGACTACCAGTCGTCATGGTAAGAAGGAAGCGCTAAAAATCGGTGTACAGGTAGCTTCTCATGACCTCCTGGTCTTTACCGATGCCGATTGTAGCGCATCTTCCAAATACTGGCTGGCCTACATGGTTGCTCCTTGCATGAGAGGATATGATATCGCCCTGGGAGTTGCTCCTTTTTTCTATCGAGATGGATGGGTCCATGCCTTTAGTCGCTATGATGGGGGCCTAACCTACCTATTGTATGGATCAGCCATACTCCTGCGCCAATCCTACATGGGTGTGGGCAGGAATATGGCCTGCACTAAGCGCATCTATACGCAATACAGTCAAGATGATGCTAAAAAGTATATCAGTGGAGATGATGATCTGCTGGTGAATGGGCAGGATGCCACCACCAAAATATGGCTGGTAGATCATCCTGATGCTCTCATGTACTCTCAGAGTCCACCTGATTGGAAGTCTTTTATCAGACAAAAACGACGTCATGTATCCGTGTCATGGCACTATCATTGGGTAGACAAATATCGGCTAGGTATCTATGCTGGTAGTCATTGGGGGCACTATATTGGATTATTGATATTGGCATTGAGTGGAGGGCTTTTTCAAAGTGTGATCCTTTACTTGATAAGGATATCTGTGGTCACCTGGCGAGTAAAGAAAACCTTGCCTGGTGAAACCCATGATCGATCGGCCTACATGTCGCCACTGCTCGACAGTCTTTATGTATTACTTTATCCAGCCATCGCTCTATTCCTACTCACTAAACCTCCATCGAAATGGTGAAGCCTACTGGACCAGATGTAATCTGGAAATACTTTTCAGATACAGATGACACTGTGAGAGAGCGGATTTCCAGACTTGCAGCCATCTACCAACAACTCAATGCTCAGGTCAATGTGATTTCAAGAAAAGACATAGAACATCTATATCTGCATCACGTGTTGCATTCTCTCTCTCTAGTATCCATCTTAAAGACATTACCTAGTAAGCAGATTTTAGACTTGGGTACTGGTGGAGGTTTTCCGGGGATCCCCCTGGCCATTTTTCTAACCCATCATCACATCACAATGATCGATGGCTCTAATAAAAAGATCAGGATCGTACAGCAGGTCATCGATGCACTTGGTCTCCGCAATGCAGTCGCCAAAAGCGTACGAGCAGAATCGATGCAAGCAAAATTTGATCATATCGTGTGTCGGGCTGTGGCCCCTACTCGACAGATATTGAAATGGAGTAAAAATCTTTGTGCAGATCACACAAGATTTGAGCTTCTTAAAGGAGGCAATCTCACCGAGGAACTTGCCTTTCTACCCAGATCAAGATATCTCATCCACCACATCAGCGATTCCTTCCAGGAGCCTTATTTCACCACGAAAAGGATTGTCTCGATAAAAGCACCTTGATATCATTTTGATTTCTATCTCCGTGCGCCAGGAGTATCTATCTTTGCGAGATCTCTTTGGGTAAGATGGAAGTGATGAGCAGGTTAGATCAAGTTTTTATTGAAGCAGCAGGATTGGCCTTTTCGTGGCGACAAATGATCATATTCTTTTTATCTCTGATCATTACCTATGCCAGTTACCGGATTGCACTGTTCGTGTTTTCACCCTACTTCATTACCAAAGATGAGGTTGAGTCTGAAGATCACCATTTAGTCACCAACCTAAAGCGAATCTTCGTTGCCATTGCTGTCGTCGTCTTTTTGAAATCTTTTGGTCTGGACATCATCATAAACGAGTCGGCAGCATACACTTTTCGCATTTCTTCCATAATACTGGGCATCATCATCATTCAGGTAGCACAATCCTTTGACTGGATTGCGAATAATATTTTGCATCGCCAATATAAAATATCCCGAGGATCTAGGGTAGGTCTTGACCAAAAGGCACCATCTAAAGCAACCAGGACGGTCCAACATATCCTTTACCTCATTGCCGTCATTGTCATCATCTCGGCTTTCGACCTCAACAAAACACTGCTGCATATTCCCATAAAAGATGACATTTTCGCCCTGAAGGTCAATGGTGTGCTCATTACCGTCTTGATTTTTCAGGCTGCTAAACTATTGGCGTGGATCATCACACAGCTGCTGCTGTTTTCCTACTATCACAAAAATGAAATCGATCCAGGCAAGCGATTCGCCATCAATCAATTGGTTACCTATTTCATCTATGTCATAGCGCTGTTTGTCATTGTCGACAATTTTGGGGTTAAGCTCACGGTACTTTGGGGTGGGATCGCAGCACTACTGGTGGGCGTCGGTTTGGGTATGCAAGATATCTTTAAAGATCTCATCTGTGGCGTGATCCTGCTTTCGGATCGCACGGTGGAAGTCCATGATATTGTAGACATCGACGATCATATAGGTGAAATTCAGAAGATTGGTTTACGTACATCGACGATTAAGGGCCGCAATGATACCACCTTGATCATACCCAACTCCAAACTGGTATCGGAGCAGGTCGTCAACTGGACGGGGCAAAATCGGAAAGTGAGATTTTCGCTGAGTGTCGGTGTAGCCTATGGATCGGATGCCAACCTGGTCAGGAGCATCCTGTTGCAAGCCGTAGCCCAAAGCGATTCCATCAGCAATGTGCCAGCGCCGTTTGTGCGGTTTACCAACTTTGCCGACTCGTCTCTCAATTTTGAGGTGTTCTTCTGGTCTTACCATTTGATGGATATCGAAAATGTAATCAGTGACGTACGATTTACGATCAATGCTCTATTTATCGACCAGGGCATTAAAATACCTTTCCCTCAACGCGATGTGTGGATGAGGCAACTCGAAGATTGACGAGGAATATCAGTAAGCTATCCGTTAATTTCCTTAAGCTTTTCGTTAAACAGTCGTTAAAGAAACGATTGGATGACGATATCAATAATTTATAACTAGCTGATTAAGTATAAATTAAAGCATGATGGGGATTTATCAATGATTTCAACCGTGTAACCCTGATGACCGGCCTTCGTCTTCTAAATGAAACATGTACATAAAATTGTAATTTTGATTTCGCCCAGACGATACTAATTGTTTGAAAATAAAGAAAGTATGAAAAAATCACTTTGGTTTAGCCTCTTGCTGGTCCTGGGAATATTCAGCTCCAGCACTGCACAAAAAATAGCTGTGGTCGACATCGCTTATTTGTTGGAAAATATGCCAGCCTATCAAAATGCCCAGACAGAATTAGATAAAGTCGCCGAAGCATGGCAGCAGGAGATTTCGGTAGAACAAGACAAGATCAAGAGCATGTATAACAAATATCAGGCAGAGCTGGTGCTGCTAAGTGACGAAATGAAAAAGCAGAAAGAGGATGAAATCATGAAAGCAGAGAGATCACTGCGCGAGGTACAGCGAGCTAAATTTGGACCAGAAGGTGAGCTCTTCCAAAAGAGACAGTCCTTGGTTTCTCCCATTCAAGAAAAAGTATATGGAGTCATTCAGGACTATGCCAACGAGCGCGGATATGACATCATCCTGGATAAGGGAGGCAGCTCGGGCATCATCTTCACTAATGAACGCTACGATAAGACCGATGATGTGCTTCGAGCTATCAAGAGCTTATAATTCACATAATAAACTATTTTTGTGCACCTATTTAAATTTCAAAAAGGATGAAAATGAGTCAATTACTTAAATACGCCATCTTGCCGGTGCTGCTGCTGGGATTGGTAACCATAACCCGGGCGCAGACACTCAAGATCGGATATGTCAATTCAGTGGTGTTGCTGCAGGATATTCCTGAGGTAAAACAAGCCAATGCCAACTTGGAAGCACTGCAGAAGCAGCTGACAAAAAAGGGAGAAGGCATGGTCTCTGAGTTTACAAAGAAATACCAGGATTTGCAGCGCAAAGAGCAAAATGGGGAGCTTTCACCAAAGCAACTCGAAGAAGAAGGCACTAAGCTGCAGCAAGAGGAAGCCAATATTCAGAAGTTCCAGCAGGAGATGCAGACACAGATCATGGAAAAACGTGAAACGCTGCTGCAGCCGATCTTTGACAAGGTAAATGCCAAAATTGCTGAAGTAGCCAAGGAAAATGGATATACTTATATCTTGGAAGACAGCGGGGTCCTACTCTTTAAAGATGAGGCATTTGATGTGACCAGCCTGGTGAAGGCTAAGCTGGGTCTCTAGCCAAGAAGAAATAAAATTGATGGCAAAAAGTCGTTGGGTAACAATCTGACGACTTTTTTTATGTCAAGAATCCCGAGATCCAATCCTTACCAGGTTTTTTCTACAGCCTTAGCTTCTACCCAGCGGCTCCATTTGCGATTAAAAGTATGGATTTGCTTAGTGCTCTGCTCATGCTTGTCAACGATGGGATATCCTTGATTGACCCATTCAAAGATGCTGCCATACAGATTGGTTGCATCGTAGCCCATAGCCTGAATGCGGTGCGCAATCTGCTCACTGCGTACTCCGATGGAGCAATAGACCACAATCTTCTTGTCTTTGGGAATATCCTGCAGCGAGGTCTCATCAAATGACTTGTATCCTACAAACCGGGCCCCGGGAATATGACTCACCTCGTACTCAGCTCGCTCTCGAGCATCTAGGATCAGCACCTCTTCTTGCATCTCCAGTAAGTCACTGCAAGAAATCACCGGCACAGAGAAATCAAGGTAATCGCGAATGGTTTTATCAAACTCCGGATTGGCCACCATCGTCGAGGGTCGAACCTGGGCGTGCAGTGCGATCGGTACAAGTAGAAAAAACAATGCTCGCATATGAATCTGTGGTTTAGTCGATCTGGAGGGGGCCCAAGCCCATTTCATCTTTTATCCACGCCCCTTGATGACAGTACTTAACAAGTGTATCTCCAATGAAGTTCTCCACAGCTTCATTTTCTGCCTTCGGATAGAGAAGATGAACATTGGGACCGGCATCCAGTGTAAAGCACAATGGAATTTCGGTATCTGACCTGAATGCTCGCACTTCTTCGATGATACTGATCGTACCTGGCCTCATCAACAAATAATTGGGCTGAGAGGACATCATCAGTGCGTGAAGCTGCATAGCCTCATTTTCGCAAAGAACTGAGAAGCGGTCTAGGTGACCGTGTTTGAGGCATTCGATCATTTCTTGGAGATTTCGCCTCGCTTGATCATATCTCACACCTGCGTATGGATGTGTCTCCATGAGTGCATGACCCGCTGAACTGCTTACGCTCTTCTGAGTATTACTGACCAATAGTATGGCATCTTGATAGCCTTCAAAAGCAGGGTGCAAATAAGGACCAAAGGGGATAGCATACTCATTGTGAGCATCATCTACTAGACCGGTCTTTCCCCATAGTGCAGCGCGACTGTATATGGATCTGCACGCACTTCCAGATCCCAAGCGTGCCAATCTCGATGCTTTGGTTCTAAATGGTTGGTCCTCCTGCAAGGTCTCAAAAAACTGATCTTCAATGCTACAAAGACAAAGCGCTAGGGCACTCAATCCAGCGGCAGATGAGGCGATGCCGGCTGAATGGGGAAAAGAATTGCGTGAACTGACATGAAAGTGCAATTGCTCAATAAATGGTAAGGTTGGAATCAGTCGAATGAGGTATTCACTAATGCGCTGCGCAAAGGCAGGCATGATTTGACCATCAAATAAAAAGGACATGGATATTGGACCGCTAAAGTCAGTCCGCGGCTCATACTGAACGGTTGTCTCTGTAAATGCAGCTGAAAGTGTGAAACTTATGCTTGGATTTTTGGGCAATTGCGTGCCGTACTTTCCCCAATACTTCACCAAAGCTATATTTGAAGGGCTGCGCCAGGACACTTGACCGGATCCCAACAAATCTTTGGCTATGATCAACTTTGAAGCTGCACGAGTATGCATGGAGGAAGATTATAAAGCCCCGGAATGTACATATTATTTAGGATGTGTTACGTCAAAGTCTGCTAGCACAATGTCCATGATTGGGTCTTCACCTTTGATGTAGCCCTTTTTGAGGTGGTAGCCAAATAGTGAGCCGGTGGTACTCCAATAAGTGGCCGTAAGACCTCCTTTGAGATCCTTGATGAGATAGTGCAGAGGAGAATTGAGTTCTCGCTCGATCATGTGTACCAATATTCTTCCTTGCGTCTTACTCAGCTTTCTCAGTGGATCTTCAAACTCCTTTTTAAGTGCCCTCTGAAGCTTTCGGGTATGCTTTCTTTGACGTCGTCTGCTCATACTGTTTCTTACTTCTTCGAGTTCTCTAAAAACACGAATGGCTTTCACAGCGTAGGGATATACCTTGTTTGCATAACGGCGATAGCGACGATACAAAGCTTCCTCTTCTCTTGACTTAAATCGCCTTTTAGAGGTGATGCTGACATCATCCAACTCTGCCATGTAGAGCGTGTCGTCCTCGGTGATGATGGCGGTAACTACCTCACCATTGATTTCAATCTTCTCCCTGACACCTTCACTAGACTGTGCGCATACTTCCAGCATACCTAGGAAGAATACCGTAAATATCAACATCATCCTATTCATCCTGTGTATAACGTTGGTCCTGATAATATCGCATTCCAAAAGGCGTTATCTTTTATCAATCATCCGCAAGGTCACAATGCCACTAGACAAGGATTCTATAGATATCGGATCAAAAAGCATCTCGTTGGTCATCCTAATGTTTAGAAAACCCACTGGTAACAATAAAAATTCCATCTTTGTGCGAAAAGAGTTTTCTCAAAATTAGAACGGCATCCAACCGCCCAAAACCCAGTGTCTATATACACCCTCACCCCACAGCCCCAGCAAAGCACTAGAAATACATGCCCAGATCTGAATTATTATATAAAAGATTGATTGTATGATAATTATGTATTTAGTATTTTCGCCATGGCTAAGGTTACCCATATGATACATATACCGATCCTAACTGTTGTGCTGAGCCTTCTGCACCCTGGTCCAAATCCCATGTACACCGTGGAGAAACTCAGTGGACAAATCAATACCAAGTACGATGAGATCAACCCCGTGATTAGTCTGGACGGTAAAACCATCTACTTTACAAGGGTTGGACATCCATCTTTTGACAAAACGCTCCGGGTCGATCATCAAGATTATTCTAAGACACTGGGGTTTTCGTCCTACATCAAGCAGTTGCAGGACGTATACTATCAACTGGGAGATGATCGAGACATAGATCCCATTTCCTCTCCTTTCAATCAGGATATCTGGATTGCTACCTCCGAGCACGGAATTTTTGACCAGATTATTCATCCGTCCTATCCACTCAATAGTGCTTTGCCCAATAGTGTTTGTGCGGTGACTACCGATCCAAATAAGATCATCATTGTCAATCAGTTTTATAAAGATGGTGGTATGCAAAAGGGGTTTTCTTTTGCGAAGAGGTCTGGCTGGGACAACTGGCGTTTCCCAGAACCATTGTATATATATGACTACTACAACCTTGAGGCTGGAGTCAATTTAACTTTGAGTAAGGACAACGAGGTGATGGTATTGTCCATGCATCGCAAGAATTCAGTCGGAGAGAACGACCTTTATGTGTCATTTAGAGTACATACCACCTTGTGGAGCGCACCTCTTCATATGGGAAATATCATCAATTCTCCACACAACGAAATCACTCCTTTTCTTTCTGACGATAAGAGATTTCTATTTTTCTCCTCAAAGGCGAAAGATCATCCTGCTGGCCAGGACATCTTTGTCAGTGAGCGGCTGGATGATTCCTGGAAAAAGTGGTCAGTGCCTAGAGCATTACCAGCTCCGATCAATTCTGTCAGTGACGAGGCACAACCCTTTTTAAACCAGGAGAGTGGTTATCTGTATTTTACCAGCACTAGAGATGGGTCAAGTGATATCTTTCGGGTGAATTACGAAAAGCCAGCGTCAAAACCTTTGCCCATCGCACCGGTCAGAACTGCAAAAGTTCAAAAGATCAAGTGCCTGATTGTCGATGGTAAATCAGGACATCCCATTGCAGGTAAGCTCCAGTATGGTTACGCAGGGAAAGAAGTCTTTGAAAATACAGAGGTCGTGGAGACCAATGGAATCGAAATACCGATCAGCAATCCAGAGAAAATCGTGCGTTTTAAAGCTGAGGTTGAGGGCTATATCACCCGTGAGATCAGAATCGATATTGCAGATCTGCTGCTTAGGCATGAAGGTCACCAACCCACCGTTCGTGTACCTGCTGATCCACTGGTCACCGATGCCAAGATATCCCTCGCTCCGATATATTTTCTGAAGGGTAAGGAGAAGATATTATCTGGATCTTTTGCAGAACTTGATCGACTCTTTAATATCATGAAGCAATATCCTTCGCTGCAGATCAGGATCGAAGGGCACACTGATAATGTCGGGGATGAATTTGCCCTATTTCTCCTATCAGAAAAGAGAGCCTCAGCCATCAAAAAATACCTGGTGACATCAGGTATTCAGTCTTATCGTATCAAAACCAAGGCTTATGGTCCGAGAAGACCTCTGACCGACAACTCAACAGAGGAGCTCAGGTCGGCTAACAGAAGAGTAGAGGTGGTAATCACTAAAGTATGATTTCCTTATTTTCGAAATATCTATGCATGCACTGTCTCATGTCCTTGCCTATGTGTTTCACCCCCTGCTGATACTTTCGTACTGTTTATTGCTGTTGCTGTCCGTCGATCCTTACGCTTTTGGAGCAGCGTTGCCTCGAGAAAAACTACCCTTGATCGTGATCACTGTGCTCTATACTTTTTTCCTGCCTTTGATTACTACGATATTTATGTCTCTGACAGGTCTGGTCACCTCGGTACATCTGAGTAAGAAAGAAGACCGGATCGGCCCTCTCATCGCAGCCATAATTTTTTACACCTGGTTTCTGATGAACATCAAGGATAATACCGGAATCCACCACGGATTAAGTGTTTTTGCGCTGGGTGCCTTGATCGGCATATCCTTGGCATTTCTTTGTACCGTATTCATGAAAGTAAGTCTACATTGCGTTGGCATGGGTGGCCTTTGTGGAGTGTGCTTTATGCTACTTAATGGATTGGGGTACCAGCATTTGACGGCCTTCAACTTTCAAATACATCTTTTTCTAGTGTTACTGTTGGTTATAGCATTGTGTGGATTGGTGGCTTCATCTCGACTCCTATTAGGTGCTCATGTACCGAAAGATGTATACAGTGGTTTGTTGATTGGCTTTGTGTCTCAATGGATTGCATGGAGATTTTTAGTATAATTGCACACATTTTTTAGCAGAGAATAGAGCGCAATGATCGACAAATTAAAGGAGCAGATAAATGCGGCCTGGGATGACCGGCAGTTATTAAAACAACGATCCTATCAAGAGGCGGTCAGGAATGTGATCGAACTTCTAGATAAGGGCGAAATACGAGTAGCAGAACCTACTTCAGATGGAGAATGGCAGGTGAACCAATGGGTCAAGAAAGGTGTGGTGCTTTATTTTCCCATCCAAAAGATGGAAACCATCGAAGTGACGCCGTTTGAATTTCACGATAAGATCCCACTAAAAAATGATTATGCGAATTTGGGTGTGCGCGTTGTGCCACATGCGATAGCTCGCTACGGTGCCTTCTTGGAGAGTGGTGTGATCATGATGCCCAGTTATGTCAATATCGGCGCCCATGTTGGCAGTGGCACCATGGTAGATACTTGGGCCACTGTGGGTTCATGCGCCCAGATTGGAAAACATGTGCACCTAAGTGGCGGTGTTGGTATTGGAGGGGTGCTCGAGCCATTACAGGCTTCACCCACCATCATTGAAGACAATTGTTTTGTGGGTTCTAGGTGCATAGTTGTAGAGGGAGTGAGAATTGGAAAGGAAGCCGTGTTAGGTGCCAATGTGGTGCTCACCCAATCGACGAGGATCATTGATGTGACAGGAGAAGAAGCCGTGACCTTACGGGGTTATGTTCCACCCAGGAGTGTGGTGATACCAGGTTCATACACTAAAGAGTTTCCCGCTGGCAGCTATCAGGTGTCTTGTGCATTGATCATTGGGCAACGAAAAGAGAGCACAGATAAGAAAGTCTCTTTGAATGAGGCTTTGAGGGATTATGATCTAGCCGTGTAATAATTGCACCTGACTTTGAGTTAACACTGTGTTGCAAATCCTGACCGCACGTGCCATGGTAAGGGGAGATAGCATTCTTTTTTGATTGTTTCACATGTAAAAAATATACTGTGTTTAAGTACATTTTTATCACATCGGTGTTCATAATTGCTGCCGGATGCAGCTCCACCATACAACTAGCAGGTACTGATCCCATACCACTACCTATGCCCGACGAGGGACCCGAGAAACGAGACCTCGACACACTGGTTGTCACACCTTCCGATGATGGATTAGCCGAAAGCACCGTCAATGAACTACCTCTGTATCATGCCACTGCCAGCCGTGATGTAGATCTGCTGCACACCTCTTTGGATCTTGAGTTTGACTGGGCCAAGGAAGCAGTCATTGGGAAAGCCACCTTGACTTTTTCGCCCTACTTTTATCCGATAGAAAGTGTCCATCTCGATGCCAAGGGATTTGAAATCATGGAGGTGTCGATGACCGATGGAAAGCCCTTGACACATGATTATGATCAAGAAGTACTCAGGATTAACCTAGGTAAAACCTATGAGAAAGGTGATCAATTTGAGGTGGCAATCAACTATGTTGCCTACCCGACCGCGGGCAATGCTGGGAGCACAGCCATTACATCAGACCAGGGTTTGTTTTTTATCAATGCCGATGGCTCCGAGCCTCACAAACCCAGACAGATCTGGACTCAAGGAGAAACGGAGTTTAACTCCCGTTGGTTTCCCACCATCGACAAACCCAACGAGCGCTCCACACAAGATATTTATCTCACCGTGGCTGACACCTTTGAGACCTTATCCAATGGATTGCTAGAGAGCAGTGTAGTACACGCCGATGGAACACGAACTGATCACTGGGTTATGGATAAACCACATGCACCATATCTTTTTATGATTGCGGTAGGAGACTATGCAGTCGTGGAAGAGCAGTGGAGAGATCTACCAATATCTTACTACGTCGAGCATGCATATAAGGATGATGCCAAAGATATCTTCGAACATACTCCCGAGATGCTGACATTTTTTTCAGAGATCACCGGCTTGGAGTATCCATGGTCAAAGTATGCGCAGATTGTTGTCAGAGATTATGTGTCAGGTGCCATGGAAAACACCACCAGTGTCATCTATGGAGAGTTTGTACAGAAGCACAAGCGGGAGCTGATCGACAATGACAATGACTACATCGTAGCTCATGAACTTTTCCATCATTGGTTTGGCGACTATGTCACCTGCGAAAGTTGGTCAAATTTGGTACTCAATGAGGGTTTTGCCAACTACGGTGAATACCTATGGATGGAGTACAAAGATGGCATTGGTCGCGCAGAAAGCCATCGTATGGAGGAACTTCAAGAATATCTGGTCCAGGCTGAGCGTGAAGTGCATCCGCTGGTCGATTTCGGCTATAGGTCTAAAGAAGATATGTTTGATCAACACAGCTACAACAAAGGTGGACTGGTATTGCATATGCTGAGAAAACAAGTGGGAGATAAGGCCTTCCTTGCCTCATTACATACTTACTTGAAAGACAATGCTCTACAAGCAGTGGAGGTACATGATCTGCGCCTCGCATTTGAAAAAACGACTGGCCTAGATTTGAATTGGTTTTTTAATCAGTGGTACCTGTCTTCGGGACATCCCGTACTGACATACGATACAGACTGGGACGAGGCCACTAAGTCTCTAGTGTTAGAAATCAATCAAACACAGGATCCCAAGACATCGCTGCCGATCTTTATACTACCTACCGACGCAGATATCTACTTTAAAGATGGATCGAAAGTTAATGTAGCGATCGAGATCAATGCTCGTCACCAAAAGATCATAGTACCCCTGAAGGAGGAGCCGACCTTAACGATCGTGGATCCTGAGAGAACCCAACTTGCAGTGATTGATGACAATTTTTCTACCGAAGACCACCAGCTCATCTATGCCAATTCCAATGCGTTGCCATTGAGGTCTAGTGCACTGAATGCCATCGCACAGGCCAAAGATGCGAAGAGCCTTGACCTGCTGAAGTCCGCACTGGAAGATCCTTTCTGGTCCCTCAGACGCATGGCCATCGCTGGAATCAACTGGAAAAAACATTCAGATATGTTGGGCGTCTTGAGCAAGATGGTTACCGATGATGTGCACAGCATGGTGCGCACAGATGCGATATACACCCTGGCAGAACTGAAGGATAAAAAGTACGCCCCAGTGATCGCTGAAGGTATTAATGATGAAGCATATAACGTGGTGGCGGCATCCATTCTGGCATTGAATGAACTTGATCCAGACTTAGCCGAACAAAGGATTGAAGTGCTGCAAGATGAGAACCAGTCTGACATAGTGGCCGCACTTTCCACCATTTATGCAGAGACCAAAGATACGAGTCATCTGGCTTATTTCGACAAGCATTTTCTTTCCATAAAGGGTCTTCCAGCCATCGATTTCTTTAGAAATATGGAAGCCCTTCTGGGAGAAAGCTCCGCTGACAGCTTGATGTCTTGGTTGCAGAAATGCAACCTGGTGGCCATGGGATCAGCAGCATCTCCCTACAGTCGGATCGCAGCAACCCGTACCATCATCAATTTCCTCAAACAAGGTGAAGGTAGGAAGAGCGATCTGAGCGGTGCGCAGATTAGTGAGCTCAGGACAATGGTCGACAACATCATAGAACACGAGTCAAACGATCAGGTAAAATCCATCTATAACTCGTTCTTGAGTTCTTAGCCCTTGCTAGGATGGGACGCTGAAGTTATTGAACGGTGGGGTAAATTTTCTTGACTACACTAAATCGAGCCATTTTTGATTTGGTGATCTTTTCGGAGTGGGCTCACTACT
Source organism: Saprospiraceae bacterium (assembly GCA_965223025.1). GTDB lineage: Bacteria > Bacteroidota > Bacteroidia > Chitinophagales > Saprospiraceae > JABDMH01. Next base: position 1,531,497 of record CBDCVP010000022.1, read on the forward strand.
GGAGTTCTCCATATCTTTAGGAGCAGAAAAGCAGTGTATGTTACGTTTTGAGGAATACTTGCAGGAGTTTAGCAGCACCATCAACTTAGTGGAGTTTATGGTCAATCTCTTGATTGCCGCAATACTGTCCTTTGTACTGCGATGGTTCTACATCCGCTTTGGATCAAGCATCTCCAATCGCAGAAAGTTTGCTTTGACATTTATTCCATTGGCATTGACCACCTTTCTTATCATCACGGTAGTGAAGTCATCCTTGGCACTGTCCCTAGGACTTGTAGGTGCACTTTCCATTGTGCGATTTAGAGCAGCCATCAAGGATCCGGAAGAGCTGACTTATCTTTTTCTCACCATAGCCATCGGTCTGGTCACAGGTGCTGATAAGCCTCTGCTAGCCATCCTGGGCCTCACCTGTATTTTGCCCCTCGTATACTTTAATCAGTCGTACCATCGAACCACCTATACCCGACATGACAAGATGTTTGTCAACATCAACACTAGTTTGCTGGATCTCAAGCAGATCACTCAAATACTGGAGACACATTTTCGACATGTCGAGCTCAAACGCATGGACCAGAGTAAAGAGCGGCTGGATCTATCCTTTGTTTGCAATGTCGATTCAGTGGAAAAATTGGATGTGGTCAGGAGTTCCCTAGCAGTACTTTCAGCAGACACATCTATCTCATTTGTAGATAAGCCGGATCTGGTGCTATGATAATCAAGCAATCACAGGTTCGGCATCGTTGGGGTATGTGGGCCTGGATCGTACCACCGATAGCCATTGTTGTATACATAGTGCTGCTGCAAAGAAACCAGGTGCCATCGTTTGAGTTTTCCGAGGGCAATGGGCAGAGAATTTTCTTGTGCGATATGGAAAAGACGAACGCTACCCATTTCCTCGACCATGATTTCACCTTTGAGGGTGCAGCATCGCAATCCAGTGCCTTTGCCCACAGCGGCAAGCATAGTATCAAGCTCAATGCACAGGCTATATATGGCCTCACATCTCAGATTCACCTCCATCGACAGGCATCTACTTATCAACTTTCAGTCTGGCGGTACAATCCCCATCAAATACCATCTTGGCTGGTGGTGTCCGCATCCGATCCCGGTGATCTCTACCATGCAGTACAAGAGAGCAAATATTATAATGAGGAAGACTGGGAGTACTTGCAGATCACCTTTACGGTACCTGCTGGGATGGAATCCATAAACCTCTATTGTTACCTGGACTCAAAAGCGAATGGAGCAGTATATTTTGATGATCTAGAACTCAGAGTGTTTGACTTACAGGCAACCGCTGTAAACTACGATATCCCGCAAATCGAGCTCACCGTTGATCCAGCAGGGTTAAGGAAGCTAGCCTTAAAAAGGAAAGATGCATTCAAACAGGGTTTACTCGTGTCGACCGACGATGATTGGGTAAAGGCCAAAGTGAGTGATCACCAAGAAGAAGCAAAAGCCAAGATTCGCTTGAAGGGTGACTGGCTTGATCACCTAAGCGGTGACAAATGGTCTTTTAGAGTCCAAGTGAGCGATCCAAATTCTTTTTGGAGACTAAAAACCTTTAGCCTGCAAAAGCCAGAGACACGGGGATTTATCAAGGAGTGGTATTACCATCGATTGCTCAAAGATGAGGAAATACTTAGTCCCACCTATGAATTTGTCTTGTTGTCACTGAATGATAAAGTCCTGGGAATTTATGCACTTGAAGAACATTTTGAAAAAGAACTCATAGAGTCCAGCTCCAAGCGCGAGGGACCCATCTTGAAGTTCGCAGAAGAGCGTTTTTGGTCTGGAATACAGCGACAGTTTAAATCGACCGGAGTAGGTCAAGATCCTGTATTGCTGACAGACAAGGAAAATGCATTTTGGTCGGCTGAAATTGCGGCCTTTAATGAAAAACAGCTAGCTACCAATCCCAACCTAGTAGTTCAGTATCAAAGGGGTGCACATATGCTCACTCAGTTCAAGTACCGGCAAGATAGCCTTGCTTTCCTCTTCGACGTTGCACAGCTGGGCAAGTACCTTGCCATCATAGATGTGATGGGTGCTTATCATAATCTGACCTGGCACAATCAAAGGTGGTATTACAATCCTGTCATTGATCGATTGGAGCCGATAGGATTTGATGGCTTCACAGAAGGAAATTTTGGTCTAAGCCCAGGATCCACCTTAGTAGCCGAGGAGGCTTATAAGTCTGACAAAGATTCTTTTGAGCCATACCGGAAATTATTTCGAGATTCAAGTGTGGTCGCCGCCTATGTCGGCCATCTGACTCGACTGAGCTCTGTTGGCCATGTGCATGCTTTTGAGGCCGCCAACAGGTCAAGAATTCGAAAATTAATCTCAGCTCTTAGCGACGAATACCTGGACTTTGATTTCGATCCTGACTATGTTAGAAAGCGAGCACAAATGATTCGGCTTAGTCTGCTGCCCTATCAAAATCACAGCTTGCAGGTCACGAGCAATGGTCAAAACCAACTACATCTCACCAACAAACACTTACTACCATTGCTGGTCTACTTGGACAGTAATGAGAGTGGGGGCATTCTTGTCTACCCTCACAAACAGCAGCAGGATGCCATTTCTGTACGGATGCAAAAAATACCCAAACTAATCAGTTATCAAGTCTTAGGCATCGACAGTATGTACACGGCTGAGGTTGTCATGACTCCGATGGCTCAAATGCCCGGGAGCCAGACTATTCATGGTCCCAATTTTTCGACTCATCCACTGTGCGAAACTATGGAAAGTACCATTGTACTGAAAAGTGGCACTTGCAGGAGTCCCATTAGGATCCCTGAGGGATATGAGGTGATCGTTCCCGCTGGCTGTCGAATCGACTTCGTATCCGGAAACTACCTCTCCTCCAGATCTCATATACGTGCTCAGGGTACCGAAGAGAATCCAATCATCCTGTATTCTTCTGATGGAACTGGAGGGATCTCGGTGGCTCAAACTACACAACAGTCTTACATAAACCATGTCGTCTTCCGCAATCTTGGGACCATTGCCAAAGACGGTCATCTGCTGACCGGAGGGGTAACATTTTATGAGGCGGATGTACAACTGAATCACTGTGCGTTCTTACATAGCCATGAGGAAGACGCCCTTAACATCATACGATCGGACTTTGAGCTGTCGAATGCATTGTTTGACAGCAGTGCTTTCGATGCATTTGATGCCGATTTCAGTACAGGACAGATAAGGCGTTGTGTATTTAACTATGTAGGCAACGATGCCATGGATTTTTCGGGATGTAAGGTGAGTGTCGATGGCTGCCGGCTAAGTCATATAGGTGATAAAGGGCTTTCTGTGGGTGAGCATTCTGATGTACAGGTGGGAGAAGTCTATATAGAACATGCCCCAATCGGTGTTGCAGCCAAAGACCTATCCAAATTGCTGGTCGAAGACATCATGCTGGATCGCGTAAATACTGCCTTTACCGCCTATCAGAAGAAAGCGACTTTTGGTCCTGCGGAGATTACAGTGCGCAACTATCAGGTGAAAAAAGTGGAGCACCTCCACATCATCGAGGCAGGATCAATCTTGCATTTATCTGGTCTAAACGTCTCGATGAATTGATTTCAGATTGATGCGATATGAACTAAAATACAATCCCTTGGTGCTCAGCTTTGATGATTGCATCGGCATCATACGCGGACATCCAGGGTCATTTAGGTCCCTACATCCCGATCGGCAAGTCAATAACATCTACCTGGACTCTCCAGATCTTGATTGTTTTAACGACAACGTGTCGGGTGTATCGCGGCGAAAGAAGTATCGCATCCGCTGGTATGGCGATGATTTTGACTCGATTCACAAACCTCAATTGGAGTTGAAATGGAAGGAAAACCAGCTAGGTGGCAAAGTGACAAGCCGTATGAGCAATTTTTCGATGATGGATCAGCGGCAAGTTGTACAATCCATGGCAAAACAAGGTCTGATCCCACCGCACTATGGGGCTGTCTCGACCAACAGCTACACGAGGAGCTACTTTCAGTCCATGGATGGATGTTTTCGGGTTACCATTGATCACAACTTAGTTTTTGGCAATTTTTTTTCTGGCCCTGGCTCACCCAGCACTCGCTGTGACCGGATTATTGTCGAGCTGAAATACGACCAGGGTTTAGATGACGAAGCTGAGCGAATAAGACAGTTTCTTCCCTTCCAGCGGACGCGTTTTTCTAAATACGTTCATGGATTACTGACGGTATTAGGGGTTTGAATATCATGCAAAGATGTCGGCAATTGTATGGTCACATTCGCAAGTCATGACTGATCAGTGGAGCTCACCAGTTGACTACTTCGGCTAAAGAGCTTAACTTGGTGAGTCGTTTTGTGGCAACCATAGATCCTAGAAGTACATATTACACGGGTCGCAACAGGTGATTGGGAAAGATTTCTAATGACCAGGGAGCAAGACTTTAAGGTATAGTTTTTGTGGTTAAAAAATTTGAACAATAGCATATGTCCCGGGAAGAATCGAGTTATGGTCTACTAATCGAAAAGCTGGATCAGTTTATTCGTAAGTATTATTTAAACCAGATGATTCGGGGCCTGCTCTACAGCATTGGTCTCATTGTACTTTGCTTCCTGCTGTTTGCTTCGATCGAGCACTTCTTCTTTTTCGGCACGGCCGTACGTAAAATCTTGTTTTATTCTTTCATTGCCATTTCCGCAGTGGCTCTCTGTTTTTGGATTGGATTACCGCTCTTTAAGTATTTTCGGCTGGGCACCATCATCTCACACGAACAGGCTGCTGTGATCATCGGCAACCACTTTGGAAATGTGAGAGATAAATTGATCAACATCTTACAGCTAAACCGCCAAATGGATGAGGTGGCGTCAAAATCGCTGATCAGAGCATCGATAGATCAAAAGACGAGACAAATACAGCCAGTCCCTTTTCAATCTGCGATCGATTTGGGGAAGAACAAAAAATATCTACCCTTTGCCTTACCACCACTGTTGCTTTTACTGGGACTCCTGATCGGTGCCCCGAGCTTAATCAAAGATCCAGCAAACAGGATCATCCGCAATAATCAGGAGTTCGAACGGGATGCGCCTTTTCAATTCGTGCTTGTCAACCCAAGTCTGGAAGTACCGCAATACGAAGACTTTAATCTCGACATAGCTCTGGAAGGTGATTATTTACCGGAGCAAGCCTTTATTGTAGTGAACGGATTTCAGTATCGACTCAAAAAGAAGGACGTGGCTAACTATAGCTACACTTTCAATAATGTGCAGCAGGATCAGAAATTTAGCTTTTTTGCAGAAGGTGTCTCCTCCAAAGCACACGACCTGCGTGTACTGAAAAAGCCCAATATCTTAGATTTCTCCACCGATCTAGATTATCCTGCCTATTTGGGAAGGAAAGACGAGCAAGTATCCAATATCGGGGATCTTGTCGTACCCGCTGGTACTAAGATTGATTGGGTGGTCGAGTCTGTAAATACTGACCACCTATGGTTTGAGCTGGAAGGGGCTGATCTCAAAGAAGCAGACCGAATAGGGGATGATACCTACACATTTAACAAGCGTTTGTACAGCAATCTAGCCTACAAGATGGTGATTGGTAATGATGACCTTCCCAAGGGAGATTCCGTCTCATATGTGATATCTGTTGTTCCAGACCTGTACCCATCGGTTTCTCTCAAACAGTTTAATGACAGTACGCATCAAAAACTACAGTATTTGGTAGGTGAGGCATCGGATGATTATGGGCTTAGCCGTATTACCTTCAACTATGATGTGGTCAACCAGGGTAAGAAAGTGAGCGAGCTCACAACCATTGAATTAGAAAAGCCGCTGACCAAAAACACGAGCTTTGATCACATCTTCAATATAGAGGACTTGGAACTGAGACCTGGTGATGAGGTCAATTATTACTTTGAAGTATGGGATAACGACGGTGTGCATGGAGCAAAAAGTAGTAGAAGCTCCCTGCTTAAGTATAGTCAGCCTTCGGTTGAAGAATTTCAGGAAAAGGAAGATGCCAATGAGGAAGACATAAAAAACACGCTGGATGCTGCCCAAAGGGAAGCTGAAAAAATCAAGGAAGAGTTCAAGGCATTGCGAGAAAAGATGTTGCAAGAGAAATCCGTGGACTGGCAACTGAAAAAAGAGCTGGAAGATCTCTTAGATCGACAGAAAAATCTCGAAAATGAACTTGATAATGCTAAGAACAAGTTTGAAGAGAACCTCAAAAATCAACCGGAATTCTCCCAAATAGATGAAGAGACACAGGAAAAGCAGGAAAAGTTGCGAGAACTTTTTGAGAAGCTCGCCGATGAAGAAACCAAAGAGTTGATGGAAAAGATCCAGAAGTTGATGGAGGAGCTCAAGAAGGATGATGCCCTTCAGATGATCGAAAATATGGAGTTTAATGAAGAAGAACTCTCCATGGAATTGGATCGACTGAAAGAGCTTTTCAAGCAATTAGAACTGGAGAGGGATTTAAAGCGGGAAATCGAAAAACTGGAGGAACTTGGTAAGAAACAAGAAGAATTAGGGGAGGAAACAGCTAAAGACGAATCCGGAGAGGAGCATGAGGAGAAGGGCAATGAGCAAGAAGAAGAAAAGGGTGATGAGGAAGATGGTAATCAGGGAGAAGAGCGTCAAGAAGAAGAAAAAGTGGCTAATGAGCAGGATGATGAGGGTAAGGAAGGTAGCGAGGAAGAGAATGCCAAGAATGATCAGGGAAATGAGAAAAGTGCGGAAGAAAAGCAGGAGGAAATGAATGAATCCTTTGAAGAGATCAAAAAGGAACTGGAAGAGTTGGTTAAGAAGAATGAAGAATTGCAATCACCAAAAAACATCGATGATCAAGGTGAGCAGCTTGAGGATATTCAGCAGGACATGGATAAGAGCATCGAGCAATTGCAACAGAACCAGAAGAAGGATGCCAGTAAGTCTCAGAAAAATGCAGGCCAAAAAATGCAACAGGCAGCACAGCAGATGCAGCAACAAATGCAGGATGGGGAAATGGAACAGATGCAGGAGGATATGCAGGCGATGCGCCAACTTCTGGAAAACCTAATAGGTCTGTCATTTGAGCAAGAGCAGACGATCAGTGATTTCAACAAGACGCATACCAGCACGCCTAAGTATAAAACATTGGTCCAACAACAACATAAACTCAAAGACGATTTTCATTTGATCGAGGATAGTCTGCAGGCCCTTAGCCAGCGGGTTTTTCAGATCGAATCATTTGTCCTAGAGAAAGTGGCTGACATCAACAAACACATGGACCGGAGCCTCAAACTACTTGAAGATCGTAAGAAAGCACAAGCCTCTGATGATCAGCAACGTACGATGAAGAACGTGAATGACCTGGCACTGATGTTCAGCGAATCAATGGACCAAATGCAACAACAAATGGCCGGCATGATGGCCGGTAAGCAGATGTGCACTAAACCTGGTAGTGGTAATCCTAAAGACGGACAGGGCAATGTGCCGATGGATAAAATCAGTGAAGGGCAAAAGAACCTAAATGGGGAGATGAAAAAGATGCGCGAAGGCATGGAGAAAGGCGCTCAGGAAGGTACGAGCAAGGAGTTTGCCCAAATGGCTGCCAAGCAGGCTGCTTTGCGAAAAGCACTGCGTGATCTCCAGAATGAGAAGCAGGCTCAAGGCCAGGGTTCCAAGGAATTAGAACAAATATTGGAACAAATGGACAAAATTGAAACTGATTTGGTCAACAAGCGGTTGACCAATGAGATGCTGCGTAGGCAACAGGATATACTGACACGACTTCTGGAATCAGAACGGGCGGAAAGGGAGCGTGAATACGAAGACAAACGCGAGTCCAAGAGCGCTGAAGAGCAAGAACGAAAACTTCCCCCATCGGTGGAAAAATATATCAAGGAGAGAGAAGCTCAGATCGAACCTTTTAAAACGGTATCCCCCTCTTTGAAGCCATATTATAAACAGCTGGTTGAAGAATACTATAAATCGCTTAAAGATAGTTGACATGCTAAAATTAGCATCATGTTCCGAAAGTATCTGTGAGCTAGAGCAGTTTGTCCAAAACTTGTCGGAACAATATAATATCTGTCCTGAGAGATATCCCGATATTCTGATTAGTTTGACTGAAGCAGTCAATAATGCGATCATCCATGGTAATGGAGAATGTCGCTCCAAAAATGTACTCGTGGCCCACCGTTATCAAAAGCGCAGAGGTCTCACTTTTGAGATCTCAGATGAAGGCCCCGGTTTTGATTATACCAGTATTCCCGATCCCACCAAAGTCGAGAATCTCGAGCGTACAGGGGGACGGGGAGTGTTCCTGATGAAACAGTTATCCGATCGCATAAAATTTGCCAATAACGGCCGCACGGTTATTATCAATTTTGATGTTTAATTCTCCTCTCTTCTACTGAGCCCCTTGATTTCCTTCCACGCTGAAGATGCCGATCTGCCCAATATCCGTAAGGCTGATTTGACCATGTGGTTGCACGAAGTAGCTGAGGCTGAGGAGGTAACGATCAAAAGCCTGACCTACATATTTTGCTCTGACAAGTATTTAAAGACACTCAATAAAGAATATCTCGATCACGATAATTACACAGATATTATCACTTTTCCTTATGGTTATGAGCCCATTGAAGCAGATATTTTCATCAGCTTAGAGCGAGTGGCCGAAAATGCTAAGTACTTTGAACACGACGACTTTCCGCAGGAGCTACACCGTGTCATGGTACATGGCCTGATGCATATGTGCGGTTACCAAGACAAAAAAGCATCAGATAAGCGCCACATGCGATCATTGGAGAATAAGTATCTAGCACTCTTGAGTCCTTAATATCCCTGATTCCAAGTGTGCACGTCAAGTTCGGGCAAATGATGCTCAGTCAAGGATCCGGAAATCGCTTAAATCCAGATCAGGCCAAACCGTCAAGAAACACATTATTAGTGATAGCTTCTTATCTTTGCGCCGATCTCAACTTGTGTTTCGACAGAATCCATACAAAAGATTGAAAATCAACAAACTATATATAGCAATTATTATTTTTGTTAAGATATGAGTTGAGAGATCATTCTGTTTTCTTCATCTAGTTTATTAGTAGCCTTCATGCGCGTTTTAAAATTTGGTGGATCTTCGTTAGCTGATGCTGATTGCATCAAGAATGTGGCAAAAGTCATTCAACACAAGCGCGATCATCACGTTCTTCCTAGAGCGGTCGTCGTGTCGGCATCTGGCAAGATGACAGATCTTCTTACTGAGATGGCAGACCTGGCGTCCAAAGGGGATCAGAAGTACAAGAAGCACTTGGCGGCCTTTGCTGATCACCATAGTAAGCTTGTGCATGATCTCTTTGAAGTTGAGAAGGCCCAGGAGGTCATGACGGAAATCAAAGCATTACAGAAAACACTGGACCAGCTGTTGCATGGTATTTACCTGGTGTTAGAAGCGTCTCCTCGCACCATGGATTACGTCTTGAGTTTTGGTGAAAGAAGCAGTGCCTTCATCATCAGTAACTATTTTAACAGCATTGGTATTGCGTCAAATTTTTTGGATGCCAGAGAGATCATTAAAACCAACAAAAGCTTTGGCGCTGCGCAGGTGGACTTAGCGGTCAGCTATCAAAAAATCAGAGATCGATTTGCCAACGATGACAGGTTAGAAGTGATAACTGGTTTTATTAGTTCGGCCAAAGGAGGTCTGACCACTACCTTGGGCAGAGGTGGTTCTGATTATACCGCCGCCATTGTTGGAGCTGCCTTGGATGCTGAAGCAATTGAGATCTGGACCGATGTAGATGGTGTACTCACCTCTGACCCAAACAAGGTAAAGGATGCTTTTACTATTAAGGAGATGACCTATGCTGAGGCGATTGAGATGTCACATTTCGGTGCCAAAGTCATTTATCCTCCTACGATTCATCCCGCTTTGGCCAAGGATATTCCTGTTTTTATCAAGAATACTTTCAATCCCGATGCTGAAGGGACGCACATAAGTCAAACCACTACCGCCGCGTACGACAAAGCTGTTAAGGGAATCTCATCTATCTCCAATATTAGTTTGCTGACCTTACAGGGAAGCGGTTTATTTGGTGTACCTGGCATTGCAGCCAGACTCTTTGGTAGCCTTTCTCAGGAAGGCATCAATGTCATCCTGATCACCCAGGGATCATCAGAACACTCGATCAGCTTTGCTGTGCAACCCAAATCTGTACGCAAAGCCAAAAGGTGTGTAGAAAATGCCTTTGAGTTTGAGTTGAAGCGTGGATCCATCGAACCCCTTCGCATCGAAAAAGATCTATCAGTCATTGCCATAATAGGTGAGAATATGCGGTATAAACCAGGAGTAGCTGGCAAAATGTTGACCGCACTAGGCAAGAATGGCATCAATGCTGTGGCCATAGCTCAGGGATCTTCGGAGCTTAACATCTCGGTAGTAATTGGTAAAGACGACGAAGCCAAAGCTCTGAATGTGCTTCATGAGGCCTTTTTCTTGTCAGATGCCAAGATCATTCATCTTTTCATGGTAGGTGTTGGTCTCATCGGAGGCACATTGCTCAACCAGTTGAAAGAGCAAGCCACCTTCTTGAGAGACAAGCGATCTTTGGAAATCAAGGTGGTTGGACTTGCCAATACCAAGAAGATGTATTTTGACGAGTTGGGCTTAGATATTGAGAAGTGGAAAGATCTACTTGTATCTTCCTCGACAGTCAGCAACATGGATCAATTCGTCGAGCAGATGATCCAGCTCAATCTCTCTAACTCTGTCTTTGTGGATAACACTGCAGACCTGTTGATACCTGACCACTATCAGGCCATTCTCGATGCTGCTATTTCGATATCGACCCCAAACAAGGTGGCCACCTCATCGGACTTCCACCAATACTTAAACCTGTTGAACCGGGCAGAAAAAAGGAATGTGTACTTCGGTTATGAAACCAATGTGGGTGCTGGCTTGCCCGTGATATCTACGCTTCGAAACCTGGTGGATAGTGGTGATCAGATTATTAAAATCGAAGGAGTGTTGTCTGGATCGCTATCTTATATTTTCAATCACTTTAGCCAAGAAACACCATTTAGTCAGGCAGTTCAGAAAGCTGGTGAACTGGGATACACAGAACCAGATCCCAGAATGGATCTCAATGGTCTAGATGTAAAGCGCAAAATCCTAATCCTGGCCAGGGAAGCTGGTCTGACCATGGAGTCGTCAGATGTCCATGTGGATAATGTGCTGCCTGACTATTGTCAGCGTGCTGCGTTGGGACCAGAGCTTGAGGAGGCTCTCAAGCGTGCTGATTCGTACTTTGAGGATATCAGAAGCGAGGCAACATCAAAAGGACAGCGTCTACGTATGATTGCCAAACTGGAGCATGGTCGTGCGACGATTGGATTGCAGGCAGTGGGGCTTGAGAGTCCCTTCTACTTTTTGAGTGGCAGCGATAATATGCTCGTTTTCACTACAGAAAGGTACAAGGAGAGACCTTTGGTGATCCAAGGTCCTGGTGCCGGTGCAGAAGTGACGGCTGCCGGTGTATTTGCTGAAATCATTCACATAGGGAATTTATTATGAGAGCTGGCATTAAAGTATTCGCACCCGCATCAGTAGCTAATGTAGCTTGCGGATTTGATATACTTGGTTTTGCCTTGGAAGAACCTGGCGATGAAGTCATTGCCAGACCATCAGAGCAGAAGGGGTTGTCGATTTCCAAAATTACGGGCGATAATCAGCGTCTTCCTTACGATATCATGAAGAACACTGCGGGATTTGCAGCACATGCCCTTATGGAGCATCTGGGTTGTATCGAGGAGCCGATCGAACTAGAGATTCACAAGAAGATGCCTTTTAGTAGTGGATTAGGATCTTCAGCAGCCAGTGCTGTCGGGGCCGTGGTAGCTGTCAACGAATTGCTGGGAAGGCCTTTGACGCGGCGTGAATTGCTGCCTTTTGCAGTATTGGGTGAGCAGGTAGCTGATGGAGCTTATCACGCAGACAATGTGGCACCAGCCCTGATCGGTGGTATTGTGCTCATCCGGGACAATGTCAGTCTTGACTTTCACCGGGTACCAGTACCAAAAGGTCTGGTTGCTGCAGTAGTGTATCCACACATCAACATTCTGACGAAAGATGCACGGGATGTCATCGAACCGCAGGTATCACTGCAAAGTATGATCACCCAGACAGGTAATATCGCAGGGCTGATACTGGGGCTCATGCAATCTGATTTTGATCTGATATCCAGATCTCTCCATGATGATGTCATAGAGCAACAAAGAGCACCTTTGATTCCCAATTTCTACGAAGTCAAGAAGTGTGCTTTAGACCAAGGCGCTCTGGGGTGCAGCATTTCTGGAGCAGGTCCATCCATCTTTGCGCTGTTTAACCAAACCAGTACTGCCGAACTTGCCAGCGCCCGGATGAAAGCAATCTTTGAAAGAGAGGACATTGCCACCGATGTCTATCTATCTCCCATTAACCTCAATGGAACCGTAGTCTATTAACGAAAACGTTTCACGTGAAACTATATAGCACCAAAGATCCCCAAAGTTCTTATGAACTCCGGCAGGCGGTACTCGATGGTCTGGCTCCCGATGGTGGTCTTTTTATGCCACACCAAATCGAACCTCTACCCTCAGACTTCTGGAAGGATTTCTACTCGCTCACCTTCAAAGAGCTTTGTGTTCTCATCACCCAGCACCTCCTGGCACCAGCAGTCCCTCCGCAAGATGCCCGCCAGATCGTGGAGCGTGCGTTGGTTTTTGAAGCACCGCTGAAACACCTCTCTGAGCATATATCGGTACTCGAATTGTTCCATGGCCCTTCTTTGGCTTTCAAGGATTTTGGTGCCCAATTTATGGCACAGCTCATGTCTTACTTTCATGCCGACAGCAGTCATCCCTTGATCATTTTGGTGGCTACCTCGGGAGATACAGGAGGTGCAGTTGCTGCAGGTTTTTACGAAGTCCCCGGTATGGAGATCGTCATTCTCTTTCCCAAAGACAAGGTCAGTGTCCTGCAAGAAAAGCAGCTTACTACCTTCAAATCAAATGTGACTGCTATCGAAATTAACGGCACTTTCGATGACTGTCAATCCCTAGTGAAAGAAGCCTTTGTAGATCAGACATTAAGGCAGCGACTTAATTTATCTTCTGCCAACTCGATCAATATTGCGCGACTTATACCACAAAGTTTTTACTATTTCGAGGCTCTGCGACAATTGGGTTCCACCAATCAACCGGTTGCTGTCAGTGTGCCAAGCGGCAACTTTGGCAATCTTACTGCTGGACTGATAGCGAAAAGATTGGGAGCTCCCATACAACACTTCATTGCATCTACTAATATCAATGACGTAGTACCCATATATCTGAGCACCGGTAGTTTTGAGGCACGTCCGTCAATCGCTACCATTTCCAATGCCATGGATGTCGGAAATCCCTCCAATTTTGAGAGGATGCTTCATCTTTATGGTTCCACGTGGAACGAACTAAAGAACGACATCACTGGTTTCTCGTTTACCGACAGTCAAACCAAAAGAGCCATCAGAACTGTATATGAGGAGTACCAATACCTCCTAGATCCTCATGGAGCAGTGGCTTTCCTAGGTCTAAGTGCTTACTTACATGACCACCCATCGTACCTGGGGATTTTACTGGCCACGGCCCACCATTCAAAATTCAAGAATACAATCGACCGAACACTGGGATTTAGTACTTCTTTGCACCCCACCCTGGAGAAACTGAAAAACATCCCTGGAGAAGCACATGGACTACCCGCAGAGTTTCATCAATTTAAAGAGTTTCTACTCGGTAAATATGCCGTTTAAAACTGGTGGTGACGGGTCTATTTTACGCTGGTCAAATCGCTGGTAGAACAAAACCACCCAAAGAATCTGATGAGGACGCCGACTGCAATATGGAAATGATAATGAGGCATCATAAGCCATAAACTAGCGTACTAGACCGGCTTTTCTACCTTTTCTACCTTAGAAAGGAAATCTTTTAACGAGGCATTAAATATCGCAGACTGCTCCAACATGGGTGCATGACCGCATCTATCAACCATGACTAGTTCGCTAGATGGTATTAACTCGTGAAATTTTTCGCCGACAAACTTAGGTGTGATGGTATCTTGCTCACCCCATACCAACAGAGTGGGTATCTCAATTTTATGCAGACTTCCCTCTACATTATGCCTAATGGCAGATTTAGCTGTTTTTACAATCCTGATTGCTTTTGATCGATTATTGACTATATCAAAAACCTCATCCACCATCTCATCCGTGGCTATATTAGGATCATAAAAAGTCAGGGATACCTTCTTACGGATGTATTCATAGTCCTCCCTTCTGGGAAATCCCGTCCCGAAAGCACTTTCATATAAACCAGAGCTACCCGTTAGTGTCAAGGATTCCAAATGCTCTTGTCCCTTTAGCGTATATAATAAGGCGATGTGGCCTCCCAACGAATTTCCCAATAGATGAAACCTATCTAATTCCACCACCTCTACAAAATTCTCCACATACTCCAAAAGTCCTCCCAGTGACAGTTTTCGAAGTGGCATCTCAAAGATCGGCAAGAGTGGCATCAATATTCTCCTGTGCTGAGAGAACTCTCCAATCAAAGCATCAAAATTGCTTGCCGTCCCAAATAGTCCATGAAGTAATACCAACGGTACAGTATCTTCTACGCCAATGTCGATATAGTTAATGCCATTCTTCTCGCTGAGTGGATATTCCGTCATACTACAAAAGTATTAATAGGCCTAAAAATAGCACATTAATATTTGCTCGGTTTCATCCCGAAGTAATGAATATATACCGCTGTCATCAATATGGCAATAGCGACCATTTGATGCGCAACTCCCAAGCCAACTGGAACCGTACCAATGCTCTTCAATAAAACACCAACCCCAAGCACAATCTGCGTTATCAACAGTATTATCAACATCCTTGGAGCGTGCTGTAATCCCATAGATTTCCAACTTACTTTATACCTATAGTACATATATAATATACTAATAATCAATACATAGCCAATAGACCGGTGTAAAAACTGTACCAAGGCTGCTAGCATTGGTGATTCATCATAATTAACAAAGTTATCAACACTCCAAGCACTACCATCCAATAATACCGTTGGCCATATAGCTCCCTTGTAATCAGGCCATTCCGGATAGACAAGTGAAGCCTTGACACCCGACATTATGCCTCCCAAAAAAATCTGCAATCCAATCAGAATAATGAAGTACCGCATAGCCTTTGACCGTTGTACATCTCCCACCGCCTTAGGAAATCTGTACTGCAAAGTCACCCAAAGTAAATAACCCAGAACCAATAGTGCCAATCCTAAATGAAGAGACAACTTATATGCATTGACCCATGGCCTATCCACCAAACCACTGGCCACCATAATCCAGCCAAACACCCCCACCAGACCTGCCAGTAAAAACACCACCAGCAATCTCTTGATCATCACGCTCGAGAGCCATCCCCTGGCCACAAAAAATATGAATGGTATCAAGAATATAAAACCCATACTCCGTGCCCACAGACGATGCAGGTATTCCCAAAAATAGATCCACTTAAACTCCGATAACGACATCCCTCTATTCAACTTCTCGTACTGAGGAGTCTCCTTGTACAAATCAAACGCTTCACTCCAGGCATCGGCATTCAGCGGTGGTATGGTCCCTGTCACCACCTCCCATTTAGTAATGGACAGTCCTGATCCGGTCAATCTAGTGATGCCTCCTATCACAACTTGTACGAAGATCAGCACGATTCCCATCAATAACCACACGTAAACTGGCTTTCTCATGAATCATTTGAATGTTTATCAACTCATTCCCCTGTATTATAATGATTTTATAAAAAACTTCTCATCCTAATCATCATTATCAGTACTGTTAAATTGTCTGTAAGAGTCGATGATCAAATAGAAATAATTAATATATAACAATTTGAAATGTATTATGCACACATATTTATTTGTAAAATATTGAATTTCAAGTAATTAACTCAATCTATTATCGATGTTAATAACACTAGATGTTGGTAAGAAAATGAGAAATAATCGTTGATGTAAGGCTAGAACCTGTGCATTATATCGGTGGAAAATGAGTTATTATGCACAAATAGAGACGCAGATAAGTCACTTCATAATCAGATGTTAGTAAAGTGCTATTCTTATTACCTAATGTGGATACATATACACACATCTTTTGTTATTTTTATATGTATATTATATTGTTATTTATTATTTTATATCTGCGCTAATATGGTCATGTTTATAATGTACCAGGCTACCTTGCGTTTTACAGATGACCACAGGTCTAAGAAAGCTCAAACACATGAAACGACTCTCTTGCATCGTCACCAAGAGTGAAATACAGGCACATTTAGGCGATGTCGAACTTGAAACCAGTCTAACACATGCCTATGCCATAGATGTGCATGATCCCATGACCATCATCATCAGTCATAGTGGTCGATGTATTGAGGCGCGCTGGGGACTCAACCCAGTCCGAGAAAAAAGCACGATCAATCTACCTTATGTTAGCTTTCTTCGTGTTCATGTGAAGCCGACATTCAGAATGGCGTTTAGACAATGTCGAGCTATTGCAGTCATCGATAGCTTCTATTGCTGGAACAAAGATGAAAGCCTACCATACAGAGTCAGAATGAAGCAATCTGAGCCTATGTTTATTCCTTGTGTCTATCAATCGGTACACGGACAACCACAATCTTATACTTGTTCATTATTGGTTAGGGAGGCAGAATCAACGATGAATACCTGCACAGATGTCGAACCGATGATCTTTTCCGCCATTGAAATCAAGAAATGGCTGAATCACATTGATGTTTCTGAAGCCATTGAAATACTCAATCGTAATCAACGGGTGAAGTTTAATCAACAGCAGGTATCCAATAAAGTCATGATCAAGGGATATAGTGATAAATCTCTGCATCAGGACAATCACCGAGAAATGACACTCTTCGGATAATGCGCTTAGTCATTCAAAGAGTCGATAGTGCTAACGTCGCCATCGAAAAAGTTATTAAGGCCGAAATAGCACAAGGTTTGTTGGTCCTGGTTGGTATCGAGCAAACCGACACGGTAGAAGACGTTGACTGGTTAGTAAGAAAACTGGTACATATGCGCCTTTTCCCAGACAATACTGACCGGATGAATAAGTCAATAGTGGATGTTGGTGGAGAGATTTTGGTCATCAGCCAGTTTACACTGCATGCCAGTACCAAGAAAGGCAATAGACCCTCCTTTTTACGAGCGGCAAAACCAGATGTCGCCATTCCTCTATATCAACAATTTTTACAAACACTAAACTCCACATACCCTGGTCACGTCAAATCTGGATCATTTGGTGCCTATATGAAAATTACTTTGATCAATGATGGACCAGTCACCATCATCATCGATAGCAAAAATGTTGCCTGATGCTGGAATCGTTACAAAATGAAGTAGACCGGTGGATTAAGACGTATGGTGTTAGGTATTTTGATGAGCTTACCAATACGGCTATACTCATGGAAGAGGTAGGTGAATTGGCAAAACTCATCGCTCGCATATACGGTCAGCAATCCTTCAAAAATGAGGTCTCGACCCAAGATCAGCGAGAAATGTTTGCCGATGAACTGGCTGATGTCCTTTTTGTCTTGACATGTCTTGCTAATCAAACAGGAGTGGACCTCTCTGAGGCAATGAGGAAGAATTTACTTAAAAAGACTCAGCGGGACCCAGATAGACACCGATCCAACCGCAAACTCAGTGACTGAGTCGCAATCAAGGTAGATAGACCATCTGATAGTTTGATCTCTGCAGCTCCGCATAAAACGCCCTGATCTGAGCTTTGCATTGTTTGCGTTGCTGTTTCTTCAGCACCTTGATGGCATCAATAATTTCATAGAATTCCGCTTCCTTCGATCGGAATAGCTCAAAGACTTGATCCATCACATGTTGGTTTTCGCGATTTCCTAGGTAGATGCGCTCTAAGCGATCATGGTCTGAGGTAAAGGCATAGGGGGCATCGACAAAAAGTGAGAAATCAAAATCATAGGGAATGGGAATCAGCTCATCAGAGTGATCAATAAGCTTCACATTTTGATCGGCAGTGATACTCACATCACGGTTGCCAATCATGTACTGAAATAGTGCAAATAGCTCATAGTGATAGGCATTTAAAGTACGTTCATCAGAGGGCAACCCATCGTACCAAGCACAATCCAATCGCTGTGACACCCCCTTATCACTTTCCAGCATCATCACATGCCCCTTGACCTGATCGTCGCTGTCGATATCGCGGTACACAATCGGCAAAAGAAGAGTCCTATATGAGTATTCTGTGAGTGATTCATACAAGCAGTAGGCTACATACTCCCTGGCTAGTGTCTGTTTGGCGCCACGCACGGACATACATTGAGTCACAAATTTGTACTCGTCATATCTCTTTAGAGATCTTTTCTTCAGATCGTCTTCATCAAAATCTAGTTTAAAAGGAGGAAAGTCACAATTCTTTCTACGGTATTGTCCCCGCAGCAAGATATCACATGATAAGAATAAGGACTCCTCGTCCGAATTGGTCAGCGCAAATAAGCCAGGATTACGCTGTGTAGACTCGCGGTCTTGCAAAAAAGTCTCGAAATCAAAACTCAAGTGTAAGGAGGGCTGATTTTGCAGCTTGACCAGCTCAAAAAGAGCGTACTTCTCGTCTGCAGTCCAACCGTGGGAGCCTTGGGCTGTACAGACACTCAGCCAACCAGCCGACAACAAAAAGGTGAAAAAGGCCTTTGAAAACATATGCTATAAATAGAGTATTTTCGTCGCAAAATTATGTATTACCCAATACATGGATCTGAAAAATTGTCAGATTAATTCATGCCGTCGGTCTGTTTATTGAGCTTTGCGACAGATGAAGTCAGGACATTCAACAAAACATGTTTTCATGTCGATAAAAATAAGCTGTCTCCTTGCTATCATCGCTCTTTATGCCTGCTCGACCAGTCTGCAATCATCACAGTCTGCACAAAAGCTCAAAAAGACGCCTACCAACATTATTTTTCTGATCGGTGATGGCATGGGGCTTTCTCATATTTCTGCTGCCAACTATTCCTCTAAAAAGACATTAGCCATTGATCAGTTCAGCACAGTGGGATTGCAAAAGACATCTTGCAAAGACAAGCTAATCACAGATTCTGCTGCTAGCGCTGCTGCAATGGCTCGAGGTATCAAGGCCAATTACAACACATTTGGCTCTGATCTTAACGATAGGGCGCCCAAATCCATTCTCGAAGAAGCGGAGGCCCTGGGTATGGCCACCGGCATTACCGTCACCTCCTCCCTGACCCACGCTACACCAGCAGCATTCGTGACCTATCAGGAATCCAGATCACTTAATGAAGGCATTGCTGCTGATTATCTCGACCTGGATGTGGATTACCTTGTAGGTGGAGGTAAAAAGTTCTTTGATCGTCGCCAGAATGACGATCGCGACTTACTACATGAGCTAAAGGCAAAGAACTATCAGGTGAGGAGTTATCTCGACCTGGACATCGATGCGTTGAACATCGACTCAGAGAAGAATTTCGTTTACTTCACAGCTGATTCTGAGCCGCTGTCCCACATGGCCGGTCGTGAGTATTTTGTTCCGGCCTGCTCAATCGGCCTGAGCTATCTAGATCGAAAGACAAAGTCTGGCTTTTTCTACTTAATAGAATCATCCCAAATTGACTGGGCCGGTCATGCCAACGAAGCAAGAATGGTGATCGACGAACTCTTAGAGTTTGATAAAGTGATCAAGAATGTGATTGACTTTGCTAGAAAGGATGGAAATACCCTGGTCATTTTGACAGCAGATCATGAAACCGGTGGATTAGCAATCATCGGAGAGAATAAAAAACATCATCTTGATATCGCATTTTCTACTAAACAGCATACCGCCACGATGGTACCCATCTTTGCATTTGGTCCCGGATCCGAACAATTTGCAGGTGTATATGAAAACACGGAGATATTTCATAAACTGATGAAATTAATGCATGGTGCGATCGAACCTTCACAAAAATCATGATGAACGCCAAACACCCAGCAACTTATGAGATCAACACCAGATCCTGGATCAAGCAGTTTGGACCCAATGCTGGACTAAAAGACATTCCTGACCAATACTGGAAGCAACTTCGCAAGAAAGGCATTGATTATGTCTGGCTGATGGGAGTCTGGCAAACCACAAACTCCTCGATAGAGGCTTATTGCTTTCATCCTGATCTGATCCGTGCTTACGATCGTGTAAATCCAGCGTGGACAAAGGAAGACATTTACGGATCGCCCTATGCCATTGAAGACTACCAGGTAGCGACTCAGCTGGGCACCAATGAGGATCTAAAGATGGTGCAAGAAGCACTGCATCGTCACCATATGGGACTTATCCTGGATTTTATTCCCAATCATTTTAATGCACATAGTTCCCTGATCAAATCAGTACCAGAAGTGTTTCTTCAAGCTTCAGAAGCGCAGTATAGGGATGACACATTTACCATCTATCCACATGCTGGCCGGTACTTCGCCCATGGAAAGGATCCTTATTTCCCAGCCTGGACGGACACCGTTCAGATCAACTACTTTGCCGAAGCGGCCCATGAGTTCATGTCTGGCAAACTGCAGATGCTTGCAAGACTCAGTGATGGAGTAAGATGTGACATGGCCATGCTAATTCTTCCACAATTCTTTGGCAAAACCTGGCAAAACCTGATTTCAAACAACGCTCATTTAGAAAGTTTCTGGAAGACCGCCATACCAGCGACCAAACAAATCAATGCTGATTTTATATTTATTGCTGAAGCTTATTGGGACACTCAGTGGGAGTTGCAACAAATGGGATTTGATTATACCTATGATAAGAAGCTACTTGACCTACTCAAATCTCGTGCTATGCAGGATATAAAAAAGCACTTGTCTGGTGATTCTGATTATCAAAATAAATGTGTGCGGTTCATTGAAAATCACGATGAAGACAGGTCCCTTCTAGAGCTTGGTGAATCAAGATCCAGGATGGCCGCAGTATTAATGTCTACCATACCGGGTATGAAGCTATTTTATGATGGACAATGGCAAGGTAATCGCACCAGAATACCTGTGCAGATGGGCACCTCTTTTCCAGAAACTCCCTGCCCTTGCACTCTTTCTGATGCCTTGGTTGCAGAAGAGATCAGAGCTTGCCCGTGTGTTTGTCAGCACATACACTACTCCAAATTGCTTCCAGCCGTAAGTACGGATGCCTTAAAGCATGGTTCTTGGCAAATGCTGGAGGTGGCGTCTGCCAATCCATCCGTCTTGAGCTGGCAGTGGACCTACCAGGGTGTGCGTCAGATCATCATCATCAATGGACACGATCGACAGCACCACATCGAGATCAAACTAGATGTATCCTCTGCAAGTACGGTCATCGATCTACTGTCTATGGGCGCACCACCTTACCATCTGGAATCCGGAATCTTATCGGTTGATTTACCAGAGAATAAAAGTATGATCTTAGAGATCAGAGACCTCTAGTAGGCGCTGCACCAAGTTTGTCAACCAGTCATCTAAAACGACATCTATTTTCAAACCAGTGCTACATCAAGGCCATCACCTCTGTGTGGGCTATGATTCCAATTCCAGGGGTCACCTAGGATTTTCTATATTTATACACGCCCATACTTAAACACGAAGTTTACAATTCAATCAAAAAACATTTTAGTATGAATGATTTTCTACATAAAAGAATCTCCTCACCGGGAGTTCAAAAAATCAATCGCACACTCTTTATGACTGTGCTGTTGTTTTTTTCCCTGTGGGCTACCGGACTGGCCAATACGATCAATATTGGCGGTCTTGCCCTTGATTTGACCGGTACCATCACCGACCAGGAAGGCATCCCACTCATCGGAGCCAATGTTATTGAGAAAGGCACGATCAATGGTACAGTGACCGACATCGATGGCAAATTCAGTCTGACAGTTGCTGATAATAATGCCGTATTAGTGATCTCGTACACCGGATACGCATCCCAAGAGGTTCCTGTTGGTGATCAAACTACTTTCAAAATTCAAATGGCTGACGATGTAAAAGAGCTCGGGGAGGTGGTTGTGATTGGTTATGGCACCCAGAAGCGAAAAGACCTGACGGGTTCGGTGGTGAGCGTAGATATGGAAAACAAAAGTCGCACAGCCAATGTAGATGTTGCCCAGGCTCTTCAAGGTTTGGCAGCTGGAGTAAACATCGGTGTAACGACCCAAGCTGGTGGATCACCTAATATTGAGATTCGAGGCCAGAACTCTCTCTCGGGTTCTCAAAGACCACTCATCGTGTTGGATGGTATCATCTATAATGGAGCCGTTTCCAATATCAATGTCAGTGATGTAGAAAACATCGATGTACTTAAAGATGCCAGTGCGGCAGCCGTATATGGGGCACGTGCATCCAACGGAGTCATCATCATCACTACAAAGAAGGGCAGGACAGAAAAGCCGCAGATAAGCTTTAACACCTATGTTGGTACGCAGGATTTGGCATCCACTGATGCTGTGAAGATCATGAATGGCACCCAATTTCTGGAACGACTTATCGACTATGCCCATCAAGAACAGCTGTATGGTTGGTATAATCGGTGGCAGGAGCGTGGTGGTGCAGATCCCGATGATATCAAGCCCGAAAGACCGAATCCAACCAGTCCGGAAGACAAAGCAGTCTTTTTAAGATCAACTGAAGAACAGGAAAATTATCTGGCAGGGCGTGAGGTCAATTGGATTGATCAGACGCTGAGGGAATCCGCCTTCGTTCAGAATTATGATCTGAGTGTCTCTGGAAGAACCAAGAATTCGTCCTATTATCTTTCGGGCACCTATACAGACCAGGAGGGACTGCAGCTCAATGACCAATTTAAGCGGGCTACAGTCAGAGCTAATGTGGAAACCGACGTGGCAGATTGGCTAACCATCGGTCTGAATACATCTTATTCCTTTCGGGATTATTCGGGCATCAATGCCCGGTTAGATTGGGCACTAGATGCTAGCCCCTGGGGTTCCATAAGAAATGCTGATGGCAATTTTACCGATGTAGTAGGAGAAGATGGTATTATCGAAAATCCGCTCACCAACACACCCTCTGAAAATGATGACCTGCGCGACAACTTATTTATGGCTTGGAAGGCCAGGGTCGATATACCTTGGGTCAAGGGTCTTGCGTATGAATTTAATTACTCCAACACCCTGGATATTAGGCGTAATTTTGAGTACAATCAATCCTTTACGCGAGCCGGCTTGGCCAATGTGGGAAGAGCCCTGAGGCAAAACTTCCATAATACTTCCTGGCTGATTAATAACTTGATCACTTATTCTAAACAATTTGCAGCCAAACACAAGATTGATGTAACCTTGCTCGCAAGTCGCGAAAATCAAAAATTCACCCTTACCCAACTCACGTCCACCGGATTCGACATTGAGAGCTCCGGATTTAACCTGCCATCATTAGGTCTTAATCAGACGGTGAATTCTGGAAACGCTGAAAAGCAAGACAGAATCGCCTATATGGCTCGAGCCATCTACAGCTATGATGGTCGGTATCTCTTGACCGGTACAGTGAGGAGAGATGGGTTTTCCGCCTTTGCCACCAACAATAAGACAGCAATCTTTCCCTCCATATCATTTGGCTGGTTGCTTTCACAAGAAAAACTTTTCCAGGACGTATCTTGGATTGACTTCCTCAAAGCTCGAGTATCGTATGGTGAGAATGGCAACGATGGAGTGCCCCGTTTCGCCAGCTTTGCCACAGTAGCTGTCAATAGTACGATCATTGGTGATAAGGTAGTCACCGAATATCGCCCTAACCGATTGGGAAATCCAGATCTAAAATGGGAGACAACAACTTCTTTAAACTTTGGCATTGACTTCAATTTGTTAGGTGATAGGCTTTCAGGTAGTCTCGACGTATACACATCCAAAACTGAAGATGTCATTGTGGAGAGAAACTTACCGAGAGCAACTGGATTCCAGAATATATTGACCAATATTGGTGAGGTGGAAAACAACGGTTTCGAAATCAACCTAAAAACGGCCAATGTTCGCACCTCTGACTTTTCCTGGAACTCGACCATTTCATTCTCTCTAAATCGGAATAAACTGACCAAATTATTGGGTGGCGAGAATGATTTTGACATCGGTAATTCCTGGTTTGTCGGAGAGCCTATCAATTCCATTTATGGATATCGAAATGAAGGAACAGTTTATACCGAAGAAGAGTTCTTTGGTGCTGGTACTCCAGAAAATTTCTTCCCTGGCCATTTTAGAATCAGAGATATTGCTAATACCGAGGGCAACAGTCAATTTCATCCGGATGATGACCGAGAGATTCTGGGATATGACGATCCAAATTATCGCTTCGGCATTGGAAATACGGTCACCTACAAAAATTTTGAACTAAGTGCCTTTATCAATTCCATCCAAGGCGGCAACGATTACTATTTAGCCAATCCGCAAAATCTCATTTCTGGGGGTCAGGATATCAGTGGTCGTCGATTAAACCGACCGGCAGTGCGTCAATACTGGACACCTACCAATGGGGTGACAAACGCTCCGGGCATGTTTTGGAGTCAGTCGATTACTGGGCCGCTCTTACTCGATCGTAGCTTTGTCAGACTGCAGGATATTTCACTGACATACAACATCGGACAGAATTTATTGGACCGATGGGGTATTGGCAGTTTGAGTATTTACGCGAGCGGAAAGAACCTCGCGACTTTTACCAAATGGACTGGTTGGGATCCTGAAGTTGTTGGAGGTCAGCGCGATGGTGTAAACCCGGGTGACGATGATGATCCAAACACCTTGAATCGAGCCCGACCTCTACCCAGGACAATCCTTGTCGGTCTTAATCTCAGCTTCTGATTGTGCTGGGCATCTGTAAATCATAAATTGAAAAAAATGAATCTTAGCAATAATTTTTTCCAGAAAGCAACCATGGTACTGGCTTTTATACTGGTTGCCGTTTCTTGCGATGAAGACTCGATACTCGAAGAAATACCCCTCGATACTTTAACTACGGCCAATCTTTATAGCAATGTTTCTGAGTTGGAATTAGCCGTGCATGGTCTACATGACCGTATCCGAGATCGACTGATTATGTGGGGAAATCCGGCCATGACCATCTTGCATGGCAATGGTGCCGACATTAGTTACAATGGTGAAAACCCCGCAGGTAGTCCCTATTTGACCGATTACGCTGCGCAACTGGTACCCACCGATACAAGATTTGTGGATGACTTCTGGTTCAGACCTTTTGACATCATTCAAATTGCCAATGTGCTTATTGACGCCGTGGAGGCCATCGAGCCCGGTGATGAAATATTTGCGGCTGAGCCGGAACAAAGGGAGATCATCTTGGCCGAAGGCAGGTTTTTTCGAGCTTATATGTATCGTACGCTAGTGGCAATATTTGGAGGCGTACCGATCTTTGAGGATCAAGTATCCTCGCCCAAGACCGATCTGGTGCGGGCTTCTGAAGAAGAGGTCTATGCCTTTATCATTCAAGACTTAGAGTTTGCATCTGACAACTTGCCAAATCCTGGTGAGGAGAGAGCTGCTGGACGCATTACCAAGGGGGCCGCAAGACATCTACTCAGTGAGGTCTACATTTCCGTTGGCAGATACAGCGACGCAGTCAATATGGCTAGTTCTGTCATCAACGACTTTGGTTATGACTTGATGCGTGAACGCTTTGGTCCCAGACTGGGAGAAGACGATGTTGTTTTAGGAGACGGAGTTGCTTCTGGCGATGTGTACTATGATCTTTTTCAACATGGAAGCCATAATGATCCTGCCAATACAGAGGATATTTGGGTAATCCAAAACGAGCCGATTACCCTAGTCAACACCATCGATGGTCGCAATCCCGGCGAAAGAGCCTTTGGTCCTGCCTATCACCGATTGGGTACTGGTCCGGATGGGCTGCGCGCCATCAAAGGACCCAACGTCGATTTATTCCTTCCGCAATTTGGTCGTCCGGTGGCCTGGGCAAAGTTGACCAATAATGTCGCCTACCACATTTGGAGAAGCGACTGGGACAATGACATCAGGAATGCTAACCACAACATTTTCCGTACTTGGAGGTACAATAATCCCGAATCAAAATGGAATGGGAGGCTCATCGATCCCGCCACGGATTGGTATGAGCGGCAAGATAATTCTGATCCAGAATCCCCCCTAGTACTAGATAATAATGGCAATCCCATTAACCGGAAAAGTGATGCTACGATCAGAAATGATACGATTCAATACCTATGGCCCTACTTTATGAAGGTAGCCTCCCCCAATCTCCATTTTACTAGCCTCAATAGAGAGGGAGGCGGGTTTAGCCACAAAGATCACTATCAGATGAGACTCGCTGAGACTTATCTCCTGCGTGCCGAAGCGCATTATAGAAATGGGGACAATGCCTCTGCCTCTGCCGATATAAATGTGGTCAGAGAGCGATCGAATGCCAATCCAATCACGGCTGACCAAGTGTCCCTAGATTATCTTCTGGACGAACGTACAAGAGAACTGTATGGTGAAGAATGGAGGTTGGTGACTTTGATGAGGATGCGTGAAGTCAACGGTGTCAATGTACTCATTGATAGGACGCACAGATTTTATGATAACGACCAGGCTGTTGGTGGTCCGGCTGCTGGCATCCAGGATCACCATCGTCTCTATCCGATTCCGCAGAGTGAGATTGATTTAAATGTAGACGGAAATTTGGAGCAAAATCCAGGATACAATTAGACAGTCATTGGAATATCGAAAATCCCGAATGCCGGACCACCGGGCTCGGGATTTTTTTTCCTAGCAAGTTGAGTATGACTTATTCTTCCAATTTCCAGGTCGGATGATGACTAGGTCTCAATCGAGCTCTTGCTCTCTGGGCAGGTGAAAGCAAGCGATTGTAGGTACTGCCAAAGTTGGTCTCCTGATGATAGACATGAGCTTGCCAGGGATCCCGATCTTGCATGCGTGGATCACCGGTCTTCGTGAGATAATCATTCAATAGTTGACTTAGAGAGTCTTTTATCCCATCATACGTGGGGTCTTGGGCTAGATTGTGCACCTGACTGAAATCACGATCGACTTCATATAATTCTTCAGCTGGCCTCTTGCCAAAGCACAAATTGAATGCACGTGGATACTTGTTCTGATAAGCCAATAAAAAGGATTTGGTGGGACAGGCATCCACATCTCCATGTGGAGTCTTATTGGAAGAAATAAAGTCGGGTCCTCCAGTGGGCCAGCGGTCAGATTCAAAATTTCTGATATAGAGAAAATCATGGCTTCTGATAGCGCGCATAGGATAGGTAGCGCCCTCTGGTCTACACCAGGTATGTCTCTCCATGGCTGTGAATGCATATAATCGGTTGGGCATGACTTGGCCGCTCTCGGATGATTGCAAGATTGGTAGTAAGCTCGTTCCTGTTATCTGGGCAGGAATCGCAATGCCAGCCAGCTCCAGAAAGGTGGGGGCAAAATCAATGTGACTGACCATGTCGCGGATCCTTCTTCCCGGGGTGCCAATCCCTCCCCATCTGATGGCAAGCGGCATATGGGTACCCCAATCGTATAGGTTTACTTTGGCCCTGGGAAACGGCATTCCGTTGTCAGAGGTAGCAACCACTAATGTATTGTCTAGTTCTCCGATCTTTTCCAGGATTTCCAGCATTTCTCCCAGGTGGGTGTCATACCACATGATTTCGTATAGATAATCTGCAAGGTCGGTCTGAATGGTAGCAACATCCGGCCAAAAAGATGGTACCCGTACCTCGTCAGCGATAAGTCCTGCCTGTTGCTCTCCAACGCCAAACTCATATTCCCGGTGTGGTTCAGTCGGACCAAACCAAAAGAAGAAGGGCTGCTCATCTTTACGATCGACTAGAAATGATCTAAAATTCTCAGCGTAATCCCTTTCATCAATCCCATAAGCAACTTGATTCTCCCTGGCTTCCTCATAGGCTTTGATCAAAGGGGGACGACTGAGTCCTAGATAGTCCCATTTACCAGGCGCCCATCCCTTTCCCGTATAACCCACGTGGTAACCATGATCGTGCAACAAATGTGTGACCAGTGGTACATCCGGAGGTATGGACCCGAATAGTAAACCAGCTTCTCCAATTCGCCAAATATCCTGACCAGTCAGCATCGAACTGCGAGATGGAGTACACGATGGACTGGTACAGAATGAATTTTCGAACAAAACACCCTCTTGAGCTATGCGATCAAAGGCAGGTGTACGCACAAGCTCATGGCCATAGGCACCAGCATGTAACCATGATTGATCATCGGAAACGACAAACAAAATATTGGGACGTTTTTCCCCTGGGAGATTTGGATTGGTGGCTTGACAAGCAGCTATAACGATAAAGCCGACACCGGTCGTAAAAACATATAGATGTTGGAGAAATCTACTTGAATTCATTTTCGCAAGTTTGAGTCTACTGAGGAAAAGGGCAATTTTCATCGATTGATTGATTTTGATGAGATGATTTTTCACTGATTGAGAAGGATGAATAACATCGTTAATAATGACATTTTTTGCAGTGATGCCAGCATAGCTTCAAGTATTAATATTGGCAGTCAACCCACAAAGATTATTTGATCCAATATTTATTTCGAATCGAAATTGAACAAAAATATCTTCACTTTTTCGAAAACTATGGACTGGTTTTCAGATCAGCACACATGAGAACCTGTCTAACAATAACTTCAACATTTAGGTGGTGTCTTTTCGGAAGTAGACCCGGCAGAAAAAATAGGCACGATGGGGTTATGTGAATTTTTCCTATTAGAGTATCCATCAAATGATCAAAGCATACATGGGACAGTTATATCCTGTCCGTCGCTATTGATCCCTGATTGGCGGTGCAGCTCCCAGAAAGATTGCCCTCAATCTTTTGTCACGTTTGCCGCGCCGATGACTGAATTCATCCACCTAAAGGCAGCCCACCCTTCACCGATTCATCTCTTCATCTACACGCTGTAACCAATGATCATGCAATGCTTTAAGTTCGGTGACTTTGTCCGGAAACTCCGCCGCAAGATTTCTTTTCTCACTCAGATCCTGACCGAGATCTACTAAGAAGGGACTCTGCACCAATTCCCGGTCACGGCCCAATGTCGGGTCACGTGGATTTCCTATCAATTTCCAGTTTCCTTTTCTGACAGCCCATTGGGAATTCGTATCGTCATAGGATCCTACTTGAAAGTGCAATACATCGTGGGGAGACCTAGCGGTAGGATCCTGAATTAGTGGCATTAGACTTAGACCATCGAGATTCTTTTCCGGAGGCAAGTCTAGCAGGTCTAACAGCGTCGGCAACCAATCCACAGAGATGGCAACCTGATCACGAATCTGACTGGCCTCAATAGTACCCGGATAACTGATCACCGATGGCACTCTAATGCCACCTTCAAACAGGCTGAACTTGCATCCGCGATAGGGGCCAGCATTTCCGCCTCCCCAGAATGCGCGTTCTTCAGTAGAGTGCCCATGATCAGACTGGAAGACAATGATGGTGTTTTCTCTCTGTCCTGTTGCCTCCAGCGCATCCAATACCTGACCCACGTGTTCATCCATGGTCGAAATAAAGGCGGCATACTCTTTTCGGGGAGTTTCAAGATTGCGGTAATGGCGCAGCCATCTGGGTGTTCCCTGATATGGATAGTGCGGTGCATTAATCGCCCAGTAGGTAAAAAATGGCTGTTCTCTATGGGACTCAATAACCTCGATCACTTCATTTGCCATGAGTGCTAAAAAGTGTGTGCCGGGGTAAAAGACTTCATCTTCATTTCTATATAGATCATGAAGATTAGGACCCTGCCAAAAGAAGGTGTGAGAATAATTATCTATGCAGCCGCGCTGATGTCCAAAGAAATAATCAAACCCCTTGGCATTGGGCAAATTGTAGGACTGATGACCCAAGTGCCATTTGCCAATCAAAGCGGTATAGTATCCATGATCCCTAAAAACTTCGGCCATAGTTCTCTGGTTGGCAGGAAGGCCATACCTGCGCTTCTCGTCCGCATATTCTGGTACGGGTACATTGCCGGGCAGACCAGCACGCAGATTGTATTTGCCGGTCAAGAGCGCTGCACGCGAAGGTGAACATACAGGTGCCGCAGCATAAAACTGCGTGAAACGTACCCCTGAGTGAGCCAGTTTATCGAAGTTTGGCGTATGGAGATCCTCCGACCCATAACAGTTTAGATCCAGCGTGCCCTGATCATCGGTGAATATGATCAGGATATTGGGTGCAGATTGTGACCAAATCGAGTATCCATGGCATAGGGTGAATACAAATGTCAGCATGAGTCTGCCTAAGCGATAGAAATCGCAAATATTTGTCTCCTTGTCCATGCCAACCATCATATTATATGACCAATGCTCTGTAGCTACTAAGAGCTAGAATTCCAGGAGTTACAAATTAGGTAAAAAATAGATAATATTTTTATGCGGTGATTCCGACAATGATTGCTCCAAAAATAAGCCGAGATAGCCTTGAGGAAAAAAGCCGTTAATAATTTCGGATTCGGAAGCCCGCTAGAATTCTGTCTGGATGAGCCCTGTGCATCACCTAGACTATGATACCACTTTACCTCGAATTCATCCTGGTATCACTGAGGTGAGCTTCTAGAATGTAGGTTTTCTTAGTCCAGATTGCTACTCTAGATTTGGGTTTACTCTTTACAGTCTTCGATTCTCACATACTTTGGGATCAAGCCAAAAGTACACGTCACACCTCCGCAGGTTGGCAGCAGTCATGACTATGGCGCAGCACGAGCCGGCTTGGTAAAATCATAAAAAGGCTTTGATGTCAATTCCGCCTTTAATGATTCGTAGATGGCGAACTCGTCTTTCTCAAGTTGGGGGACAGATAGTTCTGTTTCGACTGGAAGATGGGGATGGCATTTTACAAATTTCCCGGAGTGATATAGTTTGTGTGATGAGCTTCGCACAAAACGACCAATATTTTTTCCGACGACCGAAGTCTTAGGATGATAGTGGACGAACACCGAATTTGGCCCTGATTCCACTTCAGAAAAAAGGCTGGTACCTACTGATGGGTTGGGTTGCTCGGTGATGCTCGCAAGCGTTGCGTAAAAATCAGAAAAGTCAACAAGCCGGTCGATTATTTGAGATTCCCTGATCTCTGCTGGCCAAGATACTACCAGAGGCACTCTCACGCCATTGTCGGAGAGAAGTCCTTTGCCACCGGGATATGATCCATAGGTAGTCTTGGTGACTATGTCTTTGTTGGTGCCATTGTCTCCGGTGAAAAGAACCAACGTATTTTCGGACAACCCTTCTGCCGCCAATTTCCGAGTGATTTTACCCACGATTTTATCCATATATTCCACCATATCTGTAAAATATTTTGGATCTTTTTCAGCCCGACGCTGCGGATCATTCCAGGCACTGGATGCCGGAGTCGGTGTAAATGGAGAATGCACCAGAATCATGGGATAATACACGAAAAATGATTGGTCCTTATTTCTGGAGATAAAGTCCAAAATGTAATCCGATACCATATCTGGTCCGTAGTCAGATGGCCCTCCTTGGATACGCTTTCGATTTTCAAAAATCAATGGTTCGGCATATCGATTTCCCTTTTCTGTGAGCCACCACAGACAGTATTCATCAAAACCAAACTGGTAGGGCCGGTCGAGATCATTCCAGTTATCTTCCTTTGAGTTGACCCCATTCAATTGCCACTTACCTGCGATCATCGTTTTATAGCCAGCATCTTTCATCACGTGTGCAATGGTTCTCTCACCCACGGGTAAATAGCCAAAATCCACATAATTTTGGTAGTTGTATTTTCCTGTCATGATCTTGACCCTCGATGGTGTGCATAAGGGCTGAGAGATGCAGAAATTATATTTTAATCCCTGTTTTGCCATCTGGTCCAAGAAGGGAGTTCGATAATCTCTCGAACCGTAAGCACTCAGACATTCCAAACCCAGATCGTCTGCCATGATTAAAATGACATTGGGTGAAGAGTTCCTGGGTTGTTGACATTTAATCTGTGTGGTGAAAAACAGAAAAGAAATCAGGAGGAGCCCTTGAAATTTAGCAGCAATATTCATCGGATGTTTTACCTGGTTATTTATGATGGTAGATATTATCGAGCATGTCATATAAACATCGCACTTCACAATGATCGGGACTGCTCATCAAATTTTGGCTGATGCTACCTGATTATTTTGATGTGGAGACATGTGTCAATATACTGAGTTTATGCTAAAGACAAAAAGATTGGTCCTCAATGGGCATTGATCTATGGTTGACAAAGTCTGGGACATCTGTAGATGCACCTATCGATTGATCATAGTAGTTTCTCACCGGTTCATGAAGGATTTCGAATGAATTTATGGACAATCAATGCTTTGGATACACTGGTAGTTAGGATATCAGCCCTATCGAGTGCATTAGTGCACTATCTGTATAGACCGATACGATGGTCCCTGTAGGTTTAGTGCGGCATCTTATAGTAGGTGATATCAGTGATAGTTTGCACTCATCATTAATCTCCTAAAGTGATTAAATACCATGATGAAAATAGCAATGGCATTTTTGGCAATATTTATGGCATCCCATATATCTGCTCAGAACCCAACTATACTCAGATATAAAGGGCGTCAAATGACGTGTAATTGGAAGAGTCAGTTCTCTCAGATCAGTACTCCCTGCGACAATCGGAATCTAATGGTACACGTAGAACCAGAAGTGAAGGAAATGATCCGGTACGTTGATCTCTATATAGAAAACTACTACATCGGTCGGGATAACACGTATCCCTATATATTTAAGAATAATTATCGCCTCCATTATTTACCGCCGCGTCCCTATGATATGAGGGCTGTGATAGTGGATCGTTGCGGTAAGGGACATCGCATTTGGAAAGAAATCCGCATTGTGAAATGTGGTCGGTAGAATCTGGGATTGATGTTGTGACTTAGACTACTCGGACATTCCTTCGATTCAAGGCCGCTATTAGCACTATTTCTCGATAGCAGATTGATCACCCCGAGGTAACAACCATTCTTTTTGGCCTTCAAGAAATAGTCGATAGCAAAACCGCCGCGCGGCTTGATTTTTGTTTCTAACCCGATGGTCTTGTTCTTTGGATTTAGTAAATCATCCATCCACTTGGGAAAATCGGCGGAAACAACGTTCACGAACCATGACCAATGATCAATTTCATGCGGTTCAATTAAGAATGTTTTTGCACCGAATACCGTACTGATTGGGTCAGTCTCGACGGCTAATCCTATTTTGCCTCT
Organism: Saprospiraceae bacterium; assembly: GCA_965223025.1. Taxonomy (GTDB): domain Bacteria; phylum Bacteroidota; class Bacteroidia; order Chitinophagales; family Saprospiraceae; genus JABDMH01. The sequence goes on from CBDCVP010000022.1 coordinate 1,564,817, forward strand.
TTGTGCATTGCACTGAAGGGTTGCGGATACAAAAAACAGGAGAAGCATGTTTCTTTTCATTGTTTCCTATATGTCAATCAGGTCATTGAGAACTGGACCGAATTTCTGAGAAATGTATTGCAGGTCCATGGCAACGGCTATCCTACCTCAGTGGCAGCAACCAAAAAAAACCTACGTAGTCTTCATAGGAAGGGGGTGATCTGGAAAAAGTCCAAGATATCGAAGTTGCTAAGTGGGGAGTCAACAAGGGCTCACAGCAGATGGCATTTTCCGACAAAAACGAAGTACTTGGATATGGACACCAGGATGGAGTGTGACGACTCGAATGGGTGGACCTGCCAATCGGCAGGTCAGGGTGCGCCTCTCACGCCACCAGCACCAGTAATGGAGGTACGGACCACCTACATGGCGCTTCTAAGAGCTGCTTAGGTTTCCACCATTCCTCGGCATACTCAGTAGTAAAGTATGACTAGGTTTTCCGAAAAATTAAGCCTACTAAGCAGCATAATGATGCCGAAACAAGGAAAATGAGCCCTGTTATACCGACATTTGATAACAAAAGTATATGGATATTACTGAGTTATAGGTCACTAAGACAAATCAATGAAATTTAGAACAATTAGAAAGAACGCATTAACAAAATGGCTAAGTGAATCAGGCAGGAAGTTCAAAACAACTGATAACACAGCAGATGCGTTTGAATGTTCGTGGCAAGATCCTGCAGCAAATAATGGATTCAACCATATCAGTATATTTTGCTCAATTGGGGAATTTGCTTCTCATCTAACGGATCTACTAAGAGACTATAGATATGACAACTATGAATTTGACAAGTCCAACGAAATCAATGAGGTCCTTTATAGATTTTATGCAAGAATACTAATTATCACTTCAGAGGTAATAACAGACCTTCAAGATTTATGGATTCTTGCCCACTATGAATTAACCACAAAACAGTATAATGGATTAGACATTAAGATTAAGCGAAAATATCAAGATAATGCTCGAAACGCAATGTCAATAAGATCAGATCAATTAAATAATTTGTTTGATTACATCAATAGAGCCTGTAAACATAAAACCCAAAATCTACATATATGCAACAACCATATTCAGTACCATTTCGAAGATTGTAAAAATACAACTGGGATAAGAAAGTCGATTAAAATTGGAAACATAAAGTCGTTCACTGCATAGCGACCTATAACAATAGATAAGATCGCATATCCTCCCTTTGGTCGGAGACGACGACTTATCATTCGCCGTCATCGATTATTAGATCAAACAGATAAATACAGTTTGGAAGAATTATTAACATACGAAAATGCTCTATCAAAACACTTTTTCGATAAAGTGTCTGAAGATGGAATCATGTACCTTTAATATGAAACTTTTCCTGAGGTATATGGAAAGGTATTGAATTATTTTATAGGTATTTATAGTACTCTTTCTAAAGTTCAGGAAGTAATTTATCACATAATTGAACATAGAAAAAGAATCAACAACGAATACCTTTTGGGTGAAACGTTACCACATTTTTAGTGGATCGTGATTCCGCAAGAGGTTAAGTCCCATTCTTAGTTGAAACTTAAGATTTGAGAGAGGGCTCACTAATATAGTCATTAATTACTTTTTGCATATACGGCAACTTTTTGTGGTTGTTGATTCTGCGCATTTTTTGCTCAATTTCTATCAGGCCTGCTGCCACCCATCGATATCTCATTTCTGAAGTTTTCCAGTGTTTGACTTTACGGATGTATTTTCCCAACTGTGAGTTTAGGTTTTCTATGATATTGGTTGTTCTAAACGTTGTCCACAACTGTTTATCTATTCCGATTTTATGCAATGTCAGAATCTCATCTCCTGCTTCCCTAAGTGAGTTAGCTGCGGATCTATTAATGGGTTCCAATTTGTTTATTAATTGATCAAGATCTGCTCGTGCATCTTCATAGGTGGGTTGTTCAATAGCTTGGTGAAAATCGCTAGTAAACCAATCCTGGTCCTCTTGTTTGAGATACTTGTTCACATTTTCTCTCTTGTGCCAGATACATCTTTGTACCACTGCATATTTTCCGAATACCTCGGTAACTGCTTTATGGATCCCTTTTGAGCCATCGATTACCACCAACAAACCCTGCTCATAGTTGAACTCCCTGTCAATTAAATCCCTAAGTAGATCTGATATCGGTCCAGCGTTCTCCGAATGGGTCTGTAAGAAGCCCAGTGGTATCTTAACTCCCTGGTCTGTAACCCCTAGCAATATTATAATTTGTTCCTTGGCAAGATACTTTCCGTCGATAAACAGGGCTACAAAATTGTATTGACCATATCGACGATTTTCAAACTCTTCCAACTTGGATCGTGTACGATCGATAAAGGAACGACTAACGCTACTCTTGCTGAGTCCGAACCCCTCATTCAAGTAATCCAGCACGCCTCCATAGTCTCGCATACTTAATCCCAATAGCACACCCTTGATAAGTTGCTCACTAGGTTGCTCGACAGATTTTAGTTGCTCATACCGATCCAGTGGTTCACATCGATCGGTCTGGTTATTTTTGATCCGGGGCACTTGCATCTTTACCTTATGATCTCCTACCTTCACACTTCCAGGATTGTAACCCCAGCGACTGTACATTCCATTAGCCGGCTTTGAGTGGCTGTAGCGGGCCCGGCCTTCTGGATTACCTCTTCTTCGAATAGCTCATTGAGGTACATTTGACAGATAGTAAGATGATGATTTAGCACTTCTAGGCGCATATCTAGAGGTTGCATCTTCAACCAGGCCAAATCTTTTCTTTCAATTTCGCTAATTTGCATTTGATTGGGTTCCATTTCATATATGATTTTTGTTAAATATAAAGTTATGGAACCCTCTCTGTTTTCCAAGTCCTTCCAAAGTTTCAACTAGAATCGGGACTTAACCCCGCAAGATTTTATACTGAATTTGTCTCTCAACAAACCAGCAATAGAACTATCCACAGATGATGCTATTAATTTCTTGAGAGATACTAGGAGTGACTAATTAGATCTAAATCGGGTAAAATAGTTGGATTAACTCAGCAAGCACCAAATATTTTTAGAATTGTGGCAACACATAATGATCCAATTAATCTCTCGAAAAATTATCGCGGAAGCATCATGTCAAGGCTGAATCAAAAAAGTAATCTTGAATGCTATGAACATGAATAAAAAATCGATAACACGGCGCCATGATGTCCATGATGCCCAAAGAAGTTTTCTGTTGACACGAATATCCGAATGAAGAAACTGTTTGCCGTCATTCTAGTTCTTTCGATTCTGAGCTGCAGAAGCGAAGTAAAGAGATCTCCACAGGAGAATAGACTTGTTCCAATACCTAGGTTTGACAGTGAAAATGCTTATAGAAATATACAGCAGCAGATAGAATTCGGCCCAAGGAAAATGAACTCAAGTGCGCATGAGTCATGCAAAAAGTGGCTTGCAAAAATGCTTCAAGACTGCAATTTTGAGGTCGAACTGCAGGACTTCAAAGCTGAAGCATATTCCGGTGAAATACTTAATGGAACAAACATACATGGTAGCTATGGTAGCTACAACCCCAACGTGAGAGAAAGGATTCTCTTATGTGCACACTATGATACGCGCCATATTGCCGACAAGGACACTATAAATATTGAAAGCCCAATAGATGGCGCTGATGATGGGGCCAGCGGTGTTGCAGTCCTTCTGGAAATAGCAAGACTAATCGATATATCGAATCTCCCAATGGGAGTTGATATCGTCTTCTTTGATGCTGAGGATCACGGATCTGATGAACCTAACAATCACAACACCTGGGGGCTCGGCTCGCAACACTGGGCTAGACAATTAAAAAATGGAGGCAAGGTCTATAAGTATGGTATCTTGCTCGACATGGTTGGAGCTAAAAACGCAACCTTTTACAAAGAGGGCTATTCGATGCAGAGCGCAGGAAGCATAGTCAATCAAATTTGGGATCTAGCCAAACAAATGGGACAAACACAATACTTTAAGAATGAAAAAATTGGATTTATTACAGACGACCACAGGTTTCTGATCGAAACAATGGGCCTCTCAATGGTTGACATAATCAATACGAATCGACATGGAAGGTTTGGAAACTACCATCACAAACACAGTGACAACATCGCCAATATTGATAAGACAACACTATTTGCCGTAGGACAAGTCGTTACCGCCTATGTCTTTAGAGAATCAAATGGACAAAATGAATAACTCCATGTAACATGGCATGATGACTGCATCTCCTCCCAGATCAAAATACCTTACAGACAATTGTAAATTTAAGCACGAAGAACCGACTTCAGGGGCAAGTAGAACGGAGACGCAGCATATGCCAGGGACGTTATCTGGCAGAAAAGCTAATCGATCAAGATGATAGATAATTTTGGACTTTTCGTGTTAACAACTCACAAAGGAACTTCAATTATGATTATGAAGAAATTATTGATTCGGAGCAGAGATTGTCAACACTAATTCCTTCGATGATTTGAGCTCCCAGTCTTTCTTGACAAAAATTCCACTTCATTTGTCATATTTCATGAATTGACGTAACTAACCTATTAGTAGACAGCAATTCATTAAGTGAAGATCTTAGACAACAACAATACATTTGAGGAGATCATAGAGGCCAATAAAGCTAGTATCTATAGAGTTTGTCGAATCTATGCAGTGAGACCATTAGAACCAAAAGACCTCTTTCAGGAAGTGGTATATCATATTTGGAAATCTCATAATACTTACAAAGGAAAAGCCAAGATAAGCACATGGATATATCGGATTGCGATCAATGTTTGTCTACGATACAATCTCGACTTGGACAAGCACAATAAAAAGACAACAACATTATCTGCGATCACTATCCTGCCAGCGGAGGAGTCAATAGATATTGGTCAGGACGAAAAAATTGCCATGCTGCGTACATGTATACGGCAACTCAGAGAAGCCGATCGCTCTATCATAGTTTTGTTTTTGGAGGGTTTGACCTATAAGGAAATAGCGGATATCACCGGGCTATTGGAAAATAATGTGGCAGTTAAAATGAAGAGAATTAGAAAAACACTTTTTGATTGTATATCACCAAAATTGAAATAACATGTCTGATCAAGAAATGAAAGACCTGTGGAATGAGGCTAACGATGGTGCAACTATTAAATATGACCTGCCTTTATTAGTTGCTAACCTAGAAGGAGCTATTAAGAAGCGGGATAGATCAATCTTTATTCGAGATACCAGGGAGATTGGAGCTGCTCTCATAGTTATGATCTTTTTTGGACAGATGGCCATCGCAGGCGAGGAGCTGATATCAAGAATTGCCAACGTCCTGATAACTCTTTTGTGTCTTTATGTAATATTCCGGTTGTTAGGTGTTAGAAAGCATAGAAAAACAAATGACTTTAGTAAGTCACTAAAAGAGCAATTGACGCAGCAGAAGAAGTATCTAAAACAACAAGTGCATTTGATAAATACTGCTTGGTCATGGGGATTGCTACCATTTCTTGTGCTCATTATGATATCAATGGTTGGGGCGAGGTCATCTGAAGTATTCAATTGGAGTGAAATCGTCCTGCCGATGTTAATTTTTTCACTCCTTGGTCTTGGTGTGTATTTTTTGAATAAAAGAGTAGTAAGGACTACTTATAAACCAATGATACAAAGCATTGAAAACGTGTTGTCTCAGTTGGATGAAAACAATAATTAAAAGCATATAGAAAATGTCTAGAATTTTTCACCTAATTTTTATTGGCCTGGTCTTGACTACTTCAGTACGGGGTCAAGCCGCTGAAATATCAGATCAATTAACCGCATATATTCAAGACCTTATAGATGCCGGATATATTAAAGGCATCGTAGTAGGGGTTACACGCGAAGGTCAGGAGGCTTACCTTTCCAAAGGTGTTCGGTCCATATCCGGAAAAGAAGCTATGGATGAAAATGCCATTTTTGAGATTGGCTCTATATCGAAAACATTTACTGGGCTATTACTGGCTGAGATGGTCATGCGTGGTAAATTAGAACTCGACGATCCTATACAGCAATACTTACCCCAAGGGATAAAGGCTCCTAAGCGCGATGGTAATTCAATAAGACTTGTTCATCTGTCTAACCACACTTCAGGTCTACCTCGCATGCCAACAAACTTTGCTCCCGCCGACTATCTAAATCCTTTCAAAGACTACTTGGCAGAGGACATGTATCAGTTTTTGAATGGCTATAAACTGACGAGAGATATTGGCAGCTCGTATGAATATTCCAATTTGGCTACGGGACTGCTTGGACATCTTCTCGCTACCGCATATAAGACAACTTATGAATCTTTATTGACATCCATCATTACTGAACCCCTTGGCTTAGAGCATACGGGTATCACTCAGGTCATTGGGCCATTAGCCAAGGGATATGCTGGAAGCGAAGAAGTACCCAACTGGGATTTTAGTTCTCTTCAAGGGGCCGGTGCTATTCGATCGTCTGCTTCAGATATGATGCGCTATCTCGAAGCCAATATGGGACTTATTGAGACCAAACTCTACCCTGCTATGCGGCTCGCGCATGCGAATTCCGGCGCCGCAGACATCAATCCCATAGTAGGTTTGGGGTGGCATACTTTGATCTATGATGAGAAGGAGATCATCTGGCACAACGGCGCAACCGGTGGTTATACCTCATTTATGGGATGGATCAAAGGAACCGATCAAGGAGTTGTTGTCTTGAATAATTCAAAAGAGAATGTAGACCACATAGGATTGAACGTACTGGTGCCTACCTATCCCTTAAAGGCAATCAGGCAGTCTGTAATTCTAGATAAAGAAGTATTGGCAGAGTTTGAAGGGCGGTATGAATTGGCGCCAGGATTTGTTCTTACCATTTCAAGAGATGGACAGCAGCTTACTGCCCTGGCAACCGGCCAAGATGCCCTTCCCATCTACCCAGAGTCAGAGACTAAATTCTTCTACAAGGTGGTGGATGCTCAGTTAGTCTTCAATAAGAATGAAAACGGTCAAGTAGAGCGTGTAACTTTATTCCAGGGAGGCCAAAAGTTGGTAGGGGTTAGATTAGACTAAGATATCCTTTTAGTAATTTACTCAGATCGAATCGAAGATACTGAGCGCACCCAAACCTCTGCCAGCCTGGTCAGTCAGACGAGCAAATCTCCTCCCTTGGCGAAACATTCGTTTCACAATTTGATCATTTAATCAAAGGCGGGGCAGACTCATCTGACATTGAAACCCGCGATGTTAGAGATCTTTTTAAGATCGTTGGGAAAAATGGCTTCTTCTATATAGGTGGTGAGCTAGCACAATATGACGGAGACTCTATTAGCTATTTCGATCAGAAGAGCACATCTAAAATAGGTCCCTCCTCTAAGCCGTTCTATTCATACGAGATGGACACGAGAAAGCATAAAAGATCTGCCTGTAGCACCAATGAATGTACTGTCGGTAAAGATGCTGTTTCTGGAAAGGAAGCTTGGCTTTGCTACACCGTCTCCAATGATGCAAGACCACTTCGAGACTATTATACTCAACAAGTAATAGGCTGGTACGTATCTGGAAATGTCGTGACTGAAGTACAGGGAAAGAAAGGAAGTTGGGGCAAATTCAGACCATATAAGACCGAGTGTTCCATTGATGCGGATCTTACAGTGTCCAACACACATCTGCTTCCCAAGCATCACACATATAATAAAATAGCTGAAACTAAATCACTTAAGACGACCTCTTCTACAGGTGAAAGATATATTCAGGGGTATTTTCCCCCGGTCGCCTCAAGTTCTGTTTCTATCTGTTTCTATCACAATGTCGAATGGGATACTAGAGGCTATGATGAAAATCATCCAGATAACCCTGATCTAATATTCTCTTGTTATTAATCCTCAGATCTAAGGGCTATGTGCATAGGTAAATGTCTTTCTCTGTTGAGTATAGGATTACTCCTGGCTTTCGGCCAGTCGACAGCTCAGTCTCTGATCTCCATAGATGTACGTGATGTCCATACAGATAGCCGTCTAGTGGACGCCATCATCTACAACAATCAGGCTGGTATATACCAGGAACGATGAAGGCTTTCGTGTTTTCCGGATTGTCTCTGTTATGATCCATAGCAGTTAGACTTCCTAGATATCTTGAGCTTCTCCTCTTTCGTGCACTTCTTTGCCATCTCTAATAATTACAAATTTTCTTATGTAACTATGTGCGACTTTTTTGGGGGCCAAGCACTAGCTAGCTTCAGAGCCATGGGTCGATAATCATGTTATGACAATTATTCCTCTACCGCGAAAATTGAATGATCTTTTTTATTGTTCTGCTTTTCAATGATTTGGAAGTACTCCACACCAGATAATTTTTAAATATCAATCTTCGAGTAGGGGTATAGTGTATAACTGTCGACTGCACATGCAGTACTCTGATCTGATTACACTATTGCAAAAATTTGATATGAAGAAAGCAACTACTATAATCGCCCTAATATGTTTGGTGGGCATTACTCATTTAGTCTTTCCCACCTTCCAAACGGAGAAAGTATCAGCAACCAAGTCATCCTCCCTGGAGGTGCAATCACCTAATAAGATAAGACATGATCGATCCTCTGGTGCCAAGGGTAAGACCAGAAAACTTACTAAGTCGGGAGCCCGGCATTTTGCGGAGCTTCACCAGCGACTCCGGACTGGTGCCGGTCAGAAAAGTCCCGGATATCGTGGTGCATATCACTACAGTGAGTTTGCCAAAGCTAAGAAGAGGGGATTAAAGAGGAGCACTGTAGATCTGGATTGGATAGAGAGAGGCCCGGGTAATGTAAGTGGTCGAACCAGGGGTTTGTTGGTAGATCCCAGAGACACCAGCAGCCTGACTTGGATTGCCGGTAGTATCGGCGGTGGTATCTGGAGAACCACCAATGGCGGTCAGAATTGGGAGAATTTGACTCCAGATATTCCCTATTTGTCCATATCAACGCTGGCCATGTCCGGATCAGATCAGCCAGTTTTTTATGCAGGTACCGGAGAGAGTTTTGGCGGCCTTATTGGAAACGGAATTTTGAAATCGGTAGATGATGGTAAGACCTGGGAGACCTTACAGTCTACTATCGACGACCCCAGGTTTAAGTATATCAATAGGTTGATCGTTGATCCGGCAGATCCGAATCACTTGGTGGTTTGCTCTCAAAACAACAATACCCCCTTCGTTGTCCAGGATTCAGTGCCATCTTCATTCATCATGAAATCTACTGATGGTGGAAATAGCTGGACTGAGACCTATAGCTCCTTAAACAGTATTCAACACATCATTAATTCTCCCCAAAACTTTAATCTTCAGTTTGCGGCTTTAAACTCAAAAGGGATCATAAAATCAGTGGATGGCGGAGTGACCTGGCTTCCTTCACTTGAAGCCCTGCAAAACCACAATCGAATAGAGATAGCCATAGCTCCTTCAGATTCTAATTTTATCTACGCATCTATTGAACAAAAAAGTGGGGGCATAGATATTTTTCGGACTAGAGACGGCGGAACCAGTTGGAAAAGAATGGCTCCCATCAACAAACAAAACCAGGATCTGGGACATTTCTTTGGACAGGGTTGGTATGACAATACCCTTGCTGTCCATCCCTATGATCCTGAGACCGTATTCTTGGCCGGGGTGCCCAGTATCATCAGTGTATCAGAAGTAGATACAAGTTACTCAAAGCCAGATGTGAGGAGGCTTGTAAAAGAGGTATGGGGATTTCTTGATATCTCTCCCACGGTGGGTTCATCCATTGATGCGGAGAATTTCCCTAACCTGGAAATTCGTTTTGGCCCGGGTAAAAAGCAAAAAGCACATTTTTATAGAGTTTATGACGAAATTAATTATTCAGGTTATCACGACGTACCTTTTTAAGTTTGGGATACCGATAACAACCAGCAATTGATGGTCTGGATTCAGGATTTGAACGACTATGATGATGCATGGTCCGGAATTCTTGACAGTCTTGATTCGGAGATGGAGCCTTTGGGTGTGCTTCCCATTCCCTACGATACGGTACCTGACCCGTCCTTCGCTATAGACAATGCCAACATCATTGGTCCCATGCTTATACTTCTCGATATTGTGAAGGTTGGGGCGGAGATTGATGTGAACAATCTAAGTTTGGGCAGCCTCAAAATTGAGCCAACGGAGGTACCGATAACCGGTAGGAACTTGAATGTGTATACAGATGGCTACGGAGTATATGAGGATCTGGAGGTTGGAACAAAAGGCGTACATGTGGATCATCACAACCTGGTGGTGATACCCCGGGATAGCAGCACCGGCAGATATTATATACTCAATGCCAATGATGGTGGAGTGGCTTTTTCCAAAGATGGTGGAGTGACATTTGTTCAGACAGGCGATACTTTTGGAGAAGATATGGAAACGGGTGAAATCTATTCGACTTTGGATGGGTACAATGTGTCCACATTCTACGGAGTAGATAAAATGAATGAGGAAGACCGCTATGTGGGTGGCACACAAGATAATGGCTCTTGGCTTTCTCCCTCTGATCCTGATGCCACCAGCGGCTGGGATATTGCCCCCAGCGGAGACGGCTTTCAAGCAGCGTGGCATTACTTCAATCCGGATCTGATTCTCGAGTCTTCGCAGTTCAATTCGATATTTAGGTCTTCAGACCGAGGCAAGAATTGGGATGTGGTGCAATTGCCAGCTGATTTTGGTCCTTTCTTGACTACGATAGCCAATTCCAAGCAAGACCCGGATCTCGTATTTCTTGTTGACAATTCCGGATTGTTGAAATCGACCGATTTCGGCCAGAGTTGGGAGATCATAGAGATGCCGGAGAAGTGGGTGTTTAATGAATACTATGTGCCAACGGTTATTTCGCTGGCCAATTCTCAGGTGATTTGGTCCGGTGGTAATATGACAGAGAATTCCAGAGCAGTCGTATCCACGAACGAGGGCACTGACTGGACTGTGACGGCTAAGTATACTGATTCGGATCTGGGAGCGATCTCAGGTATTGCCACACATCCCGCAGAAGACAGTACCGCATATTTGCTTTTTTCTGTTGCTAAGACATCGAAGATCCTGAAAACGAAAGACCTGGGTCAAACCTGGACTGATTTATCAGGATTTGGTCCAAATGGGGATGCAAGTCAAAATGGATTTCCGGATGTTGCCGTGTATGATTTATTGGTCATGCCCTACGATACCAATATAATTTGGGTGGGAACAGAAATCGGGCTTTTCGAATCCGTTGACGCCGGGTCAAGCTGGCATTACGCTGACAATGGTGTTCCGGCAGCTGCTATATTCCAAATGAAGATTGTAAACGATGAAGTGATTTTGGCCACTCATGGCAGAGGGATCTGGACAGTGGGATTGCCCGAGTTGGAATTTTACGAGCCGGTGGAATCCTTCTTACAACCCAGGGGAAAGTTTCTAACAGGATGGAATCGAACGATCAATGCAAATTTAAATGTTCGGGATCCTTTAGATTCTATCTCATATTTGGCCATTACTTCGATTGACGATGAAACAACGATTACCACAATCGGAGACACGCTTTACAATGTTGACTCCATACTGGCTATAGAGCTGCCCGTCGAGGGACTACCACTTGAAGATGAGATTTTTCAAGGTGAACTGGTTGTCAGATCTTATGCTGAGGGCAGGGAGTACGTATCCAATACACCCTATTATATATATCGAACCAAACCAGGCACCATTTCGGAAAATTGGACTTTCAACTTCAATGAAGATTCAAAAGAATTTGCCAACGCCGGCTTCTCTATTGAAACACCGGATGGTTTTGAAGATCCGGCCCTGCACACCTTGCATCCGCCCAATCCGAACACCAGACTTTTGGCAATTCTGAGGACCCCTGTTGTGCTAAGGGAAGAAACACGTTTTCTTTCTTATGATGAGATTGTGCTGGTAGAGCCCGGTGAGGAGGGAGCTGAACCCGGAAGCGCATACTTTTATGATTATGTGGGCATTCAAATGTCAAAGGATAAATTTGTCAACTCTTCCTTCATAGATATCTATGATTCCGGCAAAAATCCAACTGCTTGGGGAGAGGCAATCGGGGCGGAAACACCCGGCGAACCGGGCCTTGTAGTGCAATATGGAATTGATCTGCTTGCCCCACCGTTAAACACCGCAGACATTAACTTTAGTATAGGAGATACCGTTTACCTAAGCTTTGTACTGCAGTCTGATCCTGGTGTGGAACACTGGGGTTGGGCCATTGACAATTTGGAGATAGGACAATTCCCTGTTGGCACACGAGATAAAGAGTTTCGTTTTACCAGTGCGCTTGCATACCCAAATCCTTTTAATAATCAAATGGAAGTCAAACTGGAGTTACAGTTTGACCAGCGTGTCAGCATGGTGCTCACAGATTTGTCTGGCAAGATACTTCGTACGGTTTTCAATGGGAGATTGCCTGCAGGCTCAAGTGAGATCCAAATAAATTCTGGCGCATTTAGTAGTGGCATTTATTTGTTAAGTGTTCATACCGCTAAGGAGGGCAAACAAATACTTAAAGTGGTTAAGAACTAATTCATATAACTTGATAAATATTTAAAAATTGGCGTTGTTAGAGATAGACAAACATCACATTTTGATGCTGCACGGGACAAAGAGCTTCGGTCTTTTCACTATTTAAATAATTCAATGAATCTTATCGCAAGATTACAAACTAGAAAATAATGAAAAAAGGGACGGTTCTACTTTTGCTTTTGATCTCTAGTATCTCTATGCTGATTAACTGCAAAACCAAGAAAATAATTTCTCATGCATCAACGACTACCTTAAATAAACAGACGGTGATCGATTCGATTGCAAAAAAGCACTTTGGCCAAAGTTATACCATTACCCCGAATGCAACGGATGAATTGGTACTTATCGAGAAACGCACCATAGTGCGTAAGGGTGATTCGTTTCCCAACATTCACTTTTTAGTTCTTGACACAGAGTCTTGGCAAACACTTCATGAAGAAAGACTTGTAAGGAGCCAACTTAGGTGGAAGACTGCTAACAGTTTGGAGGTCCTTAGGGTACCGGGAGTAATGAAGAGAGGTGATAAACGAGAGAGGAGGATTATTACTCTGCGACAGTGAGGTTAATGGTGTCGTTACACAGATCAAATACAGATTTCCCTGATAAAGCGAATAAGCTGGGTAGATACAATGCATGCTGGGTAGATTGCAGCATGACCTTACCGGAAACAAATGTGAGGTGTTTTAAATCTAATGACAAAGTACCAATAGTTCAATCAGGCTAGCTACCATCATTAATATATCTCCCAATCTTTAATTTTGATGAAGGTCGGTTTGTATCCAGGAAAATCATCAAGAACAGAAATTTCGAACAATTTGGTACGGAAAGAACAAAAAAAATTCTTGTACAGGCAGCGAATCTCTTGCATGGGGATATATAGTAAGAATGCTATTTACTCACAAAAAAATGTATAAAATGAAGTTCTTGTTTTCCACACTAATGGTACTAGTGACTATTTTTCTTCTTACTACGGCCTGCACCAAAGCTGATGAGGTTACAACAATAGATAAAGTTGCCACGATTGATCCTACAGAAGTAGTGGTGGGAGAAAACGCAGTGCTACTTAAAAGCAGATCTACCGAAGTAATTTCAGATCTGGACACAGGTTATTTGCAGCCTGCTCAATTTGATCTCACAGAAAAAATAACCGCTTGGACCACATCTATGACTTTCAATGAAAAGCAAAACGTACTTTTTCTGAACTTTCGTAATGAGAAAGGAGGCGATCTGGAAGTTGGAGAATACCCTGGAGAAAGCGTAACCACGATAGGAGTGCCTGACATTGATGTAATCAATGAATGGCAAGAAGCTGGTGCAAACCCCGATGAATTTCCACAGGACGCTTTCACATTGGTGGACTATGATGCGTCTGATGTCAAGGTATCAATTAGTAAAATTGTCAAAGGCACCGGAGATGGTCTTACACTTCCAAAAGACGGAATGCCCGGGATCCAGATACTAGATCTTTCTTCTCTCGGAGAAGATGATTTTGATCGAACAGAAATGTCTTTTCATGGTAAAATAGTTTCCGCTGACGGTAACTCTATGATCATTAATGCCAATTTATTGGTGCTAAACCCGATCATCAATTGATTTGAAACACTTGAGTCAGGGTTAGTGAATCAAGATCCAAATATAAGGGAACATCTTTTCAAGACCTATGCTCCACGGATTCTTACCCTTTGTCGAAGGTATGAACATCGTGGTATGGACGCAGAGGATATCGTTCAAGAGGCGTTTCTTAGGGCCTTCGAGAAACTCGAACAGTTTGATGAGTCAAGAAGTTCTTTTCAGACATGGGTTGGCAGAATTGCAATAAATATTGCCTTGAAGTCGATGAAAAAGACTTTACCTCACATGCAGCTGACAGTGAACTTGTCAGCTGCATGTGAAGAGTATCACAATGAGAGATACCCTGAAGAGGAGAGGATGCTAGCTGTCATCGCCAAGTTGCCATCGGGTTATCGTACTGTGTTTAATTTATTCGTTCTAGATAATTTTTCTCACAGAGAGATTGCTGACAAATTGGGAATATGTGAAACGACTTCTAGATCTCAACTGACAAAAGCAAAGAGATTGATTAGAGATAAATTAGAGGCTGAAAGAATAGAATCCAACAATAAATTAAGTAGCTCTAGTCCAATATGAAAGAGTTTCAAGAAGATTTTTTTGATAGTTTAAATAGGCTCCGAGATTATGACTCTCCCATGGATCTGGAAAGGAGTTGGCAGCAACTGGAAGAGCACAGAATGAAGTCAAAAACGGGCTCTACTCACCGTATATTAGATCGTGCACTCTTGGCCATCTGTGTTTTCTTCGTGGCAGGATTAATTATCTTTGACTTCCAGGAAACTGTAGATTCAGGGCAAAGCAAGACGAGCACACAGACTAAGATTACCAGGGACATGTTGGGCACAGAGATGACCTCTTCAACAAAGGCTGAGGGGCTGGCCTACAAGCCAATTCTCTCGACTGACGAAGACGTGGAGGTTGTAGATGCGACCATCCTCAATACAGATCTGGAGCAGCAATCGACAATCTCCAACATTAACCTAATGCCTCTATCCAAGGAAAAATTATTTAATGGGATTGCGCCCTACGATTTGGCAATCGACGCAATTCTCATGTCGAGACCAGGAGGTGCTGATGAAATGATTGACCACAGCACTTCGCTGATATCAAATGAGGTGACTTCTGGTTTTTCTTCTGATAGGTTGAATAAAGTTAATTATGAGGTGACTGATCAAAAGAGTTTGAATGCCAATGGATCAGCAGGTCTAGAGAATGAAACATCACTGCAAATTCTCCAGGGTAGACTTGAATTTAACGTCGCACCTGACCCTAATCCATCGTTCCAATTATCAGATGTACAATTTAACCAAAGCGTAAATGCTCTTGCCTCAAGTACTAAAGAGATCTCAGAAGACAGAATCAAAATTTGGGCAGGATGGGGCATGGCCTTCAGCCCTCTTAGATTTTCGGCGAAGACAAGAGAACATCAGATTTTTACGCAAAAGAGAAGGGAAGATGAATCAACATTAGAAACATATCTATTAGAATTGGGCATCAATTATTTAACCTCCAAGCGAGCTTTTTTATCAGGTGGATTTACCCATACGGTGTCTTTCGACAGGCAGAAATTACATTATAGTACAAGTAAATCCTATAAATTAGAAGACGTTCACCTCCGGACCATTCATAATAGGGCCACAGGTGAATACCATCGAGTTAAGGGTGATACCATAGTTCAGGGCGAACAAATCACTTCGGGAACCAGGTATAGCAGATACACGCGTTCAGAAATCAGTCTGCAATATGGGTACAAGTTGCTTGATCGGGGTCAGTTCGGTTTGGCAGTAACTGGAGGCGTGACTTTTAATCTATCAAACCGGGCCAAAGGGAAAGTTCTTACCTCCGCAACACCGGTCACATATCATGACCTTGATAGTACGCAGGATGTCGTGTACAAGAAATCATTTGGATTGGGATTAACCTGCGGTATACAGATGAATTATCACATCAACCATAAAATAGACATCGGCTTCAGGCCTACTTTTGTTTACTATTTATCGTCACTTTCCAAGACCGAATATCCCCTTGATGCCAGATTGATGAGGATTGGTACCTCCATAGGTCTTTTGTACCGCCTTTGAGCGTGACTCCCAGACTCATGTTAGAAAGTACATCAGATCACATCAGATTATTCTTACATATTCGATGAGTGCTGGATTTTCCTGAAATTTTCACAATTTCCAATATGTAATACTTTGACTTTAAAAGTGTCAAATTCATCTCACTACTGAGGCCCGGACATTGGATAAAATCATCTGGGCATTTGGGTCATACAGGTTAAGCATAAACCACTGGGGTTCCTACATAATTTGGAGCAAGGTGTGCCCGAAAAATACACCTTGAGAGTCGCGACCAGCCCAACTACCTGTTTGTCTATGTTTCCTAGATGTGGTATCAGGATTCTGGCCGGTACGAACGGACCAGATAAAAAGCCTGCTGACAGTTCAATCAATATTCAGACCTGATATGCCTTGGAAATTCAATGTTTCAACGAGTGAACTCCCTGGTAGATGTTATGCATTCCAGGAATTTGATATTCCTAAATCTTGTGGTCTTTGATACACGCTTACTTGATCCCAATCTCAGGGAGGTGCAAGTCCCTCTTATAGACATTAAAAAGATTGATCACTACTTTTCAGAAGGCTACTATTTGAATTTTTTCCAAGAATCTTTAAGTGAGAATGCATTTAAGTCCTGGCAAGATGTTCAAAGTCTTAGTATCAGAACGGCTACTCAATTTGAGGCTCCAGTTGGCAACATTTCAACAAATGTATCATCTGACAACCCAGATGATCAGATTTTTGGCTACTTCTATTGTACGAGTGAGGTTTTGTCTCAGTTTTTGACTGCTGGATGTATTGGGTGAGGTACAGATAATTCCAGCAGATGATGACGTTTTTAATCAGCCGTTAGCAGGCTTCGCCAACCAATTGCTCTTGACGGGTTAGAAAGATCAACTCTCCGTTATTGGCAAAGCAGATAGCAGCAGAGAAGCGGTTGGAGTGTTCTATTTTGTTCAGCTTTCTTCTAATCGACCGACGAAGTTCCACATCATCAATGTATTTGAGGATGAAAAGCGTTTTGATAATCTTGCCATATTCCTTTAATGCCTGGTAAACTGGATGCTGTCTGGAATAGGAATTAAGGCGCTTAAAGATTTGAGAAGCAGAGCATTCTTTAAGTTTTATGGACGTGATCAACCGAAGGATGTTATCCGAGTTATCCACGATAAGTTCTGTGTTGATATAGCCATCCGGTAATATTTTATAGCCTTCTTTGGTATAGCCTGATCGCTTGGCAAAGGCATAAAGTCGTTGCTTATAAATTTTGGCAATTCTAGGCGCAAATTCAAAAGCCAAGAGATTCATCAAGGCAAATACGGCTTCGGTGTAATCGTGCGTATCGGCTGAGTGAATCGATTTCTGCAATTCTACTCCACTGTTATCAATGCCTCGGAAAGGGAAGCCACTTATGTCATTGATGGGTTGTTGCACAATGAAGTGGTTCAAATCATCTACATATGAGTAGGAGGCGACGCCCTTGCCTTTTCCAAAATATTTATAGGAATAAGTGGCGTGTATTGAGTTGCCTTTTACTTTGAATTTTTGACCATCGCTCGAAGTGTGCAACTGGTCCTTAGATTGTTTATAAGGCTGAGGCAATTCTATGCAGGCGATAAAATCTATGATGGTATCATTTGCTTTGTCAATATTGGCAAGATCGAAATATCAGTTTACTGTATTTTCCAATTCCGCTTCAGACATGGGTGTGGCCACCCTTGTCATAGTTGGGATGCCCAGGTTGCAACCGTAGGCTGTGATGCCCGCAAAAAACAAAGCATTCACCGGTCTCGTTTTTGATATTTAGTCTGGAAGTGAATAAAATCGTCCAAGTACTTGGTCGCATAGTTGATCGTGGCCAATACTTCTGATAGGGGGATTATCTTTGCATTTGGAAACAGATCGTCAAGCATCTCTGTATCAGCTTGCTCCACTTTTGGAGTGGTAACGCTATACTTACCACCATCCCTAGTACGAATGAATTTGTTTTTGCCAAGTAGAATGCGTTGGTTGGTTCTGTGGTCGGTTTCATCGATTTTGTTTTTCAGTAGATCAATTAGAACATCAATAGATTTAAGGTCAGATAAATCTGCTTGTTCTAATAGTTGCTCCGAATCCTGTTTCCAGATAGTATCCTTGATCAGATATTCATCGAAGGCTCTGTACCGGTAAAAACTAGGTAGGTAATAAAGGACTCTCTACTTCGACGACATATCTCGAAGCACTGGAATAATATTCTTCCTATGGAATTTCGGGCCATTGACATCCTCACCAAGTTCTCTAATGGCAACTGACTTCGCACAAAATTGTTTACCGTAAAATAGCTCTTGATTGTTCAGACTGTATACGTAACCAGTACTGTACTTTATACCATCGGCATTGATCTATTACAATTTCACGATTTTGTAGTGATAGTTTTCTCCATTAATCTGCATTACCAGGACATAGGTTGCAGCCGGCAATTTGCTAAGATCTAGTTTTAGATCTTTGATTAACGCTTCTTCCTTAAATTCTTTGGTTTGCAACGTATGGCCAATCATATCAATAATTTTGGTTTTGACATAGTGACTTTGCATGCCATTCAGTTCGATCTTTAAACTGCCTAAAGTGGGATTAGGATAAATCAAGATTCCTGATGCAGGAGCACATGCACTACTAAAATTAATTGCCAATGTGTCTAGACCCAATCCGTGAGCATCCAGAAGCCTAAGTCGGTAGTACATTTCATCTGAATTGATCTCCTGACGAAGTGTATAGTCCACTATGGTATCTCCTCTAAATATAATAGACTTCTCAGGCCCATTAATCGATACTACAATCGCTCAATCCTATTCAAGCTGACATCATATCCTTTGTCAAGTGTTAACCAAACATGCATGCGCCTGGCTCCTTTGTAGGGATGCTCTAATTAGTGCTCATCTATCAACCGCATTAATTCTAAATTCAACTCTGACTCACCCATAGTACGTAGTGAAGTCCAGATTTATGTATTCCAATGATCTCACATTGTCTCCGTAAACTCAAACTTAAGTCGCTTCGATCCACCATCTGTCTAAGCTCTGACACGGGAACTACATTAAGTTTTTTTTAGAAAATCGATCTCAACCTTCTGCTGTCCAATCGTTCTGAGAAGCTCGTCCCGTTTCTTCTCTTCATCGCTCTTCTTACTTTTTATTTCACCTCCAAAGACACGATCCGCATTCTCCAAAAACTCTCGTCCATGTGCTGATCTGCTGGGGTGAAAGTTTGAACCGCTCCGCCAATTCTCTGGCACTGTGCCGTTCCTTCAAGGCCTCTAATACAACCTTGGTCTTAAATTTCGCTGTGAATTTTCTTCGTTTCATATTCCCAAATTTAGTTATTAACAAGTTATCTTAACCCGCAGTCCTAAATCTTGGGGACACATCGATCATCACACTTATAGAATCCAGTTCTTTATAATCCCTACTCTTAATTCTATTTTATGAAATCTCGCATTAGGATATTTTGCTCCACTAAAATCAGGATCGTAGTTAAAATCGTATTTATAACCTGTTCCTATTAACAATCCCCAAGTTTTACTTAACATTTGCTCATACCATAATCCAAGGCACAGAGTTGGGCTGTCAAAGATGTAGTTCACATTGAAAATTCCATAGTCAACGGTATAGGCGTTCTCGTTGGGGATATTATATTTCGTTTTATTCTTAAGATAATATTTTAACATGATCCCGGTTGAAAAACCTGCTCTAAATCTATCGTTATTAATTAACTCATAATTGAAATCAAGTTTTGAAGACAGGTAGGATAGTGAAGAAGTAATTTTGAATTGTTCGGTTTTCGACTCATCAATTTTTCCATTTATATCTACTGCCGGCCCGTTATTTATCAAGTCGGTTTTCCTAAATGAATTTCTATTATATAAAAATCCAAGAGAGAAAAAATGCCTTCTATCTTGTACTTTTTTTCTTATGTTTACTTCATATCCAATATTAGCAACGGGTTTGGTATTTAATGCCCAATAGGGTTCAACGATCGATACATTTGGATTTACCGAGAGGCTTGTACTCCAATGTTTTATTTTTCTAACTTCCGGATCATATTCGCCTGACATTAAAACATCCATCATTTTCTTCCCTCTGATCCTTTCGCCATTTGGCAGATATAAGGGAATTGATTCTCCATCAATCATCGTTTCAGAATCGCCTAAGTCTTCCATATTGGCTTTTGTAAGACCATCGAGAAAATCCATGGTTTCAGTTTTAGTTGCATCAGTTTTGACGACCATCCTTTTTGAAGTACAGCCTCCCAAACAATGCAGAGTAACTGGTATAATCACTAGCATTCTTAAATAATTCATTTTAATGCTTTTTAAATCTCAAAATTAGGCTGAACGCCCCATAGCAATCGATTGTTTTCTATTCAGAATTCATTATATCCAGCTTGTTTCCCAAGACCAACCTATTCATAACGCCTTGTGAAAAGATTGATGCCCACTCTTACTGTAACCATAAACGCTGAAAATTCACTCATGGCAACCTTTCTAGTATTTTGGTCAGGGATGAAATCTCCCTTTGATACATTTCGAAATGCGATATTTAAACCAGCACTAATTCTCTTATGCAGATCAAAATCCGCTCCCAACGATGGCTGCAGGATAAATGGATTATTAAGTTCATCAGAACCTGTTTTCAAATATTGGGGCGTAGCATCACCAAATCCAAACAAAATCGAAACATAAGGTCTAAATTTTTCAGTCATAAAATTGTACCTAATGTTGGGACCATGATATGATAAATATACTACGTCCACATCCTTAAATTCGTACTTCTGATTATGAGTAGTATAAAATTCGTACCCAAGGACGAAGCGTTTATTAAATTCAATGCCCGCAAAAACACCAAACTCCGTCTTACTCTTATCCGCTTCATAAAATGAAAAACCAAATTGTGGTCCTACAAAAACACTTGTAATCTCTATTTGTGCCAATGCACTTGTAATAGATATCGCGAAAATAATTAATGTAACTGATAAATGCTTCATGATTATTTCTTTATATTTTAGATTAAATGTTTTATGTGTTAAAATCAATTCTTACATACGTCGACAAACAGCATTGCCCATGTATATAGGTATCTCTATTTATTGATGTTCGTAAATTGGCAAGATTCTGTTTTTTGTTATATATAAAACAGTTTGGTTTGGCTTTATATTATAATATTAAAAAGGGATTGGTCGCCACTCCGTTTCATCGTAAATTTCCTTTAATATGTTATAAATTTCTATGTCGTATGATATTAGCTTTTCTCTCGTATCTATCCGGCCATCTCGGGGTTTCCAACCATTGAACCATGCCCGGGTTGTATCTGAGAAATACTCATTTACACTTGTAATAGCATATGTTTTCTGCCATAATCCACTGATAACAGCATTGTTGTAAGCAATGTTGATTCTTTCTCTTTCACCAGGAGTAAGGGCTTCATATATCCCATGTCCAAATTCGTGAATTAGTACATCTTGCCCATAATAAACATCAGTCAGGCTATCTGCTCGCATTATGTTTTCTTCACCAATGACAGTTACAGGAAAAAGTGGGATACTGCCTTGTGCCCTTCCACCGCCAGACCCACTAGCATAAGGAAAATCTGGCAAATTGGAAAAATTCTCGTCTTCATCCATAATAATCACCCTGTTTCTCAACCATATCATTTGAGCTGTGATATCAGGCCTTTTGGCAAGCATCACTACTATAGTGCGCCCTGCCCGCCTAAATGCTTCATCGTCCACATTTTCGGAACCTATAATGGGTATTCCGCTGGCATTGATGTATTTTTTGTAAAACGGATGGAAACTCGCCGGAGCTGCAATAACTTTGTCTCCGGTAATCACCAATTCAGGTGCCTCCATCAGGTCATCCTTTGTACATGATGCTATCAATAGTATAATTGAAAACAATTGGACAATTGATAAAATTTTACTTTTTATCATTTTTATAAACATTTAGATATATTTCGGGTGCTCAATGTATTTTTCTTAAAGTATGGAAACCACATTGGAATTTACCCTATTATAGCC
Source organism: Saprospiraceae bacterium (assembly GCA_965223025.1). Classification (GTDB taxonomy): domain Bacteria; phylum Bacteroidota; class Bacteroidia; order Chitinophagales; family Saprospiraceae; genus JABDMH01. Next base: position 1,587,057 of record CBDCVP010000022.1, read on the forward strand.
TGAGAAATTTCCTAATCCATTCTCAATATTATTATGAATGAAGATTGGCTCTGCAAAGGGGTCATCCGCAGTTTCCTCCTGTATGAATAGACTTCGATAATATTTGTAGTAATCCGAACTAACGTGTCGCAACTGTACGCGGTATTCTTGAAAAATCTGATCATCTACTTCATCTGCTCCCGATGAATTTATATTAAAGATTTCAAAATCGAGTCTAAATCGAGAATTGTTGAAGGTCTCATCGCTAAACAATACACCAGGGATACCAAAAGCGCTTCGATATAGTTTTATGTTGGTGGTTACATCCACTAGGCCATCGCCCTGGTCAGATATGCTGAAGCCAATTTCTTGATAATCTGACCGATTGTAGATTGTATCACTTCCCTCCAACAGCCATTCGACTGTTCGTGTCTCTAGCACGACATGGTAATAATTTCTTGCTGAAGAAACGTCATCGAATTCGAGAATGCCACCCCGACTATACTGACTAGTGGCAGACTTTGGAAATCGTAGGTCAACATTCTGGACGTGTTCCAGTGGAACCATTCCCTGAGCCTCCACGTCTGGAAAACCCGGAGCGCTGACTTTGAGTGTGTACGATTGACCGGCTGTGGGCTGGTGGTGTTCTGAAAAATACTCTCCTGGAGTTCCGAGTGGGTCACCTATAGCCTTTATTAACAAGGTGTTTCCTCCATAGATTTCAATAGTTGCATTATTAACCACTTTAAAATCTGTCGATCTACCAGGGAGTTCACTCTTTGAAACATGGAATTTCCATGGCATATCAGGTCTGAATATTGATTGAACTGTCAGCAGTCTTTCTTGCTCTGGAAGCTTCAAATCAATGTCAGTTTCACATGCAATGCTTAAAGCTAGAAGTAAACCGAATATGGCTGTTTTTGTATAATTCATCTTGAGCTGATATTTAAAATTTGATATTGTATGAGATGCCAGGAATAATAGGAAATAAACTGACAGATTTATATTTATATTTAAGTTCATCTTGCTCTGAATACCATCCTTTACTAATAAAGAATGTATTAGCTCTACTATATGCATTGTATAGACCAACGACAATTGACCTTTCTCCCCATTTACGTTGTTTATACCAACCGGCACTGATGTCCAATCTGTGAAAATTGGGCAATCGATAATTGTTCTTACCACTATAGCTCAGGGCAACCGATGAAAAGGCGGAACTTCCACCTTTTTCAACTGTCGAGCCACCGTTAAATTGTCTGGTGGGAATGGTAGATGGTTTTCCGGAAGTGAAGACCCAAGAACCACTCATTCGAAATTTATCACTAAACTGATGTACCACCGAAATCGACAGGTCGTGTCTTCGATCATTGTCGTAAGCAAAGGTTTTTCCAAAATTAATATCGGGAAAAGTTCGATCGGCTTTAGAGAGTACATAGCTGAACCATCCAGTGGTCTTGCCCTGCCTTTTTCTTACCAATAATTCCACTCCTTTTGCAGTGCCTGTTCCGAAGGTGACTTTATCTTCGATTCCTTGGATGCTTACGAGCAGGGAGGTACCCTCACGGTAATTAACCAAGTTGTCCATCTCCTTGTAATAAGCCTCGATAGAAACGTCCCAACCACCGGACAGTAAGTGGGTAATTCCAAACGCCCCTTGCCATGCATCCTGAGGCTTAATCCGTTCAGTAGGTGATATCCAAAGATCAGTGGGAAGCCCCACGCCGGATGTGGTCAAAAGGTGCAGGGGTTGGGTAGTTATGGAGTAAGCACCTTTCAGTGCCCATGCCGGATGTACCTTAAACCTAGCGGACATCCGAGGCTGTGTTGAACTGTAGGTCTTCTGACCGACTTGATATAAAAGGGCATGAAAGCCCACGTTCATTTTCAATTTATCGCTCACTTGAAAATCATCTTCAACGTAGGCAGAAAATTCATTAGCTTTGATAGTTTTGCTGTTATGGGTCGTATCGATATTAATCATTTGCGCCGAACTCTTTTGGCTGATTTTACTTGCACCTGGTAGGAAGTTGTGATTAGTGACAGATAATCCAGCCCTAATATAGTGTTCGGTTGATGGCACATAGGAGAAATCCAGCTTCGCAGCCACATCTTGGACCATCGACTCATAATTAAGTCCATAACTGGATTCCGAGATCCTGGTAATATCTTCAAATGATTGATCACCTGAACTGTTAGATACGCCCAGTTGGTACTGACTGTAATGTAGTGTTAGATTTCCAAAAAATTTGTTGCTAAAAAGATGATTCCAGCGGAATGCACCAATTAAGTTTCCCCAGTCTAACCCCGTCTCATATTTATTGATATATCCTTTAGAGCCTTCAAGGTTGCTAATGTATTCAGATTCGTTTCCAAATTTATCTTTGCCTCCATAGAAGCTTAGATAGAGGCGGTCACGATAACTCAGTTTATAATTTATTTTTCCGTTGAAGTCCGCAAAGTAGTATTTTGACTTCGTGGTTTCCGACCCTCCACTATAAGTCGTGGTTTTTGGTCGCCCAAGAAATAAATCCAAGAAGGTGCGGCGCACTGTAATCATACCAGACATTTTATCTTTAATAAGTGGCCCCTCCAGCATGACCTTGGTCGCGACAGGGCTGATAGATGCACGGCCAGCAAACCTCTTCATATTGCCCTCTTTCATTCTAATATCTAACACGGACGACAACCTGCCTCCATATCTCGCAGGTCCCCCCCCCTTAATTAGTTCCATATTATTAATGGCATCTGAATTAAATATTGACAGAAAGCCAAATAGATGCGAAGCATTATATACCGGAACACCGTCGAGCAGAACCAGATTCTGATCTGGTGATCCTCCGCGCACGAATATTCCAGAAGCCCCTTCTCCACCCGATGCCACGCCTGGCATTAATTGCAAGGTACGCATGATGTCGATTTCTCCTCCCAGTGCTGGCAATGCTTCAATTGTTTCTATCGGTACCACAATGGAACCCATTTTCGAACCCTCAATGATGTCCTCAGTGATGGCTTCTGAGACAACCTCTATGGTTTCAAGTGTGTTATCCATTGTCAATTGAATACTTAATTGTATATTTTCATTTGGAGCTATTTCTAAAACCTTGGTTTCGTAGCCAATGTAACTCGCCTCAATTCTGTAAGAGCTCTCATTCTCTAGTGTCAGACTAAAAAAGCCATATTCATTCGTGGTAGTCCCATGGCCAGAAGTGGCTTCATAAATATGAGCTCCAATAAGTTGTTCTCCTGTTTCCACATCTTCTACATATCCACTGATAGTAATCTTTTCTTGCATGATTGTATTAAACAGAACTTCACCAACAGCGTCGGCAGGTAGATTCAGACAAAGCAGTAAGACTGCGTATATGCTCAAAGAGTAGTAAGATTTGTGATGGATAGAAGCACTCAATATTAATATTGCTATCATAATTATGTTATTCATTCATATTCCTCAAACATGAAGTCCCGTTTATTGCGGTCCTTGGGTTTGATTTCGACATTATGTCTCTCTTGTCCAGGATACTTTATGAAGAAATTCATCTTGCAATAGGTAGGTCGATGATTTAGGAACATACCCCTATACAGTATTCCAAAGAATTCTTAAAGTCTTGGTAAAATCTAATCCTTGTTATACGGAGGTTGTCTGCGATGTGCAATAGTCAAAATGACAACCATTATTCGAGATAGATGGAAAAATAATTCAATTGCAGATGCCACTGCCCTCGACTACGTATGTTTTTTTTGCGCTCCTGGAAATATTAACTTGAAGACCGATCTTAAGTTCCTCCAAAGATTCCAACAGCGTCTGATTTTCCATATTAGATTCGAAATGACAGCGATATATCAGATCATTTTCAACAATTATTCTAACTCCGAAATGGTTTGCCAAATCCGATATTACCTTTTGAACAGGGGTTTCAGCGAAGTTGAGGACACCCGTTTTCCAGGATAAATAATTCTCTCCAAAGGTCTGGCTTTTCGTTGATTTGGGGTCATTGGGATACACTGTCACCTCCTCGGCGGCTTCTAAAACAACATGATCTTCAAGACTCGGCCCTGATACCCTCACCTTACCTGTCTTGCAGTGTACTACTAACTGACCATTGGTTTTTGTATTAACGTTGAATGTTGTTCCTAACACCTCTATGTCTCCAACCGGAGTCTCTACTCTAAAAGGTTTGGTTGCTTCATGCTCCACATCGAAATAAGCCTCGCCCTTCAATTCAATAAGACGTTCTACCCCTTGAAATCTGGATGCATAAGTCATCTCCGACCCCTCACGCAGATATACAACGCTTCCATCTGGCAAAGCAACTTCTTGCAAATCAGTGGCAACTACAGTTATTGCATGTACTTTTCGCGTTGAGTTCCACCAAAGGCCAGCGACAATCAGAAGTAATATTGTAGCAGCAATGCGCAGAAGCTTATTCACGGGCACCTGCTTCGCATGAGGCGAACTGGTCGGCCCCGCTTTCTTCATGCCAAGACGAGCCTGCACTCTCTCTAAAGCTAGATCAGTATTAGACGACCAATCTTCCTTTTGCAGATGTTTCGCTGCTAATTCTGCACCCTTCCAGATATCCTCAATCTCCCGAAAGGTCTTTTCATTATCACTAGATCTCGCGATCCAATCATCCAACTGTTGTTTTTCTCCGCTATCTAAAAGACCTGCAAGGTGTTTATGAATTAGTTCTATATGATCAGTTGTGGCCATGGCTATCTACTTTCAAGTCTCTTCCTCATTATAGTAGTCGACATTGTACAATCTTACCCCTATGTGCTGGAACAAAAATATGCGAAAATTTTTATGGTAAGCAGCATGAGAAGAGAAAGTCTGATGCAAGATCTCAGTGGAATCTGATCTCCAATAACTCGATACGACAAAATTCCTTTGTGCAATCTTTGAAAATCTCATGGTTCTAGTGGACCGATAAAATATTAGAGCGTTTGCTCTGATAGGCAGAAAAGGTACCCAGGCCGTTGATCACATTGCTTTGAATCCGGGTTTTTGGAGAGAGCGGCGATGTGTCTTCATTTATTTGTAAATATATGGACCGATAATACTCAAAGTAATGATTACTCACTTTTCTCACTTCCACCTGAAACTCAGAATACTTTCCTGTAGTACCGTCACTTTCAAGCTCAATCTTACCGCCATCGAACGTGAGATTTATTTCAGATGCGTTAGGGGTCACATCATGCACCAACAGACCGGTAAATTCAATAAATGCAAATTCGTAGGCCTCTAATCCAGTCCGTATGTCAATTTGGTCATTATTGTCGTTACCAAATGTCCTCACTTCGCCCCATGGATCTACTTGAAATGTAGTATCAGCACTATCGGTCGTCCACCGCACAGAGCGACGGAGGAGCACGTAATGGTAATAGCTTCCCCCCTCAGCAGTTTGCAACTTTACAGAGATCCGGGGAATGGCAGGATTGAAATCTTTCTCCACCCAGGATATCCCTGGTGATGGAACAGAAAACGCTGGAATGATGTCAGCTGCGCTGGCAGTAAGCTGCCCTTCCCGGATCACCCTAATCTCGTAATTTCTTCTTTCGGTCGGAAGATGTAAAATACCCCGGTACCCTCCTCTGTCTTGGAAGATGGATTGATCGTATGTGAGCTGCTCCATTAGCATTCCATCCTCATAAATATTTACCGTTGCACTTTTAACTACCTCAATGGGTTCTTGTGATCCTGCAACCCTTGATTTGGTAATCCGGATTTTCCAAATGCTATCTGGTTGGAAGTGACCATTCACTACAATTTCTGCTTTCTCGTCAACTTTAGGCAAAATCAACTCCTCACTACATCCCGTGCAATGGCACATATATATTATTCCAAAAAGGAGCATATTAACTAACTTCATAGTTCTGAAATGTTAAATCGGTAAGCGATACCTGGTAGTATGGGTAATAAGCTATTCTTTTGATATCCAAATACCAAGGTTTTGCCATTATCTCGAGCGAATAGGCCAGGACTAATAGAGAATGGATTTTTTCTATCATATGCGTTGTAGACACTTAAATGCAAGGAATGCTTGCCCCATTTAGCCTTCATGTAATAGGCTAGCCCGAGGTCAAGTCGATGATAAAAGGGAAACCTGAAATTATTCCTGGAGCGATATTCTACTGCAAAATATTGCACATTATTTACAGATCCATCTGTATTTATACTTCGCGCAACCTCAAACTCCTGGCTGGGTAGACTAACGGCAATGCCATTTTGAAACACCCAGCTTGCAGTAAATTCAAATTTCGGACTAAGCTTATGAGTCAGATTGACAGAGAGATCATGTCTCCTATCATATTTGTATGGGAATGGCTGGCCATTCCCAATTTGAGGAAAAAAGCGATTAGTCCAGGCCAGGGTGTAACTTAACCATGAATTCGTCTTACCTTTTTGTTTTTTTAACTTGAACTCAAGCCCGATTGACCTGCCCCATCCCGTGACGACTTGCTCTTCGATACTTTGGGGGGAAACTAAGTTGGTCGTCTCGTCTCCAAAGGTGACGAGCTGCTTCATTTTCTTATAATACCCGTCGAAGCTAATATCCCAACCATCGGATAGGAGGCCAAGACCGCTAGATAGCTGCCAAGACCTCTGGGGTGAGATCGTTGCCGTGGAAGAAATCCAAAGATCATTGGGTAATCCAACACCAGTGTTTGAAATCAGATGCAAGTATTGTGTCATACGGGTATATGCAGCACGGGCCGTCCAGTGATCGGTCAATGCATACTGTAGACGCGCTCTAGGTTCAACCGCACCATAGGTGCGACCCTCCACATGATACATAGATGTATTCTGACCCAGATTAGCACTAAATCTATTCGAAATCAAAACTTCATCTTCAATGTACAAACTAAAACTGTTAGCTGGTTTTGGGTCATTGTTGAACAAGGTCTCTGTACGAGCCGACATTGGACCGTCCTGAAGTAGAATCCCACTTTCGCCATTCAAGAAATTTTGGGCACTGGCTCTCCCACCAAATTTGATATAATGACCGGGCGATGGGGCAAAGTCAAAATCAAGATTAAGGGACCAGCTTCGAACGAATGAGTTGTAGTAGACATCTTTCCCGGAGAGCAACGACCAGGCTTCTCCATTAAATCTAGATTCATCTTCAAGCCTGTACACACCAAATTGGTAGCGGCTATAATTGATGGTAAGGTTACTAAATAGGTTCGAACCAAATAGATGGTTCCAGCGAAAAGCACCAACTAAATTACCCCATTCTATTCTGTTCTTGACCAGGGTTTTATTCCCAGTTTTGCCGACTCGTGATCCAAATTCATCAGATCGTCTTAGGGCATCCTCACCTCCGTAAAAACTGATATAGATTCGATCTCGATCAGACATTCGATAATTCCACTTGGCATTATAATCTGAAAAGAAATACTTTAATCCATTAGCTGTGAAGTCATTATTGACCTCAGTTCTCTTGATCTTGCCCAAAAACAGATCTACAAATGTCCTGCGACCAGTGAGCAAAAAAGACATCTTATCTTTGATGATGGGTCCTTCCACTGAAATTCGACTAGCTATAGGACTGATGGAACCACTTACACCGAAGCGATGCATGTTGCCTTCCTTCATTCTAATATCCAGCACTGATGATAGCCTTCCACTATATCTGGCAGGAAACCCACCTTTAATCAAGTACATTTTTTGAATGGCATCAGAATTAAATACAGACAAAAATCCGAAGAGATGTGATACATTATACACGGGTACTCCATCCAACAAGATCAAATTTTGATCAGGGGTTCCTCCTCGTACAAAAATCCCAGATGTACCTTCTATACCGTTCGATACGCCAGGAAGCAATGTAAGCACACGCGTAACGTCAACTTCACCACCAATAGCCGGTTGAGCGTCGATTTCTTCCATTGAAAAGGAGGCAGTACTTAATCCAGTAGGCTCCGGTGCATGATTGCCAGTTTGGGCTAATACAACTACGGTGGCCAAAGGGTCATGGCCTTTGAGTCTAACCGACTGAGATTGTGATCTATCCAAGTCTATGGCAACGATTTCATCCTGGTATCCAATGTAGGACACTATGAGCTGGTATTCACCCATTGCGAGCGTTAGGTTAAACCTTCCATACTCATTGGAGTACGTACCAACGCCACTTTCAAGATCATAGATATGTGCACCAATTAAATGTTCACCTGTTTCATTGTCATAGACATAGCCTCCAACACTAAATTTTGGTAAAGCGCTCTTTAATCGGTACAGCACGATCTTTTTGGCGGTAGTACGATAACCCAATCCCACATCGGCGAGTATCGATGTAAGAATCTCTTCAAGAGGCTTATCCTGAATCTGAAATCGAAATGTGTGACCCGTCGCCAATAGAGTTGGACTGTATGCGAATTCGACATGGGCTTCTCTTCCAATTAAATCCAGAACTTGCTTGAGATTGATGTCCTTACCTTCTATGCTAAGGCTCTGCCTAAGTGTCGTATCGGTTTGTCCCCATATCACGGAGCTAGATGTGCATAGATACAGCAGCAGATAAGCGACAGGACATATGTTCTGCCTTACACAATGATAAACATCAAAATCCCTTGATCCGTTACAAAACATTCGATTCCGAAGGTAACATTCTGTCATGACATCGATGATGGCAAAACCACGTTTGGTCGATTAGACCAGGGGAATTACACCCCTAGCCTCTCACAGAACCGCACGTGACAGTCTCCCGTCATACGGCTCTTCATTGTCTAATCATAGAGGACACCCAAATTGCCAGTGTGCGAATAGATTCGGATCCAGTTTCGAGCGTCTACGCAGCCATTTCACAGCTGCTTTGATGCTCGTCTTAAATCGCTTTCTGTGCTTCATCAGCCACTTGAGTAAACGGTAAAATGGATCGCCCATCAAAGTGAATGTTTGTTGCAGAGTCAAGTGCAAAAAGTGATCAAACACATCAAGTGCCTCAGAGCAAGTACACCTCAGTCAAAGGAGGCCAAGCAGGATGTTATCAGATACTACTTCGATCAGGTGGATAGAATGATGTACCACAGCTACAAGCAGCAAGGCCCGATGATTGGATCAGGCCCACTTGAAGCAGCTGATAGGAGTGTGCTCCAATAGCGCATGAAGCTCTCAGGCCAATGTTGGTCTATAGTTGGTGCTCAAGCAACTGCTAATTTACGTTGCTATCGAACAGCGGATCAATGGCAAATCGTCCAAAAGTTATTCAAGCTGCGGCTTGAGGGAGATCTGTCATACACAACCAAGTTTTGGACTGCTCAAACCTTATGCCCCAACTGTACTTAAACGTAAATTAACCTCTTCAAAATTAATGTGACGAGTAATCGAGATACCTAATATTTGAGTGTTCATGAACATAAATCCGACGAGGCTCGCTTACAGGTTATTTACAATTCTGAGCAAAGTGTACCCGAAATTTAAACCTTCGTCTTGAGGGTCGCGATTGGCCCAAATACGTGTTTCTATGCTTTCCAGAATGTGGTTGCAGGATTCTGGCCGAGTACGACCGGTCATACTCATCATAATTACAAAATATTTGTTGTAACTCTGTCCGGTTAATTAGGGGACCGGAACAACTAGCGCAATCTTTGGGTTGCAACCTATGATTATTGAAGTGCTACCCTCTTTTAACAAGTGCCGAAATTTTCCGGTCCACTTTTTTAATCGTTGTTAAGCTGAGACCTGCAATCACAAGCTCAATCTTGGATCTCTTATTAATAATAACATGAGTTGGATAGGAGGATACACCGTAGTCAGTTGCAATTTCATGACTTTCAGGAATAATCTTATAATCGAAGGCGTTTTTGTGCAGGAATTTTTCTAAATCATCTTTACCATCCAATGCAAGTGCTAGAAAAACTACACCTTCATCACGATATTTTTCAACCAATTTATTTAGATCTGGAATTTCACTAACACAAGGCTTGCAAGCAATAAACCAAAAATTAAGCACAACAATTTTGTCTCTTAATCTGTCAAGAGAATATTCATTGGCTGAGAGATCTACTGCCGCGAATGGACTGGCATCACTGCCCACCAAATCGCTCTCGTCTTGTACGATCTTTCCTATTTCATTCATTTCTTCGTCCGTAGCTCGGCGAAGTACATATGCCTTGATTTCATTGTCACTATTCACGTAAGCCTCCGGAATATATTTTCCTGTCATCAACAGATCCATCATCTTATTGCCTCTTACTCGTTCGCCGTCCGGCAAATACAGTGGTGTCGATTCACCATCGATCATAAGTTCAGACTCTCCCAATTCTTCCATATTGGCTTTTGATAGGCCATCCAGAAAATCCACGGTTTCGGTCACTGATGTGTCACTTCTGCTGGCCGCCTTGTTTAAAGTGCAAGCCCCAATGCCATATAAAGCCACTGCCGATATTAGGAGAACGCTTGAATATCTTATAGAATTCATCATCAATATTAAAAATACGAAAATGGTGACTCATCTTGCAATGCACACGACTAATCAGTTAGTAGAGATTTCATTTTGTTTAGATACTGTGGTTCACTTACTAATTCTTCCATGATCAGCATGCGAAAATGTTCGGCACAGATTTCTTCGGGATGGATATTATATTCTGTATTCTTGCCGATCAGATCAGATAAATTGCTTGCTTCACTGAATTCTCGCATTACAGGCATCCCTTCTTCTATAAGGGGTATCTTATTGTCACCATCATCTTGCAATAGCAAGAGTGATTGGTTAAAATAGTCAAAAAACCCTCCCTGGTCATAGTCGGTTTCAGAGTGAGTAATAAATACAACATCACGGTCTATGCCATCTATTTTTACTGTCAGATAGTTCTCCAGAAAGGGCGCATCTGGATTGGTCATTTTGAGATCATGTAACTCTTTGGGGAATTCTATTCTATTGCATTTCTTAAAATTGATTGTCTGATAGATCAGGTCTTTCTTAAGGGGGTTAGCTCTTGAGTATACATGGAATAATTCATGGAGGAAAGTTTCTTCATCGGGTTCATCCATGACTATAAATGTCAAGCGGGTGTAGTTGTTATCTCCTTCTTCTCCCTCAGTACTCTTTACGATGCTGATTTTGGCCGGTAAGTCTAGAGTTATTTTCAGATTCTTAATTCTTCTCTCTGCAGACCTAATCGTTTTCTTAAAGGCTTCAATTTCAGCAACTGTCCATTCTAATGCCTGATCAGCAGCAAAATCCAAGTAGTCTTTCTCTCGTGAAGCCTTTTTATTTTTTGTTTTGGCTTTTATGTCGAAGAGGCTCAATGACCGGGTGTAGTCGTCAGATGTGCCCAAAAGAGCTTTTGCAGTCTCACGAGAGGCAAAATGAATTTCTGTTCTGTCCAGGAATAGGAACCGTTTATCTGGTGTAACCTCAGTGTCCTCTTTCTGGCAAGAACCAAGAAATAGAATCGAAACGATAATAGTCCAAGTGCTAATGTTCATATTATGAGTTTAAGAATCTTGTTTGTTTCTAAATAATACTCCTCGCCAAACAATCTATTTGACTGTGAGCTTACATTGACACACCGGATTGGTTTAGCTCCATATCTTGGTGTCGAATTATTTTGCTTATCGATATATATAAGTTGAGTGCGATATCAATTAACAATTAATTTTTGTGTCATCAGGGTATTGTCTGAGACAATAACTACAGAATATAGTCCTGATGAAAGAGCGGTGAGTGATATAGTCTCAACCGACGTATAAGTCTTATTCTCTTCACGGAAAACAGTTCTTCCATCCATAGCAACGATTTTGATGGAAAAGGCATTTATGGGTCTGGAGATTCTTAAGTTGAATCGTCCATCGGCGGTGGGGTTGGGATAGATTTCGAAGAAGGCTGCATCTTCCTCCTTTTTGACATCACTCACAGTGGTCAGCAGCAGATCACATGCTTGAGTAAGTAGAGCGGTGGCAACTTCCTCAGGGTCTGCAAAAGCGTTATTAGAAATAACAGCGACTGAACTTTTGCAAGTGGGATCGTATAGAAAGACGGAGGCATAGCCTACAGTTTGCCCAGTATGGCCCCAAAATTCTATAAAACCAGTATTGAATTTGATAATGCCCAGCCCCATAAACAGATCTGAATTTGGCCATATTACAAAGTCCGTCAATTCCTCCAAAGATGCTGAGTTGAGGAAAGCACTGTTCAGCAGCAAATGATACCATTTCGCCATATCTGATGGACGGGCTGTGATGCAACCTGCCGATCCCGAGTAGGTACCGATGGCGGTTCTTCTAACTGAGAATATATCCAGATCTTGAATCCAGGGGTGGGCAATGGGTTCAGGGATGGATTCATATCCCTCGAGATAAGTATGGTTTAGCTGCAAAGGAATCAATATAGAGTCTCTGATCAAGGAGTGATATTCCTGACCAGTTGCGGACTTAATGATCATACCCGCCAGTATATAATTGGTATTGGAGTAGGAGAGGGATGAGCCAGGCATGAATTCTGGAGGACCAATACTAGCGACCAATTCCTCCGGAGTCCAAACTCTATCGGGATTGTCAATGACAGTACCTGGAAAATCAGGATTGTTGTCTATGAAATCATTGATTCCACTCTGATGTCTTAAAAGTTGTCTAATCGTGATATTGGAATCGACGTGTTCAAACGCTGGGAGCCAATTGTGCAAAGAATCATCCAGCGACAAAATGCTATTCTCGGCCAGCTTGAGTATAAGCACCGAAGTGAACAATTTGGTGTTGCTTCCGATACCCAACAACAGGGTAGTATCCATTTGTACCCCATCATGGGATTCGCCACTGACACCATTCCATGTACCGTATCCGTCCAAATATAGTGAGGCGGAGACCCCGGGAAGAGCCTTTGTACCCTGGAAGGAATCCATAATAGTCTGAAGGGAATCGGATAGCGAAGCAGGGACCTGGCTGAAAATAGGATTGCAGAGGCCAAATGCAACCGTGATACAGGCAAACAGAGATTCTATCTTTGAAGACATATACGACTTTATATATTATTTCGATATGCATATATTTGTTTGCACACCATACTTAGTCCTATAGTCGGATAATATCTGATTAACCCCTACATAATCTCAAGAAACTTTTACGAAAACTGCATGCTGGGGATCCGTGTGGGTCGATGATATTATATCTGGCGTCCCAGATCAAGCTTGCATATCCATGACTGCCCAGAACTACCAGGGATGCACCCAGGCTCTGCGTACGCTTTCAGATAGTTCACAGGCCTTCAATCGTTTTACTATGGCTTGCTTTTAACGGAAAGTAAGTGCCTGGCAACATCCTGTTCCAAATCAGGTGTAACCCTTTCTTCCAATCTTGACAAACAGTTCTAGAAAGTCCTGATTTATCCCATATGCCACCAGTTCTCCCTACTTGCTGTAAGCCTCGAAACCAACTTCTTGGAAATTTGTAAATGACCTTGCTCCCTGTATTAAATCCACCTAATTTTATTATATTCCAGGACCTGAACCTAGTTCTGAATTTCAATTACCTTTGGGGCACTGCCGAGGAATGCAGATTCGATACCACCAAAAAACATGACAATACAATTAGTAAGCCAGGGCTCGGGTTGAAATCCAGTTTGCACAAGGAAAGAGGTTGAGCTCTGGCGTTTCCTTACTAGGGGCCGCTCATTGCATGCCCAAAAACTTATGTATCTGGGCAATAAATTTGATGAAATCTGGTACCCACCTCCATTAATGGTAGGTGCTGCCAGATTTGAAGACCAGCTTTGTGTCCACATCATAGGTAAACGTACATTTGTAATACTTAAGAGAAGATGGGAACCATCGATCAGGATAACGAGCATATTGCCGAATTGTGGCAGATAGTGCAGGCACAAAGTAGACAGAGCGCTTTTGCTGCGCTGTTCCGCATTTTACAACCCCATGTAAGTAAGAAAGTCTTTCAATTAATTCGGGATGAGGCCATTGTTGATGAGATTGTAGACGACATTTTTGTTGATATTTGGAATAGGCGATCAGACTTGACCATCAAAACAAATCTTAGGTCCTATCTGCTTAAAGCTGCCACCTTCAAGGCCTATGATCAGCTCCGAAAACAGTACCGCACACCAGATCAGACTAGTCTTGATAAAACAAGCTTCCAGATTTCAGAAAATGCACCATCGGCCCAACAAACACTTGAAGTTCAAGAGTTACATCAGAAGATTGTAGATACCATGGAAAAATTACCCCCTAAATGTAGACTTGTTTTTGAACTCAGTCGGTTTCAGAATCAATCCTACCAAGAAATTGCTGCCCTTTTGGAAATTAGCATGAAAACGGTGGAAAATCATATGACAAAGGCATTGAAGATTATGCGCTCAAGAATATTTAGTGAATAAGATGTTCAAAAGCTGGAACAATTTTTTCGAAAATAGGTCTTCTCCACGCTGAATGGCGAAAACTAGTGTAACGTCGCATAAATATGTGTACATATTAAGAAATATTTGTATCTTGATCTGTGTAAACATTATTAAGAATGAATTTGAATTTAGCTGACAAAGAGGAATTGAAAAAACGGGTAAGAGGTCAGAATACTCCAAATAGTGAGGCTCAAAGGGCACGGATCATTTTACTTTATTAAAGTAATTCAAAAGGTCTGTCAGAAGCCACCTCGTGGGAGGTCTCGATGGAGCGTTCGCAGCCTGGCTGATCATACAAAAGTGGATAAAGACAAAGTACACCGAATTTTACGGGAGAATAAATTATTCCCTCATAGACTCAATACATTTATGTATAGCCCAGATCCAATGTTTGAGGAGAAGCTATTAGAAATTGTGGGGTTGTATATGAATCCACCTGACAACGCAGTAGTGCTGTGTATGGATGAAAAGACGGGCATTCAGGCATTAGATCGGACACAGCCTTTGCTAGCCTTAAGATCTTCGAAACCTAAAGCATGGAGTAACGAATACGTTCGCCACGGGACTCGCACTTTACTTGCTGCATTGGATCTAAGTACATGACAAAGAATTAATATATGTTCTCATTCTTACTAAGTTGCATAAGAAAATAGTGTTCATAAATTCATCTAATCCGAGCCGGAAAATGCTTTTAGATCTCCTACCATGTTTTTTAATTTGTATTCTTTGAGGGTGTTTTTCATGAATGAATTTGCCAATTCTTATCATCCATGTGTACGCTATTGCCAAGACTAACATTAGTGTTTCCAGACGGTCAGTCTTGGTAACGTGAGTGCATTCCAAATTAAATCCATTAGATTTTAGATCTTTGAACATGTTTTCTATATACCATCGTTCGCCATATCTGCACAAACTATGTTCTGGATCGTCATAGGAGATGACAATTAAATATTCTTCCCTGTGATTCTTTGTATTTGTGATCTTTTTTCCTTGTAGGAACACTTGCTCACCTTTGAGAATGACAGGTTTTTTGATTGTTCTCACTTTACCAATTTGGAGTCTGGAAAAAAGTGTTGATACACGTCTTTCTGTTCCCCGATAAAACACCTTCATGTTCTCTCTGATCCTTATGTCATAAGGGATTCCGTGCTCATTAAGATATCTAATCCATTTCTGACCAACAAACTCCCTGTCGGCGATAAGACTATGTATTTTCCCGTGCCCTATGATCCTTATCAGCCTATCCATCAGGGCGATCCGCTCCTCACAATTGCTACTTCCCTTCTTTGGTAGCAGTGTCCATAATATTGGCACAGACCAACTCTTTCCCTTCACACTCAACACCAAAGAATTAATATCTGCTCGACCAAACTGCCAATTAGTCCTATCCAGTAATAACGTGTATGGATCCTGTACTCCTGCCAATCGTATGATAAACGGAATAAGCTCATCGAAATTGACCGATACTCCGGCAATAAATCGCTGAATTCTACGGTAATTGCTGGATCGACTTACATCATTCTGAATTGCTATGGCAACTTTGACAAGGTTTATCGTACCTACACTACTAATTGCACGTACTAAAAGGTAGAGAAATTGAACACGTCGCTTGTCCATCCCTTTAAAATGTAGTAGGAAAACTTTAAAAAATCTGCTATCTTGCACTTTCGAGACCATATTTGTGAAATTAGGTTAACTAATTGATTTTGAAATCACAATATATGGTCTTTTTGTGTTATGTCATGTACTTAGGTGCACACTATGATACGCGCCATATTGCCGACAAGGACACTATAAATATTGAAAGCCCAATAGATGGCGCTGATGATGGGGCCAGCGGTGTTGCAGTCCTTCTGGAAATAGCAAGACTAATCGATATATCGAATCTCCCAATGGGAGTTGATATCGTCTTCTTTGATGCTGAGGATCACGGATCTGATGAACCTAACAATCACAACACCTGGGGGCTCGGCTCGCAACACTGGGCTAGACAATTAAAAAATGGAGGCAAGGTCTATAAGTATGGTATCTTGCTCGACATGGTTGGAGCTAAAAACGCAACCTTTTACAAAGAGGGCTATTCGATGCAGAGCGCAGGAAGCATAGTCAATCAAATTTGGGATCTAGCCAAATAAATGGGACAAACACAATACTTTAAGAATGAAAAAATTGGATTTATTACAGACGACCACAGGTTTCTGATCGAAACAATGGGCCTCTCAATGGTTTGACATAATCAATACGAATCGACATGGAAGGTTTGGAAAATACCATCACAAACACAGTGACAACATCGCCAATATTGATAAGACAACACTTTTTGCCGTAGGACAAGTCGTTACCGCCTATGTCTTTAGAGAATCAAATGGACAAAATGAATAACCATGTAACATGGCATGATGACTGCATCTCCTCCCAGATCAAAAAACCTTACAGGCAATTGTAAATTTAGGCACGGAGAACCGACTTCAAGGGCAAGTAGAACGGAGACGCAGCATATGCCAGGGACGTTAGCACGCATAATTCGATCGTCTGCAAATTGCGTACATCAGTTATATTGCCTATCTTGTGATGTGAAAGTCCGAGTAATCAAGTGGAAGAATGTAGTAGATCATGTTCAGCAAGATAAACGAATGAGGAGAGCCTTCTACGACTTTCGAGATAGGTTAGTAGATGCAGATTGGGACAAACCACAAGATATCGTAGATTCATTTGGGAACTCGTATTTGATCACCTGTAAGAAGGCGAAAGCACGAATTGTATTCAATGTGGGCAGAAATCGATATCGACTTATTTTCGGATACAACTTTCTGCCAAACCAGGTGATCCTCTATGTGAAGTTCGTGGGAACACATTCTGAGTATGACAAAGTTAATGTTTGCACGGTCGATATGTTTAAATGGAAAAAATGAGATATAAGAAGATAGCGAACGATGATCAGTATAGTGAATACTGTGAGAGACACGAAATTCTAGTGAACAAGGATTATGAAAAGTATAGAGATGAAGTAGAACTGCTTGAAATCCTGATAGATGAGTACGAAGGTAGAGAACTTGAATACGAGGAACGGATGAATCCTGTTGAACTACTAAAGTACCTTCTAGAAGAGGAGGAAATCCCCAGATCGAAGTTGGCAAAAGAACTTGGAATATCTCGTCAACTGGTAACAGATATTCTAAAATATAGGAGAGGATTTAGTAGATCGGTCGTTTGGAAACTTTCTAATTACTTTAAGATGAATCCAAGGGCATTCAATAGGGAATATGAACTTCGAAGTCAACCGACCAAATCAAAAAGGAAGACAGCATAGAGTTTGTACGAGTGCTATTTTAGTAGGCCACTAAGACGTCATATTGGCTAAAGCAGACCAGGAGAAAACATCGATGTCCATAGAAGTCTTATATGGAAATACAGGATGAAAACAAGATTTGGGAAAATTATGACATTATTAACTCTGGAGGCTCACAATTTCTTTTTGGAAAAGAAGGAGAACTTTTGGCAATTAATCCGACAAAGGAGGAATTATTCGGATTGCTAGATAAATGAACGATGTGTAAAAAGGTGCATAATGTAAGAGATCCTAGGTCACTCCTTTACATGTACCAGAGCCGTCCGTTTTCTATCCCATTGCCTCAATTTAGTTATTAACATTTTATCTTAGATTAGATCGAGGTCCAAATTCTTGGGGTAATATCAGATTGACATCCAACTGCACTATGATCAAAACAATATACCGACTTTGAAATCATGAATTTTCAGCTTTTGTCTACTTCTTACTGGCCCCTCATAGGGTGGGTCACGTATCGCGATAGTACCCCAGGTTGGGGGCATGCCGACCACTTGAATCCTTACTTATTATCAGCTGTTGAGCTTTTCAACTTTTCTTAAGCTTACTCTGTAGGAGAATGGATATGGTTTTCCCTCACAAGTCTTCATGATCTCCGACCACCGCTTAAACATGAATTCCACTCGCTTCCAGAAAGAATATTTTTTTGAAAATTTGATCAGTATTAGTCCTACATTCTTAGACATCATGATTTGAGTAAATAGCTCTCTTTTTTTGAAATCTTTGTCATTCGTAACGAGTACTACATTCCCGCTGAAGGAATTAGCGTATTCCACAATTTGTTCATCACTGGCTTCTCTCCCAAGACTTGGGACCGAAAACTGTTGCAACACACAATTACATTTGTTGTCGAAAAGAGCTTAACAGTAAAATTGTTTAGACCTCCATTTTGTAATGTATCGCTTCTTTAAAACTCATCATCATGAAAAATTATGCACTTTATTCATAGAGACAATCTCTCCCTATTGCCACTCTAACGATCATTTTATTCATTAACATCTTTCTACTACCTAGTTGTACAAAAGATCAAAGTATTGGGCTTCAAATTGAGGAAAAAAGTAACACAAATGCACCTGTTAAGATAGGATTGATAAATGGTATCCCAAGTTACAAGAGCTTCCCGCACCTCTATGAGACCTTAGAAGACTACTATAGTCAATCTGTCCAAGAGCTTACTTCCTTTGATGAGAAGTTTATTTCTGAATTTGAAAATCAACTAATGGAAGGCAGGGATTCCTTAGAGATTGAACTCCTGAATTCCCGTGGTCTCTTTCAAATCATCGGAAAACAGGGCTATTTCTATATGGGAGATGTACTTGCAAAATATGATGGTGATTCCATCCGTTATTTTGACCATAAGACAGTTGCAGAGATAGACATTTCATCTAAACCTTTCTACTCCTATAAGATGGCCGACAGGGCAAATTCTTTCAAACGGTCAGCTTGTACTTCTCATGAGTGCAAGGTCGGAAAAGACGCAGGTTCCGGGAAAGAGGCGTGGTTTTGTTACACAGTATCTACTGATGCCAGACCTCAACGCGATTACGTCACAGGTACCTACACTATTGGATGGTGGGTTTCAGGAAACGTTGTGACTGAAGTGCAGGGAAAAAAGAAAAGATGGGGCAAATATAGGCCCTATAGGACAGAATGCTTTATTGATGCAGATCTTACTATAGTTAGTACGGGGATACTTCCAAAGCGATATAACTATATTCAACGGTACGAGACAAAGTCGCTCACAAAGACTTCTTCCACTGGTGAACGTTATATACCTGGATATCTTCCACCTTCAGGATCTAGTTCAGTAGTTTTCCATCATGTCGAATGGGATACGCGAGGATATGATGAAAACGATTCTCGGAATCCGAGATTAGTATTTTCATGCCCATAACTCTTTGGTAGTCGTGCAAATGACTAGATATTTATCACTACTGAGTCTTGCTGTAATACTCAGCTATGGCCCTTCATTGGCTCAATCTTTGATTTCTGTAGATGTGCGTGACTCACACACTGGCTGTAGGCTAGTGGATGCTATCATCTATAATAACCAGGCAGGTATTTATCAAGAATACAGAGATACATCCGGTCCATTGACATTATTAGAGAGCAGTTTGGAAGAGATTGATACTCTATATGTTTCAAGATTGGGGTATGTAGGGCAGGCCCTACATACCTCAGTCTTCTCACTAGATTCATCCCATACACTCTACTTAACACAAATCGAGCAACAGGAAATTATGGTTACTGCACAGAGGCTATTACCGGATTTCTTCGTGGTAAATAAGCTAGGTGCACAGGAGATGGAACAATTGGTACACTTTGGTGGTGAAAAAGATGTGATCAGGTCCCTCTCAATACTGCCTTCGGTGGAGGAAGGGGGGGATGGTCTCGCAGTGTATAATGTACGGGGAAGCGGTTCCGAGCAAAATGGAATATTAGTTGATGGCGTGCCCCTACTGGCAAAGACGGGAACCCTGGAATTGTTTAGTGCTGTACCTTCCAATTCACTGGCAGAGATTCAGTTCTTTCCAGGCGTATTTCCTTCCAATTATGGAGGGAGACTTGCTTCTTTTGCCGACCTAAAGACATACCGACACCTAGATAGTATGGACCTCGACGTGGTCCTATCACCTCTACTTTCTTCCATTGACCTAAAAGTTCCACTTTTGGATCAAAAGATTGGGTTCCTGGCCAATTTTCGGATTATGCCTCCACTTTTGTATGCTGCTGAAGGCACACTGAAAGAGACATTGAACAGTAGTTATTCTCGGTATAATTCTGGTCTCACTGTAGCCAGTGGCCTGGTAAAAACATACTATCGAAGTCGCGGTTTTTACCTTGGCCTTACCTACCTTAGAAACCAATTCAATCTTGAATACGCAGACAATTTCAATTTCATCTTTAGTCACCAAAAGAATAGAAGTGTAAGTGAATTGGCCTCCATGCAGTGGGAGCTTTTTATTGCTCCAAAACTTCTTCTGAGTGGTACGATGGGCTATTCAACTATAGCCACTCGATTTATTGATTTTGACGCCGATACATATCAAGATGGCCGCTACGAGCATTGGAGTGAATCGTTGACTTCGATCAAGACAATGTTGATTAAAGCTCACGTTGATGCAGAGTTTGAGATCACTTCCAATTGGTACCTACTCGCTGGAACAGAAAGACAAGAATACGTAACGGGTGAATACACAGAAACCACTGGTGAAGAATCATTCAAAACTCCACTCATAAACAGCAGCCTTTCCGGGCACTATTTTGTAACTCAATATAGAAACCCGACATTGTCTGCGAAGGGAGGAGTTCGCCTAGAAAACTATAGTGCCCATAAGTTCAATCATACTAGTATCCTTCCTTATTTAGAGCTGGAGAGGAATTTCGAAAACTGGACCTTCAACTTAGGTCTCAATCAGTCGAGGCAATATGAGCACGAATTTACCGATAATCAAGACCTATTGTCGTGGCAAATCTACCGCAACTCAACAATAGATCATCGACCCCAAAAGGCCTCGATCGCTTCTATAGGAGCACTGTACACTGACCGACCAAATGCACTGCTATTTAGCGCAGAAATATACTACAAAAGAATGTCTCATCAGATATTATATCTTTCACCTCCACTTTCCTTCTCTTTGGAGGGGCTAGAGCGCTATCTATGGAGTCAGAGGAAAAGTAAAAGTTATGGTGTCGAAGCTATGATCTCGAAGAAATGGAATATAAATACAAGCTCTCTTACCCTGAACCTCTACAATGCGCAACAGAAATTTGACGATCTCAACAATGGCCAATGGTTCGACTTTAAGTACAATCGTCAAATTAGTGCCAATATGTTTCACAGCTTGAGTTTGTCTCAGCGATATTCTCTAAATCTAGCAGCTCATGTAAGAGGTGGTTTTCTCGTGACCATGCCAGTAGGATTTTCTCCACAGGGAATAACGCACTATTCCTATCCCATTTACGCAGATGTCAATAATTACCGGTTGCCTTTGTATCATCGAGTAGATGTAGGAATGTCCTGGAGATTTCCCAAGAAATCCCTTCGTCATACCATGAAAGTAAATGTTTTCAACGTGTATGCACGTAAGAATCCAGTTAATTTCCATGCATATTATCAGGTGGATGCAGACAATCAACCAGAATTGGTCTTAGAACGCAGAAATAGTTTTACTATTTTCCCATCTCTAGATATCAAGTTAACATACTATGAGAAGAGATCTATTGATGCTTTGGGTCCTTGTAGCAGTGACTTTTGGATGTCAGCCAAGTTATGACGATTTACCTGATGCCGGAGGAGAACCCATGGTATATGGTGCAATCTCGGTGGAAAATCAGTCTTTTGTCGTTCTACAGGAGGTAAATGGACTACGGAAGAATATCAAATCAAATACCTATATTGAAAATGCAAGTGTGCGAGTTATCGAGAGTGCAAGCCAAAGTTATGTAGGCAGGATGAAGGAAGTGCAGCCCGGGCACTATTTCTTAGACACCTCATTACACATACTCGCACATAAC
This sequence comes from Saprospiraceae bacterium, assembly GCA_965223025.1. Taxonomy (GTDB): domain Bacteria; phylum Bacteroidota; class Bacteroidia; order Chitinophagales; family Saprospiraceae; genus JABDMH01. Next base: position 1,609,248 of record CBDCVP010000022.1, read on the forward strand.
AGTACTTACTATGTTGAGATTGTGTTGAGTGATGGCCATCTCATCAAGTCTGCAGACATCACCATTCCAGCACTCGTACCTATTGACAGCATCACTATCGACGCTGAATTGGTAGGACAGAGCTCCAGGCAACCCTTTCTCATTCACTACACATGCCACTCATTGGCAGGTGTTTACATCAGTGCAGGTATATCATCAAAGCTAGTCGACGATGATCGATATATTGAACGACGAATTGTGCCAAGTCTTTGGCATGGTCAGCTCGCAAATTGCGCTGAAGGTACAGCACAGCATTTTCTGGTGTTGGCAGGACTTTTCTATACAAACGTTGACCTTGATACCTTTCTTGAAAAATATGAGCGATTGGAGCTTCTAGTATACAGCGTTACAGAAGAGCTTGTTCGATTCGGAAAGGTTTTAGATTATACAGATGGTATTGCAGGGGGAGACCAGTTTGAAGAACCCATCCTGCTACCTGGTAATCTGGATGGGGCCTTTGGGGTGATCGGAGGATACGAGAAATCCTGCTACACATTAAAATAGCATTTATAATGAATGACAATAGGCTTCTTCTCATCTTGGTGATGGTACTTCCCTCGGTACCAGCTCTAAGTCAAGAGAACTTCCTTAGTGCGGCTTTCAACCTCACCTCCACATATGAAGTACGGAAACCAAGTGACTCACGGATTGGCACCTTGGCCGAGCGTGAACCAATTCATGGCTGGCATCTAGGGCTGGGGCATGTAGATTCACTCGGCTCAAGATGGGCCCTTCGGTATGCAGCTACTTTCGATCAGTTTGGTTTCAAAACGCTCATCAAGAACGACCAAGTACGAGAGTCTTATTTGGGTGCGCAACTATTCATAAGATATGCTTTATCAAACTCTCTGTCGGCAGTTTCAGGTGTTTTCGCACAAACATAAATCGGAGGCGAGGGACTTGAAAAACAAAGCATATTTTTTGGTTTCCGTCTTAAGAGACATAAATTCTTTGGTGGCGCAGCTATTGGCTTAGGATATGAGGTCAACAAAAATGTATCGTCATTCGTTAGTTATCACATTAGTTTGACCCCCCTTTATACTTACACGGCTGATACTACCATTTTCCCCGTGCAGGTTAAGATTTACTATCACTATTTACAACTAGGAGCTCGATATACATTTTGAATGGGCCTAAAGTTCATTGAGCATGGATCCCCCCGTTGCCAAAATTCAAGCATCAGATCTTGATTGAACCCACACATTATACATTTCTGTAAGATTTCTATCTTTGTAACAAACCAAGAACGACCGTTCTAGCTTCGTTACATATGAGCTCTAACAGTAAAATAGGGGAGGAGTCGACCAAAATGCGGTATGTGGCGTACTATCGTGTTTCCACTGATAAGCAGAAAAAGTCGGGGCTGGGCTTGCAAGCCCAGCAGGATATTGTGAAGCACTAATAGAGAATCTAATAGCTACTATGCCCTCCTTGAATTCGGGTTGCATCGTATAAGGTTTGATTGACAGAGTCTTTGACTCCCTGATAGAATTGATTATTAGAGGAGTAGTCCACTCTTGTGAAATAGATGAAGTCGCTGATCCGCGCTATGATATTATTAGAGTGTTCGAAGTGGTCGACATATTTTCCTGTCGAAAGGAAATTCGTATTAAACAACTTCTTAAGTTCGTGCCCATAGTGTTCTTTGGTGTCGACGAGATACACTGCAATGTCCGGCTTAAGAAGGTGTGATCGTCTTAGAAATTTATGAATTGACTTCTTAGATACCACCTGACCCAGCGGATTGTTATCTTTCAGATAGAGGGGCTTTTTGCATTCAATCCAAATAAGTTTGGAGATATCTATTGCACCCAGGATATCATATAGATGCCCATCTGGATCATATGGTTTTTGCGGGAATGGATATCTGATTTTTCCTTCTCGGACATGTTGAATTCCACTACTGTGCAATGCAAGTCCCACTATGCATTCAAATAGGCTACCAAAACTCTCCATCTCAATATTGAGTGAAAGATCATTTGCCAATATACCCCATTCTTGCAAGGTTTTGACTAGGTCTCTATTGGCTTCATTAATTTCGAATTGCTTACCTAAATGACTCTTTCGGCAGAGACTGACAATCTCTGGAAATTTTTCTTTTAGTACATCTCCGATATCCCATGTGCTTGAATGTCTTTGTTCTTTAGATAGTGGCGTCTTCTTGAAGTAATTGCGAGAATCTAGCTCAATTGCTTCTTCGAGCACACATCCGCGTCTTTCTAGAACCACCCTTGGGCCAATATCTATTTGGTTTAGTTGAATTGCCATCAGTTTATTTGTCAAAATGCGGCAAATACATAGCTCATAGCCCAGCTCAGTACACCCCACTCGCTGTACTGGACGCATTTCCCATTAGGAACAGAGATTTGAGATCAAATCACTTAATCATTTTGTCTCTCCAATATACTTATACATCGTCGGTTTAGAAATCCCCACCATCTCGCAAATCTCCCTCACCGACAGTTCCCTACTATTGTAAAGCCCAATAATCTTCTTCTGCATCGCCTCATCTACCTTCTTGGGCCTGCCACCGAGTTTACCACGAGCTCTGGCAGCGGTCAGACCGGCCATCGTCCTTTCACGAATCAGGTTGCGCTCAAATTCAGCCAGGGCACCAAAAATGTGAAACACCAACTTTCCCGATGGGGTAGAGGTGTCGATCGATTCCTGTAGGCTCTTAAAGGCCACTTGTTGCTCCTCGAGCTCTGTGATCCACTCAATCAGATTCTTGAGTGACCTGGCCAGTCGATCCAATCTCCATACGACCAGGGTGTCACCATCTCGAAGCTGTTCCCTCAGCTTGGCCAGTTCCGGCCGATCGGCCTTGGTGCCACTCAGCTTGTCAATGTAGATCTTTTTGCACCCAGCTTTCTTGAGAGCATCAATCTGGAGGTCTGGATTCTGATCACCCGTACTAACACGCGCATATCCTAATAGCATGCTCCAATATACGAGTAAATAAACTTAAGCACGCATATAAGTTACTTTACTTTGATTATTTAACGTGTTTATTAACCACAAAACGGCTCATAATGCCATGAAATAGAGTAGGAGGGGAGCAGTAAAGAAAACGGTCGTTTTCTTTACCTACGGTGGTGCTGTAAATCGTACTAGGCCCAGGCTCTTGCAAAAACTCTGATTGAACTCGCGTTTGATTGAACGGTCTTTGGCCTTGAGCAATCGGTCAGGGTGCAAGAAGTTTACGAGACATGATCTCTGTAATAATTACGGATTAATAAAAATCCCAGCGTATTTATTTTTGCACTTTCCTCAATCCTCTTTGATATTGAAGATCCTGCTCATTTTTACACTTAGGAATGAAAATTGACACCTGATCCCGATTGTCCTACTTGTGCTGAAGAAAGCCGTCAAAAATGTGGAATAGTAAATAGAGATGGAACTGAATACTTCATATATGTATCTGTCGAACAGCAGTACAGCGCAGGTCATGCGAAAATCCTATCTGTTCGTATTTCAGTAATCGTAGACTTTAGTACATTTGCCAGTAATAAACTATGATAGCGGGTTTCCCCTGAAATCGACGCCGTCAATCACATTATATTCAAACATTGCAAAGGGCTTTGAGCGTTAAAGGCTTCATTAGCCACTGAATGCTATGCTACTTAAGATGGGATCGAGAAGTCTGGTTTCCGATCTTTTCAGAGTGTGGCTAACAATCTTTCCGTATGGTCATCTAAAAGCTTGGGAATCTGCAGGATCCATGTCGACGGAGTTTTGATAACTAATCTAAACGTGGGGCTGCATCATCTAATCCGCCGGCAGAGTGACCTGCATTGAATGGACCAGGGCCCATAATATTACGAAGTGATCCGACCAAGGGCCACGTTGTTGCGAGCCATTCAAAAAGAAATCTGACCAGATTTTGCGTCTTTTCCACCTCTATTGCGTCTGCCAGATGAAAATTAAAACATAAACTATGAAAAGATTACATATCAACTTGCAGGTGCACGATATCGAAGCGTCTACAACTTTCTACAATGCCCTCTTCGGTGCAGCACCGACTGTAAGTAAGGCAGATTACACCAAGTGGCTCTTGGACGAGCCTCGCGTCAATTTTTCCATTTCGCTAGGCGGTGATAGGCCCGGTGTTCGACATTTGGGTATCGAGGCCGAAACCACTGCTGAACTTGAAGAAATCTATGCAAACGTCAGGAGCACCAATGAGTTCGTCCGAGAGGAGGGTCACACCACCTGTTGCTATGCAAAGTCTGAGAAGTCTTGGGTCAAAGATCCGCAGGGCGTCGAATGGGAAGCCTTTCAAACATACGGTGAGTCCGATGTAAATCGAATTGTGGAACCCAGTACCAGCAATGGCTGTTGTACTTCATAACCTGATAACTATGGACATTGCCACGCCAGTTTTTTTAGAATATAGGGATATCTTAACTCGGTTCATTCAGAGCCGGATTAAGGATCCAATTGATCAGAGTGATTTACTTAGTGAAGTAATGGTTAAGATTTACGCCAACGTGGAAAAACTGAGCTCATTGCGTAATGCTGAAGCTTGGCTAATCACCATTGCTCGTAACACCATCAACGATTACTTCCGTGATCAAAAAAGAAGGAGATCAGAAGCGTTGCCTTTCGATCTGACTGCAACAGAAGAAAGGGGCTTATATGAGCAATTGAGCGGTTGTGTGCCTTCACTGATAGAGCAACTGCCGACTAAATATGCATTGCCCTTGGCAGATCATGAGTTGAAGGGAATTTCTAAAAAAAAATTAGCTCTCCAATATGGGCTAAGTGAATCCGGTCTTAAGTCGCGTATCCAAAGAGGTCGGAAAAAACTGAAAACTCTTTTTACCAATTCCTGCTTAAATGTACTTGAAGAAGGGAAGGGTAGTTCTGAATGCGGCTGTTAACATAGGGCACACGCACTAGGCGAATTCCCTCACAGATCAGTGATTTTCAGAAAATCGGCAGGTATCTCACCAAGCCGTCCGCGAATTTAATTGATCGATCTTTTTTAGATCCATTTTGACCATTGGATACTGCAGTCGAGTATCCGCAAGTCTAGGATATCAACTCTAATGAATAATATTTCATTGCCTTCATCTGGGTGAGAACCAAATTTGGAATCGATCAAATTCAGAGATTGCTAAGAAAATCAAACTATGAAAAATTTAATCTCATTAATATTCATCTCAATATCCATGGTCACATCGGTACTGAATGCCCAAACATCTAATTTCCAGGCTGCCCTACGTCATCTCGATGGTCAAATGATGATGGACGACCAGATGGACCTGCGGTTCACTATCTATGAAGATGGCAGTAAAGTATTCGAAGAAGAACATCTGGGCATCACTACCAATGATGTGGGCATACTCAATACCCGTATCGGATCCATTAATAGCGCTGATTTTCAAAAAATCAATTTTGATCAATTAGTCGAATTAATGATCGAAATTAAAAAAGATCAGACCTATGAACTAGTGCATAGTGAACCCATTGCAGCCGTCCCGCTCGCCATGCACGCCTACACTGCCAAAAATGTAGATGATGCGGATGCTGATAGTACCAACGAATTACAATCGATCGCTTTTGATGCCGCCAATAATAGATTGACCCTCTCTCATGGTGGGGAAGTCGATCTTAGCTCACTTGACAATGACGAAGGAGGATTTGGTACTGGTACGGATGATCAAAATCTTTCCTTAAGCGGAACGAAACTTACCATAGAAGATGGTAATGTTGTTGATTTAAAAGAACTGAAAGATGCGGATGCCGATCCTAAAAACGAACTACAAAAATTATCAAAATCGGGAAACTTCATCAAATTAAGTGATGGCGGCGGTGAGATTGAAGATGCCGTTGAAGACAACGATGCAGACCCGGAAAACGAAATTCAAAAGCTGAGTCTACAGATACCCTCTAAAAAACTCTCCCTATCCAATGGAGGAGGAACCGTGGATTTGGGGTCCATTATAGATGGTCAGGGGGATGGCTATTGGGTTAAACAGGGGGATATAATATCTTCTTTCCATGAAGTTGTGCTAGACAATCTCTATATAAATAAACAAATAAGGTTTCCTAAATCAATTTTCACCTCACAAGGTTGGGAGGCTCAGACAGATTTTGGATTAAAGGTTCCAAAAGATAAAGTCCTAAGAATAAACGGAGATGCGGAAAATGGTCTGACAAAAATTGGTAATAACAAGGATGTACACTTATCCAAGGGACGAGGACTTGTCGGCATTGGCACCCAGACACCCAAGACAAAATTAGAGGTTATCTCCAACAGCCGGGTTAATCTGGGTACAGGTGGCATCCTTTCAGTAGGTGGAGACTCCGGGCCAAATATGGCCTTTGATGGATCAACTATTCAGTCTAAAGAACGGCAAAATGGCTACACTTTGCATCTCAATCCACTTGGTGGTGGAGTTGAAATTGGACAAAGCTTGGATGTCGGACCCCAAGCAGGTGGATCCCTTATCGTGGGAGGAGATGCCCAACATCTAGCAATCGGCTCTAAGATAATACAAGCCCGGGCGAACGGAAGGCCAGCTGAGCTTAGACTAAATCCACATGGAGGAATATTGCGAGCACCCAGCCTAGGTAGTATCGGGGACAAAGCCAATATGCAATACAATACCACCACTGGTGAAATCGGATACGAAAATTCATCTCGCAGATATAAGACTACTATCGTCGATCTAGAGGATGACTGGCACAAAATATTGCAAGCAAGACCGGTAAAGTATGATCGTCCCGGCTCACCGGGTGACTGGGAATACGGATACATCGCTGAAGAAATGGATTCCATCGGATTGAGCAATTTGGTTTTCTACGATGAGGAAGGCCAGCCAGAGAATTTCAATTACGAAAAAATGATTCTCTATCTAACCGAAATACTCAAGGTACACGAGAAGGATATCCAGCTCAGAGATGATAAAATATTTAGGTTGGAGGAAAAATTGAAGCGGCAAAACCATGGGATTATCTCATTGCACAAGCGCATACTTGGTCTTGAAAATTCTTTCAGTACACCAACGATGGACTAATCCCAATGTAAAAATATAATCATGAAAAAGATTAAAGTAATAGTATTGGCGATAATAATGTCGATGATCGGTAGCTTAGGTCTAATCGCCCAGATTCAAATGGATCGATCGCTGTTTTGTAATGCAGGCGGATCTGTAATGCTTTCTAATACACAACTTGATTATTCTCTTGGGGAAACCATGATAGGTTTTCATCGGGCTGGAAACATAATGGTATACGAAGGTTTCCACCAAGGTCAAATTGATGACTTGAGCACGGCACAAAGAGACCTTGAGCTTGCAAATATCTCTTTACAAGCTTTTCCAAATCCAACATCAAATGATATACACATTGCGTTAAAAGACGATGATTTGATCCGTCTCTCCATTCATAACCATTTAGGGGAATTAATTCGCCACGTCAGCCTCATGAGAGACAGCAGGAACATCTCAATTGACATGAAGAGCCTAGCAGCAGGCATTTATTTGGCTCGGGTATTTACAACCAGGACGCCGGCAGGTTTTTCTATCAAATTGATCAAGCAATAAACCAGCGTTTTTATTCACATTCTTGCGTCCTTCTGGCAACTTTTGCGTCTGCCAAATGAGAATCAAAAGTTAAGATTCTAGAAATATTTGCTACCAAGGTTAGGCCTCATTAGCAACCCACAGAAAGTAAAAACATATAATATGACTGCGATCGATACAGATTCTAATATTAGATGTACATCGATCAGTCTAAAAATTTATTGAGCATGAAAACATTAATAGAAAATTTAGTTGTCATCAATTTGCTGCTCATTACCGTCCTCAGTGGTCAGGCTCAAACGCTTTCCTATCAAGGTGCCCTTAGGCTATCTGATGGATCTGTCATGAGCAAAACCCAGGTCGATGTGCGCATAAGACTTTTTGCCAACGATGTCAAAATCTTTGAAGAAGAACATTTAGGAGTCCAAACCAGTGATGCTGGTATCTTCAACATTCAAATTGGTGCTGTACGACCAGGACTCTTCCAACAGTTAAATTTCGATCAACAAATAGAGGTCAGCACAGAGATCAAGACGGGAACTGCGTACGAGATGGTAAACCGCGAAACAATATCAGCGGTACCGCTTGCGATGCATGCTTACACTACAGCCAATGTTGATGACGCTGATGCCGACCCCTCCAATGAAATTCAATCTATAGACTTCGATGTCTCAAAAAATATTCTGTCACTGACAGATGGTGGCCAGGTTGATCTCAGCATTTTAAAGGACGAGAACCATGGCAGTGTGGGTTCTGATAATCAAAAATTGTCTATTTCCGGCACTAAACTATCCATTGAAGATGGAAACTCAGTAGATCTCGTGATCTTACAAGATGGCATCGAAGATGCAGATGCCGATCCTAAAAATGAATTGCAGAAAATATCGAAACACAAGAATCGAATTAGATTGAGCCATCAAGGCGGTGAAATCATTGATGCCGTAAATGACGCCGATGCCAATCCTGAAAATGAACTGCAGAAATTGGATTTAAACAATTCGACCAAGAGACTTTCATTGTCAAAAGGCGGAGGTACTGTTGATTTAGGTCAGATGTTAATTGGTGGTTCGGAACAATTGTGGGAGAAGAACGGAGCCGCCATTCAAAACAAAACCCCGAATGTAAATGTAAACGGAGCCCTATCTGTTCAACAAAACATTAAACTGGGGCCGCTCTCACTAAATGGTGCTGGAATTCGAGCAGATGGCTTTAACGACATTTCACTCACGTCTGGTAAAGGATCAGTACTTGTCTTTGGCAAACTAGGAATCAACGATTACCCAATTACTAATCTTCATGTGGGGCAGGGCGAAGCAGTCGGACCCCATCATGGTGGTAGTTTCCTAATCGGCACTCGTAATAATAATCTGGCATTTGGTGTCAAAACCATACAGGCCAGAAATAACCTGGATCCCAGTGACCTTTTCCTTAATCCACATGGAGGCAGAATTATGGCCCCAAAACTGAGGTATATAGGAGATAAGGCCAATATGCAGTACAATAAAAGTACGGGTGAAATAGGATACGACAATTCGTCTCGTAGATATAAATCCAACATTACTGAATTAGAGGACGACTGGAATAAAATATTAAATGCTCGACCGGTAAGATACGATCGACCCGCCTCACAAGGCGAATGGGAGTTCGGGTATATCGCCGAAGAAATGGATTCGATAGGCCTGGAAAATCTAGTATTTTATGATGAACAGGGTCTTCCTGACAATTTCAACTATGAAAAAATGATACTGTATGTCACTGAATTATTAAAGGCCCATGAAGAAAAAATCATGCTACTTGAGAGCAGAAATCAAGAAATTGCCCAGCTAAGGCAAGACCTGAATGCTCAGACTGATGACTTTGCATCACTGGAAAACCGAATCCAGCAATTGGAAGTGGCCAGTACGCAGGGCACTGGCATAAATCTAGGTTCAGGAATTCAGCAACCTAATAAGGGTGAACGCATACTTTCACTGGCACGAACGGCAGGATCGATCCTAAATCTCACTAAAATATTTAAGTAGCCAAATGCATCGGTTCTCCGAAGTGTAATTATCATGCCATCTCCCGAAATTTATCTGGTTCAGCCCATAACTGAATTTATCTCAACATAAAAATGGTCCACCATGAAAATATCCAAGCGAGAACAGCAAGTATTACATCTAATTGCTAACGAATATACCACTAGTGAAATTGCCAGGCAGTTATATGTGAGCCGCGAAACCATAAAATCGCACAGACGTAAACTATTATCCAAAATGGGCGCCCGCAATGTGGCGGGTTTAGTGCGAAAGGCATTTGAGCTCCAAATCTTAGGGATATCCAAAACACATCAATCAGTCTGACAATATGTAATCCTAGCATGGTTATCCTCACGAAAATTCAAAATTAATCTTACCCATTTCGGTAGTACAATAGGGACTTTTGTATTTCATTTCCCAGGATCCATTGACTCTCTTAATATTAAATCAATTATCATGAAAGCTTTTTCCCTTATCCTCATTTTCAAAGTTTTATCACTGACCGTGCAAGCTCAAAATTGCCCAACAGGCACTATTACTTTTTCGACACAAGGTCAAATTGATAGTTTTCATATAAATTTTCCAGGATGTACTTCTATAGATGGGATAATTATACAAGAAACATCTCCGGGCAACATAACGAATCTTCATGGTTTACTGGGGGTAATCCACGTTGGAGCAGCGGCTAGTGGAATACTTATGATTTATGGGAATACCGCTTTGACCAATTTACACGGCCTGGATTCCATTAAAACATTAGGCGGTGCTTTTACACGTATAATACGCATTCAAAATAATCCGACCCTCACAGATATCCAAGCACTCAATAATGTTGCCATATCCAATCCTTCCGAATTCACCATTGAAAACAATCCCAACCTCAGCACATGCAATGTTGACTTTATCTGTAACTACATCGATTTCTTTCCTATCGTTAATCTATCAGGAAATGACTGTGGCTGCAATACCATCGAAGAAATCCAATGGAATTGTGTACCAGGCAATTACCTGCCTTGTGGTATCACATTAACCAATCAGGTCCAAATCGACAATTTCGCGACTGATTATCCGGAGTGCCAGAGAATTGGTGGAGATGTAATCATCGAAGAGGCTACCCCTGGAGATATCACCAACCTGCTTGGTCTTGCTGGACTCGCAACTGAAATTATTGGTGGAGAATTATTTATCCAAAATAATTCGTCTCTGACCAGTCTGTCTGGGCTAGATAGTATTAGACACATCGGCGGACAGGGTGCGCACTCTTTAAGCATTATATCCAATGCGAACCTCCTCAATTTGTCAGGCCTCGAGCAACTACGCCATGTACGATCCATTTCAATCGAAGACAACGCATCATTGACCAACTTGGAAGGCTTACAATCGTGGGATGACTACATAGACCATAGCCCCTCCTCCCTATTTGTTAAGAAGAATTCGTCACTCAGCTCACTAAATGGCTTGGTGACCATTAGCAAGTTTTCGAATCTGGAGGTTATTGCCAACCCACGATTGACCAATCTGCTGGGGCTTGATGCGATAGAAATGGCACATAGGTTAGAGATCCATTTAAACGATGGCCTTATCAGCCTGCAAGGTCTTGAAGGACTTAAGGAGGTCGGCGTTTCCGTCGGTATTATAAGAAATGCAAAACTTCGGAATCTAGCCGGGCTGAAAGTATTGAAGAAGGTCGGATTTCGTGATGCCACCGATGGTGGAGGGACTGTCATAAGGATTATTGGTAACGACGTTCTTACAAACTTGTCTGGACTGGATTCACTCACCGCACTGGATGGAGGTTTGCAGATTTCTCACAACGCTAACCTCGCCTCCCTGACTGGTATCACATCCCTTGAGTCAATCTCTGGAAGTCTTATTATTTCTGACAATACCATACTCCCAAACCTGTCTGGGCTAGAATGGTTAACCGGGTTGGGTGGCAACGGCGGTGCCCGCACCGAAATTCGTATTGAAAACAATGCTTCCCTAATCAACCTTACCGGGCTTAATAACCTAGCCCAGATATTAACTGCCCCAGATGAAGCACCTGAGTGGGGTAGCCTGATTATTAGAGATAACCCTCAACTCATCAATCTGAATGGATTATTATCGCTCACGCATATGGATGGCTCTCTTATCGTTGAAGGCAATCCCAAGTTAGCCACTTTGGCGAACATCGGCGTCTCTCATATTGGTGGAAATCTACATATCAAAAATAATAATGCCATCATTGATCTTGATGGCTTGGACAATCTTACCTCTGTAGGACACGGCGTTTCTGTTATCGACAATGATCTTTTAGTAGACTTTGAAGGACTAAATGGCTTCACTTCGATTGGTGAGGGTGCCTTCCTGGTCATATCTGGCAATACCTCTTTACGCAATCTGAGGGGCTTGGAATCTTTCTCAGCAATCTACCCAACACCCGGTTTCTCTGGCTACATCAGGATAGATCATAATCCCTCACTGACCAGTCTGGAAGGACTGGAACATTTAGATCCGGGAGTGCACCATTTTGATATTCACGACAATGCCCAGCTTTCCTACTGTAGTATTCTCAACATCTGCAACACAATTGATAGCTCATCGGCAACCTACACGTTTTATAGCAACGCTGCCGGCTGCAATTCTACTGAAGAGGTAAGCCTGGCATGCAATTTTCCTCCGGAGGTCTGTACCTGGATAGGCTCTACGGGCTACTGGACCCAGTACACCAATTGGGATTGCAACCGCACGCCATTGAGTTTTGATACCGTTGTCATTCCCAATGGAGATGTATCCATTCCACTAAACTATGATGCTGCATGCATGTCGTTGAATATTTTACCTGGGGCCGAGCTTAGTTTGCCCCAGGGCTCCACCATCACGATCAAGCCATAGTTATCATTTGATATATTGGCTTAATTGCCGTTGGGCATAGAGCGTGATTCAACCATGCTAGCGGCACGACATCTTGCGGCGATTGTGGTCACCGGTATTGTCAAGTTAACTGCACTGATGCGAAGAAATTCCAAGCAAGCACTGGCACTGATTCGATGTGCGGCATCTGGAGACCGTCTAAGCAAAACTTACTTATGTATGAAATTGACTTACTCTTATTTTAATTGGTCAATGTGATGATTATCCAAACAACCGATATGGATCACTTCTTTATTTGGCTTTTATGGGAAAGAAGGTCGTGCAATGTATCCTTCACTATTGACAAAACCTACACATCTAATCAATCATTGTCGAGAAACTTGTAATTTCATTATATGACCTTGATGGTTCGCATTTGTCTTAAAATTAGCATCATTCTGTTGACGTTAAACCATTGCGACTCCGCATTCGGCCAAAAATATCACATCAAAAAATTACACTTCAAAGGATGGATTACCACACGACAATTTTACTGGCATCATCCAAAGCTCAAACGGACACTTATGGATCTGGAAGGACGATGGCATCAGTATGTACAATGGAACCACCTTTAAAAACATACCAGTAGCTGCGGGTTTGTGCGGCCCATTTGTACGCACGCTATTTGAGGATTCAAAAGGACGAATCTGGGTTGGTTGTGATTACGGTGGGGGCCTTAGTGTGGTCAATGATTGATCGTATTTGGACTCCAGATGAACCCATACTGGAAAAATTGCATGTCGCTGAAAAGTTTGTAGAATTAGCCGATGGGACGATTTTCATAGTGGCCAGGTGGGGCGTTATCAAATATAGTGATGGTAATTTCACCTTTTTCTTGAAGACACTCTTCTAAAATTCTTAGTCTTGAGCGTCATTGCTAGTCTTGCCTGTGCATATTCCGACCAAGCTGACCCCCACGTTCCGGGATGTTGACCCCCAACCAAAAAATCATATCCATTGGTGACTTAAGATAATTTTTTTACTTGTTTTCTCATGCTTTTTCCTTTTAATTCTATTCTGTGAGCTTTAGGTACAAGGCGGTCAAGGATGGCATCGGCGATAGTGGGATCATTTAGGTATGCATGCCATTTTGACACGGGTAGTTGTGAACAAACAATCGTAGCTGCTTTTTCATATCGATCTTCTAGTATCTGGAGGATGATAAGCAAGACGGACTGAGACAATGGTTGAAGACCAAAATCATCTAGAATAATCAGCTTCGCTTTGTTTAATCTGTTTAGCCACTTAATGAGTGTGCCATCTGTTTTTGCTAGAGTGATCTGCTCAGTGAATCGGTTGAGGTTGAAGTAGAGTGTTCTTTTTCCTAGGACACAGGCCTGATGCCCGAGCGCACAAGCCAAGAAAGATTTGCCGCAGCCGGTAGGTCCGGTGATGAGTATGTTTTCACTTCTATCAATATAGGCTGCGTCAGCAAGTTTGGTAATATGCTCTTTTTTCAGATTTCTCGAGGATGAATAATCCAGATCTTTTAGATTGGCATGGTATCGGAGTTTGCTCAGTCGGACAAATAGATTCATCCTTTTGTTAGAGCGGTAGAGCTGTTCGGAGTCAATGAGTTGTGCGATGAGTTCATGATTGTCAGGATGTTGATTGACTGGAAGGTTCAGTACCGCCTCATAGGTGGAAGCCATGCCTCCCAATTTGAGATCTTTCATGGTTTCTAAAGTTGCATTCTTCATAATTTGATGTTTTTTGTTTTTAAATAATTAGTTATTGATAAGCCTCTTTTCCCCTTATATTTTCGTGGTCTTGGGGAGATTTTGTGGCAAATAGTTCAGGTTGGGTTTGGTCAAGATTTTTTTCTAATATCCTTTTCAAAAGGGTGTAATTGACCTTGCCGATCTGATGACATTTCTTGCAAGCTGCTTCAAGCCGAGGATGAGAATATTTCTTAGCCAGACTCAGCACGCCCAAGCAGCTCTTGTAGGATTGCTCTTCGTAAAAGGTGGAGATCAAAATCTGTTGGATAGCCCATTGTGTCATCTGGCCGATGTTTTTTGCCAGGCTGGTAAACTCGCTACTACTATATCCATGTAGACGCTCATAGATCTTATGCTTCTCAGGCATATGCTCTGCGGTTGTCGTATACTTTTTGCCAGTGCGCTGGTGGACTGCAATACGACTTTGCTTATAGTATATCTCCAACACGCTAGAGCTATACCTTACATCTACTCGTTTACCTACATGGGAGTAATGAACAGAATAGTATTCTTTTTCTTTTCCAAGGTAGATGTGGTAGTTCTTTCCTACACTCGCCTTTTTCTGTCTTTTGAGTTCAAACAGAGCACTGGGCAAAGGCCTTAGCAAAGGCTTTTCATATTGTTCAAATATGCTTTTCCGACTACCCTGTTTTTTCTGGAAGGGCTCACTGTTATGCTTCTCAAGCTTTTCTCTGATAGCAGCATTTAACGCCTTGAGGCTGAAAAATTGCTCATTGCGCAGTTCTGCATATATACGGGTATACACGATGCTCACCATGTTTTCAACACTTGCTTTGTCTTTTGGCTTTGCTACCCGGCAAGCTTGTAGATCCAGGTTATAGTGGGCTCCCATCTGGGTACTTAGTTCGGTAAAAGTAGGTTCATATGGATCTGCCTTTTTCACATAGGCAGCGAAGTTATCTGATAGCATCGCATGAGGTGAGCCACCAAAATATAGTAACGCATGGTTGAGTCCATGTACCACATCTGGTGTTTGCTGTGTGTCTACAGCCATCACAAAGGTGTACTGACTGAAAGGAAATACTGCAACGATAACTTCTGTGGGCACCAGCTCTCCGGTTTCCCTGTCTATCCAGCTAAGTTTTTTACCTGCAAAATCTGCCATTATCTCTCTTCCAGGTTCATGCTTCAAATGGATGGTTAGCTTCCGGCTTTCTATGTGCTGACTCAATTTCTCACAAAACTGACTGTACGCAAACCCATCTGGATGATCTGCTCTGTATTCCTGCCATAGTAGTTGCCTAGTCACTCCTATTCTGCGAAGTTCTGATAGCCAGTAATCTACTAGGCTGGTAAAGGTTTGTATGCGCTCAGATTCTTCGATCATGCCTGCTGGATAAATCAATGTTTTGAGGTCTTCATCTTCTAGTCTCAACAGATCCTCCTTTGGTAAATCTACTCGTTCGACAAGTCGCAGATATTTACGCACTGTGTTCTTTGATATGCCCAGCTGGCGTGCGACAACCTTGTATTTACTCGTCTTTAAATAGGCACTGATGATTTGTCTTACTTCTTCCATACGTTTAGATTGATAGGCCATGTCACTATTTATATTAGTAAATGACCTAATGTATGGATATGAATTTCTGTTCCTTGGGAGACCCACAGGGGGTCAGCATGTCGGAATGTCAGTCCTGCACAGTTTGACCCTTTGGGGGTCAGCTTGCCGGAATCTTTACTGAACCATCCCTTTATTTGGGGGTCAGCTTGCCGGAATCATGCTCACCGATCTCCTCTCTCAATAGGGGGTCAGCTTGCCGGAACTAGGGGGTCAGCTTGCTCCGGAATGCGGGGGTCAACATCACCGGAATACGCATTGCCTGTTCATTGTCATCGAAAAATGGACACCTACTAAAAAACTCCGGGGTACGAACTTGAAGAAGTCGTGCAATGTATTTTCGAAAGTTGATATGGCGACAATACCTGTCTTCCAGGATTCTTTCCATTCTACCTGTTTGGTGGTTGGGTTATATACGCCAGCAATGCCATGATGCCAGCTTTTCTTCCATTCCAGTTCCTCTGTTTCGGGGTTCATCACGCAAGCGACTCCCGCCTGAAAGCATTCCCGCCATTCGATCATTTTGTTCCCAGAATGATAGACTCCGGCGACACCTGCTCGCCAAGACTCTTTCCAATAAATCTGATTTGCCTCGACTTTCTCAAATTTGGATGCATCTTCCTCGAATTTATTCGGTGCTAATGCAATACAGGCAGTGAGGCCGAACACTGATATGATTGCGTAAGAGATACCTTTCATTCCCACATGTTTCAAATTGAAAAAACCATTACGAGTTCGTGGACCGATTAACTGGCTCTAGCTAGCAAAGATTACCGTTAATAAATGTTATCGGGATTTTATTTTTTTCTTAAAAGCCACTGATCGGTCTCCCGCTAGTGGAAGAATTGCATAGGGGTGGAACCCTGAGTTTGCTTCATATGTTAATCTCTACTTAACATAATGTTATTTATGGGCACAACACTTTGATATACAAGCATTTAAGATTTTTATTATGTTAAGTAGAAGGCATTCTTACTGTAGCCAAGCCAAGTATATCAGTGGCAAGTACATAAGCTGCCCATAATTGCACTAACCAAAAAAAAGCCTGACTGATCTCAGCAATCGTCAGGCTTTTGTGCTGGCATCTACACCTTTTTTGAAGGAAAGACTTATTTAGTGAATTGATACACTTTGTCATCGGGAAAACCTTCATCAAAACTGCCATCGACAATAAAATCATCGATGTCTCTTAGCTCCAATCTAAATTCAAACAGAGATGAATCTATTTCCAAAGGTGCACCATCAATATTGTTGTTGAGCCTCCGCACTAATTCAAAATGCTCAGTTGATAGTTTGCTGGGAAACGTTTGAATTGATAGAGCTGGTATTATCTTTTCAAGTAGCAAGAATCGGGTCAGAATCGTCGAATGCGCAAATTGACTGTTTCCCCTAAAATAGGCAGAAAGTAGTGCGATTTTGGTTCCTCTATAAAAATATATTGGAAAGTCTTTTTCATCGATAAAACTCACAATGATTTCATAGCTAGCTATGTCTAATATATTTCTTTGGAAAACATACTTCTCAATAAAATTTTTGAAATTTGGTAAAATTTCAACTCCCCCAGTAGGTTCCGAAGCAGGATACCAATACCCAAATGATTTAAGGTACTCGATCAAGTGTACAGCTTCCTCTGAAAAGAGAATAATACTGTACCCGTTCGCATAGCCCTTTGTACGATGTTGAAATAGTAATTCAACCAATAATCCACTATCATTAATTTTTAAGTTCATAGGCCTCTATTAATATCTCTCATGGTAGTAGGTAAAAACCACTCAATGCATGGAACACAAACTGGAAAATTTAATGGTAAGATCACTCTATATCCTGATGCTACTCTAGACCCCACCGACTTTGATATTTGTCTCGACAAATCGGTTGGATCAAAACCACCTTTATGGTTTCTGCCCCTCTTATCGAAGATTTCTACCTCACCCTTTTTATAGTCCCACTGAAAAACTCTTCTGCCCTTGGGGTCAACCCATGTATCACGACCTCCCTTTTTGCCAATATACTTTGCATCTTTATAACCCTCTAAGTATGGTTTATTGGTTATCGGATCACGGGGCGGTTTTATGGGGCCCTCTAGCAAATGCGCCGCATGATTCAATCCTGTCACTATCGCCCCAATCGCGGCCCCTTGCCAAAAATCACCTCCTGCCACCCATGCACCAAAACCACCTGTAGCGGCACCAACACCATATTGCCCCAGAGTGCCCCAGCTACTAGTCAGTGATCCTGTAATACTAGACAAGCCACCACTCAAGGCACCAGCACCAAAGGAACCACCTTGTCCCATGGACACCGCTCCCGCAACAACTGAGTGCGCTCCTGCCTGGAAAGCGCCAGCTCCAAAGTTGCCGGTGATACCACTAGCTACACCTCCAATGGCAGATGCAGCACCCGCTGAAAAAGCCCCAAAAAAGGCTGCTTCTCCCCAACCTCTAAAAAACGGTTGGTTATTAAAGGAATTTCCAATCCCATTTGCAAGGACACCAATGGCTGCACCAACCAATAAAGGAATGTCCCCCTCTGGATCCGAGTACATCATTGGCGAGTTCCCCATAGAATTATACGGAGAAAGTCCCATCAAACTTTCCGCCTTTGGATCTACCCCCAACCACCTCCCAATACTAGGATCCAACATCCTATACCGGGCCATATTGATATTCAGCCCATGATCGTTGAGGTATTCGATGCCGTTGTACTGGTACTTTTCGTTGTTGAGGCTGGTGTTTGCACCCCACTCTCCGGTCTTTGTCATTCCGAAGGGGTAATACTCGTAGTGGGCTAAAATCTGATTCGATTCATCAAAGACCACACGGGTATTGCCCAGGTGATCTCTGATAAAATAGTCATACCTCCAGCTAACACCAGAGCTCAATGGGGTGATGATGGCATCAAATTCGCTACCCAATTCTACCTCAAAAGACTCTTCTAAGGTGATGCAGTTTTCTGCCTTATAATCTACATTTGCCGATCCGTGTATCCTGGCAGTAGAAGAGATCGCCAGTGCTTCTGCAGATTGTGTGCCGGTGATCGTGCCATCTAGGTATAGAAAATCCGGCACATAGTCGGTGTTATAGATCCGGCCTCCAGGGTGATAAATCATTTCTATTTGGCTGCCACCGTACTCAATCTCACCCACATATTTGCGGTCTTCCATGACGACGGACCCATCCTTCGCCACTTTCCTCAGCATATTGCCACGAGCGTCATAGGTCCAGTCGATGGTCTTGCCATTACCAAAGTCTGCCCTGGTAGGTACATCCAGATGATTATAGGTAAAGTCTGCATCAGACCTGGGATCATGGAGTAGGTTTCCATTAGTACTATAGGTATAATTACCACTGCCCTTTTTGTGATAGCCAAAGCCCTTGGTGGCTGCAGGTGCATTATCCACCACATTGGTCACCATGTTATTGGTCACCGTATACGACAAGTTGTCGATCTGGCTTTGCACATAGGTAGTGCCATTCCAATGCTTTCCCTGCCTGGTCAGTGAGGTGATATTGCCCCGCAAGTCATAAGAGGGATCTACGGTGTAGTCATTCAGGCTATTGGTGATTTGGCTGGTCCCGCTTGTGTTACGCGCCACATAGGTGGCCTTGTCCATGCGGTCCAGATAGTCGTATGTCATCCCATACACCTGCTGATTATTGCCTTGCACCCTACTGATTACATTAGCGATGTTGCCATTGTGCTGTGCACTCGCACCAGAGTTGGGTACCAGGTTGTCTTTGTAGCGTAGCTCTTCGTAAAATAGATCGCCACCCGTCAATGCCGTACTATTGGTGCTTGCCGGCAGCCCATTTGGTTTGTAGGTGTAGTTTACGATTTGCTGACTGGTGGGGCCAATCGCCATCAGCGTCATTTCTTCTTTATGATTAAAGTCAAAGTTGGTGATACGCTTAGGGCTTGCAGCATCTAGTTTATGACTGTACAAATCCTGCCGGCCTACCTTGTCGTAGGTGTAGATATGCTGGATAGTATGTGCATTTACATTGTGCACATAGGTCTCATTCAGTAGATTATCCATCCAGTCATAGGTATAAGATCTATTTTCACTGGTCGTACCCGCGATATTTACAATGCTGTTGCCAGTACTGTTGGTTACGCGCCCACAGTTATCATAGGTCACTGTATTGGTTAGCCAATCTGAGGTGCCCAGTATTTTGCTTTTGCTCGTTTTGAGTTTGTCCTTTTCATGTGGCACCGTCCCATAGATATCCTCAGTCAATAATTCGCTAAACGTCACTTGTGCACTGGTATGATTATTATTAGCCAACGCACTGGTCGAAAATCCAGACTTGGTCTCCCGGCCGTGTCCGTCATATTGATAAGCATACCACTTACTTTCATTGCTTAGATACCCATCCTGCATGTAGCTCAATAGATTCCTCGCGTTATACCTATACTCCATGGCGTCCTTGCCTGGAATACCTTTTAAGACGATCTGATCTCTCGCATCATAAGTATAAGTATAGATGAGCGGTGTGCTGAGTATCGTAGCCCCAGGAGGCAAAGCTGTCGTAAGTCGATCCTTATCATCATAGATATATCGAGTATCGTTGTGGATAGTGCCACTGGGGTTTGTAGTGCGCCGACTTAATATCTTTCGCCCCTTTTTGTCGGTATAGGTCACCGCATAGTGGCCATTGCCGTCTTTTACTTGCTGCTTGGTCAGAGAGCTGGCAGTATAGCCACTTACCTCACTTCCGTTGGTGCCATAGCTATAATCAGTAGTACCTAAAAATGGTGGTGTCACCTTTGAGATACGATTGAGTGGCGATGGCTCATAGGTCGACAATGTGTGATCAGATCCAGAGGTGACAGTGACATAATTGCCCGATGTCAAGGTGCTCAGCAGAGGTTCGTATTTTCTGGAGATTCGACCTTGCTTGTCATATTCTACGGCCAGCACAATGTCCCTATTACTGCTTTGCGATTGATTCTTACGCACGGTTTGCACCTTTCTACCCAGACCATCCAGGTAATCGATATCTTGAATGATATCTACCGGACTGCCAGTCATGACATAGTCCGTGGTGGTGACTACTTTATTATAATGCTGGTTGCTGGCATCATCATACACGTAGTCATACTGAGTCACTGTACCGCTACACAGATCATTGACGGTTGCTGGGCGCAGCAGTTTATCATAGGTATAACTCGTTTGCTGCCCATCCACGGCCTTTGTCCTTTCCAACAGGCTCGATCCGCTGAAATAAAAGATTTCTGTCTCAAAACCATTGAATTGTGACTTTTTTACATTTCCCAGTGCGTCGAACACCGTGGTTCTTTCACTCCATCCCGATTCCTGCCGACGCTCAGCAAAACCAAAACGCATATCGTATTCAAGTATGGTGTCTAGAGTGCGCCATGCCCCAGCTTGTATGGTACCACTGGCATTCCAGGTGCGCTCATATCGCTGCTCTGCCTTAGGATAAGGAAAGTTGCCAGCACTCGTGGTTTGCGCCAATCCAGCACTATTGTAAAAAGACCACGTGGTACGTGAGCCATCCACCACATTCCCATCTACGGTGGTAGTTGTTTCATACGGTATTCCGATGATATTGTTCGTTCTAAAGTAGCTGAACAATGCCACCGCAGGCACTTGATCGTAGTGCCCGGTATACTTGATCGAAGTGGTCGTCTCTTTTCCGTCGCTATTGGTAAATGTGATATCGTTGGGTTGCAACTGCAAGGCATTGCTGCTATATCCATAAGTGGTTTCTGTCTCTACTCCCTCCAGATAGTTGATGGTCGTCGCTGGTCTAAAGGGCTTTCTAGTCGGATTATAGTATAGGGTATTGGTAAAAATAGTCGGGATACCTGTGATCGCTCTGAATGCAATACTAAAGTGACCGGGAGTGCTATAGTAATCTTGTTTTTCTGTGCTGCTATTTGATGCCAGCATCGATTGACTTTCGTTGTATTGCATGGACTTCTCTGCCGTACCAGCTAGGACCCTAGGTGCCAATCCTGGGGAAGGATACTCTGCATCGTGCTCAAAATTTTCCGCACGGAATGTATAGACATTATGCCCATTGCCATTTAGTGCCTCTTCCACACGTTCATACCCGATATGGTAGCCCTCAAAAGAAGATAAAGGTGCCAGACTAAAGGGCTCAGCCATCAAAGTATAGGTACTTGCTGGAGAATTCCACACCAATTTTCCATATATGGGATTTCCGATATAATCGGCACTTGACTTATCGTCATTAAATGATCGCTGGTATTTAAAACTCCGTACGATGTCTTTATTTGAATCGTGTGCATCATGAGTGCTTATCGTCTTAATACGCATGCCACCCACTGGCACATCACTGATGGAATTGGGATGATACCAGATATCTGCAAAGCCTTCTCCCTCATTATTTGTTGTCAACTTAAATCTCACCGTCTGGCTAGTATTTATACCGTTTCCAGCTAGAGCCACTTTTCCTGTCTCGCAAGGTGCATTGTGGTTGATCTCCCGGGTGATCTTGATTTGTCCACCCTGTATCACATCTACACGCACATTGGTGGTTGGGTTACCACAACCTCCAATATGGTTGCTGACACCTATGCTAAAATAGCCATTATCGATTTTCTCTTGTGTCAGCGTCTGGTAAGCATTGGCTTCATAGCCGGCGATATTGCAGTGCTGTGTAGACGTATCTTGCCCGGTAGCCAAATAGGCGATCGGGGTTTTTGCACCCGGAGCGTTTTGGTCCAGAGCTTTGTGGCCTTCATAAGTAAATGCCGTATGTCCGCCGGTTGGATAGGTTACCTTATCTAGCAAGCCCTTCTTGGCATATACGGTATCGGTATCTCGATTGGCATGTCCATAGTTGAATGACGCGGTTCCATTCGGTATAATGTACGTAGACACTGGAATAAGGGTGATCACATTAGTATTGTTGTTCGTAGTCTTACCATTGTAATATCCCCAGTGGTCCATCGCTTTACTCAGTCGATGGGCCAAGCCATCTGGCTCAATATAGTTCAGCGTATAAGCCGGTTCGACCTCTGTATTATCACAGCTCTTTTTTTGTACTTGATCCAACTTCAGGCGCTTTCGATATGGATCGGTTGGACTGGTACCATCAGTAAAATAGCTTTGATCAAATACATAGGATACACAATGGGTGGAGCCCTCATAGACCTTCAGTCCGCTGATGGCCCATTTCTTAGATGGTGTAGTAAAAACACTGACATCAGTGCGATCTTCATGGTCAAAGTCAAATACCTGTGTTCTAGTAATGATCGAATCCAGCACTTTGGAGAACACATTCATGGTATAATACCGTATCGAGCTGCTTGGGAGGGTGGTTGTACTAGGAGCGTGGATCGGGGTTTGAGTGGGGCTTCCGTTATATACAATCTTTAATGACGACGGTGCTAGAGTCTCATATTCATAGTTACTGGTGAGGTGCTTGTAAATAATATCATTCTTGCCGTCATAGGTTTCGATCTTTGCCAAATGCCACCCCGTGGCCATATCATACAATGGATCGGATCCCGATAAGTCAGTATTAATGGTTCGGTCTACGGCAAAATCTGCATTGGGGTTGTACTTCCCAAAATAGTACCTGGTACCATCTGGAGCGATGATCTTAAAACCCCGGATATAGCAAAAACCATTCGATGGACATTCAATGTCGGTGACCTCTACCTGCAGGTCTTGTTCCGGCACCAAGACCACATCCGAGGGCGTACTGCCATTGCCTCCCTCAAAATAAAACTTGCCACTGTAGCCAGGCATGTAAAAACTAAATAGGTCGGCCTCACCATCTCTGCTTCCATTCTGTATCTCATTCAGAGTGGTTGTTGTGTTGGTCATGGTGCTGCCATGTAGATAGTATCCCTTTCTACTATTGCGCGTATCCTCATCCATCATACCACGCACATTCCGGTAGATCGCTCCTCCCCCCATCAGCTGCCACCCTAGACCAATCTCGCTGGCTAACTCCCCTACTTTCACACCACTGGAGTGATAGGCCAACGATATGGGTACTTTCAGTGGCCCCTCTTGCGCTGTAGCTAGCGGTATGCCAATCTGCGGCACCCCGGTATAGTGGCTCGCTGGGATATCTACAAATTTTGCAAAACTGCTCGATACATTACCTCCTTGATGATGCTGCCCCATCACAGTGCCCACACCCCAGGTGCCTGTCCAGCATAGTAAGATCCATATATAGCATCGCTTCATCATGGCACCAGGATTTTTTGCACCGGCCGGTCTACCTTCTGATTTACATAGACAAAGTATACCCCACTACTCCACTTACTACAATCGATGTGCATGATCGCATTTGACTGCATCGATGCATGCTCCCAGATCTTACGTCCAAAGGCATCGCGAATCTCCACACGCATACTCTGATCGGTGAGCTGCCCACTTTCCAGTTTAAAGTAGTCCGGGGCGGGATTAGGATATACACGCAAGTAAGCATCTGAGGTGATCACCTGATGATCAATATCTATATCCTCCTCCACAAGCTTGTGGTTGTACTTCCCAAAATAGTACCTGGTACCATCCGGAGCGATGATCTTAAGACCCCGGATATAGCAAAAACCATTCGATGGACATTCAATGTCGGTGACCACCTCCCGCAGGTCTTGTTCTGGCACCAAGACCACATCCGAGGGCGTACTGCCATTGCCTCCCTCAAAATAAAACTTGCCGCTATAGCCAGGCATGAAAAAACTAAATAAATAGGTCGGCCTCACCATCTCTGCTTCCATTCTGTATCTCATTCAGAGTGGTTGTCGTGTTGGTCATGGTGCTACCATGTAGATAGTATCCCTTTCTACTATTTCGCGTATCCTCATCCATCATACCACGCACATTCCGGTAGATCGCTCCTCCACCCATCAGCTGCCATCCTAGACCAATCTCGCTGCCTAACTCCCCTACCTTCACACCACTGGAGTGATAGGCCAGCGATATAGGTACTTTTAATGGACCCTCTTGCGCTGTAGCTAGCGGTATACCAATCTGCGGCACCCCGGTATAGTGGCTCACTGGGATATCTACAAATTTTGCAAAACTGCTCGATACATTACCTCCTTGATGATGCTGTCCCATCACAGTGCCCGCACCCCAAGTGCCTGTCCAGCATACCATGATCCATATATAGCATCGCTTCATCATGGCACCAGGATTTTTTGCACCGGCCGGTCTACTTTCTGATTGACATAGACAAAGTATACCCCACTACTCCACTTACTACAGTCGATGTGCATGATCGCATTTGACTGCATCGATGCATGCTCCCAGATCTTACGTCCAAAGGCATCGCGAATCTCCACACGCATACTCTGATCGGTGAGCTGCCCACTTTCCAGTTTAAAGTAGTCCGGGGCGGGATTAGGATATACCCGCAAGTAAGCATCTGAGGTGATCACCTGCTGATCAATATCTATTTCTATATCCTCCTCCACAAGCTTCTCTTTGCAATAAGTATTACCCTTGGCCAGGCCTGCCCTGGGTCCTCCCTCCATCAGTGCAGCATGCATGCGGTTACGCTGACCTTGAGTAAACATATACATGCAGGCATCGTCCGTATTGTCCATATAGTTCATCGTCATTTCCACCGGGTTGCCATAACATATGCTGATATGGCCAGCGCCTGGACACCCGAAGTTGGGCGCATTATGGATGGGAGTATCTTCTACTTTGTCATCCCCACAAGGCACCATGCTCCACAGACTGTGCACACCAAGGTAGTTCCCGATCAGATGTGTAAGTGTCTTGCCTTGGTCAAAGGGATGCTGTACCTTTCCCCTTGTTCCCAAATATTTGTAGTCTATCACAATACCGTCCATCTCCCTGGCACCTCCTGGCATCTGAGCATAACCACTGACCCCTGCATCCAGACTAGCCACCCAGATGTTCAGGTACCGCTCACTATCCCATGGGGTTGCCCCTCCGTCGCGTTTATCTTTGATTCGCTCATCCTTATATGTCCATTCTCGGGTACTACCTTCATAGTATTGCACCCCTTTGGCCTGTACTCCCTCTTGGTCTTCAGTAGCCAGACAAAACCGGATATTGGCGTTTACCACACCTTGATCAAATCCCTCCCCACCAAGATCCTTATCACCTTCCCTACCCCCTAGCCGGCCCTTGCCTTGGAAGTCTCGATTCAACGCCTCAATCTGTGACATGGCCTGATCCTCTGTGATCTTGTCTTCACTATCTGTGTATAATACATGAAACACAACCGGTATCTCTACATCTTCTACCGTTGGTGCAAGCCTAGCTTGCTCATCAATCCAGCGATTTGCATCTAAAAACACCTCCCCTCTTTCTGACTTGGAGGCCTGCAGATAATCCATGTACTCGTTAGTTCTTATTTTTCGATAGATCGGTGGTCGTGCTGGAGTATCAATCTCCATATTATTCAAGGCAAAATATTGGCAAACATTAAATGGAGTAGAGACATTAGGTGTGTCACATAGATCATGCGCCTCGATCTCACCGGTGGCCACGATGACCATCCAGGTTACCAAAGCAAAAATTACTGCCGAGTACTGCCTCATCTTAATGTTCGTGTTTCTATTTTCAAGGAAAATGATATGCTAGCTATCATCAATGCACTGACAACAGCTCCTACACTAGTCTAGTTAGAACCATTCTTCTCAAGTTCCTTTTCCAACTTCTCAATGCGCTTATTTTGTTCTATGATGTAGAGTGTCAGCTCTTCGATCTTTTGTAGCAATTTGGTACTCATCTCACCCAATGCTAAACCCTCTTTTACTTCTTCTGCTCGTGGTATACCAGATAAGTGTCTATGCTTCCTAATATATTTCTCCACTTCGCTTAATGGCTCCAGTTGATAGCTGTCAGCAAATACAAAGTCTGGATACTCACTGATATCCAGCAGGACTTTGATCTCCGATGACAGTATCTTCCCATCTACCGACAGTTTGCAGGCAGGATTTTCTGTGCCTATACCCACATTACCGCTGGACGCAATGACCATACGTGTGTTGTTTGAACTGGTATAGAATCTTATCGCATCGCTGCTTGCCGTGCCTATGTACATGTCATTGTCCGTACCGGCATACATAGCTCCCGTATATGTGCCACCCTGATAGAGGGTCAATGCCGCAATACTTCCGCTGGTGGAGTGTTGTGTTTGAGCCACATAATTGGTGAATATGTTCCACTCTTGTAGTTCCAAAATGCCAGATCGTATTCCTCTGTAACATGCCGCATTCCCAGTTCCCATTTAAGCTGATTATTTGACCTAAACTCGATAGGTACCTTATTAGCTATATTTGGGTCGTTCAAAGTGAGCTTGGGTCCGTAATTGTTCGAACTAATGGTTACGGGTACTGTAAAATTTTGTCCTGAGGTGGCTCCAGATAATATCATCAGGGATAGTATTATGACAACCTGCTTACCGTAGCTACTCATTTCCTATAGTTTTACTTGAAATTTAGTCCTTACGCTCCGAATATTTAGATCTATCCCTTGCCTTCGATTCGTACAATGTACAAATAACATTTATACTTACAAATATGGAAACGTCTTGTTCTTCAATGGCTTAACACCATCTAGACATCGGAGAGCATCTTTTCAAATGATCAGATGATCTCTTTATCCAAACACACATTAAGTTTTTGTTAAAAACTTAAATCGCTGTTTCCCAACAATATAAATTCTGTAATCCAGTTATGTTGATAGCGTTCTTACATCATACACTTTACCGATGCCTCCTCTCCCACTTCTCACTTCACCCCCCTATTTATATTACTTCCATATTTCTTTTTCTCACCTCCTCAGTGCACGCAGCTTCTATGACCTTACAGATGCTCATACCACATCTTTATCCTCCATTGTTGCTCAGACAATAAGGCGCATCCGTGCCTGGGGTTCTACAATCTACAGTCATGACCGCAACACTAACTGTATCCCCCACCACCCAAAAGATGGCCGACCTGGTGCAGTTGCCCTCAGCACCAGACCTAGAACAAGCTGTACTAGGAGCTATACTGGTTGATACCACCATTTGCTCCCTGGTCAAAACCATCTTTAAAGACCCGTTTGTCTTCTCAGTACCGATGCACCGCCTGATTTTCCAGGCTTGCCTGCACCTGGATAAGATTAACCAGCCGATCGACCTACTCACCGTGCATGAAGAAATCTCTCGTCGAGGCAAATCCAGTATCTGCACTTCTACTCAGCTCACTGATCTCACCCAAAAAGTTGCTTCTTGCGCCAATACAGACACCGTCAAGACCAAACAACGCTACCGATCAGTATCGCCATCATCGATTTTCACCATATAATCACCTAATGGGACCTTAGTCCTAAAGATCAAAGGTGATATCCTGTGCTAGTGGCAGCGAGCTCCCATAATTGATCGTATTGGTTTGCCTACGCATGTAGGCCTTCCAAGCGTCGGAGCCACTTTCTCTGCCTCCTCCAGAATCCTTTTCTCCACCAAAGGCTCCACCAATTTCTGCCCCGCTCGTTCCGATATTGACATTGGCGATTCCGCAGTCTGATCCAGCGGCGGATAAGAAGATCTCAGATTCTCTCAGATCATCGGTAATGAGCGCAGAGGACAGTCCTTGCGGCACATCATTTTGCCATGCTATCGCTTCTGCCAAAGAGCTGCATTTGATGAGATATAGAATGGGGACAAATGTCTCCTTCTGAACCACGGGAAAATGATGTTCAACTTCAGCGACGCATGGCTGGACGTAGCAGCCACTTTCATATCCTTCACCTTGCAAAGTGCCACCAGCGACCAGTAAGCGACCTCCAAGTTGCACGATCTGATCTACGGTGTCCAGAAATTGATTTACGGCATCACTGTCGATAAGAGGTCCCATATGGACAGACGCCTCAAAAGGATGACCGACCTGAATCTGACCATAGGCTTTTTGCAATCGATTTTTTATGTCATCGTAGACATCCTTGTGCACAATCAAGCGCCGTGTCGTTGTGCACCTTTGTCCAGCCGTCCCTATGGCACCAAATACTGCTGCCCTGATGGCCAAATCAAGATTTGCCTGTTTAGAGACAATGATGGCATTGTTACCCCCCAATTCGAGTATCGATTTTCCCAGCCTTGCTGCTACCACCTGACCCACCGATCTACCCATTCTTGTACTGCCCGTTGCAGATATGAGCGCAATCCGGCGATCAGCAGACAGCATTTGGCCCAACTCATGACCTCCTGAGAGGACAGATGAGACACCATCTGGCACTTGGTGGTCCTGCATCACCTGTCCCAAAAGCTGCTGACAGGCTATCGCACATAAAGGTGTCTTTTCAGAAGGCTTCCAAAGACAAACATTGCCGCAAACCAAGGCGATCATGGCATTCCAAGACCATACCGCTACGGGAAAGTTGAAAGCGCTGATGATGCCTACCAAGCCTAAAGGGTGCCATTGCTCGTACATGCGGTGCTCGGGACGCTCAGAGTGCATGGTCAAACCATAGAGCTGCCTCGACAAACCCACAGAAAAATCACAGATATCGATCATTTCCTGAACTTCTCCCAAGCCCTCTTGCAGGCTCTTTCCCATCTCATACGACACCAATCTCCCCAAATGCTGCTGTTGCAGCCGCAGCAATCGGCCGTAATCATGAATCACCTTACCCCGTCTAGGAGCTGGCCATTTGCGCCATTCGATGAAGGCAGACTGCGATTTTCTCACAATTTTTTCATAATTTTCAGCAGCGGTTTTTGAAACCCGACCAATCAAAGTTCCATCCACAGGTGAATATGACGATATATGATCACTGCCTGTGTACGTGATTCGCCCAACAATGCTTCCTTGATTATGAGTTTGTATTTGTAGGGCCTGGAGGAAATCCTTTTTCATATGCAGTCGTTCTTAAGTTGATAAAGTCTGCGGCTGTGAAGAAATAGTGATTCAACACCTGAAGATAAATGTATTGATGGCATCATAGGAAAGAAGCCCTTTTTTTGTCAAGTGGATGTGCACCTCATCGGGGGAGGAGAGAAAGACGATTCAGGGGTTCCGATGCTTCGCAAATCTGATAAGATGGGAGTAATGACTAGTAAATCGATCAGTTATATGGCGGTGGGTCTTCTGACCTGCTTCCTGCTCTGGCAGGGTCATCGACCCATGTACGAGGAGGAAAATCTTGTTCCCAATGGTGGCTTTGAATCTTTTTCCATCTTACCGCATGGATGGTTTTACAGGGGGTCAGATTTCACCTCTCTCGTGAAGGACTGGAGCTCGGCTTCGGAAGCTTCTCCCGATGTCTATGCCCCCAACATACGTGTGCCAGATTCGTGGAAGGAAAAGGGATTCGGCAGGAAGCAACCTAGATCTGGCAACCATATGGTAGGTATTACGGCCTTCGGCTGTACCAATGGAAAGCCGCACTGTCGCGAGTATATACAAGTCAACCTGAAAGAACCTCTGGTGCCGAATCAGGCATATCATGTCGAGTTTTGGGCATCACCACTGCATACGGGAATCCATGCTAACAACCTCGGAATTTTCTTTTCGAAGGAAAAAATGCAAGAAAGAACCGACAGGGTTGTCGATAGGATGCCGCAGGTTTATACAAAGAAGATCGTTCCTGGCAACGAGTACATCTGGCACAAGATCCAGGGTGACTTTACCGCTAAAGAGGCCTGCAAATTTCTCGTCATCGGTAATTTTTTTAGTGACAAGGAAACAGAAAGCAGTGAGTGGTCAGAAAACAATCATCATTTTGCTTACTACTATGTGGATGATGTAAAAGTACATAAGCGGCCTCCCATTTTGGAAGATGCTAAAGATGAGTTTGCTGATTGGTACCCACTGGTAGAAGATAAAGTGATTCCGCTGGACCACATCTACTTTGATACCGATAAATCCATTGTCAGGGCCCGGGGCCTAAACGAGCTGCAAAAGCTTAAGAACATCCTGGAGGAATATCCCACCATGGAGATTGAGATCGGGGGGCATACTGACCACCAGGGATCCTTTGAATACAATATGCAACTATCGAACCGACGTGCACGCGCTGTGGTCACCTACTTGATCGATCAGGGCATTGAGTCCGAGCGCCTGTCCTATATAGGTTATGGCACCACCAGACCGATTGCCACCAACGACAATGATGAAGGTCGGCAACAAAACCGAAGGGTGGAATTTAGGATAAGGCGTATTTAGCATGGTAGATTTCGCACCCCCTGGCTAAACCGCCTAAGGAAATCTTCATGGTTGTTTGGCTTTGGTAGGCACATATACATATATTCGCTATGTGTTACCACCAAGATTAGATCCAGAAATTCTGGAAGCAGGATGTGATGAAGCGGGTAGAGGATGCCTGGCGGGGCCGGTCTTTGCGGCAGCCGTCATTCTTCCAGCTACCTTTTGGCACGAGGGTTTGGATGACTCAAAAAAGCTATCAAGAGAGCAGCGGGAGGAGCTTCGCGAGGTGGTGGAAAAGCATGCCATATCCTTTGCTGTAGCATATTGTACGCCCAGGACGATTGATAAGATCAACATTCTCAATGCCTCCTTCGAAGCCATGCACCACGCACTTTTGAAACTTACCGTCCTGCCGGAAAAACTGCTGATCGATGGCAATCGATTTAAACCGTTCAAAAAGATTCCGTTTGAATGCATAGTCAAGGGTGATGGGAAGATAGCGTCGATCGCTGCTGCTTCAATTTTGGCAAAAACCTACCGGGATGCCTATATGGAAGGCAAGCACCGGATTTTTCCTCAGTATGCCTGGGATACCAATAAAGGTTATCCGACACAAGCCCATCGTCAAGCCATCAGAAGATATGGGCCTTGCAAGCTACATCGCAAGTCTTTTCAATTGTTGCCACTGCCAGTGCAGACAGAGTTATTCTGATCACAGCGACTGTAGAAAAGGATTCGACCTGCGTTCCCTACCTATGGTCGTCTTATCTCCATGGCCCGGGTAGACGATGGTTTCGTCTGGCAATGTCAAGAAGTGTTCTTTGATGCTTTGCAGTAAAACACTGTGATTGCCTCCAGGAAGGTCCGTGCGACCTATGCTGTTTTCGAACAAAACATCTCCTCCGATGATGTAACCACCATCCTCGTTGTAAAAGGAAATGCTTGCCGGAGAATGACCAGGCGTAAGGAGGACTTTTAGCTTCAGCGTACCCAATGTAAAGACATCACCATGATCGAGATACTCATCAGGAGGAGGGGATTCCTCCGCAGGTAGACCATACATGGCAGCTACTTGGGGATAGGTTTGTAACACGGGCAATTCTCCCTGGTGCATGTATAACTTCGTACCGTAATGCTGTATAGCAAAGTGGTTGCCAAATACGTGATCTACATGGCAGTGTGTATTGAGTACAGCTTCTATGATAAAATCATGATCTGCAATGTGTTTTTTCAAGGCATCCTTTTCATCTGGGCTATGGCAGCCGGGGTCGATAATCGCTGCCTTTTTATCTGCATCAGATATGATGTAAGTATTCTCTTGAAAGGCATTAAAAGTCAGGAAGGTAACCATACTCATGCTTTTTGCGTTATTAGATTGGCATCTAAATTAGTAAAGTCGTATTTTGTTTTTTCTGTGCCCAAGGATACCATGCCTATCTATGATTAGAAAAGTTGCCTGTTTTCTTCTTTTACTTGTCAACTATACTGTGGCCATAAGCCAAGTGGAGCAAGTGGAATTTGGCAAAAACAGGATTCAATATCACGACGATTTTGATCAATGGCTTTTTTACGAAAGCGAAAACTTTATCACCTACTGGTACGGGAAAGCTCGAAATCACGGTATATCAACGGTAAAGTATGCAGAGCAAGACCATGATGAGATCTTAGATATCATTGAGCACCGCATCAATGATAAAATCCAGATCCTCGTGTATTCCGATGTAGCCGATCTCAAACAGAGCAATATTGGTCACGAAGAGACCTTTCATACTGAAGCTGGACGTACCAAGATTGAGGGAAGCAAGATCTTCGTACACTTCGATGGAAATCATAGCAACTTGAGAAAGGAGATCAGAAGAGGCGTGGCAAAGATTTTTCTCAACAATATGTTTTTTGGCTCCAATCTTCAGGAGGTTGTGCAGAACTCAGTCTCAGCGGCCATTCCCGAGTGGTTTCAAAGTGGTCTATCGGATTATGTGGGTTCCTATTGGGATCACGAGAGCGATGACCAACTGCGCAATATATTCTTGCACGAAAGAAGGACTGATTTTAAGCGACTGAGCAGTTTCTACCCCAGCATAATCGGTCATTCTTTATGGTATTACATAGGTATCACCTACGGTAAATCAGAGATTTCTAATCTACTGTACCTGACCCGCATCAACCGGAGTGTGGAGGATGCTTTTTTATACGTATTTGGCATTCCCTTTGAGGAGATCGTCGCCCAATGGGAGCTTTACTTTGAAAAGAGATATCAGGCAGAGCAAGCTCTTTTTCAATCGGTTGAGCAGGGCAATCAGATCAAGTACAAGCGAAAAAAGAGGGTCCCGGTAAGTCACTTGAGATACAGTCCAGATGGCTCCCAACTCATCATCATCGATAATAATATTAGTAAGACACGGATCTTACTTTGCGACCTGCAGTCAGGGCAGGTCAAGAAGATCTTCAAGCATGGTTATCGCAACAATCTGCAAGCTACCGACTACAACTACCCCTTGGTGACCTGGCTGCCTGATGGCTCGGGACTCTTCATCTTGTACGAGTTTAGAGACCGGATCACACTCAAGCTTTTAAACTTTAGAGACGGCAGCTCTACCTCACAAGTGTTGCCAGAGCGCTATCAACGCATCTATGCCATGGATTGTCTGAGTGAAAGTGAATTGATTTTTTCGGCCCTATCTGAAGGAATGGTGGACATCTACTACTATACACCCAATACTCGGCAATCCAACCAGCTCACCCATGATATTTACGATGAACTAGACATAAGAATTGGCGAGATTGATGGGGTTAATGGGATCTTGTTTAGTTCCAATAGACCCGATGCTCAGCAGAGCAGTACCAGTGTGGATACCGTATTGCCATTCGTAAATTTCAACCTATTTCATCTGGCATTCGAGGAAACCCAACCGGTACTTTATCAAATCACAAGGGAGCAAGGAGCAAACTTGAGAAAGCCTATTCCCGTGGGTGATGAAGTGGTCTTTCTCAGTGAATCCAATGGCATCATCAACCGTAAGAAGTTGCGTGCTAGTCGCACAAAAGAACCACGCATTAGGGTGCTTTTTAAAGATGAATCTAGCAAGGTGATGTTGCCTCAGATGATCGATTCCTTAGTGGATTCACTGATAGTGGAGTCAGTAGATACTTTTCAGACAGTCTATCAATCCGAATCTAGCTATCAGACCAATTATCTGCATAATATTCGGGTTTATGACGTAAATGCTGCACGAGAGAAAGCAGCTGAGTCTTTCTTTAAAGTGGACGATTTCCACCTGTACGAGAAGCCGATTGCTGCCAGTGTCAGCCAGGTGAACCGCAGCTTGCATCACCAGATCGTGGACCAACAACAGGACATCCCGGAACAGGTGGTGCCAACCCTACCTTCTCCGGAGCCCGCCGCCAATGAAATCATTCGCTCCAGGACATCTTCTGATGATGGTAAGAAGTATCTGTTTCAGTCGGAGTTTGGGGATATGGAGTATGACGAAGCTGAAGAGATTTTGCAAGATGCGACCAGCTCATTGATAGTGCCGAGTACCCAAGTAGAGGCTCAGCGAGGCTCGAGTGTGGACAGCCTGGCTATCAACCGACTACGGATCGTGCCTTATCAACTAAAATTTAAGCTGCATTCGCTAAGTGCCAATATGGATAATGATCCACTATTTGGTGGGCTGGATAGCTACACTGCTTTCAAGCGAGAGTATGAGCCGCCTCCCATCGGAGTGCTGATCAAAGCATCGTTCAAAGATCTCTTCGAAGATTATGTCTTTGAGGGAGGCGTGCGCGTACCCACAGGATTCAATGGTGCAGAGTTTTTTCTGGTCCATGACGATAGAAAGAATCGAATAGATAAACGGTATGCTGTGTACCGCCGCACATTAAGTGAAAATCAGGTACTGCAATCTGGTGATCCGGCTCGAACCCGCACCAAAATATTGTTAGGGCAATTCGGAGTGAGGTATCCCCTAGATGTATATAACAGCGTCAGGGCAACCGCTACTCTTCGACAGGACAAAACTACCTTCCTGGCGTCAGATCGCAATACATTAAACAGTCCGGACCTGGAAGCTCAGCGGCTAGGTATTAAATTGGAGTATGTTTTTGACAACTCACTAAACATAGATCTGAACATCCGGTCAGGTACGCGCTTTAAGGTCTTTACAGAGGCGGTTAAGAAATTCTCATTTTCGATCGATCCGCTATCCTTGCAGTTGTCTAAGGGTTTTATGACCGTGGTTGGTACCGATGCCCGGCAATATCTAAATTTCTTTAAGCATTCTGTGTTGGCGGGAAGATTTGCGGCCGCCACTTCGTTTGGCTCAGAGAAAATCCTCTATTTCCTGGGCGGCATCGACAATTGGCTGATTCCCAAATTTAATGACC
Source organism: Saprospiraceae bacterium (assembly GCA_965223025.1). Taxonomy (GTDB): domain Bacteria; phylum Bacteroidota; class Bacteroidia; order Chitinophagales; family Saprospiraceae; genus JABDMH01. The sequence goes on from CBDCVP010000022.1 coordinate 1,644,541, forward strand.
AGATCCCACAACCTACCGGGGGCAATTTTGCCTTCCAAACCATCAGCCCTAATCTCAGGGGGTTTGACTACAACATCAGAAATGGATCTACTTTTGCGCTCATCAATACCGAGTTGAGGATTCCGATTTTCAAGTATTTCAGTCGCAGGCCTATTAAGATATCTTTTATAAGACACTTGCAATTGGTGGGTTTTGCCGATGCTGGAGCTGCATGGGAAGGCATTTCTCCATTTGATGAGGAGAATCCCATTAATATAGTCAACCTCGAAAATCCTCCCACGGTCAGATTGAAAGTCAACTATTATCGTGATCCGGTCGTACTGGGGTATGGCTTTGGCATCCGGACACTCTTATTTGGCTATTTTCTTAGATTGGATTATGCTTGGGGCGTAGAAACACGAATCACCCAAAAGCCCAAGTTACATTTTGCCATGGGTCTCGATTTTTAGGACTTCCAAACAGTTTCATGCAACTTCCGATTTACCAGATCGATGCCTTTACTTCACGTGTTTTTGGTGGTAATCCTGCTGCAGTCATTCCTTTGCAGAGTTGGCTGGACGATCGGGTGCTCCAGCAGATCGCTGAAGAGAACAATCTCTCGGAAACAGCTTTTGTGGTGGGCGACCATGGATCCTATGACATCAGGTGGTTTACCCCAAAATGTGAAGTAGATCTCTGCGGCCATGCTACCCTGGCTGCAGCACACTATTTATATCACCATCGTGGACTAGTGGATGCATCTATTACCTTCCGCAGCCGTGGTGGCCCTTTGGAGGTCCGCAAAGAAACCTCTGGATATGAAATGAATTTCCCACGTGATCTCCCCCTACCTACAAATGGTGAAATGATACAGACCATAGTGGATCAAGAGATGATAGAGGGGTGCTTTAAAGGAAAAGATGACTTTCTGGTCATTCTTCGCCAAGCAGATCAGGTCCGTACTTTCGTACCAAATCTAGGGCTCATTGCTAGGCTTGATGGCAGAGGACTGATAGTTTCGGCACCTGGTGACTCTTGCGATTTTGTCAGTAGATGTTTTTTTCCGGCCTATGGCATCCCTGAGGATCCAGTGACTGGTTCAGCCCATACACTATTGGCACCATATTGGAGTAAGAGAAAGGGCAAGGATCTATTGATAGCACAGCAACTTTCAACTAGAGGTGGTGAAATTCGATGCCGTCTGATCGATGATCGCGTCTTAATGACCGGTCAAGCGGTTACTTACATGACCGGTCAAATAAGCATTCCATGACATACTCAAAACATAGATACAAGAGCCGTCACGAAAAATACCTGCAGGTAAAGAGAAACACCAAAATGGTGCTGATTTTTTGCTGTATTGCCGCGGCCATACTTATCTACAAGAATCGGAGAGGCATTTGGGACTATGTCAGATTTTATTTCTAGCGGGTAGGGTTATCCAGGCTCGGATTTTATCGCGATCCAGCAAATAGATGACCAGCAAATAGAGTAATAATAACAAGCTGTGTATGCTAATGACCATTAGATTGTTTTCTATTAAGGGATCCAGTGCACGGCTTGCCATATAGGTCAAAATCGCTAGTGCTAGATAGGTAGCCATTTTACTCATGGGATATTTGACGGGATAATAGTATTGGCCGGTCAGATAACCCGCCAGGCACATGAAGGCGTAGCAGGCCAAGGTGGCTGAGGCCATCGCCATCTCCTGATATTTAGCAATCATGGTAAAGGCTATGCCAAAAGTTATCAATGACCCGCCCACAGAAATCAACGCACCCACATGTGTTTTATCCAGGATTTTATACCAAATCGAGAAATTATAGTAGAGGCCTAGGCACCAGAATGCCATGAGAAGAATGGGTACAATGACAATGCTTTGGCGATAGTCAGGTCCTAATATCAATACAATCACATCTAGGTATAGTAAGATGCCTAGGAAAACAATGCTTGCTACCAGGGCAAAAGCCTGTGCCACCTCAGCATATATTTTCTTGGCGTCCTTCGAATCGGCATGCTTAAAGAAGAATGGCTCCGCAGCGTAGTTAAAGGCCTGGGTAAAGAGGTTCATGAGCAATGCCAGCTTGGCCGCTGCAGCGTAAAGACCAGCCGTATCTAATATGGAGTCCTGATTCCCGGGTAGCAAGTATTTGAGTAAGGGCACTGCGAAAGACTGATTGAAGACACCTGCCATCCCTACGATAACCAGGGGAAGTACATACCAAATCATCTTCTTCCACAGAATGTTTGAGTACTTGATTCGGATGTGCTTGAATCCGGGAACTAGAAGTAAAAAGACAACAGCACTGGCCATTAGGTTGGCGATAAAGACCAAATCCAGACGGTGATCCAAGGAATAGTATGCCTTGACACCATCCCAGCCGTGATCAATCAGCCAGGGAAAACCTTCTAGAAATAGGAAAACCAAGCACAGCGTAACCAGGATATTGATGATTTTAAGTGTGGCAAATTTCATGGGTTGTTCATCCAATCGCAGCTTTGCAAAAGGGATGGCGGCCAGCGCATCAAGTCCCAGAATGCAAGCAAAATACACCACATACCTTCCCTTATCGGGATAGGTGAGCAATGCCGCGAGCTCATTTCTAAATCCTATCATGAATGTGATCAAGCATGCCGAAATGATGAGGATGGTCAGTCCAGCCTGTGTAAATGCTGAGTCCTTTTGGTTGGACTCTGACCCAAATCTAAAATAGGCCGTTTCCATACGCAGGGTAAACAAGATCAATAGCAGAGCCACCCAGGCATACAGATCTGTGTAGATAGCATAGATCTGGGGCTCAAACACCCGGGTGAGATACACAGTGAGCAACACATAATGCAGCACTCTACTCAAAATGTTGCTAAGACCATAAATGGCAGTTTGACCTGCCAATTGTTTCACGAAAGACATACCCAATTATTATCCCCATCCCTAGGGTGATGAGCTACTACCTCGATATTATTTTGTTTTGGTCGCAGATGTGCCATAAAAGCAGACATAGACATTGCTACTTCGAGTATTCTGGTGATCCCGATCCTATCCGGAGGGGCAGAAGAAGCAGCGATCGAATCAGAGCTAGTTTTTTAAAACCCTCCTGTCGCAAAGTAACTAATTTCTCACCCAGGGCCTTACTTGCAAAGTTTAATTTATCGTCTACCTTTAATCCACATTTTCATAGGATACTATGCTAGAATTTGAGGTACTGAAACAGATATGTGAGACACCGGGAGCCCCTGGCTTTGAGAAGCAGATCAGAGACCTCATCATCTCATTGGTCAAACCGCTTGTCGATGAGGTTCAGGTCGATGCCATGGGAAGTGTATTGGCGATCCGAAAAGGATCCTCAGATAAGCGCATCATGGTTGCTGCCCACATGGATGAGATCAGTTTTATCGTGACCCACATTGATGACGACGGTTTCATCCGGTTTCATACTTTGGGAGGTTTCGATCCTAAGACGCTGACCGCACAGAGGGTCATCTTGCATGGGAAGGAAGATGTTGTGGGTGTAATGGGTACAAAGCCCATCCACCTGATGAAGGCAGAAGAGAGAAACAAGGCGCCTAAAATAGAGGATTTTTTCATCGACACTGGCATGAAGGCTGATGAGGTAAAAGCAAGGGTTAGTGTTGGGGATCCAATCACCAGAGAACGCTCCCTGATTGAGATGGGAGATTGCATCAATGGCAAATCACTAGACAACCGGATCTCAGTTTACATTCTTTGGCAGGTGTTGGCTAAGCTAAAAGGGCAGACCCTGCCCTACGATGTGTATGCCGTCTTTACTGTGCAAGAAGAAGTGGGCCTACGCGGTGCCATCAGCTCTGCTAGACACGTCAATCCAGATTTCGGACTGGGTCTAGACGTCACCATTGCCTTTGATATACCGGGAGCTCAGCCCCATGAGATGGTCACGAAGTTGGGTTCGGGAGCCGCCATCAAAATTATGGACGGATCTACCATTTGTGACTATCGTATGGTGAAGTTCTTAAAGGAACGGGCGGAACAACATAAAATCGAATGGCAGGCAGAAATCCTACCAGCCGGGGGGACCGATACTGCAGGGATCCAGCGATCCGGTCAGCAGGGAGCCATCGCGGGTGCGATATCTATCCCTCTTAGGCATATCCACCAAGTGATCGAGATGGCACATAAAGGTGATATTCACCACTGTATTGATCTTCTGGCACATGCATTAATGGAGATGGATCAGCACGATTGGTCTATGTAAATAAAAAGATATTCGATGTGGATTGAAGAAAATAACACTCTTTCCCGGACCTTCGAATTTGGAAATTTCTCGGAGGCATTTGGTTTCATGACCCGAGTAGCTCTGGTGGCTGAAAAAAACAACCATCATCCGTCATGGTGCAATGTCTATGGTACGGTCACGATCAAACTGAGCACCCATGATGCGGGGGACATCGTAACCGAGAAAGATCGATCCTTGGCCAATCTCATTGATCAAATCCATCTATCATACCAAGAGTAATGAGTCGATTCACGAGCAAGTTGCCCAAGACGGGTACGACCATTTTCACCATCATGTCTGCGCTCGCCAATCAGACTGGAGCCATCAATCTTTCGCAGGGCTCTCCCGATTTCGAATGTGACGAAGTACTCAAGGACCTGGTCTGCAAATATGTCAAGGAAGGCTTCAATCAGTATGCTCCAATGCGCGGTGTCGATGCATTATTGGCACGGATCTCACACAAAGTAGCTATGATGTATGGATTACAAACCATGCCCAGTGAAGAGATCACCGTCACCAGTGGAGCTGCTGAAGGTCTTTTTACCGCCATCACGACAGTCGTACATCCAGGAGACGAGGTGATTGTCATTGACCCAGCTTATGATCTGTATAAACCTGCCATCGAGATTAATGGTGGAATAGCAGTGGTGTATCAGCTCAAGGCACCCACATTTGACATCAACTGGAAGGAGCTGACTGAGTTAGTGACAGATCAGACCAGGGCTATTGTCATCAATACGCCTCACAATCCCATAGGCAGGATCATGTCGGCACAGGATATGCTGTCCCTGCAAAAATTAGTCGTCAGCAAGGACTTGTACGTCATCAGCGATGAAGTCTACGAACATCTGGTCTTCGATCAACAGCGGCATGAAAGTGTGCTGCGTTATCCCAAATTATTTAAGCGAAGCTTTGTTGTTTTTTCTTTCGGGAAAACCTTTCATGTGACGGGTTGGCGTGTGGGATATTGTGTTGCTCCCCCCCGTTTAACAGCTGAATTTAGGAAAGTGCATCAGTTTGATGTTTTTTCTATTTGTACACCCATACAGCACGCGCTTGCAGATTATCTCGAAGATGCTGATAACTACCTGTCACTGCCCCAGTTCTTCCAAGAGAAGAGGGATTTTCTCTGCCATGCCCTGGAAGGGTCCAGGTTAAAACCATTGCCAAGTCGCGGCAGCTATTTTCAACTCTATGATTACAGCGAAATCAGCGATCTTCCTGATGTGGACTTTGCCAAAGAGATGACCACTCGCTATGGAGTAGCAGCTATTCCAATTTCGGTCTTTTACGATCAGCCTGATGCGAAGGCCCGTATCATCAGATTGTGCTTTGCCAAGAAAGAAGATAGCCTAAGTCTGGCAGCAGAACGCTTACTGAAGATGTAGGCCTGGTCTGACTCTAGATTTGGAGGATCGTGCTTTCCCAAGCAAAAAGCTGGAAGTATTGGACAGACTACGTTCAGATTAGATCAGAATTCATAGAGACTTGAAGTGGCACAATGACCTAAAATAGCAGATCTCAAAAAGTGGAATCCTTGTGTGAGGTCATCATGACCTGACGATTGATTCAGGCAGCGATGCCAATGGTAGCTACAGAAACCCTGACGCCATCGAATGACTGGAGCAAGGTAGCGCAGGCTTCCAGCGTCGCTCCGGTGGTCAGCACATCGTCTACGAGTAGAATGTGTTTGTGTTGCAGTGCAGCATTCGCAGTCACGGCAAAAGCGTCTTCCATATTCTGCAAACGCTCTAGTCTGTTCTTGGCAGTCTGGGTGGAAGTGTCTTTGATCCTGGTCACGAATCTATATGACCATGGTGTAGACAGGCCTTCAGATAGTCCCTGGGCAAAGAAGGTACTTTGATTAAATCCCCTCTTTCTCTCTTTGCGTTTGTGCAGCGGTACCGGGACGATCAGATCTAGGTCGCTCAGTAAAGGCTGTTTTGCTAGGTAGATGCCGTATCTCCTGCCCAGCATCACTGCCGCATGGGTCTGGCCTTTGTATTTTATCTGATGGATCATTGCTTGCACTTGACCGCCAGGATAATACCGGTACATACTGGTTGCAAAGACCAGGTTGGTAATCCCCTGCAGTCGATCGGTACATTCGTTGGGATGTTGTTCATGAAAGTTGGTCTGCTCCAGCACTGATTCGCAGTTTGCACAGATCAAAGATTCTTTACTGACAGAATGCTGGTGGCAAGAAAGGCAGAGTTGTGGATATAACAGATGTAGTACATCTCTTACCATTGTCCGCACATAATGGGTCACCATGGCCGATTGTGATTTAGTTTTTATTACTTCGCACTACATGTCGCCTTCAAAAGATAAGATAATTCGCACAACCATCTTACATTGGTCGAAAGAAAATCCAAGGGCGTTGCCATGGAAAGACACCCAGGATGGGTACAAGATTTGGGTTTCTGAGATTATTCTACAGCAAACCAGGGTACAGCAGGGCACCCCATATTACCATCGCTTCATCGAGACTTTTCCAGACGTATTTTCACTGGCAGCTTCTTCACTGGATCAGGTATACAAAGTATGGGAGGGTCTCGGTTATTATCGAAGGGCTAGGCACATGCATGAGGCAGCCAAGTCGATCGTGGACCGGTACCAAGGTGTGTTTCCCAACACTTACACAGAGATTTTGCAGCTAAAAGGTGTAGGTCCTTATACGGCTGCAGCCATCGCATCCTTCGCGTTCGACCTGCCTTATCCAGTATTGGATGGCAATGTTACCAGGGTGCTGGCCAGACTTTTTGGTGTGGAGGATGAGATCGGCAGCACCAAAGCCAAAAAGCAGTTCGAGCAATACGCAGATCAAGTGTTTGCCGCCGACCAACCTGCGGCCTTTAATCAGGCCATGATGGATTTTGGTGCCCTACAATGTAAGCCCCAACGCCCTGAATGCACACACTGTCCACTGCAAAAACAATGTGCAGCATACCAGGGAGGAAAGGTAGATACCCTGCCAAAGAAGAAAAAAAGAGCAGCTAGAAAGAGGCGATATTTCTATTATATCATATACAAAAATGAGGAAGATCATGGGCTGTGGATCAGAAAACGAGCCGGTGAAGACATCTGGCAGAATCTCTATGAATTTTTTCTGGTGGAACATGCTGAACCTGTCGAATGGTCTAAGATCTTACAAGATCTTCCTTCAATCGCGCATTTAGAGAAGGTGTCAGACACCTATCAACAATTGCTAACTCACCAACATATATATGCCTCCTTTGCCGAGGTGGTGAGCGCTTCCAGTGCCATAGAAGAGAAAGTCGGGGATATGATGCTCGTATATCCAGAAAATTTGAGGAACTTTACATTCCCCAAAGTCATCGATTGTTATTTAAGCGATAATAGTGTAACTTTAAATTTAACATTTTAACAATATATAATAGGCATGATAAATAAGGTAACCTTGATCGGTAATCTTGGCAGGGATCCAGAGGTAAGACATTTTGAGAATGGCAGTATGGTGGCAAAGTTTTCAGTGGCCACCAATGAAAGTTATCGGGACAAGAATGGCGAGTGGCAGACCAATACTGAGTGGCACGACATAGTGGTGTGGAGGGGATTGGCAGAAAGAGCCGAGAAGTCACTCAAGAAAGGTTCGTTGGTGTACATCGATGGGAAGTTGACGCATCGGAAGTATCAAGATAAGGACGGCAATGATCGATACATCACTGAAGTAGTAGCCAATACCTTCAGATTACTGGAAAAAAGAGAGGCCGGCTCAAGTATGGGAAATTTCCCAAGGCCAGATGACGCTCCCGGGGTCAGTTATCAAATAGTCGACAATCCCAAAGAAAGAAGCACAGTGAGTGCTGCCGACACAAAGAGTGACGGTGCAGTGGAAGATGATCTGCCTTTCTAAGATCTAAAATCACGTCCAGTAAGTGCTTTTGGCGTACCACTAGGTGTGCTCGTGGCTTATATACAAGGCGATGATTATTTATTTAAACCTAGCGCAAAATTTTGGAAAGCACAGAACCTTCTAGCTCGGGTTTGTTTTTCCTAATCCTTCCCTTTGTTGTTTTACAGGCATCTTGGACCGGGCTCACTATATCCGTGATCCTGTTGTTGGTGCTCTTGGTTTGCTCTGCATTAATATCTGGTTCAGAGGTAGCTTATTTTTCGCTGCATCCGGCCGATATGCATGCACTTAGGCAAGATGGTAGTCTCAACTCTAAGCGAATCTTACAACTCAAGGAGAAACCACGGATCCTTCTAGCAACCATTCTGATTGGCAACAATTTTGTCAACATCGCCATTGTTATATTATCAGACATTGTGATACTGGGCTTATTTGGTCAGCAGACCCTTACCAGGTGGGCGGAGAGCTTACAGACTCTTCCCTTTTTCAATAATTTTTCGTTGACCGGCCTGGCTTATAGTATTGAGTTCTTACTCGCCGTAGTCGGTGCTACCTTTTTGTTGGTATTGTTTGGCGAGGTCGCACCTAAGATCTACGCGAACCTCAACAATTTGCGTATGGCTAAAATGATGGCTACTCCTTTGATCATACTCAGATCTGTATTCAGTCCCATCTCCAATGTGTTGGTGCGATGGTCAAACTGGGTCGAGGTCAAACTAGGTAGTGAGACCCACAGAAATAGATCCAGGAAAGATGACCTAGATAAGGCCATCGAGCTGACTGTGAGTCATGAGAAAAATTCAGAGAAAGAGATTGATATTCTTAAGAGCATCGTAAAATTTGGGGAAGTTACCACGAAGCAGATCATGAGGTCTCGAGTGGATGTCATTGCCATAGATATCAATAGCAACTTTAAGGATGTGCTCCAGATCGTCAACGCATCTGGATACTCGCGGATACCTGTTTTTGAGGAGGATTTTGACAATATCAAAGGGATTCTCTATGTCAAGGACTTACTGATCTATCTGAATGAGAAGCCCGATTTCAATTGGAAACGACTGATCAGGTCTGATATAAAGTATGTACCAGAAGCCAAGAAGATTAGTGAACTACTGTCTGAGTTTCAATTGGAACGCACACACATGGCCATCGTCGTCGATGAATTTGGTGGCAGCGCGGGGATTGTGACCCTCGAAGATGTCATGGAGGAGGTGATTGGGGATATTCGAGATGAGTTTGATGATGAGATTGAAGTGGATTATGAACAATTGGATGCTCACAATTTCATTTTTGAAGGAAAGACTTTGCTCAATGATATGTGCCGTGTGATGGGTATTGATACCGACACCTTTGATAAGATCAGGGGCGGTGCTGATAGCCTGGCAGGTTTGGTCCTGGAGCTCATGGGGAGGATCCCGAAGAGGAATACAGAATTTATGTATAAAGCCTATCGCTTCAAGATCATCAGGGTCAATACTAAAAGAATCGAAAAAGTCCAAATCAGTCTGCCAGATGAATCAAAATAATTCATGGAGCTTGCCGGCCATCTTATTGCTCTGTGTATGCTGGAGCTGCCAGGTAGATGCGCCAATACCCAAACCAAGGGCCTATCCAAAAATTGATTTTCCGGAGAGGACGTACCAGTCCTTTGATGAATCATTTTGCCATTTCACCATGGAAGTTCCCACCTATGTCGAAGTGCAGCAGGATACAGACTTTTTCGATGAAGAGCCGTTGGATCCTTGTTGGTTTGACCTCTACTATCCAGATTTTGACTGCCGCATCCATTGCAGTTATTATCCCATCACAGTAGAGAATCCCTTTGAAAAACTGAATGCCGATGCATTTAAACTAGCGATGGAACACAATAAAAAGGCCACCTATATTGATGAGTTGCCCTTTGAGAAACCCAATCGCGTTAGTGGTTTCATCTTTAATCTTGAAGGTCCGGTGGCCACCCCTTTCCAATTTTATATGACAGATAGCACGCGACATTTCTTGCGAGGTGCTCTTTACTTCAATAGCAAGATTAGACCAGATTCCTTGGCACCCATGTATGCCTTCGTCAAAGAAGACATCACGCATATGGTCAACACCTTTGCCTGGGACGATGACCATTCCCCCTAAATGACATCTCTATTCGCTACGCACAGTAGCTGCCGGTGATCCTACTTGGTTTTCTTGCCCTGGATCTACCCCACTGATCTTTTGTTTGATTTTTGCCTCCACCTCAGCAGCTACTTCTGGATTGTCCAGCATAAACTGTTTCGCTGATTCACGACCCTGTGCGATTTTAGTGCCTTCGTAGCTAAACCAAGAACCGCTTTTCTTGACGATTTCTAAATCGACACCAAGATCAATGATCTCACCAACTTTGCTGATGCCCCTACCGTACATGATATCAAAAATGGCGATCCTGAATGGGGGTGCAAGCTTATTCTTTACAATCTTTACCTTGACAGTGTTGCCTACTACGTTGGCCTCCCGGTCCTTGATCGGTGCTCCGCTTCTGCGAATATCCAAACGCATAGAGGCATAAAATTTGAGTGCATTTCCACCGGTGGTCACTTCGGGATTACCAAACATCACCCCAATTTTCTCCCTTAGCTGGTTGATGAATATACAGCAGCAACCGGTGCGGCCAATGGTCCCTGTCAGCTTACGCATAGCTTGCGACATCAAACGGGCCTGGAGTCCGACTTTTGAATCACCCATCTCACCCTCGATTTCGGCACGTGGTACCAAAGCTGCTACTGAGTCGATCACGATGATGTCTATGGCACCAGAGCGAATTAGGTTCTCCGTTATTTCCAGAGCTTGCTCACCGTTGTCGGGCTGTGAGATTAACAGATTTTCGGTATCGACTCCTAAGGCTTCTGCATAAAAGCGATCAAAGGCATGTTCCGCATCAATAAATGCTGCAATGCCACCTTTTTTCTGACATTCTGCAATGGCTTGGATCGCTAGGGTCGTTTTACCCGATGATTCAGGTCCAAATATCTCCACTACTCTACCGCGTGGAAAACCCCCGATACCCAAAGCAATGTCCAAACCCAAAGAACCAGACGAAATGGTGTCAGCCTCCACGACCTGTTTGTCACCAAGTCGCATGATGGCTCCTTTGCCATAAGTTTTTTCCAGCCGATCTACGGTGAGTTTCAGCGCCTTTTGCTTTTCCGACATTTCTTTGCTCATAACTTTGGTATTAGACCTACAAATATATGATTTTGTACCATATCAGCACCTGATTATATCACGGTACTACCACATGGTGTTTCCGCTTCGATGCTGCTACGTTTCCTTCGATGTGTGACGATGTCTTCGCTGAGAGATCAACTGAATGACGTGAGAAGGGGACATTACTCAAGATACGCCCAGTGCGCTGGGTAATGACAAAAAAACCTACATGATTTAGGAAATCACCAACAACCATGAAAGTCTTGGCTTCGCGCCCGGTATCTTAGTACCAATAAAACTTATGGACCTATGGTTGTTGAGCAATTTCCCATTATCGTAGAACGTGGTTGTGGGATGGATGTACACAAAGATACTGTTGTTTGCACTATTCGAGGAATAGATTTGCAAACCCAGACAAGAACCTTTGCCACCTTCAGTGAAGATCTGATTGAACTGACATGTTGGCTTCAGAATAATGGAGTAACACATGTGGCCATGGAGAGTACCGGAGTGTATTGGAAGCCAGTGTATTATATGCTTGAAGAATTTTTCGAGATGCTTCTGGTCAATGCACGTCACATCAAGAATGTACCTGGTCAGAAGACGGACAAGAAAGATTCAGAGTGGATCGCTAAACTCTTGCTTAGCGGCCTGTTGAAGGGGAGTTTTGTTCCACCTGAGCAGATTAGAGAGATCAGAGTACTGACTCGTCATCGACGCAAACTAATTGGCAAGCGCACTAGTGAGAAAAATCGACTTCAGAACATCTTGGAAGATGCAAATATTAAGCTGTCAAGCGTTGTGAGCGATGTGTTTGGGGTTTCAGGTCTGGCTATGGTGACGGCCCTGTCGCAAGGACAAACAGATCCAGGTGCACTGGCACAACTGGCCAAAGGTTCACTGGTCAGAAAAAAGGACAAACTCAGCAAGGCACTCGATGGACGAGTTACGGACCATCATCAATTTATGCTAACCTTAATATTGGAATCCATCACCCACATCAATAATCAAATAGCTCAACTAGAAGCTCGACTGGATTCATACCTGACAGAAATGTCAACACAAATCGATCTGCTCAAAACCATTCCCGGAGTTTCCGACAAGAGTGCAATGAGCATCCTTGCTGAGATTGGCACCGACATGAGTCACTTCCCGTCACATCGACATTTAGCATCTTGGGCAGGTGTCTGTCCGGGTAATAATGTGAGTGCAGGCAAGAAGTATTCATCTCGCATCACCCATGGCAATAAGCATTTAAAGACTGTGCTGGTGGAAGCCGCCTGGGCTGCATCCAGATCGAAGAATCACCCCGAAATGTCAACTAAGTATCGAATACTGAGTGGCAGACTCGGTAAAAAAAAGGCTTGCATTGCCATCGGACATAAGATCCTCACTGCCGTATATCACGTGCTGCGGGATCAAGAGCCATACAAGGCATACAAAGCAGATTCCAAATATTTGGAGGTAAAGAGAATGCGTAGGATAGAACGTCTAGAGAGCAACTAAGACAACTTAAAAGGACATCTTAAAACAAAAGGTCGAACTTTTTTTGGTGGTTTAACTCCCCGATAAAAAAACTGACAGCAGATGCCTGAGTACCAACAATTGATGCCATAGAGCTCGAAGAAAAAATTACAATCTTTCCTTTCGTTCAACCCAATAATCAACTACAGTCATGATTTGATGCAGAGAGACTTACAGAAAAAAAGCCCTTAGAAAACGATTCTGATTTCTAAGGGCTTTCACTTAAGTTTGAATGGTGTTAGATTTCAACTTGTAAGGCAGTTGTTCTACTGCTGTACTGTAAAATCTCTTTTATACATTTCTCAGATGGAGAAAAAGTGACCTTTGGCAATTGGCAAGCTGCCTCCTGCAACGAATGGTATTCTTCTCTCAACGAGTAATCAGATTCCAATGCTTGCACTAATGAGAAAGTCTCATCTGCACCTGCATCTTTGTAAACCAATCTTACTAAGTCTTTAAGTGTGTAGTTTTGCGTCATACAAAAAGTTTTGGTTACTTAACTGAGTAATAAACTTGAGCCAGATAGGAATTATTGCATGGCTAGCCACCTTTGAAATGTTAAAATTTCTACGACAACTCCTTCATATACAAAGGAATCTACAAGTGTCCTCACATTCAGGGCACAAATGTTTGGTAAATTCCTCATTATGACAGGTCAATATCTTCTGCCTTTAGGTGCTCTGATGGATTCCACAAAAGGAGATTAAAATCCACTACTTTATCATCCCTGACCACCACTTTTTCTTCCTCTAACCGCTCTTGCATAAGCCCAGGTGGCCTAAACTGATGCCTGCCACTCAATTCTCCTTTGTGGTTAACGACCCTATGTGCCGGTATATTATGACCAGAGGCATTACGTAGAGCCCATCCAACCATGCGTGCAGAACCAAGGGCGAGATAATCGGCAATCAATCCATAGGTGCATACTCTACCAGGTGGAATCAACTTTGTAACTTCGTAAACCCAATCGTAATATGATTGCTTCGTTTGCATTAGACATTTGAGAATATGCTCCATTTGTTTGCTTCTAAAATAAGTAATTTGACCGATGCCCGTTATTTTGCGGCTTTTATGCCTCAGTATATGTCGATCCCCTTACCTGCGGATCACCCAGATGAGATCAGAAACTTTCATGAGATTAAGTCATGGGTGGAAGGAGTACAGTGGGCTGTGGAGGTGGGATCTGAGGCCGTAGACGACCTCCTGGCAAGACTTCATGCGCTGCATGTAGATACAGTGGTAGTCCATGACCTTTCAAATGCCAATTTGGTTACTCCTCCACTACATGTTATCCTGTCTATTACCAACCTGGACGATATGAAACACTTGAGATCACGGGATCTGTCAAAGTATCATGAGTTGATCCTACCCCAAGGTGTCGATGCTCAGACTCTTTCACATCTGGCAGATCAATTCACCATACCGATTTGGGCCGTGGTTAGCTGTCTAGAAGATTGGGACAGGCTGCGTTCGTCATCAGGTATGTTAAAGGGCATCGTTGTAGAAGGCAGCGAAGAGGAAAAGGTAGGGTTCAAGTCGTACAATGAGATCAACGAGCTCCTGGAAGTATTGATGGATGAAGGGTAAGAAACCGGACTACCTTAGCCTTGAAGATGTTGCTTTACCAATGTGGCAATCGTCTTTGAATCCGCTTTTCCACCGAGTCTTTTTGCAGCAATTCCCATCACCTTACCCATATCCTTCATGGAGGTAGCCTGGACCTGACCGATGATCTCAGTCACGATGGCTTCCACCTTCCCTCTATCTAACTGTTCAGGCAGATACTTTTCTATGACTTCGATCTCCTCTTTCTCGATTCTTGCCAGGTCGTCCCGTCCTTGTTTTTCAAAAATCTCCAAAGATTCTTTGCGCGACTTAACCAGCTTCTGCAGTATCTGTATCTCAAGACTCTCATCAATGGTGTCTCCCGAACCATCGGTTTTTTTTACCAAGATTGCAGCCTTCACTGCCCTGATGGCCCGCATAGCAGCTTGATCCTTTTGTTTCATCGCAGCTTTCAAATCCTGCATAATCTTCTCTTCTAGAGCCATTTTCAGCTAGTCTTAGGTTGCTGCAAAGATATGAGAATGTGAGTAAGGTCGAGAAAATCTTCCACGGACATCTGCTCAGGTCGGAGTGTTAACCAGGTATAAGATCGATCAAAGTCATCAGGTAGTATGGATTTCAATGAATTCCTCAACATCTTTCGACGTTGGTTGAACGCCATTTTTACGACTTGGCGAAACTTTTTCTCAAAAGATTCCGAAAATTTGACTGTCTCTTTGCGGTGTAGTCGAATGACACCAGAGTGCACTTTGGGAGGCGGTGAAAATGCCGAGGGCTTCACAGTGAATAGATACTCCGCGGTATAAAAGGCCTGTACTAAAACACTGAGGATGCCATAGCTCTTGCAGCCGTGATGCGAGGTGATGCGCTCAGCTACCTCCCTTTGAAACATTCCTACCATTCGAGGGATTAGTTGGTGATTATCCAACATCTTAAATACAATTTGGGTCGAGATGAAGTACGGAAAATTGCCGATAAGGTAGAAGGGTGCCGGCAGCAGGTGTTCGAGATCACACCTTAGAAAATCATCGTGAATGATCTGTTCCCGGTATGTTGGAAAACGATCTTTGAGTATTTGTACCATGTCCATATCAGTCTCGATCATGTTCAGAGCACAGCCAGTTTTGATGAGGTACTTGGTTAGCATCCCTTTTCCCGGACCGATTTCCAAAACCGGTGGAGAGATGGCAGTGATGGTTAAAGAATCAGCAATGCGCTGAGCAACAGATGGATCCACAAGAAAATGCTGCCCTAGATGTTTCTTTGCTCTCATGGTATCGAAGGCAAAAATAGTATAGTTTGCCTATCTTCACCCATTGCCCTGGACAGCATATTGATTATAGAAAAAATGGAAGTATGGAAAAAGTCAAGGTAGGCATATCAACAGGCGATATCAATGGCATTGGTCCTGAAGTCATCATCAAGTCCTTAGCAAATAAGAAAGTCCTCGAATATGTCATTCCTGTGATCTACGGTTCGGCCAAAGTGATATCATACCACAAGAACATAGTGAATCCAGGGGAATTCGTGTACCACAGCATTGGCAATGTAGACCAACTACACCATGAAAAAATCAATATTGTTAATTGTTGGAATGAAGATGTCATCATATCCCTGGGTGAGTCCAGCGAAAAGAGTGGAAAGTTTGCGTATACATCACTGGACAAGGCCTCACAAGATCTAAAGTATGGGCTAATCGATGTGCTTGTCACTGCTCCCGTCGATAAACACGCCTTGTACTTGGCTGGATTCCCATACACGGGCCATACCGAGTTCTTGACAGCCATGGCTGAGCAGGATGAAAGTCTAATGCTGATGATCTGCGATGAACTGAGAATCGGGTTGGTGACCAATCATGTACCGGTCTCAAAAGTGGCAGAACTGATCTCAGAAGAGCTGATCTATCGAAAATTGGAAATCTATCATGAGACATTAAGAAGGGATTTTGGCATAGAACGACCCATTATTGCCATCTTGGGCTTAAATCCCCATGCTGGAGATAGAAGTCTGGTGGGAGATGAAGAGGAGCGAGTGATCAGTCCAGCCATACTGAGAGCTAAGCAACAAGGCATGTTAGTAGGTGGGCCCTTTTCTGCAGACGGGTTTTTTGGATCTGGTGATTATCGAAAAGTGGATGGAATCCTGGCGATGTATCACGATCAGGGTTTGATACCCTTCAAAACCCTATCTTTCGGCCAAGGTGTCAACTATACTGCCGGTCTTTCGTTTGTGCGTACATCGCCAGATCATGGCACAGGCTACAAGATTGCAGGTAAAAACCTGGCCGATCCCTCTTCCTTTAGAAATGCGCTCTTTATGGCCATAGATTTATTTAGAAATCGACGCACTTATGACCAGCTTCACGAAGATCCTTTGCACAAGGAGGTTCTGGTGGAGGAATCTGAAGAGGAGCCACCCCAGTGATCAGCTATTGCCTTTTGAGAAGACGGAGCATCAAAACTAAGCCGAGAGTTTAGGTTGCAGTAATGAGTGTGGTCGGGCAGTAAAAAAATCGATAATTTTGTGGCCCCTTTTATTTCATTAGGTAAATGCACAAATGATGGCTAAAGTCAAAGATAAAACCAGATATTCGGATCGTGAGCTTGAGGAGTTCGGAGCTCTTATCGACACTAAGCTTGAGAAAGCTCAGCAACAGCTGGACTATTACCGAAACCAATTGGCAGATATGGCAGATAGTGCGGATGCCAAGATTAAAGGCCTGGACGATGGTGTGGGATCAGCTGAGAGCGAGCGTCTCACCAATATGGCTTCTCGGCAACAACATCTGATACAGCACCTTGAGAATGCCAAGATTCGAATCAAGAATAAGGTATATGGTGTGTGTCGGCAGACCGGAAAACTGATTTCCAAAGAGCGACTTAAGGCAGTACCGCATGCCACCCTTAGCATTGAGGCTAAGCAAAACCGAAAATTTTAACTTAGCCCACACCACAGAATTTGAAATTAAGCAAAGGACAGATCATTTCACTCATTGTCATTGCGATCCTGATCATTGATCAAGCATCGAAAATATGGGTGAAGACACATATGTACTACGGTCAGCAAATCCCAATCTTTGGTGCCACTTGGGGATTCATACATTTCGTGGAGAATAACGGTATGGCATTTGGCATTTCATTGGGTGGGAGCATCGGCAAACTGGTGCTCAGCCTCTTTAGAATAGGAGCAGTCGGATTTTTGATTTACTTTATTAGGAAGATGATAGTCGACAAGCAAGGCATAGGGGTGCTGATATGTTTTGCCTTGATTCTGGCAGGGGCCATTGGCAACATTATTGACAGTGCCATCTATGGACTGATATTTTCAGAATCACCCTATCACGGAGGGATTGCCCAGATGTTTCCCAATGAAGGTGGTTATGCACCCTTTCTGTACGGCAAAGTGGTTGATATGTTGTACTTCCCCCTAATAGATACGCATTGGCCGGAGTGGATGCCCTTTTTTGGTGGTGAAAGATTTCAATTCTTTAAGCCCGTTTTCAACGTGGCAGATTCATCCATCAGTGTAGGTATCATTAGTCTACTTCTGTTTCAAAGGCAGTTCTTTTCTCAGCCTGTCGAAACTACTCAATCAGTAGAACCCAATCCGGTATCTCCAGATCAATAAAGATTTAGAAGATTAGATTAGTCATTGTGGAGCAAAGCAGCGCTCAAGACCTACCGTAGAAGTGGTTGATGGCCGTTTCTGCTGTTTCTAAACGCGTATAGTTTAATGAATAGTGAATGAATTTGCCTTCTCTTTCGGCATGCACAAGTCCTGCTAATCTAAGTATTCTGAGATGCTGAGAAGTAATGGATTGCTCAATTTTGAGCGTGTTGTAGATGCGATTAACATGTATTTTACGATGTTGATCAATAAACTCTAGAATTTTGAGCCGGAGTGGGTGTGCAAGTGCTCGTACAATTTCACAAGAAAGGTCGAGTTTCTCATGATTGAACGCAACTTTTGTCCTGTTCATAAGTGTAGTGTTTCTTAAATTGAATGCCTTAGTCAGGACAAATATGCATTAAAAAAAAATCATATACAAACAAACACATAAAAAAATGCTGTAATATGTAATCTACTACAGCATTTAGTCTTTGTCCCAGAACAGGATTAGAGTACTTCTACAATTAAAATGTATAATTCCTTGATATCAAACGCGTTTGATTTTAAAAGTTTATACTGCTAATTCTTCAACCAATCTTGAGATTTGGGCTAAACGTTTTTTGTCTAGGGAGTAGTAGATGAACTTTCCTTGTCGTTCAGTTTTTACTACTCCAGCCCTTCTCAAAATGGCTAGATGCTGCGAAGCAACAGATTGTTCCAGTCGAAGTTTAATATAAATGTCGGTTACAGTCATGGACTCGCCTTCTTCTAATAGGTCGATAATCCTCTGCCGAAGCTTGTGATTAACGGCCCTTAGAACGAGGACGGCTTTACGCAATTCTGCGTAGTCCAGCAGGATGTCTTTTTTGCCATGCTTGAGAGTGACATTTTCATTCTTCTGCTTTCTCATATCTAAGTTATTTTACAAATTTTGGAATCCTCTCTTTTCAATACCAAAACTGTACCAAAATTTCTAATACGTGGCTGGAGGTCCCTACTGGACTGCAGTATCATATGTATTATAACTTATTAAATATAAATTTAATTGTATATGTAATAGACACATTATCTAGATTATAGCACTTTATTCGGAGAAGTAATATGTGGTGATTTCAGGTACTTGGGAGTGCAAGATCGAACGTCAGAATAAATTTTTTCATGAAATTTTTTGTTGGCTAACTCGATCATATCGGTGGCAGAGCATGACTTATTGATGAATTTGGCCTTGGGATGAGCCAGGATCTTCTCCAACTTATGGGCGCCATTGCCTGTAAAAACCACAAAATTGGCCTCATTTAACTCTCGCGCAAAGCTATCTTCACTCAAAACCAAAGCTGAAGGTTCACGTACTTCACATAGCGATGGATCGTAGATGGCCGTGTACACTTCCTGCCGCCTAGCATCGATCATTGGACATATTAGCAGATCATTACCATCTGGGTAGGCTGAGACGGCTCCTTGGGCCAAACACTGCAGAGTGTCTAATGCGATCAATGGAATATCCAAAGCCATACAATAGCCCTTGGCAGCAGAAATACCTACTCTGAGACCGGTATAGGAGCCTGGGCCACTGCTTACTGCTATGGCACTTAGTTGATCGAGGCGCATATCCATCGCATCTAGGCACTGATCCACAAGTAGGGTGATTTGGGCAGCATGTGCAAATCCGGACGCGATCTCTTCTAGGGCTATGGTCTCATTGCCTAATCCTAAGGCTACCGAGCAGACTTCTGTCGCTGTTTCGATGCAGAGTATTGGATCCCCGGCCCTTTTATTCTGGGACTGACTCACTAATAGTTATAAGGTGTATGAAAACTTATCGTGAGAGGTAACTTTGATACTTGGCGTCATCATTAAGAATCTCTAAAGCCAACTTGATCTCCCGATCATTGTCTAATGACTTCTCCGTACGGCCAGTCTGATAGTAATATCGACTCACAATCTCTTTTTCGATCATGGATATGATCCGATCCTTATTCTCCTGCAGATCATCGGACTTTTCCTGCGCGATTTTCTCCTTCATTCTTGAGATCTCATCAGACACCAAACCCTCCAGGTGATCGGTCTTCGCAGTCTTGAGCAGTTCATCCAATTTGGTTTCAGTACTCGTTTTGAAATCTATCTTCTTGTCTTCCACAAAAGACACAAAGTCAGAAAAATCCTCAAACCTAAAGTCCTTGGCAGCACCAATTTCACGATGTTCTTGATGATACTTGGTAGCATAGTAAAAGATCAAGTTGTTATCCACCAGAAATTTTAAGATGGGTTCTTCCCCTTCCTCATCCACCTTTACATCGGGTATAATGCCACCACCATCTAATACCTTCCGGCCTCCCCTGGTCTTAAAGACAGCTCTTTTCTTATCTGGAATGTCTACCGGCTCACCGTCTTTATAACTGACACTCTGTATGCATCGACCACTGGGTATGTAGTATTTCGCTGTGGTCAATTTCAATTTGGAGTTATACTCTAGATCTACCGTGTTTTGCACCAATCCTTTGCCATAGGTCTTGGTGCCCAAGATTACACCTCTATCGAGGTCTTGCACCACGCCACTGACTATTTCTGAAGCCGAGGCAGTCCATTTGTTGGTCAATATGACTAAGGGCATGTCTAGGACTTCGGGTGGATTGTTTGTCTTAAAACTCCGGTCCCGGTCACGCACTTTTCCCTTAGTAGTGACCACAGTTTCTCCCTTGGGGATAAAGAGATTGCTAATACTGACGGCCTCCCGGAGGTATCCACCTCCGTTGTTGCGCAGATCGAAGACTAAATTCTTCATTCCGGGGTTTTCCTTCTGCAAAGTCTTGATGGCTTGACCGACATTCTTAGCTGCATTGGCGGTAAAAGTGGTCAGCACCACATATCCCGTCTGCTCATCCAACATCCCTTGATAGGGCACATTCTTTACAGCTACTTCATCCCGCTTTACAGCTACGGTTCGATCTTGGTCTTCTCCCGGTCGTCTAATCGTGATATTTACTTCCGTTCCGGGAAAACCTTTGAGGATTTCTTCAACTTCATCGGTCTTCTTGTCCCTGGCACTCTTACCCTCGACAGCAATGATCATATCACCAGCACGTAGTCCGGCTTCGATGGCAGGTCCGCCTTCGTAAGGTTCTACCACGGTCACAAACGCACCCATCTTGCGTACACGTGCCCCGATACCGTCGTATTTGCCTTCAGACATATAGCGATAGCCCTCAATATCAGATTCCGAGATATAGTTGGTGTATGGATCCAAGGTTTCCAACATCGCTTCTATGCCGGTCCTCATCAACCTACTTGGATCCACATCATCTACATAGTGGGTATTTAATTCCTTATAGATATTGGCGAAGATTTCCAGATTCTTACTGATCTCGAATTGTTTACTGTCGTATACTATGAATGCCAAGCTCGACAGGATTAGCACAGCTGGAATAGTGAGTCTTTGTAGTTTCATGATTGTACTTGGGTAATGCTTGTTTAACGTGTGGAGGATACCACTTGTTTCGCACAGTCTTACAAAATAGGATATGTAGGGACTCAGTCCTGAGGCTGTAACAGCCACTGGGTAACCATCTGATACATCAAATCAGGCTCATCAATATGCACCCAATGACTTGCTTGCGGTACTTCATTGACTTGGGTCTGACAAAAAAGCCGATGAATCGCCTTTAAGTGCTCCGGTAGTATGTATTCTGAGCGTTCCGCTTTAATAAAAAGCGCTGGCACCTCCGAAGGGCTCTTCTCCGCACCCTCCGGAGCAGCGAGTAGTGAGTTGTAGTTTGCTCTGATGCTCGGTAGGTTCATCTTCCACCTATAGGTACCATCCCTCTGGCGTGCTACGTTTTTCAATAAGAAGGCTACAATCTCATCCTCCTCGATAGATTTTCTCAGTTGACTGGCCACGTCGCTGCGTCTTTTCACCGCAGCCCATGAGACCTGATCCAGGGCACGAAAGGTATCGTGATGGTGAGGAGAGCTATAATTTACAGGGGCAATGTCCACCACGATGAGTTTCTTGATCAAATCAGGATGGTTCAAGGCTAATTGCATGGCAACCTTACCTCCCATGGAGTGTCCCATGACCGTGGCACCGCCAAACAGCCAGTTTGACTCCATGAAGGATTTGAGATCATCAGCCATCAGTGGGTAATCCATATCATCGGAATGGGGTGATAGGCCATGATTTCTGAGATCGACGGTGATGACCAGATAGTCGGTAGCGAGACGCTTGGCAAAAGTCTGCCAGTTGTCTAGCATACCAAAGAGTCCATGCAGGATGATCAATGGTTGGCCCGAACCAAATGACTTCGAATGTAGTTGCATATATTGCAAAAATATAAACACGGTAGAGATCGACCCTTAGCCGATGCTATGAAGTTCAAATTAGAATCTCCCTTCAAACCCACAGGCGATCAACCTGAGGCCATAAAGCTGCTCACCGAAGGCCTCAATGCCCAGGAACCTGCACAGGTGCTACTAGGGGTGACTGGTTCGGGAAAGACCTTTACCATCGCCAATGTCATTGCGCAAGTGCAGCGACCTACTTTGGTCTTGACCCACAATAAGACACTGACCGCACAGCTCTATAGTGAGTTCCTCTCGTTCTTTCCCAATAATGCAGTCGAATACTTTGTATCCTACTACGATTATTATCAACCTGAGGCATACATGTCCGTGTCTGATACCTATATAGAGAAAGATCTATCGATCAATGAAGAGGTTGATAAACTGAGATTGAGAGCTACATCCTCGCTGCTGTCGGGAAGACGTGATATCATCATTGTGGCCTCTGTGTCGTGTATTTATGGTATGGGAAATCCCGAAGATTATAAAACGGGAATTATCCGGATACACCGGGGCATGACCATCTCCCGCAATGCACTGCTTTATCATATGGTGGAAAGTCTTTACTCACGTACTGAGACTCCCTTTGGTCGAGGCACTTTTCGTGTACGGGGTGATACTGTTGATGTCAATCTACCCTATGTGGACTACGGGTATCGCGTAGTGTTTTTTGGCGATGAGATCGAAGAAATCCAGCGAATCGAATGCGAAACCGGCAAAAGCATTGAGAAACTAGAACATGCAGCGATCTTTCCGGCCAATCTTTATGTGGCACCCAAGGAGCGAATGAAAGGAGTGCTTGAAGACATAGAGAATGAGCTATATGAGCAAGAACAATACTTCGAACAAGAATCAAGATATATCGAGGCCAAAAGGATCAAGGAGCGCGTCACCTTTGATCTGGAGATGATGCGTGAGTTGGGATATTGCAATGGTGTAGAGAACTATTCTCGCTTCTTCGATGGAAGAGCTCCTGGGACACGGCCATTTTGCCTCTTAGATTATTTTCCAGATGACTACCTGCTGGTGGTGGATGAGAGCCATGTGACCATACCACAGGTGCGAGGTATGTGGGGTGGTGATCGAGCTCGAAAGCTCAACCTAGTCAATTTTGGTTTTAGATTACCTTCAGCCATGGACAATAGGCCCCTCAGTTTTGCTGAGTTCGAGACGTTGACCAATCAAGTGATTTATGTCAGCGCTACGCCGAGCGATTATGAGTTGGAGGAAACGGGAGGATTGATTGTGGAGCAAGTAGTAAGACCCACCGGGCTACTGGATCCCCCCATCGAAGTGCGACCTAGTCTCAATCAGATTGATGATTTACTGGAAGAGATCAACAAACGCATTGAAGTCTCCGAAAGGGTGCTGGTCACTACCCTCACCAAGCGAATGGCGGAGGAACTTGCCAAATACCTGGCCAAACTGCACATTAAATGCCGATATATCCACTCGGAAGTCGATACAATGGAAAGGGTGGAAATCATTCAGCAGTTGCGCCAGGGTGTCTTCGACGTCTTGATTGGCGTTAATCTCTTAAGGGAGGGACTAGATTTGCCGGAGGTTTCACTGGTGGCCATCATCGATGCTGATAAGGAAGGATTTCTTCGCAATGCGCGATCCTTGACCCAAACTGCCGGCAGAGCAGCACGAAATTCGAATGGTTTGGTCATCTTCTATGCAGACAAAGTCACTGAATCCATGCAACATGCCATTGCAGAAACCAATCGGAGGAGAGATAAACAAATGTCCTATAATGAAGAGCATGGTATTACACCCACGACCATTACCAAGTCTACAACAGCCCGGAGTATCTTGGATATTAGAGGGCAAGCTCCGGCACAAGCATATGTTGAATCTCAAGAACCAAACATTGCTGCAGATCCCATTGTACAGTATATGACTAGAGATCAGTTGGAAGGTACGATCACAGAGACAGAACGAAAAATGAAAGCAGCCGCCAAAGAGCTTGACTTCATCAGTGCAGCACAGTTTCGAGATGAGCTATTTGCGCTGAGAAAAAAACTGAAGTCTATTTAGCCCTATCCTACTTGACCTTCCACCCTGACAGGTCTTCTACCTTCTGGTAGGCCTCGGGTTTTCCCAATGTCTGATACAGCTTTTCCGACCAACGGTAGGTCTCCGATGTAGGGCCGATGAAAATGACATCTCTTGGAAACATCATTCCTACTACTTGTGGGAGATCAGTGACGCGCAGGCAGTTGAGCATTTCGATAGCTGGACCTTTTCCATCGGGTTGGCTGGCCTCATTTTGAGTAGGGGGTGGATTTTTAAGAATAAGTGACTTTATGCCGCCATCGAGCAGCGCCGCGTACGATGCTACAGCAACCATTTCTCCCTGGGCAGCTATATGTATATTGTCAGGATCAATACCAGCCATTTTTCTCAGTGCGGCTACACATCTTATCACGTCGTATACCCTCATCGACGCCACTGTCTGTCCTGTCCAAGCTGCGGCTCTCCGGATATGCCATTGTAACGAAGGATCCCAACCGGTAGATCCGATTCCCCTAGCCTCGAAAAAGGCAATATTTGTTTTATCTCGAAGTCCTGATACCAACCCATATGAATCCCAACGTGCTTCATTTGAGTTTTTCAGCACTAGAACCACTGCTGAAGGTTGAGCTGCAGAACGGCGCCTACGTATGGATAATGATAACCTCCACCCTTCCTCAGATACAAAGCTATAATCCTGTCTTCCCAGATCTGCTCCATCCAGGGCTTGAAATTCCATTCTAATGTCCAATGGGCTTTCCTCTAATGGAAAAGCACCGAAAGTTTTTACATCTAGGAAAGCTTTGACTTTATTTCGATAGGCTGCCAGTTGGTCAAAGGTGTGTATCTCAGGTATCTTGGCCAAAGTGATGAAGGAATCTTGAATCACCTTAGTTAGGTCATTTTCAGGCACACCGTCCACGTAGACTCTAAGTTCTTCTTCGGTCAATGTCTTGGATATATTCATGGTGGGCAGCTGATCGGATTCAACTTTGCGAGTGGTCAACTCATGGAGAAAAAAGGCCAGTATTTCATTTCTAAACTCTTCATGCTCACCGTAGCTGTGACCACCAGTGGCCTCTATCATAGTTAGTTTTTCTGGCTTTCTGTAGAGGCTGTAAATAGGTTTGATTTTAGTATGTAGCGCCCTCACAGCTTCGATGGAGTAGTAGATATCACCAGTGGTTTGTGCTATGAGAAATGCCCTGGGTGCAATCAATGCTCCAATATCAGAGAAATCTATGCCATAGGTGTTGATGGGCATCATGCAATCACAATGATCATCGATCGTGCGCTGACCGATTTGTCCCTCTAGAGAAGCAGCACCAGCTACCGCCGCCGTGGCCATGATCCTGACATCTATCGCTCCTAGGTACCAGCTTTGTGATCCTCCTCCTGAGATACCCGTCACCCCGATTTTTTCTTGGTCCACTTCCGGTCTTTGGCAGAGGAGATCTATGCCACGAATGC
Organism: Saprospiraceae bacterium; assembly: GCA_965223025.1. GTDB lineage: Bacteria > Bacteroidota > Bacteroidia > Chitinophagales > Saprospiraceae > JABDMH01. The sequence continues at coordinate 1,670,347 of CBDCVP010000022.1, forward strand.
CATTCCACACTTCTACTCCTCCAGGATGATATCCTCGACTATACCAGTGGAAACATCCCAGGGATTCGGCACCAAGATGTTTACCCTCGACCTCACCTCTTTGGATGGTCTCAATCAGCAAAACGACAAATCCGTGCTGGGCAAAGGATCGAGCATGGGCTTGGTAGTTATATTTTTGAGCATGACTATGGCCACATACATAAAGGATGGCTGGTGCAGGACCTTCGACATCGGTTGGTAGATATAAATTTGCTGGCACATAAAGATTCGGGGCCGACTCATAGTAGAGTTTCTCGATGCGAAAACCCTCTTCTTCAATCACGCCGGTAAGCGTAGCTTTTGGTGGTTTTCGATCTTCTGTAAGGGGCCAATCTTGCAATCCCAGCATCTCAATAAGCTGCATCCGACGCTTTTCTATGGTGGACTTCCAGTCGCTCAGGTCCTCTACTCCCATTAATGAACGATGGGTAATGTGGCTTGCCCTTGCACTCAGATAGTGGCGGATATCATTGTGCTGGTCAAATGTCGGACTAACTGAATATTCAAAGTGTTGCCCAAAAGAAATAAGAGGAAAGAAAATAAACCCGGCGATGATGAACAGAATTTTCATTTGAGCATACTTTCCATTTATCTCTGGTTTCGTCATTTTGTGGAATGCATTTATTGCAAACTACAGTTAAATCAAATAGATTCATAAAAACACGGCGATCTAGCCAGTTATATATTCCACTGCTCCATCGGGAGGATTTAATATTTGATAAGCTTGCTTCCAAAAATGTGTCCTTTTGCTTGAGCTATTAAAAAATATATACCGGGTGGCAGGAAAGCAGTATTTACGTTATGTGAAGTGTGTATGCCATCAATCTCTTCCATGTAGATTAGTCTTCCAGATAGATCTGAAATACGGACAGTGAGGTCAACAACTGGTGCATCGAAATAGAGGGTGGTCTTGGCCAATAGGGGTTGAGGGTAAATAGACAGGTGATTATCAGTGCGGGTCTGCAAGATCGGATATTTCTGAGAGAGGGATTCATAAGCCCTACCAATATCCAATCTGCCGCCAGAGACGGTCTTTCCCTTGAGACTAGTCAATTCCACGACATTATCAAGTAGGACATCTTTTATCAGTTTGGCTGCTTCCCTTGGACTAGATTTTACGAAATCAATGAAGTCTTGCGAGGGATGACTGAATAGAAGTGCTGCTGCACCACATACCAGAGCAGCAGCGTATGATGTGCCACCATTGACCTTATACGTATTTCCAATATGTGCCGTCCATATGTTTTCGCTAGGGGCACCGAGATCGACCGTATTTCTGCCAAATCCCCCAACGGACAATTGATCTTCCCTATTGGTACCTGTTGTTATGATTAACTCGTCGCTGCTGCAATTGCTAGGAAGGTCACCAAAAATATCAGCATTTCCTTGATCATTTTCCGCAGCCCCAATACTTAAAATGCCTGCGGCCCCCATTTTATTAAACATGTCGCAGAATATCGGATTATCTTTTTCAAAGAGGCCATCACTACCGTAGGACGAGTTCGTAGCTACGATAAAGGCGCCTTGCTCGCCATTGCTTTCATTATATTTTATTCTTAGATCCAGGAAGTAGGCATATGCTTTTATCGCACTGGCCAGGGATTGTCCTTTTGAAGAGAATAGAGCAATTTTTACGTTCCAGTTGGCACCGGAGATACCCAAACCATTGTTGCCCTCTGCGCCAATCACACTCAGCACTGAAGTGCCATGACCTTCGGGATCTTCAGCATGGTCATCTTTGCCATGGTCTTCGCTCACACCATAGAAATCGTCTATATACCCGTTATGGTCATCATCAAAATCATTGTCGGGAACCTCAGCCCTGTTGATCCATAAGAGATTGGATAGATCTTCGTGATGCACGTCGAGTCCAGTCTCCATCACTCCCACAACAATGGTATCTCCATCCAATGTGAGACCACCCGTGGTTTCCTCCCAAGCTAGGCCAAACCCTACCTTTTGCAGGTTCCATTGTTCGTCAAATCTGGGATCATTTGGGAGACGCTCTCTCCTTTCTAATGCATGGTTTCGTTCCACCCTCCATACTGCTGGATCGGCACGAATTTCTTCAATGAGGGCATCGTGGGATTCATCCGGTGGCAGTGCATAAAGATAAATCTGCAGTCTCTTGCTAAGACATTCCTGCTTCACTATACTGTGCAGTCCTCTGGAAGACAGAAAAGAGTGTGTAGTTTCTAAACCATCCACGAACTGGACTATGATTTGATCTTTGATACTCTTTTGTAGATAAATCGTTGAAGGGAGTAAAACGAAGAGGAGCAATAGTGTAAATTTTCTCACGGCAACGATGCTGTATGTTGCGAAGCTACCACTATCGAAGCACTCGTGGGAGCTTTGTTCTTGATAATTTGTGGCTACTTCGGACGTGCACAAAAGACCAAGATCAGTCCCTGCGGTATTTAGCACTTAAACTATATCGTCCCCGTAGGCTTTGGGAAAGCAGGGAATACCCTCAGCCTAGGAATCCTCTTAGTCTCTTCAAGTCATTGTGCCACCCTAAATCCACTACTGAATTGATCAATCATCTTTTGATGTTTGTCGTGTTGATCTTTTGGACCATCGTTAATGATTTGAATAGCACCCCAGGAGGGAGTGAGATAGTAATTTTGTTGAACATATTGATCACCCTCATATTCATATTCTAGCTCCATTTTTAGTGCTTCCCGGTCATTTATTTTTACCATCCCGACCTTGTTCATATTAAACTCTCCGACACCCTGATGAAGATTATATAGTGCTGCAGCCTTCAGTACCTGAATTTTCATGGGATTCTCTTCCACAAGAACGGACGTGAATATGGTGCCATCCGATGTTTCGAAACATACATCGAAAACAGAATCTTCTGTCTCGCAATCGACGATCACCCATTGGGACGAATCGAAATCTATCTCAATGTTAGATCGCTCGCTGACATATTTCGTGTTTGGGGTGACCTCGTTGGTTAACTCATACGGCTCCAATTTGTCAAATACTTCTTTAGGCTTGTACAGGGAGGCGATGGAATAGGGATCCTCTTTAGCGATGGAACCGATGCTTTTCTCCATAACTGGCATATTCTTTTTACACCATTTGAAGAGCGAATTTCCAAGTTCATCTTCAAGTAGTGCATCCACTGCTTGGAAGATTTTTTGATGTCCTGCTATTGATTTACCAGTCTCGTTATACCTAATAATGGCATCGATCTGATCTACGTCGAGATTTTTTTTGTACATGAGAACCAAATGCTCGGTCAGGTCTTTTTTCAGCTGCTGCTCATAAGATGAGATGGTTTCTTGAATGCGCTGGTTTTCGGGAAATCCTTCGCGGTATTTCTTAAAAACCTTCATGCAAATTTCATCCATGGTCGCATCGAGGTCGATGGCTTCTAAGAGCATGTCTATCTTTTCTGCTTTAGACTGGGCTCTCGCAGTAAGAGTATAGATGCATAATGACAATAGGATCATGCACTTGGTTGCTCTGATGATTGATGATGGGCTCATTACTACTGATTATTTGATTATTGGAATTAATTATTATTTATCTGCAATGTAAAGCATATTAGATCTGCCAATTGTCATCCAAAAGGATGAAAAATCCCATGACTGAACCATGCATTATATGGGCAATAGGGTTCTTGATCAACAGGAGCCTTTTGGTTGAAAAGCCGTCTACTGATTGCAATGTTGGGTATGTAATTGTTTCACTTTATGGCAGAGCTACTCCAAGGCGTAGATCGAGTTTTGCACAGCACCGTCAAAGGCAACATGTTCTGCGGTGTGCAGCCGGTATTTGATTTCCATCATCCAGGTAGGTTCAAGCTGGGGTAAGTTGATGATAATCGATCTCTGATCGGGTTGCAACTCTACCCGATCAATAGGAAGCCTCTTTTCATGATAGCGGTCTGATCCGTATTTACTGGAGCGCCTAATATCCCATGTGTTGATTTCAAAATTGTCTGGGTTTGTGCAACTCTTGGGATCAAGTGGTGCGTTGTATTGTAAATATATGCCCTCGGTGGTCGCACTGAGTTTGATGGGCATGGCAATATCGGCACCCGTATAGCGCACTCGATACAGACCGCCCACTTGTATCATTCGACTCGTAGCCCAAGCTGACATTCCACAAACATACAGCTGTCCATCTTTGGGGTTCATACGGGCACGCATGATGCCGGTCGGAAATTGAGGTATTGGTAGTTCGATCATACCTCCCTGTTCTGCGCCGTTAATAGACTGGGTGAGCACTAGATAGATTTTTCCATAACCATACGATAAGTTTAGTAGATGCCCACTTAAAGGACCCCATCGATCTGAGTCAGCCCATAGCAGCTCTGCCGGAGATCGATCGTACTCCATATCGATCCAGCACATCGGCTGAATCATGGCTGCATCGGAGCTATCTTCAGGTGCACCATAGCCCCACATGTTCCCGTAGAAGCCCCCACGTGTCACCCGGTTTATTCGGTTCATAGGATTCCAAAAACCCTGTTGATCAGTCACGTAAAAGGAACCATCGGGATTGAGACAGACGCCATTGGCAGCCCTAAAACCATTGGCCAAGATGGTGGATGTTTGTCCATCCCGACTTACTTTGATCAATGTACCATGTTGAGGTACGAGTGAGGTACGCGCATGTCGTCCGCTTTTGGCATAGTAAAAGTTGCCATCGGAATCGGTCTGTAGGCCCATGGCAAATTCATGGAAATGTTCTGTCACCTGGTGATCACTGTTGAAATTCTCATAGAAGTCCGTCTCTCCGTCGCCATTGAGATCCCTTAGAATTACGATTTGATCTCGACAGCCCACATAGATAATCCCTTGATGGACTTTGATGCCCAAGGGTTGAAACAAACCTGTGGCAATGCGTTGCCAAGTCGTATTTCCTGATTTCTGTGCAATGCCTTTCACCAACCACACTTCACCATCAATGGTGCAGATGACTGCGTCATCTCCGTGGTTAAGGAAGTCTATCCCAGTGGGACGCAATCGGCTCTTCCAGGGATTGTCGAAGGGCAAGGTGAGCACATCGACCACATAGGCATCGCTCTCGGCACTGCTGATGATGGGGCTGGTTAAGGTCTGTGGATATTGTTGAGAGCCCCCTATGATATATTGATCCAGCGAGGTCATTGGGGGGATTTTGTCTACCAGTGCGTCGTGCTCTTGGATTGCCTTATGCGACAGGTGGAAGGTTATGGTCCGGCGCTGGCCCGGAAATATCTGTGCCACATGATATCCTCCTTCTTGCAGGATTTCCACGCCTGTACCCTGGTATGAAACCGCAAATCTTTCCGGCAATAACCTGAGCTTCAAAGTGGCACCAACAGGCCCAATGGTGAGATGCCGTCCTATGATCTCATCGTGCTCCGAAGTGTAGGATTCAAGGACCTCGGTATGACCTACTGTGTACGAGATGATGACCCTATCATCGTATCTGTAAAGGCCCTTATAGTGAGACCAACTACGAGGCAAGGGGCCAAATGGGCGACCATCGCTGCCTCTGATACGGGGATCTTCAAAGCTACCATTACTGGGATTAGCCCATCCCGGAGTGATGGGATTGGCAAACAAAGTGGTACCCACCGTGCGTGGATAGACATTGTGTTGGTCGTCGAGTAGTATGTCCTCCCAGTCGATAAATCCCAGTCCTGACCATGCACCGACAAATCGTAAAAGATCGTGATCAAACAAAGCGAAAGTCTGCCCCTTTGCTACACCTCCCTCGCCGCTATCTAATCGCATGGCTATGCCTTTGTAAGCAAAGTTTATCTGAGAATAGTCTTCGTTGGCTAGTGGTGCACGACCTGAGGAAATCTTTTTTGGGACGGCCTGCTCATCAGCCATCTCATAACAACGATTCAACCAATTTCCATAATCCATATCTGACCAGGGATGATAGGGCTTTGGCTCGGGACCCTGAGAGGTCCCGGATGGTAGTTTGGCTAAATATGCGTCATCGACCTGGAAGTATTGATCTATATTAGAAGGTTTTATCAACTCCTCTCGGATGTAAGCGATCACCTCGTATTTCTGTTGAGGCATCAACTGGAGTTGTGGCGGCATTTGTCCAAATCCCCGGGTAAGCGTCTGATACATCGCATATGGATCATTGCCATTCTTAAAAGTGTCCTGCCAAAATTTCTTTGCGTCTGGCAGCGAACCAGGGTTATCGATGGTGCCGTGACAACTGTAGCAACTTGTACGATATATGGTGGTGGCGCGAGAACGCATCGCACCGTTTTTCTTCCATGCTGCCATTCCTGTCATCAAAGCACGGTGATCTATGTCCTCTTCGTAGGCAGGAAGGTCTGCCTTAGATAGTAGGTATGTGCGGCTGGTCATTTCTCCCTCAGTCGTCACATGATCATTAGAGCAGCTGGTAGACAGTATGCCGATGATACTAATCCACAGGATTAGGTTCAGCGATGTTAGGGAATCAAAAGTGCACCATTGTCTCCATCTCATCATCTAACTAACTTAGGATATCCTTGAGCATACCTGTGCTGTCACCAAAACCCTCAGCCGGAACATCCGTAGCCTCCAGAATGGTCTGATAAAGGTTGGCTAGTGGCGTATCTGTTTGATAACGCAGATTTAGACCAGTGCGTAACCTTCCTCCTCCACTTCCACCAACGACGATAGGCAGATCATGAGGTGAATGTCGCATACCATCACGCAGGCCTGAACCAAAGAGGATCATGCTATTGTCCAGCAAGGTATGATCTCCTTCTTTGATGCTGTCGAGACGTTCAAGCAAATAGCCATATTGTTCGATATGCCATCGATTGATGATTTCGTACTGTGCCATCTGCCGAGGATCGTATTTGTGATGTGACACGGCATGGTGAGTATCGCTTACACCTTCTAAGAAAGCAAAATTTCTATTGCTGGCTGAATTGCCCAGCATCAGGGTAGCTACCCTGGAAATATCACTCCAGAAAGCCAGCACGATGATATCGACCATGAGTCTGGCCTTATCCGTGATGTCTACACCTTCACTGTACTCAGCCCACTCATCAATGCGAATGTCCATCCGTTTTAATTCCTTGCGCATGTCCGGAGTGATGCGGGCCTCGAAGTCTGCCAAGCTGGCCTGATTGTCAAGGCGCTTTTCGATGGTCCTCACAGCGGAAAGGTATTCGTTTAGCTTGTTTCGATCTTCGACACCGATGCGTTTTTCCAGCCGTTTGGCATCGCTGCCTACTATGTCAAGGACACTTTGTTTGTATGGATCATGAGGCAATGGCTTTTTACCGGGTACAAAATTTCTGAAGAGACGGTCAAATGCCATGCGTGGGTCGATCTCCCTGGAACAGGGCTGTCTGCCCGATTCCCATGAAATGGTGCTTCCATACAACCTCGTAATGCCGGTTGACTTGCAAACACCACTTTTCATGCGATCGAGTCCATACTGCAGTGAGGGAAAAACGGAATGCTTGCCAAGGTTTTTGGCCAACAATTGATCTAACGATTCTCCACCAGCATTTACATTGGCATCAACAGTACGGGTAATGCGCATGGAAGTGAGAAAATTGGCAGTCTTAGTGTAGTGGCCCTCTACAGTCTTGAAAGAATGCTTATTACTCAACCCACCCAACACCAGAATTTTGTCTCTAACCTTTGTCAAGGGCCGCAGGATGGGTGAAAGCTCAAAGTCACTGCCGAGGCGGGCAGGAGACCATTGATCTGGATGAACCCCATTGGGCATGAAAAGACATGCAAAGCGCTGAGGTCTCCGATGACCATCAGAAACGGGATTGGCCATCAATCCCCCGGGAGCTAAGGATGGCATAAATGGTAGGACGATGGTGGCTCCAAGCCCTTTCAATACATTCCTCCTACTGGTCAGATTATGATTTCCCATCAAGTTATTCTTTAATATACAATTCGGTCATGTCGCTACGTCGATGCCTAAATGGATAGCTATTGACCATAGTAAGGATCATTTCTTCACTATCAAAATTGTTGTTGAGTAGATTCTCAGTCATTTCTTTTAGCGTTGGTGTATCGGCAAATGCAACACCACGGCCAAGGGCGAAAGACATAATTTTTCGGGAGAAGTTGCGGGCAAATTTTTCTTTCTCGGCGGTTAGTGCCTTTCTTAAATCCCGAGGACCATCTATTTGCTGGCCGTTGCTTAGCTGTCCGGAAACATCAATATCAATCTCACCCCGATAATACTGTCGCCAGCGACCAATAGCATCAAAGTTTTCCATGGCAAAACCGATGGGATCCATCTTCGCATGGCAACCGGAGCAATTGGGTGAGTCACGATGTTGCTCCAACAGTACCCGCATATCAAGCTCATCGTTGTGACCTTCCTTCTCTGGGAGTTCGGGCACATCTGGTGGAGGAGGAGGTGCTGGAGTGCCCAAGATCTGTTCTAGCACCCATTGGCCACGTAGCACGGGACTTGTTCGACCTGGTAACGAAGTAGCCGTTAGCACTGCTCCCATTCCCAACACACCTCCCCGACCCTGGTCTGACACCTGCACAGCCCGAAATCCATCACCAGTTACACCAGGAACGCCATAGTGATTGGCCAATGAGGCATCCAATAGGGTGTAATCACTATCGATGAGCTCCAACAGATTTTTTCGTTCTGTAAAGACGTAGTGAAAGTAACCTATGACTTCACGACGCATTGATCGACGCAGATCCGCAGTAAATTCTGGGAAGATCTCTTGGTCAACTTGGGGTTCTCTTAGGGTTTCTTCTACACCAAGCCATTGAGGGGCAAAAGATGATGAGAAACGCTCAAATTTCCGACTGTGCATCATCCGTCTGGCTTCGCGATTTAGAATCTCCGGATCATGCAGATCTTCTTCATACGCGACCTTAAGCAAAGTGTCGTCTGGCATGGACGACCATAAAAAGTATGACAGTCTGGTCGCCAGTTCTAAGTTGGAGATTGCATATGGTTTGTGAATGGGTAAATTGACCTCTGAGCGATATAAGAAAAGAGGTGAGATCAAGATGCGTTTTAAGGTCGTAGCAATGGCGGTATTAAACCCATCTTGCTCACGCCATAAATCTTCAAAGTATATCTGATTGAAAAAATCCAGAAGCTCCTCCTTGTCCTCAGAGTCGATAAATCCACGGAAAGTCTTGGTGGCAAAGGGGATGATGATGTCTTGGGCTCGTTTGCTGGGTGTTGACCATCGGGGTGCGGATGTACCCATCCACACTCGAAGCTTATTGATCATCTTCCTAAAGAAACTAGGTCGATAAGAAACGTGAACCACCTGCTGCCACTTTGTGGGGTCACTCCGCATGGCACCGACAATAGAATCTGCTGCCATGTAGTATCTCTCCATTGTCAAGGGAGTCATAAATAGCACACGAGATTGATTGTCAAAACCTTCCCCACCAGAGCCTTCTTTGGGAAAAAAGTTCGTTGCATCAAAATCAATAGCGAGCAGATCCCTGATCGTGTGGGAATATTCTCGATGGCTCATGCGCCTGATGATGCCAGGTCCCGGATCAGGATCTGCAAGAGCTCCGTCCAGTATACTCCTCACCAGATTTATCAATGAATCCTTTTCCATCTGGGTCATCCGAGGCCGGCTGGAGGGAGGCATCTGATCTGTTTCGATCTGGTCTACAATATTCAGCCATGTTTCTCCCCTACTGATGACACTGGGTATGAAGTAGAACTCATCGACATTGAGTCCAGCTTTTTTATCGGCAGCATTATGACACTCTGCACAGTGCTTCGCTAGAATGGGATGGGCTATTTTGCGCCAATGTTTGTCTGCCTTGGTATCGGCAGTACCTCGTGTGGACCAGATTGCAAGGCTGATGAATACGAGATATTTTAAGAAACTGGATGGCATGATGGCCAGTGTTTTACCTCAAGTTATTGAATTTCAGATAAATCATGATTTGATGTCATCGAAAAGGGTGTATGACATTTTGCATTATGCAGCTGGCCTTGCCAAGTCTTCCATAATGTTCCACGCATTACTTTATGGGAGGCACCTGAGATTCGTGCATTCATAATAATAGGTTGTGGTTCGTTCTTGTTCTAATAGGAAACTAGTCGAGTACAGATTTTGCCAACTCGATATCCTGTCGCACCCACTCGGTGATCTGTTGCCAATCCACATATCCCACCCGGTTGGTCCAGAGCGGATTAACGTTTTGCTGCAATCCTGCCTCCGTATATTTTTCCCAATAAGCCAGTGCTTTGGTCAGTTGAGATATGGCTTCCTCCTGATATCTTAGGTCTTCAGACGCCCGGTAAAGCGCTAAGTTGGTAGATCCGCTGATCTTATGTGCATAATACTTACCGAGGAGGGCGATGGTGTGAATGTCGTGTAAGGTGACTTCTAGTTCATGGTCTTGTCCCGCATCCAAAGTGGCAAGAATCTCCATGGCTTTGTCTGAATGCTCGTGCAACATTTGTGCTACTTGCCATGGGCTCTTTAGTGTCGATGCTCCTCCTTGCAAAGTGGTCTCTACAAAATCTGGGATGGACTGAAAGCCTGATTTCGGGTGGGGAGGCAAATTGATGAATCGATTAACATCGTGAAATCCAGTTTCATTTTGCGCATAATGCGGCCGGCTTTTGCAGGCCTCGATGTACCATTGAAAATCCAGGGGACCCCAATGAAAACCTGTAGTGGTGGGATAGATCATCGAAGCTTCTTGCCAGGCTGTAAAAAGCTTTTCGGGATCTATCTTCTCAAACCTTTGACCAAGGATTTTAATGAAACGTTCGTTGGTCAGGTCTGGATCGTATCCCAATCGTCCCCATAGCATCCAGTGATACCAATGTTTTACAATCTCTAGTTGTCTGGGGGATTCTGGCTCCTTCATGAGAAATTCTCGACCCCAAATCCATTGATCTGAACCATAATAGTAGCCACGCGATACCTGGTGCGGGATATTCTTGATAAATGTCCTTACGAAATCCGGAGCACCCCATCGGAAGTAGTAGATATCGTCATTGCGCAATGTCCAGATGGTTTTTATGTCGCCGATATCCTTGACAAATTCTTGGTGATAGGCCTGTTCCGTAGCACTGTACACGTGCGCTTTCGCATACTTAAAGCTGAAAATAAATTCAATGTTTTCGTGGTCAAAAAGTTGCCTGAACTTGTCAGCAATCTCTTGTGCACCCGTCTGATGCTGGCGATGAACAAAAGTGAATTTTCGATCAGGCATCTTTGCAGCTGCATCTAACACTCCTTGTGCATAAGTGTCATAGGCCCAGTCTTCCTTCTCGATGGTACTGGCACCGTGCATGTTTTCACCGGTGGTGAGTCCGATCCCTGCCAGATCAGGGTAGGTGATGAACATCTGCTGAATACTCTTTCTAAAATAATCCCTGGTAGTAGGATTATCGATTTTGTCGGTGATGCCATACTTTCCATCGGTTCCATTCACAAATATGTTCCAGGTCACTACAAAAAAGTCAATATTGCGATCTTGCCCATAGGCCATAACTTTTTGCCAAAACGCAATCTTGTCATCTATAGAGATCTCTTTGACAATTTCGGGATTAGCCAGTATTTCAGGTGCGTCAAAACCGATGCCATTTCCGCTGTAGTACTCTTGCCAATCTACCGTCGATCGTTGTACATTATCTAAAGCAATATCCTCGTAGCCGGGAACTTTGACAAGAGATGGAAAGGGATGTAAACTCCAAAGAGAGATAAAATTGTATCTATACCTAGCTAGGTTATCGATGTAATTCTGCCAAAAATCGAAGCTCCACATTTCTGGGATGTTTTTCTGTGCTGCATCGCATGGATCGGTATAACTAGGAGTCCGCACGTCCAGTGGGATGTTGAATTTCGTGCCACGGAGTTCCATATAGGGATTCTGCAGCCGATCACTCACTCCTTCCAAGCCTCCAAGCTGTATCTGCTCGGCCAACTCTAGGCCGCCGTACATTAATCCGGCATGATCCACTCCTGTGACCCTAATGCCGTCTGGTGCTTTTTCAATGATAAATCCCTCCGCTTCTAAGGAAGGATGGCCGGCCTCAAGGGTGAAAAGAATATCAGCCTTTTTATCGACACGTCTAGTAACACTCTCCCCGCACTGAGTCAGTGCGCTAATCACTTCAGCCATCGCAAACTGCAGTTGTGGAATGGTTTCGTCACCTGAAATGATGATTTGTTGGTCACGGTCAGTGCAAGTGATCGTAAAGACCAAGCTGCATAGCAAGGCCCAAGTGGTCATTGACGAGGCAGAAATTTTCAGAAGCATCTTGGTAGTTGAAATCTGTTGAGAAGATATGGATAATAAATCATATGTGCGACTGATCTTGCTTGTGCTCGGCCTCTGCCCAATTTATGGCCTGTGGAGATGAAAAGTTGCTATTTCCGTGATCCATCACTGCAGGGACAGAAACTTCATTGGTTTCGATCAAGGGGAGTACCAAGAATGCTTATGATCGGTGGAAGCTACAGTAATTAAGAATGGCGTAATTTTATGCCATTTCAGAGATGGCCACACCTAGTACAGTATCCTTTCATACCCTGGGCTGCAAATTAAATTTTGCAGAGACATCTGCCATTCGTCGTCAGTTTGAGGCACATGGTTTCATGGTCATGCCTTTCGAGGATGGTGCCGATATCTGTGTCATCAATACATGCAGTGTCACTGATTTCGCTGATCGCAAGTGCAGAAAAGCCGTTCGCAAGGCCTTGAGGAGAAATGCGGACACCAAAATAGTGGTGACAGGGTGCTATGCGCAGCTAAAGCCTAAGGAGATTGCAGAGATCGAAGGAGTGGATCTGGTACTGGGAGCTGCTGAAAAGTTTCGTGTGCTAGATTATGTGGATCAGCTGGAAAAGATAGCTGGTAAGGCATGGGTAAATACCTCCGAGGTCAGTCAGGTCAATACTTTTGTCGAGGCATTTTCTTTTGGTGATCGCACGCGCTCTTTTCTAAAAGTGCAAGATGGATGTGACTACAACTGCTCCTTCTGCACCATACCTCAGGCAAGGGGCAGGAGCCGCAGTGACGATATAGATCAGGTAGTGGAGAATGCCTATATGATCTCCGCCCAGGGGGTTAAGGAAATTGTTTTGACTGGTGTCAATATTGGTGATTATGGTAAGGGTGCATCCGTCAGAGAGGGCACAAGGATCCAAAAGGAAGTCTTTTTCATCGATTTGATTCGAGCCCTTGATGAAGTTGAAACGATACCGAGATTTCGAATATCCTCCATTGAACCCAATTTATGTACGCAGGAAATCATCGAATTTATGGCCAGTTCCAGCCGCTTCATGCCCCATTTTCACATGCCTCTACAGTCTGGAAATGACAAACAATTGAAGCAGATGCGCCGCAGATACCAGCGTAAGTTGTATCGGGACAAGGTGGAGATGATCAAGCAGGTGATGCCGCATGCCTGCATAGGTGTCGATGTGATTGTCGGCTTTCCAGGAGAGACCGATGACGACTTTTGTAAGACCAAACAGTTCTTGTCTGATCTCGATGTTGGCTATTTTCATGTCTTTACTTACTCAGAAAGACCAAACACTCCGGCTGCAAGCATGATTGACATGGTTCCCCTGGAGAAGAGAAGGCACAGAAATGCTCAACTCAGGAGGATGTCAGAGATGAAGAAACGGATTTTTTATCAGCAGCACCTGGGTACCATCAGACCCGTATTGACAGAACGTCGCAAAGACAAAGCCAAGCTTACCGGCTTTACTGACAACTACATTAAGGTTGATGTGGTAGGGACAGATGAATTGATTAACACGATCTCCAATGTCAGATTGGAGCATATGACTGCAGATCGGGTCACGTCAAGTCTTCTGAAGACAGAGGAAGTTTAGATCCTCGACCAACCTGCGGGTTTGGCTTCAACCATGGTTATAGTGAATTCGGTGCACGAGATTGGTTAACAGCTCTGTTAGAATGGACAGACGGTGGCAGCAGGAGAAATTTCTCATGGAAAAAGGCCAAAAAATGCAAGGTGTAAAAAAATAAGCGCCAGTATCTCTTGGATCTGGCGCTCATTCACCCTTACAACAAAATTTGATTATGATAAGTCAGTATTACATTATAATATGCTGACCTTGTTAAATCTAAACGTAAAATTTGTAATCTTGTGCTGATCGTCCAACCCCATATTCATGGGGTGTGTTTAAGTTTTGACCCCATATCTTCGTCGATAGATTCTAAGCTAGATATTGTCGGTTAATTCTATTTTTGTCCTCGACGGACGACAAATCATATCTATGTATCCAGACCTTTCTTACCTTTTTCACGACCTGCTTGGCACACCTGTAAACAACTGGCTATCATTGATTAAGACTTTTGGCTTCATGCTGGCGTTGGCCTTTTTGGCCAGTAGTTATGTATTTGGTCTTGAGCTGAAGCGAAAGGAAAAACAGGGCTTACTCAAGCCAGTAAAAGAGTCGGTAAAGGTGGGTTACGCTGCCACTCCCATGGAAATACTGATGAACACCATCCTGGGTTTCTTTATTGGTTTTAAGGTGGTTTATCTGGCACAACACTTTCAAGAGATCGGGGAAGATGTTTTTGGTTTTATCGCTTCAGGTACAGGAAGCTGGCCAGGGGGTCTCATTGGTGCAGTGCTATTTGGATTCTTGCAATGGTGGGGGAAGGAAAAGGAAAAACTGGATAAACCTGGAGTCAAGGAGATGCAGATCTATCCCCATGATCGCAATGCAGATATCACCATCAGGGCTGCCATATCGGGAATCCTGGGGGCAAAGTTGTTTGCAATTTTTGAGAGTACAGAGAACATACAGGCTTTTTTTAGAGATCCAATTAATCAGTTTTTTTCGGGCAGCGGCTTAGCCATCTATGGTGGATTGATCGTGGCATTTGCCTATGTCTTCTGGTATGTAAAGAAGAAGGGCATGAAGCCCATCCACGTCATGGATGCTGCTGCACCTGCTATGATCATGGGTTATGCGGTTGGACGCATCGGCTGTCAACTTGCTGGCGATGGCGATTGGGGTATTGTCAATGCCCTTGCACAACCAAGTTGGTGGTTCTTACCCGATTGGATGTGGGCATACGACTTCCCACATAATGTGCTCAATCAAGGAGTCTTGATAGAAGGATGTGAGGGACCGTATTGTCACAAATTGGCTGAGGCTGTCTACCCAACTCCATTCTACGAGGTGATGGCGAGCCTCCTCATTTTCGCCATACTTTGGTCATTGCGCAAACGCATAAAGATACCCGGTATGCTCTTCTTCATCTACGTGATTCTCAATGGCTTTGAACGATTTTGGATAGAGAAAATCAGGGTAAATGATGAGATCCCGTTTCTAGGTATGCATCCATCTCAGGCAGAGATTATCTCTACGTTGCTCTTTTTTGTAGGTATCGGAGGATGTGCCTTCCTGTATTGGAAGCATCGTCAATCAGAGGCTGCTGTTTAGTCCTATTTCTGCATAAAACCCTCTCATGCGCATCCTAGTCAATGCGAGATTTCTTATTAAAGGTAGATTGGAGGGGATTGGTCGGTATTCCTACGAGATTTTGCAGCGCTTGGTCACCAGCCAACCGAAGGATCATTTTATTTTCTGCTTTGATCGCCCATTTGAAGAAGACTTTATCTTTGGGCCGAATGTGGAGGGAATCGTCATCTGGCCTCCAGCAAGGCATCCAGCCTTATTCTTCTGGTGGTTTGAAGTAGGTATCCCTAAAGCATACAAGCGTTACCAGGCAGATATCTTTTTTTCAGTAGATGGTTTCTTGTCTCTTTCCAGCCGTGTAGACAAAAACCTTCTGGTCGTTCATGATCTGGCCTACCATCATTATCCACATCAATTGAGTACTACCGTGCTTTGGTATTATCAGAGGTTTACGCCCAGATTTGTGGAGAAGGCTGACCATATCATCACCGTATCTTATGCTTCCCTCCAGGATATTGAAACCATTTTTCCGGCTGCCAGAGGAAAAGTATCAGTGTCATATAATGGATGTCGCAGCATATTTCGTCCGCAGGGTTCAGCGGTAGATGAGCTGACCAGGATGAATTGTAGCGGAGGCCATCCATATTTTCTGATCATTGGTGCCATCCATCCGCGCAAGAATTTGGAACGTGTCCTAAAGGCCTTCGGTGTCTTCAAAAGTAAGTCGCCCACATTGACTAAACTTCTCATTGTCGGTCGGAAGGCTT
Source organism: Saprospiraceae bacterium (assembly GCA_965223025.1). Taxonomy (GTDB): domain Bacteria; phylum Bacteroidota; class Bacteroidia; order Chitinophagales; family Saprospiraceae; genus JABDMH01. Next base: position 1,686,514 of record CBDCVP010000022.1, read on the forward strand.
GGCAAACACAATCTGTGGAATCCATCTATCAGCGTCATAGTCACCGTGATGAAATAGTTTTTTTGGGCTATCTAGAGGATGATTATCTAGCAAAGCTCTTGTCGGCCAGCAAGGGACTGATTTTTGTCTCCCTATTTGAGGGCTTTGGTCTGCCGATAGTAGAGGCCATGCAGACCGGTGTACCAGTCATTACCTCTGATCGGTCATCGATGGTAGAGGTGGGTGGCCAGGCTGCCATCTTGGTTAATCCCGAGAGTGTGCAAGAAATTGCTGAAGCGATGTCTTTGATTGATCGTGATGATCAAAAAGTGATTGAGCTGATCGAAAGGGGTTTCAAGAGATCAGCAGATTTTAGTTGGGACAGAGCTGCAGAACAAGTGTCTGAAAAGTTGAAATTTGTGGTCCATAATAGATCCTAAGGTATCTCCATCTGAGCCAAGCCCCGTACTCGCACTCTCTAATGATAGATCGACCTGTTTCAAGGGATCTCTACAGATTTGATCTAGACGCTCCGGCAGCAAGTGCAGGTGATTTCCTACATTTGATTTCTTCAAAAAAGAAATACTGTGTACCAAACAGACATATTGGTGATTGGTGCGGGCGTAGCAGGATTGACCTTTGCAATCAAGACAGCACAGGAGAGACCGGATGCCAAAATCCTTGTCATCACTAAGTCCCAGATTGCTGAAACTAATACGAGCTATGCCCAGGGGGGTGTAGCGGCGGTATGGAACCACAAGGTAGATGATTATGCCAAGCACATCGCGGATACGATCGATGCGGGAGACGATCTGTGCAATCCAGAAGTTGTCGAAATTGTGGTGAAGGAAGGTCCTGAGCGGGTGAAGGAACTGATTGGTTGGGGTGCAAAATTTGATAAGCATCACGGTCATTATGATTTGGGAAAGGAAGGAGGCCATTCGGAAAACCGAATCTTGCATTATAAGGACATCACAGGATGGGAAATTCAACGTGCGCTGATCGAAAAGACAAAGCAGTATCCTAACATCGAAGTCAGGGAACACATCTATGCCATCGATCTGCTCACTCAGCATCACCTAGGTTATGTGGTCACCAGGGTCACCCCAGACATCACCTGCTACGGTGCCTATATTCAAAATCGAGCCACCGATGAGTTTGAGACCATTATAGCTAAGATCACGGTGGTGGCCACGGGGGGTGCTGGTCAGGTTTATCGAAACACGACCAACCCCGCCATCTCTACTGGAGATGGAATCGCGATGGCCTATAGGGCTAAGTGCCGTCTGGAGAACATGGAGTTTGTCCAGTTTCATCCCACGGCACTTTATAATCCGGGGGGAGAGAATCCTGATTTTTTGGTATCGGAGGCTGTACGGGGATTTGGTGGTATCCTCAAAACCGCCGATCAACAGCCCTTTATGCAAAAGTATGATCACCGAGAATCGCTGGCTCCTCGTGACATCGTGGCTCGAGCCATTGACAACGAGATGAAGATAAGGGGTGATGATTTTGTCTTGCTAGATTGCAGGCATTTGGATAAAGAAGCTTTTACGGGTCACTTTCCCAACATCTATGAGAAGTGCCTATCCCTCGGCATCGATGCCATGAAAGATATGATTCCTGTGGTACCTGCCTGTCATTATATGTGTGGAGGTATCCAAGTAAATACCTGGGGTAGGACCTCCGTAAAGAATTTGTATGCCATTGGTGAATGTACTTGCACAGGACTTCATGGTGCCAACCGCCTCGCGTCCAATTCACTCTTAGAAGGTCTTGTCTTTGCTCACCGTGCAACGCATGATGTGATTCAACACATCGATGATATCAGACCTGAGACTAGTATACCTGCCTGGGATGCGGAAGGTACTTCTGAGCCCAAGGAGATGGTATTAATCACCCAAAGTTGGAAGGAGCTCAAGGAGATTATGAGCAGCTACGTGGGTATTGTAAGAAACAACGTGCGTCTTAGACGTGCAACCTCCAGACTACATCTCCTTTACCAGGAAACAGAAGCCTTGTACCAGAGCACCGTCTTATCACCACAGCTTTTTGAGCTCAGAAATCTCATCACCATCGGATATCTGATTACCAAATCGGCAGAGATGCGAAAAGAGAGTCGAGGCCTGCACTATACCACGGATTATCCGGGAAAGCTGGGATTTCTGGATGTGACCATCATGTAGTCCCTCTCTTGCTATCTAGGTCTGCTTGATAGTCCTTTAATTCATCCCATTTGTTGTCTGTTGCCATCCGAGCTTGTCGAGGCCAGGTACTGGGATCGTGCTTTCGATATCTTTCACCGGCCACATGTAAGATTTCTTTGAGACGACTCACGTCCGTCTCCGCCAGAATTGACCATTGTACTATGCCATGGTGATATAGTAAGGCTTGGATCTTAGCGCCAATCCCATCGATCACTGTCAGATCATCGTGACCAGAGGTGGAGGGATCTGTTGTATCTGTGGTCGCTTTTGATTCTGTGGCAGTCCATTGTGTGCCACCGACTAAGTATTCCTGGTAGTCATGAAGTTTGGACCACTCACCATCGGCAGCCATACGCGCTTGTTTAGGCCAGCTACTGGGATTGAGTATGTTAAACTTCTCACCTGCGTGATCTAGTATATTTTGTATCTGTGGTACAGAGGTGCTACCGAGTTGACGCCAGGTGTGAATGCTGTAGTTTTGCAGTAGTTTTGCCGTTTGAGGACCGATGCCCTCAATGATTTGTAAATCGTCTTCTTGGACTTTTTTGCCAAAGACAGACTGTGCCGTATCGGCATCAAAACCAATCAAACCAGATCCAGCAATATCTGCCGCGAGTCCCGCTATTAAAAAATCATCTACACCCTGTGGTTCTGGTGCTATGGCTACCTCGGGTTCTGCCAGTTGAACCTCCACAAATCGATCCCGGTGCTCGTCTGGAATGCCTATGCCTTCTTTTTCCATCCTGCTTAATTCTGCACTGATCGCTGCATTTTCGCCCTTCACCTTGATGATGGCCGCGTTACAACTTTCCAGATCCCCTTCTAAATCATTTACCCGGGTATGCGCATTCTTGAGTTGTTTTTCCAGGGCCCTAACATGTGCTTGGTGCTTGACGCAGTGAATGAAGTGATGTAGAAACCAACCCAATAAAAACATGATGAGGCAGATAACTATGATTTCGATGGAGTGGCTGGTGAAGGTTCCCACACCTGGCCTGGTCACGGGATTTTGTATTTGCAATAAAGCGATCATAAGCATTTTCATCACGGTTACTGAATGATGGTCAGCTCCACACGTCGGTTCTGCCGTCGTCCTTGCGCAGTCCTGTTATCGGCGATGGGTTCTGACTCACCCTTAGAGACGACTATGATGCGTCCCGACGGCAAACCCTTGCGGACCAACAGCTGTCTGATAGCATCGGCTCTCATCTGTCCCAAGCGTTGGTTGCGAGCTTGACTGGCACTACTGTCGGTATGACCCTCCAGGTAGACCTTTTCATGCGTGTTTTGTAATTCAATCACCAATTTATCTAAGTAATGATTCAAAGCAAGGTTATCGAGCATCTCATCTGAGGCATGGGGAAAGTTGATGACCATCCTTCCTTCCATTTCTCGCACAGATTCATTATAAATCATCTTGCGCAAAGAGTACGCCACAAATGATTGATCATCCAAAACAGTATCCTTTATCAGCTGACTTCTGAGGACCAAGCGGCTGCTGTCTATACCTGGCAAAAGATCTTTGATTTGATGAGCTCTGGCCAGACCCAGATTCTCAAAACGAGTCGGATTTTCTTCTGAGGAATAATACTTACCGACTATTTCAAGTTGGTCCGTTGCACCCAGCTGGGTCAGCACAGAATCACGATACGTATCAAAAGATGAGGAGATGACTGGTACATCTCGGGACCATTTAAACGCCAATGGCATGCTGGATGCGGGGCCCTTCCCAGTCATTGAAGTAGAGTCATCTGATGGAGCCTCATCTACTTTCACAGAAGCATTGCCGATGGATGCATGGCTGCCAAAGGGACATACCTGCTTATGTGGGCATACGTACCACCACCAGGATAGCAAGAAAAACACCAGTGTGGTAATCCACAAAACAGTTTTCATAGCAGGAGTTGATAAAGAAACTCAAGATAAGCATTTATCACAGACTTTGTGACCTGTATGAGAGTCTAGAACACTGATGCTGAAGGTTTTAAAACCCATCCTGACGCTGCTTCCAGGAAGGCCTAATCCCGATTAGACCAGGGTTAGCTATGATCATGATCCTGCCAATTATCGGGAAATCTTAACTGATAGACTACTTCGTGACGGGCTTAGGTTTGTCAAAATACCAGGGTGGGAATTTTCCAGCAGTCGATCTATCCTTGTGTCGATGGTAGAATTGTTGACCCCGATCGGGTAGTAAATGCATCTGCATACCCCCACTTTCAGACATCATTTTGAAAAGTGAAGCTTTCATCTCCGACGCCGTAGAGGCAAAGCTGGCATCATGGATTAAATTGTGCTGTTCAAGTGGGTCAGCAACGACGTCGTATAGTTCATCGGTGTCCCAAAGACCGTGATACCTAATGAATTTGTACCGCTCATCCCTGATGGCAAAGATCGTGGGTGTTTGCGGATAGTTCCATTCCCAGTAATACTCATATAGAAGTGCATTACTCCAATTTGTCGAGAGACCTTTTGCTACCGGCCAGAAACTTTTTCCATCCATATTAGTTGGTCGAACACCTACTTGTGCTGCTTCTAATAGAGTGGGTGCGATATCTATATTGGCGACCACTGCATCGATGGTAGTACCTGCAGACAGTTGATCCGGATAATGCATCAGCAAAGGTACTCTGATGGATGCCTCATAGGCTGTGCGTTTGTCGATTAGACCATGCTCTCCAAATTGAAAACCATTGTCACCCATATACACCAAGAGCGTATTATCTAGCAGTCCTTCCTGCGCTAAGTAGGTTAGGGTCCGTCCCAGGTTATCATCTACAGCGGTCAGTGCCTCACAATATCTTTTGTAATAGGTGGAGACCTCAAAATCATCTAGATTATAACCATAATCTACACCATGTCTGCTGTTGCGCTGATCTACCAGCCAGCGGGGTTTCCCTTTGTAATTCTCATCGGTATTGGGATAGGTCCGAGGGGGGGACCAAGTCTCCGATTGATATTTATTTCGGTCTTGGTCGCGGGGCACAAAATCGGAATGCACGGCTTTATGACTGATGTATAGGAAGAATGGCTTGTCCATTGCTTTGCGGTTTTCTAACCATTCGATGGCATAGTCTGTAATCTCATCGGTGATATACCCTTTCTGAAGTGCCCTTTTCTGCCCATTGATATTAAAGCCATCATACCGTGTCTGAGGTACGACTCTGGTAGTACCATGACCATCAGGGTAGTAGGTGCCCTGACCTCGAAATGCCACCCAATGATCGAATCCTCGCTGAGGTTCATCCACATCACCCATATGCCATTTTCCGATAAAAGCAGTCTCGTACCCATTCTCCTGAAGTATCTGTGGAAAAAAAGTGAGCTGAGTATCGACAGGATTATAATTGTTTACTACGCCATGATTATGTGCATAAAGACCTGTTAAAATAGACGCCCGGCTAGGTGAACATAGAGAGGTAGTGACAAACGCATTCTTAAAATACACACCCTCCCTTGCCAGACGATCCATATGGGGTGTCTCGATAAAAGGATGGTCCATGAAGCCCATGGCATCCCAGCGATGATCATCGCATAAGATGTATACTATGTTGGGCGGATCCTGATTATAAGAGGTATCCATCCCAAGGTAGAGGGTCAATGAGATCAGTAAATAGTTGACAGATCTGATGGTGATAAATGGCAAGTTAGAGATCATGGGTATCTACCGTTTAGAAATGCTCGTACTTGGTCATCTGACGATTGAACCAGTTGGCCAAAGCCCGACGCTGTGCTTCGGTGATCTTGGCTTCAGGATGCATCCATGTGTAGGATGGTAGAGGCATGTGACCCTCCTCCACTTCTTCATAGCACTCTTCCAATTTGTGATGGGCTCGTTTGTTGGGATAGCTTCCCCAGTCAGAAAAGTTGAGATGCTCTCTCGCCTCATTGACATGACTTTTTAGCCAAAACGATATCGGTGCAATGTTGCTGTACCAGGGATAAATGGTTTCGTGGGAATGACAATCGTAGCATGCTGCTTTGATGATGCTCCTCAGATCATCCGGAGGTTGCAAAATTGCCACAAAGTCTTTGGCTGGATCTGTTGGAGGCTGGGTCTTGTCAATAGGTATCAATTGCATCAAAACCAAAACAATCACCAATCCCACCAGTAATTTTCTTCGATGTTTCTTGATCATAAAAGTACTTTATATGGGACAAGATAAACGCTTTGACAGATAAACACAATTCAGTCAGATCATCCATCCTTGAGATGGAGAAATTGGCACCGGTCGTTATGGAGAGTCATTTGCAAATGCCACCCTCAATGCTTTAAGTCCTTGAACACCCTGTACCGCTTCTAGCTGCAGTTCTTCCACGTGCTCTTCAAGAAGACCTTGTTTACCTAGAAAGCCCAAATAGCCCATATACTCCACCCGGTCTTTCTCCTGCAAGTAGACAATAGATATGGTGTTCTCTTTCCGAAGGCGCTGATCGCTACCAGCAATCAAGGCTTTGTCGACCCTTCCTTTGATTACTTCATATTGTGAGTGGTATGCGCCCTCTACATCAAAGTGCTTTTCATCCAGCCTAAACTTAATAGAAATAGCCGTACCATAGACAAAGATGAGATAGGAGACGGGTAAATCTAGAGTTAGCCTGGGTTGGATGGACAACAAAAGCTGATGAATTTCCACCATACTTTTTAGTTGCCATAGCCTGAGATTGTGGAGGTGGTGGATGGTAAACCGACCATGTTGCAACAAAGACTGACCTAGATACATGCTGTACTCAACACCGTCTGTCTTAAATTTTTCGAAATAATGAGGAATTATTTTTTGATTCTCGATTTCTTGTTTTTCGAGATAATGCGAAATCGTTCGATTAATTTTAATGATGCTCTCTTGATAATTTCTTCGGGATTTATATATGATGAGCAGATTGGTGTCTAGTTGATTAAAATAGGATTCGATCTCGTGGCTTACTGCTGGATCCTTTTTACTCAAGTCTTGCAACAAAGGATGGATATCTTCGGTCAACACTTCTGCGACAGCAGTTTCGAGACTGTTGTTAAATTCTGTACGTACAGCCTCGAGAAATTCGTTTATTTGATGAGCATGTTTTAGGAGAATGGGATAACTAAAATGTTCATTTATATTCTCCAACAAGTCTAGCAGTAAGGATAAATTTTCGTCCATATCCGAACGCACAGCCCTATTTCGAATTTCTGTCGAATTAATAATATCAATTTGGCCAAAAAATGGATGAACTCCTTTGAAAATAATTGGTTTTAATACAGCAATATCATCGCTGTCCTCCTTTTCTTCAAGAAAATCAAAAGCAGTCTCAGTAAACTTCCATAAAATGCTGGGATGAATATTCGTGTACTGCTCCTGAATGATATTCTGGATTTTATTTTCGACGGATTTCCTACTCTCCTCAAGGGCGACATCATATAGTGGTAGGATCTCTTTGAGTTTCAACTTCTTTAAATACGTAAAAGCAAATGTATCTGGTGAGCCCAGCTCCATAATTCCAATGATATTCTTTTCTTGATCACGAAGGGGAATGACCATCAGGCTGCGATATCCAGCTTCCATCAACGCTTTTTCGATGGGCGCTGGCCGTTCAATTTTTGAAAGGTCGGACACTATTTCAGTCCTGTTTAGCCGGCAGGCACGCTCGTAGATATTTTCTCTATCCAGCTCATCAAAGAAATAACCTTCATGACCAATAATGGGATATTTTATTTTGTATCGATGAGCGACCGATCCCTCAGCAGGGTAATCCAAAGCTGCAATCCCCATTTCTGCATTGCTAATTTGCAGGTAAGTTCTGGTTAGATTAGCAATGGTTTTAGCAGTTTTAGCATCGACCAATGCACTTGGAGAGAGTAGGATTTTTCTCAGTTGAGAGAGGGTTTCCACTTCTGTGACATCATTCATAAAGGCAATAAAAACACCTTCGAAATAAAAGATGTCGGGTGAAAAGGTATCTAGCCAGAGTGCTACATCTGTGGTATTGTTCAATAGATAATTCAGCTTTTCTTTACTGATTTCTGGCAATGGCTGCAGTGTCTTGACATCGAGATAATCTAACATCGAATTTGTTTTGAAAAACATCTCCATGCTGTCATCGTCATATTTGATCTTAAACAGAAATGGTAATACTGAATCTAGTTGAATGCCATAAAGCTTCTTTAAAATGATGAGGCAAGCTCTAACGCTGTAAGGTATCTTGGCAAACTCACCGAATTGTTGAAACTCGATCTTAGAACGGGGATCAGAAAGCAGAGACTGCATGGAATGGGTAGTAAAGAAAGGAGCAATCCCAAATGGTGCCGATGCATAACCTATGAGTTTTTGTGATAAAATTGATGGAAATATTCCACTGAGCAACAGCTCGATAATCTGGTTATGATCCCTAAGGAAAGCTTGGACATCGTCATAAGGGTTAAGGAGGGAAGGATGCAACTTGAGATAGTGATCCACTTCTTGAGCCACAAGTTTATTTTGTGGATGCCCAGTCTCCATTCTTGAGCGCCAGAAGGCTACCAAGGGTGCCATACTCAATCGGGATTTGAAAGGGAAGTTTTCAAGACCCATGCTCAGCCGGGCTTCTCCCAGCATTTGCTCAGCCTTTTTAAGTATTGGCCACTCCACTATTCTCGGTACGGACTCACCTTGTTTCTTCATGTGGGAGCAAAGATCGCGAAAATAGCTATCGTGTGCATATCAACATGGGTTGCCACTTCATGAAGGCATGCCGGATGCTAAAAAGCATAACCCAGACCTGCCAAGAATCTAGTCCCTTCTGAGCCTTGGTGTAGACCTACTCTAAATACTGCCGAGTTCACAAAGTTAAACCATAGCGAACCACCGTAGCTGCTGTGCCACAAGTTGCTATCCTCGGTATCCCACCACACCCTGCCATAATCACCGCTCAGTGTTATTCCAATCGCCATGGGCAGTATATTGTTTCGTATTTTTAGTAAAGGTATCCTTAGGTCATTGCTGTGATAGGCTGCCGCCCTACCGCTAAAACGCTGTATCCTGAATCCTCGCAAGTTTGACAGTCCACCAATAATGGCCGCATGATAGAAGTCAAATTCCCCAAAAATTTGTTGAAGTCCCACCTGTGTGGCAAAAACTACAGTGTGCCTTTTATCCACCGGCAGATAAAAGGTCAGCTCTCCTGAGAGACGTTGAAAGGAGCGATCCTTTACCTGAGTATTCTGTTGCAGTGTAGCTTGGGAGAAAAATTTCATGCCCCTTCTAGGATACACGGGGTTATCTTTGTTTTCTATTTGGTAAGCCAAGCTACCGCCAAGGTAGGATTGGTTTTGAAAGATTGCATTTCGAACACCTAGATTTGACATAGAAATTATTCGATCTTCTGTCTGCTCCACCTTCAGTTGCTCGAAAAATGCTGCGACTGTTATTGATGCCCCACTGTTAAATCTCCGTTGAAGTGCTGGCACAATCCTCAATGTTTTGGTGCGAACTCGATAGAAATCGTTGTCCATTAGATTTTGAGATTCATTGCCCAACCCATAGAAATTTTGGGCATATCTGGGTGTTTGGAAGTGAAAGGAAGGAGAAAAGTCCCATCTGCCCAAGACTTCTGTGAAAGTCCCTTTCCATTTAAATTGAAATGCATTGGTGACAAAGGCATAGTTTACATTGAATTGATGCAATTGACCAAAGGGTTTCTTTTTAAATTTTGGAATTTCATGATTGAGGAGTCCTCCGACAAAAAGCCCATCATCTGAGTATATCGAAACATAGGGAATTGCAAGTGTGAACGGGTAGTTAAATTCTCGAAAATGATATTCATTTGCCAGTCTTTTTTGCGATCTCAAATCTTTAGTCTCCTGGCTTGGTTGCAACTTATTCTTTCTTAAATCATCATAAATTTTGGTTTTTTTGGAGATTCCTTTTACACTGCTTTCATCCAGGAAAGTATCTTCACCCTGTCCTCCCACAAGTCTGATAATCGGACTGTGGACGGCAGAGCCAATGACCCTAAAATCATCTTTTCCATCCAGGCCATATAAAATGATTTCTTTAGTGAGTGGATCGATGAATGTACGATCATAGATCTTGTTTTCCTTTTCTTGTCCCTTGTTCTGAAAGACGCGCACGCGCGTTTTTCCACCGGTTTGACGCTCTACCAAAAAAAAGTCCGCCTTATTCGTGCCAACGACATCCACACTCTTGGCAAGAAACTTATATAGGTCACTGGCCATTAGATGGAGGTTATCTCTTCGTGCCTTAAGAGTACGGGCAACTTCAGAACCTCCTTGTTGCCTGATGACTTCTGGCCATTGCGCGATTGCATCATCGATCACAGCGTCGGTAAGATCGCCTTGGATTCTTTTGATCTGTGGTTTCCATTCTTCCCAAGTGAGCTCGTTCAAAAAACGACGGTCAAAATATCGCGTTCCCCACGTGAGCCAATGTATTTTCTTTGTTCTTTCGGGAAAGCGCTGCATGGGTCGTAGACTTATCACAGCTCTGGTTGCTAGGCCAGTAAGAAAGCCATCAAATTTTGCAAAAGCCTGATCTCGATCCCTTGGAATCGGCCGATATATCTTTTGGTCACCTTCTTCAAATTTTGCCCAACGCCATTGATCATCGTGGCGGTCCCAGTCACTTAGGACCAGGTCGAATAGGCGTGAGCGTACTACCCATGCTTTGTCGATGTGATGGTTGTCGTTTTTCTGAAGCTTTTGTAGAAGGTCCAGCGAACTGATGATATCGGTTGAGTATCCAAAGCTCGCTACATCTGATCGGTCTCCGGCAGGACGCTCCTCAAAAAGATAGAGCCCATCCCCAAATTCACGGTTGTATTGCTTCAGGTATGGTTGCTTAGGTAGGTAGCAAAGCTTAGGGTTGGTGTGATATACGCCTATAGCATCGGCCATCGAAGGGATGATGAATGCTGAATATGGGTGCGCTGTGGTAAAGAAATCTCGCATCAGATCTACAGCAAAAGTGTTGTCGAATGCTTTGGGTAGGAGTAGGTCGACTTTTTTTTCCAGGGCTCTGAGAGCATAGTGCCGACCGTTGGGATCCTTAAGTCGCAGAGACCGTGTCTGCATCCCACCACCACGCCGAATCGGTTCCAGACCTCCTAGCTCCGCTTGCAGGTCCAAAACCGGTACGGTGAGTTCACTGCTATACAGACTGCGGTACCATGATCCCCACAGCCAGTTGTAAAAACCACTTTTGTCGGTGGCCTCTTTTTTATAAATGCTTACCGACACAGAATCGCTTTTGGTGGAAAGCGAGCTCGGAGGTGGCTCTTGTTCTGAGCTTGGCTCCTTGATGGTTTTCCTAAAGACTAGTGAGCTCTGGGCTGAGGCATCAACTGTAAAAAAGCGTACATCAAGTCGACCGTTCTCATACTGATCAATAGCGACGTATCCCAGCTCTGTAGTGCCAAACTGAAGATACTTTCCTTGATGAAGGGGTGTACTCTTCGAACCAGATCCACTAACGATAAAGGGGTGATCCTTATGGATGTATTGTAAGTTGTGTTCATGACCGGCTACAAAGACCAGATTCTCATAGTCATTTGTGCTGGCGATTATGCGTGATTTAAAATCTTTGAATGGTTGGTAGTTGTTGTCCTGCTTGATGCCAGCATTGGCCCTTAATAGGGGATATAGGGATCCCACTATGGGAAGAGGAAGGTATAGGCCTTCGATCAAATTGGCAAGGGGAAAGAGGTGGTCCTTACCAGAGAAATAGCCTCCGTGATTGCCGTATGTGTAAAGTGGATGGTGGAAGGCAATAATGACTTCTTTTTCTCGATTTTTCTTCAGCAGTCCTGTAAAATCACGAATGAGTTCCTCCCTGGTCTGTACCTCGCAATCCGCATTGATGGATGGTTCTTCATCCCAATCTCTTAGCCACCATTCCGAGTCAATCACAATCAGGATCAGGTCTTTGGTCAGATGCACTAGTTCTGGGCCAGCACAACCTTTTTCGGGCAAGAAAATGCCATCATCATCTAAGAAGTCCCGTACATACTTTGCCTGGCGCTCCACACCTTTAAGTCCTCTGCGCCAGTCATGATTGCCCGGTATCACGATAGCCCGGCCATCGTAGTCCTGGAGTATAGCTAGTTGTGCCTCTAAGGCGAAGCTGGCTGCCTTTCTGTCTTCATCTTTTTTCGGAGGGAGTCCATCTGGATAGATATTGTCGCCGAGAAAGATGACCGAGCTTCTGTCGCCAAGCTCATCCAGTTGATGTTTGAGGGCACTCAGGGTGGGAGCGACTTTACCCTCAGTGGAACCACCAGCATCCCCAATGAGAAAAATAGTGTGTAAGGGTGTCTCCTTTTTTTCGCTCATTTCTGCAACAGTAGTGCTCTGGACAGGGTTATAGGTCTTGTACGAGGCACAAGACGTAAGAAACAGATAGAGACTTATAGATAAAAATGTAGTTTGATGGGTCATCGTCATAGCTTAGAACAGCCTAGTACAAGAAAAGAAGTGATGAAATGGTTAATCTCAGGGTAAACATCTGGATCGCATTGGTGGTTGCAGCAGCAGCGATATTATATCCTCTCCAGCGGATGATGATCAATAAACATAGCCTTAAGAGAGAGCATTTGCAGGAGGAAGTTCTAAAAGTTTCATCACTTTATCAAGTCAACAGTCCTGACCAGTCTTTTCTACTCTCTCCGCGATTGGCAGAAATATCGGGACTCTCATTGGGATTTCGTGATTCTACCTTGGTGGCCGTACAAGATGAAGAAGGCATCATCTATGAGCTGACTCGTGCAGAAGGGAAAATCCTTGATCAACAGAAATTTGGTGAAGATGAAGATTACGAAGGGGTAGAGGTCGTTGGGAATCGAGCCTATATCATCAATAGTAAGGGCAACATTCATCTCTTCGATAACAGTGGCTCTATGGAGTCAAGAAAGATTAAGACCGAACTTAAACGAGATGATGATGTGGAGGGACTGACCTATCTGGAAAAGTCAAACTCATTGCTATTGGCCTGCAAATCGAATCGCACTGGCAAGAAGAAGGGTAGGAATATCTATCGGTTCGATCTGGAAAAAATGCTCCTTGATACGGCGGTGTATCTCGTTCTTAATCCTGAGATAATAGCTAGAAAGTTGAAGAGGGAGAAAAAAACACCCTATTTTAGTCCCTCGGCCATTTCGCAACACCCTCTATCTGGTGAGATATTTATTTTGTCTTCAGTTGCACGTGCCATAGTAGTATTTGACCACTTAGGTGAGCTGGTTGGTGCGGCTAATTTAGATCGCAGTGTTCATCTTCAACCAGAGGGAATGGCGATCGATAGTAGTGGCAGACTATATATTGCCAATGAGGCGCGAGGTGGTGTTGCTAAATTGCACGTATTTGATCCAAATGTGAATAAAAAGGCAAAATAATAGTATATGGCCACTACTGAATTGGTTAAGAAAGCAAAGTCTTATGCACTGAGGTTTGCTAAATCCGATATTTCTCCATCCTTTGTTTTTCATTCGGTAGCACACTTTGAAGAATCTGTACAAGCTGCTAAGGTTCTCGCTGAGAGCTACAATCTGCCAGCGGACGATGTTGAGGACATTCAACTGGCCATGTGGTTCCATGATTTGGGCTTCAGTGGCGGCTGCGAAAAGCATGAGGCACGTTCCATGGCTCTAGCTGAAGAATTCCTGCAAAGAGAGGGGTTAGCAGCCGAGCGCATTGACAATGTAAAAAAATATATTGCTGCCACAGATAAATCACATAAACCGGATGGATTAATCGAGGAAATCATCAACGATGCGGATACAGCTCATATAGGCCAGAAGAGTTATTTTGAAAAACTTGGACTGCTTCGCACGGAATGGGAATCTAAAAATGATTCGAAATATGATGAAAAAGAATGGATAAAGCTAAATCTAGAATTTCTTGACGAGCACAAATTCTATACGGGTATTGGAAAGACAAAGTACGGTGCCAGAAAAAGAAAAAATGTGCTGAAACTGCAAAAGCAGTGGCAAGAATTATTGGATTTTGAGCAGGAAAAAATACAAGGTACGGATCCCGATAAATTCATGAAGGTCCCTAAGAAGGCAGATCGAGGTGTAGAGACGATGTTCCGTGTTACTTTACGCAATCACAACAACCTCAGCCGAATAGCAGATAATAAGGCCAACATCATGCTGAGTATTAATGCCATCATGCTGTCGATTGTAGTGTCTAGTTTGACGCCTAAATTGGATTCTAACCCGAGATTGATGATCCCAACCATCATCATTATTTTGGTTTGTATGGCATCCATCATATTAGCCACTCTATCCACGAGACCCAAAATCACTTCTGCCAACTATTCTGATGAGAAATTCTTAGATAGTCGATTTAATATTTTGTTTTTTGGAAATTTTTATCAGATGCCTTTGGATAAATTCGAATGGGGCATCAAAAATTTAATGCAAAACGAGAAGCTACTTTACAGCTCGCTTAGCAAAGATCTTTATTACCTGGGGCTGGTATTAGCTAAGAAGTACAAGTACCTTAATATCTGCTACAACGTGTTTATGATTGGTTTGGTCGTAGCTGTTTTTGCCTTCATCATTTCCTTCCTACCCATGGCTTGAGCAGCACGAATAACCAAGGCACTAATGAACTACGTGCTTGCACAACTCCGATAGAAAAAAGGTCATTTTTGATTTAGTGATGTTTTCCCGAGTAGGCTCACTAATCTAGCTGCAGACTCAGCATTTTCATTAAATGGACAGCCTCGGCATGCTGATTACTAGAGGTAGAATCGATGTAATTTTCTAGTTGTTTGATCGCTTTATTTGGATCATTAAGGCACACATGTGTCAGAGCGAGGTTGAAATTGATTTCAGGAAAGGCATTTTCAAACTCTACCGCTACTTCATAGTGCATTCGCGCCAAGGCATGGTTTCCTGCGTCGTAATACATGTTGGCTAGATTGTAGTGTGCCTCCATATGTCTGGGATCGTACTTTAAGGCTCTGGTTAGGAAATCAATGGCTTTGACGGTGTCACCACGCCTTGCGTAGATTATGCCCAAATTACAGTAGGCATCGGCGGTGGAAATATCGTTTTCGATGGCTTCCAGGTACAGCTTCTCGGTCAGTGCATCATTCTTGCCATCAAGTCGCAAGGCTTTTTCAAATGGATCCAAATGTCTAAGTACCTGAACCGAGGGTTGGTCAGCAGTCTGCTCCACAAATAGATTGAGTTGGCTGGGATTCCGTTGATTGTCCTCTCTTCGAACCTTTTTGAAACCGGGTTTTCTATTGGTATCTGCCTTGTACTGAATGACTTTGGCCATGGCACAAATTTACATTTAATTACATTAAATCCTAATATGAGCATGGCAAGTAAAATCCCTACTGAGGGCAAAAGGGCAAGCTGATGTCGCTATGTTTAGCGAGCTCGCTCGTCTGATGGAGCAGAAGTGGTCTTTAGGCAGTCTTGATGTCCTGACCAGCGTCGGTATCTCTCTTACCAGTAGCCTTTTTGAGGGGCTTTTTCTGGGTTTTGGCCTGCTCAATACTCTCTTGCAGGGCAGTCATGATGTCCACCACCGGCGCTACCTCTTCTGCAGCTGTCACAATCTCTTTTCCAGCAATTTTTGCTTCTACTATTTCCATAACCGCATTGCGGTACTTGTCTTCTAGTTCAAGATCTCCAAAGGGCTTAGCCATGGAGTCGACCAAGGTTTGAGCTAGTTTTAGCTGAGCTTCATCTGCTTCAACGGGGGCGATGTTAGGGACGTTTGCGATTTCTCTTAGCTCCTTTGGATACCTGAGTTTGTACATCATCAGACCGGGTCCCTGGGGTGAAATGAGCACCATGCTTTCGCGGTCTCGTAGTACCACCTTGCCGATGCCAAGCTTATTGCTGTTCTTTAAGGTTTCACATAGTAGAGCATATGCCTTAGAGGCTACCTCACCGTCCGGTCCGGCAAAGTAAGGTGTATCGTACAAGGCTGGATTGACTTCATCCGCATTGACAAATGCCTCAATGTCAATGACCTTGGTGCTTTTAAGCTTAATCTTTTGCAGATCTTCAGCCTCCACGATGACGTATTGGTCTGACTCATATTCATAGCCCTTGACGATATCGGCAGTAGATACCTGCTCATCGCAAACCTTGCATACTTTCTGATAGCCTATGCGACCATTGTCCTCTTTGTGCAGTTGCCGAAAACTGATGCTGCTACCCGATTCGATAGCACTGTACATTCTGATCGGAATCGTGACCAGAGAAAATCTGATGTGACCTTTCCAAATTGCTCTCATGTTATCATCATATTTAGCCTATAGCGTATTTGTATCAAACATTATACCAATGTTTTATATATGTCGAACTGAGATCAATGAGGACAATAGTAATTTTCACAACATTCCCATGATCCATGAATGACAGAGTAAGGTAACAAAACCCAACTATGATCGCGTACAGCTTGGGATTTAGAAAGGGGGTGTAAAAAATCAACCATTCGAATCTTTGATCGCATAGAATACATTCAAAAGAATGTCCAAACAATGCATGAAGAACAAAAACTCTTGGTGAATAGATATTAGGATCAATTTCAACGACCTGCCCTGTTCTAGATCCTAAAATATTCTGACAATGCAGAGATCCCTGTGACCATAAAGGCAGCATGGAGGGAGAATTTAGTAAATTGTTGCTTCAAGCTTTGGGTCGAAATGTTGGTGCGGCAAATAACGATGCCCTTTATTTTGTCTCGAATATTGGCATTATCCAACACTGAGATTGTCCATGAAGAAGTCCCTTTTAGTTAAACTGCACCTTTATTGTGGTCTCTTTACCTTTCTCTATCTCATATCATTTGGCTTTAGCTCCTTGATGCTCAATCATGGGATCCAAGTCGCTGCGACTGAGATAACAGAGAGTTGGGAGGAGAAGGTGGAAGTCGATGCCAATCTACCAGATAAAGAAGCTGCTGAGAAGATTAGAGATGGTCTGGGCCTTATGGGCTGGGTTCCTCCATGGAAGTACCAAAGGGATAGTCTGTCCCTCCACTTCGACATTACTCATCCCGGCATGGTATATCATGCTCACCACAATTTCGAAACGCATCGTACAAGAATTGATAAATCTCCCAAAGGATTTTTGAACGTACTGAATGCCATGCATTTTTTCAATGGAAAAATTCCCAACGCTCCTCTTCTCATCAGATCATTTGCGATCTATCAATGGCTGGGATTATTTGTGCTACTGATCTCTTTGATATTTGGGATATGGTTGTGGCTGAAGTTCAGTGCGAAAAAATGGGAGGTCATTGCCTTTGTCCTACTTTTTGTCGGCTCCACAATTGTTATGTCGATCATATGAATGTGACTACTTACCAGATCATAAAAAAGATCCACTTGTATGCTTGCCTGAGTACAGCGGCCGTTTTACTCATGTTTGTTCTCAGCAGCTATGTGGCCATTCATCACAATGCGTTCAACCATCAATCATTGAGCACAAGCGAGGAGTTAGAAATCGATGCAACCAACTTCGATGAGAATGATTGGCTAGATTTTATTAGAATGAATCATATCAAGGGACGGCTTACTAAAAAAGATGTCAGGGATGGAAAAGTCACTAGACAATATCAAGCTGCTGGGTCCAATACCAAGATAACCTACTCACCCAGTTCGGGAATGATGAGCATAGAAAGAAATCAAAAAAGTCGTGCGGGTGCTTTTTTTGGGATTCACCGGCAAAGAGGATATGGTGGAGGTTTAAGATATGATATCCACGCATTCCTGCTGGATCTGACCGGAATCGCTCTGATTCTTTTTTCGATTACCGGTGTCATCATGTGGATGCGGCTGCTGAAAAATAATAGGATTGCATGGATCATCTTCTGTTTGGGACTTGGGTATTATGCATGCATCATGTACGGCCTGATGAGGTAATGAACCTTCTTGCGATTTCAGGACTGGCTGATCACACCTACCTATGATCACCACACGATCAGTGGCCATTTCGGGTTTTTTGTCTGAGTTGCTGACTTTTTGTTAAGCCCAAAAAGCACAAACTTTTATCCCTGTGACAGGGTCAACAAGATAAATATCGGTCTCGAACAACTATATGCTTTAATAGTCTACCAGCCCCATGAAAATGGGTTCACGGTATGTTCCGTTATTGGTCAAGCTGGCGAACTGTACTTTGCATGACACATCGGGTACTATCCAAGTCGTGACCTTTTCGTCAGGTATTTTCTCTGAAACAGGTTTTTTGATCACATCGAGCTTCCTGAGAATGGAAGTGATTTCACGCATTTTTTTGTCATCAAATCCAGTACCTACTTTGCCCCTGTACAAAAGCTCACCATCTGAAAATTCTGCAATATGAAGGGCACCGAAAGTCGGAGAACGATCCTTTTTGCCTGCGGTAAAGCCGATAATCTGAACAACCTCGCTTTGTCTAAATTTTATTTTGAGCCAATCGGCCGATCTTTTACCTATCTGGTAGCGACTGCCTTTGCGTTTAGCCATGATGCCCTCCAGACCCAGGTTTCTTGCCGCATCAAACAGCGCTGATCCGTCCTCTATCGACTCGCTCATCCGATAGTTGCTGCCCTTCTTGATGCTGTCGCTGCACCAGACTCTTCGTCGCTCTAGAGGCTCACTCAACAATGATCTCCCATCCAAATAGAGACAGTCGAAAAGATAACAATAAGCGGGATTGCTCTTGGTGGCTCGCTCTATTTTTACTGGGCTTGCTGAGTGCATTCTGCTGAGAATCTTCCTGAATTCTGGTCGACCAGCTTCATCTAAGCACACGATTTCTCCATCAAAGATGCCATGAGAGATGCGAAACGATGCAGCGATCTCTTGCAACTCTGGGAATTTATCGGTAATGTCGTTTTTATTGCGGCTAAAGATTTTTAGCGTACCTTCTTCTAAGGCAATGATGGCCCTGATACCATCCCATTTTACTTCGTATGAGAAAGCATCTTGTGTCTCGGGAAGAGACCGACGTGCTTCTGCAAGCATCACATTGATTGGATCCTCAAGGATGTTGGTCATATCGCGATCCACGCGCTCCAGTAACCACTCTTTTTGCTTGGTATTATGCATGCGGTAGGTGCCATCCAGCTGAGGGCTGGACAGTTGAAAGTAGAATCCATCTTTCTTTTGCTTGAGTATCTCATATTTCCCCCGGGCATAAATCCACATCATTCCACCGCCATACTGTCCTTTTGGTATTTCGCCATCAAATTGCAGATATTCTACAGGGTGGGGTTCTGTCTCCACAGCTAGTCTCTTGAGTCCAGGCTTATGAGGCAGGCCCTTGGGCACCGCCCAGGAACGAAGAGCTCCATCCCACTCCAATCTCAGATCGTAGTGAAGCCGAGATGCATGATGACGATGAAGCACAAAAGCATGACCATCAGTGATGACGACTGCTGGTGCTGGCTCTGGCGTTTTGCTAAAGTCCCTTTTCCGCTTGTAATCTTCGAGCTGGGCAGGAGATTTATAAAATTTTGAATCGGGCAGCTTAATCGTGGTACCCGTATGACCAGATGTGTCGGTGTGCAACGAGATAGAATAACTGTTGAAACCCTCCCAGGCGTCTCCCTGCTCCTTGATGCGACCAGGTACATGCCCAAGATGAAAACCCTTCGGGTCTACTAAGGTCTCTAATTGATCCCATGGCAAGGGCATTGAGACCGGCCCTTGCTCCTTTCCACGTACACTGTAGGGAGCAACGATGGTCTGTGATCCGCGGTTGCGATAGATGTCTAGTAAGAGTTTTCCCTTGCGCGCATTTTTATTGATCTTGAGTGTGCAATCCGCACGATGTTTTTTGATGAATTCTATCGCTAAGTCCTTGACGGTAGAAAACAGGGTATCATAATCGTATTTGGGCTCAATGGGTACAAATACATGTAATCCTTTGCCACCGCTAGTCTTCACAAAAGGATGGTATCCGAAGGAAGACAAGAATGATCTGAGTTCGAGCGCAATGTCAATGATTTCAGTAAAAGGTTGGCCCGCTGCGGGATCCAGGTCGAAGATGAAAAAATCGGGTTTGTCATTACTTGGATACTTATCCTGACGAATATGAAGCTCAATGCAGGCTAGGTTGGCTAGCCATATCAAGCTGGCTTCTTCGGTGGCCAGGATGTAATGTTTCTTCTCTTCTTTGCCCAAAGGCACACTCTCCACCCAGTCCGGTGCCCAGTGAGGTTTGTCTTTCTGAAAAAACTGATGTGCCGTTATTCCGTCGGGATATCTGATCAGAGACAAGGGCCTATTGCGCACATATCGCAGCAGAGTAGGTGCCATCTCGAGATAGTAGGCCACCAATTCCGCTTTGATGATCCCAGAAGCGGGAAAAAGGATCTTGTCGAGATTGCTCAACTTGATCTTGCGCTTACCTACCTGGACGAGTTGGTACTTGGCCATGCTCCAAGATCAGGATTTTTTACGAATCCCACGGTGTCCTCTATTTGAATGCAATCGGCAATCCGATCAGCATACTATAGGGGCCTTACTAGTTGGGAGGGGCATCGTTGATGGACCAGTCGTAATCCAAAAACTGGAGTGTAGCATCTTCATCAAGCTTCGTGGGGGCGTACTGGTTGATAAAAGATCGCAGGGATCCTGCTTTGGACTTAAAATCACCACTAAACCAAGAAAAGATGGAAGAAACCTTGTTTTCTTCAACCCTATTGCGGAGTGGATCGCCCAGAAAGGTATGTGCAGCACTGGTGAGTTGTCGTGCTAATTTATCAGCTTGGTAAGCTTGATTGAGCAATCTCGGGCAGGAGACCGAGGCGCAGTTGATGGCAAAATGGATACGGGGTTCGTCAAAGTGCTTTCTGAGGATACCGTGCTCAATATTGTTGAGGTCATAGGTACGATCTTCTATGTGGATAAACTTGATATCCCAGACGGTGTTGACAAATGGAATTCCATTTTTAATGTCCTTAATACTTTCCACCGGATAATGGTCGACCATTAGTTTTATGGTGAAGGCATTGTAGGCATTGATCCAATAGGCCAGCCGCTCATCGTTGCTCCAAGTTGTGGGATTGGGATGAGCCGAGCTCAATAAGTCGAGGTACTGATCGAGCGTCAGGCTATCGCGTTGAAACCCACGATAATCTACCCACCCTTCGTCACTCACATGTCTGGCCAATAAACCATCCCAGATATCGTGAGATATGGGCTGAGCAGTACTGGTGACTTTGGGTGACACGCCGCATGACAGCATGAATGGTACGAAGAGCAGCATGATGATTCGAGGGGCCATGATATCTGCCGTCATTAATCTGCATGAAATAAACACTGCTGCAGTATCATCATAGCTCAGGAGTGAAGGGTCCTAGATGAATGGCATACAGCGATCGCGGTAAACCTAAAAGGTATAATTTAAACCGACCTTGGTGGATATGGTTGAGATCTTGGCACTGGTATTTCCTATCGAACCCCTATAATGGTCTTGATAAAGACGTTCTACAAACAAGGACCAATTATTATCCAAATGAACTGCTAGACCGGCACCCAAGCTTATTTGTTTATAAGTGTTAAACTCTTTGTATCCACCTTCCAAAAGTCCAGACGAATAGTAAGGCTCATCGGATGGTTGTGCTGTCCGACTGGTAGCTAATAAGGGTGCATAGTGAGCTTTCATAATCCCATTATAGACCATTCCTCCCTTTACATAGAATTCCACGAAGTCTTGAGATATGACAGAATATCTAAGATGAATAGGAATCTGTACTTGCTTGACTTCACTACTACTAGAGAATGCATGGTATGAGAAATGATCGTATGCGAGTCCCAGGTCAAAGCCAATCTTGCCAAAACTTACAATGGCCCCAACACCGATGCCCATGTTGCTCTTTTCTTGATGCACAACCTCTCGTCTAGAATTGAAATTATCAATCTTATAGCTGTTCACAGGTGCATAGGCACTTAGAGAAGTCGATATAATTGATTTTCTCTTAACCTTTATCGGTTGAAAAGCATAATGGATCGGCTCTACACTCGATGCTAGTGATTGGTATGCTAAAGTGGGAACTGTTCGAAAAGCAGAAGTTTTTTCAAGACCCCTCAGATGAGGTTTTTTTTCAGGCAAAAGATGTGCTTTACCTTCGATAGATACCGTCTCCGTATTATGCCTTCGTCCGTTGGTAAAATCTGTATTTATTAGGAGTTCCTCACCTGCCTGGCTGACAGATTCAGATTCAGAAGCAGGGCCAGCCGCTTTGACTCCAGTCTCATCGGACTCAGGGTTATGCTTTGAGGCCGCATCTGATTGCTTGCCAAAACTCTGCAAAACTCTTGATCCCTCGGGTAGGTTTGTGCCAAGGTCTGAGAGATCGGTATCTGGATCTGAAATAGGTTTTTCCTGACTTGACTCAGCAAATGCAGGTGTAATGGTTGTAGTGTCGCTTTCAGGTATGGGGCCCAGGAACTTCACAAAGGTCAACAAGGCAAAAAGAATCACTGCCGCTTCCATCACCTTCATTGCGATGACTTTGCGTTTGTCATCAATGCGATCCAAGCGAGCTTTCAGCAATTGCCAGCTCGAGAAGTCGTACGGCACCTGATAGTCTTTCAATGCCGTCTTAGCCAACTGGTCTATCTCCTCCTGTGCATTCAGGGCCATCTTTTGTTGCAATAAATCCCAATTGGAGGCATCCAGGGGCACTCGAAGATCAGTCAGAGCACTCTGCGCCAATTTATCTACATCATCGCCACCAGCATTCATTCTTCGCTGCAGCAAATCCCAGGAGCCCTCGTCCAGCGGCGCACGAAACTTGCCCAGTGCATCTTTAATATGTTTGTCGAAACGATTATCCAATGTCCGCATCATTAATTCCCTTTCGTGATCTGGATCAAAGCTTTCAGCTTTATCCGAGCTTTTACCAAATTTGACCGGGAAGTACTTTCAGATATTTCTAGTTTATGTGCAATCTCCTTATGAGAATATCCTTCAATCACATACATGTTAAACACGGTACGGTAAGCTGGGCTCAGTTGTTGCAAACATGCCAGGATCTCCTGCTCCGTACATTGACTCACGGCATCTGGATCACTCGAACTCAAGTGATACGCCTGCTCCAGGTCGTCGGTTCGCCTCCTCGACTTCTTGCGATAATAGTCGATGGCAGTATTGATCATTATCCTCCTGATCCAGGCACTCAGCGACGTACCGGCCTTATATTTTCGGATGTTATTAAACACCTTAATAAAGCCCTCGTGCAAAATGTCCAACGCCTCGTCAGAATCTCCAGAATAACGCAAACACACTCCCATCATCGACCCATAGTGATCCATGTACAATTGTTTTTGGGCCCAGTTCTCCTCACGAATACAGGCCGCAATGAAATCGCGTTCTTCGTGTTCGATTCTTATTGCAAAATCCATGCAAGAAATCCTGACTGATTGAATTCCTCAAGTTAACCTATTTGAAAACGCTTTCAAAAACCACATTGCTGCTTTAACATTTTTGCAACAGTAATGTCGTCTTCCCTTCATAATGAGCTAGTTGAGCTTGTCTGGGGCATTCCAAGCCTGTGATCGTTCTGATCAAAAAAGGTTGTATCAATAATTATTATATGTTATGTGCTAGCTTTAAATTTGTTAGCGCTGAAAAGGAGTATTGCTTCTCAGCATAAATCAATCATCCATATGGCATCATCCGACAAACTAGGCTCCATACACACACTGAAGGGGATGTACGAGACTTATTTCCTGGATTATGCCTCCTATGTGATTCTGGAAAGGGCTATACCCAGCATCTACGACGGGCTAAAACCAGTGCAGCGGCGGATCTTGCATGCAATGAAGGAGATGGATGATGGTAGATTTCACAAAGTGGCCAACATCATAGGTCAAACTATGCAGTATCATCCGCATGGAGATGCAGCTATCGGCGATGCACTGGTAAAATTGGGCCAGCATGACCTGATGATAGATACTCAAGGCAACTGGGGGGATGTGCGGACGGGTGACTCAGCTGCCGCTCCTAGGTATATCGAAGCAAGGGTGACAAAATTTGCCTTGGATGTGGCTTTCAATAAGGAGACTACGGAATGGCAACTTTCATACGATGGCCGTAAGAAAGAACCCATCAACCTTCCGATAAAGTTTCCTCTTCTCCTTGCCCAAGGAGTTGAAGGGATCGCCGTAGGCTTATCGACTAAGATCATGCCGCACAATGTGGGTGAGCTGATCAAGGCTTCTATCAAGATATTGGAAGATAAGAAGTTTAGTCTTTACCCGGATTTTGGCACGGGAGGTTCGATCGATGTCGCCGACTACAAGAACGGCAAGCGCGGTGGCAAGTTGCTTATCAGGGCCAAGATCGAAAAGAAGGATAAACACACCCTAGTAGTCACTCAGCTACCCTATGGGGTGACCACCACATCACTGATAGATAGCATTGTCAAGGCAAACGACAAGGGAAAGATCAAGATCAAGAAGGTTGTAGATAATACTGCTCAGGAGGTTGAGGTGGTGATCGACCTCGCAACAGGTGTATCCCCAGATTTGACCATTGATGCACTGTATGCCTTTACCAATTGCTCCATCTCAGTCTCTCCCAATGCCTGTGTCATCGTGGATCACAAACCGTTGTTCTTGTCGGTAAACGAGATCCTTAGGATGAGCACCATGCACACCAAGGATCTGTTGAGACAAGAGCTTGAGATCAGGAAGGCTGATTTGCTCAAAAAATGGCACAATGCCAACCTCGAGAAGATCTTTATCGAAAACAGAGTCTACCATGATATCGAGGAATGTGAAACTTGGGATGCAGTGATTGCCACCATAGATCAAGAGATGCGTAGATATATCGTCGACATTGATGATCCTGTCGTTAAGGGCGATGATCGATTGCGACTAAACAGGGCCTTCACAGAGGAAGATATTATTCGGCTTACAGAAATCAAAATCAAGCGCATTTCAAAGTACAACGCCTTTAAAGCTGAAGAATTTATTACCCAACTTGAGGATGATCTCACAGAGACCAACCATCATCTACAGCACCTCACCGACTATGCCATCGCCTACTTCGAGAATCTGTACAGTAAGTACGGTCAGCAGAGGCCGCGCCAGACTGAGATCACTTCGTTTGAGCAGATTGATGTGGTCCAGGTGGCGGCCAACAACGTCAAGCTGTACGCCAACATGAAGGAAGGGTTTATCGGTTGGAGTCTGAAAAAAGAACTAGAAATCAGAGAGTGTTCTGACATCGACGATATCATCTCTTTTAAGAAGGATGGTTCCGTTCGTGTGTCTCGCATTGGTGAGAAAGTGTTTATGGGCACAAACATCTTACATGTGGATGTTTGGAAAAAAGGTGACAATCGCACCACGTATAATCTCGTTTATCTAGATGGTGAGACAGGAAGGGCCATGGCCAAGAGGTTTAATGTGACTGCAGTGACCAGAGATAAGGATTACGACCTTACCGCAGGTCATCAGGGATCGAAAATCCTGTATCTCACTTCCAATCCCAATGGCGAATCTGAGAAGATCAAAATTCTGCTTTCTCAAAGCTGTCGAGCCAAGAAGAAAACAATCGAATTTGACTTTGATCATCTAGATATCAAGGGTAGGCGATCCAAAGGGAATATCGTAACTCGATATCCTGTGAGGAAGATCGAACAGATTGAAGTGGGCCAATCTACCCTAGGTGCATTGGAACTGTGGATGGATGAGGTCAGCGGACGTTTGAACACTGAAGGACGGGGAAAGTACCTGGGCGAATTTGATAGCGGAAATGTGATTGTAACGTTGTATGAAGAGGGAACATATGAACTGATAAATCCCGATCCCATGGCAAAAATTAGTACCAAGGGCTTATTGTACATCGGAAAGCTGGAGAGTGATTCAGTCATCAGTGCCATTCACTACGACGGTGAAAAAGAATGGTCCATGGGCAAAAGATTTCAAGTGGAAACCAGCAACTTCAATGAACGCATCTCCATCGTCAGGGATCATCCCAAGTCGCGATTGATCTATGCCACCACCATGCGAAATGTTTCATTGGAATATTTCGTCATGACCAAGAACAAGAAAGAAAAATGGACAGTAGTGCTGGATGACTTCATCGATGTCAAAGGCTACAAGGCGATGGGAAACAAACTTTCGGAAAAAGTGATCAAGGGAGTGGTTGAAATCGACGTAGGTCCTTCGGCAGTCTCAGATGAAGATCGAGAAAACCCAAACGATGGATTGAAAGCAGGAGATACCATCGAACTAGACTTCTGATCATCGGTAGCTCTTCATTTTCGATGAGGGGAAATGGCACGGCCCTAGTCTATCACCATTTTCAAAAACCCAGCTCCTTCAGCACCAATAATTTGTACGATATATATGCCACCATTAAGATATCCGATGTCAAAGGTCTGAAGGCGATCAGTAGTTAGTCCCTGAGAAAAAACCATCTTTCCTTGGATATCGAATATTCGAACGACATCCAGATCATCTCTTGCACCCTTAAATCGCAAGAAGATCCTATCTGTGGCAGGATTGGGAAAAAGAGAAATATCTGTTTGCTTGGTAAGATCATAAGTCGATACAGATGTGCTGATCTCAATCGGCAGGTGGGTGGTGGGTATCCAACCACCTAATTGGTCGATCACCGTGAAGCTAAAGCTGTCCATGATGCTATCTAGTCCATGATGTAAGTATTCAAGACTACCTTGATCGATATCTGACTGAGTAAACTGATCACCGATTTGCAGCTCTTCACCCCGCAATCTGATCATCCCAGAGTTGGGTAACATGACCAATGTATAGAGAAGGGCATCAGCATTCGCATCATCATCAATGGTTTCTAATATGTCTGGATCAATCACGGTGACATCTGCAAACTGAGCTGTCAAAGTGTCAATACTGGCAAGCACTGGTGCTGTGGGTGACAAAGTACCACAGACTTCCAGACTCCAGCTCTCAAGTCTTCCACCACTGCCGATGACGGAGTCCACTACCCTCAAGGTCCACGCACCTTCAATCGAAACATCTATAAAACTGTCCAGTGATTCGGCTGGCTTAAAGATCTGACCGGTGAAATTACTCTGACAGTCGAGGTCCAGGTTAGATTCATCGTCAAAACCAAAGGTGAAGGATCGATTGGAGAAACCGCAAGCACTGCTCACCAGTGTGGCTGACTGGCCTGCCGGACCTATCAATGAGAGGGTAAGGTCACCAAAAGACTCGTGAAATCCCTGTATGGCTGATATATTGACATCGCTGCTTACACCTGAACTAGTCACCTGTATGCTGGATTCTACCGGCACAACTACGCTCTGAGAAATATTCTTAGGAAGGTCTTCAGCCATAAATTCATCGCATGAGACGCTCACGGTATGAAAGGTCTCTGGTGAAGTGAAGTCACCAACGCCACATCGATTATAAGGCTGAATCCGCCAATAGTACAGGGTATTTTCTTCAAGGACTTCTGCCAGATCACTCGCGGGTTGGGTAAGGTCACCTACCGTAAATGGCTCTGCAAAAGCTGGTGAGGTGGCAACTTCCAAGTTGTATCCTTCAGCTTGATTGCTCGGTGTCCAGGCAAAGGAAGGTCTGGTACTGTGACCCGAACTGCCAGGAGAGGGATCTTGCAATTGCAGGTCGAAAAAATCACTGGAAATCGTGGAGAACCGCACGGTCCTAAGGGCGGAATCCCCCAAGGTGCTGGTTGCAAGAAATGTTACTTCCACCTCCGTTGTCTCCTCAACAGCTGTTAGGTCGAGATCGATGGAGACAGGATCACCCACCCCCATTCGATCGGGAAAAAGAGCAGTGACCGCTGCTGGTTTGTCAATCACCGACAAGGTGATACTATCGTTAAAAGTGCCAAGACCAAATGAGTTGACTTCCATCTTGACCTGTGTAGGGATACACACCCGTTGATCATGTGGTAAGATATCAAAACCAAAGCCAGCCTCCGTGGCCTTCATTACGGCAAGCGACTCATTATTCACATCAAAGAAAATATTGTCTGCGGCTTGGACCATGATACGGGCATCGGTAGCATCAAGGTTGGGTATCACTACAGACTCTTCACCATCATTGGCGGTAGCTCTGAGAAGGGTATCCCCATAGGTCAGACCTCCATCTGTCGATAGTAAGATATTCACCATCTTGCAATTGACAAGACCTCCATCCGTACCTGCCACATCCCAAGCGATGGGCACGAATGCCCCACCCACCAATGTGTCTGTCAAGGCATCCTCCAGGATGGCGAAAGGTCCCGCTTGCTCAGTTACTTTAAAGGATAATTCATCCCATGCGATTCCACCACCACCGGCTTGATGATCACGAACGGTCGCTCTGAAAGTCAGATCTCTATCGTAGGTGGGAAGAACTTCAGTGATATCAGTGCCATTGCTTAGAATGGTCTGAAGGCTGGGAAAATACCGGTGTGGAGTCGTAGTGGGCTTGGCCGATCTGAAGATGGGTCCATTGCCCATCGGCGCACCCAACGGCCTCATAGCGGCTGCCCCGATTCCAGCATCGTACTGCTCCCAGCTGTAGGTGATCTCATCTCCGTCAGGATCACTTCCCATGGCCGTCAGTTTAAACGGTGTCGACACGGGTATGTAGAAATCACTTGGATGCCGGATCTCTACGACAGGATTCATGTTTCCGCTGGTCTCCCTCACGCCACATTGGCTTCCACTACCTTGTTTGACGAAGTTTGAGATTCTTTCTAGTGAATTGACATGGTAGTAGAAGTCTTCTCCATCTTGGACATTCTGGTCACCACATGCCCCAGCATACGACATAATCGTACTACCACTCCCAGGTTCAAAAGCAGAAGGACTGTTAAACTGATCATCTGGCGATGTTGGACAATTATTCCATGTATGCTGCGCCCCAAATTGATGGCCCAATTCATGACAAACGATCCCGATGTAAAATCTGTCGGTAGTTGAGATCTCACAAGACGATCCAAATCCCTTAAGACCACCGCAAGCAGTACCGACACCCCCCGACACTCCCACTACACCACTGCATTGTGTGCCAAAGACATGACCCACATCGAAGTTATTGGATCCGATCTTGGCTATGAGATGGTTGTTGTTTTCCAATCCCATCTGTCTGGCATTGCCATTAGTATAAGGATCTGTATCGGCATCCAGATGGATGAGAGAGTCATTGTTTTCGATTAATTCTAAGTGTATGGACAACTCACTTTCCAGTACAAAATTTATTCGGTCAAGAGCCACATTCATTGCAGCAAGGGCACCTGCAACTGTCCCATCGTGGCGTTTTGCGTATTCCCCCGTGCACGCCAGCGCAAAACGGTAAGTTGTGAGATCAACTGCTGTAGATTGGTTTCTGGCAAAGGGAGAACGTCTAGGTCGTTCATTGAGAAATACGGTTTCGTTTTGCTCAAAGAAATGTTGATGTTGAGCATATTGTTTGCGTAGATCAGGATCAACTCGGTAGTCTTTGGTGTAGTAACACATATAGAGCTGCCCTGGCGAATGCTCAACGGGATCAATGTAGATCTCCCCCTGCAAATGATTGATCACAGCATGAAAACCCTGCGGATCAACAGTCAGTCTTCCCCTGAGTAAATGTTGGGTTGGACTCTGAAGTAAGTACGACTTTATAGAAGGATATCTGGCAGCTAATCCTGGGTGAAAATTGGATGTCTCTTCGATGAGAAATTCTTGCAGCGAACCATCTGGCATTGGCAGAACTACTGACCCATCATGCTCATGGACAAAGTGAACTCGACTTGCCAGCTGAGCTAAATGATAATGCATTGGCATGACTTGCTCCTCCAATATGGCCTCGGGTGCCTTGGCACTGGTCCATACTTGCGTCAGAGCTTGAGAGCATACAACCAGGAGAGCAAAACAGGTTACTATGAATCTTAACATGATGCTAAAGTTATCATTTTGTCTGCATGTACATTGTTTTTCATCAGACAATGCCTTTGTGCCAAGTTCTAGCTGTTTCCTCTGTTTTCATTGGATCAAGCGAAAAGCATACAAAATTTTAGAAAAAGGCACTTACTTGTGCACGTGCTGTGTGGACCACTCTTGCACTGCCGCTTTTTCTACCATCATAGGAAAGATTAAGCCTAATATTATTCATCAGCTTTCGGTCAAAAGATATGCCCCAAATCCAGTTGGTGCCGTCTTTTAGTCCTTCCAACATGGCAAATTCGAGTGCGCCATTTTTTTGCCCCGTAAAATCGATCAGAACCAGTGCAACGTTAAGTCTCAAGGAGGATGTACTCACCTGGTTGATGGTACCTTCCAGTTTGCCATCATGTATCGCGGCTGTTTCTCCTTCTTTCAGGTCATTGACCTTATTTGCGTAGCGATATTTGGTGGTCAACCGAAATTTACTACTGGGTTGCCACGAGACCTCTGGACTGATCTCTCCACCCTTTATGAAGTAGTCTTTATTGTCAAACGCTTCACTATCTTGCTCCGTTTGATCTGTACCAATACTTAGTAAGCCGCTGAGTTCCCTACTGACATTGATCCTTGACCTAAGTATGTGACGGATTATTTTCTTTCTTTCATAGCCGGTCGTCAAGACAAATCGATTGCGAAAGTCATTGACCTCATACTGTATGTCATAGGTTGGATTGCTGCGGTTGAAATACAACACATTGCGCACCTGAGCACTGACAGACACTAGTGAGCTATCAGCAATATCCAGTGCAAATGGGTTCCAAATTGAGATGTTGGCATTCTGCAGATTTTTTCTTTGTATCCTGATCGAGCCCTGATCCGAAAACTTGCCTAGGAAAGACTTTTTTTTATTTAGCAATCGACGAGGATCAAGTAAATAGCTTTGGTTATATATAATGTTGTTGGTGGCAATAAAGTCATTGGTTAGTAAGGTGACTCTGATGTATTCTGCTTGTTCTGGGAATGGGGAAATCTCAAATTCATTGATTTGCTGAATGTCGTCGCCATTAAGATCAATCCAGGTATAGACTCCTTGCCCGGGATTCACCTTTAAGTACTGAAAAGTTCTGCGAGGCTCCTGACCTGAGCTGACCTCGTAGTTGGTAGTAGTGCGCAGTGCGCCCCCGCCCAGATTAAACTTATGACTCAGACGACCCAGATAGTTTAATCCACCTCGTTGGCCATTGGTTGCAGGTTGGTGAATCTCCAGGTTTCTGATGGTAAAGGTTGCTTCAATGATTGATTTGTTGTCCGCATTCCATCGACCTTGCAGAGCGAAATCATCAGCTGAGGTGGACCGAATAAAGGTTGATCCTTGTGGCAAGTAGTCAAACCTGCGTTGATAGGACACTTGAAGGCTGAGTTGATCCCCTGCCTGCTTACTGAGGTACAGGCGGCCCAAATCATAGTAAAAACTACTGGCATCGAGTGTGTCAGTGAGGTTTAACTGTTTTTCATTTTTTTCTTTCTCAAAGTAGAAACCGAGTCGCCAGTCATCATCTTTTCCCAATCCTTGAGATATATCAAATTTTGGACGATTAAACTTGGCATCGAAAAATGGACTGGACGATTGAAGTTGATCAATTTGACCGGTCAAAGCAAACCCGCCCTTCTCAAGTCTGGTACCGATCACATGCTTGTTACCATCGTAAAAACCCTTGCGAAAAAAGCCCCCATAGTGATATGTCAGATCAAATTGATGGCCTTTCGAGAGAGATACCAACGCATTGGCCAGATGCTCTTCATTCTTGTCTAGGTTTTGGAGATTCCAATCCCTCGAAAACTCCTGGTTCCTAAATGGTTTTAATGGCTGAAAACTCTTGGAAAGATACTCGTGGGTGATTTCGGAATGGACGAGCCAGGCAGACCTGCTGGTGTCGCGACCTAAGGTGAAACTTTGGGATAGGCCATTGAGGATGGCGTAACCGTAATCATCAGATGCGTCCCTATCGGAGAAGCGGTTTTGATCATACCTTGACATGGAGACCTCAGATGTGAAATGTCCTTTTTCACTCCAATGGTAGGTGCCACCGAGTGAAAACATCTGTCTTTGCTGGGGTGCAATGAGCTTTACCTCGGGTTGATAACTTCCGCTCAGAGCACCTGTGACTGGATCAGGAGCGACCCAGGCATACACTGCGCCATTGGCTTCTTCAGTGACAGGTATGTAGTTGCCCTTGCCGGGTCCCACCAAAGTAAACTTTGCTGTATATCTGGCGCTGTCTGGATGCGTGCTGCGCACTAAGACACCGGAGTATGATAATGTGTCCACAAGCTTATACATGACAATGTTGGCATCGTATCCCTCGGGACGCAGTCGGATGGAAGAACTGAAAGCCTGATCGCTGCTGTCGCCAAGATCTGCCAGAAAGCGCTTGTCATCCGCAGTTAGATCTGTAAGACCGGAAGTCAGTTTACCATCTTGCTCACTGTAGGCATTAAACTGAAGGTCAAGTTTACGATCGTGGTAGCCAGTTTCAACCGTAAAGATCGATCGATTGTAATTTTGGTCCGAATATTCATATTCTGCCACTATTCTGACATTGCCCGTAATAATGCGATTGGGTGTAAAAGTTAGTTCGCCCGCATTGTAGTCGATCACATAGTCCTGCTCCAGTCCTCGCACCAAAAGCTTTCCATCGAGATAGATGCGTTCTGAGTTGGCGAGTATGATGATGAATCGCTCATTCTGGTTGCCACGTAATCGATATGGTCCCTGATTGCCTTCCTGGGTCTTCAAATTGATTCGCGCAAATTGTCCTCGAGTACTGCCTGCTCCCGCTGCAGATCGGATCCTACCATGTTTACTGACTGCCGTTTCATTTTCTATACGCACACCTTGCAACCGCTTATAATAGTTGATAAAGTGACTCTCGGGTTTGGACAAGATATAGTCTCCACCAATTAGGCGACTGTTACCTTTAGAAAGTTGAATAAATATCTTGTCAAACTCCTGAAGCTGCTGTGTGTTTCCCTCTGGCTGCAGTGGAATGCTGTTGTCTGATAGGGCTGCCAGGATTTCAATGTCGTTGGCCAGCTTACCGGCTAGACGAAGGTCAAAGTTGGAGTTGAGTACCAGATCTTGACGATTACCTAGTGCGAGTCCACGTGAGAAAGTACCATCATACTGAATACCAGATGATGCTCCTAGCAATGGTTGATTCCCAACAAATGGATCAACTTTAAATGGTGTCATTACACCCAAACTTCCATCACGATATAGTGCTGAGTCGAAGCGGGAGGACCAGCCATCCAGATCATAGGGGAAGGTCCTGAAAGTAGCTACATAAACCAGGCTGTCTGGTTGCGATGTCATAGGAGCATCCACTTGCCATATGAAATGACTCCCTTTGAGGGTATAGTATTGAGTGTCGACCAAGACCGAATCACGGGTTATTCCATGAATCCGCAGGGTACTCGGTACGATGGTAAATGCGGAGAGCACAAAAGTGTCTTGTCGGTTATGGACCATTACCTTACGCTGATTGGAAAGGTCCGAGGATTGTGCCAACATCCCAATATGAGCACCTTGAAATACTAGGAGCAAAATGATCGGGTATGTCCGTAAAAGTAGTCTCATGATGGATACTCCCTCAAACAACGATAATTTTCAACCTTCTGAGATGAAGATTCTCCCTTTTCTCCTAGAAGGGCAGGTATCCCTACCAGTGCATCGCACTCTGGTTTTAAGCATTTGAGATGTACTTAACATCTGCACTATCGTCCCTAGGTGATGCTAGAAAAAGAATCCAACCGGTCTGAGACATATTTCGCGAATATAGCCTGACTCGGGATGGAGCGACTCTCGATTTTGCCATGGAGTCGAAATCTTTTTCCTTCTAAATGATTGATATACTGTTAAATATTAGGTAAAAAGTGAATGAGTGGTAAAAGTGGCATTCAAATTGCAGTAAGTTTTAATGTGTTATCTAAAACTTTTTTGACAATGGACCCGAAAAACTAGTTATCCATGCGCACGAATGCTTTGATTGTAGAAGATCATGCACTTTTTGCTGAGGGCCTAGTTGCCCTGTTAGAGCGGTCTGACAGTCTTGATCTCAGGATTTTGGGTGTGTCAGAGGATGGCCGTGACGTGGTGGGAATATGTTCAAAAAAGAGGGTTGACCTCGTTCTGCTAGATCTGAATCTGGGCAAAGTCAATGGATTGGACCTCATCAAACCGATCAAGGAGGTCTCACCTAAGACTAGAATTCTTGTCGTCTCTGGTTATGATAATGAGAAATTTGTGAAGAAAGCCTTCCTGAATGGAACAGATGGTTACATCCTGAAGGATGCGACGATGGAAGAACTGGAGAAGGCTATTGAAACAGTCATGCTGGATAATACTTTTATGGGTACAGGCGTTCAGGTCTCAGCACAACCTAAGGAGGTTACCGGAGGATCTACACGGCTTCAAGGTGCACAGTATTTGGATGCATATTCAGTGACTCAACGATTGACAAAAAGAGAGTACGAGATTTTGCAACTGATCACACAGGCTTTTAGCAATAAACAGATTGGAGAATTACTTTTCATCAGTGATCAAACAGTGAGCGTACATAGAAAAAACATCATGCGCAAACTTGGAGTGACAAATACGGTCAGCTTGGTAAAGGCTGCGCAAAGATTGAGCATTAGTGAATAGCATTGCGTTATATATGATATAAAAAAGATGGGCGCAAAGCCCAAAACATATGATTATGAAGAAATTTTATCTGCTCTCCATCTTGTTGGTAGGGCTTTTGGGGTGGACCCAGGCACAGCCCACATTTGAGATCGACAACACCACTGGCGATCCTGGTGGGGTGGTGAGCGTAAACTTCAAGGTAAGGGACTTTAGCAACATTATCGGAATGCAGTTTTCCATCAATTGGGACCCTACCGTGTTGCAATTCACTGAGATAAAGAACTTTACCGACTTACTGAACGAATTTAATGCTGGTTCTTTCGGTACAGAACCTGACAACACCGCCAACGGTGAAATTCGAGTCTCGTGGATTGATGCTCGGGCTGGAACCACTCTGCCCGATGGGACCATCGTATTTACCATCGATTTTACGATAGTAGGAGGCTCGGGTTCTAGTACTACTATTACCATAACTGGAGAACCAAGGAAGATAGAAATCATTGATGAGGCCGAGAATAATGTGGGCCTGAATGTGGTCCCTGGTGTTTTTACCGCATCTGGAATGGGAGGCGGAGGATCTCTTCGACTGCTTGGTTCTGATGAAGAGGGTGCGATGGATGAAACCGTCTGTGTAGAGATTACTACCCAGGGCTTTTCAAATATCGCCGGCATGCAGTTCAGTCTGACATGGGACGCTGATTTTCTACAATTTACGGAAGTAAGTGAATTCAATCTTAGTGGACTAAATGAAGGAACCTTTAATACGGATGAAGTGGCATCCGGTAGACTTGGTCTACAGTGGAATGACCCAGCTGTTTCTGGCATAACCCTGGCCAATGGCACCCGAATTTTTAATGTTTGTTTTCGCATATTGGGTGAGGGTGGTAGTCGAACCATCGAGTTTTCCAACGAACCGGTAGAAATTGAGTTTGTTGATGGAGATGATAACCGAGTTGCTTTTTCCAAAAAAGATGGTACTGTGGCAGTGGAAGGTACTGGTGGTGGACCCAGTGACTGTGATGCCGAAGGATTTGCCTTGGAGGCTGCCCAAGAAAATGTAGATCCTGGAGCGGAGGTCTGTATTGACTTTAAAGCGAAGGGATTTACCAGCATCACCACCTTTGGCTCAACAGTGGAGTGGAATAAGGATGTGATAGGAAACCCAAGGATAAAAAGCTTCAACCTGGATGGGCTCAATGAAAGTTCTTTCAACCTGGACCAGGGAGCCAACGGTATGTTGTCTTTTGTCTGGTTAGACAATACGACTGACGGTATAACCTTGGCAGATGGTTCTGTGTTATTTACCATTTGTTTTGATGCAGTGGGGACAGAGGGACAAGCTACTTCAATATCATTCTCGGATGCCCTCACAGAACGGGAAGTAAGCCAGGACGGCAGCGCTATTACCTTCAATCAATGCGATGGTAATGTCAATATCGGGAGCGGCACCGGTCTGAATATCTCGTCTAGTGTGACCTCACCCAGTTGTCCTGGTGAGTTTGATGGAGCCATCAATATCTCAGTCAGCGGAGGTACTTCACCTTACACTTTCGAATGGACCAGAGGTGGTACAGTGGTGAGCACCGAGGAGGATCTCAATAATGTTGCTGCTGGCACCTTTGTGGTCAAGGTTACCGACGCTGGTGGTCTGGAGGGTACTAGAGAAGTGATTCTGAATGAACCGACTGGCGTACAGATCACCAATGCTACAATCGTGGAAGGAACGGGTGCGGATGGATCCATTGCTTTGACCGTATCTGGTGGAGCCACACCGCTTAATTTTTCTTGGAGCAACGGTGCTACCACTCGAGATATTGCCGGACTTGCCTTCGGCACCTATGGCCTGACCATCACTGATGCCAATAATTGTAGTCTGGATACTTCTTTTAATGTGGGTGCTGGCGAGCTCATGGTAAGCGTCAATGTCGATCAGGTATCATGCAATGGCGAAGGAGATGGCATGGCGTCTGCTGTTGCCACTGGTGGCATGTCTCCATATACCTACAGCTGGAGTAATGGAGAGTCGAGTAGGAACATCACAGGATTGGGTCCAGGCAGTTATTCTGTGACGGTAACCGATGGAGCGGGTGCAACTGCGACTGGTAGCAGAGATATTACAGAACCTAATCAACTAGTGGTCAACGTTGAATCAACCCCATCACCCGATGGAAATCAGGGCACAGCCCTGGCGCAGGTGAGTGGTGGCACAGAGCCCTATACCTATCGCTGGAACGACAGCAATCCACCCTCAACCACCCGACTCATTATCAATCTCGCACAAGGATCCTATAGCGTGCTAGTCACCGATGCCAATGGTTGCCAGGCTCAGGCTATGGCCGATATTGGCGAGTCGGATGTACCGTGTTTTAGTGCCCGCCAAGTTATGACACCTAATGGTGACGGAAGAAACGATGAGTTTGATCTCGCATGTGTTGACGGCACAGATAACGAGCTCCAGGTATTTAATCGGCAGGGAGAATTGGTGTACGAGACCTCTAACTACAGCAATGACTGGCAAGGAATAGATCGGGGTGGAGATGAGCTGGAAGACGGTGCCTATTTTTGGGTGCTGCGGGTGCGTAGGAATGGTATACTCGAACAATTCAAAGGGCATCTCACCATTTTGAGAAACTTAAATTAATTACATCAGGTAGATCCCAATACCTAAGAATCGATTCCCATGAAAAGACTTATACTAGCGATAGCGATGATCGGATATGTCTCCACGACGATGCAGGCGCAAGATGAAAGCCAATATAGGCACTACCTGCTCAGCCCCATCCTGGTAAATCCTGGTTATACCGGATTTGAAGATCATCATAGCTTGATTTTCAACTACAATAATCAATGGGCCAATTTCAGCGATGACGGCACCCCCAAAACTGCCACCGCCATATACAATGGTCCCGTTAGTGAACGCATCGGACTAGGAGCTATGGTGCGCAGCGACAATGCTGCTTCTCTGGTTCGGACACAGACACAGCTCTCTTACGGATTTAAATTTATTCTCAACCAATTGGATTTGTCCCTGGGCTTATCGACTACCTTCGAACAAAGTCGCCTCAAAGGCACTGCCCTCTTAGATCCTCGGGTAGATATTCAGGATCCTGTTTTGCTAGATGCAGCCGGTGGTCTGAAGCTCTTCGATGCAGCTTTTGGCATCCATGGTAAGACCGATGAGTTTTTCTTTGGTTTGGCCGCACCCAATCTTATTCGCGCCCGAGTCAACAAAGATCCGCAGGTAGATGTGGATCCAACCAGTGGGTTACTGGAGTATTTTCTTGCTTATGCTGGTTATAAGTGGCAGGTAGAGGAAAATAATTTCTATGTCGAACCATCGATAATGGTAAGAAACCTTCGCTACAGTCCCTTTATGGTGGACTTCAATGCCAAGTTCAACTTCTTTGAAGATCAACTGATTGGAGGCGTAACTTACAGTTTAGGTGGTGGTAATCGATTTTCATTGCTGCTCGGCACAGAGCTCACCAATTTTACCGTTTACTACAGCTATACGACCTCATTCCAAGTATCCCAAGCCTACCACAGTGGAGCCCATGAAGTGAGTGTGGCCTTTTCCTTTGGTAGTAGAAAAAACAGGCTTGAAGATGAGTAGCTCTCGGTATGCTTAAACTGAAGCCAAGAGATGAAATTTACTTTTCACCGTCCCCGACGACCTCAACCTGAATGAATTGGTTCTCATGATCGCTAAACAGCTTGTCTGATGACTTTTGGTATAAGTAACCCCGCCCGGGTCTCCATGTCAGCTGACTTTTCATGTTTTCTAAGAAACTTTTCGACTGACTGATGACTATGATCTGATCCACAACATCCTGCACAAAGTCTACCTGAAATGATTGCACCTGAAGGTCTGGGTCGAGTGCCAAATAGCTGATGATCTTAAGTCCTCCCCGTTGCACCGTATCGACGCGGTATTTGTCAAATAATGCCGGTCGATTGATGTCAAAATTGTCAAAGCGCTGTTCATCCTTCCATAAGGCATATTCCTCCATCATTTTCATCTCGGACTGACCGGCAATATCCACCGTTTTCTGTACACTCACTAGCTGACTGTCTGCAGTCACTTCTGCGATAAAGCCAGATAGGTCGAAAAAAGGTTTCTCAGCATCCGTCATTTCGCCCGGAACGCAAGCAACGATCAGAAAGAAACAACCGGCCAAGCACAGCATCTGTACAGTCGAATGAATGACTGTCTTCGATCTGGGTGCCGGTTTTATTATTGCTGCTACCATTCAAAGAGTTGTGCTGCGTTGACCTCTTTTTGCAAATTTTCTCTGGTACACCATCTATTCCTGTTGGTACTAGGCTTTAATGCTAGTGCATGATCAGTCTCATGCGCTGATTAATAGATTGCCATCCATCTCCGGGGGAATAGGTACGCCCATCAACTGAAGAAGTGTCGGTGCTAGGTCTGCCAGTTTACCGTCTTTGATCTGTCTGTTTCCAGTGTTCTTGCCTACCCAGATGCATGGCACAGGATTCTTGGTATGAGCAGTATTGGGAGTACCGTCCTCATTGACCATGAAATCAGCATTGCCATGATCAGCAATGATGATCACTTCATAATTGTGTCGAAGGAGCACGGGGAGCAATTTTGCCACACACCCATCCACTGTACTGGCTGCCTGCATAGCGGCACTAAAATCACCAGTGTGTCCCACCATATCCGTATTGGCAAAATTGAGGCAGATAAAATCCGGAGTATTTTTATGGATATCCTCGATGATGGCATCGGTTATCTCTGGAGCACTCATGGCAGGTTGTAGATCATACGTAGCTACCTTGGGCGAAGGAAGCATAAGGCGCCTCTCTCCTTCAAATGGTTTTTCTCTTCCCCCGGAAAAGAAAAAGGTCACATGGGGATATTTTTCTGTCTCTGCAATACGCACTTGGGTCTTCCCTGCTTTCTCAAGTACTTCACCCATGGTATTGGATAGATCTTCCTTTTCAAAGAGGACATCGATTCCCACATAGGTATCATCATACCTAGTCATAGTCACATAGTGTAGATCCAGCTTTTGCATATCGTACTCAGGCATGTCCTCTTGGGTCAACACTCTGGTGATTTCTCTTGGTCGATCAGTGCGAAAATTAAAACATATGGCTAAGTCACCATGGCCCACGGTTGCCAATGCTTTGCCACCATCTTTCCTGAGCACGATGGGTTTTACAAACTCATCGGTGATGCCCTCATTATAACTCGATTGCACAGATTGTATTAGATCGTCAGAACCTTCTCCTTTACCCTTTACCAGCAAATCATAGGCGAGTTTGATTCGATCCCAACGTTGATCTCTGTCCATGGCATAATACCGACCGATGACACTGGCCACTCGAGTGTGCTTGTTATGCAGGAAAGTATCAAGATCGCGTAGATAACCCACACCTCCAGTGGGAGCGGTATCTCGTCCATCCAGAAAAGCATGGATAAATACGTCCACAGCACCTCTTCCTTCGATGATGTCTACGAGGGCCTTTGCATGTCCAATGTGCGAATGAACCCCTCCATCTGAGAGCAAGCCAAAGAGATGAATTTTCCTGCCATCTGTAACAGCCTGATCAACCGCTGAGGTCAGCACTTTGTTTTTGTGCAATTCCTGTACCTCGATCGCCCGGTTGATTCTGGCAAATTGTTGATATACAATCCTTCCAGCTCCGATGTTAAGATGACCGACCTCCGAATTGCCCATTTGTCCGTCCGGCAGGCCCACTTGCATACTGTGAGTGATCAGCGTACTATTGGGATATTCTTTCAGTAGTTTATCCATACAGGGAGTTTCTGCTTGGGCGATGGCATCTACATCCCGGTTCGGGCCCAGACCCCATCCGTCGAGGATGAGCAGGGCAGCTTTCTTATCTGTCTTCATAGATCCGATTAATGCGGCAAAGCTACTAAAAACACACAATCGTGATGACGCCCAGTTGATTTCGAAAAAAGTGCTATTGTTCTCCCGAACCCGATTGGTGTCATGACGTCTTTCAAAGGAATGATCATAAGGCAGAACCAGACATACTTACTAATGCTCTGGTCCCTTGATCTTCTGAAATAGAACAAATTCAGACAGGGTTTTCTTCCAATACTTTTCCCGCATTATCGCACGCTGATCGATGTCACTTTTATGGCTGAGAATGATGGCATCGTAGTCCAAGGATTGATCAAATGCTTGGTAGTCCATACTGTTTGATTGTGCCATATCAATATCAATTTCACTTTGATTGGCAACGGCTTCAAAGATTAGGATGGGTTTCATTACTTCATAGTCTAGATATACATATCGTGCACCGCTATTCACCAGATCCTTACTCACTCGATGCAGGACTAGATTTTCTTTTTCCAGTTGTTGAATGGAAGGATGAAAATGATACAGACAGGAAAGTACCATGCCTATGCCCAGGCAGATCATCATCACATACCTGAAGGGCACGCCAGATAATTTATTGAATGGCTTTATTGCATAAAGTAATACAATGATCACATGCGCCATCAAATACGAAAACACCCTTAGAGGTATTTGCAATTTCTGGAGGATGACAAAGGCAATCGGCATAAGTAAGGCAACCCCTGAATAGACATATAAAGGCATGTTCCATATGGGCCTCGAAAATGATCTATAAATAGCGATGACAACAGCAGCGAGAAGGAGGGGTATAGCGTAGGAGGTACCCATCAGGTAGCCAAACAAATCAGATAGATATTCGATCAGGTGGTCTAGATCAAAGGGATTAATAGAGAAATGCGATAAATTTTTACTTAAGGCTGGGACCAGGGATGAAGAAAGGATAAATGGAAGATAAAGGAATGCCACACCAACCGTGATGATCAATAGGGATTGAGTGACAGACCTGAGTTGGTGTTGTCCGCGCCAGACCTCAATGAAGCAATAACAACTGATGAGTAAGAATGGATATATAAAGGTAGGTACACAGTAAAAACCCACCATACTTGCCAGGATAAAGGGCAAACCAATTTTCTTGCGGATGAATACCTCGTACAGTACCAACAGATAGCACAGGGTCATAGGTGTGTAGCCCCTGGCAAGTACCATGTACAAATTTAATGGTACAGAAAAACTAAATATTGTTGTTCCAATGCAACTGAGTGAATATCCAAATAGTCGAAATAAGAGCTTATAGCACAGAATGATGCACAGCAAACCGCAAAGGAGTACAGGGAGGCGAAGAGCCAGGGTGGGTGAAAAATTCAACCAATGCAAGATCGAAGAGCTGAGCGATACGACCACATGATTGTTGGTTGAGGGATAGGTTAATATGGCAGCCAAAGGACCATGTCTTGTGAAGTTCAGAAAAGTCCAACATTCATCATAGATCAAAGGCATTTGCAGGAGATAGTAACCCATTCGGATGGTGGTTACCAGAAGGAGAATTTTGAGAAATCTGCTGGTGGTATGTGGTCCATCTAATGTGATGGCCAGGGATTTTGTGTACTTTTTCAGCAAGGTGCCCAAAGCCTGATACTGTGTATAAATCGGGTACCGAAAAATGACGATCAATGCAGAAATCAAAACTCCCAAGCCGGAAATAAAGAGTCGAACAAATCTGTAACGTTTTATAGTAAAAATGTCATAAGTGACTTTATCCCTATAGTCGGCTCTATCTAACCACTGCAGTGTCTGATCCACAAAATTATCATAGCTTGTGGACCACAGCCATATCGATATGCCCATCGTACCAAGGACGACTAAAGCAATGACACATAAGAAGATGGACTTATTGATCTGGTTGCGCAACAGAAAGTTTTTTTCAAATGAACATCGGGTCGAAGCTACATATTTTCTGGAGGGAGCAACGCTACCTGCTCATCTTATACTTGATCTTTACCTCGGCAGTTCTTTTCGTGGATCCTCGTGGTGATTTTCCACTGAATGATGACTACCAATACGCACACCCCGTCCAGACCCTGATAGCGTACGGTAAGTTTGAACTGGCGCACACTTTTGCACCCAATATCTTTCTGCAGGTGCTTTGGGGGTATCTCTTTTGCTGGATCTCCAGCGCCTTTGATTACTCAATACTCAGATTTTCTACGCTGTGTACTGCCCTGATAGCCATGACTTACATCTTTCGGACATTGAGATTCTTGTCGTGCCAGGAAGACAAATCATTCATGCTTACGTCCTTATACGTATTTACCCCAGTTTTCTTTTTGTCCGCCTTTTCCTTCATGACAGAAGTTCCTTTCATAGCG
Organism: Saprospiraceae bacterium; assembly: GCA_965223025.1. GTDB lineage: Bacteria > Bacteroidota > Bacteroidia > Chitinophagales > Saprospiraceae > JABDMH01. Next base: position 1,729,410 of record CBDCVP010000022.1, read on the forward strand.
TTGGTAAGTGCATCAGTATTTCACTACATCCGGTTTTTAAAGGTGGGCACTAAGAGGGATCGATTTTGGGGTTTTTTAGCTGCGATAGGAGCATTATTGATCCGACAGCCTGGCATCTTACTCATCATCTGTTTTGAAGGTTATTACCTGTGGAATCGTCGAGCCCGGAGGCAGCTCCTCCACGGAGCAATCTATGTAGCATTGGCATTAGGCACCTTTCTCTTGATCGAGTATGTCTTGAAGCCGGGCTTGGAAGTAAGTGACCATTATTTATCGGTGGGAAAGCACTATCTGCAGACACTTTGGCAGACCCCAGAAGTCTTCTTTTACCGGCAATTGAAGTACAACACTTACCTCATGATCATGATGGGATTTTACTTCCTACCCCTCCTACCCACACACCTTGTCTATTTTTATAGGTCTTATTCAGCACCGACCAAATGGGTTGTTGGAGGAATATTGTTGGCCACTTCGATCGCTTTAGGAATCACATGGATCGGTCATGACTTTCCTTTCAACGGTTCGATCCTAAAAGATTTCGCACTGGGTGTCCATTTATTGGCTGATCAGCAATGGATACAGCAATCACTACCATCGCTGTCATGGGTGCTATTATTTCCGATGTCCATCTTGTCCATATTCTCTGCGATCACACTGGCTTGGCTCCTTTGGCATCATCGGAGAAAATCACTGGTGCGCTTCTTTTTGTTGCTGTTGATGGTGTACCAAATAGCCATGACGGTTTTTAGTTACACAGATCGGTACTTTATTTGGCCCATGCTTATGCTGGTATTTGTGCTGGGACTCCTTGGGATAAATCTTCCGAGGAGAACGGTGGCTTTTAGTGTCATAATGTCGCTGTTTGTATTCATGTCCGTGGCAGGTACCAAGGACTATTTGCAGTGGAATCGCGTGGTGAATGACAAGATCAAAGCTATGCTAGAAGAGGGAGTGTCAGGAAAAACCATCGATGCAGGAGCAGCTATCAACCACCATTTCGGATTACATGGGGCGAATCAAAAGGAGGCCAAGCATCTTTTTTCGTTTACTAAACGGCTTGATCTGGAGGCAGTGGATAGCCTTACTTTTTTCCGATACTTATCTTGGGAAGTTGACCGGGTCTACATCTTGAGGCATAGGGAGAATATTTTGCAGAAGTGATGAATAGAAAGCTGAAGATATTAATCATACCTGGTTGGTTTCCCGGTCCGCTGAGCTCCCACACCGGTGATTTTGTATTAAAGCAGGCCAAAGACCTGGTGGAGCTGGGAGGAATGGATGTGACGGTAGCCTATCCCGACTTTAGCTACCGGTACTGGGCTCAGGCTGACCATTGGATGCCAGAGACAGTCGTCGAGAATATCGCCGGAGTGAAAATATATCGGCGTAGTGGTCTGGGATTTCCGAGGTTATTGCCCTTTGTTTTTAGGCTTTGGCGCCAAAGAGCCATTCGATTTGTTGAGACAGTGATCGCCGCAGAAGGGCAGCCAGATGTGGTACATGCGCATACCTTCTTGGGCGGCTTTTTGGCAACTGGTCTGAAGAAGAGATATGATCATCTTCCTGTGATTATTACAGAACATAGTGATTTGCTGATCACCAAGATAACTGGACGATTAATGGGAATCATTAAGGAGGCCTATCAATCCTCAGATGCGATCATTGCCCCCAGCCATTTTCTCCAGGAGGCTATGCTGCCTTGGACAGACCAAACTGGCACACACGTAATCCCATTGAGTGTCAATGAGCGCATTTTCAAGCCTTCGACACTACCATCTAAGATGGGAAAGGTGTTGCAATTAATTACCGTTTGTGAGTTGGTACCAGCTAAAAACCTGCCATTGTTGCTCAAATCTGTGGCACACTTAATGACTCATGGACATCCAGCTTCTCTTACCATTGTAGGAGATGGACCTGAAAGCAGGAGCCTTCATGCATTGACCAAACAGCTAAATATCACAGGTGCTGTGAATTTTGTGGGTTGGAAAAATCCTCATGAAGTAGCTGAATTATTGCAGCGAGCAGATATTTATGGCTGCACCAGCCATAAAGAGACGTTTGGCTTGTCTATGCTGGAGGCCTTGACCTGTGGTATTCCTGTAGTGAGCACCAATTGTGGTGGTCCCCAGGATTTTATTAATACCCACAATGGATTGGTGGTTGAGGCGGATCCCAAGGCCTTTGCTGAGGCCACCCTAGAGATCACATGCAGACAGCTCAAACGTACGGGTGAATCCCTGGTGAATCCCAACCAGTTTGGCTCCGAGGCTGTAGTGCACCACCTCGCAGAAACATATCATATGCTGCTAAGGTAAACCTTAATCCGCATTTAGTCCATCTGTTGGAGCACCATTCCCATCATCTAGTCAGCTCCATTTGATTTACCAAAAGGAGACCAAATGCAAGCTGGGGATTTCGCAGTGTGTTAACATATACCCAGGTTCATTCTATTCATATTGATGGTCGCCTCAGGTTGTGACCGGATGTGAAATGGTTCGATGGTTGCCATAGCATCCACTACCTATCATTGATCATTTACTGAAATCGTATAGATGCTAAAAAATGAGTAAATGATTATTTTAGTAGAAATAAAACACGGTATAGAGCAGCTTCAAATCAGGGCGACTCGACACTTACCGCCCAGACGTTGCCATTTATTGCAAAACGTAGATCAACCAGAAAGAATTACATAATGAATAAAATAATATTGGCATTAATTTTTATGCTATTTTTCTCTCTAGACAGTTTTAGTCAACAGACAGGAAACGATGGAATAAGAAACACAGTGTTGCAAAGTGGAATTGGATTAGGTAGTGTTTTAGCTGTTGTCGTTTCTTGGGAAAGGAATAAATCTGTTTTGTTGGCTTTTTTACATGGAATTTTTAGCTGGTTGTATGTTTTGTATTTTGCGTTGACAAGAAAACCAGAGGAGAGGTATAAAAAAAAATAATCGGAAGTCAAACAAGCCTTGGAAACTCAATGGTTTGTTAGCTGCGATTTTTCGAAGTTGAGGTTCCATAGGTTAATGTAAGGACTATTCGCTATTTTTAGCTGGCAAGGATGTCCAGATTTTACCACCGTTGGGAAGAGCCACTGGTGATTGCATCCATAATATTGAAAGGGCATAGGTTAATGTAAGGACTATTCGCTATTTTTAGCTGGCAAGGATGTCCAGATTTTACCACCGTTGGGAAGAGCCACTGGTGAGATTGAAAGGGCTTGGACACCCACGAATTGCGGGGAGTAAAAAATCGATTCACCTAGGCTGACCCTATTTGACTCCATTTCTTAACCAATTGCTTTATACTGCCGATGCTCAAATATTTTCTGATCGTAGCGCTTGTCTCGATGTTCCTGATATCGGTGATTGGACAGACAGCCAAAAAGGCATGTCCAAATTTTATCGTGATTCTTACCGATGACCAGAGTTGGGTCGGCACTTCTTTTGCCGCCAATCCTGAGGATCCTCGATCGGCAAGTGACTATTATCAGACCCCTCAGATGGACCGACTGGCAAAGATGGGCATGCGGTTTACCAATGGTTACGCCCCGGCTCCCTATTGCTGCCCTACTAGGAGAAGCATCACCATTGGTCAGTCTCCCGCCAGACATGAATATCAAAAGGACCGTTTCACATGGACTAAGAAATACAGAGAGCAATTGAGTATCCCCAAAATGTTGAAGAAGGCAGATCCAAAGTATCAAACAGCCCACTTCGGAAAATGGGACGCTAGGTACGATGAAGTCACACCACAGGCAATGGGTTATGACTTTAGCGATGGGTTGACCGGAAACAATACCGGCGGGGGCAAGAAAAACATCAAATGGCCGGTTGCATTAGATGATCCCAAACTGATTTTTAGCCTAACCGACCGGGCATGTGCCTTCATGGAGGAGCAGGTTGAGAAAGGAAATCCCTTCTATCTTCAGGTGTCACATTATGCTGTTCATCTGGGAATCACCTATACCCAAAAGTCATTTGATAAATATGTGCGTCTTGATAGAGGAGAAAAGCATTTCATTCCCGAGTTTGCAGCCATGACCGAGGATCTAGATGTGGGTATTGGACTATTGCTTGATAAGGTGCAGGAACTGGAACTGCTCAAAAACACCTACATCATTTTTATGTCAGATAACGGGGGCAGGAGATCCCAACCTATTGGCGGCGAGCAAACCGTACCGCGTAATTTTCCCTTGCGCAATGGAAAAGGCTCCATGTATGAAGGCGGTATCCGGGTGCCATTTATTGTAGCTGGACCCAATGTTGAAAAAAATAGCTACAGTCATATACCGGTAGTCGGGACGGATATTCTCCCAACCTTAGCCGACCTGGCCGATTACAAGGCACCCCTGCCCAGTGCACTGGACGGTGGAAGTTTTAAAAGCATCATACACAATCATGGTGAAGGGGAGGTTAGTAGGAATCATCCATTCCTCATTTTCCATCATTCAGTGAATCGAAATCCTCAGTCTGCGATTCGAGAAGGGAATTACAAATTAGTAAAAACCTGGGATGAAAATAAGCTTGAGTTATTTGATCTTTCGAAGGATCTTGGTGAAGAGAATAACCTAGTCGAGCAGATGCCTGAAAAAGCAACCAGCTTAGAAGAGAAATTAGATGGGTTCTTGCTTACTGTAAATGCAGAAACCCAAAGAATAAATAAATAGAGTCTGATTTGTTAATCTAGATCTGAAATTTTGAAAATCTTTCCCTTAGCTTTTACCATTTTATTTTTTACCAATATGAGTGCCGGGGCTCAAGACCAGCCGATCGCCTCTCAGATCAGGTCTTTTGGCAATGGTGGGCAGATCAAGATGTTGTATGACCGGAGACAACGCCCACCGTCACTTTTGATGGATGACAAAGTTTTCATTGTATTTAACGGCGGCGGCAAAAAAGGTGCACCGGCAAAATCACCTACCAAACCCATGGCCGTTACCTACGATCTAAATGCAAAAAAAATTTCCAAACCGATTGCACTGGGCCAGGGAAGTAAAGACCACCACCATGGTCCAGTGCTGTGGGCTGATGATAAGGATCATATCCATGTCTTGTATGGATGTCATTCGTCTCCTGGCAACCATCTCATATCCAAAGAACCCAAAGATATTGGAACCAGCTTGAATGATTGGATAGCTGGCCCTCCGATTGCACCAATGATCTCTTACCCTACCGTGTATATTGTATCAAAAAATCGTCCATTGATTTATTATCGCACCGCTGGACACATCAGTTCATGGACCTATCGTATGTCTGATGACAATGGGATGACTTGGTCCGGACCTGAGCAAGATGTCATTGATTTGGATAGTAAGGGAAGATTTGAATGGTCCTCCTATCAATGCAAGTTGCCAAGTAAGGATGGCCGATATCTTCACGTGGTATTTACGGCCTACGACGACAATCGCAAAAACGACCCAGAAAGATATTATAATCCACGTTATGGAAAGGCAGTGAGTAATGAATGGAAATACAATCTCTATTATGTTAAAATAGATTTGGACAAGGGAGATGTAGTGAATTATTTAGGGGAAAAATTAAAAACGCCCATCGATCTGGATCAGGCCAATGCCAAATGCATGATCTGGGATACTGAAGGTCGCGGGGCTGGTGTTCCACCTGATATTGTCCTAGATAAAAATGATAATCCTGCTTTTCTGCACGTGCTCTCAGAAGAAACTACGGAAAGCCATAACTATTATTTTGTCCATCTAAGAGACCGGAAGTGGAAAAAAAGCCTGATTACAGCCTCCAATCATCAGTGGAATAGTTGCCATGTGCAAATAGATCAGCAAGGTTCGTATCACGCTTTCCTAGTAGTAGGTGAAGTGTATGTGGATACAGAATGGGTGGAGGGAAAGAATATTGGTAGTGAATTTGACAAGGGGATGATAGACTATCGTAAGACCGGAGGCTATATGGATAAACACGGTGGAGGGCGGATTGAAGAGTGGATCTCAGACGATCATGGTGACACCTGGAAAAAGGCCAGGGACATTGAGCCAGATCCAATCAGGTACGAAGGCTGGCGATTCAATAATATTCAACCTGTGACTTACCGTGACGGAAGTCCTGTACAGGGCATGTTGCTTTTTTATGGATGGAAGAATAAAGATGCTCCGGAAGCCAAGGCATTTTTATTGCACGAAGATAATCAGTCATCTGCTCGATAAATGTTAGTTGGTCCTTTCTTCAGTGAAATCTAACATCCAATCTGACTTTTAACCCATGATAACTAGATGTGCTGGTATTGTCTGAAGAATCATCTAAGGATTGACAAAGATTTTGTCTATTATTTTGCCAAGATGAAATACGGTTTGCTCTCAATCATATTGATTTTATTTGCATCATGCAAAAGCTATGCTGAATATCAATCAGCGATTCCGAATATTATCTTAATATTTTGCGATGATCTAGGCTATGCTGATTTGTCCTGCTATGGATCGGTTTGGAATCAAACTCCTGAAATAGACAAGATGGCCGTGGAGGGACTGCGATTTACCGACTTCTATGCCGGAGCCCCTGTTTGCACCCCTTCTCGTACTGGCCTAATGACCGGCTGCTACGCACGCAGAGTCGATTTAGATTTGGATCATGAGCATAAATGGGTGTTGTTTCCCAAAAGTAAAAAAGGCATCAATCCAGAAGAGACGATTTTGCCAGAAGTCTTGAAGGGAGCAGGCTATGCAACTGCTGGGATTGGCAAGTGGCATTTGGGCGACCAACCCGCATTTCTGCCAGTAAGGCATGGTTTTGACTATTGGTTTGGCCTACCTTATTCCAATGATATGGGGATAAGGAAAGGAGAGAAAAGATGGCTGCCAATCATGCAAAACGAGAAGGTAATAGAGCAAATTGAACAAGGAAGTGATGTGGACCAAGCAACCCTGACAAAGCGCTATACAGAGAAGGCCATTCAATGGCTAGGTGCGCACAAGGGTCAACCATTTTTCCTCTACCTGGCACACACCATGCCCCATAATCCTGTAGCTGCTCGAGAGTCATTCCACAAGAAGACCTGCAATCCAAAAATTGGTTTTGGTGCAAGTGTAGCGGAGATCAGCTGGTCGACCGGCCAGATACTGGCTTACCTCAGAAGGGAGGGTTTAGAGAAAAACACTTTGGTCATTTTCACATCCGATAATGGTGGAGCCCCACATTGGGGGGCTAGTAATGGCATCTTGAAAGGACGAAAAGGGCAAATCCATGAAGGTGGAATTCGCGTACCTTGCATTGCCTGGTGGCCGGGAAAAATAATACCCGGGAGCACTTGCAATGCACCTGCATCTGTGCTCGATTTTTATGCAACGTTTACCGCATTGGCAAACGCCCATCCCGACACCGGAATTAAAAGAGATGGCATCGATATTTCAGATTATTTTTTTAGACCTAGGGCACAGCGAGAACCCAGGCCTTATTTCTATTGGCATGTAGGGTATCTGCAGGCAGTGAGGTATGGAGACTGGAAATTATGCCTGCTTGGACAATTTGCCGAATTATCCCGACAGAATATATTGAAGAGCACTTACAAAATAACGCAGTTCTCAGATCGTATTCAATTGTATAACCTGCGCAAAGATCCCGGCGAGAGGATTGATCTGGCCCCCAAGCACCCGGATTTGGTCGATGAGCTAGGGCGTTTAGCGATGAAGGAGATCAATTCACTTGGAGAATTTTCCATGAAAGGTCCTGAGGTGAGGGAGACCGTTTACATTCAAACTCCAAAGGCACTAATAGAATAGTGATGAAACTCCTGTGACATAGTAATCGGCACCTGTCTGGTTTATGAATAATATTTTTATACTTTTCAAACCGAGATTGATGCCAGCACATTGAACAATGTACCTGGTACGATTGATCCACCTTCTAGTCAGGTATGACTTTTATCGACTAAAAGAAATAGCAAAATTTTAGAACAAGTGAATGCGAGAATATGCGATCTGGTGACGATGACATGCTTCATGTCGATCGTCACTGTTTGCTTGGCTCAAAATCCAAATATTGTGATCATCTATACCGACGATCAGGGATATGGAGACGTCTCCACCTTAAATCCCAGGGCTAAATTTGAGACACCGCATATGGACAGATTGGCCAGAGAAGGTATGATCTTTACTGATGCCCACACCAGTTCGACCGTTTGTACACCTTCTCGCTATGGATTGTTGACAGGTAGATACAGTTGGCGCACATCATTAAAAAGGGGAGTGCTGCGTGCGGATGGCGATTGTTTAATCTCTGATGATCGTTTGACATTGGCATCATTGCTCAAACAAAATGGGTATCAAACGGCCTTAATCGGAAAATGGCATTTGAATATGCAGTTTCCCGGATCCAAGGGAAAACGTAACTGGTCAAAGCCGATCACCGATGGACCGAACCGTAAGGGCTTTGACTATTATTTCGGATTGGCAGCCTCCATGAACTACGGCCTGTTAACCTACATTGAGAATGACAATGTCCTCGAGATTCCTTCCATGTGGACCCGTAAGAAAATAGTGCAAGAAGCCTATCGGAAAGAGACACCGGAAAGTTACCGGATGATGCCACCATACGATCAACAGCCGCTAAAAGACAACGACATCGAAGTGGCACCGTCGTTTCGCGATGATGAAGTACTATTGACTTTTACAAATAGAGCGGTTGGTTATATCAATCGTGTCAGTGATGCTGCCAAGAAAGGGAACCCCTTTTTTCTTTACATGCCCCTGACATCTCCCCATTTGCCCCATGCTGTGCATCCCGATTTTGCAGGTAGAGGATCATGCGGCACCTATGGTGCTTTTATGGAAGAAACCGATTATCGTATCGGACAGGTACTCCAGGCCCTTGATGCCAACCAGCTGGCTGACAATACCCTAGTCATCTTTACCAGTGATAATGGAGCCGAAACAAATTATCGAGATCACATAAAGGTATTTCAACACCACAATAACCTCTACTACCGGGGCGGTAAACGAGACCTGTATGAAGGAGGGCATCGCGTACCTTTTATCGCACGATGGCCCGGAGTCATCCAAGCTGGAACCAGATGCGATGAACTAGTATGCCAAACAGATCTTCTGGCGACATTTTCGGATATGCTCAACCAGGAATTGAGCGACGATGCTGGTGAAGATAGCTATTCGATGCTGTCCTTTTGGAAGGGTGAAACAAGCCTGGAACCAAGGCGGAACCACATCATTCATCAATCTGGAAGTGGTTTTTTCGGCTACCGGAAAGGTGATTTTAAGCTGTTAGTCACAAGGAGCAAAGGTGAACCCAACTATGAACTGTACAACTTAAATATCGATAGTACCGAAAAGACTAATCTATTTGGGAAATATCCTGAGATGGAAGCAGAAATGCTTGGTGACTTGACGGCGCATATTAGACATGGAAGATCAACTCCTGGAGAAAAACAGTCGAATGACGGTGGAAACTGGTGGGCGCAACTTATTTGGCTGGATGAGTAGGAACATGATTCAACTCCAACATGGTTCGCCGGGCATGAAAGAGCCTGGTATTGGGGAAGTGATTCCAGGCCCAGACAGTGGTGGAAAGCATTGAACCACGTGGTCATGTATTAGTCCTAGTTTAAAAAGAAGTAGTCGAACACTCTAGGTTAATCTATTGAGCAGATACAGGGACCATAGAACAATAGCTCGTTTGATATGCTGATCCGTTATGAAAAAGGTCACTCCATGCCTTTGCTTGCTACATTGTTATAAAGTCTTCATGTGAGCAATATCACACGCGCTGGTACACATCATGACGACGACAGCATATTTTTTGTTTCTTTAGTAGTACAGTTCTAAACGAATCTAATGAAGGAATGGCCAGATGAGGAGCTCTTTGGTGCCATCAGGGTAGGTGAGAAAGATGCACTCTCTATTCTGTTTCTCCGTTATTATGATCCGCTTCTACACTATGGTTTACGTATCAAGTCTGATCGATCTTTGGTAGAGGAATGTATCCAGGAACTGTTTGTCTACCTATTTGAATCTTCCTCTCAACTGAGCCAAGTGAGACGGGTTAAAGCGTATCTGTTTAAGTCTTTACGCAGACGAATTTTTGAAAAAATTACTCAGAAAAAGAGATTGGAATCCTTGCATGCGATTTCACTGTACAAATCCGATCTACTTTTCACTTCAGAGGATATGGAGGCGGACCACCAACTGAATGCAAGCGTCTATGTTGAACTTCTAAAAGCATTAAATTCTCTTCCCTGGCGGCAACGGGAGGCCATCTATCTACGTTATTACAACCGATTGAGTACTAAAGAGATAGCCGATATTATGGGTGCCGCTAATCAGACGGTTTTGAACACGCTTTATCAAGCCCTGAAGAACCTGCGCAAGACTCCACACTTTGGCGACCTGGTAGATAGTTAGGGTAAGTCACCTCAGCAGTCTGTACTCCTGATTTCTATTGCTGCATGTAAGGCAGTATTCAAGTGTACATAAGAAGAGCAATCAACTTTTGCAATTTTTTTTTGAAATGCACTAGTATGAAATCCCTCCTCACTCCTCTATGAGCATGAGGGGATGTCTATCATAGGAAAAGCAGAACTAATCAAGTGATCTATTTAAACATTTATTAATGGCGAAAAATCTTTCTGACGAGGAGTGGTACTTGCTTCAACAATGGTTGGATGATCCTACGTTTATTCACTGGGCTCAGCAAACGAATCGACAGAGCGTCGCTACCTGGGAAGAATACTTTAACCAATATCCAGAAAAATGGTCATTGGCCAAAATTGGTAAATCCTTGATTTTGGGCTTGCCTTTCAAAGAAATTTCTCGGAAGGAACAAGATGGTCAGGAGGCACTGTCATCATTATTAGATCGATTAGAAGGTTCGCCTAGTGTCAGGCCTAATTCCCTCTTTGGCAGTGTGAAGGGAAGACGGAATCACTATTGGGCGATTGCTGCCTCCCTGACTATCGCATTGCTAATCTCCGGTGGAATTTATTGGCAGTTCTTCCATAACCCATATGTGTTCTTGACCACTACTTATGGGCAACAATTCAGAACGGAATTACCCGATGGGTCAATAGTGATTTTGAATGCAAATTCGAGTTTGAAGTACCAGAAGCTTGTACCGCGTCGGGTAATCTTATCAGGAGAAGCCTATTTTGAAGTGAAGAAATTACCGGAAAGCGGCAAGGAGTTTATAGTAAGCACCGAGGATCTAGAAATTACCGTTTTGGGCACCGCCTTCAACGTAAATACCAGAAATGATCATACCAAGGTATTTCTGGCGGAAGGTAAAGTGGTGCTGGATGTGATAGATTCGACCGGTAGAGGGATTACAATGAATCCAGGAGACCTAATTTCCTATTCCAAGGAGAATCGGGAGCTAGTAGAGAAGAGGACCGATGCCTCTGCCCTGAAACTGGCCTCTTGGAAAGAAGGAGCACTCATTTTTAAAGACACTCCCTTAACCGAGGCTCTTTTCCAAATAGAAGACATCTATGGCATTCAATTTATAGTGCAATTAGAGTCACTGAAGAAGGAGTTGATATCGGGTGGTGTTCCGATCAAAAACCTGGATGTTACCCTAAATACATTGAGAGAAGTATATGGCTTGAAGATGGAGAAAAGGGGTCGCCGATTCTTCATCGAGGGCATGGATTGAAGAAAGCAACTGGAGCAGATCCCCAAGATCTAACCAGTACAGATTAATAAAACAGTAAAAACGATCAAAGTTATGAAAATGCAAGTTGGAATTAAATTAATTCTTCTGCTGCTCTTGCTAGATCCGACCATTGGATTGACGGCCGCAGGAAACCACCTTAGAGAGGCCCAACCCCTAAGCGAAGTGATGGACCAAATAAGCGAAAAATATGAGGTTATCATTACTTACAACTCACGGCTTCTTGCGGACATTGATGTCGAATTTGAGTTTAAAGTTGGTGAGCAATTGGAGGCCACAGTGAATCGTGCATTAAATGACACGAATCTTCAGTACAAACAGCTCACTAATAAATATTACATCATATACAGGAAAGAACGAACCAATAAAAAGAAAATTAGAAGAATCAAGCGAAAATTTGAGCAGATCGAAAAATTGGAGCATGACGAAAATCTGAACATTCAGTCCGGAGGTCAGCATCATCGCAATCAATTGATTCACTCTATCTTGACGACGGCTAATGACATTCTGGAGGAGCGTACGATTTCAGGTATTGTGCAAGATGAGGCAGGATCTCCCTTAATCGGGGCAACTGTGCTAGTTAAGAATACCAGCATTGGCACCATTACAGATTTTGATGGAAGTTACTCCATCTCTGTGCCCGATGATCACAACGTACTTGTGATTTCCTACACTGGTTATCAAAGTAAAGAAGTAGCCATCGATGGTCGGACTACTGTTCAAGTGGTGCTAGCGGAGGGAGTGTCCCAGTTAGACGAGGTTGTGGTCATTGGCTATGGATCGAAAAAGAAAGTCAATCTGATTGGATCCGTTAATACGGTTTCGAGTGAAGATCTTGGTAGCCAGTCCATCACATCGGCAGGACAGGCGATCGCTGGAAGGGTACCTGGGGTTCAGATCATCCAAGGATCTGCTCAGCCGGGAAGAGACAATCCTACCATTCAGATTCGGGGAGTATCTACCATACGCACCGGTGTTGGTGCTCAGAACGAGGACACTGCTCCATTGGTTATTGTGGATGGTATTCAGAGCACCATTAATGACGTACATCCTCAGGATATTGAAAGCATTTCCGTCATCAAGGATGCATCTTCCGCAGCCATATACGGTGCCAGAGCAGGTAATGGAGTGATACTCATTACAACCAAAAGAGGAAAGAATGCGGGTCCGAAAATCTCACTTAGTTCTTATTACGGCTGGCAAAGTCCCACCTATATTCCTGAAACCCTCAACCCCTATGAGTATGCTATGCTAAGGAATGAGAGTCGCACTAATGTTGGGCGAGATCCTGAGTACGATTCGGAAGCACTCAATTGGTTTAAAAATTATAAGCATGAGAGCTGGGCCGACTTTATATACATGAAAGGATCTCCCATCATGAATCACCATATGTCGGTATCTGGAGGAAATGACAAAGCTCGCTATATGGTGTCGGGAGGGTACCAGGACCATGAAGGGGTACTGGTTAATACCAATTCCAAACGGTATAATATCAGATCAAATATTGACGTGAATGTATCTGATAAGGTCAGAGCTGGTTTAAATCTGGCAGCTAGCTTTACCGATAATGTGCAACCAACGGTAGGGTTTCCTAATTTCGGAGCCACCATGCTAGTAAGGAACGCGATCCGACATCCGCCCTTTGCGCTAGTGGAAGGTGTGATCCAGCCGGACGGATTTTATTCTCGGGGCACAGCCGGAAGAGCTCTGCACACTGGAATAACGATAGCCGATGCATTCGTCGGCGGCAATGATAACCAAAAGCTGTATCGGGCTACACCTAGCTTATACTTTGAATACGAACCCATCCAAAACCTGATTGTAAAAGCAGCTGGCTCCGTGTTTTTTGAAAGTAGTAGGACATCTGCGTTTGCAGCTCCCTATTTTGTATCAGACGGTGTCTCACTGACGCCAAGAAATGGAATCGGACAACTGACAGAGACAAATGAGAATTCTACCACTAACCTATTTGAATTGACAGCAAGTTACACCAGGCAGTTGGGAAAGTCCGAGCTCTCCGGATTACTTGGATTTAGTGACCAGACCTTCGAAAGTGATTTTCTGAGGGCAAGAAATCAAGGCTATGCTAGTGGTGCGGTACAGAGGCTAGATGCTGGTTCCATTTCGCCCACCGTCTTTGGTAGGGGACAAGAGTGGGCATTACGGTCCGGTTTTGGACGATTGGGTTATACCTACGACAATAAATATCTGGCAGAATTTAATATTAGATATGATGGATCCTCTCGATTCGGTCCCAATAATCGTTGGGGCGTATTCCCTTCCTTGTCACTGGGTTGGAGAATTAGTCAGGAGCCATTTATGCAGGACATAGAAGCAATCGATAACTTGAAACTGCGTGCCAATTGGGGTCAACTCGGCAATCAGAATATTGGCAATTATCGTCACATTTCGACCATAGCGTTGGATCAAGCCTACATTTTCAATAATTCAGTGGCTCCAGGTGCAGCGGCTACGTCGATAGCTAATCCTGACATTCAATGGGAGACCACCACGATGACAGATATTGGAATTGATCTCGGACTCTTTGAAAATCGATTGTCACTAGAGGCAGATTATTACGTTAAGATAACTGATGATATCCTACTGACGCCGCCGGTACCCCTCACATTAGGCAATTTATCTCCTCCGGCCCAGAATCAAGGCAAAGTGGAAAACAAGGGATTTGAGCTCCTGGTCAATTATTTTGGAAATATCGGGAGTGAAATTAATTATTCCATTTCGGCAAATTGGGGCCACAACGACAACAAGGTCTTGGAGCTGGATAAAGAATTTATTTCTGCCAACAAAATCATCACTAGAGTTGGAGAACCTATTAGCTCGTACTATGGGCACCGTATTCTTGGTATTTTTTCTAGCGATGCCGAGGCGCAGAACATCGATAAGTATGGTTTGCAACCGGGGGGTGCTACCCACGCGGCTGGTGATTACATCTTCGCAGATGAAAACAATGATGGCATCGTAAATGCCGATGATAGAGTGATTATTGGAAATACGAACATTCGCAATACAGTGGGAGCAAGCATTTCTTTAGATTATAAAGGATTTGACTTCAGGACAATGTTTCAAGGTGTGTTGGGAAGGGACATTGAAGATGGTGTGTTCGGTACCGATGGCTTACGAGGCGGAAGTAATTTGCTCAAGAGGTTTGTCAATCGCTGGACTCCAGAAAATCAAGACACACGGATACCCAGAGTGGCTGCTGGCGTTAAATACAATAACTCACTATTTGTAGGCCCCGCACTAAGTTATCATATCAACGATGCATCTTATGTACGCATGAAACACATCGAGCTGGGTTATTCCCTTCCCGACAATGCAGTTACTAAAGCGGGTTTTTCCAGGGTTAGGATTTATATTGCAGGACAGAACCTCTTGACCTTTACCGATTTTGTGGAAGGATTTGATCCAGAGGATGCGTTGCGTTTTAATGATGTCAACGATAGCTATCCTCAGGCGAAAACAGTATCTCTAGGTATTAATTTGGGTTTTTAACCGATTAAAGTCGAACAAAAATGAAAAATGTATTTATAATTATTTTCACCTTATTTCTACTTGGCAGCTGCGATGATCTGGACAGGTTTCCGCTGTCAACACTGAGTGAAGCAACTTTTTGGCAAACAGCCGATGATGTGACTTTGGGTCTCAACGGTGTATACAATGTGTTGGCCGATAATAATATGTACCGGGATTTTTTCATTCAGACCGATGGCATCGCAAATAATATGCTTTCGGCCTATTCATTTGATGGTTTTCTTGAAATCAGCGAGAATCGTGGATGGGATGCCTCTAGTCCCGTACCCAGAGCCTTTTGGGCAAAAGCATATGAGGGAATAGTGAGGGCTAATGAAGTTATTACTCGTGGCCAGGAAGTAGAAATGGATGCTGTATTAAAAAGTCGATTGATTGCAGAGGCGCATTTCTTAAGGGCCTTATTCTATTTTCATTTGACCAATCTTTGGGGAGATGTGCCATTAGTTCAAGAATTGCAAACAGTTGGTGAAAAGGCACTGGTATCGAGAGATCCGAAAGCAACTGTGGTGGCTGCAGTGTTTCAAGATCTGGACATTGCAGTCAATGGCCTTCCCGAATCATATTCGAGCCAAGACTTGGGTCGAGCAACCAAAGCCGCGGCTTTGGCACTAAAGGCTAGGGTGCATTTGTACGAAGAACAGTATGCCGAGGTTATCTCTTCTGCAAATGCAGTGACACAATTGGGATACGACTTGGTTCAGATGGAACAATGGCCAGACCAATTTCTTCCCGAGGGTGAAAATAATGGGATAGAATCAATATTTGAAGTACAATTTACGGGAAATACTGGCAGTAGTACAGGTAGTAATTTTAACGGTAACGCTGGAATACCAGAAATCACCGGTGGTGGATTATTGCCAACCCAAGATTTAGTGGAAGCATTCGAGGAGGGTGATCCAAGAAAAACTTGGTCGGTACTATTACCAGGTGATGAATTTGCAGGTGTTGTATTTAGCCCGGATGGCCAGGATTCGAATTTCGGTAGAACGGGTTTTGCCCGAAAGAAGGGAGTGATTCCTCAGCCAAACATTGGGGGTGAAGGTGATCAGAATGCTGTGGTGATTCGATATGCAGAGGTGCTTCTAAATTTGGCTGAAGCAGAAAACGAATTGAATGGACCTGCCGGAGCCTATGAACCCATTAATAGGATCCGTGGTCGGGTCGGACTGCCTGAATTACCTGCCGGATTGAGTCAGGAAGATATGCGTGCAGCGATTAGGCAGGAAAGAAGAGTGGAGCTGGCATTTGAAGGAATCTATTATTTTGATCTGCTGCGCTGGGGCCCAGCGGCTATGCAAGCGGCTATGGAGAGCGTCGTCAACGTTCCTGGGCATGCGCGCTTCTTTGATACCAGAGTAATGATGTGGCCAGTGCCGCAGACTGAACTAGACGTGAATCCAAATTTGTTACCGCAGAATCCTGGCTGGTAGTACGATTTTTGAAAATGAGCATGGGTTGGTTTTAGCTGTGGCAAAAACCAGCCCATAGTTTAGTCTGGTTTTGCAACCGATAAATGGGTCGAAACAAGGCAGAGCTATTTTGATCCACGCAAATAGACAAAATGGTCTCATTTGTGGCCTCAAAGACAGAAAAGGCGCTTCATAGGAATTTGATAGTGCTAAGGTGTGATAGAAGGAGGGAGTGGGTTTTTCTAATGAATGCACTTAGACTTAGATGTCTAGTCCTTCATCAACCTGATAGCCCCAGATCGCAGCTCCATAATCCAATGGTAATAAAATGTTCCAAAAAGAACGCTCACAATCTTAATCCGCTCGTAGGTAATTTGACAAATATGAAAAGCAGGACCACATGTTTCACAGTTATTATGGTGGCCTTCATTTTTTGTCATTTTTCTTGTGATACAGCATCTCAGCAAAAACAAGATAGGCCCAATATTCTTTTTGTCATGTCCGATGATCATGCCTATCAGGCCATCAGCGCTTACTCCGATCATTTGATTGAAACGCCAAACATTGATCGACTTGCCAATGAAGGGATCTTGTTTACCAATGCCTGTGTCACAAATTCCATTTGTGCACCATCTAGGGCCACTATTCTCACCGGAAAACATACGCATATCAATGGAAAAATTGATAACATTATGTCTTTCGATACGACACAGATAACGTTTCCTCAGTTATTTCAAAGGGCCGGATACGAAACAGCTATGTTCGGAAAATTGCATTTCGGAAATAATCCTAAAGGCGTCGATGACTTTATGATCTTACCGGGGCAGGGCAGTTATATCAACCCGAGATTTATCACGCCAGCAGGAGACACTACCATCGTTGGATATGTCACAGACATTATTACAGATCTGTGCATTGATTGGCTTGATAGGAAAAGGAATCCGGAAAAACCTTTTTTAATGATGTATCTGCATAAGGCGCCACATCGTGCCTGGTGGCCAAGTCCACAAAAGTTTACATCGTTTTCAAAAAGAACTTTTCCAGAGCCGGCCACATTATTTGATAATTATCAAAATCGTGGCACCGCGGCTCAGGAAGCTGAAATGACTATTTCGGATGAGATGTTACTCAGCTATGATAATAAAGTCTTACCAGGGACGATTGCCAAGTTGGCCATTGATGATGATCCAAGAAATAGGAGATATTTTGAAGGCAGTGAATATGCTCGCATAAATGAAGATCAGCTTCTCCTTTATCAGCCGATATTAGATTCCATAGCTAGTGACTTCGAAAATCGATGGCCGGCAATGAACGATAGAGAAAAAAGGAGTTGGAAGTATCAACGGTATATGCAAGATTATCTGGGATGTATATCTTCTGTCGATGACAATGTGGGCAGGGTCTTGGATTATCTTGACGCCAACGGACTTACAGATAATACCATGGTAGTCTATACTTCGGATCAGGGATTTTATCTGGGCGAGCATGGTTGGTTTGATAAGCGATTCATATATAATGAATCCTTTAAGACACCTTTGTTGATTCGGTGGCCGAGTGAAATTATGCCAGGCACCACCAATGGGGAAATGGTGCAAAACTTGGATTTTGCACAGACATTTTTAGAGGCAGCAGGAATTGATCCACCAAATGATATGCAGGGAAAAAGTCTATTACCCCTGCTGAAAGGCAGCAGTGTACCGTGGGAGAGGGAGGCGGTCTATTACCATTATTATGAGTATCCCGCCTCTCACATGGTCAAGAGGCATTATGGTATTGTGACAAAGGACTTTAAACTGGCACATTTCTACTACGATGTGGACGAGTGGGAATTGTATGATCGAAACAATGATCCACAAGAGATGACGAATGTTTACTTAGATCCATCCTATGCCGACGTCGTCAAAAAATTACATGAGGAGTTGGCCGAGCTGAGAATAAAGTATAAAGATTCTCCAGAATTGGATGCGAAGTTTATTGACATGTATCACAAACGAAACTAAAGGACCGAGTGCGTTGGTTATTGATACAATCTGATTGGGTCCACAAGATATATTCATTGAGGAAAGTAATGCCGGTATGTTGACTGGGTTCTATCGTTTTGAATTTGGTATAGGAATCATCATTGTTTTGATGATGGCCTGTGCCAGAAATGCGGAGATAATCAGTGAAGATGTTTTTACCGAGAATATGGAAGCCAAGTGGATTCAGGATGGTCGAGCATTGCTCCAAAGTGACTCGCTATTTTATCTAGATCACCCGGCACCCGTCTTTAGAAAGCAATTCACAGTGCATGATGAAATTGTCAATGCCGAGCTCTTCATTACTGCCGCGGGCTATTATGAGGCCATGATCAATGGTGCTCCAACAGGTGACCAAATTCTAGATCCAGCTTGGACCGATTATAGCAAGCGAATTTATTACACGGCTTATGATGTCACCTCGCTTCTTAACTATGGAGAAAATTGTTTGGCTGTAACCCTTGGCAATGGATTTTATAATCCACTTCCAATGAGAAAATGGGGGCGTCGAAACCCACGGATGGATCTCACAGTCGGTAAACCCACCTTCATTGCTAAGTTGTTCGTGTCTTACAAGAATGGCAAGAATGAGGAATTCGTGTCCGATACTTCTTGGACGTATACCTATGGACCACTCACTAAGAATAGTGTGTATCTCGGTGTAATGTATGATGCGCGTAATGAAGTCAATGGTTGGACCTTGCCGGGTTATGATGATGGAGAATGGGATGTCGTCAAGCTGGGTACCCATCCAGGAGGCAAACTGCAAAGGGCCTTTTTTCCTCCCTGTGCGATAACAGAAGAGATCACCCCCGTAGGCATCTTTGCTCCTCTACCCGGAGTATGGATCGTAGACATGGGTGTGAATTTTACTGGAACGTACAGAATCAAATTATCGGGTGCAAATGGAGACACTATTTCTTTCCGTTTTGGTGAGCGCATCTACGATGACGGATCACTAAATCCATTGACTACCGTCATAGGTCAGATCAAGAAAAAGGGAGTAGGAGGCCCCGGATCTCCTGACATTGCCTGGCAGACAGACACCTATATCTTTGGCGACCATGATACGGTTTGGTTTAGTCCGGATTTTACCTACCACACTTATCGATACATGGAAATAACCGGATTATCTCGCAAACCAGCATTGTCAGAAGTAGTGGGTCTTTTCATTCATTCAAAGGTGAGACAAACCGGCAGTTTTCTGTGTTCCTCAGCATTGTTAAACAACATACAGGAGTCGACGACAAGGACGTTTAGGGCAAATCTGGTCGGTGTACAATCGGATTGTCCGGCGCGAGAGAAATTTGGGTATGGTGGCGATCTGAATGCGACCAGTGAATCCTTCATTTGCAACTTTGATATGCACTCCTTCTATCGAAAGACCATTTATGATTGGGTAGATGCCATGAATGATACCGGATTTGTTGATACAGCACCTTCCGCAGGCATAAAATACTGTGGAATCAGTTGGGAATCGGCATTTATTACCACCCAATATTACCTTTATCTATATTATGGCGATACAGCCATTATCCAGGAGCTCTATGACACTGACCAACTTTGGATGGAAAAAGTAGCACGAATTCATCCGAGGGGATTGGTGGATCAGGGACTAAGTGACCATGAATCGCTACAACCAGTGCCGGTAGAATTAACAGGCACCAGCCATTACCTGCAGTGTGCACGTATTATGAAAACATTTGCTTCTGTCATGGGAGACAAGAAAAATGAAGCCAGGTATGAAAAACTCGCCATCCACTTGCGAGATCTTATCAGGACTGAATTTTGGGAAAAACCAGTAAAAGGAAAAATCAATCGGCAAACTCTTTTTGCTACCTTACTCTACCATGGCATTATTCCTGACGAGGAGATAGATGCAGCAAAAGACTCTTTATTATTGGCTGTGCTCAATGGGCCTGCTGGACATTTTAACACAGGCATTTTTGGTACTAAATATGTGCTTGAAGCGCTATCAGAAAACCACTCACCCCAAAAGGTATTTGATATAGTAAATAGTACAGTTTACCCAGGCTGGGGTCATATGATCGATCAGGGGGCTACCACGATATGGGAAACCTGGAAAGAAAGCGACAATACCTATTCCAATTGTCATCCGATGTTTGGTACGGTGACTGAATGGTATTATCGCTGGTTAGGGGGAATTCGCCCGGATCCTGAAAACCCAGGCTTTAAATCTTTTTTTCTGACCCCCTTCATACCTGATGGGCTTGAGTATGCAGATTGTACCTATCATTCTCCAAAAGGAAAAATCGTATCCAATTGGCAGGTGAAACCACAACATACTTATCAATTTGACATGGAAATTCCAGATGGAAGTGTGGCAAATGTCATTTTACCCAAAGACCAGGCACAAAAAATTGAGATCAGTGCAAAAGGACGCCAGGTTGACCCAGAGAAGATTGAAGGCCTGCAGTCTGGACAGTTTAGATTGACTGCTGGAAAGTACTCAATTTTGTTATCTCCCAGCAATGATTAGAGAAATGCAGACTGGGTCACAAAGTTTGTGATAAAGACAAGTTTTCATATGGAAGAATGTGCACGACATTTTTTGATCATAGCAGACATCGGTTTTGTAGGTGCGAGGTCAATCCTTTGAATGAAGATCGATGGTGGATTCCATTGTTATTGACTAAAATCTATACGCTGAGTATGAAGTATAAGAAACTGATTTACCTGTTGTTGTTGTGGTGGGTTCCAAATTCATTTCAAGCCCAACAAGTTGTTTCTGAATTGACATTAGAAGACATCTATAGGAATGGCATATATCAGACAAGAGGCCATAAGGCCATCAAATGGATGCAAGATGGGTCCGGATATACGACATTGGATCCAAGTCCGGACTTTCGGGGAGTTGATATTGTTCGAAATGTAGTCGTCACAGGCGAAAGAAAGGTCTTGTTATCAGCGGAAAAATTGATTCCGGATGGCCACGATCTTCCACTGGACATTGCAGACTATATTTGGTCTTCAGATCATACCAAGCTGCTGATCTTTACCAATACTCGGAAAGTATGGCGATTGCATACCAGAGGTGATTATTGGGTATTTGATTTTACTACGGATCAATTGACTCAGCTGGGAGAAGAAGTGGAAAGGACCAGTATGATGTTTGCCAAATTCTCTCCAGATGGTACCAAAGTTGCTTATGTCAGCAAAAACGACATTTATGTAGAAGATCTTCAGGGGCGGGAGATGAAACAGGTGACCAGCGATGGCAGTCAACACATTATTAACGGCACCTTCGACTGGGTGTATGAAGAAGAGTTAAGATGTCGCGATGGATTTCGCTGGAGCCCAGACGGTCAACACATTGCTTATTGGCAATCCGATACTAAGGGTACGGGTACCTTCTATATGATTAATAATATTGATTCTGTTTACTCGCAGCTCATGCCACTACCTTATCCCAAAGTGGGAACAAATAATTCTGCGGTGAAGGTAGGTGTTATTTCGATCGATGGTGGAGAAACACGGTGGTTTGACATCCCAGGAGATCCCCGCAATAATTACCTAGCTAGAATGGAGTTTATCCCTAACTCAAATGAGGTCATGATTCAGCAACTCAACAGGTTACAAAATACAAATACTGTCTGGGTCGGGGATATCGAGGACCTGAGTTTGACAATGATCCTGAGAGACCATGATAGAGCCTTCCTCGACGTGCATGATAATATTGTCTGGATTGATGATGAGACATCTTTCATCTGGACCAGCGAAAGAGATGGGTGGTTGCGCTTATACAGAGTTTCACGAAATGGAGCCAGGCTAGAGCCATTGATGACAGGAGATTTCGATGTGGTCAGGGTTAATTGTGTCGATAGAGCAGGAGGTTATGTATACTTCACGGCATCTCCTGAGAATTATACCCAAAGATACCTTTATCGTAGTCGCCTAGATGGCAAAGGAAAGGCAGAGAGAGTCAGTCCTATGGATCAACCGGGCCAGCATTCTTATATCATAAGCGATAATGCAAAATGGGCTATTCACACTTATCACCATGCTAAAATGCCCCAACGCATTTCTTTGATTCAATTGCCAGACCATCAAGATGTAAAGCTGCTGGAGGACAATGCCGCTTTAAAGTCGAAGTACGCAGCACTGGACCTCAACCCGAAGGAATTTATCAAGGTAGACATTGGGGAGGCTGTCCTGGATGCATGGATGATCAAACCCAAAGGATTTATGCCCAGAAAGAAATATCCATTGCTGATCTACGTGTATGGAGAGCCAGCTGGTTCGACAGTGCAGGATAGCTGGTCTGGAGGTGATTTATGGCATCATTACTTGGCTCAGGAGGGATACATTATGGTCAGCATAGACAATAGAGGCACAAGGACACCTAGGGGAAGAGCATGGAGGAAATCGATATACGGTCAAATAGGAATATTGGCTGCTCATGATCAAGCTCAAGCTGCACAGCAACTTTTTAAGACCTACAGTTATATAGATACAAGTAGAGTCGGCATGTGGGGTTGGAGTGGCGGTGGACAAATGACCATGAATTGTTTGTTCAGATTTCCTGAAATTTATCAGGCAGGTTTAGCCGTATCCTTTGTGGCAGATCAGAGACTATACGACAACATATATCAGGAGCGATACATGGGCTTACTACCAGATAATGAGGCCAACTACATTGCTGGGTCACCCATTACACACGCAAAAAATCTAGAAGGAGACCTGATGATTATTCATGGCACTGCGGATGACAATGTGCACTATCAAAATTTCGAAAGAATGGCTAACGAATTGATAAAGCATAATAAGATGTTTGATATGATGTCCTATCCGATGAGAGCTCATGGTATTTCAGAGCGAGAAAACACCTCCTTACACTTGAGAGAGACCATGATTAGATACTGGAAGCGAGTACTACCAACCAATTAAATGCCTACAGATGTTTGTCAAGCCAGCTATAGCGGCGTCGATCATAGGATGTCGAAACCAAAGGCTAACGAAAATAGGTTCTTTTCATCCAGATAACAGGTGCATACGCTAATCTCATTAAAGATGAAAAAACTCTTTCTAATCCTTATTGTATTTGATCTCATCGCTTTAATGAGTTCTTGTGCAGACCGACCAGATCGTCCGCTAGAAAGACCCAATATCATATTTGTACTCATGGATGACCTTGGATGGACTGACCTTAGCTATATGGGATCGGAATACTATGCAACGCCAAATATAGATCGGTTGGCAGATCAGGGGATGATTTTCAGCAATGCCTATGCCAATGCTGCTAATTGTGCACCCACCAGAGCTAGTATACTGTCTGGGCAGTACTCACCCCGGCATGGCGTATATACAGTAGCCAATCCGGCGCGTGGTAAAGCTAAGGATCGAAGACTAGTAGCTATTGAAAACTCCTTGAAGATATCTTTGGACAAAACCACCATCGCAGAAGCCCTAAAGCCAGCTGGATATGTTAGTGCTGCCATCGGCAAATGGCATGTGGGAAATAGCCCGAAAGAACAGGGATTCGACTATAGCATCGATCGTAATGATATGGAGATCAAAGGACATTTCCGAGAAAATGGCGATTACTTGACCGATTTATTAACAAATGAGGCCATTGGCTTTATAAAGCGCAATAATCCCAATGAAACCCAAAGACCTTTCTTTCTGTACCTGGCACATCATGCCGTACACACCCCTATTCAGGCCAAGGATGAGATTACGGAGAAATATGAAGCTAAAGGTGCTGATGGTTGCCATAGTCATGCGCAATATGCAGCCATGATTGAAAGTGTGGATCAAGGCGTTGGACATATAAGCAAGACACTTGCGGATCTGGATCTTGATAAGCAGACCCTCTTGATTTTCTTTTCTGACAACGGTGGGCATGGAACATTTACCTGTCAAGAGCCATTGCGAGGTGGCAAAGGAATGTTCTACGAAGGTGGAATTCGAGTTCCGATGTTTGCTTACTGGCCTGATAAGATCCAGGGAGGTACCAGGTGTGAGGAGCCTGTCATAAGCACGGATTTTTACACGACATTTCTAGAATTGGCAGGAGTAAGGCCTCCAGGGGATTATACCTTAGATGGGAAAAGTATTGTGCCGCTTTTTAGCGGCAGATCAATAACGCGGGATGCGATCTACTGGCATTTTCCAGCTTATTTACAATCGTATGAAGGGCTACGGGGGGATTCGCGGGATACCATCTTCCGAACACGACCAGTGAGTGTTATAAGAAAAGGAGATTGGAAATTGATGATGTATCATGAAGAGTGGATGCTCGATGGCGGACGAGCAAAAATGGATACTAATAACGCCTTAGAGCTATATAACCTAAAGAATGATGTAGGTGAAAGAAATAATTTAGCAAATAGTGATGTAGGGCAAAGGAATGAGATGCTGGATCAGTTGATTGATTGGCAGAACAGAATTGGGGCACCAATACCTAGTCAGCCAAATCGGGAATACCGTGGGAGGTAAAGACAAAATTTCGCAAACGTATGTTGGCAATTTTGGATCACTAATAAAGCGGCAAATAACCGTGAGATGATAGAGATCAGCTTTTTGTCATCAGCAAATTCATTCGATTGTCATAGTTGTTATCGACATCGGGCTTAGCAAAAGATAGCTCGGATAATCAGAATGGATAAAGTGAACGGATGGAAGAAAAATCTTGCATGACCGGAAATGTGAGCAATAGGTCAGTGGTCAATAGTGCTGCAGTACTATTTATCATGATATTATCGGCCTGCAAGCCGCCTCAGAGTATCTCGACTATCTATGAGCCTCCAAATGTCTTATTGATTACGGCAGACGATCTGAATTATAATTCAGTGGGTGCCTACGGATGCACTGTTGCTAATATTACCCCGAATATTGACCGGCTTGCTGGAGATGGCCTACGTTTTACGGAGGCATATGTGAATATCGCAATTTGCCAACCCAGTCGGCAGTCCATAATGACAGGGCGTTATCCTCATAGGACTGGAGCGATGGGTTTCCAGCCCATAGACCGGAGTGTGCCAACTCTGCAAGAGAAATTGAGAGAAGCCGGATATTTAAATGCGATCATTGGGAAAGAAGAACACCTCAAACCCATGGACAAATTTTGCTGGGATTTCTGCATACGGGAGGAAGATGTGGCTTCGGGAATGGGGATTGGTAGAGATCCTGACCTCTACTATCAATACACCGCTAGATTCCTGGCTAAGGCCAGAAAAGAAAATAAGGCATTTTTCTTAAACGCCAATGCTCATGATCCGCACCGGCCGTTTGCCGGTAGTGATGATGAAAAAAAATATTGGGGTACAGATCTGCCTCAATTTACCAGAAGGATATCTCCCGAGGATGTCATCGTTCCGGAATTTCTTGCCGATCTTCCGGAAGTGAGGAAAGAGATGGCGGAGTACTATACCTCTGTGTATAGATGTGATCAGGTAGTTGGCGCCGTTTTGAAAGCTCTAGATGAAAGTGGATTTGCAGATCATACACTTGTCATGTTTCTCAGTGATAATGGAATCTCTGTACCTTTCTCCAAAGGTAATTGTTACCTCAACAGTAATAAGACACCCTGGATTATAAGATGGCCCGATCGGATCCTGCCCGGCTCCGTGGATAGCACCCATCTCATTTCTGGGATCGACTTTATGCCTACGATTCTTCATGCACTTCACCTTTCTAAAGTCCCTGGTATGGACGGCTTCTCTTTTCTCCCCTTATTAAAAGGTCAAAAGCAAGAGAAGAGGAATGTTGTTTTTACTCAGATGCATGAGTTATTTTCAGGAAGGAAATATCCCATGCGCTGTGTGATCAATGGAAACTATGGATACATTGTCAATTTTTGGTCTGATGGTCACTTTCACTTTGCAGGTGATGCTCTAAGTGGCAGAACCTATCAAGCTATGAGATGGGCAGCCCAACACAATAAGATAATTGCCGAGAGGGTGAAATTGCTCAGATATCGGGTGGGTGAAGAAGTGTACGATTTTAAGAATGATCCAGATGGTCTGACCAATCTAGCGGATGATCCTGACTTGATAGATGAGAAGCAGAGACTGAGAGATCTGCTCCATGCCGAAATGAAAAGGAGCGATGACCCATTACTCGATGATTTTGAAAAGATGTTTAGAGAGAAAATAGATCAAAACTAGCATAGAGCCCAAAAGCTGAAAGCCATGAATAAGAAGGCTGTGGTTTATTGATAGAAGTGTAGGAATGGGAAATCATAAAGACATGAACAAGTCAATATTTCTTTTACTAATTGCAATTGTATGGGCCATAGGCTCTTGTCAATACACAGAACCAGAACAAGAATCTTCCTTGAAATTATGGTATCAGCATCCGGCAAATGCCACGGTAGAGGATAATCCATACGAATGGAAGGACGATCCTGAATGGTTGAAAGCCTTGCCTTTGGCCAACGGATCATTGGGTGTGATGGTTTTTGGTGATGTAAATAGAGAGCGTATTCAGTTAAGTGAAGAGAGCATGTGGTCGGGTAGCCGGGATGAAAATGACAATCCAAATGCCTATCCGGCTCAGGCTAGGATCCGTGAATTGTTGTTTCAGGGAAAATACAAAGAAGCAGTGACCCTGACTCAACAAACCCAAATTTGTAAAGGAGAAGGTTCCGGGCGAGGAAGTGGGGCAGAAGTGCCTTTTGGTAGTTTTCAAACGCTAGGTGATTTATGGCTTGATTTTGACAGACAGGAGAGTTATGATAATTATCACCGAGAGCTTGATTTGAAGGATGCTGTAGTGAGAGTGACCTACATGCAGGGAGGAGTCAGGCATAGTAGAGAAATATTTGTAAGTCAGCCTAATCAGATCATGGTGATGAGATTTACAGCCGACAAACCAGGGATGATTTCTTTTAGAAGCTCTATGAGCAGACCTGAAAAACACAAGACTACTTTAGGTGAAAATCAATTGGTGATGTATGGATCACTCAGTGATGGGAAAGGAGGTGAAGGCATGGGTTATATAGCCAGATTGACAGCTGTGAATAAAGAGGGAACGGTAACATACACTGATTCGAGCCTTACAGTAAGCAATGCAGATGAAGTTACACTGTTGCTAACTGCATCAACCGACTATGTACTGGAGTACCCCAAATATAAAGGGAGAGATTTCAAGAAAATTACTGAATCTAACTTGCAAAAAGGGAAACAGAAATCATTCAATGAGCTTTTGGAAGCACATAAAGTTGAGTACCAGAAGTATTTCAACAGAGTAAGTTTTGATTTATTCGGACCCATGCGGGATACCATTCCCACAGATAAAAGACTTTTGGATTTTAAAGAAAGCAAATCAGATCCTCGTTTAGCAGAGTTGTTATTTCAATACGGCAGGTATTTATTGATTTCATCTTCGAGACCGGGTACTTTGCCGGCTAATCTACAAGGTCTTTGGACTAATAAAATTCAAAGCCCGTGGAATGGAGATTATCACACTGATGTGAATATTCAGATGAATTACTGGCTGGCCGAAGCCACAAACCTTGGGGAGATGCATCTGCCACTTTTTGACCTGATGAAATCCTTACAAAGACCGGGTTCAAAAACTGCAAAGGTACATTACCACGCTGGTGGATGGGTGGTTCATCCCATCACAAATGTATGGGGCTATACTTCACCCGGAGAGGTTGCTAAATGGGGCATGCATGTTGGGGCCGGTGCCTGGTTGGCGACTCACATCATGGAACACTATTATTTTACGTTGGATACCGATTTTCTGATGCAAATGTTTCCGGTTTTAAAAGCGTCCGTGCAGTTCTATCTGGACTGGTTAGTGCCGGACCCACAAACAGGAGAACTGCTGTCTGGTCCCTCTGTTTCACCTGAAAATACTTTTATAGCACCGGATGGAAGCCGGAGCCAGATATGTATGGGGCCTGCCCACGACCAGCAGGTAATTTGGCAATTATTCCAGAATTTTGTTGATGCATCACTGGCATTGGACATAGATGATGCTTTCTTACAAGAAGTGGTGAAGGCTCGGGGAAAGCTTGCAAAGTCAAAAATTGGTTCCGATGGTCGCTTAATGGAGTGGAACGAGGAATTTGAAGAGGCTGAGCCCGGACATCGTCATATTTCTCATTTGTTTGCCTTGCATCCCGGGTATCAAATTGACTTACATCAAACACCTGAACTTGCCGGTGCAGCAAAGAAATCATTGGAGCACCGGATTCAAAACGGTGGTGGCCATACCGGCTGGAGTGCTGCTTGGCTCATTTGTCAATATGCGAGATTGGAGGAGGGTGAAAAGGCAAAGCAGAGTCTCAATACTGTATTGTCGAAAAGTACGAATCCGAATCTATTTAGCTCGCATCCACCATTTCAGATGGATGCAAACTTTGGAACAACAGCCGGAATAACAGAGATGTTGCTTCAAAGTCAGTCGGGGAAGATTAGATTACTTCCGGCATTACCCAGTGCCTGGAATACCGGAGAGGTAAAGGGATTGTGTGCCAGAGGAGGATTCATTGTGGATTTAAAATGGAGTGAGGGGATACTCAATGACGTAGTGGTATATTCTACCAAGGGAGGAACGTGCAATCTGAATTATAAGGGCAAAGAAATGGTATTTGAGACAGAACCAAATTCGAATTATTTTCCTGAATTATAATCGTACGAATGATGAAAGCCGGATATATTCTGATACCAGCAACTGAACCCGGTAGAATAAGTTTCCAGGAAATTTGTATCCAACTAAACTGTTTCAATTAACAAATTCTATACAACCTTCCATGTCAGTGTTAGATCATAAATCTCAAGTAATTTCCACGAATGGGGAATGCCCGCAGAAACCATTCAAATGTAAGTAAAGCAATGCACCTCAATCGCTTTGGCACACGAATCAAGATTACCACCATACTATCTATGGCGATAAAACCAACATGTATTAGCCTTCTCATCTGCATTTTCGTCGTCTCTGCCTGTAAGACGAGCAAGACTGTCAAGCTAGAGGAGCCCAATTCATCCTCTGTATCCACTGGGTTTGAGCAGCGCCTGGTTGAGTTGCGGCAGAAGATCAATGCGGTCGAAACTTCGTTACAGCATGCAGAAGGCCTGTCGAAAAATATGGGTTTAATTGACCAGC
The DNA here is from genome assembly GCA_965223025.1 of Saprospiraceae bacterium. Taxonomy (GTDB): domain Bacteria; phylum Bacteroidota; class Bacteroidia; order Chitinophagales; family Saprospiraceae; genus JABDMH01. Next base: position 1,759,106 of record CBDCVP010000022.1, read on the forward strand.
AGATTGCAAAGTACTTTGCAGACTACATCGCCTGGGAACTGAGCCATCCAGACATCATGAAAGAAGCCCTGGCTGCCAACGATTTCTTCAAAGGGCAGGAAACACTGACCTCGGTGCAGCGTGACCAGCGTTACCATGAACACGTAGATCGTGAGCTGACCGACGCTACGGCACTGATGGATCAAGTCTTGGAGAAGATGACTGTGGACGTACCAAGTCCGGGTGTGGACCCGATCCCCTGGGCCGACATGGTGTACAAGGATGGAAACTTCCGCGTCAATGGGCGCGTGGTGTTTCCGGGCGGCTTTAATATGCTTGGTTGGGACCGGGTTGACCGGAAGCGCTACCCAACATGGACTGATGAAGACGAAGCAGCGTCGTTAGAATTTCTACCTGAAATGCGAGATATGGGACTTGGCGTCATTGGCACGCACATGCCTGTGACTGCGTTGATTACAGAGCAGGGCGCTGTAGACCTCTCAGGAATCGATCCGCTGTTGGAGACGCTCAAAGGTTACGAAGCACTAGGTATCAAGGTTGATCTGATGCTAACCTGGGGCGGAAACGAAGCCATACTCGAAAAACATTGGCCCGGCATCACAAAACACATGAGCAATGGGGTAGCCATCGATATTGATCATCCTGGCACGCGTGAGCTTATATCAAAGGTGATGAGACAGGTTATTCCAGTAGTTAGCGATCAGCCGTCAGTGTTGAGTTGGGATCTGGCAAACGAGCCATTCTTCAATATGGATGGCTGGACAGTACATACAATGGGCGCCTATCGGGCATGGCTGGGCAAACGACATGGAAGTATTGCATTGTTAAACAAAGCCTGGAGAACAAACTTTGAAACTTTCGGGCAGGTTCCTGCTCCAAAAGACAAACCCAGGCAGGACTGTTCCGCCGGCGAGTGGTACGATCGCATCATGTTTCACAATTACCGCACAGTTTCTTTCTTTGCATTTGTCGCTGAAGAGATTCGGAATTACGATCCCGATGCAGTGATCCACATCAAGGGACAAGATAACAACAGTCTAGGGCCGAAGTCATGGGCAACAACCGATGGAATCGACCGTGAGATGATGACATCGATAGTCGACCTGCACGGCTTGGACACCCGGCCACTACCGGTGACAGAGCCACGCATGGCGGTAATCATCGATCGTGATGCGGATAACGCCATACTCAATTACAGCGATTCGCTTTATGGTTTTCATTGGTTGGGGCAGTCGTTCCTCTACGACTACCTATCCTCCCTTGATCCAGACCGCCCTATAGTTGACTTTGAATACCATGCATTCTCAATCAACCCGATCCGAGTGCCCGACATTGGCCCCGGTCACGCCCGCGCCACACTTTGGATGGCACATCTGCACGGTCTGATCGGCAACATGGTCTGGTATTGGCATAGGCGTTACGGCCCTGATCCCTTCCCTGCTGAATATTTCAAGTGGTGGATCTACGCAAGTATCTCCACTCAGCCGATTGTCGCCGCTGAATATTTCCAGACCATGATGCACTTGAACATGTTCGCAGACGAAATCACGGCGCTGGCCAATCCGCAGGCCCGGCCCATAAGGATGTTTGTGTCCAAGCCATCATACATCCAGAACCAAAACCACATTGCAGCTTTGCACCGTGCCTATGAGGCGGTATGCTTTCACGGATTGCCTGTCGGTTTTGTGACAGAAGACATACTGACAAATAAGGGCATTTCTGAAGATACTAAGATGATCATCATCCCTGACGCACAATATGTCAGCTCGCAAGCACTTGCTGCATTTCGGCAGGCTAGAAGTCAAGGAATCGGGTTAGTTCGTTTTGGGCGGAGGAGCATTACACATGATGAATATGGCTTCGAGCATGCATCCGAGGATGTCGCCTTTCTGGAAGAAGTTCCCGTGCTCAATTATACCAGCGCCCCGAATCTGGATAAGCAGTTTGGAAGGGTGATCCAGTCGCTGACAGATGAAATGCCAATTACTGTCCAAGATTTCGATGGGCAAGGTGCCTTCGGAGTTATGTGGCGATACGCCATGCTGGATGGACAGCCTATTCTATTGTTGGTCAACCTTTCAGCCAAGTCGGTTGATGTGCAACTGATCAATCGCCAAGGAAAAGGCGTGAACGGATATGACCTGCTGAACCAGGAGGAAGTGCAAGGTGACGAAACGCACTTGACTGTCAAGGGTGTCCGCTTGATCGAGCTTAAAGTGGACTGAATGGAAATGAATGTTGAGTCAAGTATTCAGGTATTATTCATGTCGATCAGACCATATTGACCGAAGGCAGAAATGGCGGATAATCCATTGGCCATCGGTTATTTTTGGAAGTGATCGAATACAACTGCAAAATGTATGACTAGATTGAACTTGTTAATAACGATCATCCTATCATCAATAGCGATTGCGACTATAATATCCTGTTTCCCAAGCACAAATGAAGTCAGACAACCGCCAAACATCCTGTTCATTCTTGCCGATGATCTTGGGTATGGTGACGTTGCCTGCTATAATCCTGAGTCAAACATCCCCACCCCAAATCTTGACCAGCTTGCTATGGAAGGCATGCGGTTCAGCGACGCCCATAGTCCATCCACAGTTTGTACCCCGACACGCTACAGCATTCTTACCGGCCGGATGGCCTTTCGTACAGGCATGCGTGGAGTATTTGTAGGGACGAAGGGGCCATGTCTGATTAAAAAGAATCGGTTGACTTTGCCACAGATGCTTCGCGACAAAGGCTATGGCACTGCATGCATCGGGAAATGGCATATTGGCATGACCTTCTTTGACGAGCATGGTGACACCATTAAGGATGGTGGCGTGGAGGGAGTGGAACAGATCGATTACTCACGGGCCATCCCCGATGGACCCATCCATCGCGGTTTTGACAGGTTTTATGGAACCGTTTCCTGCCCCGCGACAGATTGGCTCTATGCCTATATCGAAGGAGATCGAATTCCGGTTCCTCCAACGAAATGGCTCGATAAAAGCAAATTGCCCAAGCACCCCTATGGAAATGATTGCCGCCGAGGCATGGTCGCTGATGATTTCAAACATGAGGAAGTTGACCTGGTCTTTCTCGATAAGAGTAAAGAGTTTCTCGAACAGCACATCCAAAATGCGCCGGATAAGCCATTTTTCCTTTATCATGCGATGCAGGCCGTTCACCTGCCATCCTTTGCCGCCCAACGGTTTAAAGGGAAGTCTGGCTCAGGCCCACATGGCGACTTTATTTTTGAAATGGACTTTGTGGTAGGAGAACTACTGGCTACCCTCGAACGTCTTGGTGTGGCGGAAAATACTCTCGTGATGTTTGCCAGCGACAATGGACCAGAGGTTCCTACAGTTCTGGACATGCGCAAGACATATAAGCACGATGGTGCCAGGCCATGGCGAGGGGTCAAAAGAGACCAATGGGAAGGCGGCCATCGCACACCGTTCATCGTGCGCTGGCCCAGAAAAGTGAAGGCCAACACAATCAGTGATCAACTGATGAGCCTCACCGATGTGATGGCAACATGTGCTGAAGTTGTCGGAGCTCAGTTACCTGCTGACGCAGCCGAAGATAGCTACAGTATGCTTCCTGTGCTGTTGGGTGTCCAGGAAAACAAACCGATCCGTCGGCATATGTTGCAGCAGACAATTTCTTTGGCGATGTCGATTCGCGATGGTCATTGGAAGTACCTCGACCACAAGGGTTCCGGTGGCAATAATTACGATCGGACGGGCGATTGGGGCATGAACCTGTATAGACTGGAAGACACCGATCCCAATGCGCCCGGCCAACTCTACCATCTCGAGACCGACCCCGGTGAAACGGTAAACCTCTATAGCAAACATCCTGAGAAAGTAAAAGAAATGAAAGCTAAACTGCAGGAGTTTATGGAAAGTGGGCGAAGCGTTCCAAATTGAGCGAATGCAAGGACAGTCATTTGTAAATGAAATTGACCAAAATATGTTTCATCAAAAGACATATACCGAAAGAAGGAAAGCACTAAAGGGAACCATGGGGAAAGGGCTGATCCTCTTGTTTGGTAATGAAGAGTCGCCAATGAATTATACCGACAATACTTATCGCTTCAGACAGGATAGTACATTTCTGTATTATTTTGGCATACAGCGTCCCGGACTGATAGCTGTGATCGATATTGAGAGTGATTGTGAAATCGTATTTGGGAATGAATATACAGTCGAAGACTATATTTGGAGGGGGTCGCAGCCCACGGTTTCAGAGCAGGCGGAGAAATGTGGTGTCACAGATGTGCGCCCTTTGGACCAATTAGCGTCATTGCTTGAGGCAGCACAGCAAACAGAACGGCTCATTCACTTTTTGCCCTTGTATCGCTCTGCGAATAAGATAAAATTGCAGGCTTTAACCGGGATTGCTCCCCATGAAGTGGCTACCGCATACTCGGATGATCTGGTACAGGCGGTCATTGGTCAACGTGAATACAAGAGCAAAGAAGAGCTATTAGAGTTGAAAAAAGCTGTTGATGTTTCCGTGGATATGCATGTTGCAGCTATGAAATATGCAAAAGTTGGAATGACCGAAGCCCAGGTAGCTGCTGAGATTAATAGAATTGCGCTGGCAGCAGGAGGGAACATTTCGTTTCCGATCATTGCTACGGTAGAGGGTCAAACGCTACACAATCACTATCATGGAAATGTGCTCGAAGCAGGAGACCTATTATTAATAGATTCCGGTTTTGAGAATTCGATGGGTTATGCTGGCGATCTCTCAAGTACCATTCCAGTCTCTCCGACATTTTCTACAGAGCAAAAGGATATCTACCAAATAACCCTGGAAGCTCATCAAGCAGCCATACAGGCATTGGGTTTGGACATTGCATTTAGGAAAGCACACATAGCCGCCTGTACGACTATATTCGATGGGCTCAAATCTATGGGATTCACCAAAGGAAATACCAATGATGCTGTGGAGGAAGGTGCCCATGCATTGTTTTTCCCATGTGGTACCGGGCATATGATGGGGTTGGATGTTCACGATATGGAGGATCTCGGTGAAGTTTGGGTCGGGTACGATGGGCAGCCCAAGAGCACTCAATTCGGATTGAAATCATTACGCTTGGCCAAGCCTTTACAAGCTGGGCATGTGTTTACGATTGAACCGGGTATCTACTTTATTCCTGAATTGATAGATCATTGGCTTTCGCAAAAGAAATTTGCTGAATTTATTAACTGGAAAAAGGTGAATAGCTATCGCAATTTTGGTGGTATCAGAAACGAAGAGGATTTTGTCATGACTAAGAAGGGTGCTCAATTATTGGGCAAACCGAAGCCAAAAACGATTGAAGAAATTGAGGCCGTTCGTGCTGAAGTTTCTTAAGTCTACATTTCTGGGACGAATTCAGTCAGTCCGCCATGTCCCTCACCACTTCCACGGCAGCATCAAGCTCACTTTCAAGGTTATAGATATGTGTACTTTGGCGAATCATATCGTCCCCTACTGCTCGTGGCTGAAGCTTTTTACGCTTCCACATTTCGTTTTGTAAGTCTTTGCCACTGACTCCCTTTACTCCATAGGTAGTGATGCCAGCGCATAAGGTGGCATGGGTAGAAGAGCGAATCTCCACATTGGGTATTTTCTGGAGTCTTGTTCGAAGATAGTCTCCGAGGTACTTAATTCGGTCTGTAACTTTTTTTGGGCCGATTTCATTGTGAAAATCAATCGCCGCTTCCAGTCCAATATGCAGGGAAGGATTGCCGGTTCCACGTTGGGACAGCCTGTAGCCAGGATCCTCTTCATTTTCCCATTGGTAGCTGGCAAGAGTTGTCCAGATGCTGGGCATGATATCTTTTTTTACATACAAAATGCCGTTTCCCGCTGGGGCCAAGAGCCATTTGTGGAGGCTAGAAAAATACGCATCACAACCGATCTCTCGAACATCTACTGGTATATGGCCTACCGATTGTGCTCCGTCTAAAACTGTCAGGATGTTTCTTCTTCGGGCTTCCGCACAAATCTCCTTGACCGGCAGAACGGTCCCAAACCCTGAGATGATATGAGGAACTGCAATAATGCGTGTTTTGGGCGATACAGCAGCAAAAACCAAGTCGATGATAGCTTGCGGATCATTAGCCGGAACCGGCATTTTGATTTCCTTGCGCACCAAATTATATCGAGCTGCGGCAACTTTCCAGCCGGCACTTCCTCCTCCGTGTTCCTGATTTGTCTGGATGATTTCATCCCCTTCTTTCAAATCAAAGCCATTAGAGAGAAAATTCATGCCATAGGTAGCATTTTGAGTCAAGGCGATTTCCTGGTACTCACAATTGATGAGGGCCGCAATTTTCCTCCTCAGTTGGACCGCGGCCTTATAGCCGGATAGCAATTCGGGACCATTGCCCTGGTAGTCTGTCTTCGCGATGTGCCTGGCATTAAATCGCATGCTTTCAATAACCTTTTCCAACACTACGCTGGGTTGGGCACCCATTGTTCCAGTATTGAAATAAGCTTCATCCATAGGCATGGGAAATTGTTGCTTCACACCCAGCCAGAATTCAGGTTCTGGCAAAGTATGAAGGATTCGTATTTCAGGTCTTTTTGCCTGAGCTGTAGATAAACCGAGGATAGGTATAGCAGTGGCGGTTGTACCAGTTTTTAGGAGAAATGATCTGCGATCCATAAATGAGCATTTAAGGTTCTTACTAAGAGTAATATAAGCAGGTTTCTCGGGTTGCGCTATGCCTCTTCACACTATTTCGATGTACTTGCCATAAATCAGTGGAAAATGGGGTTTGGCACCGATGAATTTCCTGGTATACCTGGGACCTAGAAATGACCGGTTGGAGAATGGCAGAAAAGATCTTGTCTCTAAATCAAAGAAGCTCTTTCTTGAAAATGGTCAGAAAACGGAAAATGATGATTTTCAAAACTGGAGCGTGCGATGATGTCAGCCGTTGTGAGCTTTTATACCACGGGGTGGATTACTTGGTTTCTATCCCTCATTGAAGAAGGAGATATTCCTGAACCGATGATTGTGCTTGATTGATTCCCTTAGGGGACTGTCGAAGAATAACTATCTCATTTATGCTTGTTCTTCTAAATGTATACTTCGCTAGAAAAAAGCGAATAGCCCCGCTATACTAATTTTTTCTGCCTTGTCTAGATCCAAAATAACGGCGCCTTAATGGTGAATTTATTATCCGACTGTCCCTTAATAATTATCGGCGGACACTAATCATCTGAGAAATCACCACCTGAATGTAGGTATGTCTCTTTGAGGGTCAGCAGCTCTTAAAAATGTGCTGCTTTTCCAATTGCCTCTCCAGTGCTTTGGCAGTTTTGGTGATGGAAAGTCCCCCTAGATTGGTGCAGCGAAGTGTGTGAGGAATGCTATTACCCACCTTGTACATTGCATCGATTACTTCATCTAAAGGTATTAGGTGATTATAATTAGCCAAGGCCATATTTGCACAAGACAATGCATTGGATGCTGCCATGACATTTTTTCCCAGGCAGGGTGCTTCAACCCGGTTGGCAATCGGATCACAGACCATTCCAAGAGAGTTCTGTAAAGCCATAGAGGCCGCAGCGATAGATTGTACCAGTGAACCCTTGGCAAGCCATACGATCGCAGCTGCTGCCATTGATGCACCGGATCCGCATTCTGCCTGACAGCCACCAACCTCTGCTGCAAAAGTAGAATGTGCCGCAATGAATATACCGATTAGACCAGCTCCCAGCATGGCTTGTACGGTCTCATCTTCAGAGAGATCCATGGCATCAGCCACACCGAGCACAGCGCCAGGAAGTGCACCACATGATCCGGCAGTAGGAGCTGCAACGATCACGCCCATTGAGCTTTTGACTTCCATCATAGCTGATACATACATCACTATTAGATTGAGTACTTGACCACCCACAAGCTTACCGTCTTCGTACTTTGATTTGAAAGTTGGGGATTGGCTACCGAGAATCCGGTCTTCATATTTTGTCCCTTGTATCCCCTGGTGGATAGAGGATTGCATTGTTTGGACTATTTGTCGCATATTTTCAAATACTTCATCCTCATTAATATTTCCGCGCATGCTTTCATATCGGACTGCCAATTTCCACAGTGGAAGATCCTTGCCACGGTTATATTCAAACATTTCTTCACAAGTGATGAATGGAACGACCATCTCTTTTCTGGAAAGGACAGGAAGGACTGGCGCCAATTGTTTGACGAAAAGAACGGTCTCAAGAGATTGCAGTTCCTCCAGGATGGATTCACTGATGGGCGTTTGCGATTTGACTTCGATGAAGTTAAAATCACCGGTATGTACAATTACATGATCACTCTCAATGGCTTTATGAAGATGTTTTTCAGCCTCATTTGTGGTATGACAATAAATCAATGTTTCATGAAAGTCTCCCTGGATAGAAACTTTTACACCATCAATTTCTATGATCTCAATCATGCCTCCGCCTATAGAAATGGCGATAACCTGCCTTGTTTCCTTTACACTGGACAATGTGATTTTATAGGTATTCGGGTGAGAGGCTTCAATATCAACTATTTTTATTGTGACATTTATTCCCGCTGTGTTTATGGCATCTTCGGCTTCTGGCAGCCGTTTGTCATGAGCCTCCCAGCCTAAAAAACCCCCAAATAGTCCCATGTCTGAGCCTTGGCTTTTATGGGTAGTTGCCAGAGAACCATCCGGATCGAATTCGATTAAGATATCTGAAATAGGTGCATCCATTAGATCCCTACATAATCGACCTATTCTCAAAGAGGCTGCACAATGGGAACTTGATGGACCTCGCATGACAGGACCAATGACATCATTGAAAATACTAGGGTAGTTATTCATTGGTGGTATATCTCTGATTTGCTCAAATCTACCGAATCAAGTTGACGATCATTGAGTCGAATATATGGAAGTGAATATTTTGATCAGCGAAGTTGAGTGATGTTACTCTTATTATTTTAAATCCAAAACCCTTGTTAGACAGGAATATTTTAATGATAAACGTAGTAAAGCGCAGTTGTACTGATAGAATCTCTTTTAGTGGCCTTCGACTGTCCATGAGACTGATTGCTGAAGGCTGCCTCAATAAGTGGACACAGCTTCCAGATTAAGGTAGTCTGGCAACACAGGCCTAGTAGCTAAGCTGTCCTCAATGATTTTAATGACTTCCTCTCTTCTCTTCCCAGATAGTTTTAACCTTGGCAACCTCACATGCTCTGTTCCCAAACCTGTGTACACTTCGGCTAGTTTAATGTTCTGAACTAGCTGAGGATCGATATCTAACTCACAGAGGGGCATAAACCAACGATAGATTGCCAGAGCTTCATCATATCTTTTGGCTTTGGCTAATCTATAAATGGCAACAGTTTCTTGAGGAAATGCACAGACCAGGCCAGCAACCAGTCCGTCGGCACCCGCCATTAAGCTCTCCAAAGCAATGGTGTCAACCCCTCCTAAGATATTATAGCGATCCCCAAATCGATTTCGCATTCTGGTGATATTGGTCAGGTCTCTAGAAGATTCCTTGACAGCTTGAATGTTGTCGCATTCGGTTAGCTGGTCTAGCATATCCAGCGATACGAAGATTTTATAGTCTACCGGATTATTATAGATCATAATAGGGAGAGAAGTAGCATTAGCAACGGCCCTGAAATACTCCACTGTTTCCTGATCAGTGGCCTTATAGCTCAATGGAGGTAACATCATCAAGCCGTCTGCGCCGTTTGATTCAGCTCGCTGGGCCTGCCTAATTGCCTCTTTAGTAGCTTGCTCCGCAATATTGACCACCAAAGGAATCCTCCCTTTAGTCATTTTTAGGGTGGCTTTGGTAAGCTCATCTTTTTCTTCATCGGTAATGGTACTTGCTTCTCCAAGTGAGCCACCCAAGATTACACCATCCACACCGGCTTCCATTTGAAATCGAATATTTTTTATAAACATCGCTATGTCCAAGGTGTCATCATCGGTAAATTTAGTAGTGATGGCTGGGTAGACGCCTTTCCATGTCACTTTCATATCGTTCTAGTTGTATTATCTATTCGATTTCTGATGGTAGAGTGAATATACAAATAACAGCGGTAGGTAGAGTGTCATGAGCTGTCATCTATCAGTGCATCAATGGATTACTGAATCATCGCATTGCCGGAGATTTGGGACGGAAGTACCTGGAGAAATTTCCCTATCTTTTTGGTGGTACATCGGCTTACTTGGACAACTGGCTTGTCGAGAAATTATTTTTTATTAAAATACTGGCGATTAAGTACGGGGAGAAATGACCTGCGCAAAAGGAATTGGATCATAGATGAAGAAATTGAGTTTTGTCGTGGCAGTTTTGTTCATGATTGCATGGATAGGATGCAGCATGATTGCCAGTAAGGCAAAGGAAACGTACGCCACCAAACCGAATATTCTCCTGATCGTCGCCGATGATATGGGTTGGGCCGACGTCGGGTATCATGGTTCGCCGATTCAAACACCGCAGATTGATCTCTTAGCCAGTCAGGGGGTTGTGCTTGATCAACATTACGTGGCTCCGATGTGCACCCCAACTCGCACAGCATTGTTGACGGGTCGGTATTGGAGCCGGTTTGGTAACACCAAGCCAAGCAACGAACGGGTCCTACCCTGGAACACCTGGACACTGGCCCGGGCGCTCAAAAGAGCCGGGTACACTTCATTCATAAGCGGTAAGTGGCATCTTGGATCTCTGCCCAAATGGGGTCCCACAAGATTTGGTTTTGATTACTCCTATGGTTCTCTCGCCGGTGGAGTACAACCTTACAACCATCTCTATAAGATGGAACCCTACATGAAAACCTGGCACCGCAATGACACTCTGATAGAAGAGGAAGGTCACGTGACCGACTTAATCGGTGTGGAAGTTGTTAAATTCATAGAAACAGCACATGGCAGACCGTTCTTCGTCTATGTCCCTTTCACAGCGGTTCACGATCCCTTTGATGAACCGCAGGCCTGGTTGGACAGCGCTTCACATATTGAACCCGATCGTCGGCAGTATGCTGCTTGCGTCCAGCACATGGACGCTACCATCGGAAAAATGATCGACGCCCTCGACCGGACCGGTCAGCGCGAAAACACACTAGTTATCTTCTTCTCTGACAATGGTGGCACCAACGGCGATGGCAGCCTGGCCTATCCCGGTGGTAAAGCCAATTCCCCTATCAAAGGACTCAACACTCCCTTGCGAGGTTGGAAAAAGCAAGTTTATGAAGGAGGAATTCGAGTGCCCGCTTTTGTCCATTGGCCCAAGGAGCTCAGGCCTGCAAAAGTCAATAAGCCGGTTCACGTCATTGATTGGATGCCCACGATCTGTGCCTTGGCGGATATCTCAGAGACAAAAACCGCCAACTGGGATGGCGTAAACATCTGGCCTATACTAAAGGGAGATCAGAGTACTGCATTGATAAATCGTGAATTCTACTGGCAGGGTGTAAACAGAAAATCGACTGCCCTTCGTCAGGGCAGTTGGAAACTAGTGGTTCGTCGAGGTCAGGATGAGGATATTGTAGAGCTGTTTGACCTCTCGCGAGATCCTCATGAAAAAGAGGATTTGTCTTTGGTGGAGGCACCTCGTGTTGCTAAAATGCTCGGGGCCCTAACCGAGCAGGAAAAGAGGGATAACGTTGCGCTGCCGAATGCTTTGCAATAAAAGCTAAGAAAAATGAGAACACTGCTATTTGTGCTTGTGGCTATTACTTTCTCATGTGGAAATATGTCAATCCCGAACCAGGTCAATAAAGAAAATACTAGCCAAATAAAAGTGGCTGCATATAATGTGGAATACAGTAAAAATGCATCTGCTGCAGCAATAGGTGAGGCATTGAAAAGTTACAATTTTGATGTAGTATGTTTTTCGGAGGCACCGGGCGGTGACTGGACAAAGGAGGTAGGTACAGCTATGAACCTGAATCACATTGTAGTCGGTAAATATTCTACAGCTGGGCATAAGGACAAATATAAAACCATAGCTAGCCGTACACCTTTATACGATGACGAGGACGTTTTGATGGGCGATACTCTTCATACGGCAACCCGGGCCAAAATGAAGATTAATGATACTGAGTTTGTTATTTATTCAGTACATTTTCCCTTCGGGTGGAGAGATCAGGCCCATATTGATGAAACTACCAACAAGGTCCGCACCCTAGTAAATTATCTGAGAGATAGACAAAGTAGGGAGCTGTCAGTTGTGGCCGGCGATTTTAATTTTATACCTGTAAACACTGACACTGTAAACCAGTATCATAAAATGTTTATGGATATTGGTTTAGATGTAAGTTGGAAGGAATTGGGTATGGATTGTACAAAACTCAATACTCATAATGCACTTATACCTGAGGACGAAGGAAGTGGCAAAGTCATTGACCATGTGATGTACAATACTGAGAGGATGAAAGCAGTTGATGGCAATATCCTTGACATGGAAAAACCTCTTTCCGATCATAAGCCGGTCTGGGCTTTGCTGGTGCTAAAATAGGATGAACTGTTTTGAATGTTTTAACCCACAACCAATCGGTGCAGTCAAATTTCAATCAAGATGTATAGGATGCCGGTCTGGCCGGATTAAACCTTCGGTAGTTAGTGGGTCGTATGTGGAGGTTTAAGTGTATGGATAAATAAGCAAACGCCTGGAAAAACTGTATGAAAGGGATGCACTGATCTGGCTGTGGTAAGAAGTGATGAAAAACGATAAGCGCATAGCCTTTGCCTTGCCAGGTGTCGCTACCTTTAGTAAGCTACGATTTGGAGAAAATAACCGATATTCGGTCTGAATGTGGTGCCAAATTCATACAATTGGATGCATTGTGCGATATGATTTGAGTACCACTGCAAGAGAATGAGTCGAGTTGTACCATATCACGTAATCAATGAATAGAATAGTCGCCCTTGCATTAACAGTCTTGACATCGCTCTTTGTCGGGAAAATGGTCAGTACTTCCAGGACCACGGCTGAAAAGAAGAACGATACAACTCAGACTGATGATGAGTCGCCCAACATCCTGTATGTATTTACAGATGATCAGTCCATCCGGACATTGGGATCCTATGCACAGTCACATGCATGGGTAGAGACTCCAAATATAGATAGGTTGGCGAAGAAGGGAATAAGGTTTGAAAGCTGTTATACCGGACCTAAATGTGTCCCTTCCCGGGGAAGTGCTCTGACCGGTCAGTTTCAAAACAACTATACTAAAGACACAGCATATTGGCCGGTAGAATTTAGGAAACGTGGGTACTATACGGGGATGATCGGAAAATGGCACTGGGATCTACCACGCCATGATCAGACTTGGGACTGGTCAGCTGTTTGGGAGCATCATCTACCAGAGAATCACAGGAACTATTACTGGGATCAAAGTCTGCGGATGAATGGTGATACCTTGCTTGAATTGAGTCAATATAGTACCGATGCCTACACTGATTTGACCGTAGATTTTATTAGACGGCGGGCAAAAGATCGAGAACAGCCTTGGTATTTTTGGTTGTGCTATGGAGCGGTCCATGGTCCATATACTCCTGCCGACAGGCATATGCAAGAATATCTGGATGAGCCAGAAATTGACATACCGTCCGATGTTTTTGGTCCTCGACCAGGAAAGCCCGAATACCTGGTTGATATGTCGATGTGGAAAAAGGACAGTTTGGGAAAACCGATCAGCAATCAACGCCCCCTCGATGCCTGGGTCAAACAATACAACCAAGCAGTGAAGGCCATCGATGAAGGTGTCGGTCGCATCATACGTACATTGGAAGAGACCGGGCAGATCAATAATACCATCGTGATATTTACATCGGACAATGGATATGCCTGGGGACAACACGGGTTTAAATTAAAGATAGCCCCTTACGATGCCAACCTTTTGACTCCTTTAATCATCTCTCAGCCGGGTAGGTTTCCACAGAACAAGGTTTGCTACGATCCGGTCAATGGTGTTGACATTATAAAAACCATTCATTCACTAGCACACATCAATCCTTCTAATAAACTCGATGGTAGGGATTTCAGTAGCCTGCTAGAGAATCCCAATCTGCAGAATTGGGACACCTCCCCAATGATCCAGATATACACTGGTCAACTATATGGCAATGAATCGATCACCAAGGCATTAGAGCTGGCTATAGAAAGTGGTGACTGGGGCAGATTTGTCGTCCATAAGTCGGGTATTAGAGCCTGGATCATGATGAGAAAAGGTCAACACAAATATGTCAGGTACATCTACCCAAATTATATTGAAGAATTGTACGATCTCAAGAACGATCCCAAAGAACTGAATAATTTGGCAGTGAATGGGAATCTGCATCGTTTGTTATCGGAATATCGAGAGGAAGCAGAGCAACTTTTCAAAGCAAGAGGAGCCAAATTCATTGATCTCATACCGGAACCCCTTATCCAAAACTGAATCATCGGGTCTACATGTAGCGGATCATATATTGCTCCGTATCAGGTGCTTGCAGAAAAAGAAAATTCCGAAAATAGAGGGAGGTATGCTAAATGCTGGTAAATCGACTGCTCATAAAATTATCAACGGAAATATATGGAGCCCAATGGAATCCATTTGTCCCTTGAGATTCGATGCGGAGATTATTACAGAATAACAAAATCATATTTGCTTTGACTTATCCATCTAAAAGGGATCATGGAAAGGGTAGAAAGATGTAAGACAGTATTTTGAAATAGACCGGTGCTGGTCATTGAGCAACGAAATACATCATCCAACTCTTGGCAAACTGGAGATGACTGGTCAAATGTGATCCCTTGTAAAAAGAAAGGCTTATGTTTACCCTGAGTGATGGAGAGAAAATCATGTTCCTAGATCAAGATGGTTAGACTTTACAATTATTACGAGTATGCAAAGTAAACTGATAAAATCGATCGTCTATTTCCTATTGGTATTTCTATACTTGATTATGTACTCATGTGCACCTCGTAGTATAGATGGAGAAAAGCCTAAAAAACCAAACATCATTTATATCATGCTCGATGAAGTAGGATATTATGAACCTTCCTACATGGGCAACAAGAAATTATTGACGCCCAATATTGATAAAATGGCAAATGAGGGAATGGTGTTTACAAACGCCTATTCGGGCGCCAGTGTGTGCGCTCCAACTAGGGTGTGTCTGATGACAGGTAAGCATATGGGACATACTAGTATGAGGAGTAATTCTGGTGGTATGCCAATCAGGGCCGATGAAGAGACCGTAGCGTCCTTGCTGCGGAAGGCTGGCTATGCCACTGGCGGTTTTGGAAAATGGGGCTGTGGTAACCGAGGAACATCAGGCACACCAGAGAGCCATGGATTTGATGAATTCTTTGGGTATTATGATCAAGTACATGCCCACTCATTCTATCCAGAATATCTAATTAGAAACGGTGAAGAGGTACCATTAGAAGGTAATCCTGGTGATTATTACAGGGGGGCTACTCATGCTCAAGAGGAAATTTTTAAGGCATCGGTTCAGTTCATAAGCAACCATGCCGCAGGACCTTTCTTCTGTTATTTACCTTGGACACCACCACATGGACTCTGGGGCATTTCTGAGCAAAACCCATCCTATCAATTATTTTTAGATAAGGGATGGAATGTAGAAGGATCCTGGAGAAAAGATGACGGAATTCGTTATGCTGCGTTGTTGCATATGGCCGATCATCAAATAGGGGAAATATTTTCCTTGCTTAAAGACCTCAAGATTGATGACAATACCCTTGTATTTTTCTGTGGTGACAATGGAGGTGCAGACTATTTTGCTTCAGACCAGCATCCTCGTGGTTTATTTGCACCCAATGTAAATCCAGAAACGGGTGTGGCTTTTAGGGGTAAGAAGGGCACCGTCTATGAGGGAGGTTTAAAAGTGCCCATGGTAGTGCGTTATCCGGGGGTCATCAAATCGAAGTCGAAAAGTGACCTGGTGTGGTATTTTCCGGATTTTATGAAAACTGTCGCAGACCTGGTGGATGTTCAGGCTCCCAAGGATTGCGATGGAATATCCATTCTACCCACGCTGTTCGATCAAGGAAGGCAGCAGCAGCACGAATACCTTTTTTGGATGGCAAAGAATAAACATGCCTTGAGGTCGGGGGATTGGAAGGCTTACGCTACACGACAAAGCAGCGGAGATCTAACTGATTGGGAATTGTACGATTTGCAGAGCGATCCCCAAGAGTCCACCAATCTTGCTGCCTCACAAGTGAAAGTAGTTTCTAAACTGGAAAAAAATATGCTCGATGCTTTTTCGGAGATGCGAGGAGGTGAGATATATGATCAGGCTTTGTACGAAAAGGATCACAAGATCAACGGACCAAAACCACCAAGAAGTAAGTAGCCAACTAGGCCTGGACTTTTGAAAACCATCCATTCTTATGGGAGTTCAGATTGGAATCATCACAAATGACTGATCTCACATTGGCTGGCTGTTTCAGTCAGTCAGGCTATAAACCAAGCGGTATGACACTAGATCGGGGCTGATCTGGTCAAATTGGATCCTTTTTGTAATATTAGGTCGGAAATATTATTGGCTCAGTCTGTTTGGGTCATAAGGAAGTCTTACCACAGAGCTTACTTCAAATCAGGTTATTATGGCACTAAGAATTGATTTAGGAAATATGCACATTGAGCATAAAAGGCTGATCCTCTTCTTGATCGGCCTTTTACTAGTTGTTAACACGTCGATTGCGCAAAGACCAGTGGGCGAAGACTGGTTGAAAACAGACGTGGCGTCAGAGGATGCTATTTGCTTCGCACTGTATACTGTGCAGAATGGGGTACTAAAGATGACTGTTCAGCTATATCCACTTGAAGTTGGTGTGGACCGGGTGGTCAAGTTGCAATTGGATCGAGACGGATCTTGGCAGACTCTGGCGGCCACAGTGGTCAGTGAAGAATCTTATGGCTGGCCACAGGAAGATAAAAAGCAATGGACGGCTCATTTTAGAATCGATTCCTGGGATGAATCCCGGAGAGTTGCGTATCGAATTCTCGCAGCTGGTGGTAAAGCGAAGTACACAGGTCTTATCCGTGAGAATCCCATAGATAAGGAGGAGATCGTGGTCGCAGCTTTTACAGGAAATAGTAACCGGGATCGAAGATTGAAGCCTGATATGATCAAGAACATCAAGGCACAAGATCCCGACTTACTGTTTTTTTCAGGAGACCAGTCGTATGATCATGAGAAACATCAACAAGCCTGGTTGTTGTTTGGTCAGCAATATGGAGAGATTACCAAAGATAGACCAACGGTGACTATCCCAGACGATCACGATATTGGGCAAGGAAATGTCTGGGGTGAAAGTGGAATCAAAGCCAATAGTTCGGCAGGTAATGATGGAGGGTATTTTTACTCACCACAATACGTCAATTCTGTCCAGAATGCTCAGACCTGGCATTTGCCAGATCCATACGATCCCACTCCTGTGAAGAGAGGCATTGGCGTATACTACACTGCATTGAGTATCGGCAAGGTTGACTTCGCCATCATCGAAGATCGAAAATTTAAGACGGGACCGAAGGGTTTGATACCACCAATGGGTCCTCGTCCTGATCACATCACCGATCCCAATTATGACCCAGCCTTGGTGGATATTCCAGAAGGTCGCATTCTCGGCACACGTCAGCTTAAGTTTCTCGACGATTGGGGGAAAAATTGGCAAGGCGTCCATATGAAGGCAGTACTCTCTCAAACGATCTTTGCCAATGCGGCACATCGTCACGGGAAGTATGACTATGCCTTGATAGCAGATATGGATTCCAATGGTTGGCCACAATCCGCGAGAAATCGCGCCATATCTGCCATGCGTAAATGCTTTGCCTTTCATCTAGCGGGAGATCAGCATCTCGCATCGATCATACATCACGGTGTGACCCAGTTTAATGATGCCGGTTATTCTTTTTGTGTCCCATCCATCGTCAATTATTACAATCGCTGGTGGTTGCCCAAAGAAAAACCGGACGGAAACAGTGTGGAAGGAAATTTATCAGGTTTAGGTGACTACTTCGATGGTTTTCGCAACAAGGTAACTATGCATGCCTATGCAAATCCTGATGAGTCGCGCAGAAATAAATGGGGTGGCGAATGGGGTGAACGTGCAGCTGGATATGGATTGGTTCGGTTTAATACGGTCGACAGGACGATTACTATGGAATGCTGGCCCAGGGGAATCGATGTGACAGCCCCCGATGCTGAGCAATATGAGGGCTGGCCTATGACTATTGACCAGACTGACAACTATGGAAGAGCGGCTATGGGTTACTTACCTGAGATTAGAGTGAAGAATATGAGCCACCCAGTAGTCCAGGTCATTTATGAACCAGATAATGAAGTAGTTTACACCCTGCGCATTAAGGGCACTCAATTTACACCCAAAGTTTTTAAGGATGGAAAATATACCATTAGGGTGGGGGAGCAGCCCAACAAGATGAAAGTTTATAAGGGACTGGATGTCCAGGAGGAGATTGAAAATAGCGCCATCTTAGATGTTGATTTCTAACGAAATAATTCGACGTGAGAAAAAAAGAATGCCAGGCGATAACTCTATTTCGAAAGGAAGTTGCCATCGCCTAGAAAGTCGATATGCGCTGGTAGGGACTTCTGAAACGGTATGGATGATATTATCATGGTTAGCGACAAAATCATTTCCTACTACATGGTCATTTTCGTGCGGTCCATGGTTTGATAGAATATTTTTTCTGGCACTTTTATATGTAGGGTATACTTCTTGTTCTAGCAAAAACGCTCTCCCAAACATCGTCATCATTTATGCCGATGACCTCGGATATGGGGATGTGCAGTCATACAACCCTACCAAGGGGCGCATTCCCACACCCCACATCGATGGACTTGCCATCGAGGGTATGCATTTCACCGATGCACATTCGTCATCGGCTGTTTGTTCGCCATCGCGCTACACATTACTGACCGGTCGCTATCACTGGCGTTCAAGATTGCAAAAGGGCATAGTTGGCGTATTTCGTGCTCCACTGATTACTCCAGACCGTCTGACACTTGCCGGAGTGGCAAAGAAGCGTGGATATCAGACGGCCTGTATTGGCAAATGGCACCTTGGGTGGGACTGGCCGATCCCACCAGCAAAGAGGGATTTATTTACGTCGAAGCAAAAGAAAATATCGGCAACTGACGCGCACCGTGATGCATGGCAGGAGGTCTTCTCACAGCCTATAGCCGGAGGACCAACAGCAGTTGGTTTTGATGAATATTTCGGAACCGATGTGCCAAACTGGCCACCTTTTTGCTTTATCGAAAATGATCGGACAATAGGTATTCCCACGGAATTTGGAGCAGGAAGTTTGTTTGGTAAGAATCAGGCGAGCCTTCAGGGTCCCTCCGTAAATAACTGGAAACTGGAAAATGTACTGCCAGTTTTGGGTGACAAATGTGTTGCATTTATCGAACGAATGGCTGCTTCATCTAAACCATTCCTTCTCTATTTGCCTTTGACCTCACCACATACTCCGCTATCTGTGAATGAGCCATGGAGTGGAAAAAGTGGACTTGGCCTCTATGCCGATCTGGTCATGGAGACAGATGCCATTGTCGGTCAGGTACTTAAGGCATTGGAGAAAACCGGGGTAGCAGATCGTACGCTCGTCATTTTCACCAGCGACAACGGCTGTGCACCCTATGTAGGTAATACTACCTTGGCAGAGGCCAGGGATACTACTTTTAAGAGTTGGCCGTGGGATCGAAATAGGCATGCGGATCTACCCATTGCTGCCCTTGAAAGAAAAGGACACTATCCCAGCGGTCCTTTGCGCGGTTATAAGTCTGATGCTTGGGAAGGTGGGCATAGGGTGCCATTTGTAGTGCGGTGGCCAGGAGTGGTTATACCAGGTAGCTTTTCCGCACATTTGATACACCAAGCTGATATTATGGCCACGATTGCCGACATACTTAATCTGTCATTGCCTCCAGATGCTGGGGAGGATAGCTACAGTCTGATGCCTCTCCTGAGAGGTGGAAATGATCCCATCAGAGCACATGCAGTGAGTGCCTCTATCAGTGGTGTTCCCTCTCTGCGAATGGATTCGTGGAAATTATTGCTGGCTCAAGGTTCTGGTGGATGGTCTCCCGGAGGTGACAGCAGCCATGTACAATTATACAATCTCAACAATGATCTCTCCGAGGAGAATAATCTGGCTGGAGAGTTGCCCGATCGCGTATCTGAGATGGTCTTGCTTCTGGAAAAACTCATTGCTGATGGAAGAAGTACGTTAGGACCGAAGCAGAAAAACGATGTAGAGGTGGTAAGATATGCACCTTAGATGTGTCATGGCAGATCTTGGTGGGACTTTATGGAGTGCCTATGCATTTAATTTGCATGTACAAAAGGTATGACAATCCTTAGTTCCAAAAGCACCCGTGTCATGGAAGATGAAGCCTTATGCCAATTCCGGTGTGGATTCAATCTCTGTTTTTACTGGGCCGGTAGTGCGTCAAATTCTTTTTTCTTAGTAAGGAACCATTCATTCATAGCGTGTGGAGTTTTCATGAGTTCCCGCATCTTGTTCATAGCTTCTAGGTGTGCTGCGTCACCAATTTGAAACATCTCGGTGCCGTGTTTTTTACTCATTTCGGCTATTTCTTCAAACGATTCCGCCGAGAAGACCATATCGCAGGCACCACCCAGTTGTTTACAAGTCATTGATTTTTTCATCTGTTGATATTTTAGTCAAAAGTGCTTTAAGTCTGTCAAATACGGAGCCCCAACCATTAAGGATGCCCATTTTTTCCTGTTGAATACGATAGGCCTTTGAAGAATGGATCACAAGGAAAGTCAAGCTTGTTTTATCTCCTTTTTCAGAAAAGTGTGCTTGGATTTCGACTCCTTCAGTCATTGGCCTGAAGTCTGCTGTGGAACATATTCTTTCAAATGGCACTATCTCTATATAAGTGCCTTCCGCCGTAAATTCTTTGCCATTGGGCATAGGCATGATATACTTCCACTTTCCTCCTACTTTGAAATTGTGCGCTATAATTTTAGTTTCGATTCCCTTGGGACTCCACCACCTGGTGATATGATCCGGGTTAGTCCAGGCTTCCCATACCAACTTTACGGGTGCATCAAAGATTCTCTCTATGGTGACTGTTCTGCTACTGCGGTCTCCTTTATCGTTCATTTCTTGTCGCTTTTCGACTTTAGGCTAGTGATATAATCTGCAAATGAGTCGATTCTTTCTTCCCAGAATCTTTCATATTGCTCAAGCCAAATGAATGCTGGCACCAGAGATTTTGGATTGATCTTACAGTACCTAGCTCTCCCACGTTTGCTGATGCTGATCAATCCACATTCATCCAAAATCTTGATATGTTTTGACACAGCTTGTCTGCTAATGCTAAAATTCTCAGCAATGTCGTTGACAGCAAGACTGCCGTCGGAAAGCAAATCAAGAATATCTCGCCGTACGGGATCGGCGATGGCCTGAAATACGTCTCTTCTCACTTTGCGCACGCTTAATTATGCAACCGTTCGGTAGCAAATATATGTGAAACCAATCAATTGCGCAAATATTTTGATTGCTCTATGAGAGCTTTCTCTGCAGCCAGATTTCTATCTAGTTTTTGCCTTTCTCCCACTATATCGGATTAGTATGTTTATTCGAGTTATTTTTGGATGATAAAAATGACACTCACTGATCTAGGATACAACCAGGAGCTTGAAAGTTTTCGTGCAGAGCAGAACTTACTATCGTTGGATGTCGGCCGAGTAATAGCAGAGCATAGGGAGAGATATGTAGTAAAGACATCTGAGGGTGACTTTGATGCTGAGCTCCTTGGCAATTTGAGATTTGCGGCAGCGAGTAGACGTGATTTTCCAGCCGTGGGAGATTGGGTTGCTCTGTCCAAGTATGATGAGAGCAAAGCACTCATTCATGCCCTCTTTCCTCGAAGCTCTATAATAGAGCGACAGGCTGTGGGTAAGAAGGGACATAGTCAAATTATGGCAACCAATATTGATGCCGGATTGATCGTGCAAGCGGTGGACCGGGACTTCAATTTAAACAGGCTAGAAAGATATCTGACCATCTGTCATGCTGCCAACGTAGAACCTATTGTTGTGCTGAGCAAGATTGACCTAATTGATGACATCGAGTTAGAGAAGTTGGTCCAGGAATTACAACAACGACTGGCTGGGTTGACCATTTTCACTGTGAGTAATCAAATGGTCGATGGATATGAGAAGCTCATTCAGTTCATACAAAAAGGTAAGACCTATTGTCTTCTTGGATCATCGGGTGTTGGAAAATCCACCTTGCTCAACAGTATTTCTGGAGAATTTCTGATGAAGACTGGTCAGATAAGTTCGAGTGTACAAAAGGGTAGGCATATCACGAGCCACCGGGAGTTGATTGTGATGAGAGGTGGCGGTATTCTCATTGATAATCCCGGATTGAGAGAAGTAGGTATGGCCGATGTTTCAGGAGGATTGGGAGTAACTTTTGAAGCAATAATCGAATATGCACAACACTGCAAATTCAAAGACTGCACCCACACAAGCGAACATGGATGTGCAGTGCTAGCTGCCGTCGAGGAAGGAGAGATTGATGCAGACATGTATGCAAATTTTAGAAAGTTGGAAAAAGAAAAATTACATTTTGAGTCGGATATCCAGCAGCGTAAGCAGAAGGATAAGGAGATGGGTAAAATGATTAAACGGATCCAAAAACAAAGAAGAGATTTGAAGTATTAAAAGAGGATCCAACCACTGAGATCAGTGAGTGCGGGCTTTTTTTTTGTGCGCTGCAGCATTGATACGATGGGATTGCCGAGAACATTTGCAAATACACCTTCACCCTACTCCCCAATACTTTCTATGTAAATAGCCACAGCGGGGATCAGATCTTGACCGAAAGCTCTGGCATTTTGAGCGGTGACTACCTGGCCATGATTTAGAGCATAAGGAAATTCAAGCGTGGTGGTTAGTTGCAAACCCTTGCCGAAGAATTGCCCTGCCCAGGCATTGAAGGGTTTGCCTTTTTCATAGTTGCTACCTTTATTCCATGCCTCGCCAAAGGCTAGCAGACCATGCTCGATATCGAATTTGAGCGGACCTCGTCTGTTTTCTGCCAGGATTTGAGCAAAATGTCTCTGCTGCTTCTCGATGGCTGGATTAGCATTTCCCACCAAGTAGGCCCATTCGTTATGCTCCCCTTTTATCCAGGGATCATGTAAATCTATTCCAATCCATGGTAGATCTCCTACCCAACGCGGAATTTCTTCTCTGATCGCTCTGGTAGTGGCGTAAAGACTTTCACCTGAGTAATCGCGATTGTGATCACGCGGAATTCGATTCTTGCCCTGGTCGCCATTTTCCACCCCATCCTTATCCACAAAGGGAATGATCATGATCTCAGCCTTGTCAAGCAGCGCCTCCGTGGCTGGAGAACCACTGAGCAGAGAGGAAATCATCCCCTCGATCAGATAGTTGGTCATCATCTCACAGGCATGTGCTCTGGCGGTAAAGAGGATTTTGAAAGAAGGAGCTACTTGAAAGTTACTGATAAGAACTTTTTCTACAGCTCTTCCATGATTGGATTGGCAAAGAGTACCCAGGTTCAGCCGATCATCGTCTTTGTAGGACTCAATAAATCGTTCGAAATTGTTTTGAGTATATGGCTGGCCAAAACTGAAGCGCACGGTCTGATCAAAATCAGTAAAAGTAAAAGTGAACAAATCCGGACCAACGTGGTCTTTCTGGTCGATCCACCGCCATGAAAAACCTCCGTCCGAAGAAAATGCAGCCCCGAGCCCGGTCATCACATTGGGTTTGGTGGATTTGAAATGCCAGGTACCAGGTTCGTTGCTCACTGCTCGGAAATACCAGTAGAACCAATCTCCTTCGGTACCACTGAGGTTGGGTTTAAAGAATACGGTATCACCAACAATTTCTTCCACGATGACATTACCACCCGCAAATTGGGCGTCTATACTGATTTGAGCCACACACTGTAGTGTCAGTGTGAGAAGAAGAGCAGATAGTATCTTTTTCATGTGAAGCAGGTTAGTAATATGTCAGTAATAGGAAATGATTGTAGTCTCCAACATAGGGATCAACCTATATCCCTACCGAAGGATCAGCTAAAGTAAGCCTACATATTGATGTAGACAATATCTCCTCACTTGGTTTATATTTGTGTAATAACTATTCTAGTCTAAGACTTTATATCAAATGAAGTATAAGGTACAGGTACGTAGGACGATCTCAATATTGCTGGCCAGTATCATATTGTTTACTAGTTGTGCAAGTTCTACTATGATTCTCTCCGATCCAGAGGGTGCAAAGGTTTATCTTGATGGTGAAGCGGTGGGAGAAACCCCCTATTCCCATGGTGACACTAAAATCGTTGGGAGCTGCATAGCAATTAGATTAGAGAAAGAAGGATATGAGCATTTCTACGTCAATATGTGTCGCAATGAGGAGGTGGATGTGGGGGCGATCATTGGTGGCATCTTTTTTCTATTTCCATTTTTATGGACGATGAAGTATAAGCCTAACCACCGGTACGAACTAATACCTGTCTCGAACCTGCAGACAGAGGAGCGGTTGGTACCTGCAAGTTCAAATTTGAAGTCTAAAGCAGATAAGCTGCGTGAGTTGAAGAAATTACTTGATGAGGACGTCCTGTCACAGGAGGAATATGACGAGGAGAAAAAGAAGGTATTAGAAGAGAAGTAGCGTCAGACTTCACGGTCCTTGCTGGAGTTCATCCGATCTTTTCACTTTTGAAAACACCATGAGGAAAAGGAGAGATTTTATCAAGACACTGTCAATGGGAGGTGGAGCATTGATGCTTCCACATCAATTGAGCTCAAAAGATCTTGACCAAGGGAAGCAGTCGTTGAGATTTGGTATTTGTGCTGATTTACATAAGGATATTATGCATGATGCTGATGCAAGGCTGCAAGCATTTATTAACGCATCGTTAGAAAGGGATCTCGACTTCATCATTCAGTTGGGGGATTTCTGCCGTCCTTACGACTATAATTTGGACCTGATGTCCATTTGGAATAGTTATCCGGGGAAAAGATATCATGTGATAGGAAATCATGATATGGATGGTGGCTTCACTCGTGAGCAGGTAGTGAAATATTGGGATGCGATCGGCACATATTATTCTTTCGACTGTAAGGGATTTCATTTCATCGTCTTAGACGGCAACGATGAAGATTCCTCTCCTGATCGTTCATCAGGCTACGCTAGATTTATTGGAGAAGAGCAATTAGAATGGCTGGAAGAAGATTTGGACAAAACAAAGCTACCGACCTTTGTTTTCTGTCATCAGGGCCTGGACAACGATCTGGGAGGCATTTACAACGCGACTAAAAGCAGATTGGTGCTGGAGCGGGCAAACGAGAGAGCTGGAATTAATAAAGTAAAAGTTGTTTTCTCGGGGCACCATCATCAGGATTACCACAATGTCATCAATGGTATCCATTATATACAGATCAACAGCATGTCTTATCAGTGGTTGGGAGAAAAATACCAGTATATACGCTATGGGAAAGAAGTGGATAAGGGGCATCCATGGATAAAATATACAGCACCCTATAAGGATCCCATTTGGGCATTTGCAGAAATCACTTCACATGGCACCTTTCGTCTAGATGGCATGAGTACAGAATTCGTTGGACCTTCTCCTGAAAAATTGGGCATGAACAAATATGAATACGGATTTCCAAACTTGCCTCAGATTTCGGATAGAAAAATTAGACTTCAGTAAGCTATGAATGATCCTGAGAATAGCACCTTCGCAGGGATCAAAAATCCAGTAAGCAATAAAAATCCCGGTTTGAATTGAGAGATCGATGACCATACAGCCGATTTCTTTTAAAGGTGTTTTGCACTAAATTTATTCCACAGGGTTCTGCAATGACTTCCAATTCTCATAATCTCTTTTATGCTCGTCAGATGTCATCGGATAAAGACCCATGATTGATTGACCTTCCAGTACTTTCTTGGTGACATAATCTTCATATAGGGTCATTCGTATGGCTTCGTCCGCGAGTTCATCAGCCAGATGAGCCGGAATGACCATGACACCATCATCATCGCCATGAATCACATCGCCAGGAAAAACCGCCACATCGCCACAGCCGATCGGAACATTCATATCGATGGCCTGATGCAATGTTAAGTTAGTTGGAGCGGAAGCTGTATGGTGGTAGGAAGGGATGGCCAACTCAGCGATCAAGGCTGAGTCTCTGAATCCACCATCGGTGACCAATCCGGCGCATCCTCGCATCATCAGGCGGCTGGCCAATATCGAACCTGCTGAAGCAGCCCTAGCATCTTTGCGACTATCGATTACTAGCACAGCACCCTCAGGACATGTTTCCACGGCCAATCGTTGTGGATGGCTGGGATCTTTAAACACTTCTATGGGATTTAGGTCTGCTCGAGCAGGTATATAACGCAGTGTAAAAGCCTCTCCGACCATGGTCGGTTTTCCCGGGGCGAGGGGCCTGACACCTTGGATAAATTGATGTTTAAGTCCCCGTTTAAACAGGGCTGTAGAGATGGTCGCTGTACTTACTTTTTGTAATTTTTGTTTGGTAGTGGCTTTCATTTGTCTGGATTTGGAATTTAGTGAGGCAGCATACGAAATATAGTTGAATATGTCCCAAC
Source organism: Saprospiraceae bacterium (assembly GCA_965223025.1). Classification (GTDB taxonomy): domain Bacteria; phylum Bacteroidota; class Bacteroidia; order Chitinophagales; family Saprospiraceae; genus JABDMH01. Next base: position 1,785,752 of record CBDCVP010000022.1, read on the forward strand.
ACAACCATTTGGCAGCAAAAATGAAACTAAATATTCATATTCATATTGAGGAATTCAGGATAAACTTTCAGAAATTATTGGCCGCACAAGATTAATAAATGGTAAGGATGATCTTATTGTGGAGGTAGTTGTCAGTGTCCAATAAATTGATTGTTAATTCAAGAGTTGTGTATATTGAAGATCGAGGAGATGATCCTCATAATCTAAAAAAATCGGGCTTTTTTGACAAAGAAGATGAGTTATAGATAACAGATAATCGAGGCGATGTCTTCGTCCAGTAAGTTGACTCGAGGTTCCTAATGACGCATTGTTGACATAAAGTTTTGCATCTAATTCTTGACTGAAGCATCAGTGGCGCTGCGGGTAGGTATGGACCTACCAGCCGATCATGTCAGGAAAGGCTCCAACCTTGGTTTACTAATCACGATATTTTCAAAAAGCCACACCCATACCGACATAGCCCAGGTCCGGAAAACCGATTCCCGCTCTAATGAGAAACCAACCATCAAGTTTTTGGTAGCGGTAGCCAATATTTCCGGCAGGAAAGATACCGGTGCTCGATTGCTCCTCTCGGATGCCGAAATGATTCTGAGTAGGACGATATTGATGTAATGCTGCACCAGCAAGTATTTCCAAGTGATTGGGGTGCTTTCCCATCAATAGACCCATGGTTAGTGACTGATAACTGAAAGAACCACCGGAGATACCAAGGTAGCCGATCGACAATCTTCCTCTGATATCTATTTCGTCCTTTGTGACCAAAATCGACCGGTCATAACTGATAGAGGCCGAACCACCAATCACTGGATAACTTAGACCTATATTTCCAAAAGCACTGTTTTTTCTTAGATTTTTTGAGAAGTATGGTAAATCCGCGATTCCTTGACCGGAGGAAAAGAAAGGCCATAAAAGAATCATCAGAAAAAAAGATGCGGAATACTTCATACGATGATGGCTCATTAGGTGATCACATTTTATGTAGCCAATAGGGTGCCACATACATGTTGTCTCCTAGTTCCACATTCCATGAATTATTCCTTCATCCACGTGAACTATTGGGAGGTCTTGGCAGACCTACTAAGACTCCCTGATACGCAGCAGTGGTTCGACCAGGCAGTAAACTTTTTGTCCTATCCGGTCTTGCTATCAGAAAAGGCCAGGACAAGCCTGACCTTTTCTCTACGTAGACCTACTAGGACTCGAACCTAGAACGACTGGACCAAAACCAGCTGTGTTGCCAATTACACCATAGGTCTATCCGGCCTTTCTGTATAGGCGTGTGCAAATTTATAACAATTTTGGCTTTGATACCAATAATTGCAAGATCATGGTAATGGTCCGTCAGGAGGCTGTATCAAACGGATAATCCTCTATCTGTAGGATGACGGTTGTACCATGGTCGGTCTGCATCTTGATTTCGCCATTAACTTGATCGCAAAAGGCATGGATCAATCGATATCCAAACGAAGAACCCAGCGAGGACACTTTTGACTTGTTGATCCCCACACCATCGTCAGAGACAATGAGGCAAAGGGCTCCTGCATTGTTACGTAATGAAACACCAATCGTACCTGGCTTTTCATCAGGGAAAGCGTACTTCAAGGCATTGCTCACCAGCTCGTTGACGATCAGGCCTAGAGGGACAATGGTGTCTACATCGATGTGCAGCGATTCGATGTCCATATCCAAGCTGATGCGGCTGTCGCTGATATTGTAAGAGTCAAACAAATGCTGAACCAACCGGGCAAAGTAAATGCATACATCTACACCCATTAGGTTGTCCTCCTGATAGAGATTTTGATGGATCAATGCCATGGATTGCACTCGGTCTTGTCCTTCTTGAAGGGCCGATAAAGCATGGTCGTCCTCAATGTGCTCAGACTGGAGACTGAGCAGTGATGAAATAAACTGCAGATTGTTTTTCACACGATGGTGGATTTCTCGCAAGAGTACTTCCTTTTCCTTAAGAGACTGTTCTGCTTCATGCTTGCTCTTGAGAATTTTGGCCTGGCCGAGCTTGCGATATCTTAATTGTCGATAGAGTAGGATGGTGATTGATGCGACGGCGCTGAGCAGCAACAGAAGGAGTCCCATGGTTTTCTTCCTTTTTTCACTGGTCAGTGTTTGTAGTTGGATATCTCGTTTCAATAAATCCATTTGGTGCGCTGCCTCCTGCCGGTCGATGCGTCGCTCCATGAATGAGATTTCTTCTGCAGCCCTCCCCTCATGGATCTGACTATATAGTGTCTGATAGGCATTAATGTCGGTCAGACCCTTCGCAGGCATACCCAGGTAAGTATAGACTTTTGATCTTGCAAGAAGAATATCGATTTGGAGCGATCTATTTTTGATTGATTGTACGATGTTCATCGCTTTATTCAGGTCCTGTAAAGCTTCCTGATATTGGCCTTGATTGGCCAGACATCCGGATCTGATGTATAGCAAGCGAATGAGTTGTCGAGGCGTACCGCTCTTGGCAAAAATTTCCATCGCTAGGTTGGCGAGCTCAAGGCACTCCTGATATGCACTATCCAATTGCGAGGATACGACCTTTGCCGCTAGATAGTTAGCGAAACCGGCGTATATCCCTCTTTCTTTGGCCCTTTTCAGATTATGTGATTGGTGTAGCTGTAATACATATCTGGATCGTTGTACTTGACCGACATGATGGTAGCAGGTGGCCATATTAATCATCTCATCTTCTTTGACCTCAGCTTCATTGGCCACTATCTGCTCCAATATTTTCTCATAATACGACAATGCCTTGCGGTATTCTCGCCGATCCATGTAGAGTTCACCAATGGTGCCATATACAGTCTGAGGAAAATGGCCGGCAGCAGTTTGTATATCGACAGCTTTTTGAAGCCAATCGAGGGCGGTCGGAAAATCACCTTTGTACTTTGCCAGGGTAGATTTGGTGATCATATACTCCGAATAAGTAATTGCTGAGTTAGAGTGTTTTTCAACCAAACCTATATAGTACTGGCATGAATCCATCTGTCCCATCCGTCGATATATGGTTGCCAAGCGACCCAAGACCTGCATCTGTGTTAATGTATCGGTTGGTGCTGTCAAGGCAACAGCCTTTCTGATCATTTCTATCCCCGCTCGCCGATCTACAATACCGTAACGTCGAGAGAGATTCAGATAGATTTTACGATGTTGTGCTGTATCGTTCGTGTTACCAAGTCGCCTAGTCAGTTGCGCTATTCGTGCACGGTGCATTTCAAATACCTGGTCTCTCAACTGCCTTAGCTCAGCTTCCTCAGTCCCTTGTGCCTTAACAAAGATTGGTAGTAAGAGACAAATGAAAATACCCTTATAATGGTGAGCCATAAAAAGATCAAGGAGTGATGAATGTATCCCCTCTAAATTAAAACAAAGTCAGCAGATGGATGATTGGGGAAAGTCTGACTCTGTGACTGGTTTCTTTGACAGAGAAAATGTATGCTGTTGATGGTTCCCTAAGCAAGAGCTGCTGAGGAGTGCTCATGAATTCGTTAGGACGGAGATGATCTTATGCAGTACGGCACTTCGATTTGCCACTTCCAACTTTGCCACAATATTCCTCATGTGATATTTTACAGTATTGACTGAAATGAAGTGCTTGGCTGCGATCTGACTATTGCTCATACCCTGCGTGAGATTAATGATCAAATCATATTCTTTGTTGGTAAAAGGCACCTTGGCAATGAGATCCAACTTTTCCTTGCTCAAAACTAGATTTTCGTTTTCCGCAGCATGTTTGTAGAGCGCCATTTCGATTGATGAGACCAGATCTCTTTCGGTAAATGGCTTTACTATGTAGCCATAGGGAAGCACCTTTTTAGCCCTCTGCAAGGTCTGTTTGTCAGAAAATGATGTGAGGAAGACGAAAGGGATTTTTTTCGTGGATCTGATGGTTTCGGCCACTTCAATCCCATCTTTTTCGCCCTTGATGTGTATATCGCAAAGCACGAGGTCGGGAGCATGAAAACTCAGAAAATCAATAGCTGTTTCGCTGCTATGTTTGATACCGGCAACTGTGTATCCTAGGTTTCGAATTTTTTTAGCAATATCCTGAGCAATGATCACTTCGTCTTCGATGATGAGGATGGCACGGTCAGACATAATTCTTTTGTGTTCAGAATTTACACAGATCAATCGACAATTCTAGGGTATGGCAATACTCCACACACCGTTGATACCATTATCTTGCGACTAGTTGATAAATATCTGGAAAGTATCTGGCTTGATTGTCTATGTCCAAACCATACCCGACGACAAAAGCTGGTGGAATTTCAAATCCCACATAGGGTGATTCAAAATTGCAAGTTAGACAATCAGGTTTTAGCAGCAGAGTTACCACCTGGACGGATGCAGGATCCTGATCCCTCAGATCATCGCTGATGGCTCCAATGGTTAGTCCAGTGTCAACAATGTCCTCTACGATGATGACATGCCTTCCCTCGATGTTTGTTGTGAGTCCCAGCAGTCTCTTGACTTCGCCGGTGGACTGCATACTTGCATAAGAAGACAATTTGACAAACTCTAGCTCTAATGGAAATCCACACGATCGTAGTAGGTCGGCAGCAAATACGAATGCGCCATTCAGTACTATGATAAACAGAGGGTTTTTTTCGTGATAATCCACTTCAAGCTCCCTGCCCAATTCATGCACCCTGGTTTTGATCGCCTCCCGGCGGAGATACCTCTCAAAAACCTTTGTACCTATTTTGATCCTTTCTTTACCGATATCCATTGGTACGCAATTTAGTACACCGAAGTTAGCGATATATCTATTGACCATGATCAATCTAAGTGATGCCAAGCTAGGATGATATTTCTCCCATTCGCTACTCTGGAATTTCGGCACTGCATCGATCAGATCCACGATCCGGGATTCCCTATATTTGCCGCAAAAAACTGGACGGTTGAGATAAGATCTTGTGATGTCATGCTTTGGACAACGTCCTCAAGTTTGAAGATCAATTTATTTAGAAAACGATTTTACATCATGATGAAACACGTAGTTGCCACCATCTTTCTACTATTTGCCGGAACCTATATGGCGGCTCAGACCATGGAAGAACTCAAAACCCTTAAGAAAGAGAAAGAAGACGCCATTGGCGTGCTTGAGTCTGAGATTGCGCAAATCAAGACTAAGATCGACTCTTTTCCTGGCTGGGATGTTGGTGCCTTTGGGACCATGGGCTATAACCTCTCCAATTTCAACAATTGGGTAAAGGGCGCCAATCCTAATGCGGTGTCAGCCTCCATCCGTACGACAGCCAACGTCTTTGCCAACTATGACGAACCTCAGTATTTCTGGCGGAACAGCGGCGGGATAAACCTAGGCTGGCAGAAGCTTGATACAGACGTAGATGACAACATGGACACCGATTTTGAGCAGGTGGCAGATGTGCTGAAACTCACCTCCCTATTTGGATACAAACTGAGCGATCACCTGGCCCTTTCAGCACTTGGTGACTACAATACGTCGATACTGACCAACTACAACAATCCTGGCATTCTGGATCTCGGTGTTGGCTTTACCTGGACTCCGGTAACCAATATGGTCGTGGTAGTACATCCCCTAAACTACCATTGGATATTTGGTGACAATCCAAACTTCGACAGCGCACTAGGGACCAAGATATTGGCAGACTATACCAGAGAGATCGTGCCGGGTTTGACTTGGAAGACCAACCTCACCACTTTTCTATCGTATAAAAGCAAGGATCCGAGCTTGAGTGAATGGACCTGGGTAAACAGTTTTGGCTTCAATCTGTGGAAAGGAATCGGAGTAGGACTGGAGTTTGGCGTGAGAAAGGCAGAGGTGGAGTCACCTGAAGGTCAGAGCTATTGGGTCATGGGCTTATCGTATGCCTTTTGACGAGCCCATTTTTTCAATGCCTTGATGTCTAGACCGTTACATACCTAAAGAAGAGACCACACATACCGCTACCTTTTTTGTTTAAATTGGACCCTCAATAACTCCTCAGGGATGTCCAATAAAAAACTCTTTCTGCTCGACGGCAATGCACTTGTATATCGTGCCCACTTTGCCTTTATTTCGCGGCCTTTGATCAACTCCAAGGGTCTAAACACCTCAGCGATTACCGGATTCGTGCGTTCATTATGGGATATCCTATCTAACCAGAAACCTACACACATTGCGGTGTCTTTCGACATGCCTGGCGATACTTTTCGCCACAAAATGTTTCCAGCATACAAGGCCAACCGTGAAGCACAGCCCGAAGATATCAGTACCGCCCTGCCGTATATCAAATCCATTATTGAGGGATTTAACATACCCATTGTGACGCTTGCAGGATATGAAGCCGATGACATTATAGGCACACTGTCCAAGCAAGCTGAGAAGCAAGGATTTACGGTCTACATGGTCACTCCGGATAAGGACTTCGGACAACTGGTGTCGGAGCACATCTATATGTTTAAGCCCTCTCGCCGAGGTAATGGGGTAGACATATTAGGGGTCAGCGATATCCTGAAGCAGTGGCAGGTAAAACGGATCGATCAGGTCATTGATATGTTAGGCCTGCAAGGTGACAGCGTCGACAACATTCCAGGAATCCCTGGTATCGGCCCAAAAACGGCTGCCAAATTATTGGCAGAATACGATACTATTGAAGGTCTAATCGCCCATAGCCATGAGCTTAAAGGCAAGCAAAAGGAGCGAGTAGATGAATTTCATGAGCAAGCCATTCTTTCAAAGGAGCTGGCTACGATCGATACCGATGCTCCTGTCACCTTCGATGAAAAAGCCTATCGGCTAAGTGCCATGAACCGTGAGAAGTTGGGTGTGCTTTTTAAGGACCTGGAGTTTCGCACTTTGTCACAAGCCATATTAGGACCTCCCCAGACAGGTGTGCAACAAGATTTGTTTGGCAATGCAGTGGCTGCAACACCAGAAAGGACTTCCGAGTCACCGCCGCCGCCAGCGATGGCAGATTATAATATTAAGAACACCGACCATGAGTACATATTGGTGGACTCCCTTGAGAAAAGGAGGGATTTACTGGTTGTATTGCAGAATGCCCAGTCTTTTTGTTTTGATACCGAGACAACCGGGTTGGATGCCAATGAAGCAAAGCTAATCGGCCTGTCGATTTCATTGGAAGCTGGTAAAGGGTATTGGGTGCCGGTGCCAGATGATGCTGAGACTGCTCGTGATATCCTGCAAGAGTTTAAGTCCGTTTTTGAAAATGACGGCATCAGTAAAATTGGACAGAATCTGAAATACGACGCCCTCATCTTGAAATGGTATGGCATCGAGGTACAGGGACACTTTAACGACACTATGATTGCCCATTATCTTCTCGAGCCTGGGACGAAGCACGCTCTGGATTACCTGGCAGAGACTTATCTCAATTATGAGCCCATGAAGATCGAGGCACTCATAGGCAGGAAGGGCATTAACCAGATCACCATGCGCCAGGCTGATCCAGAGAAAGTGAGTGAATATGCGGTCGAAGATGCTGATCTCACCCTGCAATTGCATGAGATTCTCTTCCGGGATCTGAAGAAAGAGGGCCTCCATGAACTTTATCAAAAGATCGAAGAGCCACTGATCAAAGTGTTGGTAGATCTCGAACATGCCGGGATAAATATTGATGAGCAATACCTTCATGACTACTCCCAAGAACTTGGAGAGCAGCTGCTAGACCTCGAAAGCGAGATCTATAAGCTTGCGGGTCTTCCCTTCAACATTGCCTCACCGCGTCAAGTAGGAGAAGTACTCTTTGATCGACTCAAAATCCCGTATCGCTGGCGACGCACAAAGACAGGGCAATACTCCACGGATGAGGACAAGCTAACAGAGCTCTCCAAAGACCATGAGATCGTGGAGGTCATCATGCAGCATCGCATGTTTTCGAAGTTGAAGTCGACTTATGTAGATGCGTTGCCATTGCTCATCAATCCCAAGACAAGGCGTATCCACAGTTCATTCAATCAAGCATTGGCAGCCACTGGCAGGCTAAGTTCTAACAACCCTAACCTACAAAATATCCCCATTCGCACACCAGAAGGTAGGCGAATTCGCAAGGCGTTTATCCCCAAAGACCATCAACATGTACTGTTATCTGCCGACTATTCGCAAATAGAGCTGAGGCTCATCGCCGAAATCAGTAAGGATGATGCCATGCTAGAGGCTTTCCAGAAGGGGCAAGATATCCACCGAGCTACCGCTGCCCGAGTCTACGATGTACCCTATGATGAAGTCACTGCGGACCAGCGGCGCAATGCCAAAACGGTCAACTTTAGCATTACCTATGGCGCCGGTTCGACCAACCTTTCCCGTCAACTGAGCATTAGCCGAAAGGAAGCCAAGATACTGATCGAGCAGTATTTTAAACAATATGCCGGGCTCAAGCGGTACATGGATGATACCGTAGAGTTTGCTCGAGCCAATGGCTATGTGGAGACGCTGCTTGGCCGAAAACGCAAACTACGCGATATCAATTCTCGCAACGGTATGTCCCGCAGTGGTGCCGAGCGCATTGCCATCAATACACCGATTCAGGGCACAGCTGCAGATATGATCAAGTTGGCGATGATTGACATCCACAGTGCCATGAAAGCCAAGCATCTCCGGTCTCAGATGATCCTCCAAGTCCACGATGAGCTCGTATTTGATGTACCCAAGGACGAACAGGAAGTGATGGAGGTGCTGATTGAAGACAAGATGAAGCATGCAATCCCCGACCTCAAGGTGCCCATCGTTGTTGGAATGGGCGTGGGTGCCGACTGGTTGGAGGCACATTAGCAACCTATCATCGCCGCTGTCTTGTCTGTTCATTGTTTCTCCTGGTCGATTTGGACGAAAGGGCTCCAACCCACTTAGCGAAATGACCTGTAACTGCTATCCTCGTCACATAGTGGTTTCCAGCTAGCTGATTTAAAAAAGCAGCAGTTTTTGAGTGCGACTTGACGTTTGATTTTGCAGCCGTACTAGCACCAATCCCCGATCGAAAGATGCTGTGTTGATCAAAATGGGATCACCTTTGGACGGCTGGATATACTGCCGATGTAGAAGGGTGCCCTTGATGTTTATGATATCCACCAGTTTGATAGAGTTCATGCTTGCCTCAATCAGCACCTGACTACTTGTGGGATTGGGTATCATGGTAAAATGAAGTTCTTCATTCAACTCCACCTGATTGGCATCGGTCAAGGAAGACGCATCTTCGAGCCGAAAAATGGTACCGGACAGACTGACAGCATAGATGTAGCCGTCTTCGTCTTTTCCAAAAGTAGAGATATTGCGGGCAGGTAGGATCTCTGTAATGGTGCCACCCGAAGTGCTGTCAAGATCTAGGATCCTAATTTCGTTCTGTACATAATCAGCAAAGACATATTGTCCGCTATATGATGGATACTGAGCTGTCTCCATGACATAGCCGCCTGTGACGGATAGCCCAGGACCTGGTCCATACCAGTATACCGGTTCGACGAAGGTGAGGCCTTCGCAGTTGTCGTTATTGCATCCGGGACAAGCAATGTCACCTTCCCGGCAGTCCCAACCATAGTTGAGACCTGGCACATTGCCCTCCATTGTCACGAAGTTGATCTCTTCTCGATCTCGCTGTCCTACATCGGCTATCCATAGGTTAAATTGCTCATCGAAGCTGAACCGCCAAGGATTTCGTAATCCAGTAGCCCAAATGGCCTGCACAGTATCTCCCGAAGCATCGTGATATGGATTATCTGGAGGAATGGTGTATGGCAATTCATCTACATTGATCCTTAGAAGCTTACCCAGAGGGAGCGTGAGATTTTGGCTGCGCTCACCAGGATCATTGCCAGATCCGCCATCGCCGGTACCAATGTATAGGTTGCCTTCTGGACCAAAATTCAGATCACCTCCATTGTGATTTCCTTGAGGTTGTACAAAGGTCAGTACCTCATGGCCGGAGGAACCATCGGCCTGGTTGGGATTCATGGCATCTACCTGGTATCTTTCCAGTACGCTCTCGCGAATCCCATCGGTGCGTGTATAGTAGACGAAGAAGAAACCATTGCTGCTGTAATCAGGGTGAAAGGCAAGACCTAGGAGTCCCTCCTCACCCTCTTCATCATCAACTTTAGATCGAATATCCAAGAAGGGTTGAGACTCCACGGTTCCATCCTGGCCAATGACCAGTATGCGCCCGGCTTGTTCCACTACAAAAAGACGACTCGATCCATCTCCAGCATTTTCAAGGTCAACAGGATGATTAAAACCACTGGCAAAGGGTTCTAAAGTCACCTGTGCGTGGATCAATGAGACGTGAAGCAGGAGTCCTAAGACACATACGGAAACGGCACTTTTCATGGGAGGTATTTCGGTGAAAATCACAAGCATTGTGGTAAGGATAAAATATTATTACTACATATCAGAGCATTCTGCCCTCTGCAAATCGATCATCGATTTAATTTAAAACGCAATAGCACGAGAAGCATTGTTAGCCCTTAACGATTGATCAAACGTATTTACTAGCCTGAAAGATGCACTGGTCAGGCTTAATATCTCGCTGCGATGTGGGTCAATGCCATGCTTTTTATATTTTTGCGCCCTTGTTGTCCAAACACGAAACTCGTCATGGCATATTTTCAGCATCCCTATGAATATGATCCAGCATATAGCAAGCGCGTTGCCTACTTCTGCATGGAGTACGGTATCGATCAGGCACTAAAGACATTTTCAGGTGGTCTGGGTTATCTGGCAGGATCCCACATGCGCAGTGCTTATGATTTGCGCCAGAATTTTATTGGGGTAGGCATCTTATGGAAGTATGGCTATTACGATCAAGTACGAAAGCGTGACCAAGGTATGGATGTATTATTCTTGGAGCGATATTATAATTATTTGGAGGACACGGGAATCTTATTTGATATCTCTGTAGATAAGCATCCAGTGAAAGTGAAAGCCTGGCACCTGCCACCCGGTACGTTTGGTACTGTTCCCATGTATTTCTTATCTACCGATCTTCCCGAAAATGACTACTTGGCACAGACGATCTGCCACCGTCTGTATGATTCTGATTCGGCCGCTAAGATCGCACAGTACATTCTGTTGGGCCAGGGTGGTATCAAGTTATTGGAAAAGCTTGACTATCATCCAGACAGGATTCATCTCAATGAAGCACATGGCCTTCCGGCTGCTTTCTATGAATACTATACGCATAAAAGTCTTGAGAAGCTCCAGGAGAAATTTGTCTTCACTACCCACACACCAGTTCCAGCAGGAAATGAGACCCACGATATCAAGTTTCTAAAGAAAATGGGCTTCTTTCACGACACACCCCTTGATGAGATCAGAACACTCACAGGTATAAAGAGCGATGGCTTTAATCTAACCTTGGGTGCCTTGCGTGTAGCTGGTCGTGCCAATGGGGTATCCAAAATGCATGGAGAGGTGGCAAGGCAGATGTGGTCATCTCACGATGACATCTGTCCAATCGATCATGTGACCAATGCTCAGCATCAGGGATATTGGACAGATGAGAAGATCCGTGCTAGATCAAACGCTGGTGATCTTGATGGTCTGGCAGCGAGAAAGCGTACCCTCAAATCCAGGCTTCTGGCAGAAGTGGCTAACCAAACAGGAAAAATTCTTGATCCCGATGTACTTACCATGGTTTGGGCTCGGAGATTTGCAGCCTATAAGCGTGCAGATCTGCTTACCTGGGACGATGAAGCCTTCAACCGGCTGCTGAGCAATCAGGATCTGCCCATACAGATTATCTGGGCGGGCAAACCGTATCCCATGGACTACGGAGCGATCAGTACCTTCAATAAGCTGGTAGAGATCAGCAGAAAGCATCCAAACATTGCAGTCCTGGTCAATTATGAGTTGGCACTGAGTAAACTGTTGAAGCAGGGTGCCGATGTCTGGCTGAATACGCCTAGGGTGACCCGAGAAGCATCCGGCACCAGTGGTATGACGGCTGCTATGAATGCCGCCATCAACTTCTCGACCTACGATGGCTGGATCCCTGAGTACGCACAGGAGCACGTCAATGCATACATCATTCCCAAGGCTGATCTGACTCAATCCATCGAAGACCAGGACCAAGCTGATTTGCAACACAGTTACCGCCTTTTGAGGGAGGAAATTCTTCCTAGTTATTACCACGATAAAGGCAGGTGGCGTCAGATGATGCAGCACAATGTGCAGCGGATTTCTGATTATTTTGAATCTGGCCGTATGGCGAAAGAGTATTACGAGAAAATATATCGCTGACAGTGCCTATTTTAGTGCATGCGTTTTCCAGGACCTATTGCTGTGAGGGATTTGGCCTTAAGATTTGGTGCAACCCTCTTGGGTGATGAAGGTCAATGGGCCCATGGCATCAATGAGATCCACAAAGTGCAGCCCGGGGATATCACTTTTGTCGATCTAGAAAAATACTACAAGACAAGTCTATCTTCATCGGCAAGTATCATCATCATCGACCGTGAGGTCGAATGCCCTCCTGGCAAGACATTGTTGGTTGTGGAGCAACCTTTTGATGTTTACGACCAATTGGTTCGTGAATATCGTCCTTTCGATCCATTGAGTACAACGATCTCTGACTCGGCAACCATTCATCCTTCGACCATCATCGAACCCCACGTTGTGATAGGTCATCAGGTCGTGATCGGAAAAGATTGCCACATCAAAGGAAATTGCTACATCGATAGTTACACGACCATTGGTGATCGAGTCACCATCCAAGCTGGTACAGTCATTGGAACGGATGCGTTTTATTTTAAGGAGCGCCATCAAAGGTATGACCGGTGGTGCAGTGGAGGTGAAGTCATAATCGAGAACGACGTCTTTATAGGGGCTTGCTGCACGATTAATAAAGGGGTCTCTGGAGCCACCATTATCGGAGAGGGTACTAAGATTGATTCATTGGTACATATCGGTCACGGTGCCGAGTTGGGGAAGCACTGCCTATTAGCTGGACAGGTGGGTGTAGGGGGCAAAGCAAAGATTGGCCATCATGTCAAAGTCTACGGTCAAGCTGGCATCGGCAACAATATCACCATTGGTGATCACGCGATCATTCTTGCCAAGGCCGGTGCGGTGCGCAACCTGGAGGGACATAAGAGCTACTTTGGAATGCCCGCCGAGGAGACCCACCAGAAGTTCAAACAGATCGTGGCTGTGAAAAATCTTATCAAACCTAATACCTAGGTATGCTGGCAGGCATCGATATGGTGGTGACAGGTAAAGTTCAGGGTGTATGGTTTAGAGGTAGTACACAATCGAAGGCCAGGGAACTTGGACTGAGTGGATGGGTAAAAAACAACGACAATGGAACGGTTTCTGTGCAAGCTTTCGGTAAGATGGAGTCCTTGAATCAATTGTTGCAATGGTGTCGATCCGGACCTTCGCATGCCATAGTCACTGACATCCGTTATCATTACATCGACCATCAAGAGATGCAAGGATTTGTAGTGAGCAGAACTTGACCGCCTCAGATTAAGGAAATACTTAGTGCCCTCTATACACAGCTGTACCGCACCTAGGATGGGTATCATGTCTCAAAAGTTCTTGGCTGAAAAGTGATGGTATTATGTATGGTGCCTGGATGTCGTAAACTGCGGCCGGCCCAAGTATGTTGGGTTGATGACATCGGGATCTTTTTGTCAGATCATCTAATCAGCCACTTGGGACATAAAGATCAGGTTCGAATGAATTTTTTGAATGTCATTTTAAAACGGTCGATGAAAAGTTTAGTATCATGAAATCAGAGAGAATCAGCTTCGTGAATCACAATGGCTATGAGCTGGCCGCCAGCATAGAGTTTCCTCCAGATCAACGGCCATTCGCATATGCCATTTTTGCACATTGCTTTACGTGCAATAGAAACTTGGCTGCAGTGCGTAACATCTCTAGGTCGCTAGCATCGCAGGGTATTGCTGTCTTGCGTTTCGATTTCCAGGGATCAGGCGACAGTGACGGTCAGTTTGTTGAGTCCAATTTTTCGACAAACATTACGGACATTCTTGCGGCCGCTTCCTATCTAGCTGATAATTATGAGGCTCCATCACTATTGATTGGACATTCCCTGGGTGGAGCGGCCACTTTGGTAGCAGGAAGCAGATTAGACTCCGTCTGCTGCATTTCAACGATCGGATCTCCCGCAGATCCAGCACATGTTACCCACTTGATGAAGGAGGCACTGGACGAGATTAGAGATCGGGGAGTTGCCGAAGTGTTTATTGGTGGCAGGCCTTTTAAGATCAGCCGGCAATTTGTCGAGGATCTTCGAGATAAGGACTTGGACAACGTCATTAAAAACTTGAGGAAGTCCTTATTGATCTTGCACTCACCACATGACAAAGTGGTTGGGATCGAAAATGCTAAATCAATTTATCAAGCGGCTCTCCATCCCAAAAGTTTTGTGTCGCTCGATGGCGCTGACCATATTTTGAGGGACCAATCCGACTCAAAATATGTCGGTGAAGTGATTGCAACCTGGGCTAAAAGGTATCTTCCCCAACCCGTAGTGAAAAATCTAACAACAGACCAGCAAGTGGTGGCCAGTCTGGAGGAAGACGATGCATTCACCACCGTAGTCCGAGCCGGGCAACACTATCTTACGACCGATGAGCCAGAGTCAGTAGGCGGCAATGACTACGGTCCATCTCCCTATGAATTGCTTTCGGCAGCTCTCGCTACCTGCACAGCGATGACCCTGCGTATGTATGCCAACAGAAAGAAATGGCCATTGGGAGATATTCAGGTGCAAGTGCAGCACGAAAAAATCCATGCGGAAGATTGTGAGACCTGTACAGAAGTGTATGCACAGGGATCCAGAATAGACCGGTTGCAACGGCAGATAGAGTGGACGGGCGATTTGGACCAAGGACAAGGACAGAGAATGTTGGAGATAGCCAATAAGTGTCCCGTACATAAGACTTTGGAAAATGCTTCGGTGATTGTGACTAAACTTAAGTCACCGTGATGAAATCTCTAATTAGGATGTTTTGATGGAGTCTCCGAGTACATTTCATGATGGTCGGTTATGTTAGACTAGAATGGATGACTGGGCAATGATCTTTTAAGGCAGTCAGCTTGATTTTATTTTAGTAGAGCCACATGTCAAAAGTACGGCGATGCTTTTTGGTCACTGGATGTTGGTCACCCAATAATCGAAACATAGCCACCCCGGCTCGTCTAGGGAGCTCATCGAAGACTCCCTTATCTTTTGATACCGAGTCTATAATGGATTTTGCGGCGGCTTCCAAATCATTTTTAGACAGGTGCAGAGCTGCCTGCTTGAGCAATTTCTCTGCCTCTACATTTCTGCCTTCACCGACAGTATATAACTCGCCGATCGTCTGGATATCTTGCAGAGTATCATAAGCATCATCGGCCATTTTTACATCTGCCAACAGTACTTCGGCTTGTACAGGATCATTAAAAGCCAGTTTCTTGGCAAGGGCAGATTTCGCAGGCAGATGGTCTGGATGAAGTTTTACAAAGGCTTCCAGCTCTCGCATTTGTTCGTCTGCTGGCAGTGTTTCTAGTTGGTCAGCCAGCTGTGCCCAGGCTTTTGAGTCGTCAGAAGGAAGGTGATCCTTCAGCCATTGCTGAATCTGAAATTTTGGTAGTGCACCCGCGAACTCTGCCACCACTTTTCCTGCCGAGAACAACTTGACATTGGGTATACTTCGAATGTGATATGCCTGGGCAATGTCGGTTGCTTCCTCCGTATTCACCTTCACCAACTTCCACTTCCCATTGCTCTCGGAAGCTAACTCCTCGATCACTGGTCCAAGTACTCTGCAAGGCCCACACCAGGGTGCCCAAAAATCTACAACCACGGGTACTTCGTGACTAAGGGCGATGACATCTTGTTGAAAATCCATGTTAAATCAGACTTTTTTTATGGCGATACATGTGCTTGGCATAGTAGAAATAGAAGATACCGGCTAGCACAAATCCAAGAAATTCTCTGACATATTCGACATGTGGAGATTCAGCTTTCATAGCGCCAGTGATCGTCGGCATGCCCTGCTGGACCCAAGTGATAAACTCCGGTGTCAGTAGTATCAGTCCGGCCACACATGCGATCAAACCGATGAGCGGGATGAGCGGTAGATGCTTATCGAGAAGAAAGAGTAGCGCTGAAATCGAAACACCCAGATAGATCGATACCCAGCGAATCGGATCGGGATCGTTTATTTGCCAATAAGCAAAGACGACAAAAACTAACAAGAAAAGGATGTGTAAAATCTTCATAAAGCTAAAATTCGATTCGGTAACTTAAATTTGGGATCAGGCCCAATTGATTTCTATTCATCACTTTTTCGGTCAGGGGATCAAAGTAACGATACGACACATTCTCATGATTGGTCATGTTGAGTAAGTCTAGACCGAGGATGCTGGTAAACTTCTTTTTGATGCGTTTGAAGTAGATGCGAGCATCGATTCTAAAAATGGAGGGTAGCTGTTGTGAATATACCTCAGTGGGTTGGAACACAAAGCGCAGTTGCTCTGTGGAGAGTTCCTCATCAAGTGGGCCGGTCCAGAAGCCACCGAAATAGGCTACCCGAAGGTTTACTCCGAGGGTCTTAAGCTTGTTCTTTCTTGCCCATTGATATTCCTTGCCACCGGTCAGATTAAGGCCAAATTTCCCATTGTACCTGGTATTTCTCCAGATACCGTCTGCTCCCTGATATTTAGAGTCGTAGATGGTACCATTCAACTCATAGTAAGTTGCATTGCCAAAATAATGGTGATAGGAGATTTCGACACCGTAGTTGCGACCAGATCCTTCACTCTCTAATCGCAGCAAGTCTATAGGATCAATGCTGTTGAGGGCAGAAAAGCTCCCATTTTCGCCGATACCGACGGGAATATCAAAGAGATATTGGAAGTAAACCTCGCTGGTGATTTTTGACACTGGCGACAAGTGATAATCGTGGCTAAGTACCAGGTGGTGGGCTTTCATCAGATTCAAGTCGTTAAAGCTGATATCTGAGGGCGTCAAAAATCTCAGTTGCGGTGCAGGCAGCCTGCTGTGGAGACCGTATGCCAGGCTGAGCCTGCTTTTTGATGTGAGCTGACGACTGAGAGCCACCCTGGGCTCGATGGCTGCTGAATTATTCAGTGAGAATACGGAGGCATGGATGCCAGCCTGTAAGGAGAGTCTCCTAGAAAGCAACCATTTAGAGTCGACGTATGGTTGAGTAAGCCAACCATCGTGCCCAGTAGCTAAGGATTCTGATAGCAGGGGATAGCGGTGCTTGATATCATAGTCAATGCGATTGATCCTTGTCCCAACATCTATAAAGCCCACACTCGAAATAAATCTTCGGCGCACATGCAGTCCGAGGCGACCCTCGGCGCTTTCATCTTCTTCAAAGAGGTCATGGGATCCATCCATGTCATACAAGTCTGATATTCGCTCATGCCGATTGCCGCTGTAAAGTACCGTGGCTGACCATTGGCCTGCATGTAGACTGACACCCAAGGCACCCATTCTCGATGAGAAATCAATATCCTGTCGATCTTTAAACTCTTCCCAATCAGCTGGATCCTTGCTCTCAAATACGTTGCTGCTCATACCACCCATGCCAAAAAAGGAGACAGAACCGGATCTGCCAAGTGGCCATTTTAAATGAAACGATAGATCCTGAAATGTGATTACTTCATCACTCAAGTCGACGCCCATTGAAGATAGTAAGCCCAAGGTTGAGTAACGATAGTTGACCAAATAAGATGCTTCATTGCCTTGTCCCATTGGCCCCTCAACTGCGCCATCGATACCCGTCAAACCGATTTGCCCAGTAAAATGTAGTCCATCTCCAGCACCTTCCCTAAGCCGCATGTCTAGAATTCCGGATAAGCCATTACCATAAAAGGCTGGAAAAGCTCCTTTGAGAAAGGAAGTATTGTCAAGCATCTGGGCACTGAGGATGTTTACACCACCACCACTTTGGGCGGAGCGGTCATTGGTTGTGCCGGCGTTGCTAGTATGGTTAGGGTTAACGATCTCCATGCCCTGCAAGTACCACCCCATGGAATTGGGTGAATTGCCTCGAATCACGATGTGGTTTGCCTGGTCGTTTAAGCTGACCACACCCGCAAAATGCGTGGCTAGGCGTGCAGGATCATAGAAAGTGCCCGGAAATCTAAATGTCTCTTCAATGGTCAGAGTGTGGATACTGGTCAGCGCTGCATTTGCACGAGTGCGGGATTCGGCTTTCACCACTACTTCATCCATGGCTACCGGTGATGGCTGTAGACTGATCACTTCATAGGTAGGTATACCGGTGGTCACTTCCACCTCTGCCAATAGCTTGGTCTGATATCCAATCGAAGAAATCTGCAGACCGTACCGCCCTGCTTCCAGCCCTTCGAAGGAAAAGCGCCCACTGGTATCGGTCCCGATCTGATGAATGACATCGCCAGCGCTCAGCACGAGAGTGGCTCCGATGACAGGGAGCCCGTCCACCTGGTCGATGATCTTGCCTCGAAGACTTAAGTTGTCAATTTGGGCAATGAGTGTGACCTGAAACAGTAAAAAAAATAGAAGGAAAAGGGGTTCCTTTGCGTACATAAGTGTCTTTTTGAGAAAGCCTTCTCGACAAAAGACAAATATAGACTTACTCCACGCTAAAATCCAGTTGTAGCAGGCATTTTCGAGTATCTGCTCGACTATTTAAGATAAACCAATGATGCTGCGGTTGAGAGATTCATCTGGATCACCTCCCGCAAAGTCATCAAAGGCCTTTTCTGTCACCTTGATCATGTGGTCTTTGATGAAGGTAGCACCCTCTTCAGCCCCTTGGTCACCATCCTTGATGCAGCATTCCCACTCCAGGACAGCCCATCCATCGTAATCGTACTGTGCAAGCTTACTAAAAATCGCTTTGAAGTCAACTTGACCATCTCCAAGAGATCGGAAGCGACCGGCACGATCAGCCCAATCCTGGAACCCTCCATAAACGCCCACTCTCCCTGAAGGATTGAACTCCGCATCTTTCACATGAAACATTTTAATATACTCATGGTAAAGGTCGATAAAGGCCAGGTAATCGAGCTGCTGCAGCACGAAGTGACTGGGATCATATAGTAGGTTGGCACGTGGGTGATCGCCAGTAGCCGCCCTAAACATTTCGAAGGTGGCTCCATCGTGCACATCCTCTCCCGGATGTACCTCATAACATACATCCACACCATATTCATCGAAGTGATTCAAAATCGGCACCCATCGATTGGCCAGTTCTTTGAATGCTGTCTCTACCAATCCCTGAGGTCTCTGTGGCCATGGATACACCGTGTGCCAGATCAGCGAGCCGGTAAATGAAGCATGAACATCGATGCCCATGTGCCTGCTGGCTTTGGCAGCAAGCTTAAGTTGTTCCACTGCCCAATCAGTGCGTGCCGACGGATTGTTTCTTACCTCGGGAGGCGCAAAGCCATCAAACATCACATCGTATGCGGGATGGACAGCCACCAGCTGACCTTGTAGATGGGTGGACAATTCAGTGATCTGTATGCCAAGTTCCTTTGCTCTTCCCAGGAAATCATCACAGTAATCTTTGCTCTCTCCGGCTTGCTTTAGGTCAATAATGCGTCCATCCCAGGTCGGGATCTGAACCCCAATGTACCCAAAGTCGGCAGCCCACTTACACAGGCCTTCCAGGTTGTTGTAGGGGGGATCATCACCGGCAAACTGAGCTAAGAATACCGCTGGTCCTTTGATGTTTTTCATGATTCTATTTTAAAATATTTCTTTGGTATGCTGAGTCAATTAAGGTCAATATGGTCGTCGCTGAGGTTCAACTCTGCGGGCTGAGTTCTGATTCACAGATGCTTTTCCATAAGGGACCTCTCGGTCTTTTTCAGGTAGTAAACCAGCTATTTCAAGGACACCCAGGCTGCATTGTTTTCACCCGACTCAATCACGGCATCGATAAATTCCATGCCCCTCACACCATCATCGACCGTGGGAAAATCCAAATGTTGAGGATCGGGTGTGGTACCGTCGATCTTAGCTTGAACTACCTTGGCAAAGTCTCTATAGATATTACCAAACGCCTCCAGATATCCCTCAGGATGCCCAGCGGGCACTCGGGTATGTGCTTGTGCCGATGCACCCATATATCCTTGCCCTGTGCGGTACACTTCCATAGGTTTTTCGAGCCATTTTACATACATGGTGTTGGGATCATGCTGGTGCCATTGAATACCTCCTTTCTCACCGTAGACACGGATGTTAAGGGCATTTTCTTCACCTGCAGCCACCTGACTACAATGTAGGACTCCCTTGGCACCATTATCAAATCGTAGCAGTACATTGGCGTCGTCATCCAGTAATCGCCCATCTACAAAAGTGGTGACATCGGCAGAAACTTCCGTGATTTTGAGACCAGTGATGGTCTCAGCCAGGTTTTCGGCATGAGTCCCAATGTCTCCTACTGATCCGGCTTTTCCTGATTTTTTAGGATCGGTTCTCCAAGAAGCTTGTTGCTGTCCTGTTCGTTCGAGAGGTGTAGATAGCCAACCTTGTGGATACTCCACAACCACTTTTCTGATGTTGCCAAATACACCGGAAGTCAACATCTCCCGAGCTTGCTTGATCATCGGATATCCAGTGTAAGTGTGAGTCAGGGCAAATATCAGGTCCTTGCTGTGTACCAGGGTTCGAAGTTCCTTAGCTTCAGCGAGGCTGAATGACAGCGGCTTTTCGCATACGACATGAAAGCCGTTTTCCAATGCTCTTTTTGCCGGGTCAAAATGGACATGATTGGGTGTTACAATGGAAACAAAATCCATCCGTTCATCAGGACCGAGTTGACTTTCTTTTTCAAACATTTCCACATAGGTGCGATAGGTACGCTCCGGACTCAAAAAGAGATCTTGTCCCGACAACAAAGCAATCTCTGGATCCACATGTAGAGCACCAGCCACCAACTCGATCTGCCCATCGATGGCTGCCGCAATTCTATGTACTCCCCCTATAAAGGCACCTCGGCCACCACCGATCATACCCATTCGAATTTTTCTACTCATCTTTTAAATTAATCTATGTTTTATGAAAGTTATGTCAAAATTGTACGGCACAGACCTCGGAGATCGAATGACCCTGAAACTGCCTGGCTTACTGATGCCTAATGATAAGGATAATTTCAATACCTCCCACAAATCTGCTCCTACAAAATCAATAAATCAACTATTTTTAGATCTTGTCTTGAATATTCATTTTTATATATTTTCCAAGCCATAAGTGACCAACAAATGAAAGTAATCAAAGGAGACAAAGAGTTTTTCCCCGGTATCGATCAAATATCCTACGAAGGCGCCGCGTCCGATAATCCGCTGTCCTTTAAGTTTTATGATGCTCACCAAGTTGTAGGGGGCAAGAGCATGAAAGACCACTTCCGATTTGCAGTGGCCTATTGGCATAGCTTCTGCAATGTGCTTAGCGATCCTTTTGGTCCGGGTACTAGACCCATGCCATGGCTTGTAAGTGATGACCCGATGCAGCGAGCATATGATAAGATGGATGCCGCCTTCGAATTCATCTCCAAAATGAGCATTCCTTTCTACTGTTTTCATGATTTTGATTTGATCGAGGAGGGATCCAGTATTAAAGAAAGTGAGCAGAGATTGGAGAAGATTGTCGCCTATGCAAAAGAGAAACAAGAAGCGTCAGGTATAAAATTATTGTGGGGGACTGCCAATCTCTTTTCCCATCCACGCTATATGAACGGTGCCGCTACAAATCCCGACTTCCAGGTGGTAGCACATGGCGCTACACAGGTCAAAAATGCCTTAGACGCGACGATTGCCCTGGGAGGTGAAAACTATGTCTTCTGGGGAGGGCGCGAGGGGTACATGTCGCTCCTGAACACAGATATGAAGAGGGAGCAAGAGCATATGGCACAGTTTCTACACATGGCCAGGGATTATGCCCGAAAGCAAGGATTTGAAGGCACCTTCCTGATCGAACCAAAACCTATGGAGCCGATGAAGCATCAGTATGACTTTGACGCTGCTACAGTAGTTGGATTCTTGCGCAGCTTTGGATTGGAGGAAGACTTTAAAATCAATGTGGAAGTCAACCACGCTACTCTGGCCGGTCACACCTTTCAGCACGAGCTCCAAGTCGCAGCAGATGCCGGCATGCTAGGTAGCATCGACGCCAATCGAGGTGACTATCAGAATGGTTGGGATACGGACCAGTTTCCGGTCAATCTCTATGAGCTCAGTCAAGCTATGCTGGTGATACTGGAAGCTGGGGGCCTCGGATCCGGAGGTGTGAATTTTGATGCCAAATTGCGCAGAAATTCATCGGACAATGAAGATCTGTTCTTGGCGCACATCGGAGGTATGGACACTTTCGCCCGTGCACTGTTGATTGCAGACAGGATCTTGAAGAAGTCTGACTATGTACAGCGCCGAGAAGAAAGGTACAGTTCTTTTGACCATGGCTATGGGAAGATGTTTGAGGACGACAAGTTGACCTTAGAAGATTTACGCGAATTTGCGATCGAGAATGGAGAACCGGCACAGAAGAGTGGTAAGCAAGAATTAATGGAAAATTTGATCAACAAGTATATGTGAGTGCATTTGCAGTAGATCGTCATGTGGGACAAAGACAAGATATGTCATGGCCGCGGTGAATCCTAAGTTGCATCCCGTATGACCGCAAAGTTGAGTTGAGCGAGACCCCAGTACAAAGGAAACTTAGATGTGACAGAGAAAAAAAAGATCCTGTATGATTAATTCTCACAGGATCTTTTTTTTCTCTTCACGTTTCACAGCTAATGTGTGGCTAGTTCAGGTTCTTTTCGATTGCGAATCCAGAAATGGAGTATAGTAAATAGTACGATCAAGGTGAGAGGAACCAGTGCCATAGTTGAAAGTGTCATCTGTCCTGTGGCCACGTCAAGAGCCTCTCCACTTAAGCCCATTTCTCCAGCTTTGACTCGATTGCTATCGATCAATCCCCCAAATATCGGCATCACGAGACCGGAGGCGAACATGCCCATAGCTCCTACAATAGACATTCCCAGGGCCCCACTTTCCGGTATATACCGGGCCACAAAACCTATCATATTTGGCCAAAAATAAGCAATGCCCAAACCGTATACGATAGCTGCAATATAAACCATGCCACCAGACTGGTTGCTCAGTAGGAAGAGACCAAGTGATGCACAAATGGCTGAACCTAAGAGGACACCAGTCGTACTAAAACGTGCCACTACTTCGCCACCAAAGTACCTGGCTACCGTCATCAAGCCAAATGTCAATGCCATGACCAACATGGGTGTGGCACCACTACCTTTTAATGTCAATGGTACCCAGTTGTTTGGTCCAAATTCGGAGACGGCAGTAAAGCCCATACACAAGAGAATAAACAAAAACAGGGGAGTGAGCATCGAACTAAAATTGCCGGATAAGGTTGAGCTTTCCTGAGATTTTGGTGCAGGCCATTTCTCTCCAAAAAACAGGTAGGCGTAGATCACAGTGGGTATCAATATGAATCCGACTTGCATCTGCCAACTCCATCCCATCGAGGTCATCGCCTGAGATAAGAGGCTGCCAATCAGGATGCCCCCAGGAAACCACATATGAAAGCGATTGAGCATTTTACTGATCTTATTGCCCTCATAGGCATCGGCAATCATGGGATTACATGCCGCTTCCGTGCAGCCGTTTCCCAAACCTATCAGTAGAGAGGAGATCAGTAATACAAAGTAACTACCGGCAAAAATGGTCAAAATGATTCCGACCGCATGCGCAAAGAAGGCGAACTGCATAATGATGGCACCACCTACTTTATGATAAATCATACCACCAATGATCATAGAAATTGGGAAACCCCAAAACCACATCTGGTTGATAAATCCCAATTGTGTAGCTGATAGACCCAGTTCAGTCTCAAGCTGCGGCATGACACCCGCTCTTATACTGAAAGAAAAAGCAGTTGTGATGAGTGCAAAACAACTGCCATAAAAAAGTTTCTTGTCGTTAATCATGAATGTTCTCGTTTTGTTTGTTCTTTGTATTAAGGTTGATTTCCACAGCTTAAGATGCTGGCAAGTATGACCAGTCCTGAATGCTCTAGTCGCTATGCCCTCTCACGGACATATATTTTTGGGAAGTTACTAAAATGAAATTTTTTTTCATAAAAGCTCAGATTTAATCCACTCTCTGGGCCAAGCAGATTCATGAACAGGCAGATATTTGAGGTAAAACAATTTGTAGTTTCAGCGAGTTACAGTAGCAGCAGGTTTCTCATATAATCTTATATCTATGAATGATCTAACGAATCATGTTGCTTTGATTACCGGAGGAAGTAAGGGGATTGGTTATGCAGTGGCGGAGGCGATGCTGCATGAGGGGATGCAGGTCGCCATTACTGGAAGAGATCAGAAGTCCCTAGATCAGGCAGTTGAGAATCTCGCGAGGATAGGTGATAATAAAATCATTGGCGTGCAATCGGATGTCCGAATGATGGCTGAGGAAAGAGAGGCGATCAGTGCGGTACTAAATCGCTTTGGTAAATTGGACGTCCTAGTCGCCAACGCAGGCGTAGGACATTTCGCACCAATAGAAGAGATGACTGAAAAGCAGTGGCACGATGTGATTGATATCAACCTGACGGGAGTATTCAATAGTGTGAAAGCCTCTTTGGAGGCACTGAAAGAAAGCAAGGGATACATCATCACCATTGCCAGCCTCGCAGGCACCAACTTTTTTGCCACGGGGGCAGCCTACAACGCCAGTAAGTTTGGTTTGGTTGGCTTTACCCAGGCGATCATGCTAGATCTGAGAAAGAAGGGCATCAAAGTATCGACGATCATGCCTGGTTCAGTGGCGACACACTTCAATGGCCGTACCCCGAGTGAGGCCGATGCCTGGAAGATTCAGCCTCAAGATATTGGTAAGATGGTCATCAATTTATTGTCGATGCCAGCCCGTACCTTACCTAGTAAGGTAGAGATGCGACCCTCGATTCCTAGGTAATTCTCATGGCAGCTCGCGGATCTTGATGTTTCTGAAGGCTACCTTATCACCATGGTCCTGCAGGGCGATGTGGCCTCTGCGGTATTTTCCAAAGCCAGGCATGTCCTTAAACTTGCTCTGAGAAATCATCTCTCTCCAGCTTTCATCAAACATAGTGAAGGAGACCACGTGGGTTTCATTTAGATAGAAATCGGTTTTGCCATGGTCAACACGAATGCGAGCTCGGTTCCACATTCCGGCAGGTTTGACCACTTCATCACTGCAAGCAATCATGTCATAAAGATCGCCTGCACGATGGGTGTGGATCTTGGCATCTGGATGACAACTGTTGTCTAGCACCTGCATCTCTGGACCAGTGTGATGGATCCGTTTATATTGGCGATCCTCATGCACATTAAACATGATGCCGCTGTTGGCACATGCCCCTACCTTCCAATCTATGGATAGTTCGTAGTTTTCGTAGGTTTTTTTCGTAATAATGTCACCACCATTTTTGGCTCTGGTCTTCCCATCCCGGGTAGATTCGACCTGCAGCATGAGAGCCCCGTCCTGTACCACCCAACTTGAGCCGATGTCTTGCTTGAGGTAATTGCGCCATCCATCGGTCGTAAGGCCATCAAAAAGCAGTACCCAACCAGCATCCTTTTCAGCTTGGGTAAGCATATTGGGAGTTTGGGCAAAGGCTATTGTCCCCGACATCATCATTGCTAACCATAGGTATAAGACCATCATATCTTGCTATTTTTCAATCAATGTATGAAAATTTAGATCTTTAGCAGCCTTGCCTGGATATGAGGGCTTGGCCGTAGCTGTCACAGCATAACATGAATAGATTGACATGAGTGTACACAAGCAGTTTCTGCCGAACGTGTTATTGGTGATAGGCCTCAATCTATTGATAAAGCCCTTCTACATTTTCGGCATCGACCGCTCCGTACAAAATGTCGTAGGGGCAGAGGATTACGGCATATATTTCGCGCTTCTAAATTTTGTCTACCTCTTCGAGGTTTTCAATGATCTCGGTGTCCAGAATTTTCATCACAGTGTCTACAGTAAATTTGACTTCTTAATTGCCAAGTATCTGCCAAAGATTCTAGGATCAAAGATCCTGCTATCGATATTTTTTGTCTTGATCTCTTTGCTTGGAGCCATTAGCTTGGGATATGACGAAGAGTATTATGTGTTGATTGGTGTGTTGGCCTTTAACCAAATTTTGGCCTCTTTCCTTCTTTTTATGCGGACAGCTCTTTCAGCACGGGGGCACTACCAGCTGGATAGTTTTTTGTCGGTTCTTGATAAGTTGGTGATGATATTCCTGGTGGGATACCTATTGTGGTTTGCTCCGCAATTTGAGCTCCATATCCGTCATTTCGTGGGTTGTCAAACAGTCTCTTTCGCAGTGGCAGTCTTAGCAGCAGGTGCTTTTCTGTCAAGACACCACATCATGGATGGATTTAAAATTCGATTTGATTGGAGCTATACGAAATGGCTCCTGCGTAAAAGTCTGCCCTATGCTCTGGTATTGCTGTTGATGTTGCTTTACACCCGTATGGATGGGGTCATGATAGAAAGGATGTTGGACGACGGCAAGGAACAAGCAGGCATCTATGCAGCGTCTTATCGGATCCTGAATGCCTTTAATATGGTGGGACTATTGTTTGCAGGTCTGCTGTTGCCCATGTTCTCCAAGATGATTGCCGCAGGTAGGTCAACCGATGTCTTGGTGCGTGGTGCTGGATCTATGTTGTGGTGCATATCAGTTACGATGGTAGTGATCTGCCTGTTTTGGGCCGAACCTATCATGATCGGACTGTATGAGTCGGCAGACGAATATTGGAGTGAAGTTTTTCGAATGTTGATCGGAAGTTTTATCGCGGTAAGCATGGCATATGTGTATGGCACATTGCTCACGGCCGGTGAACGCATCCATCAGATGAATCGCATTTTTGCCTTGGGCGCCCTGTTAAATTTTGCGCTCAATTTGATCTTGATCAGGCAGTGGAAAGCTCTTGGAGCTGCTACAGCTACTCTGATTACTCAATCCCTTACTACCCTGGCACTGCTTTGGTTGGCACACCGAGAGCTGCGGTTATCGTTACACGTCAAGGGTTTATTCCGTAGTCTGATTTTTCTTCTTGTCATGCTGGTTGGAGCATTTTTCATATGGCGACTTCCCTTTGGGTGGGAATGGCAGATCTGTATGACATTCCTCACGGCCCTTGGTGGCACCATTCTGACTAGGCAGTGGCCTTCGATTCATCTGTTTACCGCATCAGAGGAGGAGTTATCCGATTAATCTGAAGATTGGGGATTGACCAGCTCAAAGCTTCAGGTACCTACTTTGCGGTGGGAGTTTTTTCTACATTTGCACACGAGTAGATTTCACTTATGACAAAAGAAGCCGTAGATCTTAGTCTCAGCGCATTGTTTAGGGTCATTTGGAGACAAAAGCGATTGTTAGTGGTAGTTGCACTAATCACATTGATCGCTTCATCGGTAGTATCGCTATTCCTGACAGAATATTTCAAGTCTACCGCAGTGATTTTTCCGGCACGCACCAATTCCTTGTCACTAAATGAAAGTGCGGTGAGACGGGGTAACATTTCGGATTTTGGTCAGGAAGAGGAAGCTGAGCAGTTGCTTCAGGTTATCAATTCTGAGCAGCTGCAGGAGTTGGTGATTGAGCAGAATGACCTATACACGCACTATGAAGTGGATAAGGAGGAAAAATACGCTCGATCAAAAATCAGACAGATTTATAATGGCTATGTGACCGCCAAAAGAACCAAGTACAACTCCATTGATATCTCAGTCATTGACGAAGATCCGCTGAAGGCTGCTCAGATCGCCAACAGCATCTCTGAATACACCGATACGGTCAAGAATAGGATGATTCAGCATCGTGCAAAGACATCGATGGCTATGATCGATAAGGAGAGTAAACGTCTAGAGCGAGTACTGAAAAACCTGATGGAGCAACTCGACAGTCTGCAGAATCTCGGCGTGATGGGTGATGTAGAGCGAGCATCCCTATTGGAAGCTTATGGAAATGCTTCTGGTGAGGTGGCACGCCATCTTAAAGATCAACTGGAGCTAAATAGAAAGTTGGGTGACGATTATGATAGGAAGAAAAGAGAAAGTGAACTGATCATCGAGCAAATGGCAAGATTTCGAAACTTACGCAACCAATTTGTTGCAGATGCTGGGATTGATATTCCACAAAAGTTTGAGGTAGACCGTGCTTTTCCTGCCGACAAAAAGGCCTATCCGGTTCGTTGGTTGATAGTGGCGGGATCGATTTTTTCGACCTTGGTCTTTACCTTGATTCTGCTCATCTTTAGAGAAAACTACCAAGGTTTGTTTAGGTGATGAATCGGCTGCTTTCACAGCGGGGAATTGCTACCGCCAGCATGGCATTTTTGTTGGTATTGATCTACGCCCTTCTCGCTGAAATGTGGACGTTCTTAGCACTACCCATCATTTTGGCAATCATACTTTTCGCTTTTTTCAAACCAAAGTATTTACTATTTGGGATCGTTGCTTGCACACCATTTTCCTTTAATCTAGAGGATCTGGGCCTAGGAGAAAGCGCATTATATCTGCCTACCGAGCCCTTGCTTTTTGGATTGACGATCATGATGATTCTAGCTCAGCTTAAGGTACGGGTGATTCCCAAGGAGGTAACGTCACATCCTGTCTCTATCGCCTTATATCTCTATCTGGGATGGATGTTTATTACCTCGGTGACCAGCACGGATCCGGTAGTTTCCTTAAAGTTTCTGGTGAGTCGACTTTGGTTTATTGTTCCGCTATATTTTGGTGGTGCCGTCCTATTCCTAAAACGTCACAATGCCATGAGCTTCATTTTGCTCTACCTGTGTTCGTTCTTGGTGGTGGTAGCTCTTACCCTGATCAAGCATGCGGCATTGGGCTTTGAAGAAGATCCAGCCCATTCTGTGATGGATCCCTTTTATCGAGATCATACCCAGTATGGTGTGGTGGTGGCATTTTTCATTCCGATCACCCTGGGATTGCTGGTACAATCGGACCGTTCTTTCCATTGGCGCCTATTTAGCTTACTAGCTCTGGCACTGCTTTCATTGGCACTAATCTATACTTATGCCAGGGCGGCCTGGTTGAGTGTTTTTCTTGCTGCTGCTATTTTATTGTTGGTCAAAATGCGCATTCGATTATGGATGATCCTCAGTGGTGGATTAACTGTCCTGATATTTTTTCTATTCACCTTCGATGACATCATCGTCCAGCTGCAGAAAAACAAGACAGACTCCTCAGAAAACTTATTGGAAAATGTGGAGTCCATCACCAACATCACTACCGATGCGTCCAATTTGGAGCGCATCAATCGCTGGAATAGTGTATTTGCTATGGCCAGAGAGAAACCACTGTTTGGTTTTGGCCCGGGGACCTATGCTTTTGAGTATGCACCCTACCAGCAATCCAAGGATTTGACCATCATTAGCACCAATTTTGGTGATGTTGGCAATGCGCACAGTGAATATTTGGGTCCGTTGGCTGAAAGTGGTGTACCGGGATTTCTGAGTACTACCTATCTAGTACTGATACTTTTTGTAACGGCCTACCGTACTTATAGTCGACTACCCGAAGGAAGAGCTAGGCAAATGCTGTTGTATGTTGCGTTGGCTCTGACCACATATTTCGCTCATGGCACGCTAAATAATTATTTGGATTCCGACAAAGCCAGTGTGCCGGTCTTCGGATCAATGGCCATAGTGGTAGCTCTGGATATCTGGTCGCGACGTAGTTCTGCGGAGAATATAAGTGCAAGTTAAATGCTAGAAATCGCGATAGCACTGTTCTCACTGGTCATTCTCTGGGTCATCTGGAGCCGACCGTTTGTGATACGCAGTCTGCGCATGGCATTCCACTCTGGCAGGATGGGACCAGCCATCAACGAAATGGACCAGTTTTCCAACAAAGTGATCAAATCTACGAATCCTAGACCTTGGCTCTTGCACCCTCACAGCAATGCGGTATCCTTATCTGCCAGGGCAACCGATCAGCAGAAAAGGTTGGGCAGTACAGCTTTCTTGGTTATCCATCACGGTGCATTGCTCTTCGAAAGATATTGGCCACCTTTCACGGCCAGTACTCCCACCAACTCCTTTTCAGTAGCCAAGTCAGTAGTGAGCATCCTGATTGGAATCTGTCTCAAGGACGGAAGGCTCTCTCTCGATGATCCCATTGCTCAATTCCTGCCTAGTTTTGATCGACCTGAGAAAGATCGAGTAAAAATACGACATCTGCTTACCATGAGCTCTGGTCTCTCCTGGAGCGAGAGTGAAGGCAGCCTTTTTAGCGACAATGCGAAAGCCTACTACGGATCTGATACTATGGCCATGATCGATCACCTGAGAGTAGAACGGCCTCCTGGTGAAGTCTTCAGCTATGCCAGCATCAATACACAGATTCTAGCAGCGATATTGGAGGTAGTCACCGGTCATTCTGTGGCTGAGCTGGCCCACGACAAACTATGGCCAGTCATTGGAGCTGAAGCAGATGCTTATTGGAATCTGGACCATCCTGGTGGTATGGAGAAGGCCTTCTGCTGCCTATACGCAATACCCCGTGACTTTGCCCGCATCGGTCAGCTGTATCTCAACA
This sequence comes from Saprospiraceae bacterium, assembly GCA_965223025.1. Taxonomy (GTDB): domain Bacteria; phylum Bacteroidota; class Bacteroidia; order Chitinophagales; family Saprospiraceae; genus JABDMH01. The sequence continues at coordinate 1,816,365 of CBDCVP010000022.1, forward strand.
TGGGTCACTGGGGTGGTCATCAGATAGTCACTCCCTCATATGTAGAAGCATCGTTGCAGGCCACTCCCATCCACGATATTTGGATCAACAAACCCAATACCAGCTATGGTATGCATTGGTGGATTGTACAGCACCGAGGAGAAGATTATTTCTACGCACGGGGAATCAGAGGTCAGTATGTGATCTGTAGTCGAAAGCTCGATCTGGTGATCACCAGAATGGGCCAAAGAAGAAATCCGGTGGACCGCCACACAGGGCATCCACCGGACCTATTCGACCATATCAATGCGGGTGTAGAAATCTTTAGATCTATCCCGCAATAGCTCCAGCGCTATCACCGACAAAACACATGCCACATCTAATCGATGATTGTCAAGACCAAATGTTGTAAAGTTTTAATCTTTGATCATCAATCTATTACACATTTATGGCTTGCAAAATCGTCCTGACTGGCGACCAGGGCAGGAATGGCAACCATGAATGTCAATCAACAGAATAAGACCTATTGAGTGCTTAAAGGATGTGTGCTACGGCTTAAGTGTCATGACGATGGGTTTATTGATCAGGGTCGCCACGTGGTCTAGATAGATTTTCAATGCGCTATATTCGACAGGGTTGAAGCTTGTTTTTACAAACTTGATGTCAAAATGACCTTGAAACTGCTGGCCATCTTGGTTGGTGAGAAATTGCATGATTGATTGGTTGCCCTCTAATCTAAGTTTTTGTGCCTTGGGTGCACTGATTATATGAACATCTGGGGCCCTAGTGATACTAATATGGGTCTGCTCCTCGATCTTAAGCGGAAATTGGACAGCATTGACCCTCAGTGAATCAGTAAAGTAGTTTTGATTGAAGAAAGAATACGGTACCGGACTGAGTACTAATTCTGATTGATCTTCTGCAGGCTCAATATGAAAGTATACCGTATTCTTAAAGGGCTCTAGGAGATTCTTCACATGATCATATCGCACTGAATCAATGCGGATATCTCGGCTAAGGGCCTCTGCCCTAGATTTCCAATAGTGACCGGTGGGGTCATCCTGCAAAAGATTTCTTTCTGTAAAGGCATCGTAACCGGTAAAAGCGGCTGAGATGGTACCTGAAGCCGAGAAATCGTCCTTGACATGAATCTGGATGTTGAGCAAACTACTGGTGGATCGCTCGGGCAGGGAAATCCAATTTCCCTTATAGTTCTTGATCTGGATGGCCAATTGCTTCCGGATACCAGCATCGATCCAGCCAGGTGGGAGTTTAGCTTGACCTGCGTCTACATACATCTTTCCCCCGGATAGATTAATTTCGATCACAAAATGATTGAATTGGTCAACACTTGGGATCTCCTCGTAGACGGGTCGGCGATCGGTCGTAGTGACCAATACCGGGTAAGCAGCGAAGCCCGCTTCGTTGAACAACGCCAAGAGGGCCATGTTGAGTGCCGACTTATTCACTGTCTTTTGTGACCGCATTTCTGCAATGGTATGTGATGGGAAAAGCCCATAAGAACCATCCCAGCTAAATCGTTGATGCACAAATTCGTACAACTTTAGGACTAGTAACTGGTCGCTATAATTTGTCCGTAAGATCTCATCGGCTGCCTCTGCCAACCACCGATAGTCGGTTTTTGTCCGGTACTGCTTGCCGAAGTAGTCTCCGACCGCTAGATCTACACATTGCTCGGACCAAGAGGGGAGAAATACAGTTTGCTGACCCACATGCGCTTCCGTAAGGTTCAATAAAAATGCTGGTCGTGTTTCGATCAGGGGTGGAGCGAAAATCTCTTCTTCATAAGGAGGTATATCTGCAAAGGTCAACTCCAGACCCTTTTGCGGAATGCGTGCCTTACTGAGACCCTTGCCGATGATGACGGTGCTATCAAGGCCTTTCTCCCCCTTCAGATACTTCCGGTCGGTGACGTGATCGGCATAGGAAAAAGCCTCTGGTATGATGAAGGAGACTTTGCTCTCTTTGACAGGATAGGGATACTGAAGTATCCATTCATGCAATGTGTTGGTGATGTCGGCATGGATCCTATACTGCACCTCCAAAGTATCTCCTACACTCAATCCCTCTGCTTGCAAGATGTACTCTGTCCAGGTCGCATCAAAAGGCTGCATCTTGAAGGAGTCTAATGTGAAATGCTGTCCTGGGCCTTCAGCACTCTTGATCTGGGCACTGGCCGCCACCAACTTTTCTTTTTCAGCATTGGTAGTTTCGATGATCACATTTTTTAAAATGGAGACATCCGCCTGTTGACCAAGTACAATTTGATAATGCCTCTCAAACTGCCACCGGATATTAGAAAGGTCAGAATAATCTAGCGAATAGTGACCATGATCTTTTAGCATAGTGGTCTGCTGGGCCTGCAGTTCCTGCGAAAGTATGCCAAGGAAAAATACAGCGATCATGATACACTGAGGCATCCACATCTTCGACGAAACAAGTGAACGATACTTTTTCAAGGTAAAGTTTAAGATCTCTAAGGTAAAATGTGCAGCTGTATTAAACCAATTATTTTTTGTCGCATAAGATTTCGATGTGGTTAATACAATTTGTGAGCCTACTCGGAGAATGAATTCGAATCAAAAAAAACGAATCTTTTAGAATCTTCTCACCGCCTTAATTAGCTGATAATCAGCATCACCGACACCCACAAAATAATAATCTCACCCAAAACAACTCATTTTTCGAGTTTGTCTCTTTCAGTGAGAGATCACTAATGCCAGTCGATTTGCATGGTATAAGGGAGGCAAATTCTTTGATTACCCTACCTTTAGAGGTGATTATCCCTAAGCATTGCCGACCATTGTTATTGCCACAATTGAGGGAATGCATTTTCGGATCATGTTTACACCGACAAACCTTTTATTTGAGTCAGTTTCCTAAAAAAGCCGGGATCATAAACTACCAAAATAACCAACAGAAGGCAGGATGATAAGGGAGATACGGTCCATAGTACTACTGATGTTGGTCACTTTGTTGATCCTTTGGCCGCGTTTCGGACATTTTCTCTTGCATCCTAATGGATACCTGTTGTCCAATACTGGGGATGGTTTAAAAAACTACTTCTTATTCGGGTACTATGTGAAATGGGACCAAGGGTTGTCAGTGTCTGGATTGAATTATCCCTACGGTGAGCACCTACTTTTCACCGACAGTCATCCCATGTATGCCGGACTGCTTAATCTGATTGACAACCATCTGCTATCGCTCAGTGACAATGCCGTGGCTTTTATTAATCTGGCGATTGTAGGAGGCATTGTCCTTGGAGTCATGTTCATATATTTGATTCTGAAGCATTATCACTTGCCAAGTTGGTATGCTGGTATGGTAGCGATCTGTATAGCACTTCTCTCACCGCAAATAGATCGTATCCACGGTCATTTGAGTCTATCTTATGTTTTCGCCATCCCCCTGTTTTGGTGGCTCTTACTAAAAGCCGAGAAAAGTGGGCAGATAAAGTGGTATGTGCTGATGTTGGTCACCTGCTTGGTCATGGGTGGCACCCATTTATATTATGTAGGTATGTACAGTGCTTTCTTGGGTGCTCTGCTTCTGGTTAAACTGTATTTCAATAATGGTCGTTTCAAAGATTTTTTGTGGGACCACAAGGAACTGATCGCATGCCTGATCATCCCTCTGGTGGCATTTCAGGTCTTTGCAGCTGTGACTGACCCTTTCTGGGATAGACCCAGTGCACCCTATGGGTTTTATGCTTATTATGCTACCTTGGGGAGTGTATTCCTGCCTCATTACTCATCACTGACTCAGCTTATCAATAACTTGTTCGAGCCTCGTATCATCTGGGAGGGCCGGGCTTTTGTGGGCACCATCCCTTTGATCTTTACTGTTGCTACATTGATTCTGACACTCGCGAGCGTCAGGATAAAGGTGCCTATCCTCAAACGCCTGGTACCATTTCGAATGGTTGTCTTGGCTGCTTCCATGGTCCTACTATATGCTATGTGTATTCCCTTTAGATGGGGCTTACAGTTCATTACGGATCTCATACCAGCCTTAGAGCAATTTAGGGCACTGGGAAGATTTGCATGGATTTTTTATTATGTGATTAGTGTAGTGAGTGCCTATTATTTGTTTTCCTTTTATCGGTGGGTAAACAATCACTATGGACCATTGATAGCGGCGACGGTACTTGCATTTTGCATGCTGGTCTGGGCTGCCGATGCGGGTGCCTATTTCTTAGGTCATACACAGGGTCTTATGCAGCCAAATACCGTTATGGAGAATACGAGTGAATCCTACCTAGCTCGCTTTGAGTCGGGCGGGGTGGCACCATCAGATTTTCAAGGGATTATGACACTACCGATGCTGGCGATCAGGACCGATAAAATGGTGTTTGAGCGCGACTATACAGCTTATCACAAAGCCATGCAGTGCGCTTGGCACACCGGCATACCCATCGTCCAATCGAGTACATCTCGACCTTCATTTTCACAGTCTTTCAGTAATATCCAGTTAGTGGGTCACCCGTGGATTCCTAAAACAAGAATCGAAGATATGGATGAGCGGCCACTTTTATTGATCTCCCCCAAGGGCATACCCTTGACTCCAGGGGAGCAACGCTTAGTGGACCATGCATCAGTCTTCTGGCAGGACGATCAGATCAAAATGAGTCGCTTACCACTCTCGGCCTTTGAAAGCGCCATTCCAGAAGTTCAACTTCCTGACCAATCCGTTACCAATCATGACTCATTTGGATTGTACCGTCGAGACTCTATTGAAGTCTGGTACGAAGGTTACAATGATCTTGACGCACCATCGACGTTTAGAGGTGGAGGAGCTCGGTTCAGCAAAGATGCCATAGAGCTGTTTAAGGGAAGTCTTCCAGGTGAGGTGGGACTTGAAGCTAGTTTTTGGGTATTTATCGATCCATCCTATTCAGGAATGCCAGTTGTAGCCTATCAGTTTGGTAATAAAGAAGGTTCTGCTCAATCGAAGAAAATAGACATTCGAAGTATTCCTGATATTGTGGATGGTTGGGTGAGAGTTTACCTAAAACTCGAAGATCAGCTGTGGCACGAAATTCACATATTGGGTCACGACATTACTGTGGATGAGTTACTAATCAAGCCTATCAATGAAGACGTCAAAATTGTATTTGCAGACAGTGATTGTTTGATCAATAATTATCCAGTGGCCAACTGTGATTGAAGCATTAAGCACAAGTTCAGTGGCTAAAAGGTGATAAAGTAAGCCATAATGTTAAAGCAACTATACAGATTTCTACATCCAAAATTTCAAAACCTTTTCCTAGAATATAAGGTAGCATTTAAACCCAGATACGGCCATGGCAGGCCAGTACATCCTGAGTTACATTCCATCATTGATCAGCACCGTGATACTTATGTCGAGCTTATTCAAGCCATTCTTTCCATCAGGGAGTTTCTATGGGAAATGGGAAATGCTGCTGACAGCTCTGATTCAAAATCACCCGGATGGAACAATGGATTTCTTCCGGGTCTCGATATCGCTGCCCTATATGGTCTAATGGTACATTTTCAGCCCCGCCACTATATGGAGGTAGGTTCAGGCACCTCCACCAAGGTCGTGTATAAGGCCAAGGTGGATCATCAGCTCAATACTGTGATCACCTCGATTGATCCCCAACCAAGGGCCGAGATCAATGAGCTCACCGACCATGTGGTACGGGCTCCGTTGGAGGACATTGATTTGGATAAAATCCTTTCACTCGGTGCTGGTGATATGCTCTTTATCGACAATACACATCGGATACTACCTAACTCGGATGCGACAGTTTTTTTTCTTGAGATTTTACCAAGGTTGCACAAGGGTGTGATTGTACATATCCATGATGTTTATTTGCCCTATGACTATCCACAGTTTATGTGTGATCGGTTCTATTCAGAGCAATATGGACTGGCCATGTACTTGCTCGCCAATCCCCAGAAATATCAACCACTCCTGGCTAACTACTTCATTTATCAGGATCAGCATCTGGCAGATCAGCTGGCACCACTCTGGAATCATGGTAACCTACAGGGTGTAGAACATCATGGAGGCTCCTTCTGGTTGAGGATTGCCAGTTAGTGTGGTTTAGAAAATTACACAGCGAGGACCTATCATGGCGGAGATACACTTCTAGGTGTAACAACATTTTCATCCAGCTTCCATGGTTTCATTTATGCGCAGATCCAACAGTCATTTACGAAGAGACCTTATGCGGAGTGGCTGGCGCTCTGGAGTAATGGATGGCTGAGGATATTTCCTTTTGCCATGAGATCCCTACTGCCATGCAAAGCAGAGGTGCATATCTGGATCTTTTGCTCACTGCGAAACCGTACCGGACCACGTAGTAGGTTTGATGTTCCTGCATATGGGCCTGAGACGAATGACTATTGTTGCAAATTTTCTGTAGTAGAGGCAAAAACTTGTAAGTCAAAAGTTAAAATTTTATCTAACTGGGTGAGATGAAGGTAGTTTGGCATGGTTGTTACTGCAATTACATGGAGCGTAGTTCGTCCGATTTCAGCAAATAACTTCAGAGTAATGAGAAGCAAAGCCACTACATTCCTATGTATAATCCTGACCCTTTCTTTGACTGCCCATCCCGATGCTTCCTTACCCAACAATGCCAACTCTAATAAGGATCAGGTCGATATCAACAAGGCATTGCGCATGGATAGATATGACGAGGACACCACCGCTGCCGCTGTGATTTTATCGGATGACGGACTTTCCTATATTGGTTTCGAACATCCACGTTGGGGGATAGAAGTTGTTTTTGAGCGCACGATCATTGTGAAGATTTTAAAGAAAGATGGCTATGAGTGGGCTGATATTAAGATTCCTCTCTATGTGGGAGAAAAAGTGGAGGAAGAGGTCACCAGTACGAAGGGAGTCACCTACAATTTAGTTAAAGGGAAAGCTGAAAAATCCAAGCTTACTAAGCGCGGAATATTCAAGGAGGAGACCAACGCTCATTGGAAGCTAGTCAAGATTACTATGCCTGATGTGAAAGTTGGGTCTGTCTATGAGTTGTCATACAAAGTCAGCTCTCCTTTCATCTATAATCTTCAGAGTTGGTCATTTCAACAGGATATACCGGTTGATCATAGTAAGTACGAAGTGCGGATCCCGGAGTATCTAAAGTACAATCAAAATATGAAGGGTTACATATCCGTCACGACACATGAGACATCCACGATTTCCAAGCAACTCACACATGTGAGCACGACCAGGTCAGGTGGAAGTTTTGATCAAACTTTGACTTCGAATGTCAATAGATCAACCGTCAATTATATCGAGTATGGTCAAACGTGGATTTGTGAAAAGATGCCAGCCTTCGAATACGAGCCCTACCTGACTACGGCATCTAATTACATGACAGGGATCAGTTTTGAATTGGAGCAAACCAGATTTCCAAATGCACAAACCAGGAGTTTTACCACTAGCTGGAATGCTATCAATAAAAAACTCAATGAGCTTGACAACTTTGGAGGGGAATTGAAGAAAGTAGGCTTCTTGTCAAAAGTAATCCCTGGGCTAGTTAAGGATCTAGATGGCGACCAAGCCAAGTTGTCGGCGGTATATAAGCACGTGACCCAAAAGGTACATTGGAACCAAGATCAGAGCTTGACTACCTCTGACAAACTCAAATCGACCTACGAAAAGGGCTCGGGCAACAGCGCGGATATCAATCTCTTATTCCTCGCCATGTTGAGGGAAGCAAATGTCAAGGCTTATCCGGTTGCACTGAGTACGAGAAGCCATGGAAAGATATTTCCTACGAACCCCACTATTTCTAGCTTCAATTATGTCATTGTGGTAGCTATGATCGACGGCAAGGAGATGTTGGTAGATGCGACAGAGCGACAGTCAGTACCTGGCATGGTGCCGCTACGTTGTTTAAATGGTCGCGGACGTGTGATTGATGACGAGGGCGGCCGATGGATAGAGATAGAGAGCCAACCCTATCAGGTTAAGACTATGTACGAGGTGTCGATCGAAGACGGTCTTCTCTCAGCCAGTTGCAAGGAAGCTTACTATCATCAAGCTGCACTACATTTTCGGAGCAACACCGATTATCTCAACGAAGATGGTCAGGTCTATGCCAAGCACATTGAGGAAGAACACGGTAATACCTCCGTCCATAATGTGTCAATAGAGCATGGAACACTTGTTGAGAAACCAGTCAAGGTCACCTGTGACCTGGAAATTGATGACATCTTGGTAGAAACGGGAAATCTAGCATACCTCAACCCTATGATGCTTGATCAGATGACTAAGAATCCTTTGAAACTACCTAATCGGCAATATCCTGTGGAATACGGATATCCGATCGATGAGTTCTTTTTCTTAAAGCTAGAATTGCCAGAGAAATATGTCGCTGAATCTGTTCCAGAGAGTGTAAAATTTGTACTTCCCGAGAATTCAGCTACTTACCTGTATGATATAAAAGTCTCGGGTAGATTGGTGACCTTGCGAAGCCATCTTAAGATTAACAAAAGTGTCTTTCTTCCCGATGAGTACGCGGTATTGCGTGATTTCTACGACCGCATCGTCAGCAAGCAGGCTGAACCATTGGTTTTAAAGATCAGCGAATGAAAGGTCGCAGGATCATATCTGTACTAATCACTGTTGCTTTTGTGACAGTGAATCTATGCCTAGCTCAGTCGACCACCGTACATGCCATCGTGTTGAAAGACCAATCGGTATTCAAAATTCAGCATAAAGGTAGTGGAAGACTGCAGATAAAGAGAGAAGTCAAGATTTTAGAGGAAGCGGGGCAGAACTTGGCCATGCCGATCATCTTTCACGACAGATTTATTGCACTAAAACATTTCTCGGCACAGCTCAAGGACGCCCGCGGACGAGTCATCGAAAAATACCGGCCAAGCGATTTGGTTGATGAGAGTGCCACTCCTGGAGGTACACTCTACGATGACAGCAGGGTAAAATACCTAGACATCTCTGCTACTACGTACCCTTACATATTGTCTTACGATTACGAGATTGCCTATGATGGACTTTTTTCTTATCCAAGGTGGAATCCACAGGGTGCTTACCATCTGGCTGTGGAGCACAGTTCTTTTGAAGTACAATCACCGGAGGGATTTAATTGGCGATACAAGGCAACATTTTCAGACTCCTTACCAGAGCAAAGCATCCATGATGGGAGGGTCATCAGTCGTTGGGATTTGTACAATCTGCCGGCACTAGAAAAGGAACCTTTTAGTGCTTCCATCAGCGATTTGGCTCCAGTACTATATTTGGCTCCAGACGAGTTTGAGTACGATGGACACCTCGGCAAGATGTCGACCTGGGACGACTTTGGTACTTGGCTGCATTCCTTGATGCAACAAGGATCAGAGCTTGATGATCCAACTAGGGAGCGACTCCAACATCTGGTTCTTGGATCTAAGTCTCCAAAGGATAAGGTAGCCAGATTGTACCAACACTTGCAGAAAACCACTCGCTATGTGAGTGTACAGCTCGGTATTGGGGGTTATAAACCATTTCCAGCACAGATGGTAGCAGAGCAGGGCTATGGTGATTGCAAAGCCCTCACCAATTACATGCGGGTCATGCTCGGCGAGGTAGGCATAGATGCCTACTACACATTCATCGGTGCAGGTAAAAATCACAGATCGTTTACATTCGAGGATTTCCCCAACACCTTTCAAGCCAATCATGTCATTCTGATGGTACCCCTCGAGCAGGATACCATATGGTTAGAGTGTACCAGCCAGGTGAATCCATTCGGATATCTGGGAACCTTTACCACTGACCGTAATGCATTAGTGGTCCATGCTCAAGGTGGTCAATTGATACGTACACCCAGCTATTCAATCGATGGCCGCACGATGTCAAGCTGTACAAGGGCAGCAGTAACTCCGGTTGGTAAGCTTGAAGGAAAGGTAGATTGGAGATATCTAGGGCTATCCTATGACCATATAGCGCATCAATTGCATCGAGCTAACGAAGATCAGGTCAAGCAGAAGTATCAGCAGCTCAATTATTCTGGATTAGAAATCTCTCAGCTGAACTATAAAGTGAATCAGGTGCTACCGGCAGTCCATGAGCATCTGGAATTTACCATCTCCGATTACGCCAGTGAAAGTGGAGACCGACTGTTTATCAACCCTAACCTATTTAGGCGGTGGTCATCCGTGCCAAGCCAGGATAAAAATCGTCACTCTGACATTGTGATATCGCATGCCATCGCCACAGCAGATACTAGTTATCTGACCGTGCCACTGGGTTTTGATATGGAAGCCCTGCCCAAGGATGAACTGTTCGAGACCGAGTTTGGTACCTATCAAAGGTCCGTGACAATGGCAGAAGACCAGATCTTGTACACTCGTCAATTAACGATCCCCAAGGGTACTTACGACAAAACACATTTTCCAGCTTTCCGTGCTTTTTTACGGAAGTTGTCCAGGGCGGACAAAGCCAAGATCGTACTAAAGAAAGGCACCTGAGCTTGCCGGTCAAAACGGCAAATAGTGTAGCCTACTGAAGAGAAGTAGTCATTAGTTGAGACGCTTTTTCGAAGAAGGGTCACTACTTACTTATCCTCTTGGCTCCTACTTCCTGAGTCTCACATAACCATGTAGCCATCGGTCTATTTCCCATAACAAGTGCATGGTCGATTCCCGCCCTCGATAGATACTCCCTTCATAAGGCAACGGAACCAACCTGGTCTCTGCACCGTGTGCTTTTAAAGCGTGATAAAAGTGCTCACTTTGAAGTGAGAAGTCTTTCTGCTCACCATGAATGAGTAATAGGGGAGCCTTGATCTTATCAGCATGCATGAATGGTGAGGCATCAAAGTAGATGTCGGGCACTTCCCAGAAAGTACGTAGTTCCGCATGAAATCCGAAGGGAGTCAGCGTGTGATTGTAGGTGCCGTTAAGTCCGATACCTGCGGCAAACAGGTTGCTATGTGCCAACAGGTTTGCCGCGACACAGGCTCCATCAGCATATCCCCCTACCGCAATGCGCTGGACATCGGCAATCCCCATCAACACCAATTTGTCAATGGCGGCGGTTGCACTCGCCACCCATTGATCTACCTGAGATTCGCTGGTTTTCTCATCCGTGAGAATAGGCATCTCAAGATCGTCAAAAACAGCAAACCCACGTAGTGCCCACAGCGCTGGGGAGTCAGCATGGATTTGCAAAAATTCATAGGGTGACTTCTTCACTTGGATTGCCCTCTCCCTGCTTGTGTACATCTCAGACCTTACCCACATCAAGACTGGCAAGAGGGTGTCACCGTCGGCACTAAACTCTTTTGGGAGATAGAGAGAACCGGTAAGCTCAATTCCATCTGGTCTTTGAAATTTGATGAGTTCTTTTTGCACACCTTGCAGAGCTGGATTTGGATGAGTAAAGTGTGTCACTGAGCGTATGCTTTCAGCGTCAAGATCTCTGATGAAGTAGTTGGGAGGGGTGTCTGGGGACTCTTTTTTGAGAAGAAGGATACCATTGTCTTGATCAATGAGGGTAAGTGGCACCTCATAATAGGGTGCCTTTGACTGCCATAACCTTTTTTTGGTTCCTTTCCCTGGATCGTAGATATCGATGAAGGGACGGCTACCCGTAGGCGATGCGCCCTTGCCAGACAGAAATAGTTGATCGTCATTTGTACGCATCAAAATGACCCTACCCCATTCATTGTATTCGGTAAGAAAATGACCAGGATCTGCATATAAGTCTTTTAGATTTTTGTCAAAAAGCACCTTTTTAATCGGCTCAATGGCACCTGGTTGCCAGAGACTCACAATCTCTTCTTGGTCGGACCTCCATTGTTCTCGTAATACGGCCAGATTGTCATCTCCCCAAAAGATGCTATGGAAACGTCTTGTACAGGTCACTGAAGCAAGGGGAAGAGCACTGAATGGGGCAGGCCAAAGAAACAGGCGATCCCGAATGGGGCTTTTGGTGTCTGGATCACCTCCGTCTTGAGCTTCTACCCAATATAGAGTAGCGGGTTTGTCTGAGCGCCAGTCAATGTTTCTGGGTCCCTCGGGCACGGCATCGGGGTTGCTCCATTGCGGGCATGCAGAAGGTTGATCAGCTACCTTGCGCAAAAAAGTGCCCTCACTAGAATACAAAGATGACTGAATGGCATGTCGATGACGGGGCAGTAGCTCACTGATTGGAGGGTTGAGTTCTTTGATCAGAACATAGCGATCATCTGGTGAAATCAGCACATCGACAATGGCACCAGATATACCAAAGTCTAACAGACTTTGGTCATCTAAATCATAGGTGAAAAGATGACTTTGGATAAAGCGATAGCCATGGGCTTCCCTACCAGAGATGGAGAATGGGTCAGGCGTTTTGGGGGTCAGACTTTCTTCATCCACCTGATGGTGCGTGGTCGGTGCAATCGCTTTAAGAGACCTTGACAGTGGATCGGATTTGGTCTCTGTCCTTTGGACGAGGAGACGATGGCCATCAGAAAACCAATGATAGGGATTCCCTGGAATCGCAGCATCTATTCCAGCACAGAGTTTCTTGGCACTTGCCGTACTTACATCGATCACCCAAAGCTCCACATCATCAGCAGTAGTATGAGTGAACGCCACATTCTTGCCATTAGGCGCCCATCCGACATCCTGAATTCTTGGACTGATTGGCAGACCACTCACCTTAATGGGCTGTTGATCAGCCACTGGCTGGAGAGTCAAATCTCGATAGTATTTCATGCTCGTTCTCCTATGAGAGGGGGTATTCATGCAAAAGTCACTGATAAAGTGATCGTCGGTGCCTACCTCTTGTATGGCAACATATGGGTGGTGGTGCATCACGACAAATATGTCTTTGTCTGGGCTTAGTAATACCGATGGGGGTAGGGTTTGATCTGCTACTTGAGTTATGAAGTTTGATGGTGCTTGATAGGTTGGCAATTGACCAAATAATGGTGTCATTTGCAGAAGTGCCCAAATCAAGCAGCCATAGGATGCTTTATCCATACATTGTCTACATTCGGATCAATACCTGGGATTGGTTTTGATAACTGAGTGAAGGAAACCAAACCCATAGATAGCAAAGTTCAACCAAACATCCATGCTTGCCATGATGAGGACGCTTATCTATGGCCCGAGCTCGTCCCGGCTCACTACACATGATAGGTTGAGCGCAGCTTGATAATTCTGATTATTAATCCAGGTGACAAGATGGTCGGGCCAATCATGCCAGGCATGGGCATAAATCGTTTCTGGAAAATCACTGCGAATCTTATTGATGAATGCCAGGTAATCATGGGATCCGTCCATGTGATTATGATCTGGTCCAAACTCAGTAATGGCAAAGGGTTTACCCAGATTGATCATGGTCTGATATTGACTATTGGGCAGTACTAAATTATTTTGGTAGACATCCAGGCCAGTTATGTCGACCACATCATCCCCGGGATAGTAGTGGTCGACTGCAGGTATGCCGCTGTAGGCCATGTTTGCTGAGTAAATCCAGATCAGATTATTAAGTCCCCAGCTGCTGGTAAAATAGTCAAACATTTGTCGGTACAAGTCAATGTATGGCTGTGGGTCTGTATCGCCTGTGTAGCCGTACCAAAACCAATCTCCATTCATCTCCATCAAAGGCCTCCAAAGAACGGTCACACCGGCATCTTGCATATCCTGCAGTATACTGGCATAGAAGTCCAGCTGGGTTCTCCAAGCATCGTATCCATCTTGTCCCGGGGTGGTAAGTTTCCAGATATCCGTCTGTGATCTATCCCAGCTGTCCCCTCCGGTCCAAGGGTTGTCCGGCAGCATGCTCAATTCTACAATGCCACCCTGAGCTTGCCAGTCGCTATAGAGGTTGACGAGGACAGGATAATCTATTTCACCAGGTGCCCAGCGCATTTGACCACCAATGATTCCAGGCCACTGACCAGTCTGAGTCCATAATGCTTGCACGGTTTCGTCATATTTCTCGAAAGACCACCCCAGGTTTTGACCCAGGATGAGGCATTGGTCTGGATCGTCCTGATAGGTACGGAGAAATTGAAATACTCCTTGAGCATGGGCATTGGCATTTGGGTTGGCCAAGGATGAGCTGCCTCCCCCACCACTATGACACGATTGGATCTCAAGGGTCACGGTACTACCAAGATGTGCTTCGAATCCCTCAGAAAGTGAAATGTGAGTGGCAGCTTGCAGATCCACATTCGATGTGGCTTCGATGCTACTTTCGGCAACGATCCAATCACTGGTCTGAATCATCAGTTGTGTCCCTGTTGAAACCGGTGAGCTTAAGGTGTAATTGGGTAAGCAATCACCGTCCAATGTCTCTAAAGACCACCATTGGGTGTTGCTTGAATTTTGGGCTTCAATGTGCACACCATTGGTTGGTGTTGAGCCTAGGTAGGAGTTGCTCCAACGGTTTTTGATCCGAAAAAAACCATTGCCAGTGGGCTCTAAAAACCACATCATGCTCCACCAATCATTGTTGAGACCATAGACCACTGCATCTGTCCCAGGATCGATGGCACCGACATTGAGATACCATTCTCGCCACTGACATCTCAATCGGAAGGTTTGATCTGGTCCACTGGTCACTTCCCATTTTTGGCTGGTCCAGTCACTATCAAGTGCATGAGCAATAACTGGGGCTCCTTCATAATCTGCTGATTGTGTGAGGAATAGATCATTTCCTACATTTCTCAATCGATAAGATCCAGGCTGGACATCGGAGCCCAAATGTTCTGTCAGGGCTTCCAGGAGCCCCCAGTAGGCAGGTTTCTTCGCATAGTCCATGTCAAAGGGCAGGGGATAGTGGGTCATGGTGGTGTCAAAATCATTCCACCAGGTGTACTTATCACTCAAGCCCCAGGTCTGAAAATCGGCTCCTTTAGTGGAATTACTCAGAAAGATCTGCATGATCTTTTTGTAAGCTTCTTTCTGGCGTCCTTGCTGAAACGCTGAATGATCAGGAATCCGGATGTCCAGTTCGGTGATGTAGTTTTCCAAGCCCATGCCAGAGATTTCTTCCATACGGCTTGCCAGTGGAAAATTGCTGTCGATCACATCATCAACATATACATGCAGTTGCCAACCCAATCCCGTGAGCCCTACATCCTCTGATTGCAACCATGCCAGCAGGTTCTTGATCGCATCAAACTTGCTGAGGTTGGTTTCCATGCCATAATCGTTGTAGATAAGGTCGGCATTGGGATCCGCTTGGTGGGCCTTATCAAAGGCTTTGATGATGTACTCACCAGTCATAGAGCGATTCCAGTACGAATCTCGATAGGTTCCATCGTCTTCGATGGCTTCGTTTACGACATCCCAGACATCGATTTTTCCCGCGTGCCTACCGGCTACATGTTCGATGTGATCCAGCATAATGGCTTCACCCTGGTCAAGAGGTTTGGCCAACACCCAATCCGGAATATGCGGATCGGAACCCCATACCAGGGGATGGCCATGCATCTCTGCGTTCATCTGTTCGGCCAAAGCCACCGATGCGTCCATCTCCGACCAGGTATAGGTTCCTTCCTGGTTGTGCGTGGAGTACTTCCAATAGGCCATGATGGTGGCCACTCCCATCTGATCTGTGAACAGCTGCACATGTGCAGGGTCGTGCAATGCATACACTGGCGAACCATATTGTATACCCGCTGCCCTTGAGAGATCGCGCATCTCCTGTGCGGGCAACGAGATGTTTACACTCAGTACGATAGTGAGCAGATGGTACACGGGTGACACTTTCATGGGATGCCTTAGAATTTGCTGATTCGGTGAGCGCGATCGAGTCCAGTCATATAGCGACTGATGGGGTTTTGACATGTCGTAGGTACACATATAATGATTTAGATACCAACTTTATTGCCGGATCACGATCAAGGTGCACCGGATAAATGCTCAGCATATAATAAATGGTTCGAGAGATGAATCTCCCGAACCGTCTGTCTCAAATCTTGTGTATAAGGGGCAGTAGTCGGACTACTACTGGATTTTAAAACCTTCCGGGTTTTGCACCAAATCACTAGTAGAGATCGCCTTGAAAGGAATCGGAGCGATGTAGTGCTTCCAATTGATTTCTGATGGATCGATCGCCAGGGGTACTTCTTCCTCCGGATCTCGAGTGGCCGTCACTTCGGCTACCATCTCTAGTCGCACCAGATCCCACCAACGCTTAAATTCCCCCGCGTGTTCCCATGCTTTCTCTTGTACGATTTCTTTCGGTGTAGCACTGGTGGCGTCTACAGTAGCATCGGGAGTGAGGTAGTCTAGACCAGCTGCTCTGCGTTTTACCTGGTTGAGTGCCTCGAGGGCTTCAGGTGTTGCCATGCCACCATTCACTCTGCTGGTTGCTTCGGCAAAGTTGAGAAGGATTTCTGCATAGCGGACGACCTCCATAGCCCTATATCCAGTGGTTCTGTTATTGACTGTGAGGTCTTCTCCTTCGGTAAACTTACGGTACATGGGATGGTTGCGCTGTGATTCTCGCCATGGTATGGTGGGAGGATCCTTTGATACGATCTTACCAGCGACAATCTTTCGCTGTGGAATTTCACTATGGAAGGTATAGTCCTTGCGTGGTCCTTCCGGAAAATCTAAGAAAAACTGACGCTCCGGATACATATCTGACCAGCCTCTAGCTTCATGAAAACTATGATCAGCAGGAAATGTATTGCGAAAATCTTCTACAGCTGAAAACTGCATGGCGAAGACTGATTCTCTACTATTCTGATTTTCTAGCGTCCAAAGTTCAGTTATAGGTGAGAGGGCAAAGTGATTCATATCCATAATCTCCTTGGCTTTGCTGGCAGCCAGTTGATATTTGCTCTGATCTTTGATGGGCCAACCCGCCCAGGTCATATACAAATCTAGCAAGATGGCTTTGGCGGCCGCCGATGAGGCACGACCTATTTGATCTACTTGATCTGGAGCAGGCAGATTATCCTCCGCTACTTGTAAGTCTGCCTCGATGACCAAGTAATTTTCCATCACGGTGGCACGAACCTCCTCACCAGTGGGTTGATCCTCCTCAAGAATGATGGGCATATTGCCATAACCTCTGACGAGATTGAAATAAGACAGTGCTCGCAAAAAACGAGCTTCGGCATCGGCCACCGATATGATGCTAGCATCGGCCACTGATGTCTTGAGTCCCTTGATCAGGTTATTGGCATAGTAGATTGTTTTCCAATAGCCGTTCCAGGGGTCGTCTAACCAGCGAATGTCAGAATTTTCTCCATTGCCAAAGTCAAAACGGTCAAATACGCGCAAGGGTGCTTTGTTGCCAGCCCACCAGGTGGTAATGTCATCGGCACCATAAGCCATGATCTGCTGTTCATGAGGCACTCGAACTACCTCACCATACGTGCGATAAATAGGAGCCAGCGCCGCGAGAATATCGGCTTCTCCCTGTAGGTCATCCAGTGACAGTACGCTACTGATGTCTTCCTCAAGGTCAATGCATCCGGGAGCACCGAGGCCGAGTAATAAGATGAGAAGAGAAATTTTTGTATAAATTTTATGATCAAATTGCATGATTTTCTTTTTTTAATGCTCTAGAAAGTAAGGTTTACACCGACGCTGACAGATCTGGACAGTGGATAGGCATTGTAGTCGATTCCGATGTCTACGTCAGAATTTCCGGTGGCCGTTGATTCCGGATCAAAACCGCTATAGCCAGAAAGAATAAACAGATTTTCAACACTGATATATATGCGTGCTGCGTCCATCCCCATTGCTTCTAAAATATTGCGAACTGTGTAACTCAGGCTGATATTTTTCATAGTGACGTAGGAACCATCTTCCAGGAATTGGGTTGATAATAATTCAGTTCCGTCTCGTCCTGACGGGATATTGCTTGGATTACTAGTCGTCCATCTATTTCGATAGTCGCCATGGCTTGCGTGAAATGTTGCTGAACCCAGAGCCATCATCCGGCCTCGCTGTATGTTGTAAATGTCGTTACCGTGTGAGCCAAGCATGAGGAAATTTAGGTCGAACTCTTTATAGCGAATATTTGAGTTCAGTCCCCAGGTCAGGTCAGGATTGCCATCACCAATGGTGGTGATGTCATCTGGCGAAATAATGCCATCCCCATTGAGATCTTTGTATCTGGCATCTCCTGGGTTTCTGCCATATTGAGCAGCAAGATCCTCTTCTCCGGTCTGATAAACGCCTTCATAAATATATCCCCGAAAGGAGCTGATGGGCTGACCGACCTCCACTCGAGTGGGATTGACGGGAATACCACCAATGTAGGAATTTCCTTTTTCAATAGGTTCATCATCAACCAGTGCAATGACCTTATTTGCATATCTGGACAAACTAAGTGTCGTATTGATATCCCAATCCCCTGTCCGCAGCAGGTTGAGACCCAGAGCAAGGTCAAATCCTTTGTTCTCTACTTCGCCAATATTTCTAGCCACCACAGTCGGTCCAACAAATTCCGGTAGGAAGACATCCAGTAGTAGATCCGTCGTGTTCTTCTTGAATAAATCCAATGAGAGGGTCATTTTCGAGTTCCATAAACCCAGGTCGAATCCCACATTAAACTGTGCCGTTTGCTCCCAAGTGAGTTCGGGATTGGCCAATCTATTGGATGGAGCTACTCCGATCGTATAATCCTGACCGGTAAAAGGGTAGTTTATGCCTGAATTGATGACGGGTTGAGCACGGGTAGCCAGTGGATTAATGCCCTGGCTGCCAGTGATTCCATAACTGACCCTTAACTTCAGATTATCAACCGCCGCCATATCCTTGACAAATGGCTCTTCACTTAATCTCCACGCAACGGATCCCGAAGGAAACACACCCCAGCGGTTATCCTTGCGGAACTTGCTGGATCCATCCGCCCTGATTGAGGCAGTAAAAAGAAACCGTTCCATCAGGGTGTAATTGATGCGTCCTAAAAATGACTGGAGACTTTCACTAGTGGACAGATTGCTGTTTCTTTGGATGGTACCCAATCCCAGATTTTTGTAAGTAGTATTGTCCGAGAAAAAACCCTCGGCGATGGATTGTGTCATCTCTCTTGTCACCAATTGTTGTTCGTGAATTGCGTCTACTTGCAAGCGATGGTTCGCACTTTTGTCAAATGTGTAAGTGAGCCTGTTGGTATTTTGATATCTAGATATACCAATATTATCAATCGTGGCAGTACCCTTGTTGTTGAGTAGTAAGGAAGTGTACCGGTTGTTGTCACGGTCTATTCGTTCTACACCACCAGAAACATTTAGCACCAGATTATCCATCAAGTCTAAATCGAAGTAGCCATTGGCGATGACCTGATGATCAAAATTTTCCCGGATGTTGTTTTCTGGAGCCAGTAAAGGATTTACAGAACCATTGCCAATGCCAGGTTTGTTTGGTGTAAAATTATAATCACCGTTTTCTTGGAAAGCTGGCGTAGTCAGATCCCAGGTAAGACCGGTGGCCAGAGAAGCGCGAACCCCGGTATTTTCTTCACGACTGCCATAGAAGTTCAATCCAGCCCTTAACTTTTCGGTCAAGTTGGCATTGACATTGGCACGCAGGGAAAACCGCTTGTAGTTTTGATCAGTGATGGTGCCGTCGGCATTGTAAAAATTACCGGACAAATAATAATCGCCTTTTTCGTTACCTCCACTGGCAGACAATTGATAATTGGCAAAAGGGGCAGATCGAAAGAACCGTTCTTGCCAGTTTTCTCCTCCTCCAGACCGTAAAGCTGATATTTCGGCAGCTGTGAAGATCTCTTTTCCCTCTGCAAAATTGACGCCTTCTGCATACTCTGATGGGCTCATGATGTCCAACTCCTGAATTACGGACGCTGAGCCAAAGAAGGTATGAAGTTCTATTTTTGCTGGACCTTTACCGCCACTCTTGGTGGTGATCAAGACGACACCATTTGCACCTCTAGATCCATAGATGGCTGTGGCAGACGCATCTTTGAGTATCTCCAGAGATGCAATGTCATTGACGTTGATCGAGTTGATATCACCCACAACCAAGCCATCCACCACATATAATGGATTGTTGGAGCCACTGATCGAATTGGCTCCCCTGATCCGGATTTTGTAACCCGCTCCAGGTGCACCGCTGGTCTGGTTGACTTGCACGCCTGCGGACCGACCCTGCAAGGCTTGGTCGATTCTTGTCAGTGGTTGCTTATCAAAGTCATCGGAGGCAACAGAAGCTACAGATCCCGTCAGATCCGATTTTTTCAAAGTACCATATCCCACAACCACTACTTCGTCCAGGACTGCACCTTGCTGCAGACTGAGACTGATGACTCCTTGTCCATTGACGGGTATATTTTGTGTCTGATATCCAGTGTAGCTAAAGGCCAGTGTGGCATCCTCACCCACAGACAAGGTGTACTTGCCATCAAAGTCTGATGTAGTGCCATTGACTGTACCTACCTCAAGGATGTTGACCCCGATGAGGGGTGTGCCATCCGTGTCTGTTACGGTCCCAGAGACACTGTTTTGAGCCATCAGAAGCCCAGTGGACATCATCAGGTAGATCCATGGACACCACTTTCGTAATTTTTGCTTCATGATTGATAAATTTTCAATGAGATGATGCATGCCCTTTGAAGGAAACCACTTCAGGAAGTGATGATTTTGAAAAGCATAATCTCGGTTTAGAAGAGTATTAATTCCCAGTCACAATATATGAATATATGAATAGTATTCTTGTCTCCGTAATAAGGAATGCTTGCCGATTAAGGAGCTTTGAAAGCATTGATTTTTAGTCCTTACTCAGTGTCTGTACTTGTTAGATGGTTTACTTGGTGGTAGACAAATCCCGGACCATCACACCTCCGAAAACTTGCTCTTAGTGCACCGCCATTCAGTCCTCCCAGTGCTTATCAATTACTGCCTGAATGTGTGGATATTGACCATCCTCCTCGTTAAGGGCTTTTCTTTTCCTGAGCAGTTCCTTTTTTAGTCGAATGCGCACAGCAAGATAGGATGGATCATCGTAGACGTTCTTCATCTCATAGGGATCCTTCTTAAGATCATAGAGCTCCCAGCCAGGAGGAGTCAGGTAGGTATAGCGATTTCCCCAACTCTTTAGATTGGCTGGATCACTAGTGTCTTTCCAAAATCGTCCGTAGAAAAATATCAGCTTGTGATCCTTGGTGCGAATACCAAAATGTGCCGGATTGGCATGCCGGTGAGCCATATGCATCCAGTATCGATAGTAGGTCGATTGCGGCCAATCTTGTGGTTCTACACCGGTCTCCAGTATGGACTTGAAGCTGCGACCCTGCATGTATGAGGGTACAGTGCCACCAGCGAGCTCGATCATGGTCGGAGCAAAATCTGTATTATTGATGATGGCATCCGAGGAGCTGCCGGGCTTAATGGTGCCGGGATATCGTACGATAAACGGCATACGCAGTGACTCTTCGTACATCCACCGCTTATCGATGTAGTCATGTTCTCCCAGCATAAATCCCTGGTCACCTGTATATATAATGATCGTATTATCTATGAGCCCGTTTTGCCTCAAGTAGTCAAATAATCGACCTAGATTATCATCCACACCTTTGACACAGCGCAGATATCGCTTTAGGTACTCTTGGTAAGAAAGATGTGTGTATAAGGGATCGGGAATGTCGCTGGGTATGTCCATGTGCATCCCCATATTTCGCCGTGTATTGCGGTGAGAAACAGATGATCCTATTTCATGAATTAGGGAGTCATTGATACCCCGTGTAGCAGGGGAACCATTTTCTGCATTAAAGTACAAACTAGCTGGTTCAGGTATATAAGTATCCTCCAGGTAGTCCTCATACCTGGGAGCAAATTCGAACATATCGTGAGGCGCTTTGTAGTGATGCATTAAGAAAAAAGGTCTACTGGCATCGCGCTTTTCTTCCAACCAATCTAAAGTCAGATCTGTGATCACATCACTGGAGTGGCCCTTTTTGTCGATGGTGTTTTGGGGCCAGGCCTCTTTTCCTTGCACCCTAAATTGAGGATCAAAATATTTCCCCTGTCCCGGCAGTACCGCATAGTAGTCAAAGGCAGCGGGCTCTTCCTTAAGATGCCATTTGCCGATCATCGCTGTCTCATATCCCAGCTTACTGAGCTCCGACGGTAGATATTGCTTTTCAGGAGGGATTCGACCATCAAGATCCAGCACTCCGTTAGCCTGACTATATTGGCCTGTGATGATGCTCGCCCGACTGGGCGTGCAGATGGAATTAATGCTATGGCAGTTCTGAAACAGTATACCTTCCGACGCCAATTGATCTAAAACCGGGGTGGGATTAAGGTTGGCTAGGCGACTTCCATACACGCCAAATGCTTGTGTGGTGTGATCATCCGACATAATGAACAGGATGTTGGGTCTTTTGACCTGCTGGGCATAGGTTTGGACAAAGGTGACAGTCATCACCACTAGGGTAATGATTGTGTTCTTACTAAATGGCATGTTTTGAAATTTCTGTAGAAAATCTTTCATTATTTACTGGGAATAAGATCTAGGATCAAGGTCTGACACCTTCCCCTTTGATCTCCGCCCATTTCTCTCTCTTCCACCTGACAGGAGGGGGAAAACTCCTTGCCTCCTGGTAATAAATTTTAGCCAGCTCATCCACCTTCTCAGGCATCGTTTCAGCCAAATTACTATCCTCATGAGGATCTGAGCGATAGTCAAAGAGTTCAAATATTGGTGGCCCTCCGGAGGGTTGGGCCTTGTACACATTGGGCTCGATCACACCCACATAGCGCAATAGATACTGATCTTTGACCACTACCCAGGATGGTGGAGCAAAATTTCGCTCCGATCCATGCGACTTAAAGGAAGTATGGAGCAAAAAACCCCAAGCTCTGGCATGCAGGCCAGCCCATACCAAATATTCATGCACAGGCGCTTTCGACTGGCCGCTGAGCAGGGGCAGCAAGCTCCTTCCATCTAGATCATCGGGTACGATGCCACCCGAGGCGTCGATCAAAGTGGGAAGAATGTCCATGGTAGAAACGGTATGGTCCAATCTCATGGCCTTTGGGATACCCTGTGGCCAATACACAAACAATGGTACCCGGAAGCCCCCTTGATAGTATGTGCCCTTGTGTCCTGCAAAAGGAGCATTTCCTGGTAGGACTGAGGGTCCTCCTGCCTGTGCACCATTGTCCGATGTAAATACAATGATGGTGTTGTCCAGCTCCTCTGCGGAGGTCAGATAGTCGATGATCCGTGCCATATTTTGATCAACCCCGTGGACATGGGCGTAGAAGTTATTGAGGTCATACGAATCCGAATCAAACTTATCATAGTATTTGTCAGGTGCCCTGGGTTGCAGCGAATCATGCACGGCATGATAGTGTAATTGGATGTAAAACGGTTTTTCACGATCCACCTGCTTTTTCATGAATGCTAAGGCCCTGTCGGTAAATACATCGGTGTTGTATCCTTCTTGTTTGCCGGCATGTCCATAGTTTTCCCACACCAGGGTAGAATTGTAAAACTGGCTGGCCCAATTATTATATCCGTAGTAGTAGTCAAATCCATTTTTTAACGGATGGTCTGCATCGACCACTGATCCATAGTACCCATCTCTAAGCAGTTCCTGGAATATTTCTGGATGCCTTTTTGCGATCTGCCCATAGGAGAGCGTGTCCTTTACACCATGTCTTTGGGTGGCATCAAGCAGCATATGATGCCTTCTTCTGCCAATATGCCATTTACCAATGTGAGCAGTAGCGTATCCCTTTTCCTTTATTTTTTCTACCAAGTGAGACCCCGGATCCAGGCCCCTTTCTTCACAGTCCGTGTTCCTATAGATGCCCAATCTATTTTGCAGAATCCCTGTGGCAATACCCATTCTCGAAGGTGCACAGAGATTGCTGCTCGTGTAGGCATGGGAAAAGTAGACGCCTTCACGAGCCAGGCGATTCATGGTTGGGATGGCTTTTTTTGAAAATTCCAGGGCTCGCTCAGGGGAGTAGGCCTGAGTATTGGCCACCAGATCAACGAAGTAGGGATCGAAGCTGGCGGTGGTCAATGTGTCGTTGTTGAGCGCAAAGTGGCCATATCCCAGGTCATCCATCATCACAAACAGCAGGTTAGGAGCTTTGTCTTCTGCCACTGGCTGACATCCGCTAATCATGTAACTGAAAAAAAGGACAGAGAGGAGGGATTTCATAACTTTATAGATGCTCATGGGGCGGGAGTAATATTACATTTTAGATATTTTCTACCGGTTTTGAAAATACTGAAATTATGATCGAATTAGCGTTCGCAATCATTTGAATTCTTTGGAAAAGCCTGAATCCGAGAACCAGACCATCAGAGCTGCCTAAGTTTGTCTGAATTTTGTCACTTCTCGACCTTATCCTACGGTGTAATGCTGTGATTTGTGGCCATACATCATTACCAATGATCTACCTTAAGGAGCGGGGTTTACGGTCTAAAGCAGGTCAGCGAGCGCGACTTGACGGGCACCAAAAAGAGTCCAACCGATCTTGCTATCGGGAGTGAGTGGCCGAAGTTGCATTTCCCAAATTACTTGTACAGGATCGGTATGGGTGAATTCTCTCACCATGGTCCATTGCTGAAATTTCCCACGATTCCACCAGGTCATCTCACCGAAATACTCGTTGGGTAGCAATGCACCATAGCAGGCAAGGATGTTTCCTGACTCGGTGAGCTCCCTCACACTTCCCATGGCAATGCTTACAAGGATATCTCCATCAAGGTGCTCTGTAGACCACATCTTACTGACGCTGCCGCTGCTACGGTCGATGGCATATTCGGCCACGTAGCTGGGACTCTCTGGTATCTCGATGGTCTCATTAAAAGGACGAGCCTGGTAGTTATTATTATTGAAAAACAATAAATGCCCATGCCTGGTAAAGGAGGGAGAGTGCTGATGCCAATTGAGACCACCCTCGGAAATGGTCAGCAATTTCTCCTGTTGTTCTGGATCCCACCCACTGGGCTCAGCGAAAATCCACTCAATTTCTCCACTCGACTTTTGAATTTTCATGACAGCACTTTGATATCGAAAATTGATGAGGTATGCATCTTCACCCTCGACCGGTACCACAGCGTTGGCATGACTCCAGTCAATCACTCCTGGAAAACCTCGACGAATCCAATAATTACTGAAAGTCTCATAACCTATGCGCATGACCGGAAGATGATCAAAAGCATGCCACCGGTGTACTATTTCTCCATCCGGAGTGAACTCGATAACCACATCTCCCATCACCTTCTGAGATGTTCGTGGAGCGTTTTTATCCCTTTCGCTAGTGTAGTAGTCTGTGATCTCTCGTACCTCTGAACTCAATACAAGGTGATTGCCATTTGATAGAAGAGCAGCATCGTGGTGAAAAGTGAGGGCATCCACAGGAATAGCGCTGGGATGTGGTCCTTCGGGTCGGTGAGCAGCATACCATGATCGCAATACATTTCCAGCAAAATCTATCTCGACCAGTCGACTGTCTTGAGTCATATACTTTATGTGGCCATTGGGCAGCAGTTCAAAGTCGCTGATGCGAGAGTCCGTCTGGTAGTACCAGAGGACATCTCCGGAGCGATCTACAATGGCCAACAGACCAAACGATTTGTTGAATTGATTGGCTCTGGCCGAGGTTATGGGTATCCTTCTTCGAGGATTGAATAAAATAAGATCTTCCATGGAAATCAGGGATGAAGAGTCTCCTTTGGTAATCTCCACCTTGGGGAACAATCGGTCGTCATCGGGTAGAGGGGGAGTCATGAAAGTCAATGGGTCTGAACACCGATGCAATATTTCGCCTTGGGCTCGTATCTCCATTCCGATCGTATACGCTTGGTCTGGTAACATCAACATGACCAGATATCCTGCTTCAGCTTTCTGGCTGCTGCTGTATTTTATCGTGTGTGTTCGGTCCGGGGATTTTATCGTTAGGTAGATGCTGTCATACTTTTCTCTGATGTCAAAGTCGATAAAACAGGTCAAGGGTGATGAGGTGTTAGGATTAGGGACAACGACAGGAGATGCTAGAAAGGTCACCTGCACTTTGGGACCACACCCACCGATAAGAAGCGGGATAATTACACAAGCGAAAAAACTTACTGCGGTAGATATAGTACGCATGGAATATCAATTAGGATCAAATAGCTAACTTATGTAGAAAAATGTGGAAAATGTTGGCTCTTGGCCATATTTAGTGGATTCTGGTCAAAGAACCCCGAGTGGTTGAAAGAACAGGTTATTGTGGTTATGGAGTAGTAAAATGCTACTAGAGCGAGGATTAGTGCTGTCTTCATAAAATATCTCTTACTATTGGCATGCTCTTTTGCACCAGGATCTTCATCATCAAAATCCTTACATAGCAAAGGCTATGCGCTGTTTTACTTCTTCGTCCTGGCACAAAATACCTGCCCCACTAATATCAAATACTTCATGAATACAACACTGGCGGTGTAATCAATCTGCCTTCCATGGATTGATGATACACATAAGTCCTTTGAGAAAGGTAAAATCGGAAAATATCCACTCAATAGGACTAAGTGCCAAAATGTTATTTAGCCTGGATAAGAGCTATTAGCTATCGCCGTCGAAATCCAGATCCCTTTCTAGTTTCCTCATCGAAGGACAGCTGAATGTGAATGGATGGGGAGTCTTCTGTTCAAAAGGAAATTCGATAACTCAGATTCGGTACAAGCAAGGCTTCTCTGTCCTCTTCAATCTGTCCGGTGATCAGGTTGTATTTATGACCCAAGAACTCCTTGTGCCCAGTAAGATTAATCACTTTCAGTGACAAGGATTGTGTTGTTTTAGGACGCTGCCATTTATAGCTTACAGTGAGATGGGAAATTAGGGAAGACCCATCTTGCTCAGTAAAAGGCAGCGATTGATCGTAAATGACATTTTGTACAATATCAGATTCGGGAGAAATTCTCGAAAAGCGCTCTCCTCCCTGGTAGCTCAAGCGGACATTTAAGCTGAGTAGATCTTGTCCCCGCTTACCAAGCTTCACCTCTTTGCCCACAAGTACATTTGCCAAAAAATTCTGATTGAAGCGTGTGTTACGCCAGGGCCTTTCACGGTCAGCTCGATATTTCGACTCAAATATCGAACCAGTGACTAAGTAGTAAAATCCTTCGATCAGATATTGTTCAAAGGTGAGATCAATGCCATAATTTGTGCCGAAACCCTGATTGAGATAGGTACCGGAAATGAACCAATCATTCTTTTCGTTGATCAGCGCGGTCTCCGAACCCTCAAGAATGGGAATGTCAAAGAGGATCTGATAATAGGGTTCTATTTTAAACAGCCTTTTCTTAGGGAGTCTCCGGGTATATCCCAACACGATGTGATGTGCTTTGGTAAACCCCAGCTGCTTATTAACGGGTTTTTCATTGTCAATGATGAAATATGTGTTGATTGGTTCGAGGCGACTGTGTAGTCCGTAGCCCAGGCTAATTTCGTGATTGGGGTGTAGCTTGTGCATGATACCTACACGTGGTTCCAGAGTATGCTGACCATTAAGGGTAAAAAACTGACCATTGATCCCCAGATCAACTTTGGTGTCTTTCAGTCTTATACTTGAACTCGAATACATGGAAAGCAAATGACTAGATCCGTCCGAAGCGCCAATTGTATGTAACCCCTTCGAGGTTTCGTCGCGATCTTGTAGCAGAAGATAGTAGCCCATTCTAGTGGCTGTAAAACCGGTTCGGTTCATGTGTGATTTGGAAAATCTTTTGTTTATAAATGTTTTAAAAGTCAAATTGCGATAAGAATGGTCGATCGAGTTGTGAGGATGAAACATCAACTCATCATCCAATTTTTTTGTACGTAAATCCAACCCACTGGTGGAGAACGCAATGGTCGAATTCAGATAAGATGTTTTACTTAGCAAATAGCGATGGTTGAAACCCATGGCACCCATGTACTGTCGCACATCCTGTGCTTCCACATCTTGTGGATAGATCCAGGATCCAGGATCAGTCGATGCATGCTGACCAGAGCGATCTATTAACCCAAGGCCCCAAAACGTAAACACGCCAGCCTTAGTTGTAGGATATCTCAACTTAAAAGATAGGTCCTGATAATTGGTTCCTTGAGCATCATCAGGTAGTAGGGGAGATACCAATCCCAAGGTCGAATACCGGTAATTTATCAAATAGGAACCATTGCGTTTTGATTGTAATGGACCTTCAGTACCAAAGTCGATGCCAATCAAGCCCAGCTCCAAGCTATGCTCTGCCTGGGAATTATTGCCATCACGCATCTGTAGATCAAGTACTCCAGAAAGTGCATTATTGTATTCTGCAGGGAAAGCTCCAGTGAAGAAATCCGAGTTTGCCAGCAGGTTGCTGCTCAGAGCAGTCAAACCACCCCCACCAAATGCTCCAAGATTAGCGAAGTGATTTGGATTTGGGATTTCGACACCCTCTAGTTTCCATTGTAAGAATTTGGGCGCATTACCTCTGATGACAATCGCATTATTATTTACAGAGCTGGCCACACCTGCAAAGACCGATGCCAGTCTGGCGGGATCATCAAATCCTCCTGCGTAGCGACTTGCTTCTTCGACCGATAGCATTCTGGCGCTCACCGATGACATGGGATTCAACGCTTGTTCCTTATGGACGGTCGGCTTGATCACGATCTCCCGGAGATTCAGGGTGGCTTCAATAAGTTCAAAGCGAATGCTAACTTCTTTGGTTCCTGTGACAAGGATATCTGCAAATACTACGGGTTCATAGCCGAGATGCGAGGCTTGGATGTCGTATCGACCCATAGGCAGGTCGGATATTAGGAAATTCCCCTGATTGTCTGCAGTGGTGCCGATCATTGGATCCACGTTTGTGATGGAAACAGTCGCATATTCAAGTGGCATCTGGGTAGCGATGTCTATAACCCTCCCTTTGATATTTAGTCCAGTCTTTTGAGCCAAGATTTCACTTGACAGAAATATTAAGAGCAGTACCCTCATCTTACACAAGTATTTGCCTATAAATCTATAGGTACGGTA
The DNA here is from genome assembly GCA_965223025.1 of Saprospiraceae bacterium. Lineage (GTDB taxonomy): Bacteria > Bacteroidota > Bacteroidia > Chitinophagales > Saprospiraceae > JABDMH01. The sequence goes on from CBDCVP010000022.1 coordinate 1,845,289, forward strand.
CAAGGGTCGCAATACTGATTTATCAGTATATCTCCATCGCGAAGACATGAAAACTCATGCTTTCTCCAATGTTACATGCCATTATTAAGAAGACCCTATCCCAGGCTCAGTCGATGCGCAAATTCTATGGCTTCGATGGAATTGTTAGCACCGAGTTTTTTCAAAATTCTCTGCCTGTGGGTGTTCACCGTGTGGATGCTGATAGACTCTCTTTGCTGAGATAGCCCTCCTTCACCATCGAAAGGATTTCTGATTCTCTCTTAGTGAGATTTATTCTTTGATCGGTCTTGGGATCTGAGGCTGAAAAGCTTACTGGAAGACCGGTGACGGTGTTGATAAATTGACTGCGTACACCCATTTGAGGATCTTGAAAAGGAGATAGGTCCATTACACTAAGGACCAACCAATAATTACCTCGACGGTCAAGCTCCAGCATCACGTGCTGCTCGATGACTCTGATGTATTGATTGTTGCGGTCTAAGATTCTGAACTCATTTTGCAGCTTGTAATTTTGACGCTCTGCAAGTGGTAGTTGATGGCAGTACTTAAACAGGTGAATGCCATTTCTCAAAAGCGTTATCATATCTTCCGGATGGATTCTGGAGTTGAAATATTCCGTATCCAGTGATTCGATTTTATCCATCTCATATCCGAAGAGGTCTTCGAGATTGTAGGAAACATAGATGTGCTCGTTTTTGTAAATATCGAAAACCGTCAGTCCGCTGTTTTTTACTTTGGCCATCTGCTCTAAGAATGGTCGATGACGATCCATCACATGGTAGTCGATGTCCTCCTCGGCAATGGTTTGGTCTTGCAAAGTGAGAAAGTACTCTTGCTGTAATCTCTGCAGTTCAGTCATACTTTTTCTGGTTTCATGATGCAATGTAGATTGGGCTATGAAATAACGCCATACGTCCGCAGAATTGTTTATTGCTGAAAGTATTAAAGATAGATAGCCTCAGACCTGGTATCTATGATGCCAGTCAGATAATATAGGAACGTTTTGGTAGAAAGGACCAGAGAATTGATCGGTCACTCAGCACCAAAGAACAAGCATAAACTAGAGGATTATTTTTCATCCGTCCGTGAGTCCTAAAGCAACGATAAGAAGCAGGTTGCTTACCAGATGGACAACCCACTGAAGAGCCGTAAGATGGGAGACTGTCACGTATGGTTTTCGGAGCGGCCGGAAGACATCTCCTCCGGCTAACTCGATCAGAGGGCATGTGCCGGCTTGTTATCTCAGAGTAAGTGCGCTCTGCCCTATTTCTAAAACAATGCCTGGTTGGTAGTTCGATATGCACGTTGATAGGTGACGCCAAAAGTAAAACTGTTTCCCAACTGGCCATTAATCGCACCCAAGTACCAGGCGTTACTGAAACTCACCTGTATCACATCAATATTTGCAGCTCCCAGTCCCAAGTTAAAGCCCAATTGAGTGGTTAAGACCTTAGATCTCTCATATTGGGTCATTAGCCATCCCACACGGCTTCGCAGGGCTTTGAGCCGAAAAGTGATGTTGGATGGTCGATGTTTAAGGTGACTGTACATCGCTGAGGGCTCGATAAAAGTACTGGACGATGCAGCTATCTTCATGCCTACCAGTCCATGGATCCGGAAGCTCCGCTCCAAGCTAAAGGATCCAAAACGATCCTCAAATGGCAGTATTCTAGAGGCTGCCCCAGCAATTTTAAACTGTACCGGATGGGTGTAGGTAGGTACTCCCGTCACATAGCTAAAACCGGTGGAGAAAGCAGGAGGCACCAGACCACTGGTTTCGATATCACTCAAAAGGGGATCGGTTACATCTTGGCTGATGAGATGGTCATGATCAAATCTCATATGCATGATACGTGCAGATAGGCCCAATGCCAGGTGATCAGCTCTTCTCGAGCTCAATTGAATTTTGTATCCATAAGATAATCTACCACCTGCGGTTTGGAAGGGACCCACTGATTCAGAAAACACCTGCGCTCCCCATCCCATGTTTTCATTGGCAAAAGGCATCAATACGCTGATGCCAGACTGAGTTGGACTGCTGCTGATGCGCCGCCACTTTTTGGCATGGGTCATGACCACCTTTAAATCGTTGGCATCTACGGTCATCGCAGGATTGATGGTGAAATTGATGTCCTCCACCAATGGCCAATCCTGGTCAGATTGTGCAGATAGCCAAGTCAACAGACAAACACCAAAAACGGTCAATAATATTCTCATATCAATCTCTTATGATCGTAAGGTCACTGTCAAAATGAAACTTTCGGTCATCCAAGGTTAAAGTCAGCAAATAAAAATAGACGCCTTCGGGTAGCAGGTCTCCGTCAAATTGCCCATTCCAGGAGTTGTTATATGTCGCATCCTCATAAACCCTCATACCATTCTGATCAAAGACCTGCAAGGCCACAGATCTGAACTTCTCGAGACCGCCAAAGACCAGCCGATCGTTTCGTCCATCGCCATTGGGAGAAATGACATTGACCAGTACGGGTAGCACCTCGCTTAGCGGAATGATATCAACGCTCACTGTATCTTGCCAGCGGCAACCAAAGCGATCATCATACTCCAAAAACACCTGGCCCTTTTCTTCAGGCCTCAGCTCGGTTTCCAGACAAGACTCACAAGTCAATTGATAAGCACTGTTCCACTGGGCATATTGGGCTCCCCAAGCATGCAACGTCAAAGGTGATCCCTCGATCACCATCGTGTCTGCAGACACCACATCCTCCATGGTTCTGATGACCACACCAAGATCCAAGGTATCGGCAAAGCAAGCATTTCGTCCGATGACGCGATACTCTGTCGGTGTCGTGGGAGTGACCAGAGGGTTGGCGATCATGGGGGTGGTCAGCGAGGGGTCTGAGGTGATCCAATGATAGGATTCGGCTCCATCAACGTTCAATTGCAGGGCATCACCCTGGCAAATGGCATATTCCGTGGATGCACTGATTAGGGCCACTGGCTCGATGACCTTTAGATCCACCGATCTGCTGGTAGCACAACCATATCCAGAAGTCACCGTGAGTTGATAACGTCCGCTAGTAGCAAATCGAATCAGGGGCCCTACGGAATCATTGTCCCAAGTATAATTGACTTGGTCATCGACTGCATCGATACCAAAAGGGGTGCCTTGACAGATTGTATCGCTTTCGATCAAAGTCAATGCTGGATTCGATTGAATCGAGACTTCAGTGGTATCACTCAATACGCAGCCCGAATGATAATCCACACTTAAAATGTACGTGCCAGGTTCACTGGCGGTAAGCCTGGCGGTGGTATCTTCTAGGACCATGTGATTAAAATACCATTGCCATGTACCAGATGGATCATCGATTTGCGGATCCAGCACGACAGGTTGACCATCGCAGATCGCGGCAACTTCAGGCATAGCTGGTCTTTTAAATTGGTCATCATAGCTCACTTGGACCCTGGCTGAATCTTCGCATCCAGCTTGGTCCATCAACTGAACTTTGTACGATCCACTATCCAGATTGGAAAATACCGAATCCGTGCCGAAGGTGCCATTCAGTCCATATCGGTAAGGGTAACGTCCATCCGCAGCGAATACCATCACAGAACCATTCTGTTGAAAGCACGATGCTGGTGTGCTTTCATACAAAAGTCTGGGAGCAGAAGATGGATGAATGTCAATCATCACTGTATCTGCGCATGCGAAAGTGTCCATGACCATCAGCATGTAGGAACCGGGCGGCAAATCACTCATGGGCCCTGCATGCTCCTGATCGTTCAGAAAATATCGGAAGGGGGCTGAACCGTCTTGCACATGCACTCCTATGGCACCATTAGCCTGGCCGCATGAAGTATGCTGCACATCAGGCTGTAAAATCGGTGAAGTGGAAGCCTCCATACGAATGGTATCAAGCTCAAGACAACCAGATTCATCTCCGACCATTAAGACGTAATCTGCTGCTGCAAGCATCCTAAAAGCATGATCTGCACTACTGATGGAATCAAGCATCACACTGAGTGAGCCTACGCCTCCAGTGGCACGGACCTCAATCGCGCCATTCTGCCTCCCACAAGAAGTTTGGACGACAGATTTCTCAATATCTATACCCAGCGAGGGGGCCACTTCGACCGTATCTGTAAATATGCAATCATCGGCATCAGTCACCATCAGATAATAGGATCCTGCTGGTACGCTAGTGGCCATGGAGTCCTGACTGAGATGGCTATAGTCATTACTTCCATCCGATTCAATTTGAAATACAAAAGGAGAGACTCCCTGCTTGTCCCTAAACTCAATGGATCCATTGGCATGTCCGCAAGAAGTACCATTGACCACGACATCTGTTTGCAGCTGTACCGACGAATCAATCATAACTGTGATGCTGTCCCGGCAATCCAGTGAATCGGCGGCAAAGCACATGTAGGTGCCCCTGGCTAAGGAATCAAATAATGGATCACTCTGTGTCAAGTTACCTGCCTGAAAGGTGGTAGCACCGTGACTAAACGCCGTGTTCAAGTAGATCTGTCCATTGTTAAGACCACAGCGTGTATCTGCTACCTCTGCAGCAAGTTTTAGCGCTTCCGAATGACCAACCAACACGGTATCGTCCTGTGCACAACCGTTGGCATCGGTTGCTGAGATGGTGTATGAACCAGCCTCCAATTGTTCAAAGACGGGTACTTCTCTATCTTCTCCATTCAATCGATAGGCAAACGGCTCTGACAAACCCTGGGCTACGATGGTGATGCTTCCATTTTCCAATCCACAAGTAGTCGGGATCGCCTGACTGGTCATATCAAAGCCTTCAGATGCCTCCACGGTTTCTTCCCACGTCACCAAGCAGAGGTCATTGTCTCGTACCCTGATGGTATAGGTACCCGACGCTAATGATTCAAATAGGGGTTTGGTGGTAAATCCGCTGCCCAAGCTATACCTAAGCCTTCCATTCCCGCCACTGGCTTTAAGCTGGATGGAGCCATCTGCCTGTCCGCAGGTGGTATGAATTACTTCGGCAGAAGCCTCGATGACACTGCTGGGATCTATGGTAATCGATTGGTCGTCTGTACATCCATTGTCATCGATGACTCTAGCCAAATAGGTCCCGGGAGATAAGTCTTCAAAAGTTCCATCACTGGATTCTTGATTGGCCAGCATAAAAGCATAGGGTGCTTGGCCACCACTAGCTGTGATCTCGACCGAGCCATTGGTCTCACCACAACTGGTGTCGTCTACATCGGTTTGGATGGTGGGTGCATTGTGTGTGTAGACGGTTACTTGCTTGTCGGTGGAGCAACCATCGTTGTCAGTGAGTGTTGCCAGGTAATCACCAGCTGGAAGGTTAGAAAAAATCGGTGATGATTGTGTCTTACTACCTAACCGGTATGAGTATGGGGAAGATCCACCAGAGGCATTCAGTTCGATCTCGCCATCGTTTTCACCACAGGTGGCATTGGTGACGGAGGCTGCCAGGCCTGGGGTGCTGGAGGACATGGAAATATTGGCCGTCGCCTCGCGCTCACATCCCGCTCCGTTGACCACGGTAACCTCATAGGTGCCCGGGGGAAGGTTGAAAAATCTGTTGCTGGTCTGTGCACCGAGTCCAATGTCATAAGTGACCGCTCCTGAAGCTCCAGAGATCATGATGGTCAACCTCCCATTGTTCTCTCCACAAGTGGCATCAACCTCCACGATGTTGGTGATGCTGAGATTGCATGAACCACCGCCACCCGATCCACAGGCTGATAGACAGCCAGCAGTTGCAGCCCTGTTTCGGATTAGGTTGCCGGGTTCTGTGCCAAAACCCTTATTGAAATCAATACCTGGATTGCCAGATCCGAAATGACAGTAGCTCATGATGGTGCCACCACCTATGGGCTCTGGTCCGGGATCACATCCCCCCTCTGTCTCTTGACAATTGTCCAATGCCTGATTACCTTGCGGACCCCACTTGCAGGCATGAGTGTGTGGGCTTCCATAATTGTGGCCGATCTCATGAGTGACCACATTCACCGTCCAGGAGTAGGTGGGAAAATTTGAAAAATTGGATCCAATGTCTGAGTACGCATAGTTGTTGCTGCTATGGCAGAGGACATCGATGTAGCCCTGGCCACCCAAGTTGCTTCCGGAGAGATCTAATAGGTGGCCGAGATCTCCATTAAAAGTAGGTCGCTGACTTCTGAACGAGCTCATCGCTGCCGACGCACTACTGTGGCTAAAAGGATCTGGTGAAGACCAAACGAAAATCTCAGAAATTTCAATCCCCAATCCTTCGTTACCGTACAAAGTCGATACCCCGTTAAACAGCCCGGTCACATAGTTGATCACGCTGTTGACGTTGTTACCTTTGTTTTGGTAGAGTTTGTAGCTGGTTTCGAAGTAGACCTTCACACAATTGGCGGCAGTGCGTTCTGTGGATTTTGATGGCATCTCCTCCGCTACATCACCTTCTGATGGCCTAACAGCCATGCATTTGAAATCTTGAATAATCTTGAGGTTTCTATCCCGATAGACAATGTGGCCATAGGTATCCTCTTGGTCCCACCTGCCGATCACCACATTACCGGTCTGATCACTGGATACAATGCCGATAATCTCTTGATCAAATACACTGATCGACGCAATAGATTGTACGTTGCCTTTGACAATGCCACGATAATGTACTCCTTCGGTGCGAAGTTGTTGCCCATCTGATGTCCTTACTACAAGACCTTGGGAGACTGGATCAACTCTAAATAGCTCCAATGCCATGGTATCGCCATTCATTGGGACTTCAAATTGAATAAGTGCGGGCTTCGCCGAAATTAATCTAGTCGCGCGTCGCATATCCATGCTGGTCATCGAAGCGTTTTCAACGATTGAGGTGCTGCGCTGCTTCAGTGCATGATTGGGTGTCTCCCTCAATAACCGATAGATGTGCAGTGGCTGGGTACTGCGCTGATGCTTCAACTTCAGCAATTGCTGTGCTATTCTATTTGGGGGTGGAGTCTGTCCTAAAACAGCCGGGACACCCATAGATACAAAACACAATAAATTAATGTATAGTACCCATCTCATCAGTCTAATACGAACCTTTACTTAACAAAATGTCAGCAGTGAGCGTGAAGATTCACCGGAGCAAAGAAACCGGAATTTTTCTACATCTGCACGTGTGTTCGGTTCTTTTTTTGATGCGGCCAGGACATGATCTCAGTAAACCACTGAGCCTGTATTCCCTCTTACTTAATCATTCAGCTGTAAAAACGATGTCGACATTACACTCAATGGATATCGGTGTAATCGATCTGAATCGCATACCTACTTTGAAATTGAGTTGGTCCTTATCAATCTCTGCCCTGACATCTTGATCGATGGGATTGATCAACACATTCTTCCCGGCAGAGAAAGGGATCTGATTGTTGAAAAATAGGTCTAGAGCGTCATCCTTGTCTTCGTCATAAACTGAGATGGTCACTTCCTCCACAAAATTGAAGTCAACATTTTGCAAAAAAGAACTCAATACTGCACTTCCTGGTCTCAAGATGAGATCTTGGTCTTGAGTTACCCCAAATTGTTCCTTTAACTCAGTCAGATTAGTGGGAACGCTGCTTACCAAGTAAAAGTGTTTTTCAAAAGGACTGAGTCCTGGACTGATCTGGAAGTCAAGCTGTAAAGGGATTTCGAAGAGAACATCTTGATTCTTCCTACAGCCGGACAAACAGAGCACCATCAGAATGATGAGCAGATAGGGATCGCTGTGGCACTTCATACTAGAGTAACGGAGCTGGGCAATCAATTATTTGTTGGTGTAAAATCAAAATTGATTCGCTACTTTTAAAATGACATGCCTACTCTCGTGCAACACAAAGGAACTTACATAAGGTTTTAGGATGGGTGAACAGAAAGTGCATTTACCAGAAGACAAGGAGGACTTGAAGGCCTTTATTCGATCATTGCTTGATGATGTGAGGGCTTTAGAATATATGCTGGAGCATGACTGGTTTGAAAAGGATATTAGGCGTATTGGTGCTGAGCAAGAGATGGTGCTGGTCAATCTCCACGATCACAAGCCAGCACTGGTAGGACAAAAGATGCTGGATCAGATGCAGGAGTACACTTGGCTGGAGTCAGAGCTAGCACTGTTTAACTTAGAAATCACCCTCACACCACATCCATTTGAAGGTGACTGTTTGAGTAAACTCGAAAGTGAAACTTCAGCTCGGTTAGGCATGATCAGTGATAAATTGCAGAGTTACGATAGTGCACCCTTATTGACAGGGATCTTACCCACATTGCGAAAATTTGACCTTTCACTTGACAACCTCACACCCAAGACACGCTATAAGACCCTGATGCATGCCATCAATGAGCAACTGCTGGGATCAGAGTATGAATTGAGGATCAGTGGCATCGACGAACTGCGGATCAAACACGACTCTCCGATGCTAGAGGCATGCAATACCAGCTTTCAAGTCCATCTTCAGGTGGCAGCTGATGAGTTCGTTAAGATGTACAATATTGCACAGACACTGGCGGGTCCGGTGATGGCAGTAGCCGCCAATTCGCCTATTGTCTTTGGTCGACGCCTTTGGCATGAATCAAGGATAGCCATGTTTCAACAGTCTATTGATACACGATCCTCACACAAGCACATGCGAGAAAGAGCACCGAGGGTGGCTTTTGGAAGTGCTTGGCTGAAAAACAGCATTCTCGATATCTATAAAGATGATATTACCCGTTATCGAGTATTGATGAGTGCTGATATCAGTGAAGATTCTCTGAATAAGATTGAGAAGGGCGAGGTGCCAAAGCTGCGAGCCTTACAGGTGCATAATTCCACAGTCTACCGATGGAATCGACCATGTTATGGTTTGAGTGACAACGGTAAACCTCATTTACGGATTGAAAATCGTGTTCTTCCGGCGGGACCAACGGTATTAGATGAGGTGGCAAACGCCGCCTTTTGGCTGGGGTTAATGCTGGGTTTTGCAGAAAAGTATGATGACATCACCGATCACATACTTTTTGCCGAGGCCCGGGATAATTTCTTTAAAGCTGCCCGCTACGGAATCGATAGTACGTTTAGTTGGCTTGATGATACTAAGGTCAATGCCATACCACTGGTACAAAACGAATTGCTACCGATAGCCCGTGCAGGATTGGAGTCAAGGAATGTGGACCGCGCTGATATCGATAAATATTTAGGTGTTATCTCAGCACGCATGCAACGACATATGAATGGTGCTCGCTGGTTGTTGAGGGGATACACCAAGCTCATAAAAGAGGTAAGCAAGGATGAAGCACTCTCCGCTTTGACGGCATCATCACTACAAAATCAGATAAAGGGGGAGCCCATTCATGAATGGTCGGAGCCAAGTATTGGCGACCTGGAAGACTATAAACCCATGGAGATGACAGTAGGGGAATGCATGACTACCGATCTGTTTACTGTGCGCAAGGAGGACATTTTGGAGTTGGTGGGTCAGATGATGGACTGGCGAAGACTGCGCTATATGCCCGTCGAAGACGATAAGGCGCATCTCGTGGGTCTGATCTCAAGTCGTCAGATATTGCGGGCTTTTCTGAAGAATGCACAAGATGCCGGGACCGCCAATGTCGTAGAAGATATCATGATCAAAGATCCAGTCACTGTATCCGTCGAGACAACCATCAAGAAGGCGATGCAGATCATGAAGGAGATCAAGGTGGGGGCTCTACCAGTAATCAATGAGCAGCAGGAACTCATTGGCATGATCACTGAGACTGACTTTCTCAGAGTGACCGCTCGGCTCCTGGAGAGATTAGAAAACCAGCAATCCTCAGCGTAAGATCCTTCGGGAATTAACCGCTAAATTACGGGGCGTCCTATGCTCGGCTCTCAAGAAATGGCTTTCGTCGTTGGGCGTTCTTTGTCCAACAGTGCTACACTGGCCGTGGTAAAGAAGCTTATATGGACAAATCCGGTGATTGGGACCTTGCTGATCGCCTGAAATATAGTACTTTTGGCATCCAATTAATTGAACTGTAAAACCAAATTTCACATGGCATTCGACATCGATATGATCAAGGCTTTCTACCGAAGTGTAGCAGAGAAAGTTGAAGAAGCAAGGACAACCTTGGGGAGACCTCTTACGCTGACAGAAAAAATTCTCTATAGTCATCTGCATGCGGAATCGACCATGCAGTCATATGGTCGGGGTAAGGATTACGTATTCTTTGCACCAGATCGGGTTGCTATGCAGGATGCCACTGCTCAGATGGCCCTATTGCAGTTTATGATGGCTGGAAAGGAAAAGGTGGCAGTGCCTTCGACGGTTCATTGCGACCACCTGATTCAAGCGGAAGTTGGTGCAGATAAAGACCTGAATACTGCCAATGAGGTGAACAAGGAAGTCTATGATTTCCTGTCTTCCGTTTCCAACAAATACGGCATCGGATTTTGGAAGCCAGGTGCGGGTATCATCCATCAGATTGTATTAGAGAATTACGCTTTTCCCGGTGGTATGATGATTGGTACCGATTCGCATACCCCAAATGCTGGCGGGCTAGGTATGGTGGCCATTGGTGTAGGTGGGGCCGATGCCGTAGATGTCATGGCTGACATGCCATGGGAACTAAAGATGCCGAAGGTGATTGGAATCAGGCTTACCGGAACCCTGTCAGGCTGGACCTCCTCTAAGGATGTTATCCTAAAGGTAGCTGGTATTTTGACAGTCAAAGGTGGCACTGGTGCTATCGTAGAATATTTCGGACCGGGCGCTAAGTCACTTTCCTGTACGGGGAAAGGCACCATTTGTAATATGGGCGCTGAAATCGGAGCCACGACATCTACTTTTGGTTATGATGAAGCCATGAGTAGGTACCTTCGTGCGACCGATCGAGCCGATGTGGCTGAATTAGCAGATAGCGTTGCCGAGCACCTGACTGGTGATCCCGAATGCTATGAAAATCCGGAGAAGTACTTCGATCAGGTCATTGACATCGATCTCTCGTCACTCGAACCTCATGTCAACGGACCATATACACCTGACCTAGCCTGGCCTATCTCCGAGTTTGCTCAGGCAATCAAAGAAAATGATTATCCAGAGGATCTGGATGTTGGTCTTATTGGTTCGTGTACCAACTCATCCTACGAAGATTTGTCTAGGGCGGCCTCGTTGGCAAGGCAGGCCAGAGACAAACAGCTAAAGGTGAAGTCGGAGTTTACCATAACACCGGGATCTGAGCAGATCAGATATACAGTAGAGCGAGATGGTTTTCTCGATGCCTTTGAAGATATTGGTGGCATTGTTTTAGCCAATGCTTGTGGTCCTTGCATCGGACAATGGGCTCGCCATACGGACGACCCGAATAGAAGAAATTCGATTATTACCTCCTTTAACCGCAATTTCTCCAAGAGAAACGATGGCAATCCTCAAACGCACGCTTTTGTAGCTTCACCTGAGTTGGTGACGGCACTTGTCATGGGAGGAAAATTGAGTTTTAATCCGCTGACCGACCATCTGCTCAATGAGGCTGGACAAAAGGTTAAGCTAGAACCACCCATTGGTATCGAGCTTCCACCCAGTGGATTTGATGTAGAAGATGCTGGCTTTCAACCCCCGGCAGACGATGGTCATGCTGTGGAAGTAACCGTGAGTCCAGATAGCAATCGGCTGCAGTTGCTCAAACCCTTTGAGCCTATTACTGCTCAGCAAGTAACTGGTATGAGAGTACTGCTAAAAGCCAAAGGAAAATGTACGACCGACCACATCTCTATGGCTGGTCCTTGGCTCAAATATCGTGGCCATTTGGAAAACATCTCCAACAATTGCTTCATTGGCGCCATCAATGCCTTTAACGAACAGGCCAATAATGTGCTCAATCTGGTAGACAACAGCTACCTGCCTGTCCCTGACTCAGCACGTACCTATCAAGCAGCCGGTATAGGCACCATCGTATTTGGGGAGGAAAATTACGGGGAAGGATCTTCCCGTGAACATGCTGCCATGGAACCGCGATTCTTAGGTGTAAAAGCGGTCGTTGTGAAGAGTTTTGCCAGAATTCACGAGACCAATTTAAAAAAACAAGGCATGCTTGGGTTAACCTTTGTAAACCCCCAGGATTATGATAAGGTTCGACAAGACGACACGGTAGACATCGTAGATTTTGAGCAGATGACTCCTCATCAAAAGTTGACCATTCGACTCAATCACAGCGATGGCAGCCAAGATGTATTTGAAGTCAACCATACTTACAATAGAGCACAAATAGACTGGGTCAAGTCCGGAAGTGCTCTGAATAAGATCCGAGAGGAAAGCAATGCCTAGTAGTGCATCTCACATTAGAGATGTTTGAGAAATTTTAATAAGATTTTGTTTTCAGGTGAGGGCCGGAAAGTAGACATAGCTATTCCAAAGGCTTACTCATTGATCCCATCTATTTTCATGATTGGTCGTATTTCGATTCGCCATTCACCGTCTTCAAATCTTGGATCCGACTTTGCTATCTCTGTCGCTTCTGCTAGGTCTTTAGCCAGGATATGGTAGTATCCTGAAATCACTTCCTTGGTTTCATTGAACGGTCCGTCCGTAAATTTTCCTTGACTATAGGATAGCATACTACCTTGCATTTCCAAAGGCTGAGCAGCCTTCATTCTCCCGTCAGTGACCATCCTTTTAATAAAGTTGCCAACTTTTTCAACATGCCTTTTCTGTTGCTGCGGTGAGAGGCTAGCAACGGTATCGCCTTCGCTTCTAATTAATAGCAGGATATGGTAGTACTGAACTTCCTTGGTTTCATTGAACGGTCCGTCCGTAAATTTTCCTTGACTATAGGATAGCATACTACCTTGCATTTCCAAAGGCTGAGCAGCCTTCATTCTCCCGTCAGTGACCATCCTTTTAATAAAGTTGCCAACTTTTTCAACATGCCTTTTCTGTTGCTGCGGTGAGAGGCTAGCAACGGTATCGCCTTCGCTTCTAATTAATAGCACAAATTCTCTCATATTTCTACTTTGGTTTGAATAGATTTTCCTTAAAGACAATTGAGCTGGTCAAATAGGGACAACCGCTTTCAATTTTTTCTGAAGAAACTTGGTGTCTCGCACACTTTTGCTCAAGGAAATTGCCTTTCTAAGAGATTTTGCCGCTTTTTTCTTCTCATTTTCCAGGCCGTAGAGCTGGGCCATAGTGGCATGGAATAAATGGTTCTTTTCGAGAGCAGGCTCTTTTCTTAGTTTTTCCAACTCCAAAATGGCTTCCCGGTTCCCATGCACTTTAGACAGTGCCACACTTCTGTTAAGCCTTACGATTGGGGTATCTTCTATTTCGATGAGGCAATTGTACAGTGCCAAAATCTCATCCCAATCTGTTTTTTCAAAACTTGGCGAAATACAATGATTGGCAGATATGGTCGCCAAGATCAGGTACTTGGAAACGCGATTTCCCTGGGCTGCTCGAGCCAAATATTTGATGCCCTTGCTGATTAAATCTTTATTCATTTACGTTACAAATTTCAAATCTGGAATCGTGCATGGTGGATGAAGCATTAATCTATTGGTAAGATTATGAAATAGAATGTCTTTATACAGGTGCCTATTGAACCTGTAGGTATACTCATTGAGATACTTTTGTAGATATTTTACTTGATGATGAATACCTCTCAACCAAGATTTGAGCCCCATAATAAACCGATGCATCAAAGGAAAATTCTCTCCTTTTTTAGAGTGGATCTGGTCAACATGATATTTTCCTTTTCGAGCAATGGGGGAGTAACCTCTCCATTTATCGGTCGTTACGATTGCATCTGGGTCAATATGTTGGTCAAAGAATGGCTCTAGCTGTTTGCTGCCAGCATTGGGAATAACCTTTGCATATGCCCTGCTGATTCCACCTCCAGGGTGTTTCTGGATAGCCACAACTACCTGTTTTTTAGTCGATTGACTTCGGCCGCGCTGCTTTTTCACCTTGCCCCCGATCATCGTTTCATCTACAGCCACCGCACCATCAATCGGATATTTCCCACTTGATTTCATTGCTAACATGACCTTCGTTTTAAAGCGCCACACTACCGGTTGATTCATGTCCAACTTTCGAGCTAATTCATAGGTTGACATTCCTTTTGTCGAGGTGCTTAGATAGAAAATAATGTAGAATGCCTTGTGCAACGGAAATTTTACTTTATGAAAAAGGGTATGGGCAGTAGGGGATTCCACAGAACGACATTTGGTACATCGTCTTTCTCCGTATCGAGCTGTCCCACAATATTTCCCATTACCACATTTGCGACATGAATATCCACTGCTCCACTTGATTTCACTCAAGTAATCCAGACAATCCGCTTTACACGTAAATCGACTACTAAATTCAAAAATACTGACTCCTTTAAACATTCTTTCAGTTTCCATTTTCTTTTTGCCTCTAAGTAAGTACCTTACCGTGCAACCAAACTGCATTATTCAGTAAATCTTTATGCCAATTTTTTCGATTTTGCTGATTCATTTCAATGACTAAATTGGCCTCATTCATTCGCGAATGAAAGCGTGATGCATGCAAGTACATCAGAGCCAAAAGTGCATAGCAATCCAACTTTTCTTGGAACAGGTTGCTCTTTACCAAAATTTCTGATAATCGAATTGCCTCAAGGCAAAGATCAAATCTGATAAGTTTATTCTTCTCAGTAGGACTATAGCCTTCGTTAAAAATCAAATAAATGGCCTTCAAAACAATGGGGAGTTTATCATTGATGTCATTGGGGACTTCGAAAGTCACATTGCTCTTTCGCAGTTGATTGCGACCCCTAACTAGCCGTTTATTGATGGTTTCTTTGGAAGTGAAAAATGCATTGGCTATTTCCGATATGCTAAATCCACCCAAGATTTTTAATATCAAACAAACCTGTGAATTTTCAGAAATGGCCGGATGGCAACAAATGAACATCATTTTCAGTTGCTCATCAGATATGATTTGATCTGAAAGCTGAAGGTTCTCCAATTGCTCCCAAATCTGTTCATCTGATTTGCCTCCATTTGAACATTCAGCCTGGTGTTTTTTTCGCTTGAGAATATTGAGCGTCAGGTTTATGGCCGTTTTGTATAACCATGCCTGTGGATTATTTGGTATTCCGTGATGCTGCCAGTGCTCAATTGCTTTTAACATAGTTTCTTGGACAACATCTTCGGCAGTATGCACATTTTCTGTTCCGATGTACCTGGTTATTGTCGAAACGATTTTGCCGTACTCATTTCTGAATAAATGTGCAGTCAATGCTCGACTATCTTTCTTGTGACTATCTTTCACGCCAAACATTCATTGGTGGGAGTAGTTCTGGACATCATGGACCACTCTAAGTACCTTACTCAAAGCAGATCGCTCCCACTCGCCTCGAGATTTGTACAGTCAGCACTCAGCTCTGTTGGTATGCGCTCCTTCCAAGGTCGAGGTGGCACGAACTGGTCGCATAGCTTCCAAATAATCCTATCCTGAAGTCAGCTTTTTCCAGCCAAAAACACCAATGCCCAGCATGATTAGAAAACCCAGCACTGCCTGGTAAAACGGTACAAAGGTGATGGCAATAATATGGGTCCGATCCAAAAACCACATGATCACCAGCACCGCAGCAATAATCAGTAGAAGTCCGCTTAGTTTGCCAAAACCAGGGATGTCGTCAAACGAAACGTTTTTTCTGATCAGCATCAAGGTGGCAATCATCGAGATAATCGGTAAGATTTGGGTCCAAATATCTGCTTCGAAAACACTTTGTCGTTCGAATAAAAAAAGATAGATATTCAATGTGACCGCAAAAATTCCAGGTATGGAAACGATATATATCAAGTAGGAGTACATGTATTTCCAAGGTGACAGGTGACCTTCTCCCCGTCCTAGTAACCAGGCCAGCAAAGCTGTCAGCGGACAGGCAACAAAAAAGAAGATCAAAATCGCTGGATTAGCTGCTAGTAGATCGAAAAACTCCTTTAGGGTCATATATTGGCTTGTTAATCAGCTCAAGTTATGGCTTTACAACCTATTGGCCAAGTATCGGCCTTGGTGCTCAAGAAACCGTGCTACAAATGTGTATGTCGCTCCCAATAATTTTGATCCTCTATCTCTTCCATGATCTTCATGTAATTGATGTAGCGCAGCTCGCTGACAGTCCCCTCTTTCATGGCTTTTTTTACCGCACACTTCGGTTCATTACGATGCGAACAATCAAGGTATTTACAGTTGGGTGACAATGCAAAAAACTCCCTAAAATTGTGGGCTACATCCATGGGCTCAAGGTTGTTGAAGGATAGTGTTTTAAATCCAGGTGTGTCAATGATGTAGCTATTCTCATATCTATGCATTTCCGCAAAGGTGGTCGTGTGCTGTCCTTTGCCACTGTGATCCGACAGCTCTTCTGTTCTCAAATCCAAGGCGGGATGGATGGCATTGATTAAGGTCGATTTTCCAACACCACTCTGTCCGCTAAATAAGGTGGTTTTATTCTGCAGAAAAGTCTTGATCGATTCGACATCCTTTTTGTCAAAGCTCGACACTAAAAACACCTCATAGCCTATCGATTTATAGACATCTTGGAGGTAGCCGTAAGCGTTGAGTTGCTCCTTCTGATAAAGATCTTTCTTATTAAATACGATACCCACCGGGATATCATGTGGCTCTGTCATCAGGAGGAATCGATCGATCACTCCAGGTTTTAAATTGGGTTGAATGACAGTGACCACCAGAACAGCTTGGTCGATGTTGCTGGCCAGCAAATGCAATTGGTGCCGCTTACGAGGTGACTGCCTGACCACATAATTCTTCCGGGGCAAAATTTCTTTGATCACTGCCGATTCTTCCTCATTGTCCTCCATCTCAAAAAGTACAAGATCACCTACGGCCACTGGGTTGGTCAGTTTCATTCCATTGAGGCGAAACCTTCCTAACATGCGTGCTCGGTATTCCGCACCATCGTCGCTCATGATGCTGTACCAGCTTCCTGTGCTTCTGATAACTGTTGCTTTTTTCATTTGCTAAAATCGATAGATGGGAATGAAGAACTCAAGGGCATTGGGAAGTGACTTGCCATCCATAGAGCTGGCATAGCGAATGCCCACGCTGACGGGCTGGGTATTGCCTAGGTTGAGATCCAGTACCATCTCTACACCAGCTGTGTTTATGGCTCTAGTGCTGTCCCCATTTTTGCTGGTCGTATGCTCAAACCACAAATTGGACCTAATCCGGTAAATATAGAACAGTCCTGCCCAACCCCAGTCAGGGTAGGCCAGGGGCAGATGATAATTGCCACTAAGTTTATACACCTTTTCACCGCTGACCACTCCTACACCTCTCTGCGATAAACCACTGGAGAATTGATAGGTACCGTCTGACAAGTCACCTTTGTAGTCACCATGTAAAATCAAGTTATGGGTTGCCCCAAGTCCAGGAAATGACCAGGCAGTACGGATCTGCAGTTGTCGCGCTCTTCTCTGATCCAACGCCTCAGACCATCGCAGGCGCACGTACTGACCATCTCTGGTAAAGAGATGTTTTCGCGCTTGCAATCGTTGACGCACATAGGTGATCTGAGCTATGGATGACGAAATGTCAAAATCTCGATCCCCACTAAGAAAGGTATGGTTGTAGGCTACAAATGGGCGCAAGGACTGGTAGTACACCGATGAAGGAAAGCTGAGGTCAAGTCCCAGGCCACCAAATAAGTTGGTCTCTCGCCAGTTATCTACATCTCGGCCAGTGGCTGCTTCCCTTTGCAGTGTACTGGCTTCAAGTATCACGGTTGGGTAGAAGGTCGCTATCTCCAGGCGGGCAAGTGGTGAAAATATCTCTGTATCATAATTGTAACGGATACCTGCACTTGCTTCCACATTGTTGAGGACATTGTTTGAGAGCGCACGCAGACTGATGACCGGATCATCGAGGTCAAAGCCCCAGGTATGCAAATTAAAAGCGTGATTCAGTGCATGATATTTCTGAACTGGATAATTTACTCCTGGGACGGCAGATAGGATGTCATTTTGGTACCTTATAGCGATCTGCTTGTGCTGAGTCCCTTGATTCCTCCTTGACGTTGTTGTCCCCATTTCTATGGGCACCATTCTAATCTGATGGCCCATTCGAGTGAACGTGGTATAGTAAAGTGAGTCTCTGGTAAGAAAGGGTTGAAATGCACCATTGGGCTCATCGGTCAAAACTTCAGTGACTTGGTCGACCATACTCGTCACATGAATCTGCTCGGAAAAACCTGAATAGGTACTGAATACTACTTTATTTCCTACTACCTGTAGGGTCCCGATCAGTCTGTTGCTAAAAGGCACAATTAGTTCATACATACCAGTTTGCACCTCAATTGAGACGATGCCCATTTCACCTGCATCCCCTCTCACAGCTACTACGATCTGGTCTTCGGTGGCATTCCATTGGGGGTAATTGAATACCCAATCAGTTCCGAGATCAAGCCTCTTTAGCACCTTTCCTGACACCACTTCCACAATGTGCAGTTCGCTGCTGAGGTCTTCTCCTTGCCATACAGCTACGATCTTGTCTCCTGTCGCATTGGGATGGGGAGCAAAGTACTTGCTGCGGGTAGTCACCTTGGATCGTTTGCCCGACTCGCTGTCAAATAATATGATATTGCTATAATCTTGCTCCGTCCACCGGGCATGACTATCATACTCTGTCCATGCCAACCACCCCCGGTTAAATCCATAGTACCTGCTGAGAGATCTTCCTCGCCAAGCCAATCGCTGTATCGATCCATCTAAATGTAATTGGTAGAAAGCTCCTATTTTTTCGTAACTCTCACGATAGAAGATCATGGATCCATCTGAAGTGAGCTTGGGATATAGGTAGTCAGTATAAGTCTTCGGCCTTTGCACAGGTATTTTCAGATGACCCGTGTGCATACTACCCATGACTTTGCCCCATTTTTCGTAGTTGGTCGAGATCATCTGGTCGTACATACCTTCTGTGCTGAGTTGGGTCTGGCGTTTTAAGGCGTTTGAAAAAGGATAAACAAGCCCCTTATATTGTGCGGCGTCTTGCAGAGCTTTGCTCCAAAGCTGATCACCATATTGATCTCGTCCATATGCCGTCATCAGGTAACCCAGTCGGTAGTGATCTGGCACATAATCTTTGATCGATCCATTACGGGCTTTACGATAGGTATACTTTTGCTCATCAGCTGCCAAGGCTCTATAACCTTTTAGGAAGTTGGGAATTCGACCCCGACCCTGTCTGGTAAACTGTGTCTCAGCCCATACAGCATCCCCTTCGTAATACCAGTCTGGGATGGCCAGACCACTGGCACCCGCCCACGACTCCTGCCCAAATAAATAGTACAGCAACTTGCTCACACCTCTTCTAGTATTTGAAATCTGTGCCACATGACGATACTCGTGGATGCTCAGAAGATCTAACCATGGCAGAGCGCTCAGCTGGTAGCTATGCTGGGAAGGGGTGGTCAAGAAATGTGACTTCCAGGGAGCAATCGAAACTGAACCGTTGGCAATCGTTCCTTGATTGTTGAGGACTATGTCAATCTTATATATCTGATCATCAAACTCATCACTGAATCGACGTCGCATAAGGTGCACCAAATTTGCTACCCTTTGTGCCTGAGCACCCAGATGACTTGGGAAAATAATACGACAGGTGTCAGTATTGATCTGATGCCAGGTGATGTTGGACGATAGACCGCCAAATGTTTGAGCGGTTAGATCTGTAGCGATTCCCCATAGCAAGAGTGCCAGCAGGAGCCATTGACTACGATACCGGACAAACAGAGTGCACTGCATCAGCGATTTCTTGGATAAGAGAGAGATCTTTCTCAATGGCATTTCCCACTACCACCAGGTCTGCACCGGCATGTACATCTCGCATTGCCTTTTCGGGGGATTGAATGCCACCTCCAACAATCAGTGGAATGCTGATGGCACTGCCCACAGCCTGGATCATTTCTTCGGAAACGGGAAGAATGGCTCCACTCCCCGCATCGAGATACATCATCTTAAGCCCTAACATTTCCCCTGCCAGTGCTGTACAAACAGCAACATCTTCTTTATCTGAGGGAATGGGCTGAGTATTGCTCATATATGATACGGTAGTTTGCACACCTCCATCCACCAACATGTAGCCGCATGAGAGAACCTCCAACTGACTTAACTTTAAGTAGGGTGCAGTGATGACATGCTTTCCGATGAGTAACTCGGCATTTCGACCGGATATCAACGACAGAAACAAGATAGCATCTGCCCGGTAACTCAACTGATACGAATCCCCAGGAAAAAGCACCAGTGGAATCCGACAGCGCTTTCTAATCTCCGACAGGCAATGATCAAGATTGTTATTTACAATCAGACTACCACCTACAAAAAAATAATCAACACCTGCAGCCACCGCGACTTCTACCAACCCATCGATTTGATGGATCGTCACCTTATCTGGATCAATGAGCATAGCAAACTTTTTCTCACCATTTGCCTTTGCATCGATCAAAGATTGATAAATCGTCATTTCAGTCACTCATTGGTTTGATCCTATCCAAAGATATAAAAATGGAAAGGGCTGAAAATGGTCAGCTTATCGTTTATTGTGTACTGCACAGCCAGCAATAAGCCATGACAAATGGTGTAAAAACCATAGATCCAAAATAATCTTATAATTTAGCTTAGTGGCGTGGGCTGACCAGTCGACCTTAATGTGGTGGTTTCGTCGGCCTGAACAAAGGACCATCGAGAGTAATCTTACTAAGTATTAAATATGCAAATAAAAGAGAATGCCAAAGTATACGATGCCATCGTCGTAGGATCTGGTGCAGGTGGTGGTATGGCCACCAAAATATTGTCAGAGGCCGGAATGAAAGTGGCCCTGGTGGAGGCGGGACCGTTTTTTGATCCCAAGGATCCAGTAACACAAACGCAATTGAAATGGCCGTGGGAATCACCCCGACGGGGAGCCAGCACTACTCGTGCTTTTGGGGATTTTGACATGTCCTGGGGTGATTGGTCTGTAGACGGCGAGCCCTACACTCAAGCCGAGGGCAGTGATTTTAGGTGGTGGCGGGCACGTATGCTGGGAGGTAGAACCAACCATTGGGGGAGAATCTCACTCAGATTTGGACCGATTGATTTCAAACATAAGGACGTAGACGGACTGGGTGAAAACTGGCCGATCAGCTACGACGATATCAAACCGTTTTACGACAGGCTAGATAAAATGGTAGGCGTGTACGGTAGCAACGAAGGAAGATATAATGATCCCGATGGTTTCTTTCTTCCGGCCCCTAAACCTAGGTTGCACGAGCTCTACTACATCAAAGCCGCCAGAAAGTTGGGAGTAGATGTGATTCCAGCTAGAAAGTCGATTCTCACCAAAAGACTCAATAACGACCGCGGTGTCTGCTTTTTTTGCAATCAGTGCGGCCGATCATGTACAGCCTATGCAGATTTCTCCTCAAGTTCAGTCTTTTGTATCCCTGCGGTCAACGGTGGACAAGTGGACCTCTTTGTGGATAGCATGGTTAAGAATGTGCTGACCAATGACGAAGGCCGTGCCACAGGTGTATCGTACATCAACAAGGAGGATCGCAAGGAATATCAGCTAAAAGGAAGGACAGTCGTATTGGGTGCATCCGCATGCAGCACAGCCCGTATTTTGCTGAACTCAAAGAGCAAACAACACCCCAATGGCTTAGGCAACAGCAGTGACAATGTGGGAAGGTACCTACATGATTCTACTGGTGCTAGCCGAGGTGGTTTTGTGCCTGCTCTCCTAAACCAGAAGACAGGATATAACCAAGATGGTACCAGTGGCATGCATGTGTATTCTCCCTGGTGGCTCGATAATAAGAAATTGGATTTCCCAAGAGGATATCACATAGAAGTAGGTGGTGGTATGGGAATGCCGCATTATGGATTTGGCTTTAACGTGACGGAGTACAATAGGTTTTTGGGCCTGCCTTCTGGGGGATATGGTGATAAATTGAGAGCGGATGTCAAGAAATTCTACGGTGCTTTTATTCATATGGCCGGACGAGGTGAAGCCATCGCGTTGAGAGAAAATCGATGCGAATTAGATCCGGAGGTAGTGGATCAATGGGGCATCCCAGTGCTGCGATTTAATTATCAGTGGTCTGATTATGAGCGTCTGCAAGCACGACATATGCAACAGACTTTTGAAGAGATCATCCATGCTATGGGAGGCACTCCCACGAGTGATACCCCTTCAAAGGAAGATGATTATGGACTTCACAAACCCGGAGCCATCATCCACGAAGTGGGCACCACTAGGATGGGTAATGACCCAAGATCTTCAGTGACCAATAAGTTTTGCCAATTGCACGATGCCGACAATGTGTTTGTCGTCGACGCGGGACCATTTACCTCTCAGGCAGATAAAAACTGCACCTGGACCATCATGGCGTTGTCCATGCGTACATCAGATTACATCGTCGAGCAGTTTAAACAGAAAAATATCTGATGCTATCCCGTAGATAGCAGGGAAATCAGCATCTTAAAAATTAGTGTGATGAAAAGAAGAGATTCATTAAAGACCTTATTGGTTGGTACCGTGGCAGGAGCTACCGCTGCAACCTCTCTGGGTTGTAAGACCGAAACAAGCCCAGGATCAACGGACGAGACGGCTACCCAAGGATCCCCTACTGAGGGACTCTATGGCCGGCTGCCAAAAGAAATCGAGCATGATAAAAAAGTAAAGGCTTCTATATACCTCAATGCTCACGAACTAGCCACCATAGCTGTACTTTGTGATATTATCCTACCACCCACGAGCACTGCAGGAGGCGCCACCGACGCCAAGGTGCCAGAATTTATCGAGTTTATTGTGAAGGACCTACCTACCCATCAGCTACCCATGCGTGGTGGATTGATGTGGTTGGATATAGAATCAAATCGCAGGTTTAATAAAGAATTTGTGGCCGCCACCGAAAAACAACAGATCGAAATCGTTGAAGACATTGCTTATCCTGATCCTGATGGGAAAAAACCGGTAATGGCGCCCGGCATCAAGTTTTTTAATCTGATGAGAAATTTAACGTTGACCGGTTACTACACCACCAAGATGGGATTTGATGACTTGGGCTATGTGGGCAATTTCCCAAATACATGGGATGGCGTACCAGCTGAAGTGCTCAAGGATCACGATGTAGACTATGATCCTGAGTGGGTGGCAAAGTGTGTGGATCAAAGTAAACGGGAGGTCATCGCTGAGTGGGATGACGAGGGCAATCTCCTAACCTGACAAAGGAGGGATAACCGATAACCGGTCAACCTAGCTGCTCTCTGATCATAGTTGCAATCTCACCCAGTTCTGCTTGACTGAGTTCCAACTTTGGCTTGCCAAAATCCATGTCGGCAATGCCTTCAATAGGTATCAGATGAATATGGGCATGTGGCACTTCTAAACCTATCACAGTCATGCCTATGCGGGTGCAAGGTATGACAGCTTGGATGGCGTGAGCGATCGGCTTGGCAAATAGGATGAGTTCAGCTAAGAGATCGTCTTCCAGGTCAAACAGATAATCCACTTCCTGTTTGGGTACGACCAAAGTATGTCCCTTTGACAGAGGATGGATGTCTAGAAAGGCAAAACAATGCTCATTCTCAGCAATCTTGTGACAGGGAATTTCTCCATCGATGATTCTGGTGAAGATTGAGGACATGGTCTATGTGATATTAGGACAATGAGATTTTCATTACCTCAAACTCTATATCACCATTGGGTGTGTGTACCACAGCCACATCACCTACTTCCTTGCCCAGCAATCCCTCTCCAATAGGAGACTTAACTGAGATCTTCTTGTTCTTAAGGTCTGCCTCTGTGTGAGCTACCAGTTGATAGGTGATCTCCTTATTGCTTTTCAGATTTTTGATGGTCACTTTCGACAGTACAGTGACCCTTGAATCGTCTAACATCGAAGCATCCAGAACGCGAGCATTGGCAAAGGTTTTTTCCAACTCATTGATGCGCATTTCCAAAAGTCCCTGGGCATCTTTGGCTGCATCATACTCGGCATTTTCCGATAGGTCTCCTTTCTCACGAGCTTCGGCGATGGCCTTGGCCACTTCCTGCCTGCCATCTGTCTTCAATCTTTCCAAGTCCGCCTTTAGACGGTCATAACCTTCTTGTGTCAGATATGTATAGTTTGACATAATAATATTCTTTTAGGACCAAATCAGTCATTAGAAACCAAGTAACGATGGATAAGTTTGGGATAACACAAAAAAAAGGGTCAGGCACTGATTAGGCAAATAGTAAGTTACAACGCTTATTTCCAGCCCTTCGTATCTGAGATGAAGCATATACCTAAGGGCAATGCCCCAACCGCAGGTAAATATCTAAATTGTAAACCTAATTGTCAAATTGTGCGATCCATTCCAGGTACTCGTAGCCCGATAAGCATAGTCTACAGCAAATGTTGTGTTGTTGTTTTCTGAGAAGGGGACCTCCAAAGAAACCCCCGCACTTAGACCAGAATAGACATTATTGATGACGGGATCCAGGTTGGAGCCCAAATCGTATTTGTACGCTCCACGCAGCATAAACACTTCATTGAAGGCATATTCTACACCACCTCCGATGGCATCTCGAGAGAAAGAGTTTGAGGTAAAATTGCCCAACACTGTCAAGCGATTTCTGGCATTGACATGCAAATCGTATGAAGCACCGATATTGAGCACGGATGGCAATTCGAAAGTGGCCGCCCGTTGATTGTAGCTCAAATCGTAGCTGATCACACCATTGGGGTTGGTGCTTCTGAAGGAAAGGCCCTCTCCCCCAAAGCGCATGGGTGTACCCACATTTCTCAAAGAGATGCCAAACTTAAAATTGTCCTTGGGGCCTGTGACATATTGCACACCGGCATCTACCGCAAATCCTTGAGCAGATAAATCTGAAGTGGATTCCGACACAGCTCTGAGGGTAAAGCCTACGGAGACCTTATTTTCGAATATATGAGCGTAAGATAAACCCAAATTGAAAAAACTAGGTGAGTAGGTGGCACCAACACCTTCCGGTTGATCGGTGGTTGTGATGGCAATATCACCAAAATCCATCGCCATCAAACTCAGACCAAAGACACCATTCACGCCTACGCGCTGGCCCAAGCCTACGGCATTTAGATTGACCCCTGAACCGATCAGGTAGCGAGTATGACCGATCAGAACTTGGGTCTTGGGCACTCGCACCAATCCCGCTGGATTGAGGCGTAGAGATTCGACCCCGGAGATCATGGAAGTACCCATCGTATGCAGACCTGCACTTCGCGCCCAGGGATTGAGCAGCAGTTCGTAAGCACCGGCTTCCCCCTGGCGGTCAGGATTGCCTGCATAGACCATCTGTACACCTGTAAACACAACCAACAAGCACACCTTTATCTGCCTCATATGCTATTTTCTATAGTCCTGATGGATCAAATTTTCTGTTTATACCAAACCATTTGATGGTCCTTTCACCTAGTTCATAGCCATTGACGTGTATGAGATAGACGCCACTAGCTATCGGGATACCCTTGCTGTTCTTCAAGTCCCATTCCAGATCTGGGGTTACTTGGGTTCGCCGGATACCGGGATTGGATCGATCTGCCTGAGAAATCCCTTGCTCATCTCGTTTGTACTGTCTGACAAACCTACCATCCAGCGAGTAAATAGTCACCACTGACTTGGGTGGCAAATTAGTGATCTTCACCGTTGTGGTAAACTGCGAGACCTCATAAGGTGAATAGGCTAAATAAGGGTTGGGCACCACATTTACTTTTGACAAGAGATTCGGTGCTGCTTGCTCAATCAGATCCTCAGCAGACTGACCCTCTATCTTAAAGCGATAACTCGGATGTCCATTATTTGAGCCATTTCCGTCGGCCACTTGATATGGATTACTGACCCGGATCTTGACTGTCAGGTCATTGGGTATCAGTCCTTCAGCATAGGAGGTAAGTGAGGCGTCGGTGAAGGGAATGCCCGTCCAAGTGATGTCACGCAGGGCATTGTATTTACGCGTAAACAATACAGCAGGATCCAGCCTGGATCGCAACTCAGCACACTCGTCATAAGGTTGCCTGGTGACATAAATAAAATGCTGGCCGGAAGTATGCAATACTGAAATATTGGCCGTATTGAGCTGAAAGGCAGTACGATCATCAGGATTCCACATCATATCTGCTCCTATGGGTTCTTCTCCAGGAAGAAAGGCATCAAAATACGCTTGTTGATACACTGAGTTTTCACCAAAGAATACGTTGAGGCGAACACCGGTCTCGACATCGATCGCATATCCGGGAAACCAGCCCATCCCAATGCCATCGCCGTCGGGGTCAGGTAGGCCATCGCCGTCGGCATCATCCTTACCCACCGATGGTGCGTTGCGCAAATCAAAATTCTTGCTATTTCCTTCGGTGGAGAATCCAGAGCCTCCCTGGTTTCCTGGTAGATAATAATAGGGCGATGCTGTCTCTACGATGATACAGCGACTCCACTTGCTCTTGTCTGAGGTGAAGACTATGTCCACATTGTTGAGATCTGCCATCCCTGTTTTCGTCTTCACTATGGACATTCCTGCGGTATTGTCGATCCATGCGGGAGTGATGATCGGTGCTGCTGGATCAAAGCGATAGTCCGTCAGATAAAAAGGTAGCATTCCACTATACGAATTTGTAAAGAGCTGCTTGGGATCGTCTCTAAACTCACTTTCACCCACGCTGGTCTTGGCAAAATCATAATTCGTACCATTCTGATCCATGAAAAAATTGAGCCAAGGGTGATTGGGGTCTGCATAGTCAAACCTTATTCCAATCACGCCATTACTGTCTGCCAGAAACTCTCCGGCTTCTTCCGTTTGACCAATAGATACCGAAAAGCCATAGTCGCCCACAATCTGCTCGTTAAGTCTAGCAATGGAATTTTCAGAAGCGATGACTTCTTCGGGCTTGGCCAGATTGATCAGGTTCCACCGTGCATGCTCATCCAATACACCGTCGTCTCGATTATCGTCTACAAAAGAGAGCTCAAACTCACCTTCCACCACATCCAGTGGATTGTAAATTTTGACGTCGATCGGCCCACCACCTCTCTCGTAGGTGAGCTCCCCACCGCTTGTACCGCTGATGATGGCTTGTCGTGTCTCTTCAGTAAGCTCCAAAAAGATATTGCCCGCACCCTTCCCTTCCAGTCGAGTAATGGATGGTCCATCACCGTAGTTGGTATTTAGTGTCTGATAGCTGATGGGCCTGGGGATGGGTACGTAAGTCCGGATATTTCTGCGACCTTCGAGGTATGGGGCTCTTTGTCCTGTGTTGTTATCCGTATCGAAGGGATCAAAATCATTGTATGCATAAGCTACGGTAGTAAAGTAGTATTTCTTGTGGTTGATTAGTCGACGATCAGCGGTGGCAAACTGATCTTCCGTAATGCTAAAGGTGTGCCTTATATCCGCATCCGCCCCCATGACTTTTACCTGAGGCTCAAAGAGTAGCTCTCCATTTTCTGTGGGATGCGGCATGGGTCTCCAATTGACCAGTTCTGCTACGCCATTTTTAATATCCGTCTGAAAGATCAACCTCGCCTTGTCCGGATTTTCCAGCTCCGCGGTGGTCACTTCTGGACCATTCAGTTGAAAAACTTTGTACCCTTCAAATCTGTATAATTTCTCTTCTTCAGGAAGATTGGCTGGAGCCCTGAGATCCAGCTCCTGATATTCCTCTTGGTAGTTGTTAGACTCTACATCATTGGTGAGAATACAAATCAATTCGCGATCCAGCTCTATAAAATCGAGATCGGGGGCATCTGGGCCATCGGTGATGTCAAAGCAATTGTCAAAAAGTGCTTGTGCAGTTTCATCGGCGAAAAGTAACGGCTCGATGCTGGGACATGGGTAGTCAGTGATGTCTGGTACCCAGACGACTCCAATAATCAGCTCATTGGTCCGACCAGGATCCAGCCGGAAGGGTCCGGATGCCTGAATGGTGCGGCGATCGCCAAAAGGTAAGCCGGCCGTACACATCGACCAGCCTGTGTTATCATTGGGAGCTTCGGTAAAGGCATAATCGATGCGGGGGGCACCGATATTAAAGGCATCACCACTGGCGCTAAAGGCAGTGCCATTCTTCCAGGACCCAGACATATAGTTGTAGTATTCCTGAGCAATATCAGGATCGGTTTGAGCATCCGGCCATTGGCCAATGCCAGCATTGTTGAAGTATGTGAATGACGACATGCCAATCTCCACACTATTCTCGTCCAGTGGACCCCGAAAATAATCTACCCCCAGAATGGGTACATCCTCACAGTAGGTAGGTGTACCCTCACAGTCACATCCGGTAATCCCGTCTATCAGATCCTCGTTGTATACATACGCCAGACTGCGCATGGTGTCGCAGCCTATATAGTCATCATTGCCACACCCTAAATCTGGATCAACCCACATGGCAAAGTAAGTGCTGTCGATGGATTGCGTTGCCCGGTTGATCAACTTATAGCGTTGGAAGGTCATGTCGTTGATCTCATCGTTGGTCGCATAGGCAAAAGCTTGCACCTGGATTTCCATTTGGATAGCATTCCCCCTGGTTTGAGTATGGATACCTCCGGCATCGTTGTAAATCCAGAAAACCATCTCATCTGGATACTGTGGGATCGGACATCCACGGATTTCTATGATTGGATAATCGCCTCCTAATACCGGATCGTAGATGCCGTCTCCATTGGCATCAAAAAAGCCACCATAACCCTGTATAGTACTGGGTAGCTCAAATCCATGAACCTCCGCAAAGTAGGGATTGCCAAAAGCCGGCCATCCCAGCACATCTTCAGGAACATCATCTTTGGAAAGGGTACTACCTGATTCCTGAGCATTGGCAAAATCGCGTAAGTAACGGCGGATGTTGTCTCCCAAAACCCTAAAATGCTTGTCCCAACGAGCACAAGTGTCGCGTTCGATGGTGCCCGTGAGGGGATGCAAAGGACCGGGCCAAAAGTCATTGGCATTGGACCTTCGGTATGTCTGTGCCGCCAGTTTTAAATTTCCCACTGGATCATAGCCCCCCAGCCAGACCGCTCCCGCAAAAATCGAAGAGACCTCATCAAGACCCGATGCTGGATCCACTTTGGGTACGATATACCGACCATTACTAGATAGGTCCCACCATACATCGCCACCCCCCAAGAGTCGTGCCCGGACATTGTTGATCGCCATGTCTGTTTCTGAGGTCGCAGGTGCACAGTCAGCCCGGTAACCAAACTTTACCGTTTTCGAATCAATCTTTCCAGATGCTGGATGATTCCAGCTAGGTGGATATTTGGCAAAAGAAGATCCAGCCACCAACATAAAGCAGATCAACAATAGCCCAGACCATATCCTTTTATGCATGTGTTGTTTCTTAAAAATCAAATCTAATACCCAAGAATATTCTCCTAGGTAAATAAAAATTATCAGCTGTGGTGACCAATTGGTTGTACGCATCGGTGTATGCTTCTACATCTCGGCCAGCACTGTTGATGATCTCACCGGTATTCCTCACATTGGCCAGAGTACTCTGTCCATCGGAGGATAACAAAAAACCTGAATCGTAAGGCGAACCCGAGACAGAATATACATTGCGCACATTCTTTGTATTGAGCAAATTCAGCACCCGCAGAGATACATTAAACCTCAGTGGCTTTTCCCGGTTGCCTGTGGGTACTACAAATCCCTTGTCCATACGCATGTCGATGCTAAAGGTCCAAGGCTGTCTAGCACCGTTTATGGATCCAAAAAATCCACTTCCTCCAAAAGGCTGAGCGCGTATACGACGTGTATAAGGTCGCCCTGAGACAATGAAAGACTGCAGATTGATGCCAAAATCTGAGAGGATATTTCGATCAAATAGGCGAGGGCCGTTATAATTTTGACCAGCACCGTAACGATAATCCAAGGTAAATTTGAAGGCGTGTCGTTCATCCCTATTCAATGGAAACAAGGTCCGCAGATTGCCCCGCGTGGTCAGCCCTCGTTGACTGTTGACATTAGAGCCGGTACCATCGGCAAACTGCAAGGTATAGTTGGCCTGAATGGTGGTATTGATCGATCTGCGCAGATCGTATTGAAGGGAAAATCCCTTGACTGTGCCAAAATCAGCATTCCCTATGGTGACATAGGTGCCAATGGGTGAAGGAAGAAAGAGATAGGTACGTTGCTGCAACATATCTCTCAGCTCTTTATAGTAGGCGTTGATTTTCAGGGCTGATGCATTAGACAGTTTTTGCTGAAAACCCACTTCATAGTCGATGGTGCGCTCCGGTAGAAGGTTGGAATTGTTAAGAGGATTGCTGGCATTATAATTATCATCCTCAAAATAAAACCAGGTCAGGGGAGTAGCGATCGTATTGGATGGGGGTCGTTGCACCAGTACGTCATAGTGTGCAAAGAAATTGGCTATATCGGAGATGGGGAATGACACGGCCATGCGTGGCATCCAGTTGATCTGAGGGGTATAATCTCTAAACGATTGATTGAAGTCGTAATCGCTGCTTTTGATGTTGTTGACCCGCTCATCATAGTACTGCGGATACACGATCTCACCTCCAAAAATGATGTTGCCGTCATTGGCAGGAGTGCCATTGGCAAAATACCACTGGTCTCCTTTTCTAAAGGCCTTTACCTCGGTGCTGCCCTCTCCGGTGACGTACACCTTATAGTCATCAGCTACGGCACTGGGTCGCTCACCACCAAAGCGATCATAGAAGTTGTGAGCATCCATGATTTCGTAGAGTGAATAGGGATCGCGCAGTACCTTAGTGTTGGCATCGTATCTATCTACCCTTAGTCCCACTCTAAAGATGATGTCTCTAAAACTAAATTTATCTTGTATGTAAGCGGCTTGATAGGTGGGCTTATTGGGTGCCACCAGAAAATTTCGACGGCCATCAGCATCTCGACCAGAGAAGAAATCTTCGAATGTAATATCATTTCCGAGGTTGCCTCCTACATAATCATACCCATAAAATCCTACAATATCTTGATCGGTTAATTCCAGTGGTGAAAAAAGATCAAGACTAAGATCATCAGGATGGATGCCATCCACGTTGACATATTCAGTAAGAGGCACTCCCAACTTTTCGCGAATGGCGCGATAAAACTTGAGATCGGAATCTTCTGTGATCAGTTTTTCAAACTCATCAAAGGTGAACTGAGGAATGGTCACTCCTGGAAATGATCCGACGATCTGATTGGTATCAACTCCAATGATGTGGCGATTTGCCTGTAGCCGGGCAACCTCCCAAAGATTAAATGGTGCTATTCTCCACGATCGACTGTAGCTTTGCTCATGTTGTATTCCAAATTCAATCGAATGCCTCCCTTTGTCAGAACCACCCGGAACCAAATCGAAGGACCCACTAACCTGAAAAGTATAACGATCTGTGTCAAATTTGCTAAAGCTATTATAGACACTCCCTACATTATTATATAGACCCCATAGATTCTGCACAGCTCCGGCTCTAAAGCCATTATATGCCAGGTAGTTTGCAAACGTACCCTGGTCAATGGCATTGTTGTAATTAGCCAAGATCGGATTGAACTCTGAAGGAGAAAACGGTTCATTTAATGTCTGTAAAAAGCCCGCATGAGCAATCCCCATAATACCCCTTGAGTACTCAGACTCTCCTTCCGTCGGGATCCAGCTGAAATCGAAATTACCCACATGGCCATACCTAAATAGCTGGTTCTTATGCCGGTGATCTTCAGAATAACCGTCAGCCTTCTCATATCCCAGTTGCAGGATGTACGAGGCATTTTGAATGAGGCTTGTTCTATCCTGTCTGTCAGACTGATCTCCCCCAAGTCCAAGGCGGTGCCTAAAGCGAAAGTTTCCTCGGTAGCGATTATTGTACGCCGTGGGATTATTTTCAAAATTGAGCAATTGCCAGGCAGCTTCTCCAATAGAAGAACCACCTGATTGAGCGGTCGATAACCTTCTGATTGAAGGGGTAGTTCCAGGAGCAAATCGATTGTCAATGTCTCGGATGGAGCCGCTCAAGGTCAGATCCATATTGTGTGTGAGCTGAGCGTCGATCTTGGCAGTCAGATCTAAAGTCTGGCTGTTTTCATTCGGCCGGGTGCTGGTGCGAAGAAAATCTTCTCCATGCAGGAACTCCCCTGAGGGAAAGTTGGAGCCCGCTACCATGCGGGTAGGCTGAGCTTTCAGCTCATCAAGGATGTTGGGCGGCGCCTGAAACAAGTCGACAGCCGAAGGGCTGTCATCCTGTCGATAGACGAAACGTCCGGCAAAACGATAACCCAAAATCGATTTACCCGATTTATTGCGCAATATCGGTCCACTGACATAGGCATTGGCCTCGTTGTATCCAAAATTGTCTAAGAACTCAGATGTCTCCAGCTCAAAACCCGCACTGACTTTATTGGAAGGACCCTTGGTCGTAATGGAGATCACTCCACCCGTCACATCGCCATACCGGGCTTCGATGCCACCAGTGATGACCTGCAATTGGTCGATCTCTGATGGCGGAATCAGAGAAGAACCAAAAACTCGTACTCCATCGATATAATAGAATGTGGCATTGGAGCGAGAACCCCTGATAGCCACACTTTCCCCATCTCTTGAGGAGATGCCGGCCGTGGTAGAGGCGATGGTGCTGATGCTCTTGGTGGGCAGGTTTCTGATTTGCTCTGAGGTGACCACTCCTCCAGAAGTGGTATTGTCCTGCTCAATCAATGGTACCTTATAATCGGTGACTACGACCTCATCGAGCAACACTCCTTCACTCAGCTGGATGTCTGCTTTGTTGACCTTGCCCGCTAAGACCAATACACCGCTAAGTCGTTGGGTCTGATATCCTACATAACTGGCTTCAATATCGTAGGTGCCGGGATCTATGCTGGAGAACGCATAATTGCCATCTAAATCGGTCTCAATACCCTGGATCAAGACTCCATTCTTATACAAAGCCACATTGCAAAACAAGACTGGTTCTTTGGTTTCATCATCGGTCACTTTCCCCTGCAGAGCTGTCTGCGCACTTAAGGTGGTTATGCAGCCAACGCTGATTAAAAGTGTGAGTAAACGAAGTAGCAGTTGCTTCATATAATAGTTGAGATAACGAGCTTGTCTTCAAATGTCGGCAAACACCTTAATGGTAAACGCATAAGTAGGAGAAATGTACATGCTGGTCTCATCTCCCGATTGTACTTATCCCAATGAACAAGGTATTTGCAATTTTTTCTTGCGATTCAGTGGTCCAGCCAGCCACCTGTAGTGTCGGTACGACATTCTCAAATTTATAAAGGGTTGAATATAGTTTTTTTTCATAATCGGTGTAGCTACCTGGTTTCTCGTTTTGGTAAACATCCAGACAAGCACCAGATATTTGACCTTGATCTATTGTTTCGACAAGATCTTCAGTACATACCACCTGCCTTTTCTAGGTGCTCACTAGTCTAAATAGTTAGGAGCGGGCTGCCGATCGTGGACTCCCCACTACCGACCGGGATAAATGCCCTACTGGATTGATCAAAATATCGTTGAATGTATATCTTTGCCAGCCGACCATTTAACGCACATCATCATGCCTAGAGATACCTCCATCCAATCCGTGCTTATCATTGGCAGCGGTCCGATCATTATTGGTCAAGCGTGTGAGTTTGACTATTCCGGTACTCAAGCGTCCAGATCACTGAGAGAAGAAGGCATTGAGGTGAGTCTGATCAACTCAAACCCTGCAACCATTATGACCGATCCCGTCACTGCGGATCACATCTACCTCTTACCGCTGACTGTAGAGAGTATCATACAGATCTTGGAAGAGCAAAAAATCGATGCCGTTCTCCCCACCATGGGTGGACAGACTGCACTGAATCTTGCCATCGAGGCTGGTGAACAAGGTGTGTGGGAAAAGTATGATGTCAAATTGGTAGGGGTGGATCTTGAAGCCATCGAACTTGCGGAAAATCGAGAAGAATTTAGGAAGTTAATGGGTCGCATTGGTATGGCGGTAGCACCCTCTTTCATTGCCAACTCATTCTTAGAAGGGAAGGATGCTGCTCAAAAAATTGGATTTCCGCTAGTCATCAGACCATCCTATACTCTGGGTGGTAGTGGTGGAGGATTTGTCAGCGATCCAGCCGATTTTGATGTGGCGTTGAGGCGAGGTCTTAACGCATCGCCCACCCATGAAGTACTGATTGAAAAGGCGCTATTTGGTTGGAAAGAATACGAGCTAGAACTGCTTCGCGATAGCAATGATAATGTCACCATCATCTGCACCGTCGAAAACCTGGATCCCATGGGTATCCATACCGGTGACAGCATCACAGTGGCCCCGGCTATGACGTTGTCAGACACAGCCTTCCAAAGGATGAGAAATGATGCCATCAAAATGATGCGCTCGCTGGGTAACTTTGCTGGTGGTTGCAATGTGCAGTTTGCCATCGATCCTGAAAATGAAGACATCATTGCCATCGAAATCAATCCTAGGGTATCGAGATCCTCAGCTCTTGCCAGCAAGGCTACGGGATACCCCATTGCCAAGATTGCTGCTAAGCTGGCGTTGGGATACAACCTCGATGAGCTAAAAAATCAGATAACTAAGACCACATCGGCCTTCTTTGAGCCTACTCTCGACTATGTCATTGTAAAAATGCCGCGTTGGAATTTCGATAAATTCTATGGCTCCAGCCACTTATTGGGATTGCAGATGAAATCGGTGGGTGAGGTGATGTCGATAGGCCGCACCTTTCTGGAAGCGTTGCAAAAAGCATGTCAATCACAGGAGAATAATCGCATGGGCCTGGGAGCCGACAAAAAGGAATGGATTCGTACAGAGGATATCCTCAGTAGGCTAGAAGATGTGAGCGACGATCGCATCTATCGACTCAAAGACGCATTGCGCCTGGGAGTTCCAGTAAAATCGGTACAGAAACTCACCAAAATCGATCCCTGGTATATCAAGCAGATCCGCACACTGGTAGATATGGAGAAGCAGTTGATGATGTACAATGTCCCCGAAGATATTCCCATCGAATTTCTCAAGGATCTTAAAAAAGCGGGATATTCTGATGGCCAGATCGCCTGGCTGATGCGCATAGAGGAACGAGATGTCACTAAATATCGCAAGGCGCAAGGTATCCGCCGGGTATACAAAATGGTCGACACCTGCGCCGCAGAATTTGTTGCAGAAACTCCCTACTTCTATTCCACCTTCGATAGCGAGAATGAAAGCATCCCCTCTGACAGAAAGAAAGTGGTGGTGTTAGGATCTGGCCCCAATCGCATTGGTCAAGGCATAGAATTTGACTATTGCTGTGTGCATGGCATCCTAGCCATCAAAGAGGCCGGATACGAAGCCATCATGGTCAATTGTAATCCCGAGACGGTGTCTACAGATTTTGACGTGGCTGACAAACTCTATTTCGAACCGATATTTTGGGAACACCTGGTAGAAATCCTTGACCACGAAAAACCTGAAGGCGTCATTGTCCAGCTAGGTGGTCAAACTGCTCTCAAACTGGCAGAAAAGTTAGAAGAGGCTGGATTTAAAATCATGGGCACCAGCTACAAGGCACTGGACCTGGCCGAAGACCGTGGCAGCTTTTCCGACCTGCTAAAAGAGCTTGGCATTCCATACCCGCGCTACGGTGTAGCCGATGATGCGGACGAGGCCCTAAGTATTGCTGCCGAAGTGTCCTACCCCGTATTGGTGAGACCGTCCTACGTGTTAGGTGGTCAGCGTATGCGGATCGTAATCAATGATGAGGAACTAGAGCGCACCGTGCTCAGCATCTTTAAGCATCTCCCTGATAACAAAGTCTTGATCGATCAGTTCCTGGAGAGAGCCAAAGAAGCAGAAGTCGATGCCATTTGTGATGGTGATGAAGTCCACATCATGGGCATCATGGAACACATCGAACCTGCAGGTGTCCACTCTGGTGATAGCTCCGCAGTCCTACCGACTTATAGTTTATCTGAAGAGGTGGTCAATAAAATGATCGAGATCACCAATAAATTGGCCCCAGCATTGAATACCCTGGGCCTGATCAACATCCAATTTGCCATCAAGGACGAAAAGGTGTATGTGATCGAAGCGAATCCCAGAGCTTCCCGTACTACCCCTTTCATTGCGAAAGCCTACGGAGTACCCTATCTCAACATCGCCACCCAAGTCATGTTGGGCCATAAGAAACTCAAAGACTTTTCCATCGAAAAAAACCTGGAGGGATTTGCCATCAAGGAACCCATCTTCTCCTTCGACAAATTTCCCAATGTCGATAAACAGCTGGGCCCCGAAATGAAAAGCACTGGAGAAGCTATTAGATTTATCAAGGACCTGAAAGATCCTTTCTTTAGAGATCTTGACAAACGTAGGAGCATGTACTTGGCGAGATAGAGTGTCCAAGGTCTACCGACTGCCTGCTGCCTGTCTTACTGCCTTTGTCCCAGAAAGCGCACTGCCGATCGCCAAACTGCCCACTGCCTTTTTCACTCTCGCAATTCCAGGTGAGCCAAGTGCTCCTCCCTTGTGAGCCAGACGTCCCTAAATTCTTTGGCCACAAAGAGCTGCAATTGATCGCCGATATGTGGATTTCCTTTTTGGGTAGCGTTGCCGTAGGCGAGGATGGCTTTTGCACGTACGTTGTTGCCAAACTCGATAGCGCAGACATAGCTGTCACCGTGAATGCTGTAGAACTTTTCATCAGCATCCGGTGCAAAATTGATGGTCCTGAATAAACCTAAATTGCCATACCCACCGTTTGCTGGGTACTCGTGACTGCCTACCCTCATTCTATAAAGGTCACCGTACGCCACCTCCAGACCGCCATACATGGCTTGGTGTTCCTGAGCAACCTGTGTTATGGCATCGATTACTTTTTTGGGATCCATAAACCCGTCGGGCGTCTGCATGGGATCTTCGTATGACCAATCTTTCTCAAATAAGGCAGACATCTGTAAAGTTTCCATCAGGTGAATAAAGAACACCGCCTCCTTACTTTCCACCTCCAAAGCTCCGTCCCAGTCATCCAAAAAATCGAGTGCGGCAAGTGCCAGCGAATCTGTGGTTTCAGATCTCAAGGCAGTAAAATCATCCTTCAGCCTCAACCAAATTTCTGATTTCGTATCATTTTTTAAGGCCAAAAACTCATCCAATGTGAGATCAGTAGCGGCATGCATCAGATGGGCCGACCTCTGTGGTCGGAAGCCCATATGGTTGGGTGCAATGTGTGAGGGGAAATCAGCTGGCGATAAGGCCGTCGGAAAAGTGCTGGTATAAGGTGGATCATTGGCATTCTGTATCCATTGGCTAGCAGGATTGATGTAGCCCGGTAGGGTTGAAGTAGCGTAATAGCTAGTCCAAATATCCTCACTTGAGTGGGTGGGTACGATCTTTCTCCATTTATCCCAATCACCATTTTTTTTCGGCACATGCCCACCAAAATGGTAGAGGATGTTCTTCGCATCATCCGCATAAAGGATGTTGAAAAGTGGGAGGGCATTGAGCGATATGGCATCTTGAAACTCAGCCAGTGACTGCGCTTTACCCATCAATTGCCACTGACGGATCACATCTTTGCTGCCATCCATATTGGGCCATCTCACTGCCAATGCCTTGCCATGGCCTTCTGTGAGAATCATGCCAAAGGCTGATCGCTTGCGTACCAGGGGCACTTCTCGTATGTGGCCAGCTACTCGCTTTTCCAGCCACATCGTATCGACCTCAAAAGGACGATAGTTACCATCCATTTGATATGTATCACGATCGACACTGAGCTCATATAGGTCAACATTATCTAGGGTGTTGACGGTGTGGGTCCATCCAAGGTGCTCATTAAATCCTATGCCGATTACCGGCAGCCCCACCAAGGTTGTACCATATAAACTGTTGGCATCAGTGATCAGCTGGGCCTCATAAAACATCCAAAAGTCCTCCCATGGAAGATGAGGATTTGCCAATAACATGGCATGCTCCCCTGCCGTCTTAGCGCCGTTGATGGCCCAAGCATTTGATCCAGGCGTCCAGTCATCGGTAGGTCCTAAGTTGCGATTGATCAGCAGTTCATAATATAATACCCTAAAAATGTGAGCCACAATGTCTTCTCTGGTTATCGGCAACGCAACCCGATATTTCTCGTCCAAATTGGCGCCGTTTTCAGTGGCATAGGCATTGATGCCTGTAGCAAATGCATCCACGATCTCCAGCGAAGTAGCAGACATCGACCTACAGGCACGTTTGCTTGCCGCAATCACATCCAACTGATGCAGCAGGCTATCCCTTTCGAAATCACCACCCCAGTATGCACTAGACTTCCCTCTGGCCTCCCCATAAAGTCTTAATAACAGATCACCATGGCTTCTCATTTGAGCCCAGCCCATCCTTTCATATAGGTCACCTTCTGATTTTCCATAAATATGTGGAATACCCCAGGTGTCCCATAGAATTTCATTGCGGAACTCATCTTTTTTGAAAATGCAACTGATCACCAATAGCGAGAGTGCAAGCCATAAAATATTTGAGTGCATATTAATTTTATTGGAGTTAAAAGTAACGATTCAGTCTCATCAGGTCGATCATATCTCTTTCCGATGAATGACTATTTCGCTACAGTGGTATCCCTCATTGGGTGGTAATTCAAACCGAATTTCATCCGATGTAATAATCAGATTAGGGTCAAAATAATTTCTCTTTACGTTGTTGTCCAGGGGAATATAATTTTCACCACTGTTGTTTTGAAAAAGATGATTACCCCAGAGAGAATAATCCTGGAAGCTCGAATTTGGCACTCCTATCTTCTGTCTGTCCACATCGATCACTAATACCTTCCTGTCAAGGCGGGTCGGTCCCTTCAAATAGAAGATCATTTTATCGCCGTACTCGTCCTTGTATTCGTATAATAAGCCTTTCTGAGATACTTGGCTGTCACATAGCACAGTGGCATGGACCGGTTTTAACAACCGACCTTGATTCAACAATAATTTATAAAGCCGGAAATGAAAAACACCGTAGAAAAAAAGTATCGTCGCTAATGATATGCATAAGATCCTAACCTTCATACCTGTACCCATATCTTAGTCAACTAGATTTGTCAATCCCAACTATTGGGGGAAGTTTACGTGTGATTTTATTCTTCGGATTTGCCTCAGGTGTCGATCTACATGCCCGCCCATAATGTATGATGTATGCTTGGTTAATGTTCTCAATGTAG
Source organism: Saprospiraceae bacterium (assembly GCA_965223025.1). Lineage (GTDB taxonomy): Bacteria > Bacteroidota > Bacteroidia > Chitinophagales > Saprospiraceae > JABDMH01. The sequence goes on from CBDCVP010000022.1 coordinate 1,884,409, forward strand.
TTTCCTGGTGATCCCCGAAGATGAAGTCTAACATTGATATCTCTTTCTTGGATTCCATCGATCATCTTATCACAATTAAAATTGAAAATCTTCAGGTTATTCAAACCATTGACAAAGCCTGTGGGAACCGAAAAATCCGGGGAGGCGTGTGGCCTCTGCAGATCAATAAATGTATTCCTGGTTCAGTTGGGCTATCATATCCTAGAACCTTAACAGTGTTTTTCTTAAATCAGAGCAATCACTCGATAGAGCGTGTCACTCTTTTCTTATCTACCAGAAGATCTACCGCCTGAATCCCCTCTAAGGGACTGATACGCATGTACTGTACGACCTCAAGGCTGTGCGTGCCTATCTGATTGAAGTGGGCTTGCTCCTGTAGCATGACCCGGAGATGGCAGCTACTGGAACCACACTTACCGTACCACCGGCCCTTACCATCGGCGAAATCGATAGGTACCTGTTGTGCTAGTTCTTTGCCATCTGGAAACGTCGTAAAAATCTTCACATAGATATTCTGGTAAGCGTAGTTCTTGCTGTGATTTATATCGAGCATGAGGTCATAGGTCACAGTGGTGTCTGCGATATCAACCTCAAAACTGAGTGTATCTTCGTAGGACCACTGAGCATCTGCTATGGTCTCTGTATGTTGATAGTAATATTGCTGGGAACAACTACAGATACAGAGCATCAAGACCATCCAAGATATCAGTCGTACAGACATTAGGCGTTGAAGTAGTCTTTCATCTTTTCGAAAAAACCTTTGTCCGATTTGCCAGGTTGTGGATCAAAATTGGGCATCTTTTTCATCTTTTCAAGCAGAGCTTTTCCTTCAGGAGTCAGTTTCTTAGGGGTCCAGACGCTGACATGGATGAGCTGGTCTCCATGCTGATAACTCTGTACAACCGGCAGCCCCTTACCCTTCAGTCGAAATATCTTACCCGATTGGGTGCCTGCTGGTATTTTGATCTTCACCTTGCCACCGATGGTTGGCACCTGGACCGATGTGCCAATGGCTGCATCGGCGAAGTTGAGGTATAGGTCGTAGATAATATTGGCACCATCCCTTTTGAGCTTAGGGTTGGGCTTTTCCTGGATGTTAATGAGCAGGTCACCGGCTGGGCCTCCGTTTTGACCGGCATTGCCATGACCTCGCATCGACAGCTGCATACCTTCCTCTACACCCGCAGGAATCTCGATTTCGATGAGTTTATCCTCATAATTGGTGCCATCGCCCTTACATTTGGCGCATTTAGAGGTGACCACTTGGCCATTTCCTCCACAGGTTGGACAGGCGGTGGTGGTTTGCATTTGGCCCAAGAATGTACTGCGCACCTGTCGGACATAGCCCGACCCACTGCATGTACCGCAGGTAGAGACTGATCCGCTGTCTTTAGCACCACTGCCACCACAAGTGGAACATTTTACTTGCTTTTTTACCTTGATCTTTTTGGTGGTGCCTTTGGCTATCTCTTCTAGCGAAAGGCTCACCTTGATGCGTAAATTGGTGCCCCTGGTACCGCCACCACGACGCCGTCTACCACCTCCTGATCCTCCAAAGAATGTGTCGAATGCTCCACCGCCAAACATGTCACTAAACTGCTCCATGATGTCTTCCATGGAAGCACTTCCCGCTCCACCAAAGCCGCCATTGCCAGATACACCTGCATGACCAAACCGATCGTACCTCGCTCGCTTATCTGCATCACTCAGCACTTCATAGGCCTCGGCAGCTTCCTTAAACTTTTCCTCGGCAGCCTTATCACCAGGATTCTTGTCGGGATGAAATTTGATGGCAGTCTTCCGATAAGCCTTCTTGATGGCTGCCGCATCGGCTCCCTTATCTACCCCCAACACTTCGTAATAATCTCTCTTTGCCATCTGGCATCTAGCTTTACTCACCAATCACCACCTTGGCGTGGCGGATGATCTTGTCATTTAAGTAGTAACCTTTCTCGATGTGATCAATGATCTTCCCACTCTGATCTTTGGACGGTGCAGGAATCTTGGTCACAGCTTCATGCAGTTCAGGATCAAAGTCTGCCTCATCTGTATCCATCTCTTGCAGACCCTTGTGCTCCAAAATCTGGCGCAGCTTCTGATAGACCAAGCGTACTCCCTCCCGAAAAGACTTTTCATCGGCTTTTTCATTTTGTCGCACTCTGTCAAAATCATCCAAAACAGGCAATAAATCGACCAACATGTCTTCTGCCGCATTGCGCAGTAGCTCCAATCGCTCGCGTGAGGTACGCTTCTTATAGTTATCAAATTCTGCAAACAATCGAAGATACTTGTCCTTCATCTCGGACAGCTCCGAAGATGCATCGACAGGCTGTTCTTCAACTGCCACTTCTTCGTTGAGGTGGTCTTTTGGCTGTGCAGCCGATGCTGCTTTGTCCTTACCATTTTTCTTCTTCCTTCCCATGCCAAAACAGGTTAAGTTTTTTACAAAGAAACATTGATCAATTTACTTGCCATACTGCAATTCAAGCCATTTTGGCAGGAATAGCTGGCAATTGCCTGACAAATAGCTCCATTGTCAGGCATTATTACTTCAAGCCACTAGGATCTCCAGCTACCTGCAAAGGTACTACATACCCAATGGAACGATGGTAAGAAAGCGCAAGAGGCTTGAAAAAATGGCATCATTTTGCCGGTCATAGCGCAAGTGAGATTCTCGCTGCAAGCCTTTGCCAGAGCCACCGACAGATATCTATGGGATGACACTTATGATGCCCAATCACCTTGCTTCACATTGATCAAGCATTGATTTCTGATCGCAGAATATGGTCACCTTAGCTTGAAAAACGTCGCAAGATGTAGTGATCATGTACTGGTCAGATCAACCATATTGCAGAACAGATCAGAACACTTAATAGGCCTAACCAGAATAGAGCAGAACAGTTTTCTCTGACCTTGTATCTAAATTAGAGAGCAGAATTATGGAGAATTTTCTTACGTGATTCACTACAGGGTTACTGCCTGAATGAATCGTCATGGGGTGAATAGTGCGCTATGAATCAATGGACCGATCTACAGCTATTTGATGCTCTCTGCGGTGACCACAATTGTGCATTGCATCTTTTTAAATCCTACGATCACTTTCGGGGAGGTTGGATCTGTACGAACCTATTTATTCCAGCCGAAAATATGATCAAGTACAAAACCGATATTTTATGATCGGTAGAGATAAATAACGGAATGAAACAAAAGTTGGAGCAGATCCGCACGATCTGTCCCAGCAACAGATTAATGACTAAACAGACAAATTTATGAAACGGAATGCAGGTATTCGACCACCCCTACTGATCTTCCTTTTTCTGACGAGTATTCTTTCACTCAATGCCTTAGACAACGAGGATAGACTTGAATCCCTAAGCTCGGCATTGGATCAAGTTAGTGAGAGCTATAAGGTGATCATCACTTACAATTCCAGACTCTTAAACAACTTTGAGGTCGGTGCGGCAGAAAAACTTTTGCTCGAAAGAGTCGTGACGGGTACCATTGTTGACGAAGATGGTGCACCACTTATTGGAGCCACTGTACGGGTCCAGGGTACCTCTATCGGAACTACCACCGACCTGGACGGCAGTTTCTCTCTTGAAGTCCCAGACGAAGCAAAGTCTCTCTCCATCTCCTACACAGGCTATGAATCGACCGTGGTCAGCATAGAAGGGCTTTCCACGGTTCAGATCATCCTGGCCACCATGGTTTCTCAACTGGATGAGGTGGTTGTGGTAGGATACGGAAGACAAAAGAAATCAGACCTAACTGGATCGGTATCAAGTGTGCAGGTCGAGGACATAGCTAGTATTCCTACATCAAGGGTGGATCAAATCCTTCAGGGCAGAACTGCTGGTGTGCAAATCACCAATGTCAATGGTGCCCCCGGCTCCGGAACGGTTGTCCGGGTGCGGGGAGGGAACTCGATTGAGGGGAATAACGAACCCCTGTGGGTCATTGATGGCATTATTGTCGGTCAGAATTACAACCTCAATAACCTAAATCCCAATGATATAGAGTCGATCGAAGTGCTCAAAGATGCCTCTTCCGTTGCGATTTACGGTAGTAGAGGTGCCAATGGAGTCATCCTTGTGACTACCAAGATGGGAACGAAGATCAATGGAGGAAAGCCTGTAGTTACCATTGGCCTCAGTACCGGCATTCAGTCTGCACTGGACCAGCCGGCACTACTCAACGGACCTCAACACGCTGCATATGCTAACGAAGATGCACGATTCAGAAACACTTCAGAACCATTTCCAGACATCAATAGCGTGGCCAATACCGACTGGTTTGACCTCTTGATTGATAATGCTCCGATGTACAATGCAGATGTATCGGTCTCTGGAGGATCTGAAAATGGGAAAATCAATTATTACGTATCCGGCAACTATTTTAATCAAGAGGGAATTGTGACGACCTCAGGTATTGAAAAGTACATTCTACGTTCTAATCTGGACGTGCAGCTCTCGGATAAGTTCAAAACAGGATTCAGATTGAACTTCTCTCAATTTCACCGAGATAATGGCGTGGTAGGTTATGGTTCCACATTCACATTGGGTTCGATCCCAGTTAGAGATGCCTCAGGTAATTTCACAGGTCAGAATCCCATTAGTGGTGGCCCTTTCGGAAATCCTGTAGCCAACTCCCAGTTGAATACGAATGAAACGAGAACAAGCAATTTTCTGGGAACTGTGTTCTTGGAGTTTAGCCCGGTAAAAAACTGGATCATTCGTTCTACATTCAATCCGGAGATCAATAACGTAAAGCGAAATACTTTCAATTCAAGTCAACAGCCGGATTTTCTATTTGTTGGCGATTTTGGCAATGCCACCATCAATAATTCTTTGGGTGTGGGCTGGAATAATGAAAATACGATTCAATACACCTCCGATTTCTCGGATGACCACTCTCTGACCGTATTGGGTGGAATGTCTTCACAGAAATTCACACAAGAAACAACTTTGGCCGAGGCCTATGGCATCACTAGTGATGCGACCCGATTTAATAATTTGGCTCTGGGATCCGACCCGACGAGAAATGTAGTTGGATCGGGCTATGATGCTTTTCAATTGGTATCATTTTTTGGAAGGGTCAATTATTCATATAAGAGCAAGTATCTCCTCACCGTGGTAGGACGCTCAGATGGTTCCTCTCGTTTTGCACCCGGAAATAAATACGCATTTTTTCCATCTATAGCCGTAGCCTGGAGGCTATCCGAAGAGCCGTTTATTGCCAATATGGGTGTATTTGACGATTTAAAATTGAGGGCTAGCTACGGTCGTTCTGGTAGCCAGGCCATTGAATCCTTTAGAACACTGGCCATCATTCAAGATGCCAGCACGAGCTACAATGGCATCCTTGGAGCAGGTGCTACCTTGGGGAGACCTGCTAATGAAGAGCTGAAATGGGAAACGACAAACCAACTTGACGTAGCGCTAGAGGCATCCTTCTTTCGAGGTCGACTTTTTACCGAATTGAACTACTACAAAAAGAACACTTTTGATCTATTGCTCAATGTGCGCCTGCCCCGGCAGACTGGTTTTGAAAGTAGGTTACAGAACTTAGGTGAGGTCCAAAATCAGGGACTCGAATTATTAGTCAATACCGTAAATATCTCCACCGACAGGTTTAAATGGTCATCCATGTTGACGCTTTCTGGCAACAGGAACAAGGTCCTCGATTTGGGTGGAGTAGATTTCATAAATATCGTAAGCCCCAATCAGCAATCTGGCCCGGGAGGTCGCTTGATCGTCGGTCAAACTGCACCTGTTTTTGTGGGCGTAGATTATCTGGGTACATGGAAGACCCAAGAGGAAATTGACGCTTCTGGTCAGCTAAATCAAGACATCGGAGGTGCACGCTTTGAAGATCCCAATGGTGATGGGATCATCACCGAGAACGACTTTCATTTCTTAGGTAGTCCCCAACCAGATTTCATTTATGGACTTCAGAATACCTTGACCTTAAAGAATTGGGAATTTTCTTTCTTCATTCAGGGAACTCAAGGAAATGAGGTTTCTAACTCCAGAACTGTTACTCATTTCTTTGGAAGACCAGGAGCACCAAAGTACCTGGAAACATTGGATAGGTGGACTCCCGAAAATCCCACTTCAGACATTCCGCGAGCAGGTGCTATGGAGGCCTTAGGTGAAATACCTAATAATTCGGCATTCATTGAAGACGGCTCACACCTGCGTCTAAAATCCATCCGGTTGGGCTACAATTTGCCCTTGCAAAAGTGGAACGTCAATGCGCTACAAGGTCTTAATGTGTATTTCGTCGGAACCAACCTCTTGCTATTGTCAGACTTCAGGTTGCTGGATCCAGAAGTCAGTCAGTATGGTACTTCTAATGTCATACAGGGATTTGCGAATGGTCAATATCCCAATCCACGGATCGTCACTTTTGGAATAAATGCTACTTTTTAGGTGTGCAGAAAACTATGAAAATATCATCATTTTATTTACATGATATCAAATAATAAAGAAACATGAAAAATTTACTATATCTACCATTTGTATTGCTGCTGATGGGGCTGTCAAGTTGTGAGAAATTTCTGGAGGAAGACCCTCAAGATATTATTTCACCCAGCAACTTTTTTGGCTCTGAGTCGGATGGAAGGGCAGCCATCACTGGCATCTATGCTATTTTGAAAAACAATGCCATCTATGGACAAGTAGGATTAGATGCTTGGTATGAAAATGGCGCCGATGTCGTTGGGCCAAATCGAGGATGGGGTATCATTGCTTCCATCTGTGGATATACCATGAATGAAGGTAATGCAGGAGACGTGCAGCAGCTCATGGGCATTGTGCAGACTTGGAAGGACTTGTATAAAATTGTGCTAAATACCAATGTCATTTTGGCCAATGTGGAGGGGAATCTAGCGATACCACAAGGCCCTCAAGGTGAGATCATTGGTGAAGCCCTATTCTTGCGATCGCTTGCCTTTTATCACCTGACTAATCTATGGGGTGATGTACCCTACTATCGGGAAAACCTACCGATCGATGCAATAGGATCGTTGGGAAGAACTGATGCCGACGTGATTAGGAATGAAATATTGGTAGACTTGCAACTCGCTCAAGATCTGATGCTTGATGCTATTCCTGCCAAGGACCTGGGCAAAGCATCGAGCTGGGCTGCAGCCATGGTCATGGCAAAGATCTACCTGATTCAGGAAAATTGGCAGGGAGCTCGAGATAAATCCGTGGAAATCATTAATAATTCTCCCCATGTGCTCTTGGATAATTATGCAGATGTGTTCGACCCCATGAACGAATACAATATGGAAAACATCTGGGAGCTAGATTTTGCCAAGGATGTGAGCTCTGTATTTGAAGAAGCGTTCGCAGGTGCAGCATTTGCTGGAAATGCCAACTGGCGTGCGAGCATTTTTAGTCCTCGATTAAGAGATGAGCCTTTGATTAGCGAGGAGAGAGATAGCTTGCGATCCATACTTGCTTCTAGAGGAGAGGCAATGAATGGTACAGGACTGCAAATTCCTTTACCTGATTTGGTGAAGAAATATCCCATGAATGATTTGCGTAGACCCAGTAACATACTGGATGTCTATGGTGGAATTCAACTGAAGTTTCCCTACATGCCAAAACTCTGGAATCTTGACTTGGCAACTTCACCACGGTTTAATCACAGCGATAATAGACAAGTATTTCGATTAGCAGACACCTATTTGATGGCCGCAGAGGCGGAAAATGAATTAAATGGCCCAACTGAGGCGTATCAATATATCCATGCAGTTAGGAAAAGGGCCTTTGCAACTCAGGAAGAATGGGAGTTGAAGGGAATGAGCCAGGAAGAATTGAGGCAGACCATTCGCGATGAAAGAAAATGGGAACTCGCAGGGGAAGGTCATCGCCGCCTAGATCTAATCAGATGGGGCATACTGCTGGATGTAGTAAAATCAACGGAATATCGGGTTTACGATCCTGCTGCAAATATTCAGCCACATCATGTGCTGCTTCCCATACCAACTGAGGAGATAAATTTGAATCCTGCGTTGCTAGAGTCTGATCCCACAAACAATGGATATCGCTAAGTGAAATCATTAACCATAGGTACCTCCTTGGACTCTGAATGAAGCTGAGCCCATGAACGAGTTTTCGGAAGTGCCCAATACAATTATTTAAGTAAGTACGTTTCTTATTATGCGGAAAGAGCTGGGTCGTGACGAACCTGGCTTTTTCCATACACTAGAATCATTCTTTCTAAGAATGACAAAGTACATTTATAGGGAAATCTGATTTAGTTTTGATTTGGTGTTTTTTTCGGTGTAGGCTCAAGATTTGACTAAATCATTTTTATCTGTTTTGTTACTAACACCTACTATCATATAGAATGACCACTACTATTATTGCACTCATCATGTAATCTGATGCAGCATCCATTACAACCACATAGTACATTAATGCTACTTGGCACTGTGATCATTGGTCTGGCTTGCGGGAGCACACAAAATAGTGACATCAACACACACGCTGAAAGTGGTCCAAATATTATCTTCCTTATGGACGACCAACACCGATGGGATGCTTTGGGAGTCGCAGATGAAAGCATACATACTCCCAATTTAGACAAATTGGCAAAAGAGGGTGTTCGTTTTACCCAGGCAGTTTGCCAGGCACCTATGTGTATTGCCAGTCGCAACTCCATGATGTTGGGCTTATACCCCAATCAGCTAGGAGTTATGCGGAATGGACGGGGTATACCAGATGATAAACTGCCGATCAAGCCACTCGCTCAGCTGTTTGCAGAAGCAGGTTATGAAACGGCAGGTTTTGGAAAAACCCATTGGGGGATTCGCTGTTCGACTCGGGGTTTCGAAACAAGGTATGCTGCCGAAGTTTTTGAAGAGGGTGCCGTGATGATGAAAGACCTTGATCCAGAAAAAAAGCAGCGGTATCTAAACGAAACCATTGATTATGGTCCGGGAGAGGAAGATCCTTCCGGATACATAGGTGAAACCAGTACCCTTCCCGAAGGTGACCACCGCGATGGTTGGGTTTTTGAAAAATGCCTGGAATATGTGAAGGGTAGGGATGATGAGCGGCCATTATTTTTGTATCTGTCATTTCTAAAACCACATGCCGGCCACAATGTGCCCAGGGGTTTCGAGGATCACTACAAGATCGAAGAAACAACCTATGCTCAGCAACCCCCATGGGACAAGGATCGGTCACCACACGCAGAAGGCATAAACCGCAGAGCATTGTACGAGGGATTTTGGAAAGAGGCGACGGAAGACCAATGGAAACAGATGACCATGCGATACTATGCAAATTGTACCTGGATCGATGATATGTTTGGCAGGACCTTGGAGGCACTAGAGAACAAAGGCCTCCTGGAGAATGCTCTGATCATATATGTTTCTGATCATGGTGAGATGCTAGGAGAAAGGTACTACCGGTTTAATAAGTATTGTCTGTATGATGGAAGTGTCAGAGTACCTATGATCCTTGCTGGATCAGCCCTGGCTGATCATTGGAAGGGAAGGGAAGACAAGCGTCCGGCCGAGCTGGTCGATGTATACCCAACTCTGCTGGAAGCTGCTGGAATGGCAATTCCTGAGAAAGCGGTCGGCATCAATTTGCTGGATAGGGACCAAACTCGAGCTTTTTCTTTTTGTGCCTTGCATGAACGTCGAGAAGAGGCTTCCTTTATGGCACGTACAGAAAACCACAAATTGATTGTACGATTCGCAAGGAAACAAGATGCCACCGAGTATGTCGATGCTGATATTATTGGGGGAGAATTTTACGACCTTCAAAAGGATCCATTTGAGTGGAATGATCTATATGAAGATAAGGATATTGAGCATATGAAAAGTGAAATGACCGAATTATTAATGGCCCGATTGGGTACAATAAATCCTATGGTTTTAGATTGAGGTCGGTTGCGCTTAATCCATGAAAATAATTATTCCAAAGGTGGAAAAGCTATTCAGTAAAGTATCCGCAGAAACTGATTTATCTAATGATGGTAGTCTTTGTCACAAGTGCTTGCAAATCACCAGACCGGCAGTAATCCAACGGACAATCAGGTTGGCAAGCCTGAAATAAAAGATCTGCATCATGATCTGGATGCTAAGCTCAAAGTAGCTTTGGCGATGATTGAGGACGATTTCAAACCATCGACTACTATTTACAAAAATAAAATCTCAAACTTGTCAAGAGCAATATGACGATCAACTATAAAGATTTACTGAAGGGATCGGTTAGGGGGTCAGTCGCCTGAATGACGATGAGTCTGAAAAAGGTCACCGATTGTTTCGTGATACACAAATGCCGCAATTAATGTCTCACATAAAATATGCTTTAGTGATGCCCCTCGTAAGAAGGATTTACTTGGTTGGTATGTTATTCGGATTATCATTTTTGATGTTGAGTTCCGTTTCTGTGCCTGTGGATGACTTAAAGGAAGCTTTTAGAGACCCACCAGATACTTCGAAACCGGGCGTCTACTGGTATTTCATGGATGGAAATTTATCCCGTGAAGCCATGACAAAGGATCTGGAATCTATGAAGGAAGCCGGCATCAGCAATCTAATATTTCTCGAAGTGGGAATTGGCGTACCCCGAGGTCCTGTAGATTTCATGAGCGAGGAGTGGCAGGATCTTTTTGTACATGCCGTGAGAGAAGCTGAGCGACTTGGTATCAAGATATTGCTGGGAGCTGGTCCTGGCTGGTGTGGTAGTGGAGGTCCCTGGGTAAAACCCGAGGAGTCAATGCAGCACCTGGTTTTTAGTGAGACCCAAGTTCAGGGAAATAGACGGGTAAAGGTCGATCTACCTATTCCCAAACAAAGAAGTACGACCTGGCACAAATTGAAAGATCCGTATTATGAAGATGTGGCGGTCTATGCCATCCCAGATTCTGTGAAGCCCATAATTAGCGATATCAATGAAAAGGCACTTTATGAAAGAGACCCCTATTCTTCCAAGCCAAACGTGAAACCTTTTTTGCGCGATCTGGCCAGCTATGCACGGAAAGATCATCACAATGTCCTTGAAAAAGGAGACATCATCCAGGTGACAGAGTACTTACAATCTGATGGCAAACTGGTTTGGGATGCTCCAGCTGGTGCATGGACCATTATCCGTATGGGAAAAAGAGTAACCGGTGCCAGCACACGTCCCTCACCCGAGCCGGTCATTGGTCTGGAGAGTAATAAAATGGATACCGTCGCCTTTAAAAATCATCTCCGACATTACACCGATATTTTGCTGGAGAAAACTGCCCCAAGGAAAGAAGGGGTGGGTTGGACCGGTCTATATATGGATAGCTGGGAGAGCGGAGCCCAAAACTGGACAGCGGGACTGGTCGAAGCATTTCTCGACCGCAGGGGATATGATCCAGGCCCCTATTTGCTCGCTTACACAGGAAGAGTCATTAAAAACATAGAAATCACAGAACGCTTTCTTTGGGACCTACGTCAAACGTGCAAGGAGTTGGTGCTGGAAAATCACGCAGAATTTGGAAAAGCGTATGCCCATAGAAAAGGACTGGAGCTAACCATTGAGCCCTACGACATGAATCCTTCAGGCGACCTTGATCTGGGAGCCATCGCCGATGTAATCATGGCTGAGTTCTGGAGCAAACGTTTTGGATATGTTACTTGGTATGCCGTTTTAGAGGCTACTTCCATTTCACATATTACCGGACAATCGGTGGTAGGTGCAGAAGTCTTTACCTCAAACAATAAAGAAGCATGGCAGGAATACCCCTGGTCGATGAAAGACCAAAGTGACTGGGCGCTGGCTTTAGGTGTCAACCGATTTGTCTATCATACTTTCGCTCATAAACCCCTAGGAGACGAATACCGACCGGGAATGACTATGGGGCGATATGGTGTGCATTGGGATCGGGGGCAAACTTGGTGGCCCATGGTGGAAGCATATCACCAGTATATTAGCCGTTGTTCACACATGATGCAACAAGGGCAGGCAGTCACTGACATCCTCTACCTTACCCCTGAGGGTGCTCCCATGGTATTTACACCTCCTGCAGATGCCTTGGAAGGAAACGGTGCTATACCCGATAAAAAGGGATATGGATTTGATGGATGTTCTCCTATGATGCTGATGGAGAGAGGCATGGTCGAGAAGGGCAAGATTGTTTTTCCCGGGGCATCTTCGTACGAAATAATGGTATTGCCAAATGTCAAATCGATGACACCTGAACTGCTTGAAAAGATCACTCTTCTGGTAGAAAAAGGTGCCACAATCATTGGAACTCCTCCGATTAAATCTCCCAGTTTAACCGATTATCCCAATGCTGACCATCGAGTAGAAAGCGCTGCTTTACGACTTTGGGGTTCCCATCAAGTACCACGAGAGATCGAGGAGAGAAAATTTGGTGAAGGAACCATCTATTGGGGTGGCCAACTAAATACTGTCTCACAGGATGATTTGTATCCAACCTATGAAAATGTGAGCACTCTCCTATCAGAACTGGATATCTCTGAAGACTTTATCTCGAGCAATAATTCCATTCGATTTGGTCATCGAAAAACAAAAGTTAGGGATATTTACTTTGTGGCTAATAGAACCGGAGAATTTCAACACACCTACTGTACATTTCGTGCCGATGGGGATCCTGAACTATGGATGGGGACTACCGGAGAAATCAGAAAAATTACCAACTATACCCGTGAAGAAGGATCGACCACCATACCACTGCAATTCTTTCCTCATGAGAGTTTCTTCGTGACCTTTTCGGGACAAGGTCAGCCGGCTCCTACTGATAAAGAGCGTATTAACTTTCCGGTACTCAGAGAAGAAAAATCCATTGAGGGTTCGTGGAACGTATCTTTTGATGCAAAATTTGGTGGACCAGAGCAGATTAAATTTGACCGGCTTCAGGATTGGACTGAACACGAAATACATGGAATTAAATATTACTCTGGAATTGGGACGTATGAGAAGACAGTTGACTTCGAGAAGCTGGACAATAAGAAATACTACCTGGATATAGGGGTAGTCAAGGATATGGCAAGAGTAAGATTAAATGGCCAAGATGTAGGGGTCATATGGTGCGCACCATGGCGTATCGATGTGTCGGGTGCTTTGCAAAATGGAAGCAACGAATTGGAAATACAAGTAGCAAATCGGTGGGTTAATCGCTTGCTCGGTGACCAACAAGAGCCAGACGCAAATATACGTACCATAAAATTCGAAAATGGATGGATGGGAGGTCAGGAGTACACTGCCGGCAGATACACTTTTACGACCAAGTCAGCAATGCGCTCTTTCAAATTTACCGGGCCACTGTCTTCCGGGCTGATGGGGCCTGTGAGAATCATGACCATCTCATCACCCAAGATAGATCCTCCGTCTGGGAGAATAGCTATTGTTGCGGATGGCAACTCACCGGATCCGGATGACCTGGGGGGCACAGCTGTATCCATTGCCATGTTGCGGGCAGCAGGATTGGAAGACAGATTGGTGCATTATTCACACAGCTGCGATCTGGTAAGGGGATCAAGAATCTCCGAGAAAGCAGAAAAGGAACGTCATGCGCTCATGCAATCCAGTTGCGATATAACGGCCAGGCGTTGGGGAGGTTTTGAATCGCTGACTTTTTATGATGCATTATGGGAAAAGGATGAAACCATCAGGGATTTAACCAAGGCAATAAATGCCTCAACACGTGAAGATCCGCTCTGGATTGTGGAAGCCGGAGAACCAGACATCATTGGCTTTGCCTTGGATGCTACACCAGAAGAAAAGCATAGATACGTAAAAGTAATTACCCACCATCCGGCAAACGACAATGCCGGTGATTTTTATTCCTGGCAGCAGATACTAGATTTTGGGATCGAGGAGGTTCGAATTCCTGATCAGAACAAAAAACTGAAGGTGGACCTTAGTGAGTGGGATTGGGCAAAGGAGCATCCAGATTCGCGTATCCAGCAGGTATGGCTTCAAGGTAAAATTGCAGAAGTGGATAATGTGGTGGGATTTCAAAAAGGCAAATGGGACTGCTCAGATGCGGGGATGATACTTTATTGGATCACCGGTGCCACCAGTGGTGGATTAGAACAAGGAACCGTTGGGGATATTAGGGCACTGTTGACAGACTATGTAGCACGAAATCCTGAATCTAACCATAAATCAATTGGAGAATAACATGGCTGGGTTAAGACCAAAACGGGTGCAAGAATCTACATGCTACAAACTCGTCTCACTGATGGTACTTCGACTTTGGCAACTTTGAGCTGTCGAATGCTATTACGAGGCTACGAGGTCATCAAAACTAGTTATTGCCTATTTGTAGGATCAACATGGGCAGCAGTACTCTGGATCGAGGATGACCTGTGTACCGGTATGGCACTAAAATAATGCTTTGCAGCCGACAGTTATCCATGTGAGTTCCCTGGCACCTAGGCTCTCTCATGGCACCTGATCTGATAGGGCTCAAAAAGTAAGATGAAGACCAATAGATCTTGATATTGTTGATAAGAAACGATCAGTAAATTTGGATCGTCTGCAGAGCAAGCCACATAGCGTACGGGTACAATTAGCACCACCTGCACAGCAAGTAAATGAAGGACCCATCCATCTAGGTCAGCAATACTAAGCGCTGTTATTTTTCATGATCAACACTTCCTGATCCGAAAATATGGCCCAGGAGTAGTCATAGACATGATGGATGATTTTTTTTCTGGTATTGACATGAAAACCTGTGATGTAATCATAGTTGAATTTTTTTTCTGTAAGTCTCTCTGCATCAAATCATGACTGTAGTTGATTAGTGGGTTGAACGAAAGGAAAGATTGTAATTTTTTCTTCGAGCTCTATGGCATCAATTGTTGGTACTCAGGCATCTGCTGTCAGTTTTTTTATCGGGGAGTTAAACCACCAAAAAAAGTTCGACCTTTTGTTTTAAGATGTCCTTTTAAGTTGTCTTAGTTGTCTCTCTAGACGTTCTATCCTACGCATTCTCTTTACCTCCAAATATTTGGAATCTGCTTTGTATGCCTTGTATGGCTCTTGATCCCGCAGCACGTGATATACGGCAGTGAGGATCTTATGTCCGATGGCAATGCAAGCCTTTTTTTTACCGAGTCTGCCACTCAGTATTCGATACTTAGTTGACATTTCGGGGTGATTCTTCGATCTGGATGCAGCCCAGGCGGCTTCCACCAGCACAGTCTTTAAATGCTTATTGCCATGGGTGATGCGAGATGAATACTTCTTGCCTGCACTCACATTATTACCCGGACAGACACCTGCCCAAGATGCTAAATGTCGATGTGACGGGAAGTGACTCATGTCGGTGCCAATCTCAGCAAGGATGCTCATTGCACTCTTGTCGGAAACTCCGGGAATGGTTTTGAGCAGATCGATTTGTGTTGACATTTCTGTCAGGTATGAATCCAGTCGAGCTTCTAGTTGAGCTATTTGATTATTGATGTGGGTGATGGATTCCAATATTAAGGTTAGCATAAATTGATGATGGTCCGTAACTCGTCCATCGAGTGCCTTGCTGAGTTTGTCCTTTTTTCTGACCAGTGAACCTTTGGCCAGTTGTGCCAGTGCACCTGGATCTGTTTGTCCTTGCGACAGGGCCGTCACCATAGCCAGACCTGAAACCCCAAACACATCGCTCACAACGCTTGACAGCTTAATATTTGCATCTTCCAAGATGTTCTGAAGTCGATTTTTCTCACTAGTGCGCTTGCCAATTAGTTTGCGTCGATGACGAGTCAGTACTCTGATCTCTCTAATCTGCTCAGGTGGAACAAAACTCCCCTTCAACAGGCCGCTAAGCAAGAGTTTAGCGATCCACTCTGAATCTTTCTTGTCCGTCTTCTGACCAGGTACATTCTTGATGTGACGTGCATTGACCAGAAGCATCTCGAAAAATTCTTCAAGCATATAATACACTGGCTTCCAATACACTCCGGTACTCTCCATGGCCACATGTGTTACTCCATTATTCTGAAGCCAACATGTCAGTTCAATCAGATCTTCACTGAAGGTGGCAAAGGTTCTTGTCTGGGTTTGCAAATCTATTCCTCGAATAGTGCAAACAACAGTATCTTTGTGTACATCCATCCCACAACCACGTTCTACGATAATGGGAAATTGCTCAACAACCATAGGTCCATAAGTTTTATTGGTACTAAGATACCGGGCGCGAAGCCAAGACTTTCATGGTTGTTGGTGATTTCCTAAATCATGTAGGTTTTTTTATCCAGCAGAAGACGAGAAACTTTCTTTGTCGATTGACTTCGTCCCATAAGTTCTAGCAGGATAGATCGATTGCGGTGCAGGATCTTATCGATACGTTCAGCAGCGCTTTCTGTATGCTTGCGCAATCTTATGTGGTAAGTACTTTTACACTTTACGGAGCAAAAGCGCTTGTCCGATCTTCCGGTTACTTTCTTTTTACAAATTGGGCAGTGACTTGCCATGATCTAAATATATGACTTCCCGTTAGTTCACCACGGCTAGCTCACACCATGAAAATACAAAAATGACGTAGTTATTCGCCCATTAACCGTTAATAACGGTTAATATCTGTTAAGTTGACGATTAATTATTATAAGGCATTGATATACTGACATTTATTCTGTTGTATTGTTTGTATGAAACCATACCATAGAACTATTCATCTTAGGCACCTCTTCATTGACAAAAAGAAAGTGATCGGCATTCGATACTTCACCGACAGAGATGTGCAAGCTCTGGTCGAAAAATTGCCCGATGTGGGTTGGAGTGAGCAGTATGGGATGGCTTATCTTCCAAACAAACCCGCTAATCTCGCCAAGATCTTTGAGACCTTTAGAGGGGTCGCGTGGATCAACACCAAGGCATTTTCCTCCAGCAAGATCATGACAGACAACAACGAGCCGGTCGATGTGAACTGGTTTCGAAAGCGCAGAGTAGAGCCTGGGTATCGCGTATGTCCCGAAGCTTATCTACAAAAGTTGGAGCTCAAGAAGTATGCGAATAACACTGTGCGCAGCTATGTCAGCAGCTTTGAAGCTTTCATGAATTTCTATTTTTCCAGGGCGTTGCATACACTGGATGAACACGATATAAGACGATATCTTCAGCATTTGATTCAAAATGGTAAATCGGATAGCCACATCAATCAGGCCATCAATAGCATTAAATTTTATTATGAAATCGTACTTGGCATGCCCAATCGTTTCTATGATATTGAGCGGCCACGGAAGCGGGAGAGGTTGCCCAGCGTAGTGAGTAAACGCGAGATTATAGCTATGATCAGTGCCACTACTAATGTCAAGCACCGTTGCATCGTTAGTATGCTGTACTCAGCTGGCCTGAGGCGTAGCGAGCTTCTCAGGATGGAGATTTCGGATATTGATAGTAAGCGAATGACGATCCGGGTGCGACAAGGCAAGGGCAACAAAGACCGGTATACGATCTTAAGTAAGACATTACTAGATGATTTGCGAAAGTACTATCTTGAGTTCCGACCAAGGAATTACCTTTTTGAGGGAATGAACGGGGGCATGTATAGTGGAACAAGTGTTAGAGCAGTAGTGAGCAGAGCCGCTAAGAAAGCAGGTATTCGCATACGAGTCACTCCTCATATGCTGCGGCACAGCTTTGCCACTCATCTTCTTGAGCAGGGTACAAGCTTGCGGCATATTCAACTATTGCTTGGCCATAAGAGCTCTAAGACAACCGAGATATACACCCATGTGGCCACGAATGATTTTAAGAAGATTCAGAATCCTTTGGATACAGGAGATATATAAGCCATAGCTTATATCCGAAATATTGTGCAATAGCTTATATTCGGACGTTAGCTACAAGGCAAAAAAGGCACTCACAGAGGTAACGTTTTCGTACTTTGATAACACTCTATAGTAAAAACCGCATGACATGGGATAAATGAAACCAAAATACCAACAAACAGTTCTCAAGGATCAATGAACACTGTCAACTCTCTCACGCAAGAGCGAGCGAGCACATCCAATGCCATTCAGATTCCACAGATTACTCTACCAAAAGGAGGCGGAGCAGTAAAAGGTATTGACGAAAAATTCAAAGTTAATCCTTCCAACGGAACAGCTTCATTCAACATTCCACTTCCACTGTCCCCTAACCGAAATGATTTCACCCCTTCCTTGTCTATCTCATATAATTCTGGTGCAGGTAACAGTATTCTCGGTATCGGCTGGGGATTGGACATTCCTTCCATTAAACGGAAAACAGATAAAATCCTGCCCCGCTACCATAATTTCACGGAGGAAGAGGACACGTTCATGTTCTCAGGTGTTGAAGATTTGGTACCTGTGCTGGAGTGGGACTGTGGAGAATGGAAAAAGGAATTCAAAGAAATTGACGGATACAAAATCGAAGCTTTCCGCCCACGTATCGAAGGTGCTTTTTCACGGATAGAACGTATTTCGCATTGTGATTTAGGGGTGTATTGGAAAGTCACCTCAAGGGAAAATGTCACCACAGTATTTGGGAGAAATTCTACTTGTCGAATCGCCAATCCTGAAAATGAACAGCAAGTTTACGAATGGCTTCCTGAATTCAGCTTTGATGACAAGGGCAGCATCATTCTTTATCAATACAAGCGGGAAGATTTGGCGAATGTGGTAAAAGCGGTGCACGAGAAAAACCGTTTGTCTGGCCTTGCTCAATTTTCCAACCTTTACCTGAAACGGGTTCGATACGGAAACACTAAAGCATATTATCCATTCGAGCAAGAGGAAACCAATCCTTATGACCCACCAATTCCAGAAGGGATTTCGTGGCATTTTGAATTGGTACTTGATTATGGAGAACATGATTTAGAAAAGCCCAAACCAAATGAAGAACACAACTGGCCTTCACGCCCTGATGCATTTTCATCCTATCGTTCAAGTTTTGAGATCCGAACCTATCGTCTGTTGCGGCGGGCATTGATGTTCCACCACTTTCCTGAATTGAATGGGGAAATGCCAACGCTCGTGCGTTCTCTGGATTTGAAGTATATTAATTCAGACAGTGAAAATACTGACCGAGAGACTGAACTCGAATTTTTACAGTCCATTACACAGGTGGGCTATGTGTGGATGGCAGACGAAAACCGCTATTCCAAAAAGGCATTGCCGCCGATGGAATTTGAGTACCAATCCTTACAGTGGAACCACCAAATCAAAACAATTGAAAAACAGGATTTGGTACATTCTCCAGTTGGTCTTTCTGCCAATTATCAATGGGTGGATTTGTTCAACGAGGGTATTTCTGGCATTCTGACCGAACAGGCCACCGGGTGGTTTTACAAGCGCAACCTCGGTGACATTGACGAAGATGGTCGAGTACAGTTTGAAAATGCCCAACAGGTTTTGGATAGGCCTTCCCTCTCAGGAATCTCAAATGGCGTGCTGCAAGTGCAGGATTTGGAGGCAAGTGGTGAAAAACAGATAGTGGTCAATGCCGAGGGATTGCAAGGCTATTTTGAATTGCATGAACACGATGAAAAATGGGAGCCGTTTCGTTCCTTTCTGAAAACGGCCAATGTGGATTTGCAAGACCCCAATGTCCGGGTATTTGACATCAATGGGGATGGGAAAGCAGAAATAGTGCTGTCCGACCAAGGTGCTTTTTGGTGGTGGGAAGGAGCTGGAAAAGCAGGATATGACACGCCCGAACTTGCCCGTAAGCCTTATAATGAAGAACATGGGCCAGCGGTAGTTTTTTCAGACAAAGAACAGCGCATTTTCTTGGCGGACATGTGCGGTGATGGCTTGACGGATATTGTCCGAATCTGCAATGGGGAAGTGTGCTACTGGCCGAACATGGGCTATGGCCGTTTTGGCCGGAAAGTGACCATGAGCAACGCACCTTGGTTTGATAATCCCGACCTGTTCAACCCAGATTACCTCCAACTGGCCGACATTAGTGGCACCGGGGCAAGTGATTTGATTTATCTGGGGAAAAGCAAATTCAAGGCTTACCTGAATCTGAGTGGCAATCGCTGGGGAAGTGCGGAAATCATCGAGCCGTTTTTTCCAACCGAACAGCCCAACCGTTTGACAGTGACCGACTTGCTCGGAAATGGCACAAGCTGCTTGGTCTGGTCTTCGGAAATGCCAGCCTACGGGCAGGCTCCCATGCGGTACATTGATTTGATGAGCGGTATCAAGCCGCACATCATGACGAAGTATGCCAACAATTTTGGGAAGGAAGTGATGATGGAATACAAGTCCTCCACGTGGTTTTACCAGAAAGACCGGAAGGAAGGCAAACCGTGGATTACCAAATTACCTTTCCCCGTGCAATGCGTCCGCAAAACGGTCATTGAGGAAAAAATATCCAACCTTCGTTTCACTTCCCAATACACCTACCACCACGGGCACTACGACCACGTGGAGCGGGAGTTCCGGGGCTTTGGCCGGGTCGAGCAATTGGACACGGAGACCTTCGGCGAACTTTCTCAAAGCAATGCCGCCAATGGTCGTGTGGAGACTTTGCACCAACCTCCCATCCTGACCAAGACTTGGTTTCATACAGGGCTTTTTGTAGATAATTTGGAACGTGTACTGACTCAGTTTGAGGAAGAATATTGGTACAATAATCCAGATTTGGCCGAGGCGGGAATCCAGCCAATCGAAGTGGCCTTGCCTGATGCACCAATTACTGAGGCCGAAAATGTACCTGCCGATGCACAGCTTTTGGAAAACTTCTGTCCTGAAGAATGGAGGGAAGCCCTTCGTTCCTGTAAAGGCATGCCGCTCCGGCAGGAAATTTTCAGCCCTGAGCCTGACCCGGATTGTATTGAAAACCCGCTCGTGCCATACAGCGTGGCCACCCACAATTGCGACATTCAGGCTTTGCAGCCCCGCCACGGGAATCAGTATGCGGTATTTGTAGTCAAAGAAAGTGAGGCCATCAACTATCACTATGAGCGCAGGCACGATGACCCAAGAATTGCTCATACCCTCAACGTCGAGGTAGATGAATACGGCAATATTTTGGAATCTGCCTCAGTGGTCTATGGACGCTTGCAGATGGCCGATGAACCTGAATTAAACATCCCGGAAAATGCCGACCCCAAACTGGCCGAATGCATTGAAAAGACCATTGCTGCCCAGCAGCAAGTCCATGTCATTTATACCAAAAATGATTTTACCAAAGACAACCAGCAGCGGGAAACTGTCCACAGGCTTCCTGTACTGTGGCAAACATGTACCTATGAAATAAACGGGCTGACCCCACCGCAGCCGGAAACTCCCTGTGATTCACCGCTCCAATTGTTTGTTATTTCGGATTTTAAAGACATCCTGCAAAACCCAGCAGTCGGAGAGCGACCATACCATGTAATCGAACCACCATCGGAATGCCAGAGCAAGCGCCTGATTGAAAAAGTCCGTACCCTCTTCCTAAACGATGACGACCTGACCTCCCCCCTCCAAATGGGAGAGCAGGGACAACGGGGGTTGACTTACGAAAATTACCAACTGGCCTATACCCCCGAGCTGCGAGACTATATTTTCCAAAGCGACCCCGATATCGACAACACTGCATCCATTCAGGTTAGCGATGCCGATATGGAGGGAGGCCGCTTTGTACAATTGGAAGGCAACTGGTGGATACGCTCCGGCATCACACATTTTATCCATGAGGGTGAAATGCCACCAACTGCAACTGCCCGTTTTTTCACGCCCATTGCCTATACCGACCCTTTCGACTCGGTGACGAAAGTGGTACTTGACCCGCATGTTTTATTTGTACAAAAAGTCGAGGACGCACTTGGCAATACCAATCAGGTGGAACATTTCAATTACCGCAGCCTTTCTCCACAGAAGATGCGTGACCTCAACGATGATTTGAGTGAAGTGCTTTTGGACGAACTGGGCTTGGTCAAGGCAACGGCCGTCATGGGCAAGGGAGATGAAGCGGACAACCTCGGTGGCCTGACCGAATGGGAAACACCCCAAGACCAAGCATTCAAAGCCGCATTTTGGGAAGAAATTTTCCAAGAAGAAACCAACTCCAATTCCTTGCAACAACACAGCCGGGATTTGCTGAACCATGCAACGACCCGCTTCGTGTATGACTTCGACCGCTACCGTCAGTCGGGTGCTGACCCCGATTTCCCAGTCGCAGTGGCAGGCATCTCAAGGGAAGAGCATCACGCTGTTTTGGAGGAAAGGGGGCAAACCGAAAACCACCGTGTTCAGCTTTCCATCGAATATACAGACGGCTTGGGGCAAGTAGCCATGAAAAAAGCCCAGGCCGAACCCGGCGAGTCTAAAAAATTGGAAACTCTGCCCGATGGCAGCCATTACGTAGTCATCGTGGATACAGGCGATAAAATGCGCTGGGTGGGCAATGGCCGCACGGTGTACAACAACAAGGGCAATCCTATCCTGCAATATGAGCCTTACTTTTCTGCCAGTGCCGGATATGAGTCAGCACCGGAATTGGTGGAGCACGGGGTTTTCATCCAGTTGACCTATGACGCAGTCGGCAGGGTCATCCGCACTGATTTCCCTGACCGAACTTTCAGCAAGGTAGAATTTGATGCTTGGCAGCAGACTACTTTTGACCAAAACGATACGGCAACGGAGACCGAATGGTATGCGAAGCGCTTGGCTGCGACCGGGGATGACCATATCGCCAAAGGTTTGCGCCGTTCGGCAAAAAATGTGGAGCTTCATGCGGGCACCCCTTCCCGTATGTTCCTTGACAGCCTTGGCCGCCCGGTACTGGCTGTGGAGCATTTGAAAGACCAACACGGGGCAGATGAAAGGCACTATACCCGTGTCGAGTTGGACATTGAGGGCAATGCCCGTGCAGTTTTTGATGCCCGCTTCAATCGGGTGATGAGCTATGGCTATGACCTGCTCGGTCACCGGGTATTTCAGGACAGCATGGATGCCGGAAGGCGCTGGATGTTCAACAACAGTGTTGGCAACCCGGTGAAGCTCTGGGACCAGCGGAAGCATCTTTTCACATACACCTATGATGCGCTCCAACGCCCCCTCGAAAATAGGGTGCAAGGTGGTGACGGCGACACGCCGTTGGATGTGGTTTTTGAAAAAGCGGTCTATGGCGAAAACCAAGCAGATGACAAAACCCTCCGCCTCCGGGGAAAGGTCTTGCACCAATACGATACCGTTGGGCGACTGACCAATGCCGCTTACGACTTTAAAGGCAACCCCATCAAAACAGCCCGCCGATTGGCAAAGGATTTTCAGGGAACACCCGATTGGTCAACAGCCGAACCAGAGGAGCTTTTGCAAGAAGAAGCCTTTGTGTCACTCACGATTTTTGATGCTTTGAATCGTCCTGTCCAACAGGTCGCCCCACGAAGTGAGGCTGAACCGGAGCGGAAATACAACATCGTTCAGACCCGGTACAACGATGCAGGGCTGATGGAAAAGACCCATGCCTGGCTGCAACAAGAAGAGTTACCTGCTTCGCTGCTCGACCCAGATACGGCCACCATCCAGCCTTTGCGGAACATTGACTACAATGAAAAAGCACAACGCACCCGCATTCAGTATGGGAATGATGTGACCACCAAATACAAATACGACCCCGAAACCTTCCGACTGAAACACCTCCGAACAACCCATAACGGGCAAGCGCTCTTGCAAGACCTCCACTACACATATGACCCGAATGGCAACATCACCCTGATATGGGACAAGGCCATTCCGACCACCTTTTTTGGCAATCATAAAGTCGAGCCTGTCGGCAAATACAAATACGATTCTCTTTACCGCCTGACCCAGGCCTCTGGGCGGGAACACATCGGACAAGTAGATAATGGCAAATACGACAATTGGGATGACGCCTGGAGCCAAACACAACTCAGCCCGAATGATGCCATTGCCATGCGGAAATACAAACAGACCTACCGCTATGATGCGGTTGGGAATATTTTGCAAATGCGCCATTCCGCCGGGCCACAAGGCTCTTGGACGAGGGAATACCAATACGAAGAAAAGACCAACCGCTTAATCAATACCACGGTCGGTAGCAAGACCTATGAATACCCGCACCATGCCCTGCATGGTTTCATCACCTCCATGCCCCATTTGCCCACCATGCAGTGGAACTTCAAAGAGGAACTGGCATATACGGTAAAAACGGCGGGTCAGGAGCAGGATGGCACCTGGTACATATACAACTCAAGCGGACAGCGTACTCGAAAAATAAATGCCACCGCCACCGGCGAAATACAAAACGAACGCATTTATCTCGGTGGCCTTGAAGTATACCGCAATGCTGACGGACTCGAACGGGAGACCCTCCATCTCATGGACGGTGAACAGCGCATCCTTATGGTGGACATGCGTACCGCCGGAACGGATGAGTATGAGGAAATGACCCAGCGCTACCAATTGGGCAACCACCTTGGCTCGGTGGCTTTGGAGATGGATGAGAAGGGGGAAGTGATTAATTATGAGGAGTATCATCCGTATGGGACGACGGCCTTGCAGGTAGTGAATAAGGAAATAAAAGCTACTGCCAAGCGGTATCGGTATACGGGTATGGAAAGAGACGAGGAAACGGGTCTAGAATACCACTCGGCGAGGTATTATTTGTCGTGGCTGGGGAGGTGGTTGAGTTCGGATCCCTCAGGGCTTAGAGATGGGCCAAATTTGTTTAAATATTCAAATTGTGATCCTGTTGGAAAACTTGATATTACAGGGAATGAATGGTGTTGGAATATTTTTGCAAGTGACTGCTCTCTTGATACTGAAGGAATTAAGAGAACCGCAAAGCGAGCAGCCGGGGGGGCCTATGGGGCTTCAGCAAATTTTGCAGGTTTCATACGACTGGGAGCGTATGACAGTTGGGCTCAATCATTTAGCTCCTCATCAAGGAAAAGGGTGGTCCAGGCTCAGGCTGGAGTTGACGAGTTAATTGGTGCCGTTGACGAAGGGAGATTTCTAGAGTATGTAGGTGAAGGAATTGAAAATCGGGGAAACGCCATAGAAGCTGCTGAACGGAAAGGAGATCATTTTGGGGCCGGCGCAACATTTGGTGACACTGCTATGACAGGATATTTCGTTGGCAGGGGTACAGTCGGCATTGCTCGAGGAGGTGTCTCCGCAGTTAGAAGTGTTAGAACACATGGTTTTACAAATACTGCCAAAAGTGCAGGTTATGGTCTTCGCTATTGGGCTACTCAATATGAAGGTTTGGGGTTGTCCAGAACTCCCTCTGTTGCCGTAAATCCAGCTAGAGGGTCGATAAGTGATAATTATGCCACCTATCGTGCTACAAGAATAATAGCTAGAGAAACTGCCTTAGCCGAAAGAGCACTCGCAAAAGGCGGATATTCAGATCTCAGGGCTGTCCAATCATGGCGAAACTCAGCCCCTAATTGGGAGAGAGCTAGGTATGGAACAGCTGTCAATAGAGTTGTAGACGAAAGGATCGGAGGTACTACTAACACAGCAGGAGTACAACTACAGGAACCTTTAGGAACAAATACAAGAGGTAATCCAATTTACCCAGATTATCAATTAAATGTGAATGGTTCTAACACTGTAATTGATATAACTACGCCTGGACAAGCTGGAAAAGCGCTAAAATACCCAGCAACAACCGTTATGGAACCTTTGACAGGAACAGCAGGACAGAGTATTTCCACTCCTCTCTCATTTCCAATGAGTTTTTCCAGTGGAGTATCCTCTGAAAATGATTTGACTCCTGCAGAAATAGATGCACAACAATGTCTACCAGCGCACCTAAGGTATTCCTATTAAAAGTAAATAGTTATTTAACAATGAAACAAAAAAAACAATCACCTCGCATGCGCCTCGTCCTCCACAAGGACGCTACGCCCAAAGTAGAACTCCGCCCCGGCATGAAAATACAGGTGGAAGAAATAGAACTACTCGGTGGCACCGCTGCCCAGTTGAAAAAAATAGGTGCCCGCCTCTGTGGTGGTAGTGGCACCTGTCTGGCCATCATCGACATTGGTTCGGATGTCATCAATCCCGACCCAACTATCGATGAGAAGCCTGTGACAACCGCTGTCAAACGAGTTACTCGTAGTCGAAAACAGAAGGAAGAGTAAGCAATGTATTACAATTCCCGATACAATTTTTTTGTACCGCTTGAGGGCAGCACGGTACTGTACAATACCCTGTCCGGTACCCTGCTCACCTTGGGCGGCGACGACAGCAAAGAACTGGCATCCCTGCTGTGCAGGCGGCGTTTGGCCTATCCAGATGATAGCTTGCCAGACAGTATTTTCTCACAACTGGTGCGAGGTGGTTTTCTCCTCCTTGACTCAGTAGAAGAACAGGAAATCATTCGGGAGCGGTTTGCAGCAGCAAAAGATGATACGCCCGTGGTGTTGACCATCACTACCACGATGGACTGCAACCTCGGCTGTTATTATTGTTATGAATCCCGCACAGGTCATCAACTGGAAACCGGACAGGTGTCAGACATCGTGGCATTGGCCCGACAGAGCCTGCAACGAAAAGGCAAGCGCAGCCTGCACATCGACTGGTACGGCGGTGAGCCACTACTCAATTTGCCCTTTCTAGAAACAGCTTCTTTGGCACTCCAAAAACTCTGCGGAGAAATGGAAGTAGACTACCATGCCTCTGTCATCAGTAATGGCACGGCATGGCCAGAAGATGTAGAGGGTTTTATTCGACGCAATAAAATTAGGCAGGTACAGATTTCACTGGACGGCCTGCAAGAAAACCACGACAAACGGCGGCGTTACCGGAAGGAATATCTGCCGGAAAAAGAAACCTCTTCTTTTGAACAAGCAGTTCATTTAATTGACCAACTACTGGAAGTAGTCCGAGTAGATGTCCGACTGAATTTTGACCGAAACAACCAGTCGGATTTGGACGGCCTATTGAAAATGGCTGAAAGCAGGGGCTGGTTTGAAAAAGCCTATCCTGCCGTTATTCAGCCTGCCCGTTTGTCGGCCTACTCAGAGACATCGGCCTTTATGCGTTCATGGGAATTGAGCATTGAAGAATATGAGGCTCTCCGAGCCAAAGTCCGTCAGCAATTGCCCAACAACGTGATGGTCGAAGAATCAGAAGTGCCGGATGGTTTCCCCTATCCCCGCACTTCGGTTTGCGCTGCCCTTGCTCCGGACTCAGTAGTCGTAGGAGCTGAAGGCAATTTATACCGCTGTGGGCTGCAAGTTGGTGAGGAGAATCGAGAAGTAGGGATTTTGGAAACTCAAAGCACCTATTACGCATTACCCGTCATCCAATCAGGAGATGGAGGTTCGAGCGAATTTCAAGATGAAGCCTTTTGGGATACTTTCCATCCGATGGACTTGCCCAAATGCGCCCGTTGCTCTTTCCTCCCAATCTGCTGGGGCGGTTGCCCGAAGAAGCATCTCGAAAAAGACGAACACGCACTGGACGAACAAAGCAAATACTGGCGCATGAACCTCGCCCGGCTCATCGCCAAGAAATATGGAAAAAACTCAACCGTGCAATACACCGTAGCAGACCAGTTCCGGGCTGGTTGGGAGCAGTTTGATGACCAACAAAAATTAATTAACCAACAACAAAGAACAAGGACTTGACAACTCTGTCCCCTTGTTAAAAAAACAAATATTATGGCACTCCTCGTTATTCGCCTTCATCCTTCTGAGCCAATCACTGGCGCTGATTTTAGAAATGCTTTAAATGGCGTATCCATCGACGCATTTGAAATGTCATCTACCAATCCTGATGGAGTTTCTATTGGTACAGCAATTTATGTTGCCCCGACTTTTAACCCTTCGCCTGGGCCACTGCCATTGGTTACATTCAACCCCACAGGTATTGTGCAGCACTTCGATTCCCAATTAAATCCAATTACTGGGGATTCCACCAGAATTGATTTTTCGGTAGGTACGGCCGTCATCGACATACCAGGTGGCGTAGAATATCAAACAGCGGATATCCGGCTCGAAATTACACGGGCTGGCGGGGAAATCATTCACAATCAAAAATATTACAACGTCCCGGTACAGCCGGGGGCAATTCCAGGTCCTGGTTCTTTTCAAGGCATTTCGGAAACGAGCCTTCATTTGCCTTTGCCCGTTGCGGGTCTGAATCTTGATCCCAACGATGCTTTTGTCAATCTGCCGGAAGATGGTTCACCACCCAATTATGAATCCCTGCGCCAAGCGGTCTTGATTGTGCTCGATGCTGACCCCGGAGGAATCGTCGATGTAAACGGGGAAGACCCTGCTGACAATCTCGTCCTAAGGGGGTTGAGTTTGGAACAATGCCAGCATATCGCCTTTGAGATTGCATGGAACCGAACGCTCTTCCCTTTGCCCGAGCCGCCTCGAAGCTTAGAGGAAATGTACACTAGTCCACCCAATGATGACCCCGATGATGACGAGGAGCGTGACCGCCGTATTTTTGAGGGCGACCTGCAAGGCTACTACGCACTGCATAACGCCACAGCTGGGAAATTGACCCAATTCGTTTTTGCGCTGGCCGCAGCGGCATGGTGTGAGGTGGAAAGCTCCAACGCCACTCAAGTATTTTACCGCTTCCCGGTAACGCCAGGAGCCGCCCCTCCCGATGGGAAAATCAGCGAGACTCAATTGATATTGGAAGGTGTTGGAGGAGGTGCTTTAGCTCCGGGTTTCACAGTCACCACCAATTTCTTTTATGCCTTGGGTGCAGGCCTGCCCGTTCAGATTGCCGGCGACAAACGCTATCAAATCGCCATTATCGAAAGTGATGATTCATTAACGGAAAAGCTAACAGAAGCGATTTCCAATGGTATCATCAACGCACCTGCAGGTGCTGACCAAACAGAGTGGCAAGCAATACGCAGATTGACCTCCTTGTATGTATTTAATGCCTCTACAGTGCCCGTGTATATTGTTACAGGAGGTTCTGCGGAACAAACGTTGATACAGGATTGGCTCGACCACACACCGCAGGACATTGACGCTTTTTGGAGTGCATTAAATGCGGCCAATGAGGCAGCTCATTTGAACTTACTCTTACGGGCTTTCAACCGGGACGCAGATTTGGGACAACCATTACCTGTTGCGGTATTGGGTACAGGGGTAACTTCTGCGGTTGCTTTGTCAGGTTGGACAGAAAACCAGTGGCGGGCCATTGTAGACTCGGGACTCGGAGGCAGTTTGGGAAACATCCCTTCTTTCATTTCTCCCGGAAGTGATGAAGAGAGGATTCAAGCTTTTCTGCGATATGTACGCAAGTTTTTTGACGCTACAGGTACTCCTACGGTCGCACCTCCCCCCGCATCAGAAGAGATACCGGGCTTAGGTCGTCCGGGCAATCCGCTAGATACCTTTTTGGCAAATGCGGGTGGTTTCACTTTCGATACTTGGGATGGTACTCAGGCCAGTATTCAAGCTGCCCTAGATATTGTTTTCCCCGGAAACCCGGAGATGCAAATACAGTTCACCGCTTGGTTGAACTGTATCAAAGGCATGGTCACCTTGACGAATGGCATTGCTCCGTCCGAACTACAGTTTTCGGTCATTGAAGCACTTTGGGCCAGAGGGTTCACCAGTGCAGAAAGCATCAGTGGCTTGTCCGAGGCGGATTTCAACGAAGCGCTGGCGGGTTCCATTGCCTATTACCACGCTGCGACCATCTGGGCCAATGCCGGAGCCGTCGCACCTCCAGACCCTAACCCCTCTCCTGAAAATTTTGTCCCAGTCAATCCGGGTTCGTTGGAGAACTGTGTTCCGCCCGCTCATCTTTCCCCCTTGGGGCCAGTGGCCTACCTGAAGGATTTGCTTGGTATTTCAACCGAAAGCACTTGTACAGACCCACTGCCCTACAGCCGGGTCACATTGGCCGAAATATTGGCGAACCGGAGAGGGCCGCTGGGCAATTTGGCAGTATCGGATGCGAATTTGTCTGTTCCGCTCCCGGTCGTTGATTACGTGAACGAATGTTTGGAAAGCATGGTAGCCAATGCCAGTGCGGTCGGGGTGGTCTATGACACCAACGAGGAAGCGGTCGACGACCATTTCCTGAGCTCGCACCCCAGCCCCCATGAAAATGCGGCGCTGCACGAGCCTGAAACCTTGTTCGAGGCTTTGCCCGAACATTCCACCCCTGCGACTCCTGCCAATCAACAGGCTGCTTACGATATTCTCAAGGCTGACTTTTCGACCCCTGAACTTCCGTATTCGCAGGCAATGGACATCAATTGCAGTTACCTGTGCGAAATGGGGACGAGCCGCTACGCAGTGGCCCGGCGGTTCAGGAAAGACATCACAGAATTTGTTCTGGACCCGGCCCTCGAAACGCCTGAATTTCAAAAGCACCTTTGGCGATACCCTGTTCGGATTGATACGGCCATTACCTATTTCTGCCTGTCGCCGGAAGAACATGAGTTTTTCACTGGTCTTGGGCCGATTTCTACCAACCCACTCCATATTTTTTACGGTTTTGCAGAAGAAACCTTGGATGGACAACCTTGGACGGAGGTGGCCGTCAAATTGCCGGACTTCCTGAAAAGGGCGGGTTTGGACTATTGCGATTTCATCGATTTGTGGAAGTCAAAGTTTGTTGTCTTTCGCAATGTGGGAGAGGAAAATGACGAGGGTGAATTGATAAACACCGAGTTTCCAGAATGCGAACCTTGTTGCCTGAACGACTATGAAATCGTTTTTGAAGAACCCGCCGAGGCCGAGGAGGCATTGTTGAAACTTCTGGTATTCATCCAGCTTTGGAAAAAACTGCAGGGGCAAAAAAACGCCAGCTATACTTTCGAGCAATTGGCCGACATCGCCGAAGTGCTTGAACTGTTTTCAGGCGGAGCCGTCAACCCCGATTTCCTGCGGCAGTTCATCGCCTTCCAGATGTTCCGGGATGATTTTGATTTGTCCCTGACCAATGGGGAAGAACCTGCACCGGGGGCTACCGGTGCCGACCGGATGCACCTGTTGGCCTTTTGGCAAGCGAGTGCAAGCCAGTGGGACTGGGCGGTTGAGCACCTGCTCTACCAAATACAGCAGTATGCCACCGACTACCTCCACTGCGAATGCCGGGAACCGGATTTCGTCAAAATATTGAAAGACAATCTCGACGACCTGTCCCATTTGGCAGGCTTCGAGCCGGACGACGTGGCAGGGAATGCCCATTGGCACAGCCAACCGACGAAGACGCTGCGCTTTGCCGAAATTTTGGCCAAAATCTATGGGTCCAAATTTACCGTAGGTGAATTGTTCCACCTGTTCACCGCCGATGATAACTTGGTTGGGGATGACCCCTTCCCCGCCCAGAGCAACAACGAAGCGCAGGAATCGCCACTCGGCCTGCCCGACGACGAAGACGCACATTCGCTCTTTGCCTTGCGGAAAAAACTGATGGCCGTAGAGGTCAACGATGAGGAGGCCAGTGCCTGGACGTGGCCGCAAATCGAGAACACATTACGTGAAGAGTTTGGCTATGACCCTGCCATTGATGGCAATCAGCTCTTGTCATTGGGACAACATTTCTTCCCCACTGCCCTGGAAGCGAGCGGCATTCCTGTCAGTGTTGCAGAGCGTCAATATCGAGTCAACCTCCCTGTCACTTCAGAAGGTATGTGGAACACTCCAGTTAATGGGCCTTTCCGGTACGATGCAACTGCTCAGGAACTTTGGACGCAACTGTCGCTGACGGACGAGGCGGTTATCGGCAAATTGAGCCGAATCAGGCAGCTGAGTGCTGCCGAACAGGACGCTGTCCGGGATTTGTATTTTTCTCCGAGAACCAACCTCGCCCGCTTTTCTTTTATTTTCAAAAATTTTGGCGAAGCCGAAAAAAACCTGATTGAAGAAGCTTACGAGTCCCAACGCTGGGCTTGGTTCCAGAGGCAATTTGACCGGTTTTACCGACAATGCCATGTCATTTCAGAACACATGGCCGAGTACGTGGCCGTTGCCGCAGAGCAGCCCAATAAAGAAGGCCCTGATTTGGCTTGGTTGATTTTGAAAAATCTTTGGGCCGATGAAAACAAAGCCCTCACACCTTGGGAAGACAATGCCGGAGCCGTGCCTAATGTGACGTGGGTGCCACAACCCAACGGAGGAGCCTTCGCTGCTATCCTTGGCCTTTGCGGTACAGGCATTATGGCAGAATATTTTGGTGCCAATGAAAACAAGCGGTGGCAGGAAGTCTGGGGCGGTATCGATGCATTTGGACAGGTGAAAAATCAATGGAATGCTCCAGTGCCTACTGTCCTCCCATACATGAACCTGACTTTCACTGCTGCCCAAATGGAATTGGCAGAAGTAAGGAATGGGTTTGAAGTCGCCAATTCAAATGGTAAGGTGCTGGGCGGGGCCGAAGCCTTTGGCCTGCACTGGGCTGGACAAATGCTCATCGAGGAGACTGGTGCTTATGCCTTCCGTGCCGGAGACCCGACTCCTGACGGGGAAATTCCCAATTTTGAAAAAGCGGCTCATTTCCATGAATGGAGAGTAGTGTTGAGACAGGGGCAGAAAAAATGGGTCTTGCTCAACCACGAGTGGCCTAATGAGGAAGCACCTGCTGACTGCTCAAAAGCCATTCACCTCAAGAAAGGAATGTACCAACTCGAAATCGACATCAACCGGAAATCTCAGATGTTTGATGACGAGGAAGACCTATGCCCATTGACCACGGGATTCCAATTGAAGTATGAAGGACCGGACAGTGGAGGTACGCCCATTGTCATTCCATTTGACAAGCTGTTCCAACAACAAAAAGACACAACTCTGGCTGAGGGTGTGGAGGTTGCTGGTGAAGCTCAGAATTTTCTCAATGCTCATTACACCAGTACCATCCGGGACATCAGAAGGACATACCAGCGGGCGGCAAAAGCCCTGCTTTATTCCAGTAGGCTGGGGCTGTCGGCACAACGTGTTTCCGATGACGGTCAATCCGAGCTGGGTTTCATGTTGGCACATCCTGTGAATTTTGCTGGCCAATCGTACTATCGGAACTCGCTGGTTGACCCGTTCATCACTCACAAAGCCAACTTCGATTTCAATTTCTTACCTATACTGGACAATTACTTTCCACCTGTGGCGGCTGATGACCAAAGGGTTGCCCCCACTTCGCAACGCACTCAAGCGATGTTTGACTGGTGGGAGCGGGCATTTGATTATGTGACCATGCGGGGAGAAGCATCTCTTTCCCCTGAACGGCCTGTTTGGTTGCTGTTCCATGAGTCAGTCGAAATGCATCCTGACGACCCTGCTCATCTGCTCCGGCACATGGGCGTGAACTTGGCCCATGCCGATATTGTGAAAAAATTCTATCCCGGCTATGTGCTGAACGAGGCACCCCATACGGATGATTTGAACGATGACCGATGGGCAGTGAGAGTATGGAAAGCGGAAGGGTGGCTCCGTAGATTGAAGCATTGCTTCTATCCCGCAGACATACGAGGTTTTTTCCTCCATAACCCTGCTGACCCCGACAATCCAACTTTTGTTCGCACCGCACCTGACTTGTGGGCTTCTCCTGACCCGAATTTGCAGGAGGCTGGAGAACCAGAATCAGGCAATGCCAACCTGACCCGTTTTTTCCGTTATGGGTGTATCGAGAATGATTCTCCAAAGCGCTATGAAGAAATCAAGAGGCTCAATGATGGCCTCCGGCTCCGGGGACGGAAGGCGATGTTTTCCTACCTGTGTGCCATGAACCGGGTGCCGCTCGATGCGATAGGGGGAGAATATGTTGGGACATTTGCGACAGAACCCAAGCACTTGGGAGAATTGTTGTTACTAGACGTGGAAGCAGGCATTTGCCAGAAAGCCAGCCGCATCGAAAGTGCGGTGACCTCAGTGCAACTGTTTGTGCAAAGGGCGAGGTTGGGATTCGAGCCGAATTTCCCAGTATCTTCAGATTTTATTTTAGCATGGGACCGTCACTTCGCCGGATTCCAGATTTGGGAAAAATGCAAGCGGCGTGAAATCTACTCCGAGAACTGGATTGAATGGGAAGAATTGGAAATGGCTCAGCAAAGTGAGGCCTACCGTTTTCTGGAATCAGAAATCAGACGTTCGAGCCTGACAGTCCCTGTTCCGGGAGGCTTGGCTTATTGGGAAGGAGGTCGTCCTCCTCGTCATCCAGGCATCACCTTACTTCAACACCGGGAACCCGCTGTCATCGAAACTTTGAACCCTGCCCCCGAAGGGTTAGGGCTGATGGGGACACCTGATCGACATGCAAGACCGAATTGGTTGGCTCCATTAAAATCCAAAAGTCAGATCACCCCCGATCCTGTTCCGGGTGATAGCAATGATGGTCCAGTTGTTCTCAGTATAATTGTCAACGGAAATCCAGAAGAACTGTCTTCCATTAGAACCTTACCGTTATGGTTAAAGGCAGCGGTGAGATTAGGTGCAAAATTTCTTCGAATAGCTGCAGCTAGCATTCCTCCCGCATCTACTTATTTAGAACCTAAATGCAAGGACAAGCCAGAAGCGGTTTGCTGCGAAGAATGCGGCAAATTCCACCCAGCGCTTATGGACGAGTATTATTTCTGGATAGAAGAATCGGAATGTTTCGAAGGGCAGGAACAAGATGCTGATTGGGGAGCGAATGGCGACAATCTTCAAACAGATTGGCACCGTCCAGAAGAGCTGCCTGGTCTTTTGAATTGGATTCCTAAAAAGATAATACACTTACGGTGGTGCCGTGTGCACAATGGGGAGTTCCAGCAGCCAAGGCAATCTTACGAAGGTGTGATTGTCGATGAAAGCGTTGTCCTTTCACCTGGACAAGAAGAACTGAGTTTCCGAGGAAGAGAAGGAGATTCACTTTATTTTCATTGCATCAGAGGGAAGGCACCTACAGGCTACCCTGCCGACCCACCACCGGGTTTTAGGTATGACCTAGTCAATGATGAGGCTGTTGTGTTACCACTGGTAGTGGCCCCACCTGCTGACCCCAACCTTCCGATTGGAGGACTTTCGGCCTTCCCATTCTTCGCATGGTTCGATACCGGGGCACCCCTGTTGCCGCTTTCCATGTTCAGCCCTGCTCTTACTGTAGCGGGCCACCTGAGAAAACATTGCCAGTTTGAAGCGGCTCTTAAGTGGTACGAGCTAATCTATGATGCTCTGCAAAATGATAATTCATGGCTTAAATGTAATAAGGACAGTGATGAGCAGAACCCAACTGACGAGGAGGACAATGAAATGGTATTAGCATTATTACAGAGCTATGATTGCTGTTGTGCCAGCAATCCGGTGGAGGACGCCGAAGCCAAAGACCGTGCGGTGTTGATGCATTATTTGGAGACCCTCTTGTCGTGGGGGGATGCACTGATGAGGAAGCATACTCCGGAAGCCTTCCAGCAGGCCCGGCTTATATTTGGCAAGGCAGCAAAAATATTGGGTAGTTCACCGGATACTATTTTGGTGAAAAAAGCTTCTGGTGGCTCAACAACTACTGTCAACGATTTCCAGCCAGATTGTGCGCCACTGAACCCACGCTTGCTCTGTCTGTACTGCTCGGTGGGAGACCGCTTGTCGCTGATTCATGCCTGCATGAACGGTCGTCGTTTGAAAAATGGCCGGCCTAATCTTGATATGCCATACTTCGGGAATAGTGACATCCGAGAGTGCTGGAAAACGCCCCATCAAGTCTGCGAAGATGAAAATGATTGGTGCTTGCCTCAAAGTCCTTACCGTTTCATGGTTTTGATTCAAAAGGCACAGGCAATCGCTGGAGAAGTCAGAGGGCTTGGTGCTGCACTCTTATCAGCTTTTGAAAAAGGCGATGGTGAATACTTGGCCACCATGCGGGCAACCCACGAGCGGCAGATGCTCAACTTGGCCTTGGAAATCCGGCAGCACCAGTGGAGGGAAGCGGATTGGCAGGTACAGGCTTTGCAGAAGTCAAAGGAAATAACAATAACCCGCAGACAGTATTATGCAGACTTGATTGCAAATGGCTTGAAAAGTGGTGAAATACAGTTTGAAGCAAAAACCAATGCCTCCATGGCTTTTAGGTTGAGTGGGAATATTTCGGAAACAGGAGCTGGAATTATGGGAATTATACCTGATATGTATGTAGGATATCCTGTTACCCAAACACACATTCCACTTGGATTAAAATTAGCAGAGGCTTCGTTAATGACAGTTGCCAGGGTAATGAATGCCTTAGCAGAGTTGTCCAGTACTAGT
Organism: Saprospiraceae bacterium; assembly: GCA_965223025.1. Lineage (GTDB taxonomy): Bacteria > Bacteroidota > Bacteroidia > Chitinophagales > Saprospiraceae > JABDMH01. The sequence continues at coordinate 1,920,511 of CBDCVP010000022.1, forward strand.
GGTAACCTTGACTTGACAAAAGCGGGCTGGGAAAGAAGAGAAGAAGAATGGCAGCACCAAGTAGAGGTGTTGGACATCGAAATCCAACAAGTCGAACGGCAAATCCTAGCAGCAGAAAGGCGGCGAGCCATTGCACTGAGAGAGTTGAACAATCACCAACAGCAAATTGAAAATGTTGGGGAAGTACACGATTTTCTGAGGGACAAATTTTCCAACCACACCCTTTACTTGTGGATGCAGCAGGAAACGGCAGCTTTGTATTATCAGATGTTTGAACTGGCGCTGCACTGTGCCCGACAGGCCCAACGTGCTTTTAATTTTGAGCGGGGCCATACTATAAGGCAGTTCCTGCCATCGGGGATTTGGGACAACCTCCACGAAGGTTTGTTGTCTGGTGAACGGTTGCAGTTGGCATTGCAGAGGATGGAAAAAGCGTATTACGATGAGGATAGCAGGGAGTATGAACTGACCAAGCATATTTCGCTTCGTTTGCATGCACCGAGGCAATTGCTGCAATTGAGGGAAACAGGCTATTGCGAGGTTGAGCTTCCTGAATGGCTTTTTGATCTGGACTATCCAGGGCATTACATGCGACGGATTAAGAATGTTACCCTGACCATTCCTTGTGTGGTCGGTCCTTATACTGGTGTTCATTGTCGCCTGACCTTGCTCAGTAGCAGCACACGGGTTGACCCAAGACTTTGCCACTCAAAGGAATGTTGTGATGATCAAGGTTGTAACAACGGATATGAACCTATTGCTGATGACTTGCGCTTCGTAAAAATGTATGCTGCCAAAGAGGCCATTGCCACTTCCTCTGGGCAAAATGATTCTGGCATGTTTGAGCTCAACTTCCGGGATGAGCGCTATTTACCATTCGAATATGGTGGGGCCGTTAGTCGTTGGCGCATCGAATTACCACATGAAAACAACTTCTTCGATATGGGGACGCTTACCGATGTGGTCATGCATTTGAACTATATGGCACGTGAAGGAGGGGATTTACTCAGAACCGCTGCCAATGAGTGTGCCCAATCACATGTTCCTGGTGATGGCGTACGATTTTTTGAAGTCAAACAGGAAATGCCTGATGCTTGGTATCTGTTCACTCAGGACTGTGATGGGAAGAAAGAATTGCCAGTCAGGTTCACTAGACAAATGTTCCCCTACATTCCTGGTAAAAAGGATCTATGGACAACTGGATTTAATTTCTTCTTTGAAACTCATGAAAAATGTCCTCCAAATGAAATTACCATACAATTTAAAGTAGGACCTGAATTTATTGAGCTTGTTGAGGACGAGTGTGATGGAGATACAATAGAAATTCACTGTGTTAAGTCGCAAAAGTGGCCAGAGCTATATCATGGGGAATTGTCGGTGAAGATTGGTCCAATACCAAAGAATGAATCACAAATATTTGGCACATTAATTTTTCCCTTGAATTTGCCAGATGTGGGCAGTATCTATGTTTTGGTGGGTTATAATCTTGAAGGTAATAGTATGAATAATTGAAAATTAGCAGTAAAGAGGGTTTAAATAATTTGTTAGTGAGAGCCCTGTAGCTAACATGGCATGATCAGGGAATCGCTCCCTCGTCACGACTCCCGATATGCCAGGACCGTTAGCTGTAATTTGAGAATTCGAAATGAAAGAAAGCATTGAGAAAGAAATATTAAAAGTCCTTGAATTAGCAAAAGCAAGAGACTATAGTTTGTCAACCAAAAAAGGTTACAAAACAAATCTTCGCAGCTTTTTCTACCATTTTCAAAATATAGAACCAACGGATATTGACGAAGACCGTGTAAATGAATACATCCAATATCTAATCAAATACAAGAAATATTCTCGGTCAAGCATTTATCAATCCTTATCGGCAATAAACTTCTACTATCGAAACATTAAGAACGAAATAATTCAAGTTCAACTTAACAACCTTCCTCCTCCAAATAAAAACATTCCCGAATATTTAAGTCAAGAAGAAATTCTAAGATTGATTGACTCAATTGCATTCAAGAAGCATAAAGCAATAATATCACTCCTCTACTCAACAGGAGTAAAATTGAAAGAACTTTTAAACATTAAAGTCAGTGACATAAAAAGACAACGAAACGAAATTCATATTATCGGTGAGGATGGGACAGTAGCAAGGAGATGCTATGTTTCACCTAAACAAATGAAGATAATAGACGAGTATTATAGAGAATTAAAAGAAAGAACTCAAACTTATCTATTCGAAGGTGACAAACCAGGAAATAAATACAGTCTGAGCAGTCTCCAAAAGTTTTTCCAAAAATATATAAAGGAACAAGGAATCGGATCAAAAGTCACTCCTACAATATTAAGGCATTGTTATATCAAACATATGATCGAATTGGAGGTGCCTTTGGTTTATGTATTAGATGAACTGTCAATTAATTGGCATACAAGTGGAAGAGATTATACTCAAAAAATATTTGGAGAAAAGCAGATGCGTTTCACACCTTTAGATAAAACCATCTTCAAAAAAGAGTATGACAAATCAAGACTTCTAAGGCTTGAAGAATTAGTAGAGTCTTTAGATTCAGATGAAGAACGAACATATATTCTTGAAGGATTAGCTTGTTTGAGAGTAAATGCCTTTAGAGCATCCGTACTTCAAATTTGGAATGCCGCGATAATGAAACTAAGAACTATTTGCCTCAGTTATCATCATAAAAAGGTTAATGAAGAACTCTTAAAGATATATCCCAAGTCAAAACAAATAAAGAGAATCGAAGATTTGGAGTACGTAAAAGATGAAAATCTTATCCTATTAATGCATCGGATTGACCATTTGAGCAAAAGCGAAAAAGATGTACTTGTAAACAATTGTTTAAGTTTAAGAAATAAATGTGGACATCCAGTCAGTATTCCGATAGAATTGCCAACGGTTGAAGCATTCATTCAAGAAGTAATTAAAATCGTATACAAAAAAGAAAAAAGCAGCTAACACATGATGATGACGGCATACCCTTCGGGATACGCCGCATATCATAATTCCGTTAGCTATAATTACGTAAAACTAAAATATTTAAACAATGAATGATAACAAGGAAAAAGAACTAAAAAGAATTGCAGATGAACTCGAAAAGATAAGAAAATATTTAAGAGACATAGCTGCAAAAATTACTAATAACAATTCACCTTACTACTAAACCTTTACTGAATCTATTAATAGTTTTAAGTTATTCTCTAAATTATTTTCATTTTCTGAAAGAATAGCTTTTAATAAATAATGTAGTTCAACACTACTTATATTTAAATTTATAGCATTTTGAACTGAATTAACTAAATCCATAAAATTAAAACTTAACATATTTAAAAATGAAAAAAGATTTAAAACAGATTAAAGAGATGTTAGAAATTATTTTTCACCGCATTAATACCATAGAATCCCACTTAGATGAATTGGCAAATTCAAACGAAAGTATTAGGAATGCTCGGTATCGACGGCCTGCTTTTGTCGAATCTCTTTCAAACCTTTATGATTGGATACAACGGATGAACTATCAAAAAGATCAGACATCGCTAAATCAAGATTATCTGGATAAATATCAATCCTATAATTCTGACCATTAAGTACTTGCATATGGGTACCTCCGGAAACTAAAATAATCGTAACTACTCAGCTCGGGGGTATGAGTATTTGGGGATTAGCTAATGCATCAAGAGGGCGGAGAGCTTGTTTGATGGCTGAGTCAACAATGGTTCGGAGTTTAGCAAATCTATGAGCTCCATGTTCAGACCTGAATGTTCCTGATATTTTGACTTTTAATTTGATCATCCTGATAGCTCTTTCCGAAGCATTATTGTCAGGGGGGACTTTTCGGTCGTATAGGCATATAGTTAAGCATTCTCTGAGTCGTAACAACCTATTTTTTAGGCTTTTTACAGGGTGTGCTGATCGGGATAAGGACCAGGCCAATAACGCATCCAAATCCTTCTCAATTTTTTGTTTTTCTCCGCTATTGATCCGGCCCATTCGGCACAGCATCAGTATACGCTTTAAAACAGCATCCATTTTTCTAGCCCATTTCGAATTATGAAAATCTATTAATCCTTGGCACTCTCTTCTTAAGTGAGGGATACATATTTGATGTCCTTTTGCATCTGTTTTCAAGTGTGCTTTCCAACAATCGCTGTTTAAGATTGATGTTGGAAAGCCTTGAGGAAATAAAGACTCGGTGGTTCGATAGCCACGATTATCAGAAATGTGGATCAAGGAATATTTTGGGGTAACCCAAGTCCATGCCCAAGCCTTTTGTCCCTTCACACTGCAACCACTCTCATCTACTCCCACCACTTTACTGCTTGCTATCTCATTAATAATTTGGTCATATACCGGTGAGACCTGTTCGGCTTTACGAGCTAGCATATTATCTATTGTCCCCTGACTAATCTTTTGACCATACAGTAACTCTACTGCTTCGGCCAAACGCTTATAAGGTATCAATTGTCGCACCGACAAATATACCAGCTGGTTCAATAATCTGTCTCCATATCGAATCGGGGGGCCTGAGTCTAGGTCGTTTCCAAATTCGCTAGTACTCCATTTGCTGCACTTATCGCAGCATTTCTTGTAACGCCGATGCTCTGTCACTTCTAGTGCTACCGGAGGGATATCCCATACTTGCTTGCGCTCAACCAAGCTCCCCATTCCTTCTGTCAATCTATTGTCACAATGTGTGCAGTGCTCTATTTGATAATCTATCTGGTGATCCACTTCATCAATCATCTTCAAAGTCCTTCCTTGGTGCCCTTGCTGGCCACCGGTTTTACGATTACTCTTTTCACGTAGGGATTTTGTCTTGCGCTTGTCTGATTGCTTGTCTTTTGAAGGTGGTAATGACGAATTCCTACTGTTCTTATTCTTTAACTCATCTATTTCCCGGCGCAACTCCTTCACTTCGCTCAGTAACATCTCTATGACAAAAATAAGCTCTTGCCTAGACGCAGTCTCCAAGGACGACCTGATTTGCTTCTCCGATTTCATATATGCAAAATCGCATATATATAAGCACCAGACAACACACAACACAGCAAGTTCCTAACCAATTACTAACGATTGTTGGTAACACCTTGCATTTTCCAAAATCTGCTCCAGAATTATCGGCAAATTGTGGATAACTCACATCCTACTTTGCATTTTCCTATTTTCAAGCTGAGTAGTTACAAATAATCTATGTAATTTGTAAGGAATTAAAAAAAGGCAATGAGTTTGTTTGATGAGCAATTTTGACTGGAACAAATATCAGAGATGGGAGACCCATTGGAGCGTTTAAACACTAATATAGATTTTGAGTCATATCGAGCTTTATTGGAAGGGTGTTATGAAGAAGTTGATCGTAGCAAGGGAGGAAGGAAGCCATTCGATAGAGTAATGATGTTCAAATGTTTAGTGCTCAAGTCGATGTTTAATTTATCATTTGAGAAATTGGAATACCAGATTAAGGATAGACTAAGTTTTCAACGCTTTGTTGGGATGACATTATCCCATAAAGTTCCAGATGCGAATACATTTTGGGATTTTAATGAGGCCTTGACACAAAAAGGAGTTATAGACGATATATTTGTAAAGCTGACGGATGATTTGCGCGATCAGGGTTTAATAGTAAATAAGGGGTCAATAATAGATGCAAGCATAGTAGATGCGCCTATCCAGCGTAATACCCGTCAGGAGAATGCCAAGATTAAGGAAGGGCATCAACCAAAAGACTGGTCCCCTGACAAGGCAAAACAAAAGGACACAGATGCTGATTGGACTACTAAGAATGGCAAAAGTCGTTTCGGTTATAAGAATCATATTAAGGTAGACAAGGGGAGTAAACTAATCACAAACTTTGAAGTAACAAGTTCAAGTGTACATGATTCTCAGATGATAGAATCTCTGCTGGAACAAACCGATAGTCACCATGAGCTGTATGGAGATTCAGCTTATAGAAGCGAACAAATCGAACAACGATTAAAAGAGCGAAAGATCAAGAGTCGAATTCATAAGAAGGGCTACCGCAACAAACCACTTAAAGAAGTCGACCAAAAAATAAATACAAACAAATCAAAAATTAGAGCAAGAGTGGAACATGTATTCGGCGATATGCATCAGACCATGGGCAGAGTAATAGTACGTCAAATAGGAATGGCCCGCAATGTGGCGGCAATTACAATGATGAATATTGCCTATAATATGAGACGATCAACTTATTTAAAAGTAAGTATGTACAAACAATAAAATTGCCGCAAAATGGCAATTAAAGCGTGAAAAAATCAAAGAAACAAGTCAAATATTGATCTCTATCTCAGTGAGAATCCAAGGCGATGCACACTGGGAAAACCCAACTATCCAAAATAAATAAGGGCGTAAAATGAAAAATCCAATGTGCCCCCCAAAAAATGAGGTTATCGGAGGTGCCCATATACCATTCAAGATTCATAAAGTAGGATTGAAGCTCTAAAGAGGTCAAACCTTTATCTTCAATCATATCTTTTATTAAAGACTTTGTTATGGATGTGAAATCTCCATTTTTTCTACTAAAACTTCTTTCTAATTCTTTCCTTCCTAACATTGTTAAAATAATTAAAGTATACCGAACTAAATTAAAAACTATAAAAACCATCGGTAAAATTGGTAAACTATAGCTAACAAGCGATCATGATGTCAGTGTTCGTTCCTCACACCGCCACATATCGCCGTGCCGTTCTGTGGAATAAATCAAACAAGACTTGCATATAAGGAGCATAAATGCTACCTTTGAAGTATGACAGCCAAAGAGGTCGAAAAACTAGTGAAGGGAAATGGATGGTACTTTGTCAGGCAAACGGGAAGTCATCGAATATATAAACATGATGAATTGAACGGAATTGTTGTAATACCATTCCATGGAAAACGCGATCTTACTAAAGGTACTCTAAACTCAATTTTAAAGCAAGCAAAATTGAAATAAACATGAAGTTATTGAACGCGGTAATAGAAAGAGGTGAGGACAGCTTTTATGCATATATTGAAGGATTGGATGGATGTGTAGCTGGTGGTTCAACTTATTCGGAAGTTAAACAAAATCTTGAAGAAATGATAAACCTATTTCTCATAGAAGATGAACGCCTACGAGAAACATATGTTGATGGATATGAACTTAAATTTGAAGTCAGTCTTGAGTCTGTTTTTGAATTACTCCCGGAAATAAACGTAAGTCAATTAGCTAAACTCGGTAAACTAAATCCAGGTCTATTAAGGCAATACGTTTCTGGAAGTAAAAAGGCTTCGGAAAAACAGGCTCAACGTGTAATGGAAGCAATTGACAAACTAGCGAACAAACTGAATTCAATAGCACTAACAGCATAAAAAGGGAACTCCACAGAACAATGTACATGAGATCATGCCTGCTATCGCGACGGCACGCTCCATGTACCAACCGTTATATGCCAACAAAATATGATGAAAAATCTAAGCTTAGTATTACTATTTCTGATAGGAACTCTTGGTTGTGAAAACAGAACCAATAATTCTACTTTGGAACATGATGAAAAGAACAATTACTATCAATTGAGTTACTTCAAGTCATTAGAAGAACTAAATAGAACCAGACCCGAGTTGGCAATTAAAACGTTTACCGCCTCCTCGCTTACAAATGATGATTATTTAAGAATTGATATATTCGATAGCGAAACAAAGAGATCAGATCAGTCAAATCATCTATACAAAGAGGAATTCAAAATATCTGGGAAAGCAGAAAATGAACCAGGATTTTTAATTTTTGCGGAATGGCAAATTCAAGATGAAAAACTTACCGAAAGTTTTATCAAAAGTAGAGAAGAATTATTTGAGTTAAGACAGGAATTATTAGCAAGTTTCTCTTTTGACATACTAACTCGAAATTTAGACAGACCAAATCAATATTTGATATTAGGTTTTTATAAGAATGAAGACGGACTTGAACAAGCTCGGAACAACGATACAATCTCTGAATGGGCTAAGGAAAATACCGCCTCGAACTATTCAGCCAAAGACTTATTTACGCCAAAACGATTTAAAATAATCAATAAAATTGAATAAAATATTCGGCATATAACAAGCAGTCAGGACGATCATAGGCTATCGCCTACGACGCCTACTGCCGATCCGTTACTTGCAAGCGTGTGTCCAGAATGAAACAATGAACCCATTTATTAATTAAACAAAGTTCATGATCAATGCTGTAAATAAGATGGAGGTGGGCCCTCCGGAGGCGCCATTCAGGTGGAGCCTTCAAATCACCTTAAGGTGCTGGGAGAGTGATTTTCTGGTGCTGAGCGTTAAGGGAAAAGGTTCCGGTGAGACGGGATCAGATACGAATAGAAAAGATGAAGCAATTGAACCTCCGATGAAGTGCCGTGAAAACGAACATTCTGTCAAAACATCGATTAGCTTGTGTTCGATGGATAATCATAGCGGGCGACCTGATAACTGGCTATGGGGCAGACGTCATTTAGGGGGCATGATTTCTATTTAGGCTTATTTATGGAACTGGAGAAGTCAGCTAACAATGAAAAGGGAAAGCATCAAGTAGGTCAAACACCTACAAGACCGAATACCAATGGGTTAGCTGATGGCGGACTCAACCGTAGTAGTGATGAAGGGCCTGTAATGGGCTTGGAGCGAAGGGTTGGGGTTATACAGTTAGAGTTACCATTTACAACTTCCGTCAAGGAAAGGAGGATAGATAGTGATTCGACAAAGAGTATACCTATTACCAAGAAGATGGTATGGTTAGCTTACAAGAAAGTGAAAAGTAATAGAGGGAGTGGTGGAGTAGACTTTATAAGTTTATCAGACTATGAAGAAAACTTGGAAAACAACCTTTATAAACTTTGGAATCGACTGTCCTCGGGCAGTTATTTTCCGCTCCCTGTGAGAGAGAAGGGGATCCCGAAGAAGGATGGAAAAGTGCGACTACTAGGAATACCGAGTATTTCAGATCGGATAGCTCAGCAAGTGATCAAAGATTACTTAGAGCCGAGATTTGAGGCCATATTCCACAAGAGGTCGTACGGCTATCGTCCGAGACTCAATGCACATCACGCCTTAGAACAAGTAAGACAAAATGTAAGAAAGTTTGGCTGGGTGATCGACATGGATATCAAGGGATTCTTTGACGAGGTTTCACATGAATTGTTGCTGAAAGCATTAGATAAACACGTCTCAGAAAGCTGGGTCAAAATGTACATTCAACGATGGCTTGAAGCACCAGTTCAGAAAGAGACGGGAGAGCTTATGCAGAAAGATGGAAAAGGTACTCCTCAAGGAGGAGTAGTAAGTCCATTATAGGCAAATTTGTTTCTGCATTATGTATTTGACAAGTGGATTGAAGTGCACCACAAGAATGTGAGTTTTGTGCGTTATGCTGATGACATCATTGTTCATTGTGGGACAAAATCAGAAGCGGAGGCACTACTGAGCTCAATTGATGCACGAATGAGGAGTTGTCATTTACGGCTACACGAAACGAAGACCAAGATTGTATTCTGTAAGAAAGGCAATAAATGGTCAAGCCATGATGTAGTAAGTTTTGACTTTCTTGGGTACAGCTTTCAGCCACGGTCAACAGCCACGAAGAACGGACAAATGTTCCTTGGCTATGATTGTGCAATTAGCAAAGCTAGTACAAAGAAGATTGCAGCAACTATTAGAGACTCTAGATTTCAAAGGTGGACGGAGCGAAGTATAAAAGAAGTTGCTGACCACTTCAATCCTAAACTGCGTGGGTGGATTAACTACTACGGAAAATTTAGGATAAGAAATCTCAACAGAATCTGTAAAATCTTTAATCGAAGGCTAACTGATTGGGTAAGAAATAGGTTTAAGAGACTGAATAAATCCTATATTAAAGCGTGTAAATGGCTTAGAGAATACAAGTCGAAAGATCCAGATCTCTTTGTGCATTGGCGCATAGGTTTTATTAACTCTTAATAACTCTGTATAACAAGAGCCGTATGATGGGAGACTATCACGTACGGTTCTGTGAGAGGCTTGAGGTGAAACCCCTCTGGTCTACTTGACAGAAAAGAATAGCGAGGGGGAAAAGGGAGCTCGCAGAGATCCTGCAGTTTCACCGAAGTTAAGAGCGGAGAAGAAGCGCAAGGAGATTACCGGAGACCAAGTAGGACAGAAAATAGGATTCAAAAAAGTGACTAGAGAGAAGAGCAATTAGCGATTCTTAGCATGCTAAGACTTCGGTGAAACAAATGGGAACCGAAAAGGTTCACATTTACAGCTCGCTATTTTTTTACAGCTAGAGTTGATCGGCAGCAATGGTGTTGGCTCCTGGCACAAAAGCGGTGGCGATGGAGGACCGGCCTTATTCCTTTTAGTGGAGAAATGGCTGATATCCGTTTAAAACTAAAAACTGTATGAGCCGAACTCACCTACGGCGAAGGTACTGCTGCCAAGGTAACCAGAGCGCTGGAGCAAAGGACGAACGTCAATGGCGAGTTTTTTTAGTTTAGGATATCCGGTATTTCGCAACGTGAAGAAAGGAATACAGCCTTGATTTTTTGGTCCTTTTGTATCAAGACAAAAGGACGAGAAGACCATAGTAAGCAAGGTACTAGCACAATTGCTAGTAAAGCCTTACCTTAGGAATAAGAATAGCCTGCAAGTAACAATGTGCACCACGAACCATGCTCGCTATCGCTTCGCACGGCGGGTGCACTTGGACGTTATCTCTCAGCAGAAAAACGCAATACTTGATTTATACGTATGAAATATGTATATTTGTACGTATAATGTATTATGGATAGGAAACTAACTCTAAGTCTGGATAAGAAGGTGATTGAGAGGGCAAAGGAATTTGCTAAAAAACACCAGACAAGTCTATCAAGAATGGTCGAATCATATTTTGAATCATTGACAAGCGAGCAAGAAGATGATTTTGAGATAGAAGTGACTCCACTGGTTGACAGCCTTTGTGGAGTGTTAGAACTACCTGAAAATTTTGATTACAAGAAGCGAAGGACAGACTATCTATCTGAGAAGCACAAATGAATCGTGCACTGATAGATACGAATGTGATTTTGGACTTGCTATCGAAGCGAGAACCATACTATGTAGAAGGGCGGCAAATCTTTTCACTAGCCGATAGGAAGATGGTGAACCTTGTAATTTCATCAATGAGTCTTGTAAATGTTCATTATGTGTTGAACGAACGATTGAAGATGAGAGATGCGCGAACTATAGTCGGCAGATTCAAAGTTCTTGTGGATATCCATGAGCTAAATGACAAGATTATCGAACTTGCCCTAAATGATACAGACTTCAGAGATTTTGAGGACGGCTTACAATATTATACCGCGCTTGAAGCTGAATGTGATTTCATTGTAACACGGAATTTGAAAGACTTTAAGAAATCATCACTACCTGTATTTAGCCCAAAGGAATACTTGGCGAAAATTGATGCCGAGAGATAACAGGGGCTAGGACACAATGCCGGCCTGAAAAGTAGCGTTGTTGTTCAAACTTTATCTTATATTGAAAAAGGACGTTGGAATAAGGACCGCATGAGGCCTGGCCGGCACTGCGCCTAGCCCCGGAGCGTTGTCATCAATAGTAAGAAAAGGTACCAAATTGGGAACTTTTTCTTATATTCACTTGTAAAAGAGATTGAGAGTTCTTTCGAAAAAGACATTAAGGGAATTTTGGGACAAACATCCAGATTCAGAACAGCAACTAAAGGCATGGTTTGAGGAAGCAGAAAAAGCAGACTGGAGGAATCCCAACTTTGTAAAGCTCGAATTTCCCAATTCAAGAATTATCTCTGGGAACAGGGTGATATTTAACATTCATGGAAACAAGTATCGTTTAATTGTAAAAGTCAATTACAAATATGGAATGATTTGGATCAGATTCGTAGGAACTCATTCGGATTATGATAAAATTGATCCTAAGAAAATATAGAGACATGAAATTAAAACCAATTCGAACAGCGGAAGATTATAATAGGGCCTTAGCTAGACTCGATAAGATTTTTGATTCAGAACCTGGAACAAAGGATGGAGATGAATTGGAAATCCTGGCTCTCTTGATTGAGGACTACGAAGACAAGCATTATCCGATTGGTCCACCTGATCCAATTGAAGCAATAAAATTTAGGATGGAGCAGATGGGTCTGAGACAAAAGGATTTAGGCAAAATATTGGGTCATAAGAGCAGAGCCAGCGAAATACTGAATCGGAAACGAAAATTGACTTTAAGCATGATTCGGACTCTCAATGAGAAATTGAACATATCCACTAAGGTTCTCGTCCAAGAGTACTGATGACAACACTGTGTAGGACAGAATGCTTCCCTTCGGTCGCACTCCGCCTACACTTGGACGTTAAGCACAATTAAAAAAAAACAGATGACTGACTTTTCATTACTCGTAGAAAATTTTAAAAAAAAAGGTGTCTCACTAACTGAATTAGAAAGTAGTGAGCTTTGTAAGCACTTCAAGGCTTCATATATCAAAAAGAAACAATTTATTGTTCAACCAAATTTTGTGAACAAGTACAGAACTTATATCGTTAAAGGGACTTTTAGGGGCTATGTGGTAGACAATAAGGGCCAGGAACATACTATTTCATTTGCCATGGATGATTGGTGGGTATCTGATTTTGACAGCTATATTAACCAAAAGCCAGCGACCATGTTTGTAGTTGCTTTAGAAGATAGCCTGGTATTTCAAATTGATCGTGTGAATGAATTGGCATTAAATGCTGCACATCATAAGTTTGAGACATACTTCAGGGTCAATGCGGAAAGAGGAATAGCCTTTTTACAAAAGCGGTTGATTTCAAATTTAACTCAAAGTGCTGAAGAGCGTTATGAACATTTTCTAAATACCTATCCTCAATTTATTAATAGGATTCCGCAGTATGCCCTGGCATCTTTTTTAGGAATGACTACTGAATATCTTTCCAGAATAAGAAACAAGAGAGTTCAGACAAAAAGTTGAACTAGATCAACCAAATTTCTTAAACCACTTCATTTTTCATGGTTCATTGATGAGCTACCTTTGTATTATTAATAATTAAAAATAATCAAATGAAAATTATGAAGATAATTAAAACAGCAGCTGTTGTAGGTGCCGTAGCGTTGAGCACGACCTTATCAGCTCAATCGGCCAATTCAAATGAGCGTCCTGCTTATTTCGACCAATTCAAAAGCCTTGATATGCAAAGAGACGCAGATGGCATATTAGTGGTAACAATGAATGATGGATCAGGCGGACCAATAACATTTGGAGGAACTGATCACACCGATTTTACCGAAGCTTTTTATCGCATTGGAAGAGATTACGACAACAAGGTCGTTATTCTAACAGGAGCAGGAGACTATATGGCAAATATCGACCTCAATCCATCTATGTTTGAAATGATGGCTAACCCTGATATTTGGGCAATGCTATATGATGAAGGCGTTCAAATTCTTGAAAATTTGGTAAATATTCGAGTACCTGTAATTGCCGCTATTGAGGGTAAGGCACACGTGCACACGGAATATGCATTAACTGCAAACCTAATCGTAGCAGGTGAAAGTGCAACTTTCGGTGACATTCCACATTTTGCAGGAGGAATTGTTCCGGGAGATGGTATTTATACGACCTGGACTTACCGTGCAGGTGCAGGTCGTGCTCAGAAATTTTTACTTGATCCAACTCCTATCACTGCTCAAACGGCAATGGATTGGGGTGTAGTTTCGAAAATTGTTCCAGATGGAAAGGCGTTAGATAAGGCAAAAGAAATTGCAAAATCACTCCTTACCAAACCAGAAGTTACAAGACGTAATACTCGTATTCTGTTTACACAATCACTTAAAGAAGAACTAGTGCGAAACACTGGCTTTGGATTCTCATTGGAAGGAGCGTCAATTACCTCTCTATTCAATTCAATGAATAAGAAATAAATAAAGGACAATTAATTCTTAAAGTTGAGTATCACCTGCAATTATAAGTAGGTGATACTTAACAAATCCAAATAAAAATGAAGACATTCAAAGAAAAATATGGAGACTGGGCTGTTATAACAGGAGGAACGTCTGGTATTGGTGAAGCTGCGGCACACTTCATTGCCAAAGAAGGAATCAATATTGTTCTTGTTGCAAGACGAAAAAATGTTCTTGATTCGAAGGCATCAGACATCACATCCAAACATGGGGTTCAAGTAAAGACAATTCAAGCAGATTTGAGTTTATCAAAAGATTATGAAAAAGTTGTTTCCGATACAAATGATCTACAGGTTGGATTATTCATTCCGTGCGCTGGCATAGAAAATCATGGTGTTACAACGACGATTCCATTAGAAAGGGAATTAGCTTTGATTCAACTAAATGTGACCTCCACCTTTATTCTTTCTCAACATTTTGCATCAAAAATGGTGCAACGAAGAAAAGGGGGAATTCTGCTTGTTGCGAGTTTAATTGGTCATATGCCTAATCCGTACTTTTCTAACTACGCAGGCTCTAAAGCCTATGTAGTGAACTTTGGAACATCACTACATGGGGAAATGAAAAAGAAAGGAGTTGATGTAACAGTATTATCTCCAGGAGTGACAGATACACCAATGTCTAAGAGTGAAGATATTGATTGGTCAAAAGCACCATTTAGCATTATGAGTCCTGAAAAAACTGCCCAATTGGGATTAAATGGACTTGGTAAAAACCCTTTGGTAATTCCTGGCCGAAAAAACCGAATCATGATGTTCATAACTACTCGACTGACTCCACTTAAAATTGCAATTAAAATGGGAGGAAAAATGACTGAAAAGGTCATGCCCAGTGTACTTAAATAATCTAACGCATGAAGTGAAAAAGTGCTTAACAAGGTATATAAGCAATAGCGGTTTAGGTGCAAACTTGAACCGCTTTTTGCGTTTTAATAAGTATCTTGCCAATTGAAAAGTAGCAGTTGTAAATTTGCTACTGCTCATATACTAACCGTTATCTGGGATTAAGAAACAACAATGACAAACGAAGAAGTATATAGAGAATACAACGAATCATTTAAACATTTACTTGATTGTACTTCAAACTTGAATATGTTTTTATTTAAGGAGCTACAAAAGGCTTGTCCCTATGCAATGCCTTATATTTCATCACGAACAAAAACTGTAAAATCTGTAGCCTTCAAAGTGGAACAAATGGAAAATCCACCAGATTCTATACTAAGAATTCATGATCTTGTTGGCGTTAGAATTGTTTGCTTAACAGAGTCCATAGTTGAGGAAGTCGCAAACCTAATTCCAACTCTAATAAATATTATAGACACGAAAAATACAAAAATAAGACTTGGTGAGGATCAATTTGGATACACTTCAATTCATTTAATCGGTGAACTTACGACTGAAGACTCAAATCGTATCCGAAGATCAGATGCAGAAGACTATAGTGGATTGAAGTATGAAATACAAGTAAGAACATTTGCACAGCACATATTTGCTGATTTATCTCACAAATACAGTTACAAAAGTGGAAAGTTTATACCCTCAAGTATTAAAAGACCATTATTCAGAATAGCAGCATTGTCCGAAACCATAGACCAAGAAATAAATCGATTTGAAGAAGAGAGGACTAAATACATTAATGATTACAAACCCGATCCTGAAGAACAAATTACACTAGATAACCTCAAATTGTTTCTTACGGCAAAACTTGAAGAATTCAGAAACATCGAAGGAAAGGAAGATTATGATGGCTTGCTTCGAGATTTAAATCATTTTGAAATTAAGGCCATTGGAGATTTAGATCAATTAATTGATAAACATTATGCTGAGTTTTTAAAACTTGAAAAGAGAAGACTGGAGCAAATGATTGAATTAGCTGGAGAGGATAATGAATTTATCGCCAAATTCGTAGAGGGTAATTACATATATTCATATGTCGGGACTATAAGAGGAATCCTTAATCAAGAATTCAAAACGGAATGGGTACAATATAAAAGGGATGCGATTGATGGGCCTATGTGGGATATGATTAGAGATATGATTGAATAACCCCAGATAACATGCGATGACCACATCAGCCACCCTACCGGGATGGCCGCTGGGTATCGCCGATCCGTTGAACAAACCCCCACGGATTCTCTGTTAAATAGTTCGTGTCCAAGAGCTGAATGGTTCCGTATTTGCAGATAGGAAGTTAGTCAAAGGATGCAGATATGAAATCAAGAGAATCGCTGATAGAAGACTATGGTTCTTACATGACTTTAAAGAATTATAGCGAGCAAACCATCTCAAGCTACCTTCGCACTGTACGCATGTTTTACGATTATCGCAAGGAGAGCAAGATGCGTGGTAGAATCAGTCAGGAGCACGCAAAGCAGTACTTGTTGATGCGCATAAAGAGCGGATGTTCGTGGAGCACAATCAACTGCGATTATTCATCGCTAAGAAAGTATTTTAAACAGATACTGAATGTAAACTGGAGTGTAAGGAAGATCCCCAGACCACAGAAGGAGAGGCAGCTACCGGAGATATTATCACAGAAAGAAGTGGTCAGATTGATAGAGCACGCACCCACCTATAAACACCAGATATTTCTGACCTTCATATACAGTACCGGACTTAGGTTAAGTGAGGCCTTGAATATTACGGTCAATGATATTGATGGAGAACGATTACAAATAAGAGTGAATAAGGGCAAGGGGGCCAAGGACAGGGTAGTGCAAATACCACAATGTCTGCTATTATTGCTCAGGAGTTACTACAGAAGGTTAAAACCCAAGAAGTTTCTATTTAATGGATTAAAGGAGGGCAGCCAATACTCAGCAAGAGCAGCCCAATGGAGTATTATACGAGCACGGAAGCTGGCGGGTATCAAGAAAACTGCTAGTATACATACGCTGCGAAATTGCTACGCCACCCATCACATCGAAAACGGCACAGATTTGGTATTCTTACAGGAACAGCTGGGCCACAAGCATTTGAAAACCACGGCTCGTTATGTGAAGTTATGCATGGAACGTTATCGCCGAATCGACCATCCCATTGTACATATGGACATAAGGTATCGATAGATTCCTCGATAGGCGATCTGTTTCGTGCATATGGGGAGCAGTATATCGCAAAGTATCGTGCTGATTTACAGAAGGTAAAATTGATCCGGGCAATCCGGCTATGTAAAACTCCAGCACTGGGAGGCCACATGCTGATCTGTAAGCAGTGTGGAGAAACGAAATATATTTACCATTCGTGCGGACATAGTCAATGTCCGTGTTGTCAGAGCATAAAAAGACTCCAGTGGCAGGATAAAGTCTCAGCGAAGATGTTGGAGGTGCCCTATGTACACGCGACCTTCACCTTGCCGCACGACTTAAACCCCCTTGCTAAACGCTATCCGCGCCACCTATATGGTTTACTTATGAGGAGTGCTTGGTCGACCATAAAAAAGCTAAGTGCTGATCAGGCCAACCTTGGAGGATTGCCAGGCATGATAGCCGTGCTGCACACATTTGGTTCTGATCTTAAATATCACGTACATGTACATACCTTGATTACTTTTGGAGGACTGAGTAAAGGTGGATCCTGGGTGTGGCCAAAACGAAAAAAGAAGCTCGCTCCCTTCCGGTCTATGTGCGCTTTATTTAAAGAGATATTCTTAAGCCATCTGTCTAGATTGCTTGGAAAAGGAGAGATAACGGCAGACCAGCAGACACATGATGCCATCGAGAGTGCCAAGCAAAAAAGATGGGTGGTCAACAATCAGTATCCTACTGCAAATACCCAACTGATAGAAAATTACCTATCACGATATATAAACAGGGTTGCTATCAGCAAAAACCGATTTTCCTACCTGGCTAGCCAGCGAAAAGTAGCCATCTTATACAATGATTACCGAAAACAGCAGACCAACGAAGCACCCCCCAAAGCCATAAAGCACCTATCACCTTTGGTGGCCATGGATCAAATATTGCAGCATGTGCTGCCACCCTATTTTCAAAAGGCCAGATACTATGGACTGCATGCGCCAGTCACCTTTAAGGCGATAAAACATAACATACCATCAGCCTTAAAAAGAAACAATCAGACGATCAGAACCCTATTCCAAATATTGCACCATCTACTGCAGATCAAGCCATATCAATGTGAGGTATGCTGTGGAAAAGACTTTTTGATCGTGGATATCATGCCCGATCAAAACTGGATACAGACCTACATCACTTTACCGCGAAACAAATCATCACCGAATGCGACCTATGGCATACCATAATACAGATGTGACGTGCTCCCAGGGTGGGAGAGGTATATCCCCTACCTATGATTTTAGCCACTCATTGGCCGGATTACAGAGTCACGGGAGCAAAACACAATCGATCCTGGGGATACAGGTAAACCCAATCTCAATATCCTACTTACATAGTGCCCTAATTGTCATATATTAGCCACACAGACATCTATGCGTTGCCCTATTGCAGGGCTTCGTTCAACTGAAATGTCTGCGTCCATATGACATATCAGGGATGCAGCCCGAGCTTGTAGACTTTGAGTGATAGACGCAGACATTCCTTTGAGTTCGAGCTTGTAGACTTTGAGTGATAGACGCAGACATTCCTTTGAGTTGCAGCAATTAGAGAATGGACTACAAAAAAGAGTACTTATACAAGAAAATACTAAAAGCCAAGCAGTTTTTAGATGACAATTATCAAGACGACATAAACCTTGACGACTTAATCAATGCTGCATTCATTTCTAAATTTCACTTGATAAGGCTATTCAAAAGAGCATACAAGGTTACACCGCACCAATACCTCAAAGAAATAAGACTAAAACAAGCCAAACTCGAATTGGGAACAACCCAAAAAACTGTATCGGAAATCTGTAATGACGTTGGTTTTAATAGCGTAGGTTCATTTTGCAATTTATTTAAACGAACAACAGCTCAAACACCCTTGGAATACAGAAACAACTTCCTCGCTTGCCAAGAAAATTGGCGGAACAAGCCTTTTGAAAACATTCCAGGATGCTACACTCTTGTTCATCATCCAAAGAATAGCAATTTTCGACAATAGTATTTATTTAGTTCAAACTAATTTTGGGAGCGAAAACTTTAAAATTATGATTACAAGCCTTACCCATACCTTTATTTATGTCCTTAATCAGGAAGAAGCATTGAAGTTTTACACGGAAATTCTTGGATTTGAACTAAAAGCCAATATCCCATTAGGACCAGACAAATGGATTTCTGTTGTACCGCCAAAACAGTCAAATCTCGAAATTATATTGATGAAAGCTACTGAAGGCCCATTCTTTACAAAGGAAACAGCGGACGAAGTCAATCAAATTGTTGGCAATGGACTTTTGGGATGGTGTGTATTTCAATGCATTGATATTTATGCTACCTATGAAGAGTTAAAAGACAAAGGTGTCGAATTTCTCAACCCTCCAACAGAAACACCTGCAGGTATTTCTGCCAATTTTAAAGACAACTCTGGAAATTGGTTTAGCTTAACACAAACACTATAAAGCAAAGCGAATATGCGATTGGTTTCAACTCTAATTTTGTTTTTGTTACTTAATCATCAATCCTTTTCGCAGGAAAGAAAAGGCTTTGACAGCACCAATACCAATGTTAAGCATCATTGGGATATTTTTTATACAAAAGCGAAAGATTCCTTGCAAAGTTTAGATGTGTACTGGAACAGTGAATCAAAAGATGCCAAAGTTTTGATATTTGTTCACGGTGGTGGTTGGTTAAGTGGAGATAAAAAACAGTATAAGGAAATGGCGGAAAATTTGGCAAGAAATGGGCTTACTGTTGTGTTGGTAAATTACAGATTATCTCCAATGGTTAAATTTCCCTCACATATAGAAGATGTAGCTTCTGCAATCCATTGGACTAAAAGTACCATTGGAACATTCAATGGTAATAAAGAAACTATTTATTTAATGGGGCATTCTGCGGGAGGGCATTTAATATCAATGATGCTATTTGATAAATCTTACCTTGAAGATTATAAAATATTTCCAAGTGATATTGCTGGATCTGTTATCATAAGCGGAGTATTTGAAATAAAGCCACAAGAAGGAGGAGCAACCAAAAAATATTTGGAGATGGTTTTCGGAAGCGATGAAACCGTTTGGCAACGAGCGACTTGTAAAAACTATATCGATTACGAAACTAAAAACAATATTCCGCCACTATTAATTTCTTGGGGCAAAGATGAAAGCAAATTGATTGTGAATGAAAGTGTTAATTTTACTAACGAACTACAGAACAATCAGATTGACTTTCAAACCTATCTATTTAATAGTAAGAACCACAACGCATTTAAAGAAGATTTAATTAATTCAAACAGCGAATTTTATAAAGAATTGATGCGATTCATAAAATATAAATAATCCATAGAATAAAAAATAACTGCTGCCAACACTGTATATAAAATCATAGCCGCCTATCGGCAGGCTACGCTTCATATACTCACCGTTGAACAAACCCCCACGGATTCTCTGTTAAATAGTTCGTGTCCAAGAGCTGAATGGTTCCGTATTTGCAGATAGGAAGTTAGTCAAAGGATGCAGATATGAAATCAAGAGAATCGCTGATAGAAGACTATGGTTCTTACATGACTTTAAAGAATTATAGCGAGCAAACCATCTCAAGCTACCTTCGCACTGTACGCATGTTTTACGATTATCGCAAGGAGAGCAAGATGCGTGGTAGAATCAGTCAGGAGCACGCAAAGCAGTACTTGTTGATGCGCATAAAGAGCGGATGTTCGTGGAGCACAATCAACTGCGATTATTCATCGCTAAGAAAGTATTTTAAACAGATACTGAATGTAAACTGGAGTGTAAGGAAGATCCCCAGACCACAGAAGGAGAGGCAGCTACCGGAGATATTATCACAGAAAGAAGTGATCAGATTGATAGAGCACGCACCCACCTATAAACACCAGATATTTCTGACCTTCATATACAGTACCGGACTTAGGTTGAGTGAGGCCTTGAATATTACGGTCAATGATATTGATGGAGATCGACTACAGATAAGAGTGAATAAGGGCAAGGGGGCCAAGGACAGGGTAGTGCAAATACCACAATGTCTGCTATTATTGCTCAGGAGCTACTACAGAAGGTTAAAACCGAAGAAGTTTCTATTTAATGGATTAAAGGAGGGCAGCCAATACTCAGCAAGAGCAGCCCAATGGAGTATTATACGAGCACGGAAGCTGGCGGGTATCGAGAAAACTGCTAGTATACATACGCTGCGAAATTGCTACGCCACTCATCACATCGAAAACGGCACAGATTTGGTATTCTTACAGGAACAGCTGGGCCACAAGCATTTGAAAACCACGGCTCGTTATGTGAAGTTATGCATGGAACGTTATCGCCGAATCGACCATCCCATTGTACATATGGACATAAGGTATCGATAGATTCCTCGATAGGCGATCTGTTTCGTGAATATGGGGAGCAGTATATCGCCAAGTATCGTGCTGATTTACAGAAGGTAAAATTAATCCGGGCAATCCGGCTATGTAAAACTCCAGCACTGGGAGGCCACATGCTGATCTGTAAGCAGTGTGGAGATACGAAATATATTTACCATTCGTGCGGACATAGTCAATGTCCGTGTTGTCAGAGCATAAAAAGACTCCAGTGGCAGGATAAAGTCTCAGCGAAGATGTTGGAGGTGCCCTATGTACACGCGACCTTCACCTTGCCGCACGACTTAAACCCCCTTGCCAAACGCTATCCGCGCCACCTATATGGTTTACTTATGAGGAGTGCTTGGTCGACCATAAAAAAGCTAAGTGCTGATCAGGCCAACCTTGGAGGATTGCCAGGCATGATAGCCGTGCTGCACACATTTGGTTCTGATCTTAAGTATCACGTACATGTACATACCTTAATTACTTTTGGAGGACTGAGCAAAGGTGGATCCTGGGTGTGGCCAAAACGAAAAAAGAAGCTAGCTCCCTTCCGGTCTATGTGCGCTTTATTTAAAGAGATATTCTTAAGCCATCTGTCTAGAATGCTTGGAAAAGGAGTGATAACGGCAGACCAGCAGACACATGATGCCATCGAGAGTGCCAAGCAAAAAAGATGGGTAGTCAACAATCAGTATCCTACTGCAAATACACAACTGATAGAAAATTACCTATCACGATATATAAACAGGGTTGCTATCAGCAAAAACCGATTTTCCTACCTGGCTAGCCAACGAAAAGTAGCCATCTTATACAATGATTACCGAAAACAGCAGACCAACGAAGCACCCCCCAAAGCCATAAAGTACCTATCGCCTTTGGTGGCCATGGATCAAATATTGCAGCATGTGCTGCCACCCTATTTTCAAAAGGCCAGATACTATGGACTGCATGCGCCAGTCACCTTTAAGGCGATAAAACATAACATACCATCAGCCTTAAAAAGAAACAATCAGACGATCAGAACCCTATTCCAAATATTGCACCATCTACTGCAGATCAAGCCATATCAATGTGAGGTATGCTGTGGAACAGACTTTTTGATCGTAGATATCATGCCCGATCAAAACTGGATACAGACCTACATTACTTTACCGCGAAACAAATCATCACCGAATGCGACCTTTGGCATACCATAATACAGATGTGACGTGCTCCCGAGGTGGGAGAGGTATATCCCCTTCCTATGATTTTGGCCATTCATTGACCGGATTACAGAGTCGCGGGATCAAAACACATCGATCTTGTGGATACAGGCAAGCCCAATCTCAATATCCTACTTACATAGTGCCCTAATTGTCATATCTTAGCCACACAGGTATCTACGCGTTGCCCTATTGCAGGACTTCGTTCAACTGAAATGTCTGCGTCCATATGACATATCAGGGGTGAAGCCGAGCTTGTAGGCTTTGAGTGATAGACGCAGACATTCCTTTGCGTTTATGTGCAATTAAACAAAAGACAAATGGATAGATGTTTACTAATTTCATTACTCTTTTTGGCTTCATGTGCCCCTACAAGTCAGAATTTTAAATCAACAAACTTTATATGGTTTAATACCACTTTGAATGATGAGCTGTTTGAAAAGTCATCTATGCACATTCCTGTTAAATTCATGGGCGATACAACCTCCTACTATTTTCAATTTGACACAGGGTCAAACAAATCCTTTTTATACACAGGGTCAAAAAGCAATCCTAAGATTATTGAGAGAATAAAAACAAAGACCCAATTATCTACATCCATAGGTGATCTTATCTTGCTTCCTAGAAAATCGAATAATACATATGTAAAAGACGGAAAAACATTTATTGGAACTATTGGTTCCGATATACTCAATAACCAAATCATCGAGATTGATTTAATAAAACAAAGGTTAACTGTTTTGAGTGAATATGATTTACAAGATTATAATATCTATAAAATGAAACTTTCACATGGACGTCCTGTAATATCATTCTCTATTGAAGGCGAAGACTATTCATTTCTCTATGATACAGGTTCAAGTCTGTTTGATTTATGGACTACCAAAAAACTTTGGTCAGAGTGGAAAAGTGAATCATCTGTAGCAGATGAATTTCCTATTAGCTCCTGGGGAAAAATAAATACATCTTATCGGTCTTTATTCGAGAACCCTGATAAGGATAACGAGTTAATGAACCAAATGAAATACATTTGGTACAATTCCAATGATAATTTTGAAAAAACGTTTAAAGACGCTGGTGTTCATGGAATAATTGGTAACAGGCCTTTCTTAAATAACGTTCTTTTATTAGACTTTAAAAACAAACGAATTGGTATAAAGAAAAGCACATAACAATGTGTATGAGTAATAGCGGGTTAAGCGATAAAACGAGAGTACAAGCATAAAACAAAGGTCCACTCAAAACCGAAAAGTTAATGAGTAGAAATCCGCTACTACTCATACACGAGACCGTTGTGAGGCATAAGAGAGATCCAATTAATAGAACTGCCCCGTTCCCAGATCATTGAGCCTGTTCAGAAGGAGGCGATCAATCCCAGCCATCTAATGAGAGATCTTGCATAAGTGTATCCAAATGAATACATTTGTAGTGTGTTCGAAATCATCAAAACCAGTGAATTTGACAAATGGCTTAGAAAACTTCGTGATAGAAGAGCCACTGCCAAGATCCTATTTAGAATTCAACGAATTCAAGAACTCGGAAACTTTGGCGACTGCGATTCCATTGGCGGTGGACTCTCAGAGCTGAGAATTCACTATGCAAAGGGTTACAGGGTATACTTCGCCCAGCATCGAAACAGAATCGTTTTATTAATTAATGGTGGAACGAAGTCAAGATGCGTATTCCGGTGATGTTGACCCCCGCATTCCGGAGCAAGCTGACCCCCTAGTTCCGGCAAGCTGACCCCCTATTGAGAGAGGAGATCGGTGAGCATGATTCCGGCAAGCTGACCCCCAAATAAAGGGATGGTTCAGTAAAGATTCCGGCAAGCTGACCCCCAAAGGGTTAAACTGTGCAGGACTGACATTCCGACATGCTGACCCCCTGTGGGTCTCCCAAGGAACAGAAATTCATATCCATACATTAGGTCATTTACTAATATAAATAGTGACATGGCCTATCAATCTAAACGTATGGAAGAAGTAAGACAAATCATCAGTGCCTATTTAAAGACGAGTAAATACAAGGTTGTCGCACGCCAGCTGGGCATATCAAAGAACACAGTGCGTAAATATCTGCGACTTGTCGAACGAGTAGATTTACCAAAGGAGGATCTGTTGAGACTAGAAGATGAAGACCTCAAAACATTGATTTATCCAGCAGGCATGATCGAAGAATCTGAGCGCATACAAACC
This sequence comes from Saprospiraceae bacterium, assembly GCA_965223025.1. Lineage (GTDB taxonomy): Bacteria > Bacteroidota > Bacteroidia > Chitinophagales > Saprospiraceae > JABDMH01. Next base: position 1,945,306 of record CBDCVP010000022.1, read on the forward strand.
TTTACCAGCCTAGTAGATTACTGGCTATCAGAACTTCGCAGAATAGGAGTGACTAGGCAACTACTATGGCAGGAATACAGAGCAGATCATCCAGATGGGTTTGCGTACAGTCAGTTTTGTGAGAAATTGAGTCAGCACATAGAAAGCCGGAAGCTAACCATCCATTTGAAGCATGAACCTGGAAGAGAGATAATGGCAGATTTTGCAGGTAAAAAACTTAGCTGGATAGACAGGGAAACCGGAGAGCTGGTGCCCACAGAAGTTATCGTTGCAGTATTTCCTTTCAGTCAGTACACCTTTGTGATGGCTGTAGACACACAGCAAACACCAGATGTGGTACATGGACTCAACCATGCGTTACTATATTTTGGTGGCTCACCTCATGCGATGCTATCAGATAACTTCGCTGCCTATGTGAAAAAGGCAGATCCATATGAACCTACTTTTACCGAACTAAGTACCCAGATGGGAGCCCACTATAACCTGGATCTACAAGCTTGCCGGGTAGCAAAGCCAAAAGACAAAGCAAGTGTTGAAAACATGGTGAGCATCGTGTATACCCGTATATATGCAGAACTGCGCAATGAGCAATTTTTCAGCCTCAAGGCGTTAAATGCTGCTATCAGAGAAAAGCTTGAGAAGCATAACAGTGAGCCCTTCCAGAAAAAACAGGGTAGTCGGAAAAGCATATTTGAACAATATGAAAAGCCTTTGCTAAGGCCTTTGCCCAGTGCTCTGTTTGAACTCAAAAGACAGAAAAAGGCGAGTGTAGGAAAGAACTACCACATCTACCTTGGAAAAGAAAAAGAATACTATTCTGTTCATTACTCCCATGTAGGTAAACGAGTAGATGTAAGGTATAGCTCTAGCGTGTTGGAGATATACTATAAGCAAAGTCGTATTGCAGTCCACCAGCGCACTGGCAAAAAGTATACGACAACCGCAGAGCATATGCCTGAGAAGCATAAGATCTATGAGCGTCTACATGGATATAGTAGTAGCGAGTTTACCAGCCTGGCAAAAAACATCGGCCAGATGACACAATGGGCTATCCAACAGATTTTGATCTCCACCTTTTACGAAGAGCAATCCTACAAGAGCTGCTTGGGCGTGCTGAGTCTGGCTAAGAAATATTCTCATCCTCGGCTTGAAGCAGCTTGCAAGAAATGTCATCAGATCGGCAAGGTCAATTACACCCTTTTGAAAAGGATATTAGAAAAAAATCTTGACCAAACCCAACCTGAACTATTTGCCACAAAATCTCCCCAAGACCACGAAAATATAAGGGGAAAAGAGGCTTATCAATAACTAATTATTTAAAAACAAAAAACATCAAATTATGAAGAATGCAACTTTAGAAACCATGAAAGATCTCAAATTGGGAGGCATGGCTTCCACCTATGAGGCGGTACTGAACCTTCCAGTCAATCAACATCCTGACAATCATGAACTCATCGCACAACTCATTGACTCCGAACAGCTCTACCGCTCTAACAAAAGGATGAATCTATTTGTCCGACTGAGCAAACTTCGATACCATGCCAATCTAAAAGATCTGGATTATTCATCCTCGAGAAATCTGAAAAAAGAGCATATTACCAAACTTGCTGACGCAGCCTATATTGATAGAAGTGAAAACATACTCATCACCGGACCTACCGGCTGCGGCAAATCTTTCTTGGCTTGTGCGCTCGGGCATCAGGCCTGTGTCCTAGGAAAAAGAACACTCTACTTCAACCTCAACCGATTCACTGAGCAGATCACTCTAGCAAAAACAGATGGCACACTCATTAAGTGGCTAAACAGATTAAACAAAGCGAAGCTGATTATTCTAGATGATTTTGGTCTTCAACCATTGTCTCAGTCCGTCTTGCTTATCATCCTCCAGATACTAGAAGATCGATATGAAAAAGCAGCTACGATTGTTTGTTCACAACTACCCGTGTCAAAATGGCATGCATACCTAAATGATCCCACTATCGCCGATGCCATCCTTGACCGCCTTGTACCTAAAGCTCACAGAATAGAATTAAAAGGAAAAAGCATGAGAAAACAAGCAAAAAAATTATCTTAAGTCACCAATGGATATGATTTTTTGGTTGGGGGTCAACATCCCGGAACGTGGGGGTCAGCTTGGTCGGAATATGCATACATACATACTTACTTTTAAATAAGTTGATCGTCTCATATTATAGGCAATATTCATCATTGTAATTGCCGCCACATTGCGGGCCATTCCTATTTGACGTACTATTACTCTGCCCATGGTCTGATGCATATCGCCGAATACATGTTCCACTCTTGCTCTAATTTTTGATTTGTTTGTATTTATTTTTTGGTCGACTTCTTTAAGTGGTTTGTTGCGGTAGCCCTTCTTATGAATTCGACTCTTGATCTTTCGCTCTTTTAATCGTTGTTCGATTTGTTCGCTTCTATAAGCTGAATCTCCATACAGCTCATGGTGACTATCGGTTTGTTCCAGCAGAGATTCTATCATCTGAGAATCATGTACACTTGAACTTGTTACTTCAAAGTTTGTGATTAGTTTACTCCCCTTGTCTACCTTAATATGATTCTTATAGCCGAAACGACTTTTGCCATTCTTAGTAGTCCAATCAGCATCTGTGTCCTTTTGTTTTGCCTTGTCAGGGGACCAGTCTTTTGGTTGATGCCCTTCCTTAATCTTGGCATTCTCCTGACGGGTATTACGCTGGATAGGCGCATCTACTATGCTTGCATCTATTATTGACCCCTTATTTACTATTAAACCCTGATCGCGCAAATCATCCGTCAGCTTTACAAATATATCGTCTATAACTCCTTTTTGTGTCAAGGCCTCATTAAAATCCCAAAATGTATTCGCATCTGGAACTTTATGGGATAATGTCATCCCAACAAAGCGTTGAAAACTTAGTCTATCCTTAATCTGGTATTCCAATTTCTCAAATGATAAATTAAACATCGACTTGAGCACTAAACATTTGAACATCATTACTCTATCGAATGGCTTCCTTCCTCCCTTGCTACGATCAACTTCTTCATAACACCCTTCCAATAAAGCTCGATATGACTCAAAATCTATATTAGTGTTTAAACGCTCCAATGGGTCTCCCATCTCTGATATTTGTTCCAGTCGAAATTGCTCATCAAACAAACTCATTGCCTTTTTTTAATTCCTTACAAATTACATAGATTATTTCAGTTTCCGGAGGTACCCTTAACTTAGTCGGGACGCTGGATACGGCCGAACCGTTACCTGCAATTTTGAACAATGAACAGAATAATACCTAAAATTATAACCCTCGTTATTTTCATCTCGTTACAAAGTTGTGCACAGGAACAAGAAAATAAGTCACAAATCCCAAGGAAAAACCTATCAGAATATACCAAAAATTTTGTTTCTCTTGACACCGTCAAAATAGCCTTATTAAATGCCAAAGTAATTGACGGAACTGGAAATCCTGCCAAAGAATCTCAAACTGTACTTATCCAAAATGGAGAAATTGTAAAGGTTGGAAATACCAACGATATTCAAATTGAAAAAGGTTATTACAAAATAGACTTAACTGACAAAACCATAATTCCGGGAATTATCGGAATGCATAACCATATGAGAATTCCGAGGTCAGCGATGCTCTCAACATCGCCAAAATTGTATTTAGCTTCTGGAGTAACAACCATACAAACTTGCGGAACTGGAAATCCTTATGAAGAATTGGTTATCGCTAAATCTATTAATAACGGAGAACAACCTGGACCTGAAATAATTAATTCAGGACCTTATTTTACAGGACCTAATGGCAGGCAGAATTTTATACGGTCAACAGATGGAAAAACAGTTAGAGATACCATTCAATATTGGGCAAAAAAAGGTGTAAAATGGCTTAAAGTCTATACAGGAACAAGACCTCAAGATTTAAAAGTAATTGTTGATGAGGCACATAAAAACAATTTAAAAGTTACAGGACATCTTTGTGCTACTACCTTTTCTGAAGCTGCTGAAATTGGCATTGATGACATTGAACACGGTTTTATTCACAGTTACGACCACGCTACGGGTAGGGAAACTGGTGCTTGTTCTGGCAATACCGATTTCAGGACAAGCCTTCCTATAGAAAGTAGCGATGTCAGACAAGTACAACAAAAACTTATCGGAAACAATGTAGCTTTAGGTTCTACTCTTGCCATTTTTGAAGCACAGGCAAATGTATCGGCAGATGAAAGAGATTTAGAGGTAATGGCACCTTATCACGTAGCAGCCTATAATGAACGTAAAATGCGAAAACAAAAACAAGGTGACGCTTGGTATTTCAAAAAAGAATGGTTGGCGAAATCAATGGCATACGAACTTCAATTTTTCAGACAAGGTGGATTGTTAGTAGCAGGTCTAGACCCAGGTCTACACAATATGCCTGGTTTTGGCGACCAAAAGAATTATGAACTGTTTATCAAAGCTGGATTTAAACCTGAAGAAGCCATTCAAGTAATGACTTCAAATGGTGCTAAACTTTTAGGAAGAACTGACATTGGTACAATTGAAAAGGGAAAAATCGCAAACATTGTAGTTCTTGATGGAAATTTGCAAAACGACCCAATAATTATAAGAAAGGTAGCGACAGTATTTAAAAACGGAATTGGTTTTAACCCAAAGAAACTAATTAATTCGGTCAAAGGAAACGTCGGTTCAGAAACAGATAATTCAATGAATTATTTCGGTCAAAAACCCCCATTAAATAAGCCAGAAATATTTGCACCCAGCATCATTTCAAAGCCCAATAGATACGAATTCGGATGTACGTTTTCCAAAAACGGAGAAGAGTTCTATTTTGGTGTCGATAACAATGGTATTATGGAAATCCATTTTTCTAATTTGATTGATGGTGTTTGGTCACCTCAAAGAAAACTTTTTGATTCTGACTCTATTAGCTACAATGACCCAATGTTTTCACCTAACCAAAAAAGACTTTATTTCATATCCAATCAGTCGCTTGATGGAGAAAAAACAAAAGAAGATATAGACATTTGGTATATAGAACGAAAAAGTATAAGTTCAAAATGGTCTAAACCCATAAATTTAGGGTTACCAATAAATAGCCTGTTGAATGAATATTATGCTTCCTTTACCAATAATGGAACGTTATATTTTGCATCAAAAGATAAAACGAAAGATGCGCCTCGGTATGCTTTTGACATTTATCGTTCTGAATATAAAAATGGGGAATTCTTAAAACCTGAAATACTACCTGAATCTATAAACACCAATAGATATGAAGCAGATGTGTTTATTTCGCCAGATGAATCGTATATGATATTCTGTTCTATTCGTAAAAACGGGAATGGTCGAGGTGATTTATATATCAGTTTTAAAGATGAAAATGGAAATTGGACTGAAGCTATAAATATGGGGAAGTCCATAAATACAGAAAAGCACGAATTATGCCCTTTTGTATCGGCAGATGGGAAATATTTATTCTATACAAGCAATCAAGACATATACTGGGTAAGTACAAATATATTAGAGAGCTATAGAAAATAAACAGCAGGTAACACGGTGTATAAGTAATAGCGGTTTAAGTGATAAAACGAGAGATAAAACATAAAACAAAGGTCAGTGCAAAACCGAAAGGTTTGTTAGTGAAAATTCGCTACTACTCATACACAAGACCGTTACCATCAAATAAAATAGAGCAAATAGGGGCGGTGGAGCGACATAGTCAGTACTCAAACAGTGCTTCCCTGCTTATTTGCGGGCAAAGCTTTTGGCTTCAAGGACTTAATCTTGATCTCTTCGGCCGAAGTATTTCAATGGTTGGTCAGGCCCGATCCACGGTTTGAGATCCTGCCTTTTGCATGGCAAACAGACAGCATGCCGGTCCGGGGTAGTATCACCGACTATGGTAACCTTTGCTTTCGGTCGATGGATTCGCGCTTGCCGTATTTGAAAGTAGGTCGGATGCAAAAGATCTGATGGTAACAATAGCTGATCAAATCATCTCGGACTAAAGACCTGCTCTTATTGGAGCTTTTGGAGATTAATTGTTATATTTTGGTGCAAGAGAAGCTTTGGGTTCGGTCCGAGACGATTGATAGCCCAGGCGTTACCATCAAATAGAATAGAGCAAATAGGGAGGGAGGAGCGACATAGTCAGTACTCAAACGGTGCTTCCCTGCTTATTTGCGGGCAAAGCTTTTGGCTTCAAGGACTTAATCTTGATCTCTCCGGCCGAAGTATTTCAATGGTTGGTCAGGCCCGATCCACGGTTTGAGATCCTGCCTTTTGCATGGCAAACAGACAGCTTGCCGGTCCGGGGTAGTATCATCGACTATGGTGACCTCGCTTTCGGTCGATGGATTCGCGCTTGCCGTATTTGAAAGTAGGTCGGATGCAAAAGATCTGATGGTAACAATAGCTGATCAAATCATCTCGGACTAAAGACCTGCTGATATTGGAGCTTTTGGAGATTAATTGTTATATTTTGATGCAAGAGAAGCTTTGGGATCGGTCCGAGACGATCGATAGCCAAGGCGTTACCATCAAATAAAATAGAGCAAATAGGGGCGGTGGAGCGACATAGTCAGTACTCAAACGGTGCTTCCCTGCTTATTTGCGGGCAAAGCTTTTGGCTTCAAGGACTTAATCTTGATCTCTACGGCCGAAGTATTTCAATGGTTGGTCAGGCCCGATCCACGGTTTGAGATCCTGCCTTTTGCATGGCAAACAGACAGCTTGCCGGTCCGGGGTAGTATCATCGACTATGGTGACCTCGCTTTCGGTCGATGGATTCGCGCTTGCCGTATTTGAAAGTAGGTCGGATGCAAAAGATCTGATGGTAACAATAGCTGATCAAATCATCTCGGACTAAAGACCTGCTGATATTGGAGCTTTTGGAGATTAATTGTTATATTTTGATGCAAGAGAAGCTTTGGGATCGGTCCGAGACGATCGATAGCCAAGGCGTTAGGTCCAATTCGGAACATGAGTTATCGAAATAGATGATCTGTAAATGGACAAAAGTTAATTGTTTTGTATATTAGATGGCATCAAATGATGGCATCATGATAGAAAAGTACTATGAAGGTACAAGCCAAATCATCAACCTGTCCACGGAAATCGGTAAACTACTGGGAATCGTTGATTCCACTTATCTGAGAAAACCAGAAACCCATCTCAGAAGAGAAAACAAAATCAAGACAATACAGTCCTCCCTTGGGATTGAGGGCAATACGCTATCAGTGGATCAAGTCACAGCTATATTTGATAATAAGAAGGTATTTGGTCTACCTAAAGATATTCTTGAAGTAAAAAATGCAATATCTATATATCAAAATCTTGCCAGGTTTGAAGCATTGAGCGAAGCATCATATTTAGAGGCACACCGAATATTGATGAAGGGACTGATCAAGAACGCAGGACAATATCGAACTGGAAATGTGGGAATATTTAAGGGAGATCAAGTAGCACATATGGCACCTCCAGCTTGGAATGTGCCTAACTTAATGAATAAGCTCTTCAGATATCTGAAGGAGAATGCAGATAACCTATTAATTAAAAGCTGTGTATTCCACTATGAGATGGAGTTCATTCACCCTTTTATGGACGGAAATGGCAGAATGGGAAGGCTTTGGCAAACAGTCCTCTTGATGAAAGAAAATCCAGTCTTCGAATATCTGCCGATTGAAACAGAAATCAAAAGCGGTCAAAAGAAATATTATGAAGTTCTATCTGCTTCAGATAAGGAAGGAATTGCAACGCAATTTGTAGAATATATGTTGGAGATGATTAGAAAGAGTCTTATAAAGCAAATAGGAGAACAGCGAATAAATCTTAATGATGAAGAAAGGATAATGTACTTTAAAGAACACTCCAGTCTTCAGATTTTTACAAGGAAGGACTATATGGAAATGTTCAAAGATATATCATCAGCAACTTCAACCAGAGATCTCAGAGTCGGCGTCAGAAAAGGTATATTGAAAAGGGAAGGTGAAAACAGAAACACTTACTATGAGTTTAGAAATTGAAACTGGACCTAACACTTTGTAAGACGGCATGCTCGCTAATCGCGTCGCACGGCCGCTTACAATCCACCGTTGAACAAACCCCCATGGATTCTGTATTAAATAGTTCGTTTCCATGAGCTGAATGGTTCCGTATTTGCAGATAGAAAGTTAGTCAAAGGATGCAGATATGAAATCAAGAGAATCGCTGATAGAAGACTACGGTTCTTACATGACTTTAAAGAATTATAGCGAGCAAACCATCTCAAGCTACCTTCGCACTGTACGCATGTTTTATGATTATCGCAAGGAGAGCAAGATGCGTGGTAGAATCAGTCAGGAGCACGCAAAGCAGTACTTGTTGATGCGCATAAAGAGCGGCTGTTCGTGGAGCACAATCAACTGCGATTATTCATTGCTAAGAAAGTATTTTAAACAGATACTGAATGTAAACTGGAGTGTAAGGAAGATCCCCAGACCACAGAAGGAGAGGCAGCTACCGGAGATATTATCACAGAAAGAAGTGGTCAGATTGATAGAGCACGCACCCACCTATAAACACCAGATATTTCTGACCTTCATATACAGTACCGGACTTAGGTTAAGTGAGGCCTTGAATATTACGGTCAATGATATTGATGGAGAACGATTACAGATAAGAGTGAATAAGGGCAAGGGGGCCAAGGACAGGGTAGTGCAAATACCACAATGTCTGCTATTATTGCTCAGGAGTTACTACAGAAGGTTAAAACCCAAGAAGTTTCTATTTAATGGATTAAAGGAGGGTAGCCAATACTCAGCAAGAGCAGCCCAATGGAGTATTATACGAGCACGTAAGCTGGCGGGTATCAAGAAAACTGCGAGTATACATACGCTGCGAAATTGCTACGCCATGTGGGTTGCCACCGAAAAGTGTACCACTCTGTCACCGAAAAGTGTACCAGTAAGCACGAGTAAAAATAGAAAAAAGGGATTCATATTGGTGTTTTATTAGATGGAATTGAGTTTTTTAGATTCCTTTACTCTGAAGGATTTTCCGTTCATATTAATAAGAACTGCTTTGTGAGTGAGTCGATCAACCATTGCAGCTGTGAGAACTTGGTCTGTGAAGATTTCAGACCATCGGTCAAAGCCTAAGTTAGTGGTGATAATGATGGACTTTAGTCCAGCCCTTAAGCTGAGATGTGTGAATAGGATTTCAGCAGCATCTTTATCGTAAGAGACGTAACCAAATTCATCGCAGATCACCAGGTCGTATTTTTCGAATCTGGATTCTAATACTCTGAGAGATTTTTGGGACCTAGATTCTTTAATCTGGGTAATCAGTCTGGTGACTGTTGTAAATAGAACAGAGTAATCATTTTGACAAGCTTGAATGGCCAGACTAATTGCCATATGTGTTTTGCCAGTACCGGGATTACCTGCAAGTATTAGATTGTGCGTATTCCGGTGATGTTGACCCCCGCATTCCGGAGCAAGCTGACCCCCTAGTTCCGGCAAGCTGACCCCCTATTGAGAGAGGAGATCGGTGAGCATGATTCCGGCAAGCTGACCCCCAAATAAAGGGATGGTTCAGTAAAGATTCCGGCAAGCTGACCCCCAAAGGGTCAAACTGTGCAGGACTGACATTCCGACATGCTGACCCCCTGTGGGTCTCCCAAGGAACAGAAATTCATATCCATACATTAGGTCATTTACTAATATAAATAGTGACATGGCCTATCAATCTAAACGTATGGAAGAAGTAAGACAAATCATCAGTGCCTATTTAAAGACGAGTAAATACAAGGTTGTCGCACGCCAGCTGGGCATATCAAAGAACACAGTGCGTAAATATCTGCGACTTGTCGAACGAGTAGATTTACCAAAGGAGGATCTGTTGAGACTAGAAGATGAAGACCTCAAAACATTGATTTATCCAGCAGGCATGATCGAAGAATCTGAGCGCATACAAACCTTTACCAGCCTAGTAGATTACTGGCTATCAGAACTTCGCAGAATAGGAGTGACTAGGCAACTACTATGGCAGGAATACAGAGCAGATCATCCAGATGGGTTTGCGTACAGTCAGTTTTGTGAGAAATTGAGTCAGCACATAGAAAGCCGGAAGCTAACCATCCATTTGAAGCATGAACCTGGAAGAGAGATATGGCAGATTTTGCAGGTAAAAAACTTAGCTGGATAGACAGGGAAACCGGAGAGGTGGTGCCCACAGAAGTTATCGTTGCAGTATTTCCTTTCAGTCAGTACACCTTTGTGATGGCTGTAGACACACAGCAAACACCAGATGTGGTACATGGACTCAACCATGCGTTACTATATTTTGGTGGCTCACCTCATGCGATGCTATCAGATAACTTCGCTGCCTATGTGAAAAAGGCAGATCCATATGAACCTACTTTTACCGAACTAAGTACCCAGATGGGAGCCCACTATAACCTGGATCTACAAGCTTGCCGGGTAGCAAAGCCAAAAGACAAAGCAAGTGTTGAAAACATGGTGAGCATCGTGTATACCCGTATATATGCAGAACTGCGCAATGAGCAATTTTTCAGCCTCAAGGCGTTAAATGCTGCTATCAGAGAAAAGCTTGAGAAGCATAACAGTGAGCCCTTCCAGAAAAAACAGGGTAGTCGGAAAAGCATATTTTGAACAATATGAAAAGCCTTTGCTAAGGCCTTTGCCCAGTGCTCTGTTTGAACTCAAAAGACAGAAAAAGGCGAGTGTAGGAAAGAACTACCACATCTACCTTGGAAAAGAAAAAGAATACTATTCTGTTCATTACTCCCATGTAGGTAAACGAGTAGATGTAAGGTATAGCTCTAGCGTGTTGGAGATATACTATAAGCAAAGTCGTATTGCAGTCCACCAGCGCACTGGCAAAAAGTATACGACAACCGCAGAGCATATGCCTGAGAAGCATAAGATCTATGAGCGTCTACATGGATATAGTAGTAGCGAGTTTACCAGCCTGGCAAAAAACATCGGCCAGATGACACAATGGGCTATCCAACAGATTTTGATCTCCACCTTTTACGAAGAGCAATCCTACAAGAGCTGCTTGGGCGTGCTGAGTCTGGCTAAGAAATATTCTCATCCTCGGCTTGAAGCAGCTTGCAAGAAATGTCATCAGATCGGCAAGGTCAATTACACCCTTTTGAAAAGGATATTAGAAAAAAATCTTGACCAAACCCAACCTGAACTATTTGCCACAAAATCTCCCCAAGACCACGAAAATATAAGGGGAAAAGAGGCTTATCAATAACTAATTATTTAAAAACAAAAAACATCAAATTATGAAGAATGCAACTTTAGAAACCATGAAAGATCTCAAATTGGGAGGCATGGCTTCCACCTATGAGGCGGTACTGAACCTTCCAGTCAATCAACATCCTGACAATCATGAACTCATCGCACAACTCATTGACTCCGAACAGCTCTACCGCTCTAACAAAAGGATGAATCTATTTGTCCGACTGAGCAAACTCCGATACCATGCCAATCTAAAAGATCTGGATTATTCATCCTCGAGAAATCTGAAAAAAGAGCATATTACCAAACTTGCTGACGCAGCCTATATTGATAGAAGTGAAAACATACTCATCACCGGACCTACCGGCTGCGGCAAATCTTTCTTGGCTTGTGCGCTTGGGCATCAGGCCTGTGTCCTAGGAAAAAGAACACTCTACTTCAACCTCAACCGATTCACTGAGCAGATCACTCTAGCAAAAACAGATGGCACACTCATTAAGTGGCTAAACAGATTAAACAAAGCGAAGCTGATTATTCTAGATGATTTTGGTCTTCAACCATTGTCTCAGTCCGTCTTGCTTATCATCCTCCAGATACTAGAAGATCGATATGAAAAAGCAGCTACGATTGTTTGTTCACAACTACCCGTGTCAAAATGGCATGCATACCTAAATGATCCCACTATCGCCGATGCCATCCTTGACCGCCTTGTACCTAAAGCTCACAGAATAGAATTAAAAGGAAAAAGCATGAGAAAACAAGCAAAACAATTATCTTAAGTCACCAATGGATATGATTTTTTGGTTGGGGGTCAACATCCCGGAACGTGGGGGTCAGCTTGGTCGGAATATGCGACCTATGGCATACCATAATACAGATGTGACGTGCTCCCAGGGTGGGAGAGGTATATCCCCTACCTATGATTTTAGCCACTCATTGGCCGGATTACAGAGTCACGGGAGCAAAACACAATCGATCTTGTGGATACAGGCAAACCCAAACTCAATATCCTACTTACATAGTGCCCTAATTGTCATATCTTAGCCACACAGATATCTATGCGTTGCCCTATTGCAGGGCTTCGTTCAACTGAAATGTCTGCGTCCATATGACATATCAGGGATGAAGCCGAGCTTGTAGACTTTGAGTGATAGACGCAGACATTCCTTTGAGTTGGAGCAAAACACAATCGATCTTGTGGATACAGGCAAACCCAATCTCAATATCCTACTTACATAGTGCCCTAATTGTCATATCTTAGCCACACAGGCATCTATGCGTTGCCCTATTGCAGGGCTTCGTTCAACTGAAATGTCTGCGTCCATATGACATATCAGGGATGAAGCCGAGCTTGTAGACTTTGAGTGATAGACGCAGACATTCCTTTGAGTTGTAGCACATTAATCAATAAATAAAAATAATTAACAATGAAATGGATTTATTTTTCAATTATATTCTTACTTTTTGGTTGTAATCCACAAAATGAGGAACTTTCAACTAATGAAATTGAGCAAATTAAAAATGCTATTATTGAACGTTCCAATAAGCATGCTCAGGATTTAAAAAATCTTAATTATCAGGAAATTATGACTTTCTATGCAGACATAGACGATCACATAGTCTTTGGAGACGGCTATTATTGGGGCGACTATAAAACTATAAACGACATTTGGCATGATTTCACAGCAGGAGTAAAAAAGGTGGAGAAATTTGACTTTTTTAATCATAAAGTTCATGTGTTCTCTGAAGATTTTGCATCATGTTTGGTCGAATTTTACAACGAGCGAATTGGTGGCAGCGGAGACACTACTAAAGGACATGGTTGTTTCTCATATAGCCTTCAAAAAATCGATGAAGACTGGAAGGCGGTTACTACTCACGTCACTCATAATTACAATGTATACGACGAAAACGGAGAAGTTAGGAAATGGTGGTTACATTATTCACCAGAAAATAGGAAAAAGGAGGAATAAAAACGTACTACAATAATTAAAATAATTAAGGATTCGAGTGGTCGGCACGACCCAATTTGAATCCTGTGTTGAACTGTTGAGCACCTAGGAGAAAGCAACGCAAAGGAGTGGATTATTAGGTGGAAATTCTTGACAAGAAGGACAGATGAATTGTGCACTGAAGACGCAATGGCAGCGCGATGACAGTTTAAGAGCCCGGTAGATAGGAAAGTTACTAAAAGTGCACATAGATATCCAAGCTCGTATCATGACACAAGTTCTTTGAGAGATTGATTTTGGAATGGTCCGACCGGATTAGGGAAAGGTGGACCACGCTGAGGTGGGATCTCGTCAACTTCTATGAGGTGGCCGGCCTTGCATGTGGGACATAGGGTGACATAGACCTCTTGCTTTGTCCCAAAACTCCATCCATGAGGCTTTTGGTGGGATGAGATCAGGAAACAGTCGCGCCTTCCAGGATGAGTGGAGGATTCCATAATGTCTTATGCGGGTATAGCCATGTGGTAGAATGTGTTGAGCAAATCGACGTACAAACTCCCAGTTAGATAGTCGCAGGGGCTTTTGTACTCCACCATGACGGTAATCTTTGTAAGTGAAGATTACATTCCTGGAGTCATGAGATACGATGCGAGAGGCTGTGATGGCAATTTGATGTGTATATCTGGCCAGATAGCCAATTAATCCCTTTCTGCTCTGGGGTGGTTTGCAATAGACCACCCACTTGTGCTTCCAAAGTTTCGTCTTCATATCACCAAGATCCATACCTGATTCCTCTATGAAGCTCTCCAGATAGTGCATGTATTTTCCTCGGAAGACAGCACTCAAGGCTTTTACGGGAAAGAGATACTTTCCTTTTGTCTTCACTTCCTTCCATTTTCCGCTCAGGGTCACACCACCTCCTGGCACTATGCAGTGGATGTGTGGGTGGTAACTCAAGTTTGATCCCCAGGTGTGGAGTACCATCGTTGCGCCTAGCTGAGCTCCCAGATATTTGTGGTTCCATCCGAAGGACTCAAGAGTCTCCCATGCGGATTGGAATAATATATTGTACAACTGCCTGGGATAAGCCAGGTTTAGAGTGTTGAGCGAATCCGGTAAGGTAAATACCACATGAAAGTATGTGCATGGAAGAAGTTTTGATTCCTGCTGTTCGATCCATTTGTATTTCTGGGTTTTCTGACATTTGGGACAATGCCGATTCCGACAAGAGTTGTATCGCTTGTGTTTGGAACCGCATTTATCACATACATAGATGTGGCCTCCCGGTGCCGGTGTGCGGCATGAGCGTATGGCATGCAAGTGTCGGATCTGATGACTATTGCAATGCTTCAGCACAGAAGGCCATTGACCGGAGATTATCCGGCCAATGGTATCACTCTTGGACAAGTCCTACGATGCGTACAATCGATCAAAAGGGCTAAAATGCCGTTACAGACTCCAGCCGAGCTACATGCAAGTAGATCATGGTGGTGGTCAGGTGAGAATGGCCTAGCAGCTTTCGTACCGTATCGATGTCCAGACCATACTCCAGTAGATGCGTGGCGTAGCTATGTCGCAAACTGTGCACAGTAACCTCCTTTGGTATTCCAGAGTTTTTCAAAGCCTCCTTCATCGCCCACTGGACACCCCGTGGACTCAACTTACTTCCGATTGCCTTACCATTAAATACATAATCTTTTGGGCTACATGCCTCACGATATTTCAGCAATCCCTTGATCATCAGATTGCTCAAGGGTACATATCTATCCTTGTTATACTTGGTCTTGCGTATGTGGATCATCTTTCGGTCGTAGTCAATGTCAGGCCACTTTAGATTACGTACCTCCTGTGACCTGAGTCCTGCCGAATAGATCAAACTCAGCATCACACGATGCTTCAAAATTCGCCCTGCTTTAAAAAGACATTTGCACTCGGCTTGGCTCAGTACCACCGGTAGAGGGTTGCTTCGCTTAAGGCTCGGTAGTTTCAATGCTTTGTCTTCTCTGCCATACACTCGAAACAAGAATCGAAGCCCATAAATGGTGTGCTTAAAGTAGCTCCGTGAAGGTTTGTCTGTTGGTGAGTAGATGCTGCAAGTAGCCATTGATCTGTTCTTCCTCCAGTTCATGCGCAGGACAGTCAAAATGTACACTAACCTTTGCAATGCATCGACCATAGTTGTGCAGGGTCGATTCGGACAATCCACCAAGCTGGACTTTCTGTTCCAGTTTAGCATACATCGGACGAAATCCCTTAACTTGAGCTTTAGCTCTGTCGATGATGGTTTGGCTCTTTCTCCTAGTCTTTTTCATTCTCTCAGTATTTTAGATTATTAAATAATGCTGAGTTCTGAAAAATTCTGAATTAGCCAGCCATCGCCGATAGGCGATTTAGTTCAACACGCGATGATGATGTCAGCTCTCCTTCGTCAAGCCGCCACATATCGCCAAAACGTTAGCTATGATGTTCAATAGAACCTCTCCCCTTGCAATCCCACTCAAAAAGCGCTACATTAGTTACCTAAATAGGATACATGCCAACTTACTTCATTATCGAAGGAGTGAAGATTGAGCTGTACTATCGTGATCACAATCCACCCCACTTCCATGCTAGGATTGCCGAATACGATGCGGCCATCATCATACAAACAGGAGAAATTATGGAAGGATCTCTGCCGCCAAGTAAGACGAAGATTGTAGTTGAATGGGCTACTAACAATCGCGACATATTGCAAGAACTATGGGATACTCTTAGAAGAATGCAGAAATGAAGAGATTCAAAAGAATACCAAGGATCATAAGGATTCTAAAGATCAAAGGATTAAGAATCCACTGTGCCTTTAACAACGGAGAGTACAGAATAATCGACTTCGAGCAGTTACATAAGCTCTGGAAGGTCAAAGTAGGGGATTTCGACTACCCACTCACCCAACCCACAGATCTTAAGAAGGTAGAATTGATTAATGGCACATTGTCATGGCCCCACATCGCTAAAACTATCAAACTATCAACGGGACAATCATTTGAAACTCATCTGGACTATGACCCAATAGTCCTCTATGAAAACAGCACTTTGGATGAAAAAGCAAACAAGCGATACCAGATTGGAAACATCCTCCGTAATGCACGACTAGCAGCCGGTCTGACTCAGGAGGAACTTGCAATTCGCTCTGGAACCACAAAAAATTACATCTCAAGAATAGAAAATAATCGATCTGATATTGAACTAAGGACTCTTCGAAAGATCATTGAGATTGGACTCGACAGGAAACTCGAAATAGCAGTATCTTGATACACCATAGCTAACAATGCATGAGCACGTCAGACCTTCCACTATCTACTTATGATCCCCTTCCAATTACAAGTCCATCTTTCCAAGATCAGACATGATGGAACCGGTCCGACGGCTATGCCAGGACGTTCTATCCCATTAAAAAAGCAGACTGTACTAACGAAACTAATTAGTATCTTGGGACGTTACTACGTCGAATCAAGATGATTAGAAGTTTCGGAAGCAAGGCAACTGAAAAAATATGGAAAGGGGAATTTGTACCGAAACTGCCAAATGAGATTCAAAGAATTGCACGAAGAAAGCTTCGTATGATCAACAACGCCAACGATCTCAATGACCTTAGAGTTCCGCCTGCGAACAGATTGGAGAAACTCAAGAGTGATCGGAGGGGCTACCATTCAATACGTATCAATAGACAATGGAGAATAGTTTTCAAGTGGACTGACAATCAAAGTAGCAACGTAGAAATAGTAGACTATCATGAATAGAATAGCAAACATACATCCTGGTGAAGTTTTAATGGAAGAGTTCCTACAACCCATGGGAATAACCGCGTACAGACTATCTAAGGATATTGGGATACCTCAAACACGAATCAGTCAAATACTTAAGGGTAAGCGTAGAATCACTGCAGACACAGCACTAAGGCTATCTAAATACTTTGGGACCTCGGCGAAATTTTGGTTAGGTCTCCAAAACGACTTTGATCTTGAAGAAGAATTCGGCGTAATTCAGACAGAACTAGATGAAATAGTAAGTCTAAACTGAAAAACGGGATAGAACACGGCATCATGACTCCATCTCCTCCTCCACCAATTAACCATCGGACTGAGATGATATGCGTTCTTTCAATCATCAATCCGCCAGCGAGAACCAAACGGAGACGGAGCATATGCTCAAAACGTTGAACAAACCCCCATGGACTCTGTGTTAAATAGTTCGTTTCCATGATCTGAATGGTTCCGTATTTGCAGATAGAAAGTTAGTCAAAGGATGCAGATATGAAATCAAGAGAATCGCTGATAGAAGACTATAGTTCTTACATGACTTTAAAGAATTATAGCGAGCAAACCATCTCAAGCTACCTTCGCACTGTACGCATGTTTTATGATTATCGCAAGGAGAGCAAGATGCGTGGTAGAATCAGTCAGGAGCACGCAAAGCAGTACTTGTTGATGCGCATAAAGAGCGGATGTTCGTGGAGCACAATCAACTGCGATTATTCATCGCTAAGAAAGTATTTTAAACAGATACTGAATGTAAACTGGAGTGTAAGGAAGATCCCCAGACCACAGAAGGAGAGGCAGCTACCGGAGATATTATCACAGAAAGAAGTGGTCAGATTAATAGAGCACGCACCCACCTATAAACACCAGATATTTCTGACCTTCATATACAGTACCGGACTTAGGTTAAGTGAGGCCTTGAATATTACGGTCAATGATATTGATGGAGAACGATTACAGATAAGAGTGAATAAGGGCAAGGGGGCCAAGGACAGGGTAGTGCAAATACCACAATGTCTGCTATTATTGCTCAGGAGTTACTACAGAAGGTTAAAACCCAAGAAGTTTCTATTTAATGGATTAAAGGAGGGTAGCCAATACTCAGCAAGAGCAGCCCAATGGAGTATTATACGAGCACGTAAGCTGGCGGGTATCAAGAAAACTGCGAGTATACATACGCTGCGAAATTGCTACGCCACCCATCACATCGAAAACGGCACAGATTTGGTATTCTTACAGGAACAGCTGGGCCACAAGCATTTGAAAACCACGGCTCGTTATGTGAAGTTATGCATGGAACGTTATCGCCGAATCGACCATCCCATTGTACATATGGACATAAGGTATCGATAGATTCCTCGATAGGCGATCTGTTTCGTGCATATGGGGAGCAGTATATCGCAAAGTATCGTGCTGATTTACAGAAGGTAAAATTAATCCGGGCAATCCGGCTATGTAAAACTCCAGCACTGGGAGGCCACATGCTGATCTGTAAGCAGTGTGGAGATACGAAATATATTTACCATTCGTGCGGACATAGTCAATGTCCGTGTTGTCAGAGCATAAAAAGACTCCAGTGGCAGGATAAAGTCTCAGCGAAGATGTTGGAGGTGCCCTATGTACACGCGACCTTCACCTTGCCGCACGACTTAAACCCCCTTGCCAAACGCTATCCGCGCCACCTATATGGTCTACTTATGAGGAGTGCTTGGTCGACCATAAAAAAGCTAAGTGCTGATCAGGCCAACCTTGGAGGATTGCCAGGCATGATAGCCGTGCTGCACACATTTGGTTCTGATCTTAAATATCACGTACATGTACATACCTTGATTACTTTTGGAGGACTGAGCAAAGGTGGATCCTGGGTGTGGCCAAAACGAAAAAAGAAGCTCGCTCCCTTCCGGTCTATGTGCGCTTCATTTAAAGAGATATTCTTAAGCCATCTGTCTAGATTGCTTGGAAAAGGAGAGATAACGGCAGACCAGCAGACACATGATGCCATCGAGAGTGCCAAGCAAAAAAGATGGGTGGTCAACAATCAGTATCCTACTGCAAATACCCAACTGATAGAAAATTACCTATCACGATACATAAACAGGGTTGCTATCAGCAAAAACCGATTTTCCTACCTGGCTAGCCAACGAAAAGTAGCCATCTTATACAATGATTACCGAAAACAGCAGACCAACGAAGCACCCCCCAAAGCCATAAAGCACCTATCACCTTTGGTGGCCATGGATCAAATATTGCAGCATGTGCTGCCACCCTATTTTCAAAAGGCCAGATACTATGGACTGCATGCGCCAGTCACCTTTAAGGCCATAAAACATAACATACCATCAGCCTTAAAAAGAAACAATCAGACGATCAGAACCCTATTCCAAATATTGCACCATCTACTGCAGATCAAGCCATATCAATGTGAGGTATGCTGTGGAAAAGACTTTTTGATCGTGGATATCATGCCCGATCAAAACTGGATACAGACCTACATTACTTTACCGCGAAACAAATCATCACCGAATGCGACCCATGGCATACCATAATACAGATGTGACGTGCTCCCAGGGTGGGAGAGGTATATCCCCTACCTATGATTTTAGCCACTCATTGGCCGGGTTACAGAGTCGCGGGAGCAAAACACAATCGATCTTGTGGATACAGGCAAACCCAATCTCAATATCCTACTTACATAGTGCCCTAATTGTCATATCTTAGCCACACAGGCATCTATGCGTTGCCCTATTGCAGGGCTTCGTTCAACTGAAATGTCTGCGTCCATATGACATATCAGGGATGAAGCCGAGCTTGTAGACTTTGAGTGATAGACGCAGACATTCCTTTGAGTTATGTGGAATCGATTGGAGAACTAGGAGCATTCGAACAAATTAGTAGAGAAAGTGAAAATGCAAAGTGAATATTTGAATTTAAGGAATTGTGATGTAACCCATGAAATAGAGATACTTCAAGAGGATCTCCAACTGCCAATTTCAGAGCAATACAAGGCATTTTTGTCAAAATATCAACTAGGACCGAATTCTTTAAACCACAAAAGACGATACAGGGAAGACATTGATTACTATGATATTATTGGACCAATTGGATTTATTGATAGGGAACGAAATGAAGAAATATTTATAGATTGTTTCCTTGAGATCGAGGAAATACGAACCAATTGGTTTGAGATAGATCGCTTTGAAAAAACAGGAATTCGTAATTTGATGCAGATTGCGTATCTATCAAGCGATCCTAATGGTGGATTGTATATTGGAACAGGAAGGGTTAATTCAGGCCAAATTTGGGTAGTAAATTGGGATCGAGGAGAGAATTGTTTTCTGAAGATTTGTGATGATTTTAATGAGTTAATCTCTAGCCTTGAGCAACTTGAGAACTAGTGACTCCACATAACAGGCGGTGGCCACGCCAGCCACCCTATCGGGATGGCCGTCGGGTACCGCTGGACCGTTGTACACAAGCTAAATAAATTCAGATGAAAACAAAAGGACCTTCAATGAAGACTGAAAACACAAAAAACCAATTAACATTATCTGAACTAAATAATATTTAATTGTTCTATGAAGTTTGTCCATACGAATATTGTAAGTGTTAACTGGAAAAGACTTGCTGACTTTTATGTAAAAACTTTCGATTGCAAAATTGTTCCGCCAATCCGAAAACAATCCGGAGAATGGCTGGAGAGAGGAACTGGCCTACAAAATGCCAAATTGGAAGGAGCTCATTTATTACTCCCTGGCTATGGAAAAAATGGACCAACTCTTGAAATATACCAATACGCAAACATTGAAAGTCAAAAGCCTCTTTTGCCAAACAAAAGAGGTTTTGGGCATATCGCATTTGAAGTTGATGATTTGGAAGAAGTTCTTCGAAATTTAGAAATGATTGGGTATGATGATTTGGAAGAAGTTCTTCGAAATTTAGAAATGAATGGTGGCCAAAGATTTGGCAAAATCACAAAAAGAGTAATTGATGAAGTTGGAGAAATAACTTTTATTTACGCAAGAGACCCAGAAGGAAATTTAATTGAATTGCAAAGTTGGAACAAAGCCAGTGCTCAATAAGGTATATGGAATTTTAATCGCCAATATACATGCTAACCAATGGCATTTGAAACCTTGAAGCAATTTTCTACTTGGGATGCGCGTTACTATTATTATATGGATTGCTTGTATCTAAAAGCGAAGGTAAGAGGGCAAGGATATGGGAAAAAAATAATGGATGAGCTAAAGAAAATAGCGAATAAAAATAGGAGCCATTTGCAATGGCAAACCCATGTCTTTAATGAAGGTGCGATTAAATTTTACGAAAGTATTGGTGCTCTCCATAAGACCAAAGAACGTTTCTTTTGAAACACACCTTATACCAATTTGACATCAGATTAAAACAGGACACTGAATAAAGTATCATGAACAGCAATCTTGACCAGCCCATTGAAAATTTCCGTTCCCAATTGCACCAGGTTGCTGATATGGTGGCAGACTTATATACTGATATTGAGAACCAGCCTGTTTATGGAAACCCCGACCCGGAAAAAGTTAGAGATATCTTCAAAGAATCGCTTCCCTCTCATGGGTTGCCCATAATTAATCTTTTGCGAAAAATTCAAAAAGATGTTTTCCCAAACTCCACTAAACACTACAGCCCACATTTCTATCCCTGGGTAACCTCATGTGCATCGCAGGCTAGCATTATTGGAGATTTTTTGGCCACAGCACTAAACGTGAATTCCACAACCTGGATGAATTCTGCAGCTTCCAGTGAGATTGAAAGACAGGTTATTAAATGGATTGGTCAATTTTCTGGCTACGACAATGATGCTTCAGGCGTATTATTAAGTGGAGGCTCTACGGCTAACAAAACAGGTTTACAAATTGCCAGATATGTTCAAACAAAGGGATTGGCTGCAGCCAAAGGTTTAAAGTTTGGACAACAGTTAACCGTTTACGCTTCGGAACAAACGCATTTTTGCATAGATAAAAGTGTGGATGCTATGGGCATAGGAAAAGAGTACCTGCGTAAAATAAAAACGCATACTGATTTCACCCTTGATGTACATGAATTAGAAGATACCGTTCTTGAAGATTTACAAAAGGGATATAAGCCATTGTGTATTGTGGGAAATGTGGGTACAGTAAGCACGGGTGCCATAGACCCTTTAAATAAATTGGCTGAACTGAGTAAGAAGTACGAGATGTGGTTTCATGTAGATGCGGCATATGGGGGATGTGCTGCAAATTTAGACACAACCGGAAGCTTGTTTCAGGGATTTGACAAGGCTAATTCTGTGGCCATTGATTTGCACAAATGGTTCTTTGTACCATTTGAAGCAGGGTGCATTTTAGTCAAGGATAAAAATCAGTTAAAACAAATCTTTAGTGTTGTTCCAGATATCAAAAATTCAATCATAATCAGGAATTACAAGTTGATTTTTCAGAATATAGTTTCCAACAATCCAGAAATTTCAAAGCACTTAAGATTTGGATGAATTTTAAAGTTTATGGCCAGAAGAATCTAAGAAAGGCTATTCAAGGAAGTATAAGTGTGATGTCGCATTTGGCAAAATTGATACAGCAGTCAGATAACTTTGAACTTATAACTAATAATCTGTCTGTTGTATGCTTCAGGTATATCGGCAGTTGGAATGAAAGCGACTTGGGAACCATTAATAGACTCAATTATCATTTGGTCAAGACATCCCAAAAAGATAAGCGTATATTTATTCGTGATACTAAACTCAATGGGATGGTGGTTCGAAGAGCTTGTTGTACCAATTTTAGAAGAGAACCAAAACACGTAGAATATTTTTTAGATGTATTAGAAGAACTTGGTCAGCAGCTAATATAAAATGAAAAAATGAGTGTAAATAGGGAAACCGTCATAAATGAATTATTTAGACTTTCTGATAAAGTGAGATATGTTGCTATCTACTCGAATGATGATTTAGTATATAGACAGAAAGAAGCGGATATTGAAGGCTCTTCTTCAGGCGAAGCCGACAAGTACGAAGAATTGTTGGTTATCCAACGTTATTGACATTGGCACGTCAACGAGGAAATATAGACTGTGGCGGCCTCAATTATTTAATTATTTGGTATGGGAATTTTTATCAATTGGTAAAAGCCACACCCAATGGTCATATTTCAATTTGCCTCGATAAGAAATCCGATTTGAATACTTTGCCTAATAACATTTTCACTCACCTGAAAGAAAGGTTTTGGCCCAACATAAATTTGGATTAGAAACCACAGGAATGCACCTAACTAATTTCATTATCATAACCATAATCCTCACCTCGGTAATAGCTACCCTCTAAGTACATGACATAACACAAAAAGACCATATATTGTGATTTCAAAATCAATTAGTTAACCTAATTTCACAAATATGGTCTCGAAAGTGCAAGATAGCAGATTTTTTAAAGTTTTCCTACTACATTTTAAAGGGATGGACAAGCGACGTGTTCAATTTCTCTACCTTTTAGTACGTGCAATTAGTAGTGTAGGTGCATATTCCGACCAAGCTGACCCCCACGTTCCGGGATGTTGACCCCCAACCAAAAAATCATATCCATTGGTGACTTAAGATAATTGTTTTGCTTGTTTTCTCATGCTTTTTCCTTTTAATTCTATTCTGTGAGCTTTAGGTACAAGGCGGTCAAGGATGGCATCGGCGATAGTGGGATCATTTAGGTATGCATGCCATTTTGACACGGGTAGTTGTGAACAAACAATCGTAGCTGCTTTTTCATATCGATCTTCTAGTATCTGGAGGATGATAAGCAAGACGGACTGAGACAATGGTTGAAGACCAAAATCATCTAGAATAATCAGCTTCGCTTTGTTTAATCTGTTTAGCCACTTAATGAGTGTGCCATCTGTTTTTGCTAGAGTGATCTGCTCAGTGAATCGGTTGAGGTTGAAGTAGAGTGTTCTTTTTCCTAGGACACAGGCCTGATGC
Organism: Saprospiraceae bacterium; assembly: GCA_965223025.1. GTDB lineage: Bacteria > Bacteroidota > Bacteroidia > Chitinophagales > Saprospiraceae > JABDMH01. Next base: position 1,969,277 of record CBDCVP010000022.1, read on the forward strand.
CCAAGCGCACAAGCCAAGAAAGATTTGCCGCAGCCGGTAGGTCCGGTGATGAGTATGTTTTCACTTCTATCAATATAGGCTGCGTCAGCAAGTTTGGTAATATGCTCTTTTTTCAGATTTCTCGAGGATGAATAATCCAGATCTTTTAGATTGGCATGGTATCGGAGTTTGCTCAGTCGGACAAATAGATTCATCCTTTTGTTAGAGCGGTAGAGCTGTTCGGAGTCAATGAGTTGTGCGATGAGTTCATGATTGTCAGGATGTTGATTGACTGGAAGGTTCAGTACCGCCTCATAGGTGGAAGCCATGCCTCCCAATTTGAGATCTTTCATGGTTTCTAAAGTTGCATTCTTCATAATTTGATGTTTTTTGTTTTTAAATAATTAGTTATTGATAAGCCTCTTTTCCCCTTATATTTTCGTGGTCTTGGGGAGATTTTGTGGCAAATAGTTCAGGTTGGGTTTGGTCAAGATTTTTTTCTAATATCCTTTTCAAAAGGGTGTAATTGACCTTGCCGATCTGATGACATTTCTTGCAAGCTGCTTCAAGCCGAGGATGAGAATATTTCTTAGCCAGACTCAGCACGCCCAAGCAGCTCTTGTAGGATTGCTCTTCGTAAAAGGTGGAGATCAAAATCTGTTGGATAGCCCATTGTGTCATCTGGCCGATGTTTTTTGCCAGGCTGGTAAACTCGCTACTACTATATCCATGTAGACGCTCATAGATCTTATGCTTCTCAGGCATATGCTCTGCGGTTGTCGTATACTTTTTGCCAGTGCGCTGGTGGACTGCAATACGACTTTGCTTATAGTATATCTCCAACACGCTAGAGCTATACCTTACATCTACTCGTTTACCTACATGGGAGTAATGAACAGAATAGTATTCTTTTTCTTTTCCAAGGTAGATGTGGTAGTTCTTTCCTACACTCGCCTTTTTCTGTCTTTTGAGTTCAAACAGAGCACTGGGCAAAGGCCTTAGCAAAGGCTTTTCATATTGTTCAAATATGCTTTTCCGACTACCCTGTTTTTTCTGGAAGGGCTCACTGTTATGCTTCTCAAGCTTTTCTCTGATAGCAGCATTTAACGCCTTGAGGCTGAAAAATTGCTCATTGCGCAGTTCTGCATATATACGGGTATACACGATGCTCACCATGTTTTCAACACTTGCTTTGTCTTTTGGCTTTGCTACCCGGCAAGCTTGTAGATCCAGGTTATAGTGGGCTCCCATCTGGGTACTTAGTTCGGTAAAAGTAGGTTCATATGGATCTGCCTTTTTCACATAGGCAGCGAAGTTATCTGATAGCATCGCATGAGGTGAGCCACCAAAATATAGTAACGCATGGTTGAGTCCATGTACCACATCTGGTGTTTGCTGTGTGTCTACAGCCATCACAAAGGTGTACTGACTGAAAGGAAATACTGCAACGATAACTTCTGTGGGCACCACCTCTCCGGTTTCCCTGTCTATCCAGCTAAGTTTTTTACCTGCAAAATCTGCCATTATCTCTCTTCCAGGTTCATGCTTCAAATGGATGGTTAGCTTCCGGCTTTCTATGTGCTGACTCAATTTCTCACAAAACTGACTGTACGCAAACCCATCTGGATGATCTGCTCTGTATTCCTGCCATAGTAGTTGCCTAGTCACTCCTATTCTGCGAAGTTCTGATAGCCAGTAATCTACTAGGCTGGTAAAGGTTTGTATGCGCTCAGATTCTTCGATCATGCCTGCTGGATAAATCAATGTTTTGAGGTCTTCATCTTCTAGTCTCAACAGATCCTCCTTTGGTAAATCTACTCGTTCGACAAGTCGCAGATATTTACGCACTGTGTTCTTTGATATGCCCAGCTGGCGTGCGACAACCTTGTATTTACTCGTCTTTAAATAGGCACTGATGATTTGTCTTACTTCTTCCATACGTTTAGATTGATAGGCCATGTCACTATTTATATTAGTAAATGACCTAATGTATGGATATGAATTTCTGTTCCTTGGGAGACCCACAGGGGGTCAGCATGTCGGAATGTCAGTCCTGCACAGTTTGACCCTTTGGGGGTCAGCTTGCCGGAATCTTTACTGAACCATCCCTTTATTTGGGGGTCAGCTTGCCGGAATCATGCTCACCGATCTCCTCTCTCAATAGGGGGTCAGCTTGCCGGAACTAGGGGGTCAGCTTGCTCCGGAATGCGGGGGTCAACATCACCGGAATACGCAGTCAAGGTTGCCATAGCAATTCAGAATGATGTAAGTCGATCCAGCAATTACCGTAGAATTCAGCGATTTATTGCCGGAGTATCGGTCAATTTCGATGAGCTTATTCCGTTTATCATACGATTGGCAGGAGTACAGGATCCATACACGTTATTACTGGATAGGACTAATTGGCAGTTTGGTCGAGCAGATATTAATTTTTTGGTATTGAGTGTAAAGGGACAGAGTTGGTCTGTGCCAATATTATGGACACTGCTACCAAAGAAGGGAAGTAGCAATTGTGAGGAGCGGATCGCCCTGATGGATAGGCTGATAAGGATCATAGGGCACGGGAAAATACATAGTCTTATCGCCGACAGGGAGTTTGTTGGTCAGAAATGGATTAGATATCTTAATGAGCACGGAATCCCTTATGACATAAGGATCAGAGAGAACATGAAGGTGTTTTATCGGGGAACAGAAAGACGTGTATCAACACTTTTTTCCAGACTCCAAATTGGTAAAGTGAGAACAATCAAAAAACCTGTCATTCTCAAAGGTGAGCAAGTGTTCCTACAAGGAAAAAAGATCACAAATACAAAGAATCACAGGCAAGAATATTTAATTGTCATCTCCTATGACGATCCAGAACATAGTTTGTGCAGATATGGCGAACGATGGTATATAGAAAACATGTTCAAAGATCTAAAATCTAATGGATTTAATTTGGAATGCACTCATGTTACCAAGACTGACCGTCTGGAAACACTAATGTTAGTCTTGGCAATAGCGTACACATGGATGATAAGAATTGGCAAATTCATTCATGAAAAACACCCTCAAAGAATACAAATTAAAAAACATGGTAGGAGATCGAAAAGCATTTTCCGGCTCGGATTAGATGAATTTATGAACACTATTTTCTTATGCAACTTAGTAAGAATGAGAACATATATTAATTTTTTGTCATGTACTTAGAGCTACCCTATTTCTTTTCTATAAAAAGCCGAAAACAAAATCCCATGCACTACTGATTGTTTTTTATCTAATAATTCTCACCGTATTTCTCAATTTTTATGCCGGGCTCCACCAAATCAAGTGGCTCTATTTGGTAACCAATATTGTAGCTTCAGGCACCGGTTATCTTCTCGGAGCCATACTTTATCTGTTTGTAGCTTCCTTGTTCCAGAAACCGAACCGTAAATCCATCATCTATTGTTTACTTCCATTTTTAGTTCACCTTTTATTCATAAACATTCCTTTTTTATTAAGTAACCCAGCTGATGGGTATTATTTTAATTACCTCTCATTTGTAGAGCGATATGGAGATGAAGTGTATTTGGTAGAAATAGTATGTTTTTTTCTATATATCTACTTTGCTTATAGAATTGTGGTGAATTCAGCCCCTCTCTTATCGTCATATTACTCGCACATTACACAAGACCAGATCAACTGGGTGAAATACATGCTTTGGGGAGTATTTGGTTTTATTTTGATTGACTTCTGCCAAACTGTTTACTTGAGCATTACAAACGATTCCGGTTTTCCCGAAGTAGAAGTTACGCTGTTCTCCAGTGCATTTATTATCGCCTTTATAACTTACCATGGTCTATACCTATCTAAAATACTGCTCCCCGAAAATCTCGCAGAAACACTTCAGGAAAAAAAGGGAAAGAAAAGTGCTGCCATCAACAAATCCACCTTTTCGGAAATAGAAATAGGCGATTTAAAAGACAAACTGAACCAGGCCTTAACCATAAAAAAGGTATATCTGCAAGATTCATTAACCCTTTCAAATTTGGCAGAAGAGATGTCGGTTCCCGAAAAGAAACTCTCCTATTTTATAAATCAAGTGTTGAACACCAATTTCTACGAACTTATTAATTCATATAGATTAGATGATTTTAAGAAAAGAGTGGTAGACACAGAGAACAGAATATATTCTATCGTTGCCATTGCTCATCAATGTGGTTTTAAATCGAAAACCAGTTTTTACGCATTTTTTAAAAAGAAAGAAGGGTTAACACCTTCCCAATTTCTGAAGCAGATGTCCGAAAATGGTTCGTCTGCTTCCAAACGAACCAAATAACACACTTCTTCTGAAATAATGAATTTCATTCTCGGTTTCTTGTTTTGAAATTAAAATTCATCAAATGCATAGAAACTGGTTCATAATCTTCCTTATCCTTTCTTTTAGTACAAATGTAAAGGGACAAGACAGCATTCCGCCAACAAAGCAGGTGTATCAATTTATTTCCGTTGAAGCCGGAGGAGTCTATTACGGATTTAGAGACGAGATTTCATCCGTTCTTTTTTATGAAGGACTTGGTGGGGCACATCTTGGAGTTGGATATCAAAGAAGCAAGAATAACAAATCGCTGGATGCAGTTAATATTGCGTTCGAATACGGAGAGGCCAGAGCAAAAGTGAATGATGCAAACGATTTCACTACTATTTTATCGTTTTCAGTGTCCTATTCCAAAATCTGGAAATTCCAATCAAAGAAACGCAGTAAAATCAACTACTTTTTGGGTGGAGGGGTTTCCTTTAATGGTTTGTATATTCAATACCCATTAATTTTTTCAAACAATGGTCACGCTTACACCATTGATGTTCCGGCATTTAGTCCGGTAGCCGGAATAAGCTTTTCTCCAAACAGAAATTCAAAATCAACGATTAACTTATTTACCCATCTTCAATTGATGAGTTTAAATGTAAGACCCGAATCTTTTTCGGGTGTTGGGTCGGAAAAAGTTTTTTCAGAAAGAAAAGTCACCAGAATTCACAACAATTTTAGGTTAAAAAACACAATATCATACGCAATACAAACAAAAAGAAACCGTCATTTCGATATCGGTTACAGCTGGCTTCTCATCTGGAATAATTCCAGAATTAACGCCCTATCATATGCACAGCACAACCTAACATTCAGGTATCAATTCAAACTTAAATCTCGTTCAAAATGAAAAACTCAAAACACGTACGTTTACTAATGGTCATTTTTCTTATTACGCCCTTCACCTCCTTCGAAAAATTAATCATTGAGAAAAATGAAGAAAACAACCCTATCAATAACTTCCATCAACTTTGGAATACAGTAAATGAAGGATATGTGTATTTCGATTACAAAAAGGTTGATTGGGACATCGTAAAAACTGTTTACGAACCCATGATTTATGATGAAATGTCTGAAGATGACATGTTCAATACCTTTGCTGAAATGCTGGAGACTTTAAGAGATGGACATGTTTCCATTAGACGAAGCCTGGTTGATAGCAAAAGCTATGACTACACACAAGGTTATTTGTCCAATTTCAATAAAGAATTCGTCATCAATCAATATTTAATCCCAAACGATATGGATACCACCACCTACATAAGGCACTGCTTTTTAAATGGCGATATCGGATATTTATATTACTCCACCTTTACCAATGAGATAACGCTGAAAGGAATGAATGAAATCTTGTCGAAGTACGCCAGTACCAAAGGACTCATTATAGATGTAAGAGGCAATCGAGGTGGGGATGCTTCCAACATTCATCGCCTTATGGAGCACTTTGTTTCCCAACCAACATTGGTGGGTTATGAGCAAGAAAAAACCGGGCTAGGACACAACGATTTAAGTGAGAAAAAAGAGATTACCATACAACCCAATGGCGATCATTATAATAAACCTATAATTGTCCTTGCCAACAGAGAATGTTTTAGTGCTTGTAATGCATTTGTTGCCTACATGTCTTTATTGCCAAATGTTCAAATCATTGGTGATATTACAGGAGGAGGAGCTGGTTTGCCCGTTGCAAATCAACTTTGGAATGGATGGTTTTTCAGCTATTCATCCACTATAGGTACGCTCCCAAGTGGTTTCATTACCGAAGACGGCATAGAACCGGATATTCAGCAATACACAGATGAAAGTTTTGAAACGATGAGCCTGGACAACATTATAGAAACCGCAATTATTGAATTGCAATAAGAAGTTCGTATTTTCACGTACAACCCATAACTTAATTGTAACCAATGAAATTTAACTACCATAACAAAAAATTTGAAATAATATCCAATTCTGAAAATGGTGAAATATCTACTGACTTAACCTTTCATTATATACAAGCCGGGAATATACTTACCTGCAATTATTCCGACCTCAACATTAAGCATGGCCATATACTCGGGCTGGTCGAAGATGACGGAACCATCCATATCCACTATCATCAAATCAACCAAAAAGATGAATTGAAAACAGGAGTTTGTACATCAAAACCTGAAACTTTAGCCAACGGAAAAATTCGCATTCACGAAAAATGGCGATGGACAACAGGAGACAAAACCGAAGGATTTACAACCTTAGAAGAGGTAGAGGCATGAATAACAAAAAAAGGCTTGAGTTACTAATAAAATGGGGGAGCGATAATATTACTGGAATACCTGAAAAAGACATGTTTCATAAACCAAACCCCTCGAAATGGTCAAAAAAAGAAATCCTGGGGCACTTAATAGACTCAGCCGAAGTTAACTTACACCGCTTTACGGAAATCCTCGAAATACCGGCTTCCAGTTCCTATCAAGTAAAACCATATAATCAAGATGCGATGGTCGAACAGAATAACTATCAGATTACCGATACGATGGAATTATTGTTGCGCTGGAGGCATTTAAATGAACGAATTTTGAAAAAAATCAAATTAATACTGGAAAGTGACCTTAACCATTCGGTATTCTTAATATCTTCAGAAGTGGTAAGACCAAATTTTCTTGTTTCTGATTATATCAACCACACGGAGCATCATTTAAAGCAAATCATTTCGGTTTGAGAATCAGCACTTGAAATTTGAAACAAAACATTGGAATCGTTATGAGACTCCTTCTAATATATTAAAGGGTTTTAACGAAAAATGTAACTAAAAAGCCAGTGTACAACAAAACCTAAACTGCATTAAAACGCAGTTTAGCCAAAACGTTGAACAAACCCCCATGTATTCTGTATTAAATAGTTCGTTTCCAAGAGCTGAATGGTTCCGTATTTGCAGATAGGAAGTTAGTCAAAGGATGCAGATATGAAATCAAGAGAATCGCTGATAGAAGACTATGGTTCTTACATGACTTTAAAGAATTATAGCGAGCAAACCATCTCAAGCTACCTTCGCACTGTACGCATGTTTTATGATTATCGCAAGGAGAGCAAGATGCGTGGTAGAATCAGTTAGGAGCACGCAAAGCAGTACTTGTTGATGCGCATAAAGAGCGGCTGTTCGTGGAGCACAATCAACTGCGATTATTCATCGCTAAGAAAGTATTTTAAACAGATACTGAATGTAAACTGGAGTGTAAGGAAGATCCCCAGACCACAGAAGGAGAGGCAGCTACCGGAGATATTATCACAGAAAGAAGTGGTCAGATTGATAGAGCACGCACCCACCTATAAACACCAGATATTTCTGACCTTCATATACAGTACCGGACTTAGGTTAAGTGAGGCCTTGAATATTACGGTCAATGATATTGATGGAGAACGATTACAAATAAGAGTGAATAAGGGCAAAGGGGCCAAGGACAGGGTAGTGCAAATACCACAATGTCTGCTTTTATTGCTCAGGAGCTACTACAGAAGGTTAAAACCCAAGAAGTTTCTATTTAACGGATTAAAGGAGGGTAGCCAATACTCAGCAAGAGCAGCTCAATGGAGTATTATACGAGCACGTAAGCTGGCGGGTATCAAGAAAACTGCGAGTATACATACGCTGCGAAATTGCTACGCCACCCATCACATCGAAAACGGCACAGATTTGGTGTTCTTACAGGAACAGCTGGGCCACAAGCATTTGAAAACCACGGCTCGTTATGTGAAGTTATGCATGGAACGTTATCGCCGAATCGACCATCCCATTGTACATATGGACATAAGGTATCGATAGATTCCTCGATAGGCGATCTGTTTGGTGCATATGGGGAGCAGTATATCGCAAAGTATCGTGCTGATTTACAGAAGGTAAAATTAATCCGGGCAATCCGGCTATGTAAAACTCCAGCACTGGGAGGCCACATGCTGATCTGTAAGCAGTGTGGAGATACGAAATATATTTACCATTCGTGCGGACATAGTCAATGTCCGTGTTGTCAGAGCATAAAAAGACTCCAGTGGCAGGATAAAGTCTCAGCGAAGATGTTGGAGGTGCCCTATGTACACGCGACCTTCACCTTGCCGCACGACTTAAACCCCCTTGCCAAACGCTATCCGCGCCACCTATATGGTCTACTTATGAGGAGTGCTTGGTCGACCATAAAAAAGCTAAGTGCTGATCAGGCCAACCTTGGAGGATTGCCAGGCATGATAGCCGTGCTGCACACATTTGGTTCTGATCTTAAATATCACGTACATGTACATACCTTGATTACTTTTGGAGGACTGAGTAAAGGTGGATCCTGGGTGTGGCCAAAACGAAAAAAGAAGCTCGCTCCCTTCCGGTCTATGTGCGCTTCATTTAAAGAGATATTCTTAAGCCATCTGTCTAGAATGCTTGGAAAAGGAGAGATAACGGCAGACCAGCAGACACATGATGCCATCGAGAGTGCCAAGCAAAAAAGATGGGTGGTCAACAATCAGTATCCTACTGCAAATACCCAACTGATAGAAAATTACCTATCACGATATATAAACAGGGTTGCTATCAGCAAAAACCGATTTTCCTACCTGGCTAGCCAGCGAAAAGTAGCCATCTTATACAATGATTACTGAAAACAGCAGACCAACGAAGCACCCCCCAAAGCCATAAAGTACCTATCGCCTTTGGTGGCCATGGATCAAATATTGCAGCATGTGCTGCCACCCTATTTTCAAAAGGCCAGATACTATGGACTGCATGCGCCAGTCACCTTTAAGGCCATAAAACATAACATACCATCAGCCTTAAAAAGAAACAATCAGACGATCAGAACCCTATTCCAAATATTGCACCATCTACTGCAGATCAAGCCATATCAATGTGAGGTATGCTGTGGAAAAGACTTTTTGATCGTGGATATCATGCCCGATCAAAACTGGATACAGACCTACATCACTTTACCGCGAAACAAATCATCACCGAATGCGACCTATGGCATACCATAATATAGATGTGACGTGCTCCCAGGGTGGGAGAGGTATATCCCTTCCTATGATTTTAGCCACTCATTGGCCGGATTACAGAGTCGCGGAAGCAAAACACAATCCATCTTGTGGATACAGGCAAACCCTATCTCAATATCCTACTTACATAGTGCCCCAATTGTCATATCTTAGCCACACAGGTATCTATGCGTTGCCCTATTGCAGGGCTTCGTTCAACTGAAATGTCTGCGTCCATATGACATATCAGGGATGAAGATGAGCTTGTAGACTTTGAGTGATAGACGCAGACATTCCTTTGAGTTATGTGGGATGACGTCTTGATCATGATACCAATTATTGGTATATTTGTGAAAAGATTTATCTGATGGCGCAATCAAAGAACACATCAGTCACACTTGGTGAACACTTCGAGAAGATAATTCAGAACAGTATTGATAGTGGAAGGTATGCTTCTGCTAGTGAAGTTATTAGAGCAGGTTTGAGGCTGGTGGATGAACAGGAACAAAAGATAAATTTACTTCGAGAGGCCATCGAAGCTGGAGAGAACAGTGGGTACGTCAAGAACTTCGATCCAGTAAAGCATTTAGCCGGTCTTCATAAGAAGTATCGGAAATGAGTCTTTCATATGAGATTAGCAATCTGGCACGAAAGGATTTAGAAGACATCTGGATATACACCTTTGAAAACTGGTCTTTATCTCAGGCTGATAGATACTACGAACTGATAGTTAAAGAATTCGACAGAATCTGCAAAGATCCAGAAATTGGATTTCCAATTGACTATGTAAAACTTGGCCATAGAACCATACCGGTTAAATCCCACATCATAGTGTATAAGATTCAAGCCAACAAGATTTGGATTGATAGAATCTTACATAAGAATATGGATTTTGAGACAAGACTAAGAGATTGAGACACCCTACATAAGAGAGGTTAGGATACAATGCCGGCCTCACCAGTAGCGTCATTTTTTGAACTTTATCCTATATTTATATGCGGGAGTTTTACAAAGACGGATATGGGCCTTACCGGCACTGTCTCTATCCCAGAACCGTTGAACAAACCCCCATGGATTTTCTGTTAAATAGTTCCTTTCTCTGAGCTGAATGGTACCGTATTTGCACATAGAAAGTTAGTCAAAGAATGCAGATATGAGATCAAGAGAATCGATGATGGAAGACTATGGTTCTTACATGACTTTAAAGAATTATAGCGAGCAAACCATCTCAAGCTACCTGCAGCTCGTAGTTTAGTAAATCGTTCTCGAAGCCAATATACGAGTCAGGTTGATAGCACGGTGTATTTAAAGAAGTTCCATTTTTTTAAATTAGACCTGTTGAACACAAATACAATTGTCTCCGGGAACATTTAGAAATTTGGATGTGTCTTGGAAGATTGCAGATGTGACATTTAATGATGGTCAAGCTTTTACAGCTGAGACGTTTAATACAGCTCATGGTCCTAAGATTGAATAGGAAAACACCCATTTTCACAATGGAAAAGGAAGGGGGAAAGAGAAGATATTTGATCGGGTGATGGCATTTACCGGATATAAGGACATAGATTTTGAGATACACCCAGATTTTTCAAAAAAATTGGCACTTAGAATCGATTCTTATTTACAGAAGAGATCATTCGATTTTTCGACAATCATTATATCTATCTTTTAGAAGGCAATGGTGAGGCCTGCTTATTTTTGATAGGGTTAAATTGGCGCGCACAGATGAAACCATGGCATTTATAGATTGTGGTAAAGAATTTGCACACTCTTAGATGCAAAAGGCAGCATAGTAGTTGAGTCCTAGGAGGAACAATAATCAAACCCACAAAAGAGCAAGTAACATGCCAGACACATGTTTTACACTTCTTTGAATGCTCATATTTGCTAGGGAAGGACAGATAAGAGATGACCGGCAGAAAGTATACCAGAGCAAGATCCAAGATGTATACAATTGTGTCCTGTGCATGAATACATATTGAAGGGGATTATGTGAGGTATTTGGAAACTTAGAACCACGGGGTATGGACCTATTGACAGATATGGCAAATTTGGGGGAGGGTGTCCAATGAAGGGGCACATAACCGCTGTGTGTTCTGTACAAACTCCCATGCGCATGGAGCAGAAGAATACTGCGTTACACAGGATGTAGAAAATTTGGGTTGTAGGAAGGATTAAGGAGCAAATGAAAAGACATTTTAGATTAAAAGAGTGCACCGGAAGCGGAGATTAGTGCTATATTGGGATAAATGGACCTTTACGAGGTATAATGGAAGGGCGGCAAATTCGGGAAAACAATATCATTGAATAATGAATTGGATATCTTTAAGAAAACCACGATAATGAAGAACATGATCTATCTTCTGATTTTTGGTCTCATTTGCGGCCAACTTCAAGCACAAAGAACGATCAGGACAGGTAAGGCCAATTTCAGTTCGTTTGTTAAGGACAAAAACGGAAATGCATATCCGGTTCTAAAGTTTCCGTACAAGGGTAAAGATCGTAGATACAAATCAATCTCTTGGCTTGCTGCTGATCTCAAAGTGAAGTCTGGTAGCGCCGAGTGTTACAAGAATTCCTCTGGAAGATGCTACCCTGGTGGGCTCTACTACTCAAATGGCGATGCGACAAGAGCATGCAAGAGTTTGGGCCAAGGGTGGCAACTTCCGAAAAGAGACGACTGGAATGCATTGATTGGTTTGTTTGGTAAGACCGCTCATCTTCATTTACTCAAAGGAGGTAAATCCAATTTCAATGCAGGTCTTAATGGGAAGCTTGTGGCGAACGATAGGCCAGATGCATCTGGTTATTTACCTAAATTTCGGGGTACCAGTGGGACTTACATGTCTGTAAGTCCAGGGTATCGGGGAACTGGAGTAGCTGTTGCCATATTTCATAGCAACAATGTTGTGTTGGGTACGAGTGATCACCGAACCAAAACGACATGCAGGTGTGTAAAATATGAATATTAGGCTAGCTATCACTTTCTAGAAAGCCATATTGCTGACCTTCGGTCAGAATTGCAACATCTACTGCAGATCAAGCCATCTCAATGTGAGGTATGCTGTGGAACAGATTTTTTAATCGTGAATAGCATACCCGATCAAAACTGGATACAGACCTACATCACTTTACCGCGAAACAAATCATCACCGAATGCGACCTATGGCATACCATCATACAGATGTGACGTGCTCCCAGGGTGGGAGAGGTATATCCCCTACCTAAGATTTTAGCCACTCATTGGCCGGATTACAGAGTCACGGGAGCAAAACACAATCGATCTTGTGGATACAGGCAAACCCAATCTCAATATCCTACTTACATAGTGCCCTAATTGTCATATCTTAGCCACACAGGTATCTATGCGTTGCCCTATTGCAGGGCTTCGTTCAACTGAAATGTCTGCGTCCATATGAGATATCAGGGATGAAGCCGAGCTTGTAGACTTTGAGTGATAGACGCAGACATTCCTTGAGTTTGAGCTAGGTCTCATTAAAATATTGAGTATGCATAAAGAATTAATTTGCTTGTACATTATTTGTTTCGCAATTGGTTTATTTAGTTGCAATGAAGAAACCAGCAAAAGTTCTTCCATTATCGAATTAAATTCCATTGATTTATTAAGAGGTGATCTTGTATTATGCAGTGGAAATTCGTTTGGGGATGTAAGGTTTTCGTTGAGTTGTAAATATTCCGCTAGGGAGTCTTTTGACATTGCCGTAGCATTGTTACATTCATTCGAGTATCAAGAGGCCGAAAAAGCATTTGTAAAAGTTCTTGATATTGATCCTGAGTGTGCGATGGCATACTGGGGTGTTGCTATGAGTATTTATCATGCAGCATGGTTCCCGCCAACCTCTAAAGAGCTAGTAAAGGCCTCTCAAATCATAGAGATAGGAAGTGGCAAAGTGAAAAGTACTAGAGAACGGGATTATTTGGATGCTATATCATCATATTATACAAATTGGCAAAATGAAAGTCATACAATAAGAGCATCACGATATGAGGCAAAGATGGCTCGACTCTATGAGAAATACAAGGATGATAGTGAAGCGGCAATATTTTATGCACTCGCTCTATATTCAACCAGAGATAGATCAGGTAATGAATATACAAATGAGATGAGAGCTGGTGAAATACTCGAGTCGATTTTTCCTGATCAACCAAATCACCCTGGGATCGCACACTATCTCATTCACAATTATGATAACCCTAAACTCGCCAAACTAGCCTTGCCCACTGCGAGGAAGTACGCACAAATTGCACCCAGTTCTGCACATGCCCAGCATATGCCTTCCCATATTTTCACAAGATTAGGACTTTGGAATGAATCAATAAATTCGAATATTCGATCAATGGAGGCAGCCCAATGTTATGCGGAGGAAACTGGAATAGAAGGAATGAAATCAGAAGAGGTTCACGCAATGGATTATTTAGTTTATGCTTATGCACAGCAATCAAAGTGGAACAAGGCAAATGACCAATATACTCGACTGAAAAAGGTTTCGAATCTAGATATAAACACGAGCAGTAGTCCCTATAACTTTCTTGCAATACCAGCAAGGATGTATTTGGAAAAGAAGGATTGGGAAGGTGCTGCCAATTTAAGAATACAGCCATCAAATATTGTATTGAAGGATCATCCATGGGAAGCTTCTTTGGTATATTTTACCAAAGCAATGGGCTCAATTCATTTGGCAGATTTCGATTCTGCCAACAAGCAATTGAACCTCCTACAGCAATCATACGAGGAATTATTAAAATCTGACAAGCAATATGAGGCCAACCAAGTAAAGGTGCAGATCACCACAGCTTTGGCATGGTTAGACTTGTTTAACGATAAGTATGAGTCTGCTGCCTCATTAATGATCGAAGCTGCCGAACTAGAGGATTTAATTGGTAAACATCCCATTACTCCTGGTGAGGTAATTCCTGCACGCGAATTATTAGGAGAACTGTATCTAAAGGCAGACTTACCAATGGAGGCTCTTGAATCCTATGAAGCTAGTTTAGATTCGAGACCGGGGAGATTTAATAGTCTTTACGGTGCTTTCAATTCATCTTTCAAAATTGGCAATATTCAAAAATCAAAACAATATTTTAAGTTGATGTTGGACCTGGTTAGTAACAGTGAAGGTGAGCGAACCGAATTAACTGACGCCAGAGAACTTATGAAATCATTGTAGGAAATGTCGAGACCTAATAATGAAGGAGTGGTCTGCAAAGCCAATCCTGCTTTAGCAGGGACCCAATATGAATCCGCTGTTGAATGGGATCGGTAGGATAAACCAGATGATATTTTGTCGCTTACCCTAGTTAGGAAGAGAGAATCAGCCCGACATTGCTATAGTACTGCTCGACTTGGAGGAATAATAATGCTCATGAGGTGATGAGAATAAGGCTTATTTGTCTTTTTGGAGATAGGAATGTCAGATCGTATCATGGCACAAGTTGTTTGACAGATTGATTTTGTGGTGTGGTGGACGGGATGACAAAGGGGGACCTCTGTTGGCAGGTATTTCGATGAGTGGGATAAGTCTTCCCTTGCTGCAATGGGGACAAATCCTTGGGATAGATTCCAATTGCCCCTGAAGATCATTTGTAGTGAGCTAGGAGTGATTTCTTTGGGAAATATCTCTTGTAGGGCTTTTGGATTAAGTAATACGAAGTGTCAAATTCGAGTGAAACCAAACACAATCTCAAGTCCTACTTACATTGCCTTAATTGACATATCTTAGCGCACAAGAATATATGCTCCTTGTTGCAGGGCTTCGTTCAGCTGAAATGTCCATGTCGAAATTCAGGGATGTGGCCTGACTTGTAAACTCTGAGTGATAGACGCAGACATTCCTTTGGCAGTCATTTGAGAAAACCCATCCGCAGTAACTTTTAAAATATTTGAATTTCATGCTGACTGATATCAATCCAAAATTACCAATGCGTGATAAAAATGTGACGCGCGAATTTTATTCAAAAAAGTTGGGTTTTAAGGAATTTGGGAAGGTTGATTATGATGGCTACTTGATGATGGATAAAGACCGAATTCAAATTCATTTTTTTGAATTTAAGGAACTTGATCCGAAAGTGAATTATGGACAAGTTTACATAAGAACCGACAATATTGACGAGTTTCACAGATCAATATTAGAAAAGCAGACAAAAATTCATCCGAACGGAAAATTGGAGATGAAACCTTGGGGGCAAAAAGAATTTTCGGTGCTTGATCCAGACAATAACCTCTTGACATTTGGACAGAATATTTAGGAATAAAAGCGAATCGGACAACCCCTATGATTCGGCGAGAACTGTTGGTTATGATGAAGGAGCATTCCCACATTCAAACTCCAAAGAAATCTAAGATAATTATGTTTAAAATGGCTAGCCTTACCAACTTTGATTTCAAGAAGAATATAGATATCTTAAAAGGAAACAGGGCATTGAAGCTCAACATACTTAGAATTCACTTGATGGTATAATTTCAATGATACATACTCCCATTGGGTTTAATAAATGCTTTACCTGAATATTCCCGTTTGCGTAGGGTGTTAATAATTTCTTTCCTTCTTGAGTTATCAAAAATATTTTTCCGGAATCTGGTAATTCGTATTCATTTGATTTGAAAGTCAAATCGACTTGAGTTGAATTGCGATTAATACTAGCCAAAGCAATACCAAGTCCATTATCATCCGATTTCCAGGTTCCAGAATAGAGAGTTGGAAACTCTTTATGGTATGTAGAAACATTTTCACCTCTTCTCTCTGAGTATATTGATAATTTTGAGATGGTTAATTCTTCACTATTTGCCGGCATCTGCGGTGAACGTTGGAATTTTCCCCACAATAAATACTTCATTCCTTGATTTCTAACTTTGGCAACATTGAATAAAAAATCAACTTCCTCCTTTTTCCTTGATTTCAGAAATTCGTGATAATTTGCAATGGTTGGTTGCATTCCCCAAACAAAACCCCGTGCTTGCTCCATTAGAAACTGCTGATCGTAAATGTCATCCAGCGGCTGTTCTTGAGAATCAGGAGCGTACTCTTTAGGCCATAGCTCTTCATATGGTGGTGTAACCAGCGAAGAGTAGCTTCCATAAGTAATACCGTACTGATGATAAACGGCCTGGAAAAATGGAATAGTTTCAGCACTGCTTACTCCTGAATACCTTTCTCTACTTACCTGAAGTGTCATCATTAGGTCGAGGTAGGGTAGAAAAGTTTCTCCGCAATCTTCCCCGGCCAAAGCATAGTTCTTGGTTTTTGCAATTTTTGATCTAATCTGATCTGTAAGTTTCCCAAAGTGTTCAACCCAGTATTTTCCTCCCCCAATGGGATGGCCATGACTTTCATCAAAACATAATCTGCTTCGACAAGACTGATCCATATATACACCACTTGTATTGTAGGCGTTAACAGCACTTTCGCACAATGCAGAATATTTATCTTTCCAGAATTGCGTGGCAATACACATGCTGGTTAATGTATTCCCCGTAAACTTATTATACATAGTGGTTTTAACGTTCCCTTCGTAATCTTTCGCAGCATAGGCTAAGGCATTTTCTTTTTTCCAACTCTCAGTGGCATTTCCCCACTGAAAGTGGTTCATATATATGATAGGATTGATTCCTTTTGCACGGGCTGCTGTTACGGCGTCCACAAATGATTTTTTACCATCGCGTGGAGGAAAGTATTCCGGGAAACCTTCATCATAGGAGCAGCCATGCCACCAGTGCCACCAGACACTTACGGGTAAACCCAGGCTTTCCATTAATTCAGCTGCTGGTATTAATACGTTATCTGATCGACCTCTGTTCCACATCCATAAGGCTGTGTTCTGAATCCAGTCGGGTACTAGTCCCCTGTTTAGTCTGCTGTTTATACTCCAACTTTGTTTTGATCCCCATTCGCGATAGATTTCGGCGGCAGTTATCCAATCGCCCTTAAACGTTCCGATTATTGCACTGTATGGTGTAGTATAGGACTTGATTTGTGGATCAAATTCAGGGAAATTATATATCTGGTAGGTTAAAGTATTTAGCGTATCCAGTGCTAAGGAGTATTCTTTGACAATCGCCTGGGTATCGTTACTGGCTAAGTATAAACCCGACTGTTCAGCGTTATATAAGGCCAGACACTGTAGTTGCGTATTCCGGTGATGTTGACCCCCGCATTCCGGAGCAAGCTGACCCCCTAGTTCCGGCAAGCTGACCCCCTATTGAGAGAGGAGATCGGTGAGCATGATTCCGGCAAGCTGACCCCCAAATAAAGGGATGGTTCAGTAAAGATTCCGGCAAGCTGACCCCCAAAGGGTCAAACTGTGCAGGACTGACATTCCGACATGCTGACCCCCTGTGGGTCTCCCAAGGAACAGAAATTCATATCCATACATTAGGTCATTTACTAATATAAATAGTGACATGGCCTATCAATCTAAACGTATGGAAGAAGTAAGACAAATCATCAGTGCCTATTTAAAGACGAGTAAATACAAGGTTGTCGCACGCCAGCTGGGCATATCAAAGAACACAGTGCGTAAATATCTGCGACTTGTCGAACGAGTAGATTTACCAAAGGAGGATCTGTTGAGACTAGAAGATGAAGACCTCAAAACATTGATTTATCCAGCAGGCATGATCGAAGAATCTGAGCGCATACAAACCTTTACCAGCCTAGTAGATTACTGGCTATCAGAACTTCGCAGAATAGGAGTGACTAGGCAACTACTATGGCAGGAATACAGAGCAGATCATCCAGATGGGTTTGCGTACAGTCAGTTTTGTGAGAAATTGAGTCAGCACATAGAAAGCCGGAAGCTAACCATCCATTTGAAGCATGAACCTGGAGGAGAGATAATGGCAGATTTTGCAGGTAAAAAACTTAGCTGGATAGACAGGGAAACCGGAGAGCTGGTGCCCACAGAAGTTATCGTTGCAGTATTTCCTTTCAGTCAGTACACCTTTGTGATGGCTGTAGACACACAGCAAACACCAGATGTGGTACATGGACTCAACCATGCGTTACTATATTTTGGTGGCTCACCTCATGCGATGCTATCAGATAACTTCGCTGCCTATGTGAAAAAGGCAGATCCATATGAACCTACTTTTACCGAACTAAGTACCCAGATGGGAGCCCACTATAACCTGGATCTACAAGCTTGCCGGGTAGCAAAGCCAAAAGACAAAGCAAGTGTTGAAAACATGGTGAGCATCGTGTATACCCGTATATATGCAGAACTGCGCAATGAGCAATTTTTCAGCCTCAAGGCGTTAAATGCTGCTATCAGAGAAAAGCTTGAGAAGCATAACAGTGAGCCCTTCCAGAAAAAACAGGGTAGTCGGAAAAGCATATTTGAACAATATGAAAAGCCTTTGCTAAGGCCTTTGCCCAGTGCTCTGTTTGAACTCAAAAGACAGAAAAAGGCGAGTGTAGGAAAGAACTACCACATCTACCTTGGAAAAGAAAAAGAATACTATTCTGTTCATTACTCCCATGTAGGTAAACGAGTAGATGTAAGGTATAGCTCTAGCGTGTTGGAGATATACTATAAGCAAAGTCGTATTGCAGTCCACCAGCGCACTGGCAAAAAGTATACGACAACCGCAGAGCATATGCCTGAGAAGCATAAGATCTATGAGCGTCTACATGGATATAGTAGTAGCGAGTTTACCAGCCTGGCAAAAAACATCGGCCAGATGACACAATGGGCTATCCAACAGATTTTGATCTCCACCTTTTACGAAGAGCAATCCTACAAGAGCTGCTTGGGCGTGCTGAGTCTGGCTAAGAAATATTCTCATCCTCGGCTTGAAGCAGCTTGCAAGAAATGTCATCAGATCGGCAAGGTCAATTACACCCTTTTGAAAAGGATATTAGAAAAAAATCTTGACCAAACCCAACCTGAACTATTTGCCACAAAATCTCCCCAAGACCACGAAAATATAAGGGGAAAAGAGGCTTATCAATAACTAATTATTTAAAAACAAAAAGCATCAAATTATGAAGAATGCAACTTTAGAAACCATGAAAGATCTCAAATTGGGAGGCATGGCTTCCACCTATGAGGCGGTACTGAACCTTCCAGTCAATCAACATCCTGACAATCATGAACTCATCGCACAACTCATTGACTCCGAACAGCTCTACCGCTCTAACAAAAGGATGAATCTATTTGTCCGACTGAGCAAACTCCGATACCATGCCAATCTAAAAGATCTGGATTATTCATCCTCGAGAAATCTGAAAAAAGAGCATATTACCAAACTTGCTGACGCAGCCTATATTGATAGAAGTGAAAACATACTCATCACCGGACCTACCGGCTGCGGCAAATCTTTCTTGGCTTGTGCGCTTGGGCATCAGGCCTGTGTCCTAGGAAAAAGAACACTCTACTTCAACCTCAACCGATTCACTGAGCAGATCACTCTAGCAAAAACAGATGGCACACTCATTAAGTGGCTAAACAGATTAAACAAAGCGAAGCTGATTATTCTAGATGATTTTGGTCTTCAACCATTGTCTCAGTCCGTCTTGCTTATCATCCTCCAGATACTAGAAGATCGATATGAAAAAGCAGCTACGATTGTTTGTTCACAACTACCCGTGTCAAAATGGCATGCATACCTAAATGATCCCACTATCGCCGATGCCATCCTTGACCGCCTTGTACCTAAAGCTCACAGAATAGAATTAAAAGGAAAAAGCATGAGAAAACAAGCAAAACAATTATCTTAAGTCACCAATGGATATGATTTTTTGGTTGGGGGTCAACATCCCGGAACGTGGGGGTCAGCTTGGTCGGAATATGCAGTAGTGACAAGCGGCTGCTGGGATAGCGCCAGATTTTGGTGTGATCACTGTCAGATAAACTGGCAAGCCATTCTCTTGGTTGAGAAATCAGTTCCCCCATTACCTCCGGTACGGCTAACTTTTCATTCCCCAGATCCTTTAAGCCTTCTATCTTGGGAAATACAACATTGCTGAATTCCAATCCTTTCAATCCTTCTATGGATATGTCCCAGTACGACATACCTGTTTTGTCATTTAGGGTAATAGTTGCTGTTATCTTGATATCATTATCCAGTTCTTTAAAGTCTTCCCAAGTCAAAACTAAGTTATTCTTGTTGGGCTGTGAATGGCTGAATGTTAAAGGGGTTAAGCTTTTTATTTTTGAGGACTTAGGGAAATTAATTTCCCACGGCAGACCTTCAACAATATCGCCGTTTAGTAAATCAACGGAATTCTCTAGATCACTTAGGGTTAGAAAAGCACCTGTGTTTTTATTGAATTCCAATCGAATGTTTTTGTTTTCTATTACAATTCGTTTTCCAGATTTTGTATGACAGCTTTGAACAAGAATAGAAACTAGTAAAACTAGTAGATTTAGCCCAACGGTAGAGACCTTCATATATTTTTTAATGGTGTATGACAATTTGCAGTTATGCGGCTAACCGAGCCAAATCTTCAATAATAGTCCAAGCATTACTTTTATTGAGGCACCTGAGATTCGCGATAGCATTAGCACCTTTTATGGACCACTTTTGACCAGATAACTTCAATCTTTGCTGAATAACATTGCGATGACCAGCTTCGATCGGTCCCGATCCTATCAGTAGTCCTTGATTTTTAAACGTTTTATACATCATTCGATCGGCATGTTCAACATAGTAGCGTATTGCGATATCCTTTGCTTCTGAAGCCTGTGTATTTTTGGATTTAAGTTTTTTCAGTTTTGAGATGACTTGTTCAACTCCATCATCAAGCAGTAGTTTTTTATTGTCTTCAAGCCAGTCTTTCCTCTCCGATTCCTCACGAAATTGTCTTCGTGCAAACTCTGCAATTTTTTCTATCGCATGATAGTAATCCAAGATCTGCACAGCACCCGGATAATTATCTTCAACCCAATTCCAAATGTATTTAGCCCCATCGCAGACAAATACTTTAGGATTCTTAACCAAGGTCAGATGACGTTCCAATTTTGTGAAAAACTTATCTTTTGGTCCCAAGTGACTTACATATATTGAGTCGACAATCTCTTTTCTATTTCGCTGTATATCAACGTTTTGCCTTTCGTTAAAAAACCGTGCTAATTTCATTTCCTTCCAGCCATCTTCACGAGTAAATAGCATAGATCCATCTACCATCACATAAGTATTTTCATTTTCATTTCCCAGATTTGCCAACTGCGGGATGTATTCTACCTGATTAGCTTCAACAATCGGATCAATTTGTCTGCCATACCATTCACTTACTCGTTGGATTTGCTTTGCACTCAGATCTAAACCTAGAATTTGGTCTAATATTTCGGATGCACTTTCAAACACGGTGTGTTGTCCCAAAAAACATATGAGCGTTTGCAAATAAACCGTGATTTTAAATGATACTCCCCTTGGACAAAGAAGATGTCCTTTACTCAGGTGTATCCTTCCAAAAACTGTCAAAATTCGTTTTTTTTATTCCGATCTACACTAATCTGACCTTGTCCCATTTCTACTAAAGCTCTACCCATTTTAAGCGTTCTTGATAATGCCTGGCGCTCATAATGAATCGGAATCTGTAATATCTTTCTCTTCAGCTAGCCAAGCATCTACCTCTTCGCCAATTGCATCCATAATAGTGGATCGTAGTTCATTCTTATTCATGATTGTCATTTTATTGATTATCATAAAGATACACATTACTGCGTTTTGTCATACACCCATATATTTTTTAATTTATTGTTCAGGGGATGTTTAAGTTTAGGATAGTACATATTGGTACAATGCTACTATTTAGATGGTAAGTGCGTATTTTTTTGGATCAAATTTCAAAAGATGAAGCTACAAGCGCATTTACGCAAGGCATGGAGCTTATGGAGTTAATAATACATAAAATGATTGGCATTAATGAATGATGGAAGTGGTTTGAGTTATACAATTTTATAACCAACCTAGTTTATGGAAGTATGGCTCAGCCCAGCAGTGGGATTATTATGGAAATATGAAAGCCACCATCTATGGAGAAGGAAAGAACAAAGATTCCTGATTGCGATCAAAGAGGTTGCGTCATTTGCTGTGGCTTCGATAGGCATTCTTGCTGCGAGAAATAGAGCTGTTGAGATGGGTGGGCCAGAAGCATTGAGTCCTATTGAAGAAGTAGATATTTTGGAGAAAAGCAAAGGAAATAAGATTGAACTACAGTTTGTACCGTAAGAAACGAGTAGAGCTAAAAAAGAGGAGGGCACAAGACCCATTGAGTGAATCCTTTCCTGCTTTGATGCTAGGACTGGAAATTGGAAGTGAGACTTACATGGAAAACAAAATTGATGTTTTCCGCATTCAACCAACCTCTGTAGGAGATTTTGCAAAAATGTGAGTACCTTGATTACCAAGGCCACACGGCTAGTTTAGTATCTAATTTATGCTTGGGATGAGTGCATAGATAGAATACTATAACCCTTACAAGACTTTGTGGAACAAGTGTGAGCAAACCATGTTAAACTATTTTCGAGTTGAATCCATGTTTCATGAATTTCGGAAGGAGAGCAAGATACTCGATCGAATCAGGGGGATTATTGAGGTGGTGTGCAAAATCCTGGAGCGTATCAAAACCTATGGTGTGGGTGCCGGCAAGCGCAGAGGATTGCCGCATTTACCTTACCCTAATTGTCATATCTTAGCTAGATAAGTATCTAGGCGATGCCCGATTATATGGCTTCGGACCGAATCTGAGTCAAAAGAGGTTCATCCGAAACGCGATGCTGAGATGACAGGGGTTCGGGCACAAGCCGGCTTTGGCCGTAGGGTTGGTGCTGAAACTTTATCATCATGATGAAAGAACTCCTCTTTTTTCTTCTTCTTGTTTACACGTCTGCGGCGCAGGCCAATGATCGTCCTAACTTCGTGATCATCATGGTAGACGATATGGGCTACGCCGGTGTCGGGTGTTTTGGAAACCCGTACTTCAACACACCCCAAATCGACCGTCTTGCCACCGAAGGTATGCGACTCACCGATTTTCACTCCTCGGGCACCGTCTGCTCGCCGACTCGAGCAGGGTTGTTGACCGGTCGGTATCAGCAGCGAGCGGGAATCGAAGCTGTGATTCATCCACGGCGCGACCATCCTGAGCATCGAAAGGGATTGCAAATTTCGGAAATAACCTTTGCAGAGATGTTGCAGTCGGCAGGCTACGCTACTGCCTTGATAGGTAAATGGCATCAGGGCTATGTGCATAATTCGGAGAACTATCACCCTCAGAATCATGGGTTCGACGAGTTCATTGGCTACCACAGCGGCAACATTGATTTCGTCAGTCATGTGGGCGATCACAACAGGCACGATTGGTGGCACGGACGAAATGAGACTAATGAGGACGGATACGCCACGGATCTAATCAACCAATATGCACTTGACTTCATCGAGCGGAATAGGGATCGACCGTTTTGTCTCTATATCCCGCATCTGGCGATCCATAATCCTGTACAAGTGCGCGGCGACCCGGTACGGCGTACAGAAGAAGGGGGTTGGAAACGTTGGAAGCCTAGAGATGAGAGCGAGCGCATTCAAAAATATCGTGGCATGACGTTGCCGATCGACGAGGGTGTGGGTCAGATTCGTGAAAAGCTAGTGAGCCTAGGTCTCGATCACAAGACGCTGGTGCTGTTCTTCTCTGACAACGGCGCAGCGGCCTATGACTTTCCCAGCGGCAGTGCGGAATTGCGCGGCAACAAAGGCAGCGTCTACGAAGGTGGGCACAAGGTGCCCTTCATCGCCTGGTGGCCCGGCAGAATTGAGGCAGGCAGTGAGAGCAACACCCCCAGCATAACCTTGGATATCATGCCGACGCTGTTGTCACTTGCCGGAGTCAGATCTCCAGTAGATTGTCCCCTCGATGGTGTCGATCTCTCGCCATCGTTATTGAAACGGCAAGCCCTACCTGAACGACCGCTGTACTGGGCCTCGCTAGGCAACGGTGGCAATCGTGCCGAAGCGATGCGCGACGGACCTTGGAAGCTGGTCGTCAGACATCCCAAGGCTTCACCGGGAAGCTTTGAGAATGAGCAGGTGGAGCTCTACCGGCTCAACCAGGACCCGTCTGAGAAAACCGATCTGGCTGCCGAGTACCCCGATCGAGTGGCCATCATGCTAGCACGTCTCAGAGCCTGGTACACCGACACACAGCGCAACGCCACAAGTCAACCTGGTGGTTGGCCACGTTGAAGCATAGCGAAAGTACTCACAAAGAAGAGCATTGCTCAGATGACATCAGAAAATAGGGATGGAGAATGATGAAAAGAAACGATCCTGTTAGCTACTTTGATCGGATACCCAGGAGTTTGCTCGGCTTTCTCTATCTACTCTCCATCATATGTGGTTTTTCACAAAATAGCGCGGCCCAATTGGCCTTAAATGGCATTGTGCACCATCAGTATTATGCCGGTGCTCAGCCAGATCTGGTATCACACGTGAGTTCACTGCCAGCAACGGGTAGGCCCCTGATACGACATGTTTGGCTGGCGCATAAGCATATCTTGGCGATCACCATTGACGAGCGCACAGTGATCCACACCAACCTTAGACCCTACAAACCACACATTGGTGATTCCATTCTTCATGAAGGATATCACGGATATACTAAAATCCTCAAGCGAGGTGGTCATCGGATCGGCTATATCTGTGGCCCGCATAATAAGTGGTTTAGAGGCTTCAACGCAATCTCAGGAGAAAAACTCAACACATCCACCCTCCTCCGTCAGAAAAAAATAACGGTGAGTTCGAAAACAGATCAAAGTTTTGCTACCGGGCTAATTTCAAAAAAAACATACAGAAAATCCTACCCCATCAGTAAGACGCATATGTCGCTGGAGCAGTCGTATCCTTTGAGACACGACATCTTCCTCGAATTTGACCACGAGTTTGAAAGTGGAAATATTTATACGATCCATCTGGACCATTCTCCCCAAATGCCAGACTCAATCACCTTCACTTTTGCCGATAGCCGATTGCGGAGTGAGGCTGTACACGTAAATTTGCAGGGATTTGATCCGAATGATAAGAAAACGGCTTTTATGTCGGTCTGGATGGGCGAAGGGGGAAGTTGTCGATATGAAGAGAACTTCAAATTTAAGGTTGTGGAGGTAGGCACGGACAGCGCTGTATTTAGCGGGATGACCATGCTAAGAACGCCTGGCAATGGAGTAGAGTATACCATCGACGGAAGTGACCAAAATCATAATTTGACCGATGTGCTCATGATGGATTTTACGGAATTAAGAAAACCCGGTACGTACGTAATTGTGGTGGAAGGTATTGGCCGTTCTTTTGAATGGGTAGTCGATCCTGAGATCTGGGACAACACAGCCCGGTTGCTCATGAAAGGGTATCTGCACCAACGATCAGGCATAGCTTTGGGGCCTCCCTATACAGAATATCTTCGACCTTTAAATATGCATCCTGACAACGGTCTTGTCATTCACAAATGTGATCCCACATTATTCTTTGATCCTCCTGTAGCACTCAGTACTCGTGGGCAAAAGGCCGTATTTGAGCGCATAAAAGCCAGTATTCTTTGGGACACGGAAATTCCTGAGGCATGGGGTGGATGGATGGATGCCGGGGACTTTGACCAGCGCATGACGCACCTGTGGTCAGTGCGCAGGATGGCGTACCTCCATGATCTCAATCCCGAATATTTTCGAGCTAAAAACTATCATCTGCCCGAGTCAAAAAACGCAATTCCCGATGTCCTTGATGAGGGAGCTTGGGGCCTGGATGTGTTCAGGCGAACGCAGGGAGTATATGAAGGAGGAGCCGTGAGCTGGTGGGTGGAAGCGGTAGAACATCCTCACCAGGGCGAAACCAGCTGGACCCATTCCGTTCCGACTGCTCTGGTCCCTCCTACTCCAAGAGCCAGCATATTGTATGCCGCCACAGCTGCACAGCTTTCTGAATCCATAAGTAACTATGATTCGGCAAAATCAGCTGAATATCTGAGTAGTGCCCTCAACGCCATGAAATGGGCAGATGCACAGCAGGATGCTCCGGATGTTTTTGGCCAAAAATCGAGAAGATTTTACGAATCACTGGCCAGCGCACATCTCTACCGCCGTACCGGTGAAAAGGCCTGGCGCGGGAGGTACTTGCAGAC
Organism: Saprospiraceae bacterium; assembly: GCA_965223025.1. GTDB lineage: Bacteria > Bacteroidota > Bacteroidia > Chitinophagales > Saprospiraceae > JABDMH01. Next base: position 1,995,704 of record CBDCVP010000022.1, read on the forward strand.
ACTAGATGAAATTTTCACCAATGGTATTGCGAATGACATCTCAACCAACAACTATGAAGTGCTGGTAGCCTACCTTTTGATGGAAGAGCGGAACGTGGATGCGAGTCTACGGGAGGAGATCGAAAAAGCTTTTATCATTCTTGCTGAAGATCTACTGGACGGTGCCGCACAAAACACCTACAGCATATTGAAGCCATCCCAACATGTACTCAATAGAATGGCCACTTTGGGTAATAAGATCCTCCCCGTGCTGATGGCCCATGTCATCACTGAAGATGCAAAATACCTTGACGCGCTGGTGAGTACCGTACAATACACATTCGGGGCCAACCCAATGAATCGAAGCTATGTCAGCGGTCTGGGTGATCGTTGGTATGAGCCTTTTCATCATGATTGGGCCGGCAACCACATGCCAATGCCGGCCGGCATTCCAAATTTTGGACCTGTGACACAGACCGAGACAAGCTGGGGTTGGCGTGGAGTATCATCCATAAAGAGCACAGAGGCTACCGGACTCTATCCGAGTATCCTGACGAGCTGGCCACATGCAGAGAAGTGCTTCAACGGCACCTGGATGCCACCGGTTAATGAATTTACTGTATCTAGTCCTATGGGAGAATTGCTCTTACTAAGTGGGTACCTGGCGGCGCAAAGGGCAGATCATTAATGAGTTTGAATCGCTTTGTATCGTTCAGTTTCCAATCTATATTTATAAGATAAGATAGGCAAATGACCAGAAAAAAATTTCCACTGCTTCACATGGAGAATGCCTTTTGATATTTGTAAGTACAGAATGGAGAGCTGGAGATAGCAGATGGAACTAGGATTGCTGTGGTAGTGAAAACTAACTGGGGCTGACATAAGGCTGATGACGGCAGCCGGTAATTGCAGCCTCGGTCCTGGATGGATGTTTAGGAATTATTAAATTGTAGGCCTTGAGGAGTAGAGTGATGCTGTCAAACTGCTCACCGGCACGACAGCAAAGCCCAGAAGCGTTGGCACCAGTTAATACGACCAATATGCTGCGAAAATCAATAAGATATCTCTTGATAATAGTAGGAGTGATACTCCTCTTCATCGCAATTTTAGGTCAGACAGAGATTGGCAACAGATATGAAGGTGATGTCGAGGGGTTCAAGTTTGTGAATTTGCTGGGTGAATCCATTAGATACATCCAGCAGGGGGCGGGACACGACATTCTCCTTATTCATGGAACTCCAGGTTCCATTGAAGACTGGCGATTACTGATGGATTCCTTGGTTGGCTCATTTCGCGTGACGGCTTTTGATAGACCCGGACAAGGGTATAGCTCAAGTATGGAGTATGAATACCATATCATCGAGAACGCCTCCATGGTCATTGAGCTTATTGATAAACTCAACTTAGAATCACCGATCATCGTGGGACATTCGTACGGTGGATCAACCATTGCCCACTTACTGACCTCCCATTACGATGACGATCTGAGTTATATTATGATTGACGCACCTCTGTTCAGAGCTGAGGCAGATGCGATCTTTAAATTACTGTCCATTCCAATTTTGGGAAAGGGAATTGCACTAGCTGCAAACTTCACAATCGCCGAAAATCAAATCATAGATGGTATAACATCGGCACTGGTCAACCAAACGCCATCCCAACTTGATAAAATAATCAGCGAGCGAAAAGAAATATGGATGCAGCCAAAAGTCCTCTATGGCAAGGCTAAGGAATCTGTGAATTATCAGTCAGATTTGGACGAAATTGCGCCGAATTATAAAGGAATTAGCTCTGATGTAGTTGTTATTACCGGTGAGGACAATTCGCTTACTTTCAAGGACCAGGCAAAAAGATTCAGTGATATAGTAAAAACAGATTCGCTGGTAGTATTGTCAGGCACCGGCCACTACATTCAGCTAGATAGACCCAATGATATCATTGCTGTCATCAAAAACAAAATGAGGTAACGAGTGCTGATAGACGATCACAAAGCCAGCCCAAAAAGCTATTGAGGAATGAACTGAAATCTAGAGTTACACAGTTAGTTGATGCTATAATGATTGATTACGTATTGGCAAAAAGTGGGTCGTAGTACTTTTTGGAGGAATGGGGGCGTTACATATGGCAGCAGCACTGATTTTAGAGTGAAGAAAAATGCAGAATGAACGAAACAAACAATCGCCACAAGATCATTTATTACGTTGCAACCGGACTGCTGACCGTCCTGATGTTGTTCTCTGCAGGGATGTATTTTTTCAATCACGATATGGTTAGGGAGACTTTCACCACTTTGGGCTATCCCACCTATATTATTTATCCTTTGGCTATCGCTAAAGTTTTAGGACTGATTGCCATATGGACTCGAAAGTCTTCTATGCTTAGGGAATGGGCTTATGCCGGATTCTTTTTTGATTTCCTGTTGGCTGTTTCAGCTCATTGGAGTGTGTGTGATGGAGAATATGCTCCTGCGCTCATTGCGATGGTATTGTTGTTTGTCTCCTATTTATTTGGGGGGAAACATTTTGGACAGAACTAAATGTCTTGGTGCGCCGGTAAAGAAAATACCATACACCTATTGACGGGAGTGGGCTGATTGTCGTACCGGTTTCGCTACCTTCCACAATAGCGATGTATTGCTTACCATCGATGACATATCATATGTAATGAGAGTCGCAAGGCCATGGGACGTAGGTCCAAGAAGTATCAAGTTCGTACAGATTGTCACTCTTGACCTGGGACCACAGGGAGTTTAAGGGACTTTATCATAGGGATGTTGGATTCAGTTTTTTACCTATACCTTGGACAACTTCAACCTTATTCCTTGAATAATACATCTAGTGCTACGTTTTAGTTGTTAGTGAACCAGTGTCTTACATGTGATTGATTTATTAGACTATCATGGAATACAGACGTCTATGACAATGAGAAAATGTAATGCCTAATGAATATTTTAGGAAAATGGCTACTGCTTTTACAAATGTCACTCCTAGTACAGCAACTGAATGCTCATACTAGGATCATCGGTTCATTGGAGGGAAAATCTGGGCAGACTGGAAGGATTTATGCCTTCGTAGACTACATTTCAAGAGACCTGGTTCAGATAGGCGAATTTTTGACCGACGAAATGGGAAACTTTCATGTTGATCTAGACATATCTCGCAAACGTTTACTTCTGATTGATATTGGCAGATTGACATTGATGCTGCATGTAGAAAATGGGGGTGAGTATTCATTGAAGCATGATTCTGAAGGAATTCTTGTCATTGAGGAAAAATATTCAGAACTAAATAGCGAGATAGAAAAAGTAGATCTATTTATTTCGAACATCGAAAAAGAGTATCTAACCAGAAGGAAGTCAAAATTAGCTGTTGGCCTTCAGCATCTAAGGCAATTTTCGGGTGACTACCAGAGTGAGGGAACTTTGAGAGATATCGTGCTTAGTAAGATCTTTCGATCGCGGATCAATTTCTTACAAAATTTGAAGTTACGGGCAGATGCCGATGAACTGAAACAAATTGATGAGGAGTTTCAGAAATACAGGCTATCAATCTGACAATCCCTTTCAGGCAGATGCTTATTCCACCTACATATATTTAAGGTATTTAAGGTACAATTCTAGATGGAGGAGAACTCCTACTTCTCAGCCAAATATTTTTGCGGCGTTACTAGATGAGATGGACTTTTACAACGACAGTGATGTCTACGAACTTGCTAGAGTCCTCGCTGTGCAGTTGGTATATACGGGTCATTGGTATAATAACAGACAAGTATTGAGGTCTCAAGTGCTAGAGATCATACGATCGATGGGCGATAGAGATCTTGCTGAAATAGGTCATCGAGTTATTCGGAAGCACAATCGATATGGAATAGGAGATCGATTTCCCAATGTGAAAGTATTGGACCAACATGGATCGCTCCTATCGATAAACGAAGTGGATGGCGATTACTTGTTGGTTGATATTTGGGCAACTTGGTGTCGAGAGTGCATTAGAGAAATGAGGACATTCGCAGGACTTCAACAGAAATATGGAGAAAAATTGGGGATTGTTAGTGTAAGTGTGGATCAGGAGATAACCACTCTAAAGAGGTTTGTCCAGAAGAAAGGATATACATGGACGATCTTACTTGATGCCGAAGGCAAAATGTTGGTGAACGATTTGGGTGTCAAAATGCTACCCACCTACTATATTTTGGACAAATCAAGATGCATTGTTTCAATGTCAAAGCACGGGTTCAATGTGGCAGATGAATTAAAGAAGGTAATCCGATAGATACGTACTACCATTTTTGAAAAATGCCTTACCGCTCTATTTGTGATCTCCGTTAGGCAATCGGAGATATCATCAGTAGTAGCTAGTAACTGGGCAGGATGTTGGTATAAGTACTCCAAGGATCGTTTAGTCCTTTGGCAACATGTAATTTTGTATTTTTTCGATCAATCTGACTGTCAAGGTCGCCTAGGATCACTTCTGTGTCAATCAATAGGTTGGGTCCTAGATGAGATGACCATCAAAATCATGGAGTCATGGAAGTGACCAAAGGAGTACTATTATGGATTTCGAGAGCGAACACTCAGGGATTGTTTCTCTATCTCAAAAACATAATTAATTATGAGGGAGATCTGCATAGGTGCCGCCCAGTTTGAGCATAAGAATGGAGAAAAGACACTGAACTTATCAGCGATCGAGCGACTTACTGCAAAGGCGGTGAGTGGGGGAGCCGAAGTCGTTAGTTTTCATGAAGCTAGCATTTCGGCATATACCTTTGTACAAGGTTGTAGCGTGGAGCAGCTGTTGGATCTATCGGAAACCATGGATGGACCCAGTGTTAATCGGTTGATTGAAATGGCGGGAGATTTTGGGGTGCATATACTGGCGGGTCTATTCGAAAAAGATGCTGATGAACGGATTTACAACACCTATGTATGTGTCGATGGGACTGGCATGGTTGCCCGGTTTCGAAAATTGCATGCATTTATCCATCCTCATTTAACCAATGGCAGCGACTACTGTGTGTTTGATTTAAATGGTGTCAGATGTGGGATATTGATTTGCTTTGATAATAATATCATCGAAAATGTTCGCTGTACTACTCTGATGGGAGCTGAGGTAGTTTTCATGCCTCATGTGACTGGTTGCCTACCTTCTCCCATGCCTGGACGGGGCTTAGTGGATAGAGAGCTGTGGGATCATCGACGTACTGATCCAGTTAGTCTTCGGCAGGAATTTGATGGACCAAAAGGTCGGGGATGGTTGATGAAATGGCTTCCAGCCCGGGCATATGACAATGGCATTTATGCCGTTTTCACCAACCCAATCGGGCTCGACGATGATCAGATTCGCAATGGCAATGCCATGATTTTGGATCCTTACGGAGAAATCATTGCCGAGTGTCGTGCACTAGGGGAAGATGTAGTAACTGGTATTTGCACCCAGGATAAAATCGACAAATCTTCCGGCAAGCGATATTTGAGAGCTCGTCGTACTGAGCTGTTTGCAAAATTGACGGAAGAGCCAGCAGAGGATCCCGTCATCAATTCTGGTTGGGGGATCATCAAATGATGCAGGTTACTGGTCAAGTCCTCCGATTTTCTTCATGAGTTGACGAGACCCTCACTCCAGGCTTTGAATACCAGGTGTGCTGAGTTTTTGGCGCCAAATTTACTTAGGAGACTTTTTCGGTATGTACGTACTGTTTCGCTACTCAAGCAGAGCTTCTTGCTGATTTCAATGGATGTAAGACCTTTGGCTATTAATAGTAGGATTTGCATTTCTCTTGGGCTCATGATATTAGGTATTTGGGTATTACTAATAGATGAAAGATGACTGAGTTCTGATCTTATGTTGTTATTTATCATTCATTCCTACATTTACTAGAAGTGACAACTTAAATGATTAAATGACTTTTGTTGACTTTTGTTACTCAGGCAGAAATGCACAAGGCCCAATTGAAGTAATCAATACCTTATTATTTACCGACTTGAATTGTTTTACCTGGGCTTATTTCGAATGTGGCTCCCAGTAGTATTTCGAGCGTATTACAATATGCATCGATATCCACAATACAATCTTGATTATTATCTGGGATGACCACATCGTCACAAGCTCCTGGAACCTCAGGGCTCCAGGATCCGGGATGACTCCAAAATCTGGCCGGAGGTGGTCCAGCTTGTTTTGTACAAAGTTGACCGGGATTTATATCAAATTCTATGGAGAATGAAGTCTCGTCGTAACAAACACCTTTGGCATCATAGGCGAATAGTATGGTGGTGCTAAATATCGTATCACCGGGTGGATGTTTGGTGCCTGCGGCATGTGATTCCGTATAGTATGCTTGGTTACCCGATAGATTGGTTCCAAGAATGGACGGTAAGATATAATGACTGCAGGATTGCAAAGATTTGATGTCACTAACGGATGGAGCACCCTCCAGTATAGGTGTGTATTTGTACAATTCTTGTCCAGTCAGACCGTTTGTGGCAGTGAAATAAATGGTTCCATTGATGTGGACAAGGTTTCTTACATCGTCAGGCCCAACGGGATTTATGTCCCCAATCAATGCAGTACCTCCTGCATTTCCATCGGACTTCCATAACTCCCTTCCTGAAGCACCATTTGTACTAAAGTAGAAATCGCAACCTATCTGAGTCATCTCCATTGGATAGCTGCTGAGATTTGGGTTAATATCTTTGACCAAGTAAGTGCCATCTTCAGTACCATCGGATCTCCAAAGTTCATTAAGATATGCTAGTGTGTAGCATGAGAAGAATAGGATGCCCCCTACATTAGTGAGATCTTGTGGTACGCTGGCTGATAGGGGAAAGATATCCTTTACCATTTGAGTGCCTCCTGTTGTACCATCAGACCTCCAAAGTTCCGTAAGGTGTACTCCATCATCGGCTGTGAAAAATAGCAGGTCTCCAACAACTTCTAGATGATCCGGATTACTGTTACTACCTGGTCCGTTAGGATTAATATCCTTGACAAGAACAGTTCCGATTCCTGGAGTGCCATTTGATTTCCATAATTCATAACCTTGGCCACCGTTAGCAGCCAAGTACAGCTCACCTAAAAAGCTAGTAAGTCCATAGGGATTGCTGCTGCCAACTAAAAAATCATGGACAATGACTGTTCCAGACTCAGTCCCATCAGATTTCCAGAGTTCTCTGCCGTTTATCCCATCATCAGCAGTAAAAAAAATTGTCCCGTTTACATAGGTGATTTCTTCTGGATCAATGCTGTTTTTTACGATAGTAGTGCCAGCTGGACTACCATCGGATATCCATAGGTGTCCTCCTCCATTAAAGTATAAAAGGCCATTAACATCAGTTAGATACTTAGGATCGACATCATTCAATAGGACGACAGTGCCATTTGAGGTGCCATCTGTTTTCCATAAACCATAGTCGGATCCATCAAACCCTCGAAAGAAGAGTATCGAATTACTTATTGTGAAATGATCTGCGCTGATATTGCTGAGAAATAGAGTTCCCAATTCTGTTCCATCAGATTTCCATAAACCGCTCTGAGAATTTGCTGTAAATCCCCCCATACCCAAGAATAGAACATTATTGTAGTTGACCATCTCAATGATTGAACTGGATTCAGTCAATAGAAGATCTGTGAGCTTTTGGATTCCGTTAGTTGTACCATTCGATTGCCAAAGCTGGACTGCTTGCTCATCTTTTGAACCAAAAAAATAGATATGTGTACTCGATGCGAAGATGCTTCGTTCAGAGCGTTCAATACCAGGAATGCAAGTAGGTTCAATATTGATGTTCTCAAGCATGAAAGTGCCAAGGTCAGATCCATCTGATCGCCAAAGTCGATCGGAATCCAAAGTGGCTAGTAAAAATATTAGCTGATTATTATATTCAAGCAATGAAGACAAACTGCTAGGTGCCGTACCAGGTGTGATGTCCTTTACAAGTACAGTTCCACTGATGGTGCCGTCGGATTTCCATAATTCCTGCCCATGACTATCATCCGTAGCAACAAAGAATACGGTGCCATTGACATTGGTTAGTTTTCGGGGACTACTACCCGGATTTCCGGAAAATATGTCAAGTACGATTTCCGTACCTGCTTCAGTACCATCAGATTTCCATAGTTCAGGACCATGAACTCCATCATCGGCAGTGAAGTACAGAGTGCCATTGCTCGTGGATAAACCATTCGGATTACTATGTGTCGGTGCATTGATATCTTTCACGATCATAGTGCCATTTAAACTGCCGTCAGATTTCCACAGCTCTCTGCCATTGACTCCGTCATTGGCTGCAAAGAAGAGCTCTCCATTAAATTCGACAAGATCCCTACAATCACTACCCCCAGCTCCATTTATGTATTTAACCAGTTGAGTGCCAATTTCTGTCCCATCAGATTTCCACAGTTCTGGAAGTGCTGTGCTCCCATCCGTTGCTGCAAAAAACAATGTGCTGCCAACTATGGTCAGACTTCGGATATCACTGGAGGTTGCTCCAGGTCGTATGTCCTTTACCATAATCGTCCCAGCTGTTGTGCCATCAGATTTCCACAGTTCCAGACCATTGACAGTATTGTCGGCAGTGAAGAACAGTTGGCCATTTAGCACAATCGATTCAGTGGGTTTGATATTAGCGTTTGAGATCACTTTGATCAACAAGGTACCCGATTCGGTGCCATCTGATTTCCATAGACCAAGCACGTTGTTGGATGTGGCAAAGAAGTGCAGTGTGCCATTTAGTTCATTAAAATGGACTGGATCACCATTGCCAAGATCTAGTCCACTTGCCAATTGGAGATCTTTTACAATTGTCGAACCGTCTGGTGTACCATCAGTTTTCCACAACTCTATTCCATAATAGGGATGCCACTTGGCGAAGAATGTGATTCCATTTATAGTTAGAATGTTTCGGTCATAGCACTCCTGAATATTGGGGATCAGAGGAGCATCATTGATATCCTTCACTAGTTCGATCGATTGGCAAATGGATCTTGTATTCACTAGAAACAGGATAGCGAATCCCAGAAGAGCGACTTTTTTCATATGCTTATATTGGATTGAATTGAGTTATTTCTTTTTACCATCAATATTACTTACATCAACCACGCTGGGACCAATTCGAACATATCGTATTGAAACTCAAAAGGGGCAAACTATGAGGGAGAGGTGGGGGCAATTGCTGATCGACAAAAACTTGCTGGTGTTTACACACTCTCCTCTCTTAAATGGCTTCGAATATAATATTGAATAATATTAGTAGAGTTTCCGAACTACTTGAACTTTTTGGCCAGGGCTCGACATGTTTTTTGATGTTGAGGCAGATTTTTAGAGCAGTCAATTGTTGCACATTTCTGGTACTCATCATCCAGGTTCCAAGGCTACGTGATGGCCTTTGAAATCCTGTTGCTAATGCATAATAAAATGCTGTCCTAATCAGCGATAGGCAAGAGATGCAATCAGTGTCTATTCCTTCGACTCCACGATTTTTGCATACGATACTTCCTCATTCAGAATGGTTTGATGATACTTTTTAATTTCGGCAACTACCTTTTCTTCAGATCCCCCGATCCTGACCATTTCCTGCCAGACTTCACTACTCTTATTGCCATAGCCGAAAACCACTTCTGATAAGGATGAATGGGGAAGTATGGGAACCATGATTTGAACATCCCAGGGACCAGAGTAAAAACGGTATACACGGACCTCGATACCTACCGCTAGATTGGCGGCATTAAGATACTTCATGCCAATGGCCATTGCCTCGTCATGCATACCTTTTTTAAATTTGAGATTTCTGACTTGATATTCTTGAGAGTCCTGAGTGTAGCCGACTATGGTCGTCAAGGAAAGGAATGCGACAAAAACAAGTTTTAGGATCATAAGTTGTGTCAGTTTTAAACAGGTATTTTCCAACCGTGTGGTGAAAGTGCTCTAGATATTCGTCTTACTAAATCGCAATTTCATGGGCAATGGTGATGAATATTGAGTGAAGCCCACCCAAAATTGAGTAGTTTACATGAATGGTTGAGTGTGTATTTAATGCTAGCGTTGCCAAACTCCTCGACCGCTGTATTCTTAGCTGGAAATTTATTTTGAGGTTGGTTTACCTTGTTGGCATCTTCCGAAATCTTATTATCTTTCAAATGTAATTGTGATACCAATAGATACGGGATTATTGATTTTGTCGGCTTCACAAATTATTGTATTCAATGGAATCTGTTTGAAAGAACTGTATCAAATTCAAAAACCAAGGCTTGATTCCTTCATGTCTAAGAGCGAAGGAAAGTTGATGTGGATGATGCCAATCCGTACCTGGGAACGATGTCGGATGGTCTTGGTCTTCCTAGCTGGGGTAGTTTTTATGATCAGTACGAGCACCTTGATGCAAGGTCAACATGATTTTGGGACATTTCCATTCAAACATATTTCTGATGATGTCAAGATGCCCAAATTTCGGGCGAGAAGTGCATTACACGACCGACAAGGATTTATGTGGTTTGGGACCGAAATGAGTTTGGCCTGTTTTAATGGGATGGAGACCAAGGAGTATTTATTGCGAGGTGAGGAGTTGGTCGTTTCAGCCATCATCGAAGATAGAAATGGTGATATCTGGGCACATGTGAATGCCGATCTACTGATGCATCTTGATCGGAGAAATGATAAGATTACCCGTTACCACTATCGTGGTGGTCCTTTCGGTAGAATTCGAAGTCTGGAAAGTGCCTACTTCTTCACAAACTGTATGTTTGAAGACAGTGAGGGCTTCATATGGATGGGCACTGAGGATGGTTTTAGGAGGTTTGATCCTAAGGCGAAGACATTTATGTTATTTCCAAAGCATGACACCTATAATGGATGGCTATTTGAGGTAGCGCCACAGAAGTATATGGAAGTACGTAGAGATGGCATTGCCAGCTTTAATGAGCGCAATGGGTCAATTTTTTCTTTTGATACCGTTGCCTTGATGACCAGTGTGGTACGGACCAGGGAGGGAAATTATTGGATGAGCACTCGAGATGAGGGGATCTTTCTCTTTGATTGGAAAACCAAGACGATTATTAATTATACTTATACACCAGAGGATCCAGGAAATATTGGGAATAATTTTGTCAATCACTTGATGCTGGATCATCATCAGCGCTTGTGGGCTGCTGTGTCAGATGTCGGCATTCAGATCTTTGATCCAGATAAGAAACAATTTGTCACTCTGCAGCGATACAATCCGTTGGTGCATTTACCCACAGAGCCTATTAAAATCTTTACAGACCGACATCATGGTGTATGGGTCAGTACATTCATGCATGGAGTTTCGCATGTGGGAACCTTTGGAAAACAATTTCGATCATATGCGATACCCACCACTGGACGATCACATGCAGTTGTTGCCAGGGTTGAGAGTTTCTTCGAGAGAGAAGACGGGACCTATTTATTCGCAACAGATGGAGCTGGTGTATTTCAGGGTGTTCCCGATGAGAATACTTATGTGCCCCTGTTTTTTCATAGGGTCGATTCACCGCACGCAAAAAGAAGAATGAAAGTGCGTTTTGTCAAGGAAGACCGTAGGGGAAACATCTGGCTGGTCTCTTTGGCTGGCCTTGAAGTGTTTGCACCAGGAGATTCGGATGGAAAGTATTTTGATTCATTTGCTGGAGTCATTGAAGTCGATGGATTAGGAGAATTATGGCGAGTTTCTCCTCGTGCACTCATGAAGTATAACTATGCCACCGAATCCTTTGAAAACAAGTTGTCCCTGAAGAATCCGTCTGCTAGTTCACACCTTGTGTTTGGATCCAACCATCTTTGGATCACTTCAGCCTCACATCTTGTGTATAAGGTCGACCTCCATTCTATGAAAATCAAAGACAGCCTGCCTGCTCAGTCTTGGTCATTTGATGAGGATAATAATAACAACCTCTGGTTATTATTGGGCCTTCAAGGTGATACGTTGGTTCGTTATCAACAGGATCGTAGAGTTTTTTCAGACACGGTTATTTTAGACACGCCAAGAGATCATAATCGAAATAAGATAGTGCTGGATGGTGGTGGACATCCTTGGATCGGTACGCGGGCAGGTGTCATCGAATACGACCCTGATACTAAAACACTGAAACAATATGATGTTTCAGATGGTTTGCAGACCAATTTCCAAAGCTCTTGTTTTCCCATTAAAAACAGCAAGGGGGAGCTGATGTTTGGATCTCCCGACGGCTACACCATTTTTCATCCTGATAGTATCAAAACAAATCCAAGGATACCTCCCATCTTCCTCACAGGGATAGAAATCCAGAACACTGAAGTAGAGGTAACTAATAAAAAAGATCCAGATTCTCCCCTTAGTGCGCATATTAATTTTGTAAAGGATATTACGCTAGCCCACCATCAGCACGACCTTACCTTTACATTTGCAGCCCTCGATTATACCAATCCGGAGAAGAATCAATATAAATATCGATTGATCGGCTATGATAGTGACACCATTGAAACCACCGCCGATCAGAGGCGAGCCACATACACCAACTTGAGTCCTGGAAAGTACACCTTCTGGGTGACCGGGTCGAATAATGATGGGATCTGGAATCCTGAAGGCACTAGTTTGCAAATACGGATCAGATCGCCTTGGTATTGGTCGTGGTGGTCACAGATGATTTATCTCTTATTCATTGGAAGTGTTATTTTTTGGTTTTATCGATTTCAATTAAAACGTCAATTATCGATCAATGAAGTAGGTCGATTGAGGGAATTAGACCAGGTAAAGTCGCGATTGTACACCAACATCACTCATGAATTCCGGACCCCGCTAACCATCATCTTAGGTATTGCGGATCAATTGGAGCAAAAAGTCGTGGGAACTGGGAGAGAAGGCCTGCAGATGATCAAAAGGAATGGAAACCGGCTGCTCAACTTAGTCAATCAGATGCTGGATTTGCAGAAAGTAGAGGCGAATGTGATGCCGGTTGACTTGGTACAAAGCGACATTGTCAAGTATTTGAAGTACTTAGTCGAAAGTTTCCATCCTTATGCGGAATCGAAGCAAATTGATTTGCAGTTCACCAGCTATCCTGATTCAATCATATTGGACTACGATCCGCAAAAAATTCAAGACATCCTTTCCAATTTACTATCTAATGCTATCAAGTTTACCCCGACAACAGGTACTGTCCTTATTGAGTGCGTCCTGCTAACAACCGAGGAATATAAGGTGGTGGTGCGAGACACAGGAGCTGGTATCAGTCCGGATGCCCTACCTCATATTTTTGACAGATTCTATCAATCAGATCATTCATTGGTCCGGGATGAGGAAGGTACCGGCATCGGATTGGCGCTGACTAAAGAATTGGTCAAATTGATGGGCGGTGAGATCTCTGCCAACAGTATTTTGGGTGCGGGTTTAGAATTTGTAGTTACACTCCCAGTGAGCCGACAGGCTCCACACGATCCAGACGTCGGCAAGAGCCTGCCACCTTTGAGAACAACCTATCCTGTGGCCGTATTGTCTGAGCAAGAAGATGATCATATGAATGATGATTTGCCTAGGATACTTATCATTGAGGATAATATCGATGTAGTATCTTATATGAGATCCACGCTGCAGTCGGGGTACCATCTGCAAACAACTGCGAATGGAAAGCTTGGAGTTAAGCAAGCTATAGAAACCATACCTGATTTGATCGTCAGCGATGTGATGATGCCTGAGATGGATGGATACCAGGTCTGTCAAGCACTCAAGCATAATCCTAAAACCAGTCATATCCCCATCATTTTACTTACCGCAAAAGCAGATACCGACGCTCGACTTGAAGGACTGCAATATGGTGCAGATGTATATCTAACCAAGCCTTTTTTACAAAAGGAACTGTTGGTCAGGATTACGTCTTTACTGAAGCAACGGGACCGCTTACAATCACATTATCGACATCTTTACGAGACTGGAACGGGAGAGCTAGGTGAGATTCCCGCTACTGAAGTTACTCCCGAAAGTTCCTTTATTAAAAAGGTTAGAGCGACCATTAAGGAGCATTTAGATGATTCTACCTTCGGAGTTGATCAATTGTGCCGTGCCCTGGCCATGAGCAGCTCTCAGCTTTACCGAAAATTGAAGGCACAGACAGGTCGATCAGCTCATGACATCATGCAGACAATACGCTTATCACACGGCAAGTCTTTGCTCCAAAGAACAGAGGACACCATCGCCGAGGTAGCCTATCAATGTGGCTTCAGCGATTCCGAATACTTTTCCAGGGTATTTAAAAAAGAATTTGGCACCGCTCCATCAAAGTTTCGTCGCGAAAATCGCAGCGATCAAAGCATTTAGACTGATCGATGTTGGGCATTGATGACTATTATCAAGCTCTGGTGACTGAGGTGATGAAAGCTCACTTACCCACAATCCTTATTTATTCCCTTCTGTAGTGACCGAAGAAAAAATGTCTCCTACCACCACGCTTGCAGGTGTACTGAATGAAATTTGACGGGTATTTGCATGAAATTTCATGCACTCGAATCCGGAAGGTAGACGAGAGACTTCTCATCCGTCAAATAAGGAGCATGAAATTTCGGGTTTTTTGAAAGATATTCCAGGGGTCCTCTCTTGGATTCTACCTTAGTTTTACTTCTGTAGGAATCAGTACATAAACAGTATTTATTTAACCCGGATTATGCATTAGAGTTTCTATTACGAGCAAAAATGCCTGCAAACTCAGGCACGTCCAGCAATTTTGCTTCTCACCGTAATGGCGATTACGATTGCGAGGCAAAATCACTGTGGAGCACCTGATTTTATTGGCCTTTTGACTCTCACTACGAAACCTAATGCATAATCCGGGTTGAGTTCGATTTTAAGCTTCTACAAGATCCCATAGTCATCACAGATGTTTGGCGCCCAAATCTGCGGTGGAAGATCTTAGTGATTCAGTTTTCAGTTTGAGATCATTTTGCTTCACTCGGCAGTGAGCTAAGGTAGTTCACTGGCACTAAATGCTTATGTCATGCAGAAATCAATGCTCCTCATTATTTATATGCTTAGTCAGTTTGCCAATCGTACTAACGGATCAGAGGTTATTCCCTTTGAGACCATCGGAAACCTAATCATCGTATCGACAGTGGTAGATGGAAGGAAGGGAAATTATATCGTCGACACGGGCGTACCCACCTTGATTTTGAATAAACAGGTTTTTCACGGAGAGAAATCTGATAGGGAAATGATCGGAATCAGTGGTGAAGGAACTGTCGAGACGAAGTATTCAAAGGTTACCATGGGTAGGCAGACCTGGAAAGGGGTCTACTGTGAAATTACGGACCTGACGGCGATTGAGCAGGGCCTGGGCATCCCGATCGATGGACTCATTGGATGCCGACTGTTCAGAAAATTTACGGTGGTATTTGACTATGCAAAACAAGAGATTAGACTTTCGTTGTCAGGAAGAAGAGGTGAAATACCACCAATAATGTTAAATGATAGTAATGAGACTTCGATCTATGAATGGAAGGGACATGTACCCATCATCCAAGCCTATGTGGGTTCTGAGAAATTGAAGTTGATTATAGATACAGGATCCGCTTACAATGTGTTTGGGAGTAGCTACTTGAAGAAATTAGACGAGGAAATGATGCAATGGGATAGGCAGATGCTGGTTGGCATCGGAGAAGGACAAAGCCGGGTGGAGGCAGCTACCATTTTTAACCTGGAGGTGGGCAATAAGATCTGTAGTCCCATGAGAACACTATTCCACGACGACAGGCGCATCAGCCGGCTTTGCCCGGGTCGGTCCGTTCATGGAGTTTTGGGCTATGAATACCTAAGTCAAGTACTACTGTCTATTGATTTCAAGAACCACACAATGGCCATTGTGGAATCTTCCGATGCTTACGAAAGGATGATTGCCAGATAATAGTATCACTTCTGTCTGAATGGGAACAACCATCAGTTGTCAGACCTAAATGGAGGAAATTTCAGGGTTTTTGCTAGATTTCTACAGGTTGGTTCCTAAGTCTCACACTTATCTTTATTCTAAATCGTGACTCCGGCATGAGGACTCATGGGATTTGCAACCGAAATATCTCGGGGATTATTCTTAATCCTTATTAATGCCTAGGAGTTTGTTAGACCCGATCTTTATGTGACCGTAGAGGATTGAAGGGTAATCATCAATACGGTGACCGGTATGGTAAAATAGCTGTGTACGGCTTACAAATTCGTCCAATATGGAAAACCTAAAATGCGCGATAGTCGATGATGAACAGCTCAGTATTTCGTCCTTGCAAAGACAGATCAAAAGGCTTTACCCATCCATAGAAATTTGCTATACTGATGTGGATCCACAAAGGGCACTCAGTTGGGTTCATCGGCACCCTTTTGACCTACTGATGCTTGGTATTGAAATGCCGAGAATGACGGGGTTTGAGTTTCTAGATAAACTTTCAGGGATCGATTTTAATCTTGTGTTTATCACTGCGATCGAAGTGTATGCCGTGAAGGCCTTTAGGTACAATGCAGTCGATTACCTTCTTAAACCCATCGAGGAGCACGAGCTCCGTCAGTGCTTAAAAAAGATCGAAGCACAAGAAGAGGTTTATCGAACAACTCCTCAGGAGTTAGAGAGAAATGGGAGCTGTCTTAGCCTTCGAAAGCCTCAAGCAGCCAGAATCTCTATATCCAATAGTCAAAGTATTGAATTTATCAACCCGGATCAGATCCTATTTTGTGCATCTGAAAGTAATTATACACATATTCATCTAAGGTGCGGAACACGCAAAGTGGTGAGTCGGACTTTGAAGGCAATCGATGAATTATTGAAACCTTACAACTTTTTTAGAATTCACCATTCCTATCTGGTCAATTTAGCGTATGTACAAAAATTCTTGCGCAAGGACCATTCGATCTTGCTGGAAGGAAACAAACTACTTCCTCTATCCCAATCAAAACGTGACCAGTTTTTATCTGCGATGGTAGCGCTACAGTAATTAATTAAATTTGGAAATTATTGAAAGGTCGGTGTAGAAAATAGACTTTATAAATTTTGGGTTGCATTTGGGATCGCACCTACAAACCCCATGCGGTCACCCTGAGCGCAGCGAAGTGAAGCCGAAGGGTAGTGCGAAACTATAAAGGGGCTTAGACTTCGCTGCGTTACGCCTGACCTTGGTTATTATGTAATTAATAGATAAAAAAAGTGTACCTATTAACCCAAGGATCACCCTCGTGCGAAACTCCGTAATCCATCCTCCATGCCCTCTGCTAAATATGACAAGAGGGCAGGAGCCCTTTGCCTCAGGTTAGTACAGGCATTTTCGACAAACATTTCTAACATTGCTACGGCTTTGACTTCGTTGCGCTACGCTCAGTCTGCCATGATTAATTTCAGTAGTGTAAGCTATGGATTGTGATCGCTCGTCTTCTCATAGACCACTTCACCCAATGGATGATCATTGAATTGATTGTCTATAAGCATGGGTTTAGATCCATTAGCATAGATATAGATGGCAGCCTTTTGTGATTGGTCGGTGCATAAGAATTTGTTTTCTTTCAGTATTAAATCTCTAGCAGGTGAGTTGATGGAAAGTCCATATCCACCTCCATTAGTGCCATTATTTTCGATGATATTTTTTGAAAAGGTATTTCTGTGAGGGGCGTTTTGTTCTCGCTCGTTGCGAAGGTTTATACCATCACTGCCATTGCTGTAAATGTGATTTTCGGTGAAGGTTACGTCGGTATCCTTGTGACCCGTACATATGCCGAATCTCCCATTGTGGTGAAATTTATTGCCCTTGACCTGACTTTGGTAGGCTCTCCAGCAAATAAAAAGACCATCCGCATTGCTGTGATGGATGTCATTATTTTCAATCAGTGAAAAGGGTGATCCAGTGCCGGGATGCAAGCCCGTATTTCCACTGCCACTAATTTCACTATTTCGTATGCTCACATGTTCTGTGATTTGCCAGCTGATCCCTTCTCCATTGAAATCTTTGACATGCACATGTTCGACATCGACTTTTTTAGACCGGAAGACAAAAATGCCTGCACTGTTGCATCCATCAGCACGATAATTAGCTGACTTGTTGCCATCGGCAGTCAAATTTGAAATTTTCACATTTTCCATTCCTATCACTTCTATCACCGATGAAGCATCAGAAATCAGTCCTTCCTGGTCCGATCGATAATCCCGAATCAATCCATCAGAAATATAGATCACATGATCTTGAATATCTGTAATGTAGGCTGTAGAAACATTCCAGCAGCCATTATTTGATTGATCAGTGACCTGCACTTTCATACCAATAGCAAAACCCGCTGGATTTTCCACTGTCAGTTTTAGTTCGCCGTAATCGGCATCTACGACAAACCTGGTTTGTACTCCTGTGCCTTTCTTTAAAATGGTGCCCTTTCCGGAACCAACCAAGTTCACATTTGATCTCATCCTAACGGGAGCATCGATGGCATAGATGCCCTTATTCAATGTGACGGTCCCACCTGATTCGGCAATGGCATCTATGGCAAATTGAATGGCACGGTTGCTGAACTCAGCGATATCTGCACCGGCGCCACCTACGGTCATGGTCTTTTCTGCGATCCTTGGAGAAACCAATGCGTCGGCCTGATGAGAAGGTTGGGCCAACAGGGAGTGCACCGACAGAATGAAGAGAACCAATAGTATATTTTTCATGAGTAGAGATTGTGATGTCTAGCTGAATATAGGAAAGTATAACTTCTTGAGATTAATAGGTTAAAACTATTTATGTGTGTATGACAAATTTCCCTAATATGTTAATTTAGGGAAAACATTTCAACTACAAATCAAGACTAAATCTCAGGTAATAGACACGATTATGGCTTCAACGCGTAAGGAAGTCGAAGAATTCATGGCCATCGAAGGTCAGATTGAAAGCGGTCTGGAGTATGAGGACAAATTGATCGAGTTGAGTCGATCATTTACACGTAAGCTATTGGCGGGATAGAAAGACATTGAGAAGAAGGGCAAAAACAGTAGAAAAAACTTCTGACCACATTTGAGAGCGTTGAGGTGCTGAAGGATCCATCCACCATGACGTATACATGTTCATCTTTGCTAGGTTCTAATTGTGGAATCACAGCATCACTGTTGGCATTTATCAATGGCGCAAAGCACTCCCCATAATATTCACTAACTCGCTGAATTTGCTTGCAGCAACCTCAACTTTTAACAGGATCATGTGATGTGTGAAAGCACATCTAAATTCGTAATGAGTCAACGAATTCAAGAAATTCTGTGCATGTTAGGTCAAGCTGTGGTTTTTGAAGAAGGAAGTGAGATTCTTGAAGAATCTAGCGTTGTGGTATTCATTCCTTATGTGATGCTTGAATTGCAGGAAGCGTTCACGGTCTGGTGATTTGCAGTATTTTGATGTTTGTTTAAAGTTTAAACATGGGCATAGATGGCAAATTCTATCCACGAGATAGGAATGCTACTGTGGACAGTTTTCTTTACAAATATCGATTTATGGTTATGTAGTAAATACATTGTGCAACTATTTGATTTTCAGACTAAAATGAAAAATCCCTTAACTCACACGAATCAAGGGAAATTCACAGTTTGAGGTCGGGAGTGGATTGGCTGACGCCGATCCCAAAGAGTGGGGCGCTTCAACCTTATCAAGGTCCCTCCTTGCAGGTGCCCTTTTTATTGGCAAGCATCACTCGCACAAGCAGGCTTGGCTCATGATCTTACACAAAAAAGCTCAGCACTGCCGTGCTGAGCCTTGATGATGTTTGAGGTCGGGAGCGGATTCGAACCGCCGTACAAGGTTTTGCAGACCTCTGCCTAACCGCTCGGCCACCCGACCAAAAATGGGAAGCGCAAATATAAGTTATTCCTGAGATAAGTTCTCAAATACGAGGGGAGGGATCAAGCCATCTCAGTATTCTATTAATCCGGTTTACTCGCCTACCACGCGTATCCAATGGCTATCGTAAGGGTAGGAGCAATGTAGGTCGCACCATCTGTATCAAAGGCAATGTCTTCGTATTTGCCAAAAAGACTGGTGAAGTTGGGTCCGATACCGAGGTCTAATACAAATCCACTATCCCATGCCCATTGATAACCGATTTCTGCACCAATTCTTAAAACTCCGTAGTTGAAGTCATCGACATTGCCAAAGGTCAATCCCACCTGCGGATTCACGTAAAAACCGGACGGAACCTCCTTCTTGGCATGGGTGAAGTAGTAGCGATAAGCTCCCCCGATACCAAACGAACTGACATCAATACCCAGAAGTTTGTATTGATAGTTCAGACTGCCCAGAATCGAACTCTTTTCATTGAGTACATGTTCGTAAGTACCATTGAAGTTTCCAAATGCCAATCCAATCGGATTGGTTTTGATAATCGCACTGTATGACTGTGCTTGTGCTCCAATGGCAATAAAGACCATAAAGGCAAGAGCTGCCAATAGCTTTTTCATTTTCATAAGGTTTTAGTTTAAGAGATCATATACCCTCCCCACTATCTAGGGATCAAATATATGACGAAAATTGTTAATATCTATGTACTTCTGATATTATAGTACCATCTGCCTCTTTTTTTGTTACCTGAATACAGGAACATCCTATCGACCTGGATATCATAGGTTTGTAATTTCCGACCAGTGGGCAATGGTGGGAACTGAGTGGGAAGCCTGGAGCTTCCACATGTGCTGGCTGAGTCTGGATCAGACTAGAGCGAACAAATCTCTACGCCCTGTCTCAGGCTGGCAATTTTGTCCTCTCTCATCGGCACGAATTCCTGGGCAAGCCAGCCACTGAAGCCGGTATCTCTGATCGCCTTGACGATGGCTGGGTAATTGAGTTCCTGAGTGTCGTCAATTTCGTGTCGGCCAGGTACACCGGCGGTGTGATAATGAGCGATGTACTCCTGATTATCACGAATGGTGGCGATTACATCACCCTCCATCACTTGCATGTGATAGATGTCATACAGGAGTTTGAAATTTGGTGAACCAATTTTCTTGACCAACTTCACCCCCCACGGAGTCTTGTCACACATGTAATCGGGGTGATTGACTTTACTATTGAGTAATTCCATAGTGATCATGACCCCTGCCTTTTCTGCATGTTTTACCAGCGGCTCAAGGCCTTGAGCGCAGTTTTCTAAACCTTCGGAATCAGAAATCTCTCGGCGATTACCAGAAAATACGATGACATTGGGAATGCCCGCATCAGCTGCTTCTGAAATAAGGCCCATGTAATTCCTCTGTAAATCAGCGTGAAACTTAGGCTCATTAAATCCATTGGGAATGCTGGCAAAGGAAGCGGTACCCATCGCACAGGTCAGGTTGTACTTTTTTAGGATGGGCCATGCATCTGGACCGACAATCTCAATGGATTGGATCCCTATGTCATTGGCTGCCTCACATAAGGCTTCAAGTTCTATGCCTTTGAAGCACCAACGGCAAACCGAGTGTTTGAGACCTGAACCATTGTGCAAGTCATCAGCATGGTTGCCCATGATTTTGTTTTTACTCATCGTCATCATTGCCGACGCGAGTGAAATATTGCGGATAACTTCCCTTCTGTTCATATGCCCATAATTCTGATAAACAATAAGTACGAATATAGAGGTTTTTACGGAGTCAAGGTGCTAACATCGCTTGGACCAGATCTTCCCATTCCTCTTCCAGGGACTTATCAGGCATGACCTTACTTGCCCTCTGATACCAGTAATTGGCATTCCAGAGATCTCCTTCTTTACGATGCAAATAGGCGTGCACCCAGGCACCTTCCCTATCAGAGAGGTCCTGCACGATGGTGTGCGCGGTTTCCCAATCCTGCTTGCCATCGTACCAGAGTGCTCTCAGATTCGATGGAATTCCACTAGGTGGTTGTGCTTCAACCAGGGTCTCACGAAATGAATGTAGATCCATGCCCATGGCTACAATGATAAAGTTTTTTTAACTCATGAAGTGACTAGATCCATGTCTTGTTTGTGCAAGCAGATGGCCTTTTATTAAAGGTCGTACACAATAACAATCGCTGCTGGGCAGTTAATTTTCGACAATACACATGATGACTCGAAGATTCGTTGCTGTGCTGGAACCCCAGATTTTGAAACACTATGCCATTGCCAGCACTGTTTTGTTTACCTTATTGATGGTTTTTATCGTGATCAAGGTGCCTTTTGATCAATGGTTGAGTTTTTCATATCTCGAGCATATGGAGTGGCTAAGTAAGGTATGCCTGCTGACCATACTTGGATCAAGTCTTATGGGTGTCATCTTTCACCACTTGGTCAGCAGTCGTCAAAGGGCACGCAACACTTTCGCCTTTGTTTTCTCCTTTACCTTAATTAAATTCTTAGGTACGCTTGCCTTTTTTCAGGTCGTGATCTGATCGTTCCCAAGCGATGTTCTACACTACGTATCTTATTACTTTGCAAGGAAAGGTTAGCTTTGATTTGCTAGACCTATATTCCAATCGATGGCAAGAGAGGACAATCGTACAAGACTTATTAGGATTGAAGACGGCGTCATCCACCTTACGCCTGAGCATGCCGTAGCCCGGCGCCAGACCAATCTACCTCCCTCGCTTTCTTTTAAGACCTCTAAGGTGATCTTTTGGCTGGTAAGACTGGAAGACTATCAGGCCGACGGCGGTCATCTGACCCTCCGTGTCATGGACTATTATCCCATCGACCATCAGGGCTTCGATGCGCAGGTGATGCGTGGAACTGTGCAAAGTCTCCTCTTTACCGATCTAGAGTGGAAGTATCTCGAACCATTCTTATCCTCTTACCGAAAAAGTGATCTGGCAGATCTGATCATCGATAGCCAGGAGATTATTGTACCGGACTTTACTCCTCGCGTGATTCCTCTGCGATTGAAGGTATACCTGAAAGACATTAAGTTTCACCTTGGTTATGTATCTCTTTACCACCAACTTGAAGGTCTGGGCAGGGAAGTAGAGATCAGAATTAGTAATACCCACATTTTACCAGAGTATGAGTATATCAAGCATTTTTTCAGCAAACAGCTGAGGCGCAAAACTGTCGACATAGACGGAGCAGTTCACCTGCAAGGCGATCAGGTGGTGAAGGTCGATGCGTCATCGCCACAGATTGCAAGAATCAATGAGCGCATGATTGAAACCATGAAGACAGCACAGGTGATGGTACTCAAGCGCCAGAGCTTGGTAAAATCAATCGACAAGAGTCTCTTTACCGCAGATCAGGCATTTGATGCCACTGATGCAGAGGATCATGGTAACGTTTTTAAGCTGCGTGTGGAGGACATCATCAAGACTTTGAAGGAGAGTGGCGTAGTGCGCAATAGGAAACAATTGGAGTATTTAGCAGGAAAAAAGCAGTCAGCACAAAGCAAGATCTTTTTAACACTACAGCCCTTGTTTGGCTTTTTGTTTCTGATCAAGGGTGAGTCCATGTATCATTTTTGCTGGGAGCTCCTCAACTCACATGCCACCTATCTCTGGAGCCTGCCAATCGACGAATGGGAGGTCTCGGAAGCATACCAGATGATGGAGAGCACCATTCAAGAGATCAGGCAGCATGGACGTGATCGATATAAGCAGTCCTACGCGGCAGGTAAGAGCTCTTCGGAGTTGATCTTTCACATGATTGTGCATCGTTATGCTGACTCACATCTCATAGATCCATTTCCATTATGGAGACAAAAACTGGAGGAGCGTCTGATCTAGCTGGGCTTGCTATTTGGCTTTGTCTCTGTAGTCAAGGGGCGGTGAGCGGTCGCCTATTAAGCTTTGGTACTGAAAATCGGATCCTCGTCTGCGATTTAGTTCTATCCAGGCCTCTTTGATCATGGCCGGATTGGTGATGATATCCATGGCAGTGATGGCTATGGTCTTGGCAGCTACCATCATACCCTTACTTCCAATACTGGTGCCGCCCGCAGCCACAGCTTGCCAGCTATGGGCGGTGGTACCTGCTACCCAAGTTGCCGCTGTCATTCCTGCGGTCGGTACCACCCAACTTACATCGCCGACATCGGTAGAACCCCTACTGCCCTTTTCATTTACCCTAAAAGGTTTGACCATCTTGACAGACTCGAGGCTAAAAGGGATATCGCCAAAGGATTTGGAAAGCTCAGTAGCAAATCTCATTTCTTTGGCATCGTAATACACCCCACCAACTTTGAGCAAATTTTTGTGCATGATCTGACCCAGACTCTTATTGGGGAGTACATTGAGCAATCCATGTATCACTTCGTACTCCATCTCAGTCTGGGTGCCCATGGCTGCACCTTCTGCTGCACTTACCAGCCAAGCGAAGTTTTTCTCGACTTCTTCAGGTCGGGGATGCCGGCAGTAATAAAATACTTCAGCCTTTTCTGGCACTACATTAGGGGCATTACCTCCACGGGTGATGATATAGTGTATGCGTGCTTCGGGCGAGATGTGCTCTCGCATCAGGTTGACCATATGATTCATTGCTTCCACGCCATCCAGTGCAGACCTACCTCGCTCAGGTGACCCGGCTGCATGAGAGGCCTTACCAGTAAATCGAAATTTGGCTGATTTATTAGCCAATGATGAGTTAGCATCGGCCCCGTTGCTGCTGGCAGGATGCCAATGCAGGACCACATCTACATCGTCAAAAAGTCCTTCTTTGACCATGTATACCTTGCCTCCACCTCCTTCCTCAGCTGGGGTGCCATAGACTCTAATGGTGCCCGATAGATTATGCTTCGACAGGTGATCCTTCACGGCAATACCTGCGGCCACCGATCCTGTGCCAAATAAATGGTGGCCACATGCATGACCTGCACCTTGATCTGGAATGTCGTGGCGAAGAGGTGCAGCTGTCTGGGCAAGTCCTGGCAGGGCATCAAACTCGGCAAGTATGGCGACCGTGGGTTGACCCTGTCCATAAGAAGCTATGAAACTGGTAGGCATACCTGCCACACCGGCTTCTATGACAAATCCCTCCTGCCTCAATTTCTCCTGCAGCAGCGCTGAGCTCCTCACCTCTTGATATCCCACTTCCGCCAGATCCCAAATTTGCATGGCAAGACGGTGGTATTCCTTATCATGCCGATCAAGAGATTTGATGATCTCTTGATCGCGTGTTCGCTTGTCGGTAGATTGGGCTGAGGTGCTTAAGATACAGGCTAGAAATACGCCAACGAGATGGATCCTGCTCATAGTGTCAAAATGATTTTTTCTGGCCATTCATGTCTGTACGAATCTACAACTTTCCCTGGGGTCTGATCACTTTTGACATCTATCGAAGTCACATGAGTTTATTTATTTTTGCAGTATGAAAAATCAGTTGGATGCCCTCATTATTGGTGCAGGACCCATCGGGATGGCCTGCGCGATCGAAGCAGAAAGACGTGGACTTTCCTACGTGGTGATTGAGAAAGGTGTCTTAGTGAATTCCCTGTTTCACTTTCCCACCAACATGACTTTTTTTTCTACTTCCAACCTCTTGGAAATAGGTGATGTACCATTTATCTCACATTCCGAGAAACCTACACGACGAGAGGCCTTGGAATACTATAGACGTGTATGGCAGAGTTGGAACTTGAAAATCAATCTGTATGAGGAAGTTAGGAAGGTCCGTGCTTTTGAAGACAACTACGAAGTAGAGACCAGTAAAAGCATTTATCGGGCCCATCACCTTATCGTAGCTACCGGATTTTACGGCGAATCTGTGAAGATGAATGTCCCGGGAGAAGATCTTAAGAAAGTACGACATTACTATGACGAGGCACATCCATATATTGGACAGAAGGTGCTGGTAGTAGGTGCGGCAAATTCAGCTTGTGATGTGGCTCTGGAGACCTACTTGAAGGGAGCGGAAGTGACGATGGTGATTCGCACGGACGAGATATACCCAAGGGTGAAATACTGGATCAAGCCCAATATTGAGAATCGCATTAAGGAGGGATCAATAAAGGCATTTTTTAACGCCACCGTCAAGGAGATCCGACAAGATGAGGTAGTTATCACCACACCTAAGGGGGAGGTGGTACTCGAGAATGATTTTGTCCTGGCGATGACCGGCTATCAGCCAGATTATCAGTTGTTAGATGAAATCGGGATTGAGCACTTGGATGATGAATTCTTGACACCTGTATATCACCATGAGACCCTGGAGACCAATATGCCACGAGTATACCTGGCAGGTGTCATATGTGGTGGTTTGAAAACCAACAAATTATTTATAGAAAACAGCAGGGTCCACGCCGAGATGATCATAGATCACATCTTGGCGCGAAAGGCAGTGGTCAGTGCCTGAGAATTGTTTCTGTGATCTCTACTGGCCACTACTGCAACTTTTCCTCAACCCGCACGTACTACTACTAGATGACAGCTCGGGAGTACAACCAAATCGTCGCGAGCCATGCGGACGGTCTGTATCGATTTGCTTACAGCTTGCTCGGCGACAAAATGGACGCCGAAGATGTTATGCAGAGCGTGTTTGAAAGGCTCTGGCTCAAACGAAATGCGGTAAAAATTAGGACCATCAAGACCTTTTTGTTCACGAGTGTGCATCGAGCGTGCATCGACGAGTTTCGCAAAAGAAATTCCCGTCAGAAGGCCTTTTCGGCATTGACACATCAGCGAGAAAGAAGAGTGGAGGATCAGCTTGAGACGAGACAGATGACAGAGCACCTACTTCGACAGCTTGACGAGCGGCAGCGAGCCCTGATTTTATTGAGGGACTATGAGGGATATGCCTATGATCAAATTGCCGAAATAACCGATTTAACACTGAGCCAGGTGAAGACGCAACTTTTTCGCGCGAGAAAGAAAGTCCAAGCATTTGCCGAGAAAGAGAAGTCTCTGCCAACCAACGTATAACACAGACAAGAGTTTAAGTACATGAAATATACCAGAAATAATTACGAAGCACATGCCCTAGATTACCTAGAGCATAATATGACTAGGTCTGAGAATGATGCCTTTGAGAAATTTTTGTCCGCTAACGAGGATGTAAGAATCTCATTGGAAGCTTGTGATTTTCTGAGCTTTACACCCCAGGAAGATATCGTCTATCCTAATAAGCAATCACTCTTCAAAAGAGAAGAATCTTTCTTCTCGGTGAAATGGGTTACCAGGTGGGCTGCTATATTTCTTTTATTGCTAAGTGTGGGCATCTTAGTAAATGTGCGAAATGAACCCCAAAAGAAAGGACTTGTCGATCATGTGGCAGTGGTACAGACCGCACCGGTGAGTGGAGAAACTTTTGAAGGACAAGTAAAAAGCCAAATGCCTACTAAAGAAGCTGTTAATTCAAGTGCTCGTGAAGGCAGAAAAGGGCAGACAGTCAGAACCACTGAAGGTTCACTTGGGAAAAAAACGGAATCCCTATCGTCCATTTCGGATAAAATCGAGCAAAAGGTCGTCCGGGGAGAGGGGGAGACCTTGCCCATGCCGACTTCGGAGCAGCAGGTAAGTCCGATAGCACCCACATCTACATCGACAGAGGATAGTCAGAAAATGTTAGCTCTTCTACCAATGAGGTATACAACCTATCTCAGCCAACCGGCAGAAGGGGAGATCCGACCGATTACTCTACCAACTAATGGCAGAGTGAAACTCAAGAAAAAATTGCCCCTTTCGGAATTGTTTGCGCAGACTGATCTTGTGCCTGATCGGTATAAAAGCAAGGATGTGGAAAATCTAAAGTCAAAATTATTACCAAATTCCATTTTTACTAAATAATGAATTTAATCATGCGACTTTTTATACTCCTGTTGCTCACACTGCCATTCACCACAATGGCACAAGATGACACAATACCATCGTCGGATGACGACTATTATGAATGGGACCACCACCATCGTCGATCGTCGTCAAAGAGGTGCAGCAAGACAAGGTATGGCTTGGTAGATTTTGGTGTGTCTGGATTAGTCACTGATGAACATTATCGGTTGGAAAATGGGATTGATCCCTTTGAGCTAAGGCCTATAAAGTCAACCAATATTAAGTTGCACCTCGTGCAGCAGCGATGGAAATTAATCGATGGATTTTTAGCACTGGGATACGGTCTTGTCCTGGACTACAATAAATACTTCTTCGACAATCCGGTCGTATTGCTCGAGGATACCCCTCAGGTTTCGTTTGATTTTCGTCCTGAGGCTGGCTTTAAGAAGAATCGACTCTCATATTGGGTACTTGATCTTCCTCTGATGATGCACATCGAAACCAATCCAAATCATGTGGGAAAATCCTTGCACTTAAGTGCCGGTGCCTATGCCGGAATGCTGTTGGGTGCCAACTTTAAGACCAAGGCTAGGGGATCCAAGCAAAAGGCCAAAGATAATTTTGGCATCGACCGGTGGAGGTACGGCTTACGCGCAGAATTGGGATATGGCCCCTGTACACTTTACGGCACCTATGATCTCAAACCACTCTTTGAATCATCAAAAGATGGAGGATATGTGGTCACCCCTTTTAGTCTCGGCCTTATGCTATGGCCTTTCTGAGCCAAAAATTTACTTCCATTTAATATTGCAACCAGCACTAGGTCGTTGCTTCATGGATACGGGTTTTCTTTCCAATATGGCGTCGAGAGCACTGCGTAGATCCTCACCATTGTTGCTAATTCCGTTTCCCGGTCTCGACCCATCCATTTGACCGCGATAGACCAATCTTCGATCGCCATCAAAAACGTAGAAATCAGGCGTACATGCAGCATCGTAATCCTTGGCTACATTCTGAGATTTATCATATAAATAGGGGAAAGGATATTTTTTTTCAATAGCCAATTCTCTCATTTTATCGGGCCCATCTTGTGGATATTTTTCGACATCATTAGAAGAAATCGCGATGAAGTTAATTCCTTTCTCCTGGTACTTGGTAGCCAAAGCCAGTACTGCGTCTGTGACATGGATGACATAGGGACAGTGATTGCACCAAAACATGATTACTGTGGCTACGTCTGATGCGAGATCATCCAAGTTCCTCTCTGTGCCGCTTGTGACATCGAGCAATTCGAAATAGGGTGCTTCCGTACCCAACTCCAACATATTTGATTCAGTAAGTGCCATATAAATATTTTTTAAATCTATTTGTATTTGTTTTTACAAATTGGATCAATACCCAATACATAGTTTTCCACAACCCCGATAGATGTTGCTGCCTTAAATCCTTTAAACCCCACAATATCTGAATTGTTCAAAGATGCTTCTCCTGCCTCGAGCAGGACAGTGGCCACGGGTAAGTATGACCAGTGCCATTTTTCTTCTTGGTACCCTGCTGGTCTTTTTACGCCTTTTTCGGTATATGGTTGACAAAAACCAAAGTCATGCGCGTGTTTTTTCAACCATTGATATATCTGCAAACCTTCACCTTTTTCAAAGTATGCATTATGAAAGGCATTTAAGTCAATGTCGGTTCCCCAATGATGCCTGGAAGTACCTGGCATCGAGCTATACCTCAAAATCGCCAAAGCTCTTTCCACCTCATTAGAAATAGTGGTTGCATCAATATTCCCTTCTAGTTTTGTAATGCCATTCCATTTGCGTTCCCAAATATTTTTCTGACTATCAAAATTTCTAGTAGCAGACCGAATGATCAACTTAATCCCTTCTTTTTTTGCAGCCTCATGCATTTTCGAAAAAGCCCTATAGGTGTCTTTGCGAAGATGGAGATTCGGACGGTCGGCATGGGCGGTATCCACTTTCGAAAATTCAGATCTAGTGGCGGGATCAAATTTGCCCATAAGGTAACTTGTCGATCGGTCGATCGGTAGGGTATCCCAAACTGTTTTTTTTTGTGGTTCGACCGTTTGAATAGGAGACCTCTTCGAAGCTGTATGTTGCTCACTGGTAGGGTTGGCACAGCCACCAGTTGCCATGAAGCATAAGCTAGCGCATGCACAATAAACAAGGGTATGCCTCACCCAAATATTCAAGATTGGAACACCGTGGATGTCAACCATTTTTGTACCCAAATAATTTATCTGCTTTGATAATCTCTCCCAGATTTTCTGGCACATACATCTCCCAGCCTTTCTCTCCCGATTGGATCATCTGATACACGTTATGTGGAATAATTGACAACATGTCTTCATTATAGCTCTTCACTGGAATAATTAGATTGTTTTCAATCAGAAAGCGAACCAAAAACTCGATGCCGTGAGGAATGGGTAGATTATCCAAGGTGATGAGGTTTTGCAAATCATCAGACAGAGCAGGATAAGCATAGACCGTAAGATTTTTTGTGAATAACTGACCAAACTCAGTGAGAAGCATTCCGTCCTCATGCAGATTGAATTTGTGGTTAATGAGCTCAGCTAATTCTCTGACTCCGATCACCAAACTCAAATGTGGGATTTTAAAATCCGACAAATATTGAATGAGTGAAACATGATTGCTACAATTCGAGACGATGACTTTTTGATCGCTGGCACAGAGCATAGTAGAGCGAGCCAGATAGTCAGCATCGTCGATTACGCCGTCCTGGGTCAGATAGTCTAAAGTCAATTCTGCCATCAGCTCGCATCGATCTGGATCATTCTGCTCACCCTTAAATTGTTCGAAAGAGATCTTAAAAACATCTCTAGTGACTAAGGTAGGTGGCCGAAAGTGTCCACGCACGACCATCAGTGCCTTTCGGTAGAGAAATTCAGAAGCGTGGATGGGTTGACCTGAAGCAGCAAACATAGTCACTTCGGTCAAGCCGAATTGCACCATGCGAAGACAGATCAGGCGATTGTCTAATGATTGGAAATCCGGACCAGATAGACGGATAAGGTCAATGATAACCCGGTCCTTGATGCCATCCAGTAGGGACGCGACCAGTGCATCGACATCGTTGGGATAGTGGAAGGCGGCATAAACCATATTTACACCCAGAATACCTATCGCAGATTGTTGCAGTTGTGCATCGTTATCCAGCATTTTGGCATGAACGACAAAATCATTAGGCTCACTGTCGGGATGCAACTGAAATCTCACCCCCAACCAACCATGGCCGGTAACCGTGCGCTGGTAGTTTAGTGCCGCAATAGTATCAGCAAAGACGAAAAAAAGATGATTTGCCCTATTGGCTTTGAGGCGTGTGTGCAAGAGGCCATATTCATGATCCAGCATCTTGTACAGCCTGCGCTCACATACATACCGACCACTTTCTTCCCGTCCATAAATCTTGTCAGAGAAAGTCTTATCGTATGCCGACATCGTCTTGGCAATGGTTCCTGCTGCAGCACCGACTTTAAAGAAAATCCGGGCTACTTCTTGTCCTGCACCGATCTCGGCAAAAGTGCCATACACACGTTCGTTCAAGTTGATTTCCAGTGCTTTTTGATCTGTATCTAATCGCTGTCGCTTCATAAGCGGGCAAAAATAAGAAAACGATTTTCCAAGCACGAAGAATCTAACCTGCACTGCAATGATTGTACAAACTCATGACATGCAGGTGATTCGCGATAGCTATGACCGGGAAAACGTGCCTTACCAGATGGTTGAGTATGGCGAGAGAGCTCAGCCCTCGCTCCCAGACCTTACCGGCCTCAGCGCATAAGTGCAGGATTTAGAAAATCAGACACCCAGTGTGATGGGTGCATTAGAAAATGTCGCAACTAAGTTATATATTAGTAAAAAACCTAATATATTATGAACAAGGCTGATCTATCAGAACAATTCAGCCAACTCAAGAAAGAATTTACCGAAAAAGCAGCAGATCCAAAGATGAGTTTTTATGACCATGAATCCCAATTTGTAGAGCAATGGATGGAATTGGGCAGGAAGTTGTATGAGGAATGCATGGATGTAAGAACAAAAGACCGCCGTAAAAAAAAAACATTGCCACACGGGTAGGAAAGATTGAGTTAGAGAAAGAGCACCATTTTACCCAGCAATTGAAAGGGAGTAAAATTAGCCCAAAACTAGAGGACGTATTGACCTATGTTGGCAAGGAGGAGAGATACAGTTTCGGGGTTGAACTACTAAGAATGCTTGGGATAAAAACGAATGAATTCATGCTACATCAGTTGACCAATCGGAACGGGTCGATAGCCGAAGAGTGGTTGACAAGTGAGCAGCTATGGAAAAAGGATGAAAGTAGATCAGAAGAAGTAGTTTATTGTGAGGTAGACGGTTCAATGATATTGACGCGGGAAGATAAATGGAAAGAAGTAAAACTGGGTCGTGTTTTCAGATCTGGATCAATTTTACCAGAAGCTACTGATCGTCAATGGATTAAGGAATCAGAATACATTGCACATTTGGGGAATCATGAAGAATTTGAAGAAAAGATGTCCGTTTTACTTGATCGATATGAAAAGAAAGATGAAAGTCTAGTGTTCGTAACGGATGGAGCTAAATGGATTGATCAATGGATAAAAGCCTGCTATCCCACAGCAACAACGATTCTGGATTACTACCATGCCGCAGAACACATTGGAGAATTTGCCAACAAATTTTTCGATGAGGATAAAAAGTCAAAGAAATGGACCAAGCGGATGAACACTAAGTTAATAAACCAAGGTGGAAACTATGTGATCAAAAGAATCCAAAGTCTTTCAAATACCGACGAAGAAAAAGAAGAAGTCAAGCAAGACTTACTAACATACTTAAAGAATAATGCTCATAGAATGAATTATCCCAAATACAAAAAAGTAGGTTTACTCATTGGATCTGGAGCAATCGAGGCTGCACATCGTACCGTAATACAAAAGCGACTTAAATTATCAGGACAACGATGGTCTAAACCAGGAGCACAAAATGTTCTTAACTTGAGAACTCTTCACATGAGTGGCCATTGGTCCCATTTTCAACGCTATCTTGGTGCAGCTGCATAAACGACAAAATCTAATGCACCCAGTGTGATTGCCAGGGGATGGCTTTCTTGATAATGCCGTACTTTTGGGGCGTCAAAAATGCATAGGACTGCATGAGGAAGCTGCTAGAGAAGTTGATTAGGGAGAGAATACTGGTCATGGATGGTGCCATGGGTACGATGATCCAATCTTATGATTTAGGTGAAGCTGATTTCCGTGGAGATAGATTTCGAGATCACCCATCGGAACTCAAAGGTAATAATGATATTATCTCGTTGACCCGACCAGAGATTATCACAGAGATCCATGCGGCATATTTGGAAGCTGGAGCAGACATCATTGAGACCAACACCTTTAACAGTCAGGCCATATCGCAAGCAGACTACGGATTGGAAGAGCACGTATACGCAATGAATCTGGCTTCAGCCCATGCCGCCAGAAGTGCCATAGAGCGATATCGTGAGAAAGATGACAGCAAACCGCGGTTTGTAGCAGGTGCCCTGGGCCCGACCACTAGAAGTGCCTCACTATCTCCCGATGTTAATGAACCGGGCAAACGACTGGCCACTTTTGACCAGCTTGTGAGTGCTTACTATGAGCAAGCCCGTGGTCTGGTCGATGGTTATGTCGACATACTTTTGGTAGAAACGGTCTTCGACACCCTCAACAGCAAGGCGGCTCTTTTTGCCATCGATACCCTTCTATCAGAGAGACGACTGGATATTCCCATCATGATCTCCGGTACCATCACGGACGCCAGTGGCCGTACCCTGTCTGGACAAACAGTCGAGGCATTTTATATATCGATCAGTCATATGAATGTCTTTAGCACTGGTCTCAACTGTGCATTGGGTGCTAAAGAGATGCGTCCTTTTTTACACGATCTATCAGAGATCGCTCCTTGCTACGTGAGTGCCTACCCCAATGCTGGACTACCCAATGAATTTGGCGAGTATGATCAGAGTCCTGAGGAGATGAGATCTCTGATCAGAGACTTTGCAGACAGTGGGTATGTCAATATCATAGGTGGATGTTGCGGAACCCGGCCTGAGCACATCAGGGCTATGGTGGATGCTGTCCAAGGTCTGAGTCCTCGAGTGCCTCCACCACCGACAGCATTGACCATGCTAAGTGGTATGGAGCCTCTGATGATTCGACCTGAGACGAATTTTATCAATGTGGGTGAGCGCACCAATGTGACAGGATCCAGACGTTTTGCCAGGTTTATAAAAAGTGGTGAGTATGAGAAGGCTTTGGAAGTGGCAAGACAGCAAGTGGAAGGTGGAGCCCAGATCCTCGATGTCAATATGGATGAAGGGATGCTGGATGCCGAGGAGGCGATGACCCATTTTCTCCATTTGATAGCCTCTGAGCCAGATATTGCCAAGTTGCCGATCATGATCGACTCATCTAAGTTTAGCGTGATCGAGACTGGCCTCAAATGTCTGCAAGGTAAAGGGATTGTCAACTCTATATCACTCAAGGAGGGCCAAGATGTCTTCTTGAGGCAGGCCCGGCTGGTGCGGAAGTACGGTGCGGCTGTAGTGGTGATGGCTTTTGACGAGCAGGGTCAGGCAGAGACATCAGAGCGCAAAGTATCCATTTGCAAAAGGGCGTATGACCTCCTCATCAATGAAGTCGGATTCAAGCCCTACGACATCATATTTGATCCCAACATTTTTGCGGTGGCCACAGGCATTGAAGCCCATAATCAGTACGCCATCCACTACATCGATGCTGTTAAACGGATCAAGATAGCCTGTCCTGGTGCAAAAGTGAGTGGAGGGGTGAGCAATCTATCCTTTTCATTTCGCGGCAATAACCACGTACGTGAAGCCATGCATGCCTCCTTCTTGTACCATGCCGTACAGGCGGGTATGGATATGGGCATTGTCAATGCTGGGATGATGGAAGTGTACGAGGAGGTGCCCAAGGAATTACTCACTTTAGTAGAAGACGTGATATTTGATCGTCATCCCGAGGCCACCGAAGCTCTGACTACTTATGCAGAGCGCGTGAAAGGAAACGGGAAGAAAATGGTGAGGGACTTGTCTTGGCGCAAAAACACTGTCGAGGAGCGCATTGCACATTCGCTGGTGAAGGGCATTACAGAGTTTATCGAGGAGGATACCGAAGAGGCCCGGCAGAAATATGCCCATGCATTGCAAGTAATCGAAGGACCTCTTATGGACGGGATGAATATCGTGGGAGATCTATTTGGTGCCGGGAAGATGTTCTTACCCCAGGTAGTGAAAAGTGCCCGTGTGATGAAAACCTCCGTGGCCTACCTCACCCCTTTCATAGAGCAGGAGAAGTCAAAGCATGGTTCGGGTTCGAAAGGGAAGATCCTACTTGCAACGGTGAAGGGAGATGTCCATGATATTGGGAAAAACATTGTGGGGGTTGTCTTGGGATGTAATAATTATGAAATCATTGATCTGGGTGTGATGGTACATGCAGACAAGATTTTGGAGACCGCTGTTCAGCAGAACGTGGACATCATAGGCCTAAGTGGATTGATCACACCTTCGCTGGATGAAATGGTATTTGTGGCAAAGGAAATGCAAAGGATGGGGATGAATCTGCCATTGCTCATTGGAGGTGCCACCACCTCCAAAATTCACACCGCCGTAAAAATTGACCCAAATTATCAAGGGCCGTGTATACATGTGTTGGATGCTTCACGAGGTGTAGGGGTAGTCAGCAATTTGCTTTCGAAAAATGAGGCCCAGCGAAGTGATTTTATCTTGGACGTCAAAGAGCAGTATGATGCGATGAGGCAGAAAAGGTCTGCCGATCAAGGTGTGAAGAAGTACGTCTCCATAGAAGATGCCAGAGCCAATAAGTGGGCACTTGATTTTCAGACGTACAAGCCGCCAAAACCAACTTTTCTTGGAGTAAAAAGCTGGATTGATTACGATCTTGAAAAAGTTCGACCCTACATCGACTGGTCGCCATTCTTTAGCAGCTGGCAGCTATCCGGTAAATATCCTTCCATCCTCAGCGATGCGGTCATCGGAAAGGAGGCAACCCGGCTCCTGGAGGACGCCAATCTGATGCTTGATAAGATCATAAGCGAAAAATGGATGATAGCTCAGGCAGCCATCGGCATTTTCCCTGCCAACAGCATCGGCGATGATGTGGAGATTTATAGCGATGGGACTCGAAAAAACAATGTGATCACTCTTAATTTTCTTAGACAACAGAGAAGAAAAGCCAGAAATTTGCCCAATTTGTCTTTGGCAGATTTCATTGCGCCAAAACACGAAGCTGAAGATTATCTTGGTGCCTTTGCGGTAACTACCGGAATCGGCATCGAATCACATGTAGCTGCGTTCAAGCAAAAAAATGACGATTATAGTGCCATCATGTTGCAGGCACTGGCAGATCGGTTGGTAGAAGCATTGGCGGAACACCTGCATGAGCGGGTTCGCAAAGAGTTTTGGGGATATGCCAGCTCAGAAAATCTTTCCAATGATGGTCTAGTGAGCGAAAAATACCAAGGCATTCGACCGGCACCGGGATATCCTGCGTGCCCGGAACATACAGAAAAAGGCAAGCTCTTCGATCTTTTGAAAGTCAATGATTCCATAGATATTGGTCTCACAGAGCATTTTGCGATGTATCCAGCTGCATCGGTCTGTGGTTGGTACTTTAGCCATCCGGAAAGCAAGTATTTTGGACTGGGATTGGTGGGTAGAGATCAGGTCCACGACTATGCCAGGAGAAAGCAGATGGGAGTAGAGGCCATGGAAAAGTGGATGACCTCGATGATTAACTATGAAAGATCTTAGATGGAACCGGAAGAAACAGCATTTGGGCAGGTCAACAGAGATGAGGAGATAACCCTGAGGGAGCTCATACTGAAAATCCAAGAGTTCTTACAGGAGCTCATAACTTCTTGGAAGTTGATCGCCCTGATTTGTCTACCGCTGGTATTGTACAAATTGTACGATGCCTGGACTACCCCTGTCGTTTTTCCTGCCACACTCACTTTTATGGTCGACGAAGATGAGGGAAATCGCCTGGGAGGAATAGCCAATGTGCTGGGACAGTTTGGTATTTCAGGCATACAGCAAGGCAAATACAATCTGGATAAGATACTTAAGATATCCACTTCCAGAAAGGTATTGCAGATGGCACTGTTTACCAAGGCCCATATCAATGGGAGAGATGATCTCTTAGCTAATCATTGGATCCTGCAAAACAACTTACACAAGAAGTGGAAAGACGATACCACCGGATTAAGGGACTTCCTGTTTGAAAGTGATCAGCCCATCCATTTTACCAGGTTAGAGAATCGTGTGTGGAAGTCGTTGCAGGGTCTGCTCAATGGATCAGAAGAACGGGCGGGTGCATACAAGACAGATTATGATGAAGATACTGGCATCATGAGATTGAGGTTGTCGGCGCCATCAGAAAGACTGGCGATCACTTTGGTCGATACGATTTTTGCAAAACTGACTAATTACTATGTAGGCAATGCTACAGAAAAAGCTGAGTCGACTTATAAGGTGATGAAAACCAAGACCGATTCGTTGGCCAAGGCTTTGGCGACAGCAGAGTATCGCCTGGCAGAGTTTGTCGACAAAAACAAAAACATCTATTCAGCAAGGCAGGGCTCATTACAGCAATCCAGGCTAGCAACCGAGGTGAACCGTCTCCAGGCTATGCATGGTGAATCCATCAAAAATCTAGAATACACGGACTTTGTACTAAAGAATAAAACGCCATTCATCACCCTCATTGATAACCCTATACCTCCGCTCAGACCCCAACGTAAATCAAAAACAAGGGCTCTCATAGTCGGACTGATCCTGGGATTGATGATTGGATCTTCGCTGGTGATTCTCAGGAAGATATACCGCGATACCATGGCTGATTAGATCAGTTGGACTTGTTTGTGTCTGAAAAATCGTTGTCAAAACGTACAGAGGGCAGGAGTATGTTATAGCGTGATATGGATCTGAAGTTGCAAACTTTGATAAAATTCGCGCTTCGACTGCACTTGTTGCGCGACCTATGACAAAGCCTCATAAAAATGTTGTTTTTCAAACTCAAAGTATAATGTCAGGCTGAGTTTTAAACGTTTTTCTTAAAAACGGAAAGGGCGGAAAAGACAGGCCAACTACCTAAAAACTGGGTCACACTGAGCGCAACGAAGTGGGAGTCGAAGTGCCTTCTTCAAATA
Organism: Saprospiraceae bacterium; assembly: GCA_965223025.1. Lineage (GTDB taxonomy): Bacteria > Bacteroidota > Bacteroidia > Chitinophagales > Saprospiraceae > JABDMH01. The sequence goes on from CBDCVP010000022.1 coordinate 2,033,590, forward strand.
GGGGTTCGAGTCCGCTGCGCTTCCCTCACCCTGACGCCACGTTTTTATTTATGGTCAGTGGAAAGGATCCGAGGGTCTGTCTTAGGTAGCGTAGCGCAGCGAAGTCGAAGCCCCAGCAGACCTACCCTTCGGCTCCACTTCGCTATCTATGACAGAGCCTCGTGATATAGATCTGAAGTTTTTAACTTCAAACTCATATACTACTTAATTTCTCGTCACGATCGTATGCTATCTTAGCAAACGCCAGGAGGGCGGGAGCCCTTTTACTCAGGTGCGCTGCATTTCTAAATCTGTGAGATCACATTTTACTGGTCTGGCCCAATTTTTGAATATACACCTCATATAATATGTATCCTTAAATGCTTCCTATTTGATCAAAATTGAGTAGTATTGTTACTCAATATGATCGAGACTCTAATTTCTTCAAAAACCCGGATCAAGCTGTTGCTCAAGTTTTTCTTGAATAGCAATACGACTTCCTATTTGAGGAGTTTGGAGTCGGAATTTGGCGAGTCTACCAATGGAATTAGGCTCGAACTCAATCGCCTTGAGAAAGCGGGCATGTTGACCTCCTTTCTGCAAGGCAATAAGAAGTTATTTAAGGCCAATAAGGATCACCCACTCTTTAATGAGGTGCACAACATCATGCTCAAACACATCGGTTTGGACAAGGTGGTTGAAAATGTGGTTGAAAGGTTGGGAGATGTGCAGCAAGTTTACCTGGCTGGAAGCTTCTCAAGGGGCATTGACAGCCAGGTGATCGACCTGATTATTATTGGAGACATTGATATCGAGTATCTCGTAAGATTGATTCGAAAAGTAGAAAAGCTCATTAAGCGTAAGGTGAGATACCTAATCTATGAGCCGGTCGAATTCTCGTCAATCGAGTGGGACTCATTCGATCCAAAGCCATTGTTATTGTGGAATCATAGCGGCATCCATATGGGGGCCAGCACTTTTGAGACAAAATAATAATGGCAACAGATATGTACAAAAGACTTAAACACAAAGATGCCTCGATGGCAGTTATTGGCCTGGGGTATGTAGGCCTACCCCTTGCTCTGGAAATGGGACGAAAGTACAGGGTAATTGGCTACGATATTAATGAGATGCGCATCAAAATGATGCAGCAACAGCAAGATCCCTCTGCCGAGCTAGACAGTGAGGCATTCGAGGGCAGTGATGTGACCTTTACTGCCGATCCCGAAGATCTGAAGCAGGCCCAATTCTTTGTCATCGCAGTGCCGACACCGGTGGATGATCACCGTATCCCCAACCTGAGACCAGTGCTTGCGGCATCGCATGATGTGGGTAAGGCTTTGGATAAGGGAGACTACGTCGTGTATGAAAGTACGGTATACCCCGGCTGTACCGAAGAGGATTGTTTACCCATTTTAGAGGAAGAATCAGGGCTAAAACTTGGTAAAGATTTTAAAATTGGGTACTCACCAGAACGGATCAATCCTGGAGATAAAGAACGTCATCTTACCACCATTACCAAGATCGTATCGGGAAGCGATGATACCGCACTCAAATGCATCAGCAAAGTGTACGATCGAGTCATCAAGGCAGGTATCTATGAGGCAGAGAGTATCAAGGTGGCGGAAGCTGCAAAAGTGATCGAGAACACACAGCGAGATCTTAACATCTCCTTTGTCAATGAACTTGCCATAATCTTTGACAAAATGAACATTAATACCAGGGCCGTACTCGAGGCTGCTGGTACCAAGTGGAATTTTCTCAAATATAAACCTGGCCTCGTCGGTGGGCATTGCATCGGTGTGGATCCATACTACCTGGTGCATAAAGCTAAAAAACTGGGTTATGATCCTCAAGTGATCCTGAGTGGTAGAAGGGTGAATGATGGGATCCCTGCATTTATTGCCAAGAAACTGGTGCAAATGCTATTGAGCAATGGTAAGAACCCACAGGAGTGCAAAGTGGTGGTGATGGGGGTTACCTTTAAGGAGAATGTAGCGGACATCCGCAACTCAAAGGTGGCAGACCTGATCCGTGAGCTGATGTCTTTTGCCATTCACGTGCATATACATGACCCACATGCGTCACCCAATGAGATCGCCAAAGAATATAAGTTTTCACTCACCGACAAGCTGGATGACGACTATGATGCCGTCATAGTCGCCGTCAATCATGAAGTCTATGAGCATTTCGGCAAAGAATATTTTAAATCAATTATGAATGACAAGCCCATTCTTTTTGATATCAAAGGAATGTATAAGTTCAAGAAAAATGGATTGTCATATTGGAGTTTGTAAATGAATATAAAGAAACCCGTTATAGAAAATCACCTGAGCGATAGGATCCCCAAATGGTTTGCCATCTATACGCGCTACAAAGCAGAAAAAGATGTGGCGCATCGGCTCAACCAAAAGGGCATCACCTGCTATGTGCCAATAAACCGGGTGGTACGTCAATATAGAAGAAAGCGGAAGATAGTAGAACTACCCCTGATCAATTGTTATGCCTTTGTGCATATCACTAAAGATGATTATATATCGGTATTGGAGACGCAGCATGTAAGTAGATTTATTGCATTTTCACGAAATTTGATCTCTATTCCGGATGAGGAAATCCAACTATTACAGCGTGTGTGCCAGGAGGCCGAGAATATTGAGACCGACATGGTTACCTTCCAAAAATGGAAGACAGTGGAGATAATCGGTGGAAACCTGACTGGTGTAAGGGGAAAGCTGCTTGATTGTAGAGGTAAGAATTTCCTAATCGAACTCGATCACGTTGGGGTTGGAATGCGTATTGAAGTAGAACAGCATTTGCTACGATCTATCAAAGGACGGGTATTGGAGATGAGTGACCAAGTGGCGGAGACTTCGGTTGGGCGAAGGTATTGGTTTTAAGAGCTAGTCAGCGTGTAAGAAACATGGATGACTTGCTGCGTGGTTAGATGAGTGACGTGTCATGTCTGAAGGCAGCTTTAGTCCTTCCAAGCAACGTACATGAATGTCATGATTAAAAGGCTTTTTGAAATGGAACAGGGTCGTTGCGACTCATGAATGGCGAAGCCGTGTCGGTTTCTAGAAAATCACTATGTTCGTGCAATTTTTGAATGGTCTCTCCAGATGTGTCCTGCGAGGGACAGAATTTATTATTCACTTGTAACGGTTATCATGAATATTGCAGTCATTGGAACGGGTTACGTAGGTCTAGTGTCGGGTACTTGTTTTGCTGAGACGGGCAACCAAGTAGTTTGTGTCGATATCGATAGTAAAAAGGTTGCCAACATGCGGGCGGGCCAGATACCCATCTATGAGCCAGGTCTAGATGTCATCTTCGAAAGGAATACTCGACAGGGCAGGCTTAGATTTAGTACCGACTTGTCTAGTAGTGTGCGATCCTCCGATATTGTTTTCCTTGCGTTACCCACTCCTCCGGGTGCCGATGGGTCGGCCGATCTCTCCTTTGTGATGAAGGTAGCGGAGGAGCTCAGCCACATTATTGAGGATTACACGGTGGTGGTAGACAAAAGCACCGTGCCCGTAGGTACGGCTGAGAAGGTATCCGAGATACTGTCCAAAGGATTGTCGGAGGATCAATTTGATGTAGTTGCCAATCCTGAGTTCCTCAGGGAGGGAGCGGCCATCGATGATTTTCTCAAGCCAGATCGAGTCGTGGTTGGCACTGACTCACCCAAGGCCAGAGAGATCATGCGACGCCTATATGCACCGTTTGTCAGACAAGGCAATCCCATTATTTTCATGGATCATCGCTCTGCTGAAATGACTAAGTATGCGGCCAATGCTTATTTGGCAACCCGCATAAGCTTCATGAATGAAATCGCTAATCTCTGTGAGAAGGTGGGAGCCAATGTAGATTTTGTACGCAAAGGTATCGGCAGTGATAATCGCATCGGCAAGAGATTTCTGTTTCCCGGTATTGGATACGGTGGCAGCTGCTTTCCCAAGGATGTGCAGGCCCTTGCAAGGACGGCCAAACAGGCAGACTACGATTTTAAGATTTTGGAATCGGTGATGAAGGTTAATGCCATTCAGAAAGAGACACTTCTGGACAAGTTAAAGGCGCATATGGGTTCTGACCTGGCGGGCAAGAAAATCGGCATTTGGGGTATTGCCTTCAAGCCCAATACCGACGATATCCGGGAAGCACCGGCTTTGACGGTGATCAAGGGATTACTGGAAATGGGGGCTAGTATAAGCGCCTATGATCCAGAAGCTCTTGATAATATCAGGGATTTGTACCGTGATCAGATCGAGTATGCAGAAGACCAGTATCAAGTCTTAGAGAATGCCGATGCCTTGGCAGTCCTGACCGAATGGAGTGTTTTTCGCACACCGGATTTCACCATGATGAAAGCACTGATGAACAGTCCTGTCATCTTCGATGGTAGAAACCTATATGCCCTGGATACCATGAAGGAATTGGGATTTTACTACAACAGTATTGGTCGTGTGCTGGTTAACTAAGCAGTATGACAGAAATAGTTCCTGAACCAAAGAAAGAATCGCACCTGCGAAGTATCCTCAAAGGACTGACTTGGCGCATAGTCGCCACCACCACTACTGTCTGCATCGCTTACCTCGTAACCGGTGAAGTGGGACAAGCGCTAAAAATTGGCAGTATTGAGTTTGTGGGAAAAATCTTTATCTATTACTTGCATGAAAGAGCCTGGCAGTTGGCACCGAGAGGATTTGTGAGAAGACTATTCAGGCGGACATGAATATACACCCCATTTATGAAAAGATGCTGTCAAGATCAGCGCGGGAGCAAGCGTTGGGTCAGCGCAGTGCAGTACTTTGGTTTACGGGACTCTCGGGTTCGGGTAAGAGTACCATTGCCGTGGCTGTAGAGCACAAGCTCTTTGCAGCTGGGTATTTCGCTCAGGTGCTTGATGGAGACAACATTCGTAGTGGAATCAATAGTAATTTGGGATTTAGCCTGGAAGACAGGCAGGAGAATATTCGTCGCATTGCAGAGGTAGCTAAGCTCTATGTGCAAAGCGGTATCATTACTCTTTGTTCTTTTATTTCCCCTACCATCAAGATCAGAAAGATGGCAATGGAGATCATTGGTACCGCAGATTTCATACCGATCTACATCGACACACCACTGCATGTCTGCGAACAGAGGGATGTGAAGGGCCTTTACCAGAAAGCTCGTGCGGGTGAGATCGTAGGGTTTACCGGTATCGATAGCCCTTACGAACCTCCTGCAGATCCCGCCATCACCATTAGGACTGAAAACCAATCCATAGAGGAGTCGGCAGATGAGATTTTTACTTTTGTGGAGTCCCATTTGATCAATCCTATTAATCAGAGTCAATGAACTATCATATCAATCATCTGAGAGAGCTAGAGTCGGAGTCCATCTTTGTTTTGAGAGAGGTGGTATCTCAGTTTCAAAATCCAGTGCTGATGTTTTCTGGTGGGAAGGACTCCATCTTGATGACATACTTGGCCGTCAAGGCTTTTTATCCCGCAAAGGTGCCTTTTCCTTTGCTGCATGTGGATACCGGGCATAACTTTCCGGAGACATTAAAGTTTAGAGATGATCTGGTAGAAAAATACGGATTGCGCTTAGTAGTCGGATCCGTGCAGGAGGCCATCGATCAGGGCCAGGTGACCGAGGAAAAAGGCTACAACGCCAGCCGAAATGGCCTGCAGATTTTTACCCTACTCGATGAACTAGAGAAGGGAAAGTTTGATGCGGCACTGGGAGGCGGAAGAAGAGATGAGGAAAAAGCAAGAGCCAAGGAGCGATTTTTCTCGCACCGGGATGAATTTGGACAGTGGGATCCAAAAAACCAGCGTCCAGAGCTATGGAATCTCTTCAATGGCCGAAAACAGATCGGTGAGCACTTCCGCATATTTCCGATTTCCAACTGGACAGAACTAGATGTATGGCAGTATCTGGCTGAGGAAGAGGTGCCACTACCTAGCCTCTATTTCGCACATCGACGTAAGGTCTTCGAGCGCGATGGCGTCTTATTGGCGGATACCGAGCTTATTCCCAAAAGGCCTGAAGAGAAAGTATTTGAGGAGATGATTCGTTGCCGGACGATCGGCGATATGACTTGCACCGGGGTATGGCGATCGAATGCTGCTTCAGTGGAAGATATTATTGCAGAAATTGCTACTACCAGGCTTACAGAGCGCGGAGGTCGAGCCGACGATAAGCGCAGTGAGACGGCTATGGAGGACCGTAAGAAACAAGGATATTTTTAGCAGAGTGTGCGTAATAGAGCCTGTCCAGAAATCATCATATTCTCAAGAGGTATTGGCAGTAAGGTTTTCAATCAGAAAAAACAATGTCTAAAGAAATTCAAACGGAGTTACTGAGATTCACGACTGCTGGATCGGTAGATGATGGCAAATCAACACTGATCGGAAGATTGCTCTACGATAGTAAAAGTATTTTTCAGGATCAGTATGATGATATAGAACGCATCAGTGCCCGCCGGGGTGAAGAAGAGGTCAATCTCGCCTTACTCACAGACGGCCTCAAAGCAGAGCGAGAGCAAGGTATTACCATTGACGTGGCTTACCGCTACTTCTCGACCCCCAAGCGAAAGTTTATCATTGCTGATACACCGGGTCATATCCAGTACACGCGCAATATGGTCACTGGGGCATCGACCGCCAATGTAGCATTGATGCTCATTGATGCTCGCAATGGTGTTGTAGAGCAGACACGCAGACATGCCATCATAGCCTCGCTACTGCAAATACCTCACGTAGTGGTTTGTGTCAATAAGATGGACTTGGTCGACTACAGTGAAGAAGTGTTTAATGAAATTCACGATCAATTTGAATCCTTTGCAGCCAAACTAGATATCAAAGATTTTCACTTTATTCCCATTTCTGCTCTAAGAGGAGACAATGTGGTGATCCGCAGCGATAAAACCAGTTGGTATGAAGGACCGACATTGATCTATTATCTGGAAAATGTACACATCGCAAGTGACCATAATTTTATTGACTGTCGCTTTCCCGTGCAACATGTGATCCGTCCATACATCGATGAATTTCATGATTACCGCGGATATGCAGGCAGACTGGCAGGTGGTGTATTTAAGGTGGGCGACGAGGTGATGGTTTTACCTTCCGGATTTACCTCACACATCGCCGGGATCGATTCATTCGATGGTGATTTGCAGGAGGCCTTTCCACCCATGTCGATCACCTTACTGCTGGATGATGACATCGATGTAAGCCGAGGAGACATGATCGTAAGGGTCAATAACTCCCCCGATGTCACTCAAGATTTGGATGTGATGCTTTGTTGGTTTGATCACACCAGGTCATTACAGCCACGAGGTAAATACACCATTCGACATACTACTCAAGAGGCACGTTGCATAGTTAAAGAAATCAAATACAAACTTGATATCAACTCCTTACACCGCAATTTGGAAGATCGGACCCTTAACATGAACGATATGGGCAGGGTGGTTTTACGCATCACCAAACCACTTTTCACAGATTCATATCGTCAAAATCGCATCACCGGTAGTATTATTTTGGTAGATGAAGGCAGCAATAATACGGTAGCTGCTGGAATGATTATCTGATCAGCGGTGAATGAAAGTGAAGAATCAACGACTGCAACTACAAAGATCCACACAACATTAGCAAGTCCCACTTTACCTTAGTCACCGGCGCAGCTGGATTCATTGGCTACCACGCGGTGAATAGATTTCTGAGAGCGGGTCATGAGGTCATCGGTATCGACAACATCAATGATTATTATGATCCACAACTGAAAATGGACAGACTGGACGCTGCCGGCATTGGTAGAGAGTCTTCGGAGTGGCATCGGGAAGTGACGAGTGTCAGAAACAGAAATTATCGCTTCGTACGTCTCAACCTTGAAGACAAGTCGGCGATAGAAGAAATATTCGACCGGTATCGCTTTGACAGCGTGGTACATTTGGCGGCACAGCCTGGTGTGAGGTACAGTCTCATCAACCCGGAGGCCTATGTTCAGAGTAATGTGGTTGGATTTCTCAACATCCTGGAGGGCTGCCGGCATCATAAGGTAGGTCACTTGGTATATGCCAGTAGCAGCAGTGTCTATGGATTAAACGAAAGCATGCCACTGTCCACCAGTCATACCGTAGATCATCCTGTTTCCCTCTATGCAGCCACTAAGAAGAGTAATGAGTTGATGGCGCATACATACAGTCATTTGTTTAATCTTCCAACAACAGGACTGAGATTTTTTACTGTATATGGACCGTGGGGGCGACCCGATATGGCGGCTCAATTATTTGCAGATGCGATCATTCATGATCGCCCGTTGAAAATTTTTAACGAAGGTAAACTGAGTCGAGATTTCACCTTTGTCGATGATATTGTCGAAGGAGTCTATCTCGTGAGTGAGCGACCAGCTTCACCTGACATCGAGTGGAGTAGCGTGCATCCCCAGCCGGCATCTTCCAAAGCACCGTATAAAATCTATAATATTGGCAATAGTAATCCGGTGCAACTGATGGATTTTATTTCTCAAATGGAGACAGCACTTGGAAAAGAAGCAATAAAGACATATTTACCAATGCAGCCGGGAGACGTCGAACATACTTATGCCGATGTAAAACCTTTGCAACAAGATTTTGGATATCGCCCTAAGACAAAACTGGATGAGGGCTTGACCTCTTTTGCCACCTGGTATCGTGATTATTATTCACCGATAACCCCAAAAAGGTCTGAGTGATTTTTTGACAAAGTTCTTATTTTTTGATCCAGTCCTTGATCCGTTTGAGTTTCCTAAATAATTATTTTTCCAGTTAAATCTTGAAGACTTTTGCATTGATCGGAGCAGCTGGCTACATCGCACCCCGGCATATGCATGCCATGAAAGAGTTAGGTCATCAACTGGTGGCCGCCTTTGATCGTCATGATTCAGTGGGTGTGCTAGATAAGTACTTTCCTGGGGCTGCTTTTTTTACAGAGTTCGAACGATTTGACCGGCATTTAGAAAAGCTAAAAAGAGCCGGTCAGCAGGTAGATTATATTTCTGTATGCTCGCCCAATTACCTGCACGACGCGCATATACGTTTTGGTTTGCGATATGGAGCCGATCTGATTTGCGAGAAGCCCGTGGTGCTTAATCCCTGGAATATCCAGGCACTGATAGATATGACTTCAGATACGGAATCCCAGGTGCATTGCATATTACAGCTTCGGTTGCACCCCGAAATCATTCAATTAAAACAGCGCATTGATCATTCACCCTCGGATGAGGTTTTCGACGTCGATTTGACCTACATCACTGCCAGGGGGCAATGGTACTATGCCAGTTGGAAAGGTGATGAAAGTAAGAGTGGTGGCATCACCACTAATATCGGTATTCATTTCTTCGATGTTTTAATCTGGTTATTTGGTTCTGTACAATCCAACGTCGTTCATCTGCGCACCCATGATCGTGCGACCGGTATTTTAAGATTAGAGAGAGCTACAGTACGATGGTTCTTAAGCATCAATGGCGAACACCTGTCACCGGAGGTAGTTTCTGCTGGAGCCTCCAGCCTACGGACCCTGACCATCTCAGGTGATGACTTGGCCTTGGACGATGGTTTTGAGCTATTACACGTGAAAAGTTACCAGCGCATTTTGGAAGGAAGGGGTTTTACTCTGGAAGATGCGGAGGCATCGTTGATCTTGTCACACGATATTCGCAAGGTGGCACCGGTGGGATTAGCTAAGGAGAGTCATCCGTTGGCGAGTTTACCCATGCTAGAACATCCTTTCAAGCAGTGATGCTTCTATTGGAGATTTACATGATTTTGTATTCCACAAAAGATAATAGGTAGTGAGTAAAATAGGACGTAGCAGCACGATGGTCATCGATAAGGAAGATCTGAAAGAATTCCTGGAATTTGAGTTTCACAGCACCATTCGACGACGAGGAAAATCATTGTTCTTCAGTGATCATGTTCAGAATGTCATCTTTAGCAATCAAGAGATTTCTGCCGAAGTAACCGGTAGTGACTTACAGAAGTTGTATCGAGTACATTTCTATTTCCAGAAAAAGCGGATCATATCTTCATCGTGTACTTGTCCCTATGACGATGCTTGTAAACATGAGGCGGCATTGAGTTATTATCTTCTTAATACAAGTGAAAAGCTTTTGTCGAAACAAGGGAAAGGGCCATTTGGTGATTCTCTCCGAAAGATGCAGAATGCCAATGAATTTAGGGAATTGCCAAAGATCCCTAAACACTCACCGATGGATCTCATCAAGAGATTAAAGCCTCACATTCCCTACTGGCTCGATAGATTACGGACAGAGCACTGGATGCAATCTGAAACGGAAATAACCTCAAAAATATTTGAAGACGGATGGGGTGGGGGGTCAAACGTGTATGGGGAGGTTACTATTAGAAAAGAGAAAGGACGGGTGATGGTGAAATGCAATAGTTGTGTAGAGCGATCCAAAAAACTCTGTCCACATCAATATCTTGCGCTGGCCAATCTGCATGATTCAGAATTAGGCAATATCTGGTATAATAAGGAATTAGACTTTGAGAAGGTCTATGCCATGATTGCTGAAGATCATTCGATTTCCAAGGAGAATTTAGTGAGCGCTTTTGATCTGTCGATCATCGGAGATCATTTTGCCATCAGGCCTAAAGCCAAGGGTCTGGTATTGGGGATGGATAAATCGAAGATTCGCGAGATGGTTCGTCATCAGATGAACATCCAAGCTACTTCTACTGAGAAGATGTTGAGTGCATTGGAACGTAAAGGGAAATTCCAGAACGGCATGGTCTGGGAAAATTGGAGTGATGAGGAATTGGCGTCGGCTTTTAGAATTATTGAAGGGAAATCTGATAAAGGTAGGACCAAGTTGAATGCCTATATTAAGGAAGTTGATTACCCAACCTATTTCAATGCTGACCAACGCCATCTATATCAAAGTCTAAACTCGGGCCAGCAAGCGATTATGGGTGGTGAGGAGAGTGGTCGCAGAAGCATCCATAAGATTTTGCAAGAGAATATACCGTTGATAAAAAGTATACACCAGTACTATCTAGATGAAGATTCAATCAGGACGTATTATCATACCGAGGTGCGTAAGAAAGATTTGCGGCAATTTCATTTTCGTGATGAAAGAGCCAGAGTTCGGTTTAGAGCTTATATAGAGCATGACCTATTTGTGTTTGAAGTGCGTATTTTTATTGGAGGGAAAGAAGGACATTTCGAGTCGGTGGTTTTTTTCAACGGTCATTTCCTATGTGCTGATGATGGCATGGCATATTTATACGGTAATCCAGATGATGGCGAGGCCATTAAGTTTTTTAAAGACAATCCAAAGCTGCTCTTCTTTCCTAGTGATCGTACCTCGTTCTTTACTTTTCTTGAGGAGATCGGCAAGAAATATCCCGTTGACATCGACATACCGTCCATTTCCACGGTTAAAATTCAGCAGGCTAAACGTAAGGTTTACTTGAAGGAGGTCGAGTCCTATGTAGCATTTGAGCCCATTCTGGAATACCGGCGCACCAAAATAAATGCCCTGCAACCGCAGCGAATTCATGGCAGGAAGGATTCGCTGAAGATCTTTGATATTGACGAGGACCTGGTGCATAGATTTATCAATGACCTGGAGGGCATGCATCCCGACTGGGTTCAAAGGAGGAAAGGTCATGTGTACTATCTGAGCGGCGAAGAATTGATTAGAAATTGGTGGTTTTTAGATTTTTTCGATCGATGTAAGGCACTTGATATCGAAGTGTATGGCCAGGAGAACCTTAAAAATTTTAATTATAATACCCATAGGGCAACGGTCAGCAGTCAGATAAAGTCAGGCATCGATTGGTTTGATGTAAATATTGACATATCATACGGTGATCAAAAGGTGAGCACAAAAGACTGGTTGGAAGCTATAAAGAATAATACTCCCTTTGTCAAACTAGGCGATGGCTCCATAGGAATATTGCCGACTGAATGGTTGGAAAGGCTCAAACGGGTACAAAAATCGGCCACCTATCGTAAGGATGAGCTGAAGATCGATAAGTTGAAGTTTAATTTGGTAGATCAGCTTTTTGATGACATGGACATAGACGCTCAGATTTTAGAAGAGATTGCTGAGCGCAAGGAGAAACTGAAATCTTTTACTGAGAACAGGGCCTATAAGCTGCCAAAAAATGTGCAAGCTACACTCCGTGATTATCAGGTGGGAGGTTACCGTTGGCTAAAGTTTTTGCAGGAGTTTGGTTTTGGTGGATGTCTGGCCGATGACATGGGATTGGGAAAGACCTTACAGGCCATTTGTGTGTTGGCTGATCATCATGCCAATCATGCGGACACGACTAGTTTGGTGGTAGCACCCAGGACCTTGCTATTTAATTGGGCATCGGAGATAGACAAGTTTTGTCCAACACTAACCTATGTCATTCACCACGGACCAAGCAGGAACAGGGATGTTCAAGATTTAGCATCCTATGATGTAGTCATCAGCACCTACGATACGGTGACCTCAGATATAGAGCTCATGAGGGGCAAAACCTGGGCATATGCGATTCTTGACGAATCGCAGGCCATCAAGAACCCTGGTTCAAAAAGATATAAAGCCATGCGTTTGCTCAAGTCACAATACAGACTTGTGATGACAGGTACACCGATTGAGAACAGCACATTTGATTTATTTGCCCAGATGAACTTTGCCAATCCCGGCCTGTTGGGCAATATGACTTCTTTCAAAAGAGATTTTGTATTGCCCATTGAGAAGCACCAGGAGGAGGCATCTGCCTCATTGCTGCAGAAAACCATTCATCCCTTTGTTTTGCGGAGAACCAAGGAGCAGGTGGCCAAAGATCTTCCCGAGAAAACAGAGAGCATCCTCTATTGTGAGATGGAGAAACCGCAGAGAGAGCAATACGATGAGCTAAAGCACCAGATCAGGGAGAGTATCATGAAGAAGGTCAGCAAGAGCAGTGTAGCTCAATCCAAGTTTATAATCTTGGAAGGCTTGCTGAGACTCCGTCAGATGTGCAATGCTCCACAGCTGGTGGACCCAGCCGTGGAAGGTAAAAAACAAGACTCCATCAAGCTCAATACCTTAGTAGATCAACTTACGGGCGAAGTGGGCAATCACAATGCATTGGTGTTTTCCCAATTTGTGGGAATGCTTAAGCTGATTAGAGAGAGACTGGAAGCACTGCAGATACCGTATCTATATCTGGATGGCTCCACTCGCGACCGTCAGAAGGTAGTCCAGACATTTGAGCAATCCGAAGCGCATCGCATTTTCTTAATCAGCCTCAAGGCCGGCAATACGGGCCTTAATCTGGTCAAGGCAGACTATGTGTATATTGTAGATCCATGGTGGAATCCAGCAGTGGAAGCACAAGCCATCGATCGTACGCATCGCATCGGTCAGGATAAGCACATCTTTGCATACAAGCTGATCTGCAAAGATAGTGTGGAGGAAAAAATATTGGATCTACAGAAAAAGAAAAAGAAATTAGCCAGTGATATTATTCATACGGATGCATCCATCATGAAATCTCTCACTAAAGAAGATTTATTAGGCTTGTTTGAATAATTATTTTTCGAGTCACCCCAATGGATAGTAGCTTTTCTGGAAATAGACATACTAATCACTAAAAATGTCAGAGCAGTCAGATGAAGGTAGGCGATAAGTATACACATCCTGTGAGATTCACTCAGGCTCAGGTAGAAACCTTTGCACAGGTGACAGGAGACGACAATCCTTTGCATTTGGATGCCGAATATGCGGCTACTACCCCTTTTAAGAGACCTATTGTACATGGATTTTTGGCAGGTAGTGTCTTTTCAAAAGTCTTTGGTACCATATGGCCCGGCAAAGGTACCATCTACCTAAAGCAACAAATGGTTTTTAAACGACCACTTTACGTGGAGACAGATTATGTGGCTTCCTTTGAAGTCATAGATTGTCATGAGTCCAGGAGTCGAGTCACCATTAGGACATTGGTCCTGGACCAAGATGGCAAAGAGCAGGTGAGTGGTGAAGCGTTGCTGCAGGGTGGACCCAAAGAATGAGAGATTATTCATGATAGACCATAGATCTGAAAATAATGGCAGCGACCAGTAATATTTCAAGTAGTATCAAGTCACAGATTGAAGATGCCCTGGTACGCTTTAGCCAACAAGCGGGAATTCAATTCAAAGTGACCTATCGGGGCAAGTTTGTTTATCTATCTGTGTTAGAAAAACCTAGATCTCACTTTGGTTTCTTCAGAGGAGCTCCTAAGGAGATAGAGACCTTGGTTGGGAGAATGAAATACGGTGACAGTAAAAATCGATGGACGTTTGCCATCTTCAAGTACTCCAGTGAGCGGTATCACCCTGATGAATTTGGATACCCTGGCTACTCTGAGTTAGATGGTACACTAGAAGGGTGTTTGCGGGCGGCGGGAGCATGGTACCGCCTATTATCAGGTATGCCGTAGGCATTCATCTGAAAAATTAGCGCAAATTCTTAGACTGCAATGTAATGAATTAGCGTTAATTTATGGAGTATGATTGATCGTCAAATTCATGGGAAGTTAAGAACCAGTCTGTTGGACGATGGTAAGATCATCATCTTATATGGTCCAAGGCAGACTGGAAAAACGACACTGGTCCGGGCTGTCCTCGATGGCATTCAGCTCAAAAAAATGTCCATAAATGCTGATGAACGCAAGTATCACCAGCCATTTTCTCAGAGTGATCTTGCAGCCATGAACGAGGTCATTGGCGATGCAGAGTTGCTATTTATCGATGAGGCTCAGCAGATTCCAGAAATCGGGATCAATCTAAAGATTCTACATGATCAGCGACGAGATTTGAAGATAATTGCCACGGGTTCTTCCTCTTTTGACCTTGCCAATCGAACACAGGAGTCGCTGACCGGCCGGACACGAACCTACCGATTGCTACCGATAGCCATTAACGAGCTGAGGGAATCAACCACAGATTTTGAACTGAAGCAGCACATTGATCAATATCTGCTATATGGGATGTATCCTGAGGTGCTGACCATGACAGGGTCAACAAGAAAAATTGAGCACTTAGTAGAGTTGACCACTGCCTATCTATACAAGGATGTGCTTTCGTTTACCGCTATCAAGCATAGTGACAAAGTACATAAGTTACTGCAGTTGATCGCACTGCAGATTGGCTCAAGTGTCTCGATCAACAAATTGGCCAATGCGCTGGACATAAGCCATGAGACTGTTAGTCACTACTTAGATTTGTTGGAAAAGAGCTTTGTTATTTTCCGCCGGCCGGCCTACAGCAAGAATCTGCATAAAGAGATTTCTAAGATGGATAAGATCTACTTTTACGATACGGGTATTAGAAATGCACTGCTGGAGAACTTCACATCTTTGGATTTGCGTACCGATAAAGGAGTCCTTTGGGAAAATTTTATTGTGGCTGAGCGATTGAAGAAGCACACCTATCAAAACAAGCTGATTAGATCGTATTACTGGCGAGTGTATACTGGTGCTGAAATCGATCTCATTGAAGAAGAAAATGGTGCTTTAAGTGCCTTTGAGATCAAGTCTAATGAAAAGCGGGTTACTGCTCCTCAAAGTTGGAAGGAAGGGTACCCGGGCACCCCCATCCATACCATCAATCGGAACAACTGGCTGAATTATGTCTGCTAAAAGTAAGGGTGTGCGGTTTTGTCGGTGTAGGGCTCTCAGCCTTGACTTTTTGGTGGACGAAAGGACATCAATTACCCACATAGAGTCATTGAGCCATGAGCGATAGATTGATTATTATCATATTGCTATTGCTGACAAGTGAGCCTAAATGATAAAAAGGGATTTTTTAAAAGATGATCAACTAAAATCGGGAGATACCCACTCAATACGACTAAGTGTCCGGTTTAGGTGATATCATTGAGGGAGTCTGCCTAGCAAATAGATGCCCATAAAAATTATTTCAGTCGTAGGTGCCAGACCCAACTTTATGAAGGTCGCACCCTTGCATCGAGTATTTACCAAGACCAAGGAAATAGATTCGATCATCGTCCATACCGGGCAGCATTATGATCATGCCATGTCTCAAGTGTTTTTTGACCAACTGGGTTTGCCACGACCCCACCACTATCTGGGTGTAGAGGGGGGAAGTCATGCACAGCAGACAGCCCGCGTGATGATGGCTTTTGATGAGATTATCGATGATGCACAGCCTGATTTGGTTTTGGTGGTGGGTGATGTCAACTCAACGTTAGCTTGTGCCCTCACAGCGGTTAAGAAGCACATCAGGGTGGCGCATGTTGAGGCAGGCTTACGCAGTGGCGACAGATCCATGCCAGAGGAGATCAACAGAGTCATCACCGATGCGATTTCAGATTTGCTATTTGTTAGTGAGCCCAGTGGCATTGACCATCTTGTCAATGAGGGCATCAGCAAGACGAAGATCCACTTTGTTGGAAATGTAATGATTGACTCGTTGTGCCACTTTCTACCAGAGGCATCCAAGTTGGATCTGCGGGATATTTTAGCTGACAGTCGAATCAACACCCTCGATTCCGAGTCTGGTCAAATTTGGGACTTTACATCACCTTTTGTTTTGATGACAATGCATAGACCATCGAATGTAGACAGTGCGGAAAACTTACATCGGGTCGTTGACATTGCTCAGCAGTTAGCTCAAAGAGCTTCGGTGATCTTTGCCATTCATCCGCGGACTAAGAAGAAAATGGAGTCTCTGGGCGGCCTGGATATTTTGCGATGTACTCCACACATGCATCTCACTGGACCCTTGGGATACCTGCAGTTTGTCAAGTTAATGAAAGAGGCTGCACTTGTGATCACAGACTCCGGTGGAGTACAGGAAGAAACCTGTTTTCTACGCACGCCCTGCATCACCTTTCGCAGCAGTACGGAGCGTCCATCAACCATAGAGTCTGGAAGCAATACACTGATGGCTTCACTAGATGTGGCTGCGACCGTTCAACTGGCTGAGGAAAAGTTATCCATGGATGGAAGTCATGCAACGGACATACCTGCACTTTGGGATGGAAAGACTGCGGACCGGATTAGGGATGTTTTGATGGAAAGACTGAGCACTGCATGGGCATAGTGTTCTTGCCAGGTACAAAAGAGTATCGCGTGCTTTATACCAATTGGTATAATGATGAATTTCAAAAATATCCGGAACTTTGATACTAACCTGGCTCTAGAAAAATCGATGAGAGCTTATTGGCAAAGGCATAAAAGAATTTACTATTGCCTTACTGAAGGTAGAGTTGTCGACTTAAATATAGAGCAAGCGTATAATGAGATAGTGATGTCTCAACTTCTTTTTTTTAAGCTACTATTGAGTCCTTGAGCAATACACAGATTAATCTTTTGAAAGCTATCATGAAAGGTGAAGAACAATACACTGCAACCGCCACTATGCAAAACTATGGATTGGGCACACCAGACAATGTGAGGAAGAATCTCCTCGTGCTGCAGGATCTGGATTTGGTAAATCGTCATCAGGGCTCCTACCAATTTCTTGATTCTGTTTTCAAAAATTGGATGGAGAGGATCTACGGGTGAATTGTAGATATTTTTGTTTGATCACCGAAAAAGTATAAGAGCAAATCAAGCATGAGAAAAAGCGTTAGAATTTTGGTGACGGGTGGTGCAGGATTTATTGGCAGCCATATTGTGGAGGCCCTGCTTAAGGACAATCGAGTGGGATTGGTTAGGGTGTTGGATAATTTGTCTACTGGCAGCCGAAAAAATATGGAGCCCTTTTTTAGTCATCCAAAATTCCAATTTGAGTGGGGCGACATTCGCGAATACACGACTTGCCTTGATGTGTGTAGAGATATAGATTTGGTGTGTCATCAGGCAGCTCTCGGATCTGTGCCACGCAGTATTAAATATCCACTTACCACCAATAACGTAAACATTACAGGCACTCTTAATGTCTTTACCGCTGCGAAAGAGTCAGGAGTAGAACGGGTAGTTTATGCTGCCAGTAGTTCAACCTACGGGGATAGCAAAGAGTTGCCCAAGAGAGAAGAAAACATCGGTACACCCATCTCGCCGTATGCGGTGACCAAATTGGTTAATGAGTTATATGCCAGGGTGTATGGACAATTGTACAAGATCAAGTTCATTGGATTGCGTTACTTCAATGTATTTGGTCCCCGCCAAGATCCAAATGGGGCCTATGCGGCCGTTATTCCCTTATTTTTTAATGCAATTAAAAACAATAGGCCACCCACGATCCATGGTGATGGTGAGCAGAGTAGGGATTTTACTTTCGTGGCAAATGCTGTACACGCCAATTTACTTGCGCTTTTTACAGATGATGCATCGGCTATGAATCAAGTGTACAATGTGGCATGTGGTGAACGTACGACACTTAATGAACTTTGGAGTATGGTCAAAGAAATCACGGGGTCTGATATGGATGCCATTGATGGAGAGCGACGTCCTGGTGATGTAAAGGACAGCTTGGCAGATATTAATAAGGCAGCAAGATACTTGAGGTATGACCCGCTGGTTAGAATATTTGAAGGCCTACAAAAAACTAGAGCCTGGATTATGCAAGGTCAGGATCAGGTTTGTCTTTAAAAGCGAAGGTACTTGGTGGAGTTTTTTGGTCTGTGGTGGAGCAGTTTGGTACTCAGGCCATTGCATTTGTAGTTTCCATCGTTTTGGCAAGAATCTTACTTCCAGAAGAATTTGGCTTGATTGGCATGCTGACCATCTTTATGATGCTGGGTAGAACATTGGCAGATAGTGGATTGACCTCATCACTGATCAGGTCCAAAAACATCAGCAAAATAGATTACTCCACTGTGTTTATCGCAAACCTAGCAACAAGCATTGTTATTTACTTTTTGCTTTTTGTCGCCGCTCCGCTGATTGCCGATTTTTTTAGCCAACCTGCACTCATACTCATTACCCGAATCTACTGCCTCATCATTATTCTGCAAGCATTGGGTGCTGTGCAATTGGCAAGGTTTGTCAAAGTATTTGATTTTAGGAGTCAGACAAAGATCAAGATCCCTGCCAATATTTTAGCTGGTGCAATTGGCATTTGGATGGCATTTCGAGGATATGGAGTTTGGTCGCTCGTGGGGATGCATTTGAGTCGAGAGTTAATGGTAACAATTCAACTATGGTTTTATGCGGGAGAGAACTTTGGACTAGCGTTCGATCAACTGAAGTTTAAACAACATTTTAGTTTTGGTTCTAAGTTGGCCCTCTCCGGAGCACTAGATGCGATATTCAGCAACATTTATCATGTATTGATAGGGCGGTACTTTTCAGCAACTCAACTAGGTTTTTACACACGTGCTCAGGCCATGCGACAGCTGCCGGTGGCCAATATATCTACTGTGCTTAATAAGGTAACTTACCCACTGTTTTCTGACTATCAAGACGACAATGTAAAATTAAAGAGCTTTTATCGAAGACTAATGGTGCAAGTCATATTTTGGCTTGCACCAGTGCTCACGATAGGAGCCTTATTAGGAGAACCGTTGTTTCGTTTCTTGCTGACTGACAAATGGTTGCCAGCAGTGCCCTACTTTCAGATATTATGCATTGTGGGTGTGTTGTATCCTATTCAGGCATACAATCTTAATATTCTGAAAGTAAAGGGACGAAGTGATCTATTTTTGAAACTTGAAGTTGTAAAAAAAATCACTGTAGTATTTGCAGTTGCGATTGGAATTAACTACGGCATTTATGGTCTACTATGGGCCAATGTGACCACAAGTATTATTGCTTTATTTATTAATGCGCACTATAGCGGGACATTTATCGACTATAGTTTGAGAGACCAGTTGAAGGATGTAGGCCCGATTCTTCTTCTGGCTGTTGTAATAGCTATTCCAGCTTTCTACATTGATTCCATCCTGATAACGAAGCAGATGGGTGACTTCTGGAGGCTGTGTGTTGTCTCTAGTATTTACTTTGTTATTTATTTATTGATATCAAGTCTAGTAAAAACGGAAGCTCTGCGAGATTTTAAGTACATAATTCTTCAACGATGATTCCTGTCACCAGGGCCTTTTTGCCTCCGTTGGCTGAATATGAAGCACAACTAGCGAGGATATGGAAAACGGGTCTGATCACGAACCGAGGTCTTCTGGTAAAGGAATTGGAAGACAAGTTGAGGTCTTACCTCGGAGTTGAACACTTAGTAGTTACGACTAATGGCACCATTCCATTGCAGATAGCGATCAAGACGTTGCAACTTAGGGACGAGGTCATCACGACTCCTTTCAGCTATGTAGCCACGACCTCTTCGTTGGTGTGGGAAAACTGCAAGCCGGTTTTTGTTGATATTCACCCAGAATACCTAACCATTGATGAGACTAAAATCGAAGAGGCCATAACCCCAGCCTGTACCGGTATTTTGGCCACACACGTTTTTGGCAATCCGTGCAATGTTGATGCAATTGGTCGGGTAGCTCAAGAGCACAATTTAAAAGTCATTTATGATGCTGCCCATTGTTTTGGTGTGGAGTACCAGGGTCAGTCTATATTTAATTACGGAGATGTAAGTACCTGCAGTTTCCATGCGACTAAGCTCTTTCATACAGGAGAAGGTGGAGCCATGATTTGCAAAGACGAGGAATTGTATGGTAAGTTGTTTTATGGACACAATTTCGGGCACGATGGCCCGATACGTTTTCATGGATTAGGGATTAATGGCAAAATGTCTGAGCTTCAGGCTGCTATGGGATTGGCAGTATTACCATATATGAGTGAAATCATCTCTTGCAGGAAAGTGGTGACAAAATACTATGACGAAGCCTTTGAAGGCTTGGCCTTACAGGTTTTGAAGGTTAGGCCTGAAACGAGATGGAACCATAGCTATTATCCCATAGTATTGGAGGACGAAAGCAAATTACTTGAGATTGAGAAGGCCCTATGCTCACAGCAGATTTACCCACGGAGATATTTTTATCCAGCGTTAAACACTTTACCATATGTGCAGTGGTTGGATACGATATCTGTGGCGACCTCCATTGCTGAGAGAGTACTTTGCTTACCACTTTTTGATGGATTATTGGTTGAGGATCAGTTTAAAGTGATTGATATCATACGAAAACTGATATAGAGTTGAGCTTGATTGATTCAGTTGAATGTAGATGAAGAGAAGGCGCATACTAGTGTTTCCATGTGGTTCTGAGATAGGGCTGGAGATTTACAGATCAATGAGGTTTTCTAATCATTTTGAGTTGATAGGTGGAAGCAGTGTCGAAGATCATGGTGGATTTGTTTTCCCTTCTTACATCAACGACATTCCCAATATTGATTCAGAGGATTTCCTAGGTCACATGCGTGAATTGGTTGTAAGTGAGGAAATTGATGCGATATATCCAACGATGGATCATGTGATTAAGAAACTTTCGGAGTTTGATATTAAGATTCCTGTAATTTCTTCTCCAATCGAAACGACCAAGATCTGCGCTTCGAAGCGTATGACCCTTGATAAGCTTAAGGACGTGGTGTCTGTACCAATTACTTATGAGAGCATTGGAGATGTCAAGAAATACCCTGTATTCATTCGACCGGATAGTGGTTATGGTTCCAGAGGAGCCAAGAGAATTGATGACAGATTGGCTGGTGAGGTTCATGTACAGCAGCTGGGCCAGAAAGTAATTATCCAAGAATTCTTGCCTGGTTCGGAGTATACTGTGGATTGCTTCACTGACCGAAATGGTGAGCTACTGTTTTCGGGAGTTAGAAAACGCGCCCGTGTTAAATGTGGAATCAGTGTTCGAACTTATCCGGAAAGTGGATATCAAGAACTAGGGCAGGAATGGGCTAGGGCAATAAATAAACGATTGTGTCTTAGAGGTGCATGGTTTTTCCAGCTTAAGGAGAGAGCTCCTAAGGATTTGGTTTTGCTTGAGGTGGCATGTAGATTGGGTGGATCAAGTGCTCTATATCGACAACAAGGAATCAATTTTGCTTTATTGAGTGTGTTTGACGCATTTGGAGTTGAAGTGGGAATTCACATGAGTAAATTTAGTATTGTACTCGATCGTGCCTTGGAATGTCGATTCAAAACAAGTATAGATTATAACACGGTGTATATAGATTATGATGATTGTGTAGTATTGAGGGGAGAGATTGTTTTACCAATTATTACTTTTCTCTATCAGTGCATCAATAGAGGTCGAGCTGTTATTTTGCTAACCAAGCATGCTGGTGATATTTATGCAACGCTCAGAAGATATAAGATTAGCGAGATTTTTAATGAGATAATTCACATCAACCATGATGAAAGTAAGGCTGACTATATTCTACCGGATCAAGCAATTTTTATCGATGATTCATATGCTGAGCGCCTGGATGTCTATTCTAAGTGTGGCATCCCAGTATTTAGTGTTGATGCAATAGAGTGTTTATTAGAGTAGAATTAGGATGAGGGTATTACATACCTATTGCATGAACTATAACCTAGGTGACTATGCACTTGGAATAGGATTGAAGAATCTTCTCCGAAAGTACCTTGATATATCATTAATTGGAGAAACGAATCTTCAGGGAAGAGATTTTAACCGATACTACATTAAGGAGGTTGTTAATAATAAATACGATCTTCTTGTCATTGGCGGTGGTGGCATTATACATGGTGCTCATTGGCCGCAGGGTTGGTTCTGGTTAATAGAGCAAGAACTGATCAGAGAATTGGAAATTCCTTTCATCGTCTATGGAGTGGGCTATAACTATTGGCCTGGTGAGAAGCGAATACCCAGAAGAGGAATCAGACATTTGCAGGAGACCTTTAGAGTTGCAAAATATTTTTCCGTCAGAAATGATGGAAGTGCTTCTCGCATTAAATCAGACGTTGATCTTGACCTTCCGGAGGTGCCTGATCCTGGCTTTCATGTTAATCTTTGTGATGTACCACCATTAGATTGCAATGCGGCCTTCGTAATCATTCAATTGGCTGGTGATAAGCCGGAGTATAGATATGGCAACGATGAGCATCGGGATTACTTTGTTTTACAAATGCGTGCCGTGGTTAGGTCTTTGTCTCGAGAGTATTTAGTGATTTTTGCACCTCATGTTCTTGAAGACGTGCCTTTAAGTGAAGCGATCAAGGATGGAATAGAAAATACTGAGATCTGGGATTTTGGTTGCTTTGCTTTCGATCAAACACAGGAGATCTTTCCCTACTACAAGTATGCAGAATTCGTGATCTCGATGAGGGGCCATGGACAGATCGTACCCATTGCTTTTAATACTCCTGTTATTTCATTAGTTAATCACCCAAAGCATCAGGGTCTGATGAAGAATCTGGGCTTGGAAGATTATTGTATTTCTACCGACCATGAGAGTCTTTCGGAAGAGATTCTTGACAGAGTCAGACTGCTGAAAAGGCACAGGGAGGATCTAGATAAGATGCTATGTAGGGTAAATGAGAGAATGAGCATGCAGAGCTGTCAGGCCTTTGTTGAGTTAGGCAAACTGATAAGAGAGTAGGAAATGTATAAGAGAGAGGGATTGACGCTTGAAGAATTTAAGAATAGATATCAAAAAGCTCCAGTAAAGGCATTTGAGAATACGGTCAGTGAGAACGTTCATGTAAGTGTGTGTATCCATACGTATCAACACATCAAGTATATTGAGGAGTGTTTAGATGGCATCCTTAATCAGAAAACAAGTTTTGCGTTTGAGATCCTACTTGGAGAAGATGAATCTACAGACGGTACTCGAGAAAAATGTATGCAGTATGCAAAGGATCATCCTGATCGGATCCGTCTGTTTCTTCATGACCGGAAGAATAACATAAAGATCGGCGGAATGGTGAGTGGTAGATTCAATTTCTTATATAATATACTAAATGCCCGTGGAAAATATATCGCATTCTGTGAAGGAGATGATTTCTGGACCGATCAGTACAAGTTGCAAAAACAGGTTGACTTTCTTGAACAGAATAGGGAATTTATGTTGGTCTTTGGGAACGCTGAGATACAAGATCTGACAGAAGGCTACCATAGGAAGGGACTTTACTTGGATCTCAATGAGGACAATTGTATTGAATCAGAGAGGGTAGTGAATTTGGGAATGCCCACACTGACAATGCTCTTTAGAAATGAACTTGTTTTGCCTAAATGGTATGTCAATGTGGTTAGTGGTGATGACTTCATAGTTCTGTTGCTATCAAAGCAAGGTAAGCTATATTACCAGAATGAGGTTTTTGGGGTACATCGAAAACACAACACTGGATTTTCTAGAGTTGCTGACAGGTTGTCATGGAATGTGAATACCGCAAAATACCTTAAGATGTTCGTAAAGGAAGCGCTACCGGACCAAAAGAGTTCCATTGAGTTGGCTATTGCCCGATCATACATATATGCATATTTTACATCCATTGTTGATATGGGCGGATTAGGGCAGATTGGTCTTTTATCTAAGATAATCTTCAATCGAGGAACTTTTCGCCGATCGTCCTTGGGACTTATTAGAATGCTTTTTATAGATGTTTGTCTAAGAGGAAAGAAAGACAATCTTGACAGATTTTGAAAGGAATATTTAGGTTGTACTTTGTGAGATTGAATAATCGGATGTTGGACAAGTATTTCTTGAGAGTCATGGTGCGAATTGTTAATCTCATACTTCCTACATTTTTTAGAATGACAAGAAGGTATCTGGAAAGATGTTTGGATGACGAAAATCATGATGACGAATTGATTGTTTCTCTGACTAGTTTTCCTGGTCGCATAGACAAGGTCTGGCTCACTGTGGAGACGCTGATAAGGCAATCTGTGAAACCCAATAAGGTTATTCTTTGGATCAGTCAGGACGAGTTTCGAGGTGTTCCAATTGGAAGACAACTGAATGAACTTACCAATTATGGCCTTAGTATCAGGTTTTGTAAGGATAATTTATATTCCCACAAAAAGTACTATGATGCTTTTAGGTGTTATCCCAAAGCGACAATTGTAACAGTGGATGATGATATGTTGTACCCGCCGGATTTTATCGATAAACTGTTAAAATGGAATTTGAAGCACCCGAGATCTATTTGTTGCTTAATAAGCAGGAACATTGCTATCACAGATGGCAGAATACTTCCCTATAGACAGTGGCCGTATGTATTGAGAAGTACAGAGCCCCAATTTGCAAATTTAGTGATGAGCGGAGGAGGTACATTATTTCCACCAGGTTCGTTGCACAGAGATGTTTTAGATAAAGATGCAATACATGATTTTGCTCTAACTACAGATGATCTGTGGTTGAAGGTGATGAGCTTACGTGTGGGCACCAGAGTTGCTTGTCTTGCTGGAGAGTATAGCAGGTTTCCAATTCCGGTCATTCATCGTAATAGAGAGAGTCTCACTAAAGTCAATGTCGGTGGTGGTGTGAATGATATTGTATTCACAAGTTTGATGGATCGATATGGGCTATCTGCAGAGATATTTGAATCCTGATTTCAGTGTTTTTAATTATAGATTTCCGAATAAATTATTGGGGGCTAAACTAGTGGGGATAACCTCAAAGACTTTTTCTGCTCTGTTAGAATCGTGTGAACCAAACATAGAAGATCAGTTCAAATGAATGAAAGGGTGGTTCACAAGTATTTTTTGTTTTTGGCATGGCCTTTTTTCTCACTTTTCTATTCATTTTTTGACTACAAATCGAGATCATTTAGAAACATTTTATGGCTTTTTACTATCTTTTTTGGTTACACTTTTGTCATTTCAAATGAAGGGATGGATGCCAATTTTTATCGAAGGACATTGGAAGAGTTTCATAATAGCCAGATTTCGTGGAGTAGTTTCATGGCGCTTCTTATTGAAGGTCAAGTAGGACGAGGTGACTACATACAGCCAATTATTACTTTTCTAGTTTCTCGATTTACTGATGACTATCGAATTCTATTTGCGCTCTTTGGTCTAATTCTTGGATTTTTCTATGCCAGCAATATTAGCATACTTTTAAATGAGGTAGATAAGAGAGTACCCATACATGCTATACCATTTCTTATTTTCTTTTCACTTCTTGTCCCTTTTTGGCTGATAAATGGCTTTAGATTCTGGACAGCCACTCATGTATTCGTCTACGGAGTTCTTAGATTTTCTATATCGCAGGGAAAATGGTATATTTTGGTTGCACTCTGTTCTGTACTGATTCATTTTTCTTTTATTATTCCTACCGGCATTATGCTTGGCCTCATCTTTTTTCGGAAGTTTGGGTACCTTATAATGGCTTTCTTTGCACTGTCTTATGTATTTCGGGGCTATGATATCTACAGTTTTCTCTCGTATTTACCTGAGCTACCGGCAGTTCTTAATCAACGAATTGGCGATTATGTACATCCTGACTATATAGATATTGTAGAGAGAGGTAAAGAGAGAACCGTCTGGTTTTTACGACTTCGTGGTTTGCTACTAGTCAATCTTGTCGCCTTCTCTTTTGTTGTCATATTCGGGTTTATGAGGAGGGCAGTAGAGAAATATCAGTTAGATCTGATGTTTTACCTATCTGTTGCACTTTTTGGAGTAGCAAATATTCTAAGTGCCTTCCCAAGTATGGGTAGACTTTTTACTGTTTCCAGTTTGCTTCTGTTAGCCACCGTTTCAATGCTTTGTCAGTACGAGCGAAATAATCTATGGTTGAAAAGGTTGTGTATAGTGACGCTATTGCCCATTACTTTTTACTGCATAATAGAGCTTCGAATGGGTATGGACTATATGGGATTGAATACATTTTTACTCAATCCTCTTATTGCACCATTTGTTGAGAATGAAAGGGCATTAATTGAGCTAGTGCCATGATCCAGTAGCAATTGTTTATCAGTGTACCATTTGAAGATCCTAGTATCAACCGTGAGAGGCATTGAGTCCTCAGAAGTCCGGAAAGGATTATGAATCAGAAGCAACCGCTTAGGATTATGATTTTGACCAAATCCTTTCATCCTAAGATATCACCGAGGGCCTTTCGTGCTACAGAATTGGCAATGGAGTTCTCAAAACAGGGACACGAAGTTAAAGTCTACAGTACGATAGAAGCAGCATGTCTACCTGAGCCGATCGAGAGACCTTGTGTTGAGTTTGCAGTTTTGCCATTTGTGTTGAGTGAGATTTCAATTGGAGAAGGCTTTACTTCTCTGAGGAAGATTGCAAAACGATCATTAAAGCTATTTCTTGAGTATCCAGATATTGAGTTGATGTTTCGGGTAAAACGGGCCCTTGAAAGGGAGAAAGAGTATGACCTGTTGATATCGATTGCCGTACCTCACGCTATCCATTGGGGTGTTGCTTTGGCCCGAATTGACAAGAGTTCCGTTGCGAGAACGTGGATAGCTGATTGTGGAGATCCTTTTATGGGTCAGGAGAATGATACCCTTGCGAAGCCATTTTATTTTTCCTTTTTAGAAAAGCTGTTTTGCAGAAGAGCTACTTTTATTGCGGTCCCTACCGAAGGTGCAATTAGCGCGTATTATCCTGAATTTCGAGCTAAGATCAAAGTAATACCACAGGGATTTAGATTTAATACTGATCAAGATCAGTACGTGGTTAAAAATGCAGTTCCGACATTTGCTTATGCTGGAAGTTTCATTCCCGGTACGAGGGATCTTGTTCCCATCTTGGAACATCTAAGGTCTTTGGAGATACCTTTTCGATTTTATGTTTGGTCGAGTCAATGTCAAAGTATCAAGCATTACGAAGAAAGGCTCGAGGGTCGACTGATTTTATCACCTCCAATAGCTAGGGCCCAACTGCTGGAGCAATTAGGCACGATGGATTTTCTGATCAATTTGGATAACAAAGGTCGAAGACAGGTGCCGAGTAAGATCATTGACTATAGTATCGCTGGAAGACCAATTCTGAGTGTCCGATCGTCCGAATTTAATCCTGAAAAATTCAATAGTTTTCTTGAGGGTGACTATTCGGAAAGATTGATAGTTGAGAATATCAATCAATATCGAATAGAGCATGTCGCTGATAAATTTCTATCACTTGCTGGGAGATAATGATTTTTCTTAGATATGAATCTATTTTCTTAGGAGAGGCCTCTTAATGTGAATATACTGCAGCGCACGAAAGAGAGAATATTTGGATGGAAGTCTGATAGAAAGCTATTTGTAATTGATTCAGATGACTGGGGCACAGTTAGAACTAGAAGCAAGCGACATTATCGGATGCTTGAGCGGAAAGGTCTAGTAGATGGAAGCTCCTTATATAATAAGCTTGATTGTTTGGAATCCGGCGAAGATCTGGCCAACCTACTAGGTGTGCTTGCATCAATCAAGAATCCCAATGGAAGTAGGCCGATCTTGACGACATATATGATCATGGGGAATCCTGATTTTCAGCAGATTGTGTCATCCGATTTTCAAGTCTATCACCACCTGAATCTTTGCAATTCCTACGAGAACTATGGACCCTCTGATCAACTTGGAATGTGGGAGCAGGGTATATGTGAGTGCTACATCAGCCCTGAGTATCATGGCAGAGAGCATCTGAATGTGGAGCAATGGATGAAAGACTTAGGAAAATTGGCAAAAGTCAGGATTGCCTGTGAGAACGGATTTTTTGCTGTGAAGACCGATAAAGGAGTGGCATATCTCCACGGTCATTCATCCCTGAGTGAAACCGATTATCATCACATGGTAGATAGGACATTGGATGGAATCGAACTCTTTGCGGAAGTATTTAAGAAAAGACCACGTTGTTTTACCGCCTGTAATTACGTCTGGCCACAGCAAATGGAAGAACCATTACAAGAGGCTGGCATCAATAGCATCCATACTCAATGTCGTCATCTGGATTCAAATTTTATCTCCGGTAGATACAGGAAAAGGTCCCATGTGTCAGGCCAACGATCTGTCCATGGACCTGTATTTGCTGTGCGTAACATACATTTTGAGCCTTTTCAATGTAATGACGATTCCATTGTAGAATTCGTAGTGTCGAAGATTAATCAGGTTTTTAGCTGGGGTGGAGCCGCCATTATGACCACACACCGAGTGAATTATGTGGGAGGTATGGACTACCGGCATAGAGACAGATCTCTCAAACTGCTTGAAAGATTGCTCAATACAGTAGTAGCTCTTCATCCATCTGTTGAATTCGTTTCTGCCAGCAGGCTTCACTCGATTATGACTTCAACTAGGGAGTAGATTGGATAGTGGTGAAGATAGCCATTCATAAAAGTAATTCTGAGTTTCACAATAGGTGGAGAAAGTATCTAGTGTCAAAGAAGATTGATTATGATTTAGTAGATTGTTACCAGTCAAACATAGTGTCGATACTTCGGGGCTATGATGTTTTGTTATGGCATTTCCACCATAGTAATCCCAAGGACATATTGGTTGCTAAGGGTTTACTATTTTCTCTAGAAAAATCTGGAATTAAAGTGTATCCAAATTCTGATACAGCTTGGCATTTTGATGATAAATTAGTACAAAAGTACTTGCTTGAAGCCATTGATGCACCTCTGGTACCTACCTATGTGTTCTTTGATAGAAAAACCGCCACGGATTGGATCGACACCGCTGATTTTCCCATCGTGTTTAAGCTGCGTCGTGGAGCTGGTTCTGAGAACGTACGACTAGTAAGAACATATGCTGAAGCCAAAGCTTTAGCTACAAGGGCCTTCAAGAAGGGTTTCAGTTCCTACAATGGGTTGCAGAATTTTCATGATAGAATTTACAGATATAGAAATGGACAGTCATCGGTAATGGATATTTTAAAGGGAGTAATAAGATTAATTATAAAGCCCGATTTTGCCAAGATTGTTGGGAGGGAACGGGGATATCTATACTTTCAGAAGTACCTGGCAAACAATGATTTTGACACGCGAGTGATTGTAATTGGTGACAAGGCTTTTGCTATAAGAAGATATGTGAGGAAAGGGGATTTTCGTGCTTCTGGTAGTGGTCTCATATCTCATAGAAGGGAGGATATAGATGAAAGATGTATCCAGTTGGCATTCCAATATACACATACTTTGTCGGCACAATCTATGGCTTTTGATTTCCTGATGAATGATGCTGGGAAACCCATGATTGTTGAAATCAGCTATGCCTTTACGCCGGCAGGTTATGATGAATGTCCCGGATATTGGGATCGAAGTCTACAGTGGCATAGTGGGAGTTTTATTGAGCAGCATTGGATTCTTGAAGAGATTCTTCAAACGGGAGATAACGATTTGAAGAACTCATAAACCTGCTGTCCTATTAATGTCGGGGAATTCTCGATCAGATAAGGTCACCAAGGCTATTGAGAGAAGGGTAGTCTCTTTGGTTGTTCCGACCTTGAGTGCTGGTGGAATGGAAAAAATCATCTATTTACTGTCAAAATATGGGAGTAGACAAAAAGACCTGTGGGTTCATATCATTTTAATGACTAGGAGCACCATTTTTTTTGATATACCTGATGGTGTAAGGGTTCATCAGCCACCATTCGATTATCTGAATGGCTCCAGATGGATTTCTCTCCTACGAACGTTTAAGTACTTAAGAAGTAGATTGAAAGATTCTAAATCTACAGCACTCCTTAGTTTTGGAGGTCGATACAATGCATTTGTCATTTTGGCTGCTCTCGGTCTAGTTGATAAAGTCTTTGTATCTGATCGGAGTAGACCTGGCATTAGTTACGGTAGATTACAAGACATATTAAATCCCATACTTTATCGATGGGCGGTTGGCTTGATTGCCCAAACGGAAAAGGCCAGACGAGTTTATCAAGATCGTGTAGGACATCCAAATATTAGAGTGATTCCTAATCCTATAGAGAGATGGGATTCTGAGTATACCGAAAGAGAGAATGTTATCCTAAATGTAGGAAGGTTTATTCCAACCAAGCAGCAGGCACTTTTGATCAAGTTTTTTATAGAAATCAATGATCCCACTTGGAAACTTGTTCTGGTCGGTGTTGGACCGGAATTTGAAAATTGTAAACTTTTGGCGGAGGAGTCTGCCTTATCTAGTAGGATCATTTTCACCGGCAATATTCACAATGTGAATAGCTACTATGGTGCTAGCAAAATCTTTGCTTTTACTTCAGTGTCAGAGGGATTTCCCAATGCCTTGGGAGAAGCTATGGCAGCTGGTTTGGCATGCATAAGTTTTGATTGTGTAGCTGGACCAGCTGACCTTATCGATCATGAAATGAATGGCATCCTGATACCCGAAGGAGAGACCGATCACTATAGGACTCGCCTGAAGAGGCTTATGCAAGACAATTCAGCTATTAATAGGCTTGGCTCGGCAGCCAAAAGTTCAATGGCCAGATTTGATCAAGAGAAAATCGCAGCGCAGTATTTCGATTTTATTTGTCATGACCATGAGACATGATTCACGTACATGTCCTGATGACTAATCCAGTAATGATATTTTGAAGGAAAGAAACAGGAAAATCTTATGAATATTTTAGTAACTGGTTCGAAGGGAGTTGTAGGTCAGAAATTAGTGAGAGAGCTCCAAGGGAGAAGTCATAAGGTGTTTGGAGTAGATATCCAACACCATCCGGGAGAAATTGGTTACATCCAAAAGATGAGCCATGAGAAGTGGGAATACAGTAGATGCGATATTGGAGAATTTAGGCAGATACAACGCATATTTGATAAAGCGGGACCTTTTGATCTGGTCTACAATTGTGCAGCTGAGTTTGGTCGGTGGAATGGGGAAGACTATTTTGAGCAGGTTTGGAGGTCAAATCTCATTGGTATGAAGAATTTGATTCGCCTACAGGAGGAGATTGGTTTCAAATTGGTACATTTTTCTAGTTCTGAAGTATATGGTGATTTTGAAGGTGTGATGGAGGAGTCGGTCATGGACAAAGTTGAGATTAAGCAACTCAATGACTATGCTATCAGCAAATGGGCTAATGAGATGCAGATAAAGAATTCAGCTGCAATATTTGATACCCAGTCTGTAATAGTTCGACTATTTAATACTTATGGTCCTGGAGAGTATTACCACCCCTATAGATCTGTGAATTGCAAGTTCTGCTACCATGCTTTGTTTGGGCTCCCCATCGTTGTCTATAAGAATCATCATCGGTCTAGTACATATGTCGATGATTGTGTAAGGACTGTGGCCAATATTGCTGATCATTTCCATCCCGGTAAGACTTACAACATTGGCAGCAATCAGTTTCACGATATAGAGATTCTCGCTCAGGTTATTTGGGATTATACTGGAGCAGATAAGTCGCTGATTAGCTACGAGGACTCAGAAAAATTAACGACAAAGATCAAGAAAGTAGACAATGCTTTGTCCATTCAAGATTTAGATCATCAAGAACAGGTCACATTGGAGGAGGGGGTGCGTAATACTATTGATTGGATGAGAGATTTTTATCGCATTTAGCAGGTCTTTCAGATATTTTGGATCGATCTAATTTTGTATTTAATTGCTCCACTAATATTGTTGGCGGTGGCGTTAAGAACTCCGGATTGTTCATCAAGTATTTAGTAGAGAACGAAAATATTTTGCCATGGACTTTTATCATTAGTGGGGCGGTTTCAGATTTTATCTGTGATCTGGGTCTGGTCCCAAATGATCAATTCGTTATTTTTGAAGATAGTCCAGCCAGAAACTACGTTGCTCGAAGAAGATTACTTGGAATAGTACGGGAATGCAATCCCAGATTTGTGTATACGATGGCTGGTCCGGCCTATGTTAAGTTTCCTTGTTTGCATGTTCAAGGTATTAGTAATGCCTACATTTCTCACCCTGGAGAGGAGAGGTTCTTGTATGGTCGAAACCAGGTCGCTGTTGTTCGCCAGATTATACAGATCGGGATTCAACGATGGTGTAGCAAATGGGCTGATTTTTTCATTTTTCAAACAGATGTGGCTCTCCAGGGCTATTGTCAACGCACAGGAATTTCTCAAGAAAAATGCTCAGTGGTTCCCAATGCATTTGATCGTTCTATGCTTGAGCAGCCTACATCACCTGTCGCCATAGATGCATCAGATGATCCAATTAGGATCTTTTGTCCCGGCGTCGGATATTCGCATAAGGGTTTGCAGTTTATACCGGAAATCGCTGCTGCCATTAAAAGTAGAAGCAAGAAAACATTTAGATTTCTGTTGACCATACAAGATGGATGGCTACGGCAACGAATCATGAGGAAGAGTCAAGAATTGGATGTAACTCCAATGATTGTAAATGAAGGGCCGTACAATTATAGTGACGTAGTGGAAAGGTATCAAAATGCTGATCTAGTATTTATTCCGAGTTTACTGGAGACGTTTTCTGCTTGCTATCTTGAAGCAATGGCTATGGAGAGGCCGCTGATAGTTGCAGATCGACCTTTCGCTCATGATATATGTCATGAGGCTGCGATATATGTTCATCCCCAGGATCCGATTCAGACTGCGGAAATAATGCTGAATCTATGCAATCAACCGGAGCTTCGCAAGAAACTGATTGCTAAAGGACGGAAAACTCTGGACACTTACTGTGACCAAGAGGAACGTTGTGAGCAGATGATCCGAGTATTATTTGACCGTGCAGAAATATTATAACTACCTATGTAGTTTTACCTAATTGTGTGCTATTCGGAATGAATCTTATTTATCTAACATTAATAAACCATCTTGATCAGGGACGCCGCAGCATGTACTACGATTTGCTGGATAAATTTAGAGCTGAGGGCCACAATGTATTTGTATGCATGCCACTTGAGAGGCGGTCTAAAGGGAGGACGGGATTGAGTGAGAAATTTGGCATTCATTTTCTAAAAATACGTACTTTAAATATTCAGAAAACTACTTTCCTTGAAAAGGGACTTGGATCAATTTTGATTGAATATCAGTACCAATGGGCAATCAGGAAATATTTGGGAGATATTAGTTTTGATGTTGTGCTCTATTCCACCCCGCCCATTACCTTTACTATGGTCATTCGACGATTAAGGGCGAAGTATAATGCGCTGAGTTATTTACTACTTAAAGATATTTTTCCGCAGAATGCGGTGGATTTGGATATTTTGTCTAAGTCTGGGCTGTTGTACAGATATTTTAGAAGGAAGGAGAAGGATTTGTATAGAATCTCGGATTTCATTGGTTGTATGACCGCCGCCAACAGGGCTTACATATTAAGGCACAATCCTGAGATCCATCCAAGTAAAGTTGAAATAAACCCCAACTCCGTTAATCTGCAAAATCTGCTTCAGGATCGGACGTCTGAGGAAGTGAGAACAATGTATGGATTACCCACCAATAAGTTGATTTTTATCTATGGTGGAAACCTGGGTAAACCACAAGGTGTAGATTTTATTATTGATGTATTGAAGTCCAATCGTCAGAATGAAGATGTCTACTTTCTGATTATCGGTGATGGGACTGAATATGGGCACCTATCCAATGCAGTGAGGGATATTAATGCGTGCAATATCCGCTTGCTAGAGAAAATGGCAAAAGAAGAATATGACCGGGTAGTTTCTAGTTGTGATGTTGGTCTTGTGTTTTTAGATCATCGATTTACTATACCCAACTTTCCGTCAAGACTCTTGACCTATTTGGAATACGAATTGCCGGTACTTGCAGCCACAGATGAGGCAACCGATTTGAAGGAGGTCATTGAAGATAATCGGATCGGTTATTGGTGTCGATCTGGTGATCTGGCGACGTTCAATCAATGCGTGAAACTTCTGACTGCGCCTGATGCGGCACTCAAGGAGATGGGAAGGAGATGTAAGGAACTTTTGGCTACTTCATATGATGTGAGTCATAGTTACCAATTAGTAGTCGACAAATTATCTGAAATTACAGCTGAGATCTAACCTTAGGAACTATGTACGTAATCTTTTTGGGTGGCGAACCAGCCGCAAGATTGTCGTATTTGCAGTTGATGATTATGGAAATGTTAGACTTCATTCAAGGCAGTCTAGAGAATATTTGGATAGTCATGGACTGAAGGCAGTCTCCCGTTTTGATAGATATGACGCACTTGAGAATGAAGGGGACTTGAATATGTTGTACGATGTGCTTACATCTGTGAGAGATAAGAATGGAAATCATCCGATTTGGACAGCGCTGACTGTAGTTGCCAATATAGATTTTGAGGCAGTGACACGGGACGGCAATACTCAGTATCACTATATTTCTCTACCTGAAACGTTCGTGAATACGGAAGGATATGACGGTGTCTGGTCTCTATGGAAAGAGGGCATTGAGTACGGTTTACTTTTTCCCCAATTTCACGGACGTGAGCATTTGAATGTTAGAGTATTTGAATCCAATCTTCGCAAGCAGGAGTATACTACAATGATAAATCTGAAGAGCCATTCCTACACTAGTATTGAATATGATTCGCCCAGGTACGTGTCTTATACTGCAGCTCTTGATTTTGACGATATTTCGGAGATCGAAGATCAGAAGGAAATTCTTAAAGATGGATTGGATCTATTTGCCAAAACATTCGGGTTTCGGTCAAGGTCTTTTAATCCCCCAGGAGGGCGGGAGTCCTCTCAGTTGCATACAACACTAAAAGCCAATGGTGTAGATTACATAGAAACGCCAATGATTAAGAGAGAGCATTTGGGCGGTGGTAAGTATCGTAAGACTTTTAACTTTAGTGGCAAACGTAATAGGGATGGACAGTATTTCTTGGTGAGAAATTGTTTGTTTGAACCTACCTCAACTTTGCATCAGGATTGGGTAGGTGCCTGCATGAGGCAGATATCGACAGCTTTTGCGCTGCGCAAGCCTGCAGTGATTAGTTCCCATAGAGTTAATTATTGCGGTCACATAGATGAGGCAAATCGAAGCATGGGAATTGGTGCGCTGCAATCACTTATCAAACAGATTATTCGACAATGGCCCGAGGTGGAGTTTATGTCTGTACCTCAACTGGGGGATCTTATCTCAGGAAGACAGTAAATGCGGAGAATTCTATACTTAGGCTATTATTTGATCCGTACTGATTGGGAACTCTTTTGGAAATTTTTCAAATATGTACGTCAGAATAAGAAGGTAGGTTCTTTTAGCTTGGTCATGGATATACTTCTTTCGAGCGTTCGCCATAATTGCTCCTTACTTGACTATTTCTATTTTCGGTTTTATGAAATTAGCGAAGTAGAAAAATCTACTTATGCCGGTGCTGGATACATGTATGAGTTTCAGAAAAAAATGAATCCTCCTGAATCACGATCGATCTTGCATGATAAAAGAATCTTCTTGGTGAGATATGCCCCATTCATTAAGCATAACCATGTCACCTTATCTCAGCTAGAGAAGGACTCATCCCTAGCATCCTACATCCTGAGCAATCCTGCTAAACGTGTGGTTCTAAAGGATGCAGAAGGCCAGTGTGGAAGAGGCATCAAGGTATCATCTGTGCATGGATTAAATGGAGAGATCCTACTCGATCAGTTAAGAAAATCAGGAAATAATTTGGTGGAGGAGTATATTGTGCAACATTCAGATTTACAACGACTTGCACCAAATGGTTTAAATACAGTGAGAATTGTTACTCAACTGTTGGCAAAGGGTGAAGTGGAGATTGTTACTGCCCGCCTCCGCATGACTGTAGATGCAAATGTGGACAATCTTGCAGCGGGAAATATTGCTGCCCCAATCGATGTAGTGTCCGGCAAAGTATGTGGTCCGGGTGTGTTTAGCGATATCACGAAGTCGACTGAAAGCAGGCATCCTAGATCAGGGGTAGCGATTGTTGGGTTTCAGGTTCCCTATTGGAAGCAGACCCTTGAGATGACGCGTGAAGCTGCCCGCTCACATAGAGATAATCGATCGATTGGATGGGACATAGCCATTACGGATATCGGCCCAGAATTGTTAGAGGGAAATCACGATTGGTGCAAGTTGCTATGGCAGTTACCAGTGGGTCAGGGGTTGAAGAAGGATATCGAAAAGTATAATGGTACAGTTACTTAAGAGAGCAAGTTGAATAGGAGATATGCCTAAAAGAAAATTAAATGTACTCATTACGGGAACGGGAGGACCTACTCCTAGAAGTTTTGCACGAGCATTGAGAATGGGACATTATGGTGATTACCGATTATTCGGCACCGACATCCATCCATATGCCATTGGCCTGTATCAGCAGGATATTTTCGAAGAGTCGTTTATCACACCCATGGCTGGTGAAAATGGATATTGGTTTAGAATGTTGGGGATTATTAAGAGTTGTGCAATTGATATAGCGATTATTCAACCGGAGAAAGAAGTTATTGCATGGAGTAAGTATTTAGATAAAAACCCCGAGCCCTGCAAAGTGTTAGTCCCTCCCAGTAGTGTTGTTGAGATCATGTGTGATAAAATAACCGTTTCAAATTTACTGGAGGGAGATGGTCTCACTCCAAAATCTCTAGCTGTAAATAAATCACATGACCACTTGGAGCATGTGCTTTCTGAAAAACTCAGCTACCCTGTATGGGTGAGAAGTTCATCAGGTAGCAGTGGACTTGGATCTTTCAAAGCGGAATCGATCAGTGAGGTTGAGGATTGGATTCACATGAATGAGCAGATCTCAAGCTTTATGATTAGTCCGTTTCTACCTGGTCGAAATTTGGCCTGTAAGCTGCTTTTTTTTAATGGAGAATTAATTCGTTCTGCTATGGCAGAGAGGATCTCCTATATTATGGCTAAAGTGTCTCCCTCGGGAATTACAGGAAATACTTCCATGGGAAGACTTATAAATCATGATGAGGCCTTAAGTAAATCTCGTAAAGGGGTAGAGAAAGTTTTTCGTCAATGTGGTCAGAATGCGCATGGTTTTTTTACCGTTGATCTGAAGGGAGATGCCGAAGGGGTGCCCTACATAACCGAAATAAATGTACGGCATGTTGCTTTTACCTCTGCATTCGCACAGGGGGGTGCCAATCTATGTGAAGATACTGTTAGGTTGCTAGATGGAGATCCCAGCTTTGCATACTCATACCATAATTATTCCTTCGATAACCCCTTGGTTTTTCTTAGGGAAGTGGATGCTGTACCCATATTATTACGAGAGGAGGATATACTTTGAATTATAGTAAGATCAAGAGACTACTGGATTTTGTTGTGGCGAGTATTGTTTTACTTTTACTAAGTCCGATTCTGCTTGGAGTGCTGGTTTTATTAGTCGTGTTTGGCCATGGTGAAATATTGTTCCTTCAAGAACGGGTGGGACGATTTCGCAGAACATTTAAGATGGTCAAATTTTCTACGATGATGAAGGAAAGTATCGATGTGGGTACTAAAACTGTGACCCTAAGAAACGATCCAAGAGTATCCACGCTTGGCAGATTCCTGAGATACTCTAAGCTTAATGAATTACCACAGCTCATAAATATTTGGAAGGGAGATATGTCTTTTATCGGCCCTAGACCACTTCTGCCTACAAGCTTTCTAAAATATGAGCCCTATGTTCAGGAACGTATCTCAAAATGTTATCCAGGTCTGTCGGGAATTGGATCTATCCTCTTCCGTGATGAGGAACATATTATTACTGCGATAAGCGATCTGGGCATCAATCCACTTTCTTACTATAAGAAGTTCATTTATCCTTATAAAGGAAGGGTGGAAGTTTGGTATGCTGATCATATTTCATTTTCTACAGATATTAAGCTTATATTATTGACACTATATAGCCTAGCTTCACCATCTAACGATCTTATTTTTCGAGTGTTTCCAGACTTACCTAAGAAGCCGGTCACATTGACCAAGCAAGGTATTAATCCCAGCATGTGTGAGGAGGTTTAGTTTGCCAATAATTGCTGTTTTTTTCTTATTCCTGATTATCATGAACAATTGCCATTCTGGTAAGAGGACAGAAGCGGCTAGTTTATCAAAGGAATCCGCCATTATTGTCATTGATGAGAATGCGGTTCCCCTAGTTAGGCTGGCGGCAGAAGAATTGTCTCTGAAGCTTGCAAAGATAATGGAAGGTGAAGTTCCGATCCATACAGTTTTGCCAGCTGGTGACGTCTATGTTTATTATGTGGGACGTAGTAGATATACGGAGGCAAGAGGTATAGAATATGACCACCTACATAATGATGAATTTCGAATTTTGATTGATACCTCATCCACCTACCTCATTGGTAATGATCGTCGATATCAGCCTAAGGAGCCTTACCCTACTAGGCATTCAGAACTTGATTTTGTGATGAAGGAATGGCAGAAGAAAACTGGGTATGATTGGGACAATCCACTCAAGTCAATCTATCGTAAATATGATGCTGATCTTGATATATGGGAGTATGATGGCTGTGGAACCATCTATGCAGTTTACGAATATCTACGGAGTTTAGGTTACCACTGGTTTTTACCTGGCGAGTTAGGTGAGGTAATTCCTTCGGGAGAGATCGAATATCCCCCTTGTCGAGATTCAATCTATAGACCCCAGTTCCCGATCAGAAATCATTATCACCTGTTCAACAATTTCTTCGCTGCATCTCGGGAGGAGATCGTATTTAGGTATCAGCAGGGTCTCAACTATGGATCCGAATACCTCGGACATGGAGAGCCGGGTCACGGTTTGAAGAATGTACTTAGTAGCAAAAAATTGCAGCAGAGTCATCCTGAATACTATGCCCTGGTCAAAGGAAGGCGCCTGAATGTCGAAACAGGGAAAGTGCTGCCATGTTTATCTAGTCGCGGATTAATCGAAGAGACTACAAGATACGCAAAGTCAGTATTCGAGATCTATGAC
Source organism: Saprospiraceae bacterium (assembly GCA_965223025.1). GTDB lineage: Bacteria > Bacteroidota > Bacteroidia > Chitinophagales > Saprospiraceae > JABDMH01. Next base: position 2,073,159 of record CBDCVP010000022.1, read on the forward strand.
GAACCAGCGATATCCATTATGCCTCCAGATGGATTTATCAATGCTTGTCAGTGTGATAGCTGTAAAGGTTGGATCACCAAAGATCGTGGACGTAAGGGAGTTTATTCAGATTATGTATGGCATTTTGTAAATGAAGTAGCCAAGGGGTTACTAGCATCTCATCCAGATAAGAAGGTTGTATGTTTTGCATACACTACGTATTTGCAACCTCCTTTACGGATTGATGCCTTGTCTCCAAATGTCCAGGTGGGTATTGTCCGCAGCCGATCAATGATGAAGCAACCTATATTGGGCTCACCTGCTGATTCACTTATTGATGCATGGCTGGTCAAATCTAGTGGGAGGCAGTTAATTTTTTGGGATCATTATCTTTTCAGTCGGACTGACCATGATTTCAATGCAGTGCCCGTCGTATTTCCCAGAGTTATTGCTCAAGATTTGAAGGATCATCGTCAGAAGTCTTTGGGTGAGTTTATTGAAGTCTCGCGCACGTATCGGGCACGAAACCTCAGATCATTGGCAACTAATCACATCAATACATATGTGACCACACGAATGTATTGGGATGTGGATGCTGATGTCGACCGAATTCTTGATGATTATTATGAGGGATTCTATGGAGAGGCTGCCAGGGATATGCAGACATTCTTCCATTTGGCCGAGGAAAAATGGAAGTCATTATCGAATGATGTCGTTTCGATTGCGCAGCTTAAGAAACTGCTCATCAAGGCTCGAGATCAAAACACGGATCCGAAGATCGCTCAAAGAATTGGTCTAGTTCAATCATATATTGGACCACTTGAATTGAGTAGACGGAGAATAGCCAGGGAGAAAGAACTTATTCAAAAGCAGGCTTTCCGGATAATGGATAGGAATCGCAGTCCCATCCACCTGGATGGCAGATTACAAGAGAACCATTGGGCTGGTCTACATCCCTATCCACTGGATATAGTGGGTCAAAGAAGGAGAGGGGCCATTAGATTTTTACGAAATAGAAATGACCTCGTTGTTGGTGCCGAAGTATCGCTTGGCCAGAAAAGTGATCAGGGTAGATACTTGAACTATGGATTGGTCATTGATCTCGATATCCTGGATGGAAATCGATATATGATCGAGGTATTTGCCAACGGAAATTATACAATCAATAGGAAGGATGACAAACTCAATGATTGGACATTGGACCTGGAAAGTAAAGTTACGATTGATAGGGGAAAAATGGTCGTTGAGCTTAAGATTAATGCATCTCGAATGAGTACTAAGGAGGATGACGACAAGTCTTATCGACTACCGACTAAGACCTATCCTTGGTTTGTAGATATTTATGCAACTCCTATGAAGCATCAGACAGATAGATCTTCTCAAGAAAGTTCAACAAGGGCTTCTAGAGACAAAGTGAATTTTCGAAAGCTGTTGATACCATAGTAATGCTGATGATAAGTAGGACAGTATGATAAAGGATAATCAGAAGATTTGGCTGTCAGCACCTCATATGAGTGGCCTTGAGATGAAGTATATTGAAGAGGCGTTTTCCAATGGACATGTTTTTCCTATGGGTCCCAATGTAGAGGGTTTCGAAACAGATTTATGTACATATGTCAATATCGAAGCTTGCACTTGTCTCAGCTCTGGTACAGCTGGGATCCACTTGGCTTTAATTGTATTAGGTGTCGAAATGAACGACGAGGTGATTTGTTCCACATTTACTTTTTCAGCATCCGCAAATCCAATACTATATCAAAAGGCAATCCCTGTATTTATTGACTCTGAAGAGGATACCTGGAATATGGATCCTAGACTATTAGAACGAGCTATAGAAGATAGAATTAAGGCTACAGGCAGAAAGCCCAAAGCCATCATTGTCGTGCACCTGTATGGAATGCCGGCGAAGATGCAAGAAATTCTTGACGTCGCAAATGGTTTTGACATTCCAGTTATTGAAGATGCAGCCGAAGCTCTGGGTTCGGTTTATTATGGAAAATTTTGTGGGACACTTGGGCAAATAGGTGTTTTCTCCTTTAATGGTAATAAAATTATTACTTCCTCGGGAGGTGGTGCGCTTGTATCATCAAATAAGGCCTTCTGCCAGAAGGCTCTCTTTTTAGCAACTCAGGCCAAAGATCCGGCCCCTTATTATCAGCATAGCGAAGTAGGATACAATTACAGGATGAGTAATATTTCGGCAGGCATTGGTAGGGGGCAGATGGAGGTGTTAGCTGAGCGTGTGATTAAAAGACGAAGTATTTTTACCTATTACCAAAAGGCATTACAGGATGTACATAGTCTGCAATTCTTGGAAGAAACTGAGACCGATGTTTGTTCAAATCGATGGCTATCATGTCTGATTTCAATGCACAGTATTAATGGGTGGACCCCAGGCAAATTAGTGAAGGAGTTTGCAAGTAGGCAAATTGAAGTCCGTCGAGTATGGAAGCCCATGCACTTGCAACCAGTGTTTGCGCAGTATCCATCATATATAAATGGAGTTTCTGAAATGATTTTTGATATGGGAGTTTGCCTTCCATCAAGCTCTAATCTAACAAGGGATCAGCAAGATCATGTCATTGAGCAATTAATCAGTATCATTAGATGATCTTAAATGTAAATGATTTTATAGCTGAACATGTAACTGACAGATCGTACAGTATGTTTAAGTCAGATCTGGAAAAATACCAAGAATTACTATTGGAGCAGATTTCCAATCGTTCTGTATTGGTGATCGGTGGTGCCGGCACTATTGGATTATCTTTTATTAAGGCACTACTCAAGTACGGACCAGAGAAGCTGCTTGTTGTTGATCAGAGCGAGAATGAATTGACAGAGCTTACACGAGATTTGAGGAGTGATTTTTCTCTTAGCGTTCCGGATCAGTACATCACCTACGCTATTGATTTTTCCAGCAATATTTTTGTTAAGCTTTTGCATGAAAAAGGGCCATTTGATATCGTGGCCAATTTTGCGGCACACAAACATGTGAGAAGCGAGAAGGATCATTTTGCCATCGAGGCTATGATAAAAAACAATGTATATAACGCGTATGACTTACTCTGTACCCTGACGAAAGAACCTCCGGCGCACTTTTTCTGTGTATCAACAGATAAGGCTTCTAATCCTGTGAATGTGATGGGAGCATCCAAGAAGCTGATGGAGGATGTGATACTAAGTTTTAGTGATGAGATTAAAATTACGAGTGCAAGATTCGCAAATGTGGCATTTTCGAATGGAAGTCTTTTATATGGTTATCTGCAACGGCTGATGAAACGGCAGCCACTTTCTTGTCCAAAAGATATCAAGCGCTATTTTGTTTCACCCAGGGAAAGTGGACAGATCTGTCTACTTTCCTGCATAACTGGATTTTCTGGTGATATTCTTTTCCCTAAACTTATGGAAAACTCAATGAAGTCCTTTAGAGAAATTACATATGACTTTTTAGATAAGCTTAACTTAGTGCCATTGATTTGCGATTCGGAGCGAGATGCTAAACATTTTTTAGATACACTTCCGATTACTTCTAAGGAGTATCCGGTGTATTTTTTTGAGACTTCTACAACAGGTGAAAAATTATTCGAGGAATTTTATACTGATCAGGATGAGATCATATGGGATAGATTCGAGGCTTTAGGGGTCATTAGGCCTGTGGTAAAGAATACTCGAAGGGAAATTACAGAAAAATTATCGCTCTTGCGATCCAGGCTGGATAGTTCGAATGGAAGTAAGCATGATATCATTGCTGCTTTAAAGGAAATAGTTCCAAATTTTGAGCATCGCGAGACGGGTGTGAATCTAGACCAGAGGATGTAATCTATTGTATCAATTGGTCAAAAGGTTACTAGACTTAATTGTATCAGTAGTACTGATCATCTGCCTGACGCCAGTGGCTATTCCATTGGTCGTGTTATTGAGACTTACTGGTGAGGGGTACGTCTTTTACTACCAAGAACGAATTGGATATATGGGAAGAACGTTCAAAGTCGTGAAGTTTGCAACGATGTTGAAAGATAGTCCAAATATGCCTGGGGGCATCATCACCAGGAGAAAGGATAATCGTCTTACTCCGATGGGCGCATTCTTACGCAGGACAAAATTGAATGAGGTTCCACAATTGCTTAATGTACTCAAAGGGGAAATGAGCATTGTGGGTCCGAGGCCAGTCCTGCTTGAAAGCTACTTGCTATATTCTAAGGAAGTACAGTCTGCCATTTACAGCGTGAAACCAGGCCTCACTGGGATCGGCTCTATTATATATAGAGATGAGGAGGCATTGATTACTAAGGAACTTGAGAGAGGAGGAGATATTTGGACATATTATCGTGATGTCATTTACATGCATAAAGGAAAGCTTGAGGAATGGTACCGTGATCATCAAAGTTTATCTATTGATCTGTTGATTGTATTCATCACGGTTTTGGTAGTCTTAAGACCGAAAAGTGAGCTCCTTTATAAACTTCTACCATCATTACCAAGATCGTAGGTGCAGATTTCCATCTTGATCGTACTCCTTAAGGCCCTCGTTCAATTCTTGATTTACCCTCTACACCTTCTGTTTATCATCTTTCTATTTACCTGTGTGTGCTATTATCGCCGGGAGATGATATGGCTAAAGAGGGCTCTATTCGGTTTCTTCAGTATTTTCATAATCAGTGCTACCTATCCTGTCCCTGATGCAATGATAACCTCATTAGAATCACAGTACGACCCACTATTAGACATTGAGGAGGGCAACCATGATGATTGCCATATTTTGGTTTTGGGTAGTGGTCATACCTATGATCCAGATTTACCACCCTCAGGACAGTTGAGCGCAACTGCATTAAAAAGACTGACCGAAGGCATTCGAATCCATGAACAGACCATGACAAGCACGTTGATCCTTTCGGGTTATTCCGGTGCTTCATCTCATATCTCGCAAGCAGAGGTGATGGCACAAGCTGCCGGCGCTCTTGGCATAGAGAATGATAAGATCAAGATCCATACTACCCCGACAACCACTGCCGAAGAAGCCGATGTGTATTTGGAAAAGTATGGCATGAAGCATTGTCTGATCTTGGTGACTAGTGCCTCCCATATGCCACGAGCCATGCGTATCTTTCAGAATAGGGGCCTCAAGCCATATCCCGCGCCGGCTGATTTCATGGTGAAAATTGATCCTTCAGCTGGATTTAGATATCATCTGTTTTCGCACCAGAATTTTTACAAAGTGAAGTTGGCCTTGCACGAATACATAGGCATGTTGTGGGAAAGGATACAAAAAAAGTAGTCACAGTTTTAAGCCATTTTCCACAACCCCCTGGGGTGAGATCCCATTGCATATCCGTGCTGCTTCACATGACACCCCTCCAGGAAGATGGCATTGCGACGGTTTAAAAAAATTGTAATGAAGAACCATGGTATTGATTCACTCACGATTAAGTAGAGGCTATGCATAACAATTACGTGGTCATCATGGCAGGTGGCATCGGATCGAGATTCTGGCCCGCCAGTAGACGCTCCAAGCCTAAGCAATTTTTGGATATACTAGGTATAGGTAAATCCCTCATCAGACTTACTTATGAGCGCTTTGTTAGAATTGTGCCTTCCGACCACATTTATGTGGTGACCAATGAGACCTATCGGGATCAAGTAAAAAACCATTTGCCTGAGCTGGCCCATGAACAGATCTTGGGAGAACCCTCTATGAATAACACTGCACCCTGTGTGGCTTATGCCGCTTTTAAATTGGCAGATATTGACCCAAAAGCCAATCTGCTGGTAGCCCCGTCGGATCACTTCGTTCAAGACATCGATGATTTTATCGAGGTGGTTTTGAAGTCCTTTACTTTCACCGACAGCTACGACGCCATACTCACACTGGGAATGAAACCCAGCCGGCCCGATACCGGGTATGGATACATTCAGATGGGTGGCGTCCATCCGGCAGGATCTAATATTTTTACTGCTACTCGGTTTACCGAAAAGCCAGACCTGGCCACGGCAGAGCTCTTCTTGAAAAACGACCAGTACTATTGGAATAGCGGAATGTTTTTCTTTAGTGCGAAGACAGTTCTGCAGGCTTTTCAGAGACATTCTAGCGAGATACACAATATCCTCAGCCAGGGGAAGGATTATTACAACACCGATCAGGAACAAGCCTTCTTGCGCAGAATGTATCCGAAAACTCCAAGCATCTCACTCGACTACGCCATCATGGAAAAGGCAGAAAATATCTACTGTTATAAGGCGAATTTTGGTTGGAGTGACCTAGGCACCTGGGGGTCGCTTTATAATTTTATGCAAGAGGGAGAGCAAAAGAATGTGGTGATCAATGGCCAATATCATTCAGAGCATGATCGTGGAAATCTTGTCGTGTCTTCAAACGGTAAATTGGTGGTCACCAAAGACATCAATGATTTTATTATCATAGATGAAGACGACGTTTTATTGATTTATCCCAGGGCGCTGGAGCAAGAGATTAAACAGGTCAGAGCTGCACTCGATAAGTGAGACTGTTGGTGAATCACCTGCCTCGTGATTGGTGCATGCAGCTACCAGTGGAATGATGTGGAAATACATGGTGGAGTAATGGCCAATAAACACATTGCGATCGTGGCCAACACTACCTGGAATATATATAATTTCAGGTTGAACATTATTCGTAAACTGGTGGATAAGGGTTGCAAAATCACCGTGATCGCCCCAGTAGATGAGTATATTCGGTACCGTGAAGTCTTTCCTGAGATTGAGCATATTGGGCTAAGGTACTTGGACCGGGATGGTATAAATCCGGTTAAAGATGCATTGCTAATTCGTGAATTGTACAAGGTCTATCGAGCGGTAGCACCCGACCTCATCCTGCATTACACTGTGAAACCTAATATCTACGGTGGTATTGCTGGGCACCTTCTTGGTGTGCCCTCTATAGCAGTAGTCACAGGACTTGGCTATCCATTTATCCACAATGGATTGGTAAGAAAGGTGACCAAGGCACTTTATTGGTTCAGTAATACCTATCACAAATATGTGATTTTTGAAAATGAAGATGACTTACAATTGTTTATTAATGAGAAATTGGTCTCCAGAGATCAGGGTCATGCTGTTAAAGGATGTGGAGTCGACACGGTTTACTACAGTCCAATGACCGGTACCCGTAGTGATGATAAAGTAGTTTTCACCTTTATCGGCAGGATGCTTTACGATAAGGGAGTCAAAGAGTTTGTCGATGCGGCTGAACAAGTGAGACGCATCTATGCTGCATCTGAGTTTTGGTTATTGGGAGAATTGGATCGTGGAAATCCATCATCGGTCAAGGAGAAAGATCTCTTGGAATGGGTTGAGGCCCCCAATATCAACTATCTTGGGTCAAGAAAGGACGTGCGCAATATCATCGCTGCGTCAGACTGTATTGTGCTGCCGTCCTATCGAGAAGGGTTTTCCCGTGTGCTGATGGAAGCCATGTCGATGAGTAAGCCTGTGATTACGACCGATGCCCCGGGATGCCGGGAAGCAGTGGTAGATGGCGAGAGTGGGATCATTGTGCCCGTGGGCAATACAGATGTACTGGCTCAGGCTTTTTTAGAGTTCATCGCTCTTACCAAGGAACAACGTGCACACATCGGACAGCAGGCTAGATACAAGGCGATCTCAGAATTTGACCAGCAGAAGATTGCCGATGAGGTGTATGACATCTTGGAGAAAGCTATGAGTACCTAGAATGAAGGCTGAAGCTACACTGGCCCTGTGTTATTATTTTCCTCCGATGGGCACTGTCGCCTCGCAGCGTAACTATCATCTATTGTCAAATCTGAGCCATGGCCACAGCCTGCCAGTCATCACTGCCAGGCATCGATATAGTATTTCCAAGGACCACCAGGATATGAACAGATTTGAACTATTCACGTGTCCAAACTATGATTACCGGATATTCGGTAGGTGGTTTAACCGATCCCCAGCCCGATTAGCTAGGAAATCTTCGATGCTAAGAAAACTCCTCGATAGTTTTCCGACTAATATTTTTTTTGGTGAGGGAGGAATCATCTATATTTTGACTAGTTATTATAAGGCTAAGAGACTTGTTCGTGAACGCGGAGTTGGTATTATTTATTCCAGCTATCGACCTCATGCCGATCATGTCACGGCTTTTTTACTCAAGCGTCGATTTAGTCATCTCAAGTGGGTGGCTGATTTTGCAGATCTTCCGATTGACCCGGTGATAGACAACGTATATTTGCCTCGTTTGCAAGGTTGGTGTTACCATGTATTATTGCGAAATGCAGATCTGATCACCTCCGTGTCGCAGGGGTTGGTGTCCTTGCTAAAAAGATTTAATGCAAATACCTTGGTGATACCCAATGGGCTGACTGGAGGATCACTGACCCAAAAGAATATTCCACACTTTGAGAAGTTTACCATAAGTTATACAGGCTCTCTCTATGGAAACCGCAATCCAAGCATGTTTCTCAAGGCGTTGAGTAGTTTGATCGGCGAAGACCACATTGACACAGGTCGGATTCAATTGATCTATGCCGGATCGGACGGTGCACTTTGGAGGGAATATTTGCAGAAGAATAACTTGTCTAAGTATTCCATTGACAAAGGTATGATCGATCATGCAAGCACACGGGATATTCAGATTCGTAGTCATATCAACCTATTGCTTTCCTGGGCCAGCAATGAGGTCCAAGGATGGCTCACCTACAAGCTTTATGAGTACATCATGGCTGGTCGGCCAATCCTGGCATGTGTATCGGGGGAGATGGACGAAGAATTAAGGTCCATGATAGAAGAATATAACAAGGGCCTGGTTGTCAAGAACCATGCTTCATCTATAACTGCCGTAAAAAAATTCATTTTGGCAGTTTATCGAGATACTGCCAATCAATTCCAAAGTTCTGATCGAACCCAATCTAAATTTTTTGAGCAATACAATTGGTCAAGTATTGGTCGACGTCTTACCGATTGCCTTCGTGCCTTGTCATCTGATCAATCAGATATTGGTAACAGGCTAAAGCACCGCTAGCTCCTGCGCGAAGCTTATCAAAAGAACTGTTGTGAAAATTTATATTCATTTCCGACCTATCCCTACACTTGTCCGCCATGGAGCGAACCATTTCCAACATGTTTTCTGCATGTCCCTTTGTTTCAGCTACCAGTGCTGAGTCCATCAGAACAAAGGGGTTTTCCCACAAATTAAGTATTCTTTCTTCTTTTAAACTGTACCAGGGGTAGGAGCATCCCGTGGCGGCTCTGAATCCCACTATGTTTTGATAGCCCATCGAATGGTCATACCTGATCCCACATTTTTCGAGTATCAGTGGGGTTTCTAATATATCGAAACGCAACCAATGTTGTCGACTGTGGATTATCTCAAGGCCCAGATGTTCTTCCAGATTTGTTTTTTCGACAGTCATCATTTTGAGATCGGTAAAAGTGCGGTAGCTCGGATGCAACCCAATCGTATAACCACGATCTAAAGCAAGTGAGATGATCTTTTGAACATCTGGGTGTCCCAATTGGTAGAATCCCTCATATTTTGTGGTGCCCCCAGCTAGGATAAATAGAAATTTTTGCATACCTCGAGCTTTGGTAAAAAGCCAGTCGAACGTATCATAAGGATCCGGATGCCGGTTAGATCTTATTTGTGAGTATTGTTTTAGTAGGTCAAAAAGGTTGGCTTGATTATTTACAAGGGCAGATTTTGCCAGGAGCTTTATAAACTTATAGAAGTTTGGATATTTGTCAATGGCATCAAGATCGTGAGTCAGGGATGCGCTATAACTTTTGGACTTGATGATGCTAAGTACTTTTGCCAGGGCCTGGACCAAATGATCTACAATGGGCTCACGCTGTAGCTTATTTCGTACTAGAAAGTGATGCTTTTCGAGTAGATAACCATGAGAGTCCTTTAATATTTTGTTCGCAAAGGCCTCCTCATATCGGGTAATATGAAAAAAGATGGTCTCAAATACGTCAAAGGCAAAATTCTCTCCTTGGATGAAGTCCTGTACGGCGTTTTTACCTGTGGCCACAGAGTAGAGAAATGATCCATCGTATCTGTATTTGTTCGCGATAAAAGTGGGACTTGTGGGGCTCTTTTCAGATGAGAGCATCATGCCTTGGGCAGGAATGTAGTAGCCATCCGGTTTTTCGGGCTGATTTCTGCCATAGTAAATTAGCTTATTAGGATATGGGTGATTTCGATGAAATTGTACATCGGTACTGATTGCAGGGTGTTGATTTAGGAAGCTAATTAAATAGTCCAGTCTGGCGTTGTGAAAATTGCCGTCAGCTATTATGGAAATAATCATGGTTGCAACCGTTAGACCTGCTGACGCATTGTCCTCCCAAGGATGGTCAGTAAGATGTTTTTACCCTTGGAAAGTTCATGATAAGCTACCAGAGGAGCATTAAAATCTTGAAAAAGATGATAGATGGACTGTATCATACTGCCTTCAAAATCAAAGATCAATTGATGATCTTTGGCCCAGGAAATGGCATGCCACAACAAGAATTGCACCGCACCACTTCTCCTAAAGTTAGGATCATTCCCTATGATCAAGCAGTAAGCTGTGGTGCTGTCAAGAGCCAGGTATATTCCTGCGTGATGGTTTCCCTGATCATCGATGGCGAGGAATATCTTCCGTTGTCCTTTTTTTGTTAGGAGATTGTTTATGTTTTGGAGGTAAATTTCGCTGAAGGGAGTAGTCTTATTTTTATAGGCAAATGATTTTTGCACAAGTTTATAAAGGGCCATTATGCCTTCATGTTCCTGAACGGTCAGACGCTCTTTAGCATTTCTGATGTTGTATTTCACACTGGCATCCAAGGCTTCGTAGCTCACTTGGATATTAGTGCGACCACTGACTCGAAAAGTGTATCTCGTAGTTTGTTGAAAATTGTTCCAGAGAAAGGGAAGTACGTTGACGAAGGATGGATGACACAACTGATAGTAGTATGCTACGGGAGGAAGTTGTGAGATCAGGTCTTTGCAGACTTTCCGAAATCTTCGTTCATTTTTATAGGAATTGGGCGTGGTTGGAAGGTGGAGCAGTGGTCCCAGATAAGGTGTGAGTTTAGGCATCTTGATCACCTTAAGACCTCTGTGAGTGCATAGATAGTAGGGCAATGCACCTTGCACTTGCCCATTTGGACTCAGTGATAGACATACATCCCAATGTCCACTTTGGCAAACACAATCCAGCCATTCAGGGTCGAAGAATAGCAGAGGATTTTTACTATTTCTGTACCATGTGGAGTAGGTATCTCTAGATGCCATCACACTAAGATAATAAGTGAGCAGATGCATCTAACCTGAGGGGATATAATTTCCTTCACACTGGATCTTTCTATCGAGGGTATCTCCGAAAACTCGTTCACGGGCTCAGCAAAATTTCGGTCGAAATTCTATATGAACCTTTCCAATTGATACTTCGTTATTCCTCAGTTACTTAGCTGAGGCTGAGCTCCTTCGGAATGCCTCGTCTAAATCGAAAATATCTCATTTTGAGCCTCGCTCAGAGTTTCCGGAGGTACCCTTATAGTAACTTGGATTAAATTAGAACTTCAAACTCATTGATCTTATGAAACGTCGCAGATTTTTAAAAACGGGTAGTCTGGGTGCCATCGGTGTATTACACGATGTTGTGTCGCCGCTCTCTGCAGGGCTATGTAAAGACATCGAGCCCTTGAGGATCACCAAGATAGAGACAGTGCGCTTCCCTGATCACCTTCGCTTAGCAGGTCGCGGTATTCAGTGGATGTGGGTAAGGCTACACACCGATCGTGGTATTGTGGGTACGGGTGAGACCTACCCCTTCAATGAAGCAAGTGAGGCGGCCATCCGCGATCTGCAATGGCATAGCTGGGCGGGAAAGCTCTTAGGAACGAATGCCCTTGAGATCGAAGAAACGTGGTCCCGCATCTTTAGGCAGCATGCTTATCATGTATTCGGTGGTGCGGAAATGAGAGCGTTGTCGGCCATCAATATCGCTCAGTGGGATATTTTGGGCCAAGCCAGTGGGCTGCCCATCTACCAATTGCTGGGAGGTTCCCTCTCAAAAGATATTCGGGTCTATAATACGTATACGGATGCGCGAAATATCAATGGATGGACCTTGAATGATGACATGGAGAAAATAGCGCAGTTTTTAGTGGATCAGGACGTGCCGGCGATCAAGTTCTGTCCTTTCGACAGGGCTGGGAGGGAACATGGTGGTGAATTCATCTCACGAAAGCAGATCGAGCAGGGGTTAGATTGGATACGCAGGATACAAGATACGGTGGGAGATCAACTTGAGATTGGCTGCGAGTTTCACAGTTGGTGGAACGTACCCAGTGCGATTCGGATCGCCGCTGCGCTGGAGCCATTCCATGTGTTGTTCCTGGAAGATCTCTTACTTCAAGATAATACGGAGGCTTATCGTGCCATCTCAGAACACACTTCAATTCCCCTTGCGATTAGTGAACGCTGGGCAACGCGCTTTGATTTCAGATCTTTTGTGGAGTCGGGTATGGGTGGTATCGCCATGTACGACCTGACCTGGTGTGGTGGCATTTCTGAGGGGAAGAAAATCTCCGATATGGCCGACACACATTACTTGCCCACTATGATGCATACCGCAGGCGGTCCTATTTTGTGGTATGCCTCGACACACTTGGCAGCCGCCATTTCTAATTTATTTTTCGTCGAAAGTGTTTACCCAAATTGGGTGGAGCGCTACCCATATTTTTTTGAGAATGTACCTCAGGTGGTAAAAGGTAAAGTAACTCCTCCTGACTTGCCGGGTTTGGGCCTGCAGTTTAGAGAGGGCCTTTTTGAGAGTGACGATGTGATTGTGAATGTGGTGGCGGAAGAATAGGCATATTTGTTATCACAATCATTAATTGAGGTGAGTACATTGTTGACGTTCAGTCAATAAAAGTTTTTAGCATCATCTCAATATGATGGATGGGGCCCAGTCCTTTTACTTAGAAAGATCGCTTACGTCATATTCTGAATTGGTGTCTATGCTCCTCACTCTTCCTCATCCATCTCATAATTTGCTGTATCAAGGGACAAAGGCGCAAAGAAATCTGACAATGAGATCTCGAGCACTTCTGTAATGCGTGCCAGGCGACGAATAGATACTCTGAGGCGGGCTGATTCAATCTTACGGATATATGAAGCATCAGTATTGCACTGGTGCGCAAGGCTCTCCTGAGACACATTCCGTTCTTCGCGGACCTCTTTTAACCTACATCCTACATTGAAAGTGAAAATTTTCTCGTTCACGTTGGAAAGCTGGCGAAAAAGCCGTACCTTGACAAGGTCATGTACGACCTGGTGGTTTAATAGATCAACCTGGGGAGTTTTGACATCTTAACATTCAATTGCTGAGCTTTTTAATGGCACTGTCGGGAGTGGCAGTGCTTATGCTGTTTAATTTAACTCAGAGCTAGAAGCGCTATGAATGTCTACACCTCAATTGTACACCTACTTGCTTTCATCGTGACATATGACCCAGCTACCAAGAGCCGCAGGGTACGTTTACTCTTGTTGATGATTGGAGTCGTTCTCGCAAGTGCTTTGTCCGCTCACGAGATCGACCCTAAAGCGCAAGTAGAAGTCAAAAGCAATGGCTGTGTATTTGACACGTATCTGTCAGTAGATCCGGGTCACCTCATGGAGATAGATACCCCATTGCCATATCGCAACTACACGAATGCTGAATATCTGCAATTTCAGTTTGATACCGAAGTACGGGACCGTAATGTCTGGGTGGAGACGGAGCAGAGGATCCAAGAAAGGAGCAAGAAGTATGAAGCACGAGATCAAATGACGGTATCTCTGGTTTTTCACATTCTACATAGTGCAGACGCGGAAAAAATACAGGAAGATATCTCCTATCAAGTCCAAGCTCTGAACAGAGACTTTGGCAGACCAGAGATACCTGAAAAGGATGATCACGATCGGGAAGGGAGCTTTGCTTCTCTGGCTGCAGATACAGGCATACGCTTTGTGCTGTCCACACAAAAAGAGGATGCCGAAGGACTGGAAGGCATAGCAAGGATTAGCGATCATAAGGAACGCTGGAATGGCTATGACGCCATGAAAGATGCGCGCTCCGGATCACCACCTGTGGATCCTCAACATCAAATCAATATATGGGTGATCCATACCGATGATAGAATAGGATCGTATGCGCAAGTGCCTGGAGGGCCGGATGAACTGGACGGTATCGTAATCGATAGCCGATACTTTGGTAGAGGATCGCCGGCATATAATGAAGGGAAGACATTGACACATTTGATCGGCAACTACCTGGGTCTATATGATCTGTGGGGACTATACAGATGCAGTGATGATGGTGTAGAGGATACCCCTATACATAATGCGCCCAATCTTGGTCAACCAAATGCTAAGAGAATCAGTACCTGCGACGGATTACCACGTGCGATGGTCATGAATTTTATGGATGGTACCGATGACAGGTACCAGTACATGTTTACTAAGGGACAAGTGCGGCGTATGCGTTACATGCTGAGTCCTCAAGGTCTGCGTCCAAACCTTTCCAAAGCCCAGTAGATCCCATCGCCATGAAAATTCAAATACTTTTTACCTACATACTCTTAGTACTCCTTCAATTGCCAAGCCATTTGCTTTATGCTCAACCAGTCAATAATGCGTACGGTGATGTAGCTTTACCATCATACAGTGCAAGTTCACTAGGAAAATTTGGAGAGGTGCCAGTGAGCTATTTTACGGGAGTGCCATCAATAGGAGTGGACATGTATACGATCACTCAAGGACCATTGTCGCTGTCCGTTAGCGTCAACTACCATTCATCCGGGATACGAGTGGCAGAGGTAGCGAGCTGGGTAGGAGCTGGCTGGACTTTGAATGCTGGTGGCATGATCAGTAGAACAGTGGTAGGTATACCAGATGAGGAGCTTAATGGTTGGTTCAGCAAATCTACCCTGAGCGGAGTGGGGCTACAGGATGTAGCGGAAGGGATTCAAGACAGTGAGCCAGACATGTTCTACTTTAATGTGCTTGGATATTCGGGCAAGTTTGTATTTGACATCTCTGCAGGTACTTCAAGTACTGCAGAGCCAATGCTGATACCTAGACAGGACATTAAGATCACTAGAAATTATTCGGGAAGCAATTTATTGGGGTTCAAAATAATTCTACCCAATGGAGTGGCATGTCACTTCGGGTACTATAACGGTGTCAATGCTAAGGAAGCTTCTGAACCAAGGCCCATGGGAGGTATGATCACCTCTGGTTGGTATCTAATGCGCATTGAATCCCATGATCTAAAACATTACATTTCCCTAACCTATGCAGATGAAAACTATGGCTATAAATATGCTACCTCTGCTGAATACTACTCCATGGTCCAGGCATCAAGCTGCCTAAACCATGGAGATGCAGGCACTAAATACCTGAACCTCGATAACACAGGAACATCAACTAACCTCATCCAGGGGAAGCGATTGAGCCAAATCACTAATTCTTCAGGTACTACAACCATAGATTTTAAGACGAGTAGTAGCCAGGATCGAGATGATGTTGATGTGAATGTCAGTGACCCATCTAATGAATCCAGACCACTGGACAAAGTGGAGATCAAAAATGGTGCGATTACGAAAGTCTTTGATTTCACTTACAGCTACTTCAACAGTCCTGCAGATCCGTTGGATATCGGTAGTGGTACCACCAGCAGCAGCTGGTACAAACGCCTGAAGTTAGATAACATCCAAGAGAAGTCCTTAGATGGTACGGTTACCAAAAATCCATACATCTTCACCTATCACGGACCGAATGCCATACCACACCGTCTGAGCTATGCCATAGACCACTGGGGATTTAGCAACGATGAAACCCAAAATGGGAACAATGCAGTTAATGTACCACCGACCAAAGTAAGTAACACGACTTATGGAAGCGCAAAAAGAGACAGTGACGAGAATGCTATGCGCAATGGCATGCTGACCAAAATAACCTATCCAACTAAAGGAACAACGGAATTTACCTACGGTGCGAACCGCTATGTCTTTCCGGCAAATACTTTTGTAGAGAAAAATGCAGTGACCAGCTGTTATGTGGGTGGCGGTCCTACCTGTTGCTCAAATGCATTCACCACAGGATCGACATTTAGTCTCACGGCCGCAGAAATTGTTGATGCTGAAGTGGCCTTAGATATTAAACTGGGAGAAAATTCTCCAGCTAATTGCGCCAATGCCCCTCGTTTCATTGAACTAAGTCTATTCACATCTGGAGGCACGCTCATTGACAGAGTTAGTTTTGGTGAGGGCCCAAATCAACCTAATGAACAACCAGGCATACGGTTTGATCTTACAGATCCCACAAATGGATTTGGACCAATCTCTCCCGGTAGTTATTACTTTACCCTCGAGACAGACTATGGGTTTGGAAATGCAGAACTATACGTGACGCAGACCATCGAAAAAGATGTGGGTGGGATGCGGATCGAGAGCATTACGCATCGAGATGATAATAATGTCATACTCGATCAAAGCACCTTTGATTATACCAAGGAGGGAAGTAGCGAAAGCAGTGGTGTGCTCTATGTCGAGCCAGTCTATGGCTCTTACGTATACAATAACAGTCTCTATCATATTTTCTGGAGAGACATAGCGGTAGTACCCCTAGCGGGATTTGATGGCTATCATATCGGGTATGAACGGGTAAGAGAGCTCAAACCCAGCAATGGTTGGACTGAATATCGGCATACCGCAGAGACTAGATCTCAGATTTCTACGTATCCACAAGTGCCTGATCGATTTCTGGTAAAAAATGGCCAATTGGATACAGTAAGCAGCTACAATCAGACCAATACTCTGCTACAAAGGAGCACCACGGTGTATGATAGCTCTAAATATAATAATCTAGGCACCCAACCATTTAAGGTCTTTTCATTTCGTCATCCGAATGCTGGATTTGGGAATGCCTGTTTTTATTCCTCAGCTGCCTTCTACACGATCCGTACTGGATATAATCTGATGTCAAGTACAGAGCAATATGCGGATGGTATGCAATCTATCACTGACTATGATTATGAAACTAATGATCAATTGCAGCCGACGTCAGAAGAGACGACCAACTCTGATGGCAAGGTCCATCGTACAGAATATAGCTATCCCTCAAAATACGGTACAGGAAGTATAAAGAACACACTCATAGATCAGAATCGAATACTACCAGCGCACAAGACCATCAAGAAAGTAGATGGTGTGCTACTGGATGGCGACAGCATCAAGTTTAGTTTTTTTACTACCGGTGGTAGCCCGACCACAAGCACCACAGCATTCTTATATCCTCAGGAGGTGTACCGCTATGAGTATACCTGGGACAATACTGGAACACCAGATATTGATGGTTGGGCATTGCAGTCTACTGTGGACCAGATTCAGGTCAACGTGGGTATGCCTGCTGAAGTAACCATCGATGGGTGGAGTGATCCTATTGAGTTAGAATGGGCCTTATCTGGATTACAGAAGAAATGGACTTTTATAGACCATGAGAAAAGCTACACCTATCATGCTGGGAGTAATCGTATCCATGTCTTTACCAAGGTCGATGGTACGACACAGACCTATACCTGGGACAAGTTATTGCGGCTCCAAGATGTGACCGATAGCAAAGGCGTAAAGACGGATCTAAGCTACTTTTATAAGTCAGGCAGTATCGATAATCGCATCGATCAGAAAACCACCTATCCCAAGCTGGGCTCACTGACCAATCATAGCTTGACCACTACTACCTTCTTTGATGATCTGGGAAAGACCATACAGCAGCTCAGGTGGAAACAACATCCAGACAATGCCACCCAATCCATTGCTGAGCAAACGGTCTATGATGCCCTGGCTCGACCGATCCAGCAGCATGAACCGGTGCTGTCTACGGCGTCTCCAAGCAGCTATGCTGCGGCACTGACGGACTACACCCTGACCACCTATGAACTTTCGCCACTGGCCAGACCCATTAAGGTGACTCCACCGCAAGATCTGGCTAGTACTAAATTGGGAGAAATCACCTACCAATATGGCACCAATACCAGTTTCAATGAGGTCTATAATTACAATGCCGGAGCAAATTATCCCATCAACTCCTTACATAAAGTCATCCAAACAGACGCTAACGGTATCGAAACAATTACCTATACCGATATCTTGGGCAATCAGGTACTGGTACGTAGACATGAATCTGCCGCAAACAGCGCCAGCACTTACAAGCGGTACGACGATAAGAACCGGCTGACCATTATCCATCCTCCTGAGGTGACCTCCACCAGTAGCAATCTACACTTTAGGATGCTTTATTCGGGTGATGATCAATTGGTGCACCAGGATGATCCTGACCAAGGACCAGAGATATTCTTCTATGACGATAGGGAGCTATTGGTGAATCGGCAGGATGCCAAGATGGTAGCTCAGAATCGAATCTATCAGATAGACCGTGACGAATACGGACGGTCTGTCAAGGAAGGCTTTACCGATCAGGAAGGAGGTGTGATCACCGATGTAATGATCGAAAACACTTATGGCACAGCTGGTGTATTGCTGGATAAACTGGTACAGCAAAAGAAGAAGGTGCTGAACAGTAGCCAGTTTATCACTGTAAACTACTTGTACGACTCTGATGGACGCAATATCATCACCCGGTACAATAGTGTCTTGTATCCCGGTATTGATGCCATCGTAGACTCCTTGATACTGGATGATGCGGACAATGTGCTAATAGCCTATCACAAGGTAAAGCCGGAAGCTCTGGAGATCAGGAACACGAACGGCTACGATCATGCTGGCAGGCATGTGGATACCAAGATTCGTGTGACTACCGATGGCACGCAGTGGCCAGAGGAAGATCTATGTAATAAGCGGCACACAGTAAAAGAGCAGCTAAAATACCTGAAGCTGAGTGGCTCACTGCAGCAAGTAGATTATGTGTATCGCAAGAATCGCTATCTACATAGCATCAATGGGAGCTGGGATGCCCAGGATCTGTTTTTTATGGAGCTGGGCTACGACAATCATGTGGCGAGCCAAATACCGAGTGGTGATCAAGTGAAAAGGTACAATGGAGACATCAGTGAAATAGAGTGGCAATATAGAAATACGGGTGGGTCATCTACACCTTTCCAAAACTATAACTACAAGTACAACTATCTGGACATGCTCACTGCGGCAGATTACTATGAAAGTGGGAAGAATGGGCATTACACCACCAGCTATACTTACAAGGATGATAGAGGCAATTTTGACAAACTGACCAGGAGGCATGCAAATGTGCTGATCGACGATCTCGTTTATGTGAAAAAGACGGGAAGCAATCTACTGGAAGAAATTGATGACGAATCAGGTAGCTCTTTAGGCTACAAAGAGAGCACAGGGTACCTTCATGATGGGAATGGCTTTATCACCCTTGATCCTGAAATTGGAGCTACCATCACCAGGGATCATCTCAATCACATCACCAGCATCGCACTGCCGAGCTCAATCAATATAAACAGCTCCAGGGATGCTACGGGTCAGCTACACCGGCGGATCATAGACAGTGTGGGTGTGCTGACGACCATCGATCGCATTGGCGCTTGCGAGTATAGAAATGGGGCTCTGAGTGTGATCCATCACGACAATGGCTATATCACCATGAACAGGGCAGCGCCCGAAGAACTCTATCTGACAGGCACGGTAAGTCATACCAAGACTGAACAAGGTGTGAGCATCACTTCAGAAAGAGTACTTAATGCTGGTGCTAACGAGACTAACGAAGCTCAGGAAGAAATCGTGATGAAGCCGCTTTTTGAGGTCAAGACAGGGGCAGTGTACACAGCTGAGATCAAAGAATTTCCTGTGCAGGGCTTGAATTATCACTATGTAATCAAGGACCATCTGGGCTCACCAAGAGTCGTGTTTAGAGATGTCAATGGCAACAACTCCATTGATTTTGCCACCGACCTCGAGGAGGTGAAAAACTACTATCCCTTCGGCCTCGAATGGGAAACCCCTACTCACCAGGAAGCTAAATACCGCAATGCCTATAACAACAAAGAGCGTACTCCGCACACCAAGTATTTAGATTTTGGGGCTAGAAATTATATCAAGAGCGCCAATGTTTTTGATGGACCAGATCCGATCTCAATCTCATTCCCATCACTAACTACGATAAATTATGCTGCCAACAGAGTGCCAAACGGAATAGACTTGCATGGATTACAGTACCTACCAGCAAGGGACCTGCAAGGGAACGTTGATCCAGAAGGGACCAAGGCTACCTTACATGGAAGTGCCAGAGCTCATCTGGAGAACTCTGACTTGAACGACGCAGTCATAATCGGAACTACCATTACCAGAGGTCGCAATGCCATTGATATTAGTGGGAATCCAGTAAGCACAGGTGATCAAGTTGCGGCAGGACTCGGAGCCATCATTCCGGTAGTATCTGGATCAGCTGTTAAGAATTTCTTCAAAGGGATCTTTCGCAAACAGGACAAAATGGAAAGACTTAGAGAGACGGCTGAAACAGGGAAGGAAGCGCATCGACAAATTCAGAGAGAATTGAGAGAAGAAGGGGCTGATACTGAGGTGACTATGACCTTGAAGGATGGCACCCGAGTTCGAAAAGATGGTGTAAGGCCAGACGGAACAGCTATAATCATCAAGCCAGACACACCATCTGGACGACAGGCTGCAAAGCGGCGCCAGTCACTAATGGAGGCAAATGATCATAAAACAGAAACAATTCTGTACGATCCAAAGAATCCAGCGTACCAACCAGGATCACCAACTTACATAGGTCCAAAAAACAAGAATAAATGAAATTGACAAAATCGAGATTACTGCGTAAGGTAAAAAGTCCAATTGAAGAACTAGGATATAGGGAATTTAGAGACACGACCTTTGGCACGAGTGGGTTTTTTGCCAAAAGAATCGACGGCTATTACCTGACACTGGGGCTAGAAATCTCTAGATACTTCGATCAACATTTTTCAGCGTCCTACTATTTTTCAAAAACAACACGATGGGGATCAATCTGGGGCGACATTCCAAGAGAATCATACAGAAGAATTTCACACTTTCTGACCTGTGAAGAAAGGACTGAGCTCTTGAGAAGCGAATTTACTGGTAGTGATACGAAAGATGCTTGGTGGGATGGCTTTGATGATGATGATTTGACTAATTTCATCCGATGCTTAAATGTTTCAGAAGACCGGCTTATTGACAATCAAGATATTAGGATAAAAGTAGCCGATAGTATAGAAGTTCAACAAATGGAAATGGCTTCAAAAGAAGTGATCCGATTGTATGAATTGAAAGACCTGTCTGCATTTGCAGGCAAATACGTTCCAGACAAAGAAGTGGATCATGTACCGATTAAATGGTTTAAAGCCGCAGAAGTCTATATTCGAGAAAGCGCTGGAGTTCTAAATAAAAATACAGTAAGAATTCTTGCAATCGACTCTTTTAGAATAAACGAGCTAGATGAGGTATATGAGAGCCAAAAGTGATGCCGGAACCCGGTCTACCTATTAGTCCTGAGGGATGTGTTATGATGCGGAATGATAGCCGTGCTAAAGGACAAGGACGGATACCTACAGATTTCACGGATTAAGAACGGCAACAATGTACTGGAAGCACATCACAAAGTAAAACCAGAGAGCCTGGAGATCAGGAACACAAATGGCTATGATCATGCTGGCAGGCATGTAGACACCAAAATACGTGTGACCACCGATGGCACGCAGTGGCCTGAGGAAGATCTATGCAATAAAAGACACACAGTAAAGGAGCAACTCAAGTACATGAAGCTGAGTGGGTCACTGCAGCAAATAGACTATGTCTACAAAAAGAACCGGTATCTGCATAGCATCAATGGGAACTGGGATGCCCAGGATCTGTTTTTTATGGAGCTGGGCTATGACAATCATGTGGCTAGCCAAATACCGAGTGGTAATCAGGTGAAAAGGTACAATGGCGACATCAGTGAAATAGAGTGGCGATATAGAAATACGGGTGGGTCATCTACACCTTTCCAAAACTATAACTACAAGTACAACTATCTGGACATGCTCACTGCGGCAGATTACTATGAAAGTGGGAAGAATGGGCATTACACCACCAGCTATACTTACAAGGATGATAGAGGCAATTTTGACAAACTGACCAGGAGGCATGCAAATGTGCTGATCGACGATCTCGTCTATGTGAAAAAGACGGGAAGCAATCTACTGGAAGAAATTGATGACGAATCAGGTAGCTCTTTAGGCTACAAAGAGAGCACAGGGTACCTTCATGATGGGAATGGCTTTATCACCTTTGACCCCGAAATTGGAGCTACCATCACCCGGGATCACCTTAATCACATCACCACTATTGCCCTACCTAATGCCATCAATGTAAGCAGCTCTAGAGACGCCAATGGACAACTGCACCGGCGGATCATAGACAGTGCCGGTGTGCTGACGACCATCGATCGCATTGGTGCTTGTGAATTTAGAAATGGGGCACTGAGTGTGATCCATCACGACAATGGCTATATCACCATGAACAGGGCAGCGCCCGAAGAACTCTATTTGACAGGCACGGTAAGTCATACCAAGACCGAACAAGGTGTGAGTATCACTTCAGAAAGAGTACTTAATGCTGGTGCTAACGAGACCAACGAAGCTCAGGAAGAAATCGTGATGAAGCCTCTTTTTGAGGTCAAGACAGGGGCAGTGTACACAGCTGAGATCAAAGAATTTCCTGTGCAGGGGTTAACGTATCACTATGTGATCAAGGACCATCTGGGAAGCCCTAGAGTGGTGTTTCAGGACGTGAATAATAACAACTCTATCGACTTTGCTACCGATCTTGGGGAGGTCAAGAACTACTACCCCTTCGGCCTCGAATGGGAAGAACCAACCCAAGAAACAGCCAAATACAGCAATGCCTACAACAACAAAGAGCGGACCCCCCATACGAAGTATTTAGATTTTGGGGCTAGGAATTATATCAAGAGTGCCAATGTTTTTGATGGGCCCGATATGATCAGTTCGAGCTTCCCGCATCTTACTACGATAAATTATGCTGCTAATAGAGTGCCTAATGGAATAGACTTGCATGGATTACAATTTGTGCCAGCAAGAGACCTGCAAGGTAATGTTGATCCAGAAGGTACCAAGGCTACATTACATGGAAGTGCAAAAGCTCATCTGGAGAATTCTGATCTAAACGATGCGGTGATCCTTGGCACTACAATAACTCGGGGCCATAATGCCATTGATATTAGTGGTAATCCAGTAGGTATAGGTGACCAAATCGCAGCAGGACTTGGAGCTATAATACCGATTGTATCGGGATCAGCTGTTAAGAATTTCTTCAAAGGGATTTTTGGTAAATCAAATGCCGCAGAGAAGATTGCAAAGGAAGCAAGTGAATCTCACGACGAAGTTGAAGTATTTAGAGTGTTTGGTGGAAAAGCTAAGGCTGAAGGGTTTTCGTTTACTACGGTGGATCCAAACAAAGTTGATAATTTTCGCGATTGCTGCCGGTTTGCCGGATGTTAATACTGGTAGGTTTGTGTTAGAAGGGACGGCAAATACTAAAGATATTATCAAGTCGAGAAGTGCCCTGCCCCTTGATGGTAATAAGGGAGGATTGCAGGAACTAATCATTGATCCTAAGAATGTTAATATTAAGAGGATTTCGGGTGCAAATCCTGAATTTTAAATATTGTTCCAATGAATTTTGAAGGAATGACTTTAAATGAAAGACTATACCATAGTAATCTAATGGAAGCTTTTGATGAAGCCCTAGTCAAAAAGAATGTGGAAAAATTGAGACGTATACTATTGGAAGTCAAGCTAACGAATAGCCAAGTTGACGAAACGATCAGGAATCTTAAGATTTTGAATGATGGAGAGGAAGAACCTCAGGATGGTCATCATGATGGATGGCCTCCTAGGGAGGATGAGATAAACTTAAGTGAATTGGAAAGACTTTACGACTCAGCATTTACTTTGCAAGAAAAGGCTTCAGAATCACTCTGGATTATGTTGAAAGATGGCACTGGAGATCCAGTTAAAGTTAGAAATTTCGAAAATGCCAATGAGGCCTTCCACTTGGCGTACGATAAATTGGTTGATACTCTACAAAAAGCAGGAGAGGAGTATTCGATAGTCTTGACAGGTGCAGTGTTGGAAATCGATAAGCCATTTATAGGATTCAGAGGCGGTTTGGCGATTGCATCTACTCGAACGGGTACTAGAATTCATCGTGACCTGAATGACTTATGACGTTTATATGACGACTACGGGTCTTGTGGTAGAACCTACATTTTAATTCATCAATAGCAGACCAGGTCTTTAATCTGGAAGATGGCCAAGAGATCAAACTGAATATTGGCCCGAACAGGGAAACATATAAGATTTAAATCCAATAAACATGTGCTAAAAAGTTAGTGCTAGAAAATTTACATACTGCATCTGGAGTCGCATTGTAATGTATCGTTAATAGATACTACCCCTTCGGCCTAGAGTAGGAAACACCCACACACCAAGAAGCTAAATACCGCAATGCCTATAACAATAAAGAGCGCATTAGCCATACGAAGTATTTAGATTTTGGGGCTAGAAATTATATTAAGACTGCCGATGTTTTTGATGGACCCGATCCAGTAAGTTCGAGATTCCCTGAACTTACGACGATCAACTATGCTGTCAATCGGGTGCCCAATGGAGTAGATTTACATGGGTTGCAATATGTGCCTTTTGGTGCGGCTACCTTTACGGCTAAGGGTTTTAATAAAAAGCAGCATAGGGAAAACGTGAAAAGTTTTTTGGAAGCTCAAGGAACCCTTGGCATAACGCGATGGAGAAGTATGTTGAGACTGGCAAGTTGGAGAAGGTTTTTGAGAATCCAAAGACCGGATCGAAAGCATATAAAAATACTGAATCTGGTTACTCGTATAATGTTGATACGGGTGTCCAAAAGGGAGCTGGTTATAAGAAGGTCGAACCGGCTCATATTGATGTAAACTACCCCAAGCCAAAGCCAAAAAATATCGATAAGAAAAAACTACCTATAAAAGATAATTAATTAGGAGCTTTCATTTTTAGTTGACAAGGATGTACCTGAAGACGTGACATTGATTGCTGATGAGCAAGGCATTGAAGAACTGATCTCTTATCTGGAAGGAATAAAGAAAGATAAGGATCATATGCATCTCAATGCATCTCATAATTGATACTGAGCTAGATCCCTATCCGCTTCCTAAGGAGGTGAAAAATAAAGTCTTCTACACAAAACATGTAAGGTTAGAATACAAGCCAACTAAAACTTGCTCTTATGTGGCTCTTGGACCTGTCCAGACCTATTCAATAAATGGATAACTCGATCTGCAGTGTGTGGGCTGTTCAAAAAGATCTGTTGACATTCAAGACATGACTTTCTCCAAATCTTGAGAAGACACATTGTTCTGGCGACAAAACAACATGATCTCGATAAAATCACGATTCTGATCACTGAAAAACTGATGATAGACTTTCTTGATTAGCGGATCAGCCTGTTGCATTCCAACGCTCATGGGAAGTGCTCCAGGTTTTGTCTTTAAACTTTTCCAGTAGTGATCAATATCAATAATCCATTGACCAATAGCATGTTGGCGTTCGTGGGTTGCTACAACATGTCCTTTCGAATCATGGATCTTGATTTGCAAGGGCAATACCTTGATTTGAACCATAGAAGCCACAATAGTTTCTGGAACCGAGTACTGGTTACGATCATTACTCCCACTTCGTATCCAACACTTGGCAATGGAACAAGGTAGCTTTGCTCATCAGATAATTTCTCACTGATGGTCGCTTGTTGTCCTTTTGCTGTCCTATTATTAAGCTCTTTAAGCTTGTCGGCCAGGTGTGCATTGGCTTGATCGAGTGAGTCAAATTGATATAGATCACAGAATGCTTTTCTTCGTACATGCTCTACGCTTTTCTCTACGTTGCCTTTCTCATTGCCCTTACCAACATTGCAGAACCGATAATCATATTGGTAATAGGTACATAGCTTGAGTAAATCTTCGGTCGGTTTCTTATCAGACTGCCTTATGGTGCATTTGGCCACTGCCACCTTCATGTTGTCATAAACGACTTGAGCCACTACTCCTTTGATGTGTTGGAAAAACAGGACGTGAGCCCATAGAAAACTAGGCATATCTTGGCGGTAAAACATATAGGCCCATCGATAGTTGGAATGTGCCAATGTAAACACTGCCATCATACATCGCTTAACTTTATCACCCACCTTGAGCTGCACTTCGCCCCAGTCAAACTCAGCCACTCGGCCCGGTATGGTATGTTGCTTAATGTACACTTTGGTGGACAAGCGCTTGTGCTGCCTGATGTGACGACACACACTTGAGTAGCTGATCTGATAACCCAACTTCAACAGCGCCTCGTGTATATCTGTGCCTGCCATACACTGCTTGGCCAAACCTGTGGCTCGCTTGCGCTGATTTTCTTTCAGATATTCACCGATCAGAACACAAACCTCCTCTGTCAACTTGATCTTCTTCCGACTTGAAGAATCGTACTTCGGTGGATTTACAACCCCCACATCAGGAGAGCCACGTTCCTTTTGGTACTCATTTAGGTGGCGCGTGACTGTATCTCTGTGAAGATTCATCGACTTGGCAATGGCCCGCTTTGACATGCCTTGTTGAAAGTACTTAATGACCAGCTCTTGTTTTTGCATCATAGTTATCATAGTTAAAAATCAATATCATATGACAGATACCCATCATGTGATACCCCATGCTAACCGGCCTATTTTTCAATGGCAAGAGTGGTACACTTTTCAGTGGCAACCCACAGGAGCCAATGCGGGAAACTACACACTCACATTTGTCAAAAAAAACGGAGAAAGGCTTAGTGAGAAAATCTTCAAAGACGGTGGCTCTGCAAACTTTTATGGTAAACTACCAGTCGTGGAGCATTAATGATTAAAAACTCTACCAAAAAAACCAACCATCGTTCGCTCAGAAGATTGGCCAGAAATGCTGATCCCCCTTTTCCAGACATCCTTTGATGAATCTGGCTAATTCCATCCTTTTTATCTCCTCGACTTGCGCCTCCAGCATTTATGAGAAACTCAACCAAAGTGTGAGATGACTCTATCCTCCCAATTAGTCTCCATTGTGCTGTAGAACTATTCTTGTACGATCTCCGAAGAGGACTTGCCGACCGGTGTGTGGCAAATGGCATCGCGTTTAGGACATTCGGGTCGACCGAATGTACAATATAGTGAAGGCTATATGTAACCTACTAAGAGTACGGCCAAAAAAGAAACACCAACAGAATAAAATAACACGAAATATGAAAGCCCTATTCATTATTCCGCTATTCCTTATCATAGGCATTGCACCGTTGCTGGCCCAGAAATATCAGGTGCATAAAAGACCACAGGCAATACATTGTTTTACCAAGTCCTGGCTGCAGTTGCCGACTAATGCCTCAAATGGTCAGACCTTTGAAGTCAAATTGCGGATGAGTGTACCTTCGTCGATGAGCCAGGCTGTCCTCTACATCGAGAATCGCCGAATTGATACCAAGTCAGCTCCTTTCACGTGGGTTGTAAATCCGAAGAGATTTAGGCTTTCCAAGGGTCGTCAGCGAGTGCAGGTCAAGATGAAGAATCAGTGTGGCCGAGTATCTGTATTGAAAGGTCAATTTGATCTCAATTAGATAAGATAACACTTGGCAACAGTTGGTGGGATTCTCATCCTCATATTCATCTCTACTGCGAGCAGAAAAAACAGGTAATGAAAGAGAATCTCCCGGCCATGTGTCATCCCAGACCAGATGAGCATGGAAATGGTCGCTGTTACAAAAGAGGTATGTACGGTAAGTAGATCGCCAGGATCAGGTACTGAACCGTTGTTAGATAGTGTTGAGTGCTTGGTGACTCGGCGAGGTCGCAGAAATCACCAGTTGTTTGGCGGATGTCCTCACCGGCCCATCCAACCTCCATCTACAAGGTAGATCGAGCCGGACACATAATTTGAAGCATCGGATGCTAGAAATACGGTAATGCCTTTGAAGTCATCGGGTGTACCCCATCGACCTGCTGGGATACGTTCGAGAATAGACTGATTGCGTTCCTTATTGCTTTGTAGAGCAGCCGTATTATCTGTCGCAATATAGCCAGGTGCTATGGCATTGACCTGGATGCCCTTTCCTGCCCATTCGTTGGAAAATGCCATGGCCATTTGTCCAACCGCTCCCTTGCTCGCCGCATATCCTGGCACGGTGATCCCACCTTGGAAGGTCAAAAGGGAGGCAGTAAAGATGACCTTGCCCCGGCCCCTTTCCAACATGTCTTTCCCAAATTCACGTGTCAAGATAAACTGTGCTGTTTGATTGACCTCGATGACCTTGTCCCAGTATTCATCCGAGTGATCGGCAGCAGGTGCTCTGAGGATCGTACCGGCATTATTCACTAAGATGTCCACAGCCGGATGTTGGGACTTTACATCCCCAATAAAACGATAAAGACTTGTTCGGTCAGCAAAATCGCAAGTATATGCGGTAAATTTTCTACCCACCTGTGACACGGCTTCTCCCACGGCACTTCCCTTCTTCTCGAGAGATGCCGAAACGCCTATGATATCGGCACCTGCCTCTGCCAGACCAATGGCCATAGCCTTGCCAATCCCTCGTTTGCATCCGGTGACTAGGGCGGTTTTCCCTGTCAGACTGAATTGATCTAAAATATTCATGATGTGTTATGCTAGTGCTAGTTCTTATTTAAGTTACGGGTTGAAGCCTCGTATTTCGCCTTCATCCGATTTTTATTCTTGACAATTAATTAAATATTTCAGCCCATCGGGATTGTCATCAATTTCTTCGAATACGTCTTGGATATTGTCCAGGGTACTGACTTTGGTGATGAGGTCTTGCAGTGGAATGTGGCCTGCATTGGCAAGTGCAATGGCTTCTTCATAGTCTTCTTCATTATATAATCGGGCTCCGATCAATTCAAGCTCAGACCAAAAAAACTTGAATAGATCAATCGGTTGTGGCCCATTGCCATGTATAGCGACCATGACTATGCGTCCTCTGGCACAAAGTAAGTCGGTCATAGATTTTGCAGCAGCTGCCGAACC
This sequence comes from Saprospiraceae bacterium, assembly GCA_965223025.1. Lineage (GTDB taxonomy): Bacteria > Bacteroidota > Bacteroidia > Chitinophagales > Saprospiraceae > JABDMH01. Next base: position 2,102,278 of record CBDCVP010000022.1, read on the forward strand.
AGACACCTCAAAGACTGCATCTGCCATGGCATCCCCGGTGAAAGCGGCAACTCTGGCAGCTGGGTTTTCCTGAATGGGGTTCATGGTATCAAATCCCCAGCCCCTTAACATCGCTAAGCGTGCCTCATTGATCTCAGAAACGATCACAGAAGCCCCTTTCTCACGCAAAACAAAAGCAATGAGCACACCGATCGGACCACCACCCAATACTACGACCTTCTCACCAGCTTTGATTCGTCCGCGCCTCACATCATGACAAGCCACCGCCAAGGGTTCGATCATTGCCCCAAGTTGTAATGTGAGCGTCTCAGGAAGGTGATGGCAAGTGTACGATGGTACGGTCCAACTCTGCTGAAATGCGCCAGGACTATCGATTCCGATAAACTGTAGGTTCTTACCCACATGAGAATATCCTTTATCAAAGGGATGAGGTGTCCCAAATCGCAAAGGACGAATAGATACTCGATCACCGGGTGCCACATTTTTCACTTGAGCTCCTACTTCTCTGACAATTGCAGAAGCTTCATGGCCAATGATCTGAGGTGGTCCTATGCGCTGATCCATGACCCCATGATAGATGTGAACATCGGTGCCACAGACGCCGCAGAAGGCTACGTCGAGTCTGACTTCTTGGTCTCCCGGCTTGATGGGTTGGCTTTCATCCAGTTTAAATTGCTTACTGCCGTGATAGTATGCGCCCTTCATCATTCGTGTTTTGAAAGGTCGGTAAAATACCAGGTTTTAGGAGAATGAACAATTGCTGAGGACTGATTCTGATCATATGGGCCCAACAATGCAGCCAATGAGGTCGGGACATGGCATAGAATTTGAGACTTAACATCATAACAACACCTTGATAATGTTGCGTCGAGCTAAATCGGGACCAGAGATATCTTTTCTGCAAATTTTACTCTAACGCTCAAAAAGATCGCTATGAAAATCTTCAAGTTCATCCTCTTTATGTGTCTTTCCGGGTCAGTGTTAGCGGTGTGACCATCGATAATTACGACCAATATGAACCTATCGACCTAGCAAAGATCCTGGAAGTCGATGCAGTGGTCATGGGTACCTTCGAGACCAATAAACCAATGTCAGAAGGTGCATCCATCGCCCTTGGCGCCCTATTGGGATTCTGGGGTAGTACCAACAAGGCTGTGATCAATATATTTATTTATAACGCTGAAGATGGCGAGCTTTTGGTAAACTACAATAAAGGGGTTTCGGGCTCGATTGGAAGTTCTACGGAAGATTTGATCAATACACTGATGCGAAAAGCATCACGCCGTATAGCCTACACAAAATAGTCCTCACTCTCCGCGGTTCCGAAACAATGGTTGTAATGGAGGAAGTGCACTTTCTCTCCAGAGCTAGGCCTACCCTATCTCTGACTTACCAAAACATATTTCTTTACCCAGCTCTACTAAGGCACCGGGTTTGAATCTAAATGGTCTGCATTTTCAGAAATATGTGAAAAAGCCTACCTGCGAGCATTGACAACGCTTAGAAAGTCAGTGCGATACTTTTGACCGATCGGAATAGATACCCCTTTGATCACGATGGTGTTACCCTCGATGTGATCGAATTTAGTGATAGATATAGCAAAAGATCTATGGACCCTGCATAAGTTGGAATCAGTCAACTGATCCAAGAGATTCTGAAATGTCTCATGAACAACAATGGACTGGTTGGCATAATCGACCTTTACATAATCTCCAAGTGCTTCGAGATAATTTATTTCTCTCTTGAGAATCCGAAACAGTTTTTTATTGGATTTCAGAATGATACAAGGCTGTCTTTCCGTATTGCCCGGTGTATCAACAACCTTCCTTACTCTGTTGACCGATTTTAAGAACCTCTCAAATGAAAACGGCTTGAGCAAGTAATCGATGGCATCCACTTCAAAGCCTTCCACGGCATATTCAGGGTAAGCGGTCGTAAAAATCACATATGGCGGATCTGACAATGATTTATAGAAATCTAAGCCAGATAGTTTTGGCATATTTATATCTAGGAAGATGAGTTGAATGTGTTCAGAAGTTAGGGAATCGTTTGCCTCAAACGCATTTTTGCATGAAGCAATAAGATGCAGCATTTTACAATCAAGTATATACTTTTCCAAAATTTCTCTTGAGGCAGGTTCGTCGTCAACAATAATACAGTTTATCCTCATAGCTCGATGGATAGGTTTACCTTAAAATTACACATGTTCTCAATGACTGCGAATTGATGTTTATTCGGATATAATAGTTTTAGTCGCTTTCTGGTATTTGCGATGCCGATCCCACTATTCTCGCTACGTGCTACCTGGAAATCTTTCGTACCCTTGTTGTTGCTAATTTCAAACCGGACAGTTTCCTTCGACGCAAACATGTTGATATGTACGAACGTGTCTGAAACATCGCCTTTCACTCCATGTTTGAAACTGTTTTCTACCAGGGGTAGAAAAATCATGGGAGATATTTGTACATCATCAATAATATCTGCTTGGAAAGTTATGTCTGAGCTTTCGTCGATTCTGTGTTTTTGTAGCATCAGATAATGGTTGAGCAATTTAACCTCGGATTTAATGCGTACAGTTTCTTGACCAGAGTCGTATATTACATACCGGAGAATGTCGGATAGCATGAGAATTGTTGCTGGCGTCTCCTTTGCATTTTTTAGTGCCAAGGAGTACAGTACGGTCAAGCTATTAAACAGGAAGTGAGGATTGATCTGGGCTTTAAGTGCCTTGAGCTGATTGTTGATATTCTCTTTCTCAATTTTGATGATTTTGCGCTTGGTCTCCTGCAATTTAAACCAGGATTCTGATAGGAGGATTAGGGTGGTGACACCTAGGAATATTAGTACAAGAACTCCCGTTTCCATGAAATTGAACTGTGACACCAAGTAGTAAGATGGTAGTAGGTAGTCTGAAAGGAGGGAAAATGACAGTTGATTAAGCACAGTGACAGCAATAGCACATATCAGCAGAGAGAGCATATAAAGAGTGTACTTATTTTTTTGCAGGAAGTATGGAATAATTGCAAATCGATTAAAATACACTCCTAGAATAATGCTCAGATGAAAAAGCGTTGAATAGATGATATCTATTTTTCCGATGTTGTGCGATATTTTAAAGATGTAGCCAAAGACTAGGATAGAAATCGACCAGAATGCAACATGCAGCAACGTGCGGATTATCCAGTATTTTTTCATGTCAGAGTTTCGCCAATGTATACTGCAGATCTTCTGAGAAGGCAGTTTCATGATTCGAGTACTTGATAATAAATTTCTGTAGTTCCTGGGGTTTGGCGGTCAATAGGGTATAGGCACCATTGCTTTCATATTTAATTCTTATCTTATTATCATGGAATAATTGTTGGAGCCAATCCGAATCTAACCACTGTATTTTGATCTTATCACTTATGTCTATCTTGGCAAAGGTATGCACGTACATAAGGTGCACTGCTAAGATGTTGTTGTTCTTACTCCAATCTTCAGGAAAGAAATCCAAGTAAGTTTTATCACCGAGTTTAACTAGATGTAGATTGAATTCGGCACTGTCTTCTGGAGTGGATTTATTATATGTCTTTAGCGTATAGGTATATTGGTTAGGCTTCTTGAAGGCTCCCCTGTCAAAGGGATTGTTTACCTTTTTCTTCCATTTACCTGCCTTGAATTTGATATTCCAGATCAAAGTATCAGAGTGGGAAGGTCCAACAGACGATCCTGCGTGGGTGATGCTTTGCCATTGACCCAGAATTCTATCATCTTTTATCAGCTCGTTTTTTGTATAGAGCGGATAGAAAGATAGCACTGTACAACTTGAAATGGTGAGCAGACAGATAATGGTTGCTAGAAGTACTTGGCTTTTCATCATTGATGTCTTATTGCATTAAGAGATTTAGTAATAGGACCAAAGTAAGGGGGAAATCAGTGGTTTGCCAGCATTTTCGGTGAACACTGTAAAAAAGACGTTGGACAGGTGTTCTACGCTGGGAGATGTCTTAGCGATTGTCTCGTCCATGCCTTGCAGCATGGTTCACTATGATTGGCAGATTTGGCTATGATGTTTACCAAAATCAATGATAATTGTAATGATGTGATCAAGTATGAACGTTGTTTCTAATGTATTCATAAAGGATTTCAACCGAATGATGAGCACGGACCAGTGCTTTGCTTACTGCTCGATGGCGAGTCTAGTAAGATGCTCCCAGACCTTTATTTTCTTTAGTCAAGTTAATCAGTTAACTTAGGTCGGTCATTTCCCAAATCTGCATGATGTGTGGATTCTAATGGTGAATTATTTCTTCTGATTTTTGTGGCAGTCAGTGCAATAAAAACAAGATAGTGGATCCCATTTTTATTATTTGTGTTGGTGTGGTTGTGGTGCTATTCAGCATCATCGTGCTCAAGTTGCACGCGGTGATTTCACTGCTGCTTGCTGCCACGGTCACCGGTTTATTGACTTCTCCTGAGCACATATACGAATTTGCCATTTCCAAAGGAATGTCGGATGGAGCAGCGCAATCAATGGCCAATGAGACATTGGGTAAGCGGATATCCAATGCTTTTGGCAATACTGCGGGCAAGATCGGTATGGTAATCGCATTAGCATCGATCATTGGGACGGCATTAATGCGCAGTGGAGGTGCAGAGCGCATCATTCGGAGTCTGGTTTCTCTTTTCGGCAAGAAGAACACATCCTTTGCTTTTCTGACGAGCAGCTTTACGCTGGCGATTCCTGTGTTTTTTGATACTGTTTTTTATTTGATGATCCCACTGGTTAAATCGATCAGTGTCCGGGATCCCAAGAAGTTTAGTCTTTATCTGATGACCATTATCGCTGGTGGTGTGATGGCACACTCGCTGATCCCACCGACACCAGGTCCACTCTTCGTGGCAGAAGAGATGGGCATCGATCTTGGCGCTATGATCATCGGTGGCTTAGTCATTGGGGCCATAACCGTGTTGGCTGGATATGCCTATGCGATCTGGGCCAACAGGAATTGGGACCTTCCGATGCGTGATACCGAGGATATCGATGTGGAAGAATTGCAGCGCTTTTCTCAAAAGAAGTCTGAAGATCTCCCTTCATTGGGATTATCACTCTTACCCATTGTACTACCGATCATCTTGATAGCCGGGAATACCATACTCAACCTCACTTTTGAGGGCAAAACCAGTTTGAGTGCATTTGAAGAAAACATCCTGTCTCTTTTCACCATGCTGGGGAACAGTAATATCGCCCTATTTATATCTGCCTTGATTGCTATGTTTCTGCTTTGGTCCAAGCTGAAGGACATGGACACATTCAAAAAGTTTATCTACGAATCTTTGGTCAGTGCGGGTATCATTATCCTCATCACATCGGCAGGTGGGGCCTTTGGGCAAATGCTGCAGCAGACCAATATTGGGAGCCAGGTTGAGTCTTTGGCGCAGGCTTATCAGACCGCCATCCTACCGCTCGCTTTCGTCATCACAGCTGCAGTAAGGACTGCCCAGGGTTCGGCTACCGTGGCTATGGTGACAGCTATCGGAGTGATGAGTGGCTTCACTGCAGCGGGCTTAGATTTTCATCCCGTTTACCTGGCATTGGTCATAGGGTGCGGATCGAAAATATTCCCCTGGATGAATGATAGTGCTTTTTGGATCATCACGAAAATGAGCGGGATGCAGGAACAAGAAACCATCAAGTACTTTTCCTATTTGTTGACGGTGATGGGATTATCAGGATTAGTAGCCATTATGATCCTGTCTAATGTTTTTCCATTTGTCTGAGCAGATGATCTTGCAGGCGCATGCTCTGGATAATGTTGCGATCGTTACCTTGTCAGAAGGTCTGGATCAAGGTCAAATCGTGAGGGACGACATAGTTGCATCCGAGCCCATTGCGATGGGCGAGAAGGTGTCTCTAGTATCCCTGAAGGCAGGAGATCCAATCGTAAGGTATGGTTCGATCATCGGATATGCGCGGGTGCCGAAGTCAGCGGGTAGGTGGATTCGGCACGGTGACATCGTATTGCCTGAAGCTCCAGTCTTGCAAGATCTTTCATGGTCTAAAGCAGTAACTGCACCTGTCCAACCTTTGCAGGATTTTGCCTTTGAGGGCTATCGAAATGCAGATGGTAGTGTTGGCACCAAGAACATCCTGGGCATCACCAACAGTGTACAGTGTGTGGCTGGCATGACTGATATGGTGGTGAAGAGGGTGAAAGAGGAGCTGCTGCCAAAATACCGGCATGTGGATGATGTAGTAGGGCTCAAGCACAGTTATGGTTGCGGTGTAGCCATCGAGGTGCCAGATGCGCGCATTCCGATTCGCACACTGCAGAACCTGGCATTAAATCCAAATTTTGGTGGAGAAGTCATGGTCCTCGGATTGGGCTGTGAGAAGCTGAGACCTGAAAGGTTGCTTTCCCAGATGGAAGCCATCGAGCATGCTGGTGGAGACCAGGTATTATACATGCAGGATCATCGGTTGTATGGATTTTCAGACATGATGGCCGCTGTGATGCAGATGGCGGAGGAGAAATTGAGAAAGCTCAACACCCGGCGAAGAGAAACCTGCGACATCTCGGCATTGACGGTTGGCATGCAATGTGGAGGAAGCGATTCTCTATCAGGAGTCACAGGTAATCAAGTGGCAGGTTTTGTTGCAGACTTGATCGTACGTGGCGGTGGTACGGTATTCTTTTCTGAGGTGACAGAAGTGCGAGATGCTGCACATCTACTAGTGCCGCGTGCCGTCAGTGGCGATGTCGCTGCGGCACTGGTGCGGGAAATGTCGTGGTATGATGAATATCTGCAGCGAGGGGGAGCTGACCGAGCAGCCAATCCCACGCCGGGCAATAAAAGTGGTGGCCTAAGCAATGTAGTGGAAAAGGCATTGGGTTCTGTCATCAAGGCAGGCAGCATGCCGATTGTTGATGTGCTCGGACCAGGAGAGCGCATGAGAAGACAAGGTCTCAATTTCGTTGCTACTCCTGCCAGCGATTTTGTATGTGGCACCTTGCAAATGGCAGCAGGGATGAATTTGCACCTATTTGTCACGGGACGAGGTACACCTTACGGACTGGGACCAGTACCGGTCATTAAGATCAGCAGCAATACTGCATTGGCAGAGAGGTGGTATGACCTGATCGATTTTGATGCTGGGAGAATAATAAGTTCTGGTAAATCAGTTGCGGAGTTAGGTTGGGAATTGTTTAGATTGATGTTGGAGGTGGCTAGTGGAAAGAAAATCGTAGCCGCAGATCGACTCGGTTTGCACAATGACCTTGTTCTTTTTAATCCGGGACCACTAACGTGAAAGGAAGGGTAGGAAGGGTGAAGAGGTAGAAAGGGTAAAAAAGGTGAAAGGGGTAGAAAGGTACAAGGGTAAGAAGGGTAAAAAAAGTAGAAAGGGTAGCAAGGGTGAAAAGGTAAATGGAGTAGCAAGGGCAAAAGAAAGTTTGAGTACCTAATTCCCACCCTATCTGAGGCAAAGGGCTCCCGCCCTCTTGCCGTATCGACAGAAAGGGGGTAAAAAAGGTAGAAAGGGGGTAAAAAAGGTGAAAGGGGTAGAAAGGTAGCAAGGGTAAGAAGGGTAAAAAAAGTAGAAAGGGTAGCAATGGTGAAAAGGTAAAAGGAGTAGCAAGGGCAAAAGAAAGTTTGAGTACCTAATTCCCACCCTGTTTGAGGCAAAGGGCTCCCGCCCTCTTGCCATATCGACAGAAAGGGGTAAAAGAGGTAGTAAGGGTAAAAAGGGTAGCAAGGGTGAAAAGGTAAAAAGATAGAAAGGGTAGCAATGATGAAAAGGTAAAAGGAGTAGCAAGGGTAAAAGAAAGTTTGAGTACGTAATTCCCACCCTGTCTGAGGCAAAGGGCTCCCGCACTCTTGCCGAGTCAAAAGAAAAGGGGTAAAAAAGGTAGCAGGAGTAAAAAGAGTAAAAAAGGTATAATAGGTGGAAACTAGCAACTAAATAATATGCAAACGATTTTGGGAGCAGGTGGAGCGATCGGGGTGGAACTCGCCAAAGCGCTGACAGCATACACCACGAAAATCAAATTAGTGAGCCGCAATCCAACAAAGGTGAATGACACAGACTTGCTGCTGACAGCCGATCTACTGAAGGAAGCGGATGTATTTAAAGCCATAGAAGGATCGGACATTGCTTATGTGACTATTGGTTTTCCTTACAACCTCAAAGTATGGCGAGATTGCTGGTCACCATTTATCAGAAACGTGATTCAGGCGTGCAAAGAGCATGATTGCAAACTGGTCTTTTTCGATAATATTTATATGTATGATGAGGACCATTTGGTCGGGATGACAGAAGATACTCCCATTAATCCGCCGAGTAAGAAAGGTTTGATCAGAAGGGATATAGCTCAAAAGATCTTGGATGAGGTATCTCGTGGCAACCTTACAGCCTTGGTCGCGAGAGCTGCAGATTTTTATGGACCTTCCATTAAGCAAAACAGCATGTTGACCGAAACGGTCTTTAAACCCCTCAGTATGGGCAAGAAAGCCAATTGGTTGGGCTCGGTGCGGCATAGGCATTCCTTCACATATACACCCGATGCTGGCAAGGCGACCGCATTATTGGGCAACACTGAGGATGCATACAACCAGGTATGGCACCTGCCCACGGCAGCAGATCCACCAACGGGTGAGGCATGGATTGAAATGGTGGCTGAACAGCTGGGAGCTAAGCCCAAATACCAGGTAGCACCCAAATGGTTGGTACGGCTAATCGGTCTGTTCGTACCTGTCATGAGAGAGATGGTAGAGATGATGTACCAATACGATCGCGACTACGTGTTCAGTAGTGAGAAATTCGAGAGACGATTTACCATGAAACCCACCCCCTATCTGCAAGGAATAAGGGAGGTGGTTGATCGAGATTATCGAGCATAGGTAATGTGAGTATTGGGATCGCAAGGTCTATGGGGCCTGCCCGATAGCAAGCATGCCATCGCTGGGGAAAGTCGCAGGAGGCGATCCTTGGATAGCGCAATGGAGTAACATGCCCATGAAGTTGGATCTCTGCCAAGGGATCGTTTATAAGGCTCCTCGATCTAATTGAATAATTATTGCTACGGGTTCAATTCTTAATAAGGCCAGTATTATAGGAATGCAGTGCAAAAAGACCTACCTGAATGATGCTGGCAACAATGGCTGACTTGAAAGTGAGGACTCCATTGTGTTGAAAGGTGCCAATGTTCGCAAAACAATTTGCCATAGAATTATCAATATACATGAAATCATTTCATTCTTGCTCCCCGGGCTCAAGTCTACTGATCGAACAATGGGTTAGGCTTCAAGTACGAGCCTGGAGTCCAAGGAAATTTTTTAGCAATATTATCGATGAGCTCTACCCCAAATCCGGGTTTTTGTGGGAGGGCCATATGGCCATCTATGACGGTCAGGGGATCTCTAAAGATCTCTTCCTTAAATGGATTAAAAGTTTGATTGAGTTCGCACATATGACCGTTGGGGCATCCGGCAATAAAGTGGATATTTGCGATGGTAGTGAGTCCTCCATGCCAATTGTGTGGGCACTGAAGTCGGCCAAATAAATGTGCCATGCGGGCAATGTGCCAATTTTCACTGATGCCCGTGAAATTGCAATCAGTTTGTATGATGTCATACGCTCCTTCTGCAATCCACTGTTGCATTTGAAAACGGTTGGTATATCTCTCACCACCGGAAATCATTACACTGGGCATTGCTTCTTTGATCTGCAGGTGTCGTTCTACGGCTCCCTCCTCCCATTGATTCATAGGCTCTTCGTACCAATAAAATTTGAGGTCCTCCAGGGCAGGACAAAGCTGTTCTGTGATTTGTTCAAAAGTCCAACCATGCTTTTCGATGACCAATTTAAAGTCAGGACCTACCGCCTCCCTGAGCCGGCGCAAAATGGGTATGTATTTATCCAGGGTCATACCGCTATACTCCCAGTCGGTACCATTGCGAAATTTAAAAGTATCGTATCCTTGGGATTTATAGCGCAGTGCTTCTTCGATTAATTGTGATGCTCCATCTTCGTACCATTTATGGTTTACACCACCACTTGCATAGATCGGCATACGGTCGACAGGTTGACAGTCTGTGGCGAGCAGTTTGTAGACCGGTTGGTTTTTACTCTTACCGATGATGTCCCAGCAAGCGTTTTGCACACCCGCCCATGCAGCTCGAGCGAGGTAATCACGCCAGGGACCTCCAGAACAGAGATAATCTACGTCAAAAGGATTTCTTCCGATCATCACGGGAGTCACATGTCGATCGGTATATTTTTTCATTTCAGATGGATCACTGTACGGACTTCCTTCTCCTATTCCCACCAATCCTTGATCGGTATAAACCTCGACCAGGGCCGAGTCAGTTTTCCATACCACATATTTGGATACCCCCCAGAGATGGCTTCCATCGGTAGGTACATACGACAAGGGCGTGACTTTAATATCCGTGATTTTAATATTTTCCCGCTCCAGCACATCCAAGGGATGACGGATTTTATCGATCGAATTGGAAATGATATCAGTCTTCGGCAGTACCGAACCAAGAGATGTCGCTGCTGCCACCTTGGCTGTTCTACTGAGAAATTTGCGCCTGTGTACAGTTTTCATGGTATGTAGATTTTATAGATTTCATATGATGTGATGTCAATTGCTCAGATAATTTACCCTTTTTGTTTAGCTTGAGTCCATCTATTTGGAGTATTTGATAAAGTAAAATTCTATGAAGCCAAGACTTTTTTCAACTGAATCCCAGGTATTAAAACCCTGGTTGATCTTGATGCAAGTCTTATTGATCATCGGTCTTGACTCCCGTACATCAATTTGTCAAGTGATGAACCTGGATCGAGCTAGGATGATGTCGTTGACACCAAAATGGGACGGAGATCGATTTGAAGATGGTCGGCCCAGGGTTCCAACCGATGTGTTGGTGCGTATGAAGTCGATATCTTTAGAGCAAGTGTGGGGCACTCTGAGGAATAAGGGTTACAAGAATCAGTTTGTGGGCGACTGGAAGATGATTCATGAGGATGTTGCTATGGTTGGTAGAGCTTTGACGGCGCAATTCATGCCAAGACGGGTTGTCATTCGCGAAGTGTTGGAAAAAGAAGGTGCCGAAATAGGCCGAGTTGGAGACATGGTCAGTTGGCCGATTGCCGAATTGGTAGAAGGTGATCTGTATGTGGCTGATTCATATGGTAAAATGAATGAAGGCCCTATCATTGGTGATAATCTAGCCACTTCCATCTATGCGAAATCTAAGAATGGGGTTGTTTTCGACGGTACTTTGCGTGATTTGGAAGGCATGGAAGGCATCGAGGGTTTCAATGCATTTGTTAGAGGATGGCATCCTTCATATCAAATGGAAATGATGCTTACGGGTATCAATGTACCCATTCGGATTGGTGATGCCACGGTTGTACCCGGAGATGTGGTTCTTGCCAAGCGGGAGGGTGTGATATTTATCCCTCCTCACCTGGCTGAAGAAATTGTGGTGAAGGGAGAGTTCATTGCCTTGAAGGATGAATTTGGTCACAGCCGATTGCGGCAAGGAATCTATACTTCGGGGGAAATTGATGGACGATGGAAAGATGAAATCAGAGAAGACTTTATACAATGGTTGGAAGATAATCCCGACAAGGTGAAGATGACAAGGGGCCAACTAGATGACTTTTTTAAAGAAAGAAATTGGTAGTGTGCACCGCTATATCGTGAGTCGTTGAATTCTTTAATGACGACATGTGAGTGCTCTATTTGGTCAATGGATTTTCATACCAGATAACACCCAGTCCGGCAACGGTGCTGCTGTTATTGTTTTCTTCACTGGACAGTATATCCAGATCCCCATCGCTATCCATATCTATCAGGTAGGCAAAATCGTACTTGATTCCTGGTAGTCCACTCACATTATGGTGTTTCCATCGGTTATTATCGGCATCATATGATGACCAAAAAATACCGATTAGGTCTCGGGCTCCATCGTATGTAGTGACCACATCATGCCTGCCATCCCGGTCAATATCGCCTATCGCTGCAGACTTTCCTACCCTGCCGGAGCCTTGGGGAAAGGGTATGGAATCGACGTGCCAGTGTAGGCCTGAGTTATCTTGCTGTTTGAAATGGAAAATATGTTCGCGAATATCCGGCACCCAGATTTCGATTAAGCCATCCGAATTGTGGATCAAGTCAAAAAACATGGGATCGCGATTGGACATGCCCACCAGATGCTCCTTCCAGGCTCCCGTCAAAGATTTCGCATGCTTGCCCGGATGCTGGAGCCACCGCACACCATTGGTATCATTGTTCCTGTCAGATACGATCACGTCATCTTGACCGTCAAAATCTATATCAATGACCTCAATCGACATCACCCAACTGGCACCGACGATGGTATGCAGCTTCCAAGCCTCCATATCTCGTGGGTCTGGAGGAGATTCAAGCCACCCAACTACAGCACCTTCATTTTTTGCCGCTACAATGAGGTCAGGTCCATTCTTTCCATCGACATCCATGGGTCTGCCAAACATCCATTGTGTAGCGCCCACCGTACAGGGAATGTCCTCTGATTTCCATCGACTACCATCCGTATAATTTTTCTCTGGTGCCCAATGAATGGTGATGCGTTTGTGCTTGCCTTCAGAAAAGGTCACCATGTCGTCAAAGCCATCGCGATCTACATCCATGACCATGGCATCTTCTACGTCTCTCGCAGGCACCTCGATGTAAGGCCACTGACCACTATCTCCCGGATTGAGGTACAATCTAGCCACATGTCCTTGTTCCCAGCCACAGATAATATCCGTTCGACCGTCCTTGTTGGCATCGCATACTTTGGTGCCGTCGGATCCGAAAGAAGTGTTATCGATGATGTGCATCTTCCAAGGGACTGCAGGGTCTTGTTCAGACTGACCATATGAGGTTAAACTCATCAGTGGTAGAATGAGGACCAGCAAAGTGATCGCATTTCTTACATGGGACATGGTAAAATTTTATTCGGATCCAATGCTAGTTTTTGGATAGATTGATAGCCACAGTATCACTGGGCAGATACCCTATTCTATGTGCCAACACCTGCAAGGTGCTACCTTTCTGGACAGTGATGGGTTGCGCATAGACTGACCAAGATGGGTTAGATGTACCTGCTTCTTCCCCGATTTTGTATCCGATGGATGCACCAGGTGTCTGGCAATCAAGGGCAATTTTTCCAGCTTCCTCACTCCATTGGGGAGTGACTGTTTGCGGTTTTTCGGCAGCTCCCTTCCAGAGCTGATGGACGAGGTCTTTCTCTGGAAGGTTAGGCTGATCGCCAATCGCGCTCAACCACCTGTCCATTTCCGATCTCAGCTCATCTATCTTATCGTGGTATGTCGGATCGTCGATCAAATTATTTAGCTCATGAGGATCTTGGGAGCAGTCAAAGAGCTCTTCAGGTGGTTTTTTATCTCTAAACCATTGTGCTTGCACATCATTGAGTTTGCCTTCATCACGGAGTCGCAGCAATTCTTGCATGGTAGGTATTTGTTCGCGATAGGTGACCGGTAGATAGTATTCTTGCTCTGGTCGATAATTTCGAATGTACTTAAACTGCCCGTCCCTCACAGCTCGAATAGCATCGGTAAATCCATCGAAACGATCTGCCGCTGCGTGTATGTATTTGCGTGGCTCCTTTGATTTTTTCCTACCAAGAAATGCTTGTCCTTGAAGGTAACTAGGCAAGGCAATTCCCGTCAGAGACAGCACCGTTGGAGCAAAATCTATAAAGCTCAGGAGCTGATCGTCCTTGCTTCCAGCATCCCTCTTGTCAGGAAAACGGACGATCATTGGCGAGCGTAGACCTGAGTCATAAATCAAGCGCTTTTGTCTGGGTAGTGGGCCACCATGGTCGGCATAGAAGAAGATGATGGTTTGGTCGAGGAGGCCATCGGCTTCCAGCTGATTTAATATGGCACCGACCTGCCGATCCATTTCGGCAATGTTGTTGTAAACTTTCCACATATCGCGCTTTACCACTGGTGTATTGGGTAGGTAGGGAGGTATTTCAAAATCAAGATCTTTTGGAATATGCTCCGGGGTTTCATCCTCGGTCATTCGTCCATTCCAATTTTGGGATCTTGCAGACGTATCACCAGCCTGATAGTGACGCATTTCTGCACGGCGAAAACCATAGGGTTCGAAAAGGCCTGACTCATGGGTCGTCGTAAAATTAAAAATGGAGAAGAAAGGTTGATCCTTGTCACGATTGCGCCAGTGGGCAAAACTTCCACTATCATCCCATGCAGTGACTGGTGCACGAAATTGATAATCTTCCTTATGATTATTGCTGCAATAGTAGCCGTGACGACGCAATATTTCACTCATCATTTTCACTTCTGCCGGAGGAACGGCTTCATACTTAGGTAGACCAGTCACTTCTGTGTAGGAGGTAGTACGCATATGGTTGGCTCCGATGCTTGAAGGATACATCCCAGTAGCAATGGCTGCGCGGCTCGGGGCACAGACTCCTGATGGAGAAAACAAGTGTGTGTATACGATCCCTTCATCTGCCAGACGGCTCAGATGGGGGGTTTGGATGGTAGAATCTCCGAAGGGTGGAATATATTGACTCATATCTTCTGTGACCAGCCAGAGGATGTTGGGTGGGGCTGGTGACGAAAGGTGGTCCGAGTGGTTTGTTACCTCCTGCGTTGTTGGAATTTGACAACATAGCCAAAAGCAACCGAGTAAAATCAAAGTTGTTAATGGAGCAAAATTTAGTTTGAAGAAGCTCATATACTTGCGATTCTTTCTACAAGGAAGGAAAAATTAGTCAGAATTGACCGGTGGATTACACACAAATTCTCTGAAGTATGAGCTCACTAATACCAATCGACCACTCATTGGTTGACAGAATTAACTTGAATGCACTGGCCACCGGTTGGTGTGGACCTCGGCTTATTAACATCATTATGACTTTGTAATTCTTGCTGGGCAAAAGAGCAACGAGAGATCATACAGCTAACAAATCCCGGAAGGAATAGGCATAGCCCCGTACAAAGTGCGGAGTTGCAGGATGTCTTTCTCACAACCAAAAAGTAGTTGAACAAGTAAGAATTGAAACGGTTGGGTGAAAAAGTAAATAAAAAACCACGGCCATATTACTTTCTTCGCAAAAGAAATAATGCTGATCCTGGCGAAATAAACCTTAATCCTACCGGTCATGACCTGTGTAGGCAAGCCCATATTCCTTTCTTAATGATCTGACGCAAAGAACAGACATCAAAGACCTTTGGAAAATTGGGTAGTACTCGGCCATTTCTGCCAAGTAGGTACAAAACTTAAGATAAGAAAGGCTGCCCCAAGGGAGGCAACCTTTCTCCGAAAAATGTTTCTGACTCTTTGCTTTAGGAGCTGCTGCAACTTGAACTGATGTGGTTCACTTTGAGGGTTTTACGATTATTATTATAGTTGGTTTCCCTTACCTGCTTTGATTTATTCACCCAACCTTTGATCTGGAGGGGAGTGGTTCCAGCAATGGGAACATTGTTAAACCAAACCACCTGTCCGTTATTTGCATTGGGGCCGATGCCATTTTTCAACTTGCTTCTCACCGTAATGGGTTGATAGGGAGGTTGGATGATTTTAATTTCAACCGGTATGACCTTTGAGGTGCCGTACTGCTGCGAATTGGTGATGGTGACCCTCACTCGATTGCGCGTGCCTTTGCATAGCCCTCCGGGTGTGGCGATGGCTGAGATGCTGAGATCTGGGTATCTAAAAGCATCGTCGATTGATGCCACTAGAACCGATTCTGCAGCCCTGTCATGATCCACAAACGACATGAAGACCACACAAGAGCAAAGTGCTAAAAAGCTAAAAATTTTGATAAGATTTTGCATGATTGATTGTTTTAAGATTTGATAAGTATTTCGATGATGTAAAGATGAGTCAGTACTTCTTCCTATCGATCCCCCTCCTGGGGTATAGATGGAAATCCCCCTTTTGTGGGATGGGATGGCTCGCCGAGCGGAGACTTCCAGATCGAGCATCATCGATTTATCCCTGACCGGGACCATTGGCCAATTTGTAACTAACTAAATTCCATTGATGGAATAATCAATGGACGTTTGCAGATTTTATCTTCGGACTTTACTGCCGAATTGTCAAAACGAAGCCTGCTTTCTAAATGCCGGTTGAGAAGTACTCACCTTTCTGTCCTAAAGGTTTTTTGCATGATGAGATTAACCCAATTATCGCTGCTGATTCCCATTAGTACCACTGAATAATTTTTATCAGCTTGTAATGGTAAAACAGGACCTGGACGAGTTACGTTGAAAACGACATTGCTGGTGTCGTAATATTTAAAAATTTTATCTTCCGTATAGGTTGCAGATATGGCATCACCACGTTCATCGACCAGAATTTGGAAATAGATGATATTAGCATCATCTTGATCTTGCCAGGTGATGATGGGTGTAATTCCTCCCTCGATATTTATTTCTAATTGATCTGGAGCAAAGAGTGTGGGCTTGGATTGCATTTTAAATCTGACGGGCTTACAGTACCAGAGGGTGTCGTTGGACACAAAGGAAACACGTGCCCATCGATCCGAACTTGGCTCTGACAAAGGGAAGCGGGCCATAAAGCCATTGAATAGAGGTTCAAATGCTGCTTCTTTCTCCACATAAAGGGAAAGGTCATCTTGATTTATGTCTGCCCTTAACGTCTCATAGTATTTGAAATTTGTAGAATATAGTTTTGGATAAAAAAACATGCTCAGAGGTGCATTAGCATCGTCGAGAAATCCTTGCTGGCCACCGGCTGCACAGGCGACTAACTCATTGTGGGATTGCCATTCCGGATGATCGTCGATGTAAGCTTGTAACGTGCCTACCGGTGTACTCACCTCTTTGCGGCAACCGACAAGGACTATGATCAAGATGGCACCGAATAACCGGCAGATGATTGATGATGAGTTCATGGACCACAATGTGAGTCAAAGTTAGTGAGAGATTTATTATTGCACAGCATGTCTCTCAAAGTTAACGGGGATTTACCCTGGCAGGTATGAAAATGTAGGAAGATTCTTGGCTCTTAGCCTTATTGAGTGCGTGTCTTCCGATTTTAGTTGGAACATTTTTGAGAAAGTCCCTTTTTATCAGTAGGCTCACTTGTCAGCTATAGAAATATGATAGTATTTAATCCATCGCTCATGGCTCATTGATGCTAAGTGGTCATTTGATGTCCTTTTGTCTTGACACAATATACGAGGACCGAAAAGTCAAGGCTGTAAGGCCCAAGCCTAATTGGGTGCTGCACTGAATTCGGAGATCTTACATGCTAAAACTCGTCTTGGGGGCAGCTGGTTTGCTCTTGATGTGATTGAATATCAGGGCTTTGCATTTGTTTTTGGGTTTGGACTCATACAGTTTAGAATTTTTGACGGATGTCCGAATCTGTTTCTTAACGGCTTATTCCTAAGGCCGTCCCTTATACCTTTTTCAAAGTTCTTATGTGTATGATCAATCCATAGAAGGCAGATCGAATGCACCGCCAGTGCTGCATTCATGAAGTATCTGATATTAGTAAGCCCATGCCAACAACTGGTGTCGAAGTCCAGCCGAGGGTTTCCTAATGAGGGACTTTTTTACTATTATTTATGATCAAAGGCGGCCTTCTTATGCAGTTTTCGCAAGTCAGCATCGTGACATTACTATTGCCAATATTTTGTGGGGGAACCATCTCTTTCCTGAGTTGTGACAACCAGGTCGCATCCAATGAAGGCAGTTCAGTACTGACAACAAAGGGTATGGAAACGCTGGTAGAAGATGGTGCCTGGTGCTGGTTTTCCGATCCCAGAGCGACCTATTACAAGGGACAAAAAGAGCAGTTTTATTTCGGCCATATCAATCGCGCAGGGGATGTGTGTATAAGTGCCAGAGATCTTACCTTGGGAAAGGTCAAGACATTTTTACTGCACGACACTTTGGAGGTGGACGATCATAATGTACCCACGATCCTCATTTTGCCCGACGGTAGATTATTGACTTTTTACAATGAGCACAATGGAAACGTTTATCTGCGGAAAAGTAGAAGGGCGGAGGACATTAGTGACTGGGAGGTGACGCGTATTATTGCTCAAGAGAGTGAGCACTATAATTACACGTATACCAATCCGTGTCGACTCTCACAGGAGGAGGGTCGTATCTACATGTTTGGGAGAAAGATCGGTCCCACCAGGTCTTTCGACCATTGGTGGCCATATTTCAAGTATTCTGACGATGATGGAGCCACCTGGAGTGAGGATATTATCTTGCTCGATAATGAGGGAAGACAGAATCCGCCCTACATGAAGGTGATCACTGATCACAAATCAAGGATAGATTTTTTGTTTACAGATGGTCATCCAAAAATTGGACCCGATGTCTCGGTCTATCATATGTATTATGATAAAGGTGTTTTTTACCAGACCGATGGAGTCAGGGTTGCAACCAAAGATGAGCTGCCCATTCCCATCAAAAGTGTCCAGAAGATTTACGATGCCGCAGAGACGAACATTCGCGGATGGATTTGGGATTTGGCACTCAATGATCTGGGCAACCCGGTGGTGACCTATGCTCGTTATCCCACTGAAAATGATCATCGCTACCACTATGCCTTTTGGGACGGCAGCCATTGGAATGATGAAGAAGTATGCCGGGCTGGGGGCTGGATGCCCTCACTGCGTCAAGGTGATTTGGTCAGAGAAGCGCATTATTCTGGTGGGATAGTACTGAATCCCAAAAATACCCGATCTATCTATTATGCAAAGCAAGTAGATGGGCATTTTGAAATCTTCCACCAGGTTTTGAACGATGATGGAACCTGGACTAGCTCAATGCTGACTCGGGGATCTGATCAAGGCAATGTTCGTCCCTATGTCGTTTCCCAGAGCCCGGCTAAGCATCCCATTTTACTCTGGATGAGTGGGGATTATAATCACTATACCAGGTACTCCACTGCTATTAAAGGTGTACAATTTAAACCAGGTCCCTAAATGCTTACCAGCATGCCAATGTCTGCGGTGCTATATCTTCTGATAAATCTCTGTGATGGCCTTCCGTCGTGATGATCCTTTTCGGTCGATATCATCGGCGAAGGTCATGGATGGGGAAAACAATTTTGGATGACAGAGTCTGAATTGATATGATGAGCACAGATGTCATCGATAATCTGTGCGACTACAATGCTAATGGATTTGAAGCCAAAGACGATCTGAGAACCGGTACTTTGCTGTGCTCTTGGGGCACCACATAAAAGGATCTAGTCTACGGAGAGGTGCAGACTAAGTTTTATGGATGTGGTCTCCAGTGCCTGAAGCCAGGGAAGGTTGCACCAATTTGGATCTGGGATGAGCTATTCACATGAGATCTTTGTCTATAAGATCAATTAGAAAAGGACAGGCACTTAAAGAAGGTGCCCGCCCCAACATCTGCATCTAATGGAATGAAGAATGTTTTTTGATCAATCAGCTGTCCAATACCAGGGCAATCCGATCAAGTATTTTCTTTTTTCTGAAGACAAAGATCGCTGGTCATGACGCAGAGATGTGATGAGCATTGTTAGAATCGTATATGATTGTGGTCACTGTCGAGTCTCATCTGGGGCCAGAGCATTGTGGACAGGCATGCTTGATTTTCTGATCTTGCCGACAAACCATCGATCATTTGCCGAAAAGAGCACATAATTTGATATCCTGGAGTCATTAGGACGGCGGGAGCGTGGTGATGAAACACGCCTGTAAAAAATGAATGACCAGCCAGTCAATGGGGGACAACATGAGATCATTTCTTTGTGCTGAGAATCGCTATGGCCTTTTCAAGCACTTCATCTCTGCCCTCTCGAATACCTGCTATGGTTGGGACCGCATTTAACTGGGGTGTGATGCCATCTTGCTGAGCTACTCTTCCATCGGGAAAATACACGCCAACGCTTGAAAACGTGACGGGAATCTTCCCCGGTAGCATCAGCTTGGTGATGTCTCCATCTGTGCCGGCTGTGGTGGAGCCGATCATGGTAGTATTAGGATAAGTCATTAGGAGCATTGTCAGAAATTCAGCTTGACTTTGTGTGTGCTCATTCACCAAAAGGATCAGTTCTCCCTGATATCGGGAAGAGAGATCTTTCAGATCGGTGAAGATATAGTCATTTGTTGTAGGACGGTTGGTAATTTGGAACACCCCAGGTTGTCGCAATGTAGTTGTGGCCAACGCTGCAAAAACTTCGTTTGATCCCGACAACCATTTCATGATGTCCGGTGCAAAGAAGTGTTTTGGATATCCCCTCATATCTATGATCAGTCCTTGCACTTTTTCAAATGATTTAGTCATTTGGATCACATCCATCGGATTGAAGTACATACCATGAATCAGCCCTATTTCGTGTTCAATAAGTTGATAAGTAGGAGCAATCCAATCTTTTATTTCGAGCAAATTGGCTGGTATGGTGGGTTCCCTAATTTCGATGACTTCCTCAGCTCTCTTCACTTTGTAAAGGATGGTATCACCGTGCCCTCTTGAAAGAAGGCGACAGAATTCCCGCTGTTTGGTGGCATCATTTGAAGCAGGAATAAAAACTTGCATGGAGTCAAAGATTTGTGAGACGGGTCGTCCATCAACTTCCATGAGTGCATCACCCGAATGAAAACCGGATTGCACTGGAGCAGACGTCGAGTAGAAATCATGTACTACAGGCGAGCCTTCAATATATCGAAACTTTGGCAGCACATATCTTCTACCAAAGTACTTCTCATATTTGGGATGAAGAAGTATATCGGCACTGTGGTTATCCTGGATGCAGACAAGTAGTGCAAGAACGGCCTTCTCATAGGCAGCATTATCTTCTGCCTCTATGAAGATTGGAATGAACCTGGTCAGTGTTTCGTCCCAATTTGTCGCGAGTAGGGATTTATAAGGGTAGAAATAATTGATGGCTGCCCACAAACGCGCTAAGGACAGAAGTCGATACCCTACATCAAGCTGAGAGATGCTTGCATATGCCATCTCATTGGTGAAAGAAGGTATTCGCAAACTGTTCATGGATACGTAGTAGTGCTTTGGTGGACGTCCTCCTACCAATGTGGATCTGAGTTTTCGCACGAGGGATTTGGTGAAATTTGTCGTATCAATCCAGCTCGTATCAGAGACCATGGTGGTCACCCCACTTGCAGTATTGTCGTTGGACTTTAGTTGAGTACCCCGCAAACATTTCATCCACTCGGAAATGGATTTACTGTAGGCTTGCTTGTCGGCAGTGCACTGGGATTTTCTTATGGCTCGAAATAACTCATAGTCCCAGTTTAATTTTCCTTTGGCTACATAGGGGTGATGGTATTTTAGAAATGCCCATACTTTAATGGTTAAAGTCAACCTATGTAGCCCGTCCGCAGATAAGCTATCTATGTTGATGCCAGAGCCTTTGTCAAATTCCCGGTCGATTGGTGCTAGGAACCTCGTGACATCCCTGGGTGAGATCTGATGAATTTTCGTACCATCTACAAATACTTCAAAATCATCATACCATACTTGGCCACTCCCCTTGAGGATGCCGGCTATCCATATCTTCTGTGCGGACTCTTTATAGGGCATGCTCAATGTGTAGGCTTGCCATTCATCGTGTCCTTCAAATGAATGGTCGATCTCCAATGTCTCCATGCCAATGGCGCTGTACTCATCATTTAGCCTCAGGATTATTCCCGCCTTGCTTTTCTTGCCAAGATGCATTTTCATTTTCACCCTTAGCTCAATGCTATCTGCTGCATATTGTCCCGCAAATTCAAGAGCCATACTGCCGAAACCCGAACGCTCTTCATCCAAGCCTCTGATGACAGCTGAGCAATCTCCTGATGCTGATTTTGTAGAATCCAATTCAATGGAATAGGAGGGTATCGGATGCCAATTGACCCAACGGTTAGGTATCCCTTTGGCATTGGCACCTGACTCAAAGCCGGTGATTTTTTCCTTCGGTAAGTCTTCCTGCCAGTACTGCGGGGCAACAGCACAGCCGGTCCCAATGAAGAGGATGAGTATTTGGATGCTAAGATTGATTTGCGGTATGTTCATCTTTAGTCTTGGCAAGTTTATGGTAATCTCACCCTAATCACTAGATGAGTAGCACAGATATCTTGGCGTCTGTCAAATATAAAGGAAGGCAAAAGTAGTGTGTAACCCAGGAATGTCGGAGATCTTTCAGCTATGTGCTTGAATTCGACATAGGGCTATTCCCACTTTTGGGGGGCTGGAAACTGGGAAAGCGGTTTGGGTTGATAGTCTCCTGGACATAGCATCATCAACAAATATGCATGTAATGGATCAGCTGGAAGATTTCCAAATAATACCCCCTGAAATCTTCCAGCTGAGGAATCGATCACTTCTTTGTGCACTCTCATCTCAGATAATCATTAATCACCTGCTAAGACCTCCGCTGGATTCAAGTTCATTACCTGCCTCACTTTGACAAAGAGGGTTAAGAAAATAATGGTGAGTAATACGATTGAAGCAATCACGATTATTGGCAGGTTGATGCCCACATGAACATCATAAATGCTACTCAGTAGAGCCTTGGACATCAACGCACCACCCAACATTCCTAGAAGTGATCCAGCAAGGATGATGAATATATAGTTTCCATTTAGTATTAATGCAATATTCTTTGTGGAAGCGCCCAGCACCCTTCTGACCGCAATTTCTTTCAATCGTTTCATCACATTTAGTGACATGAGGGCATACAAACCCACCAATGTCAATAAGATGGTGGCAATCGAGAGAGCTGTCGAGATTACACTAATATTATTGGTGACTTCTCTCGACTCCACCAAATAGTCCTCTTGAAAATCATGAATAAAGGGCCTATGGGGAAGTGCCTTTTTCCACGCTGCCGCCAACAAGGATCTGCCTTCCTGAATGTTTTCTGGTTTTGTTTTCACTACTAAATACGAGAAAAGGTCTGCCTTGCAAAATTTTAATACCACTGGCTTAAGGGGTAAGAAGAAATTATCCTGAAGAAAGTCACCAACCACGCCAATGACAGTGCAATGCAGTGTGTCAAAAAAAGTCAATGTTTGTCCGAGCGGATCCGTATCGGGAAAATATCGCTTAGCCAAGGTCTCATTGACCATGATCGTATTTTCGTAATCGGTACTTAGTCCAGCGTCAAAGGATCTTCCCTTAAGAGTTTTTATTTCCATCAGTTCCAAATAGCCCTGACCGACTTGCATATAGTCGGTGTTGTGCTTTTCTCCATGCAATTCAAATGGAATGTAAGGGCAATTCGTGCCAATATGTTCTCGTACGCCAGCAGAGGCTAATATTATTGCTTGGCTGTTAATGCTATTGTTCAAAATATTGAAGCTTTCCTTGTCTCCAGTGTACACCGCTTGAATCCCGTTTCTTTGATAGCCCACATCAGTTGTTTTTTGATAATAAGCGTTGTTGGCAAAACTTAGTCCTAAAACAACCGAAGACAATGCAATGGCCACCTGAAGGCCAAGTAATAGCCGAGATATCAAATGAGTACCGCCAAATTGCACAGTTTTGCTGAATATTTTCTTGGGACTAAATGAACTCACGTAAAATGCAGGATAGGCTCCAGCTAATAACGTGGTAATCAAAAGAGTACTTACGAGAAATCCAATCAAATGCAAATCATTGAGCGGGTCAACTTCTAAAAAGATCCAGTGCCATTTAGCATTGTACCATTGCAAAATGAAGTGTGATATAACAAGACTTAGAACTGTCCCTAAAAGACAGATCATGAGACTTTCCGAAAGCATCTGTACAATTAAATGACTTTGACTGCTCCCCATCACCTTTCGCACACCAATTTCTTTGAGTCGTTTACGGGCAAGAGAGATGGTGGTATTTATGAAATTAAAGCAGGTAGAGAGCAATAATAGAACGGACAACAAGGCATGCCCCCATATGGCTGAAGGGGGTATTCCTGAACGCAGACTTTCACGATTATAAGACCTGTTTCTCTGTGCCATCCCAACGAAAGGCTGTAGTTCAAATTTGCCGGTATTAAAATCTGACAGGGCTTCTTGATGTATGGGGACGTATTTGTTTAGTTCGGCTTGTACATGGTCGGCATGATGTGGATCCTCCAGGGCGAGAAAAAGGGAACTCCTCCAAAAACTCCAGTCGGTATCTGCGTTCCGGACACCAGACACAGATTCTTGGTTTCCATTGTTGGTAATAAAGTCATAGTGCAGACTTGAGTTTAATGGTGCATCATCCACTACTGCTGTCACTATTAATGTGTGTTTCCTTTCTGAGTCTGCATTAATGGAAATCATTTCTCCAATGGGATCTTTGCTCCCAAAGTATTTTTTGGCAGCACTTTCAGAAATTACTACTGAGCTAAGGTCATCGAGTCTTGGATCTCCCTCAATAATCCTGAAGTCGAACCAATCGAAAAAACTTGCTTTAGTGAATAAAATGCGATCGAAGAAGGTATTATTTGAATTACTAATATTTAATCGCCATATGTCGATGGGCACGGCAGCTTCTACACCCTCAATTCCCTTGCCAATACTGGCAAGAGGTGCAGGTGCTGTAGCGTAAACAGTTCCATCGGTTGCATCGATGGTCGAAATACGTGTGAGTTGGGCTCTCTTTTGATGAAATCCGTCAAAGTTCTTGTCAAAGCTCCATGTGAGATAGGCTACAATGCACATGGAAAGCGCTGCCCCCAGTCCCACAATGTTGATGAGCACATATCCTTTATTCTTTTGAAGATGGCGGATGGTTGTTTTGATGTAATTTTTGATCATTAATCTGCTAGTTTTTAGTAGGTCTTAGTCCCTACTAATGGGATTAGTATTAAACTCCGTGCCAGAGGTGTAACGTACAGATTATCAGGCCATTAATTTGCATGGTTTAGTCAAAGTGTGTTCGTTATCGGACAATTGCTGTACGCATTCGCACTTTCTTATTATAGTTTGGATCAGAAGGTTAGAGCGTCTTTGGAATGATCCTGAAGTACCTGTGAGCTTGAAGTGATCACAGATGAGCCAGTATTCGGACTTGCAGATCTTTGATGGAATGATCTATCGGTTTGCGGTCCACTAGGGCTTCTAAGGCTGGAGTGCGATTCTGAGCATCAAGCCCCTCAATTAGGAAAACTGTTATATATTTGACGCCACTTTTTAGCAAAGTCAGAAACCAGTCGATGGCGTGGTAGCTCAGCCGGTTAGAGCGCAGGATTCATAATCCTGAGGTCGGGAGTTCAAGTCTCCCCCACGCTACATTTGAGAAGCTGGTTAGTTGCGCCCTACGGGAGGTCGGGAGTTCAAAGCTTGTCCGTCTGGATCTGCCCCACGCTACTTTTTGAGAAGCTGGTTTAGTTGCGCCCTACGGGAGGTCGGGAGTTCTAGGTTTGTCCGTCTGGATCTGTCCCACGCTACATTTGAGAAGCTGGTTAGTTGCGCCCTACGGGAGGTCGGGAGTTCAAAGCTTGTCCGTCTTTCTTATTATTGTTATGTATTGGTTTTACGTATTATATAGTCTCAAGGATCATAAATTGTACAAGGGCTTTTCTCAGGAAGTTGGTGTTCGTTTTCACAAACATGGTCTGGGTGGAACCAAATCCACCAGGAACCGACGTCCATTGGTCTTAATCTACCTTGAGCCAAGAACCGGTCTCAGCCATTTTAGATACGGGTTTGCACTCATCAAGTGTCCATGACCAGTTTTTTGGATCAACTCCCGAAGGCAAGTCTATTTGCTCAACAGCTTATGAAATTGATTTTGGGCGGAATGGATCTGATTGTCCCAAAATTTCATTTCCTTCATTGAGAATCTGGTATCACATGGAGGGCGCGAAGAAATTTGGGACTTTTGCTGGCGTATTTACCCCGACGTTATTGACCATTTTGGGGGTCATCATGTTTCTGCGGGTGGGATGGGTCGTGGGCAACGCGGGGTTGCTTGGTGCATGGTTGATCATTCTGATCGCTTATGGCATTACTCTCTGCACAGCGCTGTCTATGTCATCGATTACTACTAACATTCGCATTGGCGCCGGCGGTGCATATGCCATCATCTCTCAGGCTTTGGGTCTGGAGGTGGGTGGCAGTTTGGGTATACCGCGATACATCTCACAGGGTCTGGCAGTGACGATGTATATCTTCGGATTTAGGGAAGGTTGGCTATCGATATTTCCTCATCATCCGAGCTTTCTGGTCGACCTGATTGTTTTCATTGCTTTGTATGGCATTGCTTATAAGAGTGCTGATCTTGCGATCAAGACTCAATTTCTCATTATGGGCATCATCTTTCTTTCCTTGGTGTCGATTGTCCTAGCGGCATATTTTGGATCGATGCAATTTGACACGGAAGAGGTGGTGCGATGGGGTACCTTTGCGGGTGTACAGGGAGGTAGTAACGAAAAATTCTGGGTGGTATTTGCCGTGTTTTTCCCTGCGGCCACGGGTATCATGGCCGGGGCAAATATGTCTGGCGAACTGAAAGATCCTCGAAAGAGCATTCCAGCTGGGACGCTATGGGCGATAGGGGTGAGCTTAATCATTTATCTGGCACTTGCCTATTGGATTGCTCGCTCCGCGACCGAGAGTGAGTTACTTTACAATTACAATATTTTTATTGAGAAGTCCTTTTTCCCCCCACTGGTCATTGCAGGAATACTTGGGGCGACATTTTCATCAGCGCTGGCTTCCATTGTAGGTTCTTCTAGGATTCTCTTTGCGATGGGGCAACACCGGGTGCTTCCCAAGGGCGAATGGATCGAATACCAAAACAAAATTGGGCAGCCACGAAATGCGATGATCGTCACTGGTGTGTTGGTTTTTGCCACCATGCTACTGAGGGAGTTGAATGCGGTGGCGACCCTGGTCACCATGTTTTTTTTGATTACTTATGCCATGCTTAACGTAGTCGTCATCATCGAGCAGCAATTGAGCTTAATTAGTTTTCGGCCATTGTTCACTATTCCCAAGGTGGTGCCCTGGATCGGATTGGTGGGCAGCTTACTGACGATGTTTATCATCAATCCGACCATCAGCCTGGTGTCATGGGCCTTGATGATATTTGTCTATAGCATTTTAAGCCGAAGAAAACTTGAGACAAAATTTGAAGATGTGCGTAGTGGTTTATTTACGTCTTTTGCCGAATGGGCTGCCAAACACACGGCAGATACAGCACATCAACAGGAGAGGTCCTGGAAACCTAATCTGTTAATTCCGGTGACCGATGGCTCGGCACTACAGGGATCGTTTTCACTGATCAAGGATATTGCCTACCCAAGAGGTGGTGCTGTATTGATGGGTATCGATAATGGCCAGCAAAAAGAATTGCAAGATCAATTGAGATATATTTCTCGTGCTTTTAAAGAGGACAATGTTTTCTCTTCCGTCACCATGATGCGAACTGAGCATTTTGCCGAGGGGGTCAATTTTGGAAATCAAGGATTGGGAGCAGCTTTTTTCAGACCCAATGTAGTATTTCTTAATATGGCCGAAAAAGAATCCTCAGTGGGCGATTTTCCCAAAGTGATCGAAGAGGCTACCCGGTTAGAATTAGGAGTCATTTTGTACATGCCTCACCCAAGAGCTATGCTGGGCCAGCAACAAAACATCAATGTGTGGATCACCTCACAAAATCCCGATTGGGCCATTCAAGAGAACAGAAGGATCCGAAATCTTGCTTTGCTGATCGCCTATAAAATTAAGTGCAATTGGAACGCGAAAATCAGGCTACTCACCGTCATCGAGAAGAAGGAGAACAGACAAAAAGCGCATGACTTTCTCAAAAAACTGATCGATTTGGCAAGGCTACCCATCGAAGAATCCATTGTGATTGATGGATCATTTTATGACCAGTTTTCACGTGCCCCACTGGCAGATCTCAATGTCTTTGGACTATTTGATGACAAGGATATTAATCATTTTCGCGGTGTGGCCCTGAGGATTAATACAAGCTGTTTATTCATCAGAGATTCAGGACATGAGAATATTTTTGCCTAAAGTCTCGCAATCATGCGACAACGAAGGGCTCGGCAATTCCTAGCGCTCAATCAAGCGCAGGGCACCGCCTGATACCTCCTAGACGGATCATCCGTCATGGTCACAAAGGGAGGCGGACTTACCGATCCCACCCTGGACTCATGTGATAGCCAACACGATTGTTCATCTGAAAATTATAGAACGGTACTGACTCTCTGTGCCCATGTAGACGCACTCTTTCCAGGCAATTACATTTTTGGAGTAGACCTAATCTGCCTTCGATTTCGGTGTGTTGCACTCCGGTAGCATGCGTGGGCTAATTGTGAATAACCGGAAAACTGAATGCTTAGTTCCTATCTGATCACTCGACTTCCAATTTCACAGAGATTGCCACCGGACCTTTGGGACCCTTTCCCACTTCGAAGGTGACCTTATCATTGTCGGTGATGGGGTTCTCGAGTGAATCAGCATGTACAAAGAAGCTCTCTCTCGTAGAAGTATCCACGATGAAACCATATCCCTTCTCATCGTTGAAGAACTTCACCATGCCAGATCTCACAAAGTTGCGCCTTTGGGATTTGTCTTTCCTGGGAATGCTTATCTCAATATCTTCGAGTTTGGTCTTCACTCTTTCACTGGGATCTGGGGGAGTTGGTGTCAGATTGCCATCCGCATCGACATACATAAACTCCTCGCTCTTCTTGGGCTCTAGTTGTTTCTGTTCTTTTCTTTCCCTTTTTTCTTTCTTCTTCTTCTTGCGCTTCTTCTCCATCTCGCGTTTGTGAAAACTCTCTTGTGATCTTGACATAGTTAGGTCTCTATTTTTTTTATTTGTTTTCACAAAGATATCTATTCCTTGCTTCCCATGATGTTGTTTAAGGGCTGATCATCAACAAAGCCCATATATGAACACAAAAAATAGTAGGAATCAAGTCTTTTGACGCCTTTTCTGTGCTCATGATTGGTTGACAATGATCCCGGAAATGACCGCCACTCCCATTTCAACCGCTCAAAAATTTGAAGATTAGGACAGCCCTGGACTTCGCCGCAGGAAGGTCAGCAACAATGAGGAGTATTTCTATGATCCGAGTGACTATTGGGTGAGGCAGGTATTTTTCTTATTTTGATTCCACAGATAACCCTGTGTATAGATTGAAACGAAGAAACGCGATATCAAACTCGGGATTGGCCCTCACATCGATTTTATTAAGTCCGGGTGTCCTCGCTTCGATTCAGGGGTGCCAGGCCGATGTGCGAGAAGGCAAATTATGGGCTCTTGACGACAGTCAACTTAGGCTGGTCAGCACTTTGGCAGATACCATACTTCCTAAGACAGGCACTCCTGCAGCATCGGAGGTAGGTGTCCCAGCATGTATTGACCTACTTTTGCACAATGTATTTGAGCCAAAGATCGTAGCAGATTTTATCCAGGGATTGGCCCACTTTGATGAAGAATGCCTGGCTGAAACTGGTGAAGCGTTTCTGGCACTATCACCGTCACACCGTCATGATTTATTAAAAACCTGGGATGAGAAAGCAACGACTACCTCCGGTTCGGATAAGACATCGTTCTACCAGATCTTTAAAAGACTTTGCATTGAGGTTTACTTTACTACAGAAGAGGGAATAAAGGGAAATCTGGTGTATAACCCAGTGCCCGGAGGTTACCGTGGTGATGTACAGTTGGAGCCTGGGGACAGGATAGAAGTGGGCAACGAAATGTAATCAGATGAAGGACGACCATGTGTACGATGCCATTGTAGTCGGGTCTGGTATTAGTGGAGGTTGGGCAGCCAAGGAATTGACAGAAAAAGGACTGACCACATTGGTATTGGAAAGGGGCCGTGAGGTGCAGCATGTACAAGATTATCCGACCGCCTTGAAGGCACCCTGGCAATTTGAACATCGAGGATACATTACCCGGGATGAGAAAGAGGATTATCCCATTCAGCATAAGAAGTACAATTTCGACGCCAGCAGTAAGCACTTCTTTGTCCTGGACAAGCAGCATCCCTATCTACAGCAGAAGCCTTTTCTGTGGTTTAGAGGCTACCAGACAGGGGGTAGATCCCTGCTTTGGGGTCGCGGCGCCTATCGGTTTAGTGATTTGGACTTTGAGGCCAACGCGAAAGATGGTGTCGGAAGTGACTGGCCGATCCGATACAAGGATATTGCACCCTGGTATGATTACGTCGAGAAATTCATCGGTGTCGCGGGCACGAAAGAACAGATTCGGCAATTTCCCGATGGACAATTCTTGCCACCATTCGATTTAAACCATGCCGAGAAAGTAATTAAGCAAAGAATTGAGGCTCATTATCCAGATCGAAGATTGATCCCCAATCGAGTTGCCCATCTAACAGAAGTTCAACCAGGGCAATTTAAGGGTAGATATCCCTGCCAGGCTCGTAACTTATGTCATCGAGGATGCCCTTATGGCGCCTACTTTTCCAGCAACAGTGCCACTTTGCCAGCAGCCGACGAAACAGGCAAATTGACGATGGTATCTCATGCCATCGTTGAGTCAGTCATCTATGATGAGAAAAAGGATCGTGCCACAGGTGTCCGGGTTAACGATGCGCAAACTAAGGAGACCACCGAGTACTTCGCCCGCATGATCTTTTTGTGTGCTTCGACCATACCGTCTACCGCCATCCTACTCAATTCAAAGACCTCGAGATTTTCTGAAGGACTGGCTAATTCTAGTGGTGTGTTGGGGCACTATCTGATGGACCACCACAGTCGCATCAGCGGTGTAGGTACATTGGAGGGATATGAAGATCGGGTATACAAGGGCTCCCGTCCTGCCATGGTGGCCATTCCCAGGTTTAGGAATGTGTATGCGCAAGAAATGGATTATCTGCGTGGATATGGTGTGTGGGGAGGGGCAAGTCGTGTCAAGGTAGACCCCAGCCAAGCCGGTATTGGTGCCAAGCTAAAAGAGAAACTGGTGAAATACGGACCTTGGAAAATGTCGCTGGGATGTCAAGCTGAAACGCTGCCCTATTTTGACAATCATATAAGCATTGATCAGGATAATCATGACCAATGGGGGATGCCTATGATAAAGATTTCAGCTGCCTATGGAGACAATGAAAGAGCGATGCGTAAGGATATTGAGGCACAAATTCTCGAAATGCTGGAAGTAGCAGGATTACGGGATATTCAGATGAGCAATACCGAACCGATTTTTGGTGATACAGTACATGAAATGGGTACAGCCAGAATGGGCCGCGATCCGAAATCATCGGTACTCAATGCCTATAATCAATGCCATGATGTCCCAAACTTGTTTGTCACGGATGGATCCTGTATGGTTTCGTCTGGCAACGTCAGCACTTCATTGACCTATATGGCATTGACCGCCCGGGCCTGTGACTATGCGGTCACCCTGTTGAAGCGCGGTGAACTGTAGATTGGCCACGACCCAAGCATATCTCGTTGATGTCATGTACGTTCTAGCCTTCGATTCCGGCTCAAGAGTGCGTTCCTTGATGCGACTTTCGGCATTGACATTGATCAGATGCTGAGGGTGCTTTGGTTTCTGCATACCCATCGTCATTTCGATAGATGTATTCATACACCTCATCCTGATTGGACTCCATGGACAAAACACTGTTGGGACTCCAGGGCAAAACAAAACGCGGAAAGACGAGGCTATCGACAAAGGTGCCTCCCGTTTCATATACTCCGTCGCGGTCTAGATCTTCCCATCTCGAAATCACACTGATGGGTTCCAGTTCCTGGTCTGCATCGGCCGTCAGCATATAAGATCTTAGTTCCAGTACATACATTCTCCCTTGACCATCAAAAGAAATGGCACCCGGCTGTTGAATCTGTGGTTCAGTCAAAACGGGTTCTATCAGATATCCAGGTGGTAGTTGAAAGGTGAGCTGCTGATCGGCTGGCTTTCTAGCTTTGACCGGAGGTTTGGGCTCAAGATCGATGCCTTTCCAAATCGGAGAAGTTGTGTCCCCATCAGCTGCTAGCGTGACTCTGGGATAGGACCTTTTTGCGGAGTACCGTCAACTGTTTAGGATGGAAGCCATTAGGAATACTAGAAGAGGCCAAGTGAATGGAGGGAGCCTGAAAGAACTTGAAGGCATAAAGACTGAATATTCTCTTTAAAGTGTTAGCTGACAAGATAACTAAAAAGCGAAGGTGTTGGGTGAATCTCTGATCGTGTTTAGGTGCCTCAGAGAATATGTGGCATCAATGTTGTTGCTATGTAAGAAAGTAGCAGCACATGATGCCGTACCCATCTATCCGACATGCAAGTAGGATCAAATTCATATTCTTTCTCCTGTTGTTCCTTTCCAGTCATTCACTGTCGGCCCAGGAGGATTTTCGGCCTGGATACATAGTGAACATCGCAGGTGATACCCTGCATGGATTTATTGACTATGGCAGCCTAAAAAGTAATGCCAAATGGTGCTTTTTCAAGAGAACCAGAGAAGGGGATCCGAGGAGGTACAGTCCTACTGAATTAGATAGTTATCGTTTCCGAGATTCGAAATTTTATGTTTCGAAGCATGTGGACTTACCCATAGATGAAGGTGCGCCAAAGGCCTATTTTCTGGAATATTTAGTCGATGGTGTAATTGAGCTATACTTTCTGGCACACACGTTCGACGACTATTTCTTCCTGGAAAAAGACGGTCGCCTTGTCCAACTGAGTGATAAAAAAGAAGTGATCAGTACGGATGAAGGATTGCGATCCAAATATGTCAATCCATACACGGGAGTGCTAAAATTCGTCATGAAGGATGCACCAACGTTGCACTCCCAAGTTGATCAATCAAGACTTCAGTTCAAAGATCTGATAGACCTCACAGTGGCCTATCATGATCTGGTATGCACGACAGGTGAAGAGTGCATTAACTACCACCGAAAAAAGCATAAACTGCATGACTCTAAGCTTAGGGTCAACCTTGGTCTTAGTGCTGCTTACACCACTCTAAGGAGAAGAACTCGCATTGGTATATATGCACGTGACAGGTTTAGATACTTTACATTGATACAGAATGATACAGTACGGTTTGTTTTTCCCGTCGAGGTTGGACGTTCTAGTCATTCACCGATTGGTGGTACCACAAGGCAAAGTTATTGGTCTCCAGTGATGTCACTGACTATATCAAACAAGTGGAGGACGACCGGTCAACTTGATTTTCAGTATCATCGAAATGAACTCTCAAATGGCATATCGAAAATTCAGGGTAATTTCCTTAAAAGTATTTTATCTGTCAATCACGAACTTTTCTTTCTCAGTGCTTTTCGTCCCTATTTGAAAGCTGGAATCCTCTTAAATAGCGTTGGTTATCGAATGAAAAATCTCGAAGTGAATTATATCGAGAACGATGTAAATGAACAGGAGCAAGTGATAAACCGTGAGGAGTCCATTTATTCAGCTAATTCTATCCGTGTCAGGCAGAGACCTGATTTGGGTGTCATGAT
Organism: Saprospiraceae bacterium; assembly: GCA_965223025.1. GTDB lineage: Bacteria > Bacteroidota > Bacteroidia > Chitinophagales > Saprospiraceae > JABDMH01. Next base: position 2,135,686 of record CBDCVP010000022.1, read on the forward strand.
TGGTGCTGGGTTTCTGTATCAGTTTAACTCGGGTCGTAAAATTAAATTGGAATTGGGATTTGATACGGGTATTGATGAAGTGACTTCCACCAAGCAGTTGGGTCAGCACATGGAAATGATCATCAAAAATCACCTACGCAATACCACACTGGCTCTAGGTGTTTACTTCTAGCAAGTTTGGACAAGATTTAGACTGGAATGTCATGCCGTCGTCCGATGCTTACAGATCGGTGAAGAATTGAGATCAGACTTATGGAAAGATTTTTCTTTTAGCTTCGTCAGGTCCATTCGGAGCCTGCCAGTTGGCTTAGGTCGATCAGAGAAAGGTAGGGACCAAGAAAGTCTGTAGATTCGAGCGTGTTGATCTCTTCAAAGTGAGGATTGCCTTTTCGGAAAGAGACTTCCACATAAAAATCACCTAGAGCATAAAGTCTGAAGGTACGTAGGCCTTGATGGCGGGAAAGGAGGTAAGTTCCGAAATGCCAAATGGCAAATGCCTGACCGTGCTCGTCCAAGTCGGTGAATTCGTAAAAGTCCATGCACTGTACTTACCATAAATCGTTCCAAAATGGCTCAGAGTAGGTCGGAATCTGCTGTCTGAAGTTGGTTGCCTGAAAAGATAAAAGGATGATTGCGTTTTTGAAACGGCAGGATTCTTATCTTTTGCACCTCAATTGAAAACGATATCTCAAGAAAGGATGAAAAAACTCAGGAGTCAAGGTTGGTTTGGCAAAAAGGGCAAAGATGGATTCATATATCGAGCTTGGATGAAGAACCAAGGGATACCTGACGATGAATTTAGGGGTAAGCCGGTCATCGGAATCTGCAACACCTGGTCGGAACTCACACCTTGCAATGGGCATTTTCGAGGACTGGCTGAATCTGTGAAGAAAGGTGTGCTGGAAGCTGGCGGCGTACCCCTAGAGTTTCCCGTCATGTCATTGGGTGAGACGATCGTCAAACCCACCGCTATGCTTTTTCGCAATCTGATGAGTATGGATGTGGAAGAGTCAATCCGGGCAAATCCAGTAGATGGAGTGGTGCTCCTCTGTGGCTGTGACAAAACTACACCAGCCTCCGTCATGGGCGCAGCCAGTGTTGGTCTGCCCACCATAGTGGTCTCTGGAGGTACTATGCTTACAGGAAAGTATCTGGGCAAGGATGTGGCCACCTCTGATGTTTGGCGATGTGCCGATGAGGTCACCAAAGGCACTTTCACACAGGAGGCATTTCGAGATATGGAAGGTGCCATGTGCCGCAGTGATGGGCATTGTGCGGTGATGGGTACTGCTTCTACCATGGCTTGTATGGTAGAGTCACTTGGCCTCTCTCTGCCGGGAAATGCGGCCATTCCAGCAGCGGACTCAAGACGAAAAGTAATAGCCCAGCTATCGGGGAGACGTATAGTGGATATGGTTAGGGAAGATTTAGGTATCGGAAAGATTCTCAGTAGAAAGGCTTTCGAAAATGCCATGGTGATCAATGCTGCGGTGGGTGGCTCGACCAATTTCGTATTGCATCTTCTGGCCATTGCGGGTAGAATCGAGGTACCGCTCACCTTGGATGATTTCGACCGATTTGGCAGTCAGATACCATTATTGGCTAACATCCAACCCTCTGGCCAGCATTATATGGAAGATTTCTACTACGCTGGTGGCCTGCCAGCGGTGATCAATCAGCTAAAGGATAAGATTCATGGGGATATCATGACCGTCAATGGTAAGACCATGGCGGAAAATGTAGCGGAGGCTGTGAGTTATAATTTGGAAGTGATTACTTCCCTGGATGCACCCTTTCAGCAGGCATCGGGCATCGTGGTAGTCAAAGGCAATCTGGCCGAACGTGGGTGCATCATAAAGCCTTCGGCAGCCACGCCAAGCTTGATGAGGCACAAGGGCAAGGCTGTGGTTTTTGCCGACATCGAAGACTATCGGGCTAGAATCAATGATCCGGATCTGGTGGTCGATGAAACCTGTGTGCTGGTCCTAAAGAATGTGGGACCTAAAGGGTACCCAGGCATGCCCGAAGTGGGTAATATGGCCTTACCCAAACAGCTGTTGGAGAAGGGTGTCAAGGATATGGTCAGGATTTCCGATGGAAGGATGAGTGGTACTGCGTTTGGAACGGTTTTTTTACATACCGCACCAGAATCTGCCGATGGCGGAGTGTTGGCACTGGTACAAAATGGTGACCTAATCGAAGTAGATGTGTCTCGAAAGTACATCCACCTACATGTCGATGAAGATGAACTGGCAGCACGAAGAAAGGTATGGTCAGCTCCCGACTTGGGTCATGATCGAGGATATGTATCCCATTACATAAAGCATGTGCAGCAAGCTGATTTGGGAGCAGATCTGGATTTTTTAGTGGGAAAATCTGGGCATACTGTGACACGAAATTCGCACTAACCAAGAAATGGCATGCGATAGGATCTGGTGGATTGGCAAGAGTTATGGCTGGGCATTGGATAAGGGATGCCCCTACCATGAGAAAAGTGCTGTTATTGACTACCTTACGAAGGTGGCATGTTCCGGAACGGGCTGACCCGGAGTTCCGGTAAACTGCTGCTACAAAAGTGAATGAAATAGGAGAGAGGGGACGTATGGGAAAACGTCGATTGGCATCGATGTCACTATCTGTTATGGACTACAGCTTGATGGTAATAATGTCATTGATGTCGTCATGGATTGGAGTGCCTATCTAACGAAATCGCTCAAGAATACAATCTTCTTAACCATGCCGTACATTAGTTATCAAGGATTTGGGTCAGCTGTTTGTTGATCGTAGTAGTTTCGAATCCTTTGGCATAGGCATATTTAAACAGCTTTTGCCGCATTTCCAGAGTCGACTGCCCGGTTAGCCTGGCCTTTTTTTTCAACAGAAGCTGGTAAAGGATGGCATCATACTCTTCATTCGCGATCTCCTCTCTGGCCATCCTCAAGTTGTAGTCACTGATCTTCTTTTGCTTCAGTGCCTGGATGATTTTATTGATGCCCCACCCATTGTTGCGTAGTTTTCCTCGGGCAAATGACCTGGCATAACGCTCCTCGTCCAGGTATCCTTCCTGAATCAGAAGAGCCATGATGTCTTCAACATCATCTCCTCGCATGCCTAAGTGAAGGAGTTTGTACCGAGCCTCTTGGTGGCTTCTTTCCTGGTAGCCACAATAATGCCTTAGTTTGCGAACCGCCTCATCGACCGAGACATATTTAGTTGGCTTCTTTGGAAACATAGGCAGGTAGAAGTCGATCTACTATATGAATGATCTCATCCTCCGGTTGTACCAGGATGGCCTGGATGCCCAATTGTTTGGCACCTGCTACATTTTCTGGATGATCGTCGAAGAAGATGGTCTCCTGAGGCACCAGCTGATAGGTCGCCAGTACTTTTTCAAAAATATCTGCATCCGGTTTTCTTGCTTGAAGCTGATGAGAATAGAGCGCATGGTGCACGAAAGACTTAAATCCCGCCTCCTGGTAGCGTGTCTGGATGTAGTGATTGGTCCAACGGATATGTGTCTCATTGGTGTTGCTAAGAATAAAAACCTGGTAGTGATCTTTAAGTTTGCGCATCATTTCCAAGCGGGCCCAGGGTATGTTTACCAACATGGCATTCCAGGCATTGATCACATCTAGAGCCTGTACTGATTTCTTCGATTTACCGATGAAATAATTTAGGAAAATATCTTCAGCAATACGACCTGTTTCAAAATCATGGAAGGTCTTGAGATCCTCTTTGGAGGCATCCGAATATTTCCTTCCAGTTATTTCATACAACTGCTGATCGGACTTGGGGACATCTAGATCGACAATCACATTACCGAGGTCAAAAATGACGTTCTTGATGTTGGTTTCCTTGGACTTTCGCAATCTGTACTTGGACATGCCTTGTTGATCATCAGCGAAACTAAGTTGTGAAGCAGGCTCATGGATCACGGGATCAGCCCCAACGGTCTCCAGGCTTAGCTTTGAGCTCAATAGTTTGAGCGCTGACCAAATCTTGTTTGTAGTGATCTTGTACAATGTCTATTACTTTGAAAACCTTGACAAATAATAGGATAAATATATGAATTATTTTACATGTGTCTGGATATTTTTTTCCTCTAGGATTCCCAACCATTGGTAGGCAGAATACGTCTATTAGAATATGGTGCGGAAATTGAGATATCAACTGACACTGGTTTTCATGTGGATTGCCATGAGTTGTCCATGGGAAGCACATGCCTGTAGTTGTGTGTTAATAGAGTCCTTTTGTCAGCTGGTCAGCCAGTATCTGCCTTCTGATGATGATGACAGGATGGTGGTTGTTAGGGTACGAGTCGTTGACAAGGTACCATCGAGATTGCATGACAGCTTTTCCAATGATCTGATGGTTGAGGTTCTCGAATCGTACTATAATCCACGATCGATCACCAGCATTCAGATCCGCTCAGGCAACGGAGCTGACTGTGGAAGATCGCTCGACAGCTATGATGTGGGTGATCAACTGATTTTTGCAGAGTGGATTCGGACGGATACTTTCGCTACGGCCCAATTTAGCATCTGTTCACCAGAGCCTCTTCGAGTGCGTAAGAACCGGGTGGAGGGCAGAATTTCTGAGCCAAGAGTCCAATCGGTGAGTTTACTGGAGTTTCGCACCTTGAACAATTGTACTCGCGCTTTGCTACGTGCCGGTGTGTATCCGAATCCTGCCCATCATACGCTCCATATTCATTTACCACCTAGGCAGATGAACTCCCGTGTGGAGCATATTGCTATCTATGACGCTATAGGTAGAAGAGTACTTCAAAAGAACTTGACGGAGAGAGATACCTCAAAGACCATCTTTAGCATGGATGTCAGCCAATGGCCTGCCGGCGTTTACTTGGTGAGTGTACCGGAAGGTTCGGTTACAAGGACGTCCCGGATCGTGATCGCTAGGTAGAAAAATGCACCATAGAAGTACTGTTGATGAGGATTTGGTTGGATATCGACCGGAGAAATCACCTCAGCCTGCTAATGTCGGTCGTCCTCATGTGTTCCATTACTTTGGCCGAAACAGGAGATGCATGCACTTGAGCCACCTCTCACAACTTCTGCGATATGGTATCAAAGCTGATTATGTATAGCGGTCTAGCCTTGTTGAATGTCAATCAAACTGTATTTTTAATGCGAAATAGGTGCATCTGCGAAAGCATTGAATCGAGCATTGAGGACCATCCACTATGAAACAGATGATAGGTTAGTACACTAAGGAAAAGCAGTGAAAATAGAGAATTTTAGGGCTCTTAGCCATTTACAGTGGGTTTCAGGTGAAGACCACCTAAATGGAAGTAGATCATAATTCGGAAATTATCAAGGTTTCTAAATCCCTTAGCAACCCTTTTTATTTCCTGTATTTTTAGATTTATTCGCTCTGCAATGGCATTGGTTTTTAGTTTGTAGAAATACATTTTTACTCCATACCAATGTCTGTGCAGCATTTCTACAAAAGCGCGGATGGGTGCTAAACCACTATTCCAGGCTTCGTTTATCCAGTTGTTTAAAGGAGTCACCTTACGTTTCACACAGGCATCATCCAGGACTAATTTCAGCATTTCTTTGAGCCTGTAGGCTTCTCCAATATTGGGGCAGGTATTTGATAGATCTTCCAATCGTTCTAACTGCTTTGCAGAAAGCTTGGACTTATTTTTTAGCCACAAATAGCGACTTCCTTTTAATTCGGAATAGGAGCGTCTATCCGCTTTTCTTATTTTATCTACTGCTTCATTCATCTGTTTGATAATATGGAACCGATCAAATACGATATCTGCATTCTGCAGGTACTGTGCTGCAGCACTGATGTAGGAGCGTGACATATCCATGGTTACGGTGCGCACATATTCCGGAGGTGCTCCTCTAACCTCCATGTCCGTTAAGGCCTGGGCACAGGCTTGCTTGTCTTTACCCTCGCTTACTCCCACCACTTTCTTTGCATCATGGTCTGCTAGGATGGTGAAGTAGTTGTGTCCTTTTCTTGTACTGGTTTCATCAACAGAGAGGTTCTTGATTGGAGCTATCGATTGTGTTGCCAATGCATTGGTAACATAAGTGCGTAGTATTCTAAATACCCGCCTGGCACCGATCTGCATTTGACGCCCAGCAGCACTTGCACTCATCCCTTCTCGTACCAAGTCCATCACTTGCAGATCAAATAGAAGTGTAAAGGAACTCCCTGGCTTGGCCCATGGTACTTGCACCAACTTAACTTCTCCTCCTGGTAGTTTTACCCTCGGTACACGCGCATGCAAATAACATTCATGTTGAAAAAAGTTTAGATGACGCCATGTCCTTTCATGATGGTCATACACACTATAGGATTCTCCCTCATACTCAAATTTAACTGCTCTCCTATGTGATATGTTCACGTGCAATATGAAGTCTTGGTCCCCTTTTTCCATGTATACGTCCTCGACATACCATGGCTCTGGAAGGTCTAATCCCAGTCGACATAGTTCTTTTGAATCCATACCACAAAGTACCAAACCCACTATATTTGACCAAGAACCAATTTTAGTCCATTTGTTGGTCAACATTGTGAAACCACAGCAACCGGAAGTCTGCTAAAACAGATCGGAATCGAATTGTCAGAACCCATGCTTTTTGGATTGGGAGAAGGACTTGGATTTATTTACTGGAACATGAAAAAAATGGATTTCCCATTTATCGGTGGTCGTGTCAAAACCGATTTGCTCACAGAAAACTTATGCCGCATTTTAAATCTGGATTTGAAAGTACAAGAGACCACTTCAAAATCGAAGGCTTGGAAAAATGTGAAAGACCAAATTGACTGTGGAAAAGCTGTTGGTCTCAAATTGGACTGTTACCATTTAGATTATTTTACCAACAAATTCCATTTTGCTGGTCACTATGTCGCCATGTACGGTTACGATGATCGATTTGCCTATCTAGTCGACACTGACCAACAGGGTGGAAAGGTTACCACAACTTTGGGCAGCCTTGAACTCGCCAGAAGTGAAAAAGGACCAATGTCGTCTAAAAACAGAAGCTACACCATTACTGCCAAAATGGGACAGTTGAACGACCTGAGAAAAGCGGTAAGAATGGCTATAAAGAGTAATGCTACCGAATTTTTAAATCCGCCGATTAAGAATATGGGATACAAGGGCATTTTGAAGACAAGTGCCGAAATCAAAAAGTGGTTCCACTCGACCAAAAACGCTAGACGGGATTTTCAGACAACTGCCATGCTAATGGAAAGAGCGGGAACAGGTGGTTCGCTGTTTAGAAACCGATATCGTGACTTTCTGAAGGAAAGTGCTGACTTATTAAACTGCAGGGAAATAGAAGAAGCGTACCAGCACTATTCAATAATAGCAGAACAGTGGAGAATGGTCTCTGACTTGTTTCATCAAGCAGGAGAAACAAATCAGGTCGACTACATTGACCAAGCTTCAGAAATTTTGATGGAGATTGGGGAAAACGAAAAGAAGGCAATGGGAGAATTAGCAAAGGCCATGGCATGACAAGGACAGGGTCATCGCTTCTTATTATACTCGTGGGAGTACATGCCCATGTGTTAAAGGGATAATGAAGGCTTTTGTGATGCAATGTGCTAGACCTTGCTGAGATCGATGGAAGGCATTGAAAAAGGAGTGCTATGACGACCAGATATTTTATTGATCGAAAAGAGTGGAGAAAATGGCTTGCAAATAATTTTGAGTCTGAAGAAGATATTTGGTTGGAATATCCTCTCAAGAAAACCGGTAGGGAAAGAATCTTATACAATGACGCCGTGGAAGAAGCTCTGTGTTTTGGGTGGATCGATAGTACGGTTAAATCATTGGATGAAGAGACGACCATTCAGAGATTCTGCAAAAGAAGGAAAAACTCTTCTTTCTCACAACCTAATATAGAGCGCTTGAGGTGGCTCATGCAGCACGACTTGATTCATGAATCCATTCGGGATGACGTTGTGAAAATAATTCAACGAGAATTTCAGTTTCCAGAAGACATAGTTGTCAGGTTAGAATCCGATGTAACGGTTTGGAAGAATTATCAAAACTTTTCAGCGCCCTATAGACGAATCAGAATAGCCTATATTGATAGTGCGAGGAAAAGGCCTGAGGAATTTGAAAAACGTTTAAACAACTTCATTGGAAAGACAAGGAAGAATAAATTGATTAAGGGGTATGGTGGAATCGACAAATATTATTGATTGGAGATTGGGGTCAGCCTTGAAGTAGCGCATGGCTATTGCAAATAGAAACACGGTGGTTCCGTTCCGTGAACGCACCACCTTGGGCGTTTATTAGTGGGAGAAAATGTGGTCCCACAAGGTCTCGAACCTTGGACCCCCTGCCCCGAAAGCATTCGGGGGAGTCAGGAGGTTCTATTTAAATCGGTTTAGGAGTTGCTGGACCAGCTCTGGAAATACTGCTAGGTTTCGCACATATTTAGTGCTTTTCATTCTTTTAATGTGCATTTCGATTCTTCTGGCCTGAGGAAAGGATTCACAAGGGATGGCAAGGAATAAGCTCCAATCATTGGCCTTGGCGGTAAAGTGGCCGGGTCCATAATGTTGGTTGTTGTGCTTTTTAATCCGTTCTGCAACATCATCTTGAGTGGCACCGTAGTAGAATCTACCCAAGGTATCACTGAAGATAATGTATACGCTAGCACTAGGCTTCATAGGCCAATCATGGGGTTTGTGTTCGGGGGAGTCAGGAGGTATATTTATGTTGGGTAATATGCACCGCGTCACAAAATGTGGTCCCACAAGGGCTCGAACCTTGGACCCCCTGCCCCGAAAGCATTCGGGGGATCCAGGAGGTATATTTATGCTGGATGATATGCACCGAGTCACAAAATGTGGTCCCACAAGGGCTCGAACCTTGGACCCCCTGCCCCGAAAGCATTCGGGGGAGTCAGGAGGTTCTATTTATGTTGGATGATATGCACCGCGTCACAAAATGTGGTCCCACAAGGGCTCGAACCTTGGACCCCCTGCCCCGAAAGCATTCGGGGGAGTCAGGAGGTTCTATTTATGTTGGATGATATGCACCGCGTCACAAAATGTGGTCCCACAAGGGCTCGAACCTTGGACCCCCTGCCCCGAAAGCATTCGGGGGAGTCAGGAGGTTCTATTTATGTTGGATGATATGCACCGCGTCACAAAATGTGGTCCCACAAGGGCTCGAACCTTGGACCCCCTGATTATGAGTCAGGTGCTCTAACCAACTGAGCTATGGGACCATGCTTTGCAAGCAGCATAAGCCCGGCAAAGTTATCAATTATCCACTACAATTACCCTGACAAGGATCTTAAAATCAGTGTTACCCATCAGGCACTGTCCATCGTCCGCTACCTGATCAAGTTGGGATTGGCGAGTGTTTCACTCGCAGGTAGAGGTACATAGTACTGGATAGGTCCCAGAGGCTGAAGATCATCGGGATTCTTTTTCGCTACTACGTCTTCTACCATTTGCAATCTTACCAAATCAAACCAGCGACAGTATTCGCCTGCAAATTCCCATGCTTTTTCTTGGACAATCATTTCCTGAGTGGCCTCAGTCCAATCCACTGAAGGATCTGGCGTATGGATTGGAAGACCATGAGCCCGACGTACGATCTTATTCACAGCTTCAAGCGCGGAGGCATCGGATGTATTGCCGGTGGACACTACTTGTGCCTCAGCATAGATCAAATAGATTTCTGCCATTCTTTCCAGAGGAAGTGATATGGCATTGAGCCAGTTGGGATCGGGACCCTGCAACTTCTGAAAGTATGGCCTTGCAGTAGAAAAGTTCTGCCACTGGGTTCCATCGGCCAGTTCTGTCTGGAAGGTGATCTCCTTCCTCACACCCGCAGGAAACTCCTCAAAAAAAGTGATTTCAGAGAAATAGTCATCCCAGCCTCCTTCGTCGCTTGGTCTGGCAGGCAAACCGTAGGCTGCATTCCCATTGTACCAATCACCAGCCCAGAAATTTAGTGCAAAAACTTCTTCTTTATTACCATCATTATTTATAGTAGGACTGGGCCATAGGTCCACGAAATTTTCCATTAAACCAAATCCATAGGTCTCTTCATTATCAATCACCTCCTTAGCGGTACTGGCAGCTAAAGCATACTTACTATTGTCATTGAGAGGCCACCCGGCCATCTGCAAGTACACTTCAGCAAGCACCGCCTTGGCAGATCCCTTGCTGGCTCTACCTGGAGCAGGCTTGGTGTTGCCCATCAAGGTGATGGACCTTTCCAAATCAGATAGAATCTGAGCGTAGAGCTGTGCCTCATCACTGCTATTTACAGACAAAATGGATTCATCAAAAGCATGGGTCTCTAAGACTAGAGGAGCTTGACCCCAGAGCCGTACGATCCAAAAATAATTATAGGCACGCAAGAAGTACGCTTCTCCGGCAATCTGGTTGATCACATCCTGATTGCCCGTGGCTTTTTCATAGTTGGCAATGATGTTATTGGCTCCTTGAATGGATTTATAGGCTCCACTCCATACAAAGGGGAGTCTTCCATTTTGTTGAGCCACTTTAAATTGGTCAAACTCCCTAAAGTCTGCTTTGTTACTGGCTTTGTGTGTTGTCAAATCATCACTACCCATCAATATGGCTTGGGTGGAGGCATTTCCGAGACCACTTCCCCAAGTGCGTGTCAAAGGTTTATAAGCTCCTGCCAATGCAGCTGTTAGTCCACTTTCGTTGTTGAGTGCACCACTTTCAGAAGTGATCTGGGCAGAAATATCTTCTTCTAAGAAATCGGAGCAAGAGAAAGTGACCAGTGCTAGTGATACTACGATTAGAATATTTTTCATCGTTAAATTCTTTTTGTCAGTTAATGTCATCGCGAATCTGATTTGCTAAAAAATGAGGTTAAGGCCAAACGTCCATGTCTTAGCATTGGGATACGAACCGGCATCTGCTCCTCGAGCATCGCTGGATCCTAAATTGGAGTATGTCTCTGGATCTATACCCCGATAATCTGTGATGGTCCAAAGATTATTTGCTCCAATCATGACTGAACCACCAATCCCGGGTAAGAGCTCGTCTGGAAGGTGATAGGTGAGGCTGAGATTTTTTAGCCTAAAGAAATCTCCGGACTCCACAAAACGGGAGGACTGAATTTCGGCTACATCAGAAGCACTAAAAGCCGGAATCTCACTTCCGCTGTTGCTTGAGCTCCAGCGATTTACTATGTCGGCATGGGTGATTTCCCGCGCGTCGGCGCTGGCCATGATGGCTTGGGCATAGGTGAAGTTCCATTTGTCATACCCCAGCATGGATTGAAAAAATGCATTGAGCGTAAAGTTTTTATAGCTGAAGGTGTTGTTCCAACCCAATAATTTGTCCGGCAGTCCGCTACCGATGATCTGATAGTCGTCTCCGCCAATGACTCCGTCGCCATTAAGGTCCTCGTATCTGGAGTCTCCAGGTACATTCCCAAAAGCTGCGGCTTGATCCGCTTCATTGGTTTGCCATACGCCTAAATATTTAAGCCCCCAATAATTGGACAGACTGTATCCTGGAAGGATGACGCCTTCTGGCAGATTGGTAAGACCTGCTCCAGCATTTCCATCCACAAAGATTTGTTCTCGATCACCGATACTGACGACCTCGTTGGTCAGGAAGGACGCATTGAAGCTAGTTGACCAACTGAAATGTTCCTTATTGAGAACCGCTGCAGATATGCTGAACTCAAATCCCTGGTTTTTCACTTCACCAAGGTTGCGGAAGATGGAGCCCCCACCCGAATACTGAGGTAGTGGTTCATTGAGCAACAGATCTGTCGTACTTTTTTGAAAGTAATCGAGGGTGATGCCCAATCGACTATTGAGAATCTCCATATCTGCTCCTACATTAAATTGCTCAGTGGTCTCCCACTTTAAGTTTTGATTGCCGGGATTACCAATGATGATCCCAGAAGTCAGTTGGCCATTGCTAAAAGAGGTACCCGCGTCAAAATTGCTCGTATTAAAGGTGGTAATGGTTCCGAATACTGGAACTGCCTGGCTTCCAGTCTGACCGTAACTTGCCCTGATTTTCAGATCATTAAATAAATTGTTTCCCTGCATAAAGCTTTCTTCGGATACGCGCCACCCCAGGGCCAGCGATGGGAATGAACCGAATTGGTTATCTCCTCTAAATTTGGAGGATCCATCGGCCCGAATCGCAGCCGTGATTAAGTATTTGTTGGCATAAGAATAGTTGAATCGGCCGATGTATGAGCGTATTGTCTGCTTTGATTTGTTGGCATCTCCAGTAAGGGAACTGGCCAGAGTGATGTTATCGAATCGCAAATCTGGAAATTGGAGACCTGAGGCATTGGCGAACACCTGATCGCTCTGCAACGTTTGATGCTCCAATACTCCGGTCAACTCGATTCTGTGTACGTTATTAAAAACCCTGCGATAATTAATAGTATTGGTGTTTTGTAAGAATATGTTTTCGATCGATCCTCTTCGAGCACTGGAATTATTGCTAATACTCCCAGCAGAGAAATTCTTAACCTGCGTGTTTCCATAGCTGATGCCGAAACTCACATCAGCTGTCAAACCTTCTAGGATCTCATACTGGAAACCACCGTTGGCATTTAGGGTATTGTTTTCTCTAATGACGTCGTTTAATGCCAATTCGATGGGGTTTCCTTTGATCGAGGAGATGGGATCTCGGACGGTGAGTATCCCATTTTCGTCTCGCGCCGGAGTGGTGGGAGCCCAGGCTAGGGCACCGGCAATGGATCCGGAAGTATTTCCTCCTCCGCCGGTATTGTTGTTTTCTCTACGGATGAAATTCATCTTTAAGTTGGCCTTCAGCTTTTCAGAAAGGTTGGCCTTGATGTTGGTGCGAAGTGAATACCTCTTGTAATCGGAATTGATGATGATTCCATCTTGGTCAAAGTAATTGCCAGAGATGAAATAAGTGATCGCATCGCTCCCACCGGAGTAGTCAACCTGAAATTCTTGACCGGTGCCGGTGCGCAATAGTTCATCCTGCCAGTCTGTACCACCACCAGAAGCAAATCGAGAAATATCAGCTGAGGTAAAAGGCTCACTGGTTCCCAGGGTGCGTGCTCTCTCATTGGCAATTTCTGCAAAGGTTTTGGCATCCAGGACATCCCAGGTATCTAAGATCTCAGAAGTAATGTAGCGAGCAGTAACCGACAATTTGGGATCGCCAGCTACGCCACTTTTGGTAGTGATCAGAACGACGCCATTGGATCCCCTGCTGCCATAGATCGCGGTGGCAGAGGCGTCCTTCAATACCTGAATGGTCTCGATATCGCTAGGATTGACATCGCGAAAATCAGCTCCGACAAATCCATCTACTACATAGAGTGGGTCATTGTTGCCATTAATGGAATTGGCGCCACGAATCCGAATCGATGTTGTACCTCCTGGTGCACCGGAACTATTGGTGACATTGACACCTGCCGTGCGACCTTGTAAGATTTGGTCCAGCCGATTGACGGGTTGATTCTTGTATTCATCGGCGTCTACCGAGGAAATTGACCCAGTAAGATCTTTTTTCCTCTGGGTCCCATAGCCAATCACTACGATTTCCTGCAGTTCCTTAACGTCTTCCGACATGGTGACATTGATGCTGCTTCGGCCCCCTACCATGAGCTCCTGTGAGACATAGCCTGTGTAAGAAAAAACCAAAATTGAATTTTCATCAGCGACCTCCAAGGAGTATGATCCATCGATGTCCGTGACTGTACCCGTGGCCGTTCCTTTGATCAAGACATTTACGCCGATCAGCGATTCTCCATCTTGATCAGTGACGATGCCGCTGACTGTCAGAGCTAATGGATCACTATCGATAAGCATTGAGTTGGCTGTCGCGTAATCGTTGCCATATGCCGACTGGAAAAACGATGCCGCCATGAGATAAACTAGTGTCATTATGTATTTCATGCTCAATTCATTTTTTTACGTGTATTGATTTAAATTCATCTGAGTCATTACCAGCGAACGAATATAGAAGACTTAGATCCCGAGATTCGGCAATTTAATACTACAATTGTTTCATCTGAACTACTACAATTGTTTCATCAAATCCTACCGGAGGATATACAAGTCTATGGTAAAGGCTTGATAATTAGCTATTTGATTCAAAAGCAAACTCTCGGCTTGCGATCTGAGGGATACTACCACAGATATGGATAGAATCAATTAACTTCCTTTGTCGATCATTAAGATGTCATAAACAATAGCAGTATACTTTTCAAGATAAGCAAAAATATCCAGGAATGCTACAGACCTACCACCGTATGTTACTCATGGAAATACGTCGCCGTCTCCTGATCGAATGCAAGACACGCACCTTGAAATGCTTGGACATGCTCACGCAGGATGAGATCTGGTATCGACCCAATACACACAGTAATAGTGTGGGTAATCTGGTCTTGCATCTTTGCGGCAATGTTCAGCAATGGCTTCATGCTACCATGGGTGGAGAAATGGACTCAAGAGAGCGTCAGGCAGAGTTTGATGAGCGTGGACCAGTCGAAAAAAATGTGTTAAAAGACCGGGTAGTAGCTCTTTTTCAGAAATCAGAAGAAGTACTTGCCGGTCTCACTCCTGAAGACCTTATGAGAGAGTACCTCGTCCAGGGTTTTAAGGAAACGGGAGTAGCTATTCTGGTCCACATCACTGAGCATTTCTCATATCATGTAGGTCAAATCACTTACTATGTTAAGTCCATCAAGGATACGGATATGGGTTACTATGCAGGACAAGATTTGGATGTGGTTCAGTGACTCACCTGTGATCAACGATCAGGCCATCTTCTCTCTAAAAAAGTCCCAGAGCACATCTTGTGGGGCCGCAGCAATGATCCGAATAGTTTCTCCGCTGACCGGATGTTTACATCGGAGTGAGTGGGCATGAAGGTGAATCGATCTGTCTTTATTGGCTCTGCGGTCACCATATTTCACATCGCCCTTGACAGAGCAGTCGATCGCTCCCAACTGGGCTCTGATTTGATGATGTCGACCTGTAGCGAGCTGAAGCCTCAGAAGGTGATAGGTGTCACTGCTGGCGATCCAGCGATAAGTAAGTTGGCACATTCGTGCACCGGTGTGTCCTGGATTGACCACCAAGCTCTTGTTCTGCTTGGACATTTTCAATAAGGCATGGTTAAGTTCTCCATCCTTCATCTCAGGAGCATTCCTTACTATGGCGTAGTAAGTACGAACTACTTCGCCGGATGCAAATTGAGTTTGGAGATGAGCAGCAGCCTTGGCATTTCTGGTGAATAGGACGACCCCCGAAACTGGTTGATCGATGCGGTGAAGTAAGTGAAGAGGACGCTTGGCATAGGCGTTGGCAAGTTGATGAAGATCAGGCTTCTGTAGGGACTGCACGGCCAGCCCAGCAGGTTTATCGAATGCCATGATTTGATTGTCCTTGTATATCAGACGTTGGGCCATATCGAGGCCCATGTTGGTGCTCATTCGTCGGTCACGTCTTCATATTCGACATACTGCTCATCATCCCCTTCATCTTTGCTACTTGGACCCACATTCAATGCTTTAGGCTTGACAAAGTAGGTGTACACCAAGTAGCCCGCCAAGGCAAGTAGAATCAATTTAAACATATGTGCTTTTATGCCAAAATTAAAACTATTTTCCTGCGCATTCGTGCACTAGACAATGCATGTGAAGTGAATGCAGTTTAATATGGAGCGATTTTGCAAATTCGCAAGATACATATTCAATAAAATACTAATATCATTCTGGCTCCGATTCAATATTTGTTAATTTTGGCGAATCGTTTACAAACGAACATATGAATAAGATTACATTTCGAAATCTCACCAATGCCGGTGGTTGGTTGGTTTTTCTGGTCAGTTTTCTCGTGTACTTTTTTGCGGTGGAGCGCACGGGCAGTTTATGGGACTGCGGCGAGTTTATCCTCGGAGCCTACAAACTGCAAGTAGTGCATCCACCCGGAGCACCCATCTTTCTGCTCATTGGCAGATTGTTTGCCTGGCTAGCCGATGTCTTCTCCAGCAATCCTGCCCACATCGCCTTTGCGGTAAATTTATTTTCTGGCATCGCCACGGCGGCCGCAGCTATGTTCGTGGCATGGACTACGATGATTTTTGCCAAGTTGGCATTGGTGGGCCGCAATCGCAAAGATGATCTCGAAGCTACTCACCAACTGCTGATAGTGGGTTCAGGTGTGGTGGCAGGTTTCGCCACAGCATTTTCCAGCTCCATCTGGTTTTCTGCGGTAGAAGGAGAGGTGTATGCGCTATCTACGTTTTTCACTACTCTGACCTTGTGGGCCACTATTAAGTGGTATAGTATGCCCAATGATGTCGAAACAGATCGCTGGCTGGTCTTTGCCGTATATTCTGCTGGCCTCTCCACTGGTGTGCACCTTCTCAGTATCCTGACCTTTCCTGCGATCGGATTGTTTTTTTACTTTAAAAGATACAAGGAGCACACCATTGTCGGTATGTTGGCTGCTTTTGGTGTGGGTGTTGTGCTGCTAGGTCTAATCCAAGTGCTGATCATTACCGGGATACCGAGTTTATGGGCGCAACTGGAACTGTTGATGGTCAACGGTTTCGGTCTGCCATTCCATACCGGATTGATACCCCTCTTACTCATCATTGGTGCTGTGTTGTACGTTGGATTTAGGTATGCTCACCGTCATCAGAATGCATTGGTGCAAAACCTGATGGTGGGTCTCTCCCTCATTTTGGTAAGTTATTCTGTCATCGGAGTGGTGGTGATTCGAGCCAATGCTGGGCCCCCGATCAACATGAATGCCCCTACAGATGCCCACAGATTACTCCCCTACCTCAACCGGGATCAGTATGGAGAACGAGCCTTGCTGAAGGGCCCTCACTTTGATGCTCAGGTGGTAAGTACGAAGACAGAGGATAAATATGGCAGAGTGGGTGATCGATATGAGGTGGTCGACTACAAAGTTACTCCTGAATATAAGGCTTCTGATGAAACTCTGTTTCCCAGGATGGGACACAATGACTCCCAGAGGAAGCAACTCTACCGAATCTGGATTGACAAGAAGTCAGGCAAACCCAGCATGAGCGACAATATATCCTTCTTCTGGAAGTACCAAGTTAAGTTCATGTACTGGCGCTATTTTATGTGGAATTTTGCCGGCAAGCAGAATGGAGAACAGGGGGTCTTTAGCTGGGATTTGAAACGCGGACACTGGCAGACTGGCATACCCTTTGTCGACAATCTATTGCTATATAATCAAAAGGAGTTGCCCACCACCATGAAAAACAACAAGGCACGCAATAACTATTTTCTGCTCCCCTTTTTGTTTGGACTTTTGGGCTTGCTCTATCAGTTTAGAAATCGTCGCAATGATGCCATCGGACTGATTGCGCTATTCCTCATAACTGGCATTGGAATCATTGTTTACTCCAATCAGCCGCCGCAAGAGCCACGTGAAAGAGATTATGTCCTGGTCGGCTCGTTCTTCACCTTTTGTATTTGGATTGGGCTGGGTGTGATTGCTGGGTATCGACTCCTGCAGAAGTTACCACTCGGCAAATCTGCGGCTCCAGCAGCAGTGGGACTAGTGCTGCTTGCACCTTTGGTCATGGCCTTTCAAAACTTCGACGATCACAGTAGAAGACACCTGTCGGCTGCCAGAGATTATGCACACAATTTTCTGGAGACCTGCGAACCAAATAGCATTATCTTTACTTATGGCGATAACGACACCTATCCCTTGTGGTATGCGCAGGAGGTGGAAGGCATCCGTACCGATGTGAGGGTTGTCAATTTAAGTCTGATTGCTGTGGATTGGTATATCAACACTGCACGAAGAAAGGTGAATGACTCACCAGCCATCAAATTTACTTTGCCGAAGGAGGCTTATAGAGGTTTCAAGCGCAATGTCTTGTATTGGCCGCCGAATGGTAGTAAGCAACCTATGTCCGTGGCAGCTGCCTTGAAATTTATGGGTGAGCGACATCCGTTGCGGGGTAGCGGCAGGGAATTTGAGAGTCATATGCCGACCAAGAATTTTCTGCTCAACATCGATAAGAACCGGGCTGTGCAATCTGGATGGGTAGATGCCAGCGAACGCGACAAGATCGTCTCTCAAATCCCGATCAACATCTCTGATGGCAGTATGACCAAGGATGAGTTGGCCATTTTGGATATCATCTATAGCAATATGTATGACCGGCCCATTTACTTTGCCGTCACCTCCAGAGAAAATAAACTGATGGGGCTTGGACAGTACATGCAGCTGGAAGGTCTTGGATTGAGGATCCTGCCCATTCAAACACCACAAAAAGCTGCCCGTTTTGGCATTCATGGCAACGGAAGGGTGGATGTCGATAAAGTATATGACCTGGTGATAAATAAATTTAAATGGGGTGGATTTGATAAACAAGATGTATTTGTGACGTCCAGTATCGTGCCAAGCTACTTTGCACACAAGACGTTGATCGAAAGAACAGCTTTCGAGTTACTAGCCAAGGGAGAGAATCAGAAGGCAGTAGACCTGGTCGATAAATTTTTCGAGGCATTCCCACACATGAATTATCCATACGACGCACGCATCCTCAACCTTTTGCGTGTGTATGAGCAGGCAGGAGCTTACGACTCTGCCAAAAAGCATATGGAAATCCTGGCCAATGAGACAGAAGAGTACCTGCGATTTTACCAAAGCTTGTCGGTGCAGGATTTGAATGCTGGTTTTGAGGGAGATCAAAGGACTGCCTTACAGCAAGTGGTGCCCGAGCTGAAGCGTTTGGCACAACAGAAAGGAGATACGGAGTATTTGAATGAACTGAATGCCCGGTTCGATCCTTATCAGGTCACAAGCATCAGCAACTAAAAAGAGGGACTAATGCATGTAGCGATCGGATGTGATCATGCCGGATATCCATACAAAAGTGCCATCATAGCATTGCTTCGCACGAGGGGAGATGATGTAGTTGACTTTGGCACCGACTCAACGGACTCAGTGGATTATCCAGATTTTGTGCATCCAGTAGCAAAAGCAGTGACTGGTAAGAAGGCGAAGTTTGGAGTGTTGATCTGCGGTAGTGGGAACGGCGTCTGCATGACTGCTAATAAGCACAAAGGTATCAGAGCTGCAATATGCTGGAAGAAAGACATTGCACTACTTTCGCGCAGGCATAATGATGCCAACATCTTGTGCATCCCGGCAAGATTTCTTGACCAAGATCTCGCCTTAGAGGTTGTGGAGGCATTTCTCAGCTCAGTCTTCGAGGGTGGTAGGCATACCAAGCGGGTGGAAAAGATAAGTTTATGTTGAAGTGCATCTTGCCTCTAGTGATGGTGCTGATGGCTGTCTTGTCGGTGGCTCAGGTTGAGCTCGAAGCAGATCCTTTTGCCGCAGCTTTTTTTTCGCAAAACATAACGAAGGATGAACTAAAGGCCCATCTATCGATTATAGCCTCACCCGAATTTGAGGGTCGAGAGACGGGGAGCCCTGGCCAGGAGAAGGCGGGTAGGTATATCATCAAGCAATTGCAAAAAACTGGCATAGAAAAAGCTCCTCAAGCAAATAAGTATTATCAGAATGTTGGTTTTACGATCTTGGAGTGGAAGCATCTTGGCCTAAAAATCAATGGCACCAGCTACCAACATCTTCGTGACTTCCTTGCCATTAAAGATCAGAATCGCAACCTGCCAAGTCTTCCAGTTGAAGAGGTGGTGTTTATGGGATATGGTATTGACGACGAATCGTACAGTGACTATGCCAAGGCAGATGTAGTAGGTAAAGTCATCATGATCTATCTGGGTGAGCCGGTCAATGAAGATAGCATTTCCCATATCACAGGCACAAAAGAGCTTTCTCAGTGGTCTCGGCGGCTAGACCTGAAATTGAGTGCTGCAATACGACACAAGGTGCGAGCAGTATTGATCGTCGATCCCAATTTAAATCGCAGGATCGACGCCAATCGATCATCCGAACTTGGAGCTAAGTTGTACTTATCATCCGTTCCAACCCCACAAACACCCAATCACCTTTTCATCTCTACGGATGTGGCTAAACACATCATTGGAGATCAGGAGGAGCATTTTGTCAATAATCATACCCAAATACGGGATAAGGGATTGGGTCGACCATTGTCACTAGCCGCTGATGTGGAGATCAATCAACACCTGCAAAGGAATCTGCTATACAGCAAGAACATTATCGGGTATTTGCCTGGTCTGGATCCAACACTAAAGGATGAGGTGATCGTACTCTCTGCCCATTACGATCATTTAGGCAAGAGGGGAAATTCTATCTTTCACGGTGCCGATGATAATGGCAGCGGTACGACTGCCGTGCTGGAAATCATGGAGACACTGATGGAAGCAAGGAAAGAGGGGCTGGGCCCTAAGCGCTCCGTGGCATGTATATTTTTTACGGGTGAAGAAAAGGGACTATTGGGATCTAAATACTACAGTGAGCATCCCGTGATACCGCTGCAGCAGACGGTAGTGGATGTCAATGTGGACATGATCGGCAGAGTGGATGATAGACATATGGAAAATCCTAATTATATATATGTGATCGGATCAAATCGCTTGAGTACTGAGCTGCACAAGATCAATGAAGAGGCCAATAAATCTTTTACCCATCTGGATTTGGATTATACTTTTAATGCCATGGATGATCCCAACCGGTTTTATTACCGTTCAGATCACTACAACTTTGCTAAGCATGGCATCCCTTCGATATTTTATTTTAGTGGTGTGCACAGGGATTATCATCGACCTACAGATACACCCGAAAAAATCCTTTATGATAAATATGAAATGGTCACCAGGCTGATCTTTCATACAGTATGGGAGTTAGCTAATCGGCAGGCACGCATCAAGGTCGATGTCAAGGATGACACCGAATACCATCGATGATGGGACGATGCTCGCGTAGTTTAAAGAGCGAAATCCAATATACGCAATGGGGTGGAAGCATGGGGTACTCGGGGTGATTCCTGCACCATTACGGACAGTACACCCTGCTGCTTCCAAAGAGTTGGATCAGTGATCATCTCGTTAACAAAAGGACCCCTTTCCTGATGAATGAGCCTCCAGTCGGTCCAGTTCTTGTCCTTGGTTGCAGTCATTATGATTAGGTCGCTGCCTTCAGCATACTGATTGGACGTCCCCGCCATCAAGTAGAGATTACTGGCTTCGTCTGCAACGATTTTAGGCCGGCTACCAGCTACACCGGGAAGCTCCTCATGGGTCCACTCACCATCCACACTCCTCCAATAATGATGATAGCGCCGTGCTTCCGGTGGTCCCCATCGATGTTCTCCCGGTTTGCTCCCTGCCATCCGGAGGGATGTCGCAGAGCAATGCCACATGACGACATGTACACGTCCCTCTGCATCCACCACCTGTCCGTGAGTGTTCATCAGACCATATGCTCTGCCGATGGCAAACACTTGAATGCCTTTGGAGTTGACATGTGGAGGCTCTGATAACATGGCACCTGCATTGTTCATCCAGGTGATGCCACCATCACTGCTGCGTGCATACATCAAGTCATGATTGGCACCTTGACTGTCTTCCCGCCAGACCCAAGTAGTGTGCAAGTCGTCAGATGGACCATAACTATAGCCATTGGGGTAGGAGCATCTCGAGCGACTCGTACCCAGATTGTCCTGAAAGAAGCCACTTCCCGAGTCAATCTGGCGGGTATGGTGCCACAATTCAGTCACTGGATCATAGTCCACCATCATGCGGTCACCATGTCCAGAACCTCCACGTCGATAGCAAAACTGAAGTCCTCCCGTTGGTGTTTGCCAAAATCGAGGATAGGTGATCTTGATGGATTTGCCCTGCTCCATGTCTGAATGTACAGGACCAAATAGATCAGCTGTCCATGGACTGTCCCCAGAAGCTCCGGCTGCACCTTGTATAGAACGGATATAGTGCAAAGTATCTCCGTGATGGTCGAACGCCAGATGGATCGTTGCGTCATTCGGACAAATGCCCATGGAGATGGTGTTGTGCGCATCATTGCTCTTGAAGTCATAGTCATTGATTACGATAATATGCCAAGGACCATCTGGAAGTTCACGACGGGCGAGACACACTTTTCTCGCTCCATTATAATAGGCCACATATTGGAGTCCGTGATGAGTGACGATAGCCTCTTGCTGAAACGATTTGCCATTGATGGCTTGCCCAAAGGCACCCTGAATAGTAAGTGCACTACTATCAACCACCGAATCACTGATTTTTGATATCTGTGCTTTTGTGGATTGCCCTACGGATATGGTAGAGCCACCAAAGATGATGATGGCGATCCAGTGTATGTAGGTGCGCTGTAACATACCATGAAGTTGGAACATTTTTGCTATTGAGTAAAACTAATCATTAATAAAAATTCAAGATTCTGATGCATGACGGATTTCTAAATGTCCACCTCTTTCCATTTGCCTTTCTTAAAAAGCTGAATACACATGATGGCTAAGATGGTTTCGCTGATGGCAATCGCCCAAAAAACTCCGGTTGGTCCCAGACGGAGGGTGATACCCATCATGTAAGCCAATGGAATCTGTAGTAACCAGAAACAAATGAAATTTAGGATAGTGGGCGTCTTCGTGTCACCGGCCCCATTAAATGATTGGCTGATGACCATACCATAGGCAAAAAATACGTAGCCCAGACAGATGATCTTGAGACTTTCTGTACCATAGTGGAGAACCTGCGGATCATCATGGAAGAATGCAACCATAGGGGTGGCAAACAGATAATATACGACTGAAACAGATAGCAGAAAAAGCATGGTGTAAAAGGCGGAGGTCCATACTGATTTCTCAGCTCGAGCCGGTTGGTCTGCACCTAGGTTTTGACCCACTAGCGTTGCCGCAGCGTTGGCCATACCCCAGGCAGGTAAGATGGCGAAGATGATCATGCGGATCGAGATGGTGTATCCGGCCACCGCCTCCTCTCCAAATTCTGCCATAATGCGCATGAGAAAGATCCAGCTTGCCGAAGCGATGATGTATTGACCCATACCACCTATCGAAACTTTCAGCAGTCGCAGGATGATTGGCCAGACCACTTTTAGGTGCCTGCGCATGATTTTGATAATTACTTTACCCTTAAGTAGGACATACAATTGGAAAAGTACCCCAATGCCTCTACCGATATTGGTCGCTACGGCAGCACCCGTGACACCCAAGGCAGGAAAAGGTCCCCAGCCAAAAATCAGGCATGGATCCAAGAAGATATTCAAGATGTTGGCCAGCCAAAGTGCCTTCATGGCAACGGCAGCATCCCCTGCACCTCGAAAAATGGCATTGAGCAAGAATAACAACATGATCACCGCATTGCCACCAAAAATGATCCGGGTGTACCAAAGACCCTCTTCAATGAGGGATTCGCTACCACCCATCATTCTGAGAATGTCAGCAGCAAAGATGACTCCGACGATGCTGATGATGACAGAGAAGGCTACGGCGATGATGATCGACTGCACAGCTGCCTCCGCTGCCCGTTCGGGTTGGGATTCGCCAATCCTTCGGGATACCATGGCTGTGGTAGCCATACTCAGACCAATGGCTATCGAATAGACCAAGGTAATGACGGACTCGGTAAATCCTACGGTCGCTACCGCATTGACGCTGACCTTAGAAACAAAGTAGACATCAACGACAGCGAAGAGCGCCTCCATCAACATTTCTAAAATCATAGGGATGGACAGCAATACAATGGCGCGATTGATATTGCCTGTGGTGAAGTTTTTTTCTCCACCCCTGATGGCAAGCAATATTATATTAAGAATTTTTCTCATGCGAAAGGAAGATTGTTGGAATTGTAGGAATAGATCTGCATGGCTTCAAGAATTTGAAGCTCATCGCAATGGAATTCGATGAAAGAAAACCTAATTTCGCATGGCGCACATCATAGGGCGTCAAAGATCAATAATTTTCTTGAGACTTGGATAAAGAAAAGTTCTAATGAGTGAAAGTGATCCGATTTTGGGGATTGACCTAGGTGGCACGAAGATCGAGGGTATTGTGTTGAGAGATGTCACCTCACTGGACGTGCTTGAAAGGTTGAGGGTGCCCACGGAAAGTGACCAGGGCTACGAACATATCGTTCACCAGATCAAGCTCTGTGTTGACTTGATTGAACGAAAGACTGGAAAAGCCAGCAAGCGCATTGGCATAGGTACGCCAGGTGTACTAGATCCTACTCTTACAGACTATGAAGAACTGCAATACCACCTGTCTGAATGGTAAGCCACTAAAAGCAGATCTTGAGATCGCATTGAAGAAGGAGATAGTGATGGCCAACGATGCCAACTGTTTTGCCATTGCTGAAGCCAAATTGGGTGCAGTACGCGATCACATCGAACAACCGGAAGTGGTGTTTGGAGTGATCATGGGGACGGGCGTGGGTGGTGGTCTGGTGATCAATGGAGAAGTCCTGACGGGGAGACAAGGTATTGGGGGCGAATGGGGCCACACCTTCCTTGATGACAGCGGTGGACCATGTTATTGTGGTAACGTTGGCTGTACAGAAAGAGTGATATCAGGTACTGCCCTGGAGAGATACTACCAGGCCCAGAAAGGGGAGTTTAAAAAGCTGAAAGAAATTGTGGGATTACATCGAAAAGGATCTGATCCTATAGCAACCGAGACGATCGAAAGAATGTTACACTTCTTTGGCAAGGGCATGGCCAATGTGATCAATATAGTCGATCCGGATGTGGTGGTCCTAGGTGGTGGAGTAGGCAATATTGAAGAGCTTTACACCGAGGGTGTAGCACAGGTGAAGCGATTTGTCTTTAACAATCGGCTTGATACCGTGTTTCTCCATCCTAAGCTAGGAGACAGCGCCGGAGTATTTGGTGCCGCCTTATTATGAAAGATTGACAACAGATCGCCAAATTGAAGATTTATGCTAAAGACTGAGTCATTGCAGTACATCTACAGGGAAGGTGCGCAATTGTCCTTTCCAGATGTCATTTGTGCGGAGGGAGAGCAATGGTTACTGTTGGGTGCATCTGGGAGCGGCAAGACCACGCTACTGCACTTGCTGGCTGGGCTGCGAAAGCCGACATCGGGTCGTGTGCTGCTATGTGGTGAGGACTTGACCAAGATGCAAGGTGCAAAGCTAGATCATTTCCGTGGACAGCATATCGGAATCATTTTTCAGCAGTCACATTTTATCGAGGCCTTGACGGTGCGAGAAAACTTAATGTTGGCACAGCGTTTTGCGGGATTACTTCTGGACCGCAGGAAGATTTCAAACATCCTAGATAGGCTACATATTGTAGATAAAGCACATAAGAAGCCTTCCCAACTCAGTGTAGGTGAGCAGCAGAGAGCTTCAATATGCCGAGCTCTGATTAATGGACCAGATATCATCCTGGCAGACGAACCTACTTCAGCCCTTGATGACGAAAACTGCCAAGAGGTCATCCAATTGCTTAGAGATCAAGCCAGCCAAGATCACGCTACCTTGATGATCGTGACCCACGATGGTCGACTTAAATCAGCTTTTGAGCATCAAATCGTCCTGGATAAAATACCGACATGAATCCCTTACGACTAAGTTGGAAGAATCTGGTCGACCGACCACTCGGCATGTTGTTGAGCGTAGTACTTTTTGCACTGGGTGTGGGGCTGATCTCACTGCTCCTACTGCTCAACCAACAGTTGGAACAAAAATTTGAAAAGAATTTAGCTGGGATCGATTTAGTGGTGGGAGCTAAAGGTAGTCCCCTACAGCTGATCCTATGCAATATGTATCATATTGATGCCCCCACGGGCAATATTGATATTGCGGATGCCAGACCGTTTTTAAGATCAGGACATCCTTTGATAGAGCTGGCCGTGCCTTTATCCCTTGGTGATAACTATCGCAATTTCCGCATTGTGGGAACTACCTCAGAATTTAAGGATCTATATGATGCTACCGTACAATCAGGCAAGCTTTTTACGCGGCATTTTGAGGTAACCATCGGTGCCCATGTAGCAGCTAGCCTTGGGCTCAAGGTGGGTGATACCTTCTACAGTGCCCACGGTTTTGATCATAATACTGATTTCGAGCATGAGAGTGACCAGCCATTTGTGGTGGCGGGAATATTTGCGCCCAGTGGATCGGTGATTGATCAGCTGATATTGACCACACCACCCACCATCTGGATGGTGCATGATCATGAGGTTGCTCCTGAGAAGGAGGATGTCGATCATTCGGAAGACCATCAGCATGACCATTCAGAGGGTGAAGGAGATACCCCTCATGATCACCACCATGAGGCTTATGACCAGCCCTTACTATCCTACCCGGATAAGCAGATTACCTCTATGCTCATCAAGTTTTCGGCAAGAAATTTTCGCACCCTTAACATGCAGCGAAACATCAATGAAAACACTTCACTCCAAGCTGCAACTCCAGCCATAGAAATCAATCGTCTTTTTAGTCTAATGGGAGTGGGTCTTAATACATTAAGAGTACTTGCCTGGGTGATTGTCATTGTATCAGGTCTAAGCATATTCATTTCATTATTGAGTTCTCTCAAAGACAGAAAGTATGAACTGGCTCTCATGAGGGTCATGGGTGCCTCCAGAACAAAACTCTTTGTCCTCATTCTCCTGGAAGGCTTGATCATAGCGGTGATAGGGTATGCGATAGGAATCCTGCTAAGCCACCTATCCGTAGAATATCTCGCAGATCAGATGCAAGATGCCTATAAGTATAGTATCTCGGGAAAAGTGTTTCTTCTTCAGGAAGGCGTACTCTTCGTGGGATGTCTACTCGTCGGCTTGATTTCAGCTATTATTCCGGCATGGTATGCGTTTAAAACGGACATCTCAGAGACTTTGGCTCAAGGGTGATGAGACAAATGTGATGAACAGCAGGAAGAGAAGCCAGCCCGCATAAACTTTTATACCTTTAACAGACAGTTAATAATACGGTCCGGAGAACTACTGCAATTGCTTCGTTGTTAGTCCTTTCGGTGAACAAAGCATCTGATTACTATGCATCTAAAAAATATTGCATTCGTTCTAGCCATCATCTCGATTCCTTTGATAGGTAGCCATGCTCAGGAAAATACCTGGAAGACGCTAGCTAAGATCACTTTCACGAAGCAATATGATGAGCTCATGGGCTTTAAGGTGGATATCCCCGTTTTTAGTGAGGATATATTGGCACTAGAAGGTGAACAGATTGATATCAAGGGCTATATCATTCCCGTGGAAGGATACAAGGGGCACAGGGAGTTCATTTTCTCCGCCTTTCCATATAGTATGTGTTTTTTCTGTGGGGGTGCAGGTCCGGAAACAGTGATGGATGTTTTCGCCACTGACCCCATCGACTATACAGCGGAACAGATTACATTGCGTGGCACATTGGAGCTCAATGCTACGGATATCAATCGTTTGATGTATACCTTAAACGATGCTGTGCAGGTAGAAGCGGAAGACAGCAATTGACCTGCGAGGAAGACTCCCTTCATCTCACTTTGGTATAAGAAATACTATGTTTCCAACATATGATGTCATCGTAGTAGGTGCTGGACATGCGGGGTGTGAGGCCGCCGTAGCTTCAGCAAATATGGGTTCTCATGTCCTCCTTGTAACGATGAATATGCAGACGATCGCCCAAATGTCGTGCAATCCTGCCATGGGTGGGGTTGCCAAAGGCCAGATCGTAAGAGAGGTAGATGCACTTGGTGGATATTCCGGGATAGTCACTGATCACACCATGCTACAGTTTCGCATGCTCAATCTTTCTAAGGGCCCTGCCATGTGGAGCCCTCGAGCGCAGAGCGATAGGATGCACTTTGCCCTGAAGTGGCGATCGATGTTGGAAAGTCACCCAAACATTGATTTTTGGCAAGAGATGGTGAAGGGTATCATCGTAAAAGATGGTTGGGCAGTCGGCGTGCGCACCAGTATGGGACTGGAGATCCCGGCTCGATCGGTGATCTTGACCAATGGCACTTTTCTCAATGGCATTATTCACATCGGTGAAAAACAATTTGGTGGAGGCAGAGCCGGAGAGCGAGCAGCTTCCGGCATCACCGAACAACTGGTGGCGCTGGGCTTTGAGTCGGGAAGAATGAAGACCGGTACTCCGCCACGCGTCGATGGACGAAGTCTCGATTGGGATCAGATGGAGGTACAACCTGGTGATGCAAAACCCTCCAAGTTTTCATTTACCGATACGCCAGACCTGAAAGAGCAGCAGCCATGTCACATCACCTACACCAACCCACAAGTACATGACATACTAAAGACTGGCTTTGATAAGTCACCCATGTTCAATGGTCGGATAAGAGGTGTGGGACCAAGGTATTGTCCTTCGATTGAAGATAAAATCGATCGCTTTGCTGAGCGAGATCGGCATCAACTCTTCATTGAGCCGGAAGGCAGGGACACTTGCGAAATCTATGTAAATGGATTTTCTTCTTCCTTGCCAGAGAATATCCAGCACCAGGCTTTGCAAGAGATTCCGGGTTTTCAGCACGTAAAAATGTTTAGGCCTGGATATGCCATCGAATATGACTTCTTTCCACCTACTCAGCTGTCGGTCAATCTGGAGACCAAACTCGTAAAGCACCTTTTTTTTGCAGGACAGATCAACGGCACAACGGGTTATGAAGAAGCAGCCAGCCAAGGACTGATAGCAGGAATCAACGCACACTTATGCATCCATGAGCAGGATCCTTTGGTTCTAAAGAGGTCTGAGGCGTATATCGGAGTGCTGATCGATGACTTGGTCAATAAAGGTACTAAGGAACCCTACCGGATGTTTACCTCTCGAGCTGAGTATAGAATACTCCTGCGTCAGGACAATGCCGATGTGCGACTGACGCCCAGGATAGAGGCTCTCGGCATGTTGAACATGGAAGATCGGTATGTGCGCATGCGCAGGAAGAAAACCCAAGTACAAGAAATCACCCGGTTTTGCCATCAGACCAGTGTAGCACCTGATCTGATTAATGACTATCTGAGAAGCCTAGGTTCAGCCGAACTGAAGCAGAAAGTAAAATTAAACAGCATCCTGGTCCGACCACATGTGACCCTGAGAGCTCTTTGTGAGGCTCTACCTGGAGTTGATGAGGTTCTTGATCAATTTGATCCGGCTGCCAGGGAATTAGCTGAGATCAATATGAAGTACGCTGGGTATATAGAGAAGGAAGAAGAGATCGTGGCGAAAATGAATAGGCTTGAATCGGTCAAACTCCACGATTCCTTTGACTATCACTCGTTACAGTCGCTTTCTGCGGAAGCCAGGGAGAAGCTAAGCAGAATAAAGCCACGTACCATTGGACAAGCCAGCAGAATCAGCGGCGTCTCGCCCTCTGACGTGTCGGTGCTTTTGGTTCATGTGGGTAGGTAGGCAATGTCACAGATGATGATTTAACATACTGGTGTGGCAATTTCTAGATATCATATATAGGAAACGCTGAAACTGAACTCTGTGAATATGATGAGCACTGGGATGCTTAGCAATGCTGTGTAAATGTGTGTCCTTCCTCTCGTGCTCTTAGTCCGTATTTGCCAATATATCATCATGGAGCTAATGGTCGGATTCGACGGTGTCGTAGGTTTACTTGGTGTTGGTACGACTATTTAGGACATCGATGGACCTACCCCACTCATGACTCTCTTGATTCCACTCAAGAAAAGACCCATTGTCGGGTCTCATCCTGTGCATGATCAAGAAGATCTCTATGCTCAATCACTCGTGGCCAAGGTAAACCTTGATTGTTAAACGATGATGAATTGAATAATGAGATCTCGTACAAATTTCTTATCCAACAATGTGCAAACGGTTTCATCCAGAATGGATGAACCGCAAAAGGCTGCATGCCCCGTCTGACCGTAGATCCAGCCAATCGAAAGGGCAGTATTTTATATATATTTTCAAAGCTTATATGTAGTAGACTATGGAACAATCAAAAAATTATTACAAATATTTATATATATAAGATATTATTATATATATTTACCCTCAATTCAACTAAGGATCCATGAGAAACTACATGACCGGATCCCTTGTCCTGGCATTACTATGTTGTCAAGGGATCGACGTTCGCGCCCAATCCGGGCCCTCCTGCAGAGAAATTAACATTCCTGTTCAGGCAAATGATTCAGCAAGATTTTTGGTTCAAGACATCGTAGCCGGAGCTGCGGCTGTCGGACCTATGACCATCCAGGTGATGAATCCATTTAATGGGGTCATGCACCTGGAAGAAAATGCTACTGCAGCTACGGAGATTGAGATTCCAGCTTGCAAATACATTGACAAAGAGCTCAATGTGATGGTGACTGGCGATGGACTCTCCTGCAATGCCAAAATCACTTTTAAGGCTCCACTCCACCCGAGAAGCAGTGGCCGGTCGATCGATGTACTTTGTACCGATCCATTGGTCACTGAGGGGGATATTGACAGACATCCACCGATGGCAAGGTTAGCCTGTCAAGAAGATAAGATGACGACCTTTTCATCCGATTGGATCGTGCCATATCCCTGCGATGGTGCCAATGACACAGCCAAAGTCATCTATCGATCGTATGAGGCAAAGGGGAAGGATGATAGTCGCATTCTTGTGATCGACACCATCACAGCTTTCAAGATACCTGCGATTTCACCTGAGAACACATACTGTGGTGAGAAAGACACGGCCTACTGTACAGATAGACCCCGTGATTTTGGTCCCTACATTCTGGTGGAAGACCCACCCATGTCAGGATATTATCGACGGCTGTATTTGCTACATGGAGATGGAACAGCCAAAACCTTCGATCAGAAGTGTGGTCTGAATGTCAACGTCGAGAAACAGCCCTTTCCGACCGACTGCGGCGAGCTTGCAAAATTTACTGTGCAGATCAAGCAAACCTGTCCTGGTCCCCCCATTTTGTTTCAAGACACCGCTGTGTATGACTTCGGTAATGAAATTTTTCCTCTCGGGGAAGGTTACTGGACTTGTACCTTCTGGCATGTGGTGCTTGATACAACTCCACCCACCATATCGTGTGGAATGCCAGTACAGACCCTATTCACCGAGTCACACAGTTGTTCTACTCAGACCACACTACCCCCCATCATTGTCACTGATCGATGTCATAAGGTGACGCAAGTCAAAGCTATGATTGAGGGATTCGGTAGCGTAACCTACGAACCCCAAGATTATAACCAGTGGGTATCCACTCAACTGATATCCCTACCTCTATCATCCGATTCGGTGAAAGTCACCTTTGAAGCCATTGACGAATGCCATAATATTGGCGTGGATTCTTGCTTCTTTGTGGTCAAGGATAAGACACCGCCCATTGCAGTGGCCGAGAAACGGGTGAATGTCACCATGGCGGGTAAGAAGGCCTGGATACAGGCTGAATCTTTTAATGAGCATAGTTGGGATAATTGCGACATCTCACTGATCTTGGCTCGAAGGATTGACTGGAAAGAGAGTTGTGTAAACCTCTGTGACAATGTGGAGATGGTGGCACCTCTGTCTGGAGATGATGCACTATGGAGAGCTGTTCTTGACTCAGATACTACCCTGAGTGAAGTGGAAAGTCACTACCAGGAGACAATCAACTGGCTCTTGATTGATGGACAAGCTTGCGCACCCATCGTTAGTGAAGCTTGGCACTATGACCTGATGAAGCACGCAACCGTAGAGTGCAAAAAGGTTTTGACTGAGGCTGAGTTTGACACCATCGTGGATGACTACTTGAATCAAGATCTCACCACTGATCAACTCGAGCAAGTCAAGCAGATCGGCGGAGGATGGAGCTATGAGGTACCCATCTCCTGCGAAGACATCTGTAATCCGGTAAAAGTGGAGTTACTGGTGATGGATTATTGGTGCAACTGGAGTAAGTCGTGGTC
Organism: Saprospiraceae bacterium; assembly: GCA_965223025.1. GTDB lineage: Bacteria > Bacteroidota > Bacteroidia > Chitinophagales > Saprospiraceae > JABDMH01. Next base: position 2,167,514 of record CBDCVP010000022.1, read on the forward strand.
AGAGGCATGGATCGATGATAGCGGTATCGTAGATATCGCCGAAGAAGTGACACCCACCATTGAAATAAGTTGTCGATCTTTCAACACTCCCAGGTATACCCTGGCAGGTAACGACATCAATCTGGCAGGCTTGGTGGAAGCTGCAGGAATGGGCAATCAGAGTGCACTTGATCAGATAGATGTGATCTTTGGAGCGTACAGAGAGGTGTGGAAAGTCGATGGTGAGTTGGTCGATGCCAACAAGACACCGATTGATCGAGAGGTCAACTTTATTGACAGTACTTGCAAGTGTGTGGATAGTACCTATACCGTAAGTGCTTATGATAGCACCTATGGTCGCATCGTTGAGCAGGAAAGAGAAGGTAGGTATTGTTTCTACCAAGATTCGATCCTGACTTTCTTAGACGGTGCCATTGTGGTGAGCTGTCCCGATAACATATACATCGATCGTAAGTTAACCGCACATATCGATGACTGCGGTCAGGGGTGGATCAAACGCACCTGGAAAATGTGGAATGAATGCAAACAGGAGGATGCGAACTATACCGGTCACACACCGGATACTGCTATGAAATCACAGACCATTTGGATAGGCAACAACTGCTCCCTGGATTCTGGGATGTTCGTCATGCCTGAAGATACGGCTGTAGAAGTTTGTGTCCTTGAATACGATGGCAGCGGCAATGTGGTGGGTGCAGCCGATCCCGACAGTGTGGGCAGACCAAGATTTGTTTTTGACGACGATTGCAGACTGGTTGGGGTGGGTCATTTTGACAAAGTCTTGTCCGTGCTCAATGACACCACTTATTGCTTTAAGATCATCAGGACTTGGTGTTTTGCCGACTGGTGTGATACCGGAAAACCCGCTGGTGATGATTGGGTCTTCAACCCAGACCCCAGAGCAACAACCTTCAAGTACGTGCAGAAAATTCTGGTGGAATGCACCTGCACTTGCATGATAGATTGCTCCGACTTGAGAGACACCAGCATAGCCTGCGAAGATGTGCCGAATGATCTTACCACGCTATATCCTCTTTTTAACACGCCCAATATCTTTCATCCGATCGAGACAGAGCCATGCGATGATTTCTCCCTTGACAATGCCATTACCACCGATACAAATAGATGTGGGACGGGAAAACTGACGAATACCTGGTATTTGATTGATGGATTTGGCATGAGGGTAGATAGCTGCAAGGAAGTGATCTCTCTACTGTCCGACTCGATTGTCATTGATCGACAGAATAAATATCAGGGAGATGCAGAGCCACAAAACTGCTCCGACTCACTCGTATTGGATCCTGTCGAGCTCACAGGGGCCTGTCCTCGCTTGGGACCCTTTACCATCACCAATGATTCGCCCTTTGCCGAAAACAATGGCAACGATGCCAGCGGCAACTACGATGTTGGTGTACATCTGGTCAATTATACCATCACCGATGGTTGTGGAGAAACATTGGTCGTCACCGATACGGTCACTGTGATCGACGATGTCAATCCGCTGATCACAGGATTTAGCGACAGCTGTGTCTTTTTCAGTGAGTGGCAGACAGATTTCGATGGCGATCCAAATAGTCCTAAAGTAAAGGATAATCTGGTGATTGCAGCAACAGATAACTGTCCTAATCCAATGGTTACAATGTTGGGTTACACTTCTGATTCTTTACCCTCGCCCGTGGATCCTGATACCATTTTCTTTTACCATCGATGGCAGGCAGTCGACATGTCAGGGCTGACTTCAGGCATCTTAGAGACGGTGATTATGGTATCAGATGTATGCAATGTGCGAGCTCGGACCAACCAGATCAGCTCTAACAACGAGCCCTCCACACATATGGCAGACAAGGCGCAAATGACTGGCACCCAACCCAACAATGGCAGACTCCGTCTCACTGGTAGCCCGGTCAATGTACAGGTCGCAAGTGAAGTTGAGTTGTATCAGAACATCCCCAACCCCTTTAGTACAGAAACGATCATATCATTTGTGCTACCTACGGGTACTGAAGCAAGGATGAGCATTTTTGATGTGACCGGCAAAACCCTCAAAGTCATTGAAGGATACTATGAGAAGGGATACCATGAAGTAAAGCTGCAGAAATCCGACGTAGGAACCAGAAGCATCGTTTACTACCGATTGGATACCCAGGACTTCACCGCGACCAGGAAAATGGTGGTGATCGACTAAGAGAGTACAGGGTTCTATATTGTTGAATAAAGGAAGGCTGGCATGTCCCGTCTTCCTTTTTTCTTTATCATTACAATGCATCAAACGCTCGATCGTCATGAAAACAAAGAGATTTTGTCTGGCCCTGGACTTAAAAAATGATCCGGCACTTATTGCGGATTACAAACGCTACCACGAACGCATATGGCCTGAGATTACGGAGAGCATTACTTCATCAGGCATCAAGCACATGGAGATTTTCCATGTAGCAAACCGCTTGTTTATGATCATGGAGGTGACGGAGGACTTTAGCTTTGAGCGAAAAGCTCAGATGGATCAATCCAACCCCAAAGTCCAGGAGTGGGAACAGTTAATGGACCAGTTTCAACTCAGGCTGCCTAATACTCCCGAGGGCGGCAAGTGGATCTTGATGGAAAAGATTTTTGACCTAGTAGAAAACGGTTGACACATTCGACTTCAAGGTCTGGCCTTTTTGACGGGTTAAAACATGTCCACCTTCTTATACGCTTCGATCAAAGCCATTTCACCCTCCTTACCCGGTTGCGCATTACCGTGTTCCATACCTAGGATGCCGTCATATTTTTTGGATTGAATGTGCTTAAAAATGTTTTTGTAGTTGATTTCACCCGATGTGGGCTCATTTCTGCCAGGATTATCCCCGATTTGGAAGTAAGCGATTTCATCCCAGGCAGCATCAATATTTGGAATGATATTGCCTTCCGTGATTTGTTGGTGATATATATCAAATAGGATCTTGCAGGCATCACTACCCACACCCTTGCAGAGAGCAAAACACTGTGGCACTTCTGTCAGAAACATGCCAGGGTGATTATAAAAGTTTAGGGGCTCGAGAACCATGACTAATCCATGAGGTTCCAAGATGTCACTGGCACGCTTCAATGCTTCCATGACGTTTGCGGTTTGGAATCCCATATTTTTCTTGAGATCTACATGTCCTGGCACGACGGTCATCCAGGTCGCATTTACCCGCTTGGCGACCTCGACACTACTGCTGATATCTTCGAGAAATTTTTTGCGCATGGCCTCGTCACCGCTGGCAAGATTGGGTTCCTTCCAAAATATCTGGTGAGCGACAAACACTCCCATTTCGAGTCCCCGATCAGCCATGGTCTTGGCCATAGCCTCTTGCGTAGCCACCTCACGACGCTTCATGCTATTGTCTTCAAAAGCCCGAAAGCCCATATCTGCCATAAAATTGAGTTGGTCTACTGGATCCTCGCCCGCGTGGTGTTTAAACATACCCAGGTGTGGGGCATATTTCAATTGAAATTGATGGGATTCCATTGATTCATCTTTTGTCAATGACTTTAGATTTGATCCCACAATAGCGGAACTACCTAGAACCGTACCCTGTTGTATAAAGTGCCTTCTTTTCACAATACGTCGATTTTTTTGATGCGCTTCAATGTAGCAAATTTTCTAGGATTGTCGTGGGCATTCCTACTATTGAGCCCAGCGCTTTCAGCCCAGGATGATCTATTGAAGGTCTACTTTACCTCACCGCAGTTGGGAAGCAACCTGTCCATCACATGTTATTTACCCGATACCTCTCAAAAACAACCTTTGGCCGACATTTGTTGGGCGTTGGTGGACTCCCTCAATGATACTTTCTCTGACTATCTTGACTATAGTGAGGTTGCTATGTTGCGCCATGCGGAGTCCAATGTACCCATCCATATCAGTCGACCTCTTTATGATCTGATCGGCAAGTCTATGGAATTAAGCCATCTGACCCAAGGCGATTTTGATATCACCATTGGCAGTCTTACCAGGATGTGGCGTGAGCATCTGTCAGAGAGCCGAATTCCCTCAAAGGGTGTGGTGAGGCGGGCACGGAAAAAAGTAGATTATCGGGCGATGAGTTTAATCGATTCACTCCAGGCAGTGAAGCTGGAAAAAAGTGGTATCTCACTCGATTTCGGTGGCATCGCCAAGGGCTACATTGGTGACTGTTTGGCAGATCTACTGAGAAGGCATGATGTATATTCTTTCCTAATAGACATGGGTGGAGATCTGGTAGCTGGGGCACCACCTCCCGGCAGGTCACACTGGGAGATCAAAATCCCATGGTTAGGCAGTGTGATCCAAATAAAGCAAGCTGCGGTGGCTACCTCGGGGCCTGATTACCAGTTTTTTATTCACAATGGTAAGAAGTATACACACATTATAGATCCAGGTACAGGATGGGGTGTTTCGCATCCTTTTAGTACTACCATTGTAGCAACCTCCGGTTGGTTAGCAGATGGACTTGCCTCTGCAGCCGCCATCAGCCGGCCTGACTCATCTCTGGCGTTGATGAATGACCTTCCAGGCGTAGAATATATTTTTGGGAGGAAAGATCAGCTTTTTCGATCGACAAGATTTGAAGAATTAATAGCGATAATTTCTAGAAAAAAGTAACATTTGCATTATGAAAAGCAGCACAAAGATTTTAGCATCACTATTATGCCTATTGGGCATCCTGGGGACTGTAGAGACTTCCACAGGTCAAGAGATCTACCAGATAGACACCTCAGAATCCAAGATTTGGGTAGAGGGATCATCCACGCTCAAGGATTGGACGGCGGTCGTTAATGACTGGGAAGGGACGATCACAACCACTGCCGAGGGAACAATTGAGTCGGTCGATATTTCTCTGATTGTCAAGAGCATGGAGGGTGGCAGAGGGCCGGACATGAATGCCAAGATTTTCAAAGCACTCAAGGATGAATCGCATCCCAAGATTACCTTCAAGGGTGCGGGTGCTTCAGCTACCGATGGTGCTGACCTGGCAGTCAAGGGCACCTTCGCTATGGCAGGTAAATCTAAGGATATTACAGTCGGAGCAACAGGATCCTTGGATCAAGGATTGAAGGGCAGCTATGCCTTAAAGTTATCCGATTTTGACATAGACCCTCCCACTGCATTGTTTGGAGCCATTGTGACCTATGACGATGTGAAGATAGTATACGAGTTAACACTGATCAAGATATAATTATCATTTTATGAGATATGTATTTGCCTTAGTATTTGTAGGTCTTTCATTTGCGCTGATCGGCCAAGAAAAGAAGGGATATGATCTAAATATCCCCAATTCCGATCAAAGCATCCCAATGGTAGAGATACCTGGAGGAACACTAACTTTTGGTGGTAAGAAATCCAAAGAACCCGACGAAGTACCCAGGGCAAAAGTTGAAGTGTCTCCTTTTCATATGAGTGCTATTGAGATCACCCACGATATCTTCATGGTATACAGAGATCCTGAGATAGACGTCGACGATGAAGGTAATCCCAGAGTCGATGGAGTCACCAGGCCCAGCGCTCCCTATGAAGACCCTGTTTTTGGCATGGGTAAGTTTGGGTTTCCAGCTTCAGGTATGACTCAATTTGGTGCACTCCAGTTCTGTCGTTGGCTTTCAGAAAAGACAGGAGAGTTTTATCGACTGCCTACAGAAGCGGAGTGGGAGCATGCATGCAAAGCAGGAGAGCAGGATGCCCCGTACTTTTTCGGAAAAAAGAAGAAGTTATTGTCTACCTACGCTTGGTTTGAAAAAAATAGTGAAGGTCGATTTCATAAGGTAGCTCAACTCAAGCCAAATCCCTGGGGGCTCTATGATATCCTGGGCAATGTCTCAGAGTGGACGCTAGATCACTATTATGCGGACGCATATACGCGTTTGGAGGCAAACACCAAGGATCCCTGGATAAAGCCTGCTGCCCTGCATCCGAGGACAGTGCGAGGTGGTAATTACCGGGATGGTGCCAACGAGCTCAGATCTGCCAACCGGTTAGAATCCACCTTGGATTGGAAAAAGCGCGATCCACAGATTCCCAAGAGCTTCTGGTGGAATACCGATTCACCCTTTGTGGGATTTCGAATAGTCAAGCCAGTAAAGCAACCCAGCAAGGAAGAACAAAATGCATTCTGGGCTTTAGTTCTAGGTGGATAATTTGTAAATTGGTTGCCCTTCACAAATATTTAGTAATTGAAAGAATTGATTATGGAAAACAGAAATGCCTTCAAAAGACGTGAATTCGTAAAAAAATCAACTTTAGCTGCCGGTGCGTTTGTGGCGGCACCTTTAGTATCCAAAGGCTATGGATTTCAAAACAGTGTAGCCGACGAAATAAAAGTGGCCGTTGTGGGATGTGGTGGTCGAGGATCTGGAGCAGCTACACAAGCGTTGAAGACCAAGGCGAATGTGAAGTTGGTCGCCATGGCCGATGCTTTCGAAGATCGACTGGAGAAGAGCCTTAAGAGCATTAAGGAGGCTGTTGGTATGGAAAGAATCGATGTGCCAAAAGAACGTCGATTTGTAGGTTTTGATGGATATAAGAAAGCCATCGAACTTTGTGACGTCATTATTCTCACCACACCGCCAGCCTTCAGACCAATGCATTTTGCAGAAGCCGTAAAGCATAATAAACACGTGTTTATGGAGAAGCCGGTGGCTACAGATGCGGTTGGCATCAGAAGTGTGTTGAAAACAGCTGAAGAAGCCAAGTTGAAGAAACTCAATGTAGTGGTGGGCCTACAAAGACACTACCAAACGAAGTACCGTGAGATGATGGCTGATATCCACAAAGGCAAAATCGGGGACATTACCTCTGGCCAAGTATACTGGAATGGTGGGGGTGTATGGGTAAGACCTAGGGAAGCTGCCCAAACTGAAATGGAGTACCAAATGAGGAATTGGTATTACTTTACTTGGCTATGCGGTGATCACATTGTAGAACAGCATATTCACAACCTCGATGTGATGAACTGGGCCAAGAAAGGATACCCCGTTCGTGCCCAGGGAATGGGTGGCCGGGAAGTGAGAAAGGGTCCAGACCATGGAGAGATTTTCGATCATCATTTTGTGGAGTTCCACTATGCAGATGGTACCATCATGAACAGTCAATGCCGACATATTAAGAATTGCTGGAACAAAGTAAGTGAGACCTTAATTGGCACCAAAGGTAAAGCTGATTTCGGTGAGGCAACACTGATCTCTCACAAAGGTAAAGTCATCCTCAAGCACGACGATAGCAATGATCCCAATCCTTATCAAGTAGAGCATGATGAGCTTTTTGCCGCCATCACCAATGGTGAGTATAAATATGCCGATGCTGAGAATGGGGCCAGAAGCACCATGACTTCGATCCTAGGTCGGATGGCAACCTATAGCGGAAAGATGATCACCTGGGATGAAGCCATCAAGTCAGATATCAATCTGTTGCCAGATGAGTGGGGTTGGGATGTGGATCCTAAGACAATGCCAGATGGGCATGGTCAGTACAAGGTCGCGGTACCCGGTAGCACAATGGCCGTGTAAATGACGTGGCCAAAAGACTGGTTTTCATTTCTTTTCCTGTTGTTGGGGGCGTCATCGGTATTTGCTGAAGTCCGGCTTCCGTCCGTGTTGGCCGATCACATGGTTCTCCAGCGTAACAGTACGGTAAGACTGTGGGGATGGTCTGGTCCATCAGAGAATCTCCAGATCACGCCTTCCTGGGATAGCCATACCTATGATATCAAAGCTGACCGCAATGCTCGATGGGAGGTCACGATACCCACCCCAGAGGCAGGAGGACCCTTTGAGATTGTTTTTAAGGCCTCGAATACCATTACCATCAGTGATGTGCTGGTCGGTGAAGTTTGGGTCTGCTCTGGGCAATCAAATATGGAATGGTCGGCAGAACACGGATACGATCGAGCTGAAGAAGAAGTAGCAGCAGCCAATCATCCATCGATCAGGCTTTTCAAGATACCAAAAACAACCGCACAGTATCCCCAGGATGACTGTGTGGGCACCTGGAAGGTTTGTTCTCCTGCCAGCATTCGTGATTTTAGTGCAGTGGCTTACTTTTTTGGGCGGCATCTTCAGCATGAGTTGGAAGATATACCTATCGGCTTAATTCAAGCTGCATGGGGAGGAACGGCAGCTGAAGTGTGGACTCCGGAGCATCTGATCGAGTCTGATCCCGATTTCAAACACTGGGATGAAGTGCTGTACAAGGCAGATGGCTGGCCACGTAGACCAGCTAGTGCATACAATGGCATGATTCATCCGATCATTCCATTCAAGGTCAGTGGAGTTATTTGGTATCAAGGTGAATCAAACACCCAAAATCCAATAGTGTATCGTAGACTCCTTCCCACGATGATTCAAAGTTGGAGGGACGCTTGGGACTTTCCTTTGCCATTCTATTTTGTGCAAATAGCACCTTATCGCTATGACAGTTCGTTATCAGGGGCCCTAGTGAGGGAGTCCCAGCTGCAAACAATGCGAAAAGTGCCCAACACTGGCATGGTGGTGATCAGTGACGTTGGTAATATCTACGATATTCATCCGAGAAATAAGCAGGATGTTGGCAAGAGGTTGGCTGATTGGGCGCTGGCTAGGACCTATGGCAGAGAGGGGATCGCCTTCTCCGGACCTCTCTATAGGGAGCACAAGGTAGAAGAGGATGGTGTTAGAATATATTTCGACTATGCCGAGGAGGGCCTGTTGGCAGACGGCCCGCTAACAGACTTTGAAATTGCAGGGGCAGATAAGATCTTTTTCCCTGCGAAAGCAAGGATCGAGGGCAGTGAGGTTGTGATCAGTGCACCATATGTGTTAAATCCACAAGCGGTGCGGTTTGGATTCACTAATACAGCTACTCCCAATTTATTCAATCAGCACGGACTACCGGCTTCTTCATTTCGTACCGACGATTGGCCATTATTGGTCAAGGATGTGGCAATTAGTATCGCTTACAAGAAGGATGCTGAGGCTTATCTGGTTACACTGACCGCTGATGAAGATGTATCTGAGATCTTGTATACGACCAATGGTGATCCTCCTGGTCTCTTCGGGCTCACTTATCGACAGCCTTTTTACATAGATGGTGAGTGCACCGTCAGGGCACAGGCCTTTACTGATGGTCGAGCGTCAGATTCACAAATGGAACGAAAGATCATGCTTGACAAAGCCACTTTCAAGCCCATCAAGTATGATCAGCCGTTTGACCAAAGCCGATCAGCAGGTGGTGATATGGCATTGATAGATGGCATCAACGGTGGCAAAACCTTTGATGATGGCAAATGGCAAGGATTTTATGGCAATGATCTTAGGGTGGTGCTTGATTTTGGTCGGCGTATCGAGATTTCCGGTATCAAGCTTACAGCCCTGAAGCATCAGGATGCTGGTATATTCTTACCCAACAAGGTACTTTTTGAAGTTTCTAATGACGGCAAGCGATTTATTGAGATCTACCGCAAGCCTCTGTTTCATGCCAAAGATGACAAAGTTGAGATAGCACCTTATGATTTCAGGTTTAATAAACCCAGAAAATCTCAGTACGTCAGAATCAGTGCTGAAAATGTGGGCGAGCATCCGGCATGGCACCCAAATGCCGGAGAGAAAGCATGGCTAATGGTGGATGAGATCGCGATCGAGTGAAAAAATATAGCGATTTAGGTCTTGCTTTTCTCCTGCTCCTCTTCCTTCAATTTCCGCCTTAAGATCTTACCCACATTGGTCTTGGGTAGATCTTTGCGAAACTCAATATCGCGAGGTCGCTTATATCCGGTTAGATTTTCTTTGCAGTGTGCTTCCAACTCCTCAGCTGTCAATGATTTGTCTTTTTTCACTACAAATATTTTGACTGCCTCCGTCGACCGGTCATCCGGTACACCAATGGCAGCAACCTCCAGCACCTTGGGATGAGTGACTACAACATCCTCTATTTCATTGGGATAGACATTGAAGCCCGATACCAGGATCATGTCTTTTTTGCGATCTACAATCCTAAAAAATCCATCGGCATCCATCGATCCAATATCACCGGTGCTCATCCAGCCATCTTGTAAGCATTTTTCAGTTTCATCTGGCCGATTGTAATATCCTTTCATCACTTGTGGACCCTTCACTTGCAACTCACCCACCTGCTCAATGCCCAGTACTTGTCCGTCCTCATCTACTACCCTCATGTCCGTGGAAGGGACGGGCAGACCAATGGTACCAGGCCGAGCAGTTCCATCCAGTGGATTTACACAGGCTACTGGGCTGGTTTCGGTCATACCATATCCCTCGGTAAGTTGGCAACCCGTCACCTGCTGCCACTCGCGAGCCACCGATTGTTGCAGCGCCATGCCACCGGCTACTGTGATCTTTAATGGAGAAAAATCCAACTTCAGAAACTCCTTATTGTTGAGCAGCGCATTGTATAGTGTATTTACTCCGGTCATCGTTGAGATGGGGTATTTTTTGAAGGCGGAGATCAAAGTATCCAGATCACGCGCATTGGTGATCAATACATTTTTAGCTCCTAAGCTAAAGAGTGCCAGGCAATTGACCGTAAAGGCAAAGATATGATACAGTGGAAGGGGACAGATGATGGTTTCCTTGCCATCTTCTAGAAAAGGCATCATGATTGCCCTGACCTGCTGCATGTTGGCAATCAGGTTCTTATTTGTCAACATGGCGCCTTTAGATACACCCGTCGTACCCCCCGTATATTGTAAAATCACGGCATCATCAGGTCCCGATTCAAACGACTTGATGGAAAATCTAGCACCTTGGGTAAGGGCTTCGCCAAGAGTGACCGCATTGGGAATATTGTACTTAGGCACCATCTTCTTGATGCGTCGCACGACAAAGTTTACCACCTGTCTCTTGCCAAAACCCAGCAGTTCTCCAATGCTGGTAGTGATGACGATTTTGATGGCAGTATCACCGATGATTTTTTCCAGATTGGCGGCAAAGTTTTCAGCGATCACTACGGCTTTACAGCCAGAGTCGGTGAACTGGTGCTTCATCTCCCTAGGAGTGTACAGCGGGTTGGTATTCACTACAATCAGACCAGCTCTTAGGGCACCAAATAGGGCAATGGGGTATTGCAATAAGTTGGGCATCATCAAGGCAATCTTATCACCGGGTTCCAAACCTCTGCTATGTAAGTAGGCCGCAAAACTCTTCGATTTCTTATCCACCTCAGCAAAAGTCATGGACTTATCCATACAGACGAAGGCCGTTTGTTTGGCATATTTTTCGAGGGTTTTCTCAAAGAAGGTGACTAGATTGGTATAAATATCCGGATCTACATTCGCTGGGACTCCACTGGGATAATTCTTGAGCCAAGGTCTTTCTTCCATAATAGCTGTTCGTTTGTACTAATTACACTTCACAAATACACTAAGGCCCATCCTTAGATTGAAACTCCAAAGGCCATTTTCGGGAATGAATCTTAGAAAGGTACATTCCCTGTCAAAATAAGACTTTTTCTCGGGTTTCCTTATCCCCTCCTCGGTCCTGTCAATGGCCGTCAGATTTGATCGAGCACCTTATGTAGGCGGTCACAGGCATCGGCAATATTTTCTTCACTAATGATTAGTGGAGGCGCTATTCTGATGGAAGTGGCATCGTACAAGAACCAATCGAAGAGCAAACCTTGCTCCAGCCCCTTGCTTACAGCCAGTTTTAGCTTATGTTCATCCTCAAGTTGGAGCGCAAACCAAAGACCGCACTGTCTGATTTCTTGTATCTGTGGATGCGGCAAAAGGTCCATGAACAGCTCACTCTTTCGTGGCACAGCTGAGATCAAACTGCCTTCTGAAAGAACCTCAATGGCTGCCAAGGCAGCAGCGCAGTTGACGGGATGACCTCCAAAAGTAGTGATGTGTCCCAGTACTGGATCATCTGCCAGCTGGTCCATATGTGCTTTCGCAGCCACAAAAGCACCGATAGGCATCCCACCACCCAGTCCTTTTGCCAGCAATAAAATATCGGGCACGATGTGATAAGCTTCAAACGCAAAAAGAAATCCAGTACGACCCATTGCTGCCTGGATCTCATCAAGGATCAGCAATGCACCAACCTGATTGCAACGGTCAGCCACCTTGCTAAGGTATTCATCCTGTGGTACTTGTAGACCTATTTCACCCTGGACTGTCTCGATGATGACGGCAGCTGTCCGCTCATTGATCAGACCAAGATCCTCGAGATGATTGAATCTGATAAATCGCACATTGGGCAAAAGAGGCCTAAAGGGCATCGTAAAATAAGGTTCACTTTGCAAGCTCATGCTGCCGTGGGTACTGCCATGGTAGGCCCTAGTGCAGGCGATCAGGTTATGTCGTCCCGTCACCTTCTTTGCTAATTTGATGGCACCTTCTACTGCCTCTGTGCCGCTGTTTACAAAGTAGGTGCTGTCGAGGGGTTCTGGTAACAAAGTTGCCAGTCTCCGAGCCAACAAAACTTGGGGAGACAGCACAAACTCTCCGTAGACCATGGTATGCATATACTTCTCAGCCTGGTTCTTGACCGCCTCTACCACCGCAGGGTGTGTGTGTCCAAGTGCGCTCACACCAATGCCAGCAATTAGATCCATGATGCTCCTTCCATCAGCTGTATACAAGTACATACCATGAGCATGCACGATCTCCTCCAGCATTGGGCTGGGACTTGTCTGGGCGACATGGTTGAGAAATAGAGACCTGAGGTTCACAGTGAGATTGATGTGTCAGAAATATAGTTCATTGCCGTGCTTCCTGAGCCAGCGTGTCTTGGCTTTATAGTTTGGCATAGCCTGACCTACCAAATGCCAGAAATCTTTGGAGTGATTGTGATGTCTCAGGTGCGCCAACTCATGAATGATGACATAGTCTACCACCGACTCTGGTGCCAGAAAGAGCCTAGTACTGAAGGTGAGATTACCATGATGACTGCAACTACCCCAGTTGCTTTTATTGTATTTAAACGACAATCCCTCGACCACAAATTGAAAGTGCTCGTCGTTGATGGCCATAATTTTCCTCAAGAAATCAAGATGGAAAGCACCGGCGAGGATCTTGCTTATCAGATTTGGCAGGGTTTCTTTTCTAATGTCCTCATCCCAGTCCTTAGGACATTTGATCTCGATCACGTTACCCTTGGTCTTGCCTCTGGCAATCCGGCGATTATCCTCTGCGATATCTAACCGGTAGTCTCCAAACAAGGTCTGGTAGATCTTGCCATGGAAAGGTGACTTAATAAAAAACCGATTGAATATTTGTGGTTCGGATCGATACTTTTGCTGGATCCAATCTACGGCCCATGTGATGGGATCACCAGGCTGTTCTATTGATTTCACCAGCGGTATCCTTAAATTTACGGAGCGTTGCGCCAGTGCAATACGCCAATTGTCCCGGGGTTCTCGATAGATGATGAGTGGGACTTTGCCCGCTTCCAACTCCACATCCATTTTAGTGATTTCTCTAGTACCCCTTCTTCGATGCAACATGGCGTAAAAATATAAAATGATCATCAAGTGATCGGATTTCTAAGCGCCCATCGCCACACGGACTGTCGAGAAAATCAATGCGAAATCTTTACCTTGAGGCATGCATGATTACGGTCTTTTTTCATTGCTTCCACCGTTGGTCGCTATTGTACTGGCGATTTGGACCAAACAGGTCTATGTATCACTCATATTTGGCTTGTTTTTGGGATGGACCATCATAAATGAAGGCAATGTCTTACTTGGCTTTTTGGATACCCTATATGCTATGGTTGATGTGTTTGTGGATCCGGCTAACACGCGTACCATCATGTTTAGTGCTCTGATCGGTGCTGTGATTGTATTTATTCAGCGCAGTGGAGGCGTAGAGGGCTTCATCCGCTGGCTGACCAATATTTTGCAGAAACTAGAGGCTTCGGGAAAACGAGATCGTCGTACCTGGGTGCAGCTGATGGCCTGGTTGACGGGGGTCCTAATTTTTGTAGAATCCAGCATCTCAGTACTCACGGTCGGTTCACTTTTTCGACCCATTTTTGACCGGATGCAGATATCCAGGGAGAAACTTGCTTACATCGCTGATTCAAGCAGTGCACCCACCTGTATACTGATCCCCTTCAATGGCTGGGGTGCACTTATTATGGGCTTACTTCTTACTCAAGGATTTGACAATCCCTTTCAAATCATGATGTACTCGGTAGTTTATAATTTTTATCCACTGGTGACTTTGCTGCTAGTGCTCGTGGTCATTATTACAGCTTGGGACCACCCTATGATGCGCAAGGCTGAGATGCGTACCAAGCAGGGACAAGAGCTCTGGCCTGATGCCCAGCCGATGGTCTCAGAAGAGATTACGGAAGTACAGATGAAAGCAGGCATTCGACCCAGAGCCATAAACATGACTTTACCCCTTCTGGTCATGGTGGTGATGATGCCGGTGATGCTGATCTACACCGGTTGGAATGCGGCCGCAGAAGGAATGCCCGATGGCAGCTGGGGTGCACAGGCCTTTCATGCACTGGGTCAAGGGTCCGGCTCCACAGCAGTGCTGGTGGGTGTGGTGGTGGCCATCTTGTTTTCAATGCTGCTCTATAGCTGGCAGAGCATCTTCAATCTGAAGGAACAAGTTGATTTGGTGTTCAAAGGAATATCGGGATTGATGCCAATAGCGCTGCTTTTACTTTTTGCCTTTGCCATCGGTAGTGTGTGCAAGGAGCTCCAGACTGGTGAGTATTTGGCTGAAGTAGCTAGACAATGGCTTTCCCCCAAATTGGTCCCGATGGTCATCTTTCTAATGAGTGCCTTCATCGCATTTTCTACCGGTACCTCTTGGGGTACCTTCGCCATTATGATTGCCATCGCGGTGCCTATGGCTCGGCAGATGGATGTGAATGAGATCATCACCATCGCTGCCGCATTGGGCGGTGGTGTCTTTGGTGACCACTGCTCTCCAATCAGTGATACAACGATCTTATCTTCGATGGCTGCGGCCACAGATCATATTGATCATGTCAAGACGCAGATCCCGTATGCACTGCTCGCAGGCCTCATCAGTGCGGTCATGTACCTGGTGCTCGGAATCATGACGTAAAATGCAGATCTTGCCAAGATAAAAATGACTGATGCATATGAACATTAGAAGAGTGCTGATCGATGATCTTGACCAACTGGTACTGCTATTTGATGCCTACAGGGTTTGGTATCGCAAGCAGTCTGATAGAGAGGGTGCCTTACGTTTTCTCCAAGCTCGAGTGTCAAGGGATGAGTCCATCATCTACGGAGCCTTTACGCCAGGAGATGAGATGGTGGGGTTTACGCAGCTCTACCCGCTCTTTTCATCCACACGAATGGCAAGGATCTGGCTCCTGAACGACCTGTACATTATGGCAGCCTACCGAGGTCTGGGTTTGTCCAAACAACTGATTGACCGTGCAAAAGAATTAGCAGTAGAAACCGGGGCGCAGGGTATAGCACTGGAGACGGAAGTGTCAAATGAAATCGGAAACGCGCTTTATCCCAGGATGGACTTTGTACTTGAAGAAGGTTTCAATCACTACGGGTTTTGGACCAATACTTCATCAGGATAAACCCATCATTGCCCTGATCTGGCAATACTGTGATCCACAGATTCCAGAGTTCTGACCATGCCTTGCAAATTCACCTTGGGGTCTGACTGCTTATCGGAATATAGAAAGTGATGACGGGTACGAACACTAGTATCCATGTGTACCTGCCATTCGCGCCTTGACGGTGTTCTCATTTTATATATTACCTTTATATCTCATATAAAAGGGATCAATTTTGCTCTGGAGTTCAGCAATCAGTGGTTTCAAGCAATATCTTTTGCTTGAGCGAGGTATGGCGGCACCTTCCATAGAAGCCTATGTCAACGATGTACAGAAGCTGGCAGACTTCTTGCTAGATGCGAGTCCGACCACCATGCCCAACCAGGTATCATCGGCACAGTTGGAGGCATTTTTAGTTTATCTGAATGAATTGGCATTGGGTCGACGTACTCAGGCACGCATCCTATCGGGTGTTCGTGCTTTCTATCGATATCTGATCATCGAGGATGAGATCGATACCGATCCTACCTCTCTCATCGAGGGACCCAAGACTCACCAGAAAGTACCGGAAGTGCTTTCACTGAGTGAAATCGAACAAATGATGGCCACCCTTGATCTCAGTCATCCTCAGGGTACGCGAAATCGAGCTGTTTTAGAGACTTTATATGCCTGTGGATTGCGAGTCAGCGAACTGATCCAACTAAAGATCTCAGGCCTCTTTTTGGACGTGGGTTTTGTCAAGGTGATCGGTAAAAACAATAAAGAACGGTTGGTACCCATTGGGGCTTCTGCCATCAAGCACATTCAGCTGTATCTGCAAGCAGATCGGAATAAGTTGGAGATCTCGCCTGCACATTCAGATGTCGTGTTCCTCAGTCGTCGAGGTAAACCACTGAGTAGGGTGATGATTTTCAATATTGTCAAGGAGGCATCCAAAAATGCAGGTATTGAAAAGACGGTCAGCCCGCATACTTTCCGTCATTCATTTGCTACCCATCTGGTCGAAGGTGGTGCGGACCTACGAGCGGTGCAAGAGATGCTGGGCCATGAGTCCATTGTGACCACCGAGATCTACACACACCTTGATATTCACTATCTACGGGAGACGATCATGAGCTATCATCCTTTAAATAAATCTTAAGCTTGGAGTTGTAAGTTATTGGATAAATTTGCGATCATGCGATGCCGCCAGCTAATATTGTTGTGGACCATGGTCATAGTCTCCTGGCATTGTGCCGTCAAAGGAGGCCAACTGGAAGGTGGCGAAAGAGATGAAACACCTCCAGTCATTATCCAGGAGAAAAGTACACCCAATTTTCAAACCCATTTTAGCGAGCGGACGATCATCCTCAACATGGACGAATGGGTAAAGTTGGAGAAAGCATATACCCAAGTACTCATTTCACCTCCTTTGGAGAAACGTCCGGATATCAATGTAAAAGGTCGGGGTGTGGTCATTGAGTTTCACGATGAAGAAGTACTGCGTGAAAATGCTACCTACTCCATTAATTTTGGGGAATCCATCCAAGACATCACCGAGAGTAATCCACTGAAGAACTTTTCCTTTGTCTTTTCCACCGGCGATGCCATTGATTCACTGCGGATGACCGGCATCATCCTAGATGCATACACAGGAGAGCCAGTGGAAAATGCCCTGATTATGGTGTATGAGGAACATGGGGATTCGATCGTTTTTCAAGAAAAACCTTTTTACGCTGCTAGATCCGAAGAAGACGGATCTTATCAGATTGGCAATATGAAAGCTGGCAGTTTTAAGGTCGTGGCGGTGATGGACGAAAATTTAAACTATCTGTACGATCCCGCGGCAGAGTCGATTGCCTTCTTGGGGGAGCCTATCCAGCCCACCGAAAATGGGTTGCCCCCGGTTGAGTTGATGATGTCAAAGGAAAAAGAACAGCTTTATCTGGCGAAGAAAGATACCAGTGGCTGGAATCTTGGCATTTTTACCTACAATAGACCACCTGAGCACCTGAAGGTTGAGATCGCAGGGGATAGCACATTTCATAACCTCCTCGATCAGGACCTCTACATCTGGTATCATGCAGAGCAGTCACAGACCTGGGCAGTCTATCTTGAGGATACTTTGCTCAATAAGATAGATACCATATCCCTACGATGGGACGCACCTCCAGCACCAACACCTCATCTCGAGGAGAAATCCAGGATTAAGAATACTGGTCATCCTCGTGATCCCTTTACCATATGTTTTGACATGCCCATCACTTCTTTCGATACCTCAAGGATCATCACTATTGGAGGAGAGCGTGATACGGTACAGCCGGATATTGCCATAATAGATAGCTTGCCACTTTGCTTGATCTTTGAGCATGCTTGGTCGCCAGATAGCCTCTACCAGATTACGCTTTTTCCAGGAGCATTGACCGACATCTACGGACTGACCAATGACACCATTGCCGTGCGGTATCCAATCGGCAATACTGAGCGCTTTGGCAATATCGAATTACTGATAGATAGCCTTTCACCGGATCAAGCCTACTTGATCGAGCTCATGCTCAAGGATAAGGCTGAGGTGGCCTTACAGGTGGCAGATCAAAAGAGCCTTAAACGGACCATCTCCAAATTAAAACCTGGTGAATACGAGTTGAGAATCACGGAAGACAAAAATCAGAACGGGCGTTGGGACCCGGCCGCCTATCTGGAAGGTCAACAACCGGAACTGACAATTAAGGCCACCATTGAAAAATTGAGAGCAAATTGGGATGTTGAAGCAAAGTATATATGGAAGGGAAAATGAAACTGAAAGGAGTAGATTTATCCAAGAAGTACGGTCGACGCACGGTCGTTTCGGAAGTTAGCTTGGATGTGAATCAGGGCGAGATCGTGGGTTTGCTGGGTCCAAATGGTGCGGGCAAAACGACTACCTTTTATATGATGGTGGGCTTTATTAAACCCAACGGAGGCAACGTGTATTTGGACGAAGACGAAATTACAACGCTTCCCATGTACAAACGGGCTCAACGCGGCATAGGGTACCTCCCTCAGGAGCCAAGTGTTTTCAGAAAGTTAAGTGTGGAAGATAATA
The DNA here is from genome assembly GCA_965223025.1 of Saprospiraceae bacterium. GTDB lineage: Bacteria > Bacteroidota > Bacteroidia > Chitinophagales > Saprospiraceae > JABDMH01. Next base: position 2,186,073 of record CBDCVP010000022.1, read on the forward strand.
TCATGGCTATCCTAGAGATGATGGATCTTACCAGGCAGGAACAAAAGGAAAAACGCGATTCACTTCTCGAGGAATTTGGTCTGGAGAAAGTCCGTAAGAGTATGGGTGACACGCTATCTGGGGGAGAACGAAGGCGGACAGAAATAGCCAGATCACTGGCTTCTGATCCCAAATTTATTCTGCTGGATGAGCCTTTTGCAGGGATTGATCCCATCGCAGTGGAAGATATACAAAGCATTGTCTCCAAGCTGAGGACTAAGAATATTGGCATCCTGATTACAGATCATAATGTGCAAGAGACCTTGTCCATTACGGATCGAGCGTACCTCATGTTTGAAGGAAAAATATTGCGCGATGGTACCGCTGAACAATTGGCAGCAGATCCACTCGTGAGAAAGGTATATCTGGGACAAAATTTTGAGCTCAAGCGCAAACAGCTCGACTAGCGATTATTGTGATAATTCTAGCTGACAAGTGAGCCTACTGATAAAAGGGATTATTTAAAAGATGTTCAAACTAAAATCGGAAGATACCCATTAAATAAGGGACTGTCGGATAATAAATTCACCATTTAGTCATCATTTTCATTTCTGCCGGCACACGTTTGTCCATATGCCTAAACCAGAGTGGTGGTATCAATGCCAGCAGTATAGAACCCGGATATCCTGTCGGCAATTGTGGGCTTTCTTCGATGTGATCTAGTACTTGGTATTTCTTGGAAGCCTTATAATGATGATCCGCATGCCTGGTCAATTCGTACAAGAAGATCCTTCCTAAATCATGGTTGGAGTTCCATGAATGTTGCATGCCTACCTTCTCAAATTGACCAGATGATCTCCTTCTTCTCAGCAATCCATAGTGCTCTATATAATTGATAGATTCTAGTTGAAGGAAGGCAATGATCGCTATGATGATCGAAAATAGTAATCCCTTCCAGTCGAATAGCAGGTAGATGACAGTCATGTAGGCTATCTGGAAAATCAGAAATTGAATCATCTGATTTTGGATATTGCTGTGAGAGACACCTAGTTTGTGAAGCCTATCTTTTTCAATATTCCAAGCACTGAGCAAACCTCCCAGGATGCTGCGTACCCAAAACTGATAAAGTGATTCTCCCAGCAGGGCTGTAGCGGGATCATAGGGAGTAGCTACATATCGATGGTGTCCGCGATTATGCTCAATCCGAAAGTGTTGATAATAGGCCGTAATTAGTAGACAGGTGGATAGAAACTTATCCACCGTGCTGCGTCGATGCCCAAGTTCATGAGCCACGTTGATCCCAGTAGCTCCTACGAAAATACCGACACCGAGAGTCATGCCTATCAGTTCAAAAACAGCCAGTGATTGAGTGCTTATTGTGTAGAGATAGTAATATATCAGTCCATAGATGATGGGTAGATTGAGATAAAGCAGTAAGTCAAAAAACCACTCTTGGCTGCGTGTGGCTACATGCTCTTTTGCAGTATTACCCCCATTGCCCTTAGTCAGCAGTTCTAAGATCGGGATGATGGCAAAGGCCAATATGATGGAACTATACGTGAGGATACCTGAGGATGACACAGATAAGTATGCCGATGCTGGACCGAGATAGGCCAGCGTGTATTTCGCATCTTGCCAGGTCATATTCACGATATTGGTTGTATGTAGTAAATTACAATTATCTCCGCACTAAGGACAGGTCTGCAGCACTTTAGTCAACACTCTGTCACCAGCATACTGAATGACAAGTGCTAGGGCATGCCTATATTTGCATGCAGAGATCGGGTAGATCCAGAAAAACTTAGGAGCATGATCATGACCACGACAGACTTTATCACCGGATATGATATCGTAGAAGTACTGGATGTAGCTCGTGGTAGCACAGTACGTGCACGGCACATCGGTCGTGACATTACGGCAGTATTTAAAAGTGTGGTTGGGGGTGAGATACGCGCCTACACAGAGCTGATGGCGGATGCCCGTGAAGATGCCATCGACCGGATGGTCTCCGACGCTGCGAGACTTGGGGCAGATGCCATCATCAATGTGCGTTTTATGACCTCTATGGTCATGCAGGGCTCGTCCGAGATTTTGGCATATGGCACAGCTGTCCGTCTGACAGAAAGAAAATAGCGCACTGTGAGTAAGAAGAACAAAAGCATCGCTGTTAATCGCAAAGCGAAATACGAATACCACTTCATTGACCTATACGAAGTGGGTATTGTGCTGTCAGGAGCTGAGGTAAAATCGTTGCGTGCCGGCAATGCCAACCTGAATGATGCCTATTGCTATTTTCGGAGAGGAGAACTGTGGGTTCGTAGTTTGTACATTAAGGAGTACGTCATGGCCAAAGACTACGATCAAGACAGTCGCCGGGAGCGTAAGCTGCTCATGAAGAAGTCAGAGCTCAAGCGTCTCGAGAGAAAGGTCAAGGAAAAAGGTTATACCATGATTCCATATCGCGTCTACTTCAATGATCGGGGGATCATCAAATTGGAAATCGCCTTGGCGCAGGGAAAAAAGATCCATGACAAGCGCCAGTCTATCAAAGAAAAAGACATGCGTAGGGATATGGAGCGAATTAGAAAGGCGGAGTATTAATTAGTTCACATCGCTAGGTTTTCGTAGGAATTTGGTTCAGCCAAGAAGTGCGGATAGATTTATTGAAGCTCTCGGGAGCCCTCTTTGAATAAGATGCCTCACAAAATCCTTATGCGAATTGATCATGTAGGGTCCCCTGGTTGGACCTGATCCTAATGCCGTGCCTTATAGGAAATTAAGGCTTTCGTTTGTGTCTCCGCACACGATTGCCCCGGTGAAATATGATGAATGCATTGTCCTGATATTGGAGCAATACTTCGTATTTTGCCTGGATATGAAACGAATATTTCCCCTCCTGCTGCTACTTCCTATTATCTCTGCCACTGGTAAGACCGTGTTTCTCTCTCCCACTGGCAGTGACGATGCCACCGGAGTTTCACCGAAGGTGCCCTTACGAAGTATAGCAAACGCCTTGTCATTGGTGGATCCGGGAGATACCATTGCCCTACTGCCTGGCATCTACCCGGGAAGAAATGTGTTGGATGGTCGCCATGGAAGTCCAGACCTACCCATCACCATTAGAAGTCACTCAAAGAATCCACTGCATTTTTCCATCATTGATGGAGGGTCGGCACCTTCCTCAAGCACTGCACATGAAGGCTTTGTCTTCAGAGATTGTTCCTGGATAAACATCGAGCACCTGATCTTTCGCAACTGCTGGACTCATGTCATTCAAATTTTTGATTCTCCATACATCAGCATAAGGGGTTGCCATTTTAGTACTGGAAAGCGTGTCATCCATGCTGTGGGACACGGCACCCATCATACCCTGGTGGAGCATTGTTACATCAAACATCCTGAGGGTGTGTGGCGGGGATGGAGCTGGGAGTCATTGCACCACGGCGAGGTGGGTTACTATAATGGAGCTTTGCTTCACCCCAAAGAAAGTGGTGGAGGTCATATCATGCGATATAATACTATTGTCAATGTGTTTAATGCCTTCCGGACTCGACCGACATCCATCGCTGAGGATGGGAATATTGAGATCTACGGGAATAGCATGATCAATATCCGCGACAATGAATTTGAACCGGAGAGCTTTGCATGGAATATGCATTATTACAACAATGACCACATCAACGTCCATAAAATGTTTTCGATCGATGGTGTGGAGGGAGGAAATATATACATCTATGGCAACACCTACACTCAGACCGATGCTCCTTGGGCCCTTGAAGAAGTCAGTGGCATCTTTAAATACAAAAACGGCCCCATCACCTCACCATGCTATGCCTTCAACAACAGTTACTATACAGAAGCTAAGGTGCTTCGCTGGGGCGAATCAACTAATCATCATCTCAAGCATTTTAATAATGCCTACGAATTCTTTCAGGGTAAAGCGAACTTTCGCCTGGCTACCTGGCAGCCTGGGTTCGAATTTGACTATGACTGCATAAATCAAAGCTGGCCAGCAGTCATCGGTGAAAACTGGCAAGAGCAACATGGCCTTGCCCTCACGGATCCTAAATTTGTGAATGGCAGTATAGGAGACTTTCGCCTCAAGGAAGATAGTCCCTGCCGGGATGCAGGTAGGGTTATGCAACTGCCAGAATTTGATTGGATACAATCCTATACGGGTGCGGCTCCCGATATTGGCGCATACGAGGGTGAAAACAGGATCGACGGGCCAGCTTTTCGATTCATGCCATCAGCCGAAGGAGCGCATTATCAGGAAAGGCCACGGATCAGTAGATACAAAATCAGGGGCAAACAACTACACCTCTATTTTTCGGCACCCTTGAATCCTGCTACCGTTCAGTCTGAGAATATCTCGCTGTACTCAAACCGCACAGAAATTCAGATCGACACACTGGCATTTCCCCTAAACCACTATGAGTTATGGATTTGTACAGACCAGGTGCTCGCTGACAAGGACTTGGCTCTGCAATGGCTACGGAGGCCTCATGGGGAAAATGGACTCCCCCTTACAGATTGGGCCACCTGCCTTGGATCGAATCCGGATAGAACGAATGTCACGGATCTCAGTGGTATACCCATCCCTTACGATGCACGCAATGATATCCCAGCTTTTAAAAATGTTAGGATCCAGGTGAATCCTCCAAAAGGAGACATACCTAGGACTTTTCGCATCGTGTTCGATTATAAGCCGGATATGAAATTTGTCAACCACATGTCCATTCACAGTCCGGAAATGGGGGAACTCACCTTTGCCTACGAGCCAGTAGTCATTGGCAATGAAGTCCACTTCCAGCATCCTGAGAAGCCACTATCTCCCGGAAAATACATAGCAAGAAGTAGAGTGGGAAAAATGATTATTGAAACGGAGTTTATGGTCGAGAAGTGAAGAGAAGATTTATGGCCGCTTGGTAGATGGTATATACGAAGTGCCTGAAGTGTGCCCAGGATAAATAAATACGGCACTTCTTAAATTTTGACGCCATGGTCAATCCGGATGATGATTATATTATTTTTAGTTACTTCGGTAGGGATGACTCATTGGGTGGCGGAGAACTTTTGGTAGGATTTAGTTTGCCCAATAAATACAACTAAGGGTAAAATTTTATGAGAAGAACAGGCGCATGGTTGTTGGTGAAAGCATTGGAGCAATTGCCGATATCACATACATTCGGTGTTCCGGGTGTCCATAATACAGAGATTTATGACGAATTAAATAAGTCAACCATAGTTACACCCATTTTGGTTACTCATGAGTGCGGCGGAGCATTTATGGCAGATGCGGTAAGTCGTACTTCAAGTAATATTGGCACCTTGGTTATTGTGCCGGCCGCTGGAATCACGCATGCCTTAAGTGGTATTGGGGAAGCTTTCTTAGATGGTATCCCTATGCTTGTGATATCGGGAGGAATCAGAACGGACATCCATAAATGCTACCAACTGCATGAATGGGATATGCATGCTGTCTTGAGTGGAATCACTAAAAGAACTTACAGAATAAAGAACCACCAGGAAATAATGTCGAGTGTCTTTGATGCCTATAACGTAGCCATTTCTGGAAATCCGGGCCCTGTATTCATTGAGATACCTGTCAATATCCAACTGTATAGAGGTGAGATCTCAGAAATCATGTCTTACAGGAAACCGGAGATGACAAGCCAGGTACCGAGGACTCAATTGGAAGAGGCCATTCAGATTATCTCCGCTTCAAAGAAAGTAGGGATGTTTTTAGGGTGGGGAGCTAGGGATGCAACCTCAATAAGTGTACAGATAGCGGAGAGACTAAATGCCCCTGTGTCCACAACCCTGCAGGGATACAGTGTGTTTCCAGGTGATCATGAACTCTTTACCGGAATGGGTTTTAGTGCAGCGTCCTTACCAGCTTCGGAGAATGCTTTTAGGGATGTGGATTGCTTAATTGCCGTGGGTACCAGATTTGCAGAAATACCTACAGGGAGTTATAGTGCCAAGGTTCCTGAAAATCTTATTCATATTGATATAGACAAAAGTGTTTTTGACAAAAATTATCGCTGTAAGCTGGCGCTAGAAGGAGATGCAAAGCAGGTCCTAGGGGTTTTGCTAGAGGAGCTCGAAAATAGGAACATTGAAAAGCACAAAACTCAATTGATTGATGCCATTGCAAAAGATAAGCATGACTATCACAGGGAATGGTCTGATCATAAATTCAGTCGGGTCAATCCCTATCGTTTCTTCAAGAGTTTGCGGAGCCATCTTAAACCCGATGCCATTACTGTTGTGGATGACGGCAATCACACTTTCTTGACCGTGGAGCTATTTCGGAATCTGCGAAGCAAGCATTTCATTAGTCCTACAGATTTCAATTGTATGGGTTACTGTGTACCTGCAACCATTGGCGCCAAATTAACTCATCCAAACAAGCAGGTGGTCGGAATTGTTGGGGACGGTGCTTTCCTGATGACGGGACTGGAATTGCTGACGGCAAAAAGAAATAATTTAGGGGTAGTAATTTTTGTTTTTCACGATGGCGAACTTTCTCAGATATCTCAAGGCCAAGAAATCCCCTATAATAGAAAGACCGCAACGCAATTAGGTGAGTTTAAATTAGAGGGCATTGCAGAGGCTGTTGGTGCCGATTATCTGGCTATTAAGGAGGACGCTGACATTGATCACTGTATTATCGATGCGCTCAAGGGAGCGAAAAGCAATAGAATTGTGCTGGTCGATGTGCATATAGATTATGCAAAACGCACGAGGTTTACCAAAGGTGTCGTCAAGTCGGTATTGGGTAGTTTTCCATTTAGTGAGCGGGTTCGGTTTATTAGTAGGGCAGTAAAGAGAAGGATTTTAGGATGAAACAAGTGGACTTCAAAGCAACGATTCATAACGGCTCATCTACTCATGGCTTGATTTAGCCATAGTGAGAATATTTAAAAATCCAACCCATGGTAGCCACGATGAATGCAGGGATCCAGTCACTGTGGTTTTTGGCAATAAGTATATAGCAAGATCTTTTTCTGGAATGGATGTGACCCATATATGGTACCTTGATGTACTAGTTTTGGCAGGATTGAAGCACCATGAAATTAAAAATAGAATACGGCAAGGGAGTCCTGGAACGTGAGGTACCTTATGATGTTACTGTGAAAGGCATGCAGTACGCACCCCTTCGATTGGACATGCCCGAGGCCATTGAGGATGCATTGAGCAATCCCATCGGGACGGCAGGTCTACTGGCCATAGCTCAGGATAAATTCGGGCAGAATTCGCAGAGTAAGGCCATGATCGTAGTTTCAGATAACACCAGACCTGTTCCTTACTATGGTAAGGAGGGTTTGGTATTTCAAATCATCAAAGTGCTGCGTGAAGCTGGTTTTGCCAAGGATCAGATAACCATACTGGTAGGTGCAGGATCACATCGCAATATGGACGAGGCGGAGATAGAGGACATGATTGGACTTCAAGAGATGGATCTCGCTGATATTCGTGTGGTCAATCATGAATATGACCAGGAAGACCATCTGACTTCGTTGGGTTACACTGAGAAGGGCTCGCATGTAGTGATTAATAAGGAGTACTTCCAAGCGGATCTGAAAATTGTCACGGGATTGGTGGAAAGCCACTTTATGGCGGGTGCCTCCGGGGGGAGGAAGGGAATCTGTCCGGCCATCGTAGGAAAAGAGACCTTAACACTATTTCATGGGGCAAAATTCCTTGGTGCCTCCAACGCTGCCGATCTCATCCTAGAAGGAAATCCCCTGCATGACGAAGCTTCAGAAATTGCCACCATGGCAGGCTGTGACTTTTTGGTTAATGTCACCCTGGACAATGATATGAAAGTCACAGGAGTCTTTGCCGGAGACATGGTGGCTGCGCATCAGGCTGCAGTTGCAAAGATCAAGGAATATGTGATGGTGACCATCGCGAAGCGATATGACATTGTCGTGGTGCCGGCTGGTTTTGTGGGCATCAATCATTATCAGGCAGCTAAGGCAGCCATTGAGGCTGCGCGGGCTGTCGAAGAGGGTGGTAAAATTATTATTGTAGCCAAAAATACCGACCTGGATCCCATCGGAGGAAGCGGATACAAATCCGCCTTGAAGCTGTTGGCAGAACACGGCTTTGAAGGCTTCATGAAGATGATCAGTGCCGACGATTGGCAAATCATTCAAGAACAATGGCAAGTGCAGATGTGGTGCAAGGTCTTTCAACAAATCAAGAAGGAAATCAATCTGTACTACTGTGCCCTTGAGATTCCAAAAACAGACTATGCCTACTTGCCAGGCAAGGCCGGCATCGACATGATCAGCGAGGAAGAGAGGCTTCTTCCAGCAGACGAGGCCATGTGTCGTATGGTTCAGAGGACTTTAGTAGATGCCATTGCCACCTCCCATGTGCGAGATCCCTCGATACTTTTGTTGAAGGACGGTCCCTATGGTGTGCCGCTGGTAGCTGAGGAATAATTTACTTATGATTGGAAAAATGGCCATTAGATCGTTCAGGAGAATATGTTTTATTTTAAAGAAGTAAAATGTGAGGAAAATGAGATATCTGCATGAGTTGGTGAGAAATAGAGAGATGACCGCCGTGACCTTGGCGATGATGACCCTAGTAAGTATACTCTTGGGATCATGTGCTGGGGAGCCTTCGAAAACGGAAAGCCAGGAGAGCCCTCCTGGTATTATTCTATTGATGGGTGATGACCATGGCTGGGACGAAGTGGGGTATCAAGGCCATCCTCATATAAAAACACCAGTATTAGACGAAATGGGAGCCGATGGTCTTAGATTTGATCGATTCTATGCCGCTCATCCGTCTTGTTCGCCGACCCGGGGCAGCTGCATGACCGGGCGGCATCCTAATCGCTATGGCACTTTTGCTCCGAATTGGTCCATCAGACCGGAAGAAATCAGCGTTGCTCAGATTTTAAAAAATGCGGGCTATGTCTGTGCTCACTACGGCAAGTGGCATTTGGGCCCGGTAAAGCACGACTCCCCGACCAGCCCCGGAGCTTTGGGCTTTGACCAGTGGCTGTCGCATGATAATTTTTTTGAAATGGATCCTACACTTTCCGAAAATGGTCAAGATCCCGAGAGGTTTGAGGGCGAGGGGTCTGAAGTCATCGTGCAGCAAGCTATTCGTTTTATCGATGAGGCAAAAAAGCAGGCAAAACCCTTCTTTGTTGTAATCTGGTTTGGTTCTCCTCATGAGCCCTACAGTGGACTTCCGGAGGACCTCAAATTATACGACGACCTGCCAGCAGAGTACAGTCATAAGTCGGTGAGATTGACATCGAACGAGACTGGACAACCAGTGGAGAGACCTTTGAGAGATGTCTTGCAAGAGCGCTATGCTGAGATCACTGCCATGGACCGATCGATCGGCACCTTGCGCGATTACCTCCAGGCAGAAGGGCTTCAGCAAAATACGATGCTGTGGTATTGTGGTGACAACGGGACTCCACCCAGTGCAGCCCGCACCGGTATGACCCTGCGCGGACAAAAGGGCACTATGTACGAGGGAGGTATTCGGGTTCCTGCAGTGATAGAATGGCCAGCAAAGATTGCCGAGGGACGATTGTCTACCGTTCATGCAGTCACCAGCGACATACTTCCTACCCTTTGTCATATAGTGGGCGAGTCCCTTCCTGTGCGACCTTTGGATGGAATCGATCTCACGCCCATTGTAGAGGGTACCTTACAGATGCGATCCGAGCCGATCTTTTTCTGGAGTTTCGGAAACACTCAGCAATTCGGTGCAGATTCCCAACCGTATATCGATCCAGCCCTCCAGGAGGGAACAACACCTCTTACTAAAATGATGGCAGGTAAATACACTCGCACATTCCGCAATTTTCATTATCCAGCCGTTTCTGAGCAGGATATCTCAGGGGCACGAGTGATGATGGACCATCGTTTCAAATTAATCCTCGGGGAATCGGGTGATAATGAGGGCATAGAATTATTTGACCTTGTCAAAGATCCAGCGGAAATCCACAACCTGAAAGATGCTGAGCCAGAAGTTGTCGAAGCCATGCAAAAAGAACTTAATCAGTGGCAACAGTCGGTGCTCAATAGTTTAACGGGAGCTGATTATCTGTGAACATTAGAGGCGTTCGAACAGGATTGTAGGGAATTTCTAGAGCCTGCCGGCAATGACTGCCAGGTTTTCCCTCCACAAGATCTGTTCAGCTGCCTCAATTAAGGAGTCAGGCTTGAACAATAACCGTACAGTATCGTTAGCATACCATTTTGTGGAGCAATAATCTGCCTCAGTCCCTATAGTTCTCCCGTTCACAAAGTCAATGACAGCACCCGGCCTCAGACCGATCCGATACGCTCTGGAATTCTCTAGCACCGAAGAGACCCTGTAGATTCCATCTGCAAATTTCGTGGTAAATGCCCAGTTTCATTCATCGGTTCATTAATACCCGTAGGCGCAAGATATAGTGCCTCTGTTTTCCAATCGATAATGCAGTTGAATTGCTTCAATAATGATAAGCCAATCATATCGAAAGAATTGCGTGAGGTTCTGGCCCAGAGTGAGCTTTGAGGCAGATTCATCCCCATATCAATATCAACTTCAACCAAATACAAATCGCTTTCATCTTCTCCTCCAAGACCCATAGTCGGATTGCCTATTGATCTAATGGTTTTATGATTTGCTAAATCATAATCCAGATCAATGGTCAGACCACCTCTGCTGCCTAGGTCAACCATGAATTCACGCTTACCAATATGGGCCAGTGCTACATCCAATCTCTCATGACTACCAATTCTTTTGTGGTATAGATAATAATTGCAAATAGACAGACGGCAGGGCTTATTACAACGACTATTATAAACAGTAAGATCCGCAATGCGGATTTAATCACTCTCATGTTTGCTGGTCTTCAGATTCGATTTTTTAGTCTACCCAAGCTCCCAATCCCAGCAGTACCGAATGTATAGAGCGGTGTAGAGATCGCATTATATGCAATATCTGACACCTGATCAGCAAAGGGTGAGTACATGGCAAAATTGGAAGATAGGCCAAAGCCTGTGCCAGTAGGTTGCCAATCTCTAAAGCGGTTTTGACCTAATATATCCCATATACTTGGACCACTTCCAGAGACGGTCAGGAAGCCATCGGCATAACTAAGATGGTAATGATTATGGTTGTCGGGATCGTTCTTATCGACAAAAGCCAGCGATCCATCCGGATTGTAATAATAGTCGTGACCGAAGGTGGCTGGTGGGGCAGACCCAAAACCATAACCTCCTCCTGGTTGCCTGTAGAAGGAGATGCCAGTTCCACTACCCACATAGGTTGGCACTCCCGCATTATTCAAGGCCTTCGCTGCTTCGTTAATCAGTACGGATGAGGCAAAGGTAATACCAATGGCAGCCAATACACCTATATCTCCATCCGGATCCACATAGCTTATCGGATCACCATTCATCGCTCCATAGCCCGTACCGGCCAGATGATCGACGGGATCTACCTGTAGCCAACGGGCACTAGCAGGATCATGCATCCGGTAAGTGGTCATGTTCATATCCAGCCCAAACTCATCGACATGCTCCATGCCGTTGTAGCCGTACCGTTGCTCACCATCCTGCAGCCAGGGCCCTTTCATTTCGAGGCCATGCGGGTAAAAGTGGCACTCTGATAATAAAGTGTTTCCACTGAACACTGCCCTGACGTTACCCAGATGGTCCTGGATAAAGAACTGATACTGCCAATCAGGTGTACCTGGAGTATAAGGCGCTATTTCAGCTGTGTACTCACCGCCCGATACTACTTCAAAGCCCGGCTCCATATCGATGCATTCTTCCGCCTTCAGCGTAATATCTCCCTGGCTGCTGATGGTGGCATCGGTCACTATGCTGTTGCTGTGATAGGTGTCTGTCGTATTTAATAGCCCGGTGACTCGCTCCAGGCCACCGACCTCCTGGTTGTAGACCCGGCCATGCGCATGATAGATGCTCTCTATCTCACCATTCACATGCTGAATATTGCCCACATACTGCCGCAGCTCCAATATGGTAGTACCCACTAAAAGCCGCTGCTCCAGCACACTTCCTGCCGCATCGTACACCCATTCGATCTTACGGCCATCACCAAATGTAGCACTGGTGGGCAGATCCAGGTGATTGTAAGTATAGGTTACATCCCGGCTGGGATCATAGAGCGTATTGCCATTGCCATCGTAGGTGTAATTACCCGTACCTTCAGTATACCCTTCACCAAACATCCCATTGTTGGAGATACTCATGATTTTATCCGAAATTATAAATATTAATTTCATTCAAGGGATTCTTTCAGTCAATTTTCATATTATCAGGATAGGACAACTCTTCCTTCATTTCTTCGAGTGCCTGCTTGGCCGAGTTACGAATATTCTCCCAAGTTTCGTGGTTTTCAAATGCCTTTTCTGGTAGGTCAGAATTTGAAATATTCATCTCCATTAATATGTAGCAAGTTAAGATTGACTTTACTGCTTCGTATGATACTTTATTTTGCTCCATTAATTGGGGCAATAACATAAACGCATTATTAAACTCAGAAACTATATCATCTTGGATATCATCTACAAAATCTGGTAAAATCTTCCTTTGATCTTCATAAGGTAGACCCATCAATTTTAAACTATTTACTAAAAGACTGTACTGGCTCATATTAAATCTAATTTGCTGGAAATCTAAACACATTGGCACCATCTGAAACTTTCCAATATGGATTACCACTAAAATGCCTACGAGATCCAGGGTGATATTGAATTAATCTTCCTGTTGGTTGTCCTTTCCTATTTACTTGTCTTAAGACCCAGCCTTTGTCAACACCACGAGCTTTTTTCATTGTACTATTGACCCAACCTTTAGAACCATTCAGCATTCCTCGAACTTGAGCGTAGCTCTGACCCTTCAAAAGTGAAGGGTTTGTCATTACATCGTCAATACTCTCAAGGAATTTTCCTACAGGTCTGAGTGCATTACCGGCCTTCGGCCCAAAACGACTTCCCAACCTCACCAGCGACAGCGACTTAATACTCCATCCCCCGGCAAACATCGTGGCATTCTCAAAGTTGATCATCGACTGCAATCCAGGATTAGCTGGACGAGACATACCATTACTGTAGTAATTTAATATTCCTAAAGACCCTTTATCAATAACATCCACCAGCTGATTTTGATGATGCACTAAAAACTGCTTATCTCCTTCAATGATGGCGAATGGACCATGGTACCGGTAGCCAGGCCTTTCTTCATTGCCGGGGAACCAAACATATTCGCCTGTTTCTTGACTATCTAAGGTCCTTTATTCTACGGCTGCTCTAAACAGCTACTCAAATCTGGAGAAACAAAATCATATTCACCCATTCGCATCCGATAAACTATACTATCTGGAGGTATTACACTACCCTCTTCAGCTTCACGATTTTCACCAACTAGCTCTCCCACCCATCTTTGTTCTTCATTGATTCTCCAAACCCACCAATTTTTGGAGACTTTTGTCTGAGGGTCATCTCCAGAACTTCTAAAGATCACACCCTCTAGAGGTCCAACTCCTTTTATATTACCAATTTTTTCCCAATATCCCAGTTTAAGACCCAATTTAGTGACGCAATGTGCATAGAAATCTACTTCATCTTCAATGATCTCCGATAAATCAGGTCGTTCATCAACTGAATAAGTTCGAAGAAAGGCCCTGATAACATCACTATTTAGCTGAGTTGCATCTATATCAACTAGTTGAAAGAATTTCTTTGTGGTGTCGTCGGTTAAGTCCCATTCTTAGTTGAAACTTAAGATTTGAGAGAGGGCTCACTAATATAGTCATTAATTACTTTTTGCATATACGGCAACTTTTTGTGGTTGTTGATTCTGCGCATTTTTTGCTCAATTTCTATCAGGCCTGCTGCCACCCATCGATATCTCATTTCTGAAGTTTTCCAGTGTTTGACTTTACGGATGTATTTTCCCAACTGTGAGTTTAGGTTTTCTATGATATTGGTTGTTCTAAACGTTGTCCACAACTGTTTATCTATTCCGATTTTATGCAATGTCAGAATCTCATCTCCTGCTTCCCTAAGTGAGTTAGCTGCGGATCTATTAATGGGTTCCAATTTGTTTATTAATTGATCAAGATCTGCTCGTGCATCTTCATAGGGGGTTGTTCAATAGCTTGGTGAAAATCGCTAGTAAACCAATCCTGGTCCTCTTGTTTGAGATACTTGTTCACATTTTCTCTCTTGTGCCAGATACATCTTTGTACCACTGCATATTTTCCGAATACCTCGGTAACTGCTTTATGGATCCCTTTTGAGCCATCGATTACCACCAACAAACCCTGCTCATAGTTGAACTCCCTGTCAATTAAATCCCTAAGTAGATCTGATATCGGTCCAGCGTTCTCCGAATGGGTCTGTAAGAAGCCCAGTGGTATCTTAACTCCCTGGTCTGTAACCCCTAGCAATATTATAATTTGTTCCTTGGCAAGATACTTTCCGTCGATAAACAGGGCTACAAAATTGTATTGACCATATCGACGATTTTCAAACTCTTCCAACTTGGATCGTGTACGATCGATAAAGGAACGACTAACGCTACTCTTGCTGAGTCCGAAACCCTCATTCAAGTAATCCAGCACGCCTCCATAGTCTCGCATACTTAATCCCAATAGCACACCCTTGATAAGTTGCTCACTAGGTTGCTCAACAGATTTTACTTGCTCATACCGATCCAGTGGTTCACATCGATCGGTCTGGTTATTTTTGATCCGGGGCACTTGCATCTTTACCTTATGATCTCCTACCTTCACACTTCCAGGATTGTAACCCCAGCGACTGTACATTCCATTAGCCGGCTTTGAGTGGCTGTAGCGGGCCCCGGCCTTCTGGATTACCTCTTCTTCGAATAGCTCATTGAGGTACATTTGACAGATAGTAAGATGATGATTTAGCACTTCTAGGCGCATATCTAGAGGTTGCATCTTCAACCAGGCCAAATCTTTTCTTTCAATTTCGCTAATTTGCATTTGATTGGGTTCCATTTCATATATGATTTTTGTTAAATATAAAGTTATGGAACCCTCTCTGTTTTCCAAGTCCTTCCAAAGTTTCAACTAGAATCGGGACTTAACCGTGTCGTCGATCTTCACAGTGAAGACATCACCAATTTTAGTCGTTGATCTTGTCATATTAATTTATTCCAAATTGTTCCCAAAATTTCCGTGCTATGGAATTTCTTTGATTCAAGAGTCGTCCTCCGTTTCTTCCCAAACCATATTGATTTATAAGCCTTTGTTCCCAAATTCTAGCTCCCGTTCGGCTCAGATTTGTTGCTCCTGGAATAACCTCATATCGTAAAAATTCCTTGCCTGTACCGAGAGAATTTAGATGTTCTCCAAATCTGATAGATGGTGAACGTTTTGTTATACCCACATATCAAATTTTGCCAGCTTTATCGATCGCCCTATAGACAACATTCGTACCTTGAGACACTATGCGGGTATTACTATAACTTCTTCCCAACCATCCCCATTCTACCCAGACTACCAATCCCTGCTGTACCGAGGGTATACAGTGGCGTAGATATCGCGTTATAGGCTATATCTGACACCTGATCCGCAAAGGGCGAATATATCGCAAAATTGGAAGATAGGCCAAAGCCAATCTCTAAAGCGGTTTTGACCCAATATGTCCCATATGCTAGGTCTACTCCCAGACACGGTGACAAAACCATCGCCACGACTGAGGTGGTAGTGATGATGGTTGTCTGGATCGTTCTTATCGACAAAAGCCAGCGATCCATCCGGATTGTAATAATCGTGGCCTAGTGTGGCCAGAGAATGACCAAAATCCAATCTCTCAATGGTTGCTGATCATCAACTTTTCGGTAATCAGCTAAACTCTTAATAATAGTTTCCTTTTATTTATATTTTTTATTATACCTTCTACAAAGGTAGTTCATTAAAAGGAATAGTTAGGGGAAGGTAATCAACGTCTTTTCGACCCTTTATTACAATGTTTTCGCTATCTAATTCTATCCCCTTGTACATCTCTAGAAAAAACTCCACGCCTTTTTTGGTTTTATCAATTTCTCTTTCAAAAACGACCTCACCTGCTCGTTCCAAAGTCAACTTTGAATACATCCCATCATCTTTGAAAAGCACCCAAACAGACGCCTTCACATGTTGGCCGGAAATATTTAAATTTGTTTCTACCATTCGATAATCAGGATTTAAATTGATTTCGATCCCTTTTTCATATGCGTACTCTGCAGCTTCGAATAACTTTCTATTTTTGATGGATTTGGCGGATTTGCAAAGATATTGATGGGCTTTCTCCCAAATATGCTTTAGTCTCTCAGGCCACCTCATTGAATCAAATTCTCCTTTGTTCAATGAGCCATAATATTGCAAATGTCCGCCATAATAATATGGTGTATCTTTTGTCAAATGAGAATTGACTTCATATGTTTTATCAGTAGAAAAGTAGATGTTTATAAATTTTATTTTTGTACCGGTATATTTCTCATTTAACAATCTGTTTATTAAAGTACTTAACCCAAAGAAGTCCTCATTTAAGGATGTTAGCATTTCGTTCCCCTCTTCAAACCAAAATAAAGTTCTATCTATATTCATTATGCTTAGGGTCTAATTCGTAGGCCTGTATTGAAATTGACGGGGTAGGGAATTTTCATACCTGGTAAGGCATATTGCCCCGTTGAGTTATAGTGCAAACTTCTCAGATACTTTTCCATCAAATGTGCGCGATTCTTTGGCATTATGGAAGAAAACCTGCCATAAGCTCCCGGACCAGCTTGACGAATAGATTGTCCATACCTCCCCAGTTGGGCATCGGTCACTCCGAACTTATACAATTGTCCATTACCCCTAAAGATTGTATATGTCCTCGAAGGAGCTAGTGATTTAGAAGAAGTCGTCAACTTTATGGCATCATCAGCAAAGCTACCGGCCCCCTTGGAAATTATCCCACCCCTCCCTACCATCCCCATTCTACCCAAGCTCCCAATCCCAGCAGTCCCCACCGTATATAGGGGTGTCGAGATCATGTTATGCAATATTCGACACCTGATCTGCAAAGGGTGAGTACATGGCAAAGGGTGCTGACAAGCCAAAGCCAGTGCCTGTCTGCGGCCAATCCCTAAAAGCGGTTTTGACCCAATATATCCCATATGCTTGGACCACTACCTGAGACGGTCAGAAAGCCATCGGCACGACTCAGATGATAGTGGTGATGATTGTCTGGATCATTTTCACCACAAAGGCCACCGATCCGTCTGGGTTGTAATAATTATCATGACCAAAGGTGGCTGGAGGAAAACTCAGACACCAAATCTCTCAAAAGTCTTTGATCACCAACTTTTTGGTACTCAGCTAAATCTAATAATAATTGTTATATCCTTTTGTTCTGGAAATAAGAGTTTATCATCATGGATAAATCATTTTAACAATGACTTTCAAGTCTCCTTCAAGCCTCTTCATCGTAGACTATTTCAAAGTGCAATTTATTGCTTTGAGAATTCAAAAATCTTCTCGCTTTACTATATAAACCACCTTGACAAATATTTAATGATGTAAAATCCACACTATTATCAAGGCTAGGCTGAGTGTAATTGTCAGAAATGAAGAAGGAATCAATTCCTAATATCACTATATTCTCTCTTTCACATTCGTCAATTACTCGCAAAGCATCAGTCTTTCTATAGAGAGTAATTCCGTTACGATTTACTGCCACGTTCTGAAATCGATCTTTTATTTTCATCATTTTGGAATGTAGGGATTTATTATACTTGCATCTGGTATCCAATTGCGATCAAACCTATTGCTGATTTGTACAACCTGCCCGGTTGCATTGTCTCGTACAACATACGAACCACTTTTTCGAAAATATGCTGTAGCAGCATTACCTGTCGCACGGTTTTTTGCTGGTCTTGTTGTATGAGGATTATTGACGGTTTTATGTAATAGCTCCTTTGTCCACCCCCTGCTAGTCATCTGTTTACTAATTTTAGGAGTAATGTATGAGAAAACGCTACTAGTTGCTTTTGGTCCAAAACGACCACCTAGCCTAACAAATGACAACGCCTTAATACTCCATCCCCCGGCAAACATCGTGGCATTCTCAAAGTTGATCATGGACTGTAGACCAGGATTAGTTGGACGAGGCATGCCGTTGCTGTAGTAATTCAATATTTCCAAAGACCCTTTGTCTATGGCTCTGACCAGCTGATTCTGATGATGCACTAAAAACTGCTCATCTCCTTCGATGATGGCGAATGGACCATGGTAGCGATAACCGGGACGCTCTTCATTGCCGGGGAACCAAACGTACTCTCCTGTTTCTTCATCGATGTACCAGTCCCGGAACATTGGTGCTGGATTGGTGCCATAGCCACCACCTGCATGCCTGTAAAAGGAGATCCCTGTTCCACTACCCATATAGGTTGGAACTCCCGCACTATTCAGTGCCTTAGCTGCTTCGTTAATGAGTACGGATGAGGCAAAAGTAATACCAATGGCAGCCAACACTCCTACATCCCCATCTGGATCCAGGTAGCTCATCGGATCACCATTCATCGTTCCATAGCCTGTACCTGCCAGATGATCGACGGGGTCCACCTGTAGCCATCTCGCACTTGCCGGATCATGCATCCGGTAGGTGGTCATATTCATATCCAGACCAAACTCATCGACATGCTCCATGCCGTTGTAGCCGTAGCGCTGCTCACCATCCTGCAGCCAGGGCCCTTTCATTTCGAGGCCATGCGGGTAAAAGTGGCACTCGGATAATAAAGTGTTTCCACTGAACACTGCCCTGACGTTACCCAGATGGTCCTGGATAAAGAACTGATACTGCCAATCAGGTGTACCTGGAGTATAAGGCGCTATTTCAGCTGTGTACTCACCGCCCGATACTACTTCAAAGCCCGGCTCCATATCGATGCATTCTTCCGCCTTCAGCGTAATATCTCCCTGGCTGCTGATGGTGGCATCGGTCACTATGCTGTTGCTGTGATAGGTGTCTGTCGTATTTAATAGCCCGGTGACTCGCTCCAGGCCACCGACCTCCTGGTTGTAGACCCGGCCATGCGCATGATAGATGCTCTCTATCTCACCATTCACGTACTGAATATTGCCCACATACTGCCGCAGCTCCAATACGGTACTGCCCACTACTAGTCGCTGCTCCAGCACACTTCCTGCCGCATCGTACACCCATTCGATCTTACGGCCATCACCAAATGTAGCACTGGTGGGTAGATCCAGGTGATTGTAAGTATAGGTTACATCCCGGCTGGGATCATAGAGCGTATTGCCATTGCCATCGTAGGTGTAATTACCCGTACCTTCAGTATACCCTTCACCAAACATCCCATTGTCGGAGATACTCATGATTTTATCCGACTGCGTTGTGTTTACATATTGAAAGGTGAGGTTATCGATCTCATCCTGCAGATAGGTGCCACCAGCCAGATATTTACCCTCCCGGCTGAGGGTCGTCAAATTACCTCGCAGATCGTAGCCATAGCTGGTATTGTATTCATCCTGGTTGGAGGTAGGATTGCCACTGCTGTTTATTTCGGCATGATCAGCATTGAGCAGTCGATCTAAAAAGTCATACTTAAGTTCGTATGCCTGTCTTAAGTTGCCTTGGGTCTGCCATATCACGTTGGTGATGTTGCCATTCTTATTAGTGGGATTGGAGGTAAGCCCCAGTGAATTTTCGTAATACAGCTCCTCGTAAAACATATCACTCGGTGAATCTTTCTCGTTGATCTTTTCCAACAAGCCATTGGGTTTATAGGTGTAGTTCACCAGTTGATCGCTGTTTGTACCCAATGCATTTTGGATCAGTTCTTCTTTATGATTCCAATCATAGTTATACAAACGTTTTAACGGATTAGTCCCTACTTTGATATCGGTGACTTGAGGTCTGCCACGCTTATCGAAGGTGTGAAAGTAGTCTAGGACTAAGTTTGCTGGACCTCCATGATCATGGCTCAATTCTAGCAAGTTATCGGCGTGATCCCATTCATAGTCATAGCTTTCGCTCCCTGCACTAAGGGCTACTATACTATTGCCAGAGCTAGATTGCGGCCGGCCGCAGAGATCAAAGTTGTCGGTTGATTCTATCCAGTTGCTTGTGCCCAGTACGCGCAGTCGCAAGGTCTTTAGCTTGTCTATTTCCTGAGTGGCTGTGCCATAGATGCGCTCGCCAAGAAGATCACCTGAGGTGATGGTCAGATTTCCGAAGCCGAGATTGGTCTCACCCGTCCCATAAAATCCTGATTCGGTGGCCCGTCCATAAGTATCATAATTGGTGGCCAACCATTTGTTTTGAGCCCTCAAATTTCCGTCCTGGTAAAGGGCTGGTAGACCTCTTTGGTTATAACGAATGTATATGGGTGCTCCATTCGGTCCGTATTTTTTGATCACATTGTCCCGCACATCATAGATGATTTGGTAAAATGCGGCAGCTGCAAATCCTTCTGGTCGCACCAGTCTGATGCGACTTTTAGGATCATACACCAGATAGAGATCGCGAACTCCTGTGCTTGCCCCTTCCTGGCGATCCAGCACCTCCTGACCTATCTTGTCGATAAAACTGATTTGCTTGTTTCCATTTTCATCGGTGTTGGTCACCTGCAGCAAGCTACCCTCAGCATAGTAAGTACCAATCGTATGAAAATTCTCTACGGTGTTTGCGGCCACTGCCTGATAATCTATAGTACGGGGATATGGCCAATCTGGTGCCGTAGTGCTGGCTACCAGATTTCGGGGCGAGGGTCTGTAGAGCACCTCGGTATGATGGCTGGCATCCGGCACCGCAAAAAACGCTCCTGTATTAGTGCCCGTTTTTACCGGTTCGTAAGTACGCCAACGTCTTCCCTGGTTATCGTAGCGACTTCGGGTAGCGATATCTTGATTGTCTTCGCTGGCATTTTGCCTCACATGCAGCACCTCTCTGTTTAGACCATCTCGATAGCTTTTATCAATGATTATATCCAGATCACTACCTGGCACATGGGTATAGTCAGTGGTAGTGGTCAATACGGTTTTAGGTTGTCCACCTTGTGGAGCTTCGATAAGATAATCATAAATCGTTGCTACTTCCTCCTGTCCGGCAAGGCAGTAGTCCGTAATTTCGCTAGTACGTGTGAGTCCATCATAAGCGAAGATGCGATACGATCCATCGACATCGGTCTTCTGTTGAAGCAAACGGGTACCCGGAATAAAGGTATTTTCCTGCTCGAACCCAGAAAAGGTGACTTTCTCCACCAGGCCATCGTAATAATCAAAATCTCTCACCACCCAAAATTGATCTTGTACCTTATCTGGAAATCCCTTGTTATCGCGATGGGTGATGGTGGTTACATCCCGCCACCCCCCTATGAGCATGCTGTTCTCATAGGTAGTCTCTAATCGGCGGATCTTGTGCACATATATATCGCCGGTGCCATCGGGATCGGCTATGCCTCCATTCTCAGGATAGAAAGCAAAAGTACGTTCCGTACCACTGAGGTCGGCACCTCCTGCTGACCGTACCATCTTATAGGGCTGGATCACATTGAATTGAGATAGCACAAACTCAACATCGCTATCAGGATGATAAGGCGTATAGTCCAACGTGATTTTGTGAACAAGCCCATCACTGTTGATCACTTCCTGGGTTTTGGGCCCAAGGTGCTTCGGCAGGGTCGGGGAAGCATCATAGGTCATCGTTTGGGTAGTCACCACTCCAAATTTGTCGGTGGTGGTAGCGGTGTAGCGGATAGGCAGCCGGCTACGCACATGGTATACGGTCACTTTATTGCATCCTTGGCCGCTACAAACACTCGAACTGAAAGGTGCTAACTTATTTCCTGCAATATTGTAGTAGTTGTCGTCTCTCAGCTCGAAAGTAGTTTGCTGATCGTAATCACTGGCAGCATTTTCTGCCCAAAGAGTAGTGGCTTTACTGCTTCCCGTCTTTACCATGGGTTGTTGTGGTGAAGCTGGATAGGATGGATAAACGAGCTGACTTTCACTAAAATCCTCTACATCAAATTCATAAACAATTTCACCATTACCTGGCTGCTTTTCTACGACCCGTTCATAGTATATGTGTTGACCTTCAAAAGATGATAGAGGTCGGATCGAATGAGGATCAGCTAGGGTAAAGGCAGGTCTGGCGCCAGGACCGGAGGGTATTTCGGGCACCAACAGACCAATATAGTACGGCTCACCAGCGTATCGTCCACTGGAATTATTGCCAGTACCGCCTTCTCTCATGTATTCAAAATTGCGAATGATGTCATTACCCGAACTGATGCCATCGTGCTCTTTGATCTGTTTGATCCGCAAGCCACCTACTTCATCACCTGGACCAACCTGGGGGATGTATCTAACAAAGATATCTGCCACCCCTTCCTCTTCAGCAGCAAACTCAAACTCGGTTAGACCTGTGCTTAATCCCATATCTTTAAGATAAAGCGGTTCCCAGTCGCCTACTTCCGAAAAATTGCTAGACATCGAATATACTTGCATGCCACCCTGCCTAATGATGAAGCGTACATTCATATCAGGGGTAGGACCACAGTTGTCTTTAAGATTTGTAGCTGATACCAACACCACTCCTGTCTCGATCATAGTGGCGCTCAAGTTTATTTGGGTCGTATGCACATCGAAATCATCCACATCACATACATCGGCTTCATTGGTTGTGGCGGTCCACAGTTGAGTATAGTTGTCTTCATCATGCGGGTCGATGGCCCGATGCATCTCATAGTCATATTCGATATAGCCTCCGGTAGATAGGGTCATACGCTGCAAGCTACCTTGCAAAGTTGAAGCTAAGTCAGGAATGCGGTCAGCAGCACCAAAGGTGATGGTCGATCCTCCATATAATTTATAAGTAGATCCACTCTGTACAAGATTAGCTGACGTATTGTTGTTGCCCTGGTTGTTGTAAAAACCCCAATCATCAATCGCATAGCTGAGTCTCCCTATCATGGTATTCCCGCCATAGTAGGTAAATGTACATGGAGGCTCGCTATCACTATTGCCAGGCAGGCAACTTATTTTTTGTACCTGATCTAGTTTCAGACGCTTACGCCATGAATGATTCAGCCCTGTACCATCGGTAAAATAACTTTGAGTGAAATCATATCTCACACACTGTACATCATTGCCATTGCCACTTTCCCATTGTACACCTGATATTGCTTTTGGGCTATAGGTACCATTATTATTGCCCACATCGCTGCGCGATGTATGCGTGAAGACCAGTGTCTCATGGGTAGCTTCAATACGCTGCAAAATCTTAGAATGAACATCAATGGTACGATAGCGGATCTGCGTACCGGATACCAACTGATTACCTCCATTGATGGCTGTTGAAGAAACATTGTTACCCTCAATAACATATTGATATGGATCAATATGTTGCATCTGATACCGGTTGGTCAGGTAGTGGAAGGTGAGCGAATGCTCCTTGTCGTAAGTTTCTATTTTGAGTAAAAACCAGGCATTCGGATGGGATGGAGACGATGAAGAATCCTGGTATTCCCTGGCATGTACATTATCACCTGGAATGCGACCAAAATGATACTGGGTACCATGAGAATCGGTAATGGTAAAGCCTTTAAACTCTCGATCGTTGTGGGTGGTGCCAACCTCTACGGTGATGCGCAGATCGGTAATCCTGGGTATCAGGTGAATATTTTGAGCATCATCAAAGACAAACCTCCCTTGGTGGCCCGGTATGCTGTAGCTGAAAATATCAGGCATTCCATCAAAACCATTATTGATCACCTGATTATAGTCAACATTATTGCCATGTTCAAAGTAACCCTTTGTGAAATCATCATCGTGTAGATGTTGAGTAGATTTTACAATAATCGGTATGTTTAGTCCCCAGCCCAATCCAACATCGCTGGCCGGTTGTCCAGCACGAATGCCCCCGCCCTGGTACAATAGCCACAAGGGGAAAGCCAGGTTACCTTCGCCAATCTCAAATAGAAATTTGTTCACCAGGGGTTTACCCGTCAGGGGATGGGTAGGTGTAGTTACACTCTGTGCAAACGAACTGGCTGCGGTGCCAGGAAAAGTCTGACTGAAGCTTTGATGCCAGGTTAGAAAGGAAATAAGAGCGATGTAAATAGCGCGTTTCATCGAGTATAAGTTAGGGGCTTACAATGATTTTTCTTGGAAAAATGTCTGTGAGATGTGGTGATGCGCATATTATTGAATATACTCCAGGGGTCCAATCGGTACAATTAATCCCCAACTGTAGGCGCTGATTAACAACTATTTGTTGAGTATGTACAATCTTGGCATTAATGTCATAAATGTTTATGCTCACCTCCACCGGCTCTTTGTGAGCCATGGTGATGAAGAATCGATCCCGGGCTGGATTGGGAGCTAATGATAACTTAAAGTGCAGAGGCAAAGGTGCTGCTTGGTCTACCATTACCTCAGGAAGCTGCTCTTTACTACACAAGGTGCGATCGTGATCCAGTAGGCTAGCTCTGGGTCCTCCTACTGCCAATACCGAGTGCATCCGGTATTTTTGTCCTTCGGTAAACATATACATGCATGCATCGTTGGTATTGTCCATAAAATTCATAGTCATCTCGATCTGGTTGCCTCCACAGCTTGAGATATGTCTATATCCCGGACAGCCGTAGTTTGGGCCATTATGTATCGGAGTGTCGAATAAATAGTCATCACCGCAGGGATATAGACCCCACAACTCAATCAGGTGCAGATAACTGCCCATGAGATGCACCAAAGTTTTCCCCTGATTAAATTGGGGATGATTGCCCCTGGAGACACCAAAAAATTGATAGTCGATCACGATACCATCCACTGTAGGATCACTACCGGGAAAAGTAGAATAGCCCGCTTGATCACCTTCCAAATCACATACCCAGATGTTTACAAATCTATCTGGCTCGATCACATCGGCACCTCCCGATCCTCTGAATTTCATGTCCTCACTCGCTACGAGATCAATCGGCGATTCATCATAATAATATATCATCGGTTTTGCCGTACGATCATCGGTAGCTGCGATGCAAAAGGATATTTCTGTATCTACTTGTTGGTCTCCAAAACCTTCGCTTACATCGGCCTCATGTCTGAATATCTTGACTTTCGGTTGAAAATAGCTGTTCAACAGGGCTACCTGTTCGTGAATCTGCTTCTCATCAACATACCCAATGTCTTTACTATGCAGCACATGAAAAACGAGTGCTAATTTCTTTGGTTTAATTCTAGCGCTGTCATATTTTTCATGTCTCTTCTCTACATTCTTGAGGATGTTGCGATAATCTGACGAGATTGATTTCGCCTCCTTAAGCATTTTGTTGGTGGCAAACTGCCGATACATTTTTCTAGAGTATTCGGGTGTATCGATGGTTGATAAATGGGGATCAATGGGATCGTAATTGGGATTCGGATCATTGACTGTAGGAGACCCGTAGTTAGCTATCAGCAGATGGTTGAAATATCCCAGCACTGACACGATGGCCAAAAGTCGGGTGAATCGGTTGAAGTGGTTCATAATATGGGTATCTGTTATCATTTGATTTTGGCCGACAACTGTAGATCAGGAATACGACATGGCAGTGATCAATACATCTATTATGTCCCTAAGGTAAGGTTGCTGTTTTTAAGATGCAAGCGATTTGTGATTGTTTTGTTGTCATAATTCATCACCATTGCACAGATCTCAGTGTTGGCTTGATGAATGGTGCCCTAACTACAGGACTCCATCTTAGGAGTTGGATTCCTGCATGTGAGTAGACGCTGAGAAGTAAGAGGGGCCTAAAAGGTTTTTCCTAATTTGCGGGTGTGCTAAGGACTGACGACATAGTATGAAAGCTGGTAGGCAATATGGGTGAGGAAGTTCTTGTTCTTTTGGTACACTTTGTACCGGCAGTAGATTCTTGAGCACCCAGATTGCGTATGAGTTCTTTATACCTATTCTATTAGATAGGGATGTTGTACAGGCTGTTCTGATAGAACGCTAAGTGAAAAGGAGGAGGAGCCAGAAAGCCTTCTGCCCTAAGACTCCTCCCTCAACAAATTGCTGATTTATATTCGATTAATGCGCGGGCCTAATATCTCACGTAGTAGCTAGCTTGTGCCTGCAGTTCGTTTGGTCTCAGCCCCTGATGTTGAGGTTCAACGCATCATTATTAATGTAGGCCTGTCGTTTTTGGCAAGATCGTTGCACCATGCATCAGCAGTGTAAGCTATGGGAGGGGTTTGCACTTCGATGCCAAAAAGAGTAGACTCCAATTGATCCACTCATGAAACACGCCACCAGGTCGATCGATTCTATCTTCGTAACAATGTAGCCGGCCGGCTTATTTGACCACCAAGGTAAGACCAGCACTAGTTGTGATCAAGGACAGATTGCACATTTTCGGAACTCCTAGAATGGCTTATCAACTTAGTATTATACAATGTAAACAATTGAAAATAAGGTAGATACGACATTGTTTTTGCTGTTTTTCTGGTACTGTTTGTAGAAAAGATCAATGAAACTTTTCATCCAATGACTCCAGCACATACTCCCACAGGTGCTCGTAGGGGATGATCTCCATCTCAAAGGACTGACTGGATCTGTTGATGGCTTCTTCTTGCAAACGCTTAAGATATGGTTTGGCATGCCGGACCACGGCAGCCCTGTGAAAATGGCGTTTGGGAATCTGTAAGAGCATCTTGACAAAGCAGTTCGTGCGGTAAGAGGTATCTCTCTTTATGTACCGTGTCGAGTACTTTTCAATGGCTTCGACACGATCGCTAAGCTGATCATAAGCCCTCTGCTGGATCAACAGCAGGATTTGAATTATTAAGATAGGGACATTAAAACCACTTTTATCGGCCGAAAATTTGGGTACCTCATTTAGGAACTTGTTTATTCTAAAAGGTTTGATTTTGCGATTCGAATTTAGTACATCAATTACGGTCAAGTAATAGATGTATGCACTGTTGAGTCGCCAGGTCTCTATTCGAGCTTTGCTTTGGTGAGTTAATTCCTTGCGAGGTTGTACATGGAGCAGTACTTCCTGGGCATGCTTGAATCGATGAGTGTGCATACAGAGTAGAAAATACAGCTCATGACATTTGAACCAGCGCATCCTTCCAGGCTCGTAAATCTGCACACATTTCTCAAAAATCCTTTTACCCCGGTGAAATTCTCCAAGCGTAGCTAAACTAGTCAATTTATGAAAGTAAAACGCACCGATGAAATGAGTAGAGACATGCGGTTTCCTGCTGAAATATAAAATGGCCATATTGCATTATTGATAACACCCCGAAAGTTATTCTCACGCATTTCGATCAAATTGATTAGTGCAAACTTCATATAATGCAATACCCATGTCTTTATGCTTTTTCCACTGATTTCCAGGTCGGCAATGTAGCTTCTGGCTTTTGATCTCGTTGCTTCACTTAATATCAAGTGCCGCTTAAATTCGATATGAATATCTTCGTAGTAATCCACAGCTTTGTTTTCGGCTCTCAAAACTTCCTCACTCCTCTTTAATTCTCTCGATATCTTTTTATATGCCCTTAGATCGATTGTGTGTAGGGAGTGATAATTTTTGAAGAGACGTAGCAGTTCAACCGTAATTTTCATCAACTCAAACTTCTTTGCCTTACTCAGTGTCCTCTTGGCAACCGACATTGCCGCTTCTTTAGCACCTCGACCTTGCAAAAGTCTTATTGCGACAAGTTCTTTATGACACTGATAAAATGCCTTTTGCGCCTCACTGAAGTCAGGTCGATCTGTGTCGATAAATACGAGTGAATTGTACAATCGATCGGAGAGCTTCTGGCGCTGCTTCCGGTAAGCCCTCGACTGGGCATTCTTATAACCATAGAATGTGGCTGCTTCTTCATCGCTCTCAAACTCCTGGCGAGATAGCCGGTGGTACATGTCGTGCAACATGTCCTGGGCCTGATCGCTGCGGGGTTCTATGGTACGGATGGATTTTACCTTGTTTTTGGAGACCACGTCTACCAGTTCTTGGAGGGAGTGCATAAGACTGTAGGTTTGATTGCCTAGTAAAGTAAGCAATACCTGAGTATCAACTAGTGGTTGATCGGCCATCCTAGATCGTAGAAATCAATGAAACTTGTTATCTAAGGATCCCAGCACATACT
Organism: Saprospiraceae bacterium; assembly: GCA_965223025.1. Taxonomy (GTDB): domain Bacteria; phylum Bacteroidota; class Bacteroidia; order Chitinophagales; family Saprospiraceae; genus JABDMH01. The sequence continues at coordinate 2,214,216 of CBDCVP010000022.1, forward strand.
CCCACAGGTGTTCGTAAGGGATGATCTCCATCTCAAAGGCCTGACTGGATCTGTTGATGGCTTCTTCTTGCAGGCGCTTAAGATATGGTTTGGCATGCCGGACCACAGCAGCTCTGTGAAAATGGCGTTTGGGAATCTGCAGCAGCATCTTGACAAAGCAGTTGGTGCGGTAAGAGGTATCTCTCTTTAAATACCGTGTCGTGTACTTTTCAATGGCTTCAACCCGATCACTAAGCCGATCATAGGCCCTCCGCTGGATCAATAGCAGGATTTGAATAATTAAGATGGGGACATTGAAACCTCTTTTATCGGCCGAAAACTCAGGTACTTCATTGAGAAACCTATTTAATCTAAAGGGTTTGGTACTTGCTTGCTGTTTAAGGATACCAATGGATATTAAGTAATGAATATAGGCACCATAGACCTTCCATGTTTCTACGCGAGCTTCACCAAGTAAGAACAATTCCTTTCTTGGCTGAACCTCAAGAATAAGTTTTTGTGCGTAAATGTAGCGATGAGTGTGCATGCATAGGAGAAAATATAATTCATGGCTTTTGAACCATCGCAGTCTTCCTGGTTCGTAGATGTCAATACATCTCTCAAATATTCTTTTTCCGCGTTTGAATTCGCCAATTTTTGCAAGACTAATAAGTTTATTGAAATAGAAAGAGGCAATGAAATGTGTCGACGCATTGGGCTTATTATTGAAAAACCGAATGGCTCGATTGCAATTGTCAATAACTGCGGCAAAGTTATTTTCTCGCATCTCAATGAGATTGATTAATGCGAATTTCATGTGATGCAAAAGATAAGTTTTAATGCGTTTGCCGATGGCTTCCAGGTCTGCAATATAGTTCCAAGCTCTTTCTCTAATGGATTTACTCAGGATTAAATTGTTTTTAAATTCAATATGGATATCTTCGTAGTAATCCATGGCCTTGTATTCTTCCCGTAGTATATCCTCATACCGCTTTAGGTCCTTCGAAATCTTGTGATACTGACTGGTATTACCAGTATAGATTGAATGATAATTCTTAAACACACGCAGCAATTCCACGGTGATTGGTGACAATTCAAATTTCTTTGATTTGCTCAATGTCCTCTTTGCAAGGATCATACCCGCTTCTCTGGCTCCTCGACCAAGCAGCAACCTAACTGTAACAAGTTCCTTCTGGCACTGGTAGAATGCCTTTTGAGCATCGCTAAATTTGGGATTATTGACATCGATGAAAAATAGGGTATTGAACAATCGGTCTCTAAGTTTGGCCTTCAATTTTCGGTATTGAGCCTTCTGGGCCCGATCTTTGTAGTAATGGTTAAATGCCTCTTCGTCATTACTAAACTGTTCTGATAAGACCCTTTCGTAAAAATCGAAAACCCTGCCTCCATTGCTAGTCCGATCAAGGAGCGGAATGTTCTTGATCTTGTTCTTTGAAACAATGCGAACAACTTCTTGCAATTCCCTCATTCTGTAGACATCTATTAGTTGATAATCAGAATGTAAGCTTGTGCAATATACAAAATATTGAGTGATCTGATAGGTACATAACATTGAAAACTGTCCTATTTTCTAAGAAACAGACGCAATACCTTTGAAAGACTAAGACAAAAGCAAGATGTTAAACATTATACTCGCAATTATTTTTTCAGCTTCTATTTCTAACTACACTTTGGTTTCAAATCCGTTGGAGAAAGAAGGCATCGAAAAGCAAGAGGTAGAGGTCTTGATGTCTGGGGAGGAAGACATGATGGGCTGGACAGGACCATAAAGAATCATACGAATGCTCATTCGAGCATTAGGATTTGAGTGTTGGTGTCTACGGTTCTTCCCGTAGACACTTTTTTTAAAGTAACCCAAAGAGCCGGGTTTTGAGTGTGTTCAAAAATTCGCCCTCTGAGTATCGTACAGAGGGCGTTTTTTTGTGATCTGTAGTGGTCAGATAATCAGCTTTTTCGTGGAGATATTTACTGAGTTTTGACTTTTTGGATCGAGTCCTGTTTCGTTTCTTGATGGTACATGATACGTACAGACCCATGGTCAGCCCAGGGTTTTTTATTTTCTTATCATTGGGTTTAGAAGTCAAGTAGGTCATGAATCCATATCCAACCCTAGCCCAAGCATTCATGTTGCTGGTAAGACTGATGCTGTGGTCAGTACTGTTTGGCATACCATTGCTGGTGTTGATGAGGATGGGCGTAGATCACCCCGAGATGCGAGGCTTTGTCACCTTGGTTGGATACGCCCTACCGTTTGTGCTGGTGATTAAAGGTGCCAAGAAAAGACTTTTCCAAGATCAAGAGCACGACACGCCAATTTCCTTTCGCTTCGCAGTCCCCAAGCTCAAGCTCATACTCGTTTTGATACCCCTGACCGTCGCAATGGGATTCGTGGGTGAACAGATCGCCTACCTGGTGCCTGGCACAGAAGCACTGGAAGAATTGATGCAAGATATGCTCTTTCCATCCTTCTTTACTTTTATCACCATCGTCTTTTTGGCGCCATTGCTAGAAGAGCTGCTGTTTCGCGGTATCATACTTAAAGGTTTTTTAAATCATATGTCTCCTAGATCTAGTATTTTTTGGAGCGCACTGCTCTTTGGATTAGTACATATGATTCCCGCGCAGGCTGCATCTGCTTTCGTAGCTGGCCTGCTGATAGGATGGCTCTACTATCGCACCAGATCACTATGGGCCTGCATCTTCGTCCATTTTATGAATAACTTGTTGAGTTATGGACTATTTCTGTACTTCGGAGATGCTACAACCAAAGATATGCTTGATGGCAGAAGTATGATGCTGGTCTCAGTCATATCAATACTGATTCTTATGCTTGGCATCTATATCATACATCGGGACACCCAATGTTGAGGAGGAGTACTTTTGAGAGTCTTTTACCAGTATGTACTATGGTGGTCGAATGGTCTGAATGATTTTGAGTGGCCTACTCAGAAGGGTCCATTGTGCCAAGAACACAAGTATATTTACCTTTGGGGTCGCAACTACCATATAAAGTCTGAGCACATATGAGCATGAAAGAAATGAAAGTGCCTACCATAGGAGAATCCGTGACCGAGGTGACGCTTTCTCAGTGGCTAAAGGCCGATGGTGACTATGTCGAGCTTGATGAACCCATCTGTGAATTTGAATCTGACAAGGCGACTCTGGAGTTTCCTGCTGAGGTCGCAGGGAGACTTAACCACGTCGCCAAGGAAGGAGATGACTTGGATATAGGCGCCCTAGTGGCCAGAATAGACACCAGTGTGGCCAAGCCTGCCGGTGATGAAGCTGATTCGGCGCAATCAAAAGGGGAGGAGAAGAAGTCTAATGATGCTGTGCCCAATGGGAATAAGCAGGCAGAAGACACTGCCGCCGTCCAAATCGGTAACTATGCAAGTGGACATCCATCCCCAGCAGCTGCCAAACTCATGCATGAGCAAGGTATCGCTGCTGCACAGATCGATGGTACTGGCAAAGATGGCCGCATCACCTTGGAGGATGTGAAGAAAGCCGTGGATGCGGGCAATGCCAAAAAGTCTGTGCAACCAACGAAAAAGACCAACGAACAAGCTGCCCAAGCAGTGTATCACGAGCGGAAAGGGGTTGTACCAGCCAGTAGGAAAGAAAGGAGGGAGAAAATGTCGCGTATGCGCCGCACCATTGCCGCACGATTGGTGTCTGCCAAGAACACAACGGCCATGCTCACCACCTTCAATGAGGTAGATATGAGTGCCATCATGAAGATGAGGAAGACCTACCAGGAGAAGTTTGTGGAGAAATACGGCATCAAATTGGGATTCATGTCCCTCTTTGCCAAGGCATGCGCTCAGGTGCTGATGGAAATGCCCCAAGTAAATGCATTCATAGACGATGACCACCTCATTTACCATGATTTTGTAGATATCTCGATTGCGATTAGTACACCTTCAGGACTGGTGGTTCCCCCGGTACGTAATGTTGAATCATTGGGATTTCACGAGATTGAGATGGCCATCAAAGACTTGGCCAGTAAAGCTCGCGATGGCAAATTGGCTCTGGAAGAGATGCGTGGTGGCACCTTTACCATTACCAACGGAGGCATCTTTGGCTCCATGCTGAGTACTCCCATACTCAATGAACCTCAATCTGCCATTTTGGGCATGCACAATATTGTGCAGAGGCCAGTAGGGGTTGATGGTCAAGTGGAAATCAGACCGATGATGTATTTGGCCTTGTCCTATGACCACCGGGTGATTGATGGTAGCTCTTCAGTGACCTTTTTAGTGAAGGTAAAGGAACTTCTGGAAGATCCCGTCAAACTACTGATGGGGCTTTAAGCGGGACAGCAGATATTAATGGGCCCCCCGGCATGCTTTTTACCATTGCTTTGCCGGCTTTTGAGAAGCTTCTGCATTGTGGGGGTGTGTAAGATGCTTCGTCATTGGAGGTTTAACCCGAGTTTAATCCCGTTCTTGTACCTAATGCATATCCTTCATACATCTGATACCTTCTCACATTTCCATCTTGTTGATTTTCTCCAGTAACTCAGTTGTCACGGAGTAATCTGTCCCAGCTTCTTTAGCTAACTCGATCGCTAGCTCTGCATATTTTCGAGCAGGCTTTTGCTTGCCTCGTTTGTAAAAAAGTGCTGCCAAGGTATCGGTGTTATACGGAGTGCGCAGCAGGTCTATCGATTTTTTTGCCCAGCGTGTGGCCAGTTTGAGGGCTTTGCCGTCGGTATGGTTCTCATAAATATCCCAAGCCATCTCATTGAGTTTGACCCAAGTCAGATTGGGATATTTCTTCACATATGACTTTGCTTTGTCTAGATACAGACCTTTCTTACCCAAGCGTTGATAGTATTTCATTTCGAAGGCATCATAAAACTTTCCTTCTTTACTGGCTGGAAAGAGATCTTCAAATTCCTTTTTGGTAGATGATAATTTGATGTGGTCGATATCCTCGAAAAAGTGTTTTTCAAGAAGGCTGAGCAATTTGCCATAAACCCTGCCCTCTCCATGTGCTTTGATAAACAGGAATCTTTGATCGAGTATATACTGATAGTAGGGATCTCCATACTTTGCCGCTACTTTTAGCACCAGATCCATATGATCTGGTGTGGACCAGTTGTCCTGCAAGTCCAGGTATGCCTGAGCAATGTTGTCAAATCGTCGATCTCCGGCAGCATATAGTGCCTGAGCATAACGAAAGTGCTGCAAACCTCCTCGATCACCACTCTGATAGGTCTGAGCTAGCGAAGCCATCTGCATACTGGGATCGATAGCCTCCTGGCCCAGGGCCAATATCTCCTGCGGATTGTGATAACCCATTCCGCGGTGTATCAATACACCCTCACTGTCGAGGAATAAGAAGGTTGGATATGCGCTGACTCCGTACTGCTGGGCTGCTTCGATGCCCACACCTTTTTCCATGTCCAGTTTTAGATTAACAAAGTGGGCATTGAAGAAGGAAGCCACCGAGCTGTCTGAGAACACCTCTGCATCCATCAATTTACAGGGACCACACCAGGTGGTGTACGCATCTATGAAGATAAATCGATCCCGTTTTTCTGATTGAGCTAATGCCAGTGCTAAATCTTCCTTGATAAAATCAATGTCATGAGAAGGTGCTTGCGTAAAGGATTTTACCGGTAGGAACAGCAATAGAAAATGATAAACAACCCACTGATTAATCAAATATCTCATGAATACTATGACATTTTGGATTCCAGTCAGGTTCTCGACACTGCAGAAATTATCATTTCCTTAACCCACAAGACATGAGATGTTGTCTCACAACGATCCTAGGATTTGTTGGATGGCATATGTTGCTCCAATGTTTTGATCAATTTCTCGATATGAGGTTGGGCGCCGGATTTTCCCTTTTTTGAAAACACTAGAGCTTCCTTGGCATAGGCTAATGCTTCCTTGGGATGTCCGTTCAATAGAAGCAGTTTGGCAGCTGTGAAGCAAAATGGCTCATTCTTCTGACTTTTACATACATCCAGAGCCCAATCCTGTGCTGCATTGAGCAGTTTAGGGCTGTCTTGCATATGACTCAGGACGAAATTGGCCAGTTCAAATTTTTGATCTACACCTTGACGGGCATAGCTCTTAGCCACTTTATAGTACTTATCTTCATCTCCCAATGTGCCGTAGTAGGTGAGTCGTGATCGGTCGCTAAATGCTTTTGAACGATCTGGAGCAAACTTTTTCACTTTGTCTATCGCCTCTTCAAGCAGATCCTCATTCTGAAACTTAATCGACTTTTCGACGGTCTTTTGACCTGCAGCTTCGATTTGATCGGCTACTTCCTCCACACCAAACAAGGCTTCGATCCTCGATTTATGCGCTACCATCTTAGTAAATATACGCGAATCAGCTTCCACCGTAGCGTGATATACAATCCGTAAGTTTTCCTCTGTAGTAAGATCGGTCTGCCCATCCAAGTATTCATTGGCGATTTTGAGCACTGGCCGTTTGGCTTTGGCTAGGGCAGCGATGTATTTGGCCATAAATGCTGGATCACGATCCCCGTCTTGGTACGCTTCATCTAATTCAGATGAGATGTTGGATTTTGTCGCTGCAAATCTGCCCAGATTCAAGAAATTCTTAGCATCCATACCTCCAACGACCCTGTGCACAAGTTTACCTTGCGGATCGAGAAAAAGCAGGGTGGGAAAGGCTCTCACGCCGTAGGTTCGCTGAAAATTTCTGCCCTCACCCTTTTCCATGTCTAATTTGACATTGATGAAGTTCTCATTGTAGAAATCGCCTACTTCTCCCTGGGTGAAGACATTTTTTGACATGCGTTTGCAAGGACCACACCAGGTCGTATAAGCATCCACAAAGATTAGTCGACCTTGTGCCTCAGCTTCAGCTTTGGCTTCGTCAAAGGTACCATGAAAGAAGTCTATACCAGTAGCGAAAGCAGACATCGACAATGATAAGACGAATATTGTGATAGGAGTTTTCATAACCATGTAAAGACTATTTTATGCAAAAATAAATAAAATGGAGATCAGGTGATCACCATGGCCAGCTACCGGGACTTACTGGCCAACACCCGAGGTGCCTTGCAGTACCAGCATCCTTTTCACTAATTTCGCATGAGTAAATAAATCGGTGACGACATTATCTTGAGTGCATTTGATGACATCAAGCATTTGTATTTTAGGGCTGGCTGGGGTATGAGTCCGATCCAGGTACAGAAGGTTGCTGAGTGGTCACTACAGGAAGCCATCGATGATCTATTTGAAGCTGCTGTGGGCCAAACCAATCAGATCCATTACTCGACTGCCTCGATCGAAAAGCAGCAGGAATCGTTTCTGGATCAGGGGATGTTTGAAGCAAATATGCAGGGCAATTCCGAAGAGCAGCTGCAATCCTCTAGAAACGATTGGATCTGGCAAATGACACAGCCTGGACACGACCTCTTACAAAAGATGGTATATTTCTGGCACTGCCATTTCGCTTGTGTCTGTCCCACGGCCGAGCTTGCCGATTCATATCGACAGACACTTACTGAGCATGCACTTGGTAACTATCGAAGCATGGTGTTGGCCGTTGCCAAGGAACCTGCCATGATCAGATTCCTGAATAATCAGCAGAATCGTAAGCAACATGCCAATGAAAATTTTGCTCGTGAGCTCATGGAGATTTTTACGCTTGGCGAAGGCAACTTCACTGAGGGTGATGTCAAGTCGGCAGCGAGAGCTTTTACTGGTTGGTCAAGCGATCAGGAAGGCAGATTTGTCTTTCGCCCACCAATTCACGATCGTAGTCTGAAACTTTTTCGAGGTCGTCGCGGCAACTTTGGCGGAGAGGATATCATCCATATGATCCTTGATGATCGTCTGGCAGCAACGCACCTGGCCCGGAGAATTTTTGCTTTTTTTGTCAATGACGTGCCCGATCATCAGTTTATTTTATCCATATCCCGAGTATTGTACGAATCTGACTACGACTTGAACCGGACCATGCGATTTGTATTTGAGCATCCATCTTTTTATGACAGCCGACATAAGAAAGCTAAGATAAAATCTCCGATCGAGTTGATTGTTCATCTGATGAAACTACTGGAGCTTAGCTTTGAGGAAGCCGAGGCCCTGACCTTTCTGCAAAAGACATTGGGTCAGATATTGTTTTTTCCTCCCAATGTAGCAGGATGGACTGGTGGCCGAAGTTGGATCAACAATGCCACTCTGATGCTGCGTCTCAATCTTGCTACCTATTTAGTGAATGAAGGAGGTTTCGATCACAGTCCTACCGCATCTTTGAAAGCAAGCGGGCCATCTGCTGTGATTCAGACGATCAAGCTCAAACAGAATCTCGAACCACTGATATCGTTGTTTGCTGGCCTAACTTTTGAGCAGCTCTCCGCGCAGATTAAGCAGGTGCTGTTGGCTGGGATGTGTCCACAAGAGTTGACAACAGCAGGTGACAAACAAACATATGATTATATCAAACAGCTTGTTCTGAGGGCAATGCAACTTCCAGATTTTCAATTATGCTAGCGATGGATCGACGAAAATTTGTCAGGCGTTCTGCCGTGCTTTCGTGTGCACCCATGATACCTTCCTTTTTGGTAGACTCCTATCGGAAGAAAATGGAAGCATCCCGTGCCGGAAATGTACTGATTGTCATTCAGCTCTCTGGTGGTAATGATGGGCTTAACATGTTGGTGCCATATGCTGACGATCTCTACTACCATGCAAGACCAATGTTGGGCATTAGTCCCTCCCACCTCATTGCGATAGACGATCATATGGGTCTAAACAAGGCCATGGAAGCGTTGTATCCCATGATTTCAGATGGTGAGGTCTCCATACTCAATAGTGTGGGCTACCCAAATCCCAATCGATCCCATTTTCGCTCTATGGACATTTGGCAAACAGCCAGTGAAGAAGGCAGCTATCTCTCCTCGGGATGGATCGGTAGATATCTAGACAGTGAATGCCCTGGCTGTGACAAATCTTACCATGCCATCGAATGGGGTGACAACCTTAGCCTGGCTTTACAGGGAGAGAAGCGAAGTGGATTTGCCATGCGCGGACTTTCCAAGCTAAAGCGTGCCATCAGCAATGAATACCTATATGATCTTGGCTTGAATCATCAAAACAGTGGGCAGGATAACCACCTCGATTTTCTGTACAAAACGATGACAGAAGTTCAGCAGTCGGCTGCGTATATTTTAGCCAGATCTCAAAAGAATCTAACCAGTGCATCTTATCCAGATCATGCCTTTGGTCTGGGACTAAGACAAATAGCAGAGCTTATCCTCGCCGGCAGTGACACACGGATCTACTACATTCAGCTACCGGGTTTTGATACACATGTCCATCAGAAATCAAGACAAGCCCAGCTGCTGCGGGTTTACGCCAGTGGTGTCGCTGCCTTGATCAAAGACCTCAAGGCCCATCGACTGTTTGGCGAAACACTGATCATGACATTCTCTGAGTTTGGTAGGAGAGTCGTTCAAAATGCTAGTTTGGGTACGGATCACGGTGCCGCCAATAACCTTCTGCTGATCGGTGGTCAGCTCAGAAAACCTGGCTTCTTTAATGATCCCCCCGATCTATCTTCCTTGATAGATGGTGATTTGCCTCACGTGATCGATTTTCGCAGCATTTATGCCAATATCGTGGAAGACTGGTTGAAGGCGCCTACCGATGATATCTTACCTCAAAAGATCGAGAAAACGGCAGTGATCTAGCAGAAGCTGCACGCAGTATTACTCCTGCACTACTTCAAAATCCACCTCGGTCTGAACTTCGGCATGTAGATTGAGCTTGGCCTTATAGGTGCCTAACTCCTTAACCTCTTCTGGCATTTCAATCTTCTTCCGCTCAACTTCTACATCATATTGCTCCTTGAGCATTTGGGCAACCTGGAGGCTGGTGACGCTACCAAATATCTTGCCGGTTGCACCAGCTTTTGCACCGATTTTCAAAGAAGCGCTTTTCAATTTTTCTGCAATCTCCTCATAGTGTCCCTGCAGCTTAGCTTCTCTGGCTGCCTCAGCGCGTACCAGTTCTTGTAGCCGCTTGCGATTGCTCACATTGGCGATTAGTGCCATACCCCTTGGTATCAAATAGTTGCGGGCATAACCGGCTTTGACCGAGACCAACTCATGTTTATCTCCCAGATTCTCAATTTCTTGCAATAATATGATGTCCATGACCTGATATACTTTAGCGGTTATTTCAAAAGATCTGCTACGTATGGCAGCAGTGCCAAATGACGGGCTCTCTTGACGGCTGCAGCAACCTTCTTTTGATATTTGAGTGAGTTGCCTGTAATGCGCCGAGGCAGAATCTTGCCCTGCTCATTAATAAACTGCTTAAGAAAGTCAGCATCCTTATAGTCTATGTGCTTGATGCCAAATTTTCTAAAACGGCAATACTTCTTGCTCCTTTGACCGATCTTAGGATTGCTGAGAAATTTTATATCGTCTCTTGATGCCATGATTTTCGAAAATTGAGAGTCGTTAAATTACTTCTATTCTTCCTCGGAAGTTGCAGTGCTGGCCTGCTTGCTTGCTGCCTCCTTTACTGTCACAGGCTCGTCCTTTTTTGGTGCAGGCTTGGGCTTGGCTGGCGCTTTCTTATGGTCTTTTTTGGCCTCTGCGGGTGCTTCCTTCTTAGCGTCAGATCGCCTGCCGATCAAACCATTGCGTTTATCTTCATTGTACTTCACACCATACTTGTCCAGGCGTACACTTAGAAAGCGCATGATTCGCTCATCTCTTCTAAAAGCGAGTTCGAGCTTGTCGATGATCGTACCATCCTTGGCAGCGTACTCAATACAATAAAAAACACCTGTGGTTTTCTTCCGAAGAGGGTAGGCCAATTGTTTCAGGCCCATCTCGTCTACATGTACGATCTTGCAACCCTCAGACTGCAAATGATCTACATATGACTGAGCTGTCGTATTAATTTCATCGCCCGACAGAACTGGATCTACGATGAAAGTCACTTCATATTGATTCATAATCTAATCAACGAAATTTTTAAAATGGCCTGCAAAGATAGTGATATTCTTCAGAAATAAAAGTCGATCTCCCCTCTCAAATACCCAGAGTGTATCCCCTAAGAAATGTGGAGAAATTCCACAAAAGTTTGTTCTCTGTCAGGCACCAGAACGTAGGTATTGCACCCGTTCAGGCGTGTCGATAGCTATCGGCATTGCAATGCAGTACAAACGCAAAAAGCCCAGTCCGATGGCGATCCTTGTGTCTAGCCATTCAAAACCCACCGACATCAGCATGAATGATCGTGCTGGAGGGTGAGCCTACACTACTTTTCAGCCTCGAACGTGATTACCAGCGAGACATCGTCATGGATGAGCTTGTCGGCTGCTGTGCCCAGGATACCCGAATGAAAGTTGACACCCCATTCGGTGCGATTGATGGTAAAGGCGGGGGTGGCCACTAAGATCTTATCCCCAACAAAGGAAACATTAGCGGGTAGGGTGATATTCTTGGTCTTATCCTTGATGGTTAAATCTCCGGAGATCTGGTGAGTGGTCATGGGCTGGTCCGACACTTGACCCGCACTGGTAATCACAAAGTTGCTAGTCGGAAACTCATCTACCGCGAAAAAGTCTGCAGATTTTAGGTGGTTTTCCAACTTACCCTTCTTCTCTCCTTCGAGATCAATGGACACAATGGATGACATATCGATCGTGAAAGTACCTCCGAGAACCTGGTCACCCTTTACCGAGAGTTCACCCTCTGAAATATCCACTGTACCCAGGTGTTTGCCTGTGGGCTTACTCGCCGTCCAATTCATTTGACCTGAAGTAAGTTTATAGGTTGCTGCACTCATGTCCACACTTGCAGGAGTCCCCACGGCTGTTCCAGTGGTAGCTTTGGTACCTGCCGGTTTTTGCGTACACGATAGCGAGGCTAGGAGACCAAATGTCAGGATGATGATGGTAATCTTGTACATAGCGATTCAGCTTGATTATGTGGTGTGAAGATCTTAAAAAAAATTGATCCCTGTGCCATGCCAGTCTTAAGTTTCAGTAGTTCGTCAACGACCGCTCTTTAGGTGTGTACATTGACATCTTCAAGATAGCTAAGGATGGATTCCAATCCATCGAAGATATGGCAGTTGCTTTTGGTCTTGATTGGCTGTCTATTGACTTGAATTCCGGTTAGCAGTACCTTGCTGACACGACAGTGTAGAGCCAGCTCCTCCACATAGTCCCTTAAAGGTGTGCGGAAGAGTCCGTCATTGATGATGGTGAAGACGAAATCCGGATGCAGGATGCGATATGCCTGCTTTAGGTCCTCAAGGCTTACGTTTCGACCCAAGTTAAAAACCTGAAATCCCTGGTCTTTGAGCAGATAGTGTATAAATAATAGGCTTAGTTCCTGCTCCTCACCTTCGGGGAGAAAGAGAAGAAAAGAGGTGGTTGGTTTTTTGGGAATGGGGATAGCGTCAATGGCCACATATAGTTTTTGTCTGATAAGCCCTGCAATATAATTTTCCTGCACGGGTAGGACAGAACCGGTCATCCACAAGACACTTAATCTGTTGAGAAAGGGGAAAAAGACCTTCATGATGGTTTCTTTAAATCCCATCTCCAGGATACGCTGCTCGATGGTAGCTGCAAACTTTTCTTCATCCATTTCCAGCATGGCTAAGGTGAGTGCGTCTGATTGAACTTCTGTATCCACATCACTTTCGGAAATGCGGATGATGGCCTCGTTGATTTCAGCCTGTGACATGCCGGCTATTTTAGAGATCTTAAACCCATGTCGATTGAGTAACGCGGCATTGAGCAACAGCTTGACGTCGGCATCCTGATAGTACCGGATGTTGGTGTCTGTGCGCTGAGGATGGAGTAGTTTGTACCTTTTTTCCCAAATACGGATAGTATGGGCTTTGATACCCGATAGTTTTTCCAGATCCTTTATAGAATATATGGCCACAGAAACAAGTCATTTATAAGCATGGCAGAGCTTGGGTGAGAGCTTTGTTGGGAGCCATGTCAAATGTAAGCATAAGTACGGTGTCAATCGAAGTCTAGGAAGATCAACCCACACGCAATGTGCGCATTCAAGTTTGGCGCCTTTTTGAGAATGTTTTTGCTTTTGCATACCAAACCGATATGATTGCCCGTCTTTCATGTTGATTTAAACTATTAAATCCAATATTTGTTCGATTGAACGTCTCTTGTAACTTCACGTGTATGAAAGTCGGAATTGTTTGTTATCCAACCTTTGGAGGCAGTGGTGTGGTGGCCACTGAGTTGGGTTTGGCCTTAGCCAAAAAGAACCATCAGGTACATTTTGTCACCTACAAACGCCCTGCCCGCCTGTCGGTCTTTCATGAGAATATCTATTTTCATGAGGTGACCGAGGCCAACTATCCTCTTTTTGAATATCCTCCGTACGATACCACCTTAGCAAGTAAGCTGGTCGATGTGGTGAAATACGAGAATCTGGACTTGCTACATGTACACTATGCCATACCGCATGCCGCAGTAGCCTACATGGCAAAAAAGATACTGCTGCAGGAAGGTAAATACATACCAGTAGTCACTACCTTACATGGCACGGATATCACCCTGGTGGGTAATGATCATTGCTTTGCTCCAGTGGTCCAGTTTAGCATCAACAAAAGCGATGGCATCACCGCAGTGTCAAACTACTTGAAAGAGAAGACAGAAGAATATTTTGATATCGAAAAGGAGATTAAGGTCATCTATAATTTCATTGATTTTACGCGCTTTCAAAAAACCAATAAAGATCACTTTCGCAAAGCCATAGCGCCAGATGGAGAGTTTATCTTGAGCCACACTTCAAACTTTCGCAGGGTGAAGCGAGTGCAAGATGTCATCAGGATTTTTAAAAGGGTTTCGGATAAGATACCATCAAAATTACTCATGATAGGCGATGGACCCGAGCGTACCGCGTGTGAGGAGCTTTGTCGCTCTATGGGGGTTTGTCACAACATTAGATTTCTCGGTAAGCAAGATGCCATTGAAGAACTACTAGCCATCACCGACATATTTATTATGCCTTCGGGTAATGAGAGTTTTGGTCTCGCTGCCCTGGAGGCCATGGCTTGTGAGGTGCCGGTGATCTCTTCAAACATTGGAGGTTTACCCGAGCTCAATATCGACGGTGTTACTGGTTACCTCAGCGATGTGGGTGACGTGCATGCTATGTCGGGACACATTCTTGATATACTCAATAACTCTGATCTGCTCAGCAGTCTGCGTAGAGGTGCCAAGCAGAGGGCGGAATCCTTCAGCATCGATTTGATCGTGCAGCAGTATGAAGAATACTATGAAGAAGTCATAGAGAAATCTAGTAGGCTGGTGGTCAATTGATCAACATGATCTTGGCTACCGCTGCATCGGGATCGATGGCATTCTGAATCGCCGTACTAAAGACAAGGTATACTCCGCTTGCTGCCCGGTTGCCATCAAAATCTTCACCATACCAGATGGCTTGACCCCCATAAGCTCTTGTTTCAAAAATCAAACTACCGTGGATATCCGTGATCTTTACATGGGCATTTTCGGCCAAGCCTCTGATCGATATTGGTCCATCATACCCTGGTCTGACAGGATTGGGAAAGGCCACAACCTGTGTGTCGTGATACCTACTTCCCTCAATGGCCTCACCTCGGTGCGAAAGAATGCCTTTATTCGTTGCGATAAAGACTTCTCCATCGATTTCGTCAATGGCGATGTCGACGATTCCGTTGTCAAAGAGTGGTGAATTATTGATATTGAACTTGGCCACCTGACTCCTGCCATCTGCACTTTGCACAAAGACTCCATTGTTGGTGCCAAACCACTTTCGATTACCACCATCTACCGCAATCGCTTTAACATTCTCATCACTAAGTAGTTTGCCAGCGATCCCATTTTCAGTTACTGTTAGTTCCATACCCAAACAATTATCCTCAAAAGCCGATGCTCCGCAATCAAACAACAACAAGCCGCTGGTGGTCCCTACCCATACAGCACCATCCCGATCCACGGCGATATCATTGATAAAATTGACTGAGAGGTTGGAGTTGTTAGCGTTGAGCAGGCGAAATCTATCGTCCTGTGTGGCGAAGAGATCGGTACCCGAATCATAAATCAGCAAACCGATACCACCGATACCAATCCATTTGTATCCATTGTCATCTACGGCAATGTGTTCTACGTTGGTGTTGGTTGGTAACGAGAAAGCTTGCCATGATCCATCCGGAGTCCGCACAGAAAGTGGTTTAGGGGCATCGTGATTCAGCACCCATAGATTGTTGTCCTGATCGAAGGTTATACCGGTCACACGATTTCTATCTGGATTTACCACAGAGTTTTGCAAACTAGAGTTGTCTTTGTCGTAAACGATGACCTCCTCACCATCGTAGGCAATGAGCCCATCCCAAAACGTGCCGACATATACCGTGCCCTGATCTGAAATGACCATGGTAAGGAAGTCTCGCATGTCTTTTTGCTTAAGGATGTCCACATTGCTGCGGTTTAGAGTTTCCCATGTCCCAGAGGCATTAGTAAACATGCCTTCTGCCCGGAAGAGATATCCATAATTTAGGGTGACGCCACCGGTTGCCACATACAACTTTCGGTCGAAACTAGCCATGTTGGTCGCATTGTGGGTAGGTGGCTTATCTGGTCGAATGATGCTGCAGTCTCCAGTGAAGCCCTGTGAGTATTTAAAACCTCGGTTCTCATCGGCATACCACACTCGACCCATCTCATCCAGCAAGGCATCGGTGGCTCTGCTGGTGCAGTGGTTGATGGTTTTCTTTCCCTCTGCTCCAATCAATATTTTCTTTGCGTTACATCCTGAGATACATTTCCATCCAGTCAGAAGGCCAGGCTCATCCACAGCCACAAAACTGAATGTGAAGCCTGGCTCTTCATGAACGAGCTGGAAGCGCTCACCCGTTTTTTGATAGAGACCATGGTCCACACCTGCATACAGCACATCACGGATTTTTTCCAATGAGCCTGCCACATGGGTGGGAGGGAGCCCAGACTCAAATCCTCGTGCTTCCCAGGCGCTGAAATCGGCTAAATTAAGGGAGCCATCGGTAGCAGCTGAGAATATGCCTTTTCCAGTGGCAATGTAGAGCTCACCCTCATGCTCAATGACATCAAAAACGGGAGTATCAGTAAAAGCAGTAAATCCAAATTCAACCTCTGCGACGTTAAGCTGGACTAGGCCAAAACCACAAGCAAGATAGGCATAAGGAGGCTGAAAGTGTACGCCATTAATGGATCGGTCACCCACAATCTGAGTGTTGTTTTTAATTTGGTTTAGGTTGAAGATCTCATCTTCAAAAATCAGATCAATGTTGCTATTTTTATAAGTGACAATCAGTACTTTCTCCTCCGCACCATAGGTTAGTGATTGTATTCCGATATCAGATAGGCCTTCTACCTTGCTAAAATACTCGAGGCTCAGATCGCTCTTATTGACTTTCAGCAAAGACCATTCGGTACCAAAGAAAACAGACTCTTCGCTTTGAGCTATACTGAGTCCTCGATTGTAAGGAAGGTAAGACTTCCAGTCACCGACTCGTAAATCTTGCTGGGCGAGAAGACAGGGGGTGAGGAGGACAAAAAGCAGCTTCAAAATGCGTTTCATAACCATCTTTCAACGTCGCTTTTCAGCAATATGTTTTGTCTCTCTAAGAACGATACAGTGTGCTTTCATCTAGATATTCGAATACAGGATCTGGCACCAGATATTGAACAGAGATGGACGTCCTTAGACAATGCCGTATGTAAGTAGAAGACAGGTATAACAGTGGCAGATCCTCCAAAATGGTGATATTTGCATGAGTCAGTGTCTCTCCCATATCGGCTCCGGGTCTGCTGTATACATAGATAGGATAGTGCTGGTAAATGTAGGTTGGATTCTTCCATTTTGGCAGAGAGACCAGATTGTCTCCACCCATGATCAGAGCAAATCGATGGTCGGGATACTTCTCCCTGAGATAGGCCAATGTGTCGACCGTATAAGATGGCTTGGGAAGGTTAAACTCGATATTAGAAGCCCTGAGATAAGGATTGTCACCTATGGCCAGATTTACCAAATGCAACCTGTCAAAGTCATTAGCCAGGGTAGACTTTTTTTTTAGTGGGTTGTGTGGGCTCACCACCAACCAGACTTGATCGAGATCTGTTTTTTCCCGCACCAGATTGGCAATGATCATGTGACCATTGTGTACCGGATTAAATGAGCCAAAGAATAGGCCAATCTTCATAATAATGTCTAAAGCGTACTTGCGATCATCTGCTCAGCATCACCGGCATGACCAGCATCAATAATTCCTCATCGTCCGGTGACTCCGAAGGGTAGATGATCCCTGCTTTGTTGGGAGTGGAGAGTTCGATCTTGATTTCATCAGTATCGAGGACAGACAGCATTTCTATCAAAAACTTAGCATTGAAGCCGATGGTCACCGGAGTACCTTCATACTGACAAGTGAGCTGTTCGGTGGCCTCATTGGAAAAGTCAAGGTCTTGTGCCTCTATGGTGAGACTACCATCGTCAATGTTGAGTATGACTTGGTTGGTCGTTTTATTGGCATATATGGCTATCCGCTTGAGTGAGCTTAGCAGGTCTCTTCTGACTACCGTCAGAAGGTTGGGATTATCTACCGGGATGACCGCATTGTAGTTGGGGTACTGTGCATCGATGAGGCGACAAACCAAATGATGATCGTTAAATGAGAAGAAGGCATTGGACTTGTTAAAAGAAATCTCGACCATTCCACTGTCAGGTAAAGCACTCCGCAACAGGTTGAGCGACTTTTTGGGCAAGATAAATGAAGTATTGACATCTCCCTCAAGACCGGAGAAGGTGTATTTCACCAATTTGTGCGCATCGGTAGCCACGAATGTGATTTTAGAAAAATCGATCTGGGTATAGACCCCAGTCATGGCCAGTCTCAGTTCATCATTACTAGTGGCGAAGATCGACTTGTTGATGGCTTCTCGAAGCAGAGCAGCACTCAATTGTACATGATCGGCTTTTTGGGGTTTTGGTATCGCTGGAAAGTCCTCAGGATTATCTCCCGAAAGCTTATACTTACCATAGGATGAAGTAATCTCAATGCTGAATTTGTCTGGATCCACATCGATGGTTATCGGCTGTTCTGGTAAGGCCTTGAGCGTATCAAACAGGATTTTTCCAGGTATGGCAACAGAGCCGTTCTCATTCGATATCACTTCCACATCTGTTGTGATGGATGTCTCAAGGTCTGTGGCCGAAATAGTGAGTTTGTTGTCAGTGATGACAAACAGATAGTCTTCCAGGATAGGCACCACCATGTTTGAACCAATGGCTCCATTGGCAAGTTGTATCTTGTCGAGCAATTCGGCGGAAGAGATACTAAATTTCATAAGGGCACATCAGTCTATGTAGGGTGAAAAAATTAAGATTAGACAAAAATAAACGATTCCAGTTCATTTTTTAAACTTCGCTTCGCTATTATTACAATTGGGATAATCTACCTATTTGAAAACTGCGATCACACAGAGTCGTCCGATAATCCATGACCTTGGGGAAGTCAGTTTTCCCCAGGTTACGTGCACTCACCTGAGCAACGGTATACCGGTCTACACGCTGGTTGGCGGAAATCAACCTATTCTGAAGATAGAGTTGACGATGCAGGCAGGCAGACCCCATGAGGAGAAACGCCTCGTGGCTACCAGTTACGCCAGTCTGCTAAAAGAAGGTTGTAGCCAGTACAATTCATTGCAGATTGCAGAGTTATTCGACCATTTGGGTGCGTCGCTCTCCACCCCATTCTCCTTTGACCATGTTTCGGTACAGGCTCACACCCTCACCAAGCACGCAGAATTGGTGATACCGGTGCTGGCGGAGCTCGTCAAAGAGCCTGTGTTTCCTGATTCTGAACTCGAGCTGTTTAAGAAACGTGTAAAACAAAGGTTGAGTGTTGACCTCACTCAAAATGAGATAGTGGCGTATAGAATGGCAACCGAACTAATTTTCGGACCCGAGCACCCCTATGGATACAATAGCAATGCGGCATTGTACGATGAGGTGACGAGATCCGACTTGCAGATGCACCACAGACGGTCAGCAGGACCCCAGAGAATGTGTGTCTTCGTGGCTGGCCAACCCAGCTCCAAAGTGATGCCCCTACTGGAAGAGCACTTTGGACGATGGGAGAAACCAACCGATCCGATCCTTACGTCTTTGCCACGAGATTATCCAGCACCGACCACGGTCCGAGACTCTCTGAGTCGGTCGCAGACCGCCATCAGGCTTGGTAGGCGTCTGTTCAACAGTCAGGATCCCGATTATGTGCCCATGGTACTATTGGTCACCATTTTGGGAGGATATTTTGGCTCCAGATTGATGAAAAATCTTCGCGAAGAGAGGGGGTATACCTATGGAATTCATGCAAGTTTGGAGGACCTGATGTACGATGGGTATCTGTCGATCAACCTAGAGACGGATAAAAAACATCACCAGGCCTGTATCCAGGAAATACATCGAGAGATCGGTTTGTTGCAACAGCAATTTGTCTCGGAGAAAGAATTGAAGATGGTGAAGACCTACCTCTGTGGTCACCTACTAAGTAAAATGGACGGTCCCATCCAGGCCATGGGTGTTATTAGAAAAGGTATTCTCCACGCTGAGGATACGTCCTTTATCAATACCTTTATTCAGCGACTTATGCGGGTGGATCAGGACCGGTTGCGAGAGGTGGCTAACAGATATCTGAACATTGAGGCATTTACTACAGTGATTCTGCATTGAAGACACTGATAACCAAAAAATTATCAATGCCTCTTGGGTGTAGTTATTGCCATGTTATTTTCCTGGTTTGAATAAATTTAGCTTCTTTTGCGAAGCTGGTATGGCCTTTGATAAACATATCATCGAAAAGAGCTTGAAATGAGATTTTTTAATTTTTTTACCCAGGAGCTGGCAATCGATCTTGGCACAGCCAATACCCTGATTATCCAAGATGATGAGATAGTGGTGGAGGAGCCATCCATTGTGGCTATAGACCGGCGCACGGGTGAAACCATCGCGGTGGGCTCCAGAGCCATGCAAATGCATGAAAAGACGCATGAGCACATTAAAACTGTGCGTCCGCTCAAAGATGGTGTGATCGCCGATTTTCAAGCTGCCGAAAATATGATCGAAGGGATGATCAACATGATTGATCAGAAACGTCGATTTTTCACCCACATGAAGATGGTGATATGTATCCCTTCTGGGATCACAGAGGTCGAGAAGAGGGCCGTATTTGACTCCGCTGATCATGTGGACTCGAAAGAAACATACCTGATCTATGAACCCATGGCTGCGGCCCTTGGTATTGGGCTTGATGTGGAAGAACCCGTGGGAAACATGATCATAGATATTGGTGGAGGTACCACAGAGATTGCGGTCATTGCCCTCTCGGGCATCGTCTGTGAGCAATCCATACGTACTGCCGGAGATGAATTCACGATGGACATCATTGATCATCTTAGGCGCAATCACAATCTGCTCATAGGTGAACGCACCGCAGAGATCCTGAAGATCAATGTGGGTTCTGCCTCTACAGACCTTGAAAATCCTCCCGAACCCTTTGCGATCAATGGTAGGGATCTGATGACCGGAATACCCAGACAGGAGACCATCACCTATCAGGAGATAGCAGAGGCGCTTGACAATTCGATCAGCAAGATTGAAGAAGCGATCCTAAAGGCACTGGAGGTCACTCCTCCAGAGTTAGCATCCGACATCTACAAAACAGGTCTCTACCTGACAGGCGGGGGTGCATTGCTGAGGGGACTCAGAAAGCGTATCGCTGAAAAAACCCGACTACCAACCACTGTAGCTGATGATCCCCTTCGGGCTGTAGTAAGGGGTACAGGCCTGGCCCTTCGCAATACCGATAAATACTCATTTTTGATCGACCGGAAGAGTGTGTAAATTTGCTATACACACAGCATGCAGAATCTACTTCACTTCCTATTTAAATATGGATACTTCGTCCTCTTTATTTTCCTAGAGATTGTTTGTTTTAACCTCATTGTAAGATATAACGAAGCTCAGAGACAAACCTTTCTCCAATCCTCAAATGCGGTCACTGGATGGATCTATTCTCACTATCAATCTGTCAAACAGTACTTTAGGCTGAGCGATGTGGCACACCAGTTAGCAGCTGAAAATGCAGATCTGAGAAAGCAGCAGGGAACCTTCAAAACAACACTCCTACCGGGTAGCACCTCCCTGGACTCTAATGCCTATCAGCAATATGAACTTCAGGCTGCAAGAGTGATTAATAATTCTGTCACCGCATTGGACAATTATTTCACCTTAGAGGGAGGGCGTGATGTGGGTTTTGACGTGGGTATGGGCGTAATCGATGAGCACGGGGTAGTGGGTATTCTCACTGGGGTATCCAACAACTATGCTCGGGGTATATCGGTCTTAAACCGTGCATGTCGGGTGAGTGTCGCGATCGCTCGCAATCACTTTATCGGTAATCTCTATTGGGAAGGAGGCAATCCTCTCAGAGCCAAGGTAGGCGATGTACCCAAGCACGCCGATTTGCAAATCGGAGATCGGGTCATCACCAGTGGTTTTAGCGCCATCTTTCCAGAAGGATTGAGTGTAGGAGAAGTGATCGATTTCTCATTAAATGATGGCAGCAATTTTTACAGCATCGATGTACGACTATCAAATGATATTTCGAAGTTGCACTATGTATATGTGGTAAAAAATCTGCTTTCGACCGACCAGCTAAGCATAGAAAGAACTACCGGCCGATGAATCCATTCTTTAAAATCATTGGGCGTTTCTTCTTGCTGCTGCTACTCCAGGTCCTGGTTTTTAAGCAACTGAGTTTAACCGGACCGGGTTTCAACTATGTCCAGATTTTGATCTATCCACTTTTCATTCTTCTATTGCCATTGGATCTGAGTAAGAGTTGGCTTTTGCTGATCGGCTTCGTATTAGGCATTTCAGTCGATATGTTCTATGATAGTCCTGGTGTACATGCATCCGCTACTGTGCTGACCGCCTTTGCCAGGCCCTACATCCTGCTTGTATTGGAACCTCGAGGGGGCTACAAAGTAAACGCACATCCCACCATTGCCGAGTTTGGCAGCAGTTGGTTTCTTAGGTACAGCGGCATCCTTATGGCCATTCATCTTTTTGCCTATTTTTCCGCTGAAGCACTGCAGTGGTCTGCATTGTTGATGATCACATTGAAAACAATTGTCTCACTAATAGCGTCTATGTTAATGATCAGCCTTTACATGCTTATTTTTAATCCAAAAGACTAAAAGTATGGAGACAAGAAGTATGGTCATCAAAGGTCTGTTTCTGATGACAGGGATCGTCATGCTACTGCGAGTGGGTTACATGCAGCTCTTCGATAGTTCATATCGCATCAAAGCGGAGACAGCTACCTTGGAGAAGCAGACCATCTACCCATCACGTGGATTGATTTATGATCGCAACGACAAGTTGATCGTATACAATCAACCCATCTATGATCTATATGTGACCAGCAATCTTCTTGACCCAAACATGGACACTTCTAGGCTTTGCCGAGTGCTGGAGATGGACAGGGAGACCTTTGCGGAGAATCTCAATAAAGACTGGAGCGATGTGCGCTTCTCCAAAAATGTCCCTTTTTTGTTTCAGGATAAGATCAGTGCTACCAAATATGCTCAGTTGCAGGAAATCTTACACGCTTTTCCCGGATTCAGAACTGAGGTGAGGAGCGTCAGGGGTTACCAGTTTCCATATGCAGCTCACGCCTTGGGCTATATCAGCGAGGTAGATCAAGACTTAATCGATGCTTCTAGTGGGATGTATCAAAAACGAGATCACTATGGAGTTAGTGGCCTGGAAGCAAGTTATGAAGAGTTGTTGCGTGGCAACAAGGGCATGGAATATCAACTCAAGGATAATTTCGGCCGCAAAGTTGGATCGTATCAACAAGGTGAGCGCGATGCCGCCGCATACTCTGGTTCAGACCTGATTACGTCCCTAGACATTGATCTACAGACCTACGCAGAGCGGCTCATGGCGGATAAGATTGGAAGCATTGTTGCGATCGAACCCTCGACAGGAGAAATTCTGACCATCGTGAGCAGTCCCAGCTATGATCCTGCCCTACTAAGTGCAAGTGCCGATCGTGCCCAGACGTTTAGACAGCTGCAAAAGGATACGTTGAAACCGTTTTTCAACCGGACATTAATGGCAAAATATCCTCCTGGATCTATCTTCAAGCCCGTTTTATCACTTATTGCGCTGCAGGAAGGAGTACTCACCACGCATAAGTATATTACCTGCAAAGGAGCATATTATTACAAAACCTATCGCTGGGGCTGTCACGCCAACCCGGGCACCAGAAACTTAGTGAAGGCCATCGAAGAATCGTGCAACACTTTTTTTTACCATGTTTACCAGGATATGGTCAATGTAGAGGGATTTGAAAATCCGGCACCAGGCTTGAATAAATTGGCTGAGCACCTGAAAGATTTTGGACTGGGTGCACCCCTGAGGGTTGATCTGCCAGAAGAGCAGGGAGGTCTGATCCCAGACAGTGATTTTTATGATGAGATGTATGAGGGTAAAGGAGATTGGCGTAGTACCTACATCATATCAAATGCCATTGGCCAGGGTGAAATCGAGTTGACTACTCTTCAGATGGCTAATCTAGCAGCCATCATTGGCAATCGTGGATTCTATTTTCGTCCTCATCTCCTAAAACGTTTTGCCGATAGCTCGGTGCCATTACCACGCAGATTCCTAAATCCCAAGCGTGTACGCATAGACGACAAGCACTTTGATCCGGTCATAGAAGGCATGGAAAGGTCGGTCATACAAGGTACCTCCACATTTGCGGGTGTGCCTGGCATCAGGGTATGCGGTAAGACCGGCACATCGCAGAATGCACATGGCAAAGATCACTCGGTGTTCTATGCGTTTGCTCCTCGGGAGAAGCCAAAGATTGCCATCGCCGTGTATATTGAAAATGGCGGGTGGGGAGGTTCCTATGCTGCACCCATTGCCAGTCTGCTCATGGAGAAGTGGCTGAAGGGTGATATTGATCCCTCAAGGTCGTGGATCGAAGATCGGATGATGCAAGCCAATCTGCTGGCCGATTTGTAAATTTGGTGAATGACCTTATCCGCCATTGCAGCTTGTGCTACGAACCGCGCCATCGGCCGGAAAAATGACCTCCCCTGGCATTTGCCCGGAGATATGAAGTACTTCATGAGGACCACCAAGGGGCATCATGTGATTATGGGTAGTAAGACATTCGAGTCACTGGGAAAGCCCTTGAAAAACAGGATCAACATTGTCATCACGCGAGATCCGTTCTACAGCGCTTCTGGTGTTCTGGTAGCTCACTCCATTCAAGAGGCCATTGATATTGCTGAAGCAGCCGGTGAGAAGGAAGCTTTTATTATCGGTGGCGCTCAAATCTATCGACAGACTTTGGAGATGCTAGACCGGCTTTATCTGACCGAAATAGATATTGATGTACCAGATGCCGATGCTTTCTTTCCCAAGTTTGATGAGGACTCCTGGGAGATGATCTCCGAAGAATCTCATCAGCCTGACGAGCGAAATGACTATAAGTACACCTTCAAAGTTTATAAAAAAAAAGCACTCCTTTGACATCCTCCATACCGACCTCGGCAATCAAAGAAGAGCTGCTTTACTATGTTTGGCGACTAAGATGTTTTGACCAGCAAGACCTTCAAACCAGTGATGGCCAGCCTATTCAGATCTTGGAAGTTGGACAGCTCAATGACGACGCCGGTCCCGATTTTAACTTTGCTCGCATTAAAATCGGTGAAGACATTTGGGCAGGACATGTGGAGATGCATGTCCGGGCAAGTGATTGGTTGCGACATAAGCACCAGGAAGACAAAGCCTTCGAAAATGTCATTCTGCATGTGGTCTATGATGATGATGTAGAGGTTAGCCTTCCCAATGGAGAACCACTGGCTTGTCTGGCTCTGCAAGGAAGGATTAAGCCTGCTCTGATTCATTCATACCGATCTTTGATGGATGCGGAAGCATGGATCCCATGTGCTAATAACAATCGCCAGGTCATCAGTGATGTGGCCCTTAAATCATGGTACGAGCGAGTACTGGTGGAAAGACTAGAAACAAAGACAGGGTATATCCGGCAGATTTTGGAGCATACCAACCAGGATTGGGAAGAAACCTTCTATCGCGTATTGGCGCGAAATTTCGGTTTTAAAACCAACTCAGATGTGTTTGAGGCCACAGCTATTGCTACCTCAAGGAAACTCCTGATGAAACATAAAGACAACCTGAAACAAATAGAAGCACTGCTCTTTGGTCAGGCTGGACTAATACCAGATAAAGCTCAGGACGACTATACTCTTGATCTGCAGAAAGAATATAGATTCTTGCAAAAGAAATATGGGCTAGTGTCTCAGTCGTCGCACCATTGGAAATTCATGCGCATGCGGCCTCCAAATTTCCCTACCATCAGAATAGCTCAGTTTAGTGTCTTGCTTTATAAGACTGCCCATCTTTTTAGCAAGATGCTTGCGGCCATGTCGGTCAAAGAACTGCGCAATATGTTTAACAGTGAAGTGTCCTGGTATTGGAAGGAGCATTACCGATTTGATCAACCTTCACCCAAGAAGTCTAAGAAACTGGGTGCAGCCTCCATCGACCTAATCATCATCAATACCTTGATACCCATGCTTTTCTTGTACGGAAAAGTGCAGCAGCAGGCCGTGTTTTCAGAACGGGGATTGGCCTTCTTGCAAGACCTAAGACCCGAAAAGAATAAGATTGTGAAGGGATTCCAATTGCTTTCATTTCCAGTAGATGATGCCTTTGATAGCCAGGCATTATTGCAGTTAAAAAAACGGTATTGCGATGCTAAGGAATGTCTGAACTGTGCCCTAGGGCATTCCATTTTAAAGCAACCTCAATGATTCAAAAGGTACTCTTCCGAATGCTCATGGCTCCCTTCGCATTACTGTATGGTATCGGTGTGGCCCTAAGAAATGGGTTGTACCGAATGGGTCTATTAAAGGAGATCTCATTTAATGTACCAGTC
This sequence comes from Saprospiraceae bacterium, assembly GCA_965223025.1. GTDB lineage: Bacteria > Bacteroidota > Bacteroidia > Chitinophagales > Saprospiraceae > JABDMH01. The sequence goes on from CBDCVP010000022.1 coordinate 2,240,275, forward strand.
ATAAGTATTGGTAACCTCACCATGGGTGGTGCTGGCAAAACACCGCATGTGGAATACCTGGTCGAATGGTTGCAAGAGTACATTCATGTGGCCGTGTTGAGTAGAGGTTATAAACGAAAGACCAAGGGATTTCTGACGGTAGGAGTGAACCACTCAGCTCAGGATGTTGGTGATGAGCCATTGCAGTACAAGCGCAAATTTCCGTCATCACATATATATGTCTCAGAGAGTCGGGTGCTGGGTATCCCCAAGATCATTGCTCAGGAACCGGCAACACAGGTGGTGTTACTCGACGATGCCTTTCAACATCGGTCGGTCAAACCAGGACTCAACATCCTTCTCACCACCTATCAAGATCTTTTTGTGTACGATTATCTCCTGCCTATGGGCAGGTTGCGTGAATGGAGGCAGGCATATAAGAGAGCAGATGTGGTTGTTGTTACTAAGTGTCCACGTATGATAGCAGCCTCTGAGCGTGCCCTCATCGAGCAGAAGATTGCCCCGCGGCCTTACCAGCAATTGCTATACTCCACCTATGAGTACAAAAGGCTTTATCATCTCTTGTATCCATCGGTCACTATGACCATGCGCTCGGATATGCATGCATTGGTGATCAGTGCCATCGCCAATTCAGATTTCTTGCTCTCATATCTCGAGACGCAACTGGGGGAGGTGAAGATCATCGAATACGAAGACCACCATGCTTTCACCCGGTACGAAATGGGACATCTTAGGAACGAATTTGCAAAATTGGAAGGAGATCAGAAAATCATCATCACTACCGAAAAAGATGCTACCCGGCTGGAGCCTCATCTTGAGTTTCTTCGCAAAGAGCAGATGCCCGTCTTCGTGCTCCCTGTTTTTGTATCTTTTGGCGATGATGATGCGCGATTTAAACAGATCGTCCAATCATACCTTTTGTCGTTTAAAGTCTGATTCTTTGTTGAGATCGCTTCATATTATCCTCTTATTCTGTGGGGCTTCATATCAGTCGATGTTGTGGGCACAAAGTGCTATGCAACCCCTTTCAGAAATCCCATATCATTGGCTGGACCGGCTGGACATAAAGTATCATCAGACATTCCCGTTGCACACATCTATCAAAGGCATTTGGAGAAAGGACTTCGTGGATTTGGTTTACTCAGTAGATAGCCTCTATCCCGATGCTTCGGTAGTAGATCGAGAGGATTTACAATGGTTGCTCAATGAAAACAATGAATGGCAATCTCTGGCTGACCAAGATGTACGGGCTCCCAAATTCATTGACAGCACACAGACATTCTATACGCTGGAGGATGCTCCCCAGTCCAGACTTATCTACACCCGGAGCAAGCGCTTGTTCCTCAAAAGGTTTTTTAGGACACCAGCCCATTTCTTTGAGGTAAATACATCCGACTTCTATTTGCGGGTCAATCCCTTGCTAAATTTTAGGATGGCCAGGGCCAATGCCGACGGGGGCACTTTGTTTGAAAATCAACGAGGTATTTCCCTGCGTGGAGGCATCGATGAAAAAGTGTATTTCCATACCGAGATATTGGAGAGCCAGGCTCGGTATGCACCGTATGTCAATGCCTATCGAGCATTGTTTGATGCGGTACCTGGCGCGGGGTTTATAAAAGATTATCGGAGTACCTTGTTTGACTTCGATCTGGGGGTCGATTTTCTACTCGCCAATGCATACATCGGAGCGAGGATCTCCAAGCACGTCAATATTGAGCTTGGACATGGCCGGCATTTTATTGGCAATGGGATTCGGTCCTTGCTACTATCAGACTTTGGGACAGATTATTTCTATTTAAAGCTAAACGCACGGGTGTGGAAATTTCATTATCAGAGCATTTTTGGTGAACTACTCCGTCCACAGCGTGACTTGGGTGATATGCTTCTGCCTAAGAAGTACTTTGCGACGCATTACCTAAATCTCCGCTTGGGTCACGGCCTTGACATCGGGCTTTTCGAAACTGTGGTATTTGCCCGTGAAAATCAATTTGAGCTGCAGTACCTCAATCCCGTGATCTTATACCGCACCGTGGAGGGTGCGCTGGGAAGTCCAGATAATGTGCTCTTGGGGTTGGATGTAAAATGGAATTTATGGAAGAGGATCTCTCTGTATGGGCAGTTTATCTTAGACGAATTTAAGATTAGTGAGTTGACCTCAGGTGATGGTTGGTGGGCTAATAAGTATGGCTTACAGCTCGGCATGAAATACCTCGATATACTGGGCATTTCGCATTTGGACGCTCAAGCTGAATATAATATTTCACGTCCTTATACCTACTCTCATCATGAAGGCATTGCCCACTATAGTCATTATCATCAGGCATTAGCCCATCCGCTGGGTGCTAATTTTCGTGAAGGCATCTTCCGGTTAAGGTATCAGACATCTGACCGATGGTTTCTTACAGGCCGGGCTGCCTTGATGTATGTTGGTGAAGATCGGGATACACTCAACTGGGGTAGTAACATTCTGCTTCCAAACACTAGACACGTCCGTGATTTCGGCAATGAGGTAGGTCAAGGAGTATCTTCTTTTATCAGCATCTTTGGTCTGGACATTTCTTATCAATTGCGGCATGGACTATTTATTGACTTGTTTCTGCAATCACGACGAAAGAACAGTGTCCTCGATGCGCGTGATGGTACCGAGACTTATCTAGGGGCAGGCATCCGGTGGAACCTGGGTAGGCGTTGGCTTGAGTTTTAGCTAATGTTCAGCTACTAGATATGTTTAGCCATTGAGGTAAGCGGTCGGCAAAGTATCATTTGTGTGCCTTGCACTTCGTTGCTGATCGTGTGATAAATGATGCGAAACTCACTGCTTAACCATGCTGCCAGTTCGGATTGACTCCACTCCCTTACGTGATAGGGATTGGGTGGCGGACCGTAATGCCACCTGCCCCGTTTCAGATCTCTGGCAGGAGTGCTGATGATGATGTCTGCTCCATCTGATAAGGTCTGGAGCTGATGCAGAAGCTCCTCCGGATCTTGCACATGCTCTATCACATCGGCACAAACAATCAGGTCAATCTTGTTGGCATGGGAGTCGATTTCACCCGCTTCTAGCCAAGTGCGTGTGGGATATTTAACCTTAAGGAAAGTCAGTGTCTCTGGTAATTCGATCCCGATCGTCTGAAATTGCCCCAGGTATTGGATCAGCTTATGTCCTGAACCACAGCCAAAATCTAGCACTGACTGATATTGGTTGGTCTGCATGAACTCTGCTGCAAATGCATAAACCTCTCGCTGCCATTCATCGGTATTGAGTGTGTCATCATAATGCGGTACAGAACTGCGGTGGAAATAACCGGCCTTGATTCCAAACCTTCTTTGGCAATACGTACCTCTCAGTATTCCCAGAAAGGTGCGTACCAACTGCTTGATTGGTAGAAATCCGAATCCGTTAAGAACTACGTCCACTCGACGATGCAATTGATGTTTAAATAAGGTAACTATTAAGTCTGTGAATCGGCGTTATTTCAGATGTAAATTTCCCAGAATCTAACCCGCTAGTTCGTATAGGATAGCTACCTTGGTGTCTCCTGTCGACAAGACAACTATGGTGACGCAGAGCAAACGACTGGATCTGACCCTGGTGATCTGCACCTATAACCGGGCACATTACTTGGAAAAGTGTCTTGACTCGGTTTATAATCAAACGCTGCCCAATGAATACTTGCACGTGTTGGTGGTCGACAATGCTTCGACGGATGACACCAGGGATAAGCTCAGGAAGTACGTGGAGCGGTCAAATTTTCATGTGAGCGTAGAGACAAGACAAGGCCTCAGTCATGCACGAAATCGAGCTTTATGGGAGGTGGAAACCAAATGGATTGCTTTTGTCGACGACGATGTGGTCCTTCCAAGATCTTACATTGATACCCTTGCCAAGGTGCTACAACATACCCCACATGCCTGCATAGGTGGTCCCGTTAAGCCGATTTTTTCTAAGACCTCTGCTGACTGGGTACAACACTATTTTAACACGAAGTCATATTTTGGTCGTGTTGCCAGCACCTTGACACACGACAGTCTCTCTGGAGCCAATTTAGTCGTGCAAACCCGACCGTTGAGAGAAATCGGAGGATTCGATAGGGAACTCGGCATGAGGGGTGATGAAGTAGGCTATGGTGAAGATGATATGATTCAGCATGCACTTCGGGATCGTGGGCTTACGATTGGGTATTACCCGGAGCTGGAAATCTGTCATCATGTTCTGCCTAAAAGAGAGAAGGTGAGCTGGCACCTAAATACGGCCTACAAGCATGGATATTATAGCCAAATAACGCAGTCTCAAGGTGGCCTCTTGTCATGGATTGCTGCCAACCTCCGAACCACAATAGCTGCAGTGTTTAAACATATACCTTTAAACCTACTGAAGTTACTGAGGGAGCAGAGGTACACCTGGCAGAATATGTGTATAGATTCACTCTCGCCGATGCTATTTAATATGGGTGGCCTGGTATCTCACCTTAGAAAGATATTCTAGATGCTGGTTTCAATTGTTATTCCTTGCTATAACGTGGCGCCATACATAGAGCAATGCCTGACATCTGCGCTGAATCAATCGTATCAGGATATCGAGATCATTGCTGTGGACAACAATTCGAGTGATGGCACGAACTCCGTACTTACTAAATATCAAGAAGCGTATCCCTCAAAGATCTCTGTGTATCGGGAGGAGCATCAGGGGGCACCTTATGCTCGAAATCTGGGCTTGAGTAAAGCTAAAGGTGTATGGATTCAATTTTTAGATGCGGACGATTACCTCTGTCGAGAAAAGATTTCACAACAATTAGATCTAGTAGACCTTAATCCAAATGCCGATCTGGTGGTTGGTGGATATAAATATTTGTATGCGAACGGTCGAACAAAAAGGTACTTTCCAGATCATGAAGATACCATTTGTGGACTCTTTACCTCCCGGTTAGGAAATACCTGTGCCAATCTATGGAAGAAGGAGGCCATTATGTTGATTGGCGGTTGGAGGACAGCCCTGCCTTGCCATCAAGAGTACGACTTACTGTTTCGATTGATAAGAAATGATGCCCTATTCGTGTATTCCGGGCGAGCTCTGACCGTGGTGCGTCAACGGCTTGATGGTCAGATTTCAACGAAAGATTATGCAGTGGTCGCCAAGTATCGCTGGTCGCTATTTAAGGAGTGGGTTGATTGGCTGAGAAGCAATCGCGCAGATTGGCTGCGACGGAAAAATACGTTTGTTAATTTCCAATTGTTCTTCGCCATCGATAGCCTTGGATCTCATGATTTCAAGCAGGCCCTATCGTTGTACCATGCGCACTTGCCGGCACATTATACTCCACCAAGTCAGTTGATCATCACGGAAAATCGATATCGCTACTTCTTTACGCATATTTTTGGATTCAAGGGATACTTGCGACTGAAAAGGGCGATTGGAAAAGTACTCCGGATATTCTAGTATATTATTCCAAAGACCCTTTGCTTGGCAACACCTTGACACAGACCGGATCGTTGAATAAGATTGCCAAAAATTGGGTTCGCTCTTTTTCGGAATCGGACATGCATCGATTGAATCGATTCGTTTGTCGATCAAGCATCACTCTTAGGAACCATGCAAGCCTCCGCAGATGTTTTCGTTAAAACTGATCACACATGAAAACGATTTCCTTTTCAATGGCGATTTGCTTGGTTGCCATGGCACTGATTTTATCCAGTTGTGAGATGCCCACTTCCTTTGATATGTGGGGAGATGATACGCAGAGAGGTTTTTTATACGGGCTACTACATGGATTCTTAGCTCCACTCAAATTTATTGCCTCATTCTTTATAGATGACCTACCTATTTATGCTCTGAGTAATAATGGGCATTGGTATGACTTTGGATTTCTTTTGGGCATCGGCGGATTTAGTGGGGGCATCTTCAAATCGTCTCGCAGGAGAAGACGGGTCTAAGGCATTTTCCATACCTCATCAACGGAACAATCTTAAGCCGGATTTCCAAGGAAGCTCCTATGGTCGGGCCTTAAGCGATTTGCCATTGGGAACAGATGCGTAAAATGATGTTTACCTCTTGGTGTAAAGTGCTTATAACCAATCATTTGGATGGTTGTTGACCTGCTCCATTTACAAGAACCACCTTTTGATCACGTTTCCTTAACCAATGTTAATCATCCCATAAATAGACAACCATTGGTAACTTTCCGAGCGTCCTAAGACCTTAATCATAGTGAGAGATATCAAATAGCCCCTGCCAAGTAAGGATATAAATCTTAAGCTATGAAAAAGATAATTTTAGGTGGAGTGATGGCACTATTCATGCTGACCACCACATCCGGGCAAAACCGCACTGAACGCACCGGTTATGAAGGAGACTACTTCAGCCTCGAAGGTGCTGTAGAATTATTCAAGCAGTCCCGTTCTATCAGGGACTTTGAAAGAAAAATCAATTCCAGAAAGACTTACGTCAATAATTTGGACTTGAATTATGACGGAAGGACGGACTATATCCGCGTGGAACATCGTCGACAAGGAGATTTTCATGCAATCATTCTCCAAGTCCCTATTGACAGGTATGAACTTCAGGATGTAGCTGTGATCGAAATTGAAATAGTGAGCAGGAGAGATGCAGTCTTACAAATCATTGGTGATGCAGATCTCTATGGTGAATCCGTGATCGTTGAGCCAATAGCCTCCACAGGATACAGCAGTAATCGGAGAAGTTCAAATGCAGATTTTGTATCCCATCAATATGTCAATGTGTATTATTGGCCCGTTGTACAACACATACTAGGTCATCGATACCGGCCCTATGTTTCTCCCTATCGATGGAGTTACTACCCCACCTGGTGGAATGCATGGAGGCCATACAGTTGGAGAGCCTACCATCCTCGTATCCGTATTTACTACAGACATTGTCATGTAGTCCATATACACAGATCACCCCGTGTGCATCGATTTTATCTACCGTACAGGTCTCACAGCCGTCATGTGTCGCATCGCACCGCAAAGGTCAGGGCAAAACATGCTAACACGAGGGTGCATCGCCCGGCAGGGCACCGCAATGGAGTCGGTGAAACTTATGGAGGAGGTCAGAGAAAAGTCAAACCTCGGGGTCAAGGTTCTCGTTCGCGTACCGATGGGATCAATCCAAGGATAAATAGACCAACGAAAAGCCCAGGTACTAAAAACCAGCACGTTTCGGAGTCTAAGTCAAAGAGGAGAGTCCCGGCGCAGGTTCAGCGGCCTTCTCGTGATCGTCAAGTGAGTAGACAAAAAGCGGGCGTCAGGACCCAGGCCACCTCTCCTAGGGTGCGTAGGTCAACGGCCAGTCCACATCGAGGAGAGAGAGCTTCTGTCAATCAGCAACGCACCCCAGGCAGCACAAAGTCGAAACGTCAAATAACGAGCAGACGTCCTTCCAGCAATCAGCGTGTCTCACGGGCCCCACAGACTTCACGGTCCAACGACCGAAAGGCCCAGTACCGCAGTCCGAGCCACCGTCAAAAACCGACGGTACGTACACCAAGATCCAATAGTAGGTCAAGCCCACAGCCACGTATCAATCGTACTGAGGTACAAAAGAAGTCCTCTCCCAGAGCTAGAGCATCCTCTTCCAGCGTACATAAGTCTACGCGCGGCAGTAGCACGGTCAAGCAGCGATCTACGACTCGTGAGAGAAAATCCACGACCGGACCCCGACGCAGGTAATATTTGGGGGAGGGATTATTTAAGGCTGAATCAAATAGGGGGATACACCCCCTATTTGTGTTGGACTCTGCCCAGTAGGTGTGGCTGTTGCAAGTTGGTTATGGGCGAGTGTTCTCCTCACACCATCTTGAAATCCAACCTGCTTGCCTCACCCTAATAAAAAATCCAAACTATCGATATATTGCGGCATGAAAAAAAAATACATTCAGATTTCAGCATTATGCATATTCCTCTTACCCCTGGCGACTATGATGACATTGGGTGCGCAGAATGGTACAGGTAGCGACTTCATTGAAGATCTGATGTCCAAGATGACGCTCGAAGAGAAAATCGGGCAAATGACACAGTACAATGGATTTTGGGATGCTACTGGTCCTGTGCCTGAGCAGGGTGATGCCGCAGCAAAATACGATGATTTGCGATCGGGGAAAGTGGGATCCATGCTTAACATTGAGGGCGTGGCGGATGTGCGCGCGATTCAGCAGATTGTGGTGGAAGAGTCGCGGTTGGGTATTCCATTGATATTCGGTTTTGATATCATACACGGATATAAGACCCTTGCTCCTATTCCTTTGGCAGAAGCTGCATCCTGGGATATGGAAGTGATAGAAAAGTCAGCAAACATGGCTGCCCACGAAGCAGCTGCTGCGGGTATCAATTGGACTTTTGCGCCCATGATGGATATCTCTTGGGATGCTCGCTGGGGTAGAGTCATGGAGGGAGGTGGTGAGGATCCCTTTCTTGCCAGCAAAATAGCTGCTGCACGTGTGAGGGGATTTCAGGGCGATGACCTTAGCTCCCCCAATACCATTGCTGCATGTGCCAAACACTATGCTGGTTATGGGTTTGCCATTGCTGGTCGTGATTACAATACAGTGGATATGAGTACTAATGTACTTCACAATGTGGTCCTTCCCCCTTTTAAAGCAGCTGTGGACGCAGGGGTGGCTACGGTCATGAACGCCTTTAATGAGTTAAATGGCATACCCGCCACCGCACATACGTATCTCATGCAGGAAGTACTCAGACATCAGTGGGGTTTTGACGGTTTTGTAGTGTCAGATTGGGCCTCGATTGCAGAATTGGTGAGTCATGGATATGCCATTGATTTGAGTGAGGCGGCCATGCAGGCAGCCAACGCCGGATGTGATATGGATATGGAAGCCCATGCCTATGCAAGTCACCTCAAGGCATTGGTGGAGGAGTGGAAAGTCTCACAGACGGTTGTGGATGCCGCGGTGGAGCGCATCCTTAAGGTAAAGCAAGCACTAGGTCTTTTCGAAGATCCATACAGATACTGTGATGAAACCAGGGAGAAAGAGGCCATCTTTAACGACCGGACTCGGGAGTCAGTCAGGGAAGTAGCTGTGCGATCAATGGTCCTATTGAAGAACCAAGATCAATTGCTGCCACTCAGCAAATCGGGTCAGACTATCGCTGTGATTGGACCATTGGCCGACGAAGACAATTCTCCCTTGGGCAGCTGGCGATTGGCTTCAGACGATCACACGGCGGTTTCAGTAATGAGTGGTTTGGCAAAGTATCCTGGCAATGAATACATATTCCATAAAGGTGTCGATCTCATCACTAAGCCAGCTACATTCAGGCATGAACTAGCCATCAACCAGGACGATGGATCAGGCATTGTGGAGGCACAAAGGATCGCAAGAGCTGCAGATGTGGTGATCATGGTGTTGGGAGAACACGGTTTCCAAAGTGGTGAAGGACGCAGTCGTGTCAACCTCGATTTGCCCGGTCTACAACAGGAATTGTTGGAGCAGATCTACAGTGTGAATCAAAATATTGTGCTGGTATTGATGAATGGAAGGCCATTAGCACTCACCTGGGCGACTGAAAAGATTCCATCGATATTAGAAACCTGGCATCTGGGCACGGAAAGTGGAAACGCCATCGCTGAAGTTCTGATGGGTGATTACAACCCCTCTGGTAAATTGCCCGTGACGTTCCCAAGAAGTGTTGGTCAGGTACCGATCTTCTACAACCATAAGAATACCGGCAGACCCAATGCTACACGGGGAAGCGAGGATATGGTATTTTGGTCTCACTACAATGATGAGTCCAATGACCCCCTGTATCCTTTCGGTTTCGGACTCAGCTATACCACTTTTGCATACAGTAATCTAGCGGTCCGGACAACCGGTGAAGCGGTACATGTGCAAATTCAGGTGACAAATACCGGACAACGGGATGGAGAAGAGGTGGTTCAGTTGTATATAAGAGATAGGGTAGCCAGCATTACCAGGCCGGTCAAAGAGCTCAAAGGGTTTCAGAAGATCTCGCTGCGCAAGGGCGAGAGTAAGGTACTCGATTTCATCCTGACCGAGGCAGAATTGGGTTTTTACGATAACAAGGGCAGGTTCCAGATGGAGAAAGGAGAATTTGACATTATGGTAGGAGGGAATAGTCGGGATCTAATCTCGGCGACTGTGGAAGTAAAGTAAGCCATCTGGTCGCCTGGCATGATGTGAGGCTACAAGCCAAAAATTAGACTTTGGGTGTACCACAATTTGAATTTTCACCTTCGCAAAATTCGTCAATTTTGAGATAGTATCCCTCTACAGTTCATTCTTGCCCCTGCTGAAACAGTTCGTCATATGATGTAAATGGTCCATGCAGTACACTTGAACCTCAATTATTATGAGCACATTTTGCCAGTTGTTTCATTGTGGTTTAAGTCTATAAATTGGTTTTCCAATAAGTACTTTTTCCGTATTTCTTGGTTTAATTTTTTTATCACGTTTTCGGTCATTGTTTTCGATTCGGTAGGGTTGGTTCCGCTCAATATCTTGGCTTTCATAAGAGACAGATAGATGTGGTCGTTAGTCAATTCGTTTTCTACTTTTTCCAATAGTATAATCGCCTCTTCCGATCTCTGTGCTTTATGCAGGCAAAAGCAGTAGTTTATTTCTATGATTGGCGAGGGTGAAATATGTAGCAATATTTCGTAAAGTTTTGCAATGTCGCTCCAAAAGCAAATAGAGAAGGAATTTGTTGACATGTATTTACTCACGATCAAGGCTTCGATGTAAAATTTGTTGATCTTATCGGTTTTTTTTAAGTAGTGAAACCCGAGATTTATCAGGTCCTTGTTCCATTTGCTTTGGTCCTGCCTAAAAAAGGAAATTAAGTTTCCTTCGTCTACTTTGGCACGGATTCTTGCAATGTGAAAGCAGAACAATGCCAAAAGGTGGCTTGTAGATTGCAGATTATAGTTTCTAAGCAAGATTTTGGCAAGAGCAAATGACTCCAAGCATAAATCTTCGTTAACGATAGATTTATGTTTTTCACTGAAAGAATCGAAACCGGAGTTGAAAACGGCATATAGGATCTCTTCGACTATAGGGACTTCATTTCGTCCTATATTTTCTAGTATATCCTGAATCTGTAGATCCTTGTACTCACTCTGAAGTGCAGTTTTCGACCTGCCCACTATCTTGTAAATCGCTTGGTCTCCAATTAGGGTATTTTCGGCAATTTCATGAACGCTAAGCCCAAAAATGTTTTTCAATACGAAAACTATTTTGGCCTGTTTTGAAATGGAAGTCGATGAAGCAACGAGCAGAATCGTTTCAAGGCGTAGGTCGTTCGTTTTTGTCTGTGTATGTACTGTCGTGTGATTTTCTGCTAATGCAGAGACCTTTTTGTTTCGCTTTAACTGGTTTAGCAAATCATTCCGAGCCGTTACATAAAGCCAATCTTCTTTCCTTTTCGGAGTATTACGGGAATTCCAACTCTTATTGATTTTAAGAAACTGTTTTGAATGGCATCCTCAATTTCAGAAAAATGACCGATACCGAACTGACGGGTTAGAGCTGAGAATAGTTTCCCATAAATCGATCGGTAATTAGTCTCAGTGAGGGGATTGCTCATAATCTTCCATATCCATTATTTGTCTTATTTCGGTCGTTCCACCCCAAGTATGGCAAGGACAATTTTTTGCAATTTCAATCATGCTTTCAAAATTTTTCGCTTTCAATAGGTAATAGCCGCCAATTATCTCTTTTGATTCCATATAAGGCCCGTCTTTTATAACCGTGTTTTTACCGGATATTAAGATGCCATTCTCTTGTAGACCGTCGCCTGCTATAAAATGTCCCGACTCTACTAACTCTTCAGCCCAAGCCATATGGGCATTTGCTAGCTCTTCCATTTCCTTGGGAGATAGATCACTCATTTTATCAACGTCCTCGTGCAATAATAATAGAAACTGTTTCATTTTGATAAGTATTGATTTATTCTATAGACAATTGAGTATTTCTATTTTGGACATTTATGTGAATTATTTTTGACCGTAGCCTATGGCGCGATGAGCACTTGCTCGTGAGTGCCGACCAGATGGAGGCTATCGTTGCACTCAGTGCAAGTATTGACTTCTGTATCCTATTGTTAAAGATACACAGATCACAGAATAGCACTGCCAGCAATCCATGTCGTGGTTTTTTACGAAAAATGCTGGCATGCGATCAAGATATGACAACAGAAGCAGACAAGACTACCTGCGACCTTGTGTACTCGATAATGCGGTGTAGAGTTTTAGGTGAGTCATAAGTTCATTGGTATGGGAGGATGACATCATATACACAGCTGCGTAAGGTTTGGATTGTTAAGACACATTATGGACCTGATATTTGGAGGACTCCGCCAATCAGCACTTCAAGTTCTGCTCCAAGCATGACATTCAGTAGCTTGCCGTATGCCTCAATACTAGCATCAATCACGGGATAGTTGTTCACATCACTGGGGATTTCGATTGGATATGAGCTGTTGGGTATGGTGCCACTTGTCCAATTGCTTTCATGATCCCATGCAGTGTTCGTGGTGCCACTCCAAACCGTATTTGCCTCAACTGAGAAGTTATCACTTTGATCGTCGTAGTCGGTACCGACATTATCTTGTATCACTCTTATGCGAGTTTGCGTTGATGCGTTACTGGGTACAAGCCAAGAGAAAGTAAGCGAATCTACATGAATGTTTGATTGTAGCGTATCCCATGTCATTCCACCATCAGTAGAGATCAGTAAGTCCCAATTCTCGGTATTGTGAGGAACGGTAGGAAACCACTCGATTTCAATCGTACTATTGCCTATGAAGGATTCACCTCCTTGAGGAAAAAGAAGTTGCACATGTGCACCTAGGCTTTTATAAAAGAAGAATAGAGTTAAAATCAGCAATCTTTTCATTGATTAAGATTTTCAATTAGAAGAGTGTGATTTCGACGGGGAGAAGTTCTGTGGACTGCGAGCTTTCTATTATAGCGTCGATTCGACTGATATATTGTTTCACTTCCCAGGATTCCAACATATTTGAGTGCATCAGTGATGGATGTGGGTTGATCCAGCATCCCAACTTGCTGGGAAATTCATGTTAGAAATCAACTACACATTTTCAGTGGGTGTTTTGATCGTCGCGATAAATTGCTTACTAATTCCTATTTTAGAAATCCAATGAATTTTGGGCATTTCGGTAGTACTGATTATAATCGAACTATTGATTTGGGTTTATGATGTGGCTAATAGCGCTTTGCATTTTGACATATCATTACCTCGCGTATTATTATGTCGCCAGATAGGTCATCATGGAATAACAAATCATACTAGTTGAATGGTCTATTGAATCAAGCATGTCCCTGATGGTGTCTGCATGCTGTTCACAAGGTCTTCGAGTTGTGATCGGGTTAGGCTTAAAGCAAGAAGTTTGATGCCTTACATGGATGGAATGTTGATAGTCGTACCTTCGTCAGGATCAGTTAGGGATTCGAAATAACGGGCTTGATTAGATATGAGTATTGATAATCCCGAGGTGGCAACAAATATTGCGCGTGTGTACGTGCTCCCCAGCTATTATCACCGCCTATACCCATTTGCAGATGGTCTAGATTCAAAAACACATTAGGCTGATTTTTGATATCTGTAGTATGACGCTGAGCTTTCTCAATACCAGGATCGAAGTCGGCGATGGATTGATGATGGGCACTAAAACAGATTAAATCAGATCCTTCAAATCGGACACCTTGTCCCTCAATGTTGGTTAATTCAACCCAGCGAACATCTGTCTTATAACCATTCTCTTGAGGGCGGATATATGGTACATATAGATCTGCTACCCTGGCCTCATATTGTCTGACAAATGCAGACGTTTTTCGGTCGCTATAGTTTTCATGAGGACCCCTTCCATACCATGTAATGTGATCAAAATCTTCAGGAAGTGTAATGATGTTCCCAAACCGAGGCAGATCCTCGAGATCGGCACTCAGCCCCCTAATAGAAGTTGACACCAAGATCTCTCCAATACTATTCACGGTATATTTATTGACCAGTTCACAGGACACTGCAGGTAATTGATAGGTGGCTTGGACAGTCACAGATCTGGTCTTCCTGCGCTTCTGGATACTGCTACCTTCATGATCTAGTACAGAAAAAGTCTTTAGTATTTGATTTTCACTCGCCAATTTCCAATCACGTTGTCTTTTCTGCATGCCATTTCCAAAATCATTGTCGATGGGTGCTCTCCAAAAATTCGCAACAATTGGATGATCAATCAGCTCTATGCCCTGACATTCATAGCCAGTCAAGTGACCCTTCTGACGATCGAAAACTGCAGTAAAATGTTCGGTACTTACTTCAATGGTTTTCTGCCTGGGATGCACGGTCAACATGGTTTCTTGCGCAACTCCTTTGGGTGCCACAAACGGGCTTAGTTGGAACTCTTCCCTGGCTACGATGTGTCCGGATGGAATGAGTCCATGATCATCTTCCCGGATCACATTGAAATTGATAAAGTACTCTTGATCTGGCGATAGATTGTACAGTATATGCAGGTCTGCAGTTCCCTGCGGACGGACCAGTGGCATTGGCAAGGTTCCTTCTTTTACCACTATTCCATCACCGAGTAGCTCCCATTGCAATGCATAGGAGGAAAGGTCCTTAAAAAAGAATTTATTATGTATAAGGAAATGCCCCTTTTCCAGATCAATGGCTTCGAAAGCAATATTCTGATACACCTTCCTTACCTCAGCTAAGGCTGGATGAGGACTCCGGTCTGGAAAGACCACACCGTTGATCACAAAATTGCCATCCGAAGGCAGATCATGTCCAAAATCACCGCCGTATGCCCAATATTTTTCTCCATCTGGTGTCGTTTGCGCAAGACCTTGATCTACCCAATCCCATATGAAACCACCCTGCAAATATTTATGGTTTTCGATCACATCCCAGTAGTCTTGAAAGTTGCCGAGGCTATTTCCCATGGCATGGGCGTATTCGCAAAGTATCAACGGTTTTTCCCTTGTAGACGAAACTTCAAGTAGAAAATCCTTGCCTTGATTTCTTGATCCAAAATCGAGAGACTCTCCATTGGCATAGCTTTTTAGCTGACCAATGCGGGCATACATAGGTGCCACGATGTCAGTGTTCTTACCAAATCCTGCTCGCTCCGACTGCACCGGGCGGGTAGGATCATTGGCCCTGAGCCAATCTGCAGATGCGGCTGTGTTCACACCATCGCCCATTTCATTTCCGATTGACCAAGTAATGATGCATGGGTGGTTTTTATCCCTTTGGTACATCCTTTGTACCCTGTCCAGATGAGCATCCATCCACAGGGGGTCCTTGGCCAGCGATAGCTCTCCATAATGCATACCATGCGACTCGATATTGGCCTCATCGATGACATACATCCCGTACTGATCACATAAAGCATAAAAGAATTCAGGCTGGGGATAATGAGAGGTTCTTACAGCATTGACATTGGCAGATTTCATCACCTCAATGTCCTTTATCATAGTCTTCTGATCCACATAATGTCCAGTCACTTCATGATGTTCATGCAGATTTACTCCCTTCAACAATATGGGCTGACCATTGACGAGCAATGCACCAGCGGTTATTTCTACCGATCGGAAACCAACCTGCTGTTTTGTGGCATCGATTATTTTTCCATCGGTGTCAAGCAAGCTGACATAGAGTGTATATAGAGACGGTATTTCTGCACTCCATGGATCAATGCTTGTGATGGTAGTGGTAAACATGGCCACTCCTTCAGTCCCCTTAAACCCTATTGATTTTGAATCTGTAAAAATTTGCTGTTGATCTTGCATGAGACTGACAGAGACTCTGCCATCTCTAAAGCTGGATTCTATGTCCTTCACAGATATGATTGCTTCAAGATGTCCGTCCCTGTAATCATTCGTCAATCCTGCACGCACAGTTAGATCTGCAATATGTGTTTTTGGCCGGGCATAAAGGTAGACATCTCTGGTGATGCCGCTCATGCGCCAGAAATCCTGACATTCCAGATAGCTTCCATCACTCCACCGGTATACTTCAACGGCTAGGGTGTTTTGCCCCTCTCTTAAGAAATGTGTCACCTCGAATTCTGCCGGTAGTTTGCTACCCTGACTATAGCCCACTTTCTGACCATTCACCCAGATATACATAGCTGAAGAAACCGCCCCAAAATGCAGAATGACTTGTCTCTCTAACCATGCCTCAGGCACATGAAATCGATGGCGGTACGAACCAACGGGATTAAAATCATGAGGAATCTGGGGTGGCTTTGGTCCATCCTCCATCTCAGTGATGGGATTTCGCCTGTCGGCAAATTCATACTCGATATTCACATAGATGGGATCGCCATATCCTTCCAGTTGCCAGTTTGCTGGCACCTTGATCTTGCTCCAAGAAGAGATGTCATACTTTTCCTCATAGAACTCGATCGGTCGCTCTGCCGGATTTTCCGACCAAGCAAACTTCCACTGACCATTGAGGGAGCTGTAAAAGTCAGGAGGCAGAGACGCTTGTCCAGGAATATCTTCCACGTTGACCCCATGCCAAAAGGAGGCCCTCGCATCTAGTTTCTGTCGAGACAACATTTCCGGGTTTTCCCAATCCATGGGTCTCTGATTCTGACCCTGGCAAAAGAGACTAGCCAGCAGAAAAAGGAAAACATAGCCATCATTAATCATCCAGGTAGTCATCCAGCTTTGGTTTTAGGAGTGGCTCAGATTACTCAGTCTGTGATAGAACTACGAAGTTATTATTCTCCATCAGCTTTACAAGCAAAAGACCATGATCGCCGAAAAATCGAGGTTATCTACCAGATTCGGAGTCTAGTCGTCCATAGTCCAATAATCCTTTATTCTAGGACCTTACTCATCGGCAGATGCTCTCACAATTATCTTCAGTCTTGCAGACAGTTTCTCAGTCAAGGTGTCAAGGACCGGAAATTGAACTCAGGTGGATCGTGTCGGCATGTACCTTCTCATTGTCGATGCTATAGATGTCGAAGATGATCACTGGGTCGTCGAGTGTGGTGTCAAAGGTGAGTTTCCCGAAAGAGCACTTGTCATTGTATCCGAATATCGCTCCCGCCATGACATCGTGCGTATGGATATTGGTCAGTTTGCTGCTGGTAAATTCATACAACGGATAATCACCTGCTCTATCTACTTTCCAGTAATCTGTTCGATGTCTGTCGGCAGACATTAGGATTGTCCCATCAATGCCGTTTTGGGCTAGAAAGGTGAAGATTTCCTCTCGTTCTTTTGGAAACCCACTCCAAGTATCGTGGCTGCCGGGTTTGGCGCCATCTGTCCATGGCACGGGAGAAACAATGACTTTAAAAGTGCCGATGGAATTTCCTAGTGCATTGAGCAACCAGGTTTTTTGTTCTGGACCTAGCATGGTCTTATCTTCTTTGAAGGGATTGGTTCGATATGTTCGGCCATCCAACATGAAGAAATCAACCTGACCTATGGAAAATTTATACCAGCAGCCTGGCCATTTGCTACTACCGTATCCGGGGTTGTTCCAATTATTTTTAAAAACACTGAGTAGGGGCATTTTCCAAATCGGCTTTTTCACATAAGGTCCCAGCCAGACATCATCGGTGGCAGCATCGTGATCATCCCAAATGGTATACACAGGTACTTCAGATACTAATCTGCGAAAGTCTGGCTGTGATTGCCTGCGGTAGTAAGTGTAATCATGAAAGGGTCCGGGCATTTCAGGGATATCGATGTATACATTATC
This sequence comes from Saprospiraceae bacterium, assembly GCA_965223025.1. Taxonomy (GTDB): domain Bacteria; phylum Bacteroidota; class Bacteroidia; order Chitinophagales; family Saprospiraceae; genus JABDMH01. The sequence goes on from CBDCVP010000022.1 coordinate 2,258,010, forward strand.
ACCCAGCAGCAACAATGCCGATGGATCATGGGTTCGGATCGTATCCCACATCCTCTCGAATGGTGGTGTATACCCAGCCCCTCCACCAAAAGCTACTGAAAATTGTGTTGGGTTTCTTGGCGAACTCCTGGTCATGAATGATTGTGATAATCCTGAATGAACTACTTGATCATTGACCTGAATGCTATAGTAGTATTTGGTATTCGGTAGTAAATCGTGCAATCGAATCACTACTGTATAATCGGTAGATGGAGTAGATGTATGGCTATATTCACCTACTTTTTTCTTTAGTTGCTGGTCTGTAAAGCAGGTGATTTTGACGTCGGCCTCTTGAGAGGTCCTTAGCCAAATATTGATGCCCGCAGGAGTGACATCGCCAAGCATCGGCCCATGAACGATCATCTGATCGGGATCATCCATAATCGCTTTCACTGCTGGATTTTGGAGCAGCGGACTCAGTAGATCTCGAGGACCAGCCATAAATCTACTGGGCGGTATTCCCAGAGTGATGGCTTGATGAAATGAAGCCAAGGCTGCATCTATATCACCCAGCTTAGTGTAGGCCAATGTCAGCATGTAGTAGTAATCAGGATCATTGGGATCTTCCTTCAATCGATGGCTACACAGTGAGACCGCCAGATCGGGATGGCCATCCAATATTTCTAACAGTTGACGCTGCCCCCTACGCTTGTAAAGCCGATCAGCACTGGCTTCAGAAAACTGACGCCTAGTCCATTCATTTTCACTGCCATAATATGCAAATTCTGCATCCTCGGCGAAAGCATCTTCGGGCGCAAACTGTCCGTATGTATTGGCAATTTCCTTCAGGCGCTTGGTTGTGAGTGGCTGCTTACGATCACATCCAATGGCCATGAAAATGATGAGCGCCAACGAAAAAGTAACCATTCTTTGCATCGATTGCTGGCTTTTTGGTGGTACTTACTACCATTTCATTTTGCGGTTGCTATACCTGCGACCGACTTCAGCCGCCTGCTGATTGCTTCCAGCACCAATCATGACACCCCAGTCCAGCTTGCGTTTTACATTATCCGGGAGTACATTATCCAGAAAAAACAATCCTTTGGCTTTACAAAGGCCTAGTACTTTTTCTCCAGCGGCATCTACTTCTGCTGGGACGGGCGGATCTGCTCTGCCTTCTAAATGACCGAACGAAAACCCCAAATCCCGGGGACCGTGCTCAGCGAACGTAAGCCCAGGAACTGAAGTCGTTTCGTGTGCATGAGCTAAAGCAATTTGGTCTTCGATTTTTATTCCAAGCATGAGCTCACCATCGGGATTCAATGGCCAGACATCGGCTTTTCTCAAATACTCTTCTTCTTCGAGGCCCCAGACCCAAGCTGCAAACTTGTGACTGCCCCATCCGCGTAAACCCTCTCCAATACGATCGATTGCTTGCTTGTGTATTGGATAACGTGCCGCTTGCACAAACTCACGTACAGCGCCTGCATCTCTGGCTCTTGCCAGATGTACTCCGTGCACACCCTGAGCTAATGCCTGTTCTACCATCCATCCACCGCTTTTTACAGTGGTACTGTCCAATCCCAAAATGGGCAAGACTACGATCACGGTTGGGGTACGGTGACCACTGGGTGTCGGACCATGATCTACCAGTGCAGTCATAAATTCCTTCAGTTTTGTAAAGTCAATGGGTTGATGCTCTGCATTATATACGAGATAGTCAGCCCATGTCTGCGCCGATGATTTGCCTTCTTCATAGCCTCCATAGGCACCTTGATAATAGACGGCCTGGCCATCCATAAACAACTCGATGCATTTATTCACTCGAGTTGCCACACCCGCCGTGACTTGGCGACTTTCATCAATCATAGTCGCTTCCTGAGCAGTGACAGTCGGCGTGGTACATCGCATACTCAGACAAGTCACTGCCATCAGGACAAAACTTAAGATCTTATTCATGTGTATGGTATATTTTAATTAAAAGTATAGGTTGGTAAAACATTGATACTGGTTTGCCCATAGAAATCACCCCACAAGTAGATGGTATGGCCAGTGTTTGACTTGACGATGCCCCATCTATTTCCTACATTGACGACTCTCCCGACCAAGCTGTTTTCTATATGAGATTTGGGAACGAAGATCTTGGTCTCTTTGCCTTTTGAGTGATACACGGCGGAAAGGGGTTTCAAGGTAAGTCCATCATCCTTGAAAATGTGTTGAGATGCCATATTCATATCGCTTCTAAACCTGTTGCCTCGCACGGTAGCATCTACTGTAAGTGTCATATCTCCCCAAACGAAATTATCTATAATACTTCCTTGTTTCAAACCTTCCTTGGTTTCAATAAACAGCAAGTCATCGAGAATGATATTGTTCCGAACCATCACTTCGCTGCGTTGGAAATAGATGCCATTATTATGGGCAACGATGTTTTGTACAAATTCTCCTCGGGATTCCATGGTAAAGCGCATGGCTCCTGAATTCATCGATGAGTTTTTATTGCCTAAAAATATGTTTTCCCTGATGCTTACATAAAATGAATCTCGGGGAGGTATAGGATCAAGGGGACCATCATAGCGATGCTCCTGTCCTCCGATAAATAAGGCACCTGCATCGTCTCCACTTTGGCTATTTACAAAGTGATTTCCTAAGATATCTGCTGAGCTCCACAAGGCTACAAAAACAGCACCTCCATCATTTCGAGCGAGTGCCCGGTTATTTAGGAAATAGTTGTCTGTTATGATGGCGTGACACCAATCGAATATGGAGATGGCTCCACCATCGCTGCTACGCATGGGATCATCGGTTCCCGCTATATTGTTGATGAAAGCATTTTTTTTAATCGTGGGATGACAATGACTATCAAACGCGATAGCAGCTCCCCGACCATTTTCGGTGCTGTTGTCAATGAATACATTGTGCTCAATGGTAGGATTTGCATGATCGTTACCGTAAATTGCCCCACCATTATGGGCTGTTTCATGCCAGTATTTAGGAGACCATGACGCGGGCTTTAATGATCGATTACCAATAAAATGATTGTTTGTGATCGATGGAGAGCCTTTGCATAATATAGCTCCACCGGTACCTCTAATGCTTCCATTGACAAAGTAGAACCCATCGATTTTGCAATCGTCGCCAGCTACCAGAATCCGCCTCTCTCCATCGCCAGTCAAGGTGGTCGTAAATTTCTCCACATCCCTATCCCAGTTTTCTGCCGAGAAACCACCGAATATACTGGTACCCGACTTTAGGACCAGCGGGGTGTGGTTATATTCACCCTGGGCAACACAAATCGCAATGTTTTCTGCTGCTGATTGATCGATATTATGGAGGATCTTTCTAAGATCCTTGGCGGGAGACTCTCTACTGCCCTCACCATCCTCCTCAAGTGCGCTGTTCACATAGTAGACAGCCTGAAAGTTACTTGCATTGAAAGGCATTGTATGTACACCTACTATCTGGCTATTATCTTGAGTCGGTTTGGAGATGATGCATGGAGTACTATTTGTAGGGTGCGATTCTAGTGCTGCACTGAAATAGATAAATAAACAGGTCAGTACGGTACTAATGGTGCCACTTTTGTAGGGGACAAACATGATTTTAATCGGATTTAAACTGTAATGCAAATAGTTTACTGCCCCTCATTTTCAGAACCAATTGTACAGTCTTCCCTTGCAATGAGGATACATCGGTACCGCTATTCAACCACTCAACGGGGGCATCGGTAAAATCGCCATTGATGTAGACGCAGTCATCCACCGAGAATTTACTGATGGGCTTACCTGAGTCATCTAGGAATCCCACCTGGGCATAGCCAGCAGCATCGGTATCAATATTTAGACTCAACCTATTACCCGTAAAAGTAAATGGCTTGGTCAAGACAGTAGTCTCCTTTTCATAGGGACTGTCTACAGAAACAAATCCATCAATGCGCTGCACCAGCCGATATACTCCCCGACCATCGAGATCTTTTTTGATGGCTGAATGATATTGAGTCTCACCAAAGTAGTATTGCCAGATCTCATTGCCTCTTTTTACCATGCCATGAGCAATGTAGGCAGTGATCACATTCCTCCCAGCGTGGATACCTGGACCAATATACACAGGACGATGATATCTTTTCCAGCGTATGCCATCGCGACTCACAGCCAGTTGTGATTCTATGGGTCCGGATCCTCTACCTCGAGCTTCGTCCATTAAGGTTTGTCTCGTTTGGGGACCGTCTGCCTCATAGTGAAAATATACGATCGGAAAGGCGAGATAGGTGTCGGGTGCCCATTCATACTTCGTGGCCTTTGTCACGTAAATGTCGGTACCCACAGGATCTTCAGGTACGGGGTCAAAAGCATGGGGGTACTCCATACCAAAGCCTCCGGGTGTAAGGGGTCCATTGTCAAGATACCAGGGCTTGGGATCTCTCAACGGCTGCGATTTTCCAATCTCGATATAATCAGCCTGAGACAAAGCTTTAAATTGGTGTGGTTTTCTTAAATCATCCAGCACAACCACTACACTACTGCGTTGAGTCGCTTTTGCAGGTGTGTGAAAAATCCCTGACCGATGATAAGAGATGTATTTTTGTTGTTGGTCATCATAGAAGGTACAGGACTGAGTCCCAGATCGAAAAGGCAAAATAGCCGTCTTATGGCGAGACCATTTATATCCATCCGGCGAAGTATAGAGGTAAATACCACGTCGATTAAAATCAGAGAAGTACTTCCATCGCTCTTCTGCTGGTCCATTGGGATCAATAAATGGATTACCAAGGCCACCAACCATCTCACGCAACACAATATTGTCTTTTCCCTTGTAGGTGGGACCCATTTTGGGTTCTTCAAAGTGTACTCCGTCCTCAGAGGTGTAAACAGCCAGAAAATCATCTTCCACAGAATTGTAGATTCGTATAAGTCCCTCCGAATCTTCCACCACCGTAAGGTGTTTTCTGAAGGCTCCTTTTATATTTCCTATGACGCGTTCCATTTTTGCAGGTGGATTAACCACTATTTCAGCCATACCCATATCCTGAATAAATGCATCGTCGATGAATAAATGCTTTCGGGAGCCCAAAGCGATGACGGTATTATTAGTATCAGCAAAAAGCAAGGATGGACCTTTAGCGAGAGGTAGGTTATTTACTAATTGAGATTTGGAAGAAGGTACGGGAAATGCCCGGTGATATTTGACTCCTTCGTAAAACTCTAGTTCGTCTAAACTTCCTCCCAGTCTCTTTTGCCAAAGGCCGTTCTTACCAATGCTTAGATAACCATCATCACTTTTAGCTAGTGGTTTTATCGTGACGCCGGAACGCTGAGATTTCATTTGACCGTTCACAAAGTGTACGAGTGTTTTCTTAGATGCATGGTAGACAAAGGCAAAATGCGACCACTGACCACTATTTGGCTTCAACAGTTGAGGATCCGACTTCAAACGGAAACTTCGACCATGGTTAGAAAATATGAAGGCCCTCCGATCTTTTCGGATATGGAGGCTGGTTGTGGCACACTCCACACCAAGGGGTCCTCTCCCTATTTCAAATACCATGGCCTCCTGGTGAGTTTGACTCCCGGATTTAAACCAGAACTCGATGGTCCAATCAAAGGAGCCCAGATTTAATCTTGAATGGGTTGGATTTTTAAAGCCCACTTCTTTTCTCAAATGCTTTTCTCCGCTACACATCAGGGCACCAAAATCTGCGTTGTGCCAATCCATTGCCGCAGGTTTGGGTACACGTGAGTTAATTGGAGGAGGTATCAGGCCGAAGCGGATTTCCCCCATATCGGGCACATCAATATCGAGGGAGCTTGATACCTCCAGTGCATTGCCAAAGTGGCCGGGTACGATCTGTCCACTCTTTCCAATCACCAGTGGGAAATCGTTGTCGCCTGCATCATCAATCACATGACTGGGATACAGTCCTTGAGGTTCATCAAAAAGCCAACAAGCAATTGTTTGGGCATGTACTTCAGTAGCCACTTGAAAAATAAGAGAAAGCAGACAAAACTTTGCTGTGAGATTAACATCCCTTGTGTTTAAACGCATCTTTAGCAGATTTTTCTAATCCCGGAATTGCAGGGCATACAATTTACTACCCCTCATCCTAAAAACTATTTTGACAGATTTGCCCTCCAGCTGGGAGACCGATGCTTGACTCAACCACTCAACCTCCGTATCTATGAAGTCTCCGTTGATGTAGACGCAGTCGTCTACCGATAATCCCTGGATGGGGATGTTATTTTCGTCGACAAATCCTATTTGAACATAACCAACGGCATCGGTGTCAAGATTTAAATAAAGCTTACTTCCTTGAAATGTGAGTAGCTTTGACATCACTTCTACTTCTCTATCGTATGGACTGTCCATGGAGACAAACCCATCTAATCTTTGTACGAGCCGGTACACACCTCTTTTTTCAGGAGATGAATTCCAGGGCGAGTGATAATAGTCTTCGCCAAAGTAGTATTGCCAAATCTCGTCACCACGCCTTACCATTCCATGTGCCAGGTATGCCGTCACTACTTGATGACCGGCATGAGGTCCGATTCCGACGTAGGCTGGTCTATACTTTCGCTGCCAGTGAATGCCATCTCTACTCACAGCCAGTTGTGTTTCTAAGGGTCCGGATCCCAATCCTCTTTCTTGGTCCATTAAGGTCTTCCTGGTGTCTGGACCATCTGCTTCGTAGTGAAAATATACGATCGGGAAGGCGAAGTAGGTGTCGGGCGCCCAGGGGTATTTTTGTGCTTTGGTCACATAAATATCGGTACCTATTGGATCTTCGGGTTCGGGTCGAAAACTCAACGGGAATTCCAGGGCAAACCCACCAGGTGTCAAAGGTCCATTATCCATGAACCATGGCTGAGGATTTCTTAGGATCAGGGAATCTCTGGCGCTATAATAATCATGCTGAGATAGCTTCTGGTATGCAAGAGGTACAGTTATATCATTCATCAACGTCAGTACCGAGCCTCTCAATGTGGCACCATTGGGCGTGGCCTGCATATCTGTGCGATGGTAGGCTATATATTCCGCCCTTTGATCATCGTAGAACGTACATGATTGAGATCCAGATCGAAAGGGCAGGATGGCAGTGCTGTGTTTTTTCCATTGATACCCATCGGGAGAAGTATACAAATAAACACCACGTCGATTATTATCGGAGAGATACTTATACCGCATGTCGTCTAGACCATTTGGATCGATAAAGGGAGTGCCCATCCCGCCGTTTACTTGTGGTATGACGATGTTGCTTCTCCCGACATGTTGGGCACCCAAATCAGGTTCCGTAAAATGGATGCCATCCTTTGAGGTGTGTACCGCCAGGTAGTCCTTTTCTACTGAGTTATAGAGCCTTATTATGCCTCGTTCGTCTTCAAGGACAGTTAGGTGTTTTCGAAATGGTCCCTCAATATTTTCCATCACGACCTCTGCCTTTTTCGGTGGATTGACCACAAATTCGACCCCCTGGCTCACCGCTAAAATGGCATCATCGATAAATAGATGTTTTCGATCTGCTAGATCTAGGGGCTTATCTTGTGTATTGCAAAACAGTAAGGGTCTCGTACTCACCGATGGGTCAGACTTAGAAATAGACGGAGCAAGCGATGCGGGTAAATCAAAAGAAGATGGATACTTTAAGCCATGATAGAAATGCAACTCGTCTAGTTTGCCAGGCAGGGCTTTCTTCCACTTTCCGGATCGGCCCACAGAAAAATAGGCATCTTCACTTTCTCTTATTCTCTTCAGGCCCGTTATCCTTCCTGAGAACAAAAATTTGCCATCTACATAATGCGTCAGCACGCCACGATGTGCATCATAGACGAATGCAAAATGATGCCATTGGTATAAGTCATCTTGGGAGACAGTTTTTAATTGCAGGCGTTTTCCTGATGAAGTATTTTCGAATGTAAATCCATTCTGATATTTATTAAGTGCCAATGAAGTGTGAGCACTCTTCTCTCCCAAGGGGCCGCTGCCGATTTCAAACACGACTCCTTTTTCAGTTGAGCGTCGATTTATTTGCATCCAAAACTCCACAGTCCAGTCAAAATCGGCGAGGTTTAGATCGCTTCTAGTCGGATTCTTAAACCCAATCTGATTGCGAAGGTGCTTCTCACCACTGCACATGAGCGCTGTAAAATGCGCATTGTGCCAACTCAATGGAGCCTGAGTTCGACCCTCAGGAATGGGCATTTCCTTTAAGCCAAAACGTACTTCCCCTTCTGGTATTTGCAGCGGTCCAAAACCTTTTGGCTCCAGGGCATTTCCAAATTTCCCATCCACAATAGACCCGCCTAGGCCCAGTACCATGGGAAAATCATTGGGTGATGAATCGTCTATCACATGACTGGGATAAAGTCCTTTCGCTTCGTCGAAGAGCCATAAAGCAATGGTCTGACTATTACCCTGCTGTAGGCTGAGTATCATCAGAATGAGAATCAGAGAATCCGCAGCAAATTTTCGGGATTTCATGTGTCCGAGGTATTTATTCTCCCACATCAAGACTCTTAGATTTCCATCTTTCTATTCTCTGCGGTGCCACTCGTTGATAGGCTTCTTCGAAAGATTTGTCTCGTAGGTTGGTGATCAAGCTGTTTAGGCACAAGTACTGGAGTCCCTCGCTTGAGGCGTGTGTAGTATGTACTGAATTTCTTGGTACGAAGACGAAATCTCCGGGTCTTACTGATTGGGTTTCTGCACCTATGGTGATCTCCCCGGTGCCAGCTAAAACAAAGAAGCTTTGCTCTTTGTCAGGATGTGCTACCAGTGCTCCACTCTCATTAGCCTCCCAGGATATCACCAGTAATTCACAGCGATCTGTCTCAGTGCGATCGAGCAGCAAAGCTGCTTGATTTGATCCAAAATCATAGGATTTGCCATGATTAATATTGGGAAAGAATTGGGCTTTGTTGGCTGGGACATGTTGACTTTTTGCATCGCTCCCTGCACTCGACTGTTCATCAGCTTGTCGCTTTCGGGTAGCCTTCACATGTTGAATATGTTGGGCGAAGGATTGAGTACCCTGATTGCGTTTGTCGTTGAAAATATTGAGCAGCAAATAACTGATTTCTCCTTCTTCCCTGGTAATGGTCTGATGCACGAGATGGGCAGGTACATAGAGTAAACAACCAGGTTTGATATCATGAAGTTTGTCACCCAGTTTGATCTGACCCTCCCCACCAGTGATGTAGAAGATTTGATCTTTGTCCTCATGTTGATGAGGTGGACCAAGAAGGTCTGGCCTCCAGACATTATGTCCCACCTCTGTAAATTCTGACTCACTCCGATCGAGTAAAACAGTGATCTTATTCAAGCCTGCTACATCTAATTGGTCGCCTTCGGTGAAATGACGTTTGATCATGATATCAATTGATTTTAGTGATAGTGATGTTATCGATGTTATAAATATTTGCCTTCACTTTGTTGCCTGGTGCGGGCAGGTCCTCGATTCTCAGACCGCCATCGGCAGGTTGACCAACAGTGGATAGCAATCTATCTGTGGCTCCACGATAGGGTCCAGTTCTAAATACTATGCGTTCCAGTGACTCAACCTCTTCAGCAAAAGCTATTTGCTTTCGCATGATCGTGCCATCGAATGCCAAGTCATATGACTTAGCGTTGACATCGAGTGTAAGTTTTATTGCATGCCACGCACCCATCTCATATGGTATGGGATGAGCCCTCACCTGGTGTCTTTCCAACATCAACCACAATTCATCGATGCGTAGACGCATGGGACGACTACTTCTTTGGTCCTGAACCTCAATTTCTAAAGCATGACCGCGACTATTGCTGATGGTCTGAAGATCAAACCTGATTTCCACCTTTTTACTCTTGGGAAAAATGCGTTCCACCTTAGCGTAGTCATATGGGTCTTCATCGACGAGCTGCAGGTAGCGATTTCCCGTGCTGGGATCATGGAGGACTTGAGAGGGAGCCCATTGTGGCATGTACAGGTTCCAGTATCTCAATTGTGTTGCCTTGGTGATTGATTCAAAATCTTGATGAACATTCTCATTCACATGTGATATGATGGGTGTTTCAATCTTTGAGATCCAGATGTCTTCCTTATTGACGCTATAGGTCACCCACAGATCATCATCTGGAGGCTTTCCATTTCCTTCAATGATGCCGCGATAATATTGAGTGCCCATGCGCTTGTGCAGTCCCTGATATCTGCGCACCGGCACCTCAGGATTAACCACAAACATTTTGTCGTACTCGTGTCCATCGTCGGAGTGCATCACGACCATGGGGTATCGATTTCTATAACCAGCGGTTTGATTATGGACCAATGCAAATGTGCCATCATCCAGTCGCTGACCCCACACCTTTGCTCCAGTGGGGTTTATGGATGTATTGCGGGTAAATGGAGTCCAGGTCAATCCCTCATCTGCACTTAAGGCAGACCATTGATTTTTCCAAATCCCAACAATGACCCCATCATTTCTGTGATAATAATTAAATGCTTTTCCCGCTCCCGCTGAGGTCGTGATGGTCTCTGAAAAATAGGCGGCACCCTCTGCATCTCCAGGATCAACCACATAAAATCCATCCTTTGCCCGGTCTTCCTCCCACCATTGTAGGGTCACTAATTTATCAGACAATAGTGCTTCACAGGCATTAATAAAGCCAGGATTATTTGATTTCTTATAAAATGGAAAACTGGTGTTCGAATCATTAAAGCCAGCATGCCGGTTGTATCTAATAAAATATACCGGGCCAAAAGTGCCATCTTTTTTTACCTGTCGAACAACGCGCCCCAGCCCTTGGCCGGCATTCGGTGAATGCTTGGGAGTAATGCAGTAACTGTAAAAACCCGACGCTAGCAGTATGCCATTAGGAGCTACATAAAAGCCCATGCGTTGATGCATGACTGCTTTGGTACCCTTTGGGACGGTGGCATCTTCCCTTTTAATCTCCGGAAGATCATAGATGGGAAATAGGGTTTTCGGCCTAGTCCAGGTGATGCCATCTTTCGAGGTCATCAACATAATTCGGGTAGGGGGCGTATGTTCCTGATATTCTCCGCTCAAATATTGAAGATAGAAGCGATTATTCCAATAGGCCAAGTAGGGTTGGTGATTGTATGTCCATCCGTTTGCTACTCCAATCTCAAGTGGAAATTCACGGTTGCCTCGCATGGCTTGAATGTGATGTGCACCAATCGCATGTGGAAGTCTTCCATCGAAATGTGAAACCACCGGTTTTAAACCCCCGGTATAAATAATAGGTTCCCTTTTTGAGGCTTCCAAAGAAGGTGGCATCTTTTGCGCCACGACAACATATGTCGACAAAAGCAGGGTGAGGATTACTACTACATCTTTCATAATTACCTTGTCGTTAAAATTTTCTTACAATAAATATTGCGATTAGATTCACCATTCTAGGTTGAAATTTCTTTGCCCTTTTTCCAGCCATAATAGGTCAATGATTGATCCACTGGTTTGGCATTGAATAAGAAGCTGGCAAAATAGCCTACGACAAACAATACCAAGTGGCTGTACACGCCCAGCATATATTTATGTTGTTCGAAGTTCCAATCGCCGAAATCCAACAACAGCCTTTTATTTTCAATACCGATAGGAGTAGATGTAAGCAAGGCGTAAGCAGTAAAGAGCACACAAGCGGCGATGCCCACATAGAGTCCTTGCTTGTTGGCCCTGGTAGTAAAAAGACCTAAGAGAAACATGCCTACAATGCCTCCGGAAAATATAGCATATAAAGTAAATACTACGCCGAGTACACCTTTATTGCCTGCAGTGATATACAAGGTGGCCACCAACATCGCAAGGAGACCGGATACTACCACCAATATTCTTCCCATTCGTAGTTTTTCGCCTTCGGTGCTGTCTGGTTTAAGCCTTTTGTAGTAATCTTCCACACCGATGGCTGATAAGCAATTGAGATCTGAGTCAAGGCTGGAGATGGCTGCGGCAATGAGTGCCGAAATAATCAATCCTGACAAACCCACAGGAATTTTAGTCATAATAAAATGCGGAAATACCGCATCGGCTTTAATGCCATCGGGTAGAGCTTCTGGCGACATTTGGTAGTAGGAAAAAAGTGCAGTGCCGATAAACATAAACAGGGCCCAAACTGGCACACTCAATAAAACTCCCATTAATGACGCCCGGATGGCATCTTTATCAGACTTTGCAGCTAGGTAGCGTTGTACGATGGTCTGGTCCGTGCCGTATTTTTGCAGTGCATAAAAGATGCCATTTAGAGCCATGACCACAAAGGTGAGGTTGACAAAATCCCAATCAAATGGACCAAAACCTGTGCGGCCGTTTTCTGCAGCAATATTCCAGATTTGTGCAGGTCCTCCTTCTATTGAAAATAGGAGAATACCCAAGGTAATTAGTCCACCGATGATCAATAAAAATCCCTGGATGACATCCAACCATATGACTGCCTCAATGCCTCCCAATAGAGTAAGCACAATGATGCAGACACCTAGTACCCAAATCACAGTGAGCGTATCTAAGCCCACCATGCTGGCAATCGCCAGGGCGAGCAGATAAAAAACCGTACCCATTTTTGAAAAATGAACGAGTACAAAGCCAAGTGATCCATAGAGTCGGGCAAAGAATCCAAACCGCTTCTCAAAGTATTCGTAAGCACTTAAATGAATGACTTTTCGGTATAGGGGGACGATAAAGCCGATAATAAATATGAGTACAATGGGTACCATAAGCCCTTGCACCAGCAAAATCCAATTGGAAGAAAAGCCTTCTCCCGGATAGGCAAGAAAGGTAATGCTGCTGATCAGGGTTGCCAGGATGGAAATCCCAATGGCCCAAGAAGGGATGTTGCCTCCGGCAGTAAAGTACTGGTCAGTATCGGTTTGCTTCTTAGAATATCTAAATCCAACCCCGATGGAGACGACCAGCGTGATGAGGATAATGATGTAATCAACAATGTGTAGTGTATTCATTCTTTGAATGTTTATTGGGAGCGGACAGCATTTGATTTCTCTTGTCGAGGCCAAACCTGTGCTGGCCACAAATAACTTCCGGGTTTTAAAGTCAGATGAAGATTGGGATACTTTGGGATCATCATTCGGGTAACACCTCTGGCCAGCACTTGTATCGGAATCATCTCATCGATCCTCAGCTGCTCTATCACAGTGCGTGAGGTAGTTCCACCTTCTACAAATATCTCTTCAAGACGAAGGGGAGATATCACACTGCTGATCAGGGTGCCCAGGGCTTTCTGAAGGTGCCCTGTGGTATCAGGCGACATGCCGCTGTGATGTATGGTGATGGCCACCACGTCGTGGCTCTGATAGGCATTTAGAATTTCTTGGCACCATGCATCCATGTGCGAAGGACTGAAGTGGGGGTTCTTATAAATTTCGATCGGCATGTTGGTCAGGCAAAATCCGTTTTCCGTTGCTTGACGACGGATGGTACCTGGAAGGTGATAAGTACTGCCGAAAACAAACAGTTGTTTCTCGCCTAAATCAGATGGACCAGAGAAGGGTTCTCTGCGATTGTGTCCCAGTCTTCGCAGCAGTGCACCGAAGAAGTCGGCCCCGCCACAAAGAGCTGTTTTCTTGTCATGTGAACTTGCCCATGCCTCGATATCTGAGGGGTGACCTGCATCACCTATGTAATAACCTGGACCATCGATTTTGGTACCTACTCTGACAGAAGATGTCTGTTGAAGATACTCTTTTGACACCAGATGTAGCACACTGGAAGAGTGGTCCCCATTTTTCAAGAAGTAGTGCTCTGATAATGGCTTATCATCTAAAAAATAGGTGCCATTCACGATGGTCCTTCCTAATTCAGGATTAGCGGGAATGAGTAGTACTTTGTTGAGCTCTTGAGCCTTGGCAAATACATCGGCTTCTTCCATCACGTGCCCTCTTAGTACGGAGTCAATTTTCTTATATAATAACTCCGGATGATGGGTGGCTACCGACTGCACCATTTTGTAGACTTTTTCCCTGGCTTCAGATATGCTCAATGCTCGCGTATTAGCTGCCAGCACGATTAGTTCTACAGTGGGGTTTGATGGCATCTCAAAACCTATAGACACACTGAGACCATGCGCCCAGCCCATCCCACCTATTTCGGCTGCACCCGTCATATCATCTGCTATCGCTACGATCATAAACTCTGGTGTTCTAGTTTTCTCGGGTTTTACTAAATTCTACAGCATAAATGATCGCTAATTTCATCGCCTCAGGACTGGCCACTCCCTGGCCGGCAATTTCCATGGCTGTCCCATGATCTACAGAGGTGCGGATGATGGGTAGACCCAAGGTAACATTGACTCCCCTCACTGACTTCATGATATGTTTAGCATTGTCCCATTGAAAACCCACCACCTTAAATGGGATATGTCCTTGGTCGTGATACATGGCTACGCAACCATCATAATGACCTCCAATGGCTTTTGGAAAGAGAGTATCTGGAGGAATTGGTCCCTCCACATTATAGCCTCGGTCCGATGCTTGTTTGATGGCAGGGATGATCTCCTCGCGCTCCTCAAAACCAAAAAGTCCACCGTCACTGGCATGTGGATTCAGACCAGCTACACCAATTTTTGGTTTACTTATGCCCAACCCCTTGCAGGCATCGACTATCAATTCTATGGAATGCATGATCCGATCCTTTTTGACAAGATCACAAGCTTGTCGGAGTGAAACATGGGTAGAGACATGTACGACACGAAAGTTATCTTCTACCAGGAGCATACCGTACTTCTTAGTATGCGTAAAATGAGCATAGATCTCTGTATGCCCTGCATAGTGATGGCCAGCTAGGTTGATGGCTTCTTTGTGGATGGGTGCCGTGACCGTTGCATCGATCTTTCCGTCGAGTGCCCAAGTGATATTTCTCTGAATGGCTTGAAAGGCGGCGTGTCCGCAATTTGCATCAATACTGCCATATTTAAATTGAGTTCTATTCACATTGGATAAATCAACGACATTCAATTTTTCAGGACTAAAATCAGCTTCACTGACCTCCGCAATCGGATTGATGGTGAGATTAATCTGGAGTTCCTGGGCCATTTTAGTAAAAACCCAGGCATCACCGATCACAATGGGTCTGCAAGATTGGAGAATCTCTTTGTCGCAACATGCCTTAATAATAATCTCTGGCCCGACTCCTGCAGGATCTCCCATCGAGATGCCCAATATTGGTTTTTCGTACTTCATCTAGGTGCCTTTGTTGTGCGGCAATTTTTTTGATTAATGGGTGATCAACGGAAACTCCATCTGATATTCTTGAATCACATCAGTAAGTTGAGTGTGAATTTTCTTTTTATCCTTTTCCTCTAGGTGCACCATTGGTGTCTTGACATGTAAGGTGCACAGACCAGCAAGGTGAAGCATGTATTTTAATGCCGGAATCATGTCGACCAAGATCTTCCCACTTTGATAGATGGCCGATATGGCATCAGAGATTTCTTGATGCCGTTGAGCGACACCCTGGTGCCCTGCCGATGCAGCCTCATATATTTTGCAGTAATGTCCAGGAATGAGATTTCCAGAGCTGGGAACCGTGCCATCAGCCCCCCGTGCAATTGCCTCGGCGCTCTTGGCAGCCCAACCTAACACAAACGAAAAATCAGGTCTATCTTTCCATAAATCAAGATTTTTTGACAGTCTGTCTTCCCCCCTTTCCGAGTCTTTCAGCCCTACGATCCTAGGGTGGCTACTCAACTCCTCGATGATATTCAATGGAATGGAAATATGGGTCGTGACTGGTATGTTGTACAAAAAAATGGGCAAGGTTGTCCGCGTCAATAACTTCTCGAAATATCTGAGTATGTGGTCTTCATCTAAAGGATAGTAGCTGGGTAAGTGTGCCACTATAGCATCGACACCTTTGTCAGCACTATATTGAGCCAACTCCACGGTCTGGTCAAAGCAGTTGGCAGAAACGCCCACATAAGACCTAGCACCCCGAGTATATTTAACAGTTAAGTCAATGAGAGCTTTTCTTGCCGCAAATGTCAGTGACAAGGCTTCCCCTGTTGTTCCCAGGACAAATGGATGGGCACCAGCGCCCGTGATGTTGGAAATGATTTTTTCGACAGATGCCTCATCGATCTGGTGGGCCTGATTAAGGGGACTCACCATGGGAACTATGACTCCAGCATGTTTTTTAGTCTTGCTCATCCGATGAAGATTTAATAAGCGCTTTCATAAATGGCTACGGCATCATGAAGTGCAATCGTTCTGACATTATTCTTAAGTAATCGCTGTATCTCTAAGGCGGACTCAGCCATTTGAGGTATAGATGCTTTATCTACATTGAGTGCGGATAGATGACTGGGAATTCCGCATTTATCGAGTAGTTCAAACATTTTTTCGATCCCTGCCCAAGCGGTCTTATCATCATTGTCGCGTTCTGTGGCACCCATAGCCAGGGCAACAGCTGCGTATCGTTTCGGGGCAGCAGTGCAGTTGTATTTTGATACATGAGGTAGCAAGAGGGCATTGGATAAGCCATGAGCAATGTGATACTTGGTGCCCAGAGGGTATGACAGTGCGTGAATAGCTGCCGTATTGACAGGTCCTAGGCACATGCCACCATACATACTACCCAAAGCCAACTGAGTTCTTGCTTCTAGGTCCTGCCCATGATGTACGGCTCGCTCAAGATGCTGGCTGATCAGAGCGATCCCTTCCAAAGCGATACGATCGGTAATGGGATGAGCAAATCGATTGGCATAGGCCTCCAGGCAATGTGTGAGTGCATCGATGCCGGTTGAGGCAGTGATATTGGGAGGTACAGAGGTAGTGAGTCGGGGATCGATATAGACGGCATCCGGCACTAAGTACTCGCTTATCACGGCTTTTTTGGCATTGTCCCTTGCATCGATAAAGATGGCGTTCGGTGACATTTCGCTGCCCGTTCCTGCGGTTGTAGGCAGACACGCCAGGAAGGTGCTGCGTCGGTCGAGATTATCTATACCCAGGATTTGATCTAACGTCTGTACATTTTCCAATTGGGCAGCCACCACCTTGGCAACATCAAGCACACTACCACCACCGATACCTAATATTGCATCGGCCTCGAATTCTTGAGCCTCACCCAGCACTTTTTCAAGATCATCTAGTGATGGCTCTTGCTTAATGCTGGTGTTGATCTGCAGATTAACTCCAGTCTCTAACAGTGGATCGAGGGATGTTTTGATCTGCTCTGCCAATGCTGATATGGTAATGACAAATATCTTTCGATAAGGTTGCCGTTCCAGGTCACTGATACATTGATGTAAGCATCCTACACCAAACGCCACCTTTTTTGGATGGTATATGCTAAATAGTTCGCTCACACTATCACTCTTTGCTGTCGAGAAACCGCCAATCGGATTTCTGAGGGTTAACGTTGGGATTGATGGTCATCATGGTTGCTCCTACTTCCTTTTGCCACTGATGGAGGGCCGATAATAACTCATCTTTTTTATCGGGCATTTCCTCTGATAGATCTGTCGTTTCTCCCACATCGTTTTTTATATCAAACAATTCAACCGCATGATCCTGACCAGTGAGTGATTCTTCAAACCACTCAATTAATTTATAATCTCCTTTACAAATGGCACCACCGGGTTTATATCCGAGGTGATGGTAATGAGGATAATGAAAGGCAATCTGGTCACGATCCAGATTTTTTCCATCATGCAGGATGGGTATGAGACTCAAACCATCGCAGTCATGCACCTCGTGATCATATCCCACAGCTTCGGCAATAGTCGGAAAGAAGTCATCCGACAATACAAGATCATGTGAGACCGTGCCAGTTTTGATCTTACCAGGCCACTTAATGGCCATAGGCACCTTGATGCCTCCCTGAAAAACCATCGCTTTACCTCCCCTGAGTGGCGCTTGATCTTGAAGCTGTTCGAAGCCACCATTATCAGAATAAAAAATGACCATCGTTTTACTGTCCAGGTTGTGCTCTTCCAACTTGAGCATGATGTCTCCTATTCCCTTGTCCATACGTTCAATCATAGCCCCCATGATGGGATTATTGACGGCTTCATCACTGTGTGCTTTAGCCTGATATTTAGCTATCAGTTCTGCGTGTTCCATGATAGGCCGGTGGACAGCATGGTAAGCGGTATATAGAAAAAAAGGCTCCTTGTGGTGACGGTCTATAAAATCCAAAGACCTCTGAGTAATCTCAATGGTATGGTGCGCATCTTGATATGGATCGGCGTCGGGCTCAGGTTTCACGCTGGTGAATACCTCATCAAACCCCTGAGACTTCGGATCACCGGGACGACCTGGCTTGTAATTCTTGTCAATATTTAAATGCCATTTTCCAAAATGTCCAGTGGCATATCCTTTTGACTTCAGCATTTCGGCCAAGGTGGTTTCCCCTAGGGGCAGCCCAGGAATCTCACCCGATCTCTTTAATTGAGCATAAGGATATGGACTTCCTGGAATATAGTCGGTGATGCCCAATCTGGCTGGGTTCTTACCGGTCATAATGCTGGCACGGGTGGGTGAGCACACTGGATTTGCGGAATAGGCCTGTGTAAAATGAATGCCATCACGGGCAATCTGATCAATGTTAGGGGTTTCGTAGAAAACGGTGCCATGGTATCCTACCTGATTCCATCCGAGGTCATCGGCAAGAATAAAAACTATGTTGGGAAGAATGGTCTCCTCCTTCGCAGCTTTTCTGCTTGCATGATCTTCACAGGAGCTAAAAAACAGAGTGCACCCCAGTATAAATATGAGACCTATGACGGTCTTGGTACGACATGTTAATGGCATCTCATGTATGGTTTATGTAAAAGAAACTACAAAATCACTGACACATACTTACAGCGACCATTTCAATCCAAGACTATATGTGGTACCACTGATCCCGTGCTCGATCACTCTACTGGGAATGCCAAAATAATTGTATCTAGGTTCGTTGAAGATATTGTTGATTTCACCGAATACATCCAAACCTTTACCAAGTCGATAACTACCTGAAAAATCCCATTGCTGAAAGCTGTCTCTCCACTCATCTTGATCTGCAGAGCCACCAACCTCTTCAATAAACTTGCCGCTCAGATTTACTGCAAGGCGTAAATTAAAACCCGATCGTTCATAGTTGAGGGCCAGATTTCCCACATTCTCCATTTGGTTGGGCAGCACATCGATATCTTCTCTGTCGATGTCAGGGCCCAAATCAATATTCGAAGCTCTAGTCAGAGTATAGTTAGCATAGATGCCAAATCCAGACAAAAAGCCAGGTAAAAATGTGAACTGCTGTTGCCAGCTTATTTCAGCTCCCAATAAATTAGCTCCATCACCATTGAGTGGTTCTTCGATTTCAAAACCATCAAATTCACCACCGGATTGATCGTATTTTGTCAGGAATACAAAATCATCGAGTTTCTTAATGAACAAGCCTCCGGATAATATGCCAATTCCCTGGAAGAAATGCTCAGCTAGGATATCATAGTTTAGCGAAGTAGCAGGAAGTAAATCACCATTTCCCCTTACAATCTCTTCATTGTCCAGATCGGTAATGGAGTAAGGCACTTGATCGAAAAAGTTGGGTTGGGCAATACCTCTACTCAGTGCAACGCGGAAGTTAGTCTGCGGTGACAGACGATATCGAAACTGTAAGTTGGGAAGGAATTGATTGTAGTTTTGCGATGCTGTGACTTCCTGGGCACTGATAAAGTCACCATCATCCAATACGAGATTGACACCTTGATAATCTGTTTTTGTGAATTCGAGGCGAGCTCCAGCAAGGATCAATAAATCACCAATATTTTGGGTGGCCATCAGGTAGGTGCCGGTGATGTTTTCTTTTGCATCGTATGACTCTCCCAGATCGACATCGAGTCGTTCAGTCTTCTCAAAGCCGTTGGAACTTTGATTGGCAAAGAAGTATTTTCGAAAAGCATCTCGGTCAAGTTCTCTCCCCAAGGTATATCCGTCGTGGATTTCGTTGAGATCGTTGGAAACTTCAAATTGATTCAGCAACAGATCGTCTGGACCTTCCCAATCCCACTGGGTGCGTATATCACTTCGATCCTTATTATTTGCCCGGTGTTTAAGACCAAATTTGATTGCGCCATTGTTGGCTCCGAGATTAAGCGGAACTTCGAAATTTAGATTAGTGGTAATCAGTTGATTCGTTGTATTTTCATATTTCAAATCTGTCTTGTCGTGTTTGTAGCGAGAGCCATCGTTGATATCTGATCCATCAGCAATAGCCCATTGTGGGGATTTAGAATCCAATTCACTTAGGAGTAGATTTACTCCCCTAAGTTCAAATTCTGGTTTCAACTGACCGTCATCTTTCTTTGTAAAAGCATCACTGTAGGCAATTCGGTAATCCATTTTGACTTTGCCAAGTAAGTGTTCACCATTGAAACTATAAGCCGTAACAATCTGTTCCTCCAATCGATCATGTAGATGTTTAATTATTCGCAAGTCCTGAACTTCTGTTCGACTGATATAATCTCCCCTGTCCAATCTTACGCGCATGAGTTCGCGGTCCTGATCATCCCAACGCTTGTTGAACATGGCTTCAAAACCGATGCGGCTATTTTCGCTAAATCGATATTCCAGCTGGCTGGATAAACCCAGTCGATCGCGAACGTTTGCAGACCGCTGAATTTCTACTTCACGCAGAGCCATGGGGAGCTCTGCACCAGAGTCTAGTTCTCGGTCGCCCCATCTGGCTTCATTGTTTTGACGGAGCCTATTGGTCCTTCTAAAATTTGCATTCAGCGAGATCCCAAATTTGTTATTTGCACCCACTTTGTCGGCGAAGTTTAGGGCGGTTCGAAAGCCAGGTGAAGAAACCAGATTATTTTTGGAACCACCGACCATTACTTTAAAGACCCGGTCTTGAAAATCGAAGGCACTTCTGGTTTTGAGATTGACAGAGCCTCCGATCGCATTGCCATCCATATCGGGAGTGATCACTTTTACCACTTCTATGCCTGCGAGTTGTCCGGCAGAAACCACGTCCAGTTCTACTACCCTTGCTTCACCATTGGATACAGCAATTTGATTTCCATTTACGGTGACATTGGTGAGGTTGGGCGCGGTACCCCTGAGGGCTACGAAGCGTCCTTCGCCCATATCCCTCTGAATGGTTACGCCAGGTACTCGCTGGAGTACCTCGGCGGTATTTAAATCTGGAAAGCGTTCGATTTGTTCCTCTGCCACCACATTCATGATATTGACTGCCTCCTTTTGGGCATTCAGCGCTTTTGACTGACCAAATCGCTGACCCTTGACCGTCACTTCTTTGAGTATCTGATAGCTTCCCTCCATCGATATATCATGGGTTACTTTGGATTGTGTACCATTGATTTCCAAGGTGGTTACATAATCCTCATAACCGATGTAACTGACATGCAAGGAGTAGGTGCCAAAAGGTACTTGAATGAAACGATAACTTCCGTCATTACCGGATATGTCCTGAAATTGTGTGCCTTCTAGATACACGTGTGCCCCTGGCAAAAACCCACTCAAAGATCCATCGGTAACGGTACCAGAAATATCGCCCGTGTTCTGGCCTAAGACATGGCCAATCATAAGGAGCAATGAACAAGTGAGTGCAATTTTGCGGCTGAGGAAAAAAGTGACAGCTTTCATGATAATAGGTTGAATGAATTAACTAATATTTTTCTGGGATTGAGGCTCCGCATGATTTGCGGACCATCAATTGGGTGTCCAATGTAATTTTGATCCTGGGTCTATTGGGTTCGTCCATTCGCTGCATGAGCAAGTCGGTAGCTCTTCTACCGATTTCATAGCCATCCTGGCGTACGGCCGTTAATGGAGGATTGAGTGAAGTTGACCAATACATATCATCAAAACCCACGATGGCAATGTCATCAGGAATATTCAGCGGATAACTGTGAATGGCTTGTAAAGCTCCCAGGGTGAGTAGGTTATTACTCGCAAAAATGGCGGTTGGAGGATGTTTCTTATGGAGTAGGTCATTGGTCAGATCCAAACCACTTTGGAAGTCAGATGCTCTCGAGAGGATCAGATCTTCATCCACAGAGATTCCAGCTGTATTCAACGCCCTTTTGTATCCTCTGATCCGTTCGCGCGTGGTAGGTATATTAATATTACCACATACATGAGCGATGCGTTTGTGTCCAAGTTTTACGAGATGATTGATGGCTTTGTAAGCACCCTCTTCATTGTTTACTTGCACGATATCTACGTCCACTTCAGAGAGTCCCCGATCTACGCAGACCACATGATAGCCAGATCGAACCAATTGTCCCACTTTTTCATCGGTGGTACTGACCGGTGCGACAATGAATCCATTGACAGCCTCAGACTTCAAGACATCGATGTACATATCGGCCCGATCTTTTTTCTGCGAAAAATTCCCAATAATGACCGAATAGTCATGGCGATAAGCAGCTTCTTCAATACCCTTAATCATGTCTACATAGAAAGGATTTTCGATGTCCGGTAATACCAATCCTAGGATCTTACTCTCTCGTCCTTTCGATCTCAGTCGTTGAGCGACCCTGCTTGGCATGTAGTTAAGGTCATCAATGATGGCCTGCACCTTGAGCCTGGTTTCGGGTCTTACCTTTGCATCGCCGTTTACGACTCGCGAGACAGTAGCGGTCGATACTCCGGCAATTTTGGCGACTTTTTTCAGGCTTGTCATAGTGGTCAATCTAAATGTAAACGATTACAATGCCTATAGACCAATGGTGCTGGTGTTTTTCAAACAAACAAGGAGACAATAATGTAAACGTTTACATTTAAATGTAATGAACTTTTGCTGAAAAGCCAAATTATCGATTAGAAAATACCGTAGGTGCGACATTTTCCAGTGGTGTCCGTGGTGGCTTACTTCATAGGACCACCCAAGCCAGCCTTTTTGACAGGCCAGCGGGCATTTCAGGATCATTTGAGCAACCTCATCTGTTGGTGGATCTGTTGAATTGCCACGGTTGTGGTGAAGCTTGGTGCTTCGATCGAACTAAGCACAGAGTCGGCAGCAAGCAGTGCCTCTCTCATCATGTCAGGTCGACTAACCTGGTGTTTTCTACGCAAGGCTTGAGCATAATTGAAATAAGTAAATCCCAGGGTCTCCTTTTGCCAGGTGAAGAAGTCCGTCAGTGAACTGGCTTTCTCAAACAACGACAGGGCCTCCTGGAAAATGAGGATTGATGGATCTGTCAATCCCCGCTCCCATAAACTGTCGGCCTGATCTTTTAATCGCACCGCCTTGTCGATGAGTGCATGACCATAAGACGATCTATTGGCGAGAGTCGGATTATCCAGGTAGGCTATACGCTCTTCTTGCAATCGGCGATCCAGATAATTCATCTGGGCATAGATACGGATACTGTCCACAAAAGCGTACATACAGACAGTGTCAACCTGCAATGCATCGGTCGTTCTTTCATCGACAAATGAGCCAAAGGAGACCGGGCAGTCAAGCAGTTGCCACATGGGCAAGATTGGATAATGGGTCTTGATGAACTGTGCTGGTGGTACCAGGAAGTACTCTTCGGCCTGGGTCGGACGGTTGCTGGCCCATGTGGCATCAATGAGAAAAAACTCACCATCTATACCAATGGCATTCCATGCATGACCTGGTTTAGAGAAATTTGAAGACGGATCTGGAAGTGTATGGCAGTAGCCCGAAACTGTGTAAGCTGGGATACCTATGTGTTGGCACATTTCGGTCATGAGTTGGGCATAACCCCAGCAGATTGCCTTGCGGCGTGAGAGGATATCCCGATTGGTGCGATTAATTCTGCGTATGCCTTTTTCGGTGGCAGCGTGATCGTATTCGATATGATGAATCACAAATTGAAAGATGGCACGCACCTTTTCGACATCATCCCTTGCATTTTCCGAAAGAGTTTGTGCAATTTCACCAATATCTCCTGTTGTTGGCTGATAATTATGTGCCCATCGATCGATGATCGAGAAATCATGCTGAGCATGACTTGACAGTCCAAGTGAGATGAACACCCCTATTAGTCCTAATACAATCCGCTGCATCTTGACGGTAGCTAAATCTATCTTCTCACGGCAGAAGGGAAATGGGAAGCAGGAGCCAAAGTTAGGTAATTAGACACGTCAAGGCTTGTTTCTTACGTCGTTGGTGATGGGTACAAAAATACCGCATATGTAAAACTGTTATTTCCCAGAATGATGAAATTTTTCATTGGAAAAAGATCTTTCAAATGTATTTCAAAGCGAGTTGAACGAAATGCACAAACACATCTAATTGTTCTTCGACTATTTGTGAAACAATGGTGAGATCAAGTTCCTTATACTGATGTACAGCAATATTTCTAAAGGCGACCATTTTGCGCAATTGCTTACTGACCGTGTTAGAGAGCACCTCAGCTTCTGCTAGAAGCACAAAGCTAGACTGACTATCTTTAGGCACACCAAGACCTTGTTTTTTCACCAAGTGATTTGCCAGATCAATACTCAATTCACAGGCCCGTTGCAGATTGAGAATGATCGCATCTTGACGCATTTGATCTTGATAAAACAGGTGCTCAAAACCAAGGTAGTCTTCCCTGATTCTGGATATACATCGCTCAATGCTTGCCGTCTTACTGAGAATGATGGTATCAGCCATGAATATAGCCTCGCTGTTTAATGGCCTCGATAATGTCTCGCCGCTCGAGCTCAAAGCGTTGATACATAGAATAGGTGGTCATCTCGAAAGAATCACAGAAAACTTTTTCCTGACAGTAGATGCGCTTAGAAGTGGAGAGAATGATGTATTTGAAGTCTAAAGTCACATTCCGAATATCAACCAAGTCGACCTCTTTTCGCAGCAGTAAAGAGAGGTCTATTGCTAGATCGAACAAAGTCTTACTGTCCGCCCTATCCGCATAATCGGTGAGAATGGCCAGATCGACATCACTATCATGGCGATGGGCTCCAGTACTCCTACTGCCAAAAAGGTAGATAGCTCTTAGGGAAGAGATCTTTGTCGTCAGGAATGTTGGAATAGTGGTCTGCACCGCTCTAAAGTATTGTTAGTCAAAGATATGCAATTTTGAAATGATGATTTCAGTACGGAAGTAGCCTAGAGCTGAAGCAGAATATTGCTTGGGAAACTTTCGTTGGAGGGTACCTATTCCATACCGGCAAAATATTGATAAGTCGTAACGTCGAGACCTGCCATGGCCTCCTTTAGCTCCAAAGAGGGGTTGCCACACAGCTCGCCGGAGAAGTCCGATATTTTCATGATGCTGCCCAATTGAGCACCTACATTTTGCATATGAGCTAATAGAGCATTTGAATCTTGGTAGATCTCACGCACGATGCATTCGGCTCCATCCGCAGTGATGAACCAGTCATACTGTAGGTTACCGTTTCCTTTTTCTTTATCGGTGACTATGCTTATACACGACCGGGCTAATTCCTTGAATCGTGCCAATTGTCCATTGTGAATTTTGAATCGAGCTGTCAAATGAATGTTGTCCATTGATTATTTTTTAGGGCCATTAGAGAATGTTTCTAAGATAGCAAATAGACAGGTTACTTTCGGCGCAAAATCGAGCCTGTGTTGCTTTGCTCTTGATGTCATTGAATATCAGGGCTTTACATTCGTTTTTTAGTTAGACTCATACAGTTAAGAATTTTTGACGGATTTCCGAATCTGTTACTTAACGGCTTAGTCCTTAAGGCCGTCCCTATACCTTTTTGCAAAGGTCCTATGTGTATTATCCATCCATATAGGGCAGATTGAATGTACAGCCAGCATCTCATGAGTATTATAACCCTCCAAGTCGAGCAGTGCTAAAGAAATGTCGGGCTGATTCTCTCTTTCTAAGCTTAGGGCTCACGACAAAATATCATTTGGTTTTCCTAGTGATCCCATTCAACAGAGGACTCAAATCGGGTCCCTGCCGTCAAGATCTTCATTTTACTTTAGTCCTGCTTTTGTTCGTATCGAGTTTTCCGTCCCTTCTGGCAGATCTCTTTTACCATGAAATGGAATCACAACAATGCCGTTTATTGAATCATGTTTGTAAATTCTACGGCTGCCCTTTTATCTATGAAAAATTCAACCCTTGTGGATCAGGAAAGTTTGTACTACGATCTTGGTCCGCGCATCATGCGAAAACCACGGGAGGGAGCTGCATTTTGATTGCCCATTTGATTGATGGCATATGTAAAGCTCAACATAAAATATTGGGAGAGCGAGTTGATTCGGGTCTCTTCCTGGTAGTTGAGATCGATTTTTTGTAGAATTCCCACATTCTCATTCAATAGATCATAGGCTGCCAATTTAATTTCACCTCGATTTTTCAAGATAAATTTGGAAATGGATGCAGCCCACAAAGGCACGGTTTGCGCTTCAGAAAAGGTGCCACCGGAATATATGTGATAGTCCAACCTGCTGCCGATCGACCATGAATTTTTGATATTAAAGGTTACATCCCCATAATAAGACTGATTGATGTAAGCCTGATCCAGGTTATCACTGAGTGAGTAGCTGGTCATCGAATGGCTAAGCTTTCCACCCAAGAGCAAGTCCATAAAATCCTTTTTCTGATTATCGATAGAGACACTCAATGATGAAATATGGCGATCTGTGTTTTCCTCAATATTATTGACAAATACCCTACCTCGATTGTAGGTGTAATTACCATGCAGATTAATCCTGGAACTCAACCATTTTACCGGTGTGCCCAAGCCCATGAAGGAAGTGAGTCGATAGTCATTATCCACATTCACTGGCATACTCATCTGACGAAATTGTTCATCGATGGTGCGTGCATTGACAATGGCATTGTCGGTAAAGCTTCCTGTCACCATAGCAAAAAAGTTGGTCATCGAAAACTGGCTAAAAGAGAAATATCTCAACTGCAATCTGTGTGTATATTCTGGGAGCAGGTCGGGATTACCGACATAGGTGTTGAGCGGATTGGAATTGTCAACGATGGGCTGGAGCTGAGTCAGTGATGGCTCTCTGACACTGGTGGTGTAATTCAGGCGCAGACTCTTCGAAGTAGCGATGTCAAAATTCCAATTTACTCTTGGCAGCCAGTTTGTATATTTCTGTTCTATAAGGGCACCCTCTCCGGTGAGAATTTCACCGACCAAAGATGCATTTTGTAGACTTATCCCCAAGCTTAGATTGGACTTACCCTTGATCCATCTCAAGGAGGTGGTCCCGCGGTCATAAATATAGTCCCGGTTATAATGATTGCTCAGCAAATCGTTGAATATCTGTGATGATCCCTCCAGATCATACACATCCTTCTTGACGATATTGTTGTTGTTTTTTCTTTCATAATCAAGGCCAAGAAATTTGTTTTTTCCAATAGGCTCCGTATAGCGAATGTCGATACCATAATTATTTGCATTGTTGGACTGATATTGATCTTGAAATACGCTATCAATAGATCCGGGCATTCCTGACCTACCTGAAAACTGATTGATGGACTCGAGAAAGGCTTCTTGTCGATCATCCTGGGTGCCAAAGGAGACTGTGGCACTGAGGGATCTCCCAAGTTTCTGAAATTTCTTGCGATACATCAGGGATGAAGTGAAGTTGACATTTTCACCAACTGCCAGATTATCTCTAAATCCGGTGTTGGCTTCCTCTCCGAGCGCATCGATGGTACGACTCTTTCCCAGGAGGCTAAATTCGGAGTCATTAAAAGATAAATTGGCACGAAGGCGAAGATTCTGGGAGGAATCAATTTTATGATTTGCGACGATGTTTACTCGATGGTTAGCATTGATCGAGGTCTCGTCCTCATCTTCTTCACTGAGGAAACTTCTTTCCGACAAGATGTTTTCTCTATTTATTTGCTGGTCCAGATCTTTGCGGATCCGACTATAAAAATAGCTTGCATTCAAATCAGTTTTCTGACCAAAGTCCTGGTTGAGATTAAGACCTGCGGCATCGGTATTGACAAATCCATTGCTGAGTCCTTCACTCAGTGGAATTCCTGCTGCATTGTTGCTGATGCCGCGTCCTCCACCACTGCGCATTAGATTTCCCATTCCGCCTGCGAAATTTACATAATCATTCATGGAAAATCCCTGACGATTCACGTTGTTGGTCATCCCGATGAAGGACAGCTGTTGATTTTCGGAAAACCTATTCAGATTTGCCTTAGCTTCGTAGCGGTCTTTGGTGCCATATCCTCCAGCGACATTGCCAAACACTCCTTTTTTATGCTCTTCCTTGAGCTCAATATTAATGGCCTTTTCATCTGCGCCATCATCAATGCCGGTAAATTCAGCCATGTCTGATTTCTTGTCAAATACCTGTACCTTATCGACGGCTTCAGCGGGCAGGTTTTTAGTAGCAATTTGTGGATCACGACCAAAGAACTCCTTTCCATCCACCAGGATTTGTTTGACCTCTTCACCTTGGGCCTTCACGGTACCATCTGACTCGACTTCTACACCGGGCAACTTGCGGAGCAGATCCTCCACCACATCGTTGGGTTGCGTTTTGAAGGCGTCGGCGTTGTATTCAATGGTGTCTTTATTGATCATCATAGGAATTCGATCTCCCTTGACCACCACTGCATCCAAATCGGAGGCTACGGCTTCCAGGGGAATCGTACCTAGATCATGTTTGGGATCGGTGCCATCTACTGATATTTCTTTAGAATAGGTATAATATCCCAGAAAGCTAGATTGGAGGATGTACGATCCTGCCGGGACTCGCTTCAGCTCGAATTTGCCATCGATATCTGTAATCGAGAAGCTCACCATCACAGAGTCAATTTGTTGCAATAAAACTACCGTTGCGCTTCCCAATGGACCACTGCTGGAATCGGCTACTGTGCCGACCAAAGTGGTGTTTTTACTCGATTGAGCGCTAAGTAGTAAGCAGGTGAAAAGCAGTGCTACACTGTGAATAATTCTAATCATGATTCTTTTAGGTTTGGTATTTGACATGACCTTGACGATCACCAAGTGACAAAGAAGTGATTGATATTTCTAGATGGTTATCTTCAGATAATTCTGTATTAACTACCCATCAGTTGCTACCACGACGGGGTGGTCCAAATCCTCTGCCACCATTCTGTGCACGCATTTCCTTCATTTTTTCGTGCATAATTTCTCGGAATTCCTCCTGCGTTACTTTTTTACCTTTGGTGGGTTCAGCGATGGTCGCACTGTCGATCTCTTTCAGATTGATTTCAGTGGCCGTGATGGTGCGTTGACCTTGGTCGATATCCACGTGCAGGACCAGACCCGGTAACTGCCCAAATTCTCCGGGTCCAAGTGGCACAGGTATCATAGGCGTAAACCATGCCTCCAATTGAATGGTACTATCACCGTAGGTTGCTTTTTGGCAAAGATATTTACCTACCTGTTTGGATTCTCCGGTGATCTTCCATGCATAGCGATGAGGTTCTCCCTTAATCAGAAATTTCTTGTCCATGAATTCCCGTTGTTCGACGCGTTTGTCTTCCTTGTAATCTTGCCAAAGCACACCATTGGCTGCCCCTCCCATCATTCTTGCGCGGAAACGCCCTCTGCGATCATTTGGGTCTATGACAGCGGCTTCTTCTTCTTTGGGTTTCTTGTAGACAGCCTGGTGGTCATCAAAGTGCAAAATCATCTTGTCAGTCCGGTATTGCGGTACCATCTCTTTAAATTGTGCACGGCGACCGGTCATGCGTGCGTGGACATCTATGGTCTGCTCGTAAATGATCTCACCAGAAGTCTGGGCAGACATTGTCAGGGTCATAATAAGGCTGGACATTATTACAATTAGTCGTTTCATAATTTCAATATTTTATAGGACAAAGGTAAATAGCGAAGGAGTGCTTGAAGGTTAAAGATCCTTGATTCTAGGTTAATTAAGGTTAATCACGCCCTTTGATCGGATAAAACGATCTAATTTTGGGATATGATGAAGAGGTGGTGGCAGGACTCGATCGCTTGGCTGATGCTGATCAGCTTTCTCCTGGTGATATTATTGTCGGGCAGCTGGTTGTATAATACCTATCAGTCAGACCGGGATTCCATGATGAAAGATGCAACCCATTTGTTTACCAATGCCATACGGTCATTGGAGGATTCGTTGATTCAGGAAAATGTCATTGTCCATTTTCGGCGTGGACCTGGAGACTTTACTGCAGGGAGAAATGCGACAAGGAGTGGGGTCGATGACAGCACGCAGATCATAGTCTTAAAGAAAGAAGCACGCGCGGAAAGGGACCGGAGAGCACATCCCCTTCGCACTTTTAGACGACGTATGCTGTCTAGACCAGATCGTGGTTTTACTGGTTCTTTGTCATTTCTGCTAGGTGCGCTAAGGGACACCATTCGTCCACCACAGATGGATGATACAGTATCTGTGCAGGCAGTTCAGGATGCGATTGAGCGTCAACTCGATTTACACATGAAACCACAAGATCTGCCATACGCCTATCACCTACACAGTACTGCGGATAGCCTTTCTTATCGTGCCACTACCAAGCCCTACCATGATGTGAGCACAAAACGACATTATGCCTTGGTATTGAAGGATTACAGAGGCCATCTAATCAAGGGCATGTTGCCAGAAATGTTATTCACGTTGATGCTTTTAATATTTACTGCTTTGGCCTTTATCACGAGTCATCGCAGTATGGCCAAGCAGCGCAGGCTATCGCTGCTAAAGAATGAGTTGGTCAGCAATATTACGCACGAGTTAAAGACTCCCATTGCTACGGTAAGGGTAGCTCTGGAGGCCTTGCAAAGCTTTGATGCCGGTCAAGATCCGGAGCGGACCAAGGAATACATAGAGATATCGCAAAATGAATTGATGCGGCTTGAGATCCTGGTTGATAATGTATTAAAGGCTTCTGTCGCTGAAGGGAAGGAGATGCAGCTAAATCTGGAGCAAGTCAACATGCATACACTCGTATCTGAAATATTAGAGACCATGAAGTTGCAGTTTGAGAAGATGCGAGCTTCCGTACATTTTAATTCCACTGCTTCGCAACAGTTGTTGAAGGCAGATCGGGTACACCTTACCAGCATTATTTACAATCTGCTGGACAATGCCTTGAAGTATAGTCAAGGGAGTCCGAAGATTGATGTGAACTTGCGAGTCGATGCGAACGATGTAGTGCTGGATATCGTGGATGATGGCTTTGGAATCCCGAAAGCCTATCAGTCAAGGATATTTGAGAAGTTTTTTCGTGTGCCGACACATAATGTGCACGATACGAAAGGATATGGCCTTGGGCTCAACTATGTCAAGAAGGTCGTAGAGCAACACGGGGGTAGCATTACTGTACAAGATGCAGCTAGTAGGGGCACAGTTTTTACCATCAGACTACCCAAGTCGATATGAAGGGAGTAAAGATTTTGTATGTCGAGGATGAACCTTTTTTGGGAAAGATTGTCAAGGAGAGTCTGGAAAGCCGTGGCTATGTGGTCGAAATGGCTACGGATGGCTTGGCGGCACTAGATAACTTTCGAAAAGGCAGCCCCGACGTTTGCCTTTTTGATGTGATGCTTCCGAGAATGGATGGATTTACCTTGGGTAGGGAGGTGAGAAAGATCGACAGTAAGGTGCCGATCTTATACGTCACTGCCAAAGATCAGACCGGAGATGTGCTGGAAGGGTTTGATGCGGGGGGAAATGATTATATCAAGAAACCTTTTAGCATGGAGGAGCTCATCGTACGAATCGATAATCTGTGGAAATTGTCCAGGGATCGTCAGCAGGATGATGACATTAAGAAGGTCATTGAGCTGGGAGATTTTTCTTTTCATCCAGACGAAATGAAATTGGTATATAAATCTGAGGAGCAAAAATTGTCACACAAAGAAAATGAACTGCTGAGATTATTGACACGTCATCCAAACGAGGTCATCGATCGAAAGCAAATATTAAATCTGATATGGGGTGATGATCACTTCTTCAATTCGAGAAATCTCGATGTATATGTTCGGAAACTGAGGAGTCATTTATCCGCAGATCCCAAGGTGCAGATTATTACGCTGAAGGGTGTGGGTTATCGGTTTGTATGCTGAAGAGCTAGGAGATGTTGAGTCGAGGGTTACTCGTTTTCTAAATTATTTTCCCAATAGGGGTTTGTGCTTGATGGAATGGTATTTCAAAGCCAATTCAATGCACTCTTTTATTTCCCTCGTAGGTATGTCATCATTCACGTCAAATAGAATAGCTCTGTTTTTTTCGTACCGAAATAGGTCGCCAAAAATAACTTTAAAGGTGGGAACCAGACTGCTCTGACAGTTGAAATACATCGCGTATTGATTGGGAAATTTTGATTTCCAATCAATTCTAATAGTGGTACCTTTCTTTACTAGGTAACTAGGCTCTCCCCATTTCAACGTTTCTTCAATCTCAGTGATGCCATCGGTTTCCCTAGCCGTTTCTATGATGAGATCGCGCAAATATTTCAATTTACTTTGGACAGCTTCGGGATAGGATCGAAATTTATGGTCAACTTTAGGATTGCGATTTATTTTCATCACGGTTCTATAGTATTATTTAGAGAATTATCTCATAAAAAACCACCCATGACTTCCTGCAACCGCACCAGCCGTGGTGATCAAACTCAAAATAAGCAAGATCCAATGGGCTCGATGTATGAATGCAAGTGTTTTGGATGGGTTCTTCTCCGCATAATGTTTGAATAGTCGACGGAGGAAAAGGGGTTCGAATACATACAAAACCAAAGTAAATAAGATCCAGACAATGGTCATCGCATGTATCCACCAGAAATTCACATTAATATACCGATCCCACGCGTCCAGTTCATACATCATGTAAAAACCTGTGAGGCCCGACAGCAATGTCGTTATTTTGGCCTGGAGGGCAAATCTTCCTTCGATTTGTTCAAAGGTTTTTATCTGATCATCTGGAGACTGTAGATTTCTGATGGCTGGTATGATGACTGTTGTGACCATCGCTACTCCTCCGATCCACAGAACGACAGCAAGGACATGGATGATGCGGGACAGTACTAGGTACTTCATGATTGCTTTTTCTTATTGGTCAATGGTCAAAGTTTGTCTACTGGGCAACGGATTTTTATGCGATCGATTCTGTGGATGAATCATCAGGTGAAAGACCCTCCAGCTGTTTCCGGTAGCTTTCAAAATAGTTTTTCCAAATGCGATCGATCTCGCCATTATCACGAATCGGTGTTGGTGTTAGGCTGGCCTGGCCAGGCATCTCTTCTATGTGAATGGTGCTGGATGGAAAGGCGAAGCGAATATTCAGTGCTTCTGCCCAGCGCAGTATGGCGAGTTGCACAGATTCCTTGATGCGCAATTCATCGACATAGGTGGGGGCAATGATGTAGGCACGGATAAAAATATTCAAAGAGAAATCGGCCATTTCGGTGAAGTAGGCATAAATATCATCATTGGCGATTTCGGGGTGTTGTAGGAGAATCTCATTGATCCCAGCGACAAACTTTTCGATCAGAACTGGTGGAGTATCATAGGTGATGCCTGCCTTCGACTGAAATAACCTGTATTGGCGCACTCCTTTGTTGGTCACATTGATATTGGCCATGCTACCGTTGGGCACGGCAATGATGCTGGTGTCTGGTGTACGGATACGAGTAGATCTAAATCCCACCTGAGTGACGGTGCCGGCAAAACCATCACCTTCCACCCAGTCACCGATTTGGAAAGGGCGATCGGTGAAAATCATAAACGATCCCAGAAAGTTCTTGACTGTGTCTTGTGCCGCCAGCGCCAAAGCAAGACCACCGATAGATACACCAGCAATGAGAGCGGTAACATTAAAGTCGAGTAAATGCAGAATCTGTAGCAATCCGATGCCAATGATCACTATCTTGAGAATTTGTTTGAGTAGGGGCGACAGTTGCTCATCCATGCGGCTTTCAGTTCTGGCAGTCACACCTTCCAAATACGCCATGAGCAGGTTGAGCAATCTCAGGGCCAGGAAAACTATAGTCAGTGTGAGCAATATCCTCAGTGAGGTTTGGATGAAGGCACTGACTTTTACAGGCAGTTGGAGCAGGGGTACAAACAACTTGATGGCCCAGATCAGCAACCAGATGCTGATCACATTGGCGATTTTTCGCGCATGGTCGTAAAAGTCCTCCACACTCGACAACTGGATACTTGAACTCTTACGGATGACAAACCGCAGAATCACAGCGATCAATAGGTAAAATAGAGCGCCGAATGACAGCAGTATCACGATGCCCAAATATTGCCAGCCGGATAGTCCCAAGAATTTGGTTCCTGAGCGGTCACTGAATAAACTTACTAATCGATCAGTACCCATTGGGTATACCTGTCTGTGAAGTCGATCAATCACTTGGCCAGTCTCGGTTGCATAATGCCATTGGTCTCCGGTTTTCTCCAGGTAGACTTCTGGTAAGTCTGATGGGAAGGGAGTGTAGAAGTGTTTCTTTGAGACAGAATCCACATAGTTTTCTTCTTGAGGTAATTGATTCATGTATACATATAGGCCCTGTCCATCAAGTACTTGTCTTAGCTTGATTGCCCAATCCTGACGTTCGGTGCTATCGCCACCGACAAAGGATTGTGCAGATACTTCGGGTTGGTAGTGATCGGGTTGAAGGTGATATAAGTGGACCCAGATGGCATCGTGAGGTGTGGATCTTTCCAGTCGATCCTGCAGATTTTGTGACACCCCGTGTAGAGGGAGTAAAATCAGGAGCCCAAAAATGATCATCGGTATAAGAGCCTGTAGATTTCGTCTCATGCAGCAAAATTACGGCTTTGTAAAGGAGCTGAAAAAGGAATCGTTTTTTATTTGGTGGAAGACTATGTTGGAGCGGTGGAATGTCCCTCTTTTCGTAGTTTTGCGAAGTAGTCTAAAGAATGAGAAAAGATGCCATTGCATAACCGAAGGAATAAAGATGAGCTCAGGGAGATGATGATTAAGTCCGATCTGAAGCGGACTACACTTTCCTTTTATAAGTACCATCCTATAGCCAGTCCGCAGCAATTCAGAGATCAGCTTTACCTTCACTTAGCTGAGCTGAATGTGCTTGGGAGAATATACGTAGCCAGAGAAGGTATCAATGGACAAATCTCCGTGCCCAGTGTGCAAATGAGAGCATTCAAGGCGCAGCTGGATGAGATTGACTTCTTGAGAGATGTACGGTTGAATATAGCTATAGAGGATGATGGTAAATCGTTCTATGTCCTGAAAATCAAGCTAAAAAACAAGATAGTCGCTGATGGTATCACAGATCCCATCGATTTGTCTGATGGTGGAAAGCACATCGATGCCAAGGCATTCAATGAGTTGACCTCAGGTGAGGATACGGTGGTGGTTGATATGCGTAATCATTATGAGAGTGAGGTGGGTCATTTTGAAGGCGCGATCTGCCCAGATGTCGAAACATTTAGAGAATCGATCCAAGTGGTGGAAGATCTACTGCAGCCGCACCGTGAGAAACACATTGTCATGTATTGTACTGGTGGTATTAGGTGCGAGAAGGCAACCGCCTACTTCAAGAAGAAGGGTTTCGAGAAGTTGTACCAACTGGATGGAGGGATCATTGAGTATGCACGCAAAGCCAATGCCTTGGGAATCCCCAACAAGTTTAGGGGCAAAAACTTTGTGTTTGATGAGCGTTTGGGGGAAAGAATCTCCGATGAGGTGATAGCGCACTGTCATCAATGTGGTGCTGAATGTGATACTCATGTCAACTGTGCCAATGATGCTTGCCATCTCCTGTTTAT
The DNA here is from genome assembly GCA_965223025.1 of Saprospiraceae bacterium. Classification (GTDB taxonomy): domain Bacteria; phylum Bacteroidota; class Bacteroidia; order Chitinophagales; family Saprospiraceae; genus JABDMH01. The sequence continues at coordinate 2,293,636 of CBDCVP010000022.1, forward strand.
CCAATGCGATGCTTGCGCACAGAAATACCATCGGTGCTGTTCAGAAAAATGCGCATCATTTGAAGCTCTGCCTAAGGAAGAAAAAGAAGCGTTGAAGAAGAAATTGGAATTTAACGGTACTAAATTCGGTAAGGGCCGCTACAAGGCCAAACATCAAGACGAACCACTTAATGTCTCCTGATATTAAGTGTGTCGCTTCAAGAAACTTTGGTCCCTTGTTTGACGGCAGTTGAAGTCCACCACCGCAACATACTCAAGGGGTCTGTATGGCTAAATCAAAGAGAAAATCCACCGTGGGAGGTTTAGGTCGCTTTGTTGACCGGATGAAGTTACATTGGCTATATGTCATTATTGCTACGATTGCGGTGCTGACTTATCTCAATACATTGCAGCATGACTATGTATTGGACGATGCCCTGATGATCACCGACAATGCTTTTACCAAAAAGGGCGTCGCCGGTCTGGGTGAGATCTTCAGTCACGATACTTTCTACGGTTTCTTTCAGAAGGAGGGAAAGGAGCAGTTAGTCAGTGGAGGCAGATACCGGCCTTTGACACAGGCCATGTTTGCCATGGAATACGAGTTTTTTGGGGCCAATCCTTTTTTCGGCCATTTATTTAATGTCATCTGGTATGCCTTCTGCTGCTGTACCGTTTTGTTCTTTTTTCACGCCTTGCTCAAAGAGCACCACCGGATGGTCATACTGACTAGTTTTATTGCTGCCCTACTATTTACCGTACACCCAATACATACGGAGGTCGTTGCCAACATAAAAGGACGAGATGAGATTATGGCGTTACTGCTCTCGCTCTGGGCAGCCTATTTTTCTTTGAGGGCTGTCCATAAGCGAAGTTGGCGATCTGGAGTGACGGCATCGGCGCTTTTCTTTTTAGCAATGATGGCTAAGGAAAATGCGGTGAGCTTTTTAGGAATCACCCCGGTGGCAGCGATATTACTACTGCGAAAGTCGTGGGGTGAGGGTGCAAGATCGGCCCTACCTCTGTGCGTGGGCCTTGGCGTGTACATAGTACTCAGAACAAGCATTCTGGGTTGGAACATCGCCTCAGAACGACCGATGGAGTTAATGAACAATCCATTTGTGGAGGTAGTGGATGGTGGAGTAGTGCCGATGCCCATTGAGCGCAAAGTACCAACAATCATATATGGTTTGGGCAAGTATCTTCAGCTTTCGATCTTTCCACATCCTTTGACTCATGACTATTATCCACGACACATCGAGGTGTATGACTGGTCTAGTCTGAAGGTTTGGATTAGTCTGCTGCTGGTGCTTGGTCTGCTGGGTCTGAGTGCGACATGGTCCCGACCGATACTCACTTTTGGAATCATCTATTTCTTCCTGGCTTTGCTCCTGGTATCTAATATTTTTTTTCCGATTGGCACGAATTTGTCGGAGCGTTTTCTATTTATGCCCTCCGTTGGTGTGGCCCTGATTTTAGGATGGTTCCTAGTGCAGGTAATAGATAAGTGGTCCTACATTCCTTTATGGTTGATCCTTTTGGTATTGGTTGTCTTGGCTGGCTACAAGTCCATTGAGCGCAATCGTACCTGGAATAGCAATTTTCTACTTTTTACCACCGATGTGCAAACCTCATCAGGGTCTGCCAAGGTCCAGAATGCGGCCGGAGGGACATTGATTGATCATGCACGCAACTTAGCGGATACAACGGAGAGAAATATTGCCCTGGATCGAGCGATCGGACACCTGCGCTCTGCGGTGGACATACATCCATTATATAAGAATGCTTATCTCCTCCTAGGCAATGCACATTTCTATCGAGGAGACCTCGAGGAAGCCATCTCCTTTTATGACCATGCACTTCAGATCGATGACGATTATCAGGAAGCAAGGACCAATAGGGCCATCGCCCAACGTGACTTGGGTAGGTGGTATGGGGAGAAAAGAGGTGATATCAATCGGGCCTTGTCGTTGCTAGAGGAGGCCATTCCATTCATAGGGGATGATTATGAGGCCAATCGACTGCTGGGGATTGCATACGGCAATAAGGGTGATGCAGAGAATGCCGTTAAGTATTTCACAAAAGCGCTCTCGATCAAACCAAACGATGGCTGGTCACATTATAACTTAGGTCTGGCCTATTTATCACAGGGTGATTCCATTCTTGCAAATCGTTATCTTACGAAGGCAAAGTCGCTGAATCCCAAAATTGATCGCCGATGATCGTATGGAGTGTACCGTGGAATTTTGTACGTGAGCCATTAATTCTCATCATGGTGATGATGGGTTGTCTCTGCCTTGCTCAACCATCCTCCCTGGAGGAGCGAGTGTGGGTTGACTCCACCCTCGAGGCACTGTCGTTTGACCAGTGCATCGGCCAGCTTTTTATGATTCGTGCTCATTCTGACCTCGGTGAGGAACATATCATGGAAGTCGAGCGGCAAGTGAAAAAATACCAGGTCGGAGGTTTGTGTTTTTTCCAAGGCACGCCGACCGGTCATACTCGTCTGATCAACCGATATCAGAAATTGTCGGCTCATCTACCTCTGATGATTGGGATCGATGCTGAATGGGGTCCAGCGATGCGCTTTAAGGATGCTGCTGTCGATTATCCCAGAGCTCTGATGATGGGTGCCATACAAGACAATAGCCTGATATATGATTTTGGCAAAGAGGTAGCGCGACAGCTTAAGCGAGTGGGTATTCATATCAATTTTGCACCAGTGGTAGATATCAATAATAATGCTGCTAATCCTGTGATCAATCAGCGATCCTTTGGAGAAGATAAGTATAATGTCACCACCAAGGGGTACATGTATATGCGTGGTATGCAGGACCATCAGATAGCAGCTTGTGCCAAGCACTTTCCGGGCCATGGTGATACGGATGTAGATAGTCACGTTGATTTGCCCATCATCAAGCATTCGAAGAGAAGACTAGAAGACGTCGAATTGTTTCCTTTTGAAACCTTGATCAATCATCATGTGGCCAGTGTCATGATTGCCCACCTACACATGCCTGCTCTTGGCACCAAGGATGACTTGCCGACTTCCCTTTCTAAACAGATCATCCAACAACTGCTGCGCAAGAATATGGGTTACGACGGACTCGTCTTTACAGATGCACTTGAAATGAAAGCAGTCTCAGATCGATTTGAGAATGGAGAGGTGGAGGTAAAGGCACTGGAGGCCGGCAACGATATTTTGCTGCTACCAAACGACATCGATCAAGCATTCCAGTCAATCAAGGATCAAGTCGCTGGAGGTATGCTGGACAGTGCACGAATCTATCAAAGTGTGCGGCGAATTCTCAGAGCAAAATTCCGCATGGGTTTACACCGATATCAGCCTGCCAGTGAATATGGGGTGAAATTATCTTTGAATGACTCAAAGGCATTAAGCCTCAAGCATGCGCTTATCGAAAACGCACTGACACTTGTCCGGGATGATCACGATCTGATCCCGCTGCTGGATCATCAACAGCAGGTAGCTTCATTGAGCCTGGGTTCGGAGTACCTGTCGCATTTTCAGGTTATGCTCAATGAATATGAAGATTTGCCCAGACATGTGGCTTCTGATCAGATTACTCCAGTACAGAAGACAGAACTGCTCCACCAGCTGGGGCAGTATGATGCAGTGATTGTCAGTTTGCATGGTATGAAGCAATATGCAAAAAGCAATTATGGACTTGATGCTTCAGCCATTGATTTCATTCAGGCGCTAAATCAGAAAACCAAAGTGGTTCTGATGATCTTTGGCAACCCGTATAGTCTGAGACATTTCGATGAGATCGAAACGGTTGCAGTATGCTATGACAATGATCGCCTCACCCAAAATCTGGCTGCTCAGGCGGTATTTGGTGCGATCGGTTTTAAAGGTCGGCTGCCGGTCACGGCATCCGAGAAAAGCAGTTTTGGCACGGGCCGGGACACCAAAGCACATCAACGTATCGGTTATTCGGTCCCTGCCAGGGTGGGAATGGTGATGGACTCGGTCAAGCAGATCGACCGAATCATTCATGAATTGATAGACCGGCAAGCTGCACCGGGAGCCCAACTTTTGGTGGCTAAAGATGGCAAGGTCGTCTACCAGAAGGAGTATGGCTATCACACCTACTTAAAAGACAAGCCGGTGCAGCGCCATCACATTTATGATCTCGCCAGTTTGACAAAGACCACAGCTAGCACGATTGCCATCATGAAGTTGTACGAAGAATCCAAGGTGGACCTGCACAAATCTATTGTCACTTATGTTCCAGAGTTACATGGAACGAATAAGGCAGATATGACCTTAAAACAGATCATGAGCCACCAAGCTGGTTTGAAACCCTGGATACCTTTTTACCGCCATACATTGTCTAGCTCGTCGGGTAGACCAGCGGGTCCTTACTATGATTCTAGTCCCTCCGACTCCTATGGGGTCAAAGTGACCAATGATCTCTATTTGCGGTCAGATTATCCAGATTCGATCTGGCAGCTGATCATCGAATCAGAAGTAGCTCCACCAGGGAGGTATCGGTACAGTGATCTGGGTTTTTACCTGATTGCACGCATCATTGAGAATGTATCGGGCTTACCTATTGATCAGTATGTAAGAAAATATTTTTATGATCCTTTACACATGGTTCGAACCACCTACCGGCCACTGGAGAGGATTACCAGACAGGACATTGTACCTACTGAGAAGGACAGTTATTTTCGTCATGCTGATGTGCGGGGTTATGTCCATGACATGGGAGCTGCCATGCTTTCAGGCGTGAGTGGACATGCGGGGTTGTTCTCCAATACCAGTGAGTTGATAAAGCTGTATCAGATGCTTCTCAATGAAGGTTACTATGGTGGAAGAAGGTACCTAAAGGAGGAGACCATCAGATTATTTACTACTCGAGTTGGCCATTCTACTCGTAGGGGTATCGGTTTTGATATGAAAGAACTCAATCAAGACCGAAAGTGCAATATCTCTGAGTTGTCTTCAGAATCTACCTTTGGTCACTACGGATTTACGGGTACCTGTCTGTGGGTCGATCCAACGTACGATTTGATTTATATATTTCTATCTAATCGAACCTACCCCTCCATGAAAAACAATTTGTTGAATAAGGATAATTATCGTTCAAGAATTCAATCGGCCATCTATAAAGCTTTTCTACCTGCCTTTGTGCAAGATCAATCATGAATCTCGTCACCTCCATTGCCAGACGTTATCTCTTTAGCCACAAGGGTACACACTTTATCAATATTATCTCTGGTATGACGATCTTAGGCCTATCCATCGGATCTGCCGCCGTCATTCTGGTTTTATCGGTCTTTAATGGTTTTGAGACCTTGATTGCCAGCATGATAAATTCTTTCAACCCGGATCTTAAAGTAGTCCCGGTATCGGGAAAGTACTTTGAGGAGGACTCTCTCTTGATCGAACAAATTAATGCCATTGATGGGATTACATCCGTGAGCAGAACCATTGAAGAAACGGCCATCTTTGAATATGGTGATGCCAATAGTCCGGGAGTGATGAAAGGAGTGGATGATCGCTTCAATACCGTCACGACCATTGATTCGACCATGATCGAAGGTGATTACTTGCTGAAGGATTCTGAAAAGATGTTTGCTATTCTGGGATCGGGTATGGCTAGAAATCTCTCAGCGGATGTGCTGAATGTTTTTGAGCGACTCAGCATACATATGCCCAATAGGAAGTCACTGGGAGGCTTGGCTAAACCATATCATACCAGGGTCTTGAGGCCATCGGGCATATTTTCTATTCAGCAGGAAATCGATAATCAATACATATTGGTGCCATTGGAGATTGCGAGAGATCTGCTCGATCGTCCGGAGGAGTTGAGTGCTTTGGAGGTAAGTGTTGATCCTTCGTCGAAGATCGAATCCTTGGAGAAGAAGATAGCCCAGGTATTAGGTAGTGATTTGGATGTACTCAATCGATATGAGCAAGATGAGGAATTTCTAAAGCTGATGAACATTGAAAAGTGGATGGCCTTCCTCATCGCATGCCTGATGATAGTTCTGATCTCTTTCAATCTCATCGGTTGCCTTTGGATGATCGTGCTAGACAAGCGGAAGGACATCTCTATTCTCAAGACGATGGGAAGCAATGCTGCCCTGATCAGGCGGATTTTCTTTAATCTGGGATTAATGTACACGATTGTTGGTCTGGGTCTTGGGATACTCCTTGCCTTAGTACTTTACTCTGCTCAACAACAGTTTGGCATCATCACCATGTCCCAGGGATTTGTCGTGGATCGCTATCCCATCAAAATGAAAGTCACCGATATTCTGATTGTGAGCGCTACAGTATTGTCGATCGGTGCCATCGCATCCTATCCAGCGGCATCCAGAGCCTCCAGGCTTGGTGAAGCCATCAGAGGCCAATAACTCCATGAATCGATAGAATGTCACTTTATTATATATTTGTGTGATCATAATAAGATGGAACTCTGGGAATTGGATTTTGAATGGCTAAGGGTCCAACACATAGTAAAAAATACTATGAATCGTGAGCACTTGCCTGATCTTCAGACGGTGTTGTTCCTGATTGGAATACAGGAAGTGGGAGATATTCGTACTGCCTTCACCAAAGAAGAGAAGCAAGATTTGATGCACGTGGCCACCTGTACCATTCTAGCGATCAGTGGTTACTATGAGTTTGTTGGTAGAGATGAAGATGGCTGGCCGCATTATCGTGTGACCAAAGCGATACCCAAGCTGGGCTCGACGGATCAAGAAGCGTTATTGAAACGAGGAGTAATTGATTATTTTCGACTGCTCGAAACTGAGAATGGAGGTTTTCAGGAATCGACTATCAGATAACATTAAAAAACCTAGTTAGATGATGAAGCACACTTTATTGGCTGCACTTTTCTTGCTGCTGTTTACACAATGTCAGAAAAAAGACCGTGAAGTGATGATTGAGACCAGCATGGGCAACTTGCGTGTGCAGTTATTCAATTCCACCCCTAAGCACCGGGATAATTTTCTCAAGTTAGCTAAGGAAAGCTATTATGATGGATTGCTTTTTCATCGGGTGATCAAGGGCTTCATGATCCAGGGAGGCGATCCTGACTCCAGGGATGCACCTCCCAACCAGATGTTGGGCCAAGGAGGTCCTCCTTATCAGATCGATGCTGAGATTGGAGAGTTTCACTTTAAAGGAGCCCTGTCTGCTGCCCGGACTTCTGATGAGGTGAATCCTGAGAAGAAGTCATCGGGGTCGCAGTTCTTTATCGTTCAGGGATTTCCAGTGAAGGAGCAAGATCTAGCACAGGCTGTACAGCGAAGTGGCATCGAGTATACGGATGCACAAAAACAGCGTTATGCCCAGGAGGGTGGATATCCTTTTTTGGACGGTGACTATACTGTATTTGGACAGGTAGTTGAGGGGCTGGAGGTCATCGATAAGATTGCCAGTGTACCCACCGGCCAAGCAGATCGGCCCTTGGAAGATCTGGAAATGAAAATCAGAGTATTATAGAGGGTATGAGCAAAGGCAGATTGATGTGGCTACTATTCGTGGCTGCGGGGGTAACAACGCTTGGCTGCAATAGGCCACTATCACAATTTCTAGTGAGCCAAGAGGAATTGTCGGCTCCAGCCAACATAGAATTTATCAATCAATCGGAGAAGGCTGAATTCTTTACCTGGGATTTTGGCGATGGGCACCAATCTACCGCGATCAATCCTAAGCACCGCTATGTGCAATCGGGCAAGTATAGGGTGGTCCTTAGTGCCAGCAATGGTAAGAGAAGCCGTACTTCTGAGCATATTTTGACGGTGGGGGCACCTGAGGAGCCGTTGATAGAGATACAAACAAACTACGGAAATATGTTGGTGAAGCTCTACGATGAGACCCCCAAGCATAAGGCCAATTTTATGAAATTGGCGGAAGCGCATTTCTACGATAGCCTATTATTTCACCGTGTGATTCAGGGTTTTATGATTCAGGGAGGAGATCCCACATCTCGCGCCGAAGAGCGAGGGCAGCAACTGGGAGCAGGAGGACCAGGGTACCAAATCGACGCTGAGATAGATCCTGCCTTGGTGCATACCAAAGGTGTACTTTCTGCTGCCCGGACTGGTGATGCCGTCAATCCCGAAAAGAAGTCTTCGGGATCCCAGTTTTACATCGTGCAGGGATCACCGGTTGATGAGTCACAGTTGAAAATGCTAGAGCGAAGAAAAGGTATCGCCTACACCGATGACCAAAAAAAGATGTACCAAGAACAGGGTGGGACGCCATTTCTTGATATGGAATATACGGTGTTTGGGGAGGTGATTAAGGGAAGGGGAGTGATAGATAAAATTGCAGCACAGGAGACGGATGCTGTCGATAGGCCAGTTGAGGATATTAGAATGAAGATGATCATTATTAAGTAGCATATTATGGGTAGCAATAAGACATATTTGGGCTTTGACATTGGGGGCACAGGGATAAAGGCAGCATTGGTGGATGTCAAGGCAGGCAAATTGGTGACGGAGAAGATGCGGGAGTTGACCCCTAATCCTGCAGATCCCTCCTCGGTGGCAAAGATGGTGATGAAGATGTTTAAGAGATTTGACTATGATGGTCCCGTGGGGGTTGGTTTTCCCGCCATCATCCGAAATGGAGTGGCCAAATCTGCATCCAATATCGATAAGAGTTGGATTGATGTTGATATTCAGGAGTTGTTTAAGAAAAAGTGTGGCGTGAAATTCTATGCTGCCAATGATGCGGACGTGGCTGGTTTGGCAGAAGTAAAATTTGGTAGAGGCAATGACATCGATGGAACAGTCATCGTACTGACGATTGGTACAGGGATTGGTTCTGGTGTATTTCTCGATGGTCAGTTACTGCCCAATACTGAATTTGGACACTTATATTATAAGAAGAGCATATATGAACACTATGTTTCTAATGTAGCCAGGAAGCGAGAAGACCTGACATGGGAGGAATGGGGAGCACGATTTTCTGGTTACTTGCAGCATTTAGAGACGTTGTTTTCACCGGATCTATTTATTTTAGGAGGGGGTGCGAGTAAGAAGTTTGACAAGTTTGTGGATGTGCTCAAAGTGAATACCAAGGTCGTGCCTGCCGAGTACGAAAACGATGCGGGTGTCCTGGGTGCTGCCATGTACGCCAATCAATGTGACCATAGGTAGCGCTCAGTGAATAGGTCAACAGAGTCCCTCTCTTCGACTATATGATATTATTCGTAGGGACAAGTCTCCACCACTTGATGACAAGTGTAGACGCGCTCGCTTGGTTGCCGCTGAAGCATCTCATGAACCAAATCTACCAGAGCGATGTCCCTGATGCTTGCTAAGTGAGTTCCTTACTCGTCTCGTCTAGGAGGGTGTCAAATGACTTCGGTCATGTAGTAGTTGACCAGCTGGTGTACGAGTTCATTCTCTTTCAGAGATGGAAGGATATCGAAAACCATATGTGACATCTCGACCTCATCTATCAATGCCAACCGCAGCACCTCCATGCCATCATCCTGCCGACCAGCAGCGAGTAGACAGGCAGCCCGACAGTAGAGTAGTTCTGCTCCCACCGAATGGTACTCAGCTTCTTCGAGTACTTCCAAAGCTTTCTCTATTTCTCCCAGCTGGAGAAGGAAGGTAGCATGATCTTTCCATATGTCACTTTGCTCTGGACCGATTTCTGTAGCTTTCAAATAGTAGTAATGTGCTTTGGCGTATTCGCCCACCTTTGAGAAAGCCATAGCTAGATTACTGAAATACTCTTCACGACGGTCTTCAATCTCAATAGCTTTAAAAAAAGCATTGATGGCACTCAGCCATCTATCCTCGCAAGCATGACACTTACCCAGATAGAAATGCACCTCGTCGTTGTAAGGATCTAGTTTTGAAGCTTTATTGAAATAGTCCTTCGCTCGATCATATTGGCGTTTTTGCATATGGCATTCACCGATGTTTGCCAAAAGGTCGCTGTCAGGACCGAATAAGTCCAGTGCTTCTAAGTAAAAGTGCAAGGCCTTGTCGTAAGCACAGATCTGAAAGCATAGATCAGCACATTCTCGGTAGCCCAGTTCAAACTCTTCATTGATGATGAATGAGTATTCGTAGGCTTCAATAGCCTTTTGGTATTCACCTTCACAGGAGTAGGCGTGTCCCAGATTATACCAAGCCAAAAACGAATATGGATTTCTGTTGATCAGTCGTTGATGAAAATCAATGCTATCTTGATACTTCTTAGTCAACTCTGTGCAGACCCAGACGCGTTCCAATGCTTCTTCATTTTCAGGGTTGTGATACAGTGCCTGTTTTAAGCTATCAAACATCTGATTGTACTCCTTGAGACATTCGAAGACCTGTGCCTGGCATAGGAAGATGTCACTAAGCTCCTCTTTATTGGCATGTCCTTTGATTCTGTCCAGCAAGCTGAGGGCTTTGGAATACTTGCCCAAGGAACACAGAATCTTGCCTCTCAGCAGATGAATATCAAGTTCAGCAGGTGCAAAAACCTCAGCTTGGTCCAAAATAGACATCGCCTTTTCTGAGTTTCGAGTGGCTAGGAAAAGTTGGGCTTTTTTTATGTGGAAATCAGCTGAATAACTGTGCTGTTGAAGGGCATGATCAGTCACTTCGATGGCCTTTTCAAAGAGGAATTCTTTCTCGTAATAATTGATCAATTTGAGAAAGTCTTGCTCTTCTAAAAAACTCACACTCCCTTTTTGAGACATAGTCTCAAATTCATTCACTAACAGGATCAGCGAATGGTCTTGATCGGAATTATATTTCATGTTACTGCGGGGGATTTAGCTTTACAACATAAAATAAGCAAATTCTAAGCTGAGACCGGGTACAAATGAGCGTGTTTTTTACAGATTGTGGAAAGATTTTTTATGGATTAGGATTAATTGTAATAAAAGTAACATACACTATTACAACAGTTTAGATATTATAACTTATTTAAATTGTTGAAGTTAGTTTGGTTAACCTATTCTAAAACATGAAGAAATATATGTCTCCTATTCGTAACACCAAAATGTGTTAAAGTTCTGCGAAGTAAGCGTGGTATTAAGATCGGTTGTCATGCGACCATCGGAATGCAGGTCTCCCTGCCTTGGATCTCCATTAAATGACAGTGGATCGGACGGGCAAGAACGTCCAGGAAGCGTAATAAAGCACATAAATAAAATGCTATAACAACAATAGATCAATTTTTATAACGGATGAGGGACCCGGCTCAAGCTTGGCTGATTCTCGCAACAACTTGATTTGCAGGCCATGCTGGCAATCGTATTGTTTAGACGACGCGATGAGCGGTTAGCCCAGCACATTCTCATATAAATTGCACATGGGTTGAGCAAGGCACCCCACTCCTCTGAGTCACCGATTTTGTTTTTTGTAAATGGCTCTCAGTAGGCGCTCTTTAAACTGCCTCTCAGCAGCATGAAAGCGAAGGACCTTCTTAGCAGAAAGTACCTCACTGATATCAGAAATGAAAGCCTCTCTGAGATCCAGCAATTTTCGTTCAGTACGTACGAGGACCTGGACAAATTCGGCGGCTTCCTGATCATCCATATTCAAAGGCCTCTTTGCTGGTTCTTTTTCTTGTCTAATTGTCTTCTCCTGCTTACGAAAAGCGTTGTAAATGGGCCAAAAGGCTTGTGCCTCCTCAGGTGTCAGATCTACACGTTCGGTGATAAAAGCGATGCGCTGAGTTTCCATCCGGTCTTCGAGTGGTCTCTCCAGCACTCGTTGACCCGATCCAAATAACCAACACATCGCCAGCGCCAGGGTTAACCATATGCTTTTACAGACATGTAATTTTCTCATTACTATTTCTTTTAAGGTGTTTACAAAATATCTTCGATTTCGATCTCTTCCAGGAGATTGTTCTTTACTTGGATCAGGTCTCCCCCTTCCAGCTGATCTCCTAGGAGATCCTCCATCGAAAGATTTTCCATGGAAAGCAAATCCGTCTTGTAGAGTTGCTCAGCATCAAAGTCATCCAGGTTGTTTTGGATATACTCCATGATTTCATGTTCGCTGATGTCATCCAATGGAGATGCATCCTGTCCTGACCTAAACCATAAAATGCTGGCAATCACTAACCCGGAAGTCACAGCGGCCGTCGCAACCCAGTGGGAGATCCCTCGTGGCTTCAACCATCCTAGTACGTTTATGCTTGATACCTTCTGGCCAGCTCTCTGCTGATCCATGCGCTTCCAAGTATTGTCGGTCAAGTGCTCAAAGTAATTTGGAGGTACACTGAAAGGGTTTTCATCTCTCAATGCCCTTAATCGCTTCGATAGGTCTTCATTATACTGTTCGTCATCCATATCAAATAATTTCTGAAGTATGCCTGATAAAATGTTCGATCTTTTTGACTGCATGGTGGTATGATGCCTTCAATGCACCAGTGGAGGTGCCCAGAATACTTGAAATATCCTCATAACTCAGGGCATCATAGTACCTCATGTTGAAAACGAGTCGCTGTTTATCCGGCAGGCTGAATATGGCCTTTTGTAGCAATTGTTGAGCCTGATCACCATCAAAAAAGGTGTCGGTGGTCATCCTAAGACAAAGACTTACATCTACGTCCTCCATGGATTCCGTGTGCTTTCGTCTCTTTTTATCTAGGAAGGTCAGGGCTTCGTTGGTTGCTATCCTGTATAGCCAGGTATAAATTTTTGCATCCGCTCTAAATCCCATGATACCCTTGAAGGCTTTGATGAACGTATTTTGTACAATGTCGTTTGCATCTTCATGATCAAAGACAAACTTCCGAATATGCCAGTATATTCGGTTTTGATAACGCTCCATCAGCAGCCTAAAGCCAGCTTCAGCGGTCTGCTCATTTTTTATCTGAAGCAGTATCTGCGCATCTTCTTCCATATGCTCTGCTGGTATTTTTGGCTACACATACGTGAGATCTTCGGGTGGCACTTGCGATCGTTTGGGTGTATGCTGCCCTCCGATGGCAGCAGCCCAACCAAAAGATCTTGATTCGCAAATCACAAAAATGTGCTCAGCATTGATGATAAAAACTTCAACCATTGATGTACGACGGTCTTTAGGTTTCAAAAGGTAAGACCAGTGAGTGAGACAAAGGTTTAATTGGACAGCAAATGCATCAGAATTGAGCACGTATTTTAGACAACTTACGCTTTTCATATATTTATCGCGATAAACGTCCTACCACTCATGTTCGTATGGCTGGCTAATCTGTTATTGCAAATCTGGGGGTTTGAGGTGGAAGGTGATCCCGGCAATGATGTGAGCAAGAAATTGTTTGTTGTGGTACCACATACGTCCAATTGGGACTTTCCACTGGGCATATTATTGCGGTCAGCCAAGCGAATCAATGTGCAGTTTGTAGCTAAAGATAGTTTGTTTCGACCACCCTTTGGATTCATTTTTCGTTGGTTGGGAGGTCATCCAGTGGATCGTAGCAAGCGGGGTCATTTTGTGGATAAGGTAGTCGGTTTGTACAATCACCATGCGAGATTTGCCATAGCCATTGCCCCAGAAGGTACCCGAAAGAAAGTGCATCAGCTGAAAACTGGATTTTATCACATTGCTAAACAGGCCAAGATACCCATGATCCTAACCAAGTTTGACTATGGAACCAAAACGATTACCTTTTCCGATCCTTTCATGGCATCAGAGGATTTAGATCATGATTTGCAGGTGATCGATCGATTTTTCATGGGTGCTCAGGGAAAAGTACCCGAGTATGGGTATGCTCCTGCAGGTGACCATTGACGTATTGACCATCAACTACCGGCCATTAATCGGAGCTTGAGTCTGGCACATTGCTATTAGCGAAAGAGGAACTTTGAACTATGTATCAATCCAAAGATGAGCGCACATTTTTTGATCTTACTCAGAGATATTTATCCGACACCGGAGGATCGCCAGGTGAACAAATGGATGATTTGCATAAGATTATCCGGTACCATGAATGGAAATACTATGTCGAGCACAATCCAGTGATCAGCGATTTTGAGTTTGATCAGCTGTTTAAAAAGTTGTCAGCGCTCGAAGCTACCAATCCAGCACTAATATCCGCTACCTCCCCTACCCAGCGGGTGTCCTCAGATCTTACCAGTGATTTCACTACTGTCGAGCACCTCACTCCCATGTTATCCCTGGCCAATTCGTATAATGCTGAGGACTTGGTTGAGTTTGATCATTCAGTCAGGAGGGCTCTTTCTTTCGATGAGAAGGAGCCGATAGCCTATACTGTTGAGCCAAAATTTGATGGGGGAAGTATCGCACTTTTGTATGAAGACGACCGGCTGGCTAGAGCAGCCACACGCGGTAATGGTCAGAGAGGAGATGACATCACAACCAATGCCAGGACCCTTAGGTCTATACCCCTTCAGACGGCTTTCTCACGTCATGGCATCAGCCAAATCGAACTTAGGGGTGAGGTCATCATCAGGAAAGATGTATTCAAGCGTATCAACGAGTCGCGAGAGCAGGCAGGTCAGCCAATCTTTGCCAATCCTAGAAATGCAGCAACTGGTGGCCTGCGAATGAAGGATCCCAGAGACGCTGCTAAGCGGGGCATGGAAGCGTTTATCTATCAGGTGTCGCATTTATCTCACCTGCCGGATCAGAGTCTTAAGAGCCCAATGAATTCGCACTGGGAGACCATCGATTTTTTACAAAATCTGGGATTTAAAGTGCCTACTATTGAGCGTAAATTATGTTCTGATATTCAGGAGGTGATCCAGTTTTGTCAGATGTGGGAGCAGAAAAGGGAAGACTATCCCTATGAAATAGATGGAATGGTGGTGAAGGTGGATAGACTTAGTGATCAAACTAAAATTGGTGCTACCAGCCATCACCCAAAATGGGCCATCGCCTACAAGTTTAAGGCAAAGCAGGCCACATCCAAACTGTTAAGTATTACCTATCAAGTGGGTAAGATCGGTTCGATTACTCCCGTGGCCAAGCTTCAGCCGGTCCAATTGGCAGGCGTGACCGTATCAAGTGTATCGCTGCACAATGAGGATTTTATCACTCAAAAAGATCTTCACATCGGCGACTATGTTTTGGTAGAGCGAGCAGGTGATGTGATCCCATATATAGTGAAGGCCCTGCCAGATCTTCGCGATGGAACTGAACTGAAGGTCGAGTTCCCTAAATTCTGCCCCATCAACCAGCTTGAGAAAGTACCCTTGATCCGAGTAGAGGATGAGGCAGCTTGGCGATGCCCTCGCTGCACATGTGGTAGGCAAGATCTGCAAAAGATCATCTTTCACGTGTCAAAATCAGCCATGGACATCGATGGCTTTGGAAAGTCTATTGTTGAACGTTTCTTTTCCCTGGGCTGGATCAAATCGATAGCTGATGTGTACAATCTAGACTATCAAAAGATCGCACAATTGGAGGGGTTTGGGGAGAAGTCGGCCGACAAGTTGAAGAAGTCGATCGATCGGGCCAAGCACAATCCCATCCATCGGCTACTGCATAGCCTTAGCATTCATCATTTGGGTAAAAGGGCCTCTAGAATCATTGCTGGTGAAATACAGCACGTGTTGGAACTAACGAATTGGAAGGTTGAAGATCTAGTGGCCATCAAAGATATTGGACCTGTTTTGGCAGCCAACGTCGTGGAGTATTTTGGCGATCCCCATCATGTCGCCATGTTGAGACAAATGGAAGCCTATGGAGTCAATCTCCAACAGACAGAAAAAGACCGGCCAATTGAGGTAGCCGATGATGCTCCTTTAAGAGGTAAGACCATCTTGTTTACAGGTTCGTTCAAGCATCTGAGTAGGAAGGAGGCACAGGCCAAAGCGGCATCGGTCGGTGCAAAAATCATCAGTGGGGTTAGTAGAAATTTGGATATCCTGGTGGTGGGTGAGAAGGCTGGATCGAAGCTAGAGAAAGCAAAGAGGTTGGGCAGTGTGGAAATAATGGATGAAGATGCCTTTATCAAACTGATAGGATGATAAAGCTAAGGCTGCTACTTCTATTGACGGTCGTAGTCTCGGGTTGTTGGAGGTCTAATGCGCCCCAAGGATTGCAGAACCTCGCCGATCCGGTGTCTACTGACACAGATACACAACTTCCCAAGTATCCACAACCAGATGATTCCCAGTCTCCAGGTGAAGACACGTTGCCGACGGGATGGGTCGACGTGCAATGGCTGGATAGCACGATCCAAGTGGACATAAAGTATGCTACCCGGGATAACTTTGTAGGCGAAGTGCTGTATCCTTGCGAGAGATGTGTTTTACGTCAAGAAGTGGCCGAAGCCCTGATCAGGGTCCATAGGTCCACGATGCTGAAGGGATATGGTATCAAGGTTTTTGACTGCTATCGACCCCGTCCCATCCAACAATTGCTCTGGGATAAAGTGCCAGATGCTCACTATGTCACTCCTCCATCGAAAGGGAGCATGCATAATCGAGGTGTGGCTGTTGATGTCACCTTGGTAGATGTCCAGGGCAGGCAAATGGAGATGGGAACGCCCTACGATTTCTTTGGACCCGAGGCTCATCATACCTACCAGGACTTACCACAAGAGGTTTTGCATCGTCGGATATTCTTGCGCGATGAAATGGCAAAAGAGGGCTTTCTGCACATCCGTACTGAGTGGTGGCACTATTCTTTGAAAGGGACTGCCTTCGAACTGTCAGATTTTATGTGGCCTTGCTTATAGTGGCCAGAAGTATGTTGAGGACTTTAGTAGTTCGCTACAGGAAGGCCTGGTGAAGGACTGCTGTGATCCAAGGCATATTTGCAGATGGACTGTGCGAAAAGAGCAGGTACGGAGATTAGGGTCTAAAACAAAAAAACCCACTGCCCGTTTTCATTACTGTATTTTCTTAGTTTTACACACCCAAAAATTAGCCGTAAACGCTAACATATGTCAACAGTAGAGTCACAGTTTAAGTCTGATGTGGAGGCCGTAGATGCCTTGGCCCAATCTTACCAAGACTTACGGTCTGAGATTGGAAAAGTAATCGTGGGACAGCAAGAAGTGGTGAAAACAGTTTTGATTTCATTGTTTAGCAATGGGCACAGTCTCCTGGTGGGTGTCCCCGGCCTGGCTAAAACACTCCTAGTGAGCACCATATCAGATGTCCTTGATCTTGACTTTAAGCGCATTCAGTTTACCCCTGATCTGATGCCATCTGACATCACGGGCTCGGAGATCTTAGATGAAGATCGCCACTTTAAGTTTAACAAAGGTCCGCTTTTTGCCAACATCGTCTTGGCGGATGAGATCAATCGAACACCACCTAAAACACAAGCGGCATTATTGGAGGCCATGCAAGAGAGATCGGTCACCGTGTCAGGTGACAAACATGTCTTGCCGCAGCCGTTTTTCGTACTTGCTACCCAAAATCCCATCGAGCAAGAAGGTACTTATCCATTGCCCGAAGCGCAATTGGATCGCTTCATGTTTAATATACCGCTGACCTATCCGGCCTATGAGGAGGAAATCAGGGTGGTGAAGGAGACGACTTCTAACTACAAAGCCGAACTGAGCAACATCCTCAATGCTTCTCAGATACAGTTTTTCCAGAGCTTGATAAGAAAGATCCCGATTGCCGATAAGGTGCTGGAATATGCCGTGGAACTGGCTAACAAGACCAGACCCACCTCCAACATGGCTCCCGACATTGTACGTGATTTTATCACCTGGGGTGCCGGTCCACGTGCATCGCAGTACCTCGTGCTAGGAGCTAAGTGTCATGCTGTAATCGAAGGCAAGTACTCTCCCGACATTGAGGATATTCAGCAGATAGCCAAGTATGTATTGCGTCACCGCATTGTGCGCAATTACAAAGCTGAGGCAGAGGGCATCTCTGAAGACCACATTGTAGAACAGCTGTTCTAAGACTCAAACCAAATAGCTCGTGCATTACACTATCTTTGTCTCACTGGCCTAGGCATCGCTGCACGCGAGAGGTCATACACCAAAGGCCATGACCGATACATCTTTGATCATGAACAAGCTGATAGGTATGAGTCAATATTGGAAGCCACGAATCTTTGTTGGGATCGTTTTGATTTTGTTGGTGGTCGGGTGCACGGAGGAAGCCCGACGAAGGATGGAGCCGACTCCCATCGCTGTGGGTTCGCTCAATCAACTGGCAGTGATTGCCGATGAGGAGATATGGAATGGACCCATCGGTGATAGTCTTAGGTTTTATTTTGGTTCAGCGTTTCCCATCCTACCGCAGCCAGAACCCCTATTTGATCTCAAACATTTTACACCTGATGATCTAGTCAGTGAGCCAGTACGCAAGGAGCTTAAAGCATATTTGATCATGGCGAACCTGGCTGATGAGGATTCACCTACTAGCCGGGTAGTATCCCAAGATATTGGCCAGCAGAAAGTGAATCGTGCCATGCAAGAGCCCTCGTATACGACCAATGTAGGTCATGATCGCTGGGCGAAAGACCAATTATTGGTATATCTCTTTGCAGCCAATGAGCAATATTTAACGGATCAATTGGTAGAGAAATTTCCTTCGATTGCCAAGGTGATTCAGGATCATTACCAAGAGCAGATCGATGCTACAGTCTACCTAGGTGGAGTGAATCACATCGTCATGAACCAGATCGAAAGTACTTTTGGGTTTCACCTGAAAATACCTTCAACCTATGAGATCAACATCGAAGATGACTCGACCATGTGGTTGATTCAGGAGGGTGACATGGCCGTTTCAAACATTTTAATTCATAGGACGCCTTATCGGGATCAAAATCAGTTTTCCAAAGAACAAATCATTGGGCTCCAAGATCGATTGGGTAAGGCATTTGTGAGCACCACCTTAGAAAACACCTATATGAGGATCAACGATGTCGACCTTCCTGTGTTTACGCAGGCTTTGCAAATGGATGACAACTACTCCGTGGAGGCTAGAGGTATTTGGGAAATGGTCGGTGACTTTATGGGAGGTCCATTCCTTACCTACATGATACTGGACGAGCAAAAAAGAGATGTCATTCTCTTAAGTGGGTTTGCCCTTGCTCCCGGTGAGCGAAAGCGAAATTTCATGCTATACCTGGAGCACATTTTACATTCCTTCGACCTCAGTGGAAATATCAACTGACTTTGTTGGCCCCCAGCGGGAGCAGGGTTCATCAAGCCCCCGTACGGTCGGCAGACATCGTCCATTGGGCGATGGCCTTGCCCTAGTACTTCCCCACCATTGGCATTAGCTCACAAAGGAAAGACTGCGCTCAATAAATGCTGTCATTTCAGAGCCTTTCAGCATTTGCTGATTGAGTCTCGCTAAATCATACAGGTATCGGACAAAGTTTTCTTTCTTTTCTTTACTTCTCATTTTGAGCAACTTATCAGTGATCAGTGGATGATTGCAGTTGACCACCAGATTGTGCATTTCAGGCATATTCATATCTCCCATGCCCTGTAGACGTTGCATGTCTTGCATCCTCCGCATAAACTCTGGTTTGGTGATCAATACAGGGTGATCCTTCTCACTCATAGCCTTCATTTGAATGCTGTGGGCATCTTTCTCCAGGGTCTCCTCAAAGAGTGTTTTGACCTTCTCCTGATCTTTTTCGGAAAGGACGGATTCTGTGGTTTCATCCGTCTGAATTAAATTATCTGGAGTGTCAGAATCCACTCGCACAAAGACAATATTGTTTTCCTTTTGCTCCAGGTGTTGGATGAAATGATTATCGATGATTTGGTCGAAGACGAGTACATCATAACCCCGGTCCTGGGCAGCTTTGATAAAGGTGTCCTGTTCTTTTTCTTGATTGGCGTAGATCATGACCACCTTATCGTGCTTATCGGTCTGCTTGTCCTTGATCTGCTCACGATAATCCTCGATCGTGTAATACATTCCTTCTGTGGTCTTAAGGAGTGCAAATTTGGTGGCCTTGGCATAAAACTTCTCCTCCGTGATCATCCCATATTTCACGATCGGGGCAATTTCATCCCACTTTTGCTCATATGCTTCTCGATCTTTCTTAAATAGGGATTGAAGTTTTCCGGCTACCTTTTTCGTGATGTAAGATGTGATCTTCTTGACATTGTGATCACTCTGGAGGTAGCTCCTTGAAACATTAAGTGGGATGTCGGGAGAATCGATGACACCATGAAGTAAGGTTAAGAATTCTGGTACGATATCCTTCACATCATCGGTGACATACACCTGGTTACTGTACAGTTGGATTTTATTTTTTTGTACCTCAAGTTGCTGTGACAATTTTGGGAAATAGAGTATGCCGGTGAGATTGAATGGATAGTCAATGTTCAAATGAATCCAGAACAAAGGTGCTTGACTGTATGGATAGAGCTCCTCGTAAAACTGCTTATAGTCCTCATCCTTTAAGCTTCTGGGTGACTTTTTCCAGGCTGGATCCGGGTTGTTGATGATGTTATCGACCTCGGTTTTGATTTCTTCTCTGTCTTCACCCTCACCCTTGTATTCGGTTTCTGTCTTTGTACCAAAACGAATGGGAATAGGTAAGAATCGACAGTATTTCTTCAACAGGCTCTCGATCCGTGCCTCTTCTAAGAACTCTGTACTCTCATCATTAATGTGGAGCACCACATCTGTACCTCTTTCCTTGGCGTCTGTATATTCGATACGGTACTCAGGCTCTCCTTCACATTCCCAGTGAACGGTCTTTGCATTTCTGCGGTAAGATTTGGAAAAGACCTCCACACGATCGGCTACCATGAAGGCAGAATAAAATCCCAATCCAAAATGACCGATGATGGTGTTGTCCGCCTTGTACTTCTTTACGAACTCCTCAGCGCTGGAAAAAGCCACTTGATTGAGATATTTCTTGATCTCTTCATCTGTCATACCGATCCCCCGGTCTCTAATGGTGAGGGTCTTTGCATCTTTATTGACTATGATGTCAATGGTCAGATCGCCCAATTCAGTTTTTATCACACCTTTATTAGATAGGGTCTTTAATTTTTGAGAAGCATCAATGGCGTTCGATATCAGTTCTCTAAGAAAAATGTCGTGATCAGAGTAGAGAAATTTCTTGATGATGGGAAATATGTTTTGAGTCTCTACTGATATGGCTCCTTTCTCCATAATATGAATATGTCTTGATTTGCTAAATGAATTGTTACGATCACTTTTCGACAAAGGGTGTGCCACCAGCTCATTTACTGACAAAATGGCTTATTGAAGTGCCATGCTCAGCCAACCTGGACACTTTATGCTTGGTAAATGGCACTAATAGCTGTCAACCTTTCATCTTGCTGTTGCGAATTTCTGCTTTATCAACCTGAGGGGTACCCATCATCTTTGACCTTAAGAGTCACTTGATTCAAGGGTGAGAGGTCGATAAGAATTAAATTGGAGAGAAAATCGTACGAATGTTTGCATAATTAGAATAAAGAATGTACATTTGATATGTAAATAATTTATAATAAGTATTATACTGATAATCAGTTAAATAAGAAATAGTTCAGATTTTTATTTGAATTTTTTCTCATAAAAGTAAAGTTTGGCATGTATTATGCAATAACTGATGATGTATGCAATTGACAAATAAACTAGAACGCATATAAAATATACATAAGCACACGTCAATTATCTCATGGTCTGGACCGGTTCTTAACATAGGGGGAAAGAGCCGGTCTTTTTTATGCCTCAAAATGAGATGTCACAGCTTTACATGCTTAGCTTCAGCCTGAAGCAAGCATTCCATTAAATTGCATCGATCTGGCTTGACAGTGCAATGGAAGGCCTATCTTTGCGCCCGAATCTAGTACAGGTAATATCACAATGAGTTATAGATCCTTTAAGGGGCTGGATCTACCGGCCATCGATCAGGAGATCAGTACATTCTGGAATGATCAATGTATTTTTCAAAAAAGCGTTGACCCGGCAAGAGGTCCGTCCTTTGTCTTTTATGAAGGACCACCCTCGGCCAATGGAAAACCGGGCATACACCATGTGATGGCGCGTACCGTCAAGGATCTCTTCTGCAGGTATCAGACGATGCAGGGAAAGTCGGTTTTGCGAAAAGGTGGATGGGACACACATGGATTGCCCATCGAACTGGCCGTTGAAAAGGAACTGGGTATTACCAAAGAGGACATTGGCAAGACCATATCTGTGGATGAGTATAATGCTCAGTGCAGAAAGACTGTCATGAGATACAAGGATCTGTGGGACGACCTAACCCGCAAGATGGGATACTGGGTAGACCTCGAAAACCCGTACATCACTTTCGAAAATTCTTATATAGAGTCCGTATGGTACCTGCTGAAACGCCTTTACGACAAGGGCTACTTATACAAGGGCTATACCATTCAGCCCTATTCGCCGGCTGCTGGCACAGGACTGAGCACCCATGAGCTCAATATGCCTGGAGCATACCGAGAGGTGAAAGATATTTCGGCTGTGGCACAGTTTAAGGTGATTGAGAATGCTCAATCAAGGATATTATTTGAGCAGCTGAAGGAAGGAGAGGTGTATTTTCTGGCCTGGACGACCACACCCTGGACCTTGCCATCCAATACAGCCCTTGCAGTAGGAAAGAAGATCAAATATGTACTTGTAAAGACTTTTAATCCTTACACCAAGCTGCCCGTAAATCTGATTTTGGCGGCCGACCTGGTTGAACGGTGGTTTGATGCCCAGCAGCGTGAAGCAGATATGGCTACCTATAATCCCGGTGACAAGATCATACCATATCGCATCATTGGGCATTATCTGGGAAGTGACCTAGAGGGCATTTCCTACGAACAGTTATTGCCCTACAGCCAACCCTCCGATGGAGAGGCATTTAGGGTTCTATTAGGCGACTTTGTCACCATCGAAGACGGTACCGGTATTGTGCATATTGCTCCTTCTTTTGGGGCAGATGATATGAGAGTAGCCAGAAAATATGGCATTGGATCTCTCACCTTGGTCGATCCTCAGGGAAAGTTTACTGATGAAGCCGGACCTCTGGCAGGTAGATATGTGAAAGATTACAAGGACGATCCTTCCTATGTCAATGTGGACATCGATATCACGGTGCAGTTGAAAAAAGAAAACAAGGCATTTAATATCCAAAAGTACACGCACAGCTATCCACACTGCTGGCGCACTGATAAGCCAGTACTGTACTATCCATTAGACAGTTGGTTTATACGCTCCACAGCGGCCAAGGACAGGATGGTGGAGTTGAATAAACAGATCAACTGGAAACCGGCCCATACTGGCGAAAAAAGATTTGGTCACTGGCTGGAGAATTTGCAAGATTGGAATTTGTCAAGGTCCAGGTTTTGGGGTATTCCACTACCGATTTGGCGTACAGCAGATCACACGGAAGAAGTATGCATCGGTTCCCTTGAGGAGTTGGCTGGTGCCATAGAACATGCCAACGAAGTCCTTGGGCTTTCACAAGAAGTGCCTGCGGATTTGCACCGACCCTACATGGACGAGATCGTCCTGGTGTCAAAACAGGGTCAGGAGATGAAGCGAGAAATTGACCTCATCGATGTCTGGTTTGATAGTGGCGCCATGCCATATGCTCAATGGCATTATCCATTTGAAAACCAAGCAACTCTTGCTAAGAACTTTCCGGCGGATTTCATCGCTGAGGGAGTGGACCAAACCAGAGGTTGGTTTTTTACACTGCATGCTATCGCGGTCATGGTTTTTGACAGCATTGCTTTTAAGAATGTGGTGTCGAATGGGCTGGTGCAAGATAAAGTAGGTCGTAAGATGTCAAAACGATGGGGCAACACCGTAGAACCATTTGACACCATTGCAAAGTATGGAGCCGATGCCACCAGATGGTACATGGTATCAAATGCGCAACCCTGGGACAACTTAAAATTTGACCTTGCGGGCATTGCAGAGGTACAAAGGAAATTTTTTGGCACCCTATTCAACACGTATGCTTTTTTCAGTCTTTATGCCAATATTGACCAATTTCTCTTCAAAGAAACTGAGGTAGCACCTGCAGATCGACCAGAGATTGATCGATGGATCATCTCATTATTGCAAAAACTGGTGTCTGAGGTGAATGAAGAATATGCGAACTACGAACCAACCAACGCAGCTAGAAAGATTCAAGATTTTGTCGGTGATCACATGAGCAATTGGTTTGTACGCTTAAGTCGCCGCAGGTTCTGGAAGGGTGATTATTCCACCGATAAGATCTCCGCATATCAGACACTCTATACCTGTCTGCTGACGGTGGCCAAACTAGGTGCTCCGATAGCACCGTTCTTTATGGATTGGTTATACAAAAACCTCAACGACCCTACAGGTAAGGAACCACATGCATCGGTACATTTAAGTATGTTTCCCAAGGCAAGCACGGAGTTTCGGGATGAGGCTTTGGAACAACGGATGAGTTATGCACAGAAGATATCTTCCCTCGTGCTTTCTCTCAGAAAGAAGGAGAACATTCGAGTTCGGCAACCCCTGAAGCGAGTGCTGCTACCCATTCTAGATCCAACATTTAAGACCCAGATGGAAGCTGTAAAAAACTTGGTGTTGTCTGAAGTGAACGTCAAGGACATAGAATATATCCATGATGCAGAAGGGTTGATTAAGAAAAACATCAAGCCGAATTTTAAGACACTAGGTAGGCGACTAGGTCCCCATATGAAGCAAGCTGCCCAGTTGATCGCGGGATTTGATCAGCAAGATATTGCGTCCATTGAAAGCAATGGTTCTTATGTCTTAGAGATTGAAGGGACAAGTTATTCATTGACGCAAGATGACTTTATCATTGGATCGGAAGATATTCCAGGATGGCAGGTGGCAAGCGATGGTCCCATCACTGTGGCATTGGATACCACCTTGGATGATGACTTGATAGCGGAAGGAACGGCAAGAGAATTGGTTAACCGCATACAAAACCTCCGCAAAGCAAAGGCATTTGAAGTGACAGACCGGATCATCGTAAATCTGCAACAGCACGCTGCCATTCAGCCAGCCATTGACCACTATGCTGCTTATATTCAGGCTGAAGTGCTGGCCAGTGAGATCGTGCTGACCCAGCAACTATCGGGAGATACCGTAGAATTGTTTGATGGTGTGCAGCTGGTTGTTGACCTTGAGAAGAGCGTTAATTAGTAACTGAGTTTTACTTTTTCCACAGGACGGGAGCCCTTTTTACTCAGTAGGGATCACTTCCACCCAGATCCACACAGTTAGGCACTCTGTCCGGCATAGGTTGGGGACCGAGGTGAGAGGGCTCCTATCGCACATGCCCTTTTGCACATCAGCTGTAATTTAGCTCAACAATCGTAGGCCCAGCAGCAATCCGATTAAGCAGGCAGAGACACTTAGTGTGATGTTTAAGATCGCGTAGTGCCACTGACCATTCTGGATAAAGAGAAGGGTTTCAGCAGTGAACGTAGAGAAGGTACTAAAGCCTCCACAAAAGCCTACCATCCAAAAGAAGGACCATTGGCCTGTCAAGCCTCCTCGATAACTATAACCCATCAGGGCTCCTAGGATGATGCTGCTGACCAAATTGGCCACAAAAGTAGCCCAAGCAAAATCTAGTTGATATTGCGTCATCCATTTGGAAATCGAGAAACGAAGTACACTCCCAAGTCCCCCACCCACAAACACCGCTAGCCAGTTCATCTCCTTTTTTTTACGTTGATTATGCGACCATCATTGCATTCCTAAGTGGCGTTGTTGTGCCTGCTTGTTTCTTCTCCATACCAGCAATGCAGCGGTAAAGAGGGTGGCAGAGCCAAGTATCAGGAGCAGCAGGTTGAAAGTGCCCAGATGTTGAAACTGAAACGACATGATAATAAATAAAACGTTGATCACGACCAAAATGGAAGTGGCCTGCATATGGCTCAGTCCGCAGTCGATCATCAAATGGTGAATGTGATTGCGATCTGCTGTCAGTGGTGATCTTCCTCTGACAATCCGGGTGAGAAACACCCGCAATGTGTCGAACAACGGCAGTATCAAAATGCCAATGGCTACTGCGGGCACTGCCTTGACAGCATATGGGGAGCCTTCCAGCTCATTGTGAAGTTCGATAAACTGCAAGGTCAATATGGCACAAATCAGTCCCACCAACAGAGCACCGGTATCTCCCATAAAGATCTTCGCCGGTGTGATGTTGTATCTCAAAAATGCTATGGTTGATCCTGCCAGGGACATGGCCACTACTGCCATTTCTACATGACCGATCAATAAAAACCAGGTGCCCAAAACTACCGCGATCAAAGTGCTGATGCTCCCCGATAGGCCATTGATTCCGTCAATGAGATTAAAAGCATTGATGATGACCAAAATAGCGAAGATGGAAAGAGGTATGCCCACTACATCGGGGATCTCGTATACACCAAAGATACCATATAGACTGGTGAGCTTTACATTTGACTTGACCACCAAAATGGCGGCGGCAAACACCTCACCCGCCACTTTGCGCCAGGGAGCCATGGGTAGAATGTCGTCCTTCGCTCCAATCAGGAAAACGATGATGAAGGAACAGAGTACATATTGGAGATCCCCAAATACGTTGAATGGTGTCCACAGTACGATGGAAAATATGACACCTGCAAAAATGCCGATGCCACCAAGAGATGGAGTTGGGTTTTTATGGGACTTTCGTTCATCAGGAATGTCAACCAAGTTTTTTTTGGCAGCTACGTTGATGATGGAGGGAATGGCAAAATACGTCAATGTAAAGGCCGTGATAAAACTGAGAATGACGTCATACATCTATCTAGTTTTCGTCAAAGTGTTCTTTTAGTTTCTTTGCCCATTCCTCGAGATCACGACTAAAGCCTATCAATATTTTTTCCAGCTCACTCAAGTTTGTTTTGAGAAATGCCTCTAGTTCAAGTCCGCTTTCTTCCGCCACTTCTTCGAGATGGTGTGTCATCTTGACACTGGTCGGATTGTTCTCATTGGCCAGTTCCTGAATCATTCCACTGCCATACCTCGCTGCGTAGTACTTCAAACTATTGATCCAGAAAGTCCGCTTTTCGCTGCTGCTCATCTTATTTTCGAAGTGATCATAGCATTCGACGATATAGGTTTCAAAGATGTCATCGCTGGCCTTCCAGTCTTTTTCGGAGTCTGTATCCCGCTGATCGAGCACATCTATGAAGTTGCTGTATGTCTCTAGAAAGTCAGATTTACTAGATCCACATGTCATCACATAGCAAGATAATGATATGCTGGAACACAAGACGAAACAGGCAGATAGCTGCAAATTATTCATAGGGTCAAATGTATGATATTTCCAAGTCACATCCAGACCTCATCATCTTCATTCACCCTGGTTGATCACGGTATTAGATCATCGCATGGTCCTGGTGATCACCCTATACAGTGGCCAAATCATTTTGTAACTTTGGCGTCAGCAAACGGCATGGACTTAATTAGGATACACCTTTCATTGAATATTTGGTGAGTACAAAAGAGAAGATCGATCTTCAGCGATTGCCTAGACACATCGCCATCATTATGGATGGCAATGGACGCTGGGCAAAGAAGCGTAACCGACCCCGAATATTTGGGCATCGCAATGGAGTGAAAGCTGTGCGAGAGGTCTCTGAGGCAGCGGCTGAAATCGGCGTTGAGTTTCTCACGCTGTACGCCTTTTCCACAGAAAATTGGAGCCGCCCTCAACCGGAAGTCAACGCACTTATGACTCTGCTAGTGGAGACGATACGCAAGGAGGTGTCGACCCTAATGGAAAACAACATAAGGCTGAAAGCTACTGGCGACTTGGGAAAATTGCCACAGAAGACCTTAGCAGCCTTGCAGGAAGGGATAAAGATCACCTCCCAAAATGATCGTATGACGCTGACCCTAGCCTTGAATTACAGCTCTAGATGGGAGATTGTCGATGCAGCCAGAAGGATAGCCAGAGATGTCGATCAAGGGAGCTTGGATCTGATGCAAATAGACACTGAAGTCTTTTCTCGATATCTCAGCACACAGGCACCAGATCCCGAGCTGTTGATTCGTACCAGCGGTGAGCGAAGGATCAGTAATTTTCTCCTCTGGCAAATTGCATACTGTGAGCTTTATTTTACGCCTGTTTTTTGGCCAGAATTTAGAAAAAAACATTTTTACGAAGCCGTCATCGATTTTCAAAACAGGGAGCGAAGGTTTGGTAAGATAAGTGAGCAAATCGTTTGAGACCATCAAAGGTATCGGTGAAAGTAGATCTGGGAGGTCTCCAGATGATGGTTGAGCATGGCTTTAATGGCCTTAAGAAAACGTTAACTCCAGAAATCGCTGGCAACAGTTACCTTTGGCGATCGTTTTTACGATTACATGACGCATTAGGGATGAGATACTGCACATTTTTCTTCTTTCTCTGCTTTGGTTTGGCGGATTTCGTGATTGCCCAAGACAGCATTCCCGTACTTCCCGAGGCAGTGGTGGACTATTCTGATAAGCAGGAGTTTGAGATCGGGGAGGTAAACATCGTCGGTGCCAAGTTTACGGATGAAAATGCCATCAGGGTGGTCTCCGGATTGAAGAAAGGCAAAAAGATCAATATACCCGGTGACGAGATCTCTAATGCCATCGAAGCCCTGTGGCGGCAGAAGCTATTTACCGACATTCAAATCATCAAGGACAAGACCATTGGAGACGTCGTTTTCTTAACGATCGTGCTGCAGGAGCGACCCAGGCTCTCCCGATTTACCTATAGTGGCATCAAAAAAGTATATGAAGAGGATCTCAATGAGCTCCTCAAGCCATTTTTACTCCGTGGCGGTATTGTAACGGATGCTACCAAGATGAATTCTAAGACTGCCATTGAAAATTTTCTAATCAAGAAGGGATATCTAGATGCAGAAGTAGAGATCATTGAAAAAGAAGATACCAAGGCAAAAAATGCCATCGTCCTGGAGTTTAAAGTAGACCGAAATGATCGGATCAAGGTAGAAGACATAGTGATCAATGGCAACGACAACGCCTCTGACAAAAAGATCCGCAAACAGATGAAGAATACCAAATGGCGTAAGCGCTTTTTGGCTTCTTCCAAGTTCATCAAAGCTGATTTTGAAGAGGACCTTAACACCATCATAGACTACTACAATACCATCGGATTTAGGGACGCCCGCGTGATCGGCGATAGCCTTTGGCGAGACAGTGAGGGAAAGCTCTATCTGAGTATAGATCTCGAAGAGGGGAATCAGTACTATTTTAGGGATATTACCTGGAAGGGTAATTCCATCTATCCAGATGAGGCATTGCAGGATCGACTCGATATTAAGGCAGGTGATGTCTACAATCAAGAGTTGCTGGATCAACGACTCAGTTTCAGCATGGATGGTAGAGATGTGAGTTCGCTGTATATGGACAACGGTTATCTGTTTTTTAGGGTAGATCCGACCGAAGTGGCCATTGATAATGATAGCATAGATCTTGAGATGCGCATCTTCGAAGGGCCTCAAGCCACGATAGACCGGGTGAAGATTATGGGTAATGACCGTACCCACGAGCATGTGATCCGCAGGGAGTTGCGTACCAAACCCGGAGAAAAGTTTAGCCGGGCTGAATTGATCAGATCACAGCGTCAAATCATCAATTTGGGGTACTTCAACCAAGAAAGCCTGGGCATGAATACGCCCGTCAACGCCAATCGTGGCACTGTTGATATCGAATATACCGTTGAGGAGAAGTCTTCAGATCAACTGGAGCTCTCTGCTGGTTACCAACCGGGCAACTCCTTCTATCGGGGTGGTTTGATCGGCACACTAGGAGTGACCTTCAACAATTTTTCCCTCCGCAATCTTTTTGAAGGTAAAGCATGGAGCCCGCTGCCACAGGGTGATGGACAAAGGCTCTCGATAAGGGGCCAGACCAACGGTAACTTTTATCAGTCGTACAACTTCTCGTTTACGGAGCCATGGTTGGGAGGTAAGAAGCCAAATTCGATGACTTTGGCAGCATTTTACACGAGGAGTTCACGTGGATTTTCTGCCATAATCGATGATCCATCCTCTTTTTCCATCGGTCAGGTTTCCATTGGATTGGGCTCTCGCCTCAATTGGCCAGATGACAACTTTGTCACCAACTCGACCATCAATTTGCAGCGGATCACGCTTAATGAGTTCGATGGGATATTCCTGTTACCAAATGGGTCGTCGATTGCAGATGGTGGATTCAACAACTTCTATTTCCAGCAGACCTTTGCTCGCAGTACAGTGGCTGAACCTATCTTCCCAAAGGATGGCTCCTCTTTTAGTTTGACCCTGCAGCTAACACCTCCTTATAGCTTCCTAAACGGAAAGAATTATGATGAGCTCTCACCACAGGAAAAGTATCGTTTCATCGAATACCACAAGTGGAAGTTTACCGGTGAATGGTACAAAACAGTCTGGAAGAACATGGTGTTGAAAGTAACAGCGAAAATGGGATTCTTAGGTTTCTACAATAACAAGGTGGGGCCTTCACCATTTGAGCGGTTTGAATTTGCGGCTGAGCCCCTCGCCAATCAGTTTACCATTACCGGTCGTGATCAGGTCTATTTCCGAGGTTACGAAACCCAAGATTTTCCAGCCCAGATATCACCTAATGGAAGAACGATCGGCGGTGCTTCCATATTCAACAAGTACTCCATTGAGTTGCGCTACCCCATATCGCTAAATCCCAGCAGCACTATCTATGTGCTCACCTTTGCAGATGCCGGGAATGCATGGAGCAGTTTTAAGACTTATGATCCGTTTGACTTAAAACGGGCAGTGGGTGCTGGCTTGCGTGTATTCCTACCGATGTTTGGTACACTTGGTTTTGACTATGGATTCGGCTTCGACAATACTCGGGTCCTCAATGATCCCGAGGGATACAAGCTGACGGATCTCGGTAAATTTACGGTCATTCTTGGATTTGAGCCGGAATAAGGCCATTCATTGCAATAAACACCTGCCTGCTACCCGTTCACCAATATTGTATCACCTGCAAGTAAATGTCTGATCATCCTGGCTTTTGATGGCCATGAGCTTGGTATGTGATCTGTATGAAGGCATCGGCCTCATCTCAACCCAATTCATCTTTCACTATGGTACTCTTGGCTTATCACGCCCTTTTCCTTCAGCTGATACATGGATAGCGACACCAATCTCAGTCGCTGCAAGAAATGCATACCACTTACCTTCAATACTCCGAGACCATAGATGATGCTGCGTTTGAGATTGATGCTGGATGCATCGTCAAAGTAATGGGCGGGGCAGGTCACCTCTCCGATGGTGTATCCAGCATAAATGATTTGAGACAGCACTTCATTGTCAAAGATGAAATCATCATTATTTTGCTCAAAATTAATGGAGCGAAGTACTGAATGATGGTAGGCTCGATAACCAGTGTGATATTCCGACAGTTTATGGTTGACCAGCAAGTTTTGTATGAAGGTGAGCAGGCGGTTAGCAATATATTTATATCTGGGCATCCCTCCTTTGAGCGCGCCCTTTCCCAATATTCTTGAGGCCAAGACCACGTCAAAAATTCGGTGTGCGATCATCGTGACCATGGCGGTAATGAGTTTGGGGGTATACTGATAGTCAGGATGCAGCATAATAATGATATCGGCATTTAAGTCCAGTGCAGCACGATAGAGGCTCTTTTGGTTGGCTCCGTAGCCTCGATTCTGATCGTGTCTGACAATGTGCTTAATGCCTAATTGTCTTGCCTTGGGTACCGTATCATCGACACTATCGTCATCACATAGTATGACTTCATCCACTATGTTAAAGGGGATCTCGCGATAGGTCTGTGCCAGCGTACTTGCCGCATTGTAGGCAGGAAGCACCACCACTATTTTTTGATCCAGGTACATGTTATGTGGTTTCTCTCATTTTTCTGCGAGACCGTGCTATAGAATGATCGATGCCTTAATAAATGACCGCTAAAGACAATTCGGAGACTACCTGCGATCTTCTGTCTCCTTAACATCAGAAGGACATTACTCTTGTTCATCAATGGGTTTTGTTGCTCACTCTTCCTCGTCATTGACCTGTGCTAATAGATTTCGTTCATCAAGGAAGTTATACCATTTGATCATCTTCTTGATGTCTTTGGGATATACCCTTGTTGGGTCATGATCGGGGAGGATATGTTGGAAATAAGTGCGCAACGTACTGTTATCTGAATTATGGGCTGGAGGTGGATGATCATGCTGGGCGACATACATTTTTTGCAACACTTCTGTCAGTGGTACTGAATCATTTAACGTAAATACCGCTATGGTCTCAAGGGGCGAAAATTGGTGTTTCCGTACGGAGGCAAATCGTCTTTTACCATCATCGAGGTTCTCAATAATCAGTCCATTGGGTCGATTGCTGGCCACTTTATATAGTCCCGGCAGTCCACTGACGGCCATCAGTTCTTCAAGTTTCATCTATCTTGGCGATTTTAGAATGTTAATAAGTGCTCAATTTTTTCCATCAATCTTTGCTTTGGCAGGTACTGTTCTTCCAATGTTCTGGCGAATGGCACCGGAGTGTCCAGTCCTGCACATCTCATCACCGGTGCATCCAAATACTCGAAAAGATGTTCGCTAATATACGCGCTGATTTCGGCACCAACACCACCGGTCAAAGATGCTTCGTGTAAAATCAGTGCCCTACCCGTTTTTAGCACGCTCGTCTTCATGCTGTCATAGTCCAAAGGTTGGAGTGTCCGGAGATCTAAGATTTCGATGTCCTTCCCAGAAAGATGTACGGCTTCCTGTGCCCAGCCTACTCCAATACCGTAGGTGATCAGGGTGGCCTCTGTTCCAGCTCGCACAAGCTGAGCCTTACCCAACGGTATGGTATAGGGAGATGTGGGCACGGGCCCCTGACTGGATCGATACAGGTATTTGTGTTCGAAAAAGAGCACAGGATTGGGATCCTGGAGGCTGGCCATCAGCAGTCCCTTGGCGTCGTATGGGTTGGATGGTACAACGATCTTTAGACCAGGAACCGATAAAAACCAAGCTTCTGTATTCTGTGAGTGAAATGGTCCCGCAGCGACACTTCCTCCCGTAGGTAATCTCAGCGTGACATTGACAGCATGCCCCCACCGGTAATGTGTTTTTGCCAGGTTATTGACTACCTGGTTAAAACCACAACTGATGAAGTCGGCAAATTGCAACTCTACCATGGCTGAGTAACCAGCAAAAGTCAAACCCATGGCGGCGCCAATCACGGCACTCTCACAGAGTGGTGTATCCCTGACCCGCTCTGCACCATACTGGTCGATCAGGCCTGCGGTAGCTTTAAAGACTCCACCGTAGATACCAATGTCTTGCCCCATGAGTATCAGGTGGTCGTCGTTTTCCATGGCTTGGTGTAGAGCCTCGTTGATGGCATCGATATATCTGATGATGCGATTACCAGCATGGCGTTCAGCTGGATGCTTGCGATCGCTATCATCAGCATAAACATCTTTAAGTTCCAGGGCCCTGTCGGCTTTGACAGCTGGTTTTCTAAAAGCCAGGTCGACGGCTTCCTCGATGCTGCCCCTCATCTGTGCATCCAGGCGTTCAAGATCTGTACTGGTGACTAGGTTAGCGGATATCAGGGTTTGTTTGAGACGAGCAATGGGGTCACGCTGTGACCATGCCTCCAGCAAATCATCAGGTACATATTTGGTACCCGAAGCTTCTTCATGGCCACGCATCCGAAAAGTTTTACACTCCACCATGATGGGTTCAGGGTGCTGACGCAGCTGCATACTCCAACTCTTGAAAAACTCATATACCTCCAGTGCGTTGTTGCCATCCAGCACAAAAGACTTCATGCCATATCCCGGGCCCTTGTCTGCTAGATCGTCTACCCGATATTGAGCCTGGGTAGGGGTGCTCAAAGCATAGCCATTGTTTTCAATGATGAAAATGACAGGAAGTTGCCACACCGAAGCAAGATTAAGCGCCTCATGAAACTCACCTTCACTGGTCCCACCATCACCTGTAAAGGCAACGGACAGAGTAGGTGATTTAGATAGAGTATGCGCCAGTGCTGCCCCTACAGCCAGAGAAAGTTGGCTGCCCAAATGCGAAATCATTCCTACAATGTGATGTGGGAGACTCCCGAAATGAAACGATCGGTCTCTTCCCTTGGTAAAGCCGTCGGTCTTACCTTGCCATTGTGATAAAAGGCGCACAAGCGACACACCACGTGCAGTAAAGACACCTAGATTGCGATGCATCGGAAAGATCAGATCATCTTTCTGTAATGCCAGCGTGACTCCGCTTGATATGGCCTCCTGCCCTATGCCCGAAAACCACTTGGTTATCTTACCTTGCCTGAGCAGTGACAGCATTCGCTCTTCGACCATTCTGGAATACCGCATGGCCTTGTACAGCTCCAATTGCTCTGCAGCTGAAGCCTGGTAGTTCTGACCTGATGGCGATGGGTTCATGCAGTTGCAAAGTTAATCTCAGAATGCCATTTTTCCCACCCATTGCGAGTTAACCCTCGAGGACTTCTGCAAGGATTTTGTGCGTCTGGATCTCCGGTAGTTTTTCCAAGTGGAGTTTGTAAAAGGTAATTAGATTTTGAATCAATGCCCGGCGCTTAGTGCGGTCCAGTCGCACCAGATGAGCGGTGTCGACTTCACAATTCAGACATTCTGATAACAATCCACTCATTTCCTCATTCAGTGAATAGACAGGGTGCTGAAATGGTTCAAAAGAACCGGTGGATAAATTGAAATAGTGATCGGAGGCATTTGATCTGGTATTGGGAAGAAATCCCAGGTATCCGGAAAACCTAATGAGGAAAAGGATGTGTGTGTTATTGATCAATGCTTCAGGATGATCCAGGTATTGAAAGGTGTGCCACAAGAAATGATACAGATGTTCATTGGCCTCTCTTTCGCGGATGGTCTTCTGCACAACTTCGGTGATGAACAGTCCCACACTGCGACGATGAAAATCAAACGGAATGAATTTATAACTGTGGATCAAGTAGGTTTCTTTGACACGATTTAGATGCGCAGGATCTCTTAGATACGCCACTACCTCAACCCAGTTCATTACTTGAAATAGGGATGCAGACATTCGCGCCTTGGGTTTGCGTACCCCACCTACGATAAAACTGACATATCCATGTGACTTGGTATACAGATCAAAAATCAGGCTGGATTCGCCATACTTGATGGATCTAATGACCAGCCCTGTTGTCTTAATCAGCATGATTTCAATCTAAAAGTCGATCCAGTCCTGGAGTGGCTGCTGGCGGTATTTTTTCTTCGTTTCCATACGCAACAGTTGTCGCTCGATGATCAGTTTTGCCAAGGTGAGATTAGGAGGGTCGTCATGGTCTGGTGAAAGCGCTGCCGCCACTTTCTTCTCAGACACATCCATTCTGTACATCAATGACATAAAGGATTCCATGTCAGACAGCAGGAGAGAAGCGATCCGGTCTGCCAGGGTCTCAAGGAGTGCTTCATCATCCGTAGGATCGATCTGCTCCAGCTCAAACTGATCCATGATGAGTGCTTTATGTGGTTGGTCCAACTTTTTCATGTTCATGGATCATTTCCAAGACTTCTTCTATCATTGTCCGGTTGTTGGATAGCCTGGGGACTTTTACCTGAGCACCCACCTTTCCCTTTTTTTTCAACCATCTGGCAAAAGTGCCCACAGGCACAGCTTTGACGGACAGTTTTTGCATTGCGAGGTCGCCAAATCGCTTGGCTTCATAGTCAGAATTGATTTTTTGCAAGAACGTGTCAAGGATGGTGGAAAAGGTGAGGAGATCCGGCACCTCATGTTCAAACTCTATCAACCATTCATGTCGGCCTTTCTGGTCAGTGTCCAAATAAATCGGTGCGGCCGTATAGTCACGAATTTTTATTCCCATCTGCTGGCATGCGTGGCTGATGGCTCGATCGGTACTGTCGACCATCAGTTCTTCACCAAAGGCATTGATGAAGTGCTTTGTCCTGCCAGTGATCCTGATTCGGTAGGGATCAGTACTGGTGAAAGTCACCGTATCTCCGATCATGTATCGCCACAGACCAGCATTGGTGGATATCAGCATGGCATAATTTACACCAGGCTGCACTTCACGGAGCGATATTGCATGCTCGGCAGCATTGTCAAGCCTATTCATGGGTACAAACTCGTAGAAAATACCACCATCCGGGAAGAGCAATAGGTCACTGGCTGTGTGGTCTTGAAAAGCAAAGTATCCCTCAGATGCATTGTACACATCTTTGTAGAGGAAGTCTTTCTTTGGAATCAATGATTCAAATTGGTTGCGATAGGGTTCAAAATTGACGCCACCATGTACGTAAAGCTCCAGATGGGGCCACACTTCAAGCAAGTGATCTTTGCCTGTAATCTCCAAGATCCTCTTGAAGAGCACGATGTTCCAAGTCGGCACCCCGCCGATGGTCCCAATGTCCACGTCTTGACTGGCAAGCTGTGCCGTGCGTTCTATTTTTTCGTCCCATTTTTTTAGCGAAGCTGTCTCAAAATCTGGGGAGTAGAATGGACGACCTACTAGTGGCATTTCATGGATTAAAATAGCCGAGACATCTCCATACCTAGTCTCTGGATGCGGTGAGAATTGGTAGAGGGAGCCACCGACTACCAGATTGTTGTATTCAAAAATCTTGGCCTCTGGGTGGTGATGGTACAAGACGGCCAGTGAATCCCAAAAACCTTTCACATGGCAGTCTTTTAAACACTGCTTACTGACCGGAATAAATTTGCTCTTGTCTGCAGTGGTACCTGAGGATCGAGAAAACCATCTTACCTTTCCTGGCCACAATACATCTCGCTCGCCATACATCATCCGCTTGATGTAATGCTTGATGTCATCATATTCAGCAATCGGTACCTGCTGCCGATAGTCACCATAGTGCCGTATTTCCGAAAACTTATGCTGGATACCGAACTCCGTGTCCGAAGCAGAAAACAGGAGATTCTCCAAAACATCGGATTGCGATACATGTGGTTGTGAGACACTGTACATAAACTTGTTGTACCTCGATTTGAGGTATAGGCGAATTGTTGAATTGACAATTTTCCTCACCGCAGCTTTTTAGAATGAAATCAATGGTTTGACCATAGATTAATTAAGACAATAATAAGCATAGATGCAAGCTTTGCCGGGTTTTTTTAACCTGCTTCTGCAGGATCCCCTGACATATTGGATACGCCTTCTTCAGCGGATTGGTTGAGATGGTACGGTATGTAGGCTTCACCCCTTGGGACCCAATGCTGCCAGATGAGATAGAAGCATGCTGGCAAGGTGATCAATAGCGTCCATGCAAACCAACTATGTCGATATAACTCCTCCACCGATGGGGATCCAGCATGATGCAACCAATAATCCAGGATCACGGCCAGCGCATTATTTGTCCAATGTACGATCAATGGGATCCATAAATTGTTGGTTTTGAGAAATAGTAGGCACATGAAGATCCCGAATATGGTGGCAGCGATGAAAGATTCAAAATGTAGCATCCCAAAAAGGAGGGACGATCCCAAGATCGCATTCGCAGTGCCAAATTTGGATATAAACCGCTGCAGCAACAGGCCACGAAACACCAATTCTTCCATCAGTGGGCCGATGAAAACAGCGAGTAATATGGTCAATCCGTTGATGACCATGCCCCCTTCTGGCACCATGATTTGTTCAGTCAAGGCATCTTCTACATACTCCGGGGTCCAGATCGTCAACAGCCTGAGTGTCAGCACATCAAGTCCAGTACTCATCACGAGTATGAGTATGATAAGTGCGCTGAGTTGGACACTGGTCAGCGGTGCGATCTTTCTATTGAACAAGAAGCCAAGCTTGATTTTCCCTTCCAGGTGATGCCATGCAAACCAGACCAGGGGTAAAAATGCCGCCAGTTGTAATATGACGCCACCACCCAGGGCATCTACTTCGCGATTTTGGGTAGCAACATAGGTGATCCCAGCAAACAAGGTCACCAAACCAACCATCCAGACCAGGAACTTTCGCAAGATAGGCCGGTGGAAAATGTCCTTTTCTTTTTCTTGAATACTGACCTGATGATTGGAGAGGGTGGTCACAGCATAGTCTTTTATGGTCAAGGGGTTCCGTGTAGGGCTAGTTCTTTTTTGAGATAGGCCCCGGTCATACTTGTTTTGTGATTTGCCAGTTTTTCAGGAGTGCCGTGAGCTACAATTTTACCACCTCTACGGCCACCCTCGGGACCTATGTCTAGGATATAATCTGCCACTTTGATCACATCCATGTTATGTTCGATCACCACCACAGTATTTCCTTTTTCAACCAACTTATCCAATACTGCCAAGAGTTGGCGTATGTCGTCAAAATGAAGTCCTGTAGTGGGTTCATCCAGGATGTACATGGTAGATCCAGTGTCCTTTTTGGCCAACTCTTCAGATAACTTTACCCGTTGTGCCTCACCCCCTGAGAGGGTGGTGGCTGATTGCCCCAAGGTGATATAGCCCAATCCCACATCCACGATCGTTTTCAAAATACGGTGGATCCTGGGAATGCTCTGAAAAAACACTGCTGCGTCTCTGACGCTCATTTCTAACACTTGGCTGATCGACTTGCCTTTGTAGATAATCTCAAGAGTTTCTCGATTGTAGCGCCTACCTTGGCAGGTTTCGCATTCCACCATCACATTGGGTAAAAAATTCATCTCGATGACTCGCATTCCACCTCCTCGACAAGTTTCACATCGCCCTCCCTTTACATTGAATGAAAAACGACCAGGCTTATAGCCGCGAATCTTTGCTTCGGGCACTTCAGCATACAGTTTTCTGATGTCTATGAAGACCCCAGTATAGGTAGCGGGATTGGATCTTGGGGTTCGTCCAATGGGAGATTGGTCTATCTCGATTACTTTGTCCAGATGCTCTAGACCATCTACGCTTTTATAAGGCAGCGGTTCTTGTTTGCTGCGGTAAAAGTGTCTTTTGAGTATGGGGTACAGTGTCTCATTGATCAAAGTAGACTTTCCGCTACCTGATACCCCAGTGACACAGGTGAAGGTACCCAGTGGAATCTTGATGCGCACGTTCTTAAGATTGTGGCCAGTCGAGCCCCGAAGTGTCAGGTGCTTGCCATTGCCTTTTCGGCGCGAAGCGGGTAGGGCTATTTTCAAGCGGTTGCTCAGATAGTCGGCTGTGAGTGTCCGTTGTTTTTTAATCAGATCTTTGGGTTTACCTTGAGCAACCAGGTCTCCTCCTTTTTCACCTGCACCCGGTCCGAGGTCGATGAGATAATCCGACGCCAACATGATGTCTTTGTCGTGCTCGACAACCAGTACGGTGTTGCCAATCTCCGTGAGTTCTTTCAGTGAGTCGATGAGGCGGTGATTATCGCGTTGGTGAAGGCCAATACTGGGCTCATCCAAGATGTAAGTGATGCCAGTGAGCTGAGATCCGATTTGATTGGCCAGTCTAGTGCGTTGTGATTCTCCTCCCGATAAGCTTCGGGCTGGACGATCCAGACTCAAGTAATCTAGGCCGACATGCAGTAGAAACTTGAGACGGAGTCTGATTTCTTTCAAGACATCTTTGCCGATGGCCAACTGCTTCTTGTTGAGTTTGGCATCGACTTTCTGGAAGAAGTCATGCAGTTGCTGTAGATCAAAGGCCGCAAGTTCGGCTATATTTTTACCTGCTATCTTAAACTGCCGAGATTCTCTTTTGAGCCGTTGACCCTCACATTCATCACAAGTAGTCACTGTCATAAATGCCTCCGCCCATCGACGGATTTTTTCTGAAGAGGTATCGTTGTACCATCTTTTAAGCATCCTGTAGAGCCCCTCATTGGCAAGATTGTAGGTGAAATCGTGCTTGCTATATGGCATACGTATATCAAAAGAGTCGTCACCACCCTCCAAAACAATGCGCATGGCTTCCTTCGGAATGTCCTTAATGGGTGTGGCAAACGAAAAATTGAATTTCTTGGCGATGCCTCTCAGCTGTTTAAAGGTGAAGTTGTCACGCACCTCTCCAAAGGGTACGATACCTCCCTGATTGATGTTTTGGGAGGTGTCGGGAATGACCTTTAGTGGATCCACCACCGAGAGCTTTCCCAGACCACCGCAGGTAGGGCAAGCGCCATAGGGTGAATTGAAAGAAAAAGCATTTGGTGAGGGCTCTTCATAAGATATGCCTGACTCAGGATCCATCAGGTTTTTGCTAAATGGGCTTACTTCACCTGTATCGTAGTCGAGCACCATGATCAGGCCATCTCCCAGTTTGAGGGCGGTGTACAGTGATGCTGATAGACGATCTCGTTTCTCGACATCTATTTTCAGACGGTCTACCACGATTTCGATGTCGTGGGTTTTAAACCGCTCTACCTGCAGCCCCTTTTCTAGGTTTAATAATTTGCCATCTACCCTCACTTTGGCATATCCTTGCTTACGCACCTGGTCAAATAGTTCGCGATAGTGGCCCTTGCGACCCCTTACCACAGGAGCTAAGATGACTATTTTGCGGTCACGGTAGTACTTCAAGATGTGTTGGATGATCTCCTCCTCTGAAAAGCGGATCATGCGCTTGCCTGTGGCGTATGAGTAGGCCTCACCGGTGCGTGCATAAAGTAGTCTTAGGAAGTCATAGATCTCAGTGATAGTACCCACAGTAGATCTTGGATTCCAGCCGGTGGTCTTTTGTTCGATCGAAATCACAGGGCTGAGGCCGTGGATGTGCTCAACATCTGGACGATCCATTTTGCCGATAAACTGTCTTGCATAGGCCCCGAAAGTCTCCATGTATCTGCGTTGGCCCTCTGCGTAGAGCGTATCAAAAGCCAAGGAGGACTTGCCACTTCCGCTGATGCCAGTGATGACCACCAGTTTGTTTTTAGGAATCTGGATATCGATGTTCTTGAGGTTATGCTCTCGTGCACCGATCACCTCTATGACCTCTTGCATTTTGATGGAGACTTCTAAAATTAGCGACCAAAGATACAGACAGTGTCGATATGGCGTGCGGATTTATCAATCATGATGGAAATACCTAAATTTTGTGTTAAGCCATTCAGTCGACGATCATGGTATGATGATCCAATGCTTGTTGTGCTATGTGATCTGGAAGCTTTCGATTATGGTACTGTTGGTCTCGCAGTTGCGGTTCAAAACCGGCCTCTCGGATGGCTTGCTGGATGCCATCTGCTGTAAAACGAAAAGCTGCTCCGGCTGCAGAAACCACATTTTCTTCAATCATAATGCTGCCAAAGTCATTGGCTCCAGCATGAAGACACAGCTGTGCCACTGGTTTTCCCACCGTGAGCCAAGATGCCTGAATGTTGGTGATGTTGGGCAACATGATCCTGCTGATGGCGATCATCCGCACATACTCATCACCAGTACAGGTGTTGCGGGCACGCTTGAGACGCTGTAGAATGGTGTCTTCGTCTTGAAAAGGCCATGGAATAAAGGCGAGAAACCCCTTGGCTCCAACGGGTTTTTCGGCTTGGACCATACGCAAATCTACCAGGTGCTGCATACGTTCCTGGTTGGTTTCGATGTGGCCAAACATCATCGTAGCTGAGGTGGTGATATCCAGTTTATGTGCAGCGCGCATGATGTTTAGCCATTCTTCACTTCCGCACTTACCCTTAGAAATAAGTCTTCGTACCCGATCGCTCAGAATTTCTGCTCCAGCCCCCGGCAGGGAATCAAGGCCTGCTTCCTTAAGTGCCTTCAGCACAGCGAGATGGGTAGATCCCTCCAGTTTGGTGATGTGGGCTATTTCAGGTGGACCTAGGGCGTGCAGTTTGAGTTTGGGAAAGAGGGACTTGAGTTCACTGAATAGGTCACAATAGTACCTGAGACCGAGATCGGGATGATGTCCACCTTGCAATAGCAATTGCTCACCACCCAATGCGAAGGTCTCTTCGATTTTGGTCTTGTACTCTTCTATCGAAGTAATGTAGGCTTCTTCATGGCCTGGCCTACGGTAAAAGTTGCAAAACTTACAGGAAGCTATACAGACGTTGGTGGTGTTGGAGTTGCGATCGATGATCCAGGTGACTTTCTTGGCAGGTACATGATGAAATCTCAATTTATTGGCCACCCACATAAGCTCAGACGTACTCGCATTTTCAAAAAGGAAAAGCCCTTCATCAACCGACAAAAATGTCCGCTCCAGGGCTTTCTGTAAAAGTGATTCGCAGGAATGCATGGTGGGATCTTTTCCTTTGCCAACAAATATAGGAAAGTGAAGTTTAGGACGATCAATGGTCTTATTTGATCGCCGCAAAAACTCAATAGCTGGGAGGCCCAATCCAAAACCCAAAAGATCTGCCATTCCCTGTCGGTTACATAGAATAATAGATAACTTCAGGCCAAAATCCTTCAAATGGGTTTCGTCTAAATGATTCATGTCATGCGACAACTATTCTTGTTACTCTTTGCATTGCATATGCAGCACCAATATGCCCAGGAACAGCTGACCTTGGGTCCAAATTCACAGGTTTTCCAAGGAATCGAAAAAGGTGAGCTGACAAAGCATACCTGGTCGAGTAAGATGTACGATGGTACCTTAAGAGATTACTACGTATATGTGCCGGCGCAGTACGATGGATCTTCCCCAGCGGCACTAATGATATTTCAGGATGGACACACCTATGTCAAACCGGACGGCCACTTCAGGGCGCCTACTGTGCTTGATAATCTGATCGCTCAGCAGAAGATGCCCATCACCATTGCGCTATTTATTAATCCCGGACACGATGTGGGTGCTCCGGCCCCTGAGTCTCCTTGGCGTGTCACCAATCGCGGAGTGGAGTATAATACCTTGTCCGACAAATATGCCGAGTTTTTGATGAGTGAGATGATCCCGGAATTAAAGAAAAAGTACCTGATCTCCGATGATCCTAGAATGCGAGCTGTATGTGGAATCTCTTCGGGTGGAATCTGTGCATTTACCGTAGCCTGGTCAAAGCCTGAAGCATTCCACAAGGTCTTGAGTCACATTGGCAGTTTTACAGACATTGCCGGAGGCCACAATTACCCTTCGATGATTCGCAAAAGCGATAAAAAACCAATTAAGGTCTTTTTACAAGATGGTATCAATGATCTAGATAATCGTTTTGGCAATTGGTGGTTGTCCAATTTACAAATGGAGGCTGCACTGAAATTTAAAGACTATGAATACAGGTTTGCAGCTGATACTGGGGCCCACAATGGGGCACACGGGGGGCTTATACTCGCTGAGTCCCTTACTTGGTTGTGGAGTGACCAAGTGCCTGATCGCGTACCTTCCAAAGTATATCATGCCGATGAGATCATGGACCACCAGTCATTTGAGATGATCTCAGGAGAGACTATGCATCTTGCTCAAATGCGCTTTTCCGCAATGGAGGTGATTGGACAGGCCTCATTCTATGATGCTGCTCAAGAGCAACTTTTCATCGTGCGCAAAGGTAGGGTTGCAGTGAATATGCAAGATCGTACTGAGACGATTGGTCCAAACAGTGTCATCTTC
Organism: Saprospiraceae bacterium; assembly: GCA_965223025.1. Classification (GTDB taxonomy): domain Bacteria; phylum Bacteroidota; class Bacteroidia; order Chitinophagales; family Saprospiraceae; genus JABDMH01. The sequence goes on from CBDCVP010000022.1 coordinate 2,336,932, forward strand.
TTGCTGCCAGGTGACTCGGTTGATGTCAAATGCGAGAAAGATACAGTTAAGCTATATCATATGATCTATCAGTCCAGGGCTGCTGCTGATATGGATCGAGGCCGACGAGAAGGTGGTTCTTTTGTCCTTGATTTTGACAGGCTTACCTATCGCGAGCACGATAAGGGAAGTCGGCGCGACTATTTTAACAAGTCGACCGCCATGTGTCCATATTATGAAATGCATGTCACTACGTTAAATCCGGGTTTTAAGAGTCATGAGCCCCATACACATCTTGCAGAAGAATTGATCATCATGATCGATGGGGATACGGAAGAAGAAATCGGCAATAAAGTGTATAGGGGTACGAGCGGAGATGTATATTTTCTGGGAGCTCATGTGCCACATGCTATAAGGAATGTAGGAGACCAACGATGCATGTATTTTGCCTTTCAGTGGTATTAAAGCGACACAGCCCGGGCAATTCTCAAACCTACGGACCTTAGAATTAAATTTAGTATCTTTGCCGTCATATTTGGATATGAAGGAGAGGGAACAGCAGTTGTTCCCTCTTTTTATTAAATGACTAGGTGTTTTGGATGGTGTACAATGGTTCCAATGGATAGAAGACCAATTGGCTCTGCTGGAAAATGGCAAATACTACTTGGTAGATATAGACTGGAAAGCTTCATCAAACCAACTCGTCATTTACTTGGATTGCGATGCTGGAGTTACCTTGGGTGAATGCCAATCTATCAGTCGTCATCTGGAGCATGCCATAGATGCACAGGCTCTGTTGGGTGACGAATATGCATTGGACGTTTCATCACCAGGATTGGACCGCCCACTTACCACAGCACGACAATTTTTAAGAAACAAGGATCGTCTTCTAAAAATTAAGTTGAAGGAAGGTGGCCAGGTTGTAGGCAAACTCTGTGAGGTTAGTGATGAAGGGATTGCCGTGTTGCCGCAGGTTAGGAAGGGTAAGCAGAAGGCGTACAGTTGGGGCCAGAAAAAAAACATATCGTTTGAAGACATTGACAAATCTTTTGTAGAGGTAAGATTTAAATAGAAAACATATGAATCTTGTAGATACTTTCTCGGAGTTTAAGACCGGCAAAAACATTGACCGGCCGACGATGGTACGAGTGCTGGAAGATGTATTTCGCACCCTGATTAAAAAGAAATTTGGGGATGATGAAAATTTTGATGTGATCGTAAACACCACCAAGGGAGACCTAGAGCTGTGGAGAGTAAGGGAGATTGTGCCGGATGGTGAAGTCACCGACGAAAGCAGTCAGATATCGATTTCTGAGGCCTTATCAATCGACGAAGATTATGAGATCGGTGAAGAATGCTATGAGCAGCTCTTCTTAGAAGATTTTGGAAGGAGAGCGATCATGGCAGCGAGGCAGACGCTGATATCAAGGATCATGGAGCTCGAGAAAGATGAGGTCTTTAAGCGATACAATGAGCGTGTCGGCGATGTGGTCATCGGAGAGGTACATCAGATTTTAAAGAGAGAAATACTAGTCATTGATGACGCTACAGGCAGTGAGCTTGTCATGCCTCGCATGGAGATGATCAGGGGCGATTTTTATCGCAAAGGTGATATGGTCAAAGCGATTATTAAGAGTGTGGAGATGAAGAATAATACGCCCGTGGTCCTAATCTCACGTACTGAGAATATCTTTTTGGAGCGCTTGATGGAGCAAGAGGTGCCTGAGATCGAAGATGGATTGATCACGATCAAGAAGATCGTGCGCATACCTGGAGAACGAGCAAAGGTGGCTGTGGAGTCTTACGATGACCGCATTGACCCAGTGGGTGCGTGTGTCGGTATGAAGGGGAGTCGCATTCATGGCATTGTCCGTGAATTGCGAAATGAAAATATAGATATTGTCAATTTCACCAACAATATTCTACTGTTCATTCAACGATCCCTCACGCCTGCAAAGGTGACCAATATAGATCTTGATCTGGAGGAAAGGAGAGCTTCAGTTTTTCTCAAACCCGATCAGGTGTCACTTGCCATCGGCAAGGGGGGATCTAATATTAAACTGGCAAGCAGACTCACGGAGTTAGAGATAGATGTGTTTAGAGATTCTGATGAAATCGAGGTAGACGATGTAGAGCTGGATGAGTTTTCAGATGAGATCGAAGGCTGGATCTTGGATGAACTGAAAAACATCGGTTGTGATACGGCTAGGTCGGTTTTAAAGCTGAGCAAAGATGAGTTGGTAAGACGATCAGATCTTGAGGAGGAAACGATCACAGATTTGCTGCGAATACTGGCTTCTGAGTTTGATGAAGAGGAGTAAGCTTAAATAGTTTAACTAACTTTGTAACAGGATATTAAATCTGAGGATGGCAAGACGTTTGGTAAAGATAGCTAAGGAGTTGAATGTCGGAACGACTACGATCGTAGATCATCTGCTGTCCAGTGGTTTTGAGATAGAAAATAAACCGACGGCCAAGATAACGGATGAGATGTACGACGCTCTCCTGCTTGAGTTTCAAAACTCCATGGCTGTCAAGGAACAGGCCGACCAATTGATCATCGGTACTCGTCCGGCTAAAGAGGAAGAGGTAGCCTCCAAACCGGCGCAAGCTGCCCCTCCAGCACCCCCCGCCCCGGAACCTCCGGTCGAAAAAGAAGTGCCTTCCGAAAAGAGAGAGGCTCCCGTAGAGGAGGTGGTGGATCTTCGTGAAGAAAAAAAGGCACAAGTCAAGGTTGTCGGTAAGATAGACCTCGATCCCAAAAAGAAGTCTGCCGCCAAAAAGGAGGAGGCCAAAGAGGAACCTGCCAAGGTCGATAAGAAGAAAAAACAAGCGGAGGAAGCTGAGGCTGTTGAAGAGGAGCAAGCACCTGCGAAGGAAGCGGAAAAAGAGGATGAGCTGGTCAGAGCTGAAACACCCCAACTGAAAGGACTGAAGATCCTGGGCAAGATCGATACCGAAAAGTTTGACAAACCCAAGAAGAAGGCGGCGGAGCCAGCAAAAAAAGTCGTTAAGACCGACGACACAGCTCGCAAGAAGAGAAGAAGACGCACCAAGGTCAAACCTTCAAATATTGGGTCTAATCGCGGTGCCCCTAATAGAAGGGGTAAGCGCACCGAAGAGGTAAAGGAAGTCACCCAGAAAGAAATCGATGAAAAGATTCGGGCTACCATGGCACGTCTTTCTGGCGGAGGCAAGAAGAAGAGGCAGAAGATACGTAGAGATAGACGCGATGAAATCAGGGAGAAGCATGAACTAGAGCAGCTCGAAAAAGAAACGACAGCCATCCAACTCACCGAATTTGTCACAGCCCAGGAGTTGGCGAACCTCATGGATGTATCGATCACCGATGTGATCACTACCTGCCTGAATTTAGGAGTCATTGTATCGATCAATCAACGTCTCGATGCCGAAATCATCGAACTGCTGGCAGAGGAATTTAACCATGAGGTGGAGTTTATTAGTGCCGAAGAGGAAACAGAGGAAGAGGAGGAGATCGTCGACGACCCGGCATCTTTAAAACCAAGAGCGCCGATAGTCACCGTGATGGGTCATGTGGATCATGGCAAAACCTCCCTGTTGGACTATATCCGAGAAGCTAGTGTGGCTGAGGGAGAGGCCGGAGGTATCACGCAGCATATAGGTGCTTATGAAGTTGAGGTGGGTGATGACAACCACAAGATCACGTTCTTGGATACACCCGGTCACGAAGCATTTACGGCCATGCGAGCACGTGGTGCGAAGGTGACAGACATCGCAGTGATCATCGTTGCTGCCGATGATGACATCATGCCGCAGACCAAGGAGGCTATGAGCCACGCTCAGGCTGCGGGAGTACCTATGATTTTTGCCATCAATAAGATCGACAAGGCAGGGGCAGATCCGGAAAAAATAAAGCAGCAACTAGCTTCCATGAACTACCTCGTGGAGTCATGGGGTGGCAAGTACCAATCGCAGGACATCTCAGCTAAGACCGGCGAAGGGATAGACTTGCTCTTAGAAAAGATCGTGCTTGAAGCAGATATGCTGGAGCTAAAAGCTAATCCCGATAGGGAAGCTTTGGGCACCGTAATAGAGGCCTCACTCGACCGGGGAAGAGGCTATGTCTGCAAACTCTTGGTTACCAATGGTACTTTAAGGGTGGGTGATCCGGTAGTCTCGGGTGAACATTCGGGACGGGTAAAAGCGATGTACAATGAGCGAGGCAAACGCATTAAGGATGTGGGTCCAGCACGCCCTGTACTCATCTTAGGCCTCAGTGGTGCGCCTCAAGCTGGCGAAAAGTTTAGAGTGACTGAAAATGAGCAAGAAGCTCGCCAGGTGGCTACCAAGAGGGCTCAAATCAGTAGGGAGCAAGCCAATCGTGCCAGTAAACGTATCAGCCTGGATGAGATCGGAAGGCGACTGGCATTGGGCACATTCAAAGAACTTAACCTGATTGTGAAGGGCGATGTGGATGGAAGTATCGAGGCACTGTCTGATTCCTTGATCAAGCTATCACAGAAGACTGTGCAGGTCAATGTCATTCACAAGGCAGTAGGTCAGATTATTGAATCGGACGTCTTGCTGGCGTCGGCCTCTGATGCCATTATAATCGGTTTTCAGGTGAGACCATCCTTGACAGCACGTCGACTGGCCGAGGCTGAAGGTGTGCAGATTAAGCTCTACTCGATCATTTACGAAGCCATTGAAGAGATCACCTCTGCCATCGAAGGTCTCCTGGAGCCGACCAAGGAAGAAAAGGTCGTTGGGCAGATGGCCATCAGAGAAACATACAAGATCAGTAAGGTGGGCACCGTGGCAGGTTGCTACGTCGAAGACGGTAAATTTAACCGAGATACAAAGATACGAGTGATCCGGGATGGCATCGTTATCTATCCTACCAGAGAAGGTGTGGTGGGTGAGCTTAGCTCACTTAAGCGGTTTAAGGACGATGTGAAAGAGGTGAAAAATGGTCTCGAATGCGGCGTGACCATCAAAAACTTCAATGACATCAAGGTCGATGATGTGATCGAAGGATATGAGATCTTGGAGATCAAGCAAGTCCTTAAGACACAATAACGACCTTGGTCACAAACGGTGCGGTCCTCCCTAAAAGACATGTTGGATTTCTATGTGGACAAGTTCAACCGTCCATCCTTTATCGAAAAGGATCCTATCTCCGTACCACATTCATTTTCCAAACGCCAAGATATTGAGATTGCTGGTCTGTGGACGGCTGTTTTTTCTTGGGGCCAACGCAAGACCATCATCAACAAAGCCAATACCCTGATGGCTCTAATGGATCATAGCCCCTTTGATTTTGTGAAGAATCATCAACCCCGAGATCGCAAGAGGTTTGCTTCTTTCGCACACCGCACTTTTCAGTATCCCGACACCCTCTATTTCTTGACTTTCTTGCAGCACTATTTTCATCAGAACGATAGTCTGGAAACACTGTTCTTAGCTGATCGGTCATCCGAAGATCCCATTAAGACCGGGTTGATCCGTATGCATGAGTCCTTTTTTTCATTGGATGGCGCTCCTCAACGGACCAGAAAGCACGTGTCAACTCCCATACGCGGAAGTGCCTGCAAGCGCTTGAATATGTTTTTACGCTGGATGGTACGAAGGGATGATTGTGGAGTAGATTTTGGGATTTGGAAGCGGATCTCACCCAGCAATCTGATGATACCACTCGATGTCCATGTGGATAAAGTAGCAAGAAAGTTGGCTTTGATCTCACGTAAGCGTACGGATTGGCATACGGTAGAAGAGCTCACGTCGAGGCTCAGGACGTTTGACCCAGAGGATCCAGTCAAATACGATTTTGCACTTTTTGGATTGGGAGTATTAACCCCAGAAGATTGGACTCACTAGTGACTCAGTCCCTTATGCGAGCAAACTTTAGGGCCTTTAGCATCAGGTCCGGATAAGGCTGTGACGGCTTTCTCTTCTCCACATTGAGATGAATACCAAACCGCTCGATGATGGGTATTTTATATACTTCAATCATCTCGATTAAGGTGCCATCCGGATCTTCGGTGTAGGTGCAATGTACCTTCGTGCTTTCTCCCATGCTCAGTACATCATTGGTATCAGCCGTAAACCCGTAACCAGCCTCACTGAGCTTCTCTCCCAGGGCTTGCATATTTCTCACATCAAAACCCAGATGCACAAATCCAACATCACCCCAATACCTGTCGTCATAGATTTTAAGTGGTGCACGATCAGAGAGATCTTGTACCAGCTCTATGTATGTCTTTCCTGTCAGTCTCGAAAATCCTCCACCTGAAGGTCTGCTTTGGCACAGAAGTACCCTGCGAAAACTTCCTTGGCCTCCTTCGAGATTGGACCAATCATCAAAAGTTTCTGTCTTGTCATAAACCAGCTGATCATAACCCAGTATTCCATAGAAGGCAATGGATTTTGTAATATCGGATACACCGATGGAGCATCCAGCTGTTCCACCAGTGATGTGCCTGGATTTAGTATAAAAGTCTTTGGCTGGGATAATCTGAAAAATCAAACCATTGATATCTTTCAGGTAGAATGTCTGCCACCCATTGGGCATTGCGCACAGATCCGATATTACGTTAACACCATGGTTCCTATAGTATTGATAAGTGCTCTCTACATCGGGGGTTTTAATGAAGCCGGTGTAGATACCCAGATCACCCAACTGATGCTTTTGGTCGGCGTGCCTGGCGGTAAAGGTGCTGGGACAAACGATCTCCATCGCACATCCACCTTTGAGGTTGAGAACCATTGCTGCACGCTTGGAAATGACTTTCCCGCCGGTGTAAATAGTCATGAGATGAGCTTCAGCTTCAGCATCAAAAAAGGGTACATCCAGTCCAAAAAACTTTCGATACCACTGCCAAGCTGTTGCGTGATCTGGAACTCCAACGCCCAAATGTTGAATGCCGTGAATTGTATAGCTCATTTTTATTAGGTAATGACTGGTAAAGGATGTCTAATTTACGATGGGTCGAAGTACGACATTTCTATATTTTACAGTGCCGTGATCCCCCTGTAAGTAAATGGGGCCTGGAGAAAACTGATCAGCTGAGAGTGCACCACCAGTCACACCTTCAATCGGTTGATTGTCGATGATCTTCACGCCGTTGAGTGACACAGTCAAGTGACGTTTGCAAAGAATCATGTCCAGCTCCTGCCATTCGCCGGGAGGACGCTCGGCAGCAGTAGTAGGGGTGATGCGACTATAGAGAGCTCCCATATGGTGACTGTCTAATTCCCTCCTATAGCTATCCATGACCTGCACTTCGTAGATTCCCCGTAGATATACACCGCTATTGCTACCCTTGGGAATGTTGACTTCGATGGTTAGATTGAAGTCTTCAAAAACGGCATCGCTCCTGAGGTTTGAGGTGCGTACATGGCGATCTCCAGAGGTGTGATGACTTGGGTCGTTGACCAGCACGCCATTTTCGACACTCCAGGCACTCATCCGGTCTTTAGGTACACTTTGCCAGCCATCCAGGGAGTGACCGTCAAAAAGCTTGACCGGTGCACCATATTTGATGCGATTGAGATCTGGTGCCTGCGGGAGTCTGGGGATTCTAACAGCATAAAATACGGTCGTTTTGGCGCTGCCACTCGATGTGGGTTCGACATATCTTCCAATGAGCTGGTCCCCACCAGCTTCAAGCTCTAGACGCTTGGTCACTTGCTGAGATCGGTCATTTTTGCGTTCGAGGGTCTTTGCAGATGTCCGATCGATGTATACTTTCCCATCCAAGTAGTATATGTGACTCACTGGAACAACACTACCCCCTTTCCACAATATATCAGCGTCCAGATATCCTTCTTCCTGTCGAATATCCAGCCAGCCGGCTCCCTGGGGCAGATGCAGTGACCATTTTCCCAAATATGCTTCCAGGTCTGCTCCATTCATCGGTTGGCTGACTGAGCAAATCAGAAAAACACTGAGCCAAAGTATCAGATGTCTGTCCATGCCTGCTGAATAATTAATATTTTTTTGAATGTAGCTATTTTTGAGAAAATGAAGGGCATCATTAAGAAGTGAACGACCGCGAAGCCCTGATTTTAACAGTATGAATGGCTATGGTCAGGGTACATGCTCTGCTATTCTGAGTGCGCCGGCTTTGGCTTTTTGGTGCAGACTGGCACGATACTGATCTGGGTGCATTTGCAGTGCCAGCTCATAGTAATTAGCAGCCCGATCAAAATCGCGTTGGATTTCGTAGATGATGCCGCTCATCAGTGCAGCATTGCAAGCATAATAGTAGCCCTCATGCCGTCCCTTTTGGATGGTCTGATCATAGTAGGACAAAGCAGCGGAATGCTGCTGTAGAGCATGAAGTATTCTGCCGAGACGATAGTGGTACTCCAGATTGAGTCTCTTGTGTTGATATCTCTGAGGTGGCACGGTGTTTAGATATTGTGCTGCCCGGTGATAATAACCTCCATCAAAGAGTGCACGTGCCGTCAAAAGGTGTTTGTCAGGCAATTGACCAAGTCGAGCTTCATTGAGTGCTGAAATGTCTTCATCTATCACAGCTGCTCCTTGTTTCTTACAAGCTACCATGTAGCGTTGGTACAGCTCAGGTCGGTCGTTCATCACCGCATGCCAGGCCAATTTTTGGTAAGCTTCCTTGATGTAGTGGCGACCTTTGGTGTTGCGCAAGAAAGACTTCAAGTATTGGTCAGCATGATCGTCGCCTCGATTCAATTTTGCCACTCCTTCCATGAAAGACAGGTAGGGAAAGGGAAAGTACGCACTCCCGGTTGGCTTATGCTCAAGAATCTCGATGGCGTGGTCATTCCTGGCCGTCTGCATCGCTACATTGGCCATCACAAAACATGCTAGAGGATTGGTTTTTTCATCGAGCTTTGCCCTTTGCAGGACAGCCCAGGCATCTTCACCCTTGTTCTCCAGATGCAAGAGCAAGTAGGCATACATGACGTACACTTCATCTCTAAACACGAAGTCATGGTGGTCGGTATAGTGCAGTACCTCTTCGATTTCTGCCCTTCCCTGAGAGATGGTACCCGACATGCCAAGCAGTCGCAGGCCCCATCTAAATTGATCAGGAACGGTGCCTACCAGGGCGTGGAGAATACCTAGGTTTTTCTTGTTGGGCATAAATCCGGGAAAACGTTCAGCATTTCGAGTAAGAAGATAAAAGGCCTTTTTGATCTCCATGACTGCTTGAAAGTAGTCTTCAAATTTCACCCGGGCGATGGCCCATTGCAGATGAATATCGGCTTGGGTGTAAAGGTAGTATGGCGATCCGCTGTCACCCTTTCGGATGGCATTCAGGCGGTGCTCTTTTTTCTTCTTGAGTCGCTGATAGGTATCGCTCCGCTCACCAATAAAAATGGCAAGGCAATCCATGTAGTTATAAAGACTATGGATGATCAGATTGTCAGGTTCCTCAATCTGGAGACTCACTAAGGTACTTCTTGCTTCCTGAAATCGCAGGCTGAAAATCTGGTCATATGCCTGCGTAGCTCTGGCGGAATATTCGAAGTACCCAAGTGCATTTACGCTGATGGTGAAGGCAATGATGAATAGTACCGTGCCAAAAATCTTCAAGTGGTAGATTTTAATACCATACGGACTGAGTCGGTGTAATCTTCCGACCGATGTGTAGTTTTACCTATCGTGTCATTTGATGGTCATCCCTCTGAGGGGACCTCCTTCTGCACCAGGGAGGGATCAACCAGAATGCGACCACAATGTTCACAGGCGATGATCTTCTTCTGTAAGCTGATTTCCAACTGCAATTGTGGCGGTATCTTGTTAAAACAGCCACCACAAGCGTCCCGTTCGACGGTGACGACAGCCAGTCCATTTCTATAGGTGGTCCTGACCCTGTCATATGCTTTGAGAAGCCGTGGTTCGATCCTTTTGCGTTGGGATTCGCTTTCCTTCACCAGCTTTTTTCCCTCTTTTTCTGTCTTGGCAATGATTTTCTCCAGCTCCACTTTCTTGGTCTCAAAATTCTGTTGTTTTTGATCCAAGCGCTCCTGCGCTGCCGCCCTGGTTTCGTCCTTAGCGGAGATACTGACTTCCACCTCTTTAATGCGTTTTTCTGACAGCTGTATGTCTAGACGTTGCAACTCAATCTCTTTGGTAAGGGCTTCATATTCCCTGTTGTTTTTTACATCGTCCAGCTGCTGGCCATATTTGGCAATCAAGGTCTCAGCATCTTTGATCTTGCCCTTATACTGCGTGATGTTGTCATTTAGTTCACCGATGGCATCGTCGAGCTTCTTCAATCTGGTTTCCAGGCCTGCTATTTCGTCTTCTAGATCACTTACTTCCATGGGAAGTTCCCCCTTGAGGACTGCTATTTGATCCATTTTTGAGTCAATGTCTTGCAGTTGGTAAAGGGTAGCCAGTTTCTCCGGAATCGATTTTTCAACTTTTGCCATGCTATCTATAGTTTATTGGATTGGTGTTCACTTTTGTGCAATGGGCGGCAAAGTTAGCAAATTTCCCGTTTAACAATTCCTGCAAAAGGCTGATCGTAAATTGCTCACTTTCGTAATGTCCTATATCCAATATGGTGATTTGATCATTTGCTTCAAAAAAATCATGGTACTTAAAATCGGCCGAAATAAAGGCATCTGCTCCTTGAGCGATGGCCGCCGGCAGCAGGAATCGACCCGATCCACCACATAGGGCAACTACCTCCACCTTTCTATCCAGCAATGAAGTATGGCGAATGCATGATGTCTGCATGTTGATTCGCACATAATCGATGAATGCCAATTGTTTCATGGGTTGAGGCAGCCTACCGATCAGGCCACTTCCCACTTGGGCATCTTCTTTCGGAGAAAGCAAAGCCAGGTCAACCAGGCCTAGCGTCTCTGCGATTTTCTGATTCACGCCATCTTCCAGTATGTTATCGAGATTGGTGTGAATGGCATAGATGGCGATGTCGTGTTTGACCGCCTTGATAATGGCTCTTTCAATGTAGTGATCACCGGTTATCTTTTTTAGACCGCTAAAGATGATGGGGTGATGAGCGATCACCAAATTGCATTTTTGTTCTATGGCCTCATCTACCACTTGCACGAGTGAATCGAGACAAATCACTGCTCCGGTAGCCTCCCACTGTTTGTTGCCCGTGAGTAGCCCAGCGTTGTCATAAGGCTCTTGATACTGCAAAGGTGCAATGGATTCGAGATAGTCTGTGATCTGGCCTATCAACATGATTTTTGATCTTGGATTTTTTTAAGTATGCTACTGGTGGAATGCCCCTCCTCAAAGGAAATGGTATGTACTTTGCCACCCCAGGCAGTGACCTCTTTGGCACCGATGATCTGGTCTGGCTCGTAGTCACCTCCCTTGACTAAGACATCGGGTCTGAGCTGCAAAATCGGATCGATGGGTGTGTCATCGTCAAACATGAGGACCAAATCAACCATCTGCATGGCAGCCATTTTCAGTAATCTAGTCTGCTCGTCTAATATGGGTCGGTCATCTCCTTTTAGACGAGAGATGGATGCATCGCCATTGACTCCTACTATCAGCTTATCACCCAATGTTTTAGCCTGACAAAGGTACTTGACATGACCTAGATGTATGAGGTCAAAACAGCCATTGGTCCATACGATCACTTGGCCGTCTGCCTTCCATCTTGTGACCTGCTCACTCGCTTGTGAAAGTGTTTTGATTTTAGAAAGTATGGCGTCCAGCATCATGCTCTAAGGGGCTTGTAAGTCTTGTTGTATATGGGAAGATGCAGTAAAGCGATCAGGCCGAAGAGCACATTGCCAAAGATATTGATGGTAAAGAAAAGGATCATGGCAAATGAAAAGGCATCGTTTAGTCCAATACCGTACAATACCAGGGCTGCGATGACCAAAGCATGATAACTACCCATACCTCCGGGGGTGGGTATGATGATGCCCAAGCTGCCAAAAACAAAAACCAGGAGTCCCGCTAAAGGACCCAGATCGGCCGTAGGACCAAAAGACTTAAAACAAAGATAGGTCATCAGGTAGTACATCAACCAGATCGCCACAGTATTGGCTAGTAACAATGGTAAGTTGTCAACTTTTCGGATGGAACTCAAACCATCTATAAAACCGGTGATCATACCACGGAGTTTGCCATAGATGGCCGATGCCATTATCGCCTTCCGGTAAATCAGGGCGATCAATAATACCGTGATGGTGGCAGGCAGGGCGATCAAA